>NZ_PCPG01000001.1 GCF_002979655.1 Microbacterium sp. MYb45
TCGACACCTCCGGATGGGAGATCCGCATGCGCCACGGCACACCCCACGTCCGCGGACCCGCCTGGTGGGACCCCACCAGACGCTGGCGCACCCCACAACCCCCGACACCACGATCTGCGACACCACGAACAATGACCTCGCGCCACGACACGCGTTCTGTTCCGCTGCGGGTGTGACGAGCTGCTGCGGGTGTGATCTGTCGTTGCCGGGAGGACGAGCGCCAGCCCACTCAGCGAACGAGGAGAGACACCGCGACGATGGCGAGGGAGACGGCGCCGAAGGCGGTGGCGAGCGCCGTCAAGGCGAGAAGCATCCCGCCTCCGGGCATCGCCTCGGAAGAGAGCTCCGCCGGTGTGGAGAGGTCCGCCGGTGTGGAGAGGTCCGCCGGTGTGGAGAGCACCGCCGGTGTCGAGGAGTGCAGTGCGGCGGTCGTCTGCAGCTGCCGGCGCCGGGCGGCCACCCAGAACGTGCATGCAGCGCCGATGCCGACAACTCCCGGCGCGAGTCCCCACGCAGCCGCGTCGGCCGGCAGCAGAAGGGGGAAGATCCTGAGGGAGACCACCGAGCCGATCGCGATGGCGAGCGCAGTCCGCCGCCACGCGAGTTCCGTGCGCTCCGGCTGCAGTCCCGGATCGAACGGACCCGAGACGAGTGCCCCCGGGGGGATGTGCCCCTGACCGGTCACCGCCAGAGCACCCCCGCCAGAACCAGCAGGCCGACGACCGTCACGACGACCGCGAGCACGACCGCAGAGAAGGCTCCCGGCAGCGGGCGCGACTGGCGCAGGGCGCGCTCCGCGCGCATCCACTCCCACCAGGCGAGGGGCGCGACCGCCGTGCCGGTGATCATCAGCAGCAGTGAGGCCGCGAGGCGGAAACCGGCGTGCAGGTCGAGGCCCAGGACTTCGAGGGCGACGCCACCCGCGATCAGCGCGAGGCCGGTGCGGGTCCACGCGAGGAACGTGCGCTCGTTCGCCAGAGAGAAACGCGGATCGGGTTCTTCGCCGGTGCCGAACACCGAGGCGGGGAAACGTCGCATCGCCTCATCGTAGCGGCGGGGTGCGGCGGGGTGCGGCGCTCGCGGGAGAGCGACCGTCGTCAGGAGATCGTGATCTCGAAGCCGGTCGCGGTGGGGGTCACAGCCACCTGTGAGAGATCCGTGACCAGGACTGTCGGGTTGTGTGCTGCCGCGTGCTTCCCGACGCCGACGACCCGCATACCGGCCGCGAGACCCGCCTGGATTCCCGCGCCGGAGTCCTCGAACACGATGCAGTCCGCGGGGTCGATCCCCAGCAGGCCCGCGGCGCGGACGAATCCCTCGGGATCGGGCTTGGAGGCGGAGACGTCTTCGGCGGTCACGCTGCGCTCGGGGACGGTGAGCCCGGCGGCCTGCATCCGAGCGGTCATGAGGGCGACGTTGGCGGAGGTGACGATCGCGTGCGGGAACGGCTGCAGCGCCTCGAGCAGCGCCCGTGCGCCCGGGATCTCGATCACACCGTCGACATCACTCGCCTCCGTGGCGAGCATGACCTCGTTCTCACGGAGGTTGATGGCATGGTCGCGCTCGGGCAGCATGATCGCCATGCTCTGGTGACCCTGGCGGCCGTGCACGACGCGGAGCACCGTCTCGCGGTCGATGCCGTGCGGCTCCGCCCAGGCGAGCCAGAGCCGCTCCACGACAGCTGTCGAATCGACGAGGGTCCCGTCCATGTCGAGAAGGACGGCGCGGGCGGCGAGAGTCTGGGGCACCCCTCCAGGCTAGTGCGGGCCGGATCGGACGCCTGCCGACTTCTATGATGTGGACCGGGAGGCACGGACGATGAATGCACTCGCGAAGAGAGTCGTGCAGGTGCTGCGGCAGGTGCGGGGTCCCGACACGGCGGATGCCGTGTTCGAGGCGACTGCGCTGATCGTCGGCGCCGGGTTCCTCGTGATCGGCTTCCTCGTCGCGCTCCCGGTGTTCTGGGGACATGATCTGGCGATCAGCGGCAGCGGTTCGATCGGTGTCTTCGCCGCGTTCGGCGGAGCGATCACCGCGGCCATCGCCTTCGCCCTCGGACGCATCGCGGTGCGGCCGGAACAGGTGGATCCGGCCGCGGTCCGCGACGGCTTCACCGTGCCGGGCGATCGACTGCGCTGGTACGACCTCGCCGCCATCGCGTTCGCGCACGCGGCGATCGCCTACCTCGGCTGGCTCGGCGTCGCGGAGCTCCTCGAGCGGAGCTTCACGGATGCGCCGGTGTTCGCCTTTCCCGGCGCGGTGCTGGTGGCGGTCGCGTTCGCTCTGACCGGCTACGTCTCGTTTCTCAGCGCGGTGGCGCTCACGCCCATGGTCCTCTCGCTCGTGCTCGCGGTCTTCCTCGTCGTCGGCGCCTTCGCCAGCATGCTCGCCTCCAGCGACGTGCACTGGTGGCGCGACAACCTGTCGGCGCTCGGGATGAGCAGCAACAGCTCATCCGTGGCCTTCAACGCGACCCTGATCATCGCCGGCGTCATGGTGACGACCATCGCCCGGTACGCGACAGCCGGGCTCCCCGCCGACGATCCCGCCGACCGCCGCGGACGTTTCCTCGTGCGCGGAGGTCTGATCCTCCTGGGGATCTTCCTCGCCTGTGTCGGGCTGTTCCCCGTCGACGAGTTCTTCCTCCTGCACAACACCGTCGCGACCGGCATGACGGTCGTGTTCGGCGTCGTCGTGGTGGGACTGCCGTGGCTCCTGCCCAGCATCCCGAAGGTGTTCGTGGGCTTCGGCTGGGCCTTCGTGCTGGTGATCATCCTGCTGGCCGCATTCTTCGCGGTCGGTTACTACAACCTCACCGCGGTCGAACTCATCGCCGCAGTGCTGATCTTCAGCTGGATCATCGTCTTCCTGCGCACGGCGGGCTCGATCGGAACAGCGCCGCCCGCCCGCATCGACGAGGTCGAGCGGACGGGCGGCACCGTGCCGGGGGCTGCGGCGTGAGCGTCAGCCCTTCACACCACTGGCGGCGATTCCGGCGACGAACACCCGCTGCGTGACCAGGAACACCAGGAGCGTCGGAAGCGACGCGATGATCGCACCGGCCAGCACCACGTTCTGATACTCGAAGCTCATCGTGTAGGACATGAGCCTGTTCAGGGTCAGGACCACCGGGTAGAGCGCCTCCGAACGCAGGATCGAGAGCGGCCAGATGAAGTTGTTCCACGCATAGACGAACATGAAGACGGCGAGCGTGACGATCGCGGGCTTCAGCAGCGGAACGACGAACTGCCAGACGATCCGGAACTCTCCGGCGCCGTCCATCCTGGCCGCTTCGATGAGTTCGTCCGGAATGTCGCGGATGAACTGCCGCATCAGGAAGATGCCGAACGCGTTCGCCAACCACGGCAGCATCACGCCGAGATACGTGTCGGAGAGTCCCATGCTGTTGACCAGGTAGTACAGCGGCACCAGGGTCACGATCGGGGGCAGGAACATCGTCGCGACGATCGACCAGAAGAGCAGATCGCGCCCCTTGAAGGTGTGCTTGGCGAACACGTACCCCGCAAGGATGCTGGTGGCGAGGACACTGAGGGTGCTGCCACCGGCGATGATGAGGCTGTTCATCATGGACTGCATGAACGGCACTGCCGTCAGCGCGGTCGCGGCCTGATCGAGCGTCGGGTCGGTCGGGAACCAGGTCGGCGGGATCTGGGAGAACTCCGCGGGCGACTTCAGCGCCGAGATCACCAGCCAGTACAGCGGGAACAGCGGCACCAGGGCGACGATCGCCAGCAGCACGTAGAGTCCAGCCGTCGACAGCCGCCGCCGCATCGGAACCGGACGCCGAGAGGCCGGCGCCGTCTTCGGCTTCGGCTTCGGAGCCCGAGGCGGCGTGGAGGTCGGGGGCGAGGTGCTGGTCTGAAGACTCATCGCGTGCGTCCCTTCATGATGATGCCGAGGACCCCGCCGACGGCGATGATCATGAGGAACAGCGAGACCGCGAGGGCCGAGGACTCACCGGCCATGCCGTACTGGAACGCGGTGCGCTGGATCTCGAACGAGACCATGTTGGTCGAGTTCGCGGGCCCGCCCTGGGTGAGGAGGTAGATCGGATCGAACACCTGGATCGAGTTGATGAAGGTCATCAGCACCACGAACACCAGCGACGGGCGCAGCAGCGGGATCGTGATCGACCAGGTCTGACGGACGATGCCCGCGCCGTCGATGCGTGCGGCCTCGTAGAGGTCCTCGGAGATCTGGGTGAGCCCGGCGATGAGCAGGATGACGTAGTAGCCGAGCATCTGCCAGACGTTGAAGATCACGAGCGAGACCAGGGCCCACTGCGGGTCGCTGAGCCATCCGGGCGGGTCTATCCCGACCGCGGCGACCATGGTGCTCAGCGGGCCGTAGCCGGGCGCGTAGATGTTGCTCCAGATGATCACGATCGCGATCGTCGGGATCACATAGGTCGCGAAGAGCAGCACCCGCACGATGCCCTTGCCCTTGAGGCGCGGAAAGTACAGCAGGAGCGCGATCAGCAGGGCGATCGGCACGGTGATGACGATCGACAGCAGCACGTAGAGGGCAGTGTTGCCGAGCGCCTGCACTCTGGTCGCATCGGCGAACAGCCCGGAGTAGTTGTCGAGCCCCACCCACGTCATCTCGGTGATGGGGGTGAACATCGACCAGCGGTGGAAGCTGATCCAGACCGTCATCAGGGTGGGGATGAGGGTGAAGACGCCGATGATGAGCAGCGCCGGGCTGAGGAACAGCGCCGACCAGCGTCGGGTGGAGGCGATGCTCCGGCGCTTCGAGGTGCGCGCGACGGGCGGCGCGGCGGCGGGACGTTCGAGGGTCGTCAAGTCAGGCCTTTCGGGAGGATGGCGGGGAGGCGGTCGAGGCCGCCTCCCCGCCGGGGTGTCACTGAGCGGCGCTGAGCGCGGCGTCGACGTCGCGAGCGGCGTTCTCCATCGCCGTCTTCGCGTCGACCTGACCGTTCACGAGTGCCTCCAGCTGTCGCTGCAGGGCATCGGTCGCAGCCGGTCCGCCGAGCACGGTCGGGAACGGGGTCGCGTTCTCCAGAGCCGTCACGTACGACGACAGGAACGGCGTCTCCAGCTCGGCGGCGTGCGCCTCCAGGTCGGAGGAACGCGTGGGCAGGATCCCCATCGACAGCAGGATGTCGGCCATCGCCGAGGAACCGGCTTCGCCGGAGTCCGGGCCGTTGAGGTAGGTGAGGAACTCCCACGCCGCCTCCTGACGCGCGTCGGAGGCCTTGCCGTTGACCATCGTCATCCAGGAGTACGAGATCGACGAGGACTCATCGCCGCTGGGGCCGACCGGGATCGGCGCGGTGGCGACGTTCTCGAAGTCATCGCCCATACCGTCGCGGAGCGCGCTCTCCCACCAGTTGGCCATGACGATCATGCCGGTCTGACCGTTCACGAAGGCGTCGAGGTACGGGCCGGTGGTGTTGGCGTTCGCCGTCGACTTCCTGGGGTCGCTCGACCCGTCGGCGACCAGCTTCTCGTACAGTTCCGCCGTCTCGAGGGCTTCCGGGCTGGTCAGCTCGGAAGCCGTGCCCTCCTCGTTCAGGAACGAGCCGCCGTTCGACGCGAGCAGCGACAGGAACGGATGCACCACGCCGGAGTTCCAGCCGGTGATGAGGCCGAAGCCCTGCTGGTCTCCGGTGGTGAGCTTCGCGGAATCCTCCACGAGGGCGTCCCAATCGGCCGGAGGCTCGGCGATGCCCGCCGCGTCGAACAGCGCGGAGTTGTAGTTGAGCTGGTACAGGTCGATCTCGTTCGGGATGCCGTACACGTCGCCGCCGTTGCTCGCCGCCGAGACGACGCCGGCCGGCCAGTTCTCCGTGACCTCGTCGGCGACGTCGGCGGGCGCGGCAGCGGCGAGACCGTCGCGCACCAGCTCGGGCAGCCACGCGTCGTAGATGCCGACGATCGCCGGGCCGTCCGCCGACGCACCCTGCGTACGCAGGGTCGAGAGCAGGTTGCCGAACGGGACCGCCTGCACCTTGACGGTGATGTCGGGGTGGTCTTCGGTGAACGCCGCGCCGGCGGCCTCCAGCATCGCGACCTGGTCCGGTCCCCAGTGCGTGAGGAAGGTGAGTTCCTGGGGGCCGCCGGCATCGCCGGAGCCGCCGGAAGAGCCGGAGCAGCCGGCGAGGGTCAGCGTCGTCGCGAGCCCCAGAGCGGTGACCGCGAGAAGTGATTTCTTCATGGTTCCTTCGTTTCTGTGCGTATCGGGTGGGTGAGGAGGATCAGGGGCCTGCGAGGGTGAACTTCTCGGCCCCCGCAGATCGGAATGCGGCTGCGCGCCGCTCACCGACCAGGCAGCCCTTGACCTGCATGAGCGCGGAGTAGTAGTCGATGAAGCGGAAGCCGTAGGTCTCGCCGCGCGCGAAGGCGTGCTCCTGGATTCCGGTGAGCCAGAGGTCGAACGCCTCGTCGGGGATGCCGAAGAACGTGTCCGCCTCGAACCCCTCCATGTCCTCCCAGTTCTCGGCGTGCAGGATCCGCGGAACGGAATGCCGCGCCGCCTCGATCTCCTCGAGAGGGATGGAGGCGAGGAAGGCGCCGCGGAGGGCCGCCTGCGCCGCGCGCTCGTGGTCCCGGTGCATGGAGTGCACCCAGTGGGTGATCAGGACATCGGGCTTGGTCGCACGGATGATCTCGGCGATCTGCTCGGCGACCGCCTCGTCATCCGGGAGGAACCCGTCGGAGTAGTCGAGGGTGATCAGCTCAGCGCCGATCGTCTCGGCGAAGAAGCGGGCCTCGTGGAGTTTCTGCTCGCGGTAGACGCTCGGTGCGACCGTCGGATGCCCGCGCTCGCCGTAGGTGCAGTCGACGATGATGGCGCGGCCGCCCTCGAGGACGACCTTGGCGAGTGTGGGGCCCGCCGTCAGCTCCATGTCGCCGATGTGGCCGCCGACCGCGATGACGGTGTTAGACATTGCTCTCTCCGATCTCTGCGCGCAGGATGTCGAATGTGCGGGTCGCGGCGAACCCGGTCTTGGCGTACAGGGCCGATGCGGTCGATCCCTCATCGGCCCAGAGGAACCAGGCGCTGTGTGCGCCGAGGGCGGTCATCCGCTCCAGGGTCAGGTGGAGAAGCGCCTTGCCGAGTCCCGTTCCGCGGCTCTCCGGGAGCACACCGAAGGGGCCGAAGCGCTCGATCACGGACTCGTAGGTGCCGTGCATGGCCCAGCCGAGTACCGTGCCCTCAGGGTTCTTGGCGATGAGGATGCGTTCCAGCGGCAGCCCGCCGAGAACGCCTTCGCGGATCGCACGCGCCCAGTCGGAATTGAAGGCTTCGCCGGCGATGCGGATCAACGGCACGAGGTCGTCGTCGCTCGGCGTTCCGAGATACCACCCGTCGGCGCGCAGCGCTTCGATCCGAGAGCGGACGTCGTCGGGCATCTGATAGCCGATCAGTGAACGGTCCATCGCGCTCGGACGCTCGATGCGAGAGAACCCCAACGATTCGAGCAGTGCCGACGCGGCGGGGTAGCGGGCGGTATCGAGACCGGGCAGCACGTAGTTCGGCGTGTACGCCGAGAAGACGACCTCGGTCGCGCCGTGCGAGCGGAGCCAGCCGATCGCCTGGATCAGCAGACTGCGCCCGAGACCGTGTCCGCGCTGCTCGGGGACGACGAAGAAGAACGGGATCCACCCGGTCTCCGGCTGGAGATCGCCGGCGTCGTGTGCGATGCGGCGGCGGACGGCATAGGCCGCTCCGACGATCGCGCCGTCGCGCTCGGCGATGAGGAGGCCGTCCGCATCGAAGTTCCGATCGAGCAGGACCAGATCGCGCAGTCGTGCGGGGGTGATCCCGTCCTGCGGGGCGGATCGGGTCCAGGCCTCGGCGAGAGCAGCGCTCTCACCGGGTCGGAAGGGGCGCACCATCGTGGTGCCGTGCTCATACGTCAACGTCGTCGTCCTCTCGCCTTCGGGTGTGGCCAGTATGGCAACAATGTTCAAGAAAGTCGAGAGATGCGTAGATCGTTTACATCACGGAAATATGACGATCTCGCCGCCGGTCGCCGTGGGTGTCGAACCTGCGGGAGGAGGCCGGCGCGAGCTCAGTCGCGGAGGGCGCGGGTGGCCTCGCGGGTCCGGCGCAGCGCGTCGACGGTTTCGGCGAAACGGCGCTTCGCGATGCCGACGAACAGGCAGTCGACGAGCGCCAGCTGCGCGATCCGGCTGACCATCGCTCCGGCGCGGAAGGTGGATTCGCGCACCTCGGTGAACAATGCGTGATCGGCGGCGCCGGCGAGGGGGGAGTCCTTGGCCGACGTGACCGCGATGGTCGCCGCGCCGTTGGCACGCGCCGTCTCCAGGAAGCGCACCGTCTCCGCGGTGGAGCCCGCATGCGAGAACCCGATGGCGACCGTGGGGGAGGTCTGCAGGACGGTCGCGGCGATCGCTTCGTGCGGATCGGAGGGGACGTGGGCATTCCTGCCCACGCGAAGGAGCTTGTGTGCGAGGTCTTCTGCGACGAACTGGCTCGCCCCGATGCCGAAGATCAGGATGCGGTCGGCGCGGTCCACGGCGTCGATCGCGGCCTCCAGTACGTCGAAGTCGAGTCGGGCCACCGTCTCCTCTATCGCGAGCAGTTCGAGAGAGGCGAGTTTGGACACTGCTTCGCTGAGCGTGTCCTCGTCGGAGATCTCGGACCCGAATGCGCCCCGCGCTGAGAACTGCGCCGCCTCCTTGCCCAGCTCGGTCGCGAGCGCCATGCGCAGCGGCGCATAGCCGCTGAATCCGATCGCGCGACAGAACCGTACGACCGAGGCCACGGAGGTGTGGCACTCCTCGGCGAGTTCGTTGATGGTCATGTCGATGACGACCGACGGATTCTCCCGAATCGCTGCGGCGACGCGGGCGAGAGACGGGGGCAGCGTCGCGGCCGCTGCCTCGATCGTCGACTGAATGCTCATCCGCTTCCTCCAGAGATGTGGGATTCTCAGTATGTCGTGGGCCCCTGCGCAACGTTGGGTAAATTCTTTTCAGCAAGTCTAGATCCGATGTAGACTCTTTCCGAACTGTTGTGAACGTCACAGCGAGGAGAAAGATGAGCAGCGCCCCGACGGCCGTAGCGGTCGACCTCGGCAAGACACGTTGCCGCGTCATGGTCGACACCGAGCAGCGCGTCGTACGCTCGGGCATCGGCTCCCCGGGGCTCGCGACGCCGAACGGCGTCGAGGACGCCGTCGGGTCGATCCTTCCTCTGCTCAACCAGGACGCGGCACCCCAACTTCTCGGGGTCGGCGCAGCCGGCGCCTGGGTCGCACCCGACGCCGCGCTGGCGCTCGCGGCCGCTCTCGCCGCGTCGGTGCGGGCGCGCGTCGCCGTCGCGTCCGACGTCGTCACCGCCCATGCGGGCGCTCTCGGCGGTTCGCCCGGAGTGCTGCTGATCGCGGGCACCGGCGCTGCGGCACTCGGCGCCGACGCAGACGGCATCCGTCTGATCGACGGCTGGGGGCCCGACATCGGCGACCTCGGCAGCGGATCCTGGCTCGGCCGCGAAGCGGCCAGAGCCGTGCAGCGGGCGACCGTCGGGCTCGGACCCGATACGCGACTGAGTGAAACAGTCGCCGCGAGCATCCTTCCCGCCGACGACGTGGTCTCCTGGCTCGCCGAGGAGGGATCGGTCGCGCGGCGTCTCGGCTCCCTGGCGCCTCTCGTGCTCGACGCCGCAGAGACCGGTGACGACGTCGCCCACCGGATCGCGACGGAAGGCATCCGCCTGCTCACCGCCACGGCCGTCGCCGCCTCGTCACTGACTCGCGACATCGCGCTGCACGGCGGCCTCACGGATCACGCCTGGTTCCGAGACAGTCTCATCTCCTCGCTGCACGCCGCCGGACGCCGGGTGGTCCCCGCCGCCGGCGACGCCCTCGACGGCGCGCTGCTGATCGCACGCCGCACCGATCTCCCTCACGAAAGGTTCGTCCACCGTGCCGAATGACGACTCCCGCCTCGCCTCCCTCCTCTCCGTACTGGAAGGCCTCGGCACCGAGGCATCCACGACCGAGCGCGGGGATCTCGACCTGTTGAGCACGGCCGAGCTCGTGCATCGGATGAACGACGAGGACCGGCGGGTCCCCGAGGCGGTGGCCGAACGGGCGGACGAGATCGCGGCGGTCGTCGACGCGATCACGGAGCGGTTCCGGCGCGGCGGTCGGCTCATCTACATCGGGGCCGGCACGGCAGGCCGCATCGGCGTGCTGGATGCCAGCGAGTGCCCGCCCACCTTCGGCACGGACCCCTCGATGGTGGTCGGGCTGATCGCCGGCGGCGAGATCGCGATCCGCTCGGCCGTGGAGAATGCGGAGGACGACGCGGAGGCGGCAGGTGGATCCCTGCGTGAACTCGGACTCTCGGCCGACGACACGGTGGTCGGCATCTCGGCTTCCGGCCGGACGCCGTATGTCGTCGGCGGGCTGAACTACGCCCGCAGCGTCGGCGCGTTCACGGCGGCGATCGCCTCGAACGCGGACTCCGAGATCGGTGCCGCCGCGGAGGTCGCCATCGAGGTCGTGACCGGACCGGAGTTCATCTCCGGATCGACGCGGCTCAAGGCAGGCACCGCGCAGAAGCTCGTCGTGAACATGCTCACGACCCTGTCGATGATCAAGCTCGGCAAGACCTACCGCGGGGTGATGGTCGATCTCCTCGCCACGAACGAGAAGCTCCACGCGCGCTCCATCCGTACCGTGTCGCAGCTCGCCGGCGTCGACATCGACGTCGCGGCCGCCGCGCTGCAGGGGGCGGACGGCTCGGTCAAGCGCGCCCTGTTGATGCTGGCGGTCGACGCCACACCGCAGGCCGCGGCATCCGCGCTCGATGAGGCCGACGGGGTGCTCCGCGACGCGATCGCCGCTCTCGCCTGAGGGGAGTGGCCGGTGCCGTCGTGATGTGCCTCGGCCCCTGCGCGGGCCGCGCCGAGCCCGGGAGTCGGTCCGGTAGCGTGGCCGGATGCCCCTCGCCCTGATCACCGGCGCCGCGCGCGCGAACAGCATCGCCGCCGGCATCGTTCCCCGCCTGCGCGCGGCCGGATGGACCGTCGTGACCAGCGACCTCCGCGACGCCGACCACCCCGCCGACCTGTCGACCGCGGGTGGACCGGAGGCCCTGATCGCCGAGGTGGTGGCCGCGCACGGTCCGATCTCCGCGCTCATCCTCAGCCATGCGCACGACGTGCAATCCGGCATCCTCGACACCACGGCGGAGAGCTTCGACCTGCACGTCGCCGTGAACGCACGGGCGAGCCTGCTGCTGATCGCGGCGTTCGCGCGACAGGTCGGCGACGACGGGGGAGTGATCCTCGCCCTCACCAGCGACCACGTGACCGGAAACCTCCCCTACGGTGCATCCAAGGGCGCTCTCGACCGGTTGGTCATCTCGGCTGCCCGCGAGTTGGGGCCGCGCGGCATCTCGGCGAACGTGCTGAACCCCGGACCCATCGACACCGGCTGGATGGACGACGAGACGCGCACGGGGCTGGCCGGCATGACGCCGCTCGGACGGCTCGGACGCCCGGCAGATGTGGCCGCGCTCGTGGAGTTCCTCGTCTCGGACGAGGGCCGCTGGATATCCGGGCAGCTGCTCAAGTCGGACGGGGCATTCTCGGCGCAGTATTGAAGTGCGCTTTCCTCACGGAGTGCGCGTAGCGGAGCCCGAGATTCCGAGCAGCTCCGGTTACTGCTCGCGCTCCTGCGCGAGTGCCACGGCGCGGTCGAAGGTCGAGACGAGTACCTGTCGCCGCTCGGCGCGATAGTCCTCGTCGGGGTCGAGTTCATCGATGTAGTCGTCCCACACGCGGATGTACCGCTCGCGCCAGGCCTCGAGCGTGGCGCTCGGCGGGAACGTCGCGCCCACACGTCCGGCCGATCCGATGTCGGTGAGGAGCTCGAGCCATGCCGGCACCATGCTGCCGCCCCATTCGTCGGGTTGCAGCTCCGTGTCGTCGTCCTCATCGGCGAACGACTCGGCGATCTTGGCGATGAGATCGTCGGTGATCTCGCTCAATCCGTCTGCGACCGTGTCGTCGTCGAAGTTTCCCGGTCCCCACGTGCCCATCGTGCATCCTCCCGTTGCTGTCGTTTTCGGGATCAGTCAACCATGACGAGCAGACACCCCCGGTGCACTGCAGTCGTTGCGCGCCGCCGATTCGGCTCGTCAACTCGCGGCTTGTACGCTGGTGGCATCCCCCGATCCACCCGGCACATTCGCGCGCCGGCGATCTCGGCGCGCGCTCACACATGCAAGGACGCAGATGAACGATTCCGCGGCACACCGCGACGACTGGGCTGAGAGCGAAGAGCTGGCGGAGCGGATGATCCCGCTCATCGGGGCGCTTCGACGCGAACACGACGTGGTCACCTCGCTGCACGGGCACCGACTGCTCGGGCTCTCGGCGACGGGACTGGTCGAGGTGCACGAGCGCGTCGCCCAACTCGGGCACGAGCGGCTCCCGATCGAAGACACGCTCGCCGTGCTGGAGGCGATCCACGCCCTCGCTCCCGGCGCCTCGTCGCTCGACGTCGCGCGCCTGGTCGCGGGGCACGCCGAGAGCGGCCGGCCTCTGGACGACTACCTCGCCGAGGAACTCGCACCCGCCATGGGGGCCGTCGCCGCCGAGCCCACCGACGTGGTGCTCTACGGCTTCGGTCGCATCGGTCGCCTCCTCGCCCGCATCCTCATCGCCCACACCGGCGGCGGCAGCGGACTGCGGCTGCGCGCCATCGTCGTCCGCCGCGGGGCGGAGAACGACCTCGCCAAGCGCGCGTCCCTGCTGCTGCGCGATTCGGTGCACGGCCGCTTCGCCGGCTCCGTCACCGTCGAGGAGGAGGCCGAGCAGATCATCGCGAACGGCACCCGCATCCAGGTGATCTACTCCGACGACCCGGCATCCATCGACTACACCGCCCACGGAATCCACGACGCGATCGTCGTCGACAACACCGGACGCTGGCGCGACGAGGAAGGCCTCTCCCAGCACCTGCGGTCGACGGGCGTCGGGCGCGTGCTGCTCACCGCACCGGGAAAGAGCCCGCTCAAGAACATCGTGCACGGCATCAACGACGAGACGATCGCCGCCTCCGACCGCATCCTCTCCGCGGCCTCCTGCACCACGAACGCCATCACCCCGGTGCTGGCGGCGATCGACGAGGCGTACGGCGTCGTCAAGGGGCATGTCGAGACCGTGCACTCGTTCACGAACGACCAGAACCTGATCGACAACTTCCACAAGGGCGACCGCCGCGGTCGCTCGGCGGTGCTTAACATGGTCATCACCGAGACCGGAGCCGCGAAGGCCGTCGCCAAGGCGCTCCCGCAGCTGGAGGGCAAGCTCACCGGCAGCTCGATCCGTGTGCCCACGCCCGATGTGTCGCTCGCGGTGCTGCACCTCACCATCGAGCGCCCGGCCACCAAGGAGCAGGTCAACGACTACCTGCGCCGCGTCTCGCTGCACTCGAAGCTGCGCCAGCAGATCGACTACGTCGAGAGCCCCGACGTCGTCTCCACCGACTTCGTCGGCTCGCACCGCGCCGGCATCGTCGACGGCCTCGCCACGATCGCCGACGAGGACACCCTGATCCTCTACGTCTGGTACGACAACGAGTTCGGCTACTCGTGCCAGGTGATCCGCGTGCTCGAGGTCATGGCGGGGTCGCACCCGATCGTGCTGCCCGAGCGCCGCGAAGTGACGCTGCAGGGCTGAGCGTCTCCTGCGCCGCGTCGGTGGCGCCCGGCATGATGGGGGCATGAACACCGCGACCCTGCTCACCGAGCGTCTCCGCTCGCATCGGCTGAGCGCGCCGGCGCGCACGGTGACGGATGCCGCGCACCACATGCTCGCGGTGCAGAGCCAGGACTTCACCGCGGGCCGCTGGGCGCTCGCCGCGCGTACCCGCGGGCCGGTGCGTCTGCGCGACGTCGACCGTGCGTTCGACCGCGGCGACCTCGTGCGGGCGTGGACCATGCGCGGCACGCTGCACACCGTGCCGGCACGCGACCTGGGCTGGATGCTCGAGGTCACCGCCGCCCGACAGCGGCAGCAGGCGGTTTCCCGTCACCGTCAGCTGGGCATCGACGACGGCATGGTCGCGACGGCGGTGCGCGCGCTGACACCGCAGCTGCGCGACGGTGGCCGCACCCGCGCCGAGGTGTTCGAGATCCTCGAGGGCGTCGGCATCGACCCGACGGGGCAGCGCGGCATCCATCTGCTCTTCACCCTCACGATCGACGGCTTCATCTGCCAGGGGCCGGTCGCCGCGCGGGCGGGCATCACCAGAGACCAGCGGTTCGTGCTGGCCGAGGAGCACATCCGCGAGCACACCCGCCCGGCAGACCCACTCGCCGAGCTGTTCGTGCGCTACATCGGCGGACATGGACCGGCGGGCGTCGCCGACTTCGCGTGGTGGTCGGGACTCACGCTCGGACAGTCACGCGAGGCGGTCGAGCGCGCGGCAGGGCGGGTCGACGAGGTGGACGAAGGGCTGTTCGTGTCGCTCCAGCGTCCGCGGCGCGCGACGGGCGCGGCGACGGTCCACGCCCTCCCCGCGTTCGACGAGTACTACATCTCCTATGCCGACCGCACGACCGTGTGCGCGCCCGAGCACCTGGCCACCGTCGGCCCGGGCAAGAACGGCATGGTGCGCGCCACGCTCATCGAGCAGGGACGCGTCATCGGATGCTGGACGCACGCGAGCGCGACCCGCGACGCGCCGCCGGAGCTGTTCGCGGAACCCGCCGAACCGGCAGCCGTGGAGGCCGCGCTGGCGCGATTCGCGCACTTCGCCGGCGACTGAGCGCGTCGCCGGCGAAGAAAACGGTCACCGCGAGGCGAGCACGGCCTCCGCGGGGGCGACGAGTGCGGCGATCTCGGGAGCCAGCGCGATGAGGCGCTCGTTGGCCTCGGGCTCGGCGACGGTCGCCCGGAGCCCTTCGCCCGGGAACGGTCGCACGAGCAGGCCGTGACGTTCCAACAGCTCGGCGGCAGCGGCCGTGGCATCACCGAGGGGAAGCCAGACGAAGTTGCCCTTGCTCTCGGGAAGCGCGAGGCCGGCGGTGGTGAAGGCGGCGACGACGCGCTCCCGCTCGACGACGAGCTCGGCGACCCTGGCCTCGAGCTCGTCCTCGGCGGCGAGGGAGGCGATCGCGGCCGTCTGCGCCAGGTCGGTCACGCCGAACGGGATGGCGACCTTGCGCAGCGCGATGCCCAACTGCTCGGGGGCGATCGCGTAGCCGATGCGCATGCCGGCCAGGCCGTACGCCTTCGAGAAGGTGTGCGCGACGGCGACGTTCGGGTAGCGGCGGAAGTACTCGATGCCGACGGGGGAGTCGTCGCGGTCGTTGAACTGCACGTACGCCTCGTCGATCACGACGACGATGTGCGGCGGGACCTGGGCGAGGAACCGGTCGAGCTCGGCGTCGCCGATCGTCGTTCCGGTCGGGTTGTTGGGGTTGCACACCAGGATCAGGCGCGTGCGATCGGTGATGGCCGCCCGCATCGCGTCGAGGTCGTGCCGGTGGTCGTCCGTGAGGGGAACCATGACGGGCACGGCTCCGGCCGCGCGAGCGAGCATCGGATACGCCTCGAACGACCGCCAGGCGAACAGGATCTCATCGCCCTCGCCGGCCGTCGCGCGCATCAGCTGCGAGACGACCTCGACCGATCCGCTGCCGAGCACGACGTTCACCGGCTCGACGCCGAACCGCTCGCACAGCACGGCGGTGAGGGCGGTCGCCGCGGTCTCGGGGTAGCGGTTGATATGCGCGAGCCGGTCGGCGATGGCCGCGGTCACCGACGGGAGCGGGGGATAGGGGTTCTCGTTCGACGACACCTTGAACACCGGTCCGGTGGTCTCCGCCTGCGGCGCGGCCTTCCCCGGGGTGTATCCGGGGATCGCGTTCAGGTCCTCCCGCAGTCTCAGCTCCGACATCCGTTCCGCCTCTCTCATCATCCGCTCGTGCGGCACCCGTCCGTCCGTTTGACAGTGCCGGGCATCATCCATACTATCGCAATTGAATATATCGAATGTGGTCAATTCGGTCGATGGCGGCCGGAACGACGGAAGGAGCGGAGCGACGGTGCCCCAGTCTGCGGTGAATTCCCCGGAAGCGTCCCTCGCCCTGCGCGTGCGGGCGATGCGGTGGGAGGCGCGGGACGTGCTGTCCCTCGAACTCGACGACCCGACGGGCGCGCCCCTGCCCGCGTGGGAGCCCGGCGCGCACATCGACCTCCGCTTCGCGAACGGAGTGGAGCGCCAGTATTCGCTGTGCTCCGACCCCGCCGACCGCACTGCCTGGCGCGTCGCGATCCTGGCCGAGAGCCCGAGTCGCGGCGGCTCCCGCTATGTGCACCAGAGTCTCCGGGTCGGCGAACTCGTGACCGTCTCCGCCCCGATCAACCACTTCGCGCTCACCCCCGCAACGGAGTACGTGTTCGTCGCGGGCGGCATCGGCATCACGCCGATCCTGCCGATGCTGTCCGAGGCCGTCCGCCGCGGGATCCCGTGGCGCCTGGCGTATCTCGGCTCGACGGAGGAACGGATGGCGTTCCTCCGCTACCCCCAGCTGGCCGGGGGCGAGACGCTCCTGGTCCGTGGCGACGCCGACGAGCGACTCGACCTCGCCGCGTGGATCGGCGTCCCCTCCGCTGGGACCGCCGTGTACGCGTGCGGCCCCGAACGCATGCTGGATGCCCTCGAGCAACTCAGCCTCGACTGGCCGCACGGCGCGCTGCACCTCGAGCGCTTCCAGCCGAAGACCTTCGGGGAGTCGCAGGGCGCCGACACCTTCGAGGTCGTCGCGACCAGGTCCGACCTCGTCGTCACGGTCGACCGCGGCTGCAGCATCCTCGAGATGCTCGAGAGCGCCGGGATCGGGGTGCCGAGTTCCTGCCTCGAGGGCGTCTGTGGCACCTGCGAGACGACCGTGATCGACGGCACCCCCGAACACCGGGACTCGATCCTCACCCCCGACGAGCGCGAGAGCAACGAGACGATGATGATCTGCGTGTCCCGCTCTCTCGGCGAGCGTCTCGTCCTCGACATCTGACCCCCCGCACGAACGGAGCGAACATGGACACCGGAACCGCATACGGCCTACGCCTCGGGCAGCCGCTCAACGAGCTCGCCCAGGTCGGCCCCGGTACCCCCTACGGCGAGGTGCTTCGCCGCTACTGGCACCCGGTCGCGAAGGTCGAGGATGCGACGACGCGCCCGATCTCGCTGCGGGTGCTGGGCGAGGAGCTCGTGCTCTTCCGCACCCGCAAGGGCAAGGCCGGCCTGCTGCACCCGCGCTGCATCCATCGCGGCGCCTCGTTGTTCTACGGCGGCGTCGAGGAGGAGGGCATCCGCTGCTGCTACCACGGGTGGGTGTTCGACACCGAGGGGCACTGCCTCGAGCAGCCGTGCGAGCCCGAACTGGGCCTGCACCGCGATCGTGTGCGCCAGCCCTGGTATCCGGTCGAGGAGCAGTACGGCCTGATCTGGGCGTACCTGGGCCCGCCCGAGAAGAAGCCCGTGCTTCCGCGGTACGACACCCTTGAGGAGCTCGCCGACGACGAGCAGTTGATCGTCAACGACCAGGGCGTGGGCGGCGGCGGACCCGCCGAGCTCGACTTCAACTGGCTGCAGCACTGGGAGAACGTGATGGACCCGTTCCACGTGCCGATCCTGCACGCGCGCTTCAGCGGCAACCAGTTCACTCCCGAGATGGCGCTCATCCCCGAGGTCAGCTACGAGTACACGCCGCTCGGCGTGCGCAGCATCCAGATGCGCGAGCTCGGCGACGGTCGTCAGCTGCGCCGCGTCACCGAGGTCATCTTCCCGAACCTGCGGGTCGTGGCCAGCCCGAAGCTCAGTTCGGGGCAGACGAACATGATCGGCTGGGTCGTGCCGATGGATGACACGAACTTCCGCATCTTCACCGTGGCGCGCGATGCCGATCCCGACTTCCTCGCGAAGCTCCGCTCCACGCACGAGGGCAAGCCGTGGAAGGAGCTCACCGACCTCGAGCATCAGCGCCTGCCCGGTGACTACGAGGCGCAGAAGTCGCAGGGTGCCATCTCGCTGCACTCCGAGGATCACCTCACGACCACCGATCAGGGCATCGCGATGATCCGGCGGATGATGGCCAAGCAGCACCGCGCGGTCGCAGCCGGCGGCGACCCGGTGGGCGTGAGCTTCGATGAGGCGGAGCGGCTGGTGCGCATCGAGGGCGGCAACTACTTCGAGGGTGCCGCAGACGCGCCGCTGCTCGCCGACGCGGTGGACGACTGACATGGCGAAGTACACGGCGCGACCGCCGCGCGGAGACCGCCCGGTCCTCGTGCTCGGGATCAGCGACGTGTTCGTGATCGAGGGCGAGCCCTCGGTCCCGGTGAGCATGCACCACCTCTCCGCCTGGGGCCGGTGGGTTCGCGACGTCGCCATCCCGGACTCGGCGGCCCGACGCCTGCACGAGCTGGCCGAGCACTTCGACATCGTCTGGGCATCCGAGTGGGGACACAACGCGCACACGGCGTTCCGCGGGCCGCTCGAGTTGCCGGAGGAGCCCTGGCCCTTCTTGCCCGTGCAGTTCGACAAGCTCGCGCACATCCGCCGCTATGCCGATGGTCTGCCGTGGGTCTGGGTCGACGATCCTCTCGTGGATCTCAGCGGAGAGCCGCCGGAGTGCGAGGACGGGATCGTCGTGCGGGTCGACCCCGCTGCCGGCATCCTCAGCCTCGATCTCGATGATCTGCTGACACGGACGCGCGCGCTCGTCGAACGGCGCACGGGAGGGAACACGATGCACACGAGCGAGGAGCAGGGATGAGCGCTGACGTCGCGATCGTCGGCGGACGCGTGGTCACCGGCCTCGGTGAGGAGCTCGACGGCGGCACGGTGCTCGTGGCGGGCGGCCGCATCGAGGCGGTCGGTGTCGGGATCGCGGTGCCGGACGGTGCGCGGGTGATCGATGCGACGGGATGCTGGGTCCTGCCCGGACTCATCGACCCGCACAGCCACATCGGCGTGCACGAAGAAGCCAACGGCCCCGCGGGCTTCGACGGCAGCGAGGTGTCGTCGCCCGTGACCGCCGGCGTGCGGGCGATCGACGCGATCAACATCGAGGACATGGCGTTCGCCGACGCGTTGGCAGGCGGCATCACGGCGGTCGTCGTGAAACCGGGATCGGGGAATCCGATCGGCGGGCAGAGCGTGGCGATCAAGACCGCCGGTGGACGCTCGGTCGACGAGCAGGTCATCCGCGCGGCGCTCGGCATGAAGTCGGCGCTCGGCGAGAATCCGAAGCAGGCCTATGGGGAGCGTAAGCAGCTGCCGTCGACCCGTCTCGGCATCGCGCTCGTCATCCGGCAGGCGCTCCTGGATGCGCGCGACTACGCCGAACGGCGGGATCGCGCCCGCGCCGAGGGCACACCGTTCGCGGTCGACCTGGGAAAGCAGGCGCTCACCGAGGCCCTCGACGGCGCGCTCTCCTGGGAGCAGCACGCGCATCGGCACGACGACATCGCGACGGCGCTGCGCATCGCCGAGGAGTTCGGGCTGCGTCTCGTGCTCAACCACGGAACCGAGGCCCACAAGCTCGCCGACGTGCTCGCGGAGCGCGATGTGCCCGTCATCTTCGGCCCCATCCTGTCGAGCCGATCCAAGGTCGAGGTGCGCGAGGCCGATCCTGCGAACCTCGCGACCCTCGCCGCCGCGGGAGTGCGCGTCGCCCTGACCACCGATCATCCGGTGGTTCCCATCGGGCTCCTCGCTCTGCAGGCTGCCGTCGCCGTGCGTGCCGGCCTTCCCCGCGAGACCGCCATCGCCGCCATGACCTCCGCCGCGGCCGACATCGCCGGCATCGGCGACCGCGTCGGTGCGCTGGAGGTCGGCCGCGACGCGGATGTGGTTCTGTGGACCGGAGACCCGCTCGACGTCGCCTCGACCGTGCGGGAGGTGCTCATCGACGGACGGACCGTCTACACCGCGAAGAAGGAGAACTTGTGACGCTGCGCGACGATGCCGCCCGCCTGCTGCCCGAGCTGGTCGATCTGCGACGCCGCCTGCACCGCATCCCCGAGGTCGGTTTCGAGCTTCCGCAGACGCAGGCCGTCGTGCTCGCGGAACTCGCCGACCTCGGCCTCGAGATCACCACCGGCAGTGACCTGAGCTCGGTCACCGCGGTGCTGCGCGGAGCGGCGGACGGGCCGTCGGTGCTGCTGCGGGGCGACATGGACGCGCTGGCGATCGTCGAGGAGACCGGGCTCGAGTACGCGTCCGTGAACGGCGCCATGCACGCGTGCGGACATGACCTCCATGTGGCGGGACTCGTCGGTGCCGCCCGGCTGCTCGCGGCACGGCGGGAGAGCATCGCGGGGTCCGTCGTCTTCATGTTCCAGCCGGGCGAGGAGGCCGGCGGAGGTGCGCCGCTGATGATCCGCGACGGCGTGCTCGAGGCGTCAGGCGCGAGGGTCGAAGCGGCATACGGCATCCATGTCGGTCCGGGGGAGCGCGGCACGTTCCAACTCAAACCGGGCACGATCATGGCCGGTGCGAATGTGCTGAGGGTCACCGTGCACGGCCGGGGTGGCCACGGCTCCCGCCCGCATCAGGCGGTCGATCCGGTGCCCGCGGTCGCCGAGATCGTGCTGGCGCTGCAGAGTTGGGTCACCCGGCGCGTCGACGTGTTCGACCCCGTGGTGCTCTCGGTGACGAAGCTGTTCGCGAGCGAGGTCGTGAACGTGATCCCCGAGCAGGCCGGCCTCGCCGCGACGCTGCGCACGTTGTCCGAGGCCTCGATCGCACAGGCCCAAGCGGAACTTCCGCCCCTCATCGAGCGCATCGCGGCCGCGCACGGGTGCACGGCCGATGTCGAGGTGATCATCGGCTATCCGGTGACCGTCAACACGGCCCCGGAGACCGCGGCGGCGACGGCGGTGCTGCGCGAGGAATTCGGCGACGAGCGGGTCGAAGAGCTCGCCGTGCCGTGGATGGCCTCGGAGGACTTCTCGTTCGTGCTCCGCGAGGTTCCCGGGACGTTCCTGTTCCTGTGTGCCACGCCGCCGCACGTCGATCCGGACGACATCCCGATGAACCATTCACCGCACGCGGTCTTCGACGATGCGGTGCTCGGCGATCAGGCCGCGGCGCTGGCCGCGCTCGCTCTCTGGCACGTGTCCCGCTAGGCGCGGGCGCCGTCCGGTCGCGGTACCGAACCGCGGTCAGCGGCCGAGCGTGCGGTGGTCCAGCACGGCCTTGCGCCCGGCCTCGACGTCGCTGCTGCGGATCGCATCGATGAGTGCCTCGTGGATGTGCAGGCGCTCGTCCGTGTCCTGGCGGAATCCGGGGACGGCCAGTGCGTCCTCATCCGCCGCGCCGGCGGTCTCGCCCTCGATGTAGTCGACGAGGTTGAGGTAGAACGTCCGCAGCACCGCGTTCGGCGAGATCTCGGCGATGCGGCGATGCAGCCGCCAGTTGCCGTGCAGCCCCTCGATCGGGTCGTGCCAGTGGTCGGCGAGGTCGGACATGACCGCGTCGAGGTCGGCGATGTCCGCATCGGTGCGGTTCAGGACGGCGTCATGCATGACCGCCTCGTCGAGCGCATCGAGCACCTTGATCACGTCGTTGACCGGAGCGCCGGTCTGGCGCAGACGGAGCACGCTGTGGGCGAGGCGGATGAGTGGCGACTGGTCGGCGACGAAGATGCCGCCGCCCGGGCCCGGGCGCAGGTCGACGGAGCCGCGGGCGCGCAGCACGCGCAGCGCTTCGCCGAGTGTGGCCGGCGCGACGCCGAACTGCTCGCACAGGTCCTGTCGTGTGCCGATGCGGTGGCCGGGGGTGAGGCCCTCGGACTTGATCATCGCTTCGACCTCGGTCACGACGCGGTCGGCGACGGACTGTGCGGGCGCGACACGCTGGAAGGTGCGCGCGTCATCCTGGGTGCTGGCCACGGGAATCCTTCGGTCGGGGCAGTGTTCTGCAGCGGATCTCTCACATCCTAGGGACGCCCCGCCGCCGGGGAGCGGCGGCTCAGGGCGATTCTCCTATTTGCAGTAATTGAATGTATCTAATACAGTCAATCACGCAATGCTGCTCACGAGAGGAAACAGATGACCGACCACACCGGTGGCGATCTGCTCGCAGACTCCCTCATCAACCAGGGAGTCTCACGGATCTTCGGTATTCCGGGCGTTCAGCTCGATGCCGCCGCAGACGCCCTCCACGCCCGCGCCGACCAGGTCGACTTCATCTGCGCCCGCAACGAGCAGGCGACGACCTACATGGCCGACGGGTATGCGCGCAGCACCGGAGACGTCGGTGTCGCGATGGTCGTTCCCGGCCCGGGAGTGCTCAATGCCCTCTCCGGTGTGGCGACGGGCTACTCCGCGAACTCGCCGATGCTCCTCATCGCCGGACAGATCGATTCGAAGGCCATCGGCCGCGGACTCGGCGCCCTGCATGAGATCCCCGACCAGACGGGCATCCTCGAACGGCTCACCAAGTGGACCGGCATCGCCCGCTCCGCCGACGAGATCCCCGGACTCGTGCGCGAGGCCTTCGTGCAGCTGCGCAGCGGCCGCCCGCGTCCCGTCGCGATCGAGGTGCCGCCGGACGTGCTCGCCGCCACCTCGCGGATGGCGGCGGCCGAGATGGTCGCCGACGCCCCGCTCGTTCCCGACGAGCAGCAGATCCGCGACGCGGCGGCCCGGCTCCTCGCCGCCCGGCGGCCGATGATCGTCGTCGGCGGCGGAGTGCTCGCCTCGAACGCGTCCGTCGCTCTGCAGGCGCTCGCTGAGGCGCTGGAGATTCCCGTGCTGATGACCGAGAACGGCCGGGGAGCGCTCGACGCCCGGCACCGCCTCGCGTTCGACTCGCTCGCGCTCCGCGCCTTCCGTGAGGACGCCGATCTCGTACTGGCGGTCGGAACCCGCTTCGTCTCCACCTTCGGAACCCAGGTGGACACCCATGGTGCACCGGTGATCCTCGTGAACGCGGAAGAGGCAGACCTCGGCGGCCCGCGCGCCGCCGTGCAGACCCTCCACGCCGACGCCCGGCTGGCGCTCGCCGCGCTCGCCGCCGAGGTGGGGTCCCCGCAGCGCGATTCCCGCGAGAGCGAGTTCGTCCGCGTCCGCTCCTGGCTCGCCGAGCAGTTCGACGACATCGCCCCGCAGCGCGAGTACCTCGCCGCGATCCGCGGTGCGCTGCCCGAGGACGGCGTCTTCGTGAGCGAGTTCACCCAGGTCGGCTACGCGGCCAGCGCCTGCTACCCCGCGTATCAGCCGCGCACCTACATCGGCCCCGGTTACCAGGGCACGCTGGGCTACGGCTTCGCGACGGCTCTGGGCGTGAAGGCCGCGGATCCGAGCCGCTCCGTGGTCTCGGTCAACGGCGACGGCGGATTCTCCTGGACGCTGCAGGAGCTGTCGACGGCGAAGCGCTACGGCCTCGGACTGGTGACGATCGTCTTCCACGACGGCTTCTACGGCAACGTGCGCCGCATCCAGAAGAACCGCTACGGCGCGCGCTACTTCGCCAGCGACCTGACGAACCCCGACTACGGCAAGCTCGCCGACGCGTACGGCATCCGCTCTGCGCGGGCGTACACGCCGCAGGAGCTGGCGGGTGTGCTCGCCGATGCGGTCCCCGCGAACGAGCCGATCCTCATCGACGTGCCGGTGGGGGAGTTCCCCTCGCCGTGGCACCTCATCCATGAGGGCGTCCCGCGTCCCGTTCCGCTCGCGCCCGACGCGCACCTCGTGCAGCGGGCAGGGGTCTGACATGACCATCGGGCACGACATCGCAGGCATCAGGGAAGATGTCGATGGCCTCAGGGCGATCGATGTCGTCAGCCCGGCCGACGGCACCGTCATCGGCGCCGTCGTCGCAGGCGGCCCCGCGGACGTCGATCGCGCGGTGGCTGCGGCCGCGGACGCGTTCGGCAGCTGGTCCACGACGCCGATGGCGCAGCGGATCGCTTACGTAGAGGCGCTCGCCGAGGGGTTGGCGCGCCACCGTGAGCTTCTCGCCGCGACCCTCAGCGCCGAGATGGGCTCGCCGATCGCGTTCGCGCGTTCCGCTCAGGTCGGGGTCGCGATCGCCGACCTGAACATGCTCGCCGATGCTGCCCGCGCGCACGTCGAGCGGGAGGCGGTGTCGAACTCCCTCGTCGTCTCGGAGCCGGTCGGCGTCGTCGCCGCGATCACCCCGTGGAACTTCCCGCTGCACCAGATCGTGCTCAAGGTCGGCGCCGCCCTTCTCGCGGGCTGCACGGTGGTGCTCAAGCCCAGCGAGGTCGCCCCTCTCAACGCCGCGATCATCGGGGACATCCTCCGCGAGATCGGATTGCCGGCCGGTGTCGTGAACATCGTGCACGGCGACGGCGCAGGAGTCGGCTCGCCCCTCGTCGCCCACCCGGGCGTCGACATGGTCACCTTCACCGGCTCACGCCAGGTGGGGGAGCAGGTGGCTCGCGCCGCGGCGGCGACCATCAAGAAGGTCGCTCTCGAGCTGGGCGGCAAGTCCGCCGCGATCGTGCTCGACGACGCACCGCTCGAGGAATCGGTGCGGGGAGTGCTCGCCTCGTGCTTCGCGAACGCCGGCCAGACCTGCGCCGCGCAGACCCGCGTCCTGGTACCGGAGAGCATGCGCGATGCCTGGCAGAAGGCCGCGCTCGAGGTCGCCGCGGGCTGGGCCCCCGGTGATCCGCGCGAGGAGGGGACCGCGACCGGGCCCCTCGCCTCGGCTCTGCAGCGCGATCGCGTCCGGGCGCACATCGCCACGGCGATCGACGAGGGCGCGCAGGTGCTGACCGGCGGTCTCGATATCGTCGAACCGACGGCAGGCGGCGCCTACGTGCAGCCCACGATCTTCACCGATGTGACGCCGGACATGCGGATCTTCCACGAGGAGGTCTTCGGTCCGGTGCTCACGATCACCCCCTACGGCACGGTCGATGAGGCTGTCGACCTGGCCAACGACAGCGTCTACGGACTGTCGGGCGGCGTGTGGTCGAGCGACCCTCGACGCGCCCTCGACATCGCTCTGCGCATGCGCACCGGGACCGTCGGCATCAACGGCGCAGGCCTCGATGTCGGTGCACCCTTCGGCGGATACAAGCAGTCGGGCGTCGGCCGGGAGTGCGGTGTCCACGGGTTCGAGGAGTTCCTCGAGCTCAAGTCGGTGATGGGCGCCGCTGCCCTCCTCGACGATCGCTCGTGAAGTTACATACCCGAAACACCGGCGACACGAGCCAATAAAGAGTAATTCATAACATTCAATTGGGTTGACCCGCACCGTGCGGAACCCGTGAGAGAGGACACCATGAGACGCAGCATTGTCGCCGCGGCCGCCGTCGGCGTGACGGCCCTCGCCCTGTCCGGCTGCGCCGGTACGGCGGAGCCCGGGGGAGGAGAAGCACAGACGATCAAGATCGCCGTGCAATCGGATCCCGGAACGCTCAACCCGATCACGAATGCGACGAACGCGAGTGAGTCCGTATCCACGTTCGGGTACGAGTCGCTGCTCTTCTACCCGACCGGGGAGGAGCCCCGAGGGCTGCTCGCGGATTCGTGGGAGTCGACCACGACCGGCGTGGAGTTCACGCTCAAGGACGGCATCCTCTGCGCCGACGGCACGCCGTTGACCGCGACCGATGTCAAGTCCACATTCGAGTACGCCGCGGCCGACGAGACGGGCTCGCCCTACAAGGGCGTGTACTTCCCGGCCGAGGGCCTCACGATCGAGGCGGACGACGATGCCCGCACGGTCACCTTCACCAGCGCGAACGCCCAGAGCTTCCTCGCCGAGACGATCGGCGCCCTGCCGATCGTGTGCGCGTCCGGTCTCGCCGACCCGGCCGTTCTCGACACCGAGTTCCACGGCACCGGCGCCTACGCGTTGAAGGCGTCCTCCCCGGGGCAGTCGTACACGTTCACGCTGCGTGACGACTACACCTGGGGTCCCGACGACACGACCAGCGAGACAGCGGGGCTGCCCGGCACGGTGGAGATCTCGATCATCGAGAGCGACTCGACCGCCGCCAACATGCTCCAGACCGGCGAGGCCAACGTCGCAGAGGTCGGCGGCAGCGAGCGCGACCGGCTCGACAAGACCGAGTTCGCGAAAGAACTCGAGGTGCCGCTGCGCCCGGGGCTGATCTTCTTCAACCAGGCGGAGGGCCGGGTCGGCCACGATCTCGCCGTCCGTGAAGCTCTCGCCCAGGCTGTGGACCGCGAAGCCGTCGGACCTGTCGCCTCCGCGGGTCGCGGCGAGCAGATCACGACACTCGTGTCCGAGTTCGGCGCCGCGTGCACCGCGATGGACAGCTCCGGCGCCATCCCCGACTACGACGTGGATGCTGCTGCTGCCGCACTCGACGCCGCGGGCTGGGTCGAGGGCGCCGACGGCATCCGCGCGAAGGACGGCAAGCCGCTGTCCATCCTGATGCTCTACCCGGCATCCGAGAGCCAGGGCGTCACCGCCGCGATCGAACTGCTGCAGACCGAGTTCAAGAAGATCGGTGTGGACGCGGTTCCCACCCCGTCCGCGTCCTACACCGACGTGATCTTCTCCGGCGGCGACTGGGACATCGTGTGGGCCCCGATCTTCACGAGCCTCCCGAGCGACTGGGCCGGCATCCTGGGCGGCGAGTTCCCGCCCAACGGCGGCAACTGGACCTACAACAGCAACCAGGAGTACTTCGACCTGGTGGGCGAGGCGCAGGCGCTGGCCGGAGCCGACTCGTGCGACGCCTGGCAGGCTGCGCAGGACTCCCTGTTCCGCAACCTCGAGGTGCTGCCCGTCTACTCGTCGACGTCGACTTTCTACGGTGTCGGTGTGGAGTTCGGCATGTCGAAGAGCATCCTCGCTCCGACCACGATCCGCGTGACAGAGTGACAGGATGACGTCGCAGATCGTGACGCGGCCGAAGACCGTCGTGGTGGCCACCCCTCGGGGTGGTCGCCACGGCGGCGGCCGCTGGATCCCCTTCCTCCTCCGGCGCATCGGCCGGATGCTCATCGCGATGTTCGTGATCGTGACGGCGGCGTTCGTCGTCCTCCGCGCCGCCGGGGGAGACCCGGTCCGCGCGGCACTCGGGCCGACCGCACCGGCATCCGTGGTGGCGGAGCGCCGGGCGCAGCTCGGGCTCGATGATCCTCTCATCGTGCAGTTCTGGAACTACCTGACCGGGATCGTGTTCCGTGGCGATCTGGGCGTCTCCCTGATCACCGGACGATCGGTGAACGAGCTGGTGGAGTATCGGCTCCCCGCCACCGTGCAGCTCGCCGGCATCGCGTTCATCGTGATCCTCCTCATCGCGATCCCCCTCGGGCTCGCCATCGCGATCCTCACCGCCGGCAACCGCCGTCGCCCCGTCGAGGTCGCCTTCACCTCGGTGACGGGCTTCTTCGCCGCCGTGCCGGAGTATCTGATCGGTGTCGCACTGCTGACGCTGTTCGCGATCACGATCCCGCTCCTCCCGGTCGCCGGCATCAGCGGCCCGCAGTCGTACATCCTCCCCGTCCTCGCGCTCGCGCTCGGCGCGTCGGCGTCGCTGTCCCGCATCGCTCGTGTCGAGGCGCTCAATGTGCTCAGCGACGACTACATCCGCACCGCGCGCTCCAAGCGGCTCCCGGCCGCGATGGTGTACTTCCGGCACGCCCTGCCGAACATGCTCACCGCCACCCTGACCCTCGGCGGCGCCCTGCTCGCGACGATGATCGCCGGCAGCGTCCTGGTCGAGCGGGTCTTCAACTGGCCGGGCATGGGCAGTGCCTTCGTGCAGGCGATCATCACCAAGGACTACGGCATCGTGCAGGGGCTCGCGATCGTCTACGCGGCGATCATCCTCGTCGTGAACCTGCTGGTGGATGTGGTGCTCGCCATCCTCGACCGTCGTACGACCATTCTGGAGACCGCATGACCTCCTCGCACCGGCGGCGCACCTGGCTGCTGCAGTCCCCGATGGCGCTGATCTCGCTGACCTTCATCGCGATCTTCGCCCTCCTCGCCGTGTTCGCCCCGATGTTGTGGGGTACGCAGGCCGAGACCCCGTCGCCCGCCGACCTCCTCCAGCCACCGAGCGCCGAGCACCCTCTCGGCACCGACGCGCTCGGGCGGGACCTGCTGCTGCGCACGCTCGTGGCCACGCGGCTGTCGCTCGTGATGGCGCTGACCGCGACCGCTCTGGGTGCCGTGGCCGGGCTGATCCTCGGTGCGCTGCCGGTCGTCGCCGGTCCGCGCGTGCAGCGCATGTTCGGCTCGGTCATCAACACCTGGCTCGCCTTCCCGGTGCTGCTGGTCGCGATGCTCACAGTGATCCTGCTCGGCACCGGCTCCACGACGGCCGTGATCGCGCTCGCGCTGACCATGACCCCCTCGTTCGCCCGCCTCGCACAGACCCTCTCCTCGCGCGTCGGGGGTTCGGAGTACCTGGCCGCGGCCCGCCTGCTCGGGGTGTCGAAGACGCGTCAGTTCACCCGCTACATCCTCCCCAACATCGCCGAGCCGGTGATCGTCAACGTCACGATCTCGATCGGCGGGGGACTCCTCGCCCTGTCGAGCCTCAGCTTCCTCGGCGTCGGCGTGCAGCCGCCCGAGTACGACTGGGGCCGCCTGCTCAGCGAGGGCTTCGAGCAGGTCTACAGCCAGCCGTCCGCGATCGTCGGGCCGGGTGTGATGGTCGTGCTCGCCGGAATCATGTTCGGCATGTTCGGCGAGGCGCTGGCCTCCCACATGCGCGGCCGGGGGCGCACCCGCACGCTCAGCGTCCGCGAGCTCGGCGATCCTGACCGCGTCTCCTCGACCACTGCCGTCGAGGAGCGGAGGGACGACGTGGAACCGCTGCTGGACGTTGCGGGCCTCAGCGTCTCCTTCCCCGGTGAGCACGGCTGGGTGCGCCCCGTGCAGGACGTCTCGTTCCGCATCGCACCCGGCGAGATCGTCGGCGTGGTCGGCGAGTCCGGCAGCGGCAAGAGCGTCACGATGATGGCGATCGCGCAGCTGGCTCCGGCCGGGGCCGCCGTCAGCGCGCAGCGCCTCACCTTCGCAGGAGAGGAGCTGTCCGGACTGTCGAGCGAGCGTGCGGCGAAGAAGCTCGGCACGAGGGTCGGTGTCGTGTTCCAGGACTCGCTCACCGCGCTGAACCCGGCGCTCCGCGTGGGCACGCAGCTTGCCGAGGTGCCGCGCGTGCACCAGAAGGCGACGCGGCGGGAAGCGGATGCCGCGGCCGTCGATGCCCTGGCAGCCGTGTCGATCACCGATCCGGCGCGTCGGGCCAAGCAGTTCCCGCACGAGTTCTCCGGTGGCATGCGCCAGCGTGCGCTCATCGCGATGTCGCAGATCGGGAAGCCGCGGCTGATCATCGCCGACGAGCCGACCACGGCGCTCGACGTCACGGTGCAGCAGCGGGTGCTCGCCCTGCTCCGCCGCGAGTGCGAGGAGACCGGGGCGGCGGCGATCGTCGTCTCGCACGACATCGCGGTGCTGGCCGAGCTCTGCCAGCGCATCCTGGTCATGTACGGCGGCCGCATCGTCGAAGACGTCGACGTCCGCCACCTCGCGGAACCCGAACGGCTGGCGCATCCGTACACCCGCGCGCTGGCGGAGTCGCTGCCGGATCTCGACACCGACCGCACGGCACCGCTCGCGACGATCCCCGGTGAGCCACCGGACCTCGCGCAGCCGGTGGTCGGCTGCGCGTTCGCGCCGCGCTGCGCGTTCGCCACCGAGCTCTGCCGCACCGAGACCCCTCAGCTGGTCGCGCACGGCTCCGGCCGCGTGGCGTGCTGGCACCCGCAGGACGTGGGCGTGCACGAAGACGAATTCGCGAAGGCGGGTGCATGATGGCCGATCTCGTCATCGAGAACCTCGTGGTCACATTCGGCCGCGGGCCCCACGCCGTGAATGCGGTGGACGACGTGTCGCTCACGGTGCCGCACGGCACGACGGTGGGGCTGGTGGGCGAATCCGGGTCGGGCAAGTCCACCGTCGCGCGCACGGTCGCGGGGCTCCAGAAGCCGACCTCGGGCCGGATCCTGCTCGACGGCAAAGACCTCGCGGTCGGACGCCGTGATCGCCGGGCCCACGCCCGAGACGTGCAGATGATCTTCCAGGACCCGTACTCGTCGCTGAACCCGCGCATGTCGGTGGGCGAGACCCTGGACGAGGCGCTGGCCACCCACGGCTCCGGCAACGCCAAGGCGCGTGCGGCCGGCGTCAAGGAGCTGCTCGAACTCGTGCGACTGAAGCCCGGTGTGTCGGAGCTGCATCCGTCGAGCCTGTCCGGCGGCATGCGGCAACGCGTCGCGATCGCCCGCTGCCTCGCGGTGAAGCCGCGCCTGATCATCGCGGATGAGATCACGTCCGCCCTCGACGCCTCGGTGCAGGGCGCGGTGCTCAACCTGATGCGCGACCTGCAGCGCGAGCTCGAGCTCTCGGTGCTGTTCATCACCCACAACCTCGCCGCGGTGCGCTACATCGCCGACACCACGGCCGTGATGCGCAGCGGCGAGATCGTCGAGCACGGCGATGCCGACGCGATCGTCACGAACCCGCAGCATCCCTACACACAGGCGCTCGTGGCGGCCATCCCGCGCATCCAGAACGCCGGCACCGACAGCCTCCTCCATTCGATCGGATCCTGAATGACCCTGCTCGACGACGCTCAGGTCCTGCTGCCCGAGCTCGTGGCCCTGCGCCGCGCCATCCACGCCGACCCCGAGCTGGGTCTCGAGCTGCCGCGCACCCAGCGACGGGTGCTCGACGCGCTGGAGACCCTCGGACTCGAGGTGGTCCTCGGTGAGGGCCTGAGCTCGATCGCCGCGGTCGTGCGCGGCGCGCATCCCGGACCGACCGTGCTGCTGCGTGCCGACATGGACGCGCTTCCGCTCGTCGAGGACACGGGGCTCGACTACGCGGCGACGGGGGAGCGGATGCACGCCTGCGGGCATGACCTGCACGTCGCCGGTCTCGTCGGAGCCGCGCACTTGCTGGCGGGGCGTCGCGAGGAGCTCCACGGCGATGTCCTGCTGATGTTCCAGCCCGGCGAGGAGCTCGGCGACGGCGCGAAGCGGATGCTCGCCGAGGGGCTCCTCGAGACCACCGGGTCCCGGCCGGTCGCGGCCTTCGGCATCCATGTCGTTCCCGGCGAGTACGGCGTGTTCTCGACCCGTCCCGGCGCGCTCATGGCCGGCGCGATCGAGGTCGAGATCACCATCACGGGAGCCGGGGGCCATGCGTCGGCCCCGCACCTGACCCGCGATCCCGTGCCCGTCGCCGCCGAACTCGTCACCGCGCTGCAGACCTTCGTCACCCGCCGTTTCGACGTGTTCGATCCGGTCGTCCTCAGCGTCACGCAGTTGCATGCCGGGGGACCGGCCCGGAACATCATCGCCGATACCGCGACGCTCGTCGCCTCGGTGCGGGTGCTGTCGCACGAGTCGAGTGCGCGCGTGCAGGCGGAGCTCCCGGCGCTCGTCCGCGAGATCGCCGCCGCCCACGGTTGCACGGCCCAGGTCGATGTGACCGTGCTGTGCGCGCCCACCGTGAACGATGCCCGCGTGGTGGAGCGGGTGCGAGCCACGCTGCAGGGCCTCTTCGGCGACGAGCGCGTGTGGGAGACCGCGCACCCCGTGATGGGATCGGAGGACTTCTCCTTCGTGCTCGAACAGGTGCCGGGGGTGTTCCTGTTCCTGCGGGCGACGCCGGCGGAGGTCGACCTCGAGACGGCGTCTCCGAACCACTCTCCGACGGTCGTGTTCGACGATGCTGTCCTCGCCGATCAGGCCGTGGCGCTCGCGGCTTTCGCGATGGAGACGCTCACGGCCTGATCTGCAGCCTCGTCGGGCTCCTCAGCGGGTGAGGAAGGCGCGGAGGTCGGCGTTCAGGCGCACCGCGACCTCGGGGTCGCTGTACATCATGTGCCCGGCGCGGTACCAGTGGGTCTCGGTGCGCTCGCGCGGCAACCCCCACTGCCGCAGCAGGTGGTCGGCCGCGCCGACGGTCGTCAGCGAGTCGTACACGCCGGTGCCGATGAACAGTCGTCCGCGCGGTGTCTGCTTCATCCAGCGTGACAGCCGTGCCGGGTACGGGTACGTGCGGAACGGGGAGGGGCGTCCGTAGGCGACGAACCCCGCACCGCCCTGCTCGTCCCACTCCCAGTCGCGGCCCGCCTCCGGGTCGACCACGCGATACGGCTGCGCGGGGGCGGTGCCGAAGACGTGTCGCATCAACTGCTGCAGTCCCGCCACGTACCGCGGGGAGAGTGCCACATCGGAGGGGTCGTGGTCGAGCTCACCGGAGCGGCGGTCGGCCGCCGGTGCGGAGTACCGACTGTCGGTCACTCCGAGCACGCGTCCGGGGAGCAGGCGCGAGCGGAAGTCCTGCTTGCTGACCCAGAGTCGATCGTCGGCGAGCTCGCCCGTGGGAATCCCGATCATCCGCGAGAGGCGCTCCGAGATCCCGGCACGCTCGTCGGCCGGCAGCTGGTCGCCCTGCAGCATCGCGAGGGCGAGGTCGCCTCGAGCGAAGTCCAGTGCCGCGGCGATCGCGTCCTCGACCGTCTCGTGTTCGCGGGAGCCGACGCCGTGATACCAGGCCGTCGCTGCCTTGTACGGCAGGTTCGCGAGCGCTCCGACCACGTTGCCCGGACGATCCAGCGTCTCCTGGATGTTGACGGCCTGCCCCAGCAGCACCATGCCGTCCAGCGGCGCGGTGTCTATGCTGTGCGATGAGGTCGCGAGGAATGCCGCACGCAGGGTGCCGTAGCTCTCTCCGAGGAAGAACTTCCGGGAGTTCCAGCGACCGTGCCTGTCGACCCAGTCCGAGATGGCGGCGGCGATGGCGTCGGCGTCTCCCTCCACGGAACGGAAGTCCGACGCATCGGCATCGTCGGCGAAGCCCCCGAACCCGGTACCGGGTGCGTCGAGGAACACCAGATCGGCGACGTCGAGGATCGTCGACGGGCTCTCCTCCACGCCGTAGGGAGGGAGCCCGTCGTCGGCGAGGTCGACGGGGACGTGCGCGCGCATCGGCCCGATCCCGCTCAGGTGCAGATAGAGCGTCGACACCCCCGGACCGCCGTTGGTGAGGAACAGCACGGGGCGATCCGTGCCCTCGACGATGTAGCTGAACGCCGAGATCCTCCCCTGGACTGCGCCGTCCGAGCGCCGCAGCGGGAGCTCCTCGAGGCGGGCGGTGTAGGCCAGGTCGCCGACCCGACCCGCGGCCCCGAGCCCGATCATCCGTGCGTCGTGGCGTCGCGGTAGAAGTCGTCGAGATCGCTCTTCATGCGCTCCACCGCCCGTTCGTCGACGAAGGTCATGTGACCGGACTCGTAGAACGTGAAGCGGATGTTCTCGCGCAGGCTCGGCGCCAGATAGAGGTGCGCCACGTCGACCTCGGGTCCGAAGAACGGGGTGGCCAGGTCGTAGAAGCCGCCCATCACGAACACCTTCAGGTTCGGGTTGCGGCGCACGGCGGCCGACAGGTCGATGGAGACGTCGGGCACCAGCTGCGGGGCATCCACGCCCGGTGCCTTGTGCTTCCAATCCCATGCGCGGGAGATCGGCATGTTGTGCAGGTGGCGGTAGTGCAGGTCGCTGGTGAAGCCGATGTCGTCCACGAGGTGCGCGCGGTACGTCGAGAGGTGTGCGCTGTTGACGCCGGCGGTGGCCGCGTCGTCGGTGGCCGGGTCGTGCGAGCCGTTGCCGACGACGTACTGGTGCTCGGCGGTGAAGCGGGTGTCGAAGCGGCCGATCACGCGCCCTTCGTCGGCGAGCAGGGCGTAGCGGTACTGCTCCATCCCGATGCGGAAGTGGTGCTTCTTCAGGTAGTCGGCGTCGAGCCCGATGAGGGCGCTCATCCGTTCGGCGACGGCGTCCTCGAGGTCGGCGGGCAGCAGATCGCCGCGTAGCAGCGCCTCGGCGAACGGACCCTGCGCGAACTCACGTGCCTCCAGGAGGAGTGGCTCGAGCTCGGTGTGCCCGGTGCGGGCCTTGCCGTGGTACCAGGCGGTCGCCGCGTACGAAGGGAGCAGATTGATGTACTCGCGGGGTCCGCCGAGGTTGCTCTCGCCCCAGTTGAGCACGGTCGACAGAAGCACGACGCCGTTGAAGTCGAGGCCCTGGTTCTGCAGCCGATGCACGAGCGACGCAGCGCGCGTGGTGCCGTACGACTCGCCGAACAGGAAGCGCGGCGCATTCCAGTTGTTCGTGATCGTGAGCCAGCGCGTGATCGCCTTTGCGAACGCGGCGACGTCCTGGTCGACGCCCCACAGCTCTGCCGGGGTCGCATCGCCGAGGAGACGTGAGTATCCGGTGCCGGGCGCGTCGATGAACACGAGGTCGGAGGCGGTGAGCAGCGTGTGCGGGTTGTCGCCGCTCGCGTAGGGGGCGGGCGGCGTCGCGAGGGGTGTGTTCGTGGGCGTGCGCTTCGGTCCGAAGCCACCGATGTTGAGCCAGAGGCTCGCCGAACCGGGGCCGCCGTTGAACAGGAACGTCACGGGGCGCACCGGGGCGCCCTCCTCGCGGTCGGCGATGTACGAGGTGTAGAACACGCTCGCGAGTGGGCGGTGCTCGTCGTCGCGGACGATCACGGTGCCCGCGCCGGCGGTGTAGTCGAGCGAGCGGCCGCCCGCGGTGATGCGGTGGCGGCGCGAGGTGAAGGTCTCCGTGTCAGGTGCGTCTGCGGGGGTCGGCTCGGTCACAGGTCTCCCTCGGGAAAATGAATGAGTGAATTGAATATAGCTTAATCACTCACTCGCGTGCCGACCGAGGAAGTTGTAGACCTCGTTGTCGTCCACGCCGGGGAACGCGCCGCGGGGGAGCGGCGAGAACATGTGCGTGTGCACGCGCGCGCTCGGCCAGGCCCTGCCGTTCCAGCGTTCGGTGAGCTCGGCGGAGGGGCGACGGCAGCAGGATTCGTCGGGGCAGGTCGACACGGCGCGATCGCTGGTCTCGCGCCCGCGCCACCAGCGCGCGTCGTCGAAGGGGACCCCGACCGTGATGGAGAACTCTCCGTCGGTCGACGCCCCGGTCTGTGTCGAGCACCAGAACGTGCCCGAGGGCGTGTCGGTGTACTGGTGATGCTCCGTGGTGCGGTTCTGCTGGGTGAACGCCGCGCGCGCCTGGAACTTGCGGCACACCCGCTGTCCCTCCACCGCGCCGGTGACGTCCATGGGCAGCGGCAGGTCGTCGTTCTCGTAGACCCTCGTGATCGCGCCCGTGGCGTCCACGCGGAGGAAGTGCAGCGACATCCCGAGGTGCTGGGTGAGCAGGTTCGTCATGCGCATACCGGCTCCCTCGTGCGTCACCCCGAACGCGTCGCGGAAGTCCTCGACCGCGAGGTTGCGATCCTTCTTGGCCTGCTGCAGGAACGCGACGGCGGCCGTCTCCGGCATCAGGCAGCACGCGGCGAAGTAGTTGATCTCCAGTCGCTGCTGCAGGAAGTCGGCGTAGTCGGTCGGGGGCGTGTGCCCCAGGTAGCGGTGGGCCATGGCCTGCAGGGCCATCGAGCGGAGGCCGTGACCGCCGGGGATCGATGCCGGCGGCAGGTAGATCCGCCCGTTCTCGAGGTCGGTGACCGATCGTGTGGAATGGGGCAGGTCGTTGACGTAGATCAGCTCGAAGCCGAGCTTCTCGGCCATGATGCTCACCGTGCGGTGGGTGAGCGCGCCCTGCACGTGCCCGGCGGCCTTCAGATGCTTCTCGGCGAGCTTCTCGATCTCGGGGAGGTAGTTGTTCTGCGCGCGCATGCGCAGCCGCATCTCGGTGTTCGCGCGCCGTGCCTCCTCCGGGGTGGCGATGGCTTCGCGTTCGCGACGCTGCAGTTCGCGGTGCAGTCCGAGCACTGACTCGATCGTCTCGTCGCTCATGCCCTTGGTCACGCGCACGGGCGCGACGCCGAGCTGCCGGAAGACGGGGCTCTCCTGGGCGCGTTCGAGTTCGATCTCCAGCGCGGCGCGACGGTTCGGCGGCTCACCCGAGATGAGGTCGGTCACCTCGGTGCTCGTGGCGTGCGCGATCGCCTGCAGCAGCGACAGCTTGGGTTCGCGCTTGCCGTTCTCGATCAGGCTGAGCTGCGACCCGGCGACGCCGACCAGCGCGCCGAGCTCGTCGAGGGTGAACCCCTTCTCGAGCCGGTGGTGACGGATGCGATGACCGAGAGTCGTGAGGTGTATGCCGGAGGACGCCATTCCTTGAGTGTAGCGAAAGAATTGCAGTTCTTATCGCCCGGTTTGTCCGAAAGTCCGGTCGGAAGCGGAAGAAGATAGGTGCAACGCCCCACAATTCAAAGGAGCACACGTCATGGCCTTCGCCGAAGTCTTCACCCCTCGCACGTCTCCCGTCGCACCGACGCGTACGTTCGGCGCGGCTCCGACGTATGACACCCCCGCCATGGCCGAGCTGGCCGCGTGGGTCGAGGAGATCCGCGTTCTCACCCAGCCCGACTCCGTGCACTGGGTCGACGGCTCGCGCGCCGAGAACGACTGGCTGCTGCACGGCCTCGTCGACGAGGGCAAGCTCATCAAGCTCAACCCCGAGTGGCGTCCCGGCTCCTACCTCGCCCGCTCGCACCCCAGCGACGTCGCCCGCACCGAGGGACGCACGTTCATCGCCTCCGAGCGCGAAGAGGATGCCGGCCCCACGAACAACTGGGCGGACCCCGCCGAGATGCACTCGAAGATGGACGAGATCTTCGAGGGATCGATGCGCGGCCGCACGATGTACGTCGTGCCGTTTTCGATGGGACGCGTGGGCGGCCCGCTCTCGCACATCGGCGTGCAGATCACCGACAGCGCCTACGCGGTCGCGTCGATCGGCATCATGACGCGCGTCGGCGATGCCGTCACGCGTCAGATCGCCGAGGGGGCTCCGTGGGTCAAGACCGTGCACACGGTCGGCGCGCCCCTCGCCCCGGGCGAGAACGACGTCGAGTGGCCCTGCAACGACGACAAGTACATCGTCCACTTCCCCGAGACGCTCGAGGTCTACTCCTACGGTTCGGGCTACGGCGGCAACGCGATCCTCGCCAAGAAGTGCTTCGCGCTGCGCATCGCCTCGGTGATCGCCCGTGACGAGGGCTGGCTCGCCGAGCACATGCTGCTCATCCGCGTGATCGACCCGCAGGGCAAGGCGTACCACGTCGCGGCCGCGTTCCCCTCGGCGTGCGGCAAGACGAACCTCGCCATGCTCCGCCCCACGATCCCGGGGTGGAAGGTCGAAACCCTGGGTGACGACATCGCCTGGATCCGTCCGGGCGAAGACGGTCGCCTGTGGGCGATCAACCCCGAGGCCGGCTTCTTCGGCGTCGCACCCGGCACCGGCGAATCGACCAACGTCACGGCGGTCGAGACGCTGTGGGGCAACACGATCTTCACCAACGTCGCGCTCCGTCCCGACGGCGACGTGTGGTGGGAGGGCCTGACCGACGAGGCGCCCGCGAACTTGATCGACTGGGAGGGCAACGAGTGGACGCCCGACTCCGGTCGACCGGCAGCGCACCCCAACTCCCGGTTCACGGTGTCGGCGGCGCAGTGCCCGCAGATCTCCGACGACTGGGAGGAGGCCGTGCCACTCGACGTCATCCTCTTCGGCGGGCGTCGCGCCAGCAACGTCCCGCTCGTGGTCGAGGCCACCGACTGGACGCACGGTGTCTTCCTCGGCTCGAACATCTCGTCGGAGCGCACGGCTGCGGCCGAGGGCACGGTCGGGGAGCTGCGCCGCGACCCGTTCGCGATGCTGCCCTTCTGCGGCTACAACATGGCCGACTACTTCGGCCACTGGCTGAAGGTCGGTCGTGGTCTGCGCTTCGACCGCGCACCGCGCATCTTCCAGGTGAACTGGTTCCGTCGCGGTGACGACGGCCGGTTCCTGTGGCCCGGCTTCGGCGACAACTCGCGTGTCGTCGACTGGATCATCCGCCGCATCGCCGGCGACGTGCCGGCTGTCGACAGCCCGATCGGACGCCTGCCGCGCGTGGAAGACCTCAACCTCGACGGACTCCACATCCCCGCCGCCGACCTCGACGAGCTGTTCGCCGTCGACGCCGCGGCGTGGCAGACGGAGGCCGACCTGACCGAGGAGTTCTACGACACCTTCGGCGACAGGGTTCCGGCGGCGCTGCGCGCCGAGCTGGCGTCGCTGCGCTACCGCCTCGCCAAGGCGTAGCCCCAGACCGGTGCCGGTTCGGGGGAGCCGGCACCCTCACACCCGCGAAGGCGGGACATCAGAGACGAACCCATGGCTGAGTGGTCTCCGACGTCCCGCCTTCGTGTCGTCCGGGAACGGACGAGAATCAGGTGAGCAGCTGGTGCCGGGCGAGGTCGCGGTAGAGCGGTGTCGACTCCACGAGCTCCTCGTGCGTGCCCTGGCCGACCACGACGCCGTCCTGCAGCACCACGATCAGGTCGCTGTCGACCACGGTCGACAGGCGGTGCGCGATCACGATGAGTGTGCGGTCGGTCGAGACGGCATCGATGGCTTCGCGCATCCGCTGCTCGTTCACGCCGTCGAGCGATGACGTCGATTCGTCGAGCAGCAGGATCGGAGCATCGGTGAGCAGGGCGCGGGCGATCGCGAGACGCTGGCGCTCGCCGCCGGACAGCATGACGCCATCCTCGCCGACGGGCGCGTCGATGCCCAGCGGGTTGCGTTCGAGCACGTCGCCGAGGTTCACGGCACGCAGCACGCGTTCACAGTCCGCGTCGGAGGCATCGGGTGAGGCGAGACGCAGGTTCTCGGCGAGCGTGCCGGCGAGGGTGGGAGCATCCTGCTCGACGTACCCGAACTGGGCGCGCAGCTCGTCGCGCGGGTAGGTGCGCGCGTCGTGGCCGTGCAGGCGGATGGAGCCGCCGGTCGGGTCGTAGAACCGCTCGATCAGCGACAGGATCGTGCTCTTTCCCGCACCGCTGGGGCCGACGAGGGCGACTCTGGCGCCGCGCGGAACGGCGAACGACACCCCGCGGAGCACTTCGTGGTCCTGCGCGGCCGGCGGTGCACCCTCCGCGGATTCCAGGTGCGCGTCGGCGAGCAGGTTCCGGGCCTCCTTCGCTGCGGCATGACGGGCTGCCACCACGTTCGCGGGGTAGTGGAAGCGCACGTCGCGGAACTCGATGGCCGGTGCGCCGGGTGCTGCGTCCTCGGGAGGGAGGGCGGCGGCGATGGCCTCGTCGTCCTGCGACTCCGTCGGCAGGTCCAGCACCTCTTGGATGCGACCGAGTGCGCCGAGTGCCTGGTTCACCGAAGTGATCGCGCCGAAGGTCGTGGCGAGCGGCATCACGAGGAGGAACAGGAACATGATGAACGAGATCAGCGACGCGATGGTGATCGCGCCGGCGGCCACCCGGAACCCGCCGACGCCGAGGACCACGAGCAGCGACAGCTGCAGCGCGATGCCGGAGACGGGCACGACCATCGACGAGATCTTGGCGATGCGCACGCCGATGCCGTACGCGTCGGTGGCGAGCTCCGACACCGCGGCCGTCTCGCGCTCGGTGGCGCCCGAGGCGCGGATGGTGCGGATCGAGCCGACCGCACGCTCCACGCCGGAGGCGAGTTCGCCGACTTTCTCCTGCTGCGCGGTCGAGGCGGTGCGGATGCGGCCGCTGAGCAGCACGACGACCGTGACGGAGATGCCGATCACCACCACGATGAGCAGCAGGAGGATCGGGTCGATCAGAAGCATCGCGATCAGCGCGCCGAGGAAGAGCACGGCGCTGCCGACGGCATCCGCGAGGCCCTGCGTGAGCACGGCGTAGAGGAGGGTCGTGTCGGTGCCAACGCGGGAGACGAGGTCGCCGGTGCGGCGGGCATCGAACTCGGAGGTCGGCAGGTGCAGGATGCGGGCGATCAGCTTGCGGCGGCTCGAGTGCACGACCGCGGTGCCGGTGCGCTGGAGCAGATAGTGCTGAAAGCCCGAGATGACGGACGACACGATCACGAAGCCGACGAGCAGCCACACGAGGATCCCGATCCCGGTGTCGGACTGCACCGCCTCGATGACCTGGCCGACGAGCAGGGGTTGCACGAGAGACGTGGCGGCACCGACGACGCTGAGCACGGCGACCACGATCAGGGTTCGCTTGTGTTCGAAGAGGAAGGGGAGGAGCTGGCGGAAGGTGGCGCGCGGGCCTTCGGGCTGTGCGCCACGTCCGCGGCGGCGTGCTGTCGCCGAACCGGACATGCGGGACCTCGATCTGGAGATGGTACTTCGACCGTACTTCGTTCGCGGCCGAATCCTATGGGCGGGCTGTAAGGGTGCGCGGTGTCGGGGCCGGGCGTCAGGAGCGACCGAACCGCCGGTGCGCGGCCTGCTTGCTCACGCCGAGCGCGCTCGCGATCGCCTGCCACGAGTATCCGAGGTTGCGGGCGCGGCGCACATTCGCCTCCTCGGCGCGGGCGATCTCCTTACGCGTCTCGGCGAGCCTGTGCAGCGCGGCCAGGGGCTCGCTGCCATCGTCCTGTGCGATCGCGATCGGCATTGTCATGATGCACCTCCTGCGTCAATTCTTGTTGACTGCTGCAGAAATGTCAATTTCTGTTGACGTGTGAGACTGGTGGGATGCTGACCGCTCCGAAGCTCGTCCCCGGCGATCGTGTTGCCATCCTCTCGCCTGCGTTCGCGGCGCCCGCGGTCGCGCCGGAACTCCACGCACAGGCGCTGCGCCGTCTCGAGGAGCACACCGGCCTGATTCCGGTGGAGTACCCGACCACGCGTGAGCTCGACGCGAGCCCGCAGGCACGCGCCGCCGACGTGAATGCGGCTTTCGCCGATCCCACAATCCGGGCGATCCTCGCCACGATCGGCGGGGATGACCAGATCCTCGTCGTCCCGCACCTCGACCCCACGCTTCCGGTGGTCGATCCGAAGCCGTTCGTGGGATACAGCGACAATACGAACATCCTCAACTGGCTCTGGGGGCTCGGGGTGCAGGGCTACTACGGCGGATCGACAGCCGTGCACCTCGGGCCCGGACCGCAGGTGGACAGCATCCACCTGCGGTCGCTGCGCGCGCTGCTGCTGGAGGGCGGCGCGCTGGAGATCACCGAACCGGGGGAGTCGGAGGATGTCGGGCGGCGGTGGGCAGACCCCCGAGCGCTCGTGGAATTCGGCGATCGCATCCCGACCGACCCGTGGACGTGGGCCGGGCCCGCCGTGCGCGTCGAGGGCACGACCTGGGGCGGATGCCTCGAGGTGATCGATGGTCTCGCATTCGTCGGCCGACTCCCGGCTGCGGAGCAGCTCGAGGGCGCGATCCTGCTGCTCGAGACGAGCGAGGAGCGGCCGCCCGCCGGCTGGGTCGCCCGGTGGCTGCGAGGGCTCGGCGAGCGAGGGATCCTCACCGCGGTCTCCGCGGTCGTGGTCGCGCGCCCGCCGGTGAGCGATTTCGAGTTCCGCCCCACGCCCGCTGAGGCTGAGACACTCCGTGCGGCGCAGCGAGACGCGGTCATCGACGTCGTGACCCGTTACAACTCCGCGGCCGTCATCTGCGTCGGTCCGCCGTTCGGGCACACGCGTCCGCAGTGGATTCTGCCGTACGGCGGCACCATGGTCGTGGACGGTGCCGCCCGCACGATCACCGCCGCGTATTGATCTGAGTTCGACCGCGCGGATTATCCCCAGCTCGCTCTTTCGCGCATGCGCAACACATGCGATCCTGGAAGAGTGGGTCGGATGCTGCAGGTACGAAATCTCCCGGACGATGTTCATGCACGCCTCAAGGAACGCGCCGCCGCGGAGCGCATGTCGCTGTCCGACTACGTGGCCCGCGAACTCGCGGACCTCGTGCAGTACCGGACGAACGCGGAGATCATCGCCGCAGCGCGCGCGAGGTCGGTGAGTGACGGAAGCGCGCTCACACGCAGTCAGATCCTCGCGGCGCGTGACGCGGCTCGTGCCGACAGGGACGACGAGCTCGCCCCATGAGCACCGCGGTCGTGCTCGATGCCTCCGCAGCGATCGATGCCCTGCTGGGCACGAGTGACTGGGTGAACGGCGACGACTTTCACGCACACGCCGGGCTCGACATCGAGGTGCTCTCGGTGTTGCGGCGTCAGACGCTCCACGATGGCCTGCCGGCTCACCGCGCGCGGGAGGCGCTCGACCTCTTCGGCGAGCTGCAGATCACGCGGCATCCGCTGCGCCGGCTGATACCGCGGATCTGGATGCTGCGGGACGATGTCACCGCCTACGACGCCGGGTATGTCGCGCTCGCCGAGGCCCTCGGCATCCCGCTGCTCACGCTCGACCGGAAGCTCGCGAAGACGGCGGCGCGCTACTGCGAGGTCATCGTCCTCTGACGGGCGTCACGCCCGCGTGCTGATCTGAGTCCTGCGGGAGCGGCAGCCTCCGACGCCGGCGGCTGCCGCTCTCCGTGATCAGAGCTCGACGGCGGCGGCGACCCCGAGGTCGTCGTCGTAGTCGTGGTCCTTCGTCTCGGGGGAGAGGAGCAGTGCGACGAAGGTCAGCACACCCATCGCGGACAGGTAGAGGCCCACCAGCCACGGCGCGCCGTCGCCGAGCGCCCACAGCCAGAGCGCGATCAGAGGCGCCACAGCCGCGCCGAGGATCGACGACACGTTGTAGGCGATCGCCGACCCCGTGTACCTCACGTTCGTCGGGAACAGCTCGGGGAGCAGCGCGCCCATCGGGCCGAACGTCGCCCCCATCAGCATGAACCCGAACACGAGGAACGCCTGAGCGAGTGCACCGGTGAACTTCGGGTCGACGGCGGGGAGGAGGAACGTGTTGAACGTGAAGCCGAACACGATGATCGCGCCCGTGACCCAGAGCAGCAGCTTCCGGCGTCCGACAGCGTCGGCGATCGGCCCGGAGAGCAGCGTGAAGATCCCGAAGAACACCACGCCGATGATCTGCATCAGCACGAAGTCGGTGTAGCCGAATCCGAGGCCGGGGTAGAACTGTGCCGCGAACTTGGTCGGGTCGAACGGTGCGCCCGTCGCTTCGGCTGCGGCTTTCGCGGCGGCCGAAGCGGTCTCGAGCGACGCGGGCTTGGTGCCGTAGGCGAGCGTGAAGTTGGTCATCAGATAGAACAGCACGTAGGTCGCCAGCATGATGAACGTGCCGAGGATCAGCTGCTTCCAGTGGTGACGGAACACCGTCGCGAGCGGGAGCTTGCGGATCACGCCCTTCGTCTCGGCCTTCTTGAACGTGTCGGACTCGACGAGCTTCAGTCGCACCCACAGGCCGATGATCACCATGACGGCCGAGAAGAGGAACGGGATGCGCCAGCCCCAGGAGAGGAACGCCTCGGACTTGAGGACCGGGTTCTCGGCGTGCGGCAGCAGCCAGTTGATCGAGAGGAAGAGGAAGTTGGCGATGATGAAGCCGAGCGGTGCACCCAGCTGCGGGAAGGTGCCGTACCAGGCGCGCTTGCCTTTCGGGGCGTTCTCGGTGGCGACCAGCGCGGCACCCGACCACTCGCCACCGAGCGCGAAGCCCTGGGCGAGACGCAGGATCAGCAGCAGGAGCGCTGCCCACCAGCCGATGTCCTGGTACGTGGGGAGCAGACCGATCACGAAGGTCGCGATTCCCATGGTCAGCAGCGATGCCACGAGGGTGGCCTTGCGGCCGAACTTGTCGCCGAAGTGGCCGAAGACCACGGCGCCGATGGGACGCGCGACCATCGCCGCACCGAAGACGGCGAACGACGACAGGAGCGAGGTGGTGTCGTCTCCGGTCGGGAAGAACAGCACGGGGAACACGAGAACGGCCGCCGTCGCATACGCGTAGAAGTCGTAGAACTCGATGGTCGTGCCGACCAGACTCGCGGTGATGACGCGCGAGCGCGGGTTCGCGGGCGCAGTGGCAGTACTCATGAGGCTCCTCCGTTCAGCCCCTTTGGTATACCGGGGACTCGGCGAGTTTACGCCTTCCTGAGTGTTGGCTGTGTACGCGTTTCGCGTGTCATTCGGCGCGCGATCCGGATGCGTAGAGTCGAGGGCGGCGAAAGGCGGGAGGAACGATGACCACGAGGATGCTGCTCCTGGCCGACACCCACGTGCCGAAGCGGGCGAGAAGGCTGCCGGATGCGGTGCTGCAGGCGGTGGACGATGCCGAGATCGTGGTGCACGCGGGCGACTGGGTCGACGAAGCCACACTCGATCTGCTGGAGTCGCGGTCGCGGGTGCTGCACGGCGTGTACGGCAACAACGACGGCCCCGAGCTGCGGGCACGCCTGCCGGAGGTCGCCCGGTTCACGGTCGAGGGCGTCGATATCGCCGTCGTGCATGAGACGGGGGAGTCCCGCAGGCGCGAAGAGCGGATGGACGAGGCGTACCCCGGCATCGATCTCCTCGTATTCGGGCACTCGCACATTCCCTGGGACACCGTGTCCCCTGCGGGCCTGCGACTGCTCAACCCCGGGTCGCCCACGGACCGCCGTCGGCAGCCGGCGTGCACCATGATGTGGGTCACGATCGAGGGGACGAATGTGAACGCGACGCTGGTGCCGCTGCCGTGAACCATCCGCCCGTCTCCCGCGCTCCGATGCGCTCCCGCGTCACTCCTCCGTGACGCCGAGCGCCGGTGCCTCGACGAAGCGGGCGACGGGTGCCAGGATCTGCTCGAGCTCGAGCACGACGAGCCGGTTGCCGCCGGTGCGTGTCGCCGGTGCGGGCACGTAGAGCGTGCGCTGCGGCCCGTTGCGCCAGTAGCGGCCGAGGAAGAAGCCGTTGACGAACGCGTATCCCTTGCTCCACGGTGCGGTGTCGAGGAACAGGTCGGTCGCGGTGTCCACTGTGAACTCGGCGGTCCACGCGAGCGGGCCGTCTCCCGCAGCATCCGTCGGCTGTGCCGAGGCGAGCTCGGCGGCGATGGCGGCGACGTCGAGCGGTGTCGAGCGCCACCCGGTCACGACTGTGCCGTCGAGAGTGACCGCGCCGATCAGCCCCTTCTCCTCGCCGAGCCGGTGGTCGTAGTTCACCCGGCCCTGGTCCTCGACCAGGATGCTGAGGGTGCGGCCGGCCGGAATGCGGATCGCACGGTCATGCCGCGTGCGGGAGAGCGTGCCGACGGCGACGCCATCGACGCTCACCCAGGCGAGGTCGCGCACCTCGTCGATGAGCAACTGGCCGCCCTTCCCGTCCGGGAGGTCGACGTCGTATCGCACCAGCGCGCTCAGATGCCCGAGGGCGTCGAAGCTCTGCGGCTGTGCGGCGACCGCACCGGATCCGGCAGCATCCGTCCACGCCCCGACGGGGGAGAGGGAGACTTCGAGCGCCGGTGCCGCGCTCGCGAAGGCTGGCACCTCTTCCGGCACCGGGGCGTACTTCGCGATCACCTCTCGGAAGGCGAAGAACTTCTCCGTGGGGGTGCCGGCCTCGTCGAGCGGCGCGTCGTAGTCGTAGGAGGTCACGAGCGGCAGGTAGCGACCCTTGTCGTTCGCGCCGTTGGTGAGCCCGAAGTTCGTGCCGCCGTGGAACATGTAGATGTTGACCGATGCTCCGGCGGCGAGCAGGGCGTCGAGGTCGGCTGCGGCAGCGGTGACGTCGGTCGTGTGATGCACTCCGCCCCACCAGTCGAACCAGCCGTCCCAGAACTCCGAGCACATCAGGGGGCCGGTCGGCTGGTGCCGGCGCAGGGTCGCGAGGCGTTCCGCGCTGCGGGATCCGAAGGAGCCGGTCTTGTGCAGCTCGGGGAGGCTGCCGTCGCTCAGCATCTGATCCACGGGTTGATCCACGGTCGTCAGCGGCACCGTGATGCCGGCGTCCCGCGTGACGGCGACCAGTGCCTCGAGGTAGGCCTTGTCCGCTCCGTAGGCGCCGTATTCGTTCTCGATCTGCACGAGCACGACGGGTCCGCCCCGGTCGATCTGGCGCGGCGCGACGATGTCGTACACGCGTCGCAGGTAGGCGCTCACCTCGACGAGGAAGTCGGGAGCCGACGATCGCAGGTTCTCCATGCTCCCGGTCAGCCACACCGGCAGACCGCCGTTGTGCCACTCGGCGCAGATGTAGGGACCCGGGCGCACGATCGCATCCAGACCCTCGGCATGAACGAGGTCGAGGAAGCGTCCGAGATCGTTCCACCCGGTCGTGTCCCACTCACCGCGCCGCGGGGCGTGCGCGTTCCAGGCGACATACGTCTCGATCGTGTTCAGGCCCATCAGCCGTGCCTTGCGGATGCGGTCCTGCCACAGGTCCGGGTGCACCCGGAAGTAGTGGATGGCGCCGGAGATCACCTGATGCGGCTGACCGTCGCGGAGGAAGTCGGTGTCGCCGAGAGAGAACGTGGTCACGTGTCGGAGTGCTTTCGATCGAGGAGCTGAGCCGGCCCCGCTCTGGGGCCGGCTCAGCCACGGGTGTTACTTGTTGACGGTGAAGCCCTGCGCGTTGCCGTACTCGACCAGCGCGTCCTGCCAGGCCGTCAGGCCCTCGTTCAGGTCGGTGCCGTTCTGGTACGACTGGCCCACGGTGTCGCCGAAGATGCTGTTCGCGTACACCTGGTAGGGCAGGTAGCTCCAGTCCTCGACCACGTCGTCGGCTGCGGCCGCGAGGACCTCGTTGATCTTCTGGCCACCGAAGTACTCCGGAGCATCGGCGAGGAACTCTTCGCTGGAGAGCTCGGCGGTCGTCGACGGGAAGCCGCCTGACTCGAGGAAGATCGAGATGCTTTCCTCCGAGTTGTTCAGCCACCACAGGAAGCCGGCCGCGAGCTCCGGGTTCTTGCTCTGCGTCGTGACGGCCTGACCGCCACCGCCGTTCTCGGCGCTCGCCGGAGTGCCGTCGTAGGTCGGCATCGGCGCGACGCGCCAGTCGCCTGCGCCGTCGGGGGCGCCGGTGATGAGGTTGCCGGGCATCCAGGCGCCGATCACGAGGGTGGCGAGGCTGCCGTCACCGAGGCCGCGGAACCACTCGTCGCTCCAGCTGCCGTAGGGCGCGACGAGGTCCTCCTCGACGAGGCGGTTCCAGTTCTCGGTCCACTTCTTCGACCCTTCGTCCTGCAGGTCGATCGTGACATCGGTGCCCGAGGTCTCGAACGGCTTGCCTCCGGCCTGCCAGATCATGGAGGTCGCGAAGCCGGCGTCGCCGGTGTCGTTGGTGATGTAGGCGTCGGGGTTCGCGGCGTGGATCTTCTTCGCCGCCTCGTAGTACTCGTCCCAGGTGGTCGGCACTTCGACGCCCGCGGCGTCGAACACGGTCTTGTTGTAGAACAGCGCCATGGGGCCGGAGTCCTGCGGCAGGCCGTAGATGGCGTCGCCGGCGGTGACCGAGTTCCAGGTGGATGCGGTGTAGTCGTCCTCGAAGTCGGCGAAGCCGTACTTCGACAGATCGGCGAAGGCGTCGGTCAGTGCGAACTGCGGGAACGCGTAGTACTCGATCTGTACGACGTCGGGCGCGCCGGAGCCTGCCTTGATCGCGTTCTGCAGCTTCGTGTACTCCTCGTTGTTGGTGCCGGCGTTGACGAGGTTGACCTTGACGTTCGGGTATTCCTTCTGGAACGCCTCGACCTGAGCCTCGGCAGACGGCGTCCACGACCAGTACGTGATCTCGCCGCCCTTCTCGAGCGCGGCCTCGACGGAGTCGAAGGAGCCGGATCCGGCGTCGGAGCCGGAGCCGCTGCCGGCGTCGCTGCCGGTGCTGCAGCCGGCCAGCGCCAGTGCTGCCACGGTTCCTGCGGCGAGCACCGCGAGGGCGCGCCGTGTCGGTGAGGGAAGGTGCTTCATTGCTGTGTCCTTTCGGGGGTGCGATCCAGCATCGGATCGCGAGGGGGTGAGGAAGGAGTGCGGGGCTACTGCTTGACGCTTCCCGCGGTGAGACCTGACTGCCAGAAGCGCTGCAGCAGCAGGAAGGCGATGACGATCGGGATGATCGTGAGCAGCGAGCCCATGATCACGAGGTTGTAGATCGGCTGGGAGCCGGCGCCGATGGCCTGGGCGCTCCACTGGTTCAGACCGACCGTGAGGGGATACCAGGCGGGATCCGACAGCATGATCAGCGGGAGGAAGTAGTTGTTCCAGGTCGCCACGACCGTGAACAGCGCGACCGTCACGATGCCCGGCGCGAGCAGGCGCATCGAGATCGTGAAGAACGTGCGGAACTCTCCGGCGCCGTCGATGCGCGCGGCCTCCAGCAGCTCGGTCGGCACGGACTCGGAGGCGAAGACCCAGATCAGGTACAGCCCGAAGGGGCTGATGAGAGACGGGATGATCACGGCCCAGGGGGTGTTGGTCAGGCCCAGCTCGCTGAACAGCAGGAACGTCGGTACGGCGAGTGCCGTGCCGGGAACGGCGACTGCTCCGAGGACGACGGCGAAGACCGCGCGCCGACCCGGGAAGCGGAACTTCGCGAGGCCGTAGCCGGCCAGTGTGGCGAGCAGAGTCGCGCCGCCCGCGCCGACCACGACGTACAGGAGCGTGTTGCCGAGCCAGCGCAGAAAGATGCCGTCGCGGTAGGAGAACGTGGCGACGAGGTTGTCGAAGAACGCGAAGTCGTCCGAGAACCAGAGCCCGAAGGAGCTGAAGAGTCCCGCCTGCGTCTTCGTCGAGCTGAACAGCAGCCAGACCAGGGGCACGAGCGTGTACAGCGCGTAGACGATCATGACGATCAGCAGCGTGTTGGACTTGCGCGGGTTCAGCGGATCGTGACGTCGGTGCGAGGGGCGGGCGAGGGGGAGTGCCATGTCAGCGCACCTCCGACTTCGAGCCGCGCAGCTGCACGACGTAGGCGATGACCGCGGTGATGATGCCCATGATGATGGCGATCGTGGCGGCGTAGTTGAACTGCTGTCCGGCGAACGACAGGTTGTAGGCGTACATGTTCGGCGTGAAGAACGTGGTGATCACGTTCGGAGCCAGGGGCCGCAGGATGTTCGGCTCGTTGAAGAGCTGGAAGCTGCCGATGATCGAGAAGATCGTCGCGATCACGAGCGCGCCGCGCACGGAGGGGATCTTGATCGAGAAGATCGTGCGCCATGCCCCCGCTCCGTCGAGGGATGCGGCCTCGTACATGTCGGTCGGGATGGTCTTGAGTGACGAGTAGAAGATCAGCATGTTGTAGCCGACGAACTCCCACGTGACGATGTTGCCGATCGAAACCAGCATCCACTCCTTGGCGAACGGCGTGATCGCATCGACTCCGAGGAAGTCGTTGATGTTGCTCGTGAGTCCGAACTGGTCGCCGTAGATGTAGCCCCACATCAGCACCGCGACGACGGCGGGCACGGCGTAGGGAAGGAAGATCAGGATGCGGAAGAAGGATGCTCCGCGCAGACGTGCGCTGTCGATGGCGAGGGCGGCGCCGAGGGCGAGGACCAGCATGATCGGCACCTGCACGACGAGGAAGATCAGCACGCGGCCGAACGCCTCCCAGAACTGCGGGTCGGTGAGCGCGCGGACGTAGTTGTCCAGGCCGACGAAGGCGTTGCCTCCGATGAGCTTCTCCTGGAAGAAGCTCAGGTACAGCGCGTAGGCGAGCGGTGTCAGGAACACCAGGGCGAAGACGACCATGAACGGGCCGACGAAGGCCCAGCCCTTCCAGTCGCGCTTGTCGCGGCGCCGGAGGCCGGAGGCGCCCAGGGCTGCGGGGGTTTCAGTCGTCATCGACGATTCCTTCTTACGGTTCCGGCGCACCGTGCGCCGTGTGTCAACGTCAACATATGCGATGCGCTGCTAGTGTGTCAACGTCAACATATGAGGGGATGGGTGATCGTGACCCCAGAGCATCCGACAGAGACGTCGGCACGTCGTCGTGAGCCTTCGATGGAAGACGTCGCCCGCGAGGCCGGCGTCTCCGGACAGACGGTCTCCCGCGTCGTGAACGCCAGGGGATACGTCGGTGCCGCCACCCGCGAGCGCGTCGAAGCCGCGATGCAGAGCCTCGGCTACCGCCCCAACAGCGCAGCCCGCGCGTTGCGGTCAGGGCGATTCCGCACGATCGGCGTCGTGATGTTCTCGTTCAGCTCCTACGGCAACCAGCGCACGCTCGACGCGATCGCGGTGCGCGCCGCCCAGCTCGGCTACGCGCTCACCCTCATCCCCGTGGAGTCGAGTGCCGGCGAGACCGTGGCCGGTGCGTTCCGGCGCCTGGAGGAGCACGCGGTCGACGGGATCATCATCGTGATCGAGGCACACCAGCTCGACGAGGCCGATATCGAGATCCCCGATGCCCTGCCCGTGGTGTTCGTCGACTCCAACCGCGGCGAGACGCTGCCGTTCGTCGACACCGACCAGGCGCAGGGTGCGCGGCTGGCGACCGAGCATCTGCTCGAACTCGGACACGACACGGTGTGGCACGTCACCGGTCCCGCGCGCTCGTACTCCGCGGAACGGCGTCGCGATGCCTGGCGGGAGACGCTCGAGAAGCACCGACGCCCGGTGCCGGAACCGTTGCAGGGCGACTGGTCCGCCGCGTCGGGGTACGAGGCGGGTCTCCGGCTCCGCGAGATGGACGGCGTCACCGCGGTGTTCGTCGCGAATGACCAGATGGCGATCGGCGTGCTCCGCGCGTTCCGGGAGGCCGGATGCGAGGTGCCGGGCGATGTGAGCCTCGTCGGCTTCGACGGGTTGCCGGACGCCGCGCAGCTGTGGCCGCCACTGACCACGGTGCAGCAGCATCCGGAGCGGGTCGGGGCCCTCGCGGTGGATGCGTTGCTCGCCGAGCTCGACGGCAGCGGGCGTCAGCAGACGCCGCTCGTGAGCACCGAGCTGGTCGTGCGGGAGAGCACGGCGCCGCCGCGAAAACGCTGAGCGCTCGCGCTCAGCGCCAGATCGCAGCGATGGCGGCGTTGGCGGCGGTGAGGATGCCGACGAGCCAGAACACCGCCGGGGGGATGGCTGCTCCGCGGCGCTGACGGCCCAGACCGATTCCGAGGAGCGCACCGATGACGAGCAGGATCACGAGCTTGACGCCGATCTTGACGTAGTTGAGCTCGTACGAGATTCCCCAGGGGGCGGCGAGAGCGAGGCCGGCGACCGCGGCGATCGCCATGCCGATGTTCATCAGACGCGTGAACTCGCGCTTGCCGCCGAACGCCTGGACCGCCCACGCTCCGAAGAGCACGGCGAAGCCGATGAGGTGGACGAACAGCACGATGTGGCGCAGAGTCTCCATGCCCTCACCGTAGGAGGTACGGGTCGGTCTGCGCTAGCAAGGCCAGGCTGACCTGCGCGGTGGGGCCCGTCTCAGCCGCGCAGTTCGCGGACGACGAGGGCGGTGCGCAGTGCCGCGTCCGCCGCCTCGGCGCCCTTGTCTTCCTTGGAGCCTTCCAGGCCCGCGCGGTCGAGACCCTGCTGCTCGTCATCGAGGGTCAGCACGCCGAACCCGACCGGCTTGCCGGCGTCGAGCGCGACGCGGGTGAGGCCGTCGGTGGTCGCTGCCGACACGTACTCGAAGTGCGGGGTGCCGCCGCGGATGATGACGCCGAGCGCGACGACCGCATCGGCGCCGCCGGCGAAGGCGGCCTGTGCAGCGAGAGCGAGCTCGAACGAGCCGGGCACCCGCACGAGGCGATGCGAGGCCTGCGCCTCGTTCAGCACGCGTTCCGCGCCGGCGATCAGGCCGTTCGAGATGGTCTCGTGCCAGGTACCGGCGACGATCACGACGTTCAGGCCGCGTCCATCGATGTCGCCGGTCTCGGGTGCTCCTGCGCCGCTCATTTCTCGTCCTTCCCGTGGGCGAGCGCCTCTGCGAGTTCCGCTTCGCCGATGATGTGACCCATCCGGTCACGCTTGGTCTCCAGGTACTGATGGTTGTTCGGTCCGACGCCCACGATCAGGGGGACCTGCTCGATGACGTCGAGTCCCAGCTCGCGCAGCTGCTCCACCTTGTCGGTGTTGTTCGTCAGCAGCCGCACCTTCGACACGCCGAGATCGGCGAGGATGCCCGCTGCTGCGGCATAGTCGCGCGCGTCGGCGGGCAGGCCGAGGGCGAGGTTCGCGTCGACCGTGTCGAGGCCCTCCTCCTGCAGGCTGTATGCCCGCAGCTTGTTGATGAGGCCGATGCCGCGTCCCTCGTGACCGCGCATGTAGATGACGACGCCGCCCTGCTTCTCGATCGCATCGAGCGCCGAATCCAGCTGCGGGCCGCACTCGCACTTCAGCGAGCCGAACGCCTCGCCGGTCAGGCATTCCGAATGCACGCGGACGAGAGCCGTCTCGCCGAGTTCTCCCGAGACGACGGCGATGTGGTCGGTCCCGGTGACGCGGTCCTTGTAGGCGAGGAACCGGAAGGTCCCGTGGGTCGTCGGCACCGTGGCGTCGGCACGCAGGCTCACTCGGCGCCCGCGATGCGCCGAGGGCGTGGCGCCTTCGGGGTCGATCTCGTTGAGGTGCGCGATGAGCTGCTCGATCGTGATGACCGGCACACCGTCGCGAGCGCCCAGTTCGATCAGCCCGGGCAGGCGCATCATGCTGCCGTCTTCCGCGACCACCTCGGCGATCGCGCCGACCGGACGCAGGCCCGCGAGTTTCATCAGCTCGACGGCGGCTTCGGTGTGACCACTGCGCTCGCGCACGCCACCGTCGACGGCGCGCAGCGGCAGGACATGGCCCGGACGGATGATGCTCGTCGCCGTCGAACCCGGGTTCGCCAGCACGTTCAGCGTGTGCGCGCGGTCGTGGGCGCTGATGCCGGTGGTCACGCCCTCGGCCGCGTCCACACTCACGGTGTACGCCGTCGAGCGAGCGTCTTCGCTGGCGGCCACCATCGGCGGCAGGTTCAGGTGGTCGGCGAGGTCGGTCGGCATCGGGGCGCAGATGAAGCCGGACGACCAGCGCACCGTCCAGGCCACCCACTCGGGCGTGGCGAGCTCGGCCGACAGGATCACGTCGCCTTCGTTCTCGCGGTTCTCGTCGTCGGCGACGAGCACGGGGCGCCCGGCGCGCAGCGCCTCCAGGGCCTCGGCGATCGTGGAAAGGCTCATCGCGAGCCTCCTTCCGGTGCGGCGCGGAACGCGAGCAGGCGCTCGACGTGGCGGGCGAGGATGTCGGTCTCGAGGTTCACGCGGTCTCCTACGGCACGGCTGCCGAGGGTCGTCGCGGCGAGGGTCTCCGGGATGAGCGAGACCTCGAACCAGGGGGAGGGGTCGGCGGGCTCGCTGACGGCGCTCACGGTCAGTGATGTTCCGTCGACGGAGATGGATCCCTTGTCGACCACGAGCGGGGCGAGGTCGGACGGCAGGCTGATGCGCAGGACGCTCCACTGGGCACCGGGTCGCACCTCGAGCACGTCGCCGACTCCGTCGACATGACCCTGCACGATGTGTCCGCCCAGTCGTGCACCGACCGGCATGGCCTTCTCGATGTTGACGCGGGTGCCGACCGTCGCCGATCCGATCGCGGCGACGTCGAGCGTCTGCTTCATCACGTCGGTGTCGAAGGTGTCGGCAGTCGAGCCGACGACCGTGAGGCACACGCCCGAGACGGCGATGGACTCGCCGTGCACGGCATCCGCTGCGGCGCGCGGGGCCCGCACGGTCAGGCGCCAGCCGTCTCCCGCGGGCGCGATCGCGGTGATCTCGCCCATCTCCTCGATGATTCCGGTGAACATCAGGCGGCTCCGTTCTGGTTCTGAGGGTCTGTCGCTACTGCGGGGTGTGCGATGGCGAGCAGGTCGCGTCCGAGCGGGACCCACTCGTCGATCGTGAGGCGGCGCGCATGGTCGATCGACGCCACGCCGATGTCGCCGAGAGCGAGCTTGTCGCCGCCGAGCAGCACCGGCGCGATGTAGGCGAGCACCCGGTCGGCCAGGCCCGCCTCGATGAAGGCGCTGGCCAGGGTCGGCCCGCCCTCGACGAAGACGCTCTGGATGCCGCGCGCGTGCAGATCGGCGGTCACCGTGCGCAGATCACGGGTGTCGTAGAAGAGCGGGGAGTGCGGATGGCGGTGCACCGCGGCGTCCGTCGGCGTCGGGCGCGAACCGATGACGACCGGGACGGGCTGGTGCGGCAGCAGATCGTCGCCGTCGCGGGCGGTGAGCGCCGGGTCGTCGGCGAGCACGGTGCCGGTGCCCACGACGATCGCGTCGGCGTCCGCGCGGCGGCGGTGCACGTCGGCGCGCGCGGCAGGCCCGGTGATCCACTGGCTCGAGCCGTCGGCAGCGGCAGCGCGGCCGTCGAGGCTCTGCGCCCATTTGACCGTGATGTGCGGGCGTCCCAACCGCTGCGCCATGAGCCAGCCCTCGATGAGCGCGTGCGCGGCGTCTGCCTGCTCACCCGATTCGACGTCGACGCCGGCGGCGCGCAGGCGGTCCGCTCCGCCTCCCGATTCGGCGCCGGGATCGTCGAGGGCGTACACGACCCGCGCGACACCTGCCTCGATGAGCGCGACGGCGCAGGGCCCGGTGCGGCCGGTGTGGTTGCAGGGCTCGAGCGTCACGACGGCGGTGGCGCCGCGGGCATCGCCCGGTGCGAGCTTCGACAGCGCGTCGACCTCGGCGTGCGGGGTGCCTGCTCCGTGATGCCAGCCCTCGGCGAGGACCGTGCCATCGGGGGAGAGGATGACCGCGCCGACCTGCGGGTTCGCCCCACGGGGTCCGCGCGTGGCGAGCTGGAGCGCGCGATCCATCGCGCTGCGCTCTGCCGCGTTCACTGCCATCCGTCGTCCTCCTCTGAGGCTCCGGGGTCAGACAGGGATGGCGGAACGGACGCACGCATGCGTCTCGTGCTGCCTCCCTTCCGGACTAGCGAGGTCTCCCTCGCATCACCGTCGGTCCCGGAATTCCACCGGATCGGCATCCCGATCTCTCGAGACGCTCGCGGACTGTCACCGCCGGTTCGGATTCCCACCGACCCCGGAGCACGTTGTTGCTCTGAGTGTACTCAACGCACCTGCGCGCATTTCATTCCAAGACATGGACCGGCAGGGCCGCGATCACTTCAGCAGTCGAGAGAGACGGCGGTCGGCGAGCACCTTGCCGCCGGTCTGGCAGGTGGGGCAGTACTCGAGCGAGCGGTCGGCGAAGAACACGCTGCGGACGGTGTCGCCGCAGACGGGGCACGTCTCGCCGCGACGCGCATGCACCTGCATCCCGCGGCGCTTGGCATCCTTGAGGTCGGCGGGCGGCTTGCCCGATGCCTCGGCGACCGCTTCGGTCAGCGTCTCGCGCATCGCGTCGAACAGGCGGTCGATCTCGGCATCGTCGAGCTTCCCGGCGATCGCGTACGGCGACATCCGGGCGGCGTGCAGGATCTCGTCGGAGTAGGCGTTGCCGATCCCCGCGATCACCGCCTGGTCGCGCAGCAGCCCCTTGATCTGCATCCGCCGGTCCTCCAGCAGCCCGGCGAAGGCGTCGCGGTCGAAGGCGGAGTCGAGCGGGTCGGGCCCGAGCCGCTCGATGCCCGGCACCTCCTGCGGGTCGCGGACGACGTAGACGGCGAGCGACTTCTTCGTTCCGGCCTCGGTCAGGTCGAAACCGCTGTCGTCGTCGAGCGCGATGCGCAGAGCGATCGGCGACTTGCCGGGTTTGATGAGCGTCGTCGGCAGCGTCTCGTACCAACGCAGCCACCCCGCCTTCGCGAGGTGGAACACGAGGTGCAGCTCGTCGCCGCAGGACAGCACGACGAACTTGCCGAGCCGGGCGGCGGCCGTGATCGTGGTGCCCTGCAACGCGGTGATCGGCGGATCGTAGGTCTTCAACGCGGCGATCGCCGCGACGCTGGTGCGGGTGATCGTGCGCCCCACGGCGCGGTCGGCGAGGAACGTGGTCAGGCCCTGGACTTCCGGCATCTCCGGCATGCCTTCATCCTGTCATCGGCCGCCGACACTGTCACCCGGTGGGCTCACTCCTCAGAGGATCGGCCAGTCCACCGGCGTGCGGTCGTCATCGTGCAGCAAGCCGGCGATCCAGCCGTCGTCTCGGCCACGCGGGCTCGTGAGCGCCTGGCGCTGCAGGCCTTCGTAGCGGAAGCCGAGCGCGCGGGCGGCCCGCGCCGAAGGGACGTTCCCGGCGACGGCCTGCCAGCGGATGCGGACGAGCCCGAGCTCGGTGAAACCCCAGTCGATCACGGCGCGTGCCGCTTCCGCGAGATGACCCTTGCCCCGAGCGGCCGGGGTCACCCAGTACCCGAGCTCGGCGGCCCCACCCGTGACGTGGGTGGCGATGCCGTGCAGACCGATCATGCCCACGAGCTCGTCGCCGGCGTACATGCCCCAGACGGCCTCCGAGCCGTCGGCCCACGACCCCGCGACGAGACGCACGAAGTGCTCGGCATCCTCGCGGTTGTACGGGCTCGGAACCGTCGTCCAGCGCGCGATCTCCGGATCCTGGCACGCCTCCGTGATCGCATCGATGTCCGCCTCCGTCGGTGCATGCAGGACGAGACGTTCGGTGGTCAGGGCGACGGATTCCATCCCGACAGCCTATTGAGGTGAGCCCCCTCGGAACGAGCGGGCGGGCCGGAGTGTCGGCGGGCGCGACTAGTCTTGTCCGGTGACTGTTCCGGGGATTCTGCGCGCCTTGGAAGAGGCGTCTCTGTACCGTGACGCTCTGAAGTGGGCGCACACCGATGCCGACCTCGGTCTGGTCGACGGGCTCGATGCGCCGGCGCTCGCCGGTCTGCTCGGCAAGCGCGCGGCGGCGGGGCATCCTCCCGCCCTGCTCGCGGTCGTCCCCACCGGGCGCCGCGCCGAGAGCCTGGCGCTGGCGATGCATGCCTACCTGCCCACGGCCGACATCCTGACGTTCCCGGCCTGGGAGACGCTGCCGCACGAGCGCCTGAGCCCCAGCGTCGACACGGTGGGCCAGCGCCTGCAGACACTGCGCCGCATCGCGGAGTGGTCCGGTGACCACCCGCTCGTGATCGTCGCCTCCGTGCGCGCGGCGCTGCAGCCGATCGCGGGCAACCTCGGGGAGATCGCGCCGCTCGAACTCTCCGTCGGCAGCAGGGGCAACGAGCTCGACCGCGTGGTCGAGCAGCTCGTGGAGCGCGCATACTCCCGTGTCGACATGGTCTCCCGCCGTGGCGAGTTCGCCGTGCGCGGCGGCATCCTCGATGTCTTCCCTCCCGTCTCGGAGCACCCGTTCCGCATCGAGTTCTTCGGCGACGAGATCGACCAGATCCGCGCCTTCTCCGTCGCCGATCAGCGCTCGCTCCCCGGCGACGTGCCCGGCGTCGACCTGCCGCCGAGCCGCGAGCTGCTGCTGACCGCCGATGTCCGCGATCGCGCGCGGGAGCTGATCGAGGGATTCCCGGCGATCAGAGGGATGCTCGAGAAGATGTCCGAGGGCATCCCGGTCGAGGGCATGGAATCGCTCCTGCCTGCGGTCGCGGGGCCGCTGAAGTCCCTGGCCGAGTATCTGCCGGCGGGGGCCGCGACGGCCGTCGTCGATCCCGACCGCTCCACCGCGCGTGCGATCACGCTGGGTGACACGAACCGCGAGTTCCTCGATGCCGCCTGGAGCGCGGCCACCTCTGGTGCGTCGGCGCCCATCGACCTCGGGGCCGGCGACTTCCTCACGGTCGCCGAACTGCGCGAGGTCGTGCGCGACCGGGGTGGCGTCTGGTGGCAGCTGAGCCCCTTCGGCATCAGCGTCGGCGACGGCGACGCGGCTTCCGACACGGATGCCGCCACCCTCGGTGCCGCCATCATCCCGTCGTTCCACGGCAACGTCGACGGGGCGATCTCGTTCGTCGAGGCCAAGGTCACCGACGGCTGGCGGGTCGTGGTGATCGCAGCCGGAAGCGGCCTGGTCGACCGTGCACGCGATGTGCTGTCCGATCGCGGCCTCGCGGCCCGCGTCGTCGAGAGTCTCACGGATGCGCCAGAGGCCGGTGTCGCGACCCTGGTCATGGGGTCCGTCGAAGCCGGATTCCAGGTGCCGGAGGCGAAGCTCGCCGTCCTCACCGACAACGAGTTCTACGGACGCACGATCGGTGGCGACCAGCGGGTCGTCAAGAAGCTCGCCTCGCGGCGCAAGAACGTCGTCGACCCCTTGCAGCTGAAGCAGGGCGACTTCGTGGTGCACGCCACGCACGGCATCGGGCGGTTCGTCGAGATGACGCAGCGCGAGGTGTCCACCGGTGGACGCAACGCCACCAAGTCCGTGCGCGACTACCTCATCCTCGAATACGCCCCCTCCAAGCGCGGCTACCCCGGCGACAAGCTGTATGTGCCCACGGATCAGCTCGACTCCCTCTCGAAGTATGTCGGCGGCGAGGCCCCGACCCTGTCGAAGATGGGCGGCAGCGACTGGTCGCAGGCCAAGGGCAAGGCCCGCAAGGCGGTGCGCGACATCGCCGTCGAGCTCGTGAAGCTGTACTCCGCGCGCATGAGCGCCAAGGGCCATGCCTTCGGCCCGGACACGCCTTGGCAGCGCGAGTTGGAGGAGGCGTTCCCGTTCGCGGAGACGCAGGACCAGTTGCAGACGATCGACGAGATCAAGGCCGACATGGAGCGGCCGATCCCGATGGACCGGCTGCTCTCCGGCGACGTCGGCTTCGGCAAGACCGAGGTCGCCGTGCGCGCGGCGTTCAAGGCGATCCAGGACGGCAAGCAGGTCGCGATGCTCGTGCCGACGACGCTCCTGGTGAAGCAGCACATGGAGACGTTCACCGAGCGCTTCGCCGGTTTCCCGGTCAAGGTGCGCGCGCTGTCGCGCTTCCAGACCGACAAGGAAGTCCGGCTCACGCTCCAGGGACTGCTGGAGGGGTCGGTCGACATGATCATCGGCACCCACCGCATCCTCACGGAAGGGGTCATCTTCAAGGATCTCGGCCTGATGATCATCGATGAGGAGCAGCGGTTCGGCGTCGAGCACAAGGACGCGCTGAAGAAGCTGAAGACCAACGTCGACATCCTCGCCATGAGCGCCACCCCCATCCCGCGCACGCTGGAGATGGCGGTCACGGGCATCCGCGAGATGTCCACGCTCGCGACGCCGCCCGAGGACAGGCATCCGATCCTGTCGTTCGTCGGCCCCCGCAGCGACAAGCAGATCGCCGCGGCCATCCGGCGCGAGATCCTGCGCGAGGGGCAGGTCTTCTTCGTGCACAACCGCGTGCAGTCGATTCAGCGCGTCGCGGCGCAGTTGGCGGAGCTCGTGCCCGAAGCGCGCATCGCCGTCGCCCACGGGCAGTTGGGTGAGCACCAACTGGAGCAGGTCGTCGACGACTTCTGGGAGCGCAAGTTCGACGTGCTCGTCTCGACCACGATCATCGAGACCGGCCTCGACATCTCGAACGCGAACACGATCATCATCGACCGCGCCGACAAGTACGGCCTCAGCCAGCTGCACCAGCTCCGCGGTCGGGTCGGGCGAGGGCGTGAGCGGGCGTACGCGTACTTCCTCTACGACGAGATGAAGCCGCTCTCCGAGACCGCCGCCGACCGGCTGCAGACGATCGCGGTCAACAACGAGCTCGGCTCGGGCATGCAGGTCGCGCTGAAGGACCTCGAGCTCCGCGGCGCGGGCAACATGCTCGGTGCGGAGCAGGCCGGACACATCGCCGGCGTCGGATTCGACCTGTATCTGCGGATGATCGGCGAGGCGGTGGCGACGTTCCGCGGCGACGAGGTCGAGACCGGGCAGGAGCTGCGGCTCGAGCTTCCCCTCGATGCCCGCATCCCCGAGTACTACATCGACAGCGAGCGGCTGCGTCTCGAGGCGTACCAGAAGCTGTCGGCGGCGTCGGCGGCCACAGCGAAGGACGGGGCCATCGATCTCGTGATCGAGGAGCTCGTCGACCGCTACGGCACGCCGCCGGAAGAGGTCGAGGGATTGCTGGCGATCTCGCGACTGCGTCGTCGGGCTGCGCGCGCCGGGCTGACCGACGTGGTGGTCATGGGCTCGAACCTGCGCATCGCACCGGCGCGGCTCGAGGACTCGATCAAGGTGCGGCTGCAGCGGTTGTATCCGAAGGCGAAGCTCGTGGCCGGGGGAGAGGCACTGGTCGTGCCGATGCCCACGGTTCCCGCCGCTGTGGGCGTGGGGCTCGAGCCGCTGCCCGACGCACAGCTTCTCGAATGGGTCGAGCAGCTGTTCACCGCGATCTTCCCGGAACCGGCCAAAGCCGAGTAGCGTGCGGTGGCTGCTTTCCCGGCTGCGGCGGGACTAGTCTGGCCGCATGTTGTACGAGCACCTCGGGGCTCGCCCCCGCATCCATGACACCGCCGTCATCGCCCCCACCGCCGTGGTCTCCGGCGATGTGGAGGTGGGGCCGGGCTGTCAGGTGCTGCACGGCGCCGTCATCACGGCGGAGGGCGGCCCGATCACCCTCGGCGAGAACGTGATCGTGATGGAGAACGCGCTGATCCGCGCCACCGCGGCCAATGCGGTCCATGTCGGCGCGCACACCCTCATCGGAACGCTGGCGAGCATCGCCGGGGCGACGGTGGGTGAGGAGGTCTTCTTCGCCTCCGGCGCCCGCGTCTTCAACGGTGCTCTCGTGGGGGCCCGCTGCGAGGTGCGGGTCAACGCGATCGTGCACCGCCGCGCCGTGCTGCCCGAGGGCACGGTGGTCCCGATCGGGTGGGTGGCCGTCGGCGACCCGGTGCAGCTGCTCTCACCCGACCGGGATCAGGAGATCGCCGCTGCGCAGCCCGAGCTCGACTTCCCCGGTCACGTGTTCGGCGTCGACCGAGACACCCCCGACCTGATGGTGCAGCTCACCGAGCGCTACGGCAGCTCGCTCGCCAGGCACGCCCACGACCGCGAGATCACGGACTGAGACGCCGCGGAGACGACGAGGCCGGGCACCCCTGCGGATGCCCGGCCTCATGTCGTTCGGATCAGATGACGCCCTGGGCGAGCATCGCGGCGGCGACGCGCTCGAAGCCCGCGATGTTGGCTCCGGACACGTAGTCGCCGCCGACGTCGTGGCGCTCTGCGGCGTCGAAAGCGGCGTCGTGGATGTCGGCCATGATCTCGCGCAGCTTGTTCTCGCTGTCGGCGAAGGTCCAGCGCTGACGCGAGGCGTTCTGGCTCATCTCGAGCGCCGAGGTCGCGACACCGCCGGCGTTCGCGGCCTTGCCGGGGGCGAACAGCACGCCCGCTTTCTGGAAGGCCTCGACGGCGTCGGGCACGCACGGCATGTTCGCGCCCTCGGAGACGGCGCGCACGCCGTTCGCGATCAGGGCCTCGGCATCCGCGAGGCTGACCTCGTTCTGCGTGGCGGAGGGGACGGCGATGTCGACCGGGACCTCCCAGACGCTGCCGCCTTCGACGAAGCGCGCGCTCGGACGACGGTTGGCGTACTCGACGATGCGGGCGCGCTCGACCTCCTTGAGCTGACGGAGCAGGTCGACGTCGATGCCGGCGTCGTCGACGACGTAGCCGGACGAGTCGGAGGCCGTGACGGCGGTCGCGCCGAGCTGGGTGGCCTTCTGGATCGCGTAGATCGCGACGTTGCCCGAGCCCGAGATGCCGACGCGCTTTCCGGTGAGGGAGTCGTTGTGCACGGCGAGCATCTCCTGCGCGAAGAACACCGCCCCGTAGCCGGTCGCTTCGGTGCGCACCTCGGCGCCGCCCCAGCCGGTGCCCTTGCCGGTGAACATGCCCGACTCGTGGCGGTTGGTGACCTTGCGGTACTGGCCGAAGAGGTAGCCGATCTCGCGGCCGCCGACGCCGATGTCGCCCGCGGGGACGTCGGTGTGCTCGCCCAGGTGGCGGTAGAGCTCGTTCATGAACGACTGGCAGAAGCGCATGACCTCGGCGTCGGACTTGCCGTGCGGGTCGAAGTCGGACCCGCCCTTGCCGCCGCCGATGCCCTGACCGGTGAGCGCGTTCTTGAAGATCTGCTCGAAGCCGAGGAACTTGATGATCGACAGGTTCACCGAGGGGTGGAAGCGCAGTCCGCCCTTGTACGGGCCGAGCACAGAGGAGAACTGGATGCGGTAGCCGCGGTTGACCTGCAGCTTGCCGGCGTCGTCGATCCACGGCACGCGGAAGAGGATCTGCCGCTCGGGTTCGACGAGCCGCTCGAGGATCCCGCCGTCGACGTATTCCGGGCGTCGCTCCAGCACGGGGGCGATCGAGTGCAGCACCTCGTGGACGGCCTGGTGGAACTCCGGCTCGTGCGGACTGCGGGACAGCACCGTGTCGAACACGGGCTGCACGGAGGCGGCGAGCGGATGGAAGTCGGCGGGAGTCGTAGCGGTCACGCGGAAGGGACTTTCTGATGGGGGATTGTGGTGCAGGCGATCGTGTCGCGTGAGGCATCGCCGGAGTCGGCGGAGGTTTCACTCTAGCGGCCGGCCGAATGCGGATCGCGCACCCGGCCGGACGGTATCTCGGTCACCCGGTGTTCTGAAGGCCGGCGGCGACGCCGCTGACCGAGAGCAGGAGCAGACGCTGCTGTTCGGCATCGGCGCCCGAGCCGGTGGGCTCGTCGCTCGCCGAGCGCAGCGCCCGCAGGGCGCGCAGCTGCAGCAGCGAGAGCGCGTCGACGTAGGGGCTGCGCAGCTGCACGGCCCGCTGCAGAACCGGCTTGTTCTCCAGCAGGCGCTCGCCGCCGGTGAGCCGGATCACCCAGCGCCGCGTGATCGCGAGTTCGTCGAGGACGAGCTGTGCCAGATCATCGCGGTCGCCCAGTGCCAGGTACTGCTGCGCGATGCGCTCGTCCGTCTTGGCGAGGCTCATCGCGACGTTGTCGATCATGGTGCGAAGCAGCGGCCACTCGCGGTACGCCTCGACGAGCAGCTCCTCATCGCCGACGGCGTCCAGGGCGGTGCCGAGACCGAACCAGCCGGCGAGGTTGATGCGCGCCTGCGTCCACGCGAACACCCACGGGATGGCCCGCAGATCCTCGAGCGACTCGACGGACAGTCCGCGGCGCGCCGGGCGGGAGCCGAGCGCGAGCAGCCCGATCTCCTCCATCGGGGTGACCGTGGCGAACCAGGGCGCGAATCCATCGGCCTTCACGAGCGAGAAGAAGCGCTCGCGGGAGGCGGCGTCCATGACCGAGGCGACCTCCGCGTAGCGCTCGGCCGCGCGACTGGTGCGCTCCTCCTCGGTGGGGGACGACGCGAGCAGCGTGGCGGCGGCGACCTGGTCGATGTGCCGCATCGCGATGGCCGGCTCGCCATAGCGCGCGAAGATGACCTCACCCTGCTCGGTGAGCTTGAATCGACCGTCGACCGAGTGCGGCGGCTGCGCGAGGATCGCGGAGTTGGCGGGCCCGCCACCGCGCCCGAGGGCGCCACCGCGACCGTGGAAGAGCGTCAGCTCGATCTCGGACTCCTGCGCCCAGCGCGCGATCTTCTCCTGCGCCTCGTACAGGGCGAGGTTCGCGGCGACGGGGCCGACATCCTTCGACGAGTCCGAGTATCCGAGCATGACCTCGAGGCGGTTGCCGGTGGCGGCCATGCGCTCGCGGAACTCCGGGAACGTCACGGCCTCGGCCAGGATTCCGGGCGCTGCCTGAAGGTCGGCGAACGTCTCGAACAGCGGCACCACGTCGAGCACCGGAGCGTCGTCACCGAGCGCGTACCGGGCGAGACGGTGCACGTTGGCGAGATCCGAGGCGGCCTGGGTGAAGGAGACGACGTAGCGTCCGGCCGCGCGCAGGCCGCGGTCGCGCTGGATGTCCCCGATCGCGCGGAAGACCTCCAGCACCTCCTCGGTCTGGGCGCTGATCGCCTCTCCCGCATCGAGCTCGGCCAGAGCCTTCGCGTGCACCTGCGAGTGCTGACGCACCTCGAGCTCGGTGAGGTGGAAGCCGTAGGTCTCGACCTGCCAGATCAGGTGCTGCACGCCGCCGAAGGCATGACGCTTCGCGCCGGCCTCCGCGAGCGAGGACTGCACGGCCCGCAGGTCCGCGAGAAGTTCCTCAGGACGCGAGTAATCCTGGGTCGAGTCGCCGTGGCGAGTCGCGGCGACCCGTCGGGACAGGACGAGCAGCACGCGGCGGTGGGGCTCATCGGGGGAGCGGGCCGCGAGTTCGGCGGCGAGTTCCGGCTCTGCCGCGGCGAAACGGTCCCATAGGGCGACGACCTCGGCGTTCGGCGGGGTGTCGTCGGCGGACAGCGTGAGGGTCCGGCCGATGCGGTCGAGCGCGCGCTCGAGGCCGCGCAGGACGTGGTCGGCCGCGATCTGCGAGGCCTCACGCGTCACGGAGGCCGTGACGAACGGGTTGCCGTCGCGGTCGCCGCCGACCCAGGAGCCGATGCGCACGAACGCGGGCACCACCGGGGCGCTGGATCCGGAGTCCTCGCCACGCAGAGCGTCGTCGATGCGGCGGTACACGTGGGGCACGGTCGTGAAGAGCGTCTCGTCGAACACGCCCATCACGGTGCGGACCTCGTCCGTCGGGGAAGGCTTCTGCGACCGCAGCGGCGCGGTGCGCCAGAGGGTGTCGATCTCCTCCAGCATCCGGCGGCGGGCGCGGTGCTCCTCGGATCCGCCGGCGCTCGCCGCGTCGTGCTGGGTCAGCAGTTCGGACAGGCGGCGGATGCTCGAGGAGACGGCGCGGCGGCGGGCCTCGGTCGGGTGCGCGGTGAAGACCGGGTGGAAGCGGAGGCCGTCCAGGCGGCGGCGGGCTTCTTCGTCGCCGACCTCGCTGCGCAGTCGGGCATAGGCGGTCGCGACGGTGTCGGCGGCATCCTCCCGTCCCGGCTGTCCGGCGCGCTCACGCAGCACGCGAACGCGCTGGTGTTCCTCGGCCAGGTTCACGAGGTGGAAATAGCAGGTGAAGGCCCGGGCGACCTCGTCGGCCCTGGCGATCGTGAACGACTCGGCGATCGCCGCGGCACGCTCGAACGCGTCGGGCGTCTCCTCGTCGTACGCCTGGATCGTCGCGAGGCGCAGACGCTCGACGTCTTCGAAGAGGCCGTCGCCGCCGGCTTCGCGCAGCACCTGCCCGAGCAGCTGCCCGAGCATCCTGACATCGGTGCGCATCGCATCCGGCGTGCCGCGACCGGCTTCGAATCGGCCGATCACACGGATCGCCTCGGTGTTCGTGGGCTCGGAGAAAGAGTGTGCGGGGGTCACCCTTCGAGAGTATCCCGGGCGGTGGGGGTGTCCTGCACGCATGACGCCAGGCGCCGGAGCGACGCAGCGAGACCGCGGGCGCGGCGATATCCCGGCGACCTACGATGGAGGGGATGCGCATCTCAGCGAACCCCCTCCGCGGTCAGCAGTTCCCCGCCGTCCTCCTTCTCGTCGCCGCCGGCCTCGGCCTGCTGCTCGCGAACCTGCCCACGCACGACGGGTTGGCGGCGTTCCTCGACTTCCACATCGCGGTGCCGGGTACCGCGCTCGATCTGTCGATCTCGCACTGGGTGTCCGACGGCCTCCTTGCGATCTTCTTCCTCGTCGTCGCGATCGAGCTGCGTCACGAACTCACGCACGGCGAGCTCGATTCGCCGCGCAAGGCCGTGCAGCCGGCGATCGCCGCGGGCGGCGGAGTGCTCGTCCCGATCGCGGTGTATCTGCTGATCGCCGGCGGTGACAGCTCCACGTCGTCGGGCTGGCCGATCCCGACGGCGACCGACATCGCCTTCGCTCTCGGGGTGCTGGCGATGTTCGGCAAGGGGCTGCCCTCGCGCGTTCGGGTGTTCCTCCTCGCCCTGGCGATCCTCGACGACATCATCGGCATCATCTTCATCGCGGTGCTCTTCGCCGACGACGTGCAGTGGTTGCTACTGGGCCTCGCGGTCGTGGGTGTCGCCGTGTTCTGGGCGCTCAGCCGTGTCCTGCACGCGAAGGGGCACCCGCTCATCGCGGTCGCCATGGTGGTGGTGGGTGTCATCACCTGGGGTCTCGTCGCCTCCTCCGGCATCCATGCGACGATCGCCGGGGTGCTGCTCGGGCTCGTCATGTCGCCGGTACCGGCCGGTCGCACGCGGCACGCGCTGGAGCCGACCGTGAACGGCGTGATCCTCCCGGTCTTCGCCTTCGTCGCGGCGTTCGTCGTGATCCCCGCGGTGTCGATCACGCAGCTGTCACCCGCGTTCTGGGCGATCGTGGTGGCGCTGCCCGTCGGCAAGATCATCGGCATCTCGCTGTTCGGCTGGATCGCGATGCGCATCCGTCCGAAGGGCGCAGATCCTGCGCTGCCGTTCGCCGACATCCTCGCGGCCGGTGCGCTCGGCGGTATCGGCTTCACGGTCTCGCTCCTCCTGGCCAACCTCGCCTTCGCGAGCGACGGCGGCATCCGCGACCAGGCGATCCTCGGTGTGCTCGTGGGCTCGCTGATCGCGCTCGTCCTCTCCGGGTTCATCGTGTCGCTGCGGGCACGCTGGTACCGTCGGGTCGCATCCGCCTCGTCGTGAGCGCGGAGCCGGATCCGGACCGACCGAAGGAGGTCGCGTGAACTCGCAGCCCGCGTCTGAGTCCCGTGCTGACGGGGAAGACCCGCTCCGCACCGCCGCCGACACCATGCACGCGGTCCGCGACCGCTGCGTGTGGTCGCAGCAGATCACGCACCGCGACCTCGTGCCGTATCTGATCGAGGAGTCGCACGAGGTGATCGACGCGGTCGAGTCCGGCACCCGCGACGACCTCCGCGAAGAGCTCGGAGACCTGCTGTGGCAGGTGCTGTTCCACGCGGCGATCGCGGCGCAGGATCCGGAGGACCCGTTCGACATCGACGACGTGGCGCGCACCCTGACCGAGAAGATGGTGCGCCGGCATCCGCACGTCTTCGCGGGAGAGGTGGCCGAGACGCCCGAGCAGGTGCTGGTGCACTGGAACGCGGCGAAGGCCGCGGAGAAGCGGACCCGCCGCAGCGTGCTCGACGGCGTGCCGCGGGGGATGCCGGCGCTCGCGCTCGCCCAGAAGCTCGTCGGTCGCGCAGCCGGTGTCGGTGTGACGGTCGCGCCGGTTTCGACGGCAGTGTCCCCGGCATCCGAAGCCGACCTCGGTGAGGCACTGCTCGCGCTCGTGGCGACCGCGCGCGCCGAGGGCTGGGACGCGGAGCGTGCACTGCGCGAACGGCTCCGCGCGCTCGAAGACGACGTCCGGGCGGCCGAAGCCGGCTCCTGACGCACGGCCGGGGTGCCCGACCTGGGAAGATGGACGCGTGGCTACTGTGAACCCGCCGCGCGGCATGCGCGACATCCTCCCCGCCGACAAGGCCCGCCGTGAGCGCGTGCTCTCCGTCATCCGCGAGCGCTACCTCGCGCACGGATTCGACGAGATCGAGACTCCCGTGGTCGAGGACTACGAACGCCTGCATGCCGGGATCGGCGGAGACAATGAGAAGCTCTCGTACAACATCCTGCGGCGCGGGCTCGACGCCGACGCGATCCGTGCGGCGGCCGACGACCCTGCCGCGCTCTCGGACCTCGGCCTCCGCTACGACCTCACCGTGCCGCTCGCCCGTTTCTACGCGAGCAACCGCGGTCAGCTGCCCACCGTCTTCCGCTCGATCCAGATCGGACCGGTCTGGCGTGCGGAGCGCCCGCAGAAGGGACGCTACCGGCAGTTCGTGCAGTGCGACATCGACATCATGGGAGACGACTCGTCTCGTGCCGAGGCCGAGCTGATGGTCGCCTCGCTCGACGCGGTCGACGCCCTGGGTCTCGAGGGCGCGACCGTGCGGATCAACGACCGACGCGTTCTGGACTGGATGCTGGACTCCTTCGGGTTCACCGCCGAGGAGCGTCCCGGCGTGCTCATCACGATCGACAAGCTCGACAAGATCGGTCCGGAGGGAGTCGCCGCCGAGCTGCATGAGCGCAGTGCCTCGACCGCTGCCGCCGACGCCTTCGACGCCTTCCTGCGTCGGCCGCAGACGATGGAGTACAACCCGTTCGGGGAGCGTCAGATCCGCAAGGCGCTGCCCGACGGCGCCCCGGCCGAACTGATCGAGCACCTGGTCGGCATCGGCGAGGCCGTCGCCGCGGGGCGCGGCCAGAGCGACATCCCGCTCGTCTTCGACCCGTTCCTCGTGCGCGGCATGGGGTACTACACCGGCACGATCTTCGAACTCGCGCACCCGTCTGTCGCATACTCGCTCGGCGGCGGCGGGCGGTACGACGGCATGATCGGTCGCTTCCTCGGGCAGCAGGTGCCCGCGGTCGGGTTCTCGCTGGGCTTCGAGCGTCTGGTCGATCTGATCGCCGATGAGGTGGATGCTGCGGCCGAGGCGGTCGTGCTGATCCACGACGCCGACGTTCCCGTGCATGAGCTCGTCCGTCACAAGGCCGCGCTCGTCGCCGAGGGTGCCCGGGTTCGGCTCGAGCGACGCACGAAGAACGTCAAGGCACTGCTCGAGCGCTCGGCGGCCGACGGATACACGGCCTTCGCGACCGTGTCCGCGGGTGCCGACGACCTCGAGGTCAAGCCGCTCTCCTGACGCGAGCTTCGGAAGGCCCCCGCGTCGCGTTCACGCCGCGTTCACGCCGGCGCGGTGGAATCGGGGCGTGAGCCGCTTCCGCACCCTCGCCGTCGTGACGCTGGCCCTCGCGGCGGTGCTGAGCGGTGCGCGTTTCGCCCTCGTGCAGCAGGCCGCCATCGCGCGGAAGCGGATCGGGAAGCCGCTGGGGGAGGATTCCCTCGACGCCGACCGGGTGTGGCGTCGAGCGCTCGACGGCGAGCCCCTCGATCTGCTGGTGTTGGGCGACTCGATCGCCGCGGGTCTCGGGGCGGAGCGTCGCAAGGAGACGCTCGGCGGTCGGCTCGCGAAGAGCGTGGGCCGGCGGATTCATCGACCGGTGCGGCTGCGCACCGCTGCGGTCGTGGGGGCGGAGTCACCCGACCTTCCCGCGCAGCTCGACGCGCTCCCCGCCGACTACCGTCCGCACGTGGCGGTGATCATCGTGGGCGGCAACGATGTCACGCACCGGCTGCCTGTGGCGCTGTCCGCACAGCACATGCACGAGGCGATCGGGCGGCTGCGGCAGACCGGCACCGAGGTCGTCGTCGGCACCTGCCCCGACCTCGGCGCACTGCGTGCGGTTCCGCAGCCGCTCCGCCGGATCGCGTCGAGCCTGTCGCGCCGTCTCGCCGTGATCCAGGACGAGACGGCGCGACGGGCGGGCGCCGAGCCGGTCGACCTGCGCCGCGCGGTCGGCCCGATGTTCTTCGATGAGCCGGAGGAGATGTTCAGTCTCGACCGCTTCCACCCGAGCGCTCTGGGTTACCGGCGCACCGCCGAGGCACTGCTGCCTGCCGTGTGCCGTGCGGCGGAGGTGGCGCTCAGTTCGCGCCGTCGCTCGGGGCCGCACTGAACGACGCGGCCCACTCGGCCACCCGCCGGCTGCTCTCCTCGTCGGAGATGTCATCGACACGGGTCATCACCGACCAGCGCACGCCGAACGGGTCGCGGATGCTCGCGAAGCGGTCGCCCGAGACGAACGGTGCGGGTGCTTCGCGCACGGTGGCTCCTGCCGCGACGGCCTTCGCCACGACCGCATCGACGTCGGAGACGTACAGGCCCATCGAGTAGCAGTCGTCGTCGCCTTCAGGCCCGCGGACGAGGTGGTACTCCGGGTTCGGTTCGCCGAGCTGGAGGATGCCGAGCCCGAAGTCGAGGTCGGCGTGTGCGACCACGCCGCCGAACTCGGTCACGTCGATGACCCTGGCGCCGAACACGTCGCGGTAGAACTCGATGGCCTGCCTCGCGTCGGGGATCGCCAGGAACGGCGTGAGCGAGGTCGCGCTGTTCGGGCGGCCGTCGGTCGTGTATGTCCCGGTGGCGCCTGTCGTGGGGGCCTCTGTCGTGGGGATGTCGTTGCTCATGCCGCCACGTTAGGTCGCGGGGAAGGCCCGCGGCTTGAACATCCGCGACAACCTCCCGACGTCGGTGGGGGAGCCTACGCTGAGCGCATGGTGAACCCGACCCGTGGGGTGCTCTACCCCGCCCGCCTGCCCGAGTTCCACCGCCTCCCCGCACCGGCAGCGGCGACGGAGCTGGTCGCCTGGTTCTGGATTCCGGAGTGGGACATCGAGCGCGGGCGTTCGTCGCGCCAGGAGATCGTCGCCTATCCGGCGCTCAACCTCGTCGTCGATGCGGATGCCGTGACGCTGTCGGGCGCCACGACCCGGATGACCCACCGTGATCTCCGGGGGAGAGGCTGGGCCGTGGGTGCTCTGCTGCGCCCCGCTGCTGTCGCCGCCCTGATCGACGACCCCCGCGTGCTGGTCGACGGTGAGCGAGTCCTGGGCGAGTCGACGGCGGAGGTCGCCGAGCTGCGCGGTGCCCTGGTGGCGGCGATGGGTTCCGGAGACGGGCATCGCGATCGGGCGGTCGCGGCCTTCGCCCGGTGGCTCGGGGAACGGGTCGGCCCGGTCGGGGATCCCGCCCGCCAGGCCAACGCGCTCATGGAGGTCCTGATGGGGGAGGGAGCCGCGCTCACTCCGGAAGAGGCGGCCGCCCGCCTCGCGGTATCGGTTCGCACTCTCCAGCGGATGACCCATCGCCACGTCGGGCTCTCGCCGGCAGCGATGATCCGGCGACGGCGCCTGCAGGAGGCAGCTGTGCGCGTGCGGGAGCACCCGGACATCGAGCTCGCGTCGATCGCCGCCGAGCTCGGATACGCGGATCACGCCCATCTCACGCGCGACTTCCAGGCCGTCCTCGGGATCGCACCTCGCACGTACCGTTCGGAATCGAGCCGCTGACCTCAGACGCGCGCGAGTCGGAGTCGCAGCATCCGGTATCCCACGCCGAGCAGGACCACTCCTGCTCCGATGGCGGAGGCCAGGGCGGGGAGGGTCACCACCAGCACGAGGCAGCCGAGCGCGCCGATGACCTGCAGTGCGCGGGGGTAGCGGCGTGCCGGTCCCGTCTGCCGGAAGGCCGCCGCATTGGCGATGAAGTAGTACAGCAGCACACCGAAGGATGAGAAGCCGATCGCCCCGCGAAGATCGGCGAACATCACGATGGCGATCACGATGACGGCGATCATGATCTCGGCGCGCTGCGGCACGTGGTGGCGCTCGTCGATCTTCGCGAGGAATCTCGGGACGTCGCTTTCCCGTGCCATGGCGAGGGTCGTCCGGCCGATCCCGGTCAGCAGTGCCAGCAGCGCGCCGAGTGAGGCGGCCGCTGCAGCCACACGGATGACCGGGGCCCACGCGGAAGCGCCCGCCGCGTCGAGCAGGTCGACCAGAGGCGCCATCGATCTGATCGCATCCCCGCCGAGGACCAGGACGACCGCGACGCAGACGAGCGTGTAGACGACGACGGCTCCACCCAGTGCGAGGACGATCGCGCGCGGAATCGTCTTCGACGGGTCGACCACCTCCTCGCCCATGGTCGCGATGCGCGCGTAGCCGGCGAACGCGAAGAACAGCAGCCCGGCACCCTGCAGCACGCCGTAGGCGGTGGCGTCGGGCAGCGGACCGGGGGCGGCGGTCGGTGCGGCGCCGAGCCCGAATCCGACAGCGACGGCGATCCCGAGGAGCGAGCACACGACCAGGATGCGGGTGAGCAGCGCGGTCCTGGTCACGCCGAAGCAGTTCACGACAGCGAGCGCCGCCACCGCCGCCGCGGCAACCGGCACCTGCCATCCGGCGGGGGCGGCATAGGCGGCGAAGGTCATCGCCATGGCGGCGCAGCTCGCGATCTTGCCGATCACGAAGCTCCAGCCGGCGACGAATCCCCACCAGGGCCCGATCTCGGCGCGGGCGTACGCATACGTGCCGCCCGCGACGGGATGCGCGGCCGCGAGCTGCGCCGATGCGGTGGCGTTGCCGTATGCGACGACGGCGGCGATCGCGAGGGCGATGAGGATGCCGCTTCCGGCGGCCCCGATCGCCGGAGCCCACACGGCGAACACGCCGGCGCCGATCATGGAGCCGAGACCGATGGCGACGGCGTCTCCGAGCGTCAGACGGCGAGCGAGGGGCATCCGTCCATGGTGACAGCCCGCGGTGAACGGCGGGTGACGCGGTTCACCCTCGGGACGCCGTGACCCGCTTCTTCTCCCGGATGTACACCTCGCGGCGCACCTTCGCGACGACATCGCCCTCGCGGTCCGTGATGACCGTCTCGAACCACTCCAGGACCTTCGCCCCGCCGCGGGCGCGTTCGCGGATCTCCTCGGCCTTCTCCTTCGACACCTCGAACTCGGCCGTCAGCACGCCGCGGCCGGGCTTGAGGAACTCGATCTCGCCGCGGGTGTCCCACACCACGTGGTCGCGCCCGAGCTGATGCATGACGAGCATGAAGAAGTACGGGTCGGTCATCGCGGACATCGACCCGCCGAACGCGGTCTTGACGTAGTTGCGGGTGAAGACGTTCACGTGCAGCTCGACGGTGGCGTGGGTCCAGTCCTCGCTGAAGCGACGGATGCGGATGCCGCTGAAGAGGTTCGGGATCCACAGGCTCATGCCGAGGGCGAGGCGGCGGGGAGTGATGCGCATCCCGCCAGTGTGGGGGACGTGGGCGCGGGCGACGAAGACGTCTGGAGGGTAGCCACAGTTATTCTAGTTCGAGTAGAATAACGCGAACAAGACGGAGGTCGGATGCTGATCAGGGTCGACATGGCGAGCGGGGTGCCGCTCTACGAGCAGGTCGCGGCCTCCGTGCGTGCTGACATCATCGGCGGCAGACTGGCGCCGGGAGACCGCCTTCCCTCGGCGCGCGAAGTCGCCGAGACCCTCGAGATCAACCTGCACACCGTCCTGCACGCTTACCAGCAGCTGCGCGCGGAGGGCCTGATCGACCTGCGACGTGGTCGTGGTGCAGTGGTCTCGGCTTCCGTCGGTCCGCTCGTCGACCTGACGAAGGATCTGCATGATCTGGTGTCGCGCGCCGCCGCGCTCGGCGTCGCGCCGGCCACACTCGCCGCTCTCGTGAAGGAGATCACCGTATGACCCCCGCCGTCCGCCGTGCCCGCACCGCCTTCCTCTGGGTGGGGGTGATCATTCCGCTCACGATCCTGGCGGTGTCGGCGGTCATCGTCGCGTTCTGGCTCCCCGAGATCCCGGAGCCTGCGGCGATCCACTGGTCGGAGGACGGCGTGAACGGCTTCGGGCCCGGCTGGACCTACCTCGCCATCCTCGGCGGCATCGCGGTGATGGTCATCGGGTTCGCGCTCCTCGCGTGGTTCGCGCACCGACTCCCGCAGAACGGGCAGCCGGTTCCCTCCGCAGAAGCCGAGCGCCCGCAGTGGTCGATCACGGCGAGGTTCCTCGGCGCGATGAACCTCGGTCTCGCGGCCATCATCTCCTTCATCACCCTGGTCGGTGTCGACGCGCAACGCGGTCTCGCGGATGCCGCCGACACACCCGACATCGGCTTCGAGGTGCTGATCGGGTTCCTGCTCATGGCCGCCGGCGTGGCGATCGGGTGGTTCCTGCAGCCGTCCACGCCCCTGCCGGACACGAGCGGGTCCGAGAGCCCGGCGGAGCCCCTCCCGACCTCCGCCACGGAACGCCTCGTGTGGATCGGCACCGCAGCGATCGCCGGTGTCGCGTTGGCCGTGCTCGGCGGCGCGGTGCTGCTCGCCTGTGCGCTCGCCGCCGTCATGATCGCGACGGGAGCGGGCGGAGTGATGACCGCGGTCATCATGCTCGCCTCGTGCGGGATCCTGATCGCCGCGCTCGTCACCACCTTCGCGTTCCGCGTGCGCATCGGGCCCGCCGGACTGCTCGTGCGGTCGCTGGCGGGCTGGCCGAGGATCGAGATCCCGTCCGCCGATATCGCGTCGGTACGCGCGATCGACGTCGATCCCTTCGCCGAGTTCGGGGGATGGGGGCTGCGCTACGGCCTCGACGGACGGTACGGCGTGGTCCTGCGGCGAGGTGAAGCGCTCGAAGTGACGCGGGTCGGTGGACGGCGGTTCGTCGTCACGGTCGACGACGCACAGACAGCGGCGGCGGCGCTCGCCGCCGTCACGAGGAAGGAAGCGTGAACAGCATGGACTCACCCACCCCCACGTCTCGAAGAGTCGAGTGGCCCGCCATCATCGTCTTCGTGGTCGTCGCCTGCGCGCTGGCCTGGCTGGTGGCACTGCCACTGTGGCTCGGAGCCGGTCTCGCCGAGCCGATGTCCGTCTTCCTCCTCCCGGTCATGATGTTCACTCCGGCCATCGCGGTACTGGTCGTCACCTTCGCGATGCGCGTGCCCGCGCGGGGACAGCGTGCGCGCTTCCTGGGCCTCTGGCCGCTACGGCCCGCCAAGCGCGTGGTCTGGCTCATGGTCGCCGCATGGCTCGTCCCGCCGGTCCTGGTGGCGCTTACGATCCTCGTGTCCGCAGCGCTCGGGTTCGTGCAGCTCGATCTGACGTTCGCCGGCTTCGCGGCTGAGCTCGCGAAGTCGCTGCCCGATGGTGTTCCGGTGCCGCCGGTCGAGATCGTGGTGTTCGCGCAGATCGCGATGGTTCCGCTCGGGGCGCTGCTCAACAGCTTCTTCGCCTTCGGGGAGGAGCTCGGATGGCGAGGCTGGCTGGTGCCGGCCCTGCGACCGCTCGGCACCTGGCCCGCCCTGATCCTCAGCGGCGCGATCTGGGGCCTGTGGCACAGCCCGATCATCCTGCTCGGCTACAACTTCGGGCGCACCGACATCACGGGAGTCCTGTTCATGGTCGGCGGCTGCGTCGCGTGGGGCATCCTGCTCGGCTGGCTGCGCCTGCGCTCGGCATCCCTCTGGCCGGCGGTGATCGCGCACGGATCACTGAACGCCGCCGCCGGGCTCATCGTCCTGTTCGCGGCCTCGCAGCCCGACATGGCGCTCGCCGGACCGCTCGGCGTGGCGGCATGGATCGTCATCGCGGTGGTCGTCCTGGTGCTCGTGCTGACCGGCCAGTTCCGGAAGCAGCCGGAGCTCGCCGACGCGCCCGGTCGTCTGCTCTCGCCGCCGCGGGGTTGACGGAGGCCACAGCCGGCGGTTGGCTGAGGTCATGGACTCCACCCCCGCCGCCTGGTCGCAGGCCGATTCGTACCTCGCCGACACGCTCGTCGGGCCCGACGCCGAACTGGAATCGGCTCTCGTCGCGCAGCGAGAGGCGGGGCTGCCCGAGATCGAGGTCGCTCCCGTCGCCGGCAAGCTGCTGAACCTGCTCGTCCGCATCAGCGGTGCGCGAAGGGTGCTCGAGATCGGCACCCTCGGCGGCTATTCGACGATCTGGCTCGCCCGCGCCGTCGGTTCCGAAGGCCGCGTCGTGACGATCGAGGCGGAGGCTGAGAACGCCGCCGTCGCACGGGCCAGCATCGACGCCGCCGGTGTCGGTGACCGGGTCGACATCCGCATCGGCAGGGGCGCCGAGGTGCTGCCGACTCTGGTCGGCGGGTTCGATCTGGTGTTCATCGACGCCGACAAGGAGTCCAACACCGTCTATCTCGACTGGGCCGCGCGACTCGGTCACTCGGGCACGGTCGTCGTGCTGGACAACATCGGGCGCGAAGGCGAGATCGTCCGCGACGACAGCACCGACTCGAAGGTGATCGGCACCCGTGACGGTCTGCGGATGCTGGGGGAGGACCCGCGCTTCGACGCCACGGCGCTGCAGACGGTCGGGGCGAAGGGCTGGGACGGCTTCGCGATCGCCGTCGTGGTCTGAGCCCGCTCCGTGCGCGGCGGTCGGACGAGTCCCTGATCGGGTCGCACGGCCGGGCTAGACTGGGCGCGGATCGACGACGCTCCACACCACGTTTTCCCCCTGAGCAAGGAGCACATCAGTGGCACTGATCGAGGCTGTAGGCGCACGCGAGATTCTCGACTCGCGCGGAAACCCGACCGTCGAGGTGGAGGTCCTCCTCGACGACGGCATCGTGCAGCGGGCGGCCGTCCCGTCCGGTGCATCCACCGGTGCGTTCGAGGCGTACGAGCTCCGCGACGGCGACAAGAGCCGCTACGGCGGCAAGGGCGTCCTCAAGGCCGTCGAGGCCATCATCGACGAGCTGGGACCTGCGATCGAAGGTGTCGAGGCGAGCGAGCAGCGCATCGTCGACGAGATCCTCATCGAGGTCGACGGCACCGAGAACAAGAAGCGCGTCGGCGCCAACGCCATCCTCGGCGTGAGCCTCGCCGTCGCCAAGGCGGCCGCAGACTCCGCTGACCTCCCGCTGTTCCGCTACCTGGGTGGCCCGAACGCGCACGTGCTGCCCGTTCCGCTCTTCAACGTCATCAACGGCGGCGAGCACGCCGACAACGGCATCGACATGCAGGAGTTCTTCCTCGCGCCGGTCGGCGCGGAGACCTACTCCGAGGCGCTCCGCTGGGGCGTCGAGACCTACCACGTGCTGCGCGCAGAGCTGAAGGCCGCGGGCTACGCGACCGGTCTCGGCGACGAGGGCGGCTTCGCCCCCGACCTGCCCAGCAACCGCGAGGGTCTGGACTTCCTGGTGAAGGCGATCGAGAAGGCCGGCTTCACCCCCGGCACCGACATCGCCCTCGGCCTCGACGTCGCGGCGACCGAGTTCTTCAAGGACGGCGTCTACCGCCTCGACAACAAGGACTGGGACGCGGCCGCGCTCACCGAGTACTACGTGGGCCTCGTCAACGACTTCCCGATCGTCACGATCGAGGACGCTCTCGCCGAGGACGACTGGGACAACTGGAAGCACCTCACCGACGCTCTGGGCTCCAAGGTCCAGCTGGTCGGCGACGACCTGTTCGTCACCAACCCGCAGCGTCTCGCCGACGGCATCAAGCGCGGCGTCGCCAACTCGCTGCTCGTCAAGGTCAACCAGATCGGCACGCTCACCGAGACGTTCGATGCGGTCAGCCTGGCGCAGCGCTCCGGCTACACGGCGATGCTGTCGCACCGCTCGGGCGAGACCGAGGACACCACCATCGCCGACCTCGTCGTCGCGACGAACTCCGGTCAGATCAAGGCGGGTGCGCCCGCTCGCAGCGAGCGCGTCGCGAAGTACAACCAGCTGCTGCGCATCGAGGAGGAGCTCGGCGATGCCGCGGTCTTCGCCGGTCGTTCCGCGTTCCCGCGTTCGCAGGCCTGAGAACAGCTGACACACGAAGAAGCCGCGCGAGCGGCGGCCGAGAAAGCCGTCGCCCGCGGCGCAGGAAGCCGCTGAAGCGGTACGACGAAGGAGGGGCCGTGGCACGACGACCGGCTCCTCCTTCGTCGTCTCCGAATCCGAAGGCGACCGGAAAGGGGCGCGGCGGGTCGAAGGCGTCCGCTGCTGCCGCCCCCGCGCCCAGGGCCGCGGGGAGGAACCGCGGCGACGCGGCACGTGTCGATGTGCGCGAGTGGGCCTCCGGCATCCGCCTCTCGGCGTTCTCGGTCATCATGCTCTCGCTCGTGGTGCTGGGGGCCTGGGTCCTCGTGCCCACGCTCGGCACGTTCATCGATCAGCGTCAGAAGATCGCGGCACTCGAGGCATCGGTGCAGGTGAGCGAAGACGAGATCACGGCGCTGATCGCCGAGCGCGAGCGATGGAACGACCCCGCCTACATCACCACTCAGGCGCGCGAGCGCCTGTACTACGTCAAGCCGGGCGAGGTCGTCTATCTGATCGACAACGACCTCGATCCGTCCGTGCTTCCGCGTGAGCAGGCGCCCGTGAGCGACACGCTCGAGGAGAAGCCGTCGGACTGGATGCCGCAGCTGCTGCGCACCCTGGTCGCGACGGGACTCAGCGACACGGCGACGACCGCTCCCTGAGTGTCCGCTCCGAGCATCCTCTCGGCCGGCTCCCCTACGCTGGTGGGGTGACCACGCCGCCGTTCCCCGCTCCCACGCCCGCCGAGCTCGCCGTCGTCTCGGCCCAGCTCGGTCGTCCTGCCCGGGGTGTGGTGGGCATCGCCGCTCGCTGCGCCTGCGGCAACCCCACGGTGGTCGCGACGACGCCGCGCCTCCCGGACGGCACACCGTTCCCCACGTTCTACTACCTGACGCACCCGGCTGCCACGGCCGCGATGTCGACCCTCGAGGCCAACCAGGTGATGCCGGAGCTCGCAGCGCTCCTGGCCGACGATGAAGATGTCGCCGCCGCCTACCTCGCCGCGCATGAGGCCTACCTCGCCGACCGCGCGCAGTTCGGGGAGGTGTCCGAAATCGACGGCATCTCGGCGGGAGGGATGCCGACGCGTGTGAAGTGCCTGCATGCACTCGCGGGGCATGCGCTCGCTGCCGGTACGGGAGTGAACCCCATCGGTGATGCCGCGCTGGCGCGGTCGTCCTGGTCGCCCGAGGTGTGCCGGTGCGAAGACCCCGGTGCCGCCCAGCGCGAAGCGGCGGCGTCACCGGCATGACAGCCCGTCGGACGCTGCGCAGCGCCGCCGCCATGATGGTGGTCGCGGCGTCTGTGCTGCTCCTCGGGGCCACGGCGACGCCGCCGCCGATCCCGGACGACCCCTCCGACCCGACCCGCGCATCGGAGTATTGGCTCGACGGCGCCCGCATCCGTGAGGCGTGGCAGACGACCCGCGGCAAGGGTGTGACGATCGCCGTCATCGACACCGGCATCGGCAAGGTGCCCGAGGTGTTCGGCGATGCCGTGGTCGGCGGCACGGACGTCTCCGGTGCGGGCACGCCGGATGGACGGACGCCGCTCGGCGCGATCGACGGAAATCATGGCTCCTGGGTGGCTTCGCTCGCCGCCGGACGCGGCGCCGCCGACGGGACCGGCATGATCGGAGTCGCGCCGGAGGCCAACCTCCTCTCCATCTCGGTCGGCTTCGGCGCGGCCGCCGCCGTGCCGTTCACGGAGCAGGTGGCGAAGGGCATGCGCTGGGCGGTCGACAACGGCGCCGACATCATCAACCTCTCGTTCACGACGAACACGCTCGACTGGGACGAGAGCTGGGACGACGCGTTCCTCTATGCGTTCGAGCACGACGTCGTGGTCGTCGTCGCCGCGGGCAACCGGGGGAGTGGCACGAACATCATCGGCGCACCGGCGACCATCCCCGGCGTGCTCACGGTGGGCGGCGTGGACCAGACCGGCACGGCGAGCGTCGAGGCTTCCACCCAGGGCATCACGATCGGGATATCCGCTCCGAGCGAGGGCCTGATCGGAGTCTCCGCCGACGGCAAGGTCGAGCGGTGGCGAGGGACGAGCGGCGCGGCGCCCATCGTCGCGGGGGTCGCCGCGCTGATCCGCTCTGCGCATCCCGACATCAAGGCGATCGACGTCATCAACCGCATCATCAAGACGGCGATACCGGTCCCCGACGCCGTCAAGCCGCAGGATCCGCTCTACGGCTACGGGCTGGTGGATGCCGCCGCGGCGATCTCCGCCAACATCCCCCCGGTGAGCGCGAACCCCATGGGCGACCTGGCGGAATGGGTGCGCTACTTCCGTCGCGCGGAGTCGGAACCGCAGCCCGTGCCGTCGATGACGCCGGTGGCCGTGCCCCCTCTTCCCGCGGCCGATGCGCCGAGCGAGGCGGCTTCACCGTTGCTTCCCAGCGCCGATTCGCTGCGCTACGGTACCCTGCCGCTCATCGCGCTCACCGTGCCTGGTATCCTGGTAGCGCTTGGCGTCACCGCAGCTGCCCGGCGCATCCGATCGGCGCGCGTTTCCGTACGCCAAATCCCCGACTCCGAGGAGTAGTTCTTCTGTGCCTCAGAACAGCACTGTGCCCAAGATTCTGATCGTCGGCGGAGGGTACGCAGGCTTCTATACCGCGTGGAAGCTCGAGAAGCACCTCCGCAAGGGTGAGGCCGACGTGACCATGGTCGACCCGCTGCCGTACATGACGTACCAGCCGTTCCTGCCCGAGGTGGCCGCCGGCTCGATCGAGGCACGTCACTCGGTCGTCGCCCACCGCCGTCACCTCAAGCGCACCCACGTCCTCACCGCCAAGGTGACGAACATCAACCACGCGCAGAAGGTCGCGACGATCACGCCGCCCGTCGGCGAGCCGTACGAGTTCGCGTACGACCAGATCGTCGTCACCGCGGGAGCCGTCTCCCGCACCTTCCCGATCCCGGGCATCGCCGACAACGCGATCGGGCTGAAGACCATCGAGGAAGCCGTCGCGATCCGCGACAAGGTCATGTCGAACTTCGACAAGGCCGCCTCGCTCCCCGCCGGACCCGAGCGCGACCGTCTGCTGACCGTCGTCGTCGTCGGCGGCGGGTTCGCCGGTATCGAGGTGTTCGCCGAGCTGCGTTCGCTGGCTTCCGCGCTGGTGGGCAAGTACCCGCAGATCAGCTTCGAAGACACGCACTTCCACCTCATCGAGGCGATGGGCCGCATCATGCCCGAGGTCTCGCTGCAGACCAGCGAGTGGGTGCTCAAGGACCTCGCCAAGCGCGGTGCCAACGTGCACCTCGACACGCAGCTGACGAGCGCGGTCGACGGCAACGTCGAGCTCTCCACGGGCGAGGTCATCCCGACCGACGTCATCGTGTGGACCGCCGGTGTCATGGCGAACCCGACCGTGGTTCGTGGCGGCGACCTCCCGGTCGAGGAGCGCGGTCGCATCCAGACCCGTGCCGACCTGCGCGTCGGCACGCCCGAGGCCTTCGTCGAGGGCGCCTGGGCTGCGGGCGACGTGTCGGCCGTCCCCGACCTCTCGGGCGGCGGAGTCGGCGGCTTCTGCGTGCCGAACGCTCAGCACGCGGTACGCCAGGCGAAGCTTCTCGCGAAGAACCTCGTCGCCGTGCTCCGTGGGGAGAACCCCAAGGACTACTTCCACAAGAACATGGGCGCGGTGGCGGGGCTCGGCCTGTACAACGGTGTCTTCCAGTCCGGCAAGATCGCCCTCAAGGGCTTCGTGGCCTGGGTCGCGCACCGCGGCTACCACGGTCTCGCGATGCCGACGTGGGAGCGCAAGTTCCGCGTCATCTGGGGCTGGTGGAACAACCTGTGGCTGGGTCGCGACCTGGTGAACCTCGAGACGGTGCAGAACCCGCGCTACGTCTTCGAGGAGTTCGCCGCGCGTCCGCGTCCGGCAGCTCCCGCGGCGCCCGTGGCAGATGCTGCTCCTGCGGCGAAGGCTGCTCCTGCCGCGAAGGCTGCTCCGGCGGCCTCGGAGACGACTGCCGAGAAGAAGCCGGCCGCGAAGAAGACGGCCGCGAAGAAGCCTGCGGCGAAGAAGCCTGCCGCCGAGAAGGCTCCTGAGCCGGCCGAGGCTGCAGCGAAGTAGCAGACCCTCGAATCAGATTGAGATCGGCCCCGCGCGCTCTGCGCCGGGGCCGATCTTCGTTTCCTCGGGGCGGCTCCGAGGCGAAGCACAGGTGCGGTCGGTAGCGTGAGGGCAGCAAGGGGAGTACTCCCGTCTGCAGCGTCGTCGTCATTACGAGCACGAGATCGTGCTCCGGCCCGCTGGCCCGTGAGGGTGGAGGAGACCTTGGCACCCGCATAGCGGGGTGCCGAGAAACCCCTGCCGTCGCTTCGACGTGGGAATCCCCGGTGGCCCGCACCACGAAAGGGACACCCATGGGAAAACTCTCCCGACTGATCGGAATGGCATCCGACGCGCTCGAGAAGAATGCCGGTTCCGGACGCACCGACCATTGGGCGGGCGGGTCCCGCTCGACGGACTGGGGCGGGATGCTCCGCGGAGCCGTGGACGCGGTCCGCGGTCCGGCGGACGGAACTCCTCGCGCCGAGCAGAGCGCACGGACCGCGGGTGCGGATCCCTACGCGCCGCCGGCACCCGGTGCTCCGAGCGTCAGGGCCGGTTCGACCCCTCCGCGGGATCGTTACGCACCACCGGTCGCCGGATCCGCGCGTACATCCCCTGCGGCAACCGACGCCGATAGAGCGGCCATCGCCCGCTACGACTACCTGCTGCAGACGGCCGACCCGCAGCGTGTCGAGCAGATCCACCGCGAGGCATTCGCCCGGCTGACTCCCGAGCAGCGCACGCTCGTCGAGGCGCGGATGCGGCAGGAGCTCGAACCGGGGGAGCGTCCGAGGTCTTCATCCCCCGATGACCTCGCTCGCGCGGCCGGGCGTGCGGAGGCCATGAAGCCGGGGCGGATGCGCGGACTCCTGTCGCGCGTGCGCGGCGCGGGTGCCGGTGGTGCTGCGGTCGCCGCAGGCGGTGCAGCGGTGGGACTGCTCGGCGTGGTCGCCGGTGGTGCGGTGCTCAGCACGGTGGCCGGTCCGCTTCTGGAGCAGGCCGCGAACATCGGCGTCGACTTCGGCGCGCTGGCCGAGGGCGTCGACGTCGAGTCGCTCGCCGCCGGAATCGATGTCGAGTCGATCGCCGGCGTTGCCGGCGACCTCATGGGTTCCGCAGGCGAGGCGGCGTCCGGACTGGGCGAGACGGCCACGGGATGGAGCGAGCGGCTCGGCGACCTGGGCATCCCGGGCATCGGCGATCTGTTCGGACGCTGAGCTCGGATGTTCTTCGCAACCGACGCCGAACACGGCTTCACCGGTCTGACCGGATTCGCGGCCGACGTGCTCACCTCCCTCGGCGACGTCGGGGTCGGGGTGCTCGTCTTCCTCGAGGTGCTGATCCCGCCGATCCCGAGCGAGGTGATCCTGCCGTTCGCCGGATACCTCAGCCAGAGTGGGGAGCTGAACCTGGGGTGGCTCATCTTCTGGAGCACGCTGGCCTCCTGGCTGGGAGCCCTGCTGCTGTATGGACTCGGCGCGGCGATCGGCATGCAACGGGCGGTGCGGCTGCTGGCGGCGACCCGGTTGGTGAGCCGCTCCGACCTGGAGCGGGGAGCCGACTGGTTCACGCGCAGCGGCGGCTGGACGGTGCTGGTGGGCCGGATGGTCCCGGGCGTTCGCAGTCTCATCTCCATCCCCGCCGGGGCATCGCGCATGAATCTCGCCACCTTCAGCATCTACACGATCGTCGGCAGTGGCGCGTGGAACGCTCTGCTCCTCGGTGTCGGTGCGGCGCTCGGCACGCAGCACGAGCAGTTGGAGCAGTACCTCGGGTACCTCGACTACGCCGTCTACACGGCCATCGTGATCGCCCTCATCGTCCTGGTCGCTCGCCGGGTGCGTGAGGCTGCGGGAGAGCGGAGGGCGGTCGCCGACGGCGAGGAGTGAGAAGCGAAGTGCCCCCGCTGGGACTCGAACCCAGACTGAAGCGATTTTAAGTCGCCTGCCTCTGCCATTGGGCTACGGGGGCCGCGTCGTCAGCCTATCGCCGTGCGGTGGCTGCGACCCGGTGCCGCAAGGGGTGATCCGGAGTACGAGGAGGCCTTAGGGTGGGGGAGTGCTCGACCTCATCGACGAACTGAGCCCCGTCCAGGGTGCGCCCGCGATCGCCCCCGAGTGGGAGGATCCGGCGCGGTACTGGCCACGCCTCTCCGCCGCGACCGGACATCTGCCGGCGCCGGTCGGGGTGATCGATCGCGAGGCCCTCCGCTACAACGCGATGGACCTGCTGGTGCGCGCGGGCGGGCTCCCCATCCGTGTCGCCTCGAAATCGGTGCGGGTGCGGGCCGTGCTCGATGCCGTGCTGAAGCTCCCCGGATTCCGCGGGATCCTCGCGTTCACGCTCGAGGAGGCGCTGTGGCTGGCCGAGACGCACGATGACATCATGCTCGGCTATCCGACGGTGGATCGTGCGGGACTGGAACGGCTCTTCTCCGACGAGCAGGCGGCGCAGCGCATCACGCTCATGGTCGACGATCTCGTCCACCTCGACCTGATCGACAGTGTCGCAGGTCCCACCTCGCGCCCCGAGATCCGTGTCGCGATCGATGTCGATGCGTCCTGGCGCTCTTCCCTCCTCGGCCACATCGGCGTGCGCCGCTCGGCGCTCTTCACGCCCGGCGAGGTCGCCGGCTTCGCCCGCAAGGTCGTCGCCCGTCCCGGCTTCCGCCTGGTCGGACTTCAGATGTACGACGCGCAGATCGCCGGTCAGGGCGATGACGCCGGTGCCGACGCGCCGCTGATCCGCGTGGTGCAGGCACGTTCGAGGAACGAGCTGCGGGAGCGACGGGCAGCCATCGTGGCCGCCGTCGGTGCGATCGCTCCGCTGGAGATCCTCAACGGAGGGGGCACCGGCTCGCTCGAGTTCACGGGGAGCGACGAATCACTCACCGAGGCGAGTGCCGGGAGCGGGCTGCTCGGTGGCCACCTGTTCGACGGGTACCGCTCGTTCCGCCCCGCTCCTGCCTCGGCCTTCGCGTTCGATGTGGTGCGCCGACCGGCCGCCGACATCGCCACCGTGCTGGGTGGAGGGTGGATAGCTTCCGGTCCCGCTCTCGCCTCCCGCCAGCCCCGTCCGGTGTGGCCGGAGGGACTCCGCACACTCGGGCGCGAGGCCGCCGGTGAGGTGCAGACGCCGTTGCAGGGTCCCGCCGCCACGTCGTTGGGCGTGGGGGACCGGGTCTGGTTCCGGCATGCGAAGAGCGGCGAGCCCGCGGAGCGCATCGAGCGCTATCACCTGGTGTCGGGGGAGCAGGTCATCGAGGAGCTTCCCACGTACCGTGGCGAGGGAAAGGCGTTCCTGTGACGAGAATCGGCGGCTCCTGGCAGAACTGGGGCCGCTCGGCCTCGGTGCGCCCCGTGCGCGTGGAGCGTCCGCGCAGCCCCGAAGGCGTGCAGCGCGCGGTGATCGCGGCGGTCAAGCACGGTCTCAGCGTGAAGGCTGTCGGAGCGGGGCACAGCTTCACCGGCATCGCCGTCGCACCCGGCGTCCTGCTGGAGCTGGATGACCTGCAGGGACTCGTATCGGCGGATGCAGCCAGCGGCCGCGTCACCCTCCTCGCAGGAACCCGTCTGCACCGCATCCCCGGACTACTCGCCCCCTATGGGCTCGCCATGGAGAATCTGGGCGACATCGATCGCCAGTCCATCGCGGGAGCGATCTCGACCGGAACCCATGGCTCCGGTGCCCGGTTCGGCGGCCTGGCGACCCAGGTCGTCGGCATCACCATGGTCACGGCCGCCGGAGATTTCCTCCGCATCGACGATGAACACGAGAGCGAGCTGCTGCCCGCCGTCGCGCTCGGGCTCGGCGCGCTCGGCATCATCGTCGAGGTGACGCTGCAATGCGCGCCGGCGTTCGTGATGCACGCCATCGACGAGCCGGCGCCCCTCGACGACGTGCTCGCCACACTCGAGGAGCGCGTGGCCTCGTGGGACCACTTCGAGTTCTACTGGTTCCCGCACACCGAGGTGGCGCTGACGAAGCGTCAGACGCGACTGCCGGAGTCGACGGTGCGCAAGCCGCTCCCGGTCGTGGGCAGGTGGGTCGATGAGACGCTCCTCTCCAACGGGGTCTACCGCGTCGTGTGCGCTGCGGGGCAGGTGGTGCCTGCGGTGACTCCGCCGTTCAGCAGGTTGGCGGTCAAGCTCACCGGGGACCGTGAGTACACCGAGCTGTCGCATCGGGTGCTCATCCAGAGCCGCACCGTGCGTTTCCGCGAGATGGAGTACGCGCTCCCGGCCGAGAACGTCGTGCCGGCGTTCCAGGCGGTCCGCGCCCTCATCGCTCAGCGCGGGTGGCGGATCGAGTTCCCGATCGAGGTGCGCTTCGCGGCGGGCGACGACCTGTGGCTGTCGACGGCGCACGGGCGGCCGAGCGCCTATATAGCCGTGCACCGGTATTGGCGCGCCGACCCCACGGAGTACTTCAACGCGATCGAGGAGATCATGCTCGAGTTCGGCGGACGGCCGCACTGGGGCAAGCTGCACACGTTGACGGACCAGGCGCTGCGCGAGCGCTACCCTCGATTCGACGACTTCGTCGCGCTCCGCGACCGCCTGGATCCCGAGCGGCGCTTCACGAACCGCTATCTCGAACGGGTTCTCGGAGCCTGACCCGGCTCGAGGCCGCAATCCACGCCGCGCGCCCAGTCCACGTGCAGGGTGCGCGTCTAGGATGAGAGAAACACGAGGAAGGGTGGGCCTCTGATGGAATGGCTCGTGCCGGTACTGATCGTTGTCGGAGTGATCCTGCTCGCCGGCATCTATCTGTGGGCCACGTACAACTCGCTGGTGCAGCTGAAGGTCCGCGTCGACGAGGCGTGGAGCGGCATCACGGTGCAGCTAAAGCGACGAGCCGACCTCATCCCCAACCTCATCGAGACGGTCAAGGGATACGCCTCCCACGAGAAGGCGGTCTTCGAGAACGTGACTCGTGCGCGCGCCGAGACGCTGTCGGCCGGCGGTCCCGGTGAGGCCGGCATCGCCGAGGGACACCTCCAGCAGGCGCTGCGCAGTCTCTTCGCGGTCGCCGAGGCGTACCCGCAGCTGCAGGCGAGCACGAACTTCCTCCAGGTGCAGCAGGCGCTGGTCGACACCGAAGACAAGATCCAGGCTGCGCGCCGGTTCTACAACGGTGGCGTGCGCGAGCTCAACACCAAGATCAAGGTCTTCCCGAACAACCTGTTCGCCAAGGGGCTCGGCTTCACCGAGCGCGAGTTCTTCGAGGTCGCCGACAGCAGCGCGATCTCCGAGCCGCCTCGCGTCCAGTTCTGATTCGAATCGCATTCACCAGGGGCCCGCTCACCAGGCGCTGAGCACCACGCCCTCTGCGGTGAACGACACGTCGCCGCGCAGACTCCACGAGTCGGTCCGGTAGGTGGCCTCACGTTTCGCGCCGTCCTGACCGGTTCCGGTGACCGTGGTGACGAGGACGCCCCCTCCGCCGCGAATCCTTTGCCGGACAGGGCCAGCGTCGGTAGCTTCTCGATGCGGTAGCGGAACTCTGACACGGCGCGGAATTCGGTACCCCAGGGAATGCGGATGCCGCAGCCCTCGGGCGCGGCGGTGCCGGGCTCCGCGCACGTCTCGAGGTGCTCGTCGAGCTGCTTCTGCGCGGCGGCTGTCGCCTCGGGGCGTACCGACACATCGATGTCGACGGCCGTCTCGTCGCCGGGGAGCACGGTCACCGATGTCTCTCCGCTGAGCAGCGACACCGGTGCGGCGGCGACGGTGTAGCTCGCCGGCAGCAATGTCGTGGCTTCGCCCGCGGGCAGCGTCTGCCCGCCGATGGAGATGAACGAGCCGACCGAGGGGCGGGCGGTCACGGTGCCCAGCCCGGACTCATCCACCACCCATCGTCCGTCGAGGGGGGAGAGCGTGAGCTCTGCGGAGTGTTTCCCGTCGGCCAGGCGGAAGGAGATCTCGGCCGTCGCCGTCACACCACCGACCGGCGCGCTGTCGTCTCCGCCGACGGAGATCACCTCCGCATCGTGGACGAGTGCCGTCGCGTCGGAGAACGCGTCGAGCGTCTCCTGCGGCATCACGGCACCAGTGGCCTCCACCGCTGCGGGATCACCGGATTCGAGCGCGCGCAGGTACTCCGCCGCCGCCTCCTCCGCCGTGGCGGGCCGCCCGGTCGCCTGCCAGATCCACACGCCTCCGGCGACGAGCACGACGACACCGACCGCACCGGCGATCAGCCACCAGCGCCGCCGGCTCACGGGGCACTCTCTCTGGCGTGCACGTGTCTGTGCACCTGCGCGCCCGCGCCGCTCAGCGAATCATGAAGCGCGGCCGTGGCATCACCCCAACCAGAGACCGACACGCGCTCCAGACCCTGCCAGGCGGCGGCGAGGGCCAGTTCCGCAGCGACCGGCTCAGCATCGCCCGGCCGGGCCTGCGGCTCCCACCACGCGGACTGCACCTGCAGTGTCGAGGTGGCGCGGTCAGCCTTCAGGTCGACCCTCGCCACGATGCGGTCGCCGACGAGCACGGGCAGCGAGTAGTAGCCGAACCGGCGCTTCTCGGCCGGCACGTAGATCTCGATGCGGTAGTCGAGATCGAAGATGCGCAGCGCCCGGTCGCGGAACCACACCACCGGATCGAACGGAGTCAGAACGGCCGCGGTCTCGATCTTGCGGGGCAGCACGGCATCGCGATGCCGCCACGCGCGCAGCGGACGGCCTCCGCGTTCCCAGCCGCGCACCTGCACCGGCTGCAGCTCGCCGGCGTCGACGAGCTCGGTGATCGATCGGGCGACCGCGGCACGGTCACGGATGCGGTAGTAGTCGGCGAGGTCGGACTGCGTCGCAACACCGCTCGAGCGAGCCGCACGGCGCGTCAACTCCAGGATCGCCTCGTCTCGGGAGATCTCCCGCGATCGGATAACGTCGGGGATCACCTGGTCGGCCAGCGCGTACGTGCGCTCGAAGCCCCGGCGGCCGCTCACGGCGACATCGCCCGTGCGCCAGAGGTGTTCGAGCGCGAGCTTGGCTTCGTCCCAGTCCCACCATGTTCCGCGCTCTCGCGGCGCGTCGTCGCGCAGGTCGGCGGGACGCAGCGGACCCCTGGCGCGGAGTTCGTCCTGCACCCACTGCACCGTGCGCGCGTTGTTGCTCATCCACGAGTCCTCATCCGCCCACTTCCGCCGGAAGTCGTCCATGCGGAATCGCCACAGCGGCCAGTCCGCCACCGGGATGAACGTCGCCTCATGGGCGAGGTACTCGACGTAATGGGTGGTGCGGGAGAGGAAGACCCTGTCGAGCAGTGTGGGGTCGTAGGAGCCGAGACGCGAGAAGAGCGGCAGGTAATGCGAGCGCGCGAACACGTTCACCGAATCGATCTGAAGGACGCCGAGCCGATCCATCACGCGGTGCACGTGGCGCGCGGTGACCGATGCGGGTCGGGATCGGGTGAACCCCTGAGCGGCGAGGGCGATCCGCCGGGCGTGCGGGGAGCTGAGGGTCTCGGTCACGCCGTCAGCGTATCGCCGGGCACCGACATCTCCGCTCTTCGGTGATGGATGCGTCGAACGGCATACGGCTTGACCGTAGACTTGGGCGATGAGCGAGGACCAGCGCCCCCGGCTGCGAGATCTCTTCCGTCCGCGCCCGGTCTCCACCGACCGCACCGTGACGACCGATGCCGATGAGGCGGTGCCCTTGCCGCTGCGCATCACGGCGAGCTACTCCTGGCGGCTGCTTATCATCGCCGCAGCGATCGGCGTCTTCATCTGGCTGGTGATGCTGCTGAAGCTCCTGGTCATCCCGCTCATGGTCGGCATCCTCATCACAGCACTCCTGTGGCCGGCGTTCTCGTGGATGCTGCGACGCGGATTCCCACGCTGGCTGGCGATCACGATCTCGCTGATCGGAACGGCCGCCATCGTGACCGGACTGATGTGGCTGGTCGTCTGGCAGGTGCGCGCTCAGCTGCCCGACGTGCAGGCACGCTCGACCGAGGCGTTCGACCAGTTCCAGGTCTGGCTCCACGAAGGTCCCCTGAACCTCTCCGACACCCAGATCGCCGACTACCTGCAGCAGGGCCTCGACTTCCTCGACGAGCAGACGCAGGCGCTCTGGACGGGCGCACTGGCCATCGGCACGACGGTCGGACACGTCGCGACCGGTGCGCTGCTGTCGCTGTTCATCCTCATCTGTCTCCTCGCCGACGGCGCAGGAATCTGGCGCTGGACCCTTCGGATCTTCCCGCGCAAGGCGCGGCCCGCCGTCGACGGTGCCGCCCGAAACGGCTGGGCGACGATCGTGAACTACGCCCGCACTCAGTTGTTCGTGGCCACCATCGACGCGATCGGCATCGGCCTCGGGGCGTTCCTGCTGCAGGTGCCGCTCGCGCTTCCGGTCGCCGTCCTGGTGTTCCTCGGCTCCTTCATCCCGATCGTGGGTGCGGTCGCGACCGGCGCCGTCGCCGTGTTCCTGGCTCTCGTCTACAACGGGCCGTGGATCGCACTGTGGATGCTCGTGGTCGTGCTGGCGGTCCAGCAGATCGAGGGCCACATCCTGCAGCCGATCATGATGGGCTCCGCGGTCAAGGTGCATCCGCTCGCCGTCGTCCTCGTCGTGGCGGGCGGCGCGATGATCGCCGGCATCCCCGGAGCACTGTTCGCCGTTCCGCTTGCGGCCTTCGTGAACGTCGCGGCCGTGACCATCAGTTCTGGTTCCTGGCGCACCGGCGTCGGGCCCAGCGGAGACCTTATCTGGAGCACAGTACCGCGCGAGCGGAGACGGAGGAATCGATGAGTGCAGTCCCCAGCCTGACCGAGTTCGAGCTAGCGGCTCAGAGTCTGGCTGAGGTGATCTCGCACACGCCGACGCTGCCGTCGCGAGCCCTCTCCGACATTCACGGAGGCACCGTCCTGCTGAAGATGGAGAATCTTCAGCGCACGGGCTCGTTCAAGATCCGCGGTGCCGCGTACCGCCTCTCACGCCTGAGCGCTGAGGAGCGCTCGCGGGGCGTCGTCGCCGCATCCGCCGGCAACCACGCCCAGGGCGTCGCGCTCGCGGCGCAGGCGCTCGGCATCCCCGCGACCATCTTCATGCCGCTGGGGGTTCCGGTTCCCAAGCTCCTCGCCACCCGCGGGTACGGCGCCGAGGTCGTGCTGGAGGGCGAGACCGTGGCGACATCGCTGCGTCTGGCGGCGGAGTTCTCCGAGCGCACCGGTGCGGTGCTGATCCACCCGTTCGACCACCGCGACGTCGTGATCGGGCAGGGGACGCTCGGACTCGAACTGCTCGAGGACGCCCCGGATGTCGACACCGTGGTCCTCGGCATCGGTGGCGGAGGCCTGATCGCGGGCGTCGCCGCGGCCGTGAAAGCGCGTGCCGCTGAACTCGGGCGCACCGTCCGCATCATCGGCGTCCAGGCCGAGAACGCCGCTGCTGTGCCCCCGTCGCTCGCTGCGGGCGAGCCCGTGGACATCGTCACCCGTCCGACGATCGCCGACGGCATCCTGGTCGCGCGCCCCGGCGCCATCCCGTTCGACATCATCAAGGAGCTCGTCGATGAGGTCGTCACGGTCTCGGACGATGACCTCGCTCGGGCGATCCTGATCCTGCTGGAGCAGGCGAAGGTCGTGGTCGAGCCGGCCGGTGCGGCCGGCGTCGCGGCGATCCTGGCCGGCAAGGTCTCCGGCACCGGCACGACGATGGCGGTGCTGTCGGGTGGCAACATCGATCCGCTGCTCCTGCAGCGCGTGGTCTCGCACGGGCTTGCGGCATCGGGCCGATACCTCACCATCCGCGTCCCACTGCCCGACCGTCCGGGCCAGCTCGCCCGCGTCTCCGAGCTCATCGCCGAGGCGGGTGCGAATGTCATCGAGGCGATGCACACCCGTCATGGTCATGGACTTCAGATCAGCGAGGTCATCCTCGAACTCAGCGTCGAGACGCGTGGCCCCGAGCACTCGGAGCACACGCTCGACACGCTGCGGCGGGCCGGCTTCGAGCCCATCCTCGTCGCCGACTGACCTTCCCACCCACGCAGAAGCGCCCCCGCGTCCGAGAGGATGCGGGGGGCGCTTCTGCGTGGGTGGTCAGCCCGCGTAAGTCTCGACGTTCACGATCTCCACGCTGATGGAACGCCCGTTCGGCGCCTCGTAGGCCGACTTCTCGCCGACCTTGAGGCCGAGGATGGCCTGACCGAGCGGGCTGGCCTCGCTGTAGACGTCGAGGTCGCTGCCGACCGCGATCTCCCGGCTGCCGAGGAGGAAGACCTCTTCGCCGCCGGCGACGAGAGCCGTGACGACGGTGCCGGGCTCGACGATCCCGCGGCTGGCGGGAGCCTCGCCGACCTTGGCGGTCTTCAGCAGAGCCTCGAGGGTGCGGATGCGGGCCTCCTGCTTGCCCTGCTCATCCTTCGCGGCGTGGTATCCGCCGTTCTCCTTGAGGTCGCCTTCTTCGCGAGCCGCCTCGATGCGCTTGGCGATCTCATCGCGACCGACGGTCGACAGGTGCTCCAGCTCGGCGACGAGCCGGTCGTAAGCCTCCTGCGTGAGGAAGGGAACCTGAGCATCGGTGGACATGGCGAAGCTCCTTCTTTCGGGATCCCTCCGGCGTGCTGCGGGGGATATGCCAAGACGCCCCGGCTCGTGCCGGGGCGTCGTATGTCTGCCACGAGTCTAGGCGACCCAGCAGGTGTTCACCAAACCTGTCGTGGCCTCGGCGACCGTCGGGATGGTGACCGACTTCGCCTGTGAGTGACTATCCCCGGCGGGGATTTCGACGATCTTCCAGCCGACCACGCCGAACTCCTCATCGAGGGCTTCGAGAGCGCACACGACGTCCCGGCCCTGCACGCCGGTGACCTGGAAGCTCACCTCCACCGAGTGCTCGTCGACGAGCGTGAAGCCCAGATCGTCGGCGTCCACGGAGGCCATGGACTGCGCGACGGTCATCCAGCTGAAGGCACCGATCACGAGCAGCGCGAGGCCGCCGCCGACGATCCACGGCCACCGACGCCGTCGGGTTCGTCCATAGCGTTCGTCGAGCTGTTGTGCGGTCGTCACAGGTGGGTCTTCCCGGTCGTTAGGCTGGTGGTACCAGGTTATGCGACCTGCGTACGAAAGGCCGATTCATGCTCGCTCTGACCGAGACCCCGATGCCGACGCCCAGCATGACCGTCGATCCGGTGTCCGTCACCCCGGGGTTCGTGGGCTTCGCGGTGATCGTGGTGATCGTGATCGCCGTGATCCTGCTGATCTGGGACATGAACCGTCGGATCCGCCGCGTCCGGTATCGCGACGAGGTGCGCGAGGAGCTCGACGCCGAGGAGGCCGCCCGCGCCGCAGCCGGAGCACAAGCCGACACGAGCGCGACGGGATCGACCGAGGTCGACGGCTCGAGCACACACGACGAGGGTGAAGAACCGCCTGCACGCTGAGCGCCCACGAGTTCCGGAGCGCCCGAGTGAGGACGGGTGACGGTGACTACGGAGCGCCGAGCGAGGGCGACAGCGGCGCGATGGCGATGAGCAGGCACGCGGTCCAGTGGCACAGGAACGCGAGCACCGTGCACACGTGGAAGATCTCGTGGAAGCCGAAGTGGCCGGGCCAGGGGTTCGGTTTCTTGAGGGCGTAGACGACCGCGCCGCCCGTGTACAGGAGCCCGCCGACGATCACGAGCACCATCATCGCGACGTTCGCCGCGAGAAGGTCGCCGATGTACATCACCGCCGCCCAGCCGAGCAGCAGATACAGCGCGACGTACAGCCAGCGGGGGGCGTTGATCCAGAAGACGCGGAAGAGGATGCCGACGAGGGTCCCTCCCCAGACGAGGCAGAGGAGCAGCACTCCCTTCGCAGGCGGCAGCGCGAGCACGGCCAGCGGCGTGTAGGTGCCGGCGATCAGCAGCAGGATGTTCGCGTGATCGATCCGCTTCAGGAGCACCTTGACCTTCGGCTTCCAGTCGAACCGGTGGTAAAGCGCCGAGTTGCCGAACAGCAGCATGGACGTGACCATGAAGACCGCGGAGGCCCATTTCGCTGCGGCCCCGTCGGCGACGAGGATCAGGATCGCGCCGGCGACCACCGCCACCGGGAAGGTGCCCGCGTGGATCCACCCTCGCCACGTGGGTCGGATCTCCACCGCGGCATCGACTTCCCCGGCAGCGTGCAGCGGGAGCTCGGGGACGTCGGGACCGGACTGTTCGGGAGTGCTCACGTGCTCACTCTAAGCCGACGCGCATACCTCGACGAGCACATGATCCTCAGCATCCGCACACCGTGGCGAAAGCCGGGGCACGGTAGCGTAGGGAGGTGATATCACGCGAGAATCCGGTGCGAGGGCCGCTGTATCGGCTCTACACCAGTCGGCTGCGTCGCCACCTCGATCCCGCTTCCGTCCCGCATCACGTCGCGATGATGATCGACGGCAACAGGCGATGGGCGCGCCAGCTCGGGTTCGACAGCGCGGCAGAAGGCCACCGGGCCGGGGCTGCGAAGATGCGTGAGTTCCTCGGCTGGTGCGACGAGCTCGGCGTGCGCGTCGTGTCGCTGTATCTGCTCTCCAGTGACAACCTGCGAAAGCGGGACTCCGTGGAGCTCGCCGACCTCATCGAGATCATCGCCGAGCTGGCGGAGGCGCTCTCCCAGGAGGGCAACTGGCGGGTCAAGCACGTCGGACGCTCCGACATCCTGCCGCCCGAACTCGCCAGAGTGCTCGCCGACGCCGAAGCGCGCACCAAAGACCACAGCGGACTCCACGTGAATCTCGCCGTCGGCTACGGCGGCCGCAACGAGATCGTCGACGCCGTTCGCAGCATCATCACCAAGCACGAGGCATCGGGCGGCACGATGGAGGATCTCGCCGCCCACCTCACCCCGGAGATGATCGGGGAACACCTCTACACCGGGGGACAGCCGGACCCGGACCTCGTCATCCGCACGAGCGGTGAGCAGCGGCTGAGCGACTTCCTGCTCTGGCAGAGCGCTCACAGCGAGTTCTACTTCGTGGAGGCACTCGGGCCCGATCTCCGACAGGTCGACTTCCTCCGCGCCATCCGCGACTTCGCGGATCGCGACCGACGGTTCGGTCGCTGAAGCCGGGGCGGCGCGCTCGGCACCGTGCCACAATGACGCAGTGAGCACTTTCCAGGACTACGTCGACACTTTCGACAACGAGTCCGGCTACCTGAACTGGGCAGCATTCGGTCCGCTGTCCCCCTCCGTGCGCGAAGAGGTCTTCGCCGATGCCGACCTTCTGGGAAGCGGGCGCCCCTCCTCCCTGTCGCTGGTCGCCGAGCGCGTCGGCCAGGCGCAGGAGCTCGTCGCGGAGCTCCTCGGCGCAGACGCCGCCGACGTCACCCTGCAGCCCTCGTCGACGCACGGACTCATGCACGCGCTGTACGGCATCTCCGGGGCGGTCATCGCGAGCACGGCGGAGTTCCCCAGCGTCAGCCTGACGATCGAGCGGGCCGCGACCGCATCGGACCGCGCGGTCACGCCCCGGTGGATCACGCCCGACGACGGACGCGTGACGCCGGAGGCAGTCGCCGAGGCGCTCGACGACGAGGTCGTCGCGCTGGCAGTGAGTCACGTCGACTTCCGCACCGGATACCGGGCCGACCTCGCCGCACTGCGTGACGTCATCGGCCCCGACCGCCTGCTCATCGTCGACGCGGTGCAGTCGTTCGGCGTGATCGACGTGGACTACGCGGCCGCCGACGTGGTCGTCGGACACGGATACAAGTGGTTGCGTGCGGGCAGGGGCAGCGCCTTCGCCTGGTTCGCGCCGCGTGCACGGGAGCGGATCGTCCCCGTGCTGTCCGGGATCACCGGAACGACGGCGACCGGACTGTTCGTCGATGAGCTGCCGGGGCCGGCGGCATCCGCGAGCGCCTACACGGTCAGCCAGCCGGACACCCTCGCTGCCGGGCGCCTCGCGATCGGCGTGCGGGACATGCGCGATGCCGGGGTCGCCGCCATCGAGGAGCGGCTCGCCGAGAACGTCGACCGTGTCATCGAGATCGCCGACCGCCATGGGATCGAGGTGAGTTCGCCGCGCGAGCGCTCGCAGCGTGCCGGCATCGTCGCACTGGCGCCGGAAGAACCCGCACGCCTCGCCGCCGCGCTCGCCAACGCAGGAATCGTCGTGACGGCCCGAGGTGCTTCGGTGCGCGTCGCCCCGCACGCGGGTACGGATGCTGCCACTTTCGAGCTCCTCGACGACGCCCTGCACACGTTCGGCAACGAGACGTTCATCAGCGCGTAACGAATCCCTGGCGTGTCGAGTTCGGGTTAATCCCCTGGGCGGTCGTACGTTCTAGGCATCGGGCAAGGCGCCCGTTCGGGTCGGCCTCAGGTTCGCGGCTCGTGACCCCCTGGTCGACTCGTTCGAATAGCCGGGATTCCCCGGGTCGGGAGTGGGTCGTGACCACACGTACAGCGCAGCAGGCCACCAGCACCGCGCAGCAGTCCACCCGTAAGACGTCGAGCCGGGCATCGTCGTCCGCCGATCCGGATCAGGATCTGCGCACCTACGTGCTCGACACCTCCGTTCTGCTGAGCGATCCGCAGGCGTTCTTCCGTTTCGCCGAGCACTCGGTCGTCGTCCCGGTCGTCGTGATCACGGAGCTGGAGGGCAAGCGTCACGACCCGGAGATCGGATACTTCGCACGGCAGGCGCTGCGGCACCTCGACGACCTGCGCATCGAGCACGGACGCCTGGACTTCCCGGTCGAGGTCGGGGAGGGCGGCACGCTCCGCGTCGAGCTGGCGAACACCGACTCCTCGGTACTCCCCGCCGGCATCCGGCTCAGCGACAACGACACCCGCATCCTCTCGGTCGCGATGCACCTCGCGCAGGACGGCCAGGACGTCACGATCGTCTCGAAGGACCTGCCGATGCGCGTGAAGGCCGCATCGCTGGGGCTCCGGGCCGAGGAGTACCTCGCCGAGCAGGCGGTGGACTCCGGATGGACCGGCATCGCGACGCTCGACCTCTCCGGCGACGACATCAGCGACCTCTACGAGAGCGAAGTCGGTATCAGCGACCAGGCTCGGGGGATCCCGGTGAACACGGGGCTGATCATCCACTCCGAGCGCGGATCCGCTCTCGGGCGCGTCACGGGTGACGGCGAGTTCCGCCTGGTGCGCGGCGACCGCGACATCTTCGGCATGCACGGCCGTTCGGCGGAGCAGCGGATCGCGATCGACCTGCTGCTCGACCAGGAGGTCGGCATCGTCTCCCTGGGCGGTCGCGCGGGAACCGGCAAGTCGGCGCTCGCACTGTGCGCCGGGCTCGAGGCCGTATTGGAGCGCCAGCAGCAGAAGAAGATCATCGTGTTCCGACCACTGTTCGCGGTCGGCGGCCAGGAGCTCGGCTACCTGCCCGGCGACCAGGGCGAGAAGATGGGCCCCTGGGGGCAGGCGGTGTTCGACACACTCGGCTCGGTCGTCTCCGGCAACGTCATCGAAGAGGTCGTCGAGCGCGGACTGCTCGAAGTGCTGCCCCTCACGCACATCCGTGGACGCTCTCTGCACGACGCCTTCGTGATCGTCGATGAGGCCCAATCCCTCGAGCGGAACGTGCTGCTCACCGTGTTGAGCCGCATGGGACAGAACTCGCGGGTCATCCTCACCCACGACGTCGGTCAGCGGGACAACCTCCGCGTCGGCCGGCACGATGGGATCGCCAGTGTCATCGAGACGCTGAAGGGGCATGAGCTCTTCGGACATGTCACCCTGACCCGCTCCGAGCGCTCGGCCATCGCCGCCCTCGTCACCGAGCTCCTGGAGGGCGGAGAGCTCAGCTGACGACGCATGACGGCGACGACGGCGGATGCCACGCGGGCTGAGACCGCGGCATCCGCCGTCGTGTGCGCGGGGATCTCGCCTTCCGCCGAATGCATGAGTGGCGACCGGATGCATGACCGTTCGGGCGCTGGACATCCTGCGTTCGTGCAATCCTCATGCATCCGGGGGCGGACCGGGTGGTCCGGGACTGCACAGCCGTGGTTTGAGAAACGTGATTCCACGGATTGCATTCCGGCGTGCGAGAGCGATGGTCACATGCATCCAGGATGAGACGATGATCGACGTCGGCTCCGTCCTCGGGCACTTCGGAGGGGTCGCGCGCGGCACCCGACTTCAGGCGTTCGGCTGCTCGCGTTCGCGGCTGGGCGTCGAGTGCAGGGCCGGACGTATCGTTCGGGTGCGGCCCGGGGTTTTCGCGTCGGTTGACGCCGCACCGGAAGTGGTCTCGGCAGCAGCGCACGGTGGCGCCCTCACGTGCGGTGGAGCTTTGCGCGCTCGAGAAGTGTGGACGCTCGAGATGCCGAAAGAGGTGCACGTGTGGATGGGTCTCGGTGGTCGACGTCATCACCCGGAGCGGTGCGGCTGCGTCGCCCACTTCACCCCAGGACGTATGGATATCGGAATCGCTCCGATCGATGTCGCGCTTCTGCACGCATTCGCCTGCTATGGCGAGGAGTTCTTCTTCGCTGCATTCGAGTCGGCATGGAACAAGCGGATGCTTACAGCCGCGGCACGCGCGAGGGTCCGGGCGGCTCTTCCTGCTTCCGCGCGCTGGCTCGTCGATCTTGCGCGGCCCGATGCGGAGAGCGGCTTGGAATCGCTGGTACGGCTGAGGCTCCACCTCATCGGAGTCGAGGTGCGAACGCAGGTCGCAGTCGCAGGAGTCGGACGAGTCGACTTCGTCATCGAGGGGCGGGTGATTCTGGAAGCAGACGGTCGGGAGAACCACGACGGACCGAGTCAGCGTCACCGGGATCTCATGCGCGATGCCGCGGCATCACGCCTCGGGTTCGAGACGCTTCGCTTCGACTACGCGATGATCTTGCACACCTGGGATGTGGTTGTGGCGGCCGTGATGGCAGCACTCGGCCGTGCGCGGGTCTGACCCGCACCATCCGCATGAGTTCTTGCCAGATGCATGAATGTTCCTGTTGGGTTCTCATGCACCCGGAACACGGTCATGCATTTGTGGACCGGAAACGACGGATGCCGCGAGGAACGAGTCCTCGCGGCATCCGTCGTTTCGTGCGGGTCAGCCCGGGTGCGTCATCGACAGCAGGTCGAGCTTCTCGTCGAGCTGCTCGAGAGTGAGGTCACCGCGCTCGACGTAGCCGAGGTCGATCACGGCGTCGCGCACGGTGATGCCCTTGGCGACCGAGTGCTTGGCGATCTTCGCGGCAGCCTCGTAGCCGATGAGCTTGTTCAGGGGGGTGACGATCGACGGGCTCATGCCCGCGAAAGCGGCGGCGCGTTCGACGTTCGCCTGCAGGCCGTCGATGGTCTTGTCGGCGAGCACGCGCGAGGCGTTCGACAGCAGACGGATCGACTCGAGCACCGCCGTGCCCATCACCGGGATCGCGACGTTGAGCTCGAACGAACCGGATGCTCCGGCCCAGGCGACGGTCGCGTCGTTGCCGATCACGCGCGCGCACACCATCAGCACGGCCTCGGGGACGACCGGGTTGACCTTGCCGGGCATGATCGAGGAGCCGGGCTGGAGGTCGGGGATGTGCAGTTCGCCGAGACCCGTGTTGGGGCCGGAGCCCATCCACCGCAGGTCGTTGTTGATCTTGGTGAGCGAGACGGCGATCGTCCGCAGAGCACCGGAGGCCTCGACCAGGCCGTCGCGGTTGGCCTGCGCCTCGAAGTGATCCTTCGCCTCGGTGATGGGCAGCTCGGTCTCGGCCGCGAGCAGCGCGATGACCTTCTGCGGGAAGCCGAGGGGCGTGTTGATGCCGGTGCCCACGGCGGTGCCGCCCAGGGGAACCTCGGCGACGCGCGGGAGGGCCGACTGCACGCGCTCGATGCCGAGGCGGATCTGACGGGCGTAGCCGCCGAACTCCTGGCCGAGGGTCACGGGCGTGGCGTCCATGAGGTGCGTGCGGCCGGACTTGACCGCGTCCTTCCACAGTTCCGCCTTCGCCTCGAGGGCCACGGCGAGGTGGTCGAGCGCGGGGATGAGTGTGTCGATGAGGGCCTGCGTCACGGCGATGTGCACCGACGTCGGGAACACGTCGTTCGAGGACTGCGAGGCGTTCACGTGGTCGTTCGGGTGCACGGCCGAACCGAGGATGCCGGTTGCGAGGGTGGCCAGCACCTCGTTCATGTTCATGTTCGACGACGTGCCGGAACCGGTCTGGTAGGTGTCGACCGGGAACTCGCCGTCGTGCGCGCCGGAGGCCACCTGGTCGGCGGCCTGGGCGATCGCGTCGGCGATGGCGCCGTCGAGCGTGCCGAGTTCCTTGTTGGCGAGCGCTGCAGCTTTCTTGATCCGCGCGAGGGCGGCGATCTGCGTCGATTCGAGGCCCTTGCCCGAGATCGGGAAGTTCTCGACGGCGCGCTGCGTCTGCGCCCCGTAGAGCGCGTTCACGGGCACCCGCACCTCACCCATGGTGTCGTGCTCGATCCGGTAGCCCTGCGCATTCTCGCCGCTGCGCTGGTCGGTGTCGGTCATTCAGAACCCTCCTTGGTTTCGGGGTCGATCCCCTTGGTGACGTCGGTGTCGAGCCCGACCGTGATGACGGGCACCGCCTCGCCCTCGGCCAGACGGTAGTTGGCGCCGACGATGCCCAGACGGCCTTCGGCGACGGCGTTGCTGATGATCTCGGACGACTGCAGCAGGTCGCGCACGGTGTTGCGCAGATGCTCGATGCCGACGAGCTCCGAGTCGATGTCGGCGACGGTGCCGCCGCCGCTCTCTGCCAGGACCTTCCGCGCGGCGGGGACGATCGGGGCGATCAGCTTCCAGATGTGCGGCGGCAGGGGAGCGGCGTCGATCGCGGTGCCGTCGATCGCCGCGCGAACCGCGCCGCAGGAGTCATGGGCGAGCACCACGATCAGGGGCACTTCGAGCATCGCGACCGCGTACTCGAGGCTCGCGACGATCGATTCGCCCATGACCTGGCCGGCGTTGCGGACGACGAACAGGTCGCCGAGGCCGAGGTCGAAGATGATCTCCGCGGCGAGACGTGAGTCCGAGCAGCCGAACAGTGTGGCGACGGGGTGCTGCGCCGCCGCCAGGTCTTTGCGTCGGAGCACGTCCTGGTTCGGGTGGCGCGGTTCGTCCGCGACGAAACGGCGGTTGCCCTCCTGCATCTGCTGCCAGGCTGCGGCCGGGGTCAGGGGGTGCGTCATGAGGCCTCCGAGATGTCGCGGATCTGCGGGATGAGGGATTCTGCGAGTTCCGCGGTGGAGTCTGCAGAGCGCGCGCCGTAGAGCAGGATGTAGTCGTCGCCCGCCTGAGTGCCGATGGCGTAGGTGACGTTCGCGTTGGACTCGGCGCTGCCGGGCTTGTAGACGTCCCAGTCGAGTCCGCCGATGCGCACCGTGTCCGTGGGTGCGATGCCGTTCAGGCGCTGCGGGGCCCAGGACGCGTCGACGTCGAAGGCCTGCGCGACCTTGACGAAGCCGCGCTCGGTGTCGGATTTCGGGGCGAGCGTCACTTCCCAGACGACCGTGGCGCCACCCTGCATCTCCGCATTGTTCGCGCGCCAGAAGGTGCCGAGCTCGGGGATGAGGACGGGGCGCTCCATCGAGGACTCCACGCCTTCGGCCACGGCCGCGACGTCGAGCGGCTTGCGCTCGACAGGCTCGCCCCGGGGCACCGCGAAGATGATGACGGCGACGACGGCCACTGTGACCAGCAGCGCCGCGATGAGGTTGCGGAAGGTCTGGCTGGATCGGTAGGCCTTGCTCGACGCCGCCTTGCGGGCGGCGGTCTCGTCCGGCGTCTCCGGGCGTCCGAGCTCGGCGATGATCGGAGGCTGCTTGCTCATGCGTCGCCGCCAGGAGTCTCGTCGTCCGACGCGGCTGCGCGAGCGGCATCCAGACGGCGTTTCGCGCCGAGCAGCCACTCCTCGCAGCGAGCGGCCAGCGCCTCGCCGCGCTCCCAGAGGGCGAGCGAGTGCTCGAGGGTCGGAGAGCCCTGTTCGAGCTCGGCGACGACCTTCACGAGCTCGTCACGGGCTGCCTCGAACGACAGCGTCTCCACGGGGATGTCGTTCAGGGCGCTCACCCCTCCATCCTACGTCGTGCGTCGTGTCGGCCCGGCTCAGTCGTTCTCAGGGATCTCGCCCTCCGAGCGGGCAGCCACCGATCCACGATCGACCGTGATCGTCAGGGCGCTGCCTGCCGGCGCATCCGCCGCATCGCGAAGGATCACGCCGCCCTCGAGGTGCGCGATCGCATAGCCGCGAGCCAGGGTCGCCGCGGGGGAGAGCGCCCGCAGGGAGGCGCGCAGCTCGCTGGTGCGACGTCCGGCGAGGTCGAGCTGCCGGGTGAGACTGTCTCGGCCACGGGACAGCAGGAGCCACAGCTCCTGAGCACGCGCGTCGATTATCGGCGCGGGGGAGCGGAGGACCGGGCGGGAGCGGAGCTGCTCGAGCTGTGCGATGTCGTGCGTGAGGCGCTGGGTGAGGCGCGACGTCGCGCGGGATCTCAGCTGCGCGATCAGAGCCCGCTGCTCTCCGACGTCGGGTACCACGCGCTTCGCCGCATCCGTCGGGGTGGATGCGCGGAGGTCGGCGACATCGTCGAGGAGCGGGTGGTCGTTCTCATGTCCGATCGCGCTGACGACGGGGGTGGTCGCCGCGGACACCGCCCGCACGAGGCGCTCGTCGCTGAAGCCGAGGAGCGTCTGCGGGTCACCGCCGCCGCGGGCGATGATGATGACGTCGACCTCGGGGTCCGCGTCCAATTTCGCGAGGGCCGCCAGGGTGTCGGGCACACAGCGATCACCCTGCACGGCGGCGTACTCGGTGCGGAAGCGCACCTGCGGCCAGCGCAGCTCGGCGTTGCGGTGCACGTCCTTCTCGGCGTCCGAGCGCTCGCCGGTGATCAGCCCGATGACGTGCGGGAGGAACGGCAGGCGCTTCTTCCGGGCCGGGTCGAACAGACCCTCCTGACGCAGCTGCACACGGAGCTTCTCGAGACGCTCGAGCTGATCGCCGAGCCCCACGTGCTTCATCGCGGAGACCGCGAAGCTGAAGTCTCCGGCTTTGACGAAGTAGTCGGCCTTCACCGCCACGACGACGTGATCGCCGATGCCGATGTCGGACGGGATGCGTCCGCGCACACTCGACCACACGCGGATCGAGATCTGCGCGTCCGAGCGGGTGTCCTTCAGCCGTGCGAAGACGTTGCCGGCGCGCACGTTCCAGGACGTGATCTCACCTTCGACCCAGACCGTGTTCCAGCGGGCGATGAAGTCGCGGATCGTCGCGTTGAGCCTCGTGACCGAGGTGGGGGCATCGGCTGTGGAATCGCGAGGGGCGACCGAATCGGCGGGCGGCGTCTCACCCTGGCCCGTCGTCGCTTCGAAGACTGTCATCCGCTCCCGTTCCTGACCCTGGTCTCTCCGGCCCCGCACAGCCGCGCGGCGGTAGAATCCAAGGGTGACTTCGACTGCCGTGCATCTCCCCGTCCCCCGTCTCCCACGTGTTCGTGCGGCGGCCGGACGGCTTCAGGATAACCCGGTGGCCGGACGCAAGCGGGTCCTGCTCGCCGCGCCGCGCGGATACTGCGCCGGCGTCGACCGCGCCGTCGTCGCCGTCGAGAAGGCGCTCGAACGCTACGGCGCCCCGGTCTATGTGCGCAAGCAGATCGTGCACAACATCCATGTCGTGACCGAGCTCGAGGAGAAGGGCGCGATCTTCGTCGAAGAGGTCGACGAGGTCCCCGAGGGCGCGCACGTCGTCTTCAGTGCGCACGGCGTCTCCCCGGCGGTCGTCAACGCCGCATCGGATCGTGGATTGCACGCGATCGATGCGACCTGTCCTCTGGTCACCAAGGTTCACCGCGAGGCCGTGCGATTCGCCCGCGACGACTTCGAGATCCTGCTCATCGGTCACGAGGGTCATGAAGAGGTCGAGGGGACGGCAGGCGAGGCCCCGGAGCACGTCACGGTCGTGAACTCCCCGGAAGAGGCAGACACCGTCGTCGTGAAGGACCCCAACAAGGTCGTCTGGCTCTCGCAGACCACGCTCTCGGTCGACGAGACGATGGAGACGGTGAACCGGCTGCGCACGCGCTTCCCCGAGCTGCACAACCCGCCGTCCGACGACATCTGCTACGCCACGCAGAACCGGCAGGTCGCGATCAAGAAGGTCGCGGCCGGTGCCGACCTCGTGATCGTCGTCGGCTCGTCGAACTCCTCCAACAGCGTGCGCCTCGTCGAGGTCGCGCTCGAGTACGGCGCGAAGGCCGCCTACCGCGTCGACTATGCGGAGGAGATCCAGCAGGAGTGGCTCGACGGCGTCGAGACCGTCGGCGTCACGAGTGGTGCATCCGTGCCCGAGGTACTGGTGCGCGAGGTACTGGATGCGATCGGCGACGCCGGATACCGTGATGTCGAAGAGGTCAAGACCGCGGAGGAGGACCTCATGTTCTCCCTGCCCAAGGAGCTTCGACACGATGCTTCCGGTCAGCGTGACGATCGTGCACTCGGCGGTCGCGCCACTGGAGGAGGCGCGTAGCGTTGAGCGCCGCGGAAGCGGAGCCGACCCTCATCGGGTCGGTACAGCGCGCGCTGCGACTGGTCGACATCGTCGCCAACTCGCCTCGGCCGCTTCCGACCAAGATGCTGGCGGCGATCACGGGATTGACGCCGGGCACGACATACAATCTCGTGCGCACCCTCGTCCATGAGGGGTATCTGAGCTCCGAACCCGACGGATTGGTGCTCGGGACCCGGTTCCCCTCGTTCCAGCAGCAGATCGACTCGCGGGGCGTCTTCCTGGCTCGAGTCCGAGCTGCCCTCCGGGACGTGACAGAGGATGTGGGGGCGACCGCGTACCTTTCCCGGTTCGCTGATGGAGAGATGCACCTGGTCGACATCGTCGACGCGGTGCGCAACCCGAGGGTGGAGCTGTGGGTCGGACTGCAGTCGAGCGCGCACGCGACGGCTTTGGGGAAGCAGATCCTGGCGGACCTGCCCGATGATGAGCGACTGGACTACCTCTCCCGACATCGCCTGGAGGAGCTCACGCCGCGCACGATCAGCGACCGCACGACATTGCTGACCCAGCTGGAGCATTCGCCCGGATGGGCGGTGGATCATGAGGAGTATGTGATCGGCGCGACCTGTGTGGCGGTGCCGGTCATCGCCCCCGGCGTCACCGCGTCGCTCGCGATCTCGTTGCCGGCCGACCGCGCAGTGGTGGACAGCGAGCTGGTGGCGACGCTGCAGCGAACGGCCAGACGGCTCTCGCTGCAACTCGGCGCCGACAACCTCGACGCGGGTTCCGACGGCGCGGAGTTCACTATCTGAAGTCTGACCCCTGGCGCTCGGGCACACGTTTTCCTATGATCAGGTGAGTAGCGGCATGCATCAGCGCTACTGATCACCACAGGCGTCCCCAGCGCCGGTGATCAAATTGGATGAGAAGCGTCCCCAGCGCTTCACGTCCGCGGCCCCGCGAAGTCCCCACTTCTCCGGGGCCGCTATCGTTTTCACGCGCCCTCGCTGTGAATCGCCCAGGGTCGGGGCGGTTAGCATGGCGGGATGACCGATCAGCGCCCGCAGTACGGCGAACTCGCCACGCCCGAGGAGCAGCGGCGAGCCGCCGGCTTGCCGCCCCTCGACGAGGTCGTCGTCGCCCCGGCGGCACCGCCGGCCGCAGGCCCGACGGTGCCCGATCCGAGCGCGAGCGCCCCGGCGGCACGTCCGCACCCGGTCGACCGCTTCGTGACCATCGCGCTGCTGGCCTACGGCCTGGTGAACATCATCATCACCGGGTTGTCGTATCTCGATCTGCCCACCGTGATGAACGAGACGATGAAGATCCTCGGCATCGAGGGGGAGTTCACGAACTTCGCCCAGGGGCGGATCTGGGGGACGATCGCGGCCATCGTGCTCGCCGTCGGATGGTCGATCACGGCGGCGCTGTCGATCCGACGTCTGCGGCGTCGACGGATCAGCTGGTGGGTGCCGATCGCGGGTGCGCTGGCGACGATGATCGTCGTGACGATCTGCATCTCGGTGCCGATGATGAACGACCCGGCGTTCGTGGCCTACCTCGCGACCGTCGGGCAGTAGCCGCGGGAGCACGTACTGTCGAAGGATGCTTCAGAACAGCTTCGGCATCCAGCTCTCCTACGCCTCCGTGGATCGTGGCGACGGCTCCGACCCTCGGCCATCGGCCCGAGACATCCTCTCCCTGTTGCGTGTTCCCGCCGGTATGCGCGATGCGACAGCCGCGTGGGATGACCGGGAGGAGGCCGTACTCGCGATCCCGGTGACGGACGACGGCCACGTCCTGACGCTCAGCGAGGAGGACACGGTCGAGTCGACCCTGTCGACGAGCGAGCTGAAGTCAGCCTTCGAGGCGGAGGGACTGACGCTCTGGCTGGACGTGGACGTGGACGTGGATGAGGACGAGGCGTTCGGCTTCGATCCGGTGGAGGAACTGGTCGACGAGCTCATCGACGATTCGGCCGAGGTGGGCGCCGACGAGTCGGAGGATGCCGCGATCGATTCCGCACTGTTCGCGGCTTCGGCGGTGAGGGTCTCCGCGTTCTCGCACCGCGGCCCCGGCATCGCGAGGATCCTGGCGACGGCGCGCAGAATGCCCGTCGATCACCGGGAGTCCGGCGACTGGTCGCTTCAGCAGTTCGAGACCTCGGAACCGACCGGTGATTGGTCGACCTCCAGGGCGGAGGTGCCCGTGATCGAGCTGAATCGCGCGGACGCCGACGTGTGGTTCGAGGTGACCACGGGCAACGGCGGTCCGGTGCCGTTCTGGACGGATGCGGAACGCGACACCCTACCCGTGCTCGACATCGACGCCATCCGTGTTCCCGAGACTGCGGAGATCTACCGTCGACTGCTCACCGAGGGTGACGGGAGCCGCGATGAGCTCCTGGAGCTGGCCGCCGCCGTCAGGCTCGATGTGGATGCCGCCCACCGCGCACTGATTCCCGAGGCATTGGGTGGTGTGATCGGTGCCGAGTCCCGCGAGCGAGCCTTCCTGGCCGCCTTCGGCGTCGCGCCGGACTTGATCGACGCCGCGTTCGGCGGGGCGACCGCACGGCCGCAACGGCGGTTCCTGCCGGTGGGGTGGTGGACCGCGGTGCGGGAGACGGCGATCGCCGGGGTCGGGGAATTCACGCCTCTCACCCGTCGGGAACGCCCGCTCGCGCGGCTCGGCGAGGCTCTCCGCCGCCGTCCCGTGGTCGGCCTCGCCCTGTCGTTCGGGGAGTTCGCCGCGGGAGCGTGGGTCACGTCTCGCGTGCGGGGAGCGGGCAGGACCCTCGGGTTGCTGCTCGTGATCGATGCGTTGATCGATGCAGCGATCTCGATCGTCCGGATCCGCCGCGGCCGAGGCTGACGGCTGCCCGGCTGGCCGACCGCGCCACGCTGCGAAATGAGAGATGCCCCAGCCGACCGGCTGGGGCATCTCTCATCGAAGTCGCGACGGATCAGCTCTTCGACTGGCCGTACGAACCGAGCTGACGGGTCGATTCGACCACGCGGGCGGCCATCGCCGACTCGGCGATCTTGCCCCAGGCGCGGGGGTCGTACTGCTTCTTGTTGCCGACCTCGCCGTCGACCTTCAGCACGCCGTCGTAGTTCTTGAACATGTAGTCGGCGATCGCACGCGTGTAGGCGTACTGCGTGTCGGTGTCGATGTTCATCTTGATGACGCCGTTCGCGACCGCGAGGGCGATCTCCTCGTCGGTCGAGCCGGAGCCACCGTGGAAGACCAGATCGAGCGGCTTGGCGCCCGTGTTGTACTTCGCTGCGACCTCGGCCTGGATCTCGCCGAGGAGTTCCGGGCGCAGCTTGACCCCACCCGGCTTGTACACGCCGTGCACGTTGCCGAACGTGAGGGCGGCGATGTAGCGGCCCTGCTCGCCGAGACCGAGGGCCTGCACGGCCTGGTCGACGTCCGCGAACGTCGTGTAGAGGGCGTCGTTCGAGCCCTCGTGCTGCACGCCGTCTTCTTCGCCGCCGACGACGCCGATCTCGACCTCGAGGATGGCGTTGATATTCTTCATGCGGGGGAGAAGGTCCTTCGCGATCTCGATGTTCTCCGCGAGGGGAACCGCCGAGCCGTCCCACATGTGGGACTGGAAGATCGGGTTGCGGCCGGCCTTGACCTCGTCCTCGGAGGCTGCGATCAGCGGCTCGACGAAGCCGGCGAGGGCGTCCTTCGGGCAGTGGTCGGTGTGCAGCGCGACGGTGATCGGGTAGTTCTTGGCGACCTCGGTCGCGAAGCGGGCGAAGGCGAGAGCGCCGGTGGCGCGTGCCTTGACGGTGTGGCCGGCGAAGTAGTCGGCTCCACCCGTGGTGACCTGGATGATGCCGTCGGAGCCGGCCTCGGTCAGCCCCTGGAGGACGGCGTTGATCGTCTGCGAGCTCGAGACGTTGAATGCGGGATACGCGAAGCCGCCGGCCTTCGCGCGGTCGAGCATTTCGGCGTACTGATCCGGGGTGGCGACGGGCATGAGAACTCCTGCGATAAGGGAAGCCGGGACAGGTGCCACTCTATCGGGGCCACCGGAGTCGTATCGAAGGTCGGCCGCACCGCTCGCACGGTCGCTCGTGCCCAGGCGTTAAGAATCGCGATTCCTTCGCGGGATAGAGGCGGAAAACCGGGCTGTTCGCTCGCTTCGATAGCTAGGCTGACCGCATGGTGAGTCTGACTGCGGATCTGAGCCCTCTTCGTCCCGACCGTAACCTCGCGATGGAGTTGGTGCGAGCGACGGAGGCTGCGGCCATCCGCGCGGTCCCTTTCATCGGTCGAGGCGCGAAGGAGGCCGCCGACGGGGCGGCCGTCGACGCGATGCGCGCGTTCCTGGGCACCGTCGACTTCCAAGGCCGCGTCGTGATCGGCGAGGGCGAGAAGGACAACGCACCCATGCTGTTCAACGGCGAGGTCGTCGGCACCGGGCGCGGACCGCTGTGCGACATCGCAGTCGATCCCATCGACGGAACCTCCCTCACCGCAGCGGGTCGGCAGAACGCGCTGTCCGTGATCGCGGTGTCCGACCGGGGCACGATGCTGGATGCCTCCACCGTCTTCTACATGGACAAGCTCGTCACGGGACCCGCAGGCGTCGGCGTCGTCGACATCCGGCTCCCCATCGGAGAGAACATCCGCAAGCTCGCCGGTGCGCTCGACAAGCCCGTCGACGAGATCGTCGTGTCGGTACTGAACCGTCCGCGTCATGAGCAACTCATCCAGGAGATCCGCGATGCGGGCGCCGGCACCCGACTGATGAGCGACGGTGACGTCGCGGGTGGGATCAACGCCGCCCGGCATGATGCGCGCACCGACATGTGCGTCGGCGTCGGCGGCAGCCCCGAGGGCATCGTCACGGCATGCGCCATCAAGGCGCTCGGCGGACACATCCAGGGTCGTCTGTGGCCGCGTGACGACGACGAGCGTCAGCGCGGGATCGACGCCGGACTCGACATGGACAGGGTCTACGAGGCCGACGACCTGGTGCAGGGCAACAACACGATCTTCGTCGCGACCGGTGTCACCGACGGCCAGCTCGTGGCGGGCGTCCGCCGTGAGCGGGGCTATGTGTACACGGAGAGCGTCGTGCTCCGTGGTGCTTCCGGAACCCTCCGGCGCATCGCCTCGGAGCACCTCGTCTCGAAGTGGCTCTGATTCCCCATTCCCCGGCCCTGCTGAGGGCGTGTTCTCCCGGCGGCGACGACGGCATCGTTATCGAGCCGGTATGGGCTCGGGGCGGGGTGAGCCACGCTTTCCGGAGCGCCGTGTCACAATTGTCACTGGGTTTGTCGCCGTGGACGGAGCCGTCAGGCACCGCAGGCACAGGAGGGCGAACGGATGACAACGCAGCACACGAGTGGCTCGAAGGCCGCCGCGACGAAGATCATCACGACGAACACCGGACGGATTCTCCGAGTGAGCGCCGACGCCGAGCAGGGCGTCGCAGCCACCCCGTCCGTCACCACCCCACCGGCGGCGGTCGCCGATCCGGCTCGCCGCGCTGACGTGCTGTTCCGCGTCCGCCGCGACGAGGGTCATGAGGTCAGCGCCTGGTGGATGATCGGAGCGTTCCTCGCCACCAGCGGCCTCGTGATCCTGCTGCTCAGCGGCGTTCCCGGCATCGCCTGAGGCGCTGCTCGACAGTTCGTCCGCGCGCTACGCCGTAGGCCGCAGTGCAGGCGTGACGGCGGTGCACAGCGTCGGTGGGCCCTAGATCTCGTCGAGGCGAATCCGTACCTCGCCCACGTCCGCACGCACTGATGCCGCTCCGATGTGATCCGTGGCTTCTGGCATTTCGGCGACGGGTTCGTCCCCGTGCTCGTCTGCGGCGATCAGCTCGGGAGCGGTGAACCGTCGTCCCGTGCCCTCCGTCACCGCCGGAACGGATGCGAGAGCCGCCGCGTCGACGCCGGGGAACTGCCGCGCCGTCACGAGCACGCGCGTCTCGAGCGAGCCGGCGAAGCGGTTGTAGCTGTCGACCGTGCGCTCCAGGGCGCGGCGCAGATCGTCGGCATGCCCGGCGAGAGTGCCCAACCGGTCGTAGAGCTGCGTGCCGAGAGTGAGCAGCGTACGTGCCTCGGTCGACACCTCCTGCTGCGTCCATGTGAAAGCCACGGTCTTCAGGACGGCCCAGAGGTTCACGGGAGACGCGAGCGCCACTCGTCGGCTGAACGCATAGTCGAGCAGTGTCGGGTCTTCGTCGATGGCCGCGGCGAGCAGCGACTCGCTCGGCAGGAAGCAGATCACGAACTCAGGACTCGCGTCGAGTCCTGCCCAGTACGCCTTTTTGGCCAGGGCATCGATGTGCGCGCGGACGGCTTTCACGTGCTTCTGCATGAGGGCGCGCCGCTGCGGCTCCTGGGCGTCACCCGCCGACAGCGCCGAAGCCTCGAGATACGCGTCGAGCGGCACCTTGGCGTCGACCGCGATCGAGCTGCCGCCGGCGAGGCGGATGACCATGTCGGGCCGACCCTGGCCCCGGTCGGACGAGATCGTCGCCTGCAGGTCGAAGTCGATGTGACGCGTGAGCCCCGCCGCTTCCACCACACGGCGCAGCTGCGTCTCGCCCCATACTCCGCGCGTGGCCGTCGAGCGCAGCGCTCCGGCGAGCGACTCCGTGGTCGCCCGCAGCGCCTCGTCGGATTCTTGCGCGCGTCGCAGCTGCTCCTCCAGTGTGCCGAACTGGGCGTGGCGCTCGCGTTCGATCGCGGTGACCTTGGTCTGCATCTGCTGCAGGCTCTCCCGCACCGGAGCCAGCGCCGTCAGCACCGCGTTCTGCTGCTGCACGCGCTGCGCCTCGGCTCGCTGCTCGTTCCGTGAGTGCTCGACGGCATCGCGGTAGAGGTCGTACTGGCGGTCGCGGTCGTCGCGCGCGGCGGCCAGCTCGGCCTGAGCGCGCGCGAGATCAGCGGCCCCACGTCCTGCGTGCAGGAACCAGCCCACAGCGACACCCGCCGCGAGGGCGACGAGGGGGAGAACCACAGCCAGAGCATCCATGTGTTCATGATGCGGCCGGCATCGGACATTACGAGGTCGCCGCGCACGGGAGCGGTGTGTCGGCTCAGGCGACGGCGCGCTCCAGAGCAGGCGCGACGGGTGCGGTGACGCGCAGGCTCAGCGCGTCGGCGAGCGCGAACACGTCGGCGGCACCCGCCCTGGCGGCCGCATCGATCACGATCTGCGCGCAGGCACGAGCATCGGCGAGGGCATCGTGGTGCGCGAACTCCTCGAACCCGGCGGCGGCTGCGGCGACGGGCAGGCGATAGGAGTCGAGCACATACGTCTTCCGCGCGACCTGCAGGCTGCAGAGCGAGCGGTACGGCGGGCAGAGCTGGCCTGTGGCCTCCGAGGCGCGGCGCAGCACGTTGAGGTCGAAGCCGGCGTTGTGGGCGACGAGCACGTCGGCCCCCGCGAAGGCGCAGAGTCGATCGAACTGGTCGACCCACGTGGCCGCCGACAGCACATCCTCCGGCTGGATGCCGTGGATCCGCACGTTCCACTCCTGGAACTCGTCGTGACCGGGCGGCGGCTGGATCAACCATCCGGTGGTGGCGACGACCTCGCCGCCGCGCACACGGACCAGTCCGACGGAACAGGCGGAGGCGGGGCTGGAGTTCGCGGTCTCGAAGTCGATCGCAGTGAAGTCCAGTGGCACGTCTCCACTCTCACCCCGAGGTCGGCGGCCAGGCGGGAGACTCGCCGTAGGCTGGCCGCATGGCTGAGGACATGGCGACGTCGTTCGGAGCGCAGGCCGGGGACTACGAGGTCGGAAGACCCGAGTACCCCTTCGATGCGGTGGCGTGGATGCTCGAGCGGATGCCGCACGGAACCCGCCGCATCGCCGATGTCGGTGCCGGGACGGGAAAGCTCACCCGGGTACTGGCGCACGCGCCGGATGCCGAGGTCGTCGCGATCGATCCGGATTCCGAGATGCTCGCGACGCTGCGCGGTGCCGTGCCGGGCGTACCGACCTTCGTGGGGTCGGCAGAGCGGCTGCCCCTTCCCGATGCCAGCGTCGACGCGGTCGTCCTGGGGCAGGCCTGGCACTGGGTCGATCCCGTCGCCGGATCCGCCGAGATCGGTCGGGTCGTACGCAGCGGGGGAGTGCTCGGTCTCATCTGGAACATCCGCGACGATCGGGTCGACTGGGTGCGCCGGTTGACCGAGATCATGCACGGCAGCCACGCCGAGAACATGCTCGCCGAGGGGGATCCGGTCGTCGCCGCGCCGTTCGGCGGCCTCGAGCAGGAGCGCTGGGAGTGGGTCCGCCCCATCACGCGCGACCTGCTGCACCGCATGGCGGCGTCGCGCAGCTACATCATCACCGCCTCCGAGGATGAGAAGGCTCGGATCCGGCACGACCTCGACGCGCTGTTCGACGAGCTCGATCTGCACGGCGACACGACCATCGACCTTCCGTACGTGACACGGGCCTACCGCGCCATCCGCGACTGAGGAGCGGCCTTCCGCAGGGCGATGGGGGTGGGGCCAGGTAGACTCGTGCCCCGTGGCTCTCACTATCGGCATCGTCGGCCTGCCCAACGTCGGCAAGTCCACCCTCTTCAACGCACTCACCAAGAACGACGTGCTCGCGGCGAACTATCCGTTCGCGACGATCGAGCCCAACGTCGGCGTGGTGAACCTGCCCGACCCGCGCCTCGACAAGCTCGCGGAGATCTTCGGCAGCGAGCGGATCCTCCCCGCGGCGGTGTCCTTCGTCGACATCGCCGGCATCGTGCGCGGCGCGAGCGAGGGTGAGGGGCTCGGCAACAAGTTCCTCGCGAACATCCGTGAGGCCGACGCCATCGCTCAGGTCGTGCGCGGCTTCTCGGACGACGACGTCGTGCACGTCGACGGCACGGTGAACCCCGCCTCCGACATGGAGACGATCAACGCCGAGCTCATGCTCGCCGACCTCGAGACGGTCGACAAGGCGATCACCCGGTACGAGAAGGAAGTCCGCGGCAAGAAGATCGAGCCCGTCGTTCTCGAGACCGCGAACGCGGCGAAGGATGCCCTGGAGCGTGGCGTGCTGCTGTCGGTCGCGGGCATCGACCTGACACCGATCCGCGAGTTGGGCCTCCTGACCGCGAAGCCTGTCATCTTCGTCTTCAACGTCGATGAGGCCGTGCTGACGAACGACGCCCGCAAGGCGGAGCTCGCCGCCCTCGTTGCGCCCGCCAAGGCCATCTTCCTCGACGCGAAGATCGAGTCCGAGCTCATCGACCTCGACCCGGAGGACGCCGCCGAGCTGCTCGCGTCGACCGGCCAGGACGAGTCGGGGCTCGACCAGCTCGCCCGCATCGGCTTCGACACCCTCGGGCTGCAGACCTACCTCACGGCTGGTCCGAAGGAAGCTCGCGCGTGGACGATCCCCAAGGGGTCGAAGGCCCCGCAGGCGGCCGGTGTGATCCACACCGACTTCGAGAAGGGCTTCATCAAGGCCGAGATCGTGTCGTTCGAGGACCTGGTCGAGACGGGCTCCGTCGTCGAGGCTCGCGCCAAGGGCAAGGCTCGCCTCGAGGGCAAGGACTACGTCATGCAGGACGGCGACGTGGTGGAGTTCCGCTTCAACAACTGAGCGGGGATCGCAGGTCCGGGGGATCGTCTCGGACCTCGTCTATTCCGCAGAGTCGGCACCAGGCTGTCGGGCCTCGGCGTCTGTCAGACCCTTCCGATACTTCGTGGCCGCACGCCGGATCGAGGCCACCTTCGGGTTATCCGCCCGCGATGCGGGAAGACGGTCGAGGATCGTCACGTCGGCTCGGGCGGCGAGCGTCAGAAGTCCCCAGACGCCGATCGAGTCGAGCTCGAAGTCGGCTTCCTCCGGGGTCGCTGCCGCGAACGCCGCATGCGCGGCCGCTTCGATCTCGGGGGCGCTCGGCCTCTTCGACGCACCTTTCACCGCGTTCGGCTGATTCGAGTAGTCGTCGAGCTTCGTCAGCAGTCGCTCTGCGCGCTCTGCGCCGAGTGTCGATGCGAGCTCGGCTTGGATCGGGTACTTCTCCGTCACGCTCGTCTCCAGAGTTCTGATCAAGGCAGCTGCTGTCGGAGCCGAGGAAGGGCCCCGCACGGGCAGAATACCCAGTCCGAGGCCCTCCGCGTGCGGCCGGGAGCTCGTCAGAACATCCCGGGAATCTGCTGGAGCAGCCAGGAGAAGCCGATCATGACCACGGTCGCGAGCGGGAGGACGAAGACGGTCGCCAGGCCTGCGCTGGCGCTCTCCGGCTGCTCGCCCGGGCCGACGATCGGGTCATCCTGCACCCGACCGCCGAGGTAGGCGCGCATCTGCAGGAGGAAACCGGCGGCGAGGAGGACCACGCCGATGGCCGAGGCGACCCAGATGCTCACCTCTCCGATCTGCTGAGGCAGCAGGAGAAGTGCGCCGACCATCACGATGAGCAGCGCCATCCAGCCGACCCAGCTGCGTACCGGATGCTGAGCGATCAGCCGCAGAGGCACGTGCGACGCGAAGAGGAGCAGCGCGAGCGCCCCCGAGGCGATCGCGAGCAGGACGAGGTGTCCGACGGTCACGGCAAGAGCGGATTCGCCCGCGAATGCCGCCTGCGCGCTGAAGGTGGTGAGCAGCATGCCGAAGAGGCCCAGAACGAGAGCGATGCCCCGTTCGCGATCGATTCGTTGAGGTGACTGCTGAGGCTGCTCCGGGGCGTCCTCGGCGGCGTACGCACGGGGTTCGCCGAATGCGGCAAGGGCGCTCTCGCCCGACTCGGACACATGACTCTCCACGACCACGAGGGAGTCCCCGATCCGCGATCCCGGAACGCCGAGGAGACGCTGCTCGAGCACGAACTGCTCGATCCAGTCCCGCTCGACACTCGGCGCCAGTCGCGTGTAGGTGTCGACGGAGCCGAAGCCCGTCCTGTTGCTCAGGTTCATCGGTGCTGCCTTTCGGTTCCCGGTGGTCATGTCAGTTCTCGGCGCTTCTCGAGCGCTCCGTCGGTGAGCTCGCGGGTGGTCTTCGTGAAGTCGGCCCAGAGCTCGGCCATCGACCGGGCATGTGCGCGGCCCTGATCTGTCAGCGAGAAGTACTTCCGGCCGGGGCCGCCCTCACCCGGACGCCACTCGACCTCGACGAACCCGGACTCCTCCAGACGGCCGAGGAGGGGGTAGAGAGTGCCGCCCTTGACGGTGCCCAGTCCGGCTGCGGTCAGGTTCTGGGTGATCGCGTACCCGTAGTTCGGGCCATCGAGGAGGGTCCGCAGCACGCACACGCCCAGCACGCTTCTCATCCACTCGCTCGGCCACTCTTCCGGACTCATGACTAGATCGTACGTCAGACTAGTTGCTGTGGCAACTAGTGATCGCTGATCTCACCCACGCGGGGGAGGGCGCCGATACCTCCGGGCGATGGTCGGGTCGCGCGGAACGCGCCAGCCTGGGGGCATGCTCTCATCGATAAGCACAAGCACAAGCACAAGCAGCACCGCCGAGACCCGGGCAGTCGGGTTCCTCCGTTCCCGCCGCATATCGGGCGGTATCGGCGCTCTCGCCTTGGCCGGCCTGGGCGTGGCGCATACGGCGACCAACGCCGTCGGCTTCGCGGCGGACGCGGACGCGTCCTGGCCGATGTTCTTGATCTTCGGCGTCGGAGTCAGCCTCGTGCTGTGGGCGGTCGCGGTCGTCGCCTGGCTCTTCTCGCGGCGCGGAGGCGGGCGCGTCGGGCGAGTGATCATCGCCGTGGTGGGTGCTCTCTGCTGTCTGATGGCGTTCAACGTGCTGCGCGTGCACCCCGAGATCGTCCTCTCGCCCGCCGGCCCAGGGCCGTGGACGCTCGTCGGAGGTCCGGCGCTGCTGCTCGCAGCGCTCCTGCCGTGGCGGAAGAAGGAGGCAACGGACGCAGGCTGCTTCTCCTCGACCCGGTCCGCGCACCACCCCCGCGGGTGACAGGATTGACGGATGACCGCAACACTCGTGGCCCAAGGGCTGGCCGGCGGGTACGGCCACCGCACACTGTTCGACTCGCTCGACCTGACCGTCACGGCCGGCGACGTCGTCGGCCTCGTCGGAGCCAACGGGGCAGGAAAGTCGACCCTCCTGAAGCTGCTCGCCGGCGTCGATCAGCCGCAGGCCGGCACCATCAGGCTCGCTCCCGCGGATGCGTTCGTCGGCTGGCTTCCGCAGGAGCACGAGCGCCTCGTCGGAGAGAGCGTCGTCGACTACATCGCCCGCCGCACCGGATGCGCGGCGGCGACCAGGGACATGGATGCCGCAGCCGCAGCCCTGGGAGACCCCTCGCTCGCGGCTCCGGGCACAGACCCCGCCGACACCTACTCCACGGCGTTGGATCGGTGGCTGGCCAGCGGTGCCGCCGACCTCGACGAACGCCTCCCCGCCGTGCTCGCCGACCTCGGACTCGACCTGGGTGATGAGCCCGCCGACACCATGATGACCTCGCTGTCGGGTGGGCAGGCCGCCCGTGTGGGCCTCGCCGCGCTGCTGCTCTCTCGCTTCGACATCGCGCTGCTCGACGAGCCGACCAATGACCTCGACCTCGACGGGATCGAGCGCCTGGAAGCCTTCGTCCGCGGTCTTCGGGGCGGTGTCGTGCTGGTCAGTCACGACCGCGAGTTCCTCGCCCGCTGCGTGACCAGAGTCCTGGAGCTCGACCTCGCCCAGGGGAGCAACAGAGTGTTCGGCGGTGGCTACGACTCGTACCTCGAGGAGCGGGCCACCGTGCGTCGACACCAGCGCGAGAAGTACGACGAGTTCGCCGATAAGAAGGCCGACCTCGTGTCCCGCGCCCGCACACAGCGGGAGTGGTCGAGCCAGGGTGTGCGCAACGCCATGAAGAAGGCGCCGGACAACGACAAGATCAAACGCAAGGCGTCAGCCGAGTCCAGCGAGAAGCAGGCGCAGAAGGTGCGTCAGATGGAGAGCAGGATCGCCCGGCTCGAAGAGGTCGAGGAGCCGCGCAAGGAGTGGCAGCTGGAGTTCACGATCGGCTCGGCCCCGCGTTCCAGCTCCGTCGTGTCGACCCTGAGCTCGGCGGTGTTCCGGCAGGGATCCTTCCAACTCGGACCCGTGTCACTGCAGGTGAACGCGGGGGAGCGCATCGGCATCACCGGTCCCAACGGTGCCGGAAAGTCGACGCTGCTCCGCGGGCTGCTGGGGCGGCAGCTTCCCGATGAGGGAACGGCGAGCCTCGGCGCGAGCGTGCAGATCGGCGAGATCGACCAGGCCCGTGCGCAGCTCGTCGGAACGCAACCGCTCGCGGCCGCGTTCGAAGAGCTCGTCCCGGAGATGGCATCGGGCGAGGTGCGCACGCTCCTGGCGAAGTTCGGGCTCAAGGCCGATCACGTGACGCGCGCGGTCGATGAACTGTCGCCGGGGGAGCGCACGCGGGCAGGGCTCGCCCTGCTGCAGGCCCGCGGCATCAACCTGCTCGTGCTCGACGAGCCCACCAACCACCTCGACCTGCCCGCGATCGAGCAGCTGGAGCAGGCGCTCGAGTCGTACGAGGGAACCCTGCTGCTCGTCACGCACGACCGGCGGATGCTCGCCACGGTGCACACCGACCGGCACTGGCGGGTGGAGGCCGGGCAGGTCGCCGAAGCATGACGGCCCTCGTCATCGACAGCGTCCCGCACGGCCGCCTGACCACGAATGACGTGGCGCGACTGCGAGAGTTGTTCGACGCCGAGTACTCCGCAGAGTTCGGGGCCTGGGATCCGGATCAGCCCTACGGCTACGCGCCCCATGACCATCACCTGATCGCGCGCGCCGGCGATGAGATCGTGGGTCACGTCGGTTGGGCGCGACGGACGATCGGCGTCGGCGCGGCGGAGGTCATGGTCGCGGGAGTCGGTGGGGTGCTGATCTCCCCACGCGCACGTGGGCAGCGCGTCGGTGCTCGGCTCCTGATACACGCGGCCGCGTCGATGACGGATGCCGGCGGGATCGAGTTCGGCTACCTCGGCTGCCGCGAGGAGGTCGTCTCCTTCTATGAATCGTGCGGATGGCGCCGAATCTCGGCGGTCGAGCACTCTATCGATCGCACGGGTCAGCCCACCACGCAGCCCTCAGGGCCTCCCATCCTGACCCTCGCGCTCGGCCCGACACCACGCATGTGGCCCGCGGGCACGATCGAGCTTCGGGGGCGGGCCTGGTAGTCGTCGGGCGAAGATGCTCCGGCAGTCCTCGTCTCGGTGGCCGCCGGGTCGGGATACGCTGGTGGACGGCGGCTCCGGTCGCGGTCCGGTCGCAGGCGTCCGCCGTGGAGGTTTCGCCTGAGTTCCTGACACCGACGGCACGAGGAGATTCACGCCGATGACCGACACCCAGATCTTCGAGCCCGACGGCCGCGCGATCCCCTTCGTCGATGAGGGCGACGGACCCGTCAAGCTCGTCCTGATCCAGGAGCGCGACCTCCCGGCCGACATCCTCGGTGTCGTCGCGCACTACCTCGCCGAAGAGGCGGGCTTCCACGTGCTGCGGATCGGTCACCGCGCCGAGGTCAAGGGCGAAGAGGTGTCGCTGGACGAGCGCGTCGAGGATGCGCTCGCCGTGATCGACCACGTCGGCCTCGGCGACACCTGGATCGGCGGACACGGATTCGGCGGCACCGTCGCACGTGCTTTCGCCGTCGCGCACGCGGACAGTGTCAACGGACTGGCGCTGCTCGGCGTCGAAGAACTCGACATCCCCCTCGCGCCGGTGATGCCCGTTCTGATCATTCAGGGGACGAAAGACAACGTCACGCCGTTCGCCAACGGTGAGCAGCTGCAGTCGACGGCACCCGAGCGTGCGAGCGTGAAGAGCATCGACGGGGGAGACCATCACTTCCCGATGACGCACCCGATCGAGACCGCGGTCGTGATCGAGGAGTACCTCGACTGGGACTGAGCCCCTAGCGGCCCTGCCGCTTCTTGTAAGGCTTCGGCTGACCCTTCACTGCGGGCGTTCGGCCCTTGCCCTTCGAGGCCTTCGCCTTGCCGCCGGCGGGTGCGGGGGCGTTCTTCACCGGCGCGGGCGCCGCGGCGACCTCCGCTTTCGCCTCGACCAGCAGGAGCTCGCCGACGTGCGTCAATCGAGTCTGCCCCTCGCGGTGGACGATCGGATGGCCGACCTCGGCCTCGAGCTTGTCGATCGACGTGTACAGCGAGGCCAACGGGATGCCGAGCTTCTCGGCCGCCCGCGGAAAGTGGAGTTCCTCCGCGAGGACGACGAAACGGCGGAGCAGAGAGATCTTCACGGGGGCCCTTCGACTGTTCGCACGGGATTGCGAGCCACTCCAGGTTACGCGGTGGAAGCCTGCGGTCAGACGTCGCTGAAGTCGTTCGCGGGAGATTGGATCTGTGTGACCGTGTCCGTCTCCAACAGGAAGAGCACGTAGAGGATCCCGACGGATCCGGGGTGCGTCAGCGATTGCGTGTCCGGCACCTCCTGTCGGCCCAGGCCCAGTTCGGTGGCGGTCGCTGTGTCTTCTTCATCGACCAGTGCCCAGGCGCCTGCGTCGAGGAGGTCTGCCCTGCTCGACCCCACCTGGAGCCCTTCCTCCGTCATCACGGGGATCCCGTCGACCTCGGCCGCGGTGACCGCGATCGACGCAGGGCTTGCGCCGGAGGTGTCGGTGAGCACCCGCAGGCCGTCCCAGACATAGGCCTGCATCTCGACGTCGTAGCCCTCCATCCCCTCGACCGCCTCGGGCTCCGGCAGTTCACCTGTCGCATCCTCGAGCAGCGTGAGAAGCGCGTCCGGATCCGCGAATTCGGCCGTCGCGGTGCCCCCTTCGTCCGTGAAGGAGACACCGTCGAGCGTGACGACGAGCTGCGGATCGACCTCGGGCTCCGCAGACGCTGATGTGGACGGCGTGGCTGCGGGTGACGCGGACGGGGCCGCCGTCGGGGAGCTGCATCCGAGGAGCAGCAGCGCAGAGGCGGTGAGGACCAGAGCAGGCGCGAGAAGGCGTGGCATGGTTCGGAGCGTAGCGTCCAGTTGCGAACCTTTCGTGCAAGGGCGTGTCGTCGAGATGGAATCGTGAGGACGGACGGTGCCGTGACACGACGGATGCCGCGACCGAATCGGCCGCGGCATCCGGAATCCTTCGGTCAGGCGACCTGAGGGAGCACCGCGAACGACACGGAGCCCTCGTCGTCCACGCCCGCATCGAGGATCTTGTCGTCGAGCGCGGCGACGGCGGACTCATCGAGGAAGAGTCGGGTGCCGGAGACTTCGACGACCTGGTCCTGGGGCTCCGGATCTGCGGCGACGAGCACCGCGAGACGCGCGCCGCCCTCCGCGTTCTGAGGTTCGGACGAGTGGATGCGCAGTCCGGCATCCGGGGCGTCGGTCTGGCGACTGACGAGCGTCGTCACGATGGCGGAGGCGTTGTCGGTGAGGGTGAGCACGAGACTCTCCTTCCGTTCGGGGCATGTCACGGTCGCAACATGTCCGGGCTACGATGCCGAACTCGGACGATCACCTCAACCCCCTTGTGCCGATTCGGAGGAGGCTCTTATCCTCCTCGCAGGTTCTTCCGCAGGAACACCTGCTCCGTGCCGTCGCCGTCCGGCACGCGCTCGTGCTCGACGTAGCCGCACCTCTCATAGAGGCGGATGTTCGCCTCGCTCAGGCTGCCGGTGAAGAGCTCGGCGACCTGTGCGTTGGATGCGCGCTCCGCGTGATCGAGCAGCGTCCGCCCGACGCCCTCGCCCTGCATGTCGGGGGCGATCGCGATCCTCCCGATGAGGAGCATCCCGTCCTTCTCCACGAAGCGGATCGCGCCCACGAGGCGCCCGTCGATGCGGGCCGTCAAGCCGGACTCCGCGCGCAGCTCCGCCTCGAGCTCGGTGAGGGTCTGCGTCAGGGGAGGCATGTCCACGCTCCCGTAGATCGCGGCTTCCGAGACGAACGCCGCGCGCTGCACGGTGAGCACTTCACCGGCGTCCGCTTCGCTGATGTGCGAGATGACGATGTTCCGGTCCTTCTCGTCGTTCTGTTCTGTCACGATGCGGGGCTTCTCCTTGTGTCTCACGTTCGGGTCCGGTCGCCACACTCGGGCTCCGGGCTTCCGGTGTCAACCCCCTCGGGTCTGGGCCCAGGTCGCCGTTATCCTCACCGGCAGGAGGTCACAGACATGGCTGAAACGAAGACGAAGAAGACCGGCAGCTCGACGAAGGGCTCCGTGAAGACCACGCGTCAGCAGAATGCGGAGAAGGGCTTCACTGCCTCTCCCGCGCTCGCGAGCAACCTGCAACTCGTGCTCGTCGACCTGCTCGAACTGGCGATCCAGGGGAAGCAGGCGCACTGGAACGTCGTGGGCCGCAACTTCCGCGACACCCATCGCCAGCTCGACGAGATCATCGACGATGCGCGCGCGTTCAGCGACACGATCGCGGAGCGGATGCGCGCCCTGCATGCGGTTCCGGACGGGCGCAGCGCCACCATCGCCAAGACCACGACTCTGCCCGCGTTCCCCGCGGGGGAGGTCTCGACCACCGAGACCATCGATCTGGTGACCGAACGACTGGAGGCGGCGGTCGGGACGATGCGCGACGTGCACGACGCCGTCGACGAGGAAGACCCGACGTCGGCGGATCTCCTGCACGCGGTCATCGAGCGACTCGAGCAGTTCGCCTGGATGGTCAGCGCCGAGAACCGCAGTCCCGCCGGTCGCTGACTTCGCCCTGCTCCTCGGGCCGTGATCAGTCCGGTGCGGTTCCGGGGGAGCGGGGGCGGCCGCGCATGATACGCGGGAGGGCGGCCCACAGCGCGATCACCAGCACGAGCGCCGATACCAGGGCTACGAGCCCGGCCGTGCGGTTGACCGTGAAGTCGACGATCAGCATCGTGACCCCGATCGTCAGCGCTCCGATCACGATCAGATCGATCCTGACGATCCGGGAGGCGATCCGCACGAGCTCGGGTTTGCGGCGGTGTCCGAACAGAGCGCGGTGCATTCCCACGGGAGCCAGCGCCAGGATGGTCGCGATCGCGGCCAGGGCGACGAGGACGACGTAGAGGTCACGCTGGAATTCGTCCATCTCGGTGAACCTCGGCTGGAATGCCACGGCGAGGAGGAACCCGGTGAGGATCTGGGTCCCCGTCTGCATCACGCGGAGCTCCTGCAGGAGCTCTTCCCAGTTGCGGTCCGCGCGTTCGTTCGCAGTCTCGTCACGTCCGTCCCTGCGGTCATCGAGTTCGTGGTCGCTGCGCGGAGGATCCGATGTCATGATCACAGTGTCGTGCCGCCGCTCGCACGATGTCCAGGCTCTTGCACCGACGGATCGAAAGAAGGCATCATGACGCTCCCGCCCATCAGCGATTGGTGGTCCGAACTCTCGGAGGACGCACGCCGCTCTGTTCTCGACGGCGACTCTCCACACCTCGACGAAGACGTCCGGGAGGAGATCCGGGTGATCACCGGAGCGGTGGTGGGGATGGTGGAGAGCCTGACCGATGACGACCTCGACTACGCCCGCGCACACGCGGAGGAGCCGGCCGACTGATGCGAGCGGCAGCCGTGGTGATTCACCCCAGGGCGTCGGGATCCGGAGTGGGCTGCTCCTCGCGAAGCCGCGGCTCGGTGCGTCGCTCGGGTCGTGCCCCGGCCTTGTCGGCGTAGAACGCGCGGATCCGATCCATGTCCGCGGCGACGTCTCCGGTCAGGTCGATGGTGGGGCCGAGACCCGTCGTCATCGTCGTGCGATCGACGAAGCCGAGTGTGACCGGCATCCCCGTCTCGCGTGCGATGCGGTAGAAGCCCGACTTCCAGTACTCGTTGCCGCCACGGGTCCCGTCCGGGGTGACCACGAGCCCGAAGACCGTTCCGGCGTGCACCTGCCCGACGACATCGTTCACCACACGCGCCGGGTCCGCGCGATCCACGGGGATGCCGCCGAGACCACGCATGAGCGGACCTCGCCAGCCGCGGAAGAGGCTCTTCTTCCCGAGCCAGTGCACGTCGATGCCGAGTCGCCAGGCGATCGCGAGCATGAGGACGAAGTCCCAGTTGCTGGTATGCGGGGCGCCGACGAGCACCGTCGGGCGTGTGGGGGCTGCCTCGCTCGTGAGCGTCCATCTGCTGAACGCCCAGAACATGCGGGCGAGGAGTCGTTTGAGCATGGATCAACCGTAGGGGAGAACGGCTGTCGAGCCGCTGTCCGCACCCGGCGTGCGGCTTCGGCGCCACCGCCTCGGAGCAAGGCGTACGATCGAGGGATGAAGAAGACGCCGGAGGACACCGTGCAGCAGGAAGCGCCCATCGGGCTGCAACCGCTCCCGGGAGCCCTGGACCTGCTCGAGGGCGATGCCGCCGGCTATTGCAGCAACGGCGTCTGCCACTTCCCCGCCCCGAAGGCCGAGTAGGCAGCAGACGCCGTCGCGTGCGAGCGCTCGGGGTCAGTGGCCGCCGTGGAAGCCCTCGCCGGCGTCGTCGGCGGGCTTGCGGACGAACGGGCTGAGCGCCACCGCTGCGAGCGAGATGATCGCGGCGATGAGGAACGCCATGCGCGCACCCGGTGCTCCGGCCGCTGCTCGCGACAGGCCTTCGGCCTCGCCCGCGTGCAGGATCGCCGAGTAGGTGACCGTCAGCAAAGCGACACCGGCCGCGCCGCCGACCTGCTGGAGCGTGTTCAGCACAGCGGAACCGTGCGAGTACAACGACCGCTGCAGCGAACCGAGCGAGGCCGAGAACAGGGGCGTGAACGACATCGCCAGTCCGACGGACATGGCCGCCTGCACGATGATGAGCACCCACCACACGGTGTGCTCGCCGACCGTGGAGTAGAAGAACAGCGCCGCCGACACGAGGATCGTGCCCGGGATCAGCAGCGGACGCGTGCCGCGCGCGTCGTACACGCGACCCATGACCGGACCCAGCAGACCCATCAGCACCGAGCCGGGGAGCAGGATCAGGCCGGACTCGAGGGCGTTCAGCCCCGCGACGTTCTGCAGGTACTGCGGCAGCAGGGTCAGCGTTCCGAACATAGACAGCGCCAGGATCGTCATGATGATCACCGAGAACGTGAAGTTGCTCGAGCGGAAGACACGCAGGTCGAGCAGTGCGTCGTCGACACGCTGCAGGATGAGCTGACGCCACACGAACAGCGCCAGCGACACCGCGCCGACGACCAGAGCGATGATGCCCGTGGTCTCGCCGGATCCGCCTTCGCCGCCGAACTGGCTGAGGCCGAACACGATGCCGCCGAAGCCGAGCGCCGCGAGAGGGATCGAGAGGACGTCGAGCGGGACGACGCGGGTCTCGCCGAGGTTCGTCATCCACTTCACGCCCATGAAGAGCGCGATGAGCGCGATCGGGAGGATGATCGCGAAGAGCGCGCGCCAGTTCAGCGTCTCGAGCACGGCACCGGCGATGGTGGGTCCGATCGCCGGGGCGAGCGAGATGACCAGGCCGACGCGGCCCATCATCCGACCTCGGGACTGCGGCGGAACGACGTTCATGATCGTCGTCATCAGCAGCGGCATCATGATGCCGGTACCGGCGGCCTGGATGACGCGCCCCACGAGCAGGATCGAGAAACCGGGAGCGACCAGCGCGACGAGCGTGCCGAGCGAGAACGCGATCATCGCGGCGATGAAGACCTGCCGCGTGGTGAAGCGCTGCAGGATGAAACCGGTGGTCGGGATCACGACGGCCATCGTCAGCATGAAGGCACTGGTGAGCCACTGGCCGAGCTCGGGCGGGATGCCGAGATCGGCGTTCAGATGCGGGATCGCGATCCCCATCGTGGTCTCGTTGAGGATGGCGACGAACGCGGCGACGAGCAGCAGCCAGATCACGCGCATGTCCTTGCGCGAGATCTCACCCGCTGCCGGTGCGGGGGTCGTCGAGATGGAGCCGGTATCGACGGCAGACATGGGCGGCCTCCTGGGCGAAGAAGAAATGGAGATATCGCGAGAGTTCGCAAGAGTCCTTCAGCGTAACGGCGGGTGCGGACATTTCATTCCGAACTCACAGAAATCCGCTGTCGGCAGATCCGGGCGGCCTCGATGTCGCGGGGGCTGAGTACGCTGGCGCCATGAGCATGGGCGGTGGACGAGGTGGAGGAGCGAGCTTCCGCGGGGTCGATGAGGATACGCAGCGGAAGCTGAATGCCGAGGCGCCGCGGATCAGCGGCCTCGGTTCACGGGTCGTCTCCCTGTTCCGTGCCTACCGAGCGCGTATCTTCCTCACCGGGATCCTCGTCGTCGTCGGCGCCGCGATCGCCGTCATCCCGCCCCTGATCGTGCAGCGCATCTTCGACGATGCGTTGTTCCCGGTCGCCGGCGGCGGGCCGCATCTCGAGCTGCTGGCCTGGCTCGTCGCCGCGATGGTCGGGCTCTTCCTGCTCTCCGCCGTCCTCGGCGTGGCGCAGACCTGGCTCACCTCCACCGTCGGCAACAGCGTCACCGGCGACCTGCGGGTGAAGCTTTTCGAGCACCTCCAGGCCATGGAGCTCGGATTCTTCACGCGGACGAAGACCGGAGTGATCCAGTCCCGGCTGCAGAACGACGTGGGCGGCGTCTCCGGCGTGCTGACCAACACCGTCACCAGCATCCTGGGCAACGTCGTGACCGTCATCGCCTCGCTCGTCGCGATGATCCTGATCGACTGGCGCCTCACCCTCATCGCCGTGATCATGATGCCGTTCCTCATCTTCGTCCAGCGCAAGGTGGGCCAGGTGCGCGCACGGATCGCCGGCGAGACGCAGGAGTCCCTCTCGGAACTCACGTCGATCACCCAGGAGACGCTGAGCGTCTCGGGCATGCTGCTGTCGAAGGCGTTCAACCGTCAGCGCACGGAGTCGGAGCGCTATCAAGCCGAGAACCGCAATCAGGTCGTCCTGCAGGTGCGCAGGGCCATGAGCGGCCAGGGCTTCTTCGCGGTCGTGCAGGTGCTCATGGCCAGTGTGCCGGCGGTCATCTACCTCGTTTCGGGCTATCTCATCGCCGGGGGCACCGGGGCGATCACGGCGGGAACCGTCGTCGCGTTCACCACGGTGCAGGCGCGGCTCCTCATGCCGCTGATGGGCCTGATGCGGGTCTCGCTCGATCTGCAGACGTCGTCGGCGCTGTTTGCCCGCATCTTCGAGTACCTCGACCTGGTGCCGGAGATCCAGGACGCTCCGGACGCGATCACCGTCGACGAGGCACCGGGGCCCAAGGGGCGGCTCAAGTTCGCCGATGTGCTCTTCCGCTACCCCGACGCCTCGGCCGACGCCCGACCGACACTGGACGGCGTCTCGTTCGTCGCCGAGCCCGGACAGCACGTGGCGTTCGTCGGCCCCTCGGGCGCGGGCAAGACGACGATCCTTTACCTCGCGCCGCGGTTGTACGAAGCGAAGGGCGGCTCCGTGCTCTTCGCGGGGGCCGACGTGCGCACGCTCACGCAGGAGTCGATCATCGACCACGTGGGCATCGTGTCGCAGGAGACCTACCTGTTCCACGCGACGATCCGCGAGAACCTCCGCTATGCCAAGCCGGATGCGACCGAGGAAGAGCTGATCGCCGCGTGCACCGCGGCCAACATCCACCACATCATCGCCGGGTTCGAACAGGGATACGACACCGTGGTCGGTGAGCGCGGGTACCGGCTCTCGGGCGGGGAGAAGCAGCGCATCGCGATCGCGCGCGTGCTGCTGAAGGATCCGCCGGTGCTGCTCCTGGATGAGGCGACGTCGGCCCTCGACACCGTGTCGGAGCGCGTGGTGCAGGAGGCGCTCGACGAGGCGGCGAAGGGGCGCACGACGCTGTCCATCGCGCACCGCTTGTCCACCGTGATGGGTGCCGATGTGATCCACGTGCTCGAGGCGGGGCGCATCGTCGAGTCGGGGACCCACTCGGAGCTGTTGGCACTGGGTGGGTTGTATGCGGAGCTCGCCGCGCAGCAGGTCGCCGCATCGCGTGTGCTCGACACCGAGGCCGCGGTCGAAGAGGCCCCGACCGGGGGAGTCGGAGCCGCGCTCACCGACCGCCGTGCGGATCGTGCGCCCGCGGACTCCGCCGGCGCCGATGCCGTCGCGGCCATCACCGCTGCGGTTCCGCTGCTCGCCGAGCCCCGCCCCGACGAACGGGTCTACCCGGCCGAGCCCTGATCTGCGCCGGGGGTCAGTGCACCGACAGCCCACCGTCGACGAACAGGGAGTGGCCGGTGACATACCCCGAACCGGCTCCAGCGAGGAAGACGGCTGCGCCGGCGAAGTCACTCGGGAGCCCGTTGCGGCCGATCATCGTGCGGGCGGCCAGCTCGGCGATCTTCGCCGGGTCCTGCTGCAGCCGGGCGTTCAACGGCGTCAGCACGAACCCGGGTACCAGCGTGTTGCTGGTGACGCCGGTCCCTCCCCACGCTTCTGCCTCGGAGCGCATCAGCGACTCCACCGCACCCTTCGAGGCTCCGTATACGCCACTGCCGACGAAGGCGCGATGGGCCTGCTGGGAGCTGATGTGGATCAGCCTGCCATAGCCGCGCTCCGCCATGCCCTGCGCATAGCGCTGACCGAGCAGGAAAGGCGCGAGCGCGTTGACGGTCATCGTCGCATCCCAGTCGTCTTCGGTGATCTCTGCGAACGGCGGACGGATGTTGATGCCCGCGGAGTTGACCAGGATGTCGGGCTCGCCGAACGGCTCGACAGCGGCCTCCGCGAGGGCATGGATGCCCGACCGCGTGCTGAGGTCGCCGACGACTCCGGCCGCGCGGCAGCCGTGCGCGCGGAGTTCCTCGACGGTCTCCTCGATACGGGCCTCGCCGCGCGCGACGACGACCGTGGCGGCACCGGACCGGGCGAGTGCCGTGGCGATGCCCTTGCCGATGCCGGAGCTGCCGCCGGTGACGACCGCGGTGCGGCCCTCGAGTGAGAAGAGGGAGGAGAGGTAGTCGTTCATACGGTCATCCGGATCGTTCGTTCAGCGGCGCGGTGTCACCACGCGAGTGCGGCGGTGATGCGGTGATCGGGGGCGGCATCGGCGAACTCGGGGAGTGCCCGCAGTTCTGCGATGAAGGCATCGACCTCGGAGGCGTATGCCGGGTGGGGGTGGCTGCTCGCGATGTCGAGGAGGGACGGCATGTCCATGGCGAGAATCAGGTCGAGCCGGGCGACGACCGAGCCTCGGGCGCCCGCCTCGTGCAGCACGCGGATGCCGCCGCGCAGCGCCGCGAGGTAGTCCCTCAGCACGGGCAGCTGTGCTTTGCCCTGCGTGATCGAGGTGCCGTCGGCCCGGAGTCGCCACTGCACGACGACGTCGGGGATCACATCGAAGGCCCGCGCCCGGGTGTACATGAGCTGGGCGACCACCTGGTCCTCGTACGCGACCCCCTCGGGGAAGCGGAGATCTTGCCAGAACTCGGTGCGGCTCACCTTGGACCAGGCGACGATGTTCGACACCGCCCGCGGGTGTGCCGCGAGTGCGGTGCCGAGGCGCTCCGGCGAGGTCGCCGCCGCCACCCAGGGCTGCACGCGCCCGGCGACGTACGCGGCTCCCTGTGAGCGTGAACGCACGTAGGCGCCCGCCACGAAGTCGCTCCCGGACTTCTCGAGTGTGCCCGTCATCCGGGCGAGCGCGTGGGGCAGAAGCTCGTCGTCGCCGTCGAGGAACCCGAGATAGGGCGTGTCCACGAGGTCGAGGCCGACGTTGCGCGCGGCGCCGAGGCCGCGGGATGCGGCGTGGTGGATGGCCGTGAACCGGTCGTCGGCGGCGGCCGCCGCGTCGAAGATCGCACCGGTGTCGTCGGTCGAACCGTCGTCGATGAGGATCGCGCGCCATCGCAACTCGGTCTGTGCACGCAGCGAGTCGAGTGCGGCGGGGGCGAAGGCGGCGATGTCGCGTCCGGGGACGATCACGGTCACGATCGGGGCGGCAGCGGTCACCAGCCGAGTCTATGGCTGTGCATCAGCCTCGCGCCGCACGCACGGACTCCGCGACGAGGGCAGCCAGCCGCTCGGGTGCGTCCTCAGGGAGCTCCTCCCGCCCGAAGGTGAACCGGACGGATGTCTGGGCCACCTCGGCCGGAACACCGCACGCGAGGAGCACGTGCGAAGGCTCGTCGCTGCCGGCCGCGCACGCCGAGCCACTGGAGGAGATGACCCCGCGGCGCTCCAGCTCCAGCAGCACGGACTCTCCACTGGTGCCGGCGAACGTGAAGCTCGCCGTCCCGGGCAGACGGCGCACGGCGTCGCCGGTGAGCGCGGCTTCCGGAACGCTGTTCAGCACGAGGGAGATGAACCGCGCGGTGGCCGAACCCACCCGCGCCGTCACGGTCGCCCGTTCCTGCTCCGCGAGCTCCAGCGCGGTCGCGAGCGCCACAGCCCCGGCGACGTTCTCGGTGCCCGAGCGCCGCCCGCGTTCCTGACCGCCACCGTGCAGCAGAGGCTCGATGGGCACACATCCGCGCACGGCGAGTGCGCCGATCCCCTTGGGGGCGCCGAGCTTGTGCCCGGCGATCGATACTGCATCGGCACCGAGCTCGTGCAGGGGAAGCCATCCGGCCGACTGCACGGCGTCGAGGTGCAGCGGAACGCGAGCGGCGCGGGTGACGGCCGACAGCGCCGCTGCATCCTGAACGGTGCCGATCTCGTTGTTCGCGTGTCCCACCGAGACCAGCGCGGTGTCGGGGCGGATCGCCGCGGTGACGGCATCCGCAGAGATCCGTCCGCCGGTATCCACCGGCAGCAGGGTCACGTCGACGGAGTGGAAGCGTTTCAGATACTCGGCCGACTCCAGGATCGATTCGTGCTCGATCGGGGAGATCACCAGGTGTCGTCGCCCTGCCTCGAGCGCCGCGAGCACGATGCCCTTGACCGCGAGGTTGTTCGCCTCGGTGCCGCCTGCGGTGAACACGACATCACCGGCACGCATCCCCAGGACGCGTGCGACCCGGGCGCGGGCGTCGTCGAGGGCGCTCGCCGCAGCCTCTCCCGCGGTGTGGTGGCTGGACGGGTTGCCGAACACGCCCGTCAGGTACGGGCGCATCGCCTCCAGCACCTCCGGTCGCACCGGGGATGTCGCGGCGTGGTCGAGGTACAGCACGGGCTCAGTCGATCCGCAGGTCCAGGCCGAGGTCGAGAGCGCGCGCGGAGTGCGTCAGCGCCCCCACTGAGATCACGTCGACGCCGGTGCGTGCGATGTCACCGACGGTGTCGAGGTTCACCCCTCCCGACGCTTCGACCGTGGCCCGGTCGCCGATCAGGGCGACACCTTCGCGCAGATCGTCGAGCGAGAAGTTGTCCAGCAGCACGGTGTGGGCGCCACCGTCGAGGACGGCAGGGATCTGGTCGAGGCGGTCGACCTCGACGACGACGTGCGTGGTGTGCGGCAGACGGGACAGAGCGTCGCGCAGCGCCGAGGCGAGGTCGAGGCCGGAACGGGTGAGCACGGCGAGGTGGTTGTCCTTGGCCATCACGGCGTCGGACAGCGAGTACCGGTGGTTGCGGCCGCCGCCGGATTCGACGGCGTGCCGCTCGAACGCACGGAGGCCCGGGGTCGTCTTGCGCGTGTCGGCGATGCGCGCGCGGGTGCCGTCGACAGCCGCGACGTAGGACGCGGTGAGCGTCGCGATGCCGCTCATCCGCTGGGTGAAGTTCAAGGCGACGCGTTCCGCGGTGAGGATGCCGCGCGCCGATCCGGAGACCGAGGCGAGGACGTCGCCCGCGATGAAGTCGTCGCCGTCGCCGACGTGCAGATCGACGACCAGGGTCGGATCGGTGAGGGCGAACGCGGCAGTGAAGACCTCACCGCCGCTGAACACCCCTGCCTCGCGCGCGACGAGGTCGGCGGTGGCTGTCGCCTCGACGGGAAGCAGCGTCGTGCTGGTGAGGTCGCCCCACGGCGCGTCCTCCTCGAGGGCTGCGCCGACGACGCGGGTCAGGGTGGAGCGGGTGAGCATCAGACGGTCTCCAGGATCGATGAGCGGGGGCGGGCCGGCGCGGCGTCCGCGGAGGCTGCGGCGTCGATTCGGTGGTGGGCGCCGACCGAGACGGTGCGCTCCAGCGCGGCGGAGGCGGTGGCTTCAGCGAGGAGCAGCAGGTTCGCGTTCTCGTGCTCGACGGTCGTGGTCGGCCGCGACGAAGATGCAGTCCAGGCGCGCACGATGGCCAGTGCATGTGCGAGGCCGTCGTGGGTACGGAGCAGCCCGACCTCATCCCACATCAGCTGCTGCAGCGCGGCGCGGCTGAATTCCGGCGTATCCGATCCGCTGTCCTCCACCGGCGGCCGGACAGCGGCAGGGGGTGCGGGCACCGGCACGAGACGCCAAGGCATCGTCAGCGCAGCAGCGGCCCTCGCGCCGAAGACGGCTCCCTCGAGCAGGGAGTTGGACGCCAGACGGTTCGCCCCATGCACGCCGGTGCGGGCGACCTCGCCGACCGCGAAGAGTCCGGGGAGTGTGGTGCGGCCGTCGAGGTCGGTGACGACACCGCCCATCAGGTAGTGCGCGGCGGGGGTCACCGGGATCGGCTCGCGCGACCAGTCGAATCCACGCTCCCTCGTCACATGATCGATGGTCGGGAAGCGCGCGGCGAGGGTCTCGGCCCCGAGCATCGTGGCGTCCAGGCGCACCGGCCACCCCTGCGCGGACGCCTGCCGTGCGATGGCCCGGGAGACTACATCGCGAGGGGCCAGCTCACCGTCGGGATGACTGTCGAACGTGAAGCGTCGACCGGCGTCGTCGAGCAGGGTCGCACCCTCCCCGCGCACGGCCTCCGAGATGAGGAACGCCGGACCCGACGCCAGGATCGTCGGATGGAACTGCACGAACTCCAGGTCGGCGACAGCCGCGCCCGCGCGCAGGGCCACGGCGATGCCGTCGCCGGTGGCGCCGGTCGGGTTGGTCGTGTGCGCGTAGAGGCGGCCCGCGCCACCCGTCGCGAGGATCACCGCGTCGGCGTGGAGCTCGGTGGTGTCCCCGTCACGCAGCACACGGATGCCGCGCACGGTGCCGTCGGCCACGATGAGCTCGGTGAGCAGAGCCTGCTCGACCGCGGTGATCGGTGCGCGCCGCACGGCAGCGATCAGCGCCGCGGAGATCGCCGCGCCCGTGGCATCCCCGCCGGCGTGCACGATGCGTGCATGGCGGTGGGCCGCCTCGCGTCCGAGCTGCAACGCCCCCTCGGCCGTCCGATCGAACCCGACGCCGCGGGCGATCAGCTCCGCGATCCGCTCGGCGCCCTCGGCCACCAGCACGTCGACAGCCGCGGGATCCGAGAGCCCGGCACCGGCGTTCATCGTGTCGGCGGCATGCTGCTGCGCCGAGTCGTCGGGCCCGTAGATGCCCGCGACGCCTCCCTGGGCGAGGCCGGTCGACCCGTCCCCGGGCGCTCCCTTGGTGACGAGCGTCACCGCATGTCCGGCCTCGTGCGCGTGGAGTGCCGCCGTGAGACCGGCGATGCCCGAGCCGACGACCAGGACGTTCATCGTGTGCTCGCACTCACCGGGGGCTTCGCAGCGAGCATCCGCTCCAGCGCCACTCGGGCGGGCTCGGCGACGTCGCCGGTGACCGTGATCCGGTTCGGCGTGCGACCGGCGACGAGCTCCTCCAGCACCCAGGCCAGGTAGCCGGGGTGGATGCGGTACATCGTCGAGCAGGGGCAGACGACCGGGTCCAGACAGAAGATCTCGTGCTGCGGGTATTGCGCCGCGAGCCGGCGCACGAGGTTGATCTCGGTTCCGATGGCGAACGGCGTGGGCTCGGTCGCGGAGTCGATCGCTCGGCGGATGTACTCGGTCGAGCCGGCCTCGTCCGCCGCGTCGACCACCTCCATCGGGCATTCCGGGTGCACGATCACCCGCACGCCGGGGTGGTCGGCGCGGGCCTGGTCGATCTGCCCGACGGTGAAGCGCCGGTGCACGGAGCAGAAGCCGTGCCACAGGATCACCCGGGAATCGACGAGCTCAGCGGCCGAGGAGCCGCCGAGCGCTCGCCGCGGGTTCCACATCGGCATCTGCTCGAGCGGCACGCCCATCGCCTTGGCGGTGTTACGCCCCAGGTGCTGGTCGGGGAAGAACAGCACCCGCCGGCCACGCTCGAAGGCCCACTCGAGAACGGTCTGGGCGTTGGACGAAGTGCACACGATCCCGCCGTGGCGTCCGACGAAGCCCTTGATCGCCGCCGAGGAGTTCATGTACGTCACGGGGATCACGGGCACGCGGCCGTCCGCGTCGGGGGTGTCGAGATCGCCGAAGACGTCTGCCAGCTGCTCCCAGCACTCCTCGACCTGGTCAATGTCGGCCATGTCGGCCATCGAGCATCCGGCGGCGAGGTTCGGCAGGATCACGGCCTGCTCGGGCTGCGAGAGCAGATCCGCGGTCTCGGCCATGAAGTGCACGCCGCAGAACACGATCGCCTCGGCGTCTGCTCTGCCTTTGGCTGCCGTGGCGAGCTGGAAGGAGTCGCCGACGTAGTCCGCGTGCCGCACGACCTCTTCGCGCTGGTAGAAGTGGCCCAGGATCACGACCCGATCGCCGAGAGTGGCCTTCGCCGCGCGGATGCGTGCGTCGAGCTCGTCCTCCGAAGCCTCCCGATACGCGACGGGGAGTTCGCCTTGCCGTGGGGATCCCGTGGGGATCACATCACCCATCGAGGAGCCGGGTCCGTATCCGGGTCGGGAGTCGAAGTCCCACGGCCCCGCGGCCAGGTCGGTGGCGCAGGTCGGGTCGGTGGATGTGCCCGCGACGATCGCCTGGATCGCGTGGTCCACCGAAGCGTCCAGCGGCGGAACGGCGGGCGCGGGGACGAAAGTGATGCTCATCGGGTGCTCGTTTCTTCGGGACCGAGGGGGCCGCGGTCGGCCAGCTCGACATCGGTGTTGTCGCGGTACAGACGTGCAGGACGGTGGCTCCCGGTGCGGAAGCGGTCGGTGGGGAGCAGGTTGCCCGCGGATTCCACCTGACGACGGAAGTTGGCGGGATCGAGGCTCTTCCCGAGTATCGATTCGTACGCCTCGCGCAGCTCCGCCAGCGTGAACTCGGCGGGCAGGAAGCCTTGTGCGACTCGGCTGTAGCCGACCTTGTTGCGCAGGCGCCAGAGGGCGTATTCGACGATCTGGCCGTGATCGAAGGCCAGTTGCGGCAACTGATCGATGTCGAACCACCGGACGTTCTCGGGGGCATGACCGGATGCCCGGTGGGCCGAGATCTGCGCGGTCACGTCGTCTTGACGCAGCAGCGCCCAGTACACGATCGAGACGACTCGGGTGGGGGAGCGGTCGACAGCGCCGAAGGCGTAGAGCTGCTCCAGGTAACTGGGGGCGAGACCCGTCGTCTCGGCGAGGGTGCGAGCTGCGGCGTCGACGGGCGACTCGGTCGCGGTGAGCCAGCCACCGGGAAGCGCCCACTGGTCGGCGAAGGGCTCGCGGGTGCGCAGGACGAGGGGCAGCGCGAGGACCGCGCGTCCGTCGTCGGTGCGCCGCAGCGTCAGGATGACCGTCGAGACGGCCACCCGGATGTCCCCGCTTCGAGTCATAGACACCTTAACCTCCGGATTCGATCTTAGTGTCATCGAGACCCTTAGTGCGCGCACATGACGCCTTCTCGCGTCGAGGCCGAAACGTTATCTGGCGCGTTCCAGGAGGGTTGTTCGCCGCCACAGGGTTTGTTAGGTTACTGTCCTAACAAACCCCCTCCGGGAAGAGGCCGATCGGCCACCTCCCCGGGCCCACGAACCCCACAGTCGGGGTTCCGCTCCATCCGGAGCGATCCCTCCTGCAGTGCAGCACCGAGAGGAAACAAGAGAAATGATCCGAAACGGAAAGCGCAGAATCGCGCTCACCGCGATCGCCGGAGCATCCGTCCTCGCCATGGGCCTCACCGCCTGCGGCACCGGCGGCGGCGACGACGGCAATGCCGACAGCGACCGCGCCCTTCGCGTCTGGGCCGGCAGCCAGACGCCGATCGCCGCGAACTACAACCCGTTCGCGCCCACCGTGCTCCACGGCGCGCTCGGCCCCATCTACGAGCCGCTGTTCTTCTACAACAAGACGGCTGACACCGAGCCCGTCGGCCTGATCGGCGACACCTTCGAGTACAACGAGGACGGCACGGTGATCACGATCGCCATCAAGCCCGACCTCAAGTGGAGCGACGGGGAGCCCCTCACCGCGAAGGACGTCGCGTTCTCGTTCAAGTACGAGGCGAACAATCCCGAGGGCAACGGTCTGGTCTCCGCCGAGGCCACCGACGACACCACCGTCGTGCTGACGTACTCGTCCGCGCAGTACACGACGGAGTTCCAGCGCCTCGGCTCGACCTACATCCTCCCCGAGCACATCTGGGCGGACGTCAAGGACTTCGCGAACTTCACCAACGAGGAGCCCGTCGGTTCGGGCGCATACGTCGTCGAGAAGACGACCAGCGAGTCCTACACCATCGTCGCGAACGAGAACTTCCGCGACGCCGACAAGCTCGGTGTCAAGAAGGTCCAGTACATCGCGGTCGACAACAACCAGACCGCGCAGGACCTGCTCGCCGCCGGCGAGCTCGACTGGACCGGCATGTTCATCCCGAACCCGGACGATGTGACCGGCAACGGAAAGATCGACTGGATCAACACCCCGCAGGACCCCACAGTCCTGTACACCTGCTCGAACGCCGAGCTCGGCTGCACCGGTCCGCAGACCGACGTCGCCGTGCGTCAGGCGCTCAACGTCGCGATCGACCGCGCCACCATCAAGGACAAGGCGTTCGTCGGGCTCACCGGTGACATCTCGCCGACGTACGCTCTGCTGCCCCGTGACGAGAAGTGGGTCGCGGATCCCGCCAACGAGGTCAGCCCCCAGGAAGCGAACGTCGCAGAGGCGGGTGCGATCCTCGAGGCCGCCGGTTACACGAAGGACGGCGACTTCTATGCGAAGGGCGGCGTGCCTCTCGAGCTCACCCTCACCTCGGTCGACGGCTGGACGGACTACAACGACGCCGCCAAGCTGATCGCCGAGCAGGCGGCCGCGGCCGGCATCAAGATCAACGTCTCCACCGTGCAGTGGCAGGAGTTCTCCGACTCCCGACAGGGTGGAGAGTTCCAGCTCATCGTCGGCGGCATGATCGGCACGTCGGTGGCAGACCCGTTCCAGATCTACCGTGACTGGTTCGGCGGCACCGCGGTGCAGTCGACCAGCCCGGTCGGCACCGAGGTCCCGGCGGGTCGCTGGAACTTCAGCCGGTACAACAACCCGACGGTCGACGCTGCGGTGCAGGCCGCGATCAGCACCGATGACGAGGCGGAGAAGAAGGAGCTGTACGGCACGATCCAGACCGAGATCGTCCGCGACCTGCCCTACATCCCGCTGGTGATCAACGCGACCCAGACGTTCTACAACACGAAGGACTTCACGGGTTGGCCGACGGAGGAGGACCTCTACGCCTTCCCGCCGTCCTGGGGTGCGATCGCGGCAGGCTACGTCCTGACGCAGCTGCAGCCGGCCAAGTAGTCGAAAGGAGACGGGAAGCAGGAAGTCAGGAAAGAGTGACATGAAGTTCTATGCACGAAGAATCGGGTTCTACGCGTTCACGCTGTGGGCCGCGATCTCTCTCAACTTCCTGCTTCCCCGTCTCATGCCGGGGAACCCCGCCGACATCATGATCGCCAAGATGCAGCGGGCGGGCGGCGAGATCTCGGAGACGACGATCCGCAACATCAAGCTCCTGCTCGGTGGCGACGACTCCTCGCTCTGGGACCAGTACCTCGCGTACTGGGGCCGCATGTTCCGCGGCGACCTCGGGATCTCGGTCACCAAGTTCCCGACGCCGGTGAGTGAGCTCATCGCCGGAGCGCTGCCCTGGACACTCGTCCTGGTCGGCACCGCGACCGTCATCTCCTTCGTCCTCGGTGTCGCGCTGGGTGCGTGGGCCGGATGGAAGCGGGGCACCTGGGTCGACCACGTCATCCCTGCGACCACCGTGCTGCAGTCCATCCCGTACTTCTGGCTGGCGCTGATCCTGGTCTCGGTGTTCGCGGTCGGCCTCGGCTGGTTCCCGATCTTCGGGGGCTACGACGTGTTCGACTTCCCGGACGGGCCTGAGCCCACCTGGGCGTTCTTCTCCGACGCGTTCGCGCACTCGCTCCTCCCGGCGATCACGATCGTGATCAGCTCCGTGGGCGGCTGGTTGTTCGGCATGCGCAACATGATGGTGGCCACACTCGCCGAGGACTACGTCCTCACCGCCGAGGCCAAGGGTCTTCGGCACCGCCGCATCATGACGACCTACGCCGCGAGGAACGCGGCGATCCCGTCGATCGCCGGATTCTCGATCACGCTGGGCTTCGTCGTCTCCGGCTCCATCGTCATGGAGCAGGTGTTCACGTATCCCGGCATCGGCAAGCTGATGTTCCAGGCCGTCACGAACAACGACTATGCACTGATGCAGGGACTGTTCCTGGTGATCACCATCACGGTGCTCGCCGCCAACTTCATCATGGACCTCGTCTATGGCTTCATCGACCCGAGGGCGCGCCAGAATGTCTGATCCGCAGAACACCGCCGGTCTCCTGACCGTCGAGGACGCGCCCATGACGGCGCCGGCCAGCACCGTCTCGCTCGCCACTCAGAGCCGAGGCCGCAAGCGGCGCATCCTGCCGAGCACATCGCCGAAGTTCATCGTCGGCTCGCTCCTCGTGCTCGCGATCGTGCTGTTCGCGATCATCGCGCCGTTCTTCACGCAGAATCCGCGCAGCACGGCGAACCCTGCACTGCAGCCGCCGTCGGCGGAGCACTGGTTGGGCACCACGAAGCTCGGCAACGACATGTTCGCCCAGCTCGCGATCGGTGCGCAGGGATCGCTCATGGTCGGGTTGATCGCCAGCGTGATCGCGATCGTGCTGTCGCTCGTCTTCGGTGTCCTCGCCGGATACCTCGGCGGCTGGCGCGAAGACGGACTCGCCCTCATCACCAACGTGATGATCGTCATCCCCGCCTTGCCGCTGGTCATGGTGATCGCCTCCTTCGTGCCGCAGCGCACCTGGCAGCTGGTCGCGATCTTCCTCGGCATCACCTCCTGGGCCGGCGCCGCCTACGTCCTGCGCCTGCAGACCCGTTCCCTCCGCACCCGCGACTACGTCTACGCCTCGAAGGTGGCCGGCGAGCGGTCGCTGCGTGTGATCCTGGTCGAGATCATGCCGAACCTCCTGCCGCTGCTCACGGCGCAGTTCCTCTTCGCTCTGATCTTCGCGATCCTCGGCGAGGCCGGGCTGTCATATCTGGGGCTCGGGCCGACGGACTCGATCACCTGGGGAACCATCCTCAACGACGCACAGTCCGGCCAGGCGCTCGGCCGCGGAGCGTGGTGGTGGTTCGTCCCGCCGGGCATCATGATCGCCATCCTCGGCGCCGGCCTCGCACTGATCAACTTCGCGATCGACGAGGTCATCAACCCGAAGCTGCGCAACGCGCCCGACGCCGCGCGCCGTGTGCGCAAGGCCGCGAAGACCAAGGGGGTCACCGCATGAGCGAGCCGGTGCTGACGGCGCGGAACGTGTCGATCGAGTACGAGGTCGACCCGCCGGTGAAAGCCGTGCGCGATGTGTCGCTGACGCTGAACCGCGGCGAGATCCTGGGTCTCGCGGGAGAGTCCGGCTGCGGCAAGACGACCCTGGCCTATGGGATGAACCGACTCCTCAAGGCGCCGGCGCTGATGACGGCGGGGGAGATCGTCTTCCATGACCGCGACGGTCATGACATCGACATCGTGGGTCTCGACGGCGAGGGCCTCCGGGCGTTCCGGTGGGACAAGATCTCGATGGTCTTCCAGGGGGCGATGAACTCGCTCAACCCGGTGATCTCGGTCAAGGCGCAGATCTTCGACATCTTCGACACGCATCGACCCGGTATGGGCAAGAAGGCGAAGACCGCACGGGCGGAAGAGCTGCTCACCCTGGTCGGCGTCGACCCGAACCGCCTGACGAGCTTCCCGCACGAACTCTCGGGCGGCATGCGGCAGCGGATGATGATCGCGATGGCCCTCGCCCTCGATCCGCAGGTGATGATCATGGACGAGCCGACGACCGCGCTCGACGTGGTCGTGCAGCGCGGGATCATCCGCGAGATCATGCGGCTGCGCGAGAAGCTCGGGTTCGCGGTGATCTTCATCACCCACGACCTGCCGATGCTGATCGAGATCAGCGACCGGATCGCGATCATGCTGCAGGGACAGATCGTCGAGGAGGGCACGGCGGAGGAGATCTACCGGACCCCGCAGCACGAGTACACGAAACGGCTGCTGTCGAGCTTCCCGTCGCTCAAGGGCGAACGCGGCGACTTCGTCCGCACCGGTGTCAGCCAGGAGGGCGTCCGATGAGCGCGAACACGACCGCACCCACCGCGGCGCAGCCGGCGCGGCTGGAGGCCCGGAACCTGGTGAAGGACTTCCCCCTGCGCTCCGGCTTCAAGACGAGCATCCTGCACGCGGTGAAAGACGTGTCCTTCACGATCGAGGCGGGCAAGACGGTCGCCCTGGTCGGCGAGTCGGGGTCGGGGAAATCGACCATCGCGCGGATGCTCATGAAGCTGGAGACCCCCACCAGCGGGGAGATCCTGCTGGACGGGAAACCGTCCGGAACCCGCGGCCGGGCGCTGGAACGCTACCGCGCCGATGTGCAGATGGTGTTCCAGGACCCGTTCGCGTCGTTGAACCCTTTCCACACGATCGTGCATCACCTCGAGCGGCCGATCCGCCTGCACCACCCGGAGCTGTCTCGTGGCGAGGTGCGGGAGCGGGCCGTGGAGCTGCTGGAGCGCGTGCGACTCACTCCGGGGGAGAGCTACGCCGACCGTCGCCCGCACGAGCTCTCCGGTGGACAGCGTCAGCGCGTCGCGATCGCACGGGCGCTGGCCCCCGGGGCGCGGTTCATCGTCGCGGACGAGCCGGTGTCGATGCTGGACGTGTCGATCCGTCTCGGGGTGCTGAACCTCCTCGCAGACCTGCAGCGCGAGGAGAACCTCGGCGTCCTCTACATCACGCACGACCTGGCCACCGCCCGACACTTCTCGGACGAGATCATGGTGCTCTACAAGGGCGACGTCGTGGAGCGCGGGCCTGCGGACGAGGTCATCCTCAACCCGCAGCACGAGTACACCAAGACGCTCCTGGGTGCCGCTCCCGAGCCCGACAACCTCGGACGCCTCCGCGACGAGGTGCGCGCCGAGCTCGGCATCGCGCACTGACAGCCTCGCTTCGAATCGCGCGAATGGCCCTCTCGGAGCCCCGACTGGGACCATTCGCGCGATTCGAACGCGCGTCCCCGGAATCCGGCGCCAGGGACCGGACGGGCTAGACTGAACCCACAATTGAAGACAGGCCGAATGAACCACGCGGGAGAGCCCCGGCGAACGCAGCCGGGCACCGAAGGAGCAAGCCTCCCCGCCAATCTCTCAGGTACGCGTACCGCGCGGTTCCGGCCACTCTGAAAAGCGATCCCGCGAGACTGCGGATCCGCCGACGGTGAAAACCCCGCCTCCGTGCATGGGTGAAGCTCTCAGGCCTATGACAGAGGGGGAGTTCCGAGGAGCGGCGATGCCGCCGTTCCGCCCGTCACAGCCCGGGAGAACTCCATGTCCGACCCCCGCTACACCCCGCTGCGTGAACGCCATGAGGCGCTCGGCGCGTCGTTCACCGACTTCGGCGGCTGGCAGATGCCCGTGCGCTACACCTCCGACCTCGCCGAGCACCACGCCGTGCGACAGGCCGCCGGTATCTTCGACATCTCGCACATGGCGGAGTTCCTCGTCACGGGCGAGAAGGCAGCCGAGTTCCTCGATTTCGCGCTCGCCGGACGTATCTCCGCGATGCCGGTGGGAAAGGCGAAGTACTCGCTGATGCTGGCCGCGAACGGCGGCATCGTCGACGACGTCATCGCGTACCGGCTTGCCGACGACCGCTACCTCGTGATCGCGAACGCCGGCAACCGGGGCTTCGTGGACTCCGCGTTCGCGAAACGCGTCCGCGACTTCCCCTCGCTCCTCGAGCGTGAGCAGCCGCCGCTCACGCCGGGGGAGGACCGCAGCTTCGCCGGTTTCCTCGGTGACCGCGGCGTCGATGTGGAGGATGTGTCGGACTCCTACGCGCTGCTCGCGGTCCAGGGGCCTGCCGCCGAGGCGATCCTCGCTGCGACCTCCGGCATCACTGAGCTGAGCAGTCCCTGGGCCGATCAGAAGTACTACGCGTGGGCCGACGCACGTTTCCTCGGAGAGCCCTTGCTCATCGCCCGCACGGGATACACGGGCGAAGACGGCTTCGAACTGCTCGTCTCTGCTGCTGACGCGCTCGCACTGTGGGACGCACTGGTCTCGGCAGGCGAACCGCACGGGCTCGTGCCCGCCGGTCTCGCGGCGCGCGACACCCTTCGCCTCGAGGCGGGCATGCCGTTGTACGGTCATGAGCTGACCCTCGAGACCCTGCCGTCCCAGGCCGGCCTCGGTCGCGTCGTCGTCATCGCCAAGGATGAGTTCGTCGGCAAGGAAGCGCTCGTCGCCGTCGAGCGGGCCGGCGCATCCGACGCCCCCGTGCTGGTCGGCCTCGTCGCCGAGGGCAAGCGCGCCGGCCGCGCCGGCTATGCCGTCGTCGACGGCGAAGGGGAGAAGCTCGGCGAGATCACCAGCGGAGCCCTCAGCCCTACTCTCGGCCATCCGATCGCGATGGCCTACGTGCACCCTTCTTCCGCCGAAGAGGGAACAGCAGTATTCCTTGATGTGCGGGGGACGAAGATCCCCGCGACCGTGACCGCCCTGCCTTTCTACCGGAGGACCAAATGACCGACCTCGCCGCCCTCAGCTACACCGAAGAGCACGAGTGGATCGCCGCTGACGGCGACACCGTGACCATCGGCATCACCGACTACGCCGCCGAGAAGCTGGGTGACGTCGTGTTCGTCGAACTCCCCGCCGTCGGCACCGAGGTCACCGCCGGCTCCGTCGTGGGAGAGATCGAATCCACGAAGTCGGTGGGCGAGCTCTACGCGCCGGTCACCGGCACCGTCGTCGAGATCAACGACGCGGCCGTCGACGATCCGTCGCTCGTCAACGCGGCACCGTTCGAGGGTGGCTGGCTGCTCAAGGTCACCGTCTCCGCCGGTGCGCTCGACGGTCTGCTGGACCGCGACGCCTACGTCGCGCTGACGGAGGGCTGATTCACCAGTGGTCACTTTCGCCGATCGTCACATCGGACCCACGGATGCCGCGCAGCGCACGATGCTCGCTGCCCTCGGTCTCGACACCGCCGGAGCGGACGACGCGCTGAGCCCGGTCGAGGCGCTGATGCGCCAGGCCGTGCCGGCGTCGATCTACACCGGACCGTCTCCCGAATCCGAGGGTGGAACGCCGACTCGCATCCCCTCGGCAGCGAGCGAGACCGAGGCGCTCGCAGAGCTGCGGACCCTCGCGTCCCGCAACACCGTGAACCGCCCGATGATCGGCCTCGGCTACTACGGGACCATCACGCCGCAGGTGATCCAGCGCAACGTGCTGGAGAATCCGTCCTGGTACACGGCGTACACGCCCTACCAGCCGGAGATCTCGCAGGGTCGCCTCGAGGCGCTCATCAACTTCCAGACCATGGTCTCCGACCTCACCGGTCTCACCACGGCCAACGCCTCGATGCTGGACGAGTCCACTGCCGTGGTCGAGGGGATGCTGCTGGCGCGGCGCGCCTCCAAGTCGTCCTCGAACGTGTTCGCGGTCGACGACGACGCACTGCCGCAGACCAGGGCGATGCTCGCGACCCGCGCGGAAGCCCTCGGGATCGAGATCGTGTCCGTCGACTTCGCCGCGGGGGAGGAGCTGCCCGGTGATCTCTTCGGTGTCTTCGTCCAGTACCCGGGCGCATCGGGTCGGGTCTGGGATCCGTCCGCCGTGTTCGACGCCGCGCACCTCGCCGGCGGACTCGCCGTCGCAGCGGCTGATCTGCTCGCGCTCACACTGATCGCGTCGCCCGGGTCGCTGGGCGCGGATGTGGCCGTCGGCACGACGCAGCGCTTCGGAGTGCCGATGGGCTTCGGCGGGCCGCACGCCGGCTACATGGCCGTCCGCTCCGGCCTCGAGCGACAGCTCCCTGGCCGTCTCGTCGGGGTGTCGGTGGATGCCGACGGCAAGCCCGCGTACCGTCTCTCTCTGCAGACGCGCGAGCAGCACATCCGCCGTGAGAAGGCGACGTCGAACATCTGCACCGCCCAGGTGCTGCTGGCCGTGATGGCGGCGATGTACGCGGTCTATCACGGCCCCGATGGGCTCCGTGCGATCGCGTCGGAAGCAGCCACGAAGGCGGCGCTGCTCGGTACCTGGCTCGCCGAGGCGGGCGCCGAGGTCGTGCACGACGCGTTCTTCGACACGGTCACGGTGCGGGTGCCGGGGCGTGCGGCCGAGCACGCCGCGCAGGCGCGCGACGGATACGGCATCCTGCTCCGCGTCGCCGATGCCGACACGATCGGCATCTCGGTCGATGAGACCACCACGGTGACCGAGCTGCATCAGGTGGCGATGGTCTTCGGCGGCGCACAGGAGCGTGCGTTCGGCTTCCTGCAGCGTGGCAGCAACGCCCTGCCGTCGGACCTGGGGCGTCAGGACGAGTACCTCACGCACCCGGTGTTCCACGCACACCGCAGCGAGACCGCCATGATGCGGTATCTGAAGAGCCTCGCCGACCGTGACTACGCACTCGACCGCGGCATGATCCCGCTGGGCTCCTGCACGATGAAGCTCAACGCGGCCACCGAGATGGCGGCGATCACGTGGCCCGAGTTCGCGGGCATCCACCCGTTCGCTCCGGCGGCCGATGTCCAGGGCTACCTCGAGCTCATCGATCAGCTCGAGGGCTGGCTCGCCGAGGTCACCGGGTACGACGCGGTCTCGCTGCAGCCGAACGCGGGCTCGCAGGGTGAACTCGCGGGGCTGCTCGCGATCCGCGGCTACCACCACGCCAACGGCGACCAGCACCGCACGATCTGCCTGATCCCGTCTTCGGCGCACGGCACGAACGCGGCGTCGGCCGTCCTCGCCGGCATGAAGGTCGTGGTCGTCGCGACCGACGAGCTCGGCAACGTCGACCTCGACGATCTGCGCGCGAAGATCGCGCTGCACGCCGACGACCTCTCGGCCCTGATGATCACGTACCCCTCCACGCACGGCGTGTACGAGGAGCAGGTGGTCGACATCACGGCGGCCGTGCACGACGCCGGGGGGCAGGTCTACGTCGACGGCGCGAACCTCAACGCTCTGCTCGGCTACGCGCGCTTCGGCGACCTGGGGGGCGACGTCTCGCACCTCAACCTGCACAAGACGTTCGCCATCCCGCACGGCGGCGGCGGCCCCGGCATCGGTCCGGTGGCGGCGAAGGCCCACCTCGCGCCGTTCCTGCCCTCGCACCCGCTCGCCCAGAGCGCGGAGCACTTCGGCGGGTACACGTTCGAGGGCGGTGTGATCTCCGCAGCGCCCTACGGCTCTGCCGGGATCCTGCCGATCTCGTGGGCGTATGTGCGGATGATGGGCGCCGACGGGCTGCGTCGCGCCACCGCGGCGGCCGTTCTCTCCGCGAACTACATGGCAGAGCGACTCGGCGCCCACTTCCCGGTGCTCTACACGGGCGAGAACGGGCGGGTGGCTCACGAGTGCATCCTCGACCTGCGTCCGCTCAAGGAGGCCACCGGCATCACGGTCGACGACGTCGCCAAGCGCCTCATCGACTACGGCTTCCACGCCCCGACCATGTCGTTCCCGGTCGCGGGCACGCTGATGGTCGAGCCGACCGAGTCGGAGGACCTCGACGAGATCGAGCGCTTCATCGAGGCCATGGTCATGATCAAGGCCGAGGCGGAGGGGGTCGCCGCCGGTCGCTGGCCGGCCGACGACAACCCGCTCGTGCACGCGCCGCACACCGCGGTCTCGCTCATCGCGGGGGAGTGGAACCACGCGTACTCGCGGGAAGAGGCGGCATACCCCGTGCGCGCCCTCGTCGCAGGCAAGTACTGGCCGCCGGTGCGCCGCATCGACCAGGCGTACGGCGACCGCAACCTCGTCTGCGCCTGCCCGCCGGTGGAGGCTTTCGCCTGAGTCGGATGCTCATGTGAGCACACGGTGCTGCACCCCTGTTGTGGGTGCGGCACCGTCTCTCTTTTCCCGGTGTTTCGGCCTTGTTACGTATGGTCACCACTCAGTAACAGTTCGTTAGCTGAGGGCGGGGGCGACGCGGGTGCGGGTTACGCTCAGGTATCCCTGCCTGCTCGATGGTGAGCGCGCAGAATCCCCGTGTCCACAGGAGGACAAAAGTGAAAAGAAACAGGACTGCCCTCGCGGGCACCGCTCTGCTGGCCGTCGGCGCGATCGCGCTCGCAGGCTGCGCATCCGGCGGCGACAACGGCAGTGGTGAAGAAGGCGGCGAAGCGTCGACCGGAATCGTCACGGTTCAGAGCAACGAGCCTCAGAACCCGCTCCTCCCCGCCGTGACCAACGAGGTCGGCGGCGGACTCGTTCTGCAGAACATCTTCGCCGGTCTCGTCTACTACGAAGCCGACGGCGCCCTCGCCAACGACCTCGCCGAGTCGATCGAGTCGGAAGACAACCAGACCTGGACCATCAAGATCAAGGAGGGTGAGAAGTTCAGCGACGACACCCCCGTGACCGCGGAGTCCTTCGTCGAGGCATGGCAGTATGCCGCCTCCGACCCCGCCTTCGAGAACCAGTGGTGGTTCGCCAACTTCTCCGGCTACAGCGCCGACGCCGTGAAGGAAGACTCCCTCGCTCTCGAGGTCGTCGACGACACGACGTTCACGGTCGAGCTCGCCGCTCCGCAGTCGGACTTCCCGACCACTCTGGGCTACCAGGTGTTCGCGCCGCTCCCCGAGTCGTTCTTCGATGACCCCGAGGCGTTCGGCCAGGCTCCCGTCGGCAACGGCCCGTACGTGCTCGACAAGTGGGAGCACGACTCCGTGATCTCGCTGCTCCCGAACGAGAGCTACGACGGTCCGCGCAAGGCGCAGAACGGCGGGGTCGACCTCGCCATGTACGCGACCGCAGAGGCTGCGTACACCGACCTGCTCTCGGACAACCTCGACGTGCTCAACCCCGGCGTGCCGCCGACGGCTCTGGCCACGTACAAGGACGACCTGGGCGACCGCGCCGTCGACCAGCCGGCCGCGATCTGGGAAGGCCTGACCATCCCGGCCCGCCTCGCCCACTTCGGCAACGACGAAGAGGGCAACCTGCGTCGTCAGGCCATCTCCTACGCGATCGACCGCGAAGAGGTCACCGACGTGATCTTCGAGGGCACCCGCACGCCGGCCGTCGACTACACCTCGCCGGTCATCGCGGGCTGGAACGACGAGATCGCCGGTTCCGAGGTCACGCACGCCGACGCCGACAAGGCGAAGGACCTGTGGGCTCAGGCCGACGCCATCTCCCCGTGGAGTGGCACGTTCACCATCGCGTACAACGCCGACGGTGGACACCAGGCATGGGTCGACGCGGTGTCGAACCAGATCAAGAACACGCTGGGCATCGACGCCGCCGGTCAGTCCTTCCCCGACCTGGCGACGCTCCGCGAGGAGATCAAGAACCGCACGCTGAACGCGGCGACGCGTTCGGGCTGGCAGTTCGACTACCCGGGTGCGTACAACATCCTGGGCGCGCTGTTCATCACGGGTGCCGGTTCCAACGACGGCGACTACTCGAACCCCGAGTACGACGAGCTCGTGCAGAAGGGCTCCACGGCGCCGTCGGTCGAAGAGGGCAACAAGCTCTTCGAGCAGGCGCAGGAGGTCCTGTTCACGGACCTTCCCGTCCTGCCGCTCTGGTACCGCTCGACCAACGCCGGTTTCTCCACGCTCGTCGACAACGTCGAGTACGGCTGGGACAGCTGGCCGATCGTGTACGAGATCACCAAGGCCGGCGAGTAACACTCCCGCTCTGATCTGAACCCGCCGTGCGGGGCGATGCGCAAGCGTCGCCCCGCACGGCGCGGTTGAGTTCACGCCTATGACTGCCTACATCATTCGTCGCCTTCTTCAGGCGATACCCGTCTTCCTCGGGGCGACCTTCCTGATCTTCTCGATGGTCTTCCTGCTACCGGGTGACCCGATTCTCGCTCTGTTCGGTGACAAGACACCGACCGATGCGCAGTACGCCGCCTTGCAGGCGCAGTACCACCTGGACCAGCCGTTCTTCACGCGCTACCTGATCTACCTCGGTGATCTGTTCCAGGGCGACCTGGGAACGACCTTCCGCGGCCAGAGCGTCAATGAGATCCTCGCCGCGAAGTTCCCGGTGACGTTGCGCCTCGCGCTGCTGGCGATCGTCATCCAGCTCGTCTTCGGCGTCGTCGTCGGTCTGATCTCCGGCCTGCGCAAGAACAGCCTGTTCGACCACGCCTCGATGCTGGTGAGCCTTCTGCTCATCTCGATCCCGGTGTTCGTGCTGGCCTTCATCGCGCAGTACTTCCTCGCCATCGAGCTGCACCTGTTCCGACCAACGGTCGGCCGAGGTGCGCCCTGGTCGGACCTGATACTCCCGGCGATCGTGCTCGCTGCACTGAACTTCGCCTACGTGGTCCGGCTCACGCGCAACTCGGTGATCGAGACGCGTCAGCAGGACTTCGTGCGGATGGCGTTCGGCAAGGGCCTCCCCACGCGGCGCGTCATCCCGGTGCACGTGCTGCGCAACTCGCTCATTCCCGTGACGACGAACCTCGCTGCCGACTTCGGCATCCTGATCGTCGGCGCCACCGTCACCGAGGGCGTGTTCAACGTGCCCGGCATCGGAAACGAGCTCTTCAAGGCCATCAACCAGCACGATGGGCCGGAGATCGTCTCGATCGTGACCGTGCTCGTCGTGATCTACGTCCTGGTCAACCTGCTCATCGACTTGCTCTACGGTGTGCTCGACCCGAGGATCCGCTATGTCCGATAACACTCCCACCCGCCGTATGGCGCACTATGTGGCCGAGGCGGACGAGGGCGGCCTCGGGGCCGTCGACGCCGTCCGTGTCAGCGAGCGCAAGAGCAACCTGTGGCTCGATGCGTGGCGTGACCTCCGTGGTCGCTGGATGTTCTGGACGGCCGGCGTCTTCGTCGTGCTGCTGGTCATCATCGCCTCGTTCCCCGACCTGTTCGCTCCGGTCGACCCGTTCCAGTGCGACCTGAAGTTCTCGAACGACGGGCCGTCTGCCGGACACCCGTTCGGGTACACCTTCCAGGGCTGCGACGTCTACTCCCGAGTCGTGCACGGCGCCGGCACCTCACTGTCGGTCGGCATCCTGGTGACGATCATCATCGCTGCCATGGGCATCGTGATCGGTGCGTTCGCCGGCTTCTTCGGCGGCTGGATCGACTCGCTCCTCATGCGCATCGGCGACATGTTCTTCGCGATCCCTTACGTGCTGGCCGCCGTGGTCATCATGTCGATGTTCCTCAACGACCGGAACATCCTCGTGGTCTCCCTCGCGATCGGCTTCTTCGGGTGGCCGTCGGTGGCGCGCATCCTGCGCGCCGAGATCCTGCGCGTGCGTTCAGCCGACTTCGTGATGGCATCGGAGGCTCTCGGGGTGTCCCGGGTGCGGACGATGTTCTCGCACGTCATGCCGAACTCGATCGCCCCGGTGATCGTGCTCAGCACGGTCGGTCTGGCCGCGGCCATCACGGCCGAGGCCACGCTGTCCTTCCTGGGTGTCGGTCTGCCGCCGGAGTTCATCTCCTGGGGCAACGACATCGCCATGGCGCAGCAGCGCCTGCGCACCGACCCCATGCCGCTGATCTATCCGTCGATCGCTCTCTCCCTCACCGTGCTGTCGTTCATCATGCTCGGCGAGACGGTGCGAGACGCGCTCGACCCGAAGGCGAGGGCACTGCGATGACCGCCGAATACAACCCCGATGTCCCGCTCCTGTCGATCGAGAACCTGGAGGTCGCGTTCAAGACGCAGGACGGTTTCGTCCCTGCGGTGCGTGGCGTCAGCTTCGACATCTACCCGGGCGAGACCATGGCGATCGTCGGTGAGTCCGGCTCGGGCAAGTCGACGACCGCGCACGCGATCATCAACCTGCTGCCCGGCAGCGGGAAGGTCACCGGTGGCGCCGTCAAATTCGAGGGTCGCGACCTGACGAAGCTCGGGCGCTCCGAGATCGAGCATGTGCGCGGCAACCTCATCGGCCTGGTTCCCCAGGACCCGATGAACAGCCTCAACCCGGTGCACCGCATCGGTTTCCAGGTGGAGGAGACCATCCTCGCCAACGGGCAGGCCGACGGCCGCAAGGCTGCACGCAAGCAGGCGATCCAGGTGCTGAAGGAGGCAGGACTGGCGGATGCCGATCGGCGTCTGCGGCAGTTCCCGCACGAGTTCTCCGGCGGCATGCGCCAGCGGGTGCTCATCGGCATCGGGCTGTCGTCCGATCCGAAACTGCTCATCGCCGACGAGCCCACCAGCGCGCTCGACGTCACGGTGCAGAAGCGGATCCTCGATCACCTCGACACCCTCACTAAGGAGCGCAACACCGCGGTCCTGTTCATCACCCACGACCTCGGCCTCGCCGCGGAGCGGGCGGAGAACCTCGTCGTGATGCATCGCGGTCGCATCGTGGAATCGGGTCCCGCGCTCGAGATCCTGCAGAACCCGCAGCACCCGTACACCCAGCGGCTGGTCGCCGCGGCGCCGAGCCTGGCGTCGAAGCGCATCCAGACGGCGGTCACGGGTCACGTCGACCCTCTCGCCGAGGTGCTCACGGAGTCCACGGGCACGGTCGATCTCGCATCGATCGCCCACACCGAGGCGGTTCCTGCCGAGCCGGTGATCGAGTTCCGAGATGTGACGAAGGTCTACAAGATTCGGGGGAGCGGCTTCCGTTCCACCGATTTCACGGCCGTCGACAAGATGTCCTTCCAGGTGCCCAAGGGCTCCACGATGGCCATCGTCGGCGAATCCGGTTCCGGCAAGTCGACCGCCGCCAAGATGCTGCTGCGTCTGGAGACGAAGACGTCGGGCTCGATCCTCGTGAACGGTCGGGACACCGACACGCTCTCACGGCCCGAGCTGCAGGCACTGCGTCGCGAGATGCAGCCGGTCTTCCAGGACCCGTACGGTTCGCTGGATCCGCTGCACAACATCGGCAACACGGTGGCGGAGCCGCTGCGCGTGCACGGGGTCGGCGACTCCGCCTCGCGCCGCAAGCGCGTTCTCGAGGTGCTGGACCAGGTCGCGCTCCCGTCGAGTGTGGCCGACCGGTATCCGAACGAGCTGTCGGGCGGTCAACGCCAGCGCGTCGCCATCGCCAGGGCCCTCGCGCTCAAGCCGGAGATCGTCGTCCTCGACGAGGCCGTGTCGGCGCTGGACGTGCTGGTGCAGGCGCAGGTGCTGAACCTGCTTGCCGAACTCCAGTCCGAGCTCGACCTGACGTATCTGTTCATCACCCACGACCTCGCGGTCGTGCGGGTGATCGCGGATCGCGTCTGTGTGATGGAGCAGGGGCGCGTCGTCGAGCACGGCACGGTCGACGACATCTTCGCGAACCCGCAGCAGGAGTACACGGAGCGTCTGCTCCAGGCGATTCCCGGCGCGTCGATCACCCTCGGGAGCCACTGACGGTGACGACGGACGACAGGTCGGAGGGCGTACGGACATTCCGTGCGCCCTCCGGTCCCGCCGCGCTCGTGATCGGCTCGCTTCTGGCCCTGTTCCTGTTGGGCGATGCCGTCCTGCGGGCCGGGTGGGGGTCGATGCTGCTGCTCGCCCCGTGGGTGCTGCTGGTGCTCTGGCTCGTGTATGTGAGCTCCTTCGCCTCGGCCGTGCGCATCGACGACGACGGTGTGGTGGTGCAGAACCTGCTCCGCCGCATCACGTTCGGCTGGCAGCGCGTGCGCGCCGTCGACCTGCGGTGGCAGCTGATCTTCTCGCTCGACGACGGGAAGGATCTCGCCTGCTACGGGGGACCGGCCAAGGCCGGCCCGATCCGCATGCCCGCTCGCGGGGGCGACGGCGAGGAGAAGATGCCCGCAGGCATCCGCGCGCTCACCGAGATCGAGGAGCGCTGGGAAGCCGCCCCCGCCACTGCGGACGCCCCGATCCGACGCAGCTGGGATCGTCCTGCCACGATCGCGCTGGTCGTGATCGTCGTCTGGGCCGTGCTGGCCGTCCTCGTGGCGAACGCGGGTTGACCGCGACTCTTTCGGCTCAGCCGGGGAGTCCGAACAGGTCGGGCCACAGCGCTGCCGCCCACGGGTAGCCGACGAACGCGGCCGCATCGATCAGGAAGTGCGCGACCAGGAACGGCATCAGGCGCCCTGAGCGCTGATACAGCCACCCGAACAGCAGACCCATCGCGAGGTTCCCGAAGAACGCGGGATAGCCCTGATACAGGTGGTAGCTGGCCCGCAGCACCGATGTGCCGATGATGATCGACCACGGCCCCCAGCCGAGCTGCTTCAGTCGCGTGAAGAGATATCCGAGCAGAACGAACTCCTCCTGCAGCGAGGCCCGCGCGGCAGCGAGCAGCAGGACGGGCACCGTCCACCAGTAGGCGTCGACGCCGGCGGGGTCGATCGCCACGGTCACCCCGAGCGCGCGACCGGCGAGGTAGAGGCCGATGCCGGGCACGCCGATGGCCAGGACCAGCAGGACGCCGCGACCGATGTCGCGCCCCGCCCTGGTGCCGTCCAGCCCCAGCTGCCCCAGGTGCGGTCGGCGCGACTGCCAGAGCAGGAAGCACACTAGCAGCACGGGGACGAGCGAGAAACCGATCGCGAGCACCTGGTAGATGAGGTCGAAGATCTCCCGGTCGCTGCGTGAGGGATTCAGCTTCGCGACCTGATCGGCGATCGGGATCTCATCGGTGAGGCGGTAGGCGAGCTGCACGATCGCGTACACGGCGGACTGCCCGAGCCCGAGCGCCAGGACGATCGCGATCTCCCACCACAGCCGTGCGCGAGAGGGGGCGGGGGAGAGCTCGGGAAGGTCTCCGGAGGCCTGCGGTCGGGTCACGATCTCGATGCTACGACCTGTTTTCAGGAACACGCCCTGAGCTTGCGTTATCCTGGAACGTCGGCTTCCCGGCAAAATCCCACACTCTTTAGGACACCTGCATGGCGCACGCCCTCCGCTCTGACCTCCGCAACGTCGCAATCGTCGCCCACGTCGACCACGGCAAGACGACTCTCGTCGACGCCATGCTGCGTCAGACGGGCTCCTTCGGCGAACACGCCCACGTCGATGAGCGCGCCATGGACTCCAATGACCTGGAGCGTGAGAAGGGCATCACGATCCTCGCCAAGAACACGGCGATCACGTACAAGGGCAAGCACGCCGGCGGCAAGGAGATCACGATCAATGTGATCGACACCCCCGGTCACGCCGACTTCGGTGGTGAGGTCGAGCGCGGCCTGTCCATGGTCGACGGTGTCGTGCTGCTGGTCGACGCCAGTGAGGGTCCGCTGCCCCAGACCCGCTTCGTGCTGCGCAAGGCGCTCGAGTCGAAGCTGCCGGTCATCCTGCTCGTCAACAAGACCGACCGTCCCGACGCGCGCATCGCCGAGGTCGAGGAAGAGGCGCACGACCTGCTGCTGGGCCTCGCTTCCGACCTGGTCGACGACGTGCCCGACCTCGACGTCGACGCGCTGCTCGACGTGCCGGTCGTCTACGCCTCCGGTCGTGCCGGCGCCGCGTCGCAGAACCGTCCCGCCGACGGCTCGCTGCCCGACAACGACGACCTCGAGCCGCTGTTCGAGGCGATCCTCGAGCACGTGCCCGCGCCGTCCTACGACGACGAGCACCCGCTGCAGGCCTGGGTCACGAACCTCGACTCCAGCCCGTTCCTCGGCCGTCTCGCGCTGCTGCGCGTCTTCAACGGCACGCTCAAGAAGGGCCAGACCGTGGCCTGGGTCCGTGCCGACGGCACGCACCAGAACGCGCGCATCACCGAGCTCCTGAAGACACGCGCACTCGAGCGCTACCCGGCCGATTCCGCAGGCCCCGGCGACATCGTCGCCATCGCCGGTTTCGAGAACATCACCATCGGCGAGACCATCGCCGACCCCGAGGACGTGCGTCCGCTGCCGGCCATCACGGTCGACGACCCCGCCATCTCGATGACGATCGGCACCAACACCTCCCCGCTCATGGGCAAGGTCAAGGGCCACAAGCTCACCGCTCGCATGGTCAAGGACCGTCTCGACAAGGAGCTCATCGGCAACGTCTCGCTCAAGGTCGTCGACATCGGACGTCCGGATGCGTGGGAGGTGCAGGGCCGCGGAGAGCTCGCCCTCGCCATCCTCGTCGAGAACATGCGCCGCGAGGGCTTCGAGCTCACCGTCGGCAAGCCGCAGGTGGTCACGAAGAAGATCGACGGCAAGACCTACGAGCCGTTCGAGCACCTCACGATCGACACGCCGGAGGAGCACCTCGGCGCGATCACCCAGCTGCTGGCGGGCCGCAAGGGTCGCATGGAGAACATGACGAACCACGGCACCGGCTGGGTGCGCATGGAGTTCGTCGTCCCGTCGCGCGGCCTGATCGGCTTCCGCAGCGAGTTCCTCACCACCACGCGCGGCACCGGCATCGCGAACGCGATCTCGCACGGCTACGAGCCGTGGGCCGGCTCCATCACGACGCGTCAGAACGGCTCGATCGTCGCCGACCGCCAGGGTGTCGTCACCCCGTTCGCGATGATCGCCCTGCAGGAGCGCATGTCGTTCTTCGTGCAGCCCACGCAGGAGGTCTACGAGGGAATGGTCATCGGCGAGAACTCCCGCGCCGACGACATGGACGTGAACATCACGAAGGAGAAGAAGCTCACCAACATGCGTGCGGCGAGCTCCGACACCTTCGAGTCGATGACGCCTCCGCGCCAGCTGACGCTCGAGGAGAGCCTCGAGTTCGCACGTGACGACGAATGCGTCGAGGTCACGCCCGAGGTCGTCCGCATCCGCAAGGTGAACCTCGATGCGAACACCCGTGCTCGCGAGACCGCGCGTCTGAAGCGCCAGGACGCCAGCGCCTGAGTCTGCTCCGAGAAGAGGGCCTCGTGCCGCCGAAAGGCGTGCGCGAGGCCCTCTTCTCATGTAAATCCCAGGTCAGGGATGGTTTTCACTCAGGTTGATGGTGCAGACTCGTTGGCTTGCGCCCGGGACGAGCTCCCGATGAGTCTCCTGCGAGGGCGTACGACAACCCGAAAGTCGAACCCGATGCTTCAGAAAACCCGTGCGCTTCGGCGTGCCTCGGACGCGGCGTCCGCCCGCGCCGCCGTCACCGCCCGCCGCCCGATGGCCATCCTCGGAGTGACCGCCGCCACCCTGGTCGGAATCACGCTCAGCGTGGGCCTGGCCTCCACCTCTGCCGCGGCCGCCATGAGCCCGGCCATCGCCGTCGCCGCGCCCGCACTGTCCGGTGCCGAGCCGCTGGCGCAGATCACCGCAGACGCTTCGTCTACGCGCGTGGAGGCCCGGAGTGCTGTCGCGGCCGCCGAGGCGCTGAGCGCCGACGTTGCAGCATCCGGCCTCGACGTGGGTGTCTCGACGTCGGTCGACACGACCGAGCTCGAGAGCGGCATCGACAAGCTCTCCGACAGTGAGGTGACCCCGTTGCTCCTCGTGGGCATCGTCACCGACGACGTGGAGTCGGAGCTCGCGAAGGTCGTCTCGGACACGGAGGATCTGCGTGCCGCGCTCACCGCGGCACAGGAGAAGCGGGCTGCGGAGGAAGCCGCTGCAGCCGCGGCCAAGGCGGCGGCAGAGCATGCAGCTGCCGAGCGGGCGGCCGCCGCGGCGCTCGCGTCCGCCAACACCGTCGAGGGTGCGAAGGCCTCCGCGCAGCAGCAGATGTCGAGCCGGTACGGCTGGGGCGGGGATCAGTTCTCGTGCCTGGACTCCCTGTGGACCAAGGAGTCGGGCTGGAACTACCAGGCATACAACGCCGACGGCGGGGCTACCGGCATTCCGCAGGCGCTGCCCGGCAGCAAGATGGCATCGGCGGGAGCCGACTGGCAGACCAGTGCCGCCACGCAGATCGCCTGGGGCCTCGAGTACATCTCGGCGGCCTACGGAACCCCGTGCAGCGCCTGGTCACACTCGCAGGCGATGAACTGGTACTGAGGCCGTGACGCCCCGACCCGTCGCCTGTCGCCGGCGTTGGGTGAGCCTCAGCGGAGCTCGGAGATGAGCGCCGCGCTCGTACCGACGGCTGTCGCTTCGAAGATGTGCGGGGCGTCGCCGGCATATGTCAGGTAGTCGCCGGGGTTGAGGAGCACCGGCTCGTCGACCGGTCCGATCAGTGCTTGGCCGGAGACCAGGATGACGTGCTCGATGGTGCCCGGGTGGTGCGGGTCGGAGCGTCGGGCATCGCCCGGTTCGGCCTGGATCAGGTAGATGTCACGGCGCGCGCCGGGAGGGCTGGCCGACAGCAGCGTCGCGCTGTAGGCGGCCGCGGAGGAGGGGACGCCGGCGAGGTCGTCGGCGCGGATCAGGGTGGGCGCGTTGCTGTGCTGGTCGACGAGGACGGCGAACGGCACTCCGAGGGCCACTCCGAGGGCCCACAGTGTTTCGACGCTGGGATTGCCCGCTCCGCTCTCGAGCTGCGACACGGTCGCTTTGGACACACCAGCGCGGCGCGCGAGTTCCGAGACCGACAGGCCGACGGCCTCTCGTTCTCGGCGCAGAGTGCGGGCGATGCGCGTGCGAAGGTCTTCCATGCGTTCATCATGTCAAACGTTCGTTCGCTTGACTATCCGTTCGCGACTGTTCAGAATTATGGTCATGTGTTCAGCGAAGCGAACAAGGATCCGCAGGGCGTGCGATGACCGCCGAGCGTGAGGTCTGGCGCGAGGCGCTCGGCGTCGTGCTCGCGACCAGCGCCTACGGCGTCTCCTTCGGAGCGTTGGCTGTCGCGTCCGGGCTCGATGTCTGGCAGACCTGCGTCCTCAGCCTCCTGATGTTCACCGGAGGATCGCAGTTCGCATTCGTCGGCGTCTTCACCGCCGGAGGCCTCGCCGCTCTGCCCTCTGCGGTCGCGTCCGCCGCCCTCCTCGGCGTGCGCAACGTGGCCTACGGAATGCGCATGTCGCCGATCGTCGGCGGAGGGCCGGTGCGCAAGGCTGCCGCCGCGCACTTCACGATCGATGAGTCGACGGCCGTGGCGATCTCACAGGGCGACCCGCGGCTGCGTCAGGTGGGCTTCTGGGTGACCGGCATCGGCATCTTCGTGGGCTGGAACATCACGACCCTCGTCGGTGCGCTCGTCGGTGACGTGCTCGGAGACCCCCGGACCTGGGGTCTCGACGCCGCTGCTGCTGCCGCGTTCCTCGCGCTGCTCTGGCCGCGGCTCCGGCAGCGGCAGGCCGTCGTGGTGGGCGTGGCGGCTGCGGTGGTCGCTGCGGCGTTCACCCCCTTCCTCATGCCGGGTCTCCCGGTGCTCGTCGCGGCGGTCGTCGCGATCGCCGTCGGCTGGTTCAACTGGCTGGGCCGCCGCGAGACGCCGCCGGAGGATCACGCCCGCGTCGGAACGGAGGGGGCGCCATGAGCCTGTGGAGTGCGATCCTCCTCGCCGCGCTCATCTGTGTCGCGCTCAAAGCCGCCGGATACCTGGTGCCGCCCAAGGTCCTCGAAGCGCCTCGCACTGCTCGCATCTCCGACCTGCTGACCGTGGCGCTCCTGGCCGCACTCGTCGCGGTGCAGACCCTCGGCGACGGCCAGGCCATCACGGTGGACGCGCGCGTGCCCGCCCTGCTGGTCGCGGGAGGGCTCCTGTGGCTTCGGCAGTCGTTCCTCGTCGTCGTGGCAGCGGCCGCGCTCGTCGCGGCGCTCCTGCGGCTCTTCGGTCTCGCCTCCTGAGCGACTGCTCGGCCACAGGCGGCGCCGGTAAGATCGACGGGTGCGCGTGAGCTGGGTGTCGAGAGTGTTGTCGTGGGTCGCTGCGGCCCTGGTGGGCGGCGTCTACGGCATCGCCGGCACGATCGCGCACAGCGTGATGTGGGGGCCGATCCCGGTGGGGCTCATCGTGGCCGCCATCGCCTGCGCGGCGATCCTCGTCGCCGTACGAGCGCTCACACACGACAGGGGAGCGGCGGTGGCAGCCGGACTCGGCATGATCGGCATGCTGGTGCTGATCTCCGGCGTGGGGCCCGGCGGATCCGTCGTCGTCCCGGACTCGCTCAGTGGGCAGATCTGGACCTACCTGGTCGCGGGAATCGTGCTGCTCGTGATCGCCTGGCCCTCCTTCTCACGGGTTCCCGTCCGCACGGTCGCACCTGCCGCGCAGGAACCCGAGCGCCACGAGTCGTAGACTGAAGGGGTGACGTATGTGATCGCCCTCCCGTGCGTCGATGTCAAGGATCGCGCCTGCATCGACGAGTGCCCCGTTGACTGCATCTACGAGGGGGAACGGTCGTTGTACATCCACCCCGACGAGTGCGTGGATTGCGGCGCCTGCGAACCGGTGTGCCCGGTCGAGGCCATCTACTACGAAGACGACCTGCCCGATGAGTGGCAGGACTACTACAAGGCGAACGTCGAGTTCTTCGACGAGATCGGCTCGCCCGGAGGTGCCGCCAAGGTCGGCGTCTACACGTTCGACCACCCGATCATCGCCGCGCTCCCGCCCCAGGGCGAGTAGGCGTCTTCTGTGAGCGTCCGCGACCTCGCCGACTACCCGTGGGATGCCGTCGTCCCGTTCCGTGAGCGTGCCGCGCAGCATCCGGAGGGTCTGGTGGATCTCTCCGTGGGCTCGCCGGTGGATCCGACGCCGGAGCTCATCCGCCGTGCCCTGGCCGAGGCGACCGACGCACACGCCTATCCGCAGACGGTCGGCACGCCGACGCTGCGCGAAGCCATCGTCGAATGGTACGCGCGGCGCCGGGGAGTACCCGACCTCCGCGTCGACAACGTGTTGCCGACTATCGGCTCCAAGGAGCTTGTCGCGCTGCTGCCCACGCTCCTCGGACTCGGTGCGGGCGACGTCGTCGTGCATCCGCGAGTGGCGTACCCGACATACGAGGTCGGCGCCCGGGTGGTCGGTGCGACGCCGCTCCCGGCCGACGATCCCGCCGAGTGGCCGGAGGGCACCAAGCTCATCTGGATCAACACTCCGGGCAACCCGGACGGCCGGACCTGGACGGTCGATGAGCTCGCCGCGGCCGTGCGCCGCGCGCGCGAGCTGGGTGCCGTCCTCGCGAGCGACGAGTGCTACGCCGAGCTGGGCTGGGACGGAAACTGGGCGACCGAGCCGATCCCCTCGATCCTCGACCCTCGGGTGACCGGCGGCAGTAGGGCGAACCTGCTCAGCGTGTACTCGCTGAGCAAGCAGTCGAACCTCGCCGGCTACCGCGCCGCGTTCGTCGCCGGCTGCGCGCGCGTGGTCGGAGAACTGCTCACCGCTCGCAAGCACCTCGGGCTCATGCCGCCCGCACCCGTGCAACACGCCATGGCGGTCGCGCTCGGTGACGACGAGCACGTCGCGGCCCAGAAGAACCTGTACCGCACCAGGCGAGAAGCACTGCGCCCCGCGCTGGAGGCCGCAGGCTTCCGCATCGACGGTTCGGAAGCAGGACTGTACCTCTGGGCGACGGAAGGGCGCGATGCCTGGGAGTCGATGGGTCGCCTCGCCGACCTCGGCATCCTCGCCGGTCCCGGTCCGTTCTACGGTGCGGACTCCTCGCAGTATGTGCGCCTCGCGCTGACCGCTCCCACCGAGCGGGTGCGAGAAGCCGCGCGCCGCCTCACCGCCTCCGCTCTGTAGGTTTTCTCCGTGAAGTTCGCATCTGTTTGGCGGATGTCACAGTAGGCCTGTGTGCCTACTAGGCTGTAAAGGCGATTCGGTCGTGTCTCGACCTGGTGCCACAGCGCCGTGAGATCGCCAGTTCCGACTTGATCAAGATCTTGTCCGATATACCGCGACCAGCGGGGTCGGACGCCAGGAGGAGGACCGCGTGAGCGCAGCGGCAGAGCAGACGGCGAAGCTGACGATCGGCGATACGACCGCCGAATTCCCGGTACTGCGCGGCACGGCAGGCCACGACAGCATCGACTTCTCGACGCTGACCCGGCAGACCGGCTACACGGGCCTCGATTACGGCTTCGTCAACACGGCGTCCACGAAGTCCGACATCACCTTCATCGACGGAGACAAGGGCATCCTGCGCTACCGCGGGTACCCGATCGAGCAGCTGGCAGGGTCCACGAGCTACCTCGAGGTCGCCTGGCTCCTGATCTACGGCGAACTGCCCTCGGCTTCGGAGCTCGCAGAGTTCGACGAGAAGATCCGCCGTCACACGCTGCTGCACGAAGACCTCAAGCGCTTCTTCTCGGCGCTGCCGCACACGGCGCACCCCATGTCGGTGCTCTCGTCGGCGGTCGCCGCCCTCTCGACGTACTACGAGGGGCAGACCGACCCGCACAACCCCGAGCACGTCGAGCTCAACATGGTGCGCATGCTCGCCAAGCTGCCCGTGATCGCGGCGTACGCGCACAAGAAGAGCGTCGGCCAGGCATTCCTCTACCCCGACAACTCGCTGAGTTTCGTGGACAACTTCCTCAAGCTCAACTTCGGCGTGCACAGCGAGGAGTACGAGGTCAACCCGGTCATGTCGAAGGCTCTCGAGCTGCTCCTGATCCTCCACGAGGACCACGAGCAGAACGCCTCCACCTCGACGGTCCGCCTCGTGGGCTCCACCGGTGCGAACCAGTTCGCCTCGGTCTCCGCCGGCATCCAGGCGCTCTCCGGTCCGCTGCACGGCGGTGCCAATGAGGCCGTCCTGACCATGCTGGGTCAGATCCGCGACTCCGGCCAGAGCGTCTCGCGCTTCGTGGAGCGGGTGAAGAACAAGGAAGAGGGCGTGAAGCTGATGGGCTTCGGGCACCGCGTCTACAAGAACTACGACCCGCGGGCCAAGCTGGTTAAGGACGCCGCCGACGAGGTGCTCTCGTCGCTGGGCGTCACCGACCCGCTGCTCGACCTCGCGAAGGAGCTCGAGGAACTCGCCCTCGCCGACGACTACTTCCGTGAGCGTCGACTGTACCCGAACGTCGACTTCTACACGGGCGTCATCTACAAGGCGATGGGCTTCCCGACCCGGATGTTCACGGTGCTGTTCGCCATCGGTCGTCTGCCCGGCTGGCTGGCCCAGTGGCGCGAGCTGCAGCTCGACCCGCAGACCAAGATCGGCCGTCCGCAGCAGCTGTACACGGGGTCTCCCGAGCGGTCGTTCCCGACTCGCTGAGCGCACAACGAGAAAGCGCCCCTTCCGCCGAAGCGGAAGGGGCGCTTTTCAGTCGAGCTGCGTCCGCGGGGTCAGCGACCCTGCGAGCTGCGGCCACCGCCCTGACGGGACTGTCCGCTCTGCGTGGAGTAGCCACCGCCCTGGTAGCCGCTGCCCTGGCCGCCGGCGCCACCGGCGCGGGGGCGGCGACGACGACGCGCGGGCGGGTTCGCCGCGCCGCTCTTCTCGCCGCCGGCCGGACGCTGCTTGGAGGACTGACGCTGCTGCTGCTGCGGAGCCTGCACCGGGGCCGGACGCACGTGCGGGGCGCGCTCGGGGACCAGGGCGGTGACGGCAGCGGTCGTGACATCTTCCAGCGGAGCCGAGATGGCCGCCTTGCGCAGCAGGTCCTTCACATCGCGGCGCTGCTCGGGAAGCACGACGGTCACGACGGTGCCGGCCGCGCCGGCACGAGCCGTACGTCCGGAACGGTGCAGGTACGCCTTGTGCTCGACGGGCGGGTCGACGTGGACGACGAGGTCGACGTTGTCGACGTGCACACCACGGGCGGCGACATCGGTCGCGACGAGGACGCGCACTCCGCCGTCTTCCGGTGCTGCGGAGAACGCACCGAGGTTGCGCTCGCGAGCGTTCTGCGACAGGTTGCCGTGCAGGTCGACGGCCGGGATCCCGGCAGCCGTGAGCTGCTTCGCGAGCTTCTTCGCCTGGTGCTTGGTGCGGGTGAAGAGGATGCGGCGTCCGGTGCCGGAGGCGAGCTCCTTCACGAGAGCGGTCTTGTTATCGGTGGAGTCGACGACCAGCACGCGGTGGGTCATCTCGCCCACGGGCACGCTCTCTTCATCGACCTCGTGGCTGACCGCGTTCGAGAGGAAACGGCGGGCGAGGGTGTCGATGCCGCGGTCCAGCGTGGCGCTGAACAGGAGACGCTGGCCACCGGCCGGCGTTGCGGTGAGGATGCGGGTGACGCCGGGGAGGAAGCCGAGGTCGGCCATGTGGTCGGCCTCGTCGAGCACGGTGACCTCGATCGCGCTGAGGCGCACGACCTGCTGCTTCATGAGGTCTTCGAGTCGACCGGGGCAGGCAACGACGATGTCGACGCCGCCGCGCAGCGCCTGCTCCTGCGGACGCTGGCTGACGCCGCCGAAGACGGTCGTGACGCGCAGACCGGCAGCCTCGGCGAGCGGGGCGATGGTCGCGGCGATCTGCGTCGCGAGCTCGCGGGTCGGAGCGAGGACGAGTCCGCGCGGGAGACCTGCGCGGCGCTGACCGCCGGATGCGGCGAGGCGCGCCACGAGCGGCAGGGCGAAGGCGATGGTCTTGCCGCTGCCCGTGCGTCCGCGGCCCAGGAGGTCGCGTCCCGCGAGGGAGTCGGGAAGGGTGTCGCGCTGGATCGCGAAGGCCTCCGTCTTGCCCGAATCGGCGAGAACGGCGGCGAGCTCGGCGGGAACGCCGAGTTCAAGGAAAGTAGACATGCAGAAACTCCGTCAGCGCACGAGTGATCGGCGCGAGATAAGGGGTGAGGTGGGCGACGGCGCAGGAATTGCGCATCGGTTCGCCGTTCGAAATGCCAGCTCATGCTGGTGGTGGGAGCAGTTCTGCTCGCTTCGGTCCTCGGAGACCCCATGACGACGACGATGTTGCAGCACCGGCGGTGCGGACAACGGTGTCAGTCTACCAGTGCGTGCATGCCGTCGGCTGCATGCCGCCTCCACGCGCGGGTCGCGGGCTGACGATGAAGGCGCGCGGGCGGCTCTCAGGCGTGGAGGGCCTCGTTGAGCGTCACGCCCACTCCGGCGCGGCGCACGGCCTCGACGGCGCCGCTGAGGGAGTTCCGTCGGAAGAGCAGTCCGTCCTGGCCCGAGAGCTCTCCGCCCTTCACGGTCTTCCGTCCGCCGTCCGGCGTCACCGGGCCGTCGACCAGCACGATCTTCGTCCCGGCGGTCACGTACAGGCCCGCCTCGACGACGCAGTCGTCGCCGAGGGAGATGCCGATGCCGGCGTTCGCTCCGAGCAGGGTGCGTGCACCGATCGACACCCGGTGAGTGCCACCGCCCGAGAGCGTGCCCATGATCGAGGAACCGCCGCCGATGTCGCTGCCGTCGCCCACGACGACGCCCTGCGAGATGCGTCCCTCGACCATGGAGGAGCCGAGCGTCCCGGCGTTGAAGTTGACGAAGCCCTCATGCATGACGGTGGTGCCGGGGGAGAGATGTGCGCCGAGCCGCACGCGCGAGGCGTCGGCGATCCGGACGCCCGCAGGCTGCACGTAGTCGGTCAGGCGGGGGAATTTGTCCAGGCCCTGCACCTGGATTCCGGCGCGCTGGAGGTGCGGCCGCAGACGCGCGGCGTCGGCGGGGAGCACCGGCCCGGCGTTCGTCCAGGCGACGTTCGGCAGATGGCCGAAGATGCCGTCCAGGTTCAGCTCGTTGGGGCGCACGACGAGGTGCGAGAGCGCATGCAGCCGCAGGTACGCGTCCGCCGTGGAACCGGGAGCCTCGTCGAGGTCGATCTGGAGCCGGATGATCTCGACGGTCACGTTCCGTCGTTCATCGGCGCCGACCAGGGGCTCGAGCGCGGCGACGGCGGCATCGTCTGCAGCGGCAGATCCCGTGCGCACGTCCGGGTACCACGCGTCGAGGACCGTGCCGTCGCCGGCGATCGTGGTCAGGCCGATACCCCATACGGTGCGTGCGTCGCTCATCCCTCCACGCTATCGCGCCGGGAGGCGAGGGACTTCACGCATGACGGGGTAAGTAGGCTTGACCCATGGTGCTCGATCTGACCGCGTCCTCCGTCGACCTCACTCGTGCGATCTGTGACATCCCGAGCGTGTCCGGCGACGAGAAGACCCTCGCCGATGCGATCGAGGCGGCCATCACCCCGCTGTCCCACCTCGAGGTCTTCCGCCACGGCAACACGATCGTCGCCCGCACCGAACTCGGGCGCGCTCAGCGCGTCGCGATCGCCGGACACATCGACACCGTGCCGATCAACGCGAACCTCCCGACCAGGGACATCGAGATCGACGGTGTGCCCTACCTCTGGGGGCGGGGAACCGTCGATATGAAGGCGGGCACGGCCGTGCAGCTCAAGCTCGCCGCAGAGCTCACCGATCCCGCGATCGACATCACCTGGATGTGGTACGACAACGAGGAGATCGAGGCGTCCAAGAACGGCCTCGGCCTGCTCGCCGCCGTGCGACCCGACCTGTTCCGGGCGGACTTCGCCATCCTCGGCGAACCGTCCAACGGCGAGGTCGAGGGCGGATGCAACGGCACGCTGCGCGCGATCGTGCGCACGACCGGCGTTCGCGCGCACAGTGCACGAGCGTGGATCGGCGAGAACGCGATCCACCGTGCTGCTCCGATCCTGACGCGGCTCGCGGAGTACCGCGCCAGGGAAGTGCCGGTCGAGGGCCTTCTGTATCGGGAGAGCCTGAGCGCCGTGCGCATCGCCGGCGGCGTCGCGGGCAACGTCATCCCCGACGCATGCGAGGTCGAGGTCAACTATCGCTTCGCTCCCAGCAAGTCCGCGGCGGACGCCGAAGCGCACTTGCGCGGGGTTCTCGCCGGCTTCGAGATCGAGATCACCGATGCAGCCGAGGGGGCGCGCCCCGGACTCGACGCCGAGATCGCGCAGCAGTTCGTTGCGGCTGTGGGCGCCGAGCCTCGCCCGAAATACGGCTGGACCGACGTCGCCCGTTTCTCGGCGCTCGGCATCCCTGCGGTGAACTACGGTCCCGGCGACCCGCACCTCGCGCACCACGACGAGGAGCGCGTGCCGCTCGCGCAGATCGACGCCGTGGAGCGGGGCCTGCGCGCATGGCTCACCTCGCGCTGAGCACGGTTCGCCGGTGGGCGCAGACGCCGGTCGCGCTGCGGATCGCGGTCGTCTACGTCGCCGCCCGGGCGACGACCACGATCTTCCTGCTCATCGCCGCGTCGCTGTCGACGTCGTTCTCGCGCTTCGGGGCCGATGCCGGACTCGAAGACTTCATCCTCGGGTGGGATGCCCAGTGGTACTGGCTCGTCGCCGAGTCCGGTTATCCGACCGAGCTTCCCCGGACCGAGACGGGCGACGTCGCCGAGAACGCCTGGGCATTCATGCCCGTGTTCGCATTTGCGGCGAAGGCGGTGGGCTTCCTCTTCGGATCTTGGGGAGTCGGCGCTCTCCTGATCTCGCTCGCCGCGGGGTATCTCGCGTGCCTTGCGCTCCATCGCCTGCTTCGCGACCGCATCGGCGCTTCCGCCGCGCTCTGGGCGGTCGTGTTCTTCGCTGCCGGGCCGATCGCCGCGATGTTCCAGGTCGGCTACGCGGAGACCCTGTTCCTGCTGCTGCTGTTCCTCGCGCTCGACGCGACGATCCGACACGAATACGGCCGGCTCTACCTCCTGATCCCGGTGATGGCCTTCACCCGCCCCGGGATCCTCGCCTTCGCCCTGTACCTCGGGTTACACGGCGTCGTGCGCTGGTTCCGGCGGAAGCAGGAGCCCCTCTCCGGGCGGGAGATCACGCACATCGTCGCGCTCGGGGCGCTCGCGACCGCGGCGGGCTTCGCCTGGCAACTGATCGCCGGTGTCGTCACGGGCGATCCCGGTGCCTATCTCGCGACAGAACTCGCGTGGCGCCGGCACTGGATCGTCGGCGGCGTCGACGGTTTCCTGCCGTTCGAAGGATGGGTTCAGGCGTCGCAGTTCTGGTTCGCACTCTGGGGCATGCCCCAGTGGTGGGGCCCGGTGGCGCTCGTGCTGCTGGTCGCGGCGGCCGCCGTCACCCTCCTGCGCTCGCCCCAGGTGCGCGCCCTCGGCGGCGACCTCCGCCTGTGGAGCGCCAGCTATCTGCTGTACCTCCTCGCGGTGTTCTTCCCACAGTCCAGCACGTTCCGCCTGCTGCTGCCTCTCAGCCCGCTCTGGGGCGCCGTCGCGGTTCCTCGATCGCGGTGGTGGCGCGTCGGTGTGGTGGCTCTCTGCCTCCTGGGCCAATGGCTCTGGATCTACCACGTGTATGCGCTCGGGAGCACGTTCTGGCAGGTGCCCTGACGGTGTCGGGCGACCCAATTGTTGCTCGGTGACCTCCAGGTCCCGGTGACACCCGATAAACTCATTCCATACCACCGGAGGAAAGGGAGCCACGATGGCAGCGATGAAGCCGAGGACCGGAGACGGACCCATGGAGGCCGTGAAAGAAGGACGACTCATCATCGTGCGCGTTCCGCTCGAAGGCGGCGGCCGTCTGGTCGTCTCCGTGAACGACGCTGAGGCCAAGGAACTTCACGACGTGCTTGCCGCCGTCGTGGCACCGGCCTGAACGATCTGAGGTCCGCATCCGTGGACCGAAAGGGCGGTGGATCCTCGGATCCACCGCCCTTTGTCGATTCCGGGGCGTACCCGGGCGAGGCGACTCTCAGTCGCGGTCGGCGAGCCTGATCAGCTGGAGCAGTCCTTCACCTGCGGGCGACACGGTCGCCAACACGGCCGAGGACTCCTGGGTCTCCTGCACCAGCGAGCGGTAGGCCGACGTGACCTCATCACGCTGCACCGGGTCGGCCACGCGGCCGGCGCCGAGGATCCGCGGCACCAGCACGATGCCGCCGGTGCGGGCGAGGCGGAGTCCGTGCTCGACGTACTCGATGATGTGGTCGGGGTCGGCGTCGACGAGCACGATGTCGTACGAGGACTCATTCATACGGGGGAGCACATCGATGGCGCGCCCGGTGATGAAGCGGACCTTCGTGGACGGTACCTTCGCGTCGGCGAATGCCTGTCGCGCTGCCGCGAGGTGTTCGGGCTCGTTGTCGATCGAGGTGAGCACGGCCTGCGGCGCTCCGTGCAGCAGCCAGAGTCCGGAGACGCCGGCACCGGTGCCGATCTCGACGATCGAGCGTGCGCCGGTCGCGGCGGCGAGCACGGCGATCTGGGAACCGACGACGGTGCTGATCGGCATCGCGCCGAGCTCGACCGCGTGTGCGCGTGCGCGTGCGATGGAGTCGGGTTCCACGATGGACTCGCGAAGGAATCGCGCGTTCGCGTCGTGCTCGCTCATGGCCTGTTTCTCCCTGCCTGCCCGGTGGTTCCCTCCAGAGTATTCGCTCGGTGTACCCGCGGACCGCAGGCGCGACGGTAGCCTGTAGAGATGACGTTCGGGCTCACCTTCGAGAAGCTGCTGCTGATCGGTCTCATCGCGGTCCTCATCATCGGCCCGGAGCGTCTCCCGCGAGCTGCCGAGGGCTTCTCGCGCATGGTGCGAAAGGCCGGCGAGTACCTCCGCTCGACCAAGTCCCGCATGCGTGAGGAGATGGGTCCGGAGCTCGACGATGTGGACTGGCGCAAGCTCGACCCCCGTCAGTACGATCCCCGCCGCATCATCCGCGACGCGCTGTTCGAGGAGCCGCAGCCGACGACGACGCCGACGCAGGCGCGGGAGACGATCGCGGAGCCTGTCGCTCCCCGTGCGCTCCCGCAGGAGTTCAGCGCGAGCAACCGGCCGCCCTTCGATCCCGAAGCCACGTGACCCGAGGGCGGCTCGCCGATCGCGATGCCGTGGCATTCGGGTTCTCCGCTCTGTGCGCGTGCATCGGCGTCCTGATTTGGACGCTCTGGGTGTTGCCCGTCGCCGCTTCCGTGAGTGACGCCGATCCGGTTCCGCTGGGACGCGGGGCGACGGTCGAGCTGCAGGAGGGCGAGCGCGTCGGTATCTGGGGCAGCGGTGTCTCCGCGATGCTCGGGACGCTGGAGTGTTCGGTATCGGGTCCGGACGGCGCCGAGCTCTCTCAGCGCGCGGGACCCTCGCTGTCGTGGGACGACACGCTCTGGTGGATGACCCCGAAGCGCGGGTTCGAGCAGCACACGCAGTTCACCGCTGTCCGCGCGGGCGTCCACACCGTCACCTGCGCCGACTCGCTCGACACCTACGACGGCGAGTTCCTCGTCGCCGGGGACGCCTTCGGAAGCGGCGCCATCGGTCTCGGCCGCACGGGCGGGAACGACTTCGCCGTGGGGACGTTGCTGGCGTTCGGCGCGGTGTTCTGTCTTCCCGTCGCCGTGGTGCTGCCCGTGGTCATCCTGGTCCGCCGACGCGTCACCAGGCGAAGAAGCACGCGAGATGCCGAGCGCGCGCACGCGTCCTGGACGCAGTTCCCGGAGCCGTAGGAGAGCCGCACTCAGCCGATCGTCATCGGCAGCGAGCGGCCGGACAGGCCACGCCCCTGCCGAGCGAGGGTGCGGGCGAGATCGAGGATCGTCGTGGCCGCGGCATCCGTCGTCGCGCCGGCGACGATCGGGATGCCGGCGTCTCCGCCCTCACGGAGCGCGGGGCTCAGGGGAATGGAGGCCAGCAGCGGGACCGTGGTACCCGGCTCGGACAGCGCTTGGGCGACCGCCGCACCGCCACCCGAGCCGAACAGATCGATGACCGTGCCGTCGGGGAGCGCGTACGCCGCCATGTTCTCGATGACCCCGATCACCCGCTGACCGGTCTGCCGTGCGACGAGTCCGCTGCGGATCGCCACCTCCGCGGCAGCGGTCTGCGGGGTGGTCACCACGAGGACCTCCGCGTGGGGGAGGAGCTGGCCGATCGAGATGGCGATGTCGCCGGTGCCGGGCGGCATGTCGATGAGCAGCACGTCGAGATCGCCGAAGAACACATCGGTGAGGAACTGCTGCACAGTGCGGTGCAGCATCGGTCCACGCCACGCCACGACCGCCTCTCCGTCGCGGAGGAACATCCCGATCGAGATGGTCTTCACTCCGTGCGCCACCGGGGGCAGCATGAGGTCGTCGATACGAGTCGGCTGCGTCCCGGCGGGGATGCCGAGGAGCCCGGGAATCGAGAATCCGTGCACGTCGGCATCGACGAGGCCGACCGACAGTCCCTCGTCGGCGAGCGCCACGGCGAGGTTGGCGGTGACCGTCGATTTGCCCACGCCGCCCTTGCCGCTGGAGACGAGGATCACGCGGGTGAGCGAGTCGGGACCGAAGGGCATCTGGCGGGCGGGCCTGCCGTCGCGGAGCTTCTCGGTCAGCGCCTTGCGCTCGGCCGGGGTCATCACGCCCACCTCGACGTCGACCGCGGCGATGCCGGGGACGGATGCCGCAGCCTCGCGCACATCGGACTCGATGCGCGCCGCCGCAGGGCAGCCCACGATCGTCAGGACGATGCCGACCTGAGCGCGGTCTCCGTCCACGGTGATCTCGCGGACCATGTCGAGCTCGCCGATGGGGCGGCGCAGCTCCGGGTCCGTCACCGCGGAGACTGCGGCACGGACGAGGTCGGCCCCGGTCACGATGCGGCGCCTGCCGTCGGCTTGTCCCCGGTGTCTTCGAGCTCGGCGAGCAGAGCCTTCAATTCCTGCCGCAGCACGTCGCGCGTCACGGCCTGCGCGTTGCGCTCCTCGAGCGACATGCGCAGCGCCACGATCTCGCGGGCGAGGTACTCGGTGTCGGCGAGGTTGCGCTCCGCGCGCTGGCGGTCCTGCTCGATCTGCACGCGGTCGCGATCGTCCTGGCGGTTCTGCGCGAGGAGGATCAGCGGCGCGGCGTACGAGGCCTGCAGCGAGAGCATGAGCGTCAGGGCGGTGAAGCCGAGGGCGGCATCGTCGAAGCGGAGCTCGTCGGGCATCAGGGTGTTCCAAACGATCCAGACCACGCAGAACAGGCTGAGGATGACCAGGAACGCCGGGGTCCCCATCGCACGGGCGACCCACTCCGTGAACCGGCCGAACCGATCGCGCGAGGTCGTGCGGGGCCTCGTCGTGCTGCGGCCGGGGGCGTCGAGGCGCGGCGACCGGGGCATCAGCGGGCCTCCTTCGCGGAGGACGAGGTGTCATCGCTGTCGTGCGATCGCCAGTCGTCGGGGAGCAGATAGTCGAGCACGTCGTCGATGCTGATCGCACCGACCAGGCGGTGGGCCGCGTCGATCACCGGCAGCGAGACGAGATCGTAGCTCGCCAGCAGTCGCGCCACCTCGGCGGCGGATGCGGTGACGGGAACGGGCTCGAGGCTGTCGTCGAGGATCGCGCCGAGTCGCTCGTGGGGCGGGTAGCGCAGCATCCGCTGGAAGTGCACGAGTCCGAGCAGACGCCCGGTCGGCGTCTCGAACGGCGGCAGGGTGACGAACACAGCGGCGGCCAGCGCGGGGTGCAGCTCGTGGCGGCGGATCAGGGCCAGCGCCTCCGCGACGGTGGCGTCGGCCGAGAGGATGATCGGCTCCGGGGTCATCAGGCCACCCGCGGTGTCGGGACCGTAGCGCAGCAGCATCCTGACGTCTTCGGCTTCTTCCGGCTCCATCAGCTCGAGAAGCTGTTCGAGTCGGTCCGGGGCCAGCTGGGCGAGCAGGTCGGCGGCGTCGTCCGGTTCCATCTGGTCGAGGATGTCGGCAGCGCGCTCGTCGCCGAGACGATCGAGGATGTGCACCTGCTCGTCCTCGGGCATCTCCTCGAGGGCGTCGGCGAGACGGTCGTCCGACAGCTCCTCGGCGACTTCGATCATGCGCTGCTGCGGAAGATCGAGAAGGGTGTTGGCGAGGTCGGCGGCGTGCAGCTCCGAGTACGAGGCGACGAGCTGCTCGGCGGACTGCGATTCACCCGGTGCACGCTGCTCGGCGACCTCGCTCCAGGCGGCGAACGTGGTCGGACCCTTCGCGAACGGCGAGGCGCTGGTCTTCGGGCGGCGGAGGAACAACTGACTGATCGCCCATTCGCCGAGGCGGTTCGGCTCGATCGCGACGTCTTCGATGACGGCCGTGCCGCTGCCGTCCGCGAAGCTCACGCGCCGTCCGAGCATCTCGGCGAGCACGCGCACCTCGCCGGCGCGGGGAGAGAAGCGCCGCACGTTGATCAGGCCGGTGGTGATGACCTGTCCGGACCGGATCGAGGTGACCCGGCCGATCGAGAGGAACACATGGCGTCGCCCCGGGATCTCCACGACGAGACCGATCACGCGGGGGGCCGCGGTACTTCGGTAGACGACGACGACATCCCGGACCTTGCCGAGCCGGTCGCCGAGGGGGTCGAAGACGGCGCACCCGGCCAGGCGCGCGGCGAAAACCCGTTGTGTGCTCACTTCTCCAGAGTAGTCGGCGGGTCCCGTCGAGGGCGGGATGGTCGCGCCTCGGGCCGTCGACCGGTACGCGTGGAAGAATAGCCGGATGAGTATGCTGAACCGCCCCGCGAGCGGCACCGAGACCGGCGAGATGGTCGCTTCGACGCGCGACTACGAGAGCGCGCAGAAGACGGTGTCGAAGCTGATCGCGGGGGAGGTGCCGGCACGGGACATCGCGATCGTCGGGCAGAGCGTGCGCACGGTCGAGCGTGTGACCGGAAAGCTGGGGTATGCGGCGGCCGCGCGTTCGGGTGCTGTCAACGGTGTCCTGATCGGCCTGTTCTTGTCGGCGATCCTCGTGATCGGCAACCCCGAGGTGCCGATCCAGCTCTTCGTCGGCTTCGTCTTCATCGGCGTCGCACTCGGCATGCTCCTGAGTCTCGTCACCTACGCGATCGTGCGTCGCCGGCGCGACTTCGCGAGCGTCACGCAGTTCGCGGCCGACCACTACGAGGTCACGGTGCAGACGGCATCGCTCGCGAAGGCCCGTCAGGTGCTCGGCGCGACGAAGACAGCGCCCGTGCGGCCGCCCGTGAACCTCGACGAGCCGCCGCGGTACGGCGAGCGGATCACGCCCGGTGCGGCGACTCCCGAGCCCGCGGAGCCCGTGGTCCCGCCGCGTCCCGCCGATCCCGTCGCGGAACCGCAGCTGCCGGAGGGCGATCCCGCCCCTGAGGCCGGCCCGGCGGCGCCCGCTGCCGACGAGGCGGCGCCGATCTCCCCGCTGCCCGCTCCCGAACCCGGCATCGTGCCCGGCTCGGATGCGCCGGAAGGTGACCGACGATGACGCTCCCCGAGTCTCCCGAGCCGAGCGAGTTCGCTCCGCCGCCGCCACCTGCGCCCCCGGCGCCGCCTGCACCATCTGTGCCCCCGGCGCCGAGTGCGCTGCCGGTGCCCCCTGCGCCGCCCGCACCGCCTGCTCAGACATACGCTGCCCCCACGGCGCCCGCGGGATATCCGGCGCCGGGATACCCGCCTCCCGGAACCCCGGCACCCGGATACCCAGCCCCCGCGTACCAGGTACCTGCGCATCAGGCACCCGGTCAACAGGCTGCTGCCGTGCCGCCCGGGTATGTCCCGCCGGCGTACCCAGGACCTGGTTATCCGTCGCAGACGTATCCCGCTCCCGGTCACCCCGGGCAGTTCCCCCCTGCGGTCGCGCCGGCACGCGGTCTGCTCCCGTGGGCGCTCGGCTTCCTGGTCCTCATCCCGTTCCCGTTCATCGGAGGGCTCGCGTCGGGCCTCGCGATGGCTGTCAGCGGGGGATCGGCGCGTCGAACCGGCGGACCCGCTGCGGAGAACGCGCGGTCGGCCTTGAACTGGGGACTGACCTACCTGATGGTGTCGACGGTGCTCCTCGTCATGCACTTCGTGCTGCTCATCACCGTGACCTCTCAGGGCAACGCCTCCACCGGGTTCTTCCCGCTGGGCATCCCCATCACGTTGTACTTCGCCGTCTCGCTGCTGCACGTCGTGCTCGTGATCATCGGCACGGTGCGGGTGTCTTCGGGAGGCGTCATGCGCGTCCCCTTCGCCATCCCCTTCGCGCGCGCCTGATGACGACGATCCAGGTCGATCTCCCGACGGGGCCGACCGTGGTCAGCGCGGACTGGTTCTCCGGCGGGAACGGCGTGACGGTGCTCGTCGCGCACGGTGCCGGCACCGGCAAGGACCATCCGTTCCTCACGGGGTTCACGGAGGCCCTGGGCGGACTCGGCTTCTCCACCCTGCGCTTCAACTTCCCGTATGTGGAGCAGGGGAGGAAGATGCCCGGGCCCGCGGCGCACGCGATGTCGACGTGGCGGGCCGCTGTGGCGTTCGCTCGCGCGCAGGAACCGGGAAATTCGGTGTGGGCGACGGGTAAGTCCTACGGCGGACGCATGGCATCGATGGCCGTCGCGGACGGTCTCGTCGTCGACGGCCTGGCGTACCTCGGCTATCCGCTGCACCCACCGGGCAGGCCCGAGAAGCCACGCGTGGAGCATCTGCCGGCCATCGCGGTTCCGCAGTTGTTCGTCGAGGGCACGAACGACCCTTTCATCCAGCCGATCTCGCAGTTCGAAGAAGCGGTCGCGTCCTGTCAGGATGCCCGAGTCGTCTGGATCGAGGGCGGCGGCCACACCTTCGAGGTGAAGGGACAGAAGCGTCCCGCCTCCGAGATCGGCGCATCTCTCGCGCCGATCGTCGCCGAGTTCACACGCCGCTAGCGGCGAACTCGGCGACGTGCCGTGTCAGCCCTGTAGCCGGGCGATCCACGCCTCGACCTCGTCGGCCGTGCGCGGGATGTCCGCCGACAGGTTGACCGGGCCGTCCTCGGTCATGAGGATGTCGTCCTCGATGCGCACGCCGATCCCACGGAGCTCGGCCGGAACCGTCAGGTCGTCGATCTGGAAGTACAGGCCGGGCTCGATCGTGAACACCATGCCGGGGGCCAGGATGCCGTCGTAGTACATCTCACGGCGTGCCTGCGCGCAGTCGTGCACGTCGATGCCGAGGTGGTGCGAGGTGCCGTGCACCATGTACCGGCGGTGCTGGCCACCCTTGTCCGCATCGAGCGCCTCCTCGGCGGTGACCGGAAGCAGGCCCCACTCGGCGGTGCGCTCGGCGATGACCTTCATGGCCGCGCCGTGCACATCGCGGAACCGCACACCGATCCGGGCTGCCGCGAAGGCCGCGTCCGCTGCTTCGCGCACCGTCTCGTACACGCGGCGCTGCACCTCGGTGAACGTCCCGGAGACGGGAAGCGTGCGGGTGATGTCGGCGGTGTACAGGCTGTCGGCCTCGACACCGGCATCGACCAGGATCAGGTCGCCGGGGGCGACCGTGCCGTCGTTGCGCGTCCAGTGCAGATAGCAGGCGTGGGGCCCCGACGCGGCGATCGTGTCGTAGCCCTCGCCGTTGCCGTCTTCGCGAGCCCGGCGGTGGAACACTCCTTCGACGACGCGCTCGCCGCGGGCGTGGGCGACGGCGGCGGGGAGCTCGCGGATGATGTCGTCGAACCCGTCGGCCGTGATCTCGACGGCACGGCGCATCTCGGCGATCTCGAACTCGTCCTTGATGAGGCGCAGCTCGGAGACGAATCGGGTCAGCGCGTCGTCCTCTTCGAGCACCAGCTCGCCCGCGACGGCCTCGAGCTCGTCCAGGTGGGCGGTCGCGATCTCGAGGTCGGCGGCGACGCCGGCCAGGGACGGGCGGGGGCCGATCCAGAACTCGCCGACCGTGGCATCGGCATAGAACTCGGTCGTCGTCCGGTCGGCACGCTCACGGAAGAAGAGCGTGATGTCATGTCCCGAGTCGGTGGGTGCGAAGACCAGTACCGAGTCGGGCTCCGCGTCCGACGCCCATCCGGTGAGGTGCGCGAAGGCGGAGTGCGCCCGGAAGACGTAGTCGGTGTCGTTGCTGCGCTGCTTGAGGGAGCCGGCGGGGATCACCAGGCGCTTGCCGGGGAACGCGGCCGAGACGGCAGCACGGCGGACGGCGGCGTAGGAGGCCTGTGCGCGGGGAGCCGGGAGGGTCTCCGGGCGCTCGGCCCAGCCGGTGGAGATGGTGTCGAGGAAGCCCTGGGGGAACGGCTGCTTGCGGTTCGTGGTGCTGTTCTCGGCCGATGCTTCGACGGTGGGTTCTGCGATCGTGTCGCGCTCTCCGGTGCTCATCCCTCCAGTCTGTCATCTGCAGGGAGTGCACGGGAGTTCAGCCGGCGGGCTCCAGCTGCACGACGAGCGCGCGGTGGTCGCTGCCGCCGGCGTCGTCGAGGACGACGGAGCCGGTCGGAGTCCAGTTCTGCGAGGCCATCACGTGGTCGATCGGCGCACCGGCGAGCGGCGGGAGCGAGCTCGGCCAGGTGCCGGTGACTCCGTTGCCGGTGCGCGCCGCCACGTCACGGCAGTAGCCGATGTCGCCGCCCTCCACGCCGAGACCGGCCATGTGGTCGATCGTCGCGTTGAAGTCTCCCGCCAGGATGAAGTCCCCCTGCGGGCACTGGTCGGCGATCCACTGCAGATCGGTCTGCCACTGCTGCATCTCTTCCATGCGCGGTGCGACCGCGTGCACGGCGACGATCGTGGGACCTTCGCCGTCGATCGGCATCAGGACGACGCTGGGCACGGAACCCGTGTTGCTGGTGCCGTCCTTCGCCGACTCGATGACGGAGTACTCGCCGAGGTCGGGGGCGACCAGGACCGTGGTCTGCCAGGATTGCGGTCCGTCCTGTACATCGGGGCGGAACTGCACGTGGTGCACCCACATCGGGTGCCCCTGCTCCCTCAGCATGATCGCGATCCGCTCACCGACCTCTTCGGTGGTCTCGGGCAGCGCGACCACGTCCGCGCCCTGGTCGAGGATCCGCTGTGCGATCACGTCGGCCGACACGGCCTCGCCCGCGGTGTTCCAGGTGAGCACTCGGACGCTGCTGTCGGTCTTCTCCGGAAGGGCGGTCGCTCCGAAGCCCCTGCCGGCTCCGATCAGTGCGGTGGCGCTCGCTCCCAGCAGGGCGACGATCAGCACCGACGCGGCGAACCCGCGAAGCGGACGCGCGAACAACAGCAGGAGGGCGAGCACCACGATGATGAGGAAGCCGCCGAGAACCAGGCCGCGGACGGAGACGAGCTGGGCGAAGGGATAGGTCTGCTCGAGGTGGAAGAACTGCGGCCACACCACGATCGCCGTCGCGATCGCGAGCAGGACGGTGAAGAGGATCCCCAGTAGACGAAACATCCCCTCCAGCCTAGAAGCGCCGCCTGTGAAGTCCCTGCCCCGACATCCTCTCCGTGCGCCTCCGCGCCCGGCGACGGTCGCGCTCGGTACGCTCGGAGGATGGCCACTCCGTCCGCCGGGTTCACCGGTCCCGCCGACCTGCACCTGCACTCGCACCAGTCCGACGGCACGGAGTCTCCGGCCGAGGTGATGCGGCAGGTTCATGCGCACGGGATCCGTACGGCCGCGCTCACCGACCACGATCGCTCCACCGGGTGGGCCGAGGCGGGCGATGCGGCCGTCGCGCTCGGAATGACCTTCATCCCCGGCATGGAGCTCTCGGCCAAGCACGAATGGCGCAGCGTGCATGTGCTGGGCTACCTCTTCGACCCCGAGAACGAGGCCCTGCGCGCCGAGACCGATCGCATCCGCGGAGACCGGATCGGCCGTGCCGAGCGGATCGTCCGGAACATCGGCCGGGATTACGACCTGGACTGGGAGGACGTCGTCGCGCAGACGAACCTGGACGCGACGGTGGGGCGCCCCCACATCGCCGACGCGCTGATCGCCCGCGGTATCGTCCGCGACCGGACCGAGGCGTTCGACGGCATCCTGCACCCGCGCGAGGGGTACTACGAGCCGCACTATGCGCCGGATCCCCTCACCGCCGTACGTCTGATCACCCAGGCCGGGGGAGTGGCCGTCATCGCGCACCCCGTGACGTCGGGCCGCGACCGGATGATGCCGGTGCCGTTCATCGAACGACTGATCGCCGCCGGCCTCGGTGGCTTCGAGATCGACCATCGCGAGAACACCGAGGCCGGCAAGCGGAAGCTCCGCGAGATCGCCGCCGAGCACGACCTCATCATCACCGGTTCCAGCGACTATCACGGCAGCGGCAAACCCAACCGTCCGGGCGAGAACACCACGTCCGACGAGATGGTCGCGCGGCTCCTAGCACGCGGGACCGGCATCTCCCCGCGTTATCCCTGATCCTCGGCATTCTGTCGGTCATCTCCCGGCCGGCTGTCGACGGCGACCGATACCGTCCGAGGCATGCAGCGAGCGACTTCCCTGGAGCGGCGCGTCGATGCGATCGCTCACCAGCTCCTCCGCGGCGCCCCGGCGCACGGAATCCGCGCCGGCCTGATCGAGTTCGGGGTGTTCGTGCTGAAGCAGGCATGGGCGTGCATCTTCGGGGCGGCACTGCTCGTCGCGATCGTCGCAGCGCGGCTCTGGTACCCCGACGATGCGGCGCTCGCCCGCAACGATGCGCTCACGATCGCCGCGGTGCTCATCCAACTCGCGATGCTGGCCTTCCGGCTGGAGAGCGGTCGAGAGCTGTGGGTCATCGTGCTGTTCCACATCACCGGCACCGTGATGGAGTTGTTCAAGACCGATGTCGGATCGTGGGCCTACGCCGCGGACGGCTTCCTGCGCATCGGCGGGGTGCCCCTGTTCAGCGGCTTCATGTATGCCGCGGTCGGGTCGTACATGGTGCGCGTCTACCGCCTCTTCGACCTGGGCTTCGAGAGGTATCCGCGTCGGTGGATGACGGCGATCCTCGCGGTCGCGATCTACGTCAACTTCTTCGCGCACCACTGGTGGTGGGATGCGCGTTGGGTGCTGCTGGTCGGCGTCGTGCTGCTGTGGCTGCCCACCGTCATGCACGCCCGCGTGTGGCGTCGCACGATCCGGCTACCGCTCCTGGCCGTCTTCGCTGGCGTCGCCGTGTTCATCTATCTCGCCGAGAACATCGGCACCTGGGCGGGTGCGTGGGCGTATCCGGACCAGGCCGAGGGCTGGCAGCCGGTGTCTCCGAGCAAGCTGACCTCGTGGTTCCTGCTGATGATCATCTCGGTCGTCCTCGTCGCGTGGGTGTATCCGCCGCAGGTACCCGCCGCGTTGCTGCAACGTGGGCAGGCCGCTCAGGCACCGGTGTGACCCGGGTGCACGACGAAGGGCGCGTGAACCGGACGGTCGTCCGCTTCACGCGCCCTTCGTGAGGTGCTGAGGTCTGTCAGGCTCCGGTGACCGGAGCCGCTCCTGCGCCGGAACCGCCGCGACGACGCCGGCGACGACGGGCCGGGGCCGGCTTGCCGTCGTGGTGTTCCTTGCCCGCACCATCGTGCGTGCCGGCGCCCTCGGCGCCACGGTCGGCTGCCGGCGCGGACTGGCCCTCTCCCGACGTGGGCTCGGCGGCGCCTTCGGCGAACGTCGAACCGACCGGGGTGGTGCTGTTGCGGCGGCGGCGACGGCGGCGCGTGCCACCCTCGTCGGTGCCTTCAGCCGCGGCATCCGCAGCCCGCTCGGGACGGCGCGTGCGCTCTGTCTTGACCGACTCGGTCTTCGGAGCCGAAACGAGACGGCCCTTGGTGCCCTGCGGGATGTCGAGGTCCTCGAACAGGTGCGGACTCGACGAGTAGGTCTCGATCGGTTCCGGCTGGCCGAACTCGAGGGCGCGGTTGATGAGGGCCCACTTGTGCAGGTCCTCCCAGTCGACGAACGTGACCGCGATACCGGTCTTGCCCGCGCGGCCGGTGCGGCCCGCGCGGTGGAGGTACGTCTTGTCCTCGTCCGGGATGGTGTGGTTGATCACGTGGGTCACGTCATCGACGTCGATACCGCGGGCGGCGACGTCGGTCGCGACGAGCACGTCGCGCTTGCCGGCCTTGAACGCGGCCATCGAGCGCTCGCGCTGATCCTGGCCCATGTCGCCGTGCACGCCGCCGACGTTGAAGCCGCGGTCGCCCAGTTCGTCGACGAGGCGCTGTGCCGCACGCTTGGTGCGCGTGAAGATCACGGTCTTGCCGCGGCCCTCGGCCTGCAGGATGCGGGCGATGATCTCGTCCTTGTCCATCGAATGCGCGCGGTAGACGAGGTGCTTGATGTTCGCCTGCGTCAGGCCCTCGTCGGGGTCGTTCGCGCGGATGTGGATCGGGTTCGACATGAAGCGGCGGGCGAGTGCCACGATCGGGCCGGGCATGGTCGCCGAGAACAGCTGCGTGTGGCGGACCGCCGGGACCTTCTGGAAGATCTTCTCGATGTCGGCGAGGAAGCCGAGGTCGAGCATCTTGTCGGCCTCGTCGAGCACGACCTCGGTCGCGTTCGAGAGGTCGAGCAGACGCTGGCCCGCGAGGTCGATGAGGCGACCGGGGGTGCCGACCACGATCTGCGCGCCGGCCTTGAGCTGGTCGATCTGTCCCTCGTAAGCCTTGCCGCCGTAGATGGCGACGACGCTGGTGGAACGGTTGCTGGTGAGCAGGTCGATGTCTTCGTAGACCTGCACCGCGAGCTCGCGGGTCGGCACCACGATGAGCGCCTTGACGCCGTGCTCCGGGTCCTTGCCGAGGCGCTGGACCACAGGGATGCCGAACCCGAAGGTCTTTCCCGTTCCGGTCTTCGCCTGGCCGATGATGTCCTGGCCGGGAAGGCCGAGGGGGATGGTCTGCTCCTGGATCGGGAACGCGTCGACGATGCCCTTGGCGGCGAGCGCGTCGACGATGTCCTGATCGATGCCGAGATCGGCGAAAGTTGTCACTTTATTCAGATTGCCTGTCCGGCGAGCCTGGGGATCGCCACGTAAACGGAGCCACGCCGTCTCTTGTGCCACAGGCGCGGGGCCCCGCTCCGACGGCGGGGACACGCCCAGCCTACCCGAGGGGTCGTCGGGACCCGGAAGGAGGTCGTGGCGCGGGTATTGTGAACGACGTGGCGAACTCGGGAGGAAGACCTCGTGGTTAAGTGGTTCTGGCAGCGCGAAGACGCGCCGCGGCGTACCCTCGCCCTGCGCAGTCGAGGGGAACAGAGCGATGCCACGCGCGTCGACTTCGCCGAACTCGCCCCCGAACTGGATCGTTTCCTCGGCCAGGCGGCCTACCTGCAGTTGGGGTACTTTGAGACGCTCACCCGGCTCATCCGAGCGACGCCGGAGCTGTCCGAGAAGGAGTCGCTATCGCGCGCGGCCGGGGCAGCGCTGACGAAGCACCGCGGCATCGTCGAGGTCATCGCGGAACGCGGCGGGGATCCCACACAGGTGATGCTGCCGTTCCGCGAGCACCTCGATGCGTTCCGACGCAAGACGATCGGTGCGCGTCCGCGTGAGACCCTGCTGGCGGTCTACATCACCGCGGGGATGCTCGACGACTTCTACCTCGCGCTCGCCTCGAGCTACGGCGACACCGGCCGCCGGGTCGCGCAGATCCTGCGAGAGGACGACGCCGGCCACGAGATCGTCGCGATCATCCAGGAGACGATCGAGAGCGACGAGGAGTGGCGTTCGCTGCTGTCGATGTGGGCGCGCAGACTGGTCGGAGACACGATCCTCGTCTGCCGCTCCGCCCTGCGACCCGAGTTGCTCGACGTCGACGACGCGCGCATCGAGCCGGTGTACACCGAGCTGATGGGAGCGCACGCGCGCCGCATGGATGCGATGGGACTCGCGTCGTAGAGACCTTCGCGGGCCGGGGTGTCCGGGTCAGATGCCCAGTGCGGTCCTGGCCGTCGCGTCGGAGCGCTTGCGCAGTGCCGTGATGGCCAGGGTACCGACGGCGGCGATCGCGACGGCGCCGAGAACGCTCGCGACCCACAGCCAGATGCTGTCCTCGCCGACGCCCAGCCACTGCAGGCCCGTGTAGAGGATCGCCGATGCCGCCGTCGCGATGGCGGGGGCGAGGACGACCCCGCGCAGCTCGCGGTCGGCGATCAGGAAGTGCACCGCGATTCCCAGTGCGCACGCTCCGACGAGTGCGAGGAGGATGTACATCGTCGGATCAGGCGACGAAGCCGACGCGGCGCGATTCCTCGGTGCCCAGCTCGATGTAGGCGAGGTTCGCGGTCGGGACGATGTACGAGTTGCCCTTCACGTCGGCGAAGCTCACGTGCGTCGCGTTCTGCTCCAGCGCCGTGGCGACCTGGGTGCGGACCTCGTCCGCGCTCACGCCGGTGTCGAAGCTCAGTTCACGGCCGGTGTTGATGATGCCGATGCGGATTTCCACGCGTGCTCCTTGAAGATCGGGGACTGGCCCAACTCTACCCCGCGCGCCTCGCGCCGGATCGGCCGACCGCGGTGGTTTCGCCCTGAGCGCACAGACGAGGACGCACGCCGATGTCCGCGCGTCCGGATAGCGTGGAGGACATGACATCGGATGCCGCGCAGCGAGCTGTGATCGCTGCGGAGCCGTCGGCATCGGGCGTCATCATCGGCGCACCGGGAACGGGGAAGACCCGCACCCTCGTCGACCGTGTGGTGCATCTGCTCGACGCACAAGGGCTGCGACCCGAAGAGGTCCTCGCGCTCACCCCGAGTCGTCAGGCGGCGACGGCGCTGCGAGATCGCATCGGCGTGCGCATCGGTCAGGCCACCCCCGGCCCGTTGGCGCGGTCCCTCGGGTCCTTCGCCTTCCAGCTCGTCCGCGGGGCGATGGTGCGCGAGGGCGCGGAACCGCCTGCGTTGCTCACCGGCGCAGACCAGGACCGCATCATCGCGGAACTGCTCGTCGGTGACATGGAAGACGGGCGCATCGCCTGGCCGGATGCCCTCAGCGCCTCCGTGCGCGCATCGAAGGGATTCCGTTCCGAGCTGCGGGCGTTCCTGGCGGAGTGCACCGAGATCGGCGTGCACCCCGAAGAGCTCCGTGCGTCGGGCAATGATGTCTGGACCGCGGCGGCGGAGTTCCTGGTCGAATATCGGACGGTGCTCGATGCGCTGCGCTCGGCGCACCGCGACGCCGCGGATCTTCTCAGTGAGGCGAGCACGATCCTGCAGCGGGCGGACGCGCCGACGCTCGGTCCCCTGGCGCCCCTGCGCGTGGTGCTGATCGACGACGCGCAGGAGCTCACTCGGGGTGGGATCGCGATGGTCAAGAGCCTCCGTGGCCGCGGCATCGCCGTTCTGGCCTTCGGTGACCCCGACATCTCGTCCGGTTCCTTCCGCGGGGCCAGCCCGGAGCTGTTCGCCCAGCTCGCGGGCGCGCTCGGGGATGTGCATGTGCTCGACGGTGCGCATCGTCAGCAGCCGGCGCTCACCGCGCTCACACGGACCGTGACGCAGGCGATCGGCGTCTCCGGCAGGGTGGAGCACCGGCGTGCTCCCGTGCCGGTGACATCGGAGGAGATCGACGCCCGGGTTTCGACCTTCGTCGCACCCTCGCCCTACGAGGAGCTCGATCGCATCGCCGGAGTGATGCGGGAATGGCATCTCGCTGAGGGGATCCGTTGGGAACGGATGGCCGTCATCGCCCACGACACCCGACAGGTGACGACCCTCGAGACCGAACTCGCCGCCCGAGAGATCCCCACCCGCGCCGCCGGAGTGCAGCGTCCGCTCGGCAGCGAGGGCATCGTGCGAGACATCGTCGGCATCGTGCGCCTGGCGCTGACCCCGATCGAGGAACGCACCTCCGAGGCGCTCGAAGAGGCCATGCGCACCCCGTTCGGAGGGATGGACGCGATCGGACTGCGGCGCCTCCGTGCCCGGCTCCGGCATATCGAGCTCGAACAGGGCGGCGCGACGCCCGCGCGAGAACTGCTGCGGCAGGCCATGGCCAACCCTGCGCACCTGACCCTCATCGACGCGCCGGAGTCGCGTACGGCAGAGCGCTTCGCCGAGACGATCGAAGCCACGGCCAGAGCGGCCGCCGAGGGGGAGACGATCCACGATCTGCTGTGGCGGGTGTGGGACCAGGCCCGCGCCGTGGACGGTCGCCGGCTCCGGGTCGCCTGGCGCGAGATCTCGCAGTTGCCGACCGGCGCCGAGACGGCGCGCTCACTCGACGCCCTCGTCGCGCTCTTCGACGCGGCGAAGAGGTTCGTCGAGCGTACTCCCGAGGAGCAGCCGCACACCTTCGTGCGCGACATCCTCGACAGCGAGGTCCCCGAGGATTCGCTGTCGACGCCCGACCGCCCGGGCAGAGTCACGCTCCTGACCCCCGCGACGGCCCTCGGCACGGAGTTCGACGCGGTCGTCGTCGCGGGGGTTCAGGATGGGATCTGGCCGAACGTGCGCCTGCGCGGTGGTCTGCTGCAGACATGGCGGCTTGCGGATGCGATGCACGCGGCTCGCACCGGCACCAGCACCGAACCCGTCGGTGTGCTGGATCGCCGGCGGGCGGCGCTCCACGACGAACTCCGCCTGTTCGTCCGCGCGGTCTCCCGTGCGCGAGACCGCCTGCTGATCACGGCGGTCGATGACGACGACCTCACGCCGAGTCCCTTCTTCGGGTTCCTGCCGGCCCCGGAACCACCGGAACGGCACGCGTCAGCGGAGCATCCGCTCACCCTGCGCGGACTGGTCGCGCGGCATCGACGCAGCCTCACCACCGCCCACACGGACTCGCTCAGGCGAGACGCCGCCGGGCAGCTCGCCGTGCTCGCCCGCGAGGGGGTGCCCGGCGCCGACCCCGCGGAGTGGTACGGGATGACCCCGACCTCGACCGATGCTCCGCTGCGAGATCTCGCGGTCACCGGCGCACGGGTCTCGCCATCGAAGATGGAGTCCTATGAGGAGTGCGGCCTCAACTGGGTCGTCTCGGCCCTCGGTGGCGACACGGTGATGCCTCCGACCGCCGGCATCGGCACGATCGTGCACGAGGCGATGGAGCGCGTTCCCGATGGTGACCTGGAGCGGATGCGCGCGATCGTCGAGGAGCACTGGCCGGAACTCGACTTCGAGACCGAGTGGATCGGCCGCAAGGAGCGGCGGCGCGCAGACGTGCTCGTGAGCCGCCTGCACACCTATCTCGGCGATGTGCGCCGCGAGGGCGGCCGCGCGATCGGCAGCGAGATGGAGTTCCGCTTCGCCGTCGACGTGGCCGCCGAAGCGGGAGACGATGCCGTGCCGACGGTGCACCCGGTCGGGGAGGACCGGTCGAATCAGGCCGTCATCCACGGGTACATCGACCGGGTGGAGGCCTATCCGCCGGCGGCCGGCGAGCACTCCCATGCTCGCGGACGCGGTTGGGAGCGGATGTCGAGCGGACCGGAAGGGCCCGTGGTCGTCGTCGACCTGAAGACCGGGAAGAACGACCCCGAATCCGACTCCGGCGTCGCCGAGCACGCACAGCTGGCCGCCTATCAGGTGGCGGTCCAGGAGGGGCTGGTCGAGGGTGCCCCGTCGGCGTCTCTGGCGGGTGCGCGGCTCGTGATCGTCTCCAAGACGCTCGCCAAGAGCGACTACCGGATCGCCCATCAGCACACGCTGAGCGACGAGTCGCGCTCCGCCTTCCTGCGGCGGGTATCGGATGCGGCGCGCGGTATGTCGGCATCGAGCTTCACCGCGCAGGTGGAGTCGCACTGCGCAGACACGCAGCGCCGCGTGTATCCGTGCCGAATCCACACGGTGCCGGCGGTGAGCTCATGACGGCGTGGAACGGCGGCGAAGGCCTCTCCGCCACCGACATCGCCGCCGCGCTCGGCCAGCCCTCGCCCACAGCTGCTCAGCAACGCGTGATCGAGGCTCCGCCGGAGCCGGCGCTGGTCGTGGCAGGTGCCGGCAGCGGCAAGACCGAGACGATGTCGGGGCGCGTGGTGTGGCTGGTCGCGAACGGACACGTGCGCAGAGATGAGATCCTCGGCCTGACGTTCACGCGGAAGGCGGCGGGCGAGCTCGCTGAACGGATCGGACACCGGCTCGCGGTCATCGACGAATACGGACGCCGGGGACTCCTGCCGCATCTGCCCGAGATCGTGCGGAGCGGTGCACTTCGTCGTGTCGATGAGGCGGTGCCGGGCCGCCAGCGCGAGCTCGTGCGCACGCATGTGCTCGACGAGCTGGCCGCGCACCACGGCACCGGCTGGAATCCGGCGACGCCCCGATCGGCGGAAGACCTCATGGTCCGGCCGCGCGTCTCGACCTACAACGCGTTCGCCGACGGCATCGTCCGGGAACATGCGGCACGGATCGGGCGGGATCCCGACGTCGCGATGCTCAGCCAGGCAGCCTCCTGGATGCTCGCGCGGGAAGTGGTGCTCCGCAGCGATCTGCCCGAGCTGGAGAACATCGACTATGCGCTCGGGACGATCATCGACGCAGTGCAGCGGCTCGCGGGTGACGCCCTCGATCATCGCGTCGACCTCGCCCTGGCCGAGCGGATCGCGGGGGAGCAGGCCCTCGCGTTCGAGCCGTATCGAAGCAACGGCGATGTCGAGAAGGCGGCGGTCAACCTGCTCAGTCTGCCGACGCTCGCACGCCTGGTGCGTGACTACATCGACGAGAAGGAACGTCGTGGCGTGCTGGACTTCGCCGATCAGGTCAGTGGCGCCTACGACATCGTCGAGTCCGCTCCCGATGTCCGCGCAGAGCTCCGCGAGCAGCATCGCGTCGTGCTCCTCGACGAGTACCAGGACACTTCGGTGATCCAGACGCGCTTCCTCGCCGAGCTCTTCCGCGATTCCGCGGTGATGGCGGTCGGAGACCCGCACCAGTCGATCTACGGCTGGCGGGGTGCGAGCGCCGACAACCTCTACGCCTTCTCCGGCACGTTCTCGGGAACGGGAACAGCGACGACGTACAGCCTCATGACGAGCTGGCGGAACGACCGCGGCATCCTCGACATCGCGAACCGGGTACTCGAGCCGCTGCAGCGCCCGGGGCTGGATGTCCCGCCTCTCGAACCCCGCCCCGGGGCGGGGGAAGGCACCGTCGCCGTGCGATTCCCGTTCACGGTCGACGAGGAGGCCGCGGCCGTCGCGGACTGGTTCGCCGAACGGCGGACGGAGCACGATGCGCGCGCGGCCGGTGCGGGTCACGCGACGACACCCCACACCGGCGCGATCCTGTTCCGTTCCAAGCGGCACATGCAGACCTTCGCGGCCGCGCTCGCCGGCCGCGGCATCCCGCACCGCATCCTCGGCCTCGGTGGACTCCTCGCGACACCGGAGGTGGTCGACGTCGTCTCGACCCTTCGCGTCGTGCACGACCCCACGGCGGGGTCCGCGCTGATCCGCCTGCTCACCGGCCCCCGGTTCGGCGTCGGCGTCGCCGACATGGCGGCCCTGTACGACCTGGGGCGCACGCTGTCGGAGCGCGACACCGCGATGGCGCCCCTGCCGGAGGAGGTGCGCGCGCGGCTGCGCTCCTCCCGCGGCGCGGACGAGGCGGTGTCGATAATCGACGCGGTCGACGTGGTGCGCGCCGTGCGCGACGACTACCGGTTGCTCGAATCGATCACCCCCGACGGGCGGGCGCGGGTCAGAGCAGCGGGGGAGATGCTGGAACGGCTCCGACGCGCCTCGTCGCAGCCGATCCCGGAGCTGATCCGGCTCATCGAGCTCGAGCTCCGCCTGGACATAGAGCTCGCGGCCAACGAGACCAGGGGGCCTGCACGCATCGCGGCCACGCAGCTGCGTGCCTTCGCCGACGAGGTGCGCGCGTTCCTCGCCGCCGACGAGCGCGGGAGCATCGGCAGCCTGCTCGCCTGGCTCGACAAGGCCGAGAGCACGGATGAGCTGATGCCGCGGCCGGAGCCGCCGGAGGCCGGTGTCGTGCAGCTGCTGACCATCCACGGGTCGAAGGGCCTGGAGTGGGATGCGGTCGCGGTGGTCCGGTTGGTCGCCGACGAGCTTCCGAGCCGGGTCTCCGACACCTCCGGCTGGTTCGGGTTCGGCGTCGTGCCGTTCGCGCTGCGCGGCGACAGGGACGCGTTGCCGCGTTTCGAGTGGGACCCCGCCGAGGCCATGGGCGGCGAGGCCGACCCCGCGAAGCGGCAGAAGCTCGCGCAGGCGTCGCTCTCCGGCGGTGCGACGAAAGCGAATCCGCACGGAGGTGCGCTCAAGAGGTTCAAGGACGCCTACCGCGCGTATCAGCAGCAGGAGGAGCGGCGCCTCGCGTACGTCGCGGTCACCCGTGCGCGGACGGATCTGCTCCTCAGCGGTGCGCACTGGGCCGGTCAGAAGGCCCCGCGCACGCCGAGTCCCTTCCTCGTCGAGGCGATCGAGGTGCGCGGCCTCGAGCCGATCGAGACGGTGGACCCGGACGACAATCCGTACGACGGTCCCGGGTCCACGCTCCGCTGGCCACTCGATCCGCTGGGAGCGCGGAGGACGGTCGTCACCGCAGCCGCCACAGCCGTCGATGAGGCGATGCGCGCCGGGACGGCCGAGCCGACGATCGAGCTCGAACGGCTGCTGGCTGAGCGCGCCGCCCGCCAGCGCGGAACCGATGCCGAGGCCCCGACGCGCGTACCCGCCTCGCGATTCAAGGACTACGTCACAGACTTCTCGGGAACACTGTCGTCGATCGTGCGCCCCATGCCGGAACGCCCTTATCGGCAGACGCGGCTCGGCACCCTGTTCCATGCCTGGGTGGAGCAGCGGTCCGAACTCGTCGGAGTCGGCAGTCGCGTCGACGAGGCGCTCTGGGAGATAGACGAGGACGAGACCGGGTCAGACCCCGTACGCGAAGGGTCGGGTGCAGCCGCCGACGCCGCTGATCTCGCTGTCCTGCAGGCGACGTTCGAGCGCAGCGAATGGGGCGGGATGAAGCCGATCGCCGTGGAGATCGAGATCGATTTCGCCCTCGGATCCGGACTGCCCGGCTCGCACGAGCGCGAAGAGGCGCACATCGTGATCTGCAAGCTCGACGCGGTGTACCGGCGCGCCGACCGCGGCGGCCGCATCGAGATCGTCGACTGGAAGACCGGTCGGGCGCCGCGCACACCGCAGGAGCGCGACGAACGGATGCTGCAGCTCGCGCTCTACCGCCTGGCCTATCATCGGCGATTCGAGGTGCCGCTCGAGGAGATCGACGTGGCGTTGTACTACGTGGCGGACGATCTGATCATCCGGGGCGACCGCGTCTATTCGGAGGAAGAGCTCTTCCATCGCTGGAGTGCCGCGCGCGCGGCGCGCTGAGCCTCGTCGGAATCGTCCGCGTCGTCATCCGTGTCCTCGCGCGGGGCGAGGGGGTGCGAGTCCTCGCGTGCTCCGGCGACTCCGCTGGTGCCGGCGAAAAGGCTCGCGACACCGGAGAGGTCCTCGGTCTCGATGTTCAGCATCTCCGCCCGGTGCGCGCTCTCGTCGGCGCGACGGCCGGTCGCGGTGCCCGGGAGTGCTTCGTGGGGCGCGGTCTCGGTCTGCGCCGGGTCCGACTCGTCGGGGGCGTTGGCCCACAGCTCTTCCGGGTTGTACGCGTCGGTGTGCATCGATGTATCGATCTCTGCGGCGGTGTCCTGGGGAACACGGTCGAGGGCGTCGAGGGCGGAGTCGACACCGACCCCGCGAGAGTCGACGACGTTCAGGTCGTCGTCGCGGATGCCCTCGGCGAGTGCGTCCAGCAGGGCGGCGGCATCGTCGACGATGTCCGGCCGGCGCATCGAATCGCCGTGGACCAGCCATCGGGCGAACTCCAGCTCCGCGAGCAGGCGCGCGCGCACCTCCAGGCCGCTGTCGGGTGCCCGGTCGACCGAACGGGCATATGCCGCGTGCACGTCGGCGGCGGCGTCCGGGGCTGCCGAGAGCCAGGAGAGATCGAGGGCCGGATCGCCGACGGAGAGTCCATGCCATCCGACCAGTCCGACCACTTCGGGACCGCGCTCGGGGTCGTCTTCGAACAGGAACGAGGTCGCCTGGACGCCCCCCAGGATGACGGTGGACTCGAAACGCCACAGCTCGTCGTCGGCGACGGCATCGCGCCAGCGCACCGTGAGTCGAGCCGGAACGCGGCCCGTGGCCGCGGCGGTGTCGATCAGGCGCTCCAGTTCCGCGCGGCTCTCCTCGGCGCTGCGAGTGGCGAGCCCGGAACCGCGGACGACCGAGGTCGGAAGGGCGTGCACGGCGGCGATCGACGACCCCATGGATTCGGCGGCGCCACGCCCGGCCGGCACCAGCGCGGCCTCGATCTGGAATCCGGGAAGGAGCTCGGTCACGAGGGCGCGGGCGTCGCCGAGTCGCGTCTCCCCGATATAGGCCGGGGCGCGGAAGGGGAGCATCGCCCGTGCGCCGTCGGTCAGTGCGCGCAACGCGAGTGCCTCGGCAGCGAGCTCACGCGCGGTGTCGTCATCGTCTGCGACACGGATCGCGAGCTCACGACCGTCGGCGAGTGAGGCCACCGCCGAGTCGAACCGCGCGTCGCCGTCCGCGCTCAAGCTGCGGGCGCCCGTGACCTCCGCCCCGGGCAGAGCAGCGGTCACTGCCGCGGCTAGAGTGAAAGGAGAGCGTCCCATGCCCCCAGGGTAGGTCGGCTCAGGGGCGGTCCCGCCTCCGCCACGCCCGTGAAAGAGGGAGTCGATGACCATTCCGCGCCCGTCCCTCGACCGTGCAGCCGAACTCCGCGACGAGCCGGACGTCATCGGCCGCCTCCGTGGCGACCCGGCCACCCGGGTGATCGTCGTCCGCGAGGGGCGGGTCAGAGTCGTCGATTCGACGCTCCTGCGGGTGCCCGCCGAGACCGTGGTCGAGGCGACCTGGGCTCTCCTCGGACGCGACGCCGACGGTACCGTGCTGCTCCTCGCCGCCGCCCCGCCGGAGACCGATGCGCTCGACACCGCTCCCGACGAGGTGTGGCTCGGGCTGCGCGATCTCGGCGGTCGCATCGACGGACAGGAGACGGAACTGCTCACCGGTGCCATCGCGCTCGCCGGGTGGCTCCGCGACGCACCGTTCTGCCCCACCTGCGGTGGTGGCACCGAGCTGCGCAACGGCGGATGGTCGCGACGCTGCCTCGTGTGCGGGCGGGAGCACTTCCCGCGCACGGATCCAGCCGTGATCGTCGCCGTCGAGAGCCGTGACGGGGAACGCCTGCTCCTCGGCGCCAACGCGAACTGGGGCGGCCGCATGTACTCGTGCTTCGCCGGCTTCACCGAGGCGGGGGAGTCGCTGGAGTCGACCGTCCACCGCGAGATCGAGGAGGAGTCCGGCGTGCGCCTGTCGTCGCTGCGCTACATCTCGTCGCAGGCGTGGCCGTTCCCGCGGTCGCTCATGGTGGGGTTCCGCGCCGTCGTCGACGAGGAGTCCACGGCGCTCGCCGATGGTGAGGAGATCATCGATGTGCGGTGGTTCACGCGTGCCGAGATCGGTTCCGCCCTCGCGGGAGACGGTCCGGTCGGGCTTCCTGGTCACGCGTCGATCGCCCGTGCACTGATCGTCGACTGGTACGAGGAACACGCGTGAGCGCACTCGATGCCCTCGACGAGCGGCAGCGGGCTGCAGCATCCGTCCTTCGCGGACCCGTCGTGGTGCTCGCCGGAGCCGGTACCGGGAAGACGCGTGTCATCACGCATCGCATCGCGCACGGCGTCGACACCGGGGCGTACTCGCCGTCGCGCGTCATGGCCGTCACCTTCACCGCCAAGGCGGCAGGCGAACTGCGGGGGCGTCTGCGGGCGCTCGGCGTCGAGGGCGTCGCGGCTCGGACCTTCCATGCGACCGCCCTCGCGCAACTCAACTTCTTCTGGCCGACGCTTGCCGGCTCGCCCGCGCCCTCGATCATCGACAACAAGGTGCGGATGCTGGGTCAGGCCGCCGATGCGATGCGGCTCCGCCCGAGCACGGCCACCCTTCGTGACATCGCGTCCGAGATCGAATGGCGCAAGGTCTCGATGCTCTCGATCGAGCAGTACGCGGCGCTCGGGCGTCCGATCAGCGGCGTCGACGCCGGTCAGCTGGTCGAACTCATGCGCGGCTACGAAGCGCTGAAGGACGATCGCCGTCAACTCGACTTCGAGGATGTGCTGCTCGCGTGCGCAGGCATGTTGGAGGCAGAACCGCGGGTCGCGGCATCCGTCCACGAGCAGTACCGTCACTTCACGGTCGACGAGTTCCAAGACGTCTCGCCGCTGCAGAACAGGCTGCTGGAGCTGTGGCTCGGCGACCGACACGACATCTGCGTCGTCGGCGACGCCAGCCAGACCATCTACTCCTTCGCCGGAGCGGAACAGCGGTTCCTGCTCGAGTTCGAACGACGTCATCCCGATGCCACGGTGGTGCGGCTCGAGACGAACTACCGCTCCCAGCCCCCCATCCTCACCGTCGCGAACGCGCTGATGCAGGGCCGTCCCGGCGCGCTGGAGCTCGTGCCGGCGCGAGAGCAGTTCACCGCGGATGCGCCCACCGTCACCGCCTATGACACCGAGGGCGAAGAGGCCGCAGGCATCGCCGCCGCCATCTCTGCGCAGATCGCGGCCGGGGCATCCCCTTCGGAGATCGCCGTGCTCTACCGTGCGCACGCGCAGTCCGCGATGCTGCAGCAGGCGCTCGCCGTCGAGGGCGTCGCGACCACGGTGCTGGGCGGGACCCGGTTCTTCTCGATGCCGGAGGTGCGTCAGGCGATCCTGGCGCTGCGTGCGGCGGCGGTGGCGCCCACCGAGCAGGGGTTCCTGCCCGGGGTGCAACGGGTGCTGCGCGAGCTCGGGTTGACCGACGAGCCACCGGCCGCCGGTGGGGCGCAGCGCGGCGGCTGGGAGGCGCGGCGCGCCATCCTGCGGCTCGCCGAGGAAGCCGGACCGGACGCGACCCTGCGCAGCTTCAGCGATGCGCTGATGGCGCGGGCCAAGGACCAGCACGAGCCCACGATGCGGACGGTGACCCTCTCGACCTTGCACGCGGCGAAGGGCCTGGAATGGCCGCATGTGCATCTCGCCGGCTGGGCCGAGGGCTCACTCCCGATCTCCTACGCGACGACCTTCGAGTCGGTCGACGAAGAGCGGCGTCTGGCCTACGTGGGCGTCACGCGGGCCGCGCGAACGCTCTCGCTGTCCTGGTCGAGATCGGCAGGACGGGGGGAGCGTGCTCCGTCGAGGTTCCTCGCTGAGATGGGGACCACAGGCCGCGGCACCGGCATTCTTCGTGAAATGTCACCGAACGCCACACGCGGGAACCGTCCGCGCTGACGCGCACGACGCGCCCGTCAGCGCTTCGGTCACCGGCGAGGAGCAGGGCGGCGAGGCGACCCGCCTCGGCGACTTGCGCGGCGCGGATCGGGCCGGGGTCGCGGTCGATCATCTGAGTGTGCAGGAGTGGCCATGCCGGATCGAGGGCGGTGGCGTGCGCATCGCGGCAGGCGAGGCACGCGGATTCGCCGGGGACCACGAGCGGCCCGACGGTCACCCTGCCCGGCTCGAAGGACACCGGCAGATGCGGGGTGTCTTCGCGCAGGTGGCGCGCGAATTGCAGAGCCGCCGCGGCGCCTCGCACGAGTACGACGCCCACGCCCGGTCGTCGCCCGGGATCGACGAGGGAGACACCCTCATCCGTGAGCGCATCCCGAATGCGGTATTCGGTGCGCCCGTCGTCGATGCCGATGCTCTCGACCCAGGCCGTGCGGGGCGCGGTCGGCTCATCGAGCAGTGCGGGCTCCAGGCGCGCGAGCAGAGCCCTCGCCGCCTCGCGCGGGGCCCCGGCGGCGTGCGCGATCACGTCGAACGATCCGCGGCGGAAACCCGTGCGCAGGCGGCTGAGCAGGAGCTCCACCCAGGCGGCATCCGCCTCGACGCGCAGTCCGTCGTCGTCACCGAGCTGCAGCGTGTGCTCGTCCCGCCACAGCAGCGGTGCACTCGGGTCGAGGCGCGTGAGGATCGGCGGTGTGAGAGGCATCTCTCCGATTCTGGAGGGACGCCGCCGCCCGCGGGGAGTTGTCGAGGCATCCGTGGACAACTGCCGCGCGTGTCCCCGACGGGGGAGGAGAGGTGATGACACCTTCCGTCCCCGTCGAGGTCGGAACCTCGCCTGTCGGGTGCTCAGGTGTCGGATCCTCAGACGGGGCGATCGCCTTCCGCGGGGCCGCCGTCACCCTCGGTGCCGCCATCGCCCTCGGTACCGTCGTCATCGCCGTCGGACGGTGTCTCCTCTGAGAAGTCGTCGCCGTCGAGCAGGCGAGCGAGCGCCTCGTCGAACTCGTCCGCGACGGGCTGTTCGCCGCGTTCGACGGCCTGCAGTCGGGCCACGAGCGCGCTCGGGTCGTCGATGTCCTCGGCCGTGGGCATCAGGTCGGGGTAGTCCCAGAGGGAGTCGCGGGCACTGATGCCCACGGCATCGGTCACCGCCTGCCACATGGCGGATGCTTCGCGCATGCGCCGCGGTCGCAGCTTCAGCCCCACCAGAGCACCGAGCGCGTCCTCGGCGGGTCCGCCCACCGCGCGGCGGCGACGGGCGGCCTCGGCGATCCGTGCGCCGTCCGGAAGGCGGGAGGTGGCCTGTGCGGTCACCACGTCGACCCAGCCGTCGATCGTCGCGATGAGGTTCTCGAGTCGGGTCAGGGCCTCGCGCTGCGCTTCGCTCTGCACGGGCAGGAGCGCGCCGCCCTCGATGGCCGCGCGCAGTTCCTCGGGGTCGGAGGGGTCCAACCTGCTCGCCACGTCTTCGAGGGCGTCCACGTCGACGGTCACACCCCGAGCGAAGTCCGTGATCTGCGCCATCACGTGCAGGTGCAGCCACTTCGCGTGCCGGTAGAGCCGGGCATAGGCGAGCTCCCGGGTGGCGAGATAGAGCGCGATCTGGTCTTCCGGGATCTCGAGGCCGTCGCCGAATGCCGTGAGGTTCTGGGGGATGACGGCGGCCGTGCCCGCGGGGAGCACGGGGATCCCGACGTCGCCTCCGGACACGACCTCGAGCGACAGGTTGCCGAGCACCTGGCCGAACTGGGCGGCGAACACCGAGCCGCCGAGGCCGCGCATGAGCTTGCCCGCGCCCTGGACGACGCTGCGCATCTCCTCGGGGACCTGCGTATCGAGTGCGGAGGTGAGCGCGTCGGCGATGCTGGTCGACACCGGGTCGGCGATCTCCTTCCACACCGGCAGCGTCTTCTCGACCCATTCTCCGCGGGTCATCGCAGTGGGCGCCTCGGAGAGCTCGGAGATCGTGGTGGCCTCGCCGAGCCACAGGTTCGCGAGGGAGAAGGAATCCGCGAGCGAGGTGCGGGAGCCCTCGGTGATGCCCTGTCCGTCGCGGTTGGCGATGAACAGGGCCTGCCGCAGCGCGTTCTCCCACGGGTCGCCGCCGAACGCGCCCTGGAGCTGCGACATGATCGTCTGCATCATCGCGGGGTCGAGGGTGAAGCCGTCCATGCCTTCGAAGGCACCTCGAAGCGCTTCGGGGTCGATGTCGCCACCGCCCTGGTTCGCGAGCATCCTTCGCAGGAACTCCTGGAAGTCCTCGGGGGTGGGGTCGTTGTCTGCCATGTCGCTCGCCTCTCAGCAGGTCTGAAGCCGTGGCCTCTACGCTAGTCACAGGTTTCTGCGCGCGAACCCGATGCGGGCAGATCGGTGTACGCCGCCCGCGAACGACGGAGGAATGCAGTGGATCGAACGCGGTCTGGAAAGCTCGGACTCGGAGTCTGGGCGCTGGTCGTCGCACTCGTCGCCCTCGTCGTGCTGACATTCCTGCCGTCGCCGTACGTGATCCAGCGGCCGGGTCCGGTCTACGACACCCTCGGCACCGCGACGGACAAGGAGGGCGACGAGGTTCCCCTGATCAAGGTCGAAGGCGCCGAGACGTTCGAGACCGCGGGCACCCTCGACCTCACCACCGTGCAAGTCGTCGGCAACCGGGAGCGCACCCCGAGCTGGTTCGAGCTGGCGCTGGCCTGGACGGACTCGTCGCGCGCTGTCGTGCCGCTGGACTCGGTCTTCCCCGAGGGGGTCACGACCGAGCAGCGCGACGAGCGCAACGCCACGCTGATGGTCGACTCGCAGCACGAGGCGACGGCGGCCGCGCTCAACGAGCTCGGCTACGACACAGGCGCAGAGGTCGTGGTCGTGGATGCGGTCGCCGACTCTCCGGCCGACGGCACCCTCGAAGCCGACGACGTGATCACCGGGATCGACGGCACGGCTGTCGAGTCGGCGACGGAGCTGCGGGCCGCGATCCAGAAGGCCGGGGGAGACCCGGTGACCCTCACGGTGCTGCGCGACGGCGAGGAGCAGAGCGTCGAGGTGACCCCGGAGGAGCACACCGAGGGGGGAGTGACGACCTGGCTGATCGGCGTCACGCTCCGCACCGACTACGACTTCGAGATCGACGTGACGATCCAGCTCGACAACGTCGGCGGCCCGAGCGCCGGGATGATGTTCGCGCTCGGCATCATCGACACCCTCACCGAGGGCGAGCTCAACGGTGGGGAGAATGTGGCCGGCACCGGAACGATCGACGCCGCCGGCACGGTCGGACCGATCGGCGGTATCCGACAGAAGCTGTACGGTGCGCGTGACGCCGGAGCGGAGTACTTCCTCGCCCCGGAGGCCAACTGCGACGAGGTCGTCGGGCACGTTCCCGACGGGCTGCAGGTGATCCGCACGGCCACGCTCGACGAGTCGCTCGCGGCGCTCGAGGTCATCGCGGACGACGGCGACGTCGCCTCGCTGCCCACCTGCGAACGCGTCGCCGGCTGATCCTCGAGAGCGGCCGTGACCTCGCCGTGATCGGGATGACAGCCCGCGCACAGTGAGCGATGCCTAGGATGGAAGGGTGACCTCACCCTCAGCATCGAATCCGGCCACGCCTCGAACGTCCCGACGTATTCTCGGCATCTCCTTGGTGATCATCGCCGCCTTGATCGCGGTGTTCTTCGTGTTCGCCTCCCTGTACACCGAGTTCCTGTGGTTCGATCAGGTGGGCTTCACGGGGGTTCTCACCACGCAGTGGATCGCCACGGCGGTGATGTTCGTCGTCGGCTTCCTCGGGATGGCCGTGCCCCTGTTCGTCGCGATCCAGCTCGCGTACCGGTTGCGCCCGGTCTACGTGCGACTCAGCTCGCAGCTGGACCGATACCAGGAGGTCATCGAACCCTTGCGCCGTCTGGCGATGTGGGGGATGCCGATCTTCTTCGGACTGTTCGCCGGGTTCGCCGCCGCAGGGCAGTGGAAGACCGTGTGGCTGTGGGCCAACGGCGTCGCCACCTCGAGTGTCGACCCGCAGTTCGGCATCGACACCGGCTTCTACATGTTCGCGATGCCGTTCTACTCGATCCTTCTCGCGTTCGTCTCGGCCGTCCTGCTGCTGTCGCTTCTGGTCACGGCGCTCGTGTCGTACCTCTACGGCTCGGTGCGCATCGGCCAGGGTGAGCTGCGCATCTCCAAGCCCGCTCGCATCCAGCTCGCCGTCATCGCGGGGCTCTACCTGCTCGTGCAGGCGGCGAGCCTCTGGCTCGACCAGTACAAGACGCTGGTGCAGCCCGACGACCGCATCACCGGTGCCGCGTACACGGGAGTCAATGCGACCATCCCCGGCCTCGCGATCCTCGCGATCATCGCCGGCGTCGTCGCGATCCTCTTCTTCGTCACGGCCGTCATCGGCCGCTGGCGCTTCCCGCTCGCGGCCACGGCACTGCTGATCGTCGCCGCACTGGTCGTCGGCGTCGGTTACCCCTGGGTGGTCACCACCTTCCAGGTGAAGCCGAACCAGAACGCCTATCAGGCCGAGTACTACCAGCGGAACATCGACGGCACGAAGGAGGCGTACGGGGTCGCGAACCTCGAGACGACGCCTTTCGCCGCCAAGACCGATGCCGAGGCCGGCCAGCTGCGCGCCGACGCGGAGACCACGGCGTCCACACGTATCATGGACCCGAAGGTCATCCCGCCGACCGTCCGTCAGCTCGAGCAGTACCGCGGGTACTACCAATTCCAGAAGACGATGGACGTCGACCGGTACGAGATCGACGGGAAGATGCAGGACACCGTGGTGTCCGTGCGCGACCTCGACATGTCGGGTCTCGGCGACGGAGACAACTGGAACAACCGTGTCGCCGTCTACACCCACGGCTACGGCCTCGTCGCGGCCGCGGGCAACCAGCGGACGACCGACGGTGAGCCCGTGTTCCTCGAGCGCGGCATCCCGACCTCCGGGTTCCTGTCCGACCGAGAGAACTTCGAGCCGCGGGTCTACTTCGGCGAGAACTCGCCCGAGTACTCGATCGTCGGGGCTCCCGACGGCTCCGAGCCGGCGGAGATCGACTACCCGCGCGGCAAGGACGGCTCGAGCGAGACGAAGACCACGTTCGAGGGCAGCGGCGGTCCGCAGATCGGCGACACGTTCACGAAGCTTCTCTACGCGTTGAAGTTCCAGTCGGAGCAGATCCTGTTCTCCAACCTGGTGAACGAGGAATCGCAGATCCTGTACGACCGTGACCCGAAGACCCGCGTGCAGAAGGTCGCTCCGTACCTCGAGCTCGACAGCGACCCGTACCCGAGCGTGGTGGACGGTCGTATCGTGTGGATCGTCGACGGCTACACGACCAGCTCGACGTACCCGTACTCGACGAGCGTCAGCCTGTCCGACGCGATCGCGGACTCCAACGTCCCGTCACCGACGCTCGCCATCGATGACATCAACTACATCCGCAACTCGGTCAAGGCCACGGTCGATGCCTACGACGGTTCCGTCACGCTCTACGCATGGGATGACGAAGACCCGGTGCTCAAGACCTGGCAGAAGATCTACCCGTCGACGCTGAAGCCGATCAGCGACATGTCGGGCGAGCTGATGAGCCACGTGCGCTACCCGACCGACCTGTTCAAGGTGCAGCGTGACGTCCTCGGCGTCTACCACGTCGACAAGGCCGGCTCGTTCGCTCAGCAGGACAACCGCTGGCAGACGCCGAACGACCCGCGCAGCGAGGCGATGCTGCAGCCGCCGTACTACCTGACGATGCAGATGCCCGGCCAGGATTCGCCGCGGTTCTCGATGTTCTCGACGTTCATCCCGAACTCGCAGGGCGCGGGCGGAAGCCGTGACGTGCTGATGGGCTACCTCGCGGTGGACTCGGATGCCGGTTCCGAGAAGGGCAAGAAGGCAGAGGGCTACGGCCAGCTGCGCATGCTCGAGATCGACACCGACACCACGGTTCCCGGTCCCGGTCAGGTGCAGAACACCTACAACTCCGATACGTCGGTGGTTCCCCAGCTCAACCTGCTGCAGCAGGGGGAGTCCGAGGTGATCTACGGCAACCTGCTGACGCTGCCCGTCGGTGGCGGTCTGCTCTACGTGCAGCCCGTCTACGTGCAGTCGTCCGAGGGAACGCAGCTGCCGCGTCTGCAGAAGGTGCTGGTCGCCTTCGGTGACCGGGTCGCGTTCGAGAACACCCTCACCGAGGCGCTCGACACCCTCTTCGGCGGTGACTCCGGTGCGACCGGTGGTGACGACGAGGTCGAACCCACCGAACCCGGGACAGAGGATCCGGAGACCGGAGAGACGCCGACAGAGCCCACGCAGCCGACGAACGCCGAGGCGGACGCCCTGGCCTCGGCGCAGGAGGCCCTGATCGACCGTGAAGCGGCACTGAAGGCCGGTGACCTCGCCAAGTTCGCCGAGGCCGACGAGCGCCTCACCGCGGCGGTCGAGAAGCTGCTACAGCTGGAGTCCGCAGCGGGGGAGTGATCACCCCTTCGTCACGGAGAGCAGAATGGGCGCCCCCTCGGGGGCGCCCATTCTCGTCTCCGGCCGATGTGATCCTCGGGCTCGTCGCCGCAATCGTCGGACTCGTCCTCGCAATCATCGGACTCATCCGGGCAAAGCGAAAGGCCCTCTGACCTGGATTTCTCCGAGTCAGAGGGCCTTTCATTTGTTGCGGGGACAGGATTTGAACCTGCGACCTCCGGGTTATGAGCCCGGCGAGCTACCGAACTGCTCCACCCCGCGGCACAAGAAGTAACTTATCACGGATCCCGGGGCCCGGCCAATCGGGGCCGCCCTGCGCGACGCCCCGGGCGTGTCGATGCGAGAGGATGGGGATATGCCTGAGACCCCTGCCGTCGCCGTCGCCGTCGCCGTCGCCGTGTGCCAGTTCGCGCCGACCGCTTCCCGAGCCGACAACCTCGCGCAGATCGCGGAACTGACTGCCGACGCTGCCGCGCGGGGCGCGAAGCTGATCGTCTTCCCCGAGTACTCGAGCTACTTCGTCGACCCGATGGACGACACCCTCGCCGCGAATGCGGAGGGTCTCGACGGCGAGTTCGTCGAGACTCTGACCGCGCTGGCCGCCGACCGCGCGGTGGTGATCGTCGCCGGCCTCGTCGAGCGAGCCTCCGATGGGCATCGAGTGCGGAACGCTGTCGTCGCAGTGCGCGGTGACGGCATCCTCGCCGTCTATCGCAAACAGCATCTCTACGACGCCTTCGGGCAGACCGAGTCCGACTGGATCGAACCCGGGGAAGTGGGGGAGGCCGCGACGTTCGAGCTCGGCGGACTCCGCTTCGGGCTCATGACCTGCTACGACCTGAGGTTCCCCGAAGTCGCCCGGTCTCTCGTCGACGCGCAGGCCGACGTCCTGGTCGTCCCCGCCGAGTGGGTCCGAGGTCCACTCAAGGAGCACCACTGGACGACGTTGCTCGCCGCGCGCGCGATCGAGAACACCGTCTACGTGGTCGCGGCCGATCACCCGACGCCGATCGGTGTCGGCCACTCGCAGGTCATCGACCCGCAGGGCGTGGTCCTGGCGGGGGTGGGGACAGCCCCCGGCATCGCGGTCGCGGTCGTGGAGGCCGCCGCGATCGAGCGGGTGCGCCGGAGCAATCCCTCGCTGCGCGCGCGGAGATACGCGGTCGTACCGCGCTGATGGCGTGATCCGCTGCGAGCGGAGAGCCGGTCAGGCGGAGAACCGCGCCAGCCGCGAAGCCGCCTCCTCGAGCACGTCGACGCGCTTGCAGGCGGCGAAGCGCACCAGGCCCGAGTACTCGTGCCGGTGGGGTTCGGAGACGAACGCCGTCAGGGGGATCGCCACGACTCCGGCGCGCTCCGGCAGAGAACGACAGAATGCTGCGGCGTCCGCGCCGCCGAGCGCCGTCGCGTCCGCCACCGTGAAGTAGCCGCCCTGCGGGGCGTACACCGTGAATCCTGCGGTGCGCAGTCCTTCGCCGAGGATCTCGTGCTTGCGGGCGAGTGCCGTCGCGGCATCCGTGAAGTACGAATCGGGCAAGCGGAGCCCCACCGCGACAGCCGGCTGGAAGGGGGAGCCGTTCACGTACGTGAGGTACTGCTTCACGGTGAGGACGGCGGTGATGAGGTCGGCGGGCCCGTGGACCCAGCCGATCTTCCATCCCGTCGCGGAGAAGGTCTTGCCCGCCGAGGAGATGGTGAGGGTGCGCTCGGCCGCTCCGGGGAGTGTGGCGATCGGGGTGTGCGGCGCGTGGAACGCCAGGTGTTCGTAGACCTCGTCGGTGACGATGACGGCGTCGTGCCGTGCGGCCAGCCGGACGACCTCCTCGAGCACGTCGCGACCGAAGACCGCACCCGTGGGATTGTGCGGATCGTTGACGAGGATGATCCGGGTGCGGTCCGTCACGCTCGCGGCGAGCTGATCGAGGTCGGGCTGGAAGTCGGGAGCGCGGAGGGGGACAGTGCGCAGTCGTGCGCCCGCCAGCGCCACCGCCGCGGCGTACGAGTCGTAGTACGGCTCGAAGACGACCACCTCGTCGTCGGGACCGTCGATCAGCGCGAGCAGCGTCGCCGTGAGCGCCTCGGTGGCGCCGGCCGTCACGATCACTTCGTCGGCCGGGTCCACGTCGAGGCCGTAGAAGCGCCGCTGGTGCTCGCTGATGGCGGCGAGCAGGTCGGGAATGCCGCGACCCGGCGGATACTGATTGGCTCCGTGGGCGATCGCGCTGCGGGCGGCCTCGAGCACCTCCGATGGTCCGTCCTCGTCGGGGAAGCCCTGTCCGAGATTGATCGCCCCGGTACGGGCTGCGGCGGCGGACATCTCTGCGAAGATGGTGGGCGCGACGGTTCCGTCTGCGGCGAGCAGGCCTGCACCGGCCGCCGTGCGCCGCCATGCGCCGGGAATGACACTCATGAAGAACAGGCTAAGGCCATAGCTGAAACTCATCGTCGACATAAGGAACACACAGACACAGGCGTCATTCTGAAGTGGTCGTTGAAGGAGCACACACCATGAACGAAGACAACACCCAGGACCACTCGGCACCCGCGTCGAACGACGCCGTGCCGTCCACCGAGGCTGCAGAGGTCGCCGCTCAGCCGGCGACGCCTGCCGCCGCTGACACGACCGGGTCGGCATCCGCCGCGCCCGCCACCGCCGCGCCGACGCCCGGTGCACCGGTGCAGGGGCACGAGGTGCCGTCGACGTTCACGTCGCACGTGTCGCCAGCGCCGCAGGTCGCGCCGGTGCCGCACGCATTCAGCGCGCCATCTGCGCCGGCGACGGGCGCCGCTTCGGGCGCGGCCTTCGGTATCCCGACGGCGTCGCACACGCAGCCCACGCAGCCGTACGGCGCGGAGCCGCTCGTCGGCGATGGCACCAAGACCAAGGAGCAGAAGTCGCGCGGGGGCACGAAGTTCGCGGCGCTGATCGTCGCGGCCGCACTCGTCGGCGGCGTCGCGGGCTTCGGCGGCGGCGCGCTGCTGAACGGGCTCCAGGACACCCCTTCCTCCGGCACGGCGACCGGGCCGCAGACCGTGACGGTCAACAACCCCGGCTCGGTCAACGAGACCACCGCGGTCGCGACCTCCGCACTGCCGTCCGTGGTCACCATCGAGGTCGCCGGCTCGCAGGAAGCCGGCAGCGGCTCCGGCGTGATCATCAGCGACGACGGCTACGTGCTCACGAACACGCACGTCGTCACGCTCGGCGGTGCAGCGGCAGATCCCACCATCCGCGTGACCGCGTCGGACGGGAAGATCTACGAGGCCGCCGTCGTCGGCACCGACCCGATCTACGACCTTGCCGTGATCAAGCTGAAGGACGCCCAGGGACTCACGCCCATCGACTTCGCCGACTCGTCGAAGCTCAACGTCGGCGACACGACCGTTGCGCTCGGTGCCCCGCTGGGCCTGGCGAACTCGGTGACGACCGGCATCGTGAGCGCGCTCAACCGGAGCATCCAGATCGCGTCCTCCGCTCTGCCCGACTCGTCCGCCGAAGACGCGCCGCAGGAGCAGTCTCCCGAGGGCCAGGGCCAGGGGCCGTTCCAGTTCGACATCCCCGGCAGCGGCGAGCAGCAGCAGACCTCGGAGTCGATCTCGATCGCCGTCATCCAGACGGATGCCGCGATCAACCACGGAAACTCCGGTGGAGCGCTCGTGAACAGCAAGGGCGAGCTGATCGGCATCAACGTGGCGATCGCGAGCTCGGGCAGCTCCGAGGAGTCCGGCTCGATCGGCATCGGCTTCGCGATCCCTTCGAACATCGCCAAGCGAGTGTCCGAGGAGATCATCGCCGACGGCGCAGCGACCCACGGTCTGCTGAACGCATCCGTCCAGGACGCATCGAGCATCGAGGGCGCTACCGTCGCCGGTGCCTACATCGCCAAGGCCAACGAGGGCGGGGCTGCTGCCGCAGCCGGCATCGAGAAGGGCGACATCGTCACCTCCTTCAACGGGGTGCCGATCACCAGCGCGACCGACCTCACCGCGCAGGTGCGTGCGGCAGCGGCCGGCAGCAAGGCCACCGTCACATATGTCCGCAACGGCAAGGACTACGACGTCGAGGTGACCCTCGGCGAACTGGCCGGCTGACCCGAGCCTCACAGCGAAGGCCGCCACCCCGCGCGATAGGCTCGCGGGGTGGCGTCCTTCTCTTTCGGCACCGGCAACGCGGCCAAACTGCTCCGGATCCCGCTGTATGCCGTGGGACGCATCGGTACTCTTCTCCTCCCGCGAGGGCGGCGCTGGGTGTTCGGCTGCGGTGCCGGGATCGGCGACGGTGCGCTCGCAATGCAGCAGCACGCGGCAGCGGCGGGCCATGACACGCTCTGGCTCACGTCATCCGAACGCGAAGACCGCGAGGCGGCCGCACTCGGCATCCGTTTCGCCCGCAAGGGCGGCCTGCGCGGCTGGTGGGCGACCGCTAGGGCCGGTGTGCTGGTGGTCACTCACGGCTTGGGCGATGTCAACCGCTATGCGAACGGTGGCGCGTTCGTCGTCCAGCTCTGGCACGGCATCCCGCTCAAGCGGATCGGGCTGGACTCGCCGGCGACGACCGAGGTGCCGAAAGTCCCCGGTGCGCCGCTGCTGCGTCGCGCGATCGCGGTGCTCTACCGCGCCGCCGCGCAGCGGATCCGTGTGCTGCCCGCCGCGTCGCATCGCGCGAGGGGCAGGCTGGAGTCCGCATTCGGTCTCGGCGACGACCGGGTCGTCGTGACCGGCGAGCCTCGCGTCGATGTCCTCTCGGCGGGTTCGGGGGAGGAGCGGCGCAGCGCCGCATCCGCACTTCTCCGCCGGGTCGTCGGCGACATCCCCGTGTCCGCGCGCACAGTCCTGTACGCGCCGACCTGGCGGGACGGCGCTCCCGACCCCGCCGTTCCGTCTGCGGCGGAGTGGGTTCAGATCATCCGTCTCCTCGAAGCGCAGGACGCCGTTCTCCTCGTGCGTTCGCACCCGCTGGGGGAAGGTGGCTACGCGCCGCCCCTGCCGAGCAGGCGGGTCCGCGCTCTGGGCTCGACCGTGATCGCCGACGTCACGCCCGTGCTGCCGGCGGTGGACGTGCTCGTCACCGACTACTCCTCTCTCGCTTACGACGTGGGGCTGTTGCCGATGCCGGTCCTTTTCCTGGCGCCCGACGCCCAGCAGTACGCGCGGACACGCGGCTTCTACGGTCGATACGAAGAGGTCGCGGGCCAGGACGCGGCCGCGGATTGGACGGGGCTGCTCGCGCAGCTCGAGCATCTGCTCGCCGACCGTCGCGTGTACGACGCGGCGTCCGTGCGGTCCGCTACGCTCAGCGCGGGGATGCACGCGTATCGAGACGGGCGCAACACCGAGCGCGTCTATGACGTGATCCGCGCACGGGGGATTCCCGCGCCGAAGGGAGCAGCATGACAACGGCCCGCATCGACGACACGGCACAGGCGCTGGTCGTCGCAGGGACCGGGGCACGACCGGCGGAAGCCGTGTTGGTCGGACCGCGCGCACGGGTCGAGGCCCGCATCAGCGGCGGCGGCAAGACGTGGAAGGCCGCGTTCCCGCTGGAGGCGTCGCGCTGGGGCGGCCCGTCACTCCCGCTACCGTCCGGAACGTACGAGCTGCGGATCTCGGATGTCGACCTGCAGGAGCTGAGGATCGATCCTGTCGTCCTGACCGGCGTGCGCATCGCCGTCGACGGCAGCACGGTCCGCATCGCCGCGCCGATCGATCCCGTGTACGAGACGGTGGAAGGCAGGTCGACGCTCGAGGAGCGCTACGTCGCCCAGAGCGGCGGCACCGAGAACGCGGTCTTCTTCGAGAGCTTCTACGGTCGCAGCGTCGGCTGCAATCCTCGCGCGATCGACCGCGAGCTCGCGACTCGTGCTCCGCAGGTGCGGCGCTACTGGAGCGTCGTCGACCTCTCGGTCGAGGTCCCGGAGGGCGCGATCGCGGTCGTCGAGGGGAGCCCCCAGTGGTGGCATGCACGGGGAGCGGCGCGTCTGCTCGTCGTCAACGACTGGCTGCGGCGTCGTTTCGCCCGCAAGCCGGGTCAGAAGGTCCTGCAGACCTGGCACGGCACCCCGCTGAAGCGGCTCGCGCTGCACCGGCCGGGTTTCGATCCGCGACGCATGGCGGCGGTGGTCAAGGAGTCCCGCCGCTGGGACGTCCTCCTGGCGCAGAACGCCTACTCGGAACGCATTCTGCGCAAGGCATACGCGTTCTTCGGGCGCCCGATCTGGGTGGACGGCTACCCCCGCAATGACACGCTGATCTCGGAAGACCCGGCCGCGATCCGCCGCTCCCTGGGCATCGGGGCCGAAGAGAGGGTGCTCCTTTACGCCCCGACCTGGCGAGACGACCGCACCGAGATGGTCGACTTCATCGACCCCGAACTCCTGGCACGTCAGGCCAACGCGGTGGTGCTCGTGCGCGGCCATTCCCGGACGCTCGAACAGGGCCGCGACCGCGACGGCGCGCGCGTCATCGACGTGACGGGGTATCCGGAGACCGCGCGGCTGCTGCTCGCCGCCGACGCGCTGATCACCGACTACTCCTCGGTGATGTTCGATTTCAGCGTCACCGGCAAGCCGATGTACTTCCTGGTGCCCGACCTCGATCACTACCGTGGACAGCTGCGCGGCTTCTACTTCGACCTCGCCGAACGCGCGCCGGGACCCCTGGTGCGCACGCAGCAAGAGCTCACCGCCGCCCTCGAGGACGCGGGTCACGAAGCCGCATTCGCCGAGCGGTACGCGGCGTGGCGTCGACAGTTCAACCCCCGAGACGACGGCCACGCCGCGCAGCGCGTCGTGGACCGCATCCTCGATCTCGGTTTCGTCACGCCCTGACGGCCTCGCCGCCGGAGCGGTTCAGGGCAGCGGAGTGTTGCGAGTGCCGAGGCGAGACGCGTCGACGGTGTCGCGGGCTCCGCGGAGCACGCCGCCGAGGAAGCCGATTCCCCAGGACAGGTGCATGGTCGGCAGCACGAGCATGGTCCACAGCCGTTGGCGCACACCGCCGCCACGCGGCGCCAGAGCGACGCCCAGCACGAGGAGCAGATACAGCGCGAGGGGTGCGTACACGATGAGGGAGACGATCAGCGAGACCGCGCCGCCGAGCACTCCGGTGAGCTGGAGGATCCCCGTCACGAGGGCGAGCAGGACCAGGAGCACGAGCGCAGGCGGCGCGAAGTAGCGGATTCCGTTGCGGCGACCGAACCGACGCACGAGCTCGCCGCGCCAGGCGCCGGTCGCGCGGAACTGGCGCGCCAGACGGATCCAGCTCTCGCGGGGCCAGTAGGTGACGGACAGCTCGGGGTCGAACCAGACACGGTGCCCGGCCTGACGGATGCGAAGGTTGAGCTCCCAGTCCTCGCCACGCCGGATCGACTCGTCGAACAGGCCGACCTCGTCCAGGACCTCGCGTCGCATGACGCCGAGATAGGCGGACTCGGCCTCGCCCTCCTGGGAGCTGCCGTGGTACGCGCCTCCGCCGAGTCCGACGGGGGAGTTGTACAGGCGGGCGACGGCCTTCTGGAACGGTGTGCGTCCCTCGGCGTGCATGACGCCGCCCACATTGGCCGAATCGGTGCGTTCCAGGGTCCGGAGCGCCCGGGCGGCGTAGCCGGCGGAGAGCTCGGAGTGCGCGTCGACGCGCACGATCGTCGAATAGCGGCTCGCTCGGATCGCGGCGTTGAGTCCGACGGGGATGTGCGCCGCGGGATTGTCGACCAGCCGGATACGCTCGTCCTGCTCAGCCAGGCGCTGAGCGAGCTCCGTCGTGCCGTCGTTCGACGGCCCCAGCGCGAGGACGAGCTCGGTGGGGACATCGACGTCCTGGGCGAGCACGGATTCGATCGCGTGCTCGAGGTAGGCGCGCTCGTTGAGCACCGGCATCACGAAGGACACCCCGGGCAGGGGAGCGGCTGATTCGTCGGCTGGCACATGACGATCATGTCACGGTGGCTCCCACTGATCCTGAGGAGGACGCGGACTATCGCCCTTCCGGCCCCGGATCCGTCCGCAGGCGCCGGACGACGCCGCCCCGACGAACTATTCTGGAGGGATGGGTGCACTGTCTGATGCGAAGAAGGCGTACCGACTGCTGACGCGGGCGCTCGCATCCCGCACCGCCGTGCAACGCGTGCGTCGGCGGCTCTCGGAACGCGAACCCCTCCCGACCGACCACTTCCAGGTGGCGGTGTACTTCGCCGACGGTGCCGTGAACATGTATCAGATGCGTCAGTGGTACCGCCCGCTGGCCGAGCTTGCGAAGCGGTGGCCCGTCGTCGTGCTCTCGCGTCAGGCGACCGGAACCGAGAGGCTGCTCGAGGAGGATTCCCCTCCCGTCGCCTTCGTGCCGAAGGTCCGCGACCTCGAACGGTTCATCGCGACGCAGGACATCCGCGTGGTGCTGTACGTGAACCAGAACACCCGCAACTTCCAGATGTTCCGCTACGGGCGGCGGTGGCACGTGTTCATCAACCACGGCGAGTCCGACAAGATGTACATGACCACGAATCAGTACAAGGCCTACGACTACGCCTTCGTGGCCGGTCAGGCTGCGCGTGATCGGCTGTCGCGCACGTTGTGGGACTATGACGTGGATCGCCGCACCATCGAGATCGGCCGGCCGCAGGCGGATCACTACTCGGGAACGCTCCCCTTCGTGCCGGACGAGCGGACCGTCGTCCTCTACGCGCCCACATGGGAGGGGGACCGCCCGAGTGCCCACTACGGGTCGATCGCCACGCACGGCGAAGCGCTCGTGACGCGACTGTTGGCGACCGGCGCGCATCGGGTGATCTACCGTCCCCACCCGCGTAGCGGTGTCGTGGACGAGGCGTACGGGGCCGCCCACCGGCGGATCATCGCGGCGATCGCTGCCGCGAATGCGGCGGACCCGACGGCGCAGCACGTCTACGATCATGCACCGGAGCTCGGCTGGCAGCTGACGGCGGCCGATGTCGCGATCGTCGACATCTCCGCGATGGTCTACGACCGTCTGGCCGCGGGGAAGCCGCTGATGATCACGCGTCCGACCGACGAACGTGCTTCCATCGACACGCAGGGCTATCTGGCTGATTGCGAATGGCTGACGGCGGAGGCCGCGCACGACATCGTCGCGGAGGTCGAACGCGTGCGAGCCGACGAGGCAGCCACCGCTCGTCTGCGGATGTGGGTGCAGCACTACTTCGGTGACACGACACAGGGAGTGGCCACGGAGAAGTTCCACGCGGCGGTCGACGGGCTCATGAAGGAGTGGGAGCGGTGGCAGGCCCACGAGGTCGGGGCGATCCGCGAGGACGAGGACGACGACGACGAAGAAGTCGACGACGAGGAAGTATGAGCGTGGACTTCTCGCTGGCGCATCCGATCGTCCCTCGACTCGAGGTGCGGGAGCGAACCGGGTCGACGAACGCCGATCTTCGTGCGCACGCGGGGGATGTCGTCGGTTGGCCGCATCTGTCGACCATCGTGACGCGCGACCAGACCGCGGGCCGAGGCCGCCTCGACCGCAGCTGGGTCGCCCCGGCGGGCACGGCCTTGGCCGTCTCCGTGCTTCTGCGCGCTCTGCCGCTCGACCCGGCGACACGAGGCTGGATTCCGCTCGCCGCCGGGGTGGCGATGTCGGACGCGGTCGCAGCGCAGCTGCCGGAGCACGACGTCGGGGTGAAGTGGCCGAACGACGTACTGGTCGACGGACGCAAGATCTGCGGCATCCTCGCCGAGGCGACGGGGGATGCGGTGGTCGTCGGCGCCGGTGTGAACACGGCGATGACGGTCGAGCAGCTTCCGGTGCCGACGGCCACGTCGTTCGCGGCCCTCGACGTCGAGGCCGACGAGGATCGGCTCCTGGCGGCGTATCTCACCGCGCTGGATGATCTGCTGTCCGCGCTCGTCTCGACGGGTGACGCGGGCAGGAGCGGGCTGCATGCGGCGGCGACCGCCCGATGCGCGACGATCGGGCAGGCGGTCCGCGTGTCTCTGCCGGCCGGCCGGATCCTGGAGGGCGTGGCCACAGCACTCGATCCGGAGGGGCGCCTGGTGGTGTCCGTCGACGGCGAGCAGCAGGCGATTTCCGCCGGTGACGTCGTCCACGTCCGCCCTGCCGGAAACTGACACGCCGTCGTCCAGACGGCGATGTCGGCGATCACAGGCACAATGGTGGTGTGACCCAGCCTGTGACGCTCGGCGGGCGGCCCCTGATGCCGCCGCCCGGTACGCCTTCGGAGGAGTTGCTGATCGCGCGCTTCCGGAGCCACGCGCGTCGGCTGTTCTGGTCGGCACTCGTGCTCATCGCGACCTTCGGTGCGACGGCGTACTTCTACGGCAACCTGCCCGCGGGCTTCGAGGACTGGATGCTGCTCGCCGCAGCCGGTCTCCTGGTCATCCTCGCGGTCGTCATCCCCTTCGTGATCTGGTACTCGCGCAGCACGACGGTCACGACCAGGCGGGTCATCGCGCACCATGGCATCGGCGCTCGCGGGCGTCGCGAGATGTCCCACGCCCGCGGATACACGATCGCGGTTCGCCGTGGTCCGCTCCAGCGGCTGTGGGGCTCGGGCAACATCATCCTCTCCAACGGTGTCGATGCGCCGCTCCGACTCGCGAACGTCCCGAACGTCACCCTCGTGCACGAGACGCTCGCCGACCAGATCGAGGTCGGGCAGATCCTGGCGCATCGCGACGCGCAGGCCGGCGGCGATGAACCACACCCGATGTGAGATCGCCGCTCGCGGCAGGGACGTGCGCTGAAGGCTGACCCGGAGCGTGTCGAATCCGGCCCTCCCGGTGCGCGAGAATGGGTGCAGACGAATGGAGACGGCACATGGCGTTGCGTGTTGGCGTGATCGGCGGAGGACAGCTGGCCCGGATGATGATCGCACCTGCGGTGGAGCTCGGTCTCGACCTGCGAGTGCTCGCCGAGGGCGAGGGGATGTCGGCCGCGCTCGCGGCCACCGCGATCGGTGACTACCGCGACCTCGAAACCGTGCGCGCTTTCGCGGCGGACGTCGACGTCGTGACGTTCGACCACGAGCATGTTCCGCAAGACGTCCTGCGAGCGCTCGTCGCCGACGGGGTCGTGGTGCATCCGGGCCCCGATGCCCTGCAGTTCGCGCAGGACAAGCTCGTCATGAGGGCCCGGCTCGCCGAACTCGGTGTGCCGCAGCCCGACTGGGCTCCCGTGCGGAGCATCGCCGAGCTGCAGGACTTCCTCGATGCGCATGCCGGTGCGGGCGTCGTGAAGACACCCCGCGGCGGATACGACGGAAAGGGCGTGCGGGTCGTCCGTGCCGCCGCCGAAGCGCAGGACTGGCTCGATGCTCTCGCTGAAGACGACGCGCTCCTCGTCGAGGAGCTCGTTCCTTTCGTGCGCGAACTCGCCCAGCAGGTGGCGCGCCGCCCGAGTGGGCAGGTCGTCGCGTACCCCGTGGTCGAGACGGTGCAGCGAGACGGAGTGTGCGCCGAGGTCATCGCCCCGGCGCCCGCCGCCGCGGACCGCCTCGTGGAGGTCGCCGAGGCGATCGGTCGCACGATCGCCGAGGGGCTCGGCGTCACGGGCATGCTGGCCGTGGAGCTGTTCGAGACCGACGACGAACGCATCCTCGTCAACGAGCTCGCGATGCGCCCCCACAACAGTGGGCACTGGAGCCAGGACGGCGCTGTCACCGGACAGTTCGAGCAGCATCTGCGAGCGGTCGCCGATCTTCCGCTGGGAAGCACCGCGCCCCGCTCCGCCTGGTCCGTGATGGTGAACATCCTCGGCGGACCGGTGGCGGGCACGCTCGATGAGCGCTTCGGTGCGGCGATGGCTGCGCACCCGCAGGCGAAGATCCACACGTACGGCAAGGCTCCGCGACCCGGCCGGAAGGTCGGGCATGTGAACGTCGTCGACGATGACCTCGACGATGCCGTGTACGTGGCGCGGGCAGCTGCCGCCCATTTCGACTGAGCAGCGCTCGCTCTCGGCGTCACACGGCGCGAGACATGCGCGCGAAGAGGCGCGGCGTTCGGGGTTTCTCCCAGCGGCAGACCGTAGCCTGATCTGGTGACCGAGCCACTGCACTCCTCCGCCGTTCCTCTTGTCGGCGTCGTCATGGGATCCGACTCCGATTGGCGCGTGATGAGCGATGCGTCTCAGGCCCTCACGGACTTCGGAATCCCGCACGAGGTCGAGGTCGTCTCGGCGCATCGCACGCCCGACAAGCTCATGTCGTACGCGCGTGACGCGCGGTCACGAGGAGTCCGCGTCATCATCGCGGGTGCCGGGGGTGCAGCGCACCTTCCGGGCATGCTCGCCTCGATGACCCCGCTTCCCGTCGTGGGTGTCCCTGTGCCGCTCGCCTACCTCGACGGCATGGACTCGCTGCTCTCGATCGTGCAGATGCCTGCCGGGATCCCGGTCGCCACCGTGTCCATCGGCGGAGCGCGCAACGCGGGACTCCTCGCGGCACGGATCCTCGGGACGGCAGACCCCGACCTCGCCGACCGTGTCGAGGCGTACTCTCGCGAGCTCGAGGCCCAGGTCGAGGAGAAGAACGAACGGCTGAAGGGGTCACTGTGACCCTTGCGCCTCCGCGCGCATCAGGGCGCCCACTGATCGAGACCCGGCCGCTGCGGCACCCGGACCTCTCCGATCCGGGGACTATGGCGAAGCGCGGCTGGTGGCTGGTCGCGCTGAATCTCCTGCTGCCGGGCTCGGCCCAGGTGCTCGCCGGTAATCGTCGACTCGGTCGCTTCGGCCTCGGTGCCACTCTGCTCGCCTGGCTCCTCGCGATCGTCGCTGTCGGCCTCGCGCTGTTCGCGCGCCCTGTCCTGCTGTGGCTCACGATCGGCGGCGGGTTCTTCTCGGCTGCCGTCCTCACGATCGTGCAGGTGCTTCTCGTCGCCTACGTCGTCCTCTGGATCGTCCTGACATTCGACGCCCTGCGTCTCGTGCGCCTCGTGAAGCTCCCCGGGCCGTCGCGCCTCGCCATCCCCGTCGTCGCCCTGCTGCTGCTGGGCCTCGTCGGCGGGGGAGCCGCGTATGCGGCGACCGCGGTGGGCTCGGTGCGCAGCACGATCGGCTCGATCTTCGGTCAGAGCGGCCCGAGCGTGCAGCCGAGCGACGGCTACTACAACATTCTGCTGCTCGGCGCCGACAGCGGCGACGGACGCGACTCGATGCGGTTCGACAGCATCTCGGTCGTGTCGGTGAACGCCGACACCGGCGCCGTGACCATCACCGGCATCCCGCGCGAGCTCCCGAACGCCCCGTTCAGCGAGGGCAGCCCGATGCAGGAGCTCTATCCGAACGGCTTCGAAGGGCACAGCTCATCGACGTGCGGCTGGAACGGGTGGATGAACCACGTGCGCAACGCGGCCGAGGTGTGCCGCGACGACGGGGGAGCAGGGCTCTATCCCGACGCCGTCGCCCACGGCTCCGACCCGGGGATCGAGGCGACCAAGGACGCGGCGGAGGGAGTCCTCGGCATTGAGATCCCGTACTACGTGTTCGTCGACATGCACGGCTTCGCGGAGCTCGTCGATGCTCTGGGCGGCGTGGAGATCGATGTCACCGAGCGTCTTCCGAAGGGCGGACCGCCCGAGGGGTGGACGGGCACCGACGTGAACGAATGGGCCATCGGCTGGATCGAGCCGGGCACACAGCGGATGAACGGCGACACGGCTCAGTGGTACGCCCGATCCCGCTACACCACCAGCGACTGGGATCGCATGAAGCGTCAGCGTGAGCTCCAGGAGGCGATCCTCGCTCAGTTCACTCCGCAGACCGTGCTCACCCGATTCAATGAGGTGGCTGCGGCGGGCACGGCACTGATCAGCACCGATCTGCCCTCCGACAAGCTGCCGGAGTTCTTCGACCTGATGCTGAAGGCGAAGGAGCAGCAGGTGACGTCGATCGAGCTCACGCCCGACTTCGGCGTGGACGAGCACGAACCTGACTACGGCTTCATCCACGACCTGATCGCGACGTCGCTGCATCCGCCGACGCAGACGCCGAGCCCCGCTCCCTGACGACCGCGAGCCCGCGTCGACCGGAGACGGTGCTGGACGTCCGGACCGTCCCGCGAGCGCGCGACAAAGCCCACGGCCCTCCCGTCCCAGAAGGGGCGGGCCGTGGGCTTCCGGTGGGTGCCACCGGATGCACCAGACGACGGTGATCGGAGGGGGAGGGATCACCGTCGTCCAGTCGACCACCGCGCGAGGCGGCAGCCGGACCTAGGCGCGCTTGCGGCGAGACGCTCCGACCGCGACGAGGGCACCGCCGGCGACGAGCGCCGCGGCGCCGCCTCCGAGGACCCACGGCGAGACGCTTCCGCCGGTGAGGGCGAGCTCGAATCCGTCGCCCGTGAGCGGCATCTCCGCGCCTGCCGGTGCGACCCCAGGATCGTGGTCGCACGTCGAAGCGGCATCATGACCGTGTGCGACCGTGATCGTCGCGGTGTACGAGCGCGAGCCGGCGAAGGAGACGGCGTAGGAGCCCTCTCCATCAGAAGGCGGGCGGAAGGTGAGCGTCAGGCTGCCGTCGGTCGCGGCGGTGTTGCCCGAGACGGCGGCATTCCCGGCGTTGAGCCCGGACACCGAGACGCTCACGTTCTCGGACGGCAGGAAGTACCCCGGTCCGAACACGATGGTCGAGACTTCGCAGATGTCGATGACCGGGTCGCCGACCTTGACGCCGGGAGGCGTCGTGTACGAGTCGGAAGACGCGGCCGGAACAGTCGATGGCGCAGCGGATGCGACGGCGGGCGCCATCAATACGAGCGCGCCGGCGGTAAGGCTGATTGCAGCCAGTTTTTTCAGCATGATTTCTCCCCAGAATTTCACGCGGAATCGCATCCGGATACACCCCTGCATCCGACTGCGTGGAGTCGTCTTGCCCCCACGGCAAGATTGCAGACTCCAGATATTCCCCAGTGGCTCAACGCTACCCTATCGAGCGCGGAATGTCACGTTGCGCAGTTCAGCGGTTTCCGTGCGGTGTCCGGAGCCTCGATGAGCGGTGTGTGCCGCACTTCCGTGAATCGCGCGCCGGCGCCCGTGCCCTCGAACTCGACCGTGATCGTCGTCGATTCGCCGGGGGCGAGGGAGACCTCGTGCTGCACCACGGAACGATCGCCGAGCATGGCCGTCTGCACGCCTTCCTCTTCGCCGTCGCGGTCGACATGGGCGGGCGTCGCGCCCTCGGGCCCGTACACCGCGATCAGCGTGCGCACCGTGCCGGCGGGAACGCCGTAGAAACCGTCGGCCGTGACATAGGCGGGCAGCGAGGTCGCGGCGTCCGCCGGGGCCGTATTCGTCCACGTGACGCGTACCTGCGTGGTCGGAGCGCCCTGACACGCGCCGACCGACGTCGTGATGGATGCACGGGTGTAGTAGTCCATCTTCCCGCCGGTGGTGTCGTTCATCAGCACGCCCACGTAGGTCGCGTCGTCGCTGTCCGTGGGGATCGTTCCGCCCAGTTCGGAGGCGGCGAGAACGGCCTCCTCCTCCGGGTGTGCGCTCCAGATGCGGATACGACTCTCGTCCGCCGATGTGGCCAGCGCCCCGATGAGAGCCCGGGGGTCGCCGCCGGACAGTGCGGCGCTGAACAGGCCTCCCGCCGCCTGCGCGAAGATCGCGTCCTGCGTGGCGGGATCGGGGACCGCCGCATAGATCTGGGACAGCAGGATGTCCGTCACGGTGTCCGCTGTGGCCGTGAAGGGTCCGAAAGCGAGGTCTCCGGTCGCCTTCATGAGGTGCTCCGCGACGACGGCGTCCACGGCGATGACGCCGTCGACGGTCCCGCCGAAGCGACCCGTCCAGCGGGCCGCGATGATCTCGCCCGCCTCGGCGAAGTCCGGGATGGCGGTGATGTTCTGGAGGTAGCGACCGGGGCGGTCGTCGAACAGGGCGATCGTGGACTCGCTGAGCGGCAGAGCGGTGTCCAGCGGCGGGAAGTCCCGGGTCGACGCCTGTCTCTGCAGCGTGATCGTGCCGTTCTCCGCGTGCAGCAGCGCGATCGAGCCGATGATCCCGCCGGAGGAGCGCAACTCGGCGTTGTTCTGCATGGCCAGGACGTAGTTGCGCGGACCTTCGCCGCCGAGCATCGTCGGCAGCAGCACGGAGGCGCCGTGCAGGGAGCCGACCACCGACGCGGCTCCCGTCACCGCGGATCGCAACTCACCGATGGCGTCGGCGAGGGGTGGCAGCGTCGCGCCCGCATCGATGCGCTTGGCCTGCAGCTCCGCAGCGCTGAGCGCAGTGCTCGCCGTACCGAGCGGCTTCTCGATCTCCGCGAAAGGGGCGAGGTCGATCGTGCCGCCTTCGACGCCCAGACCTGCCAGATCGAGCCCGCCTGCCACATCGAGCAGCGGTGTGAGCGCGTTCGTCGAGACGTCGTGCGCGATCTCGGCGATCTCGCTCACCGCGCGGAAGTTCGGTCCCAGCCACGGCACAGCGCCGAAGGCCTGCCAGACGGGGTCCGAGGTGAGTTCGTCGGCGGACGCCGCATTGCGCGCGATGCTCCCGGAGACCCGCTCCGCTTCCTCGAGGTCACCTGAGGCGATCGATGCCTTCAGCTGCGTGGCGCCATTGGCGACCTGCTGAAGGTCGCTGACCGCGCCGATCCCGCGGATCGTCACCCAGCCGATCGCGATGAGGAGGATCGACAGGAGAACGCCGACGGTCCACCCGATCCATCGGCGTCGGACGGGAAGACGACCATCGCTCACCCGAGCATTCAAGCATGAACCGCTGGTGCGGCGGTGGGCGAAAACTGTGGGAACGCTGACATTCGCGCGGCACGGGTGGTGCGCTCCACGGGGAGCTGCGCGGCGAGGATAGCCTGATCGCATGGGTGCTCGGCTGCGTGTGGTTCTGGATCAGCTCGTGCATGTCGTCGACCCCGACCAGGCTTCCGCCGCTCTCGATCTCACGGTCGGCCTGATCGCGACGGCACCCTCGGGGTGCACCGTGGACGCCATCGTCCCTGCGGGCGCGGAGGTTTCGGTCGCCGGCGTCGGCGAGGTGCGGACCCTCGGGCTCGGGCGCCGCGAGTTGGCCGCCTCCTGGCAGCTCGGGATCGCTCCGGGGGTCGGCGGAGGGATGATCCACTCGCCGACGCTGATGGCCCCGCTCGTGCGACACGACCGAGTACACGACAGCGACCAGACCACGGTCACGCTGTGGGATCTGCGCGCCTGGGACGCACCGGAGCAGTTGTCGAAGAGCCTCGTCGCCTGGCAGCGCGGGATGCTGCGGCGCGCGGTGAAGCATGCCGACGCCGTGGTCGTGCCGTCGCATGCCGTCGCCGAGCGGCTGTCGGAACTCGCACGCCTCGGGGATCGCGTCCGCGTGGTCGCGGGCGCTCCGCCCCGTGGATTCGCGGCGCCCGCAGCCGCCGCCGACCGGCGAGCGGCACTGACGTTGCCCGCGCAGTACGTGGTGTTGGCGGGATCGGCGGCCGATCTGCACGACGGTTTCCGCGGCGCTGCGGCGGCGGGAATCGATGCCGTCGTGATGGGCGCTCCCGATGGTGCGGAACCCCGTTACGCCGAGCTCGCTTCGGCTGCAGGGCTCCCCGAGCGGCGCGCGCACATCCGAGGCGCGCTGGATACTGCAGACCGTGCGGCCGTGCTGGCCGGGGCATCGCTGTTCGCCACGACGAGCAGTTCCGCCGGGTGGCCATGGCGCGCGGTCGAGGCGATGACCCTCGGGATCCCCGTCGTCGCCGTCGACAGCGGCTCGCACCGGGACGTGATCGCCGACGGGGGCATGCTGGTCGCAGCCGAGGAGATCGCGGACGCCATGGTGGAGGCCACGGACGCCGCCGCGGACCGGTTGCGCGTCTTGGCGGCGGATCGGTCCAGGGCCTTCTCCTGGGCGAGTTCGGCCGAACGGCTCTGGGGTCTGCACGCCGACCTCTGAGGGCTGGGAGCCACCTGCACATCGACGCGACACGCCGGTGTGCTGTGGCCAAAGAGGCGCAACAGTGGCATCATCCTGCAACTTCCGTCACACTGGTCACATGTCTCGACGTGCCCCACGCTCGCGAAACACCCTGAGGACCGCCCCACTCCTCACCTGTTTCCTCGCTGTCTCCGCCCTTGTTCTCGGAACGGTCGTTCCCGCCGCCGCTGCTCAGGCGACGGTCACGTCGCCCGTGGTGGCAGCCGCGAACGCCTCCGCCGCCCCCGTCGAAACGGGGATCGCGAAAAGCAGCCTCACCGGCTTCACTCCGGGCAACCTCATCAGCGACGCCGTGTTCACGAACAAGAGCACGATGACCGAGGCGCAGATCCAGACCTTCTTCAACGGCAAGGTCGCGCGCTGCCTGGGTGGTCGTGACGAGAACAACGAGGCGATCGTCTGCCTGAAGGACTTCCGGATGACCACGGTCACCCGCCCGGCAGACCAGTACTGCAGCGGATACACGGGCGCCGCGAACGAATCGGCCGCGCGCATCATCTATCGCGTCTCGCAGGCCTGCAACATCAACCCGCAGGTGCTGATCGTGATGCTCCAGAAGGAGCAGGGTCTCATCACCCACACGTGGCCGAGCGCCTGGCGCTACCGGATCGCGCTCGGTCAGGGATGCCCCGACACCGCGCCGTGCGACCCGAACTTCATCGGCTTCTTCCACCAGATCTACGGCGCCGCCCGCCAGATGCAGATCTATATGGAAGGCAAGTGGTTCCAGTGGTACGCACCGGGGAAGACCTGGAACATCCTCTACAACCCCAAGGCCTCCTGCGGCTCCGCACCGGTCTACGTCGCGAACAAGGCGACGTCGGCTCTCTACTACTACACGCCGTACCAGCCCAACGCGGCCGCCCTGCGCGCCGGCTACGGCGAGGGTGACGGATGCTCGGCCTACGGCAACCGCAACTTCTACAACTACTTCACCGACTGGTTCGGATCCACGCAGGCGGTGGATCCGCTCATCGAGATCACGCAGCTCTACACGAAGCTCGGGGGTGCGACCGGTGTCCTCGGGGCAGCAGGGGCCAAACCGTCGTGCTCGAGCGCGACCGCGCGCTGCACCTGGACCTACGCGAAGGGCATCATCACCTGGACCCGCGCACTCGGAGCGTTGACGGTCTACGGCGACGTGTACGCGACCTATGCGGCTCAGGGTGGGCTGGGCGGCAAGCTCGGTTACCCCTCAGTTACCCCCAAAGCCATCAGCGATCCGAACGGGAACGGCATCTCGCAGCAGTTCTCCAAGGGGTGGATCCACTCCTCCGCTCGCGGCACGTTCGCGTCGTCGTCGACAGTGATGACGGCTTACAGCGAGGCCGGTTGGCTGCGTGGTTCGCTCGGGTGGCCGACGAGCGCGGAGACTTGTGCCTCTCAGCGCTGCCTGCAGAGCTTCGCGGGTGGCACGATTCGATACGACACCGGGAAAGCCGCCTATGTCGTGCCTCCGGTGGACGACGCCAGCATCAAAGCCGTGTACGTCGCCCAGGGCAGCGCAACAGGCCCCCTGGGGCACGCGGCCGCTGCGATGCAGTCGGTCGTCGACCCCAACGGCGACGGCCGTGCCCAGAAGTTCGATGGTGGCTGGATCCATTCCTCCGCGTCCGGCACGTTCTCGTCATCGACAACGATCATGACGGCGTACAGCAAGGCCGGGTGGGTGCGAGGCGCCTACGGATGGCCGACCGGAGCGGAGACCTGCTCGGGCACTGTCTGCGCTCAGCCGTTCCAGCGCGGTGTGCTGCAGTATACGAAGGGCGGCGTTGCAGGGCCCGCCGCCGAGGTCACGAATGCCGCGATCAAGACGGTGTACCAAGCATCGGGTGGGGCTACGGGCCCTCTCGGCTACCCGCTGAGAGCGGTGCAGAGCGTTACGGACAAGAACGGCAACGGCTATGCGCAGCAGTTCGCCGGGGGTTGGATCCACTCGAGCGCACGCGGGACATTCGCTAGTTCCTCGCAGCTCATGGCGCTGTACTCCGCCGCAGGCTGGGTCCGTGGCAGCCTCGGATGGCCGACCGGAGCGGAGAAATGCACCGACCTCGGCTGCACGCAGACGTTCGCGAAGGGCACCCTCTCCGCGGCAACTGCCGGCTCTGACGGCAGCAAGATCACAGCGACCATACGTGCGCTTCACCAGAGCATTGGGGGAACCGCCGGTTGGATCGGTGCGCCCACGGCCGCCGTACAGCACGTGACCGATCCGCAGGGCAACGGCGACGCGCAGCGTTTCGCCGGCGGATGGATTCATTCTTCGGCCAAGGGCTCTTTCGCGACCTCGACAAGGATCATGACCGGCTACAGCGCCGCTGGCTGGGTTCGAGGCGTGCTCGGATGGCCCGTGGGAGCCGAAACCGCCGTGACGGACCCGAACGGAGACGGCATCACCCAGCAGTTCGCCGGAGGGTGGATCCATTCCTCCGCGAGCGGCACCTTCTCCTCGTCCTCGGCGATCATGAAGGCGTACAGTGCCGCAGGATGGTTGCGTGGAACGCTGGGATGGCCGACCGGTGCCGAGACGAAGGTGACGGACAAGAACGGGAATGGCCTGTCGCAGAAGTTCGCTGGGGGATGGATCCACTCGTCAGCGAGCGGCACCTTCTCCTCGTCCTCGACAATCATGAAGGCATACAGCGCGGCCGGGTGGTTGCGGGGTCCGCTCGGATGGCCTACCACCGCCGAGACGTGCAACGCCGGGTCCTGCGCCCAGTCGTTCACCGGCGGCACCATCCGATACCAGGTCGGGTCTCCCGCGGTCACCATTCTCACGGCGAACAACGCCGCGATCCAGAAGGCCTACCAGGCGGCCGGAGGGGCGGCAGGGTTCCTGGGAAGTGCAGCTGCGGCCGTGCAGACCGTGACCGACAAGAACGGCAACGGGTTCGCGCAGAAGTTCGATGGTGGGTGGATCCACTCGTCGAGCAAGGGCACGTTCACGTCGTCCACGACGATCATGCAGGTGTACAGCCCCGCAGGATGGGTGCGCGGAGCTCTGGGTTGGCCGGTCGGCGCCGAGTCCTGTGTCGACGGCGTGTGTCGGCAGGCCTTCGACAACGGCGCGATCAAGGTCCGAGGCCCTCAGGAGGATGTTCTCGTCACGACGACCAACGCGAACATCTCGCGGCTTTACGTCTCTCTAGGCGCGAGCAAGAGCACGCTCGGCTTGGTGGACTCGAATGTGCAGACGGTCACGGACCCGAACGGCAACGGTTTCGGCCAGGCCTTCGTCAACGGCTGGATCCACTCGTCCGCGTACGGCACCTTCGCCTCCTCAGCCACGATGATGAAGCTCTACAGCGCGCGTGGATGGATCCGTGGCGACCTCGGATGGCCCACGAGCTCGGAGACTTGCACAGCGACGACCTGTTCGCAGTCCTTCGCCGGTGGAACGCTGTCCTACACCAAGTAAGGGAGGGGAGTGCTCGGATAGACTGGCTGCATGAAGGTACTGCTCACAGGAGCTGACGGATTCATCGGATCGCACCTCGCGGAGCAGCTCGTCAGAGATGGCCATGACGTCCGAGCGCTCGTGCTCTACAACTCGTTCGACTCGCGTGGATGGCTCGACGGCGTGGACCCGGAAGTCGCGTCGCAGATCGAGTTTCTCCCCGGCGACGTGCGTGACCCGGCGCTCATGATGTCGGCGGTGCGGGACCGGGACGCCGTGCTGCATCTCGCGGCACTGATTGCGATTCCCTATTCCTACGCCGCCCCCGACTTGTATGTGCAGACGAACATCCAGGGCACGCTCAATCTCCTCAACGCCGCCAGGGCGGCGGAGGTCAGCCGGTTCGTCCACACGTCGACGAGTGAGGTCTACGGGACTGCCCGTTATGTGCCGATGGACGAGGGGCATCCGCTTCAGGGGCAGTCGCCCTATTCGGCATCGAAGATCGCCGCGGATCAGATGGTGAACTCGTACTATGCGTCGTTCGGTCTGCCGACGACGACGATCCGCCCCTTCAACACCTTCGGACCCCGGCAGTCCGCACGCGCGGTGATCCCGACGATCATCAGTCAGCTCGCGGCCGGTAAGCGGGAGATCCAGCTCGGCGCCGTTACCCCCACACGCGACTTCACGTTCGTGCCCGACACAGTCTCCGGGTTCACGACGGCGCTGACGAGCACGGCCGGCGTCGGCGAGGTCATCAACCTCGGTGCAGGCTTCGAGGTGTCGATCGGCGAGACGTTCGACCTCATCGCCGACGTGATGGGGATCGACGCGACGGCGACCGAAGACCCGGCTCGGTTCCGCCCCGCGAACTCGGAGGTGGAACGGCTGTTCTCGGACAACACGAAGGCGCGGGAGCTCCTCGGATGGCGCCCGCGACACGAAGGCATCGACGGGTTCCGCGAGGGGCTGCGGATCACCGCGGAGTGGTTCACCGATCCAGCGAACCTCGCCAGGTATCGCACCGACTCGTACACCGTATGACCAGCGCACCGGACTTCGTCCGCACCATCCGCGGGGTGGTTGGCGACGAGCCTTTCGTGGGACTTCATATCCCGGACATCACCGCTGCGGAGAAGCAGAAGGTGTATGAGTGTCTCGACTCGACTTTCGTCTCCAGCGTGGGCAGTTTCGTCGGCGACTTCGAGCGGGGCATCGCCGAGTTCACCGGAGCGGGATACGGGATCGCCGTGTCGAACGGCACGTCTGCCCTCCAGGTCGCGCTCGAACTGGCCGGAGTCGCGGCGGGAGACGATGTGATCGTGCCCACGCTGTCGTTCATCGCGACCGCGAACGCCGTTTCGCACGCGGGGGCGCAACCTTACTTCGTCGACAGCGACGAGCAGAGTCTGGGCATGTCTGTCGAAGCCGTGCGCCAGGTGCTTCGCGACTCGCGCTCGACGCCGGACGGCCTGGTGAATTCCGCGACGGGTCGGCGCATCGGCGCGATCGTGCCGATGCACACACTGGGTCACCCGATGCAGATCGTCGAACTCGTCGAGCTGGCCGACTCCTACGGCGTGCCTGTGGTCGAGGACGCGGCAGAGTCGTTGGGCAGCCGCGTCGGCTCGCGACACACCGGCACATTCGGCACCATGGGCATCCTCAGCTTCAACGGCAACAAGATCATCACGACCGGGGGCGGGGGGATGATCCTCACGGATGACGAGGAGATCGCCCGTCGTGCACGCCATCTGACGACGACGGCGAAGCAGGTGCACCGCTGGGAATTCGAGCACGACGAGATCGCCTACAACTTCCGCATGCCCAACCTGAACGCCGCGCTGGGGCTCGCGCAGCTGGAGCGCCTCCCGGACTTCCTCGTCGCGAAGCGTCGTCTCGCCGAGCGGTATCGACAGGCCTTCGAGAGCTTCGACGACGCGGTGTTCCTTGCGGAGCCGACCGGAACCCAGAGCAACTACTGGTTGTGCGCGGTCCGCACACGCGGCGGAAGGGAACGCCGTGACGCTCTGCTCGAGGCCACGAACGATGCCGGGCTCCAATGCCGTCCGTTCTGGAACCTCCTGCATCTGCAGACCCCCTATAGGAATCTCCCGCACGCGCGAACGCCCGTGGCGGAGGCACTCCATGACAGCGTGATCTGCATTCCCAGCTCGCCGGCGCTGGCGGTGGCATGAGACGTATAGCGGTCCTCACCGGCACTCGCGCCGACTACGGCCTTCTCCGGGGTCTGCTGCGGGCGATCGATGCCGACCCCGACCTCGAACTCCAGATCATCGCGACCGGGACGCATCTGCTCGATGCGTTCGGACGCACCGAGACCGAGATCGTGGCGGATGGATTCCGCGTCACCGCCTCGGTGCCGATCTGGTCGGCGACGGACAGTGCGCTCGGCGTCGCAGCCGACGTCGGTGCGGCGCTCCCGATCTTCGCCGAGGCGCTCGCGACCCTCGACCCGGATGTACTCGTCGTCCTGGGGGACCGGCTCGAAGCATTCGCCGCGACGACCGCGGCCACGATCCTTTCCGTCCCCGTCGCCCACATCCACGGCGGGGAGCTGACGGAAGGCGCGATGGACGATGCGCTGAGGCATTCCATCACCAAGATGGCGTATCTCCACTTCACGTCGACCGAAGATCACCGACGCCGCGTGATCCAGCTCGGTGAGGACCCGGACCGCGTGTCCTTCCACGGGGCACCAATCGTCGACGCTCTGAACGCGATCGAGCTGCTTCCACGTGCCGACGTCGAGTCCCGCTTCGGCATCCGTCTCCCCGAGCCGACGGCGCTGGTCACGTTCCATCCCGCCGTGATGGATGTCGCCGCACCCGAAGCACTCCTCGACGAGCTGCTCGCAGGGCTTCTCGCCGTCGACGGCCTCCACGTCGTGATCACCGGGTCGAATTCGGACATCGGCACGGCCGACGTGCGGCGACGCATCGAAGAGTTCGTGGCATCGCACCCTGACCGTGTCGATTTCGTCGAGTCCTTCGGCCAGGTCGGCTACCTCAGTACGATGTCGGCCTCCGCCTTGGTGGTTGGAAACTCTTCGAGCACGGTACTTGAGGCGCCGGTGCTCGGCGTTCCTTCTGTCCTCATCGGAGATCGGCAGAAGGGACGGCCGCTCGCCCGGAGCGTGGTCGTCCCGCATCCGGAGCGAGGTGCGATCGCCGACGCCGTGCGCGAGGCGCTCCACGCCCCGGCACCGAACGACCGGGTGGCGATCTTCGGTACCCCGGGTTTCGCCTCGCGCACGGCTCAGTCCCTCCGGGACGCCGTGATTCCCCGCCCGCCCCGCAAGAAGTTCCACGACCTCGAGGAGAACACCCGCCATGAACGATGATGTCTTCGTCATCGCCGAAGCAGGCGTGAACCACAACGGCTCTCTGACGACTGCCATGGAATTGGTCGACGTCGCGGCGTCGGCTGGTGCGAATGCGGTGAAGTTCCAGACGTTCTCCGCTGACAGCCTCGCGCTGGAGAGCGCGGCGCTCGCTGACTACCAGCGCACGTCGGACGATGATGCCCGTTCTCAGCGCGACCTGCTCCGCCAGCTCGAACTGAGCCATGAGGAGTTCCGCGCGCTTCGCGATCGTTGCGACGCCCAGGGCATCCAGTTCCTGTCCACGGCCTTCGACGTGCCGGGACTCGAGTTCCTGGTCGCCGAATTGGGGATTCCGATGGTGAAGATCGCTTCCGGCGATTTGACCTTCGCGCCTCTTCTGGTCGCTGCCGGCCGCACGGGCCTGCCGGTCATCCTTTCCACGGGGATGGCGGAGGTGCCGGAGATCGCGCGTGCTCTGCGCTTCATCGCCGCAGGCGTCGCGCAGGCGAACGGACTGGTCTCGCCGTCCACCCGCCTCACCGAGGAGATCCTCGAAGAGGCGTGGCAGCGGCGCAGTGAACACGTGGACTTCGCGGAGCACGTCACCATCCTGCATTGCACGACCGAGTACCCGGCGGCGGACGAGCACCTGAACCTGCGGGCCATGCAGACGATCGCCTCGATCTTCGGGCATCGTGTCGGGTATTCGGACCACTCGCTCGGTTCCTTGGCCTCGGTGATCGCCGTCGGTCTGGGGGCGGCCGTCGTGGAGAAGCACTTCACCTTCGACGTCCACGCCGACGGACCCGACCACGCCGCCTCCCTCGATCCCGACGGGTTGCGAGCGTACGTGTCCGACCTTCGTCGTGTTCCCGCGATGCTGGGATCCGCCGAGAAGCGTTGCCAGCCGGTCGAGGAGGGCAACCGTGCGGTCGTGCGTCGCAGCCTCGTGGCGGCTGCAGACATCGCCGAGGGCGAGACGGTCACAGAAGCCGCCATCGCCTGCTTCCGCCCCGCTTCTGGACGAACATCGTTCGACTATTGGGAGATCGTCGGCGAGCCGGCGACACGCGCCTACCGTCGCGGCGAGCTCATCGATGACTGACATCGTGCTCCTCGGCGCGGGAGGGCATGCGCGCTCGGTTCTCGCCGCTCTCGCACTTTCGGGAGATCGAGTGCGCGGGTACCTGGCACCCGTCGCGTCCGATCGCCTCCTCGGGATCGAACATCTCGGCGGGGACGACGTGCTCGATGCCTTCGATCCGGAGGACGTGGCGATCGTTGTCGCGCTGGGGTCGACATCGTCGACCGCGCTGCGCCGCACACTCCACATCGATGCCGTCTCGCGGGGTTTCACCATCGCGACCGTCGTGCACCCCCGTGCATTCGTGGATCCCTCCGTCGTGCTGCCCCCCGGCGTGCAGGTGTTGGCGGGTTCGATCGTGAACGCGGGGGCGCGCATCGGCGAGGGGGCGCTGATCAACTCCGGAGCCATCGTCGAGCACGACTCCGTCGTCGGTGCACACGCGCACATCGCTCCCGGCGCGGTCCTCGCGGGAGATGTGACGATCGGTGAGGGCGCTCACATCGGTCTGGGCTCGCGGATCGTCCAAGGGGTGACTGTAGGTTCGGGAGGTGTCGTGGGCGCAGGCGCAGTGGTGATCACAGACGTCCCGGCGCAAACGACGGTGGTAGGCGTGCCGGCGCGGCCCATCGAAGACAAGAGGATGCGCAACGATGCTTGACAGAGACGTACTCGTCGTCGCACCGGAGACGACCATTCGCACAGCACTCATGCAGCTCGATCGGGGCGGGCTGCAGGTCGTCTTCGTCGAGGATGCCGACGGCAGGCTCGTCGGCGCCGTGAGTGACGGCGACATCCGCCGCGGGCTGCTCTCCGGGCGCGCTCTCGAAGACAGCGTCCGTACGGTCATGAACCGCGATCCTGCCACCGTTCCTCCCGAGGCGAGCCAGCAGGTCGTGGAAGAACTCAAGGTCCGGCGCGGAATCCGAGTCGTGGCCGTGGTCGACGATGGTCGGATGGTCGACGTGGTGGGCGACCACCAGCACATCGCCACGCCACTGGTGACGCCCGTCGTGCTGATGGCGGGAGGGCGGGGACAGCGCCTGTACCCGATCACGAAGGACATCCCCAAGCCGCTCGTTCCGCTCGGCGACGTGCCCATGATCGACATCATCCTCGGACGTCTGCACGATCAGGGCTTCCGCCGGATCCATGTATCGGTGAATCACCTCGGGCACCTCATCGAGGATCACCTGGGCGACGGCCATTCGCGGGACCTCGAGATCACGTATCTGCATGAGCCCGCCCCTCTGGGAACGGCCGGAGCTCTCGCGCAGCTGCGCAATGAGATCGATGTGCCTTTCGTCGTGATGAACTCCGATCTGCTCACCCAGGTCGATCTGCGCCGGATGCTCACCTTCCACCAGGGTGTGGGGGCGGCCGCGACGATCGGCGCGCGCGAGTACGGCTTCGAGATCCCCTTCGGCGTGATCAGACGTGAGGGAGACGACGTCGTGGCCCTCGCCGAGAAGCCCTATCACAGCGAGCTGGTGAGCGCGGGGATCTACGTACTCGAACCTGCCGCCCTTGACGCGCTCGGCACGGACGAATACTGCGACATGCCGACGCTTCTCGCACGGCTCATGGACGACGGACGACGAGTCGGCGCCTTCGAGATCCACGAGGAGTGGATCGACGTGGGGCGCCCGGAGGACCTCGATCGCGCACGACAGGCGTGGGAACGGACAGGACGATGAGAATCTGCACGATCACGGTCCGAGCGGGCTCGAAGGGGGTCCCCGGGAAGAATCTACGCGTCGTGGCCAAGCGTCCGATGTTCGGACACTCAGTCGCCCAGGCTGCGGCTTCCGGACTGTTCGACGAGATCGTCGTCTCGAGCGACTCGGAGGAGATCCTCGCACTCGCGCCGAGCTTCGGAGCGACCGGGGTGGTTCGTCGACCGGCGGAAATGGCGACGGACACGGCGGGCAAGGTCCCGGCGATCGCTCATGCGGTGCGTTCGACGGAGGAGCGCACCGGTCAGCAGTACGACGTCTGCGTCGACCTCGATGCTACGAGTCCGTTGCGCACGATCGATGACATCCGCGCGGCGGTGCGGATGTTCGAGGATGCGGACGTCGAGTCGCTCATCACCGGATCCGAGGCGCGCCGCAACCCGTACTTCAACCTGGTCGAGGAGCGACCCGACGGCACGGTCGCCGTGAGCAAGACGCCCGACGACGCTGTGCTGCGGCGGCAGGATGCGCCGCGGAGCTTTGATATGAACGGCTCGATCTACGTCTGGCGCCGCACGTCGCTGCTCCACGATCAGGTCGTCTTCTTCCCATCGACGATCCTCTACGAGATGCCGTCGGAGCGTTCGATCGACGTCGACAGCGAGTTCGATTTCCAGATCGTCGAGTGGCTCATGGAGAAGCGGGGGGATCTGTGAGCGAAGCTGAGAACGGAGCCTCGCTCCGGAGGACGTCGGCGATGCAGAGGATCATCGATCTCGAGGATGCCGCGCCGAAGGAACTGTTCGAGGTGCTCCCGGGATCGACGGTGCCGTTCTGGGCGCAGGTGCGGATGCAGATGGCCTGGATGCTGTCGGAGGAGAGCACCGGAAGCGTCGCCGTCGCGACTGACAGCTGGACACGGCGCGGCGAGCTTGAGCGTCTCGCAAAGGCCTTTCTCCCGAACCGATGGGATGCGACGCAGCGGGCCCGTCGACACGACGTCCTCTTCTTCGTCGGAGGGGGAACACTCGCATCGCGCGCAGGAGGCGCTCGCAACTGGCTCGTCGACACCTTCGCGGAGCAGACGAATGATCCGCTGGTGATCCAACGACGCCCGCTTCCGGGTCCTCTCGGCGCACCGTCCTTTCGCCCGACGCTCAGCACCGAGGGGATCACGGCACGCGCGCGTCTCTGGGCGCGCGGTGGCGTCGTCCCGCCCGAGACGATCGCCGCGATCGATCGGCTGCTCGCCTTCTTCGCCGAGCAGCTCGGTGTGCCGTCAGCGCAGCTCGGTCCGCTTCGCAAGCGGGTGCTCCGCACCGAGGTCCACCGACCCTACGAGATTGCCGCGCTGCGTCGGGTGGTACAGCGCGTGCGACCCCGGCTCGTGCTCATGGACACCGCGGCCTATACATACAACGCCGAGACGGTCGGGGTGTTCAAAGACGCCGGCGCCTACGTCGCCGAACCGCAGCATGGTTGGATCGGTCCTTCGCACGCCGCGTATAACTATGGTCGAGCGTTCCAAGACCCCGCTCTCCGGCGGGCCTTGCCCGATGAGCTGCTCACGTTCGGTACGTTCTGGTCGAATGGTGTGAACCTTCCCGCGAAGAAGACCGCGATCGGCAAGCCGCATCTCGACGAACTCGCGCGCTCTGCGCCGTCGCTGCGTCCTCGACGCGTGCTCGTGATCTCGTCTCGTGCGAACCCTGAGGAGACGGATCGTTTCGTGGAGGATCTTCGAGAGATCGTCGATCCCGAGTGGAGCATCGTGTTCCGTGCACACCCTGGGGAGCTCGCAGCGGTCGAAGACCGGTACCCTCGGATCGCGGCGCGCTCGAACGTGGAGATCGATCGGAATCCGGATGTGTACGACTCTCTTGCAGCGTGCCGGGCGGTCGTCGGGGTTGCGAGCACTGTGTTGTTCGAGGCCGCTGCCTTCGGGTGCGAGGTCATCGCACGCGAGAACGAGTTCTCGGCGAGCATCATCGGTGACGCATTCGGGCCAAGGGTCCTCACCGTGGAACAGGCTGCCGAGCGGATCCGCGCGCTGGACGCGGACGGCATCATGGCAGGTGCGCCCGATCCTGATCTCTGGACGCCTGAGCCGGCCGATGCATACCGTCGGTGGTTGGATGAGCGCCTCGCGCAGATCGGCGGATGAGGGTCCGTGAGTTCTTCCTCGAGGGGCGTGCTCATTGCCCGGGCCTTCAGGTTGCGTGTCGTAAACTACAAGACATCGAGGCGGCCCCCGTCGCCGTCGCCGAATGAGTGGGCCTGTGACTGACACCCGAGATCTTTTCGCCGCTGTCCCGCGTTCTGACTTCGACACCCCCGGCAAGAGCCGTGGCCTGATCGATGTCGTGCGCTGGCGCTATCTGCTGAACCTGCTCGTGCGCACCGGCGTTACCACGCGCTATCGCAATTCGGTGCTCGGGTGGACGTGGTCCTACGTGCGGCCCGCCGCCCAGTTCCTGGTGTTTTGGGTCGTCCTGGGCATCTTTATGAACCTGGACCGGGGACTGCCGAACTACGCCGTGTATCTCTTCTCGGGAATCGTCGTGATCAACCTGTTCTCCGAGGGGTTCAAGAACGCGACATCGTCTATCGTCGGCAACGCTGCTCTGGTCCGCAAGGTCTTCCTGCCCCGACAACTGTTCGCCGTGTCGGCCGTGATCGTCGCGTTCGTGCACTTCCTCCCGCAGGTCGGCCTCCTTCTCATCGTCTGCCTGCTCATGGGCTGGATCGCGCACGTGTCGATTCTGTCCATCCTTGCGATCTTCGCGGGCATGATCATCGTGATGGTTTTCAGCCTGGGCCTCGGGCTCTTCTTCGGCGCCGTCAACGTGCGCTTCCGCGATGCGGAGAACATCGTCGAACTGCTGCTACTTCTCGCGACCTGGGCATCACCGGTGCTCTACGCCTGGACCCAGGTCCAGGATGCGATCGTCGACCGTCTCGGCTGGCCGCAGTGGATCGTCGAGCTCTACATGCTCAACCCGATCACGCAGGGAGTGGAACTCTTCCATTACGCGTTCTGGCGTCCCGCGACGGAGGGGATGGTCACGGCCTCCGGCTACGCGGGTAACGCTCTGATCGACATTCCTCCGGGCCTCGCCTGGAACACGCTCTGGACATTCCTGATCGCGGTGGGCACCCTGCTGTTCGGTCAGTTCGTCTTCCGACGCCTCGAGGGAAGGTTCGCGCAAGACCTATGAGCGAGCAGACCACCATCAAGCCGAGCATCATCATCGACGGCGTCAGGAAGCGCTTCACGCTCAACCACGCGTTCTCGTTGAAGGACACCGTGGTGTCCTGGATCAAGCGTCGCAAGCTGACGAGTCAGTTCGAAGCGCTCAAGGGCGTCGACATCACCATCGGCGAGGGGGAGTCGGTCGCGATCCTCGGCTTCAACGGATCCGGCAAGTCCACCCTTCTCAAACTCATCTCCGGCGTGATGGAGCCCGACGACGGAGAGGTGCTGACCCGAGGCCGCGTCGCCGGTCTCATCGAGGTCGGAGCCGGATTCCACCCGGAGCTGTCGGGCCGCGAGAACGTCTTCCTCAACGCCGCGATCCTCGGGATGAAGAGACACGAGATCGAGGCGCGATACGACGAGATCGTCGCGTTCAGCGAGATCGAGCAGTTCATCGACCAAGAGGTCAAGCACTACTCGTCGGGCATGTTCATGCGTCTCGCATTCTCCGTCGCGATCCACGTGGAGCTCGATGTGCTCCTCGTCGACGAGATCCTCTCGGTCGGTGACGCTCCGTTCCGTGAGAAGTGCCGGCTCAAGTTCGAAGAGCTCATCGCCGAGGGGAAAACCCTCGTGGTCGTCAGCCACGACATGGAGATGGTGCGCGAGCTCTGCACCCGCGGCATCGTGATCAACAAGGGCGAAGTCGTCTACGACGGTGAAGTCGAAGGTGCCATCTCCCTGGTGGACGCGTGACCGGCTGGATCGGACAGGTTCCGGCGCTGCTCCTGGCGCTGGCGCTGCTGATCGTGCCGGGCCTCCCGGCCGGACTGTGCCTTCGCGGCATGAGGGGGATCGTACGACTCGCCGCGGCGATCGGCGTATCACTCGGGGTACTCGGCGCTGCGGCTCTCATCGCGCCGCTGCTGGGCGTGCCTTGGGGGCTGGCTCCCGTCGCGATCGTCACGGTCGTCGTCTGGATTGCCGCCGGCGCCTTGCGCCTGGTGGATCGCCGTCCCCTCGTCGCTCCCGTCGCGGGGCACGGGGGCGCATGGATCGGCGTGGCAGTCGCCTTCCTCGCTTGGGTCGTCGTGGTCGGGGTCGGTATCGGAAACCCGGATAATCCCTCGCAACTGTACGACGCGCTTTTCCATCTGAACGCGGTCGAGTTCATCGCCCGGACGGGAGATGCATCGCCGCTGCACATGACGATGGTCGTGCCCGATCTCGAAACCTCCTTCTACCCGACGCTCTGGCACGCGCTGGTCAGTCTCGTCGTCCCTGCCGCCGGCAGCATCGTGGCGGCGACGAACGTGACCACGGTCGCGGTCATCGCCCTGATCTGGCCGGTCGCACTCGCCAGTCTCACGTCCGTGGCGTTTCCGAACCGGCCTGGCGCAGTCACCTGGGCACCGCTCGTGAGCTTGGGATTCAGCGTCTTCCCGCTCGGATTCCTCAACTGGGGCGTGCTGTACCCGAATCTGCTGGGGACCGTGCTCATCCCCATCCTCCTCACCATCACGCTCATCGCCTGTGCCCCGGCACTTTCGTGGTCGGGGCGAGTTCTGCGCATCCTCGTCGCGCTGGCCGCCGCAGGCGGTGTCGCCCTCGCCCACCCTTCCGCGCTTCTCGCCGCAGCGGTTCTGCTCGTTCCATATCTGCTCTGGCGTGCGTGGGGCACGGCGCGGGCAGGCGGTGTCGCGATTCGGATCTTCGTGTCCGCCGTGGTCCTCGCCGGTCTCGCGGCGTTGGTCGTCGTCTGGGTCCTGGGCAACGTGACGACCCACGAGTGGCATCCGACCGCATCCATGGCGCAGGCACTCGGCGAGGTCGCCTTCCTCAGCCCCGTCGGCCGTGCGACGGGCCTTCTGCTCGGCCCGCTGGCGGCGATCGGCATCTGGCGCGTCGTGCGGGACCGGACGTGGTGGGTCCTCGGTTCGTACGCCGTGAGTATCTTCTTCTTCCTCATGGCGGCCTGGTTCCCGGTCGAGTCGATCCGCAGCGCTTTCGTCGGCGTCTGGTACGACGACACCACGCGTGTCGGCGCTCTGATCGCGATCTGGGGTCTGCCCCTCGCTGCGCTCGGCGCGTCGATCGTCGCGGAGTGGCTCATCGCGGGATGGCGGGCCGGGCGCACGGGCCTCGTGGTCGCGGTCGTCGCCGTGATCGCCGTCGCCGGTGCGAGCCACCTCCTCGCGCTGCGCAACGACCTGAACTACATGCGGGGTGTGAGCTTCCAGTTCAGCGACGAATCGCAGGGGCTGTCACCCGACGAGGCGGAGCTGTTCGAGGAGATCGACGATGAGATTCCGGATGACAGCCTGGTCATCGGCGACCCGTTGACGGGCGCGGGCTTGCTTTATGCATACACCGATCATGCCGTGGTCTTCCCGCATGTGACCGGGCGGTACGGTGGCGATGCCTTGACGCTCGCCCGCTATCTGGCGGATGGGAGTCCCACCGTGTGCGACGCGATCGAGCGTCTCGGCGTGACCCACGCTCTCGACTTCGGTGACAGGGTGCTGTTCGAGAACCACTACACCAAATTCGACGGACTGCACGGGCTTGAGGATTCCCCGATCCTCACCGAGGTGGATCGAGTCGGGGATGCCGTCCTTTATGAGGTCACGGGTTGTGAGTAGCGTCCTTCTCGTTCTCTGAGGCCTCCAGCAGCGCGATCTTCCGCGCGAGGAGTGTGAGCTGCCGCTGCAGCGCGATGTTGCGCCGATACTGCGAGTACACGAACGCCAGGAACATGACGATCAGGGCGTAGAGCACGAGGTCGGTGCCGCGCCCGACACCGACGAGGCGCGCAAGCCAGCTCAGCCACTGCGGGAACAGCACCGACAGTACGGCCACGATGACGAAGAGCGCCATCAGCAGTCGACGGATGGCGAGGTGGCTGTCTGCGCCAGTGCGTCGCATCATGAACGCGGCCAGCAGCACGATCGCTGCGATCAGAAGTATCTGGATCCACATGGCTTACCTCACGACCAGGTCGACGAGGATGTTGACGGAGTTGAGCACGCTCTGGCCCTTCGCCTTCGAGTAGTCCGTGTAAAGGAGCTCCACCGGATACTCCTTCCAGGGGAGATGGGTGCGACCGAGCTCGAGCACGATCTCGGTGGCGTGCGCCATCCGATCCTGACGGAGATCGATGGCCTCGGCGGCATCACGTCGGATCACGCGCAGGCCGTTGTGAGCGTCGGTGAGCTTGAGGCTCGTGGTGAGGTTGGTGACCCACACCGCCGTCTTGAGGATGACCTTCTTGATCCAACCCGGATTCGTGCGGTCGTCGAGGAACCGGGAGCCGAACACGATGGCCACGTCATCGTGACGGGCGAGCTCCAGCATCCCGATGGCGTCCTCGATCCGATGCTGGCCGTCGGCGTCGAACGTGACGATGTATTCGCATTCGGGGTGGGCGAGCGCGTACGCGAATCCGGTCTGGAGCGCCGCGCCCTGACCGAGGTTGACCGGATGCTGCACCAGCAGTGCGCCAGCTTTCGCGGCCTCCGCGGCGGAGCCGTCGCTGGATCCGTCGTCGATGCAGACGATATGGGCGAAATGAGGCTTCAAGCTCTCGACGACGCCACCGATCACGCTCGCCTCGTTGTAGAGAGGGATGACGACCCAGGCGCTGCGGTCGGGTGCGGAAGGCGCGGGGACGCTCGAGGACATGGTTCTATTGTGTCAGGTGTCCGATCGGACGCTCATCCATCGAGCAGCAGGGGCAGGATGCCGAGAAGAACCCCGCGTCCGCAGCGGATCACGATCGTCTCTCGCATCTACACGCCGGAGCCGTCTGCCGCATCACTACGCCTGCAGGCGCTGTCCCGTGAACTCGCCCGAAGGGGACTGCACGTGCGCGTCCTCACGACGAAGGCACCGAGCGGTCTCGAGGTCGCCGACGCGAACGAGACCGTCTCGCGATGGCCGGTCCTGCGCGATCGGGCCGGTTACGTGCGCGGCTACTTGCAGTACATGAGCTTCGATGTGCCGCTCTTCTTCCGCATCCTGCTCGGCCGTCGTGCCGACGCGTACGTGATCGAGCCGCCGCCCACGACCGGTGCTGTCGCCCGTGCTGCCACCTGGCTGATCCGGCGACCGTACGTCTACTACGCGGCGGACGTCTGGTCCGACGCCGCGCAGATGACGGGCGCCGCAGGATGGGTGGTCAGCGTTGTGCGCTGGCTTGAGAAGTTCAGTCTGCGCGGAGCCGCCGCCGACTTGGTTGTCTCGGACGGCGTCGGAGCACGGATTGAGGCGCTGGCACCGGGTGTGGACATGGTCTCGGTCGGACATGGTGTCGACACCGACATCTTCGCGCCTGACGGACCACGCATCGACGACGCTCCGGACATCGTCTATGCGGGGAGCATGAGCGAATGGCACGGCGCGGGTGTGGCGGTCGATGCACTCGCAATCGTGATGCGCACCGACCCGACGGTGAGCGCGGCGTTCATCGGGCAGGGAGCGGACAAAGACGCACTGCAGCGCTCTGCCGAGGCTCACGGGATCGCCGACAAAGTGCGATTCCTCTCCTCGATGCCGGCTGGAGAGGCCGCGGCCTGGACGCGGTCGGCGCGCGTGGCACTGGCGACGCTCCGGCCCGGGCAGGGGTACGACTTCGCCGTCCCCACGAAGCTCTATGCGGCATTGGCCGTCGGTACCCCTGTCGCGTACTCCGGCCCGGAGCCGCTGCGCACGATGGTGGCCGAAAACGGACTGGGTGCATCGGCGGCCTTCGACGCGGAGGAGTATGCGGCGGCGATCACCGGCCTCCTGCGCAGGAGCGACGGTACCGCCGTCCCTCATCTCGTGGCTTGGGCGCATCGGCACGTCTCGGCACGCTCTGTCGCGGAACGCGCGTCCGACGCGGTCCAGGCGACCGCAGCATCCCGGCAGCGGGTGCGGCCTCGGGCTGAGCGGGCATCCAGAGACTGACCGATAGAATTGCACACCGTCGCGTCATCGCATACGCGGTGTCGACCCGAGGAGAGCTTTGTGACCCACCCCACCAGCGTGCGGATCGTTGATTCCGCCGATGTATCGCCCGCTGCCACCATCGGTGCCGGTTCGTCGATCTGGCATCTGGCGCAGGTCCGCGAGGACGCTCAGCTGGGCGAGAACTGCATCGTCGGTCGTGGCGCATACATCGGAACTGGCGTGATCATGGGCGACAACTGCAAGGTGCAGAACTACGCCCTGGTCTATGAACCCGCGAGACTCGGAGACGGCGTCTTCATCGGGCCGGCGGTGGTACTCACGAATGACACCTATCCTCGCGCGATCAATGCCGACGGAACGATCAAGAGCGCTCATGACTGGGAGCCGGTCGGTGTCATCATCGAACGCGGTGCGGCGATCGGTGCTCGCGCCACCTGCGTCGCGCCGGTCAGGGTCGGCGCATGGGCCACGGTCGCCGCGGGTGCCGTGGTCGTCAAGGACGTCCCGGCCTACGCCCTCGTCGCCGGTGTTCCCGCGCGCCGCCTCGGCTGGGTGGGCGAGTCAGGCGTGCCGTTGACGGCAGGTGACGAAGAGAACATCTGGATCTGCCCGTCGACGGGCGCGCGTTACGTAGAGACTGACGGAACTCTGAGCAAGGAGACAATGTGAGCGATTTCATTCCCCCCGCGAAACCCATCATCGGCGACGAAGAGCGTGAGGCCGTCGACCGCGTGCTGCGCAGCGGCATGGTCGCTCAGGGACCCGAGGTCGCGGCGTTCGAACAGGAGTTCTCGGCGCACTTCGTGCCCGGACGTCCGTCCGTCGCGGTGAACTCCGGCACCGCGGGCCTGCACCTGGGACTCCTGGCGGCCGGCGTCGGGGCTGGCGACGAGGTCATCGTGCCGTCGTTCACATTCGCAGCCACCGGCAACTCCGTCGCTCTCACGGGTGCCACGCCGGTCTTCGTCGACATCGAGCCGGAAACGTTCACGCTCGACCCCGAGGCCGTCGCGGCGGCGATCACGCCGAGGACCAAGGGCATCCTGCCCGTGCATCTGTATGGACACCCCGCGCGGATGCGCGAGCTCGAGGCGCTGGCCGCTGAACGCGGCGTCGCACTCTACGAAGACGCGGCCCAGGCGCACGGCGCCTCCCTCGATGGGCGCCCCGTCGGCTCGTTCGGCGAGTTCGCCATGTTCAGCCTGTATCCGACGAAGAACATGACCAGCGGTGAGGGCGGCATGGTCACCACAGCGACCGACGAGATCGCCCGTCAGGTGAAGCTGCTCCGCAACCAGGGCATGGAGCGCCAGTACGAGAACGAGGTCATCGGCTTCAACGCCAGGATGACGGACATCCATGCGGCCATCGGCCGGGTGCAGCTGACCAAGGTCGACGCATGGACGAAGACCCGCCAGGACAACGCGGCGTTCCTCGACGCGAACCTCGAGGGTGTCGTCGTGCCGCCGGTCGCCGACGGTGCGGTGCACGTGTACCACCAGTACACGGTCCGCGTCCCGGAGGACCGTGACGGCTTCGTCGCTGCCCTCAAGTCCGAGCACAACGTGGGGGCCGGCGTCTACTACCCGATCCCGAACCATCGTCTGCCTTCGCTGACGCACTTCGCGCCGGGGCTGGACCTCCCGGAGACCGAGCGCGCCGCGCGCGAGGTCGCCTCGCTCCCGGTGCACCCGTCGCTCAGCCGGGACGACCTCGAGCGCATTGTCGCCGCGGTCAACGCGGTCGCGAAGGCCGGCGCCTGATGGTGCTGCGCGCCGGGCTCCTCGGCGTCGGAATGATGGGCCGACACCATGCCCGCGTCCTGCGCGAGATCGACGGCGTCGACCTCGTCGCGATCGCCGACCCCGGCGGTGACCCGCACGGTGTGGCCGGAGATCTCGAGATCCTTCCCGACATCGAAGCCCTGATCGAAGCGGGCATCGACATCGCGGTGGTCGCGGTGCCCACAAGGTTCCACGAGGACGCCGCGCTCAAGCTCGCCTCCGCCGGTGTGCACACCCTCGTCGAGAAGCCGATCGCGCACAGCGTCGAAGCCGGTCAGCGAATGGTCGATGCCTTCGCCTCGGCAGGTCTCGTCGGCGCCGTCGGACACATCGAGCGCTTCAACCCGGCGGTGCAGGAACTCCGCCGACGGATCGAGGCCGGCGAACTCGGTGCCGTCTACCAGGTCGTCACCCGCCGTCAGGGACCGTTCCCCTCGCGGATCGCCGATGTCGGCGTCGCGAAGGACCTGGCCTCGCATGACGTCGACCTCACCGCCTGGGTCGTGCAGAGCGATTACGAGCGCGTGTTCGCACAGACCGCCTTCAAGAGCGGGCGAGAGCACGAGGACATGATCACCATCACGGGGCGGACCGCATCCGGCGTCATCGTGAACAACATCGTCAACTGGCTCAGCCCGATGAAGGAGCGCGTCACAGTCGTGACGGGGGAGAAGGGCGCGTTCGTCGCCGACACTTCGACCGGCGATCTCACGTTCTACGCCAACGGTACGATTCCCCTGGAGTGGGAGTCCGTGTCGTCGTTCCGCGGGGTCTCCGAAGGAGACGTCACGCGCTACGCGTTCGCCAAGCGCGAGCCGCTGCGCGTCGAGCATGAGGCCTTCCGTGATGCAGTGCTCGGGCAGGACACCGACGTCGTGACGATGGAGCAGGGACAGCGGACGCTCGCTGTCGTCGAGGCGGCGCTCGAATCGGCGAGAACCGGGGCGTCGCTATCCCTGTGATCCGCTCCGCGGATCGCACGGGTTCCGCGTGTGAATTAAGGATGCTGACGTGACGACCTCTCCTGCGGTGCAGACCGCACTCGTGCTCTCGTACTCCGACATCGCGTCGGATCCACGTGTCCGCCGCGAGATCGACTGGCTCGTGTCGGACGGCTGGACCGTCGACACGATCGGCCTCGGCGCGCATCCCACCGCGTCGGTGCGGGATCATTTCGCCCTGGCGGATGCGGGAGCGTTCGCCCGCTCCCGAGTAGGAACCCTGCTGGCGCACATCCTCCTTCCCCACCGCCAGCGGTTCCGCGCGCTCGTCGCTCGACGCATACCGAAGGAAGCCAGCGGCCGGGTCAGGAGTGGCCAGTACGACCTCGTGGTCTTCAACGAGCCCGAATTCGCGCCATGGGTAGAGGATCGAAAAGACTTCACGCCCGCTGCGAGACGGGGACGGATGCACCTCGACCTGCACGAGTATCACAACCCGGACGTCAGGCGCCGCACCCTCGGTGGACGGATCACCGGTCCGCACTATCGGTGGACGCGGCGCCACATCGGTTCGCCGGCCTTCACCAGCCGGACGGTCGTGAACACCCCCATCGGGCAGCTGTACGCGGACGAATTCGATATCCCGGTCCCGGCACAGGTACGTAACGCGCCTCCGTTCGTTCCCGATCTCCAGCCCAGCCCGGTGGATCCGACCGAGATCCGAATGCTCTTCCACGGGCTCCCCAGCTGGTCGCGGGGGTTCGCAGAGCTGCTCGAGGCGTTGAAGGAACTGCCGGAGATCTTCTCCATGACATTCATGCTCACGCCGAACCCGGTGGTGCACGCCCGGCTTCGCGACGAGATCGCCGTGCATCCGGCCAAGGATCGGATTCAGATCGTCCCGCCAGCGCCCATGCGTGAGATCGCGCAGAGGATCAATCCATACGACGTCGAGGTCGTGTTCTACAAGCCCACCGGAATCAACCTCCAGTTCGCGATGCCGAACAAGTTCTTCGAAGCCGCGCAAGGCCGCCTCGCGCTCGTCGTCGGCGAGACCGCGACGATGGCACCGATCGTCCGCGAGTACGGACACGGACTCGTCGTCCCTGAGTTCACTTGGGAATCACTCCGCGACACGCTCGCCGAACTCGACGCGCCCAAGGTGGAGCGGATGAAGAGACGTTCCGCGATCGTCGCAGAGGCGATCAACTCGGATTCGGAAGGGCGTTCGTTCCTCGGGGCCATCGCCGATTCACCGAAGATCGGGGCATCATCGTGAAGGCGAACTGGAAGCTCTACAAAGAGGTCCTGAGCGTACTGCCTCCTAGTGCAGGCCGCTTCCTGGCGGTGTATGCCTCGATCATGGGTGTTCTGGCCCTCATGGATGGCCTCGCGCTCGGTCTGCTCGCCGTGGTGATCGCTCCGCTCGTGGGCAACACGCCGGTCGTCCTCCCCGTGTTCGGAACGCTCGAGGGAGCGCAGATCCTCATCCCGCTCGTGCTCGTCTGCGTGCTCATCGTGCTGAAGGGCGTGTTCGCGCTCACACTTCAGTGGTTCGCGACGCGAAGGTTCGCGCGTTATGAGCTCGAGCTCGGGGTGCGCGTGTTCGACGGCTACATCCGTGCGCCCTGGGTGGATCGGCTGCGGAGGAACTCGTCCGATCTGGTGCGCATCAGCGACGGCAGCGTGAGCACGACGATTTCGGGTTTCCTCCTGCCTGGCGCTTCCGTCATCGGCGACTTCATGAGCTTCGTCTCGCTGATCCTCGTCCTTGCGATCGCACAGCCCATGGTCGGTGCGGTCACCCTGGTGTATCTCGGACTGATCGCACTCGTGCTTCAGCTCCAGATCTCCCGACGCTCCAAGCAGGCGGGGCAGGTGGCGTTGCGCTACTCCATGCGCTCCTCGCGGTTGATCACCGAGATGATCGGCGCTCTGAAAGAGGTCACGCTACGAGGTAGCGCCGCCGAGGTGGCGGGCGTCGTGAGGGAGAACCGTGCACACGCGACGCGTGCCCGAGCCAACTCACAGTTCCTCGGGCAGGTGCCGCGTTACGTGCTCGACGTCGCTCTGATCGGCGGGATCGTGCTCGTCGGCGCGTCCGGTTACCTCGCCGAGGGCGACGTCCAGGGAGCGATGGCATCGATCGCGCTGTTCGGTCTGGCCGGATTCCGTCTCGCCCCCGCGCTGGTGCGGTTCCAGAGCGTGCTGCAGCAGTTGAACGTCAGCACTCCGCATGCCAGGGCTGTGCTCGATGAGATCCGCAACTCCGACCGCTACATGAAAGCCGCGACCATCGGTGACACCGGTACGCTGCCTGCCGAACCCGCGCGCATCCGCCTGCAGGATGTCGGATTCCGCTATTCCCCGGACGCGAGCGAGGCCGTCCATGGGGTGACGCTCGACGTGCCGTTCGGATCTCAGGTCGCCTTCGTCGGGGCATCGGGTGCGGGCAAGTCCACGATGATCGACCTCCTTCTCGGACTCGTCGAACCGACCTCGGGCACGATCTCCATCGACGATGTGCCGCTCAGTACGGCCCTCAACGCCTGGCGCGCGCAGATCTCGTACGTTCCGCAGGAGGTCTCGCTGTTCGACGCGACAGTGGCTCAGAATGTCGCTCTGAGCTGGCGGTCCGACTTCGACCGCGAGCGGGTGACCGCGGCGCTCGACCAAGCACAGGTGCTGCCGCTCATCGAGGCGAGGGCCGGTGGTATCGACGGCCGGATCGGCGAACGCGGGCTGTCGCTCTCAGGAGGACAGCGGCAGCGTCTCGGAATCGCCAGGGCGCTGTACACCGTGCCCCGGGTCCTCGTCATGGACGAGGCCACCAGCGCCCTCGACACGGCGACAGAGGCGGCGGTCACTCAGGCGATCGAAGGGCTCCGTGGGAGCATCACGACGATCACTGTCGCTCACCGACTCTCGACCATCCGCAACGCCGACATCATCTTCTTCATGCGCAACGGCGAAGTCGCCGCATCCGGAACCTTCGAAGAGGTCGTCGCTGCTGAACCGGAGTTTGCGCTGCAGGCGGCGCTGGCCGGACTCATCGCTCAGGAGGAACAGCAGCGTGAGGGCAGCTGAGCCTGTGGTCGACGTCATCGTCGGAGTCCACAACGACCGACGACCGATCGAGCGTGCCGTGGCGTCGGCACTGCGCAACCGACTCCCGATCCGCGTCAGCGTTGTGGCGCACAACGTGGACGTCGCACTGATCAGGGCGCGCCTCGGAACAGTCGGAGATGATGATCGCGTGCGACTTCTCGAGCTGCAGGATGGCGTGCGATCGCCCGCGAACGCCTTCAATCACGGCCTCAATCACGCGACGGGGGAGTTCGTCTCGATCGTCGGCTCCGACGACGAACTGGAAGAGCACGCACTGGACGAGTGGGTGGCTTTGGCCGATCGCCTGGGAGCCGACATGGTGATCGCGCCCGTCGTCCGAGACGGCGGGGAAGGGGTGCCGACACCGCGTGTTCGCGCGTCACGATTCGGACGGATCGCGGACCCCGACCGCGATCGTCTCTTCGAGCGCGCGGCGGCCCTGGGCCTGCAACGACGCGCTCCGACAGAGCATCTCCGCTACGCCACCGGGCTGCCACGCGGAGAAGACCAGGCGTACGGGCTGGAACTATGGGCCGGGCATCGTGTGGTCTTCGACCCGCGGACCCCCGCGTACAGGGAGCATGCCGATCAGGACGACCGCATCACCCACGTCTTCGGGCCTCTCCTCGATGACTTCACTTTTCTCGATGTCCTGCGTCCGGTCCTTGAGAAGGTCGCGCCTGCCGTCCGCCGTGCCGTCGCGGCCAAGATCGTGCGCGTACACCTCGTCCCCGCGATTCGCGTGCGAGCTACTGCCGGCAGCTTGACCCCAGAGGACCGCGCCGCTGCGGCAGGGGTGCTCCGCGCCATGACCGATCTCGCGCCTTCGTGCCTCGGGCTGCTTCCGCGCACCCTCGCTCCCGAGATCCGTGCCGCCTCCGCGGCGGTCGCGGCCCCGTCGCCGGTAAGGGGTCGACTGGGGGTCGTGCGCGATCTGCTGCCGATCGATCTGCGCGCCCTGCTGCATCGCCACGCCCCGTTGCGTCTGCAACTGGCCGGCCGAGTCGTCGCACGAAGGACCGCGCGTTCAGCCGCCGCGCGGTCACGAGCGTTGACATCGGGTCACGGGACCCAGGGCAACGGCGACGTCGTCGTCGTCGCTCCGCATGGTTCGCCGATCGCTGACGGATTGCGCGTAGAGCATTCCGCCGTGGTCGTCGGCTATGTCGGATCCGGCGCATCCGTCGAGGTTCCCGTCCCGGGGGCACGGTCGCGCTGGTTCCGCGACAGGCTCGGCGATTCGTTCCTCGGACGTCTGTTCTCGCGGCTCGTCGGCGTCGACGACTCATCTCGTTTCGCTGCGGCGGTTCGTCGGACGCCGACCGCCGAGGCGTTGCTGGACAGGGCCGATCTGATCGTCGCCGCCGACGAGGATGCTGTCCTGGCATCGTGGCGCGCAGCCCGGCGAGGAGCGGCGAAATCGGTAGTGCTGGGTCATGCCGCGGCGGCGGCGGCCCTTGCCGAGAGGACGAGCCGATGAGTCGACCGCATTTGCTCTACACCGCCTGGAGCTTTCCCCCGAGCAGGGCGGGTGGGGTATACCGCGCCCTCGCCACCGTGAATGCGTTCGCGGCGGCAGGCTGGGATGTGACGGTGCTCACCGTGCCCGAGAGCGTCTTCAGCGGTTCGACGGGAACGGATGCGGCGCTGCTGCAGGAGGTGGATGGCCGGGTCAGGATCGTCCGTGACGAGCCGGATGTTCCCGCCTTCCAGAACGATCTGACGCGTTGGCCGTGGTTGCGCGCCCGTCAGCCGGAGCTGTACAAGCTCATCGATCTGCGTCGCGATCTGCCGCGGTTTCCGGAACCGAACTACGGACGCTGGCGCCCTCGCCTCGAGGCCGTCGCGGAGCGGATCCATCGAGAGCACCCTGTCGACGTCGCCATCGGGACAGCGAACCCGCATGTCGATTTCATCCCCGGCTGGCATCTGAACCGCCGTTTCGGCGTCAGACATGTGATGGACTATCGCGATGCCTGGCAACTCGATGTCTTCTCCGGTCGGCGCCTGATCACGGCTACACCGGACGTGCGTCGGTGGGAGCGTCGCCTCATGGCCTCCGCCGACGAGATGTGGTTCGTCAACGAGGCGATCCGATCCTGGCATGCGGCGCAGCATCCGGGCGAGTCCGAGAAGATGCACGTCGTCGCGAACGGGTTCGATGAGTACGGGAATCCGCTCAGGGTGCCGGTTCGGGACGGGCGTGAACAGGGGCTGGTCTTCGGCTACATCGGGACCATCACCCCGAAGGTTCCGCTGAAAAACCTGATCCAAGGATGGGCGCGTGCTCGTCGGGAGGAGCCGGCGCTGGCAGGGGCTCGCCTCGATCTGCGCGGCTACCTCGGGCACTTCGGGGCCGGGGAGGTGGAGACGCAGCGTCTCGTCGCGGAGGCCGAGACGGATGGCATCCGCTACCTCGGCCCGGTAGCGAAGACGGCGATCTCGGAGACCTACCGCGGGTTCGACGCGCTCGTGCTCGCGCTCGGCACCGGACGCTACGTCACCAGCGGCAAGGTCTATGAGTACGCGGCGACCGGAATCCCCGTGGTGTCGGTCCACGATCCCGGGAATGCGGCGAGTGACGTTCTCCGTGGTTCGCCGAGCTGGGTGCCGAGCCGCTCGCTGTCGGTCGACGATATCGCTGACGCACTCGCAGCGGGCGCCCGCTTGGCCAGGGATCAGACACCGATGGCGCGGGAGGCCGCGCAGGAGTGGGCGGCGGGTTACTCGCGCACAGCACAGCTCGAACCGCGAATCGCTGCGCTCGCCCCGCGCTGAGTGCGTCCTGTCAGCTACGCAGCCGTGCGATGGCGTCGGTCCAGCCTTCGATCTGCCGCTCGGATGAGAGGTAGTCGGCGGCGCGATCCGCTCGTTCCTTCCATTCCGCGACCTTCGCGGGAGTGAGGGAGTCCAGGGCGCGTGCCACGTCCTCCGCGGTGAACCCCGATGCGACCTCCCCGAAGCCGTGACGTTCGACCAGGCCAGCCATGGCGGGGGTGGGGCCGACGATCACCCCGAGTCTCGCCTGGACGAAGTCGAAGAACTTGTTCGGGAGCGCGAGCCGGTTGTTCGTCGAGGTCGCCGGAAGGATATGGATCCCCACATCGTGGGTGGAGAGTGTGTCCACGAGTTCGGCGTGGGGTACGGGTGGAAGGACACGGATCCGCGGTCCGATCGCCCGGGCGCGCGCGCGCAGTCGATCGATATACGCCGGGTCGTTCGGCATGAGATGGAGGGTGAACTCGATGTCGGCGGTCGACATGCCGACAGCTTCGATCATGGTTTCCAGGTGTCGTCCCTGCAACGCGGCGCCGGAGTGAACGAGTCGGATCGGCTGTGACACCGGTCGTACCGGGAGGTCGCGCAGACGAGAGGCGTTGACCACGACTCCGGACGAGAGACCGAGCGCGCGATAGCGCTCGGCGATCTCCTCGGCGACAGTGGTCGTGGACGCAGCGGGAGCAGCGAAGCGCCGCACGAGCCAGGCGTTGTAGGGTCCGCGGAGTCGTGCCCAGCGGGGGTTGTCGTCGTGGAGACCGGGGAAGTACTCGTGAAGGTCGACGTGAACGCGCCGTGCGGGCGCAATCTGGTAGGCGAGCGGTGCCGCATCGATGTCGTTCGCGAGGACGATGTCCGCCTGCACGCCACGAAGCGCCTGCCGTGCTGCCCGGTGCAGCGGGGACGTCGCGTGGATGAGGCGGTACGCGCGTAGCCGCAGCAGCAGCGACTCGATCAGCATCCGCAGCTGCCGAGAACGTCCGCTCGGGGGCTGAGGGAGAACGATGTGGTGCGTTGCTCCGCCAGGCGCAGGGCCCCATCCCGCGGTGATGAGTTCGTACGAATCGGAGAACGCGTCGATCTGTCGCAGCAGTCGCGCGTCGGTGGACAGGTTCGAGAATGAGATGATCAGGAGGCGGGTCATCGTGCGCCCTTCCGGTGCATGCTCATCGCCTGTTCGAATGCTGCTTCGTATCCTCGCAGCACCGCGGATTCCGAGAACCTCTCGCGGATGGTGGCGGCGACGGCTTCAGGATCCATCTGGTCGAGATGCTCGCTCACGTCGAGTAGGGCATCCGCGTAGGCTTCAGGCGTGCGCGGCGCGACGAGGCGGCCGTTCTGTTCGGTCACGTAGTCGCTCTGACCTCCGAACGCGCCCAACACCACGGGACGACCGTGCGAGATCGCCTCGATGGCGCTCAGGCACAGCGTCTCGCCTCGCGTCGGCAGCAGGAAGACATCGGCCGATGACAGGGCGGCCGAGACTCCATCCGCATCGAGTGACCCATGCAGTGTGATGCCGTCGTCGCCGGCGGTGAGGTCCTCGATCTGGGAGCGCAGTGGGCCTTCGCCGACCCAATCCAAGGTCGTTGGCACACCGCGTCGGCGCAGTTCCTGCACGGTGCGGACTGCGAGCATCGGATCCTTGCCCTTCACGAGGTGCCCCACCGCCACCAGACGGAGGACCGAGGCGTCGCGCACGATAGGCACAGGCATCGCCTCGCGGACGACGGACGGGACGATCATCGTCGGTCCCGTCCGGAATCGTTGGACTTGAGTGAGAAGGTGGCTGCTCACCGCGGTGACCACGTCGGGGCGGCGAAGCAACCGGCCCGTCAGCCGAAGCACGAGGCGTCCGCGATCGGTGAGCGAGGTGGGATCGCCGATCCCCGACCAGTGCTCCGAGTGAACCCAGGGCTTGGCCATCCTGTGGCCCTGGAAGGGGAGGAGCGATTGGAACGCGTGAGTGTGCACGAGATCGAACCCAGGGCTCAGAGTCCGTATGCGCCGCCACGCGGAGAGCAGGTCTCCCGGGCGGGACCGTGACATCGGCACGCGGTGTACGGGAAAGGTCGAAGTGGCGTCGGCTTCCAGATCGGCAGTCCTCAGCAGCGCAGGGTCCACGAGATGGACAAGCTCGACCTCGTGGGACGAGCTGATGAGCTCCGTGTCGCGCTGGACGAAGACCCCCGCGATCGGGGACGCGATCGTCGGATACCAGGGCGTGATGACGAGGATGCGCACTTCCCTACGGTACCAACCGAATTCCCTGACGCGGCCGCCTAGACTTGTGTCCCGTGAAGATCGTCAGCGTCGTGGGCGCGCGCCCACAGTTCGTCAAGCTCGCCCCCATCCACAAGGCCGCGCTCGCCGCGGGCGTCGAGCACATCATCGTCCACACGGGCCAGCACTACGACCCGATGCTCTCCGATGTGTTCTTCGAAGACCTCGGAATCGGGAGCCCAGACGTGCATCTCGGCGTCGGCAGCGGCTCCCACGGTGTGCAGACCGGGGCAATGCTCGCGGCGCTCGATGCGGTGTTCGACGAGCACCGCCCGGACTGGGTTCTGGTCTACGGCGACACGAACTCCACGGTAGCTGCGGCGCTGAGCGCGGTGAAGATGCACATCCCCGTCGCGCACCTCGAAGCGGGCCTTCGCAGCTTCAACCGACGCATGCCCGAGGAGCACAACCGTGTGATGACCGATCACGCCGCCGATCTCCTCCTCGCGCCGACGCAGGTCGCAGTCGACCATCTCGCCAGTGAGGGTCTTGCCGCCCGCACCGCCCTTGTGGGGGATGTGATGACCGACGTCCTGTTCGAAATCCGTGATGAGGTCGGGTCTCGCCGGTCGATGCTGGTCGAGGAGCTGGGCCTGACTCCCGGCGGCTACTACGTCGCGACGATCCATCGCGCCGAGAACACCGACGATCCCGCTCGACTCACGGAGGTCGTCGATGCGCTCGGCGGGCTCGACAAGCCCGTGGTCCTGCTCGCGCACCCGCGGGTGGTCGCGAAGGCCGCCGCGCACGGGATCGCGCTCACCCAGGGCTCCCTCGTCGCCCACCAGTCGCTCGCTTACCCGGAACTGATCGCTGCCGCGCTCTCCAGCGCGGGTGTGGTCACCGACTCCGGAGGTCTCCAGAAAGAAGCATTCCTGCTGCGCGTGCCGTGCACGACGGTGCGGACCGAGACGGAATGGGTCGAGACCGTCCAGCTTGGATGGAACGTGCTGGCGAACACAGCCGCCGAGATCTCCGCCGGCGTCACGCGACCTCGCCCCGGTGAGACCTCCGAAGCGCCCTACGGAGACGGCCATGCCGCGGAGCGTGTGATCCAGGAGCTGATCAGAGCCGCTGAGGAGACGTCGCTCGCGTGACCTCGGTCGAGACCGTCAGCCGAACTCGTCGCGAGTTCCGGACCGATGTCCAGGGGCTTCGGGCGGTCGCGGTCGGGCTGGTGCTCCTCTACCATGCGGGCGTGCCCTTCCTGACGGGCGGCTATGTGGGTGTCGATGTCTTCTTCGTCATCTCCGGGTTCCTGATCTCAAGTCACCTGATGGAGTCTCTCGAGCGGGACGGCCGCATCCGCTTCGCCGATTTCTATGCCAGACGCATCCGGCGGATACTCCCTGCTTCGCTCGTCGTCGCCGTGCTCACGGCAATCGCGGCGATCATCTTCTATCCGCCGCTGGCGCTCGAGGGCGTCCTGCGTGACGCGCTCGCGACCATCCTGTACGTGCCCAACATCTGGTTCGCGATCCAGGACACGGACTATCTTGCGGATCACGCCGCTTCTCCCTACCAGCACTACTGGTCGCTCGGAGTGGAAGAGCAGTTCTACCTGGTATGGCCGCTGATCCTCCTCCTCCTGGTGTTCCTCGTTCGCAGGCGCAGAGCCCTCATCGTCGGCGGCATCGCAGTGCTCGCGGTGGCGAGTCTGCTCAGCGGAGTGCTGCTGACCCCCATCGACCAGCCGTCGGCCTTCTTCCTGCTTCCGACCCGCGCGTGGGAGTTGCTGGCCGGTGGGCTTGTGGGAGCGGTGCTGCTGCGTGGTGCCCTGCGACTCCCCGGCTGGATCGAGGCGGTCGGCGGTTGGGTCGGACTTGCCATGATCGTGGGAGCCGCACTGCTGTACGACGACAGCACGGTATTTCCCGGCACAGCGGCACTACTTCCGGTCCTGGGCACGGCGCTCGTGATCCTGTTCGGTGCGCGGGGGCGGGCGATGGGCCCAACCGGAGTGCTCTCGCTCGGACCGATGCAATTCGTCGGGTTGATCTCCTACTCTCTCTATCTCGTGCACTGGCCCCTGCTGATCGTGACGCAGGCCGCCGTCGGCGACCAGAATCCGCTCAGCCTCGCCGTGAAGTTGTTCGTGGGGATCGTGATAGCCCTGCCGCTCGCCTGGCTGCTGTTCCGATTCATCGAGAGCCCGCTGCGTCGGCCCCGTGTACTCGTGGGCAGGCCCGCTCGGGTGACCCTCTGGGGAACCCTTGCGCTGACTTTGGTGCTGGTGGCTGGAACGCTCGGCGCGGTGCAATGGGCCGCGACGCGGGACGTCGGCACCGGCGATGCGGTCGCGGTCGCGCCGGACTTCCCCGTGTCGCCCCCCAACGGCACGCCTTTCGTGCCGCGCAACATCACGCCGGAACTGGAGGCCGTTGCGGATGACATCCCGCCGATGCATCGCGATGGGTGCCACTACGACGCGAAGCGCGAAGACGTGCAGGACTGCCACTACGCGGACCTCGACGGCACACGGACGATCGCGGTCTTCGGTGATTCGCATTCTGCGCAGTGGTTCCCCGCCGTGGAGGAATTCGCGGACGACGAGGGGGGTATCCGCATCGACACATATACGAAGTCCTCCTGCCCGGCGGCAGATGTGACGGTGCTGGACAAGGGTGTTCCCTACACATCGTGCGATCGATGGCGCGACGCCGTTCTGGAGGCGCTGGTCGCCGATCCGCCCGACCTCGTCGTGATATCGAATTACGCGAACCTTGCGCTCGCGGGTGTCGCAGACCAGGAGTCGCGCTCCAGGGCGTGGAGAGACGGGGTCGAGCGCACCGTCGGTCGCCTCAGAGACGCCGGAAGCGAGGTCCTGGTGATTGCAGACACGCCGCGGTTCGCCGTGTCTCCCGCCATCTGCGCATCGTCCAACGTCCTGGATGTCACGCCGTGCGCGGGCGAGCGTGCGGAAGTGCTCGATGCCGATTTCGCTGCCCAGGAGCATGCTGCGGCAGAAGCAGCCGGCGCGGTCTACGTCGACCTCAACGACTACATCTGCACTCAGGACAGCTGCCCGGTGATAATCGACAACATGTTGGTGTATTTCGACGTGAACCACCTGACGGCGACCGTGGTCTCCTATCTCGAGCCGGCGCTCGAGCCGACGTTCGCCTCGCTGCTCGGCATCGACGCCGGAACCGACCCGTAGAATGGAAACCATGCGTATCGCCGTCGTCGCCCTTGGAAAGATCGGGCTTCCCCTCGCCGTCCAGTTCGCCGATTCCGGTCATGAAGTCGTCGGAGTCGACGTGAACCAGAGGGCCGTCGACACGATCAACGCGGGCCTCGAGCCGTTCCCCGGTGAGGCGCACCTCCAGGAGAAGCTCGCCGAGCTCGTCCCGTCGAGAAGGCTTCGCGCGACGACCAACTACGCCGAGGCCATCCCCGGTGCGGACGCGGTCGTATTGGTCGCCCCCGTCTTCGTGAACGACGAGACCTGGGAGCCGGACTTCAAGTACATGGACGCGGCGACCCGGTCCCTCGCCGAGCATCTGACCGCCGGCACCCTGGTCTCGTACGAGACCACCCTCCCCGTCGGCACCACGCGCGAGCGCTTCACCCCGATGCTCGAGGCCGGTTCCGGTCTCACAGAGGGCACGGACTTCCACGTCGCGTACTCGCCGGAACGCGTGCTCACCGGCCGTGTCTTCGCCGACCTGCGCAAGTACCCCAAGCTGATCGGTGCGCTCTCCGACGAGGGCAACCGTCGTGCCCGTGAGTTCTACGAAGCCGTCCTGCAGTTCGACGAGCGCCCCGACCTACCCCGCCCGAACGGCGTTTGGGATCTCGGTACCACCGAGGCCTCCGAGATGGCGAAGCTCGCGGAGACGACTTACCGTGACGTCAACATCGGCCTCGCGAACCAGTTCGGCCTGTTCGCCGCATCGCACGGCATCGACGTCTACAAGGTGATCGAGGCCTGCAACTCCCAGCCCTACAGTCACATTCACCGACCCGGGATCGCCGTCGGCGGGCACTGCATCCCCGTGTACCCGCGTCTGTACCTGTCGACCGATCCCGACGCCGACATCGTCCGCGTCGCGCGCCAGCTCAACGCCTCGATGCCGGAGCGTCTGGTCGCGCAGGCAGAGGGCATCCTCGGCGACCTGAGCGGTCTGCGCGCCGTCGTCCTCGGTGCGGCATACCGCGGTGGCGTGAAGGAGACAGCGTTCTCCGGCGTCTTCCCGACGGTCAAGGCACTCAAGGATCGCGGGGCGGAGGTCGTCGTGCACGACCCGCTGTACTCCGACGAGGAGCTGCGCGGTCTCGGGTTCGAGCCGTACGCGATCGGCGGCGAGGTCGACCTGGCAATCCTGCAGACGGACCACGCCGACTACAAGGAGCTCTCTCCTGCGCAGTTGCCGGGAATCAAGCTCATCGTGGACGGTCGTGCGGCGACGGACCCTGCGCGTTGGGCGGGCACCCCGCGCATCGTCGTCGGTGCGGCGAACACCGGAGTCTGAACTGACGCAGACGCTGTCCGCGCCGACGGCGTCGCGGACCGGGTTCCGACCCGACATCCAGGCTCTGCGCGCGGTGGCGATCCTCGCTGTCGTGCTCAATCACCTGTGGCCGACCAGGTTGACCGGTGGCTATGTCGGGGTCGACGTCTTCTTCGTCATCTCCGGCTTCCTGATCACGAGCCACCTGGTCCGTGAGGCGACCGCGAGCGGACGCATAGCACTGGCGTCGTTCTACGCCCGCCGAGTGCGGAGGCTGCTTCCCGCAGCGCTCCTGGTGCTCGCGGTCAGCGCCGTCGGGACGCTCGTCTTCCTTCCGTACCCCCGCTGGACGCGGGCGGGGGCGGAGATCATGGCGAGTGCCGGCTATGTCGAGAACTGGTACCTCTCGGCGGCCTCAGTGGACTACTCGGCGATCAACGATCAGGCGACCGTCGCCCAGCACTACTGGTCGTTGTCGGTCGAGGAGCAGTTCTACCTCGTCTGGCCGCTGCTCCTCCTCGCAGCCTGGTGGTGGGCGGCGAAGAGGACCTGGCCGCCGCGTGTCGTCGCTGTGATCGCCCTCAGCATCGTCATCGTGACAGGAATCATCGCGAGCGGGCTCGCGACCGCAGGGATGCCGAGTCAGGCCTATTTCGTCACCTACACCCGCGCGTGGGAGTTCGGAATCGGCGGACTCCTCGCCCTCCTTCCGTTCGGCCGCCTTTCGAGACTCGCGGCCAATGTCCTCGCGGTCGTCGGGTTCGCCGCGATCGCGGTCGCGGCCACGGCATTCGGCCCGACGACGCCGTTTCCCGGAGTCTTGGCCCTCGTCCCCGCACTCGGCACGGCAGCCGTCATCGCGGCGGGCACCGCCACGTCGCGCCTCTGGCATTCAGTGCTGACGTCACGGCGCCCGGTGCAGTGGTTGGGCGACGTCTCGTACTCGCTGTATCTGTGGCACTGGCCGCTCATCGTCCTGGTGCCGTTCGCCGTCGGCACCACGCTGTCCACGGTGACGAAAGTGGCGATCCTGTGTGTCGCTCTGGTGCTCGCCTGGCTGACGTACCGGTTGGTGGAGCGTCCAGGACAGCGCTGGCCCCTGGTCGCGGCGTCGAACCGGCGCACCTTCGTGGCGATGCTGGCAGGCATGGGTGCGGTGGTGCTCGCCGGTGGCGCGCTCATGGTGGCGGGGAATCTCCGTGCGGCCGCGGACGTGCCGCCCGTCTCCGTGACGATCGAGGAATGTGTCGGGCCGCAGGCGATGTCCTCGCCGGAGGAGTGCCCGAACCGGTTCGCTCCCGCATCCGAGACGGTGATGGGGGCGAGGAACTCCTACTTCCATGTGCCGTCGGAATGCGTCGCGCGCCCCGATCTGCTGCCGTTCGGCAGTCGGACCGCCACCGTGGAGTGCGATTTCAGTGCGGGCGAGGCGCACCCCACCACGGTGTGGCTCGTCGGCGATTCGCACGCTGAGCAGTGGAAGGGAGCGGTGTTCGATCTGGCGAGGCAGAAGCACTGGTCCGTGCTGGCGAGTTTCGGCGGCGGATGTCCGGTCATCGACGCGCCGTTCATCGGCTTCCGTGAACCGGCGCCGGCAGCGGATCAGGAGCGTTGCCGGGCATGGTCGACAGCAGTCCGCGAGGCCGTCGTGCAGCAGAAGCCCGACTACGTTCTCACCTCGTCCGCAGGGCGAGTCCAGCTCGTCGATGACGGGACGGGGCGACCCCAGGGCATGCAGTTCACCGACGGCCTCGAGCGGACGTGGACCGTGTGGGCGGATGCAGGCGTCACGGTGGTGGCTCTCGGCGGCGTTCCGTTCAACGGAGAGGTGCGCTCTCCCGATTGCGTCCTGGTGAACGCCGGCGACCCGCTGGCCTGTGCAGCGTCACGGGGGGAGGCGCAGCCCCGTGACCCGTACCTCGACGCCGCCGCACAGGCGAATTCTCCCGGGATCCGCGCCTTCGATGCCGATCCTTACTTCTGCGACGCCGACAACTGCTACGCCGTGATCGGCGGCGTGGTCGTGTACTACGACGCCGACCATCTCAATCTCGACTACGTCCGTCGGCTCGCGCCACCTCTTGCTCAGGCGATGGGGATCGACTCGCGCTGACACACCGGCCGGACGCGCGTCCTATTCCGCCCGGGACTGCGGGGACCGAGTCGGAGCGGATGCCGGTTAGGTGACGCTTTCCGTCTGGCGTGACGCTGCGCGCAACGTGAGCGCGGCGGACAGGACGAAGAAGATGAGGCCGGGCACCGCGTAACGGAATTGTGTCGGTGTGCCGTTGGTGATGTTGTACAGCGCCGTTCCGAGGATCGCGCCGAGCAGCAGGTGAGCTTCCGGGCGCCGGAAGAACAGCACCATGCCGACGAGCGCGAGAATGATCAGCAGCAGCAGCGTGAGATCACGTTCCAAGAACGTCCCGAGGTCGCCCGAGAGAATCCGCAGGGCCATGCGAGGAACCGCGAGGATCGCCTCGCCGATGGAGTCGGCTTCGGCCTTCTTGAGGAACTGGTCGAGCTGCGAGAACGAGGGGAAGAGGACCGTCTGCAGGAGCTGGCATCCGATCGCCGTGCCGGCGACGACGAGGGCCGGCCATCCCCATTCGCTCCATCGTCGTCCGAACAGCGATCCGAGAAGCCACGCCATCACGAACGCACCGGCCACGATGAACGTCGCCTGCCGGGTGAATGCCGAGCCGACCACCGTGAGTGCCACGACCACAAGCATCCATGAGCTCCGCTTGCGGAACCACGCCCACGTGGCGACGAGGGTGAGCGCTGTCCACAAAGCCGAGAGCGACTCGGTGAGCATGCCCCCGTTGAACATCATGAGCTGATAACTCGCGTTGACGAGGATCATCACGGTGACGGCGACCCCGTTGCCGAAACGACGACGGAGGATCTGGGTGAACACGACCGTCATCACCAAGGTGATGAGCAGCACCGTCCCGGCGAGACCGAACGGGCCGAAGAGACGAACCGGGAGCGCGGCGAGAGCAGGGAGCACGACGCGCGGCTGCACCAGGCCCCATCCGAACAGCTGATCGACGTCGGGGACGGGTACTCGGTACGCATCGGCGAAGTCGATGGTGAGCTCACGTGCGGATTCCTGCGACTCGCCCCCGAACCAATACGCCATGGCGAGGTAGTACCGGGAGTCCGGGTAGAAGAACGGGAGCCTGCGCACGTAGGCGACGTAGCCGACGGCGAAGCTGCCGAGCACGATGAGCCACGTGAGGATGTCGCCGCTGTGTGTGCCCACCCAGGTGCGTGCGCCTCGAAGACGCGACGGGGCGGAGGGGGAGGAAGAGCTCATGTGACGGTTCTCGTTCGTTGTCGTGCGGCGGCATCGGAGACGCGCAGATCGGTGTCAGTCCGGTGGGTGCGTGCTGAACGGGGAGTAGGTCGGTGTCGAGGGCGTCGCCTGGATGTCGAGTTGCAGGGCGCTGATGAGCATCTGTGTACCGATCATCAGCGGGAGTGCGGCGAGCATGACGGTGGCGGCGGTGGCGACGACGGAACCGGCGATCTGGAAGATCACCCAGATGCTGATACCGACACCGATCACGAACAGCAGCAGCCCCATGAAGAGGAGCAGCGCGATGGGGGAGAACGACCAGAGGACGTAGCGGTACCAGATTCGCGACCAGTATCCGACCGTCAGACGATTGAGGAGCTCCGGGATCACCTTGCTCAGCCGGATGCTGGAGACTTCATCGCCGTACACCGCGGGGATCGGAACGTCCGTCGCCGGCACCTGCAGGATGTTCAGGTGGATGAGGAGATCGTTCTCGAAGCTGTATCGCTTCGCCACGCGATCCAGTGGCACTCGTTCGAGGACCTCTGTCCGGATGGCCGTGTATCCGTTCTGCGGGTCGAAGAGATTCCAGTACCCCGATGCCAGCTTTGTGAAGAACGAGAGCACGATGTTCCCGAAAACGCGGTGCCCCGGCATTCCGCGGAATGACTCGGGGGAGTAGAAGCGATTGGCCTTGGCGAACCCGAAACCGCCGTCCGTCACCCTGTCGAGAAGTGCCGGAAGGTAGTCGGGATCCATCTGCGCATCGCCAGCCATAACCACGTTCACGTCGGCACCCAGCTTCATCGCCGCACGATGCGCGGTGATGATCGCACCGCCCACGCCTTGGTTCTCCTCGTGACGGATGAGTGTGACTCTCGGATCACCGACGTCGCTCACCACCTGGCTGGTCGCATCGGGGCTGCAATCGTCGACGATGACGATGTGGTCGACGAAGTCGGGCATCGTCCTGATGACCGTGGCGATCATCTTTTCTTCCTTGTACGCAGGCACGACCGCCGCGATGGTCGCATTCTTATACATCGGAACTCCGGGTCGAGGGGGTGACGAACACCCAGTAACGATAGGCGAAGTAGTTCCAGAGGGTCGTCGCCACGACGGCGACGACCTTTCCTGCGAACCAACCGGCACCGCTCTGGTCGAGGAGCCAGACGATCCCGGTCGTGGCCAGCGTGTTGAACACGACGAGTGCCGTGTAGCGGGCCACGCTCGGGACGACTTTGGAATCCGACGCGAATGCCACCACGCGCTGCAGCGTGTACGTCACTGCGAAGGAGGCGAGGAAGGCGACGGGAGTCGCGATTGCGAGCGGCACCCCGAGAACGTCGTGGGCCAGCCACAGCAGGCCCACATCGACCAGGAAGCAGAATCCACCGACGATCAGATACCTGACAGCGCTGCTGCTCCAGGCGAGGCGCGCCAGGTCGCGGGCAGTTTTCGGCATGGACCCAGTCTCTCAGACGACACGCGCAGGTTCGAGCAGTCGCCGCCGATACGATTGGTGCATGGATCTTCTCGTCGTCGGGTCGGGTTTCTTCGGCCTCACCATCGCTGAGCGCGCCGCTGAAGCCGGCCGCAAGGTAACCGTCATCGACCGCCGCCCTCACATCGGCGGCAACGCCTACAGCGAGGCGGAGCCCGAGACCGGCATCGAGGTCCACCGCTACGGTGCGCACCTCTTCCACACCTCGAACGCGACGGTGTGGGAGTACGTCAACCGCTTCACCAGCTTCACGAACTACGTCCACCGCGTCTACACGACGCACAAGGGCACGGTCTTCCCGATGCCGGTGAACCTCGGCACGATCAATCAGTTCTTCCAGTCGGCGTACACGCCCGACCAGGCGCGTGCACTGGTCAAGGAGCAGGCGGGCGAGTTCGATGCCAAGACGGCCGCGAACTTCGAGGAGAAGGGCATCGCCCTCGTCGGGCGCCCCCTTTTCGAGGCCTTCTTCCGCGACTACACCGCGAAGCAGTGGCAGACCGATCCGCAGAAGCTCTCGGGCGACATCATCAGCCGCCTTCCCGTGCGCTACACGTACGACAACCGCTACTTCAACGACACCTGGGAGGGCCTTCCCACCGACGGCTACACCGCGTGGCTGGAGCGCATGGCGGACCACCCCAACATCGAGGTCAAGCTCGGCGTCGACTACTTCGACGACGCGCAGCCGCTCAGCAAGAAGGCGACCGTCGGTCAGCTCCCGGTCGTCTACACTGGACCGGTCGACCGCTACTTCGACTACACCGAGGGGGCGCTGAGCTGGCGGACGCTCGACTTCGAGCAGGAAGTGCTGAACGTGGGCGACTTCCAGGGTACGAGCGTCATGAACTACCCGGACATGGATGTGCCGTACACCCGCATCCACGAGTTCAAGCACTTCCACCCGGAGCGCAAGGACGTCTACGCGCAGGACAAGACGGTGATCATGCGCGAGTTCTCGCGTTTCGCCGAGCGCGAGGACGAGCCGTACTACCCGGTGAACACCCCGGCCGACCGGGAAGGGCTGCTGGCCTACCGCGAACTCGCCAAGGGGGAGAAGGCGGTCCATTTCGGCGGCCGGCTCGGTACGTACCAGTACCTCGACATGCACATGGCCATCGGCTCGGCGCTGTCGCTCTGGAACAACACTCTCTCCTAGACTCGACATCGTGAGTCACGCTGCTGTCGGGGCGCCCGGGACGCCCCGGCGCTATCTGCATTCGTTGTGGCTGCTGTCCGCCCGCGACCTGAAGGTCCGGTACGCGACGAGCTCCCTCGGCTACCTGTGGTCGATCCTCGATCCGCTCGTCATGAGCGCGATCTACTGGTTCGTCTTCACGCAGGTCTTCAACAGGAGCGTCGGCGAAGATCCGTACATCGTCTTCCTCATCGTCGCGTTGCTGCCCTGGGTGTGGTTCAACACCTCGGTGTCCGACTTCACCCGGGCGTTCAAGAAGGACGCGCGGCTCGTGCGGTCCACGGCGATCCCGCGCTCGATCTGGGTGAACCGCATCGTGCTCAGCAAGGGGATCGAGTTCCTGCTCTCGATTCCGGTGCTCGTCCTCTTCGCCGTGTTCAGCGGCGCTCATGTGAACTGGATGCTGCTCTGGTTCCCGGTCGCGGTACTCCTGCAGATCATGCTGCTGGTCGGTCTCGGGCTCCTGGTCGCCCCGCTCTGCGTGCTGTACTCGGATCTCGAGCGCACCACCGCGCTGATTCTCCGCGCCCTGTTCTACGCGTCGCCCGTCATCTACAGCTTCCGTGATCTCCCGGCGCCTTTCGACACCATCGGGGCGTTCAACCCGCTCGCGGGCATCTTCACGCTCTACCGGGTCGGTTTCTTCCCCGACCTGTGGCAGACCGCGCCGGTGGTCATCAGTGCCGTGATGTGCATCGTCATCCTCGCTCTCGGTGTGTGGACCTTCCGGAGCCTCGAACGACCTGTGCTGAAGGAGCTGTGATGTCGGCGGCGATCGAAGTGCAGGGTCTCGGAGTCCGGTTCCGCCGGAACCGGAGGGGCCGACGCAGTTTCAAGGACCTCTTCTCCGGTTCCTCGCGACGTTCGCGTCCCGGTGAGTTCTGGGCGCTCCGTGATGTGTCCTTCACTGTGCAACCGGGGGAATCGATCGGCGTGGTGGGACGCAACGGGCAGGGCAAATCCACGCTGCTCCGCCTGGTCGCCAAGGTTCTGCTCCCCGACGAGGGGACCGTCTCCGTGAACGGCGGCGTCGCCCCCCTGATCGAGATCACCGGCGGATTCGTAGGCGACCTCACCGTGCGTGAGAACGTGCGGCTGACGGCCGGCCTGCACGGGATGTCCCGCGACGAGGTATCCCGTCGCTACGACGACATCATCGCGTTCGCGGAGCTCGCCGGCTTCGAGGAGACGCCCTACAAGCACCTCTCGAACGGCATGAAGGTCCGGCTCGCGTTCTCCGTCGTGTCCCAGCTCGACGAACCGATCCTGCTGGTGGACGAGGTGCTCGCCGTCGGCGACAAGGCCTTCCGCGACAAGTGCTACAAGCGCATCGACGAGCTGCTGGCCGAGGGGCGGACGCTGTTCTTCGTCAGCCACAACGAGCGCGATCTCCGACGGTTCTGCACCCGCGGACTCTACCTCGACAAGGGCGCGCTGGCGCTGGATGCGCCGATCGCCGAGGTGCTGGACCGCTACAACGCCGACTACGCGGTGTAGCGATCAGCGCTTCGACGAGCTGATCGACGGTCCGCTCAGAGACCCACCAGGCTCCGGAGGGCGGTGACGGACTTCCGTGCCGCATCCACGGCAGCGGGGACACCGGAATCGTTCGTGATCGCCGCCTGGAGCTGCGTGAGACGCTGGGCGTAGTCCGTCACACCGTCGTACCACTTCGAGGCGATGGATGAAGGCGCCTGCGCATCCGACATTCGCTGCGCGTCCTGCTGCAGCGTGTCGACGACGGGGAGGGCGTCCTGCCCGCTGGCGCCCGCGATGATGTCGAGCCCGCGGGGTGCGGAGTTCAGCCATCCGCTCACCTGTCCGCGGAACACCTCGACGGTGGGGTCGGTCGCCGGGGGAGGCGTGAGGGCCGGTGTCGGCTCCGGCTCGGGAGCGGCGGTGGTCGTCGGCGTGGGCGTCGGTGTGGGTGTCGATGTGGGGGTCACAGATGCCGTCGGCGTCGGCGATGCGGACTCCGACGGGGTGGGGGCGTCGCCCCGCGGCAGGAGGAAGAACAGCAGCAGGCCCACGATCGCGAGAGCGGCGACCGAGAGGCCGACGATGAGCCATATCCGTCCGGTCCGCTTCGGCTGCGGAGGCAGAGGTGCCCAGCGCAGTTCCGGCTGCGAATCGTCCATCGTCACCCCTCCAGAGGAGGCATCGGCTGCCAGCTGCGGTCCCGGCCGGCCTTGCCGCCGTCGCGGATGCCGCGGAAGAGGTTGCTCGTGCCGCGCACGGTCCTCTCGACGAACACGAGCCGGATGAGTTCCTTGAAGAACGTCGCCGCGGTGCCGAGGCCGAAGAGCACCGGGTTGTAGACGCCGTGGACGCGGTAGTACTGCTTGATGAATCCGCGGTTGCGCATGATGTAGTAGCGGTACGCATTGCTGGACGCGTTCATGTGGCGGATGCCCATGTCCCACTGCTTGATCTCACGGGTGCGGCGCAGCACGAACTCGTCGACGATCACCGCGGTCGTCAGCCGCGAGGCCAGCCACCCGTACATCTGGTCGTCCCAGTAGATGAAGAACCGCGGGTCGGGGAGGCCGATCTGCTGCACGATCGAGCGATGGATGAACATGCCCTCGAAGCATCCGCTGTTCATCTCCTTGTAGCCCGTCTCGTCGAAGCCGGACGGAGCGAACGGAATGGGGATGCCCATGCGCTCGGCGATGCGGTACTGCCAGTAGAACTCGCTGCCGTCGTAGTCGAAGCGGCGCCCTTGGATGCTCTTGAACCGGCTGCTCCAGGCGCCCATCTTCGCGAGCCCCTCGGTGAGCACCTCGACGTCGTCGTCCATCATCCAGATCCACTCGGAGCCGAGCTCGTACGCGGTGCGCATGCCTTCGCTGAAGCCGCCGGAGCCGCCGGTGTTCTTCTCGAGTCGCCGGTACACGATCTCGGTGCCGATGTCCTCGCGGAACGATTCGACGACGTCGGTGGTGTCGTCTGCCGAGGCGTTGTCGATGATCACGACGTGGCCGGGCTTGGGGTCCATCGCGGTGATGCTCGTGAGCAGACCCGAGAGCAGGTGAGAGCGGTTGAAGGTGACGATGACGATCGTCGCGGCCGTGGGGTCGAATGCAGCGGGCGCCGCGGTCATGCCTTCTCCTCGAAGATCTGCTGCCAGGACTGGGGTGAGACGAGATCGGGCAGCGCCTCGCGGTACTGCTTCTGCAGATCCGGCCAGCGGCGGCGGAGTTCGGCATGCAGCCGCACCGTGTCACGCAGCATCCGCCGGTACTTCGCGCGATCACGCGTGTAGATGTTCTTTCCGGAGCCGTCGGCGGCACTCACCAGTGCGCTGTCGAACGCCGGGACGCGCCACCAGTGCGCGTCTTCCTTGCCGAACTCGACCTCGGGCTGTGCGATGTTCGCCGGGTTCGGGCGGTGGAGGAAGTGCGAGGTCAGCGTGGAGAGGGTGAACAACCGCAACCGCATCCCCTTCGGGCTGTCCAGGTCGTTCTTCGGGAGCTGCTTGTACACCTGGCGGCCGCGACGCGCGTGCAGCACGGCGGACGGGTCGCGGTGCACGACCGTCTCCGGATAGTCGGCGGCGAGGGCACGGGCGGCGGGCATGGCGGTCGCCAGGTTGCGACGCATGTGTTCGGGTCCGGAGAGGATGTCGCGCAACGCCTGCGCGCGCAGTGCCACGGGGTAGTACTGCATCATCATGAGGTGCTTCAGATCCACGCGGCGGCTGTGGACGAGCAGCCGGCCGCCCCTCGGTGCGTTGGAGTGCAGGAGACCTGCCACGATGCGATTGCGGGCATGGAAATATGCCTGCCAGTCGATCGAGTCGTCCTTATTCACCCACGAGATGTGCCAGAGCGCCACTCCCGGCATCGACACGGTCGGGAAGCCCGCCTCGCCGGCACGGAGGCAGAACTCGGCATCGTCCCACTTGATGAACGCGGGGAGGGAGAGGCCGACCTTGCGGATCGCGTCGAGCGGGATGAGACACATCCACCAGCCGTTGTAGTCGGCGTCCATGCGCATGTGCAGGAGCGTGGACTGCCGCAGGTTCGAGACGCCGAAGTCGTGCGGCATCTTCTCCTGGTACAGATTGCGCCACATGAACGGATATTCGTCGACGACCTCAGCCCAGCCGTGCAGCTTCGGGCGGTCGAGCAGGTCGAACATGTGGCCGCCGACCAGGACCGGGGTCGTCGCGTACTGACCGAAGACGATGGAGCGGCGCAGCGACTCCGGTTCGAGCCGCACATCGTCGTCGAGAAGCTGCACGAAGTCGCTCTCCGGACGCTGGAGCGTCTCGTGCATGGCCCGGGCGAACCCTCCGGATCCGCCGAGGTTGCCCTGACGGATGACCTGGAGCGTCTCGCCGAGGCTCGCCGCGACGTCGTCGTAGCCCTCCTGATCCGCGACGAGCTGGGTCCCCTGATCGATCAGGAAGATGCGATCCACGAACTCCAGAGCGTCCGGCGACGCGGCGAGTGCCCGCAGGGTCTCGACGCAGTAGTCGGGCTTGTTGTACGTCGTGATGCCGAGCGAGGCCTTGCCGGTGCGCTTCGGCTCCTGGTCGGTCGTCCACTCCGCGCCCTCGAGCACGGCGGGCTTCTCATCGGCCACGATGTCGAACCAGATCCAGCCGCCGTCGCTGTACTGTGTGAGCTCGAGGTCGAACGACGTCGATGCCTCGCCCGTCACCTCGCGGGTGGCCACGCGCTGGCGGACTCCGGAACCGTTGGAGCGGTACACCAGGATCGTCGCCGGCCCGGTGGTGCGCACCGTCAGCTGTACCTGTCGGACGCTCGTCCAGTGCTGCCAGTAGGACGCGGGGAAGGCGTTGAAATACGTTCCCATCGACACACGCCGCCCGGCCACGATACGGGCGCGATGCCGACCGAGGATGTTCCCGAGGTGAGCGCGGTTCGAGACGCGGACGGGTTCGTCCTCGATCACGGACCAGGTCTCCGGGTCGGCGTAGAGCGGAAGAAGGTCGGGGTCGCGATCAAGTGGGAAGACGACGTTCTGAAGGACGTGGGCCACTGGCAGGTTCTCCGATGTTGGTGCCGCAGGCCACTGTCAGAGGACAGTGCGGGACTCGACGAGCAGTGAGTAGCCTACCGTCGATGACCTTCGCATCTGCGGAGAGTCGCCCCGTGCCCCCTCGGATGCCCTGGGTAGACTGACCGCGATGAAGGTACTGATCTCCGGCGGCGCCGGCTACATTGGCTCAACCGTTGCGACGGCGTGCATCGAGGCCGGAATCGAGGTCGTCATCCTCGACGACCTCTCCACGGGGCTTCGATCCTTCGGCGAAGGCCGGAACCTCTACGTCGGCGACATCGCCGATGGCCCGGTGGTGGAGGCGCTGTTGGCGGATCATCCCGACATCGACGCCGTGATCCACTGCGCGGCCCGCATCGTGGTGCCGGAGTCGGTCGCCGACCCGCTCGGGTACTACGACGCCAACGTGGGCAAGACGATCGTGCTGCTGCGGCGTCTGCGCGACGCGGGTATCCCGCGCATCGTGTTCAGCTCCTCGGCATCCGTCTACGCCGGTGAGACGGGCGACGGCGTGGACGAGGGCGGCACGCTCGCGCCGTCGAGCCCGTACGCCAGGACCAAGGCGATGGTCGAGCAGATCCTCGAAGACGCCGCGACGGCGGGCGACTTCCGCGCGATCGCGCTGCGCTACTTCAACCCGATCGGTGCCGACCCGCGGCTGCGGACGGGCCTGCAGAACCCGACGCCGTCGCATGCGCTGGGAAAGATCATGCAGGCGCGCGTGGCCGGAGAGCCCTTCACCATCACCGGAACGGACTGGGAGACCCGCGACGGCTCCGGTCTTCGCGACTACATCCACGTCTGGGACCTCGCTCTCGCGCATGTCGCGGCCGTGCAGAAGTTCGACGAGGTCGCCACGCCGGACGACCCCTACCAGGTGATCAACCTCGGCACGGGAGACGGCGTGACGGTGCGCGAACTCGTCGCGGCTTTCGAGCGAGTGACGGGCGAACCGCTTCCGGTGACGGAGACCGACCGCCGGCCCGGAGATCAGGCCGGTGCGTTCGCGATCGTCGACCGCGCTGCCGCGGTCCTGCAGTGGCATGCCCAGCGGTCGGTCGACGACGGGGTTCGCGACGCGATCGCCTGGGCGGAGAAGCTGCGCGCCACGCTCTGAGGTGCAAGAGGTGATTCGTCCCGTGAGAGGATTCGTCGGCTATTCCAGCGAACGCAGCGTCGAGATCGCGCCCGTGTGGGCGGCGTCGATGTTCTCGCGCCAGGAGCGCGACTGCCCCGCGCGCAGCGCACACAGCACGAGCATGAACCACCCTGCTCCGACCAGCGTGAAGCTCTCGAACATCGAGTCGACGGCGAGAGTGACGAGGATGATCGGCGTCCACGCGTAGACCACGGACCGCCGGACGCTCGCGACCAGCCAGGATCGGATCAGTGCGACCCCGCCGAGGAGCAGGAAGAGCACCAGCCCTGCGGCCCCGAGCTGGAGCAGCACGTCGAAGAACGCGTTCAGCGCGCTCTGGTGATGGTCGTCGAGTTGGAAGTTGATGTAGGTGAACGGGTACTCGCCGCGCGCCCAGTCGCCGAACCACCCCCAGCCCTGGATCGGCTTGAGGGCGACGAAGTCGAGGATCGTGTTCCAGAGCGACGCGCGCATCGAGAAGTCCGATCCGGCATCGAGCAGGGCGATGATCTGATGGCGCAACGCGAACGCGATCGTGAGTGCGAGCGCCACCAGGACGCCGAGCATCCACTGCACGAGGTTTCGCCGCGCCGGCGACGTGTGCCGCACGATCGTGAGGGCGAGCGTCACGATGCCGACCGCGACCGCGAGCACGAGCACGGTGGGAGAGGCCGAGAGGAACGCCAGAGACCCGGCGAGGCCGACCGAGACCACAGCGAGAGGAGCGTTCACCGACTGCGTGCGCCACTCGATCACGAAGGTGATCAGGGCGATCACCGCGACGAATCCGAGCATGTTGCGGCTGCCGAACAGGCCCTGCACCGGGCCGCCGGCGGCGAGGTCGCCCTGGATCGCGAGGAAGGTGAAGGGCACGTCGAGCAGGATGCCGGAGAGGATCTCGACCCCGAGGGAGAGGGCCAACAGTGCACGCAGGGTGTCGCCGATGGCGCGCACGGTCTGCAGTGTGTCGCGGATATGGCCGATGGTGATCGCGAGGAATGCGTACCCGAACAGCGACATCCATCCGAAGAACGTGTCCGAGCGGTCCGTCGTCCACACCATGCTCACCAGGGCCCAGCCCAGGAAAGCGAAAAGCGACGAGGGAGCGATGCGCAGCGGGGAGAGCTCGTCGCGGCGCACCCAGAGGATCGCGGCGCCGAGCACGCACAGCACCGCGATGATCGTGGCCAGGGTGACCGTCGAGGTCATCCGTCCGATCGCGTACGAGCCGAAGATGGCGGTGAGCGCCGTGAGCGTGAAGGCTCGCGCGAGCTCCACGGAGCCGAGCAGGCGGACCAACGGCCGGACCGGTGTCACGGAACCCGCCGTTGCCGCGTGCCGCGTTCGAAGACCAGGTCGCGTTCCCCGACGCCCACCAGCGGCACCGACTTCAGCTTGAAGGACAGGAGCACCAGGAGCATCCACCCCCAGAGCATGATCGGCGTCGACTCCGAGAAGCCCTGGACCAGCAGCACCACGGTGAACAGGCTCGGAAGCAGGGTCAGCGGAGAGAAGGGACGTCGGGCGTGGAGATCCCAGCGGGGCCGGTCGACCGCGAAGAACCAGGAGCGCCACAGCAGGCTCAGGTACGCGATTCCCATCAGGATCACGCCCAGCACGCCGAGCTGGAACAGCACGTCGAGCCACATGTTGTGGGCGTGGAACACCGTGATGCCGTGATCCACGATCCAGTGGTCGAAGGCGGGGTCCGTCGGGATCCACGGACTGGAGAACCCGTTGCCGAACAGGGGGTGCTCCCGCACCCGCTCGAGCACCTTCGACCAGATCAGGTCGGAGCGGCCGGTGAGGTCGGAGCTGCGCCCGACCAGTCCGAGCAGCGGTTCGCGCAGCAGCCAGACGGCGGCGGCGGCCAGTGCTGTTCCGCCGATGGCCGTCACATAGATGCGCGTGCGGGCGCCCGGGGTGCGGGCGCGGCGCATCAGCAGCGCCACGAGGAGGACCAGCGCGGCGGCGGCCGCGCACGCGAGGGCGGTGACCGACGACGTACGCAAGAGGAAGTACGCCGCGAGCAGCATCCACAGGGCGAGCGTCGTGCGCCAGCGGGCGCGAGCGGCGAACAGCACGCCGAAGGTGATGATCGCGAACAGCGAGATGATCGCCAACAGGTTCGCGTTGCCGACGATGCCCTGGATCCGTCCGCCGTCGAAGAGGTTGTCCCTGACCCAGTACCACTGCGGGTCGATCTCCCCCTCCGGCACGGTCGCGAAGTTCGGCAGCAGCGGCCCGTGCAGGACGAGTGAGACCCACAGCTCGATCGCCAGCGAGAGCCCGAGGATCCACTTGAAGGCGGACGAGAGGGCCCGGATGATCTCGTGCCAGGTGAGCACGTGGGCGATGAACAGCCCGTTCACGGTGACGGCCGCCAGCAGCACCCAGGTGATCAGCGTCGGTCCTCGCCATTGGGACCACGCGACCGAGACCAGGGCGAGTGTCGCGTATCCCATCGCCGTCCACGGCAGGCGACGCCAGCGGAACGGCTGCGGGCGGTTCCGGGCGAGCATCGGGATACCGATGCCGAGCGTCGCGAGAGTGAAGACGACGAGGGTGACGGCGGCGCCCTCCATGCCGATGAGGTTGTACACCGCGGTGTGCGCGAAGGTCACGATGAGCACGAGGATCACATAACCGCGCAGCAGAAGGTGCCCCGTCGACTCGCGCTCCGGCGCCGAGGGCGGGGCTGTCACCGGGTGCTTGGTGTACTGGGCCATCGCGTTCAGGCTACCGCGCCGCGCTCGGCGCGTGCCTGAACGCCGCAGCGCGGCTCTACGCTGGTGGCATGCTGCTGAGCCTCACGAACGCACCCCGCGACTACGCCTGGGGATCCGACTCCCTCCTCGCCGCACTCGAAGGGCGCACGCCGACCGGTGCCCCCGAGGCGGAGGTGTGGTTCGGGGATCATCCCGGCGACCCCGCGGACGTCGCGGGTGGCGGTACCCTCGATCAGATCACCGGCGGCACGCTCCCGTACCTGTTGAAGCTGCTCGCCGCGGGCGGGCCGCTCTCGATCCAGGTGCATCCGACGATCGCGCAGGCGCGCGACGGCTGGGCGAGGGAGAGCGGGCTCGCCGCAGACGACCCGCAGCGCAACTATCGCGACGACAACCACAAACCCGAACTCATCGTGGCTCTCAGCGAGCGGTTCGAATCGCTGAGCGGCCTGCGCCCGGTGAAGGACACGCTCGCTCTGCTGGACCTGCTGGACGACAGCGACGGCGTCGCACAGCTCCGCGCCCGTCTCGGGGGCGGAGCCGATGAGCTGCGGGATGCCATCGGGTGGTTGCTCGGAGGCGACGTGCAGCGAGAGGTCGACGAGATCATCGCCGCGGTGGTGCGGGCAGCGGAGCGAACCGACACGGGGGAGTGGGGCACGACGCTGAGTGCCATCGCGGGCGTGGCGGCGAACTACCCGGGCGATCCTGGGGTGGTCGTGGCGCTGCTGATGAACCATGTCGTGCTGCGACGAGGAGAGGGCGTGTTCCTGCGCGCCGGCCTTCTGCATGCCTACCTCTCGGGTCTCGGCGTCGAGATCATGGCGGCGAGCGACAACGTGCTTCGCGGCGGCCTGACTCCCAAGCGCATCGACGTCCCCGAGCTGCTGGCGATCCTCGACCCGACGCCCGGTGAGGTCCCGGTGCTGCGGCCTGCGGAGGGCGACGCGGTCACGGTCTATCCGGTTCCCGTGCCCGACTTCGCGCTCAGCAGGGTCACGGTGGAGGGTGCTCCGATCACGGTCGAGGTCTCGGGACCGACGATGGTGCTCGCGACCGCAGGGGCCATCACGGTCACCTCTTCGTCCGGCGAGGAAGTGCAGGTCCCCGTGGGAAGCGTGGCTTTCGCGGGCGGCGACGAGAGCACGCTCACCGTGTCCGGCGAGGGCGAGGCGTTCGTGGCCGGACCGGGGCGCTGAACGCCGCGCGCTCGCCGCGCCGCGACACGCCGATGGATCGTCATGAACCTTCAAGACCGTATTGAGGGTTTACGATCCGCGACTTGACCGGAGCGAATGACACGGGTGTAATTAGTCATGCGCACGGCCCGCCGGGGGGCGGAGACAGGGTTGGAGATCGAGATGACGGGATACCGTTCCGACGTACCGGAGAATTGGTTCGTCGATCCGATCAACCTCGGTGTTCCCGGGGTGCGACGCACGGACGCCGCCGACGACGACAACGCCCTCGCCTGGCAGGCCGACGCCCTCTGCTCGCAGACGGATCCTGAGGCCTTCTTCCCGGAGAAGGGCGGATCGACCAGAGACGCCAAGCGGATCTGCACCACCTGCGACGTGCGTGGCGAATGCCTCGAATACGCGCTCAACAACGATGAGCGCTTCGGCATCTGGGGCGGACTCTCCGAGCGCGAGCGCCGCAAGCTCAAGCGTCGCGCCAGCTGATCGGCGTCGCGCCAGCTGATCGGCTGAGCCGGTCGCCGCGGGCTGCGGCCGCATCGCTTCGCAGGCGCGCCGCGTCCACTGCTCCAGGGCAGGTCTTGACACGCATAGGCTGACGACGTCATGCCAGCCCGAGTTCACGCAATCATCGTCGCGCGCCCCGGATCCTCGTCCCGCGCGCAACTCCTCCGCACTCTCGAAGCCGTTCGCTCCCAGACCTCGCCCGCCGAGGCGGTGACGCTCGTCATGTGCGGCGATGCATCTTCCCTGCGCGAGAGCGAAGCCGTCGCGGCCGTCGTCGAGGGGATCATCGAAGCTCGCACGACGACCTCGTTCGCTGAGGCGGTGGAGCTCGCGCGTCCCCGTGTGAACGCAGGCTCCGCGATCTGGCTGCTCGCGCAGGACACGGCTCCGCATCCGCGGGCGCTGGAGCGGCTCCGGGGAACGCTCGAGCGTTCGCCCTCCGCGGCGATCGTCGCGCCCAAGCTCGTCGCGACCGACAACGATCGGGAGATCGTCTCACTCGGTGTCAGCATGACGACGTTCGGTCGCTCGGTCGAACTCGCGGCAGGGGAACTCGACCAGGGACAGCACGACCGCATGGACGACGCGCTCGGTTCCGACGTGCGCGGCGTCCTCATCCGCGGAGAGGTCCGCGACGCGCTGCGACCCGATCCCGCGCTCGCCGGCGCCGACGAAGGCCTCGATCTGGGCGTCCGTGCGCGCCTGGGCGGCGGTCGGCTCGTGCTCTCACCGAGTGCGCGGGTCTCCGCGGCGCCGGGCGGTCCCGCCGCGCTGCCCTCCGGCCGATCCCGTCGCGCCTACGTCACCCGGCTGGCGCAGTTGCACCGGCGACTCGCATACGCCCCGGCGGGCGCGGTGCCGCTGCACTGGCTCAGTCTGCTCCCGCTCGCGCTGTGGCGCTCCATCACGCATCTCGTCGGCAAGCGGCCGGAAGCGGTGCTCCCCGAGTGGGGGGCGGCCCTCACCGCGATGCTGCGCGTCGGTGCGGTCGCGCGGTCCCGCTCGCGCATCCGCGCCTTCCGCTCTTCCACCTGGGCGAGCATCGCGCCGTTGCGGGTGACGTCGTCCGATCTGCGCCGGCGTCTCGATGACGGGCATGGCAGTGAAGGCGGTGCCGTCAGCGAACTCCGTTTCTTCTCCGGCGGCGGTGCCTGGGCCGTGCTCGCGGCGCTCGTCGTGAGCATCGCCTCCTTCACGACCCTGCTCGCGTGGCCGGCCCTCGGCGGCGGCGCGCTCCTGCCGCTGCGTCAGACCGTCTCGGCGCTCTGGAGCGATGCGGCGTGGGGCGCTCGCGGCACGGGGATCGGCCTCGTCGGCCCGGCAGACCCGTTCGCCGCGGTCGTGGCTGTGCTCGGCTCTCTGTGGCCGGCCGGACCGTCGTTCGTGATGGTGCTGCTGTGGATTCTCGCGCTTCCGCTCGCCGTCCTCGGAGGCTGGTTCGCTGCGACGCGAGTGACCGACCGGTCGGGGCTTCGTATCTTCGCCGGTGTCGCGTGGGCGCTGGCGCCCACCTTCCTCACTGCGCTCGTCGACGGCCGCCCGAGCGCCGTGCTGGTGCACCTCCTGCTGCCATGGCTCTTCCATTCCGCCGTGGTGGCGCACCGCTCCTGGGGTGCGGCCGGAAGCGCCTCCCTCCTGCTCGCCGCCGTGATCGCCTGTGCTCCGTCGTTGGCGCCCGCACTCGCGCTGCTGTGGGTCGTGGCGGTGGGTATCGTGCTCGGCACCGCGCAGTTCCGTGGGGCCGGACGTCTGCTGTGGCTGCTCGTGCCGACGGCCGCACTGTTCGCTCCACTCGTCTTCTGGCAGGTCGCACACGGGACGCCGTTGGCGATCCTGGGCGATCCCGGACTGGTGTGGGCGGGACCACAGGCGGCCGCCGACGCCGCGGGTCGGCTGGCGCTCGCCACCGGATTCCCCACCATGGACCTCGCGGGGTGGTCGTGGTTCGTTCCCGCGCCGATCGCTGCGTGGGCTCCGGTGCTGTGTGCGCCGATGGCCCTGCTCGCACTCGGCGCGGCCGTCGCCCCCCGGTGGCGCGCGGGCATCACACTGCTCGTCGTCGCTCTGGCAGGCCTCGCGACGGCGTTCCTCGCCGTCGGCATCACGGTGAGCTTCGCGCAGGGCACCGGAGTGGCGATCTGGCCCGGCGCAGGGCTCAGCCTGGCCTGGGTCGGGGTCGTGGGGGCCGCGCTCGTCACGCTGGACACCGCCATCACGCTTCCGAGGCTGCGGGTCCTCTCCGCCGTCGTCGCAGCGGTGGCGCTCGGAATCTGTGCCGTACCGGCGCTCAGCGCCCTCCACCTGGGTCGGTCGGTCCTCACGAACGGCCCCGAATCGACGCTGCCCGCCTACGTCGCCGCCCAAGCCGCCGGGGACCGTCCGCTCGCGACGCTCGTGATGACTCCGCAGAACGACGGAGGACTCGCGGTCGAGGTGGTCTGGGGGGCGAGCGAGACTCTCGGATCCCAGACCACGATGGTCTCGACCGCCGTCGAGCCGCAGGGGGACGACATCGCGACGCTCGCCGTCGATCTCCTCTCCGCCCGCGACTTCGATGCTCCGGGCGAGCTGGCTGCGAAGGGGATCAGCTACGTGCTGCTCTCGGAGCTGTCCGGGAGCGAAGGAGACAAGGCTCGCGCTCTGCGCACCGCGGCCGTCGCCTCGATCGATCAGCGTGCCGGCCTGGTCCATGCAGGCGAGAGCGATCGCGGAGTGCTCTGGCGTCTGGAGGCCGAGATCGCTGCGCCACCGACACTGACTTCCGCTCAGGAGGGAACCGCTCGCCTCGTGTTGACGATCCAGCTGCTGGCCGTCCTCGTGGCGCTGCTGCTGTCGATCCCGACCAGGGCTTCGCGTCGCGCGGCGCGAGCGCAATCCCGCATCGTCGGCCGCGCGCCGGATGAGCCGATGATCCTGCCTCGGCACGCGGAGGACCAGGTCTCGCTCGAGGAGCAGACGCCGGTCGGAGCGATCGAGGAGCCGCAGGACGAGGCCGCGCTGAACGACGAGGCGCTGGTTCCGATCGCCGAGCCCGATCCCATCGCCCAGGACCCTTCGGAATCCGTCGACGCGGAATCCGACGGGAGCGACGACGAGAGAGCCGAGACGACAGGGGAGGGGGACCGATGAGTGGTTCGCGTGCATTCAAGGTCGCCGCGACGGGTGCTCGCCTCGCCACCGGAGTCGCCGTCATCGCCGCCTGCGTCGTCGGGATCGTCGCCGCGGTCCACGCACCGTGGCCGGTCTTCCGGCATGATGCCGCCCGCGTCGACGTCACGCCGCTCCCCGGAGACAGCGTCCTGGTGTGCAACGGCGACCTGCGCGCGCTCGGACGGGACGCCATGGATCCGCTGGCGCTGAGCTCTGCGGGGTCGCCGACCCTTACGGCTGGCGGAACGTCGGGCGATCCGTCCTCGGCGGGTCTGACGGTGCAGGATCTTCCCGACGCGGGCGAGGTGCGCGTTCTCACGGGCGCTGTCGAAGGACGCTCAGCACCGTTGATCGCCGCCGCGGAGTCGATCACTCTCGCCACGGACGACCTCTCCGGATTCGCGGCCGCCGCCTGTGGAGTTCCCCGACTGAGTTCCTGGCTCGTCGGCGGGAGCACCGCCACCGGCACCGAGGACATCGTCACCCTGACCAATGCCGCGGAGGTCCCCTCGACCGTGACGCTGTCGGTCTACGGCGAGACCAGAAGCGCACGCACGGTCATCGTGCCCGCGCGCACGCAGACCGCGCTGCCGCTCACGTCGATCGCCGCCGGCGACACCGCGCCCGTCGTCCGCGTCGATGCGACCGGGGCTCCGGTCCGTGCGGTGCTGCAGTCGTCGCTCACCCAGGTGCTCGACCCCGCCGGCATGGACCTGCAGGACGCGGTGCCCGGCGCGCAGCAGAAGCTGGTGCTCACCGGAGTGGAGGTGTTCGCCTCTGACGGGGACGACGACGAGATGGCGGTTCTGCGCCTGCTCTCGCCCGGCGCGGACGCACGTGTTCAGGTCCGGGTCGTCGCGGAGGGTGCCGGTTCTGCAGCGGACGAGTTCACGGTTCCGCTCGAACCCGATCTCCCCGCTCAGGTTTCGCTCAGCGGTCTCGAACCCGGCCGTTACACCGTCGAGGTCGATTCGGAGGCACCGGTCGTGGCCGCGCTGCGCCAGCAGGACGGCTTCGGCCGTGATGCCGACTTCGCGTGGGTCACCCCGGCACCGGAGGTCGACGGCGAGGTGGTGTTCGCGGTGCCGTCGGGTCCGCCGGGCCGACTCCAGCTGGCGAACTCGTCGGATGAGGACGCCACGGTGACGATCGAGCCGCTCGACGGCGGAGCATCCCACGAAGTCCTGATAGCCGCAGGCGCGACGGCCGGGATCGATGTCGAGCCCGGTGCGACCTATCGGATGCAGTCGACGGGCCCGGTGCACGCCGCGGTCGCGCTCACCGCTCCGGGCGCGCTCGCCGTGCTGCCGGTGCAGCCGAGTGCCGGTGTCGAGAAGGCGATCGCGGTCTACCCCTGATCAGTTCCCGGGGGTGAAGACCCCGCGAGCTCAGTGCTCGTGGCCGAGGTCCCACGGCTCACGGCCGACGTACTCCGCGGCGGCCCGGAACACGGCGCTCTCGATCGCCATCCGGCGGTGCGGAGCGTCGTCGTGCCCCGGGGGCAGGAGCCGCTCGATGGGCAGCCGGAACAGCACGATGCGCCGATTCTCCCGATCGAGGTACCAGCGCGGTACCGCATCGGCAGCGTCGAATGCGGGAATCGCCCCGATCTCGAACCTGACGTCCTGCAGCTCTGGCCACGTCCCGCGTAGGAACTCAACGGCAGTGCCCACGGTCAGGTCGAAGCGATCGAGACGGCCGTCGAGCGGCGCAAGCGGCGGGCGCACGACTTCGCTGCGACCCAGACGCCCGTGGCGGCCGTGTCGCGCGCCGCGCCGTGGTGCGGCGGGGGCGTGAGCGGTGCGGCGACGGGGCATGTCGAAAGTCTAGGCCGTGCCGACGTGTGCGGCGCGGCATCCCCGGCTCGGATGCGCGCGACCGTACGCTGGCGGAGATGGACGGACGACTGTGCTCGAAGGTCGGCTGCGCGCGAGAAGCCGTGGCCACCCTCACTTACGACTATGGGGACAAGATGGCGGCGCTCGGTCCGCTCGGCGCCGCGAACGACCCGCAGGCGCATGATCTGTGCTCCCCGCACGCCGATCGGCTCTCGGTGCCCGCGGGCTGGCTCGTCGTGCGGCACGAGGCGCTTCGGGCCTGAGGAAGGCCCCCGACACGCGGTCACCTTCGCTATACCCGGAAATCATTTTTTGGGTACGCTGACTCCAGGCGTGCCAGGGCGGCGCTGCCGGAAAGGCACTCGTGATCGTCTGGCGTCGCTGGATCTTCCCCCTGCTTCTCGTCGTGGTCATCGGCGCGTGCGCCGCAGCACTCGTCAAGATCGCTTTCTTCCCTGACCGAGCCGAGAGCATGGTCAGCCCGGAAGCGACGATCACCGACCCGATCGTGGCGGTGGAGCGCGGATCCGTCGTGAATGCGCTGAGCCTGACCGGCAACGTCGCGCGCGATGAGATCTTCGCGGTTCGCAGCGAGATCGACGGCACGGTCACCGCCGTCCACGTGAGTGAGGGCGCCGCGGTGTCGGCCGGCCAGAAGCTGTTCACCATCCGTCAGGAAGATCCCCGCAAGGACATCGATGTGCTCGCGCCCGAGGCCGGCGACGTGTCCGAGATCGCGCTCGTGAAGGGGCAGCCGACCTCGGTGGGCACCGAGATCTTCAGTCTCACCCCCGCGCGCTACCACCTCCTCGCGACCGTCGACCCTGTGCAGCTGTACCGCCTCGTCAACGCGCCGACCGAGGGCACGGTCACCATCACGGGTGGTCCGGCACCGTTCGCCTGCACCGGCGTCCGTGTGCAGGTGACGGCAGAGGGCACCGCGAGCGTGCGCTGCGCCATCCCCGCCGGTCAGACCGTGTTCGCCGGACTCCCCGCGACGATGGACCTGGCCCTCGGCCAGGTCGAGGACGCGCTCGTGATCCCGGTCACCGCCGTCCAGGGCGGCGCGGGCTCCGGGAACGTGTGGGTCGATGCGGCCGACGGGGCAGAACCCGAGGAGCGCGCGGTGAAGCTCGGTGTGAACGACGGGACGATCGTCGAGGTCACCGAGGGGCTGGAGGAGGGCGAGAGCATCCGTCAGTTCGTGCCGGGCTTCGTCGCCCCCGTCGAGGAGTTCTGCTACGAGGTCTCGCCGGGCGTGGAGCAGTGCGACAGCGGGATGAGCTGGTGAGTCTGGTCGCTCTGGAGGACGTCACCAAGAGCGTCCTCCTGGCAGACGATTCGCGGCTCGAGATCCTCCGCGGCATCACGCTCGAGGTCGGCGCCGGTGACCATGTGTCGATCGTCGGCCGCTCCGGCTCCGGCAAGTCGACGCTGCTCAACATCCTCGGGATGCTGGACTCGCCGACGTCGGGCTCGGTGTCGTTCGAGGGACGGGAGGTTCGTCGCATGCGGTCGGGGCGTCTGGACCGGCTGCGCGGCGACAACGTCGGCTTCGTCTTCCAGCAGTTCAACCTGCTGCCGGGGCGCACCGCACTCGACAACGTGATGATGCCCCTCGGCCACGCGAAGGGGAAGGTTTTCTGGAACCGTCGGCAGATCGCCGCGGACATGCTCGAGCGGGTGGGACTCGGGCACAGGGTCGGGCAGATCGCCGACAAGCTCTCCGGCGGTGAGCAGCAGCGGGTCGCGATCGCCAGGGCACTGGTGCGCAGGCCCGTGCTGATCCTCGCGGACGAGCCGACGGGCGCGCTCGACATCGACACCGGCGCATCCGTCATGTCGCTCCTCGACGAGGTCGCCACCGAGACGGACGCCGCGCTGGTCACCATCACGCACGACCTCCACGTCGCGGCACGCGCGCGCCGGCACTACCGCCTGGATGCCGGACGCCTGGAGACCGCGGACCTCAGTCGCGCGTTCGAAGCCTCGACCCTCGCGGCTTCCGTGCCCTCCGCTCCGGCACCGCCCGTGACCGTGGCGCCGGCACCGCCCGTGACCGTGGCGCCCGCATCCGAGGTCGTGTCGTGACCGGCTTCCTCGGCGCGCTCTCCGATGCGTGGGCCGAGATCCGGGTGCACAAGCTCCGTGTGCTGCTCAGTCTGATCGGCATCGCTGTATCCGTCGGAGCGCTCACCGCGGTCGTGGCGATCTCGGAGTATCAGCGACAGTTCCAGGCGGAGCAGTCCGACCGCTGGGGAGGGCGCGCGGCCACGATCGTCGTGGCCGCGAGCACTGCCGACGGCACCCCCGTGGACGCCGATGACTTCGACGCCCGCTTCAGCCGAGTCTCCGAGCGATTCGGTTTCAGCCATACGGCGCGCATCGCGCAGGGGGTCATGCTGGACGCGCAGCTGCCGGAGGGGGTCACCCCGGTCCCCGCGCGCATCATGGATCCCGCCTACTCGCAGATCCACCGCGAGCAGCTTCTCGAGGGGCGCTGGTTCCTCGACTCCGATCTGGAGGCCCTGGCCCCGCCGGTGGTCATCACCGAGGCGCTGTGGGAGCGTCTGGGACGCGTGCCCCTGACGCAGCATCCGACCGTCGTGTTCGATGGTCCGGCCGGGGGCACCTATCAGGTGATCGGCATCGTCCCGCGGCAGGGCTTCGGTGACGAGGAGCTGCGGGTCGACCTGCTCTACGATGCGTATCGCTCTCGCGTGGACGCCCTGCCGCCGGATGCGACGACCCAGTACGAGATCTGGGTGGGCGCTCAGCAGGCTGACCAGATCGGACCGGTGCTCGCGATGGATCTGCGCGCAGGGCTGCCGGAGGGGCAGACGGTCTCGGTGAGCCGCACCGACTGGGCGGCTCAATCGGGCGCCATGGATGCGCAGGCCACGTTCGAGATGATCACGGGCGGAATCGCCGCCCTGATCCTCGCGCTCGGGGCCCTGAGCCTGATCAACATCCAGCTGGTCGCGATGCGCCAGCGCGTGCGTGAGATCGGGGTCCGACGTGCTTTCGGCGCCAGTTCAGGGCGGGTGTTCTTCGCCGTGTTCCTGGAGAGTCTCGTCGCCACGACGGTCGCCGGAGTGATCGGGATCGCGATCGTCGTCGCGGTGCTGCGCTCGGACTGGATCGTCACCTCGATGTTCTACGGCATCCAGGACGTGCCGCCGTTCCCGATGCGGGCTGCACTCATCGGACTCGTCGCCTCGGTGATCGTCGGCGCGGTGTCGGGTTTCATCCCCGCACTCGTCGCACTGCGGGTGAAGGTGATCGACGCGATCCGCTTCTGACGCACACACCGGGCGGGCGGCGTCGGGTGGAAGAATGTGAGGATGCCTGAGCTCGAGTACCGCGTCGCCGACCTGTCCCTCGCCGAAGCCGGCCGTCACCAGCTGCGCCTCGCCGAGAACGAGATGCCGGGATTGATGTCCCTCCGGGAGGAGTTCGGTGCGGCGCAGCCGCTGAAGGGCGCCAGGATCGCCGGCTCGCTGCACATGACGGTGCAGACGGCGGTGCTCATCGAGACGCTCGTGGCGCTCGGGGCGGAGGTGCGGTGGGCGAGCTGCAACATCTTCTCCACTCAGGACGAAGCGGCCGCCGCCGTCGTGGTCGGCCCGGGCGGTACGGTCGACGCCCCGGCGGGCGTGCCGGTCTTCGCCTGGAAGGGGGAGACGCTCGAGGAGTACTGGGCGTGCACCGAGCGCATCTTCGACTGGTCGTCGACGGGATTCGACGGTCCGAACCTCATCCTCGACGACGGCGGCGACGCCACGCTGCTCGTGCACAAGGGCGTCGAGTTCGAGAAGGCGGGCGCGGTCCCGGCGACGACGGAATCCGACTCGCACGAGTTCTCGGTCATCCTCGAGCTGCTGCGCGGGTCGCTCGCGTCGTCGACCGATCGCTGGACGAAGCTCGCGGCCGGACTCATCGGGGTGACGGAGGAGACCACCACCGGCGTGCATCGTCTCTATGAGCTCGCCGCCTCCGGGGAACTGCTCTTCCCTGCCATCAACGTCAACGACTCGGTGACCAAGAGCAAGTTCGACAACAAGTACGGTATCCGTCACTCGCTCCCGGATGGGCTGAACCGCGCCACCGACGTGCTCATGGGTGGCAAGATCGCCTTCGTGTGCGGGTACGGCGACGTGGGCAAGGGTGCAGCCGAGGCGCTCCGCGGACAGGGCGCCCGGGTGATCGTCAGCGAGGTCGACCCGATCTGCGCGCTGCAGGCGGCGATGGACGGTTTCCAGGTGGCACGCCTGATCGACGTCGCCGGCGAGGTCGACATCGTGGTGACCGGCACCGGCAACCGCGATGTCGTCACGACCGAGCATCTCCAGGCGCTGAAGCACCTCGCGATCGTCGCGAACGTCGGCCACTTCGACAACGAGATCGACATGGCGGGCCTCGAAGCCATCGAGGGCGTCGAGAAGATCGAGATCAAGCCGCAGGTGCACGAGTGGCGTCTGCCGAGCGGACGCAGCGTCCTGGTGCTCAGCGAGGGGCGACTGATGAACCTCGGCAACGCCACGGGGCATCCGTCGTTCGTCATGAGCGCCTCATTCACCAACCAGGTGCTCGCCCAGCTGGAGCTCTACACGAACATCGCCGCCTACCCCACGGGCGTGTACGTCCTGCCGAAGGCGCTCGACGAGAAGGTCGCACGCCTCCACCTCGACGCACTGGGAGTGCAGCTCACGACTCTCAGCGACGAGCAGGCGGCGTACATCGGTGTTCCGGTGGACGGACCGTACAAGCTCGAGCACTACCGCTACTGAGCGATCGCGAGACTGAGCATCCCGCCAGCCGGATCAGACGCCGACGCGCCGGCCGGTGAGTCGCTCGGCTCGATGGTCGGCGTTCTCCAGCGCGCGTCGCTCCCGCTCCCGGCGGAGCACCGTGATGCCCACCAGTACGTGTTCCGGCGGCGCGGAAGGCATCGGGGAGACGAAGGGTGTGGCCTCGGCGAGCAGGTCGTGCGCCACCCGCGCTCGAGCGGCGGGGACCATCCGCGGCGCGCTCACGAGGAACTGCGAGATCCGGCGTGCGAGCCGGTCGGGCATGCGCGCCACATCGGCGATCTGCGCCCAGCCATCGAGGGCAGGGGGCAGCACCGGGATGTGGGAGGGGAGTGCGGGCGTGCGGACGCGCTGGCTGTAGGTGCCGGCGACCAGGTCGCCCAGACGCTGCGATCGCGCCGTGAAGGCACCCGTGAGCACCGCGATGCCGCCGAAGGTCATGTAGATCTCCAGCACTCCGAGAAGCGCCCGGATGAACGCGTGCCGGAACCCGGCCGCACCGCCGTCCACGCGGACGATCCGCCCTCCGACGGCGAGCTTGCCGAGGCTGCGGCCCTTCAGGGCGACCTCCATCGTGATGGGCAGCACCACGAAGCTCACGACGATCGCCGCGACCGTGGCGATGCGGTCGGTGGCATCGCTGAGCACCCCGGCATCGAGCAGCCAGATGCGCAGGAAGAGCCAGAGGATGAACACCGCATATCCGAGGAGCATGTCGATCGCGGCGCCCAGCGCGCGGAGGAGGAAGCCGACCGGCTGCACGTCGATCGCGACGGCCTCGCCGGAGAGCACCTCGTCGGAGACGTCGATCGGGACGGACATGAGTACAGTAAATCAGGTGGATGCCGATGCGCTGACCGATGCTCGCCGTGCGGAATGGGAACGGCTCGAGGAACTCAGCCGCGCCCGGCTCGACGGCGCCGGGGTGGACGAACTGATCGTGCGGTACCGCGCCGCCTCTGCAGATCTCGCCGAGCTGAAGACGTCGGTCGGCGACTCTCCGCAGGGTGCCTACCTCTCCACGATCCTGGTCCGCGCCCGGCTGCGCCTCACCGGAGCCTCCGACAGCATCCTGACCCAGACCGCGCGGTTCTTCCGTCTGCAGCTTCCGGCCGCCCTGTACCGGTTGCGGTGGACGACACTGGTCATCGCTCTCGCTTTCATCGCCGTCGCGGTCGGCACAGCGGCGTGGATCGCGAGCGACCCGGCCCTCATCGCGACGCTCGGCCCACCCGACCAGCTCGAACAGTATGCCGATGAGAGCTTCACCGGTTACTACACCGAGAACCCCGCTGCCGAGTTCATGGGCATGGTCTGGACGAACAATGCCTGGATCGCCATGCAGTGCGTGCTCTTCGGCGTCACGGGGATCTGGCCGGTGTACATGCTCGTGCAGAACGCCATGGGCCTCGGTACGTCGGGCGCGGTGATGGCTGCGCACGACAAGGCCGATCTGATGGTGCTCTACATCCTTCCGCACGGCATGCTCGAGATGACCTGCATCTTCGTCGCAGCGGCCGCCGGTCTGCACGTGTTCTGGGCCTGGGTGGCTCCGGGGCACCGTACCCGTGGGGAAGCGCTGGCCGAAGAGGGGCGCTCACTCGCGACGGTCGCTCTCGGCCTCGTGTTCGCCCTGTTCCTCGCCGGACTCGTCGAGGGTTTCGTCACCGGTTGGGGGCTGCCGTGGCCGGTGAAGATCGGCATCGGCGCTGCCGCCCTGGCCGTGTTCCTCATCTACATGCTCGTCGTCGGCGGCCGCGCGCATCGACGGGGCGAGACGGGCGACCTCGTCGAGTACGAAGCCGGGACGCCGCGCCTCATCGCCGGCTGACCGCGGACGGGTCGAGGACAGCAGTCGTCAGAGCCGGCCCGCCGCCTTCAGCTCCAGGTAGCGGTCGGCGATGCGGGGCGGAAGCTGTTCCGGGTCGGCGGCGATCGCCTCGCCACCGGCTCTGCGGATCGCATCCGCGACGTTCTCGGCGTCACGAAGCGTCCGCTCCGCCGCGGCAGCGAGATAGACCTCTTCGCGGGAACCGCGTTCGCGCGCCAGCGCAGCGATGCCGTCATCGGTGACCGATCCGACGAGCACGGTGGTCGCACGTGACGCGTTCGGGAAGGCGCCGAGGAACCCTCGAGCGGATTCTGCCGCGTCCTGCGCGGTCAGCACGACGATCAGAGAAGGCCGCGTGGTGAGCGTGCGCACGGCGGCGAAGGCACCGTGCCAGTCCGTGTCCACCAGGCGCGCGTCCACGGGCGCCATGGCGTCGCTCATCGCCGGCAGGAGTGCCGCGCCGTCCACGCCGGTGACCCGGCCGCGCACCACGCGGTCGTACATCAGCAGATGCACGTGGTCACCCGCGCGAGCGGCGAGTGCAGCCAGCAGCAGCGCCGCTTCCAGAGCGGCGTCGACGCGGGTGCCGTCGCCGACGCGTGCGGCCGCCGTCCGACCGGTGTCGATGATGATGACGACATGCCGGTCGCGTTCGGGGCGCCAGGTGCGCAGCATCGTGGTGCCGGCGCGGGCGGTCGCGCGCCAGTCGATCGAACGCACGTCGTCGCCCCGGACGTACTCGCGCAACGAGTCGAATTCGGTTCCCTGGCCGCGGACCTGGATGCTCGTGTTGCCGTCCAGCTCGCGCAGTCGCGCCAGGCGCGAGGGCAGGTGCTTTCGCGAGGTGAAGGCGGGAAGCACCCGGATCGCGCCGCGGACCGGATGCCGTGCCTGCCGACCGGCGAGGCCGAGGGGCCCGCGGGAGCGGATCATCACGAACTCGCTCACCAGTTCGCCGCGTCGGCGGGGGGTGAGGGGGATGGCGACGCGGCCTCGCTCGCCCGGGGCGACCTGCAGCTGCTGTCTCTCCGCGGGAGCACCGGCCGTGGGCTGCCAGGCGTCGCGGAGCACTGCGTGCAGCGCCCTGGTGCCGTGGTTGTTCACGGCGACACTCACCGGGACCTGTTCGCCGAGTCGGGCGCGCTTCGGCACGCGGCGACTCACGGTCACCGACCGGGCGCTGGCGGCGAGAGAGACGTCCACGACCACCAGCAGGATGCACAGGCCGATCCAGGCGCCCAGCACCGCGTACGCCGGGTAACCCGCGAGCCCGGCGAGGACCAGCGGGACGATGCCGACGGCGAGAGCGACGGCGAGACGACCGGTGATGAACACCTAGATCGGTACCCTGGTCTGCTGCACCACCGAGGTGAGCACCGCGTCCGCGGAGACGCCCTCCATCTGCGCGTCGGGCCGCAGCTGGAGCCGGTGCCGCCATACGGGCACCAGCATCGTCTGCACATGATCGGGGGTCACCGCGGTGGAGGCGTTCAACCACGCCCAGGCCTTGGCCGCGGCGAGGAGGCCGGTCGACGCACGCGGGCTGGCACCGAGTTCCACGGAGGGGGACTGCCTCGTCGCTCGCGCCAGATCGACGACGTAGCCGAGCACGTCGTCGGTGACGTCCACCGAGGCGGCTGCCTGCTGCGCCGCGCGGATCTCGTCCGCAGAGACCACGGCCTCGACGCCGGTCAGCTCACGCGGGGAGAAGCCCTCGGCGTGCCGGCGGAGCACCGACACCTCGGCATTGCGTTCCGGCATACCGACGACGAGCTTCATCAGGAAGCGATCCAACTGCGCTTCCGGCAGTGAGTACGTGCCCTCGTGTTCGATCGGGTTCTGCGTCGCGGCGACGAGGAAGGGGTCGGGCAGCGAGCGGCTGATGCCGTCGGCCGAAACCTGGCGCTCCTCCATGGCTTCGAGGAGGGCGGCCTGCGTCTTCGGCGGCGTCCGGTTGATCTCGTCCGCGAGCAGGATGTTCGTGAAGACCGGGCCGGCACGGAAGTCGAACTCACCCGTGCGTGCGTCGTACACGAGGGAACCCGTGACGTCGCCCGGCATCAGGTCCGGCGTGAACTGCACGCGTTTCGTGTCGAGGCCGAGGGCGCGGGCGAACGAGCGGACCACCAACGTCTTGGCGACGCCGGGCACTCCTTCCAGGAGCACATGGCCGCGTGCGAGCAGCGAGACGAGGAGGCCGGTGACGGTGCCGGCCTGGCCGATGACCGCCTTATCGACCTCGGTGCGCACCCGGTGCATGGCCTGACGAAGCGCGGCGTCGTCGGTGGAGTGGTTCTCAACGGTCACGTGGTTCCCTCGGCTTCTGTGGGATGGATGGTCGGTCGGCGGGTGCTGGTCTCCACGGCCGCCTCGAGCTCATCGAGACGCCGAGCGAGGTCGACCAGGGCGGCGTCGTCGGTGGGAAGAGGTCCCGCCAGCAGCGTCTGCAGTGTTCCCCGAGGGATCCGGAGCCGGTCGGACGCGGCGTCGGCGACCTCGTCTGCGCCGGCATGCACGGCCAGGCCCAGTCGGCGGGCGAGGCGCCGCTGCGCGCCGTCGCGAAGGGCCTCTGCAGCGTGCGCGGCGTCGGCCGCTCTGGCCGTGAGGCGTGCACGACCGTGCATCGTCTCGGACGCGCGCACCGTCACCGGCAAGGTCTCGGCGACCAGGGGCCCGAAACGCTGACCGCGCCAGATCGACGCGGCGACCCCGGCGAGCAGCAGCAGGAGGATCGCCGGAGTGACCCAGGGCGGTGTGAGGCTCCCCAGCGTGTCGACCGACTTGCCCTCGATGTCGGAGTCACTGAAGCTCGGGACATACCAGACGACCCGCTCGGTCTGCCCGAGCAGCGCGAGCGCCAGGGCGGCGTTGCCGTTCTCCGCCAGGTACGCGTTGCTGAAGAGCCTGGTGCCCTCGACGACGGCGACGCGGTCACCGCCGCGGTCGTCGATGAGCACGGCGGCGCCGTCGGCATCGCCGAAGCACCCCTCAACTTCGGCGGCGGGCGCGAAGAGTCGATCGGCCCGGATCGTGCCGACCTCGGCGAACTCCGGGACATCGCATCCTGCCGTCACGGCCGCGCGTGTGCCCGGGGCGTTCTCGCCGATGCGCAGTGCGCTCATCAGGTGCGAGCTTGTCGAGAGGAAGACGACGCGATCCGCCGGTTCCATCAGCGTCTCCAGGGCGCCATCGGTCAGCGTGTACGGGTTCGCCATCACCAGCGTGGTTCCCCCGTCGACGGCGGCACGTGCCTCCGCCCGTGATCGGTGGATGTCGACCTCGACCCCCTGGTCACGCAGGATCTCCGCGAGGGCGAGGGCGCCGGAGTCATCACGCCCTTCGGGATCGAGAGCTCCGTGTTCGCCCGGCGGTGCAGCACTGACGCGGATGGCGACGAAGACGACGAGCACGACGAGGACGACGAGGATCAGCCAGCCGACGATGGACTTCGTCCTGCGCGGTCGGCGCTCGGCCGTCGCCGGGACACCGCTCTGCTCGGTTGCGGTCATGCGGGCACCGCCTCGAGCCGACGGGTGCGGAGACGCTCGTCGGTTGCCGCGAGGTCCTGATAGATCTCTTCCGTCGCCGGGCGGCCGAGGTAGCGGACGTCGTCGAACGCCACGGCCGCGCGGCGCAGGGCCGGGGCCTCGTCAGCGAAGACGGCGGCGGCGTCGCGGGCTATCGACTGCGCGGTGGCACCGGGAGCGGGGTCGATCAGATCGCGTTCCAGCAGGCTGCGCGCGATCGCGCGGTAGCGGAGGATCGTCGCCGTGTTCCAGTCGCCGGCACGGGCACTGCGCTCGGAATCGGACCGGAGCTGCGCTGCCGTGCGGTCATCGGACTCGCCGAGGAGGTCGCCCCGTGCACGTCGCACGGCACGGGAGCTGCGCGGCCGACCCCAGATGACGAGGGCCGCGATGAGAGCCGCCACGATGAAGACCGTCACGATGATGAGGGCGGACGGGCCGATGTTCGCCCCGTTTTCCGAGCTGAACAGATCGGCGAGGAAGCGGCCGATGTCCCGCGCGACCAGATCGAACCACGTGGGCTTCGCATCCGCATACCGCGGGTTGGCGAGCTCGTCTTCCGCCCATCGGCGTGCCTCATCCCCGTCGGGGATGAACAGGTCGTCGAACCGGGAGATCATGCCGTGTCGTCGCTGCCGGGAGCAGCCCAGCCTCCGTCAGCGGGGCCGGGCGTCGGGCGAGGCGTGACGGCACTCGCCGCAGGGGGCGGCGGCGTTGGGAACGCCCCGGGTGCGTCCGCGACCGGCGCGGGTGCGGTCGTCGTCACGCCGTTCTGCTGCGGCGCGTGCGGCTGCTGCCCGTAAGACTGTCCGGGGTACGGCTGCGGCTGCGGTGCGTATGCCTGCGGTTGCTGCGGATACGACTGTCCCGGGTATGGCTGCGGGTAGGCGCCCTGTGCCATCAGCGCGTGGTCCGGCACCTGCCGGGGCGGAGGCGCCGAGCTGACGGCTCGCGCGGGATCGACGATGAACGGGTCGCCCAGCTCCTCGTCCGCCCTCCCGAGATCACGGTGCTCGACATAAGCGATGAGCGTCTGGTCCAGCCCCTCGTACCGCATCCGGCAGTCGAGGTAGACGAGCGCCGAACCGGTGCTCTGCACGACGAGGGTGATCGCCTGGATGACGAGGAGCAGGATCTGGGGTGCGAGGAAGGCGAGGACGAAACCGACGATGGCGCTCGGATCTTCGGCGCCCGTCGGCGCGATGACCGACCCGAGAAGGCTGCTCAGCAGCGTGGCCGGGATGCTGACCACCTGCGCCGCGACGCCCATGATGGCGCTGATGAGGAAGGTGACCCCGAAGGCGACCCAGAAACGGCCCCGGGTGAGTCGCCAGGAGCGCACGAAGGCGTCGCGGAACCGTGCGCGCTCGAGGACGAGGATCGACGGCACCAGCAGCAGCTTCGTCGTCAGCCAGACGGACAGCGGGATCGCGGCGAGTCCGAGGAGGACCACGACGAGGACGACGATCCCGATGAGCTCGACGCTTCCCCCCGCACCACCGGCCACGAACGCGGCAATGATGGTCACGACGATCGCGAGGACACCGAACAGTGCGATCACCGAAAGCGACGCGAAACCGGCGAGACGCCAGAAAGCCGGCGCCATCCGGCGCCAGAGCATCCGCAGCGTCGCTTTGACCCCGACGGCGGCGTAGCCGATCTCCGCGGCGACCACGCCCTGCATCATGGCCGTGAAGGCGATCGAGGCCAGTCCGACGCCGAGGCCGGCGATGAGGTTGATGCCGATGGTCCCGGCCAGCACGGCCTCGAAGTCGGGCGAGGAGGGGGAGACGGTCTCGAGGCGCGAGAAGGTCGTGAACAGGACGACCCCCATCACGGACGCCGTGACGACGGTCGCGACGAGCTGGATCACGACGGCGAAGCCGAACAGCACCTTCGGGTTGTGTCGCAGCGCCGCGAAGGCCCTGCCCAGCAGCATCCCGAACGTCAGCGGATGAAGGGGGATGATCCCCTTCTTCGGCGCGGGCGTCCACATCTGGCCACTCAAAGGCACTCCCTCCATGGTGGCTCCATCGTGTCACACCGCACACGTGGTGCGCAGACCTGGGGTCGGCGGGACTCGGTGCCATAAGGTAACAGTTATGACCTCACGCATTCTCGTGGTCGACGATGACACAGCGCTCGCCGAGATGATCGGCATCGTGCTGCGCACCGAGGGATTCGAGCCGGTGTTCTGCGCAGACGGCGCGCGAGCCGTCGACGAGTGGCGCTCGCAGCGGCCCGATCTCGTGCTGCTCGACCTCATGCTGCCCGGGATGGACGGGATCGAGATCTGCACCCGCATACGCGCGGAATCAGGCGTGCCGATCATCATGCTCACGGCGCGCAGCGACACCGCGGACGTCGTCCGCGGACTCGAGGTGGGCGCCGACGACTACATGGTCAAGCCCTTCAACCCGAAGGAGCTCGTCGCCCGGATCCGCACCCGACTGCGTCCGACGCCGCAGACCACCAGCGAGCAACTGCGGGTGGGGGACCTCACCGTCGATGTCGACGCCCATGAGGTGCGTCGCGGCACGGCGCCGATCGCGCTCACACCGCTGGAGTTCCAGCTGCTGGTCGCACTCGCCTCCAAGCCGCAGCAGGTGTTCTCCCGCGAGATGCTCCTCGAGCAGGTGTGGGGGTATCACTACAAGGCCGACACCCGTCTGGTGAACGTGCACGTGCAGCGCCTCCGCGCGAAGGTCGAGCTCGACCCGGACAACCCGAAGATCGTGATGACGGTGCGTGGCGTCGGCTACCGTGCCGGGAGCGTCGGCTAGGAGCACGATGGCCGCGACGACAGCGACCACCACGACGGTCGCTGTCCTGCGCGACTGGCGCGGCTGGCCGACGATGCTCGGCACCCTGTGGCGTCGCTCGCTGCGGTTCCGCACTCTGTCCATCACACTGCTCGCGACCTCGCTGGCGATCTTCATCACCTGCGTGACGATGGCTCTCGTGATCCAGAACGACCTCTTCATCTCCCGCAAGACGGTCGCTCTCGAAGACGCACGCCGCGCGGTCGACCAGGCCCAGCGCATCCTCGACGTGGCGGAGGTGGGAGATGATCCCGCTGCGCTCTCGAGCCTCTGGGCCGGCATCCAGGACACGCTCGCTCGCACATCGAGTACCGATCAGCTCGCGGGCTACAAGATCGACACCGGCGCGGACACCGCGCGGCTGAACGGCTTCGAGGCGGGATTGAACGAGAGCCTGTTGAGCCCGAACCTCCGCGCCCGGGTGGTCAAGCTCGACGATCGCCAGGCGTGGCAGTCGGTGGCGCTCCCGGTGGCGGACGGCGCGGCGGTTCCCGGCATCGTCGTGGGGCAGCAGCTGCAGGTGCCCGAGGCCGGACCCTTCGAGATCTACTTCGCCTACGACCTCGGCGATGCCGATCAGACCCTCGTGTTCGTGCAGCGCACACTGTGGATCGCCGGGATCGGGCTGGTGGCCATCGTCGCCGCGATCTCGTGGATCGTGCTGCGGGCGGTGGCTTCCCCGATCGTGCAGGCCGCGGAGACGAGCGCACGTCTCGCTGCGGGCGAGCTCGGAGTGCGCATCGACGTGCACGGCGAGGACGAACTCGCCGTGCTCGGTCGGTCCTTCAACGCGATGGCCGACAGCATCGAGGCGCAGATCAAGGAGCTCGGCGAGCTGTCGATGGTGCAGCAGCGCTTCGTCTCCGATGTCTCGCACGAGCTCCGCACTCCGCTCACCACGATCCGGCTCGCCGCCGACATGCTCAACGACCAGCGCGAGGAGTTCGATCCCACCACCGCACGCACCGCTGAACTGCTGCACACGCAGGTGCAGCGGTTCGAGACACTGCTCTCCGACCTGCTGGAGATCAGTCGGTACGATGCGGGGTCGGTGCAGCTCGAGTTGGAGGCGACGAGCCTCGCGCATCTGGCGGAGGACATCATCGATCAGATGCGACCGCTCGCGGAGGGACACGGCACGGAGCTGAGGCTGGTCGCCCCCGGCGGGTATTCGCCGGTCGACATGGACCCGCGGCGCGTGCGGCGAGTGCTGCGCAACCTGATCGGCAACGCCATCGAGCACGGTGAGGGGCGCCCGGTCGTCATCACGATCGACAGCAACCAGCATGCGGTGGCAGCGGGCGTGCGAGACTTCGGGATGGGAATGGAGCCGGACGACGCGGAACGGGTGTTCGACCGATTCTGGCGCGCTGATCCCTCTCGTCAGCGGACGATCGGAGGGACCGGGCTGGGACTGTCCATCGCGCTCGGCGACGCCACGCTGCACGGCGGTACGCTCGCCGTCTGGTCGGAGCTGGGCGTCGGCACGAACTTCGTCCTCACCATCCCTCGTCACGACGGTGTGCTGGACGGCCCGAGCCCCGTCCCGATCGAACCGCAGGAGCCCCTCGCCGAACTCGGGGATGCGACCCAGCCGATCTCCCTGGCCGAGCCTCCTCCCGAGCTCTTCGACGAGAGTGACAGATCATGAATCGGACGAGGTGGACGAGGACGCTGCGCGGCGGCGCGGTGGCCCTCGTGGCGCTCCTGCTCTCGGCCTGTGCCGGGCTTCCGACCAGCGGTGGGGTCTCGGTGGGGCTCGAGCTCGGCGAGTCCACGCAGGATGTCGACTTCCTCCCCGTGGCCTCCGGGCCGATCAAGGGCGCCGGTCCCGAGGAGATCGTCGAGGGATTCCTCGAAGCGGGGATCACGACGTCCGACAACTGGGCGACGGCGCGGGAGTTCCTCGCTCCCGACCTGCAGCGCACGTGGCGGCCGGCGGCGGGGGTGTCGATCGACACCGGAACGGACACGCGGACCATCACCTCGACCGTTCCTCCCGCGGACGTCGAGGATGCGGACTCGGCCGACGTCCAGGTCCTGCTCGATCTGGTCGCCAGCGTCGACGATGCCAACACCTATTCGGAAGCGCTCGGAGCCTCCACCATGCCGTTCACGCTGCAGCGCATGGAGGACGGCGAATGGCGCATCACGGAAGCGCTCGACGGGATCGTGATCGATGAGCCGCGGTTCGAGAACGTCTTCGAGGGCTATCCGCTCCAGTACTTCGACCTCAGCTGGTCGCGACTGGTACCCGACATGCGGTGGTTCCCGCGGCGGCAGAGTCCGGCGACGACGGTGACGCAAGCCCTGATCGGCGGTGCTCCCAGCGATTGGCTCGACCCGGCCGTGCAGAACGCCTTCCCTGCCGACGTGCAGCTTGCCCAGGATGCCGTCCTCATCACCGGGCAGGTGGCCGACGTCGCCCTCACCCGTCCGGCGACCGCGCTCGACGAGACCACGCTCTCTCGCATGCGCACGCAGTTGCAGGCCACTCTCCGGGCCGCGGGGGTCGCCGTCACCCGCGTGCAGTTCACCGTGGACGGCCGTAGCGTCGACGCCGGGGTCGTCGACGTCGTGGAGCCGTCGGCGGAGATTGGCACGCTCGTGCTGCAGAACGGCGCGTTCGGTCGCATCGTGGGGGACGAGATCTCCCCGATCGCCGGGATCAGTACCGAGATCGCTGCGATGCCGCAGCCCATCGCATCGATCGATGTGGCACTCGACGACTCCATCGCGGCCGTCCAGCTCGGTGACGGGCGGGTGTACCGGGTGGGCGATGGAAGCCGCAACGAGTTCGATGCGCCACCGGGGCTCATCGAACCGTCCCTGGATCCATACGGTTACACCTGGACCGTTCCTGAAGGAGACCCGGCGGCCCTGCAGGCCTGGGGGAGCGATATCGCCGCGCACGCGATCGGGAATGCGTGGCCGACGGCGTCAGCGATCTCGGACCTGCGCGTCGCCGGAGACGGCAGCCGCGTGGCAGCGGTGGTCACCGTCGGCAAGCAGCGCTGGGTCGTCGTGGCCGCCGTCGTCCGCGACTCGGCGGGACTCCCGGTGGAACTCGGAGATGCCAAGCAGCTGGTGCAGATCGACGAGCCGGCGACCGGTCTGGTGTGGCTGGGGCCGGATCGGCTGGGTGTGCTGGTGGATCCGGTCAGCCCCCGGCTCATCACCCAGACGGTGGGCGGACCCGGCACGTCGGAGGCCGCTCCGGGCGACGCCGTCTCGGCCGCAGGTGCGCGGACCACTGCCGGCGTTCGCATCCTCGGCGCCGGCGGGCAGCTGTTCGCTCATGCGGGGTCGGCGTGGCGCGAGGTGGCGTCCGACGTCTCGGTGCTCGCCACGCGCGTCGGAGAGTGACTCTTCCTGCACGCCAGGGGACTGGTCGCGGTTCTCGGCGGCAGCGGCTTCTTCGTCTGCGTGGTCGAGGGCGCGGCCCCAGAATCGTCGGATGCGGACATCTTCTCGTCTCCTCGGTGTCGGAACGGAGTTGGCGGCGTTCCTGCTGGCGGCGACGTGCGCAGGCTGTGACCAGCCGGGAACGCTGCTGTGTCCGCGGTGCCGGTGCGACCTGACACCGCGCCCGCGATCCTCGCTGACGCCGGGAGGTCTGCCTGTGCACGCCGCGCTCGAGTTCGAAGGGGTCGCGGCACGCTGCATCCGCCGGCTCAAGGGTGAGGGTGAGACGTATCTCGCGCGGCCGCTGGCCACGGCGCTCGCGACGGTGCTCTCCCCATTCGTGACGCCGATGACCTGGATCGTGCCGGTCCCCACCGCGCGAAGAGCGTTCCGCCGCCGTGGCTATCGCGTCCCCGAGCTGCTGATCCGTCGTGCACACGCACAGCCGCAGCCGCTGCTCGCGGTCGTGGCCGCAGCGGCCGACCAGCGTGGCCTGGGTGCGCGTGAGCGCGAGGAGAACGTTCGCGGCACGATGCGTGCACGGGGACGGGGAGGGGGCGCCGAGGTCGTGCTCGTCGACGACGTCGTCACCACCGGTGCCACGCTCGACGAGGCAGCCAGGGCGCTCCGAGCGGCCGGCTTTCGCACTGTGGTGGCGGTCGCGCTCGCCGCCACGCCGCATCGATCGGGATTCTGAGGAACCTCATCGAGAACGCACCGGCGACACAGGGTCGCAACCCCGTGACATCCGTCGACGGTCGGACTACGGTGGGGTGACACAAGGCGACCACGGTCCGCCCTTGGCCGGGAGGACCGGGACAAGGAGGCAGCAATGGAAACAAGCATCGTTGGCGTCGGAGTGGGTATCACCGATCGCTTCCGAACCGTTGTCGAAGAGAAGATCGCCAAGGTCCAGATGTTTGCGTCACGGGCGCAACGGTTGGACGTCAAAGTCACCCACCGCGTGTATCGCAACGGCCGCATCCCGGACGAGACCGTCGAGCTGACGCTGGTGGGCAAGGGACCGGTCGTCCGCGCGGAGGCGACGGACGGCGACAAGTTCGTGGCTCTCGACCTCGCCATCGACAAGATGTCCGAGCAGCTTCGTCGTGCGAAGGAGAAGCGTGTCGATGGCCGACAGCACCCGCGCGGCGCCCACTTCGAGAAGGGCAGCGGATCGCTGGAAGGCATCGACGTCCAGCCGGCATCCGCGGATGTTCTTCATGCCGTCGCGACGGGCAACGTGCCGGTGCAGCAGCCGGAAGACGAGACCTACTCGCCCGTCGTCATCCGCACGAAGAGTTTCGACGCCGAGTGGATGACTGTGGAAGAGGCGGTCGATCGGATGGAACTGGTCGGACACGACTTCTTCCTCTTCGTCGATGTCCGCACCGACCACCCGAGCGTCGTGTACCGACGCAAGGGCTGGGACTACGGCGTGATCGCACTGAGCACGCAGGCGCCGCCGTCTGAGGCGCTCGCTTCCTGACGGAGTCGCAGAACGGCCCGGTCCCTCGCGGGACCGGGCCGTTCTGGCGTCTGAGGACGCAGGTGCGGGTCGTCAGTCGAAGATGCCGTCCAGGAGGCTGCCGATCACGAGTCCGCCGAGGATGCCGGATGCGAGGTCGCCGCCGCCACCACCGCGCCGCGGCCCGCCGCCCCAGCCGCCACCGCCGCCCCAGTCCTGATCGCGCGGACGCGAGGAATCGATGTCGCGCTGGGCGAGCTGGAGAGCCTCGGAAGCGAGGTGCGCGACCCGACGGGCCTGCACCAGGGCGGCTTCGCGCGTGTCCTCCGCTGGCAGGAGATCGGAGACATCGACGCGGAGTCGCTCGGCCTCGGCCAGGCGCGTGCGGGCGTCGGCACCGATCCAGCCGCGGTGGCCGGCGATGAGGCCGCGCGCGACGCCGAGCTGACGGTCGGCGTCGTCGATCGCATGCTGCACCTGGGCGAGGCTGGGGAGTGGATTCTCGGCGCGGTGCCGGGCCTTGGCGATCGCCTCGTCCAGCGCGGAGTTGGCGTCGCGCAACTGGGACAGCTCGGCGAACGGGTCATTGGGCTGACCGGCCGGTGTGAGAGCGGCGAGGGCGGCTTGGAGCGCGGCCACCGCTTCGGCGACGGCCGGCACCGACGGGGCGTTGCGTGCCGCGATGAGGTCGCCGCGCGAGTCGGCGACGACTTCGGCGAGGGTGGATTCTGCTCGGAGTGCCTCGATCTCGAAGTCCTCGACCGCATCCAGAAGCGCGGATGCGCGCCGGGTGGCCTCGGTCGCTGTCTCGAGGGCGACATTCGCCTCTTCGTTCTGTTTGGCTGCACGACGGCGTTCGGAGATGTCGGCGCTGTGGGTGGCGAAGCGGATGAGCTGCTCGGCCTCGGCGGCGCTGGCGGTGATCTGGTGCATCGCGGAATCGGCGTAGCGAGCCGAGAGGCGTGCGACGGCCTCGTTGGTCTGGGGGATGCGGGTGCTGAGCGCGGCGGCATCCGCCCGCACCTGCGCGATGATCTCGGGTGCTCGGCGAACCTTGGCGACGGATTCGGCGAGGACGGAGGTCTTCTCGTCGAGAAGGTCCTGAGCCCAGTCGCAGAGCTGCAGGATGCGCGCATTCCGCGTGCGCAGCTCCTCGGCCGTGTCGGGGATCTCGTCATGGTTCAGCTGGTGGAGCTGGAATGCCTCGCGCAGATGGGTGCGCACCGCGGTGAGAGCCGTGCGCAGGTCGGCGGTCAGCGATTCACCCAGCTCGGCCTCGGCGAAGGAGAGCTCGTCCGACGTCGTGCGAATCCGCTCGTCGGCGCCGACCAGCGCCTGCTCGGCGCGACGTGCGAGATCGGCGTCCTGTGCGGCGAGTTCTTCCTGTTCGCGTTTGCGTCTGCCCCAAATTCCAGCCATAGGTCGATCCTAGTTTCTCGCGTACCGGCGGTGGCTGAGCATCCGCTCCGGGCAGGCGCTGTTCGCTCAGGGCACGTCAGGCGATCGCCGTACGTCGCGTGAGCTCTGCGCGCCGTGGGGGGATGAGCCAGCTGACCGCGGCGATCGCGAGAGGCAGGGCGACCGCAAGCAGGGCGAGCACGCCCCAGGGGATGTCGGGGATCAGAAGAACGCCTCGCGACTGGATCGCGAACCCGATCGGGGGGAGCACCCCGGCCACCGCACCCGCGAGAGTACCGAACCCGGCGATGATGAGTCCCTGCCAGAGGCCGACCCGGCGACGGAGCCCGTTCGTGCCGCCGATCGCGGAGAGCGTGGCGTCGTCGGGGCGGCGCTCGAACCGCGCCAGGCTCAGGGCCACCCCGCTCGCGCCGAGGACGAGGACACCCACGGCGCTCAGGATCGGCACGATCCACAGCGAGTCGTCGGGCGGGCCGTTCTCGAAGTACGGGGAGAGGATCCAGTCTGCTGTGCCCAGCGCATCGGCGTTCTCCTGCACGCGGTCGCGTACCTCCACCGGCACGGGGGCGTCGAACGCGGCGATCACCATGCTGGGACGCGTCGCCATCTCGAACTCCGCCGCCGTCTCCGGGGCGACCGCTACCGCGACGGCCTGGTGGGGGAGCTCGAGTGCGATGGCGTCGACCTTCCGCTCCCAGAGCGGCTCGCCACGTGATGGTCCGTCTTCCCATGCGGTCCAGATGTTGTCGGGCACCTTCCCGTCGTACACATCGCGGCCGCTCCAGGCCCCGACGTCGATCGTGCCGTCGGTGACGTATTGCGGGTCGGTGACGATCGCGGCGCCGTCTCGGTAGGCGGCGCGCTGTGCGGAACTCACCGTGACGCCGAGGGCCTCGTCGAGCTCGTCCACCGAGACCACCGCGATCGGGTTCGGTCGGTTCTGTCCGTTCGCCGTGAACGAGTTCTCGACCTCCGGGTCGAAAAGATGACGGTCCGGCATCACGGCGATGACCCTCGTCTCGTCCGCGGGGATGTCGAGGGAGTTCGCGTAGCCCCACACCTCGGGCTGGCGGGCGATCACGGCCGTGCCGGACGCCCCCACGCTGTCCGCGAGCGCGATTCCCGCGTCGGTCGCCTCGGAAGCGACGGAGGAGTCGACGGTCGACTCCGCTCCGGTCGGCTGGATCGCGATGGCGAGGGTGCCGACCGGAGCCTGGTAGGCCCAATCCCGCGCGGTCCACGCGTTCTGCATGGAGGTCTGGCTCATGGCGAAGACCGCGACGAAGACGGTCGCGGCGATCGCAGCGAAAGCGGGAACCGTGCGTGAGGAGTTCGCCGCGGCGTCGCGGGCGGCGATGCGAGCGGCGACGCTGACGGGCGAGAGCGCTTTGGCGGTGATCCACAGCAGCCAGCGACCGGAGAGCAGGATGCCGATCTGCACGAGGATCGGCCCGATGACGATGCCGAACGGAGGAATAGCCCGCAGCGGCGAGTCCCACGGCAGATCCGTGACCTCGATGGCGAGGATCGCGAACGCGCTGCCGATCGTGAGCGCGACGCCGAGGATCAGCAGGATCGATCCCCAGATCGGTCGCGACGCACGGGGTCTCTGCGGACGACGCGCGCCGCGCAGCGCACTGAGGGTGTCGGTGCGGGCGACCGTGCGTGCGGGAAGCACTGCGGATGCGGTTCCCACCAGCACCGAGAAGGTCAGGATCCCCGCCAGGATCAGCCACGGCACGTGGAAGCCCCAGAACTGGGTGGCCGATCCGTCGGCGAGGAGTGCCATCGTCACCGCGGCCGCCCCGACGCCGAGGGCGAGACCGAGAATGCCGGAGATGAGGCCCAGGGCCGTGCCCTGGAGCAGGATGACCCGGCGGAGGTCGGCCGGCGCGGCTCCCACGCTCGCGGCGACGGCGAGAGACCGCTGCTGGCGGCGTGCGGCGACCGCGAAGGCGGCGCCCGCCAGCATCACGACGACGTACGCGGCGAAGAGCCCGCCGGCGATGAGTACGATGAGCACCGTCCACAGGGCGCCGTCGTCTGCTCCGGACCACCCGCCCCTCGTCTTGTCCGAGAGGACCGGCGGCTCCTGGATCACCGACCGCGAGTAGGCGACCACACCGTCTTCGTTCAGCTTCTCGACCTCCGGCCAGTTGAGCGACAGGTCGGGGAGATACCAGCGGGCGTCGCCCGAGAGTCCGGCGCTCGCCGGCAGGAAGAGCGCGGAGGTCGCATCGGAGAGGACCGCCGAGTCCAGGGTTCCGACGACCGTGTAGCTGCGGTCGCCGTCGGTGACGACGACCTCGTCACCGATCGCGATCCCGAGCCGCTCGAGTGCGGCCGGGGTCGCCATGATCTCGCGGCCGGACCGCGGGGTCGCCCCGTCGAGAATCTCGTACCGTCCCTCGAAGCGCTCATCCCAGACCTCGCCTCCCCACGCGGGCATCCCGGTGACGCCGTCGGGAGTCTGCACACGCACGGTGGACTCGACGACCCGGATCGCCTCGGTGCCGGACGGCAGCGCGGCGGTCGGATCGGCGATCGGCGTCCCCTCGGGGGTATTGCCGGAGTTGTCGGGATATCCCGTCCACGTGGGGTCGATGGGGGACTGCCAGAATCCGCTGTCCGGTATACCGCCCACCGAGACCCATGCCTCCATCCGTCCCAGTTCCGCGGTCACGCGTTCCTGCGGGGTGCCGATCATGCTCGCCCCTATGACCGCGTAGGCGGTCATGGCTGCGATCGGGAGCAGGACGAGCGTGCCGATGAGGGCGCTCGACAGCAGGGTGCGTCGCAGCTGCCGGTGCGCAAGCCGGGCGGCGACGCGCCAGCGGGCGCGTCTTCCCGGCCGTTGGACGGACGAGGAGGGACGGTCGGACGTCCTCGTCTCCGGTCGGTCGACGGTCGCGGTCATCGCCCCGTCCCGCTCAGCAGCACCTCGGCGTCGTCGCGCCGGGTCTCGTCGACGATCCTCCCGTCCCGGAGAAACACGATCCGGTCGGCGAATGCCGCATGGCGCGCCTCGTGCGTGACGAGGATGCCCGCCGCACCCGCATCCACTCGTCCGCGGAGCATCCGGAGCACCAGTTCGCCGGTGACGGAATCCAATGCGCCCGTCGGCTCGTCGGCGAGGATGAGTCGTCGTCCGCCGACCACGGCGCGAGCGATCGCGACGCGCTGCTGCTGACCTCCGGAGAGATCGTCCGGATAGGAGTCGAGCTTGTCCGCCAGGCCGACGGACTGCAGGGCGTCCTTCCCCGCGCGGCGGGCGACCCGGGTGCGGAAGCCGTCGAGTTCCAGCGGGAGTGTCACGTTTTCGATGGCGGTGAGCGTGGGGATCAGATTGAAGTCCTGGAAGACGAAACCGAGGGAACGTCGACGCAGGCGGGCGACCTCCGCGGCGCTCTGTTCGCTGAGGAACGCGCCCTCGATGACGACTTCACCGGTGGTGGGTCGAGCGAGACCGCCGGCTATGGCGAGCAGAGTCGACTTGCCGGAGCCGGAGGCACCCATGACGGCGACGAGCTCCCCGCGGCGAACCTCCAGATCGACACCCGAGAGTGCCGACACCGCCGTCGCGCCGTTCCCGTACTGCTGCGTGACCCCGACCAGTCGCAGGACCGTCTCGGCGCTCACAGTGAGGGAGCCGCATCCGCGAAGGGAGCACCAGCTTTCGCGGGCCGCCCGCGCTTGGGGCGCTCGGTCGCGAGTTCGAGCGCCATCGCCTGTCGCGGGTGCAGGGCGAGGCGCTGTTCCGTGTGGTCGAGCCACCGCACCTCGGCCTCCGCGGCGAAGATCATCGAATCGACGACCAGCGCCCAGGAGAGTTCCTCCGGGCCGTCGGCGTCACCGCCGGCGTACTTCGCCCGCTGCAGGGACTGCAGCTGTCGCAGCGACGCCGTGCGCTGCGACTGGATGACCGCTGCGACGTCGACTCCGGGCAGCGTCGCGGCCACGGCGAGCTTGATCGCGAGCTCGTCCCGCGTCGCCTGCGTCCGCACCACGGGGGAGGAGAGCCACTGCGCGACCTCGGCGGAGCCGGCATCCGTGATCTGCCAGTACACATGACCCTGCTCGTCGGCATCCCCGCGCTCGACGAGGCCGTCACGCTCGAGACGCTCGAGCGTGTTGTAGATCTGTCCGACGTTCAGCGGCCAGGTGGAACCGGTGCGACGGTCGAATTCGTGCCGCAGCTGATAGCCGTAGCAGGGGCCCTGATCGAGGATCGCGAGCAGGCTCTGACGTACCGACATGGTGGGCTCCCTGGTTGTCGAGATGAATGCAATACCGAGTATATGCATACTCGGCAACTATTCGGATCTTCTCGTGGAAGGCTCGTGCAGGCGACGTGCAGGTCACAGGCCGGTAACATGGCAAAGCATGCCTGGCGTCGGGTTCACCGGCGGCCGGCGATTTACCCACTGACAGGGAGATGACATCCGTGGCCAATCCTCTTGAGAAGCTGCTGCGTGCGGGCGAGGGGCGGGTCATCCGCCGCCTGAATCAGGTCGTCAAGGCAGTGGGAGCGCTGGAAGAGGACATCTCCAAGCTCACCGACGACGAACTGCGCAATGAGACCGTCGAGCTGCGCGCGCGCTTCGAGAAGGGCGAGACCCTCGACCAGCTCATGCCCGAAGCCTTCGCCGCGGTGCGAGAGGCGGCCAAGCGCACGCTCGGCATGCGCGCCTACGACGTGCAGATCATGGGTGGTGCCGCGCTCCACCTCGGCAACATCGCCGAGATGAAGACCGGTGAGGGCAAGACCCTCGTCGCGACCCTGCCCGCGTATCTGAACGCGATCGCCGGCAAGGGCGTGCACGTCATCACGGTCAACGACTTCCTCGCGAGCTACCAGGCCGAGCTGATGGGGCGTGTGTTCCGCGCCCTCGGCATGACCACCGGCATCATCGTCTCCGGCCAGACCCCCGCGGTCCGCCGGGAGCAGTACGCGGCCGACATCACGTACGGCACGAACAACGAGTTCGGCTTCGACTACCTGCGCGACAACATGGCGTGGCGCAAGGAAGACCTCGTCCAGCGTGAGCACTTCTTCGCGATCGTCGACGAGGTCGACTCGATCCTCATCGACGAGGCTCGTACGCCGCTCATCATCTCGGGCCCGTCCTCGGGCGAGGCGAACCGCTGGTTCGCCGAGTTCGCGAAGATCGCCCGCACGCTCGAGGTCGGCGAGGACTACGAGGTCGACGAGAAGAAGCGCACGGTCGGCGTGCTCGAGCCCGGTATCGAGAAGGTCGAGGACTACCTCGGCATCGACAACCTCTACGAGTCGGCCAACACCCCGCTGATCTCGTTCCTCAACAACTCGATCAAGGCACTCGCGCTGTTCAAGAAGGACACCGACTACGTCGTGATGAACGACGAGGTCATGATCGTCGACGAGCACACCGGCCGCATCCTGGTCGGCCGCCGCTACAACGAGGGCATCCACCAGGCGATCGAGGCCAAGGAGGGCGTGCCGGTCAAGGCCGAGAACCAGACCCTTGCCACCGTCACTCTGCAGAACTACTTCCGCCTCTACGACAAGCTCGCCGGCATGACGGGTACGGCCGAGACCGAGGCCGCGGAGTTCATGTCGACCTACAAGCTCGGCGTCATCCCGATCCCGACCAACCGGCCGATGATCCGCAAGGACCAGTCCGACCTCGTCTACAAGAACGAGACCGCCAAGTTCGCGCAGGTCGTCGAGGACATCGCCGAGCGTCATGCCGCCGGCCAGCCGGTGCTGGTCGGAACGGTGAGCGTCGAGAAGAGCGAGTACCTGTCGCGCCTGCTCGCGAAGAAGGGCGTCAAGCACGAGGTCCTCAACGCGAAGAACCACGCACGCGAGGCCGAGATCGTCGCCCGCGCCGGACGTCTGGGTGCCGTCACCGTCGCCACGAACATGGCCGGCCGAGGCACCGACATCATGCTCGGCGGAAACGCCGAGTTCCTTGCGGTCCAGGAGCTCAAGGGCAAGGGGCTCGACCCCGTCGAGACGCCCGAGGAGTACGAGGTCGCGTGGGATGAGACCTACGAGTCGATGAAGAGCATCGTCGCCGAGGAGGCCGAGAAGGTCATCGAGGCCGGCGGGCTCTACGTGCTGGGCACCGAACGACACGAGTCGCGTCGCATCGACAACCAGCTCCGTGGCCGTTCCGGGCGTCAGGGCGACCCCGGTGAGAGCCGCTTCTACCTGAGCCTGACCGACGACCTGATGCGTCTGTTCCAGTCGGGTGCCGCGGAGGCGATCCTCGCCCGCACGAACTTCCCGGACGATGTGCCGATCGAATCGGGCCTCGTCTCCCGAGCGATCCGCAGCGCCCAGTCCCAGGTCGAGTCGCGCAACGCCGAGATGCGCAAGAACGTCCTCAAGTACGACGACGTCCTGAATCGTCAGCGCGAGGCGATCTACGCCGACCGTCGACACATCCTGCAGGGCGATGACATCGCCGACCGCGTGCAGCACTTCATCGAGGATGCGATCAGCGGCGTGGTCCGCGACCACACCGGTGAGGGGCACAACGAGAGCTGGGACTTCGACGCGCTCTGGACCGAGCTCAAGACGCTCTACCCGGTCGGCGTGACGATCGACGAGGTCGTCTCGGAGGCTGCGGGGCGCAAGGGAGGGATCACGGCGGACGGACTCACCCGCGAGCTGCTCTCCGACGCGAAGATCGCATACGAGGCTCGCGAGGAGGCGCTCGGCGAGGCTGCGACGCGCGAACTGGAACGTCGCGTGGTGCTCCAGGTGCTCGACCGCCGCTGGCGTGACCACCTCTACGAGATGGACTACCTCAAGGACGGCATCGGCCTGCGCGCGATGGCTCAGCGCGATCCGCTCATCGAGTACCAGCGCGAGGGCTACGCGATGTTCCAATCGATGATGGGGCAGATCAAGGAGGAATCCGTCGGGTACCTCTACAACCTCGAGGTCGAGGTGCGTCGGGCCGGAGATTCCCAGACCGCCGAGGTCGAGGCCAAGGGGCTCGCTTCCGACGGGGGAGAGCAGCGTCTCGAGTACTCCGCAGCGAACGATGCAGGCGAAGTCGAGGTCCGCAACGATCGCGGTCAGGTCCAGCAGGCGGCCACCGATCGTGTCCGTCAGGCGGCGGCTCGCGCTCAGGCCCCGCAGACCGAACCGGAAGAGGCGCCACGAGGCGCCTTCGGGCAGCGCACCGATGCGGAGGCTCCGGCCGCCGGCAACCGCGAGCAGCGTCGCGCCCAGGGCAAGAAGAAGAAGTAGCTCCCGCGCAGAGGAGAGGAGGGCCAGTCCGGGTGGATTGGCCCTCCTTTCGTCGCTGTAGGCTTGGTCGATGACACCAACGCGCAACTTCGACCAGTCGTCGAAGCTCAAGAACGTCCTGTACGAGATCCGCGGAAACGCGCTCGTCGAGGCGGCGCGTCTGGAGGCCGAAGGCCACAAGATCCTCAAGCTGAACACCGGGAATCCGGCGATCTTCGGCTTCGATGCTCCTCATCAGATCGTGCACGACATGCTTGCGTCGCTTCCGTCCGCGCATGGCTACAGCGACAGCAAGGGCATCATCTCGGCCCGCCGCGCGGTCGTGAGCCGCTACGAGCAGATCGAGGGCTTTCCCCGTTTCGACCCCGACGACGTCTATCTCGGCAACGGCGTCTCCGAGCTCATCACCATGACGATGCAGGCGCTGCTGGACGAGGGCGACGAGGTGCTCATCCCGGCCCCGGATTACCCCCTCTGGACAGCGATGACCAGCCTCGCCGGCGGCACGCCCGTGCATTATCTGTGCGATGAGGATGACGAGTGGCAGCCCGATCTCGAGGACATCCGCTCGAAGATCACGCCGCGCACCAAAGCTCTCGTCATCATCAACCCGAACAACCCCACCGGCGTCGTGTACTCGCGCCAGATCCTCGAGGGGCTCGTGCAGATCGCTCGTGAACATGAGCTCCTGCTGCTGTCGGATGAGATCTACGACCGGATTCTGTTCGACGGCGCCGTGCACATCCCCACCGCGACCCTCGCTCCCGATCTGCTCTGCCTGACATTCAACGGGCTGTCCAAGACCTATCGTGTCGCGGGCTACCGCTCGGGCTGGATGGTCATCACCGGGCCGCAGGGCCACGCCAAGGGATTCATCGAGGGCATCACGCTGCTGGCGTCGACGCGACTGTGTCCGAACGTTCCCGCCCAGCACGCGGTGCAGGCGGCGCTGTCGGGCGTACAGTCCATCGACGCGCTGATCGCCCCGACCGGTCGCCTGCGCGAACAGCGTGACATCGCGTGGGAAGGCCTCGAGTCGATCCCGGGGGTCTCGTGCGTCAAGCCGCAGGGAGCACTGTATGCGTTCCCGCGTCTCGATCCGAACGTGCATGAGATCCGGGACGACGCCCGCCTGGTCTACGACCTGCTCGTCTCGGAGCACATCCTCCTGGTGCAGGGGACGGGTTTCAACTGGGCGACCCCGGACCACCTCCGACTCGTCACGCTCCCCGAACCCCGAGTATTGAGCGAAGCCGTCGAGCGACTCGGGAACTTCCTCTCGAGCTACCGGCAGTAACGGGCTCCGCGTCGACGGGAGACAGCGTCGCCGCGAGCCCTCGAATGCCGGCGACGAGCGTCGAGCGCGGTGTGACATCCGTCATCGGGCGGGCATGCAGCAACGAGGCATCGGCAGCGCGCTGGTCGAACGGGAGGAATGTGACGTCCGTGATTCCCGCGAACCGCTCGAGCGTGCGTCGAACCTGCCCGCGGGCATCGATCCCCAGCGGTCCCGGCCGGACCTGATTGACGACGACCGACACCGGCGTCGGCGCGGTGAGCCGGCGGACTTCTGCGTGATCCCGGAGGAATCGGCTGATCCCCAGCGGATCGGCTGCGGCCACGGCGACGATCAGGTCGGCTTCGCTCAGCGTCGCCGACGTCGCGGCATGGCGTCGAGGGCCGGCGATATCGTAGGTCACCTCGTCGTCTGCATCGAAGGCTCCCGCCACATCGACGACCGTCTCTTCCCGCCACTCCCGACACGCGCCCAAAGCCATTCGGAGACGGGCCGCCCCCAGCTCCGGCCACCGGCTCGGGCGGTTTATACCGGCGAGCACCTCGACCGCCTCGCCGCCGCCGGTGGCGACCGTCGTGGCGAGTCGAGTCAGCTCCGTCGCGTCGAGGGTGCCTCGCTCGGCACGACGGCAGGCCGCAGCGATCCCGGGTGCGTCGTCGCTGTGCCCGAGCAGCAGCGCGAGTGATGGAGCGACCGTATCGGCGTCGACCAGGGCGGTGGTGCGGCCGGACCGTGCGAGTTCCACCGCGAGCTCGATGGCGATCCTGGAGCGGCCCGGTGCGCCGTGCGGCCCCCACACGGCGATGACCCGGTGCGGATGGCGTGATCGAGGTGCGCTCACGTGGTCGGCATCGGCGCGCAACGCCGCCGCCACCTCCCAGCCGGCCGCCTCGGGCGGCAACGCGGCAGACAAGCCGAGTCGTCCGAGCAGGCGGCTGTCGGCACCCCCGAGTGGGAGGATGCGGACTCCCGCCCGATCGCAGGTGGAAACCAGCTCGGCCGTGAGTACTGCACGTGCGGCCGTCACGATGATCGCCTCGGCGTCACGAGGGAGCTCGAGATCGGCGGCGGGCAGAGGCAGGATGGCGAGGACGGTGACTCCCTCCATCTCCAACTCCGCAGCCAGTTCGCTGGCGCGCGGTTCCGGGATCGCCACGACGACCGCCGTCACGAGCCGGCCCCGACCGGGAGGACGGAGAGTGCTGCGCCTCCGGTGATCGCGGCGAGCACATCGGCTGTATCGCTCCTGTCGATCACGAGTTCGAGCCTGGCCGCGGTATCTGCCAGCATGCCGTTCGACTCGATCACGTCGCGGACGACCACATCCGTGACGAGGATTCGCGGAGTGTCGTACGTGCGCCCGTCGTCGAGCGGTGGGGCGAACCAGACGTCGACCACCGAACCGGCCTGTACCTCGCCGGGGATCCCGGTGCTGCTCTCGACCACGATGGTGGTGCTGCGGTCTCGGTCGGCATCAGCCAGCGCAGCCGTCGGCACGATCTCGCCCTTCGTGAGTGTGCGCGCCGCGACCTGACCGGGCTGCAGATCTTCGGGGCCGAGGTAGTCGTCGCCGGACAGGCCCAGCCCGACTTCGATCACCTGGAAGTCGCCCGCACTCAGCCTCTCGCCCTGCACGATGGTGCGGTCGGCTCGGAGCACCGGCCGCGCCTGGTCGGATCCGGTGACGATGAGCCACACTGCGGTGATGGAGAGCACGACCAGAACGATCCCGACGAGGAAGCGGGTGTCGCCCCAGAACGCACGCCGAGGGCGAGAGAGGGAAGCCATGGCGATATCGTCACAGAAATCCCGGATGTGCTCCGCCGGTTATCCACAGGACCGCGGAGCGCCTGATCCTCCTGATCCCGTCGTGGAGAATGGGGGGATGGCACCCCCGACCCGGCCCGCGTCGCGATTCCTCGCCCCCGCACAGGTGGCCGAACTCCTGAGCATCGGTGTGGACGAGGTGATCGACCTCCTCCATGAAGGAAGGCTCCGCGGAGCGCAGCTCGGATCGCCGCCGCGCTGGCGAGTCGAGGAGTCGAGTCTTGAGGGCTACCTGGCAGAGGAATCGGAGAACGCCCGCCGCATGGCGTTGTGGAGACAGTCGCAGGTCGCGAGCTTTCCGGAGGTCTGGGGCACCTCCTCGGCTCACCGCAGCTGATCTCCCGGGGTGCGCACGGCGACGAGCGTTGAGAACGGGATGATGCGGAAGCCGTGCACAGCTCCGGCGAGACGCGCCTGCCCCGGATCATGCAGCGCCAGATCGAGGTGATCCGCTGCTGCACGGTCGATCGTGCCGTGGGCGTCGTCGCCGACGTGCACGCTGATGTGCACAGGGACCCGTCGTCGAGCGAGATCCCGCAGCACGAACCCGAGTGTCATCCGCTCGCGAAGCGGGTGTACTTCCGTCGCAGAGTCGTCGAGGCTCGCCAGGATCATGCCGTGGTCCGTCGTGATGCCGGCGACGGCGTGCAGAGGGAGGATCAGTGCCGATGCTGCCGCGCCCGTCGTGTGGCGGGAGCCGCCGACATCGCGTGAGGCCACGGCGAGCCAGTCTGCTCCGAGTGCCTGGAGTGTGACAGGCAGCCGTCGTCCGTTCACGAGGTCGATCGTCGCGTCGGTGCCGGCGCTGCACAACGTCCGGAGGCGGCCGCGCAGGTCCAGCTTCGCGATCCGTAGTCGCTCGGACTCGGCGTCGAGCACGGCCCGCTCCGCCTCCCAGTCCGACGCCAGCTGGCCTTCGAGGTCTTCGAACAGACGATCCCAGTGCACCCGACAGAGCGTAGGCGACGGCCGGATCTCACGTACGAGTTATCCACATAGTTGCTCGATGCGCCCCCGCCGGGGGACGACGCGGTGCTGTACTGACGGACTTCCAGACCTCCCCGACCGAGAGTTCGACATGATGCCTCACGAGTACTTCGCCGCCCAGCCCACGCCGACCAGCGAACTTCCCGATCCCTCACCGCTCCTGCGGAGTCTCACCACCGGCGTCCTCGAGGCTCTCGCCGGGATCCGGGAGGTCGATCAGCTCGCTCGATGGCTCAGTGAGGATGCCTACCGGAGCCTGGTCACCAGAGCCAACCTTTCGGCGAGAGCGCGAAGCGCACGGGGTGTCGCTCCGGCACGACCGGCGTTCGCGATCAGGTCGCTGCGCGTGGCCGAGCCGACCGACGGCGTGATCGAAGCCGTCGTCGTGGTGGCGGGGCCGGGGCGTACGCGCGCGGTCGCCATCCGGCTGGACGGCATCGATCGGCGTTGGCGTGCGACGTCCCTGGCCATCCTCTGACGGATCTGACCGTAGGCTGGTGGGGTGTCAACCCTCAGTGATCTCGCCCATGCCCAGGGTCTCCTGACCGACAGCGACGTCGAGTGGCTGCACCGACTCGCCGGTGACGGGCAGCTCCTCGCCGATCTCGCGTCGGCGGACATCGTCATCTGGATTCAGACGGAGGACGGTACCTTCATCGCGGTCGCTCATGCACGGCCGAGCGGGGCAGCGACGCTGTTCTACCGTGACATCGTCGGTGAGCGGGTGCGACCGCAGTGGCGCACGCAGGTCCAGGGCGCCTTCGAGTCGGCCGAGATCGTGGACTCGTCGTCGCCGGACTGGTTCGAGGAGACCCCGACCAGGGTGCGCGCCGTGCCGATCGTGAGCGAACGACGCGGCGCAGATGCCGGGCCCACCGTGATCGGCGTGGTGACCAGGCACACCAACCTGGGCGAGTTGCGCACTCCGTCTCGCCAGCAGATCACTTTCGACGAGTGCGCGAACGATCTGTTCCGGATGATCGCGGACGGCAGCTTCCCCGACCTCACTGCACCGACGTCACCGCGTCGGGGCGCTCCGCGCGCGTCGGATGGCCTCATCCGGATCGACGTCGACGGGATCAGCACGTTCGCCAGCCCGAACGCACTGTCTGCGTTCAACCGCATGGGGTTCGATGACGAGCTCGAAGGGGAGTCCCTCGCCGAGGTCACCACTCGGCTCGTCCCACCCTCCCGGCAGGTCGATGAATCCCTGCCCGTCGTGGTGACCGGCCGCGCTCCCTGGCGGACCGACATCGAGGCGCGAGGCGTCACGGTGTCGTTGCGCGCGATCCCGTTGAAGGACCATGGGACGCGCATCGGCGCGATCGTGCTCTGTCGCGACGTGTCGGAGCTGCGGCATCAGGAGCAGGAGCTCATCACCAAGGACGCGACGATCCGCGAGATCCACCATCGTGTGAAGAACAACCTCCAGACCGTGGCGTCGCTCCTGCGTATCCAGGCGCGCCGCACCCATTCCGATGAGGCCCGTGATGCCCTCACGCAGGCGATGCGTCGCGTCGATGCGATCGCGGTCGTCCACGACACCCTCGCTCAGGGCCTCACGCAGAAGGTCGATTTCGACGAGGTCTTCCACCGGGTGCTCAAGCTCGTGGCCGAGGTCGCCTCGGCGCCGAACACGCGCGCGCGCACGCAGTCGACAGGGCGGTTCGGGGTGCTTCCGAGCGAGTACGCGACCCCCCTCGCTCTCGCGCTCACCGAAGTCGTCACGAACGCCGTCGAGCACGGTCTCGCCGGCCAGGAGGGCATCGTCACCATCGACGCCGCCCGGACCGAGGAGAACCTCCGCGTCACCGTGCGCGACACCGGTCTCGGTCTCCCCGAGGGTCGGATCGGTCAGGGCCTCGGTACACAGATCATCCGTACCCTCATCCAGGGGGAGCTGGGCGGCACAATCGAGTGGCACGGAAGCGATGGCGAGGGCACAGAGGTGGTCATCGACATCCCTCTGCGCTGGCTCGATCGCTGACCGGCCGCACGCAGGGCAGACGAAAGCGGCCTGAGACCTCGTCTCAGGCCGCTTTCGTGCAGGTTCAGGAGGCGCGGCGTGCGCGTGCGGCGCGACGCTTCAGAGCGCGGCGCTCGTCTTCGGAGAGACCGCCCCACACGCCGGAGTCCTGGCTGGTCTCCAGGGCGTACTGCAGACAGATCTCCGTGACTGTGCAGGTGGCGCAGACGGTCTTCGCCTTCTCGATCTGATCGACGGCCGGGCCGGTGTTCCCCACGGGGAAGAAAAGCTCGGGGTCGACAGTCAGGCAGGCGGCCTTATCGCGCCAGTCCATGGGGGCTCCTCGGTGTGGATTTCAAGAGATGTCGCGATGCGACCTCTCGGATTCGGGCAGCAGTTCGGGTTCGGCTACCCTGGTGATGTGCGGACGGGATGCCCGCGATTTGTGATGCGAGCGTGATTGCTCGCCCCACGCCGCTGTGGGAGCACATGACTTTCTCTATTCTGTTACATGAAAACCCCGAAATCAAGGGTTTTGTTCTCTTTCGATGCTTGGGAGATGCTGTGCGCGCACCTGGAATCGCTCTCGCTGCAGCGGCGGTGCTCGCCGCGGAAGCAGCGGCACTCCTCGTCTTCGCGGTGATCGAACTGGTGGGGCTCGGCGCCGGTGACGCGGCGTCGTTGCCGACCGCTGTGGCCCTGATCGCACTCACCCTCATCGGCGCCGCAGCGTTGGTGGCCTTCGCTATCGGCGTTCGCAGCGGCAAGTCCTGGGCGCGGTCCGGGGGAGTGGTGTTCCAGGTGCTCGCGGTAGCCCTGGCGCTGGCCTCCCTCACGCTGCAGCCGGTGTCGTGGGCCTTCACCTTCGGGGTCGGACTCCCCGGGCTTGTGGGCTTCGTGCTGCTGATCTCGAGCGCGCGCCGCGAGGGCGAGCAACGCGCGGCGGAGTGACCTCCGCGGCGCGCCGAGCGTGAACTCCGCGCCGGGTGTCAGGCGTCGATACCGAGCTGCTTGCGCAGGCGCGCCACGTGACCGGTGGCCTTCACGTTGTACTGCGCGAGGACGATCGTTCCGTCCTCGTCGAGGACGAAGGTGGAGCGGATGACGCCCTCGACGAGCTTGCCGTAGTTCATCTTCTCGCCCCACGCACCGTACGCGGTGTGGGTCGCATGGTCGGGGTCGCTCAGCAGCGGGAAGGTGAGTCCGTCGCGTTCGCGGAACTTCGTGAGCGTGGCGGGCTCATCGCGCGAGATGCCGATCACTCGATAGCCCGCGCCCTGGAGCGACGAGATGCTGTCGCGGAAGTCGCAGGCCTCCGTGGTGCAGCCGGGCGTCATCGCAGCGGGGTAGAAGTACAGCACCGTCTTCTGGCCGTGCAGATCGGCGAGGCGCACGGTCTTCCCGTCCTGGTCGAGGAGGGAGAAGTCAGGGGCTGCGGTTCCGGGTTCCAGGCGCTGGGTCACGCCTCCAGCCTAACGGCCGGGAGCTTGCTCCGCTTTGTCTGCGAACGTCTGGAGCAGACGCTGCAGGGAATCGAGCCGCGCACGGCCGGTGTCGCCGAGCTCACCCCGTTCCGCCGCTTCGATGAGCGCGCAGTCGGGGGCGTCGGTGAGGTGCGTGCACCCTCTGGGGCAATCCTGGGCGATCGCGGCGAGCTCCGTGAACGCGGCCAGGATGTTGGCGGGATCCACGTGGCCGAGACCGAACGAGCGGACGCCGGGGGTGTCGATCACCCAGCCGCTGCCCCCGGCCCCCTCATAGCGCAGCGAGACGGTCGAGGAGGAGGTGTGGCGGCCGCGTCCGGTGACCTGGTTCACATGTCCGGTGGCTCGCAGAGCCGTGGGCACGAGCGCGTTGACGAGGGTGGACTTGCCGACCCCCGAGTGGCCGACGAAGACGGTGGAGTGCCCGACGAGCGCTTCGCCGATCTCCTCGACGGGCATCTCCTCCTGCGCACTGGTGAACACGCGCAGGTCGAGACCGTCGAAGTGGGTGAGGAATTCCGTCGGGTCGGCGATGTCGGTCTTCGTGACGACCAGGAGCGGTCGTATCCCCGCGTCCAGCGCAGCGACGAGGTAGCGGTCGACCAGACGGGCCCGCGGCTCGGGGTCGGCCGCGGCGACCACGACGAGCATCTGATCGGCGTTCGCGACGATGACGCGCTCGACCTGGTCGGTGTCGTCAGCGCTGCGACGCAGAAGCGAGGTGCGCTCGACGATGCCGACGATGCGGGCGAGCGTGCCCTCGTCGCCCGAGGTGTCGCCGACCACCCGCGCCTGATCGCCTGTGACGATCGGCATGCGACGCAGTTCCCGGGCCCTGGTGGTCGTGATCATGCGCTCGTCGGAAGTGTTCTCGCCGAGGAGCACCGAGTACCGGCCGCGGTCGACGCCGAGGACCCTGCCCACCTGGGCGTCCTCGTGCGCGGGTCGGCGCTTGGTGCGCGGGCGGTTCGCCTTGGGGTTCGGGCGCGTCCTGATGCTGCTCTCGTCGAAGTCCTCGAAGTCGTCATCGAGGTCGTCGCCGTCGTCGAGCCAGCTCACCATCAACCTCGCAGCATCCGCTCCCAGAGCATCGTGAACTCCGGGAGGGTCTTGGCGGTGGTTCCGATGTCGTCGATCTCGACGCCCGGAACGCGCAGGCCGATCAGTGCGCCGGTCGTGGCCATCCGGTGATCGTGGTGGGCGGCCCAGCTGCCGCCGTGCAGCGGGCGGGGGATGATGCGGAGCCCGTCCGGGAGCTCCTCGGCCTCCCCGCCGAGTGCGCGGAGGTTGCCGATGAGCGCCGCGATCCGGTCGGTCTCGTGGAGGCGGATGTGGCCGATGCCACGGATGGTCGTCGGGGACTCCGCGAACGCGGCGAGGCCGACGAGGGTCGGAGTCAGCTCGCTCGCCGCGGAGAGATCGAGGTCGAGACCGCGTATGCCGGAGCCGGCGCGCACCGTGAGGGTGCCGCCGTGTCGACCAACGTGCGCTCCGGTGGCCTGCAGGATGTCCGGCAGCAGCGCCCCCGGCTGCGTGGAGTGCGCCGGCCAGCCGGTGACGGAGACGGAGCCACCGGACACGAGGGCTGCCGCGAGGAACGGTGCGGCGTTGGAGAGATCCGGCTCGATCGCGATCTCCTTCGCACGCGGCACGCCGGCTTCGACGAGCCACTCGCCGACCGCCGGACGCTCGATGCGGATGCCGCGGCGGCTCAGAGCCTCGATGGTCATGTCGATGTGCGGAAGGCTCGGGAGGTGCTCGCCGACGTGGACGAGATGGAGTCCGACATCGAATCGAGGAGCGGCGAGCAGGAGCCCGGAGACGAACTGACTCGACGCCGACGCGTCGATCTCGACTCGACCGCCGCGGATGCGCCCGTGACCGCGGATGGTGAACGGGAGCGCCCAGGTCCCCTCGTCGTCGATGTCGACGCCGAGGTCCCGCAGCGTGCTGATCAGCCCGCCCATAGGGCGATGCAGTGCGGTCTCATGCGCCGTGAGGTGCACGTCGTGCTCGGCGAGGCCCGCCAGCGGGGCGATGAAGCGCATCACGGTGCCCGCCTGGCCGCAGTCGATCGTCGTGCCACCACGGAGCTTCGCCGGGGTGACAACGAGGTCGGGGCCGAACTCGTGTCCGGCCTCCACCTCTTCGATGCCGACGCCGAGGGCGCGCAGAGCATCGACCATGCGTGCCGAGTCATCGGAATGGAGAGGAGCGATCAATCGGCCGGGGCCGTCGGCGATCGCAGCGATCATCAGCTCGCGATTCGTCAGCGATTTCGAGCCCGGAATCGTGAGCTCGGCGTGCACCGGCACGTCGGTGGTGGGCGCAGGATAGGTGCCCTGCACCCGGGCGGGGGAATACCTGTTGGCGCTCATCGGTTCTCACCTTAGTAAACGCGGGAAGCTTCGTCGCGAAAGACAGGCTCCTGAAAGCGAAGGAGAGAGAATGCCGGCGACCTTGGAGCGCGAGGTGATCGACCTCAGCGGCCTAGACTGGCCGGTGATGGATGACACCGCAACCGCAGACATCGTCGGCGACCCCCGACGCGAGTTCGAGGAGCAGGCGATCCCTTTCATGGATCAGCTCTACGCCGCCGCGATGCGCATGACGCGCAACCCCGCTGACGCCGCCGACCTCGTGCAGGAGACGTTCGTGAAGGCGTACGGCTCCTGGTCGACGTTCTCGCAGGGGACCAACCTCAAGGCGTGGCTCTACCGCATCCTCACGAACACGTACATCAACATCTACCGTAAGCGCCAGCGCGAGCCGTTCCAGGGCACGATCGATGAGCTCGAGGACTGGCAGCTGGGCGGTGCGGAATCCACGACGGCTTCGCACAGCCGTTCCGCCGAGGCGGAGGCCATCGACCGGATGCCGGCATCCGTGGTCAAGGACGCGTTGCAGGCCGTGCCGGAGGACTTCCGCCTGGCGGTGTACCTCGCGGACGTCGAGGGCTTCGCGTACCAGGAGATCGCCGACATCATGAAGACCCCCATCGGCACCGTCATGAGCCGCCTGCATCGTGGCAGGCGGATGCTGCGGGAGCTGCTGGCAGATTACGCCGCTGAGCGGGGCATCGCCGCGGCTGAGACGAGGAGCAAGAAATGAGCGACTGCGGCTGCGACAAAGCGCGTCAGGATCTGGAGGAGTACCTCCGCAACGAGGTGTGCAAGACCGAGCACACCGAGATCCGTGAGCACCTCGAGCACTGCCCGTCCTGCCGTGATGAGGCGCTCGTGGCGACGACCCTCACCGAGGTCATCGCCCGTGCATGCAAGGAGACCGCTCCCGAGCAGCTGCGCGACCAGGTGTTCGCTCGCCTCCGCGAAGCCCAGGCTGCCCAGCACTGACCGCGCGTCCGAGCCCGTCGGTAGTGTGGATGGATGAGCTCCATCGATGCGCGGGATGTGCCCGCAGACACCACCTCGACTGAACGACTGGCGGCCGCCGGACTCGAGTACCGCGTCGTCGATCTGAACGATGACGCGAGCGCCGTGGCATTCCAGCGTGCGGTCGACCGCGGGTTCCTCGGCGCAGAACCAAGCAGTGAGATGCTCGCCCAGGTCACGAAGACCTTCGCCGCACGACGCAACATCGGCGTGTTCGAGAAGTCGGCAGCGGAAACGGCGCTGCCGGTCGCGACCACCAACGCGTGGGCGACTCCGCTCACGCTTCCGGGCGGCGGCGAGATCGACATGTGGGCGATCAGCGTCGTCACCGTCGCGGCGACCCATCGGCGCCGAGGCATCGCCAGAGCCCTTCTGGAGGGGGAGCTGCGGGCCGCAGCATCAGCCGGTGTCGCCGTCGCGGGTCTCACCGTGACGGAGGCGACGATCTACGGGCGCTACGGCTTCGGCTCCGCCGTTCCGGTCGCGCGCCTGACCGTGGACACACGACGGGCGGGGTGGGGCGGCGAGACCTCGCCGGGACGCCTCGAATACGTCGACCGCGAGACACTCGCCGCCGACCTCGGGGCTGTCCACGAGCGCGCGCGTCGACGAACGGCCGGACAGATCCCCGGCTGGCGCGGCCGCTGGGAGGGGTATGCGGGCGTCGCGCCGACCGCAGATCGGGATCAGGCCCGTGGCGTGCGCTATCTCGACGAGGACGGTGCGCTTCGAGGCGTCATGGCATACACCGTGAGTGAGGCGAACGGCACTTTGCGCTTCCGCCTGGACGTGCGGCTGCTCGTGGCGGAGACCACCGAAGCGCGCGCTGCCCTGTGGCGTTTCGCGCTGCAGCACGACCTCGTCGACGAGGTCGTCGCCGACCTCCGTCCCCTCGACGATCCGCTGCCCTGGCTCGTCGCCGACTCCCGCGGCGTGAAGCAGGAGGTGCATGACCACGGCTGGCTGCGCATCCTCGATCTCCCGGCCGCGCTGACCGCACGACGCTACTCCGCTCCGCTCGACACGGTGCTGCGCGTCGAGGACTCGCTCGGGTTCGCGAACGGCGACTGGCGCGTGCGCATCGACGAGTCCGGTGACGCGACGGTCGAGGTCGCCGAGGATGGAGATCCCGCCGACATCGTGCTCGACGTGTCGGCGCTGTCTTCGCTGTACGCCGGGGGAGTTCGCGCGGCGTCTCTGCACGCCGCCGGTCGGATCTCGGGCGACGCTGCGGCCGTCGAGGCGCTCGACCGGGCGCTGGTCGCCTTCCCCGTGCCGTCCCTCGACATCTGGTACTGAACCGGAACGAGGAAGGGCGCCCCGACCGTGGTCGGGGCGCCCTTCCTCGTCGATGGATCAGCCGAGCGTGACGGCCGAGCGGATCAGTGCGGCCTGCTCGGCCGCGTGCACCTTGGACGATCCCGTCGCCGGCGATGCCGATGCCGTGCGGGCGACGGGACGGAAGGAACGGTCGCCGGGGACGTCGGCGAAGGCGAGCGCGAGGAACGGCCAGGCGCCCTGGTTCTCCGGCTCCTCCTGCACCCACACCAGTTCGGCGTTCGGGTAGGAGTCGGTGATGGCCTTGAGGTCGTCGATCGGCGTCGGGTAGAGCTGCTCGAGCCGGACGAGGGCGACCTCGGGGTTCGGGTTCTTATCGAGTTCGGCGCGCAGATCCCAGTGCACCTTGCCCGCGTGCACGAGGACGCGCTTCACGGCCGAGCGGTCGAGACCGCGGTCGTCGTCGATCACCGGCTCGAACCGGCCCTGGGTGAACGCCTCGACCGGGCTCGTCGCGCCGCGCAGACGCAGCATCGCCTTCGGAGTGAACACGATGAGCGGCTTGCGAGGACGGGCATAGGCCTGGCGGCGCAGCAGGTGGAAGTACGACGCCGGGGTCGACGGACGGGAGACGATCATGTTCTCCTGTGCGCACAGCTGCAGGAATCGCTCGATGCGCGCCGACGAGTGGTCGGGTCCTTGGCCCTCGTAGCCGTGGGGGAGGAGCAGCGTCACGCTGGACTGCTGGCCCCACTTCTGCTCGGCGGCGGAGATGTACTCGTCGATGACGGACTGGGCGCCGTTGACGAAGTCGCCGAACTGCGCCTCCCAGAGCACGAGTGCTTCGGGGGCCTCGACCGAGTAGCCGTATTCGAATCCGAGGGCGGCGTACTCGCTGAGGAGCGAGTCGTAGACGAAGAACCGGCCCTGCGCGTCGGACAGGTTCGACAGCGGCAGCCACTCCTGGCCGTTCGCACGGTCGTGAAGGGTCGCGTGACGCTGCACGAACGTGCCGCGGCGCGCATCCTGCCCGGCGAGACGCACCGGGGTGCCCTCGACCAGAAGAGAGCCGAATGCGAGCAGCTCGCCGAAGCCCCAGTCGATACCGCCGTTGCGGCTCATGTCGAGACGCTTCTCCAGCAGCTGCTGGATCTTCGGGTGCACCGTGAAACCCTCGGGCTTGTTCACGAACGCGTCGCCGATGAGCTGGATGACCTCACCCGGCACGCCGGTGACCTCGGGCGCGCCGACCTGATCTTCCACCGGAGGCAGGTCGGGTGCGATCGGCGTCGCCCCGGTCTCCGCCGCGTGCGTCTCGGCGAAGGCGATCTCGAGACGGTTCTGGAAGTCCGCCTTGGCCTCGTCGTACTCCTGCTCCGTGATGTCGCCACGGCCGACGAGCGACTCGGTGTACAGCCGGCGGACCGACCGCTTCGCCTGGATCAGGTCGGTCATCAGCGGCTGCGTCATCGAGGGGTCGTCGCCCTCGTTGTGACCGCGTCGGCGGTAGCACACGAGGTCGATGACGACGTCGCGGTGGAAGCGCTCGCGGTACTCGAACGCGAGCTGCGCCACGTGGATGACGGCCTCGGGGTCGTCGCCGTTCACGTGGAACACCGGTGCCTGGATGGTCTTCGCCACGTCGGTGGAGTACACCGAGGTGCGTCCGTCGTTCGGGGTCGTCGTGAAGCCGACCTGGTTGTTCACCACGACGTGGATCGTGCCGCCGGTGCGGTAGCCGCGCAGCTGCGACATCTGCAGCGTCTCGACCACGACGCCCTGCCCGGCGAAGGCGGCGTCGCCGTGGACGAGGATCGGCAGCCAGGCGAACGTGCCGATCGGCTTGCGGTCCTGCTTGGCGCGGACGATTCCTTCCAGCACGCCGTCGACCGTCTCGAGGTGCGAGGGGTTGGCCGCGAGGTAGACCGGCAGCTCGGACTTGTCGTCGGCGACGAAGGTGCCCTCGGTGCCGAGGTGGTACTTCACATCGCCGGAGCCGCGCTGGTTGCCGGGGGTCTGGGTGCCCTCGAACTCCCGGAACACCTGGCCGTACGTCTTGCCGGCGATGTTCGTGAGCACGTTGAGGCGGCCGCGGTGGGCCATACCGATCGCGGCACCCTCGAGACCTGCGGTCGCGGCGCCCTGGAGGATCTCGTCGAGCAGCGGGATCAGCGACTCGCCGCCCTCGAGCGAGAAGCGCTTCTGGCCGACGAACTTCGTCTGCAGGAAGGTCTCGAACGCCTCGGCCTCGTTCAGCTTGCGGAGAACCCGCAGCTGCTCGTCGTGGCCGGGCTTCTGGTACTTGACCTCGACCTTCTCCTGGAACCAGCGACGCTGCTCCGGGTCCTGGATGTGCATGTACTCGATGCCGAGCGTGCGGCAGTACGAGTCGCGGAGCACCCCGAGGATGTCGCGGAGCTTGGCGATGCGCCGACCGCCGAACCCGCCGGTGACGAACTCGCGGTCGAGGTCCCAGAAGGTGAGCCCGTGGCTCTCGATCTCGAGGTCGGGGTGCGAGCGCTGCTGGTACTCGAGCGGGTCGATGTCGGCCATCAGGTGGCCACGGACGCGGAAGGAGTTGATGAGCTCCTGCACACGGGACTGCTTGTCGACGCGCTCGGCGAGGTCGACCGCGATGTCGGGGTTCCACCGGATGGGGGCGTACGGGATGCGGAGCGCCGCGAAGATGTCGTCGTAGAAGCCGCGCTGGCCGATGAGCAGCTCATGCACCTTCTTGAGGAACTCGCCCGACCCGGCACCCTGGATGACGCGGTGGTCGTAGGTGCTGGTGAGCGTGATCGTCTTGCCGATCGCCAGCTCGTTGAGCGTCTTGTCGCTCGCGCCCTGGAACTCGGCGGGGTACTCGAGGGCGCCGGCGCCGATGATGCACCCCTGGCCCTTCATGAGTCGCGGCACGGAGTGCACGGTGCCGATGCCGCCCGGGTTGGTCAGCGAGACGGTGGTGCCCTGGAAGTCGGCGGCGGTGAGCTTGTTGCCGCGCGCGCGGGTGACCAGGTCTTCGTAGGCGCTGAGGTACTCCGTGAAGGACAGGGTGTCGGCGCGCTTGATGCTGGGCACCATGAGTGCGCGAGTTCCGTCGGGCTTGGGCAGGTCGATCGCGATGCCGAGGTTGACGTGCGCCGGGGCGACGACCGAGGGTTTGCCGTCGATCTCGGCGTAGAACACGTTCTGGCTGCGGAACTCGTCGAGCGTGCGGATGAGCGCCCAGCCGATGAGGTGGGTGAAGCTGATCTTGCCGCCGCGGGTGCGCGCCATGTGGTTGTTGATGACGATGCGGTTGTCGATCATCAGCTTCGCGGGCACGGTGCGCACGCTGGTCGCGGTCGGGACGGTCAGCGACTCGTCCATGTTCGCCGCGAGGGTCTTCGGCAGGCCGCGCAGCGGCGTGACCTTGTCCTCCTCGACCGTCTCGGCGGCTTCCTTCGACTCGGGCTTGGGCGCGGGCTTGGGGGCCTGGGCCGGGATCGGCGCGGCGGCCGCGGGCTTCGCGGTCGTGCGGGCGACCGGCTGCGAGCCGATCACGGGGATCGGGGCGGTCACCGGATGTGCCGACGTGTCCGCGGCGGCGGGTGCCGATGAGGACGTGTCCGAGTGGTACTTCTCGAGGATCGGCCACCACTCCTTGTCGACGGAGTCGCGGTTCACCTTGAACTGCTCGTAGAGCTCTTCGACGAGCCAGGAATTGGCTCCGAACCCCCCGTCGCCGTTGACGCCGGTCACCTGGTTCGACACTCTCGATCGCCCTCTTTCATCGCTGAAGCTCTCTGGTGCGGACGTCGACGCAGGATGCGTTCGGATCCGCACACTCTCGACCAACAAGCCTAACGTGTTTCGCTCGAGGAATCGTCGGAAGCGACGCGCCCACGCGGCTGCGATCTGGGTACCGTGGACACATGGAGTTCTCTGGAGCGCAGCCGACCGTCGACCTGACCTACTCGGACGTCTTCCTGGTGCCGCGGCGATCCGGGGTCACCAGCCGTCTTCAGGTCGATCTGGCACCACTGGACGGCACCCCGGCCACCCTTCCGATCGTCGCCGCGAACATGAACTCCGTGACCGGACCGCGCATCGCGGCGGTGCTCGCCCGCCGAGGTGCGCTCGGCGTCCTTCCCCAGGACCTGCCGCTGCAGGATCTCGATTCCGCGATCCGCGACGTGAAGGCGCAGCCGGTCCTCTGGGACACCCCGATCGTGCTCCCGCCCGAGGCCTCCGTCTCCGACGCCCTCCGTCTGCTCCCGGCCGCCGCCGGCCACGGGATCGTGGTGGCGCAGGGTGCCGCGCCGATCGAGGTCGGCCGGATCCTCGGCGTGCTCCCGGCGACCAGACTCGCCACCGCTCTGCCGGATGCCCAGCTCGGAGATCTCGTGCACCGCGGGACGCCGTCCATCGACGCGGACGACATCGGTTCGGAGCGGCACGCCTTCGACGTCATCACGGACGCCGACGTCGAGATGGTGACCGTGGTCCATCACGGACATCTCGTGGGCACCCTGAGCGCGCGCAGTGCGCTGCGCTCGACCCTGTACCGCCCGGCCGTCGATACCGACGGGCGTCTGGCCGTCGCCGCGGCCGTCGGAATCAACGGCGACGTCGCAGCGAAGGCCAAGGCGCTCGCCGGAGCCGGTGTCGACGTGCTGGTCGTCGACACCGCGCACGGCCACCAGGAGAGCATGCTGCGCGCTCTGCGTGCGATCGCCGAGCTCGACCTCGGCCTGCCCATCGTCGCCGGCAACATCGTCACCGCCGACGGCGTCGCCGACCTGGTCGATGCGGGCGCGACGATCCTCAAGGTGGGCGTGGGCCCGGGGGCGATGTGCACGACGCGCATGATGACCGCGGTCGGCCGCCCCCAGTTCTCCGCGGTGCTCGAGACCGCCCAGGCCGCCAAGGAGCTCGGCGCCCATGTCTGGGCCGACGGCGGCGTGCGGTACCCCCGCGACGTCGCGCTCGCGCTCGCGGCCGGCGCGGCATCCGTCATGGTCGGCTCATGGTTCGCCGGCACGATCGAGGCGCCGGGGGAGCTCCAGCGCGACGGCGACGGACGCCTGTTCAAGGAATCCTGGGGCATGGCGTCGACCAAGGCGGTGCAGGCGCGCTTCGGCCGACTCGACGCCTACGAGAGGGCACGCAAAGAGCTCTTCGCCGAGGGCATCTCCTCGTCCAAGATCTATCTCGACCCCCTGCGTCCCGGCGTGGAGGACCTGCTGGACATGATCACCTCGGGCGTGCGTTCGTCGTTCACGTATGCGGGTGCGTCGTCCGTGCCGGAGTTCCACGATCGCGCGCTGGTCGGACTCCAGTCGGCGGCGGGGTACGAAGAGGGCAAGGCGCTGCCCGTCAGCTGGTGATCGCGAGCGCGAGCACAGTCGTCTTCTGTACAATCGTCCGCATAATGGACGACCCTCCCAGTTGCAGAACATCGCCCCACTGTCCGCCTCTCTCGCAGGAGAGGAACCGCTGATGGACTACATCATGTTGGGCGTGGGGCTCCTTCTCACGGTCGGCACCGGCCTCTTCGTCGCCAGCGAGTTCGCGCTGGTCAACCTCGACCGCGCCGAGCTCGAGGCGCGACAGGCCAGAGGTGAATCCCGGCTCTCGCTCACGATCGGCGCCCTCAGGCACACGTCCACGCATCTCTCCGCAGCGCAGCTCGGCATCACCCTGACGACGCTGCTCACCGGTTACACGATGGAGCCGGCGCTGTCGAACCTGCTTCGTCCGACGCTCCTCGCTTGGAGCATCCCGGAGGCGGCGGTCGCGCCCATCGCGACGATCGTGGCGATGCTCGTCGCCACCGTGCTCTCGATGATCCTCGGCGAACTCGTGCCGAAGAACTTCGCGCTCGCCCTGCCGCTGGCGACGGCGAAGCTCGTCATCCCCTTCCAGGTCGCCTTCACGACAGTCTTCAAACCGGCCGTGGTCGTGCTCAACGGCAGTGCCAACGGCGTGCTGCGGAGCATGGGCATCGAGCCCAAGGAGGAGCTCTCCGGTGCCCGCAGCGCGGAGGAGCTCTCCTCGCTCGTCCGACGCTCCGCCAATGCGGGCCTGCTCGAGGCCGACACCGCGACGCTGCTCGACCGCACCCTGATGTTCTCCCGGCTGACCGCCGCCGATGTGATGACCGCGCGGCCGAGCATGCACGCGATCGCCGCGGGCGACTCGGTGGACGACGTCATCCAACTCGCGCGACGGACCGGCCACAGCCGCTTCCCGGTCTACGACGACGATCTCGACGACATCACGGGCGTCGTGCACCTCAAGGCGGCCATCTCGGTGCCGCGTGATCGCCGGATCGACGTCCCCGTCGGTGCTCTGGCGACCGAGCCCCTGCGCGTACCCGAGACGGTGCACGTCGACGCCCTGATCTCCGAGCTCCGTGCTCGCGGTTACCAGCTCGCCGTCGTCGTCGACGAATACGGCGGGACTGCGGGTCTCGTCACCCTCGAAGACCTCGTCGAGGAGCTGGTCGGCGAGGTCGCCGACGAGCACGATCGCACCAGAGCAGGAGTCATCCGCAACCGGGAGGGTGTGACCTTCCCCGGCGAGCTGCGGCCCGATGAGCTGCGCCGTCGCGCGGGCGTCGAGGTGCCGGAGGGCGACGTGTACGACACAGTGGGCGGCTACGTCATGAGCGTGCTCGAGCGCGTGCCCTCGGTCGGCGACGAGGTGCCGCTCGACAGCGGCATCCTCCAGGTCGTCCGCATGGACGGCCGGCGCGTCGACCGCGTCCGCTACGTTCCGAGTCCGCTCGACGGGGGAGAGGAGGCCACCCGATGAACGATTGGGGAGGACTCGCCTGGCTCGTCGTGCTTCTGATCGCGAACGCGTTCTTCGTCGGTGGAGAGTTCGCGGTGATCTCGGCTCGTCGGTCGCAGATCGAACCGCGCGCAGACCAGGGCTCGCGTGCAGCGAAGACGGCGCTGTACGCGATGGAGCACGCGACTCTGATGCTCGCGACCTCGCAGCTCGGCATCACCATCTGCTCGCTCCTGATCCTGAACGTCTCGGAGCCCGCGATCCACCACCTGCTCGCCGTGCCGCTGCATGCGCTCGGCTGGCCGGACGGTGCCGTCGATGCGGTCTCCTTCGCGATCGCGCTGCTGATCGTCTCGTTCCTGCACGTCGTGTTCGGCGAGATGGTGCCGAAGAACCTGGCGTTCTCGGTGCCGGATCGTGCCGTGCTGATCCTGGCTCCGCCGCTCGTGTGGGTGTCGAAGGTCTTCATGCCGGTGATCTGGGTGCTCAACGCGGCCGCCAACGGTGTGCTGCGCCTCTTCCGGGTGGAGCCGAAGAACGAGGCCGCCTCCACGTTCACGCTCGACGAGGTCGCGACCATCGTGAGCCAGTCGCGACGTGAGGGTCTGCTGATGGACACCGCGGGAACGGTCGCCGCCGCCGTCGAATTCACCGACAAGAAGGCGCGGGATGTCGCCGTGCCGCTCGGCGATCTCGTGACGCTGCCGCAGTCGACCACGCCGGACGACATCGAGAAGGCCGTGTCCCGCTACGGGTTCTCCCGCTACGTGATCGTCGACGACGAAGCGGTACCGATCGGGTATGTCCACCTGAAGGACATCCTCCGCGCATCCGAAGGGCCGGATGCCGAGACGAAGATGATCCAGCCGGTCCCGGCCAAGCGCATCCACCACATGGTGCCGGTGCAGGAGGATACGGATCTGGAGGATGCCCTCGCGGTCATGCGCCGCGCGGGCCGCCACCTCGCGAAGGTGCGCGACGCGCAGGGGAACACCACCGCCGTGCTGTTCCTGGAGGACATCCTGGAGGAGCTGGTCGGCGAGGTGCAGGACGCGACGCGTCGCTTCCGCGGACGCTGATCCGGACAGATACGCGAAGGCCGCCGACCCGGGAGGATCGGCGGCCTTCGTCGCGTGCGCGCCCGCTCAGCGCCAGTGCGCGCGCTCGTACTGCGGGGGCCAGGCGATCTCCGCACCGAGCTCGTGGGCGGCGCGGAGGGCGAAGTGCGGGTCACGCAACCACTCCCGACCCGCGAAGATCACGTCCGCCGCGCCGTCGGCGAGCACCTGCTCCGCCTGGGCCGACGCGGTGATGAGCCCGACGGCGGACACCGGGATGCGGCCGCCCTGGCGCACCCTCTCGGCGAGCGGCACCTGGTAGCCGGGGAACACGTCGATCCGCTGATGCGCGACGAGGCCGCCGCTGGAGACGTCGATCAGGTCGGCCCCGTGCTGTGCCGCCCAGTCGCCGACGATCGTCGCCTCCTCCGGGGTGAAGCCGCCGTCCGCGTGATCGGTGGCCGAGATGCGCACGAGCAGCGGCACCTCGGCGCCGGCGGTGGCACGAACGGCGTCGACCACGCGGAGCAGCAGTCGGGCACGGTTCTCGAGCGATCCGCCGTACTCGTCGTCGCGCAGGTTCGACAGCGGCGACAGGAACTGGTGCAGGAGGTAGCCGTGCGCCCCGTGGATCTCTATGACGTCGAAGCCGGCGTCGAGCGCGCGGCGCGTGGCGGACGCGAACCCCTCGACCACGCGGTCGATGCCCGCCAGGTCGAGGGCCACCGGTTCCGCGAAGCCGTCGAACGCCACTGCCGAGGGCGCCGTGGTCGTCCAGCCGCCGTCCTCCTGCGGGACGGAGCCGCGCTGGGGAGCCCAGGGCCACCAGGTCGAGGCCTTCCGTCCCGCGTGCGCGAGCTGGATGCCGGCGTGCGCTCCGCGGTCGTGGATGGCCTGCACGATCGGCGTGAGTGCGTCGCGCTGCTCGTCGTTCCAGAGGCCGACGTCGCGAGGGGAGATCCGGCCCTCGGGGACGACCGAGGTGGCCTCGGCGACGATCAGCCCGGCGCCGCCCGAGGCGAACTGGGCGAGGTGGGCGTGGTGCCACTCCTGAGCGACGCCGTCGACGGCGCTGTACATGCACATGGGTGAGACCCAGAGGCGATTGCGGAAGGTGACGGATCGGATGCTCAGAGGGGAGAAGAGAAGACTCACCGTTCGACGCTACCCCCGCGGGCGTGCGCCTCGGGCCGCCGCACTAACGTGGAGTCATGATCGAGGTGCGGGAGTGGTCACGCAGCGATACGGCACGCCTGTTCCGTGCGCCCACGGCGGAGGACGACAAGTACGCCCGCGGGGTCGTGGCGCTGCGTACCGGATCTCCCGCCTACCCCGGCGCCGCGGTGCTCGGAGTCGAGGCGGCCTGGCGGGCCGGGGCGGGGTTCGTGCGGTACGTGGGCGCGGAACGGGTGGCGGACGCCGTGCTGGCTCGGCGACCCGAGACCGTCGTGGGAGCGGACATCGGCAGTTCGCGCGTCGGAGCCTGGGTGATCGGCTCCGGGACGGATCCGATGCACCGCACGGACGCGGAGAGCGTCGCGCTCCGCGAGATCCTCGCCGGCACGGCCCCCGTCGTCATCGATGCGGGTGCCCTGGACCTCGCGCCGGGAGCACGGGCGCCGTTCCTCGTCACTCCTCACGCACGGGAGTTCGCCCGGTTGCAGGAGCGTCTCCGCGTGCAGCCCCACGACGACGAAGACGACGATCGGGCGGATGCGGCACGACAGGTGGCCGCGAAGATCGGCGGCACCGTGCTGCTCAAGGGGGCACGGACGCTGGTCGCCGACCCCGACGGAGCCGTCATCGCCGTCGAAGCGGGAACGGGGTGGCTGGCGACGGCCGGTACCGGAGACGTGCTCGCGGGCGTACTCGGGGCGGTCATGGCCGCGAACCCCGGAGCGGCGCTCGCCGAGGTTGCGGCCGCGGGCGCCTGGCTGCATGGTCATGCCGCGCGGATCGCCGCCGGCACGCTCGCCGGCGGCCCGGGTCACCCGATCGTCGCGATGGACGTGGCCGAGGCGCTCCCGCACGCGATCCAGGACGTCCTGGCGTGAGCCGCGACTCGACGACGAGGGTGCTCGTCCTGTGGGGCGCATTCCTCCTCGTCCACCTGCTCACCGCGCTGCTCGGGTGGGTGTATCCGAGCCAGCCCATGGGTGATGTCGTGCTCGTGTACGAGCCGTGGGCGTCGGCGGCTCTCGGGGGCGGACCGATCGTCGGCATCACCGAGACCTGGGTTTACCCCCAGCTCGCGCTGGTGCCCCTGCTGCTCGCCGCCGGACTCGCCGCGCCTCTGGTTCCCGTGCTCGGCGTCTCGAGCGCTTACCTCGTCGGCTGGGCCGTGCTGGTCATCGTCCTCGATGCGGTCGCCTTCGGCGTGCTCATCTGGCGCTCACCCTCGCATGCGCGGCGGGTCGCTGCCTGGTTCTGGTGCGGCGCCGTCCTGCTGCTCGGACCGATCGCGCTGTACCGGATCGACGCGATCACCGTGCCCCTCGCCGTGATCGGCGGACTCTGGCTCGTCGCGCGACCGATGATCGCCGCCGCCCTGTTGACGGCCGGCGCCTGGATCAAGATCTGGCCCGGCGCACTCGTCGTGGCCGCCGTCGTCGCGGTCCGCGCGCGGCTGCGAGTGCTGCTCGGCGCGGTCGTCGTCACGGGCGGCGTGCTGGCGCTGCTGCTCCTGTTCGGCGCGGACACCGAGATCCTCGGGTTCCTAACCGAGCAGACCGGGCGCGGGCTGCAGATCGAGGCGGTCGCAGCGACGCCGTTCCTCTGGCTCGCTGTCGCGGGGGCTGCACGCATCGAGTACAGCTTCGAGATCCTCACCTTCCAGGTGACGGCGCCGGGGGTGGATGCCGTCGCGGCGGCCCTCACCCCGTTGATGGTGATCTGCGTGCTGGTGGTCGCGGCGATCGGCGCGGTGAAGGCGATGCGCGGTGCCGCCTTCCCCCGGCTGTTCCCGCCGCTCGCCCTCACGCTCGTGACACTGCTCATCGTCAGCAACAAGGTCGGCTCTCCCCAGTTCCAGACCTGGCTCATCGCGCCGGTGATCCTGTGGATCGTGCTCGACCGTGCCAGAGCGCGCACGCCCGCGGTCATCGTCCTCGCACTCTGTCTGCTCACCTGTCTCGTGTATCCGCTCGGCTACGACGCCCTCCTGCGCGCTGAAGCGCTTCCCGTCGCGGTGCTTACGGTGCGAAACGTCCTTCTCCTCGTCCTGCTCGTCCTCGGCATCCGCGCTCTCCTGCGCGTGCCCGTCCGTCATCCGAAACTCCAGGAGTGAACCCATGCTGATCGCCTTCTCCGTCGCCCCGAGCGGCACACCCGCCGAAGGAACCGAGCGGACCGATGCCTCCGTGCACGACGCGGTGGCCGCGGCTGTGCGCGTGGTGCGCGAGTCAGGTCTGCCGCACCGCACGACGAGCATGTTCACCGAGGTCGAGGGTCCCGATTGGGACACGGTGATGGACGTCGTGAAGCGCGCCACCGAGGCCGTCATGCCGTTCGGCTCGCGGGTGTCGCTGGTGCTCAAGGCCGACATCCGCCCCGGGTACTCGGGCGAGCTCGACGCGAAGATCGAGCGCCTCGAGGCGGCGATCGAGGAGTCGGATGACTGATCGGCGCGCTCCTGCCGAGGTCCGGACACGTCCGGCTGTCGACGATGACGTCGACTGGATCGCGGAACTGCGGGCGATCGTGCTCCGGTCCGATCTGACGCGGCTCGGTCGCTACGACGACGTGCGCGTGCGGCAGCGATTCCGGGACGCGTTCGCGCCGGAGGAGACCCGCGTCATCATCGTGGACGGAGAGGAGGTCGGCTCCGTCGCGCTCCGTGACGAAGGCGGGTCGCGCTGGCTGGAGCACTTCTACATCGCTCCTTCGCACCAGGGGGCCGGCGTCGGAGGTCGCATCCTGACGATGCTCCTGGACGTTGACGTGCCCCATCGTCTCAACGTGCTCCAGGGCAGTCCTGCCCGGGCGCTGTATGAACGCCACGGCTTCGTCCTCGAGAGGCAGGACGAGGTCGACGTCTTCATGTTGCGTGAGCGGACGAGCACGGACGGCGTGGCGTCGGACGGCCGCTAGGCTGTACCGGTGAATCCCTCGACTGAATCGAGGGGTGCGGCGAAGTGGGCGCTCCTCTCTCTCGCCATCGGCAGCTTCGGCATCGGCATGACCGAGTTCGTGGTCATGGGTCTACTGCCCAACATCGCCGCCGACCTGCTGCCCTCGCTCTGGGCCACCAGCCAGGAAGACGCGCTGAGCCAGGCCGGTTGGCTGATCTCGCTGTACGCGCTGGGCGTGGTGGTCGGTGCGCCGACCATCGCCGGCTTCGTCGCGCGCTTCCCGAGGCACCGGGTAATGATCGTGCTGGCCCTCGCCCTGACGGTCTTCAACGCGCTCACAGTCATCCTGCCCACGTTCGAACTGGTCGCCGCCTCCCGGTTCCTGGCAGGGCTCCCGCATGGCGCGTACTTCGGCATCGGCGCCCTGGTCGCGGCCGACGTTATGGGGCCGGGGAACCGTGCCAAGGGCGTGGCATTCATCCTCACGGGACTGACGGTCGCCAACGTGGTCGGCGTGCCGCTCGGCACGTTCCTCGGACAGGTGTGGGGATGGCGCGCGGCGTTCGCCGTCGTCGCGATCGTGTTCGCGTTGGCGACGGTCTTCATCGCGGTGTTCGTGCCGCAGCACCCCGGTGATCCCGGACGCACGATGCGCCAGGAGCTCCGGGTCTTCCGCATCCCGCAGGTGTGGTTCACACTCGGCGTCGGTGCGATCGGTTTCGGTGGCTTCTTCGCCGTCTACAGCTACATCGCGCCTCTCGTGACCGAGGTCGCCGGGTCGCCGGACTGGGCGGTGCCGATCGTCCTGGTGCTGATGGGGCTCGGCATGACCGCGGGAAACCTCGTCGGCGGCCACCTCGCAGACATCGACCTGCGCCGCACGCTGCTCTACGGACTCGCGGCCCTCGTCGTCGTCCTCGGCCTGCTCGCGGTCTTGGCCTTCTGGATCGTGACGCTCGGGCTGCTGGTCTTCGTGGTCGGGTTCGTGTCGTCGGTGCTGAGCCCGACGATCCAGACGCGCCTGATGGATGTGGCCGAAGACAACCAGTCGATCGCCGCGGCGATGAACCACTCGGCCCTCAACATCGGGAACAGCCTGGGCGCATTCCTCGGTGGGCTCGTGATCGCGGCAGGCTGGGGCTTCACGGCGCCCGCATGGACCGGTGCCGCGCTCGCCGTGGCGGGATTGCTGATCGCCCTGCTGTCCTACCGCGTGGACGCGCGTCGGCCCGCCGCCAGGGAACGCATCGCGTCGTAGAGTGACGGGGTGATCACGCCCGATTCGTCCTTGCCCGTCGCCGGCACGGTCGTGCTGCTGCGCGCAGCCGACCCCGGCTTCGAAGTGCTGCTGATGCGGCGTCCCGATCGTGGATCATTCGCGGGCGCGTGGGTCTTCCCCGGCGGCAAGGTCGAGCCGGCCGATCGGCGTGACGGTGACGAAGAGGTCGAGGACGCGTGTCGTGCCGCGATCCGAGAGACCTTCGAAGAGGTCGGGGTCGTCGTCGAGGAGCTGGTGGCGTTCTCCCAGTGGCATCCGCCGGTCGAGGCACCCACGCGCATCCGCACCTGGTTCTTCCTCGCCGCGGCGCCGGCCGCCGATCCGTCACCCGCCGAAGACGAGGTGGCCGCGATCGCCTGGGTCCGTCCTGCCGAGGCTCTCGCGCGGCACGGTGCAGGGGAGTGGATGCTGTATCCGCCGACCTGGATCACGCTGCATCAGCTGTCGGCGTTCACCGACGCGGCATCCGCGTTGGCGTCCGGCGGTGCCGTGCAGCTGTTCCAGACACGTGTTCTGGGTTCGGGCGTCGCGCAGGCGTTCGCGTGGGAGCAGGGGCGTCTCGAGGCGGGCGAACTGCCGTGGCGGTTCGTCCCGGGCTGAGCGACGCGGATCAGCTCTCGAGCAGCCGCCGCAGGTTCGCGCCGACGATCTCGGTCTCGATGAGGAAGCCGTCGTGCCCGAAGTCGCTGGAGACCACGACGGCCTCCCGGTCGATCACGTTCCGGATGCTGCGGGCGATGCGCTGCTGTCCGTCGACGGGGAACAGGCGGTCGCTGTCGATGCCGAGGACGAGCGTGGTGGCCGTGACCGCGTGCAGCGCCTCTTCGACACCGCCGCGCCCGCGCCCGACATCGTGCGAGTTCATGGCCTCCACGAGCGTGATGTAGCTGTTCGCGTCGAAGCGACGGGTGAACTTGTTGCCGTGGAAATCGAGGTACGACTCCACGGCGAAGCGCCCGCCGTGACCGAGAGGTGAGACATCCGACTGCCACGACCGCTGGAAGCGCTGGTTCAACTCGATCGGGCTGCGGTAGTTCAGCAGAGCCATCCGCCGTGCCAGCGCGAGTCCGCGGTGCGGGCCGTCGCCGTCTCCGAGGTCGTAGTACTCGCCGCCCTGGAACCGAGGGTCCATCCGGATCGTCTCCAGCTGCACGGTGTTCAGCGCGATCTGGTCGGCCGTTGTCACCGGGGGAGAGGAGAGCACAGCCAGCCGCTGCACGCGCTCCGGGTGCGTCACCGCCCACTCCAGGGCGTGCATGCCGCCCATGGATCCGCCGATGACCGCGGCAAAGCTGTCGATGCCCAGCGCGTCGGCGAGCCGCACCTGCGCCGCCACCTGGTCGCGGATCGTCAGGTAGGGGAAGCGCGACGCCCATTCGTAGCCGTCGGGGGCGACGCTTGCCGGTCCGGTCGATCCCTGGCAGCCGCCCAGCATGTTCGGAGCGATCACGAACCAGCGGTCGGTGTCGAGCGGCGCACCGGGGCCGGTGAGGTCTTCCCACCACCCCGCGGTCGGATGGCCGGAGCCTGCAGGACCCCGCACATGACTGTCGCCCGTGAGCGCATGCAGCACGAGGATCGCGTTGTCGCGAGCGGCATTCAGTTCGCCCCACGACTCGTACGCGATGCGGATGCCCGGCAGCTCGCGACCGCTCTCGGTCGAGAAGGCGCCGAACGCCGCGAAACGCCGACCGCCGACCGGGTCGCCGTCGCGCCACGCGCCCGTCGCCGGTGGGCGAGCACGGAGCAGCCGCACGTCGGCCTCCGTCACGGGCGCCGACGGCACCGTGTCTTCGGATGTCGTCTGCCAGTCCATCCCTCCATTGTCGCCTGGTCGAGCACCCGGCGGCGGCAGGTTACGACCCGGTGTCGTGTCGCCGTGCGCGCGACGGCTCGGACGAAGGGCGTGCGACTCAGCGCACGCGCGTCATCGTGGCGAGGTGGTCGCTGTTCCCGGCACGTCGGGTGCTCGAGTCGACGACGTCGAGTCCGCGGACGAACACCTGGTCGATCCGGACGAGCGGGAAGGCGGCGGGCCAGGTGAACCCGAGGGTGCCGTCGGTCGGCCGTGCCCACTCGGCTTCCGTTCGCAGCGCAGCCAGGCTCGGGTCCGTCGAGGGTGCGTTGAAGTCACCGACGACGACGAGCGCGGTGGCCGCGTCGGAGGCGACCTGCTCCGCGATGCCGTTGAGCATCGTGTCGCGGTCCTGCTGCTGCCCGGGGCGCACGGAGGCGGCATGCAACACGTAGACGGCGACCGGTCCCGCGGGGCTCTGCACCTCGACGCGGAGCGCGCGCTTCCAGCTGAGCCCGAGCGTGAGCGGTTCGGCGCTCGCCAGGGGGTATCGACTCCACAGCGCCACCGTGCCGACCGTGTAGGAGTGCGGGTAGGCGTCGGCGAGCACCTCGCTCGCGGCGGAGAGGCTGTCGCCGTCGAGTTCGGTGAGGGCGATCACATCCGCCTCGCTCTGCGCGAGTTCTGTGGCGGAGGCGGCGGCGCTGCCGGAGTGCGCGCGCACGTTCTGGCTGGCGATCGTGAGTTCGCTCTGCGCACTGCCCGATCCGGGGAGTCCGGGGAACGCCGGGGCCATCGCGAGGAACCAGAGGAGCGTGGGCACCAGGAGGAGGACGATCACGCGCCGCGCGAGGAAGAGCGCGATGACCACGAGTGCGAGGAGGACGAGTCCGAGCCAGGGGAGGACGGCGGCGACGGCGGTGCCGATCACGCCAGGAACCCATCCGCACACGAGCAGGATCAGCACGGCGATGCCGGCGATCGCGAGACGGCGGGCGTGGCGCGTCGTGGTGCGTCGGGCGAGCGGTGGTCGGTGTTCGACGTCGATCATGCTCTCCTCACAGCGGGGATCCCATTCTCAACGGAGCCGCCTGTGGGTCGGCCGGGTGGTGCCCGCACCCCGCGAACGCGAGGATGCCCCGGACCGCGTGGTCCGAGGCATCCTCGTGGTGGTGCGTGTGGAACGTCAGGCGCGAGCAGCCTCCGACACGGCGCGTGCCGCAGCGAGAGCCTGGTCGAGGTCGGCCTTCAGATCGTCGATGTTCTCGATGCCCACGGAGAGGCGGACGAGGCCCGGGGTGACACCCGCGGTGAGCTGCTGCTCGGGGGTGAGCTGCGCGTGCGTGGTCGACGCGGGGTGGATGACGAGCGAGCGCACGTCGCCGATGTTGGCGAGGTGGCTGAACAGCGACAGGCTGTTCACGAACTCGCGGCCGGCCTCGACACCGCCCTTGAGCTCGAACGACAGCACCGCGCCGACGCCCTTGGGGGCGTACTCGTTCGCCTTGGCGTACCACGGCGAGGAGGGAAGGCCCGAGTAGTTGACGGTCGCGACGTCGTCACGGCTGTCGAGCCACTCGGCGATCTCCTGCGCGTTCTGCACGTGACGCTCGATGCGCAGCGACAGGGTCTCGATGCCCTGGATGAGGTTCCACGCGCTCTGCGGCGCGATGGCCGAGCCGAGGTCGCGCAGCAGCTGCACGCGGGCCTTGATGATGTAGGCGAGCGGGTCGCCGACCGCGGCGGTGTAGCTGGCACCGTGGTACGAGGGGTCCGGAACCGTGAGGCCCGGGAACTTGTCGACGTTCTTCGACCACTCGAACGTTCCGCCGTCGACGATGGCGCCGCCGATGGTGGTGCCGTGTCCGCCGAGGAACTTCGTGACCGAGTGCACGACGATGTCGGCGCCGAACTCGAACGGACGGATCAGGTACGGGGTGGCGATCGTGTTGTCGACGATCAGCGGGACGCCGGACTCGTGTGCGATGTCGGCGACGGCGCGGATGTCGAGGATGTTGATCTGCGGGTTGCCGATGGTCTCCGCGAAGAACAGCTTCGTGTTCGGGCGCACCGCGCGGCGCCACTCCTCGGCGTCATCCTGGTTCTCGACGAAGGTGACCTCGATGCCGAGCTTGGCGAGGGTGTACTTGAAGAGGTTGTAGGTGCCGCCGTAGATCGAGCTCGAGGCGACGAAGTGGTCGCCGGCCTGAGCGATGTTGAGGATCGCGAAGGTCGAGGCTGCCTGGCCGCTGGCGAGCACGAGTGCGCCGGTGCCGCCTTCGAGCGCGGCGAGACGCTGCTCGAGCACGTCCTGCGTCGGGTTCTGGATGCGGGTGTAGATGTTGCCGAACTCCGCGAGGGCGAAGAGGTTGGCCGCATGGTCCGCGCTGTCGAACACGTACGACGTGGTCTGGTAGATCGGCGTGGCGCGGGCCTTCGTGACCGGGTCGGGGGCGGCGCCGGAGTGGATCTGCTTGGTCTCGAAGCGCCAGGACTCGGGTGCGGACATGATTTCCCCCAGGAGTGGTCGGAAGGTCGGATGGCGGATGCCGTTGCAGCGAGAGTACGGAACATCGGCCCGTGTCAACAACAACCGGGAAATGTGACGTAACACGGCGGAGGCCCGGAATCACGGGGGAGAGAGGGTTCCGCGACAGCCCCGTGCGGGACTCCGCAATCTCGGCGGAACATCGTACGGTGGAGGCATGGTGAACAGACGTGCAGTGGTGACAGGTGCGAGTTCGGGAATCGGCGCGGCGACGGTGCGCGCGCTCCGGGCACGAGGATGGGATGTCGTCGGTGTCGCCCGACGCGAGGATCGTCTGTCCGCGCTCGCCGCGGAGACCGGGGCTTCGGCCATCGCGTGCGACCTGACCGACCCGGCCGCGGTCGACGCGCTGGTCTCGGAGCTCGAAGCATCCGGCCCGGTACACGCGCTCGTGCAGGTGGCCGGAGGCGCCCGCGGGACCGACCGCATCGAGGATGCCTCGGTCGAGGACTGGCAGTGGATGTTCGACGCCAACGTGCTGGCGACGCAGCGACTGGTCGCCGGCCTGCTCCCGCTGCTGCGGCGGGCCGCTGCGGCAGACGGCCACGCCGACACGATCTTCGTGACCTCGACCGCCGCGCAGTCGGCGTACGCGGGCGGCGCCGGGTACAACGCGGCGAAGGCCGCCGAGGGCATGCTGGTGAAGGTGCTTCGCCAGGAGCTCAACGGCGAGCCGATCCGCGTCGTGGAGGTCGCGCCCGGCATGGTCCACACCGAGGAGTTCACGCTGAACCGCCTCGGGGGAGACGCCGTCGCCGCCGAAGCCGTGTACTCCGGCGTCGAAGCGCCTCTTCTCGCCGAAGACGTCGCTGACGTGATCGCCTATGCGCTGGAGTCGCCGGCACACGTCAACCTCGACCTGATCACGATGCGCCCGGTCGCACAGTCGGCTCAGCACCTGCTCGCGCGCGGTCCGCTGCGCGTGCGCTCCATCGACTGACGATGGCGCGGTCTCTCGCCGAGCTCGCTGCCGACGGGCGGATCGACGCGGGGTGGGCGGAGGCGCTCGCTCCGGTACAGGACACCATCACGGAGATCGGCGAGCGACTCCGCGCCGAGCAGGCGGCCGGGCACGGGTACCTGCCGTCCGGCGAGAACGTGCTCCGGGCCTTCCAGCGGCCACTCGCCGATGTGCGGGTGCTGATCACCGGACAGGATCCCTATCCCACCCCGGGTCACCCGATCGGTCTGTCGTTCGCGGTCGACCGTGACGTGCGACCGCTGCCGCGCAGTCTCACCAACATCTACAAGGAGCGCGAGAGCGATCTCGGCATCCCGCCGGCACCCCACGGCGACCTGACCGCGTGGAGCGATCAAGGCGTGCTCCTCCTCAACCGCGTGCTCACCGTGCGCCCAGGTGCCGCCGCCTCACACCGCGGTTGGGGGTGGGAGAAGGTCACCGAGCTCGCGATTCGGACGCTTGTCGCGCGCGATCAGCCGCTCGTCGCCGTGCTGTGGGGAAAGGATGCCGCGAATCTGCAGCCGATGCTGGGTTCGACGCCGATCCTCGCCTCGGCCCACCCGTCTCCGCTGTCTGCCAGCCGCGGCTTCTTCGGCTCCCGTCCGTTCTCCCGCGTGAATGCGCTCCTCGCGGAGCAGGGTGCGGAGGCGATCGACTGGCGGGTGGGCGGCGAGCCTGCGGAGCACGACCGTTTGATCTAGGCGCTCCCTTCCTGGCGGAGTGTCGGTCGCGCTGAGCGCGTCAGGGACGAATGGTGTGTCGGCGTCGTGGCAGTATCCGAGTCTTCTCGGGCACACGCTGGTGACCGGTGACGGGGCTGGCCACGGGGCACTGCAGCTTTACGAACCGTTCGGTCAGCCGTTGGATATGACCACGTTCGCGATCGGCACTATCGCCGCCAATGCCGCCGGGCAGAACGATGGCGCGAGCGGATGGCATCAGGGCGCCCGGAAGTCGGTTGAAGCGGAATCAACTGTCCTGATGATCGAGATGGGGGCGAGGCTCTATGTGCCGGCCCTCGGTCGATTCCTTCAGGTCGACCCGGTCGAGGGCGGCGTCGACAACGACTACGTCTGGCCGACAGATCCCATCGGGATGAGTGATCTTTCTGGTAAGGCATGGGACTGGGGCCTAACACTCGAGATCGGGCTGACGGTGTTGTCGGCGGCGCTTCTGGTGACAGGCGTTGGGGCACCGCTGGCCGGCGCGTTGCTGGTTGCTAGAGCGGCGACGTTCGCGGTGCGCGCCGCTAAAGTGGTGAAAGACGTGGTGCAAACAACCCAGATCGTTGTTCGCGCTTCTCGGTATACGCGCGGTGTAGCTGGCGCGGCCCGAGAGATGGTCGCGTCCCCCCGCGCTGCTAGTTGGGCAGGGCGTGCCTGGTCGCAGGGCGCGAAAGCGAGCGAGCGTCTATCAAGTCACGCAACTCGCATGCGCACTGGTCCGAGCGGGCGTTGGGTGCGCGGCCCAGGCGTCAGTCAGACTGGAAGGATCAAGGTGAATTTTGGGCGGAACGGAGTTCGCTGGAACTTCCACGTGTGGCTGCAATGAGCGGGGTAACGGGTTCGACCGCAGATGCAGTGACGCGCATCCTCGCTGGTGGTGCCATCGGTTTTTCTCGCACTGCGGACTGGGGGCCGTTCTACCTGAAGTTCGTGACCGAGTCGCGGCCGCAAGACGTCTTGATCGAGGTGACGTTCAACCCGGAGTTCGTCGTGCTCGATCCACCGCATCCGACTGATGTCCTGGTCTTCTGGGGCGATCGAAGCGAAGTGAGCGAGCGGGTATCTGCGCTTCTGGCGGAGTTCGTCGTGGAACTGTGCCCCCTGCCGCAAGAGAAAGAGGCTGATTCGTATCTCTTCCGAACCGATGCAGATGAGGTGCAAGTCATCGACCCCGAGTCGCCGTGGCGGTTCACAGATCATTAGCGTGATCGCGCCTGCGGCACCCAGAAGTCCGGATCTACCGCCGCGGAACGTGCTCCCAATAGGCTGAGCGCATGCAGTTCGAACCGGGGGATCGCCGCCGTGTCCTCCCGCGCCACCTCCGCCCCGAGGTCGCGCCCGAGGTCTTCTCGTACACGATCCGTGTGGTGCGTCCGGCGGACCTGCCTCACGTCCGCGAGATCTACAACCATTTCGTGAGCAACTCGGCGGTGACGCTCGACGAGCGGCGCAGCAGCATCCCGTACTGGCGCGACAAGTACGCGCTGCTCACCCGCCTGGAGCTGCCGTTCCTCGTGGCGGTCTCGCCGGCCGGTGTGGTGATCGGCTACGCGCTCGCGCAGCCCTGGGCCGGCAAGAACGCCTACAAGTACACCGTCGAGGACTCGATCTACCTCGGTCCGGGCGCGGGCGGGAAGGGACTCGGCGCGGCCCTGCTGCAGGCGCTCATCGATGCCTGCGAGCAGATCGGTCTGCGCGAGATGGTCGCGGTGATCAGCGACAGCGGCGCGGAGGCGTCGATCCGGCTGCACGAGAAGCTGGGGTTCGTCGAAGCCGGTCGCATGGGGCGGGTCGGCTACAAGTTCGGCCGCGACCTCGGCACGGTGTACATGCGGCGTGTGCTCAAGCCCACCGGACGCCGGCGAAGGCTCTTCGGTTCGCGCTGACGACCCATCCCCTCACGATCCCGCCGACCCACCCCTTTCTGTGCGAACCGCCCCCTTCCGTGCGCACGCAAGGGGGCGGTTCGCGCACAAGAGCGTGGTTCGACGTCGCGTGTAGCGGCGGCTCAGTCGCCGGAGGGGCGAGGGGGAGCGGCCGGGATCACCGGGATCGCCGCGAGCAGCGTCTTCGTGTAGTCCTCCGTGGGGTGCAGCAGCACATCCTGCGTCGAACCTCGCTCGACGATGTGGCTGTCCTTCATCACGACGACCGCGTCGCACAGGTTCTGCACCACGCCGATGTCGTGCGACACCAGCAGCAGGGTGAGATCGGTCGTGCGGCGGAGCTCGATCAGCAGCTCGAGGATCTGTGCGCGCACCGTCACGTCGAGGGCGGAGAGCGGCTCGTCGCCGACGAGGATTCGGGGGCGATGCACGATCGCCCGCGCGAGCGCGATCCGCTGTCGCTGGCCGCCCGAGAACTCGTGTGGATAACGGTCGCCCATGTCGGGCTCGAGCCCGACCTGCCCCAGCACTTCGCGTACTCGCGCCCGGTGGTCTCCCTCGATGCCGAGCGCCCACAGCGGCTCTCGCACGATCTGTCCGGCCGTCATGCGCGGGTCCAGCGACGCGTACGGATCCTGGAAGACGAGTCCGGTCTCGCGCCGCAGCCAGTGCAGCGACTTCGCGGATCCCGTGGCGTCTACGGGGCGTCCGTCGATCGACACGGTCCCGGACGTCGGGCGGTCGAGACCGAGTATCAGTCGGACCAGCGTGGACTTTCCCGACCCCGACTCGCCGATGATCCCCACGGATGAACCCTCGACGACATCGAGGTCGGTCGCCGCCAGCGCCGTCTGCGTGCGCGTGCGCTCGAATGCGGTCCGCTTCGGCACGATGAAGTCCCGGCGGAGTCCCCGTGCCTCGATCAGGCTCATGCCGCACCGCCGTCCGGCCGCCAGAGAGTCGCGGTGGCGTCCCGCAGCAGACCCTGGGTGATCGGCGAGGCCGGAGTCGACAGCAGCGTCGAGACGGCGGCGGCCTCGACGACGCGTCCGTGCTCGAGCACCACGCCCTCGGTCGCGACCTGCGCGAGCACGGCGAGGTCGTGGGTGATGAACACGAGCGACATCCCCTCGTCGGCGACGAGCGCGAGCAGCAGGGAGAGGATCTCGGCCTGGATCGTGACGTCGAGCGCCGTGGTCGGCTCGTCGGCGATGAGTAGCCGCGGGCGGCACGCGAGTGCCATGGCGATCGCGACGCGCTGCCGCTGCCCGCCCGAGAGCTGGTGCGGATAGCGGTCCACGATCGTCTCGGGATCGGGGAGCCGTACGCGTGCCGCTTCCGCGATCGCGCGCTCCCGGGCTTCCCGACGACCGAGTCCCTCGTGGATGCGGATGGACTCCGCGATCTGCCGACCCACCGTCCGGATGGGGTTGAGCGCCGTCCGGGGCTCCTGGAACACGATGCCGATGTCGTCCCCGCGGAGCTTCGCCAGTTCGCGATCCGGCATCCCGATCAGCTCGATGCCGTTCCAGCGGATGCTGCCGCTGGCCGTCGCGCCGTCGGGGAGCAGCCCGAGGACCGCGAGCGCGGTGAGAGACTTGCCCGATCCCGACTCGCCGATCAGTCCGAGTCGCGCACCGTCGGGTACCTCGAACGAGATCCCGTCGACGACGCGACGCCCGTCGATCTCGATCACCAGATTGCCCACAGACAGGCTCATGCGACCACTCCCGGCGTGTGGACCTCGGCGGCGCGATGCCGCAGGGTCGGATCCGTCGCCTCGCGCAGTCCGTCGCCGAGGAGGTTGAGCGCGAGCACCGTGATCGTGATCGCGAGCCCCGGCCAGATCACCGACAGCGGATGCACGCCGATGTAGCGCTGGAGATCGGCGAGCAGGAGCCCCCAGCTCGGCTCGACCACCGACGCGCCGAATCCGAGGTACGACAGACCGGCCTCGGCGAGCACGGCGACGGCCATGGACCAGGAGAGCTGCACGATGAAGACCGGGGCGACGTTCGGCAGCAGGTGTCGCACGAGGCTCTGTGTGGGCGTGAGACCTGCGGCGCGGGCGGCGAGCACGAAGTCGCTCTGCTGCACCCGGCGCAGCTCGGGCCGGGTGACACGGGCGATGTTCACGCCGAAGCCGATCCCCACGGCCCAGATCACGACCCAGAGCGACCCGCCCCAGACGGACGAGATCATCATGGCGATCAGCAGCACGGGGAAGGCGATCAGGATGTCGACGAGAACCGCGACGGCCTCACGCACCCACCGTGCGGTGAGGGCGCCGAGGGCTGCCAGGGCGATGCCGACGAGCGTGGCCACGATTCCCGCGCCGACGCTGACGAAGACGGTCGTGCGCGCGCCCGCCATCAGCAGGCTCAGGATGTCGCGGCCGGTGTCGTCGGTGCCGAGCAGGTGCGGCCAAGTCGGCGGCAACCAGCGGTCGCCGATGTCCGACGCCTGCGGGTCGAACGGGGTCCAGAACAGCGCCACGATCGCGGTCAGGGCGATCACGACGACGACGATGATCCCGAAGCGCCCCGTCGGGGTGCCCCAGAGTCGGCCGAGCCAGCGCGGCGTCATGCGGCCTCCCGCTGTCGAGGATCGATGGCGCGGTGCAGCAGGTCGACGACGAAGCCCACGACCAGCACGAAGCCGGTGAGCACGAGGAGCTCGCTCTGCACCTTGATGAGGTCGCGGGTGCCGACGTCGGCGACCAGCATCCGTCCGATCCCGGGGAGGGTGAAAAGCTGCTCGATGATGACGGATCCGACGATGATCCCGGCGACCTGGAGTCCGAGCACCGTGATGATCGACAGTCCCACCGCAGGGATGCCGTGCTGGATGAGCGCGCGGGTGCGGGTGAGTCCCTTCGCCGCGGCCGTGCGGACGAAGTCCTGTCCCGCGGCCTGCAGGGTCGCGCTGCGCACGAAGCGCATGAGCATGGCCCCCTCCACCACGCCGATCGTCAGCGCGGGGAGGAGCAGCGACTCGATCGCACGCCCGGGCGTCGACCAGCCGGTGCGGGGGAACCCCTGCGGCGGGAGCCAGCCGAGCCAGACCGAGAACACGACGATGAGCATCATGCCGGCCCACACGACGGGCACGGCGGCCAGCGTCTGGGCGCCGACGCTGAGGGCGGTGCCGGTGCGGCGGCCGCGCAGGAGGGCGGCGAGGATCCCGAACGGCACCGCGATGAGCACGGCGATGAGCAGCGACATGATGCCGAGGGGCACGGTGACCTGGGCCTTGAGCAGCAGTTCCTCGCCCACCGAGGCGCCAGAGAGCAGCGAGGTGCCGAGGTCGCCCCGGAAGATGCCTCCGATCCAGTCGGTGTACTGCGCGAGCAGCGGCTGGTTCAGCCCGAGCGACTCCCGGAGCGCGTCGACCTCGGCGGGGGAGGCCTGCGTGCCGGCGATCAGCTGAGCGACATCTCCCGGGAAGACCCGGAGGGTGAGGAAGATGAGCACGCTCGACACGAGGAGCCCTGCGATGAGCAGGGCTCCTCGGACGAGCGCGTAGCGGATCACGGAGGGGTAACCGCTTGCTACTTCTCTGCGGAGACGGTCACGCCGGCGAGGTTGATCCGGGAGTTGATCGAGTCCTCGGGGAACCCAGTGACGATCGGTGCCACGGCCGTGATGGTCTCGCCGTTGTACAGCCAGTCGGCAGCGTGGTCCTCCGACACGATGCGCGCGGCCTGCGCGAGCAGCTCGGCGGACTTGTCGGGGTCCACCTCGGCCAGAGCCTTGGAGTACAGGTCCTGCACCTCGGCGTTGTCGTAACCGAAGTAGTAGTCGGGGTTGGCGAAGTTGCCGAAGTCGCGCGGCTCGACGTGCAGCACGAAGCTGAGGTCGTAGTCCTTGTTCGTGTACACGTCTTCGAGCCAGGTCGGGAACTCGACCGAGTTGACGTCGAGGGCGACGCCGACCTTCTTGAAGTCGGAGATCAGCACTTTGGGCACCGTCGTCCCGTAGAACGCGGGGATCGTGAGGGTGAGCTCCAGGTCTTCCTGGCCGGCTTCGGCGAGCAGGTCCTTGGCCTTCTCCGGGTCGTACGAGATCACGTCCGACAGGTCTTCGTAGCCGGGGTCGAGCTCGGGGATCGGGCCGAACAGCGTCGTGCCCGCGCCGACCGCCTCGATGAGGGCATCGTGGTCGATGGCCAGGCGGAGTGCCTCGCGCACGCGGACGTCGTCGAGCGGCGCCTTCTTGTTGTTGAACGCCAGTGTGGCCTTGTCGGTGGTGCGGCCCTTCGTCAGCGCAAACTCTCCGGAGTCCTCGAGCTGCGGCGCGAGGTTGGGATCGACGGCGGTGAGCACCTCGACGTCGCCGGCGAGTGCGGCGTTGACGCCCGCCGTGAAGTCCGGGATGTACTGGAACTCGACCTGCGCGACACCGGCCGGGTCTCCCCAGTACTCGTCGTTGCGGGCGAAGGTGATGGTGCTGCCCTTGTTCCAGCGGGTCAGCGTGAACGGTCCGGTGCCGTTCTCGGCCGACTTCAGGTCGGTGGTGTCGCCGGTCTTGAAGACCAGCCCCGCCGGACCCGTCAGGGCGAACAGGAAGTTCTGGTTCGGCTCGGTGAGCACGATCTGCACCGTGGTGGCATCCGGCGCCGTGATCGATGAGACCGCTGCGAAGTCGGCGTTCCCCTGCACGGTGGTGTCCGTGCGGACGGTCTCGTACGAGGAGACGACGTCGGCGGAGGTGAGCGGGGTGCCGTCGTGGAAGAGGATGCCCTCGCCGAGGGTGAAGGTGTAGGTCAACCCGTCGTCGGAGACCTCGTAGTCCGTGGCCAGTCGCCCTTCGATCTCGTTGTCCTGCGTGCGGGTGACGAGGCCCTCGTAGATGTTGTCGATGAGGATCTGCTCGAGAGCTGCGCCGCTGGTGTGCCGGATGTCGAGGTTGGTCGGTTCGAGGACCAGTCCGACGTGCAGGGTCGCGTCGGGGTCGGGCTCGCCGGCGCTCTCGGAAGGGCTGGGCGCAGGGGAGCCGGCGCAGGCGCTGAGTATGACGGCGGTGGCCGCGAGCGCGGAGATCAGCGCGAGGCGTCGGGTGCGTCGGAACATGGGCGTTTCCTCTCGGTGCGGCAGTTGCTGTGTGCCGTTGTGTCGAGCCTAGAGTTGCGTGGCGGGGTGCGGGTCGGGTGTGGAATGGAACGTCATATTCCGCGAGCGGCGGATGCCGTGGCGATGAGGCCGGCCAACTCGACCGGAGCGGTCTCCTGCACGTTGTGCGTCGCGTCCAGGGTCACCACGCGGGCCTCGGGCACGCGCTGCTGGAAGTCCGCGGCGTCGGTCTCGCTGACGAAACCGCGAGCGGCACGCACCAGGGTGATCGGGGCGCTGACCCCGGACAGGTCGTCCCACCCGGTCTCGTGCAGGACCGACGGTGCGGTGGCCGAACCCGGATCGTGAGCGGCGAGGGCTTGTGCGGCGAGGTGTGCGAAGTGGTGCTTCCACTCCACTCGTCCGTCGGGTCGCACGCGGGTGTTGAGGAAGACGCCGCGCTCGGTCTCGGGACGGCTGCCGCCGAAGCCGAGCGACATCGCCTTGTCGACGAGTTCGTCCCTGGAGGCGAAGTCCGTGGGGCCGGCGTAGAACTCGCGCAGCGCGGCCGGTCCGGCGGTGACGTCGATGCCGGGGGTGATGTCGACGATCACGAGCTCGGAGACCAGATCGGGTCGGGAAGCGGCGAGGGCGGCGCCGGTGAGTCCGCCGAGTGACTGTCCGACGACGACCTGCGGCTGTGAGGTCCAGGCGTCGAGGGCCTCTGCGACATCGCGTGCGAGGGTGCGCGGCGTGTAGTCGACGTCGTCCCGCCAGGAGGAGTCGCCGTGGCCGGCCAGGTCGATGGCGAGCAGCGGACGCTGGAGCGCGAGGGAGGTGGTGTCCCACGTGTGCGCGTTCAGGCCCGCGCCGTGCAGCAGTGTGACCTGCGGCTCCGCCCCACCGAACCGCAGAGCGCTCACCGAGCGTCCATCGGCGAGGGGGAGGGTGAGGCGCTCCACTTCCGGGAGCGGAACGCCGAGCGCTTCGGCCTGTGCGGGAAGATAGCTGAACTCGCTGATGTCGATCGCCACGTGGATATTCTGCTCCTCCGCGATGATGCAGGAGAAATGCTGGAGCAATGCGCCAAGCGAGAACCCGGAATCGCTTGGCTTTATGTCGCGCATAGCGCCCTTTGGCCTGGCGTTGTGCATTCTTCGTCGTCGACGCGAGCCACGACCGCGAGGGCGGGCGCCGAATATCATGGAGTCATGAGTGAGACGCGTGTGCACCTGTCCAAGACCGAGCCGACCGCTTATCAGGCGCTCGATGCGTTCTCGAAGACCGTCGGGCAGATCTGCGCGGTGAACGGCATCGACGATCGCCTCAAGGAGATCGTCATGATCCACTGCTCGCAGCTCAACGGGTGCGCATACTGCGCCCGCATCCACGTCGACCGCGCCGTCGCCGCCGGCATCGACACCGACACGCTCACCCAGATCCCGACCTGGCGCGAGAGTGGCGTGTTCAGCGAGCGCGAGCGCGCGGCCCTCGAGCTCGCCGAGGCGTTCACCTTCATCTCCGAGGACGGAGTCTCCGACGAGGTGTACGACCTGGTCGGCAGCGTCTTCACAGAGAAGGAGTACGCGGCGCTCAGCTGGGCGTGCGTCTCCATCAACGCGTTCAACCGCGTCGTGATCGCCGGACGCTATCCGGTTCCCGCCCGGACTCCGCAGGCGCAGGCGTGATGATCCTCGACGTCGACGGGGTCACCAACGTCCGCGATGTCGGCGGCATCCCGACGTCCGGCGGCCGCATCCGGGCGGGCGTGCTGCTGCGGTCGGGTCAGCTTTCGGGCGCCACGACGAACGGAGCGGCCGTGCTCCGTGCGACGGTGCAGCACATCGTCGACCTCCGCGACGGCGAGGAGGTGGCGGCGGAGCCCACCGAGATCGAGGGACCGGACACCACGCACCTCCCGCTGTTCCTGGGCTCGGTCCGGTCGTTCTTCGAAGCCGACACGAGCCTCGACGATCTCTACCTGCATCTGCTGGAGGAGAGTGGGGAGCGCCTGGTCGAGGCCATCCGCATCATCGCAGCAGGGGCGCCCACCCTGGTGCACTGCACAGTCGGCAAGGACCGCACGGGGGTCACGGTGGCCCTCGCCCTCTCCGCCGTCGGCGCCGATCGTGAGGCCGTGATCGCCGACTACGCACTCACGGAGTCGCAGCTGCCGGCGGAGCGTTCGCGGCGCATCGCCGCGTATCTCCGCGCCGAGCACCCCGAGGCGGTGCATGCGGTGGCCCTCGCGACGCAGTCGCCCGCTTCGGTGATGCGGAGTCTGCTGGAGCAGGTCGATGAGCGCTGGGGTTCCGCCGCGGGTTACCTGCGGGCCAACGGGATGACCGAGGCGGAGCTCTCCGCGCTGACCGCCGCCCTCGTCGAGCCGACTGAGTAGCGCGCATCGGGACCGCGCCCGGCCCGAGGAAGCAAGGTAAGGCAAGCCTTCACTTGGTGTACCATGAGAGCATCATGAACACCTCGTTCGAGACTCGCAGCACGCGCGCAGCACGCCGCGCGGCACGTCAGCGCGCGCACCACCTGGTGACGGCGGACGAACAGTCCCTCACCGAGCTCGAGGTCTTCCTGACGACGCTGCCGCTGTGCGCCTCCGGCCGCATCTTCATCGAGGTGCCCACGGTCGCCGATATCGGCGTGATCGAGGCTCCGGGACGGATGACCGTCACGTGGCTCGCGCGCGAGCAGCGTTCCGGTGCTCCCGGCAGTGGCCGCGCCTGCGCCCCCGGTCAGGCCCTGGCACGCGCGACCTGCGCGTGGGCCGACGAGATGATGTGCGACGACGAGATCGAGACGCGCGTCACGCTGCTCGGTGGCTACCTGGGCACCGCCGACATCGTCGAACACCTGACGAGCGCGCTGCAGGTCTCGCCCGCACTCATCCGCACCCCCGAGCGCTTCGGCCTGCTGCCCGCCGACCGCTGACCACGCGAGCGCGGCGTCAGCGCGACCGGCGCACGTAGTTGCCGTCTTCCAGCCCCGCCTCGATCTCGAAGCGGTTGCGCAGAGGATCCCGGCCGGCGAACAGATACAGCACCGGCATCAGGAAGCCGTAGCGGAGCCACTGCTCCTTGTGCACGGCCTCGTGACGCAGGACGGCATCGCTCGGGCGGGCGTCACCGGTGAGGAAGCACCCGCCGACGCACACGCCCCCACGGTTGAAGGTCCAGCTCGGCATGCCCCGGAAGATCCACAGCCCGGCCCGCCTCTCGACGGGGCCGGTGCTCCACAGCGAACCCCAGAGCCACCCGACAGCCGTGCCCCAGGCATAGCCGAGGCGACTGATCGGCGAACGCAGCAGGAACGCGGGGATCCGCCGGTCGAGGCGACGCCCGCGGGCCAGCGCCTCGTCGGCGGCAGGACGCCAGTCCGCAGCCGGGTTCACGCCACGGCTCCGACCAACCGGAGCAGTGCTCCGAGGTCGTCGACCGCATCGGCCGGCGTTCGCGGGGCGAATCCGGCGATCGTCGCGCCGGCCAGTGGGATCTCGGTGCGCAGCGCGCGGATGGCAGTGCTCAGCGCTGCGGGGGAGAGCCCGAACGGCACGGAGGAGGAGACGCCGGCGAAGTCGGAGGGGTCGAGCACATCCACGTCGATGTGGACCCAGACCCGTGATGCCCCGGTCGCTCTGACCGCGTCGAGCAGCGCATCGGGTCGTTCGAGGTCGTCGACCGAGAGGTTCGTCAGACCCTCGAGGGGGGCGACCTCGGCGTCGTCGAGATTGCGCACGCCCACGGTTACCACCCGGTCGGCGCGGATCGCGGGGGAGAGGACGAGCTGCTCCTCGCCCTCGCCGAGCAGGGCGCGCAACGCCATTCCGGAGAAGGCTCCGGAGGGAGAGGTATCGGGCGTGTGGAGGTCGGCGTGGGCATCGCACCACACGACGGCGAGATCGTCGGTGCCGCCCGGGAGCGCATCGATCGCGGCGACGGTGATGCTGCAGTCGCCGCCGATCACGACCGTATCCGAGTCGATGTGCCCGTGGGTGAGCTCGCGTGTGCGCAGCAGCGCGCTCAGGCGGCGCACCCCGGTGCCGAGGGATTCACCCGCCTCGACCGGCACCTCCAGCACGGTCGTGGCTGCCCGAGGAAGGTCTCCGGCGATGGCTGCGGCACCGTCGACGAGGAGCATCGCGCGCGGTGCGGGGGAACCCTGCCACTGCGGGATGACGAGGAATCGCACCATGGGTGCCTCCGAGAAGAAGAGCGCGGATGTCCCGGGCGTACGGCCCGGGACACCCGCTGGTGGTGTCAGTTGCCTTCGATGGCCTGACGGGGAGCGCTGCCGCCGGCCTTGAGCTCGGCGAGACGCGCCTCGACCTCGGTCAGCTCGCCGAGGTCTTCCAGGCTCTCGAACTGCGCGTCGAGGCTGGACGCCGCGAGCTCGATCTTGCCCTGAGCGATGGCCTCCTGGCGACGGACCTTGTCTTCGAACCGGCCCAGCTCGCTGGTGGGGTCGAGCACGTTGATCGAGCCCACAGCGTCCTGCACCTTGGTCTGCGCCTCGGCGACCTTGGCACGCGCGAGAAGCTCGCTGCGCTTGTTCTTGAGCTCGACGAGCTTGTCCTTCATGCCGTTGAGGCCGCTCTTGAGCTTGTCGACGATCTCGGTCTGTGCCGCGATCTGCGGCTCGGCGCCGGTCGCCTCGCGCTCGGCGCTGATCTGGCGCTGCAGCGCGATCTTGGCGAGGTTGTCGAACTTGTCGGCATCGGTGGCGTCGCCGCTCTTGCGCATCTCGTCGGCCTTGCGGCTGGCGGCGAGGGCCTTGTTGCCCCACTCGGTCGCGGCCTGCACGTCTTCCTCGTGGTCACGCTCGAGGAGTCGCAGGTTGCCGATGGTCTCGGCGATCGCGGACTCGGCGTCGGCGATGCTGTTCGTGTAGTCGCGAACGAGCTGGTCGATCATCTTCTGCGGGTCTTCCGCGGAGTCCAGGAGGGAGTTGATGTTCGCGCGGACGAGGGTCGAGATACGTCCGAAGATGGACTGCTTGGTCATGCGTGGTTCCTTTCAGAGGGCGTCTTCGAGAGCTTGGCGTAAATGTCTGTGTGGCGGATCAGAAGCGTCTACCTCCGGATCGACCGCTGCGGCCTCCACCGCCGCGGGATCCCCCGCCGCCGAAACCGGAGCTACGGAAACCACCGCCCCCGGAGGAGCGCCAGCCGCTGCTGCTGCGGCGGGACGACCCGCCGCCACCACCGGCGAGGAGTCCGCCGATGATGCCGCCGAGGATGTCGCCGCCGATTCCGGAACCGCCGGACGAGGAGGTGGATCCGCCGAACGGGCTGCCCCAGCCGCTGTCGTACCCGGGCGGGTTGTACGCCTGGACGTCGGACTGGGCGGCGGAAGTGGCCTGGCCGGCGAGGGCGAGTGCGCGGTTCGCCTCGGCCAGAGACGCTTCGGGGTCGGTGGCGCGCAGGTTCAACGCCTGGGTGAGACTGGCCTCGGCGTTGGCGAGCCGGGTTCGTGCGGTCGAGCCGACCGTGCCGCGTCGGGTCTCGATGAACTCGCGCGCTGCACGGATCTCGGAATTCGCCTGCGCGAGGGTCTGCTCGAGCATCTGCTGCAGGCGGCGCGAGCGCTCGACGCCTTCTCGGCCCTGGGCGATGGCCGCATCGATCTCGGCGTTCGCGGCACTCAGCGCCTCGAGCACCCGCTGCGGATTGCGCTTCGTGCTGGCGAGGTCGGCCTGCGCCAGTTGGAGCTGCTGTGCGGTCGCGGAAGAGGCCGCCGCGATCGCACCGGTCGTATCCGGCAGCTGCTGTGCCGCGGCGAGGTCGGCCTGAAGTTCCGTGACCAGCGCCTGCGACTGTGTCTCGATGGCGGCCAGCTCGGCGCCCAAGGTCGAGACCGCCTGGGCGAGCTGTGCGGCCTGTGCGACCGACTGCTCGGCGGTGCGGATCGCGAAGGCTGCTTCGCCGGATCGGCCGGCCGCGATCGCCTGGGCGGCCGCCTCGATCGAGCGGTCGGCCAGGTCGGCGCGCTCCTGTGCCTGCGCGGGGTTGTCCGCGACCGTGCTCAGGGCTGCCGGGTCATACGTCGCCGACAGCGCGGACAGAGCCGGGGAGGCGGAGGCGAGGACCGGGTTCAGCGCCGCGCGTTCGCCGCGGACCCTCTCGAGTTCCTGCGGCGCATTCTGCTCGAGCTTGCGAAGGGCGTCGAAAGCCTCGGTGTTGTCGTCGAGCACATCGTCGATCTCTTCGGCGATACGGATGATGCGGATGTGCCAGGCCCGGCGGTCGTGGATCGTGTCCTCGATCTCGTCGTCGAGCTTCTGCTTGAGGTCGAAGGCCTCAGCGATCTTGGCCTTCGCCGCGTCGACGACGCGGGTGAACTCCTCGGTGGCGCCCTCACCGAACTGTGCGACCGCGAAGCCGAGCTCCTCCTTGCTGGAGGTGATGGCGTCATCGGCCTGCACGAGTGCGAGCCCGGCCTGCGTCTCGACCTGTTCGTCGGTGAGGGTGGAGAACGGATCAGCGGGGTCGGGTGTCTCCGGCATCGCGCCGCGTCGGCGGATCTCGGCCTTGCGCCGCGCGCGTCGGACGAGCGCGACGATGAGCCAGATGAGCAGAGCGGCCGCGATGACGGCCACCACGATCAGCGTGACACGGAGCGCTCCGGCACCCCCATCGCCCTGGATCTCATCGGCGGCGAGAGTGATCGCCCCGACCCAGTCGCCGTCGGCGGCGAGCGGGACCATCTTGTCTTCGATGGCGTCGAGCTGATCGAAGCTCACCGGCCCGTCGGGCGCCGCCGAGATGTAGTAGCTGCGGCCGTCGACAGCGATCGCGAGGAGATACTGCTCGCTGCCGATACGGTTCGCCTCCGCGACCGCGTCTGCCCAGGCGGCGCTGTCGCTCGGGTTGGTGAAGTCGTCCACCAGCACGACGAACAGATCGGCGTTCGAGTTGGCGGTCAGCTCCTCGAGCCGGGCCTCGACAGTGGCTTCTTCATCGGCACTGAGCGCGTCGGCCTGGTCGGTGACGTATCCGGAATCGAGGGTGAGCGGATCGGTGGCGGAGGCGGCGGACGCGGTGAACGCTCCTGCCACGGCGGCCAGCGCGAGTGCGGCCAGCGTGAGCCACCGTTTCGTCATCGTGTTCCCTCCGACCGGCAGCCGAGCCCCATGCCATGAGTCTATGCACAGAGCCCGACACGCGACAGCACCAGCGGCGGGTTCGCCGTTCGCCCTCAGCGGAGGCACATACCCTGGAAGGCATGGACGACATGTACGGTTCGGATGTGCTGGCGACAGGCTGGCGCGAACGCGGCGCGAAGAAGGTGCCGCAGGTCGCGGCGGAGGCGGATCTGGTCGTCGAGGTCGCCGATGACGGCTTCTGCGGCGCGGTCACCCGCGTGCAGGCTGGCAACGTCGAGCTGGAGGATCGCGTCGGCCGTCGACGCCTGTTCCCCCTCGGTGGCGGGTTCCTCATCGACGGCGCACCGGTGCGGCTCGTCGTGCCGGCGGCGAAGGAACAGGGTCCGCGGCGCACCGCATCCGGGTCGTTCGTCGTCGCGGATCAGCGCGCACGCGTCGCGCTGCCCAGTCGCATCCTCGTCGAGGGCAGGCACGATGCCGAGCTGGTGGAGAAGGTCTGGGGCGCCGATCTGCGCGTCGAGGGCGTGGTCGTCGAGTTCCTGCAGGGCGTCGATCTGCTCGACGATCTGCTGAGCGCCGAGCCGCCCAGCGCCACCCGCCGATACGGCGTGCTCGTCGACCACCTCGTGCCCGGTTCCAAGGAGACCAGGATCGCGCAGGCCATCGCGCGCGGCCCGCACGGCCGGCACCTCCGCATCGTCGGACACCCCTTCATCGACGTCTGGCAGTGCGTCACCCCACGAGCCCTCGGCATCGCGAAGTGGCCGGAGATCCCGCGCGGCATCGAGTGGAAGGTCGGGATCTGCCGGGCCTTCGGGTGGCCCCATGAGACACAGGCCGACATCGCCCGCGCGTGGCAGCACATCCTCTCGAAGGTGACCACCTATCGGGACCTGGAGCCTGCGCTGCTCGGCCGTGTGGAGGAGCTCATCGACTTCGTCACGGCCCCGGCGGGCTGACGCCTCCCCGACGGACGCAGGGAGCGCGGGGCGCCGACGACTACCCTGGAATCATGCCCGAACCCCGTACCTTCCGAGACGAGCCGGTGTCGTTCGTACGCCGCAGCGGCCGGATGTCCGAGGCGCAGGAGCGCGCCTTCACCGAGCTCGGCCCGCACTACCTGCTCGACGTCCCGCGCGACGTCGCCTGGACCTCGGTGCACCCGGAGGCCCGCCTCGATCCGGCGACCGAGTACGGCCGTACCGCCGACCTCTATGTGGAGATCGGATCCGGTCAGGGGCACGCGATCGTCGCGGCGGCCTCCTCCCGTCCCGATGACGACTTCCTCGCCGTCGAGGTCTTCCGTGCCGGCCTCGCCCGGACGATGCTCGATGCCGACAGGGAGGGTGCCCGAAACGTCCGCGTCGTCGAGGCGAACGCACCCGAGGTTCTCTCGTCGTACCTTCCCGAGGCTGCGGCACGCGAGGTGTGGATCTTCTTCCCCGACCCGTGGCACAAGAAGAAGCACACCAAGCGGCGTCTGGTGCGGCCGGGATTCGGCGACACCGCGGCGAGGGCGCTGAAAGACGGCGGCCTGCTGCGTCTCGCGACCGACTGGGAGGACTACGCCCTGCAGATGCGCGAGGTGCTCGACGCCGAACCGCTGTTCGAGCGCGCGTTCGACGGGGAGTGGGCCGAGCGCTTCGACGGCCGGGTGATGACCGCGTTCGAGCGCAAGGGCATCGCGAAGGGGCGCGACATCCGCGATCTGGTCTACCGGCGCCGGGCGCGCCCGTGACCGAGGTCCGGCGGGAGACGACGCTGCGCCTCGCCTTCGTGCCGGCGTTACTCGTCTGTGCCGCTGCTCCGGCGTTCTTCGTGCTGGAGATCCCGTGGCTGGGCTGGGCGCTGCTCGCCCTGGGGATCCTGGTCGCCTGGCTGCTCGAACGCGGCCGGCCGGCTGAGGACCAGGTCGTGAGCATGGGTGCACGGCGGGAGACCGCGAAGGTGATCGGCGTGCATCGGCCGCCCTCGCTCACCAGGGACCTCTCCCTGATCGCCGTCGGCCTGCTGATCGTCAGCGTCATCCCGCTCGCCGCCGAACTCGACAACCTGGCGATGCTGCGTTTCACGCTCGCGCTGGGCGGTGCGGTCGCGGTGCCCTACGTCATCTCCCGGTTCGTCTACCGCGACCGCGCCATCAGCTTCCCGTGGCGCACGCACCGTCGATGGGGTCGTCTGCAGTGGGGATGGCTGGTGGCGGTGCTGATCCTGGGGTGGTTGATCCTGCCCTTCTACTTCATCACCAGCGGCGTCTACCAGAACTGGCCCGTCGTCGACACGCCCGAGCTCATCGCCCGGCTCTTCGTCGGAGTCGGCGCCGTGGGCATCTGGGACGAGCTGTTCTTCATCTGCACGGTGTTCGCGCTGCTGCGGCGTCACTTCCCGAACCTGGTCGCGAACCTGCTGCAGGCGATCGTGTTCGTCTCGTTCCTCTGGGAGCTGGGGTACCGCGAGTGGGGTCCGCTGCTGACGATCCCGTTCGCGCTGCTGCAGGGCTACATCTTCCTGCGCACCCATTCGCTCGCCTACGTCGTCACCGTGCACCTGCTGTTCGACGCCGTGGTGTTCGCGGTGCTCGTGCATGCGCACAACCCCGGGCTGCTGCCGATCTTCCTGGTCTGACAGAATCAGCACATGCTCATCGTCGGTCTCGTCCTCGCCGCAGCCGCCGCTGCGTTCCACGTCTTCATCTTCGCGCTCGAGTCGCTGCGGTGGACCGAGCCGGAGACGAGGAAGATCTTCGGCGTCGCCAGCGAGGCGGATGCCGTCACGATGAAGCAGCTGGCCTTCAACCAGGGCTTCTACAACCTCTTCCTCGCACTCACGACCCTGCTCGGTATCGGCCTCGTGATCGTCGGTTCGGCCACCGTCGGACTGACCCTGGTGTTCGCCGGCACCGCGATGATGCTCGCCGCCGCATTGGTGCTCATCCTCTCGGACCGCGCGAAGGCGCGTGCCGCACTGATGCAGGGGACGCTCCCCCTGCTCGCCGTGGTCGTCACCGCGATCGGCGTCGCGATCGGCTGATCGCCGACCGACCGGGAGCCCGGAGCGGGGTGACACGCGCGCTTCCAGCCGCCACACTCGTTGCATGGCCGACTGGGTGCTGCACGTGGACATGGATCAGTTCATCGCCGCGGTCGAGGTGCTGCGCAGACCGGAGCTCGCCGGGCTCCCGGTGATCGTGGGCGGACGCGGTGACCCCACGGAGCGCGCCGTCGTATCGACCGCATCCTACGAAGCGCGCGCGTACGGCATCGGTTCGGGGATGCCGCTCAAGATCGCGGCACGCAAAGCCCCGGAGAACGCCGTCTTCCTGCCCGTGGACCAGGAAACGTACGCGGTCGCCTCCGGCGAGGTGATGGCCGCGCTCCGGTCGTTGCCCGACGTGGTGCTCGAGGTCATCGGGTGGGATGAGTGCTTCCTCGGTGTGACGACGGAGGACCCGGAGCGGATCGCCACCGCTGCACAGGCGGCCGTGCTGGCCGCGACTGAGCTGCACTGCTCCGTCGGCATCGGGGACAACAAGGTGCGTGCCAAGATCGCGACCGAGTTCGGAAAGCCGCGCGGGATCTTCCGGCTGACGGCGGAGAACTGGTTCGAGGTGATGGGCGACAAGCCCACCCGTGACCTGTGGGGCGTCGGCTCCAAGGTGCAGAAGCGACTGGCCGCGCACGGGATCACGACGGTCCGAGAACTCGCGGACGCCGACGAGCAGGCGCTCGTCGCGGAGTTCGGTCCGCGGATGGGGGTCTGGTATCACGGGCTCGGCTCGGGGCTCGGGCCGAGCGTCGTCGACGACACGCCGTGGGTGGCACGCAGCCACAGTCGTGAGACGACCTACCAGCAGAACCTCACGACGACCGCGCAGGTCACCGCCGCCGTCCGGGAACTCGCCGTTCAGGCCTTCGACGACTGCGCCGCTGAAGGAAGACCCGTCGTCCGCGCGCATCTCAAAGTGCGGTACGCGCCGTTCGAGACGAAGACGCTCGGGCGCAAGCTCTCTGCACCGACGACCGATCCGGAGGAATTCGTGGCGGCCGCCCTCGCGCTTGCCAAGACCCTCGACACTGAGCGGGAGGTGCGTCTCCTGGGCGTGCGCGCGGAGATGACGATGCCCGACGAGGGCGACACCGCGGAGCGGACGCCGGTCCGAGGGAGGATCTGAGCCCGCAGTCGGGACGTGGCGCCCCCGGCCGCGGGGGGATCAGGCTCGGATGACGGCAGCCACCGCGCTCACTTCGATGAGCGCACCGGGAACCCCCAGGCCGGCGACGAGAGCCGCCGTGACCAGAGGCGGTGCGCCTTCTCGCGCGAGCCGGGAGGCGACCGCGCCGTACGCCGCGCGCAGGTCGGCGTCTTGATGGATCAGGACTGTCCAGCTGATCACGTCGTCGAGTCCGGCGCCGGCGGACTCCAGCGCGATGCGGGCGTTCTCGACGGCGCGCAGCGATTGGTCGGCGGCATCGGACGAGACGATCGCTCCGGTGGCATCGATGCCGTTCTGGCCGCCGACGTAGATCGTGGTCGCGCCCGGCGGCACGACGGCGACGTGGCTGAATGCGGGACTGACGACGAGCCCCTCGGGGCTGGCGAGTGTGATCTCCATGCCCACACTCTGCACCGGGGCTCCGACGTGCGGAACCCCGATGTCGAGGCGTGGATCAGAAGCGCAGCAGCACCTTTCCGATGCGTCCGGCGGTGTTGCTCGCCTGCACGGCCGCGCCGATGTCGGCGGCGTCGAAGATGCCGGCGACCGGAAGGGTCAGGGTGCCGTCGGTGACGCGCTGGACCAGTTCGCCGAACAGCTCGCCGCGTGTGCCGGGGTCGAGGCTGGGCATGACCTTGCTGCCCCAGAAGCCCTTCACCGTCGCCTGCTTGAAGATGACGTCGGACGAGGCGATCTCCATCGTGGGGGAGTCCATGGCTCCGAAAGCCACGAGCGTGCCGCCCTCGGCAAGGAGCGACAGCACGTCGCCCGCCGAAGACCCGCCGACGGAGTCGACGCCCGCGACGATCGGTGCGCCGCCGGTGATGTGCGCGACCTGATCCCGCCAGTCGTCCTGGTCCGTGGCGATGACACCTTCGATGCCCTGGGTCCGGAGCTCCTCGATGCCGGCGGTGCGACGGACGAGTCCGAGGACGTTGACGCCGCGGGCGGCGCCGAGCTGGGCGAGCATGCGGCCCACCGCGCCGTTGGCCGCATTCTGCACGATCCACTCGCCCGGCTGCACGTCGAGGAATCGCAGCAGGGTGATCGTGCTGAACGGCATGGAGATCAGCTGCGCTGCGTCCTCGTCCGAGAGGGCGTCGGGCACGGGGATCAGACCTGCGGCGTTCGCGAGGAAGTACTCCGACCATGCGCCGAACGTGCCGCCCGTCGCGACGCGCTGGCCGACGGCGAGGTGATCGACGCCCGCACCGAGAGCGTCGACGATGCCGACCGCCTCGGTGCCCGAAGCCGCGGGGAGGTCGGGCTTGAAGCCGTACGTGCCGCGGACGGTCCGCAGATCGTGGTTGTGGATGGGGGAGAGGACCGTCCGAAGACGAACCTGGCCGGCGCCGGGCTCGGGCAGGGGGCGGTCTTCGATTCGGAGGACCTGCTCGGGATCGCCGAACGTCGGGTGGATGAGTGCGCGCATGGGACTTCCTTTTCGGGTGGAGGGGTTCAGTGGGTGGCGTCCGCCGGGGCGGGCGCGGAGAGACTCGCGGTGAGGAGCTGGAGCCGCTCGGTGATGTCGTGCAGTTCGGCGATGAGCTCGCGCCGACGGTCGTCGTCGCTCAGCCCGGCAGCTTCGGCGACCGCACCGTGGATCGGGGCGACCTCGGTGCGAAGTGCCTGGCCGCGTTCGGTGAGCTGTACGGTCACGACCCGTTCGTCGGCCTCGCCTCGGACTCGGGTGACGAGTCCCGCCTGTTCCAGACGACGCACGAGGGGCGAGAGCGTGCCGGAGTCGAGTCGCATCACCGCCCCGAGCGAGCTGATGGTCTGCTCTCCTTCGAGCCACAGTGCGGCCAGCACGAGATACTGCGGATAGGTCAGCCCCCAGGGGGCGAGGAGTGTGCGGTACGCCTGCGTGGTCGCGCGTGATGCGGAGTACAGCGAGAAGCACACCATCTCGTCGGTCATGGCCATGCGATGAGTATTGCACGCAAGTAAGTTGTGCACAACTTAAAGCGGGTGGCCCGCCTTGGCGAAGGGCCACCCCTGCAGGGTGAGATGCGGTTCATGGTGAGTCCCGACCGCAGTACGCTCGGCCGGACGACCACACGGAGGCAGGAGGATGCAGTGACCAGACCGTCCTGGCTGTTCAGCACGCTGGCGGGTTACCAGACCAGATGGGTCGTCCGAGACGTGGTCGCCGGACTCTCGGCCGGTGCCGTGGTGATCCCGCAGGCGATGGCGTACGCGACGATCGCGAACCTTCCCGTCCAGGTGGGGCTGTACACGTGCATCGTGCCGATGGTGGTCTACGCCGCCCTCGGAGGCAGCCGGGCGATGAGCGTCTCGACGACCTCGACGATCGCGACGCTCACGGCGACGACCCTCGTCTCCGCCGGGGTCGCAGCCGGCGCGGAGGACGCGATCGGCTCCCTGATGATGCTCACGCTGCTGGTCGGAATCATCCTGCTTCTCGCCCGGGTCGGCCGACTCGGCTCCCTCGTCGAGAACATCAGCGGGGCCACCGTGCTCGGACTCAAGATCGGCGTCGGCGCCACGGTGGCCGTCGGTCAGCTGCCGAAGCTGCTGGGGGAGACCTACAACTTCTCGGGGCACGGGTTCTTCCGATCGTTGGCCGCCGTCGGAGAGGCGTTCGGCAGCGTCAACTGGCCGACGGTCGCGCTGTCGGCAGGCTCGGTGGTGCTGCTGGTGGTGCTGAAGCGCTGGGTGCCGAAGGTCCCGGGGACACTCGTCGTCGTGGTCGGCGGGATCCTCCTGGTCTGGCTCGGCGGGATCGACCGACTCGGAGTGAGTCTCATCGCCGCCGTGCCGAGCGGACTGCCCGTTCCCGGATTGCCCGACCTGGCGCAGGTCACCGCGCTCGTTCCCGGTGCCCTCGCGATCGCCGTCATGGCTTTTCTCGAGTCCGCAGCCGTCGCCCGAAGCCTGCGCACCGCGGACGAACCACAGATCGACAGCAACCAGGAACTCTTCGCCACCGGTGCGGCGAACACCGTCGGCTCGTTCTTCGGCACCATGCCCGCGGCGGGTGGTTTCTCGCAGAGCGCAGTGAACCAGAGCGCCGGGGCGCGATCCCAGCTGGCGACGGTCGTCACGGTCGTGCTCGCCGTCCTGGTCGCCCTGTTCCTCGGGCCTGTCCTCAGCCTCATGCCCGAGGCCACCCTGGCCGCCATGGTCTTCGTCGCGGTCGCGGGGCTCATCAACGTCCCGGAGCTGCTGCGATGGGCTCGGATCAGCCGCGTCGACTTCTGGATCGCGCTGTCGGTCGCGATCATCGGGCTCACCGCGGGATTGTTGTCGGCCGTCGCCGTCGGTGTCGTGGTGACGCTGATCCTCGTGCTGCGCGAAGTGAACGTCCCGAGGATCCGCGTGGTGGGAAGGATCGCCGGCGTGCTCGGCATCCACCTGGAGCGCGGGCTGTACACCGCGAATGCGCTGGTCAACGAGCGCAGGCTTCTCGAGATCGTCGACGGCGAGGAAGAGGAGGTCGCGGCTCTCGTGCTCGGGATGAGGCAGCAGGAGGTCATGACCATCACCGTGCTCGATGCGCTCGAGAACCTCGACCGGGAGCTCGCGCAGCGCGACACGGAGCTTCACCTGGCCGCGCTCCCTGAACCGGCCGCCGCTGTCGCCGGACGCACGCCGTGGTTCACGGCGCTGCGCGCGGCCGGTCGCGTGCACGACACCGTGCGGGAGGGGATGGAGGCGGCCGCCACCGCCCATCGCCCAGCGGCGGCGGGAGGCGGCGTTCACCCTGGTGAACTCGATGATGCACGCTGACGGCTGATCGAGCGGTGCCTAGGCTGAGCCGTGAGGGCGAATGGCGGGAGACCGCCGTCGGCGAACAAGGGGGACGGGCATGCGGAGAGGCATTCGGATCGCGTCGGCGAGGCGGTCGGGGTGGATGACCAGGCCGGCCTGACCTGGCAGTGGGCGAGGTTCGGTCTCGGTATCGCTTTCGCCCTGCCCGCGATGGTCGTCGCTCCCTTCAGCCCGACGCTCGGTCTCGCTCTCGCCGTCGGTGTTCTTCCCGCGGCGGCGTTCCGGCTTCCGCCTCGGCGACGCGGTCGCGCGGTCATCCTCCTCGTCGGAGGTCTCAGTGCGATCGGGCTGCTCGTGGGTTCGCTGCTCGCCACCGTGCCCGCCGTCGCCGTCGTCGCGGTTTTCGGCGCGGCCGTGCTCGCGTGCATCAATGCGGTGCATGGGCGCCTGGCGCAGCTCGTGCTGATCCTCGTCCTGCCGATGATCGGCATCGGTCTGAGCTTCCCCTGGTCATCGGCAGCCGTCGGGCTCGCGGGAAGTATGGTGGCGGGATCGCTGTACGCGTGGCTCGTCTCCCTGCTCTGGCCGGAGCGAGATGGCCCGCCGCCGCCCGCAGCTCCTGTGCCGCGAGGTCGGGCGATGCTGGTCTACGGGCTCCTTCTCGGTGCCGCGGCTGCGATCGCCGCCGCTGTGGGCTTCCTCCTCGATCTGCAGCACGTCGGCTGGGCGACGGCAGCGGTGCTGCTGGTGATGCGTCCTGTGCGCGGGCAGCTCATATCGCGCAGCATCGGCCGGGCGATCTCGGTGCTCGTCGGCGCTTTCGCCGCCGCCGCTTTCGCAGTCTTCGCGCCGGGAGATCTCGTCATCGGCCTCGTCGCCGGCGTCGTCGTCGGTGCCCTGTGTGCGACCCAGGGGAGCCGCTGGTATGTGGCCCCGGGCTTCACGACGTTCATCGCCCTGACCTTCATCCTGGTGAACTCCACGGAGCAGCCCGGAGCACGCTTCCTCGAGCGGGCACTGGAGACACTTCTCGGCGTCGGGCTGGCGCTCTTCTTCGGGGCAGCCGTGCCGTCTCTCCTCTCGTTGCTCGCTCTTCGACGGAGGTCGCCCTCGGTCTAGACCTTCGTCCTCTCGGAAGCGCTTGAGCCCTTATCTGCGCGGTGTCATACTGCGGATATCTACTGGCCTGGCGTCGAACGATGGACCGGGGGGTTCCCATGACGGAGAGCATCGGCGACGACGATGCACCGAGGACGTTCGTCCCCGAGGCGGGCGAGGATGACGTCGCGCGTCCACGACTGCTCGACCGGCTCACGGCCGCGATGGACGAGCCCTGGACCTTGACGCTCGTCACCGCCCCGGCCGGAGCCGGCAAGACCAGGCTCCTCGCCCGCTGGGCCCGGATGATCGACGCGGAACCGGACACCGCGGTGGTGTGGGTCTCGTTCCAGCGCGGTGACGTCGATCTCTCGCTTCTCCGATCGGCGCTCGAACGGATCGACGATGCGCGGTTCCAGGAGAGCCTGGCGAAGGTTCCCCGAGCGGTATCGAGCGACACGGGTCGGTCCCTCGCGCGCGTGCTGCGGGCGACCCCCCGCCGCATCGTGCTCGTCTTCGACGACGTCCACCTGATCGGCACACCGGACCTGGCCGACATGCTGTCGGCGTTCGTCCAGGCTGTCCCCGGCAACGCACACGTCGTCCTCTCCGGGCGCGGCACGCGGCTGATCCGCGTGGCGCGGCGTCGTATCGCCGGAATCGCTCTCGAGCTCGACAACGCCGATTTGGCGTTCACCCCCGCCGAGGTGCGGTCCTTCTTCCGCGCCAACGGGATCGCGGTTTCGCAGGGGGAGATCACGAAGATTCTGCAGCGGACCGAGGGCTGGGCCGCGGGACTTCGCCTCATGGCGCTCGCTGGAGCGGCGCACGCCGACATCACCGACAGCGCGCTCCGCGGGGATGCGCCGGCGCTGGTCGATTACTTCCTCGAGGAGGTCTTCGCCGACCTGGACGAGGAGCTGCGGGAGTTCCTCCTCATCACCTCCGTCCCGGAGGCGTTCTCGCTCGACCTCGCGTACCGACTCGCCCCCGGTGCTCCCGCCGCCGCGCTCGTCGAGAGACTCGTGCAGCTCAGCGTGCTGATGGGGAGGCGCGGCAGCGACCCCGTCTGGTACCACTATCACCCGCTGCTGCGGGAGTTCCTCGCTGCCCGCCTGCGGGACCGGGGGCGGGCGGTCGTCGATCGCCTCGAGAAGGAAACCGCCGAGTGGTTCGCCGAGCAGCAGGAGCATCTTCCTGCGCTGCGACACGCCACGCAGAGCTCGGATCCGGCGTGCATCTCCGTGGTTCTGCGTCGGTGCGGGATGCAACTGATCCTGACGGGGCACGCCTGCGCCGTGATCGAGGCGATCGGGACGATGCCCGCTCCGCTCCGGTCGGACCCCGCCGTGCAGATGCTGGTCGCTGCCGCGGAGCTCGCCCGCGGCGATGCCTCTGCGGCGGCAGCCGTCCTCGCGACGGTGCGCGACCAGGACGGGTCGGCGGCGACCCGTCAGTGGCTGACGGGTCTCGATCTGCACACCGCCGTGCGACGTGGGGGGATCGAGGAAGCCCTGGACCGGCTCGGACGCGCGTTCGACACGGTCACGGGAGAGAGCCAGCTCGACACCTACGCGTTCCTGCAGGCGGCGATGGGCGAGTTGTATGTCGGTCACCTGGACCGCGCCGAGCGCTATGCGCGCTCCGCTGCCGATCAGGCTCGAGCCGTCGGTGCGATCACGGCGGAGCTCCAGGCCTCCGCCGTCCTGAACACCAGTGCCCTCTTCCGGGGCAGAATGCGCGATGTCCTCGCCTCCGGGGCCCGACTGGATGCCAGATGGCGCGACCTCGGCATGCCAGACGACTCCTTCTACGAAGTGACCCGAGTGTGGCGGTACTGGGTTCCGTACGAGCGCCTGCAGGCGGTCGACGCGGAACAGACCTTCCGTGAAGCGGCCGCGATCATCGACTCGGGTTCGGAGCCGGCGATATCGAGGGGTCTGCAGGGGCTGATGGCGCTGCTGAACGCCGAAGGCGCTCCCGACCCGCGTGCGGCGGCGACCACGCTGCTCGAGACGCTGGTCCCTCGCGACGACATGCCGCTTCCTCCGCACTGGTACGCGATGCTGGGAGCCTTCGCCATGCACGCGTTCGACCGCCTGGGAGAGCCGAACCTGCGGGACCAGTTCGTCGCCGAGACCGAGCGCGCGCTCGGCACGAGTGGTGAGGTCGTGGTCCTCCGCGCGATCGCGGCTCTGCACGACCATCGGCACGCGATCGCGCGCGAGACGCTCGCCCCCGTTCTCGACGGCTCGATGACGTGTGCGCTGCCGGCCTCGATGGTGGACGCCTGGCTGGTCGCCGCTGCGCTCGATGTGCATGCCGGTGACTCCGAGCGGGCACAGGCCTCGCTCTCCCTGGCGCTCTCGCTGGCGGAGTCGGAGGAGCACGTCCGCCGTTTCGCCGCAGCCGATCCTGCCGTGATCCGTCTGCTGGGCGCGCGTGCGACCGCCGGAACCCGGACCCGCTTCGCCGACACCGTCCGTGATCGTCTCATCTCCGCGGGGTTGCTCGTGGACACGGAACTCACGCATCGCGAACGCATCGTGTTGCTGGCGTTGAGCCGCAACGCGACGCTGCGTCAGATCGCGCAGGAGGAGTTCATCTCCCCGAACACCGTCAAGACGCACGTGCGCAACATCTACCGCAAGCTCGGCGTCTCGGACCGGGACAGTGTGACGGCGGCCGCGCACGCCCTCGGGATCGAGTAGCGCACAGAGGAAGCCGGTCACTCAGAGCAACGCCGCGAGCGCCTTCTGCAGCTGGAGGGCGCCGATCACGAGGAGCAGAGCCGCGTTGAGCACGTGTGTGTTGCCGGCGATCCACGTGCGGACGCGGTCGAGCAGTGGCTGCGCGTCCCGTCCCCGCACGACGACGTACACGACGGGGAGAGCAATCGGGAGGGTGCCCACCACGACGAAGGCGGCTGCGACCCAGAGTCCCGCAGCCGGATCCACGTCGGACAGGGTGATGTCGAGCGCGGCGAGGATGGCGCAGGACGCGTCGACCGGGTTCAGGACGAAGAGCCCGATGCCGAGGAGGAGCGTGCGCCCGGGGCGGAAAGACTCCACCGAATGCAGCCAGCCAGGAAGCTGGGGCGACGCGGCCACGACGTCGCGCGGAGTCGAAGCCGCGGCCATCTGCAGGACGTGCACCCGGCCCTTCCGATAGACCCAGACGGCGGAGGCGACGAGGAAGAGACCGACGAGAAGGCGGACGAGTGGCACCCACAGGGGCGGTTCGCCGCGTTGATGCACCTGCAGCACCGGGAACAGCCACAGGAAGAGTGCCATGAGTCCGGCGAGGCCGAGGAACCATCCGAGAAGATACGCGATCCCATTGGCCCTCGCGTTCCGCGACAGCAGCACCGCGACGAGAGCCATGATCGCAAGCGGGCTCAACACCACGCCCAGAGCGACCGGGATGAGATCCAGGATCAGTTCGCCCATCTCCGTGCTCCTCTTCTCCGAGTTCGCCCGCGCCGGTCGGTGACGGGTCTAGAAGCTTCCGATGCCCTTGCCGATCATGGACACCCCGATCACGAGCAGCAGGACGGCCATGATGACGGCGTTCTCGGTGGCGAGCCAGCCGCGCAGGGCGTCGAGCGGGCCGCGGAGGCGATCGGCGGCGATGAGATAGCCGACCACCGGGACCAGGACGGTCGATGCGGCGATGAGGGTGTAGATGACGATCACCAGCACGATGGATCCGCTCGGAAGCGCCGCCGCGCCGATGTCGGTGCCGGCGCCCGCCGCCATGATCAGGTTCTTCGGGTTCACCGCCGACAGCAGGAAGCCGAGCCCGAGGGCGACCGGGAAGGTGATCGTGTCGATGGCCTTCATCCACTTCGGGAGGGCGGCCTCTTCACCGGCCTTCGGCCGCTTGCGCCACTGCCCGAAGGCCAGGACGAACAGGAGCAGACCGAGCACGAGCTGCACCGCACCGCGGATCGGATGGGAGACGTCGGGGTCGTCTGCGGGGAGTATCGAGGACAGCAGGGTGAACACCGTGACCGCGGCCACGATGCCGACGACCCAGCCGAGCAGGAACCCGACGCTGGTCACTCGCGCCTTCGGAGAGAGCAGCATCAGGATCGCGGCGATGATCGGTATGGGACTGATCGCGACGCCGAGTGCGAGCGGAAGCATGTCTCCGATGACGGTACCCATCACTGGTCTTCTTTCGGTAGGGATTCGCGTTCGGCCGATGACGGCACCAGACGCGTGATGGCTGAGCGGTTGGTCGAATAGACGTCCTCCGACGTCAGCAACCCGAGGCTGGTCAGTCGGTGCAGCGTGTTCGGGCGGACCCTGCTGAACGAGAGCGACACCGACCGAGCCGCGAGCCAGTCCTTGAGCGATGCGAACGATTCGGCGCCCGTGACATCGACATCGGTCACGGCCTCCATGTCGACGACGAGGTGCTGGACGGCCCCGTCGCCCGCCGAACGGATGGCGTCCTTCACCGCGGTGGAGAAGACTGCTCCGTTCGCGAAGAAGAGCGGGGCGGCCAGGCGGATGACGATCACCCCCGGAGCGGTCACGGTTCCGGCAGGAGCGTCCTCGAGCAGGGACTCGCCCGGATCACCGCTGGATTCCAGGACGTCGATCGCGGGATTCGAAGCGCGTCGCGCGATGTTGATGAGCGCGAGCACGAACGCGACGAGGATGCCCGGGATCGAGCCGATGAACAGGGTGACGAGGAAGCAGGTCGCGCCGATCAGGAACTCGAACCGGTCCTTGCGCCACAGATCGATGAAGTCGCGGATCCCGAGGAGCGGGATGATCGCGACCCCGACGATGGCACCGATGGCGGGCGAGGGGATGTCCGCCAACAGAGCGGTGCCGAAGAGGAGGAGCAGGAGCGTTCCGACGGCGAGGATCAGTGCGGGGAACTGTGTGCGCGATCCCGCCTGGTCCATGGCTGCCGTGCGCGAAGTCGACGATCCGACGGCGAAGCTGCCCTGAGCTCCCGCAGCGACGTTGGCGATGCCGAACGCGAACAGGTCCCGGTTCGCATGGAACGGATAGCCGTGCTTCTCGGAGTAGGAGCGCGAGACCAGGAGCCCCTCAGCGGTGGTGACCAGCGTCAGCGCGATCGCGGACGGAATCAGCGCGAGCCAGAGTGACCAATCGATCATCGGCCAGGTCAGCTCGGGCGGACCCGCGGGGACTTCACCCAGAACGGCGACACCGCGTTGATCGAGACCCGTGAGGACGACCACGAGCGTCGTCGCCACGAGGACGATCAGCGCCCAGGGGATGGCGCGCAGGTACCGGCGTCCCAGCAGCAGGACCGCCACCGAGCACACCGAGATCAGCACGGCCCAGAGATTGATGGTGGCGAGACCTCCGATGAGGTCGGCGACCTTACCCGTGAACTCCTTGCCGGAGTCGATCTTGACGCCAAGCATCTTCGCGACCTGACTGACCATGATGTCCAGTGCGAGGCCGCCGACGAATCCGACCAGGATCGGCTTCGAGAGGAAGTTCGCCAGGAATCCGAGCTTGAACACGGCGAGGAGCACGAACATGCCGCCGCAGATGATCGCCTGTGCGAGGGCGAGCGTCGCGTAATCGGCGCTGCCCGCCGCGGCAAGGCCACCGATCGACGAGGCGACGAGTGCGGCAGCTGCCGCATCAGGGGAGGCGACCAGCTGACGGGAGGAGACGACGAGGGCGTATACGATCGTCGGCACGATCAACGCGTACAGTCCCGCGGTCGGGGGGAGCCCGGCGATCTGCGCATATCCGATGTTCAAGGGGATGGCGATGGCGAGCAGCGTGACGCCGGCTGTCAGCTCCGTGAGGAAGTTGCGCCTCGTCAGCCCCGCGAGTGGACGTTGCACGTCGACTCCCTTCGGGAGCGCTCCGGACGAGCGCGTTCGCGTTCACGATCCCATCGTGGGGGTCGCGGCGACCATGCCCGGGTCGCAACCTCCTCCGGGTGATTTACCGAGACCATGGGTGCCCTTTCATCCGTTGCCACGCGCCCGGCGACGCCGATTCCGACCGCGCGCGACGGGACGCTGTTCCGGTTCGGGCTCCGGCGGCAGGGCCGTGTGGTCGCCGGAGAGCCAGCGCACCCACGTCGACTCAGGATCGCCTTCGAGGACCAGTGTGCGCACGAGCAGGGTGAGGGGGATGGAGAGGATCGCGCCGAGCGGTCCGATGATGAAGGTCCAGAAGATCACGGAGAAGAAGCTCAGCGTGAGGCTGAGGTCGACCGCATCGCTGACGAACTTCGGCTGCACGAGCACTTGGAGGACCACGTTGACGATGCTGTAGACCGCGATGACGCCGAGAAGCAGCGGCCAGCCCCCGACCACGAAGGCGAGGATCGCCGGGGGGATGAGCCCGACCACGAAGCCGACGTTGGGGATGAAGTTCGTGACGAACGCGAGGATCGCCCACACCACTGGCGCCGGGATGCCCATCCACCACAGGGCCAGCCCGTCGATGACAGCCACGATCGCGCCGAAGGTGGCATTGACGATGTAGTAGCGCCGGACGCCGGAGTTCAGGCGGGAGATCCGCGCGAGGGCGGCACCCTTCGTCGCGCCGAACAGAGCGGGCGCTCGACCGTAACGGGCTGCATCGATCGCCATGAAGATGATGTAGGCGCAGACGAAGAACAGCGCCGTCGCGACGCTGAGGACGGTGCCGCCGATGCTTCGTGCGACGCCGAGCAGCGTCTCGGGATCGAGGACCGAGGCTGCCGCGTCCGAGGCCTCCTCGTCGAGGCCGAGTGACTGCAGCCACCCCACCACCTCTGCGGCGGTGTTCTCGAGACCGCCCTGCGACACCAGGTCGCCGATGAGTCGCGCGAACTGCGTGCCGGCGAGCCAGAGCAGAGCGCCCATCGACAGCAGTATCAGGTAGGCGACGACGATGACCGCGGTCGTGCTCGCCCACTGCGGCCAACCGCGCCGATCGAGCGGGCGGCGAAGCGGCTCGCAGATGACGACGATCACGATGGCGAGTGCGATCGGCCCGAACAGATCACGCGCGAAGTACACGCCGGCCAGCGTCACCGCGCTCGCCGCGAGCAGAAGAAGCACGCGCAGACTGGGGGAGAGCATGCGATCGGTGGCGCGCTCGGGCGCAGGCGAGGGGTTCACGCGGCCAGCGTAGCCCGCGGTCGGACGGGAGCCCGGTCGCCTCGCGGACGGCGGACCGGCGGCCCGGGAGATCAGAACGGCTCCGGGGGCACGAGGGGCGGGGGCCCCTGCTGCGGCGTGACCACGGCTTGCAGCCCCGACGCCTCGAGAGCCTCCGCGACGCCGCGCACGGTGTCGGAGATCACGGCACTGCCGTGCAGTGGGTGGTGCCAGATCTGGAGGGTGAGCGTCCAGCGAGTGGGCGAGATCGCGGCGACGCGCACGGTCGGGTGCTCGCGGGCGTGCACGCCGTCGACACCGCTCGCCGCATCCGTGATGGTCGTGACCGCGTCGTCCAGGTCGAGCCCCGTTGACCGCGCGATGCGGATGTCGACGTCGCTTCGGCGAGCGCCGTGACGCGAGTCGTTCACCAGGACCCCGGTGAGCAGCGCGGCGTTCGGCACGTGCACCGTGCGGCCGTCGACCGTCGTGAGGATGACCGAGCGACCGTTGAGCTCCTGCACGGTGCCCCGGATCACCCCGTCGGGGCCGTCGATGCCGATCTCCTCGCCGATCTTCACCGACTGACGGGACTGGATCAGGACCCCGGCAGCGAAGTTGTCCGCGACACCGCGCAGCACCAGGACCAGGACGATCGCGGCGATGACCGTCATCGCGAGCAGAGGCTGCACGTTCGCCCCGAGGAACGCCAGCCCGACCCCGATCCCGACCAGGAGCAGCGCGTACTGCGTGAAGCGCGCAGCCAGCTGCGAGACGGAGTCGGAGATTCCCGGGGTCCGCGCCGCCAACTTCAGCACGCCCTTGCGAGCGAGCCGCGAGAGCAGCCAGCCGATCAGCACCGACAGCAGCGCGAGCACGATCTGCCACCCCGACAGGCCCTCCGGGAACAGGTCGCCCAGCGTCACGATCGCCGTCCGCTCGACGTCTGCCCCACGCTCCTCGACCTCATCCGACAAGCATGCGCGACGCGTCTCCCCGGTGCCCACGACACTCATCCTCAACGGGTGAGCACGGCGCGACACACGTGCGGCGGGGCCGGACGGCCTGCTCGGGGAGTCCATCGGCCGCGCTTCACGGCGCCGCATCGCCCCGAAGGGATGAGCCGCTCTCGCCGGTGGTGCAGCGGAGAAGGAGACTGAGCTCATGTCGTCGACGCCAGCAGGGCACGATCTCCTCACGGAAGCCCGCTCCCGCGGGGCCACACGAGAGCGCGCTCGGGAAGCCATCGGGCTCCAGATCTCGATCTTCGCGTTCGTCCTCGCCGCCCTCGTCGCACTGCCCGTGTTCCGGCTGCAGTCCGCGCCGATCGCGGGTCCCGACTCGCTCGGACAGTTCGCGGCGCTGATGTCGGCGGTGACGGCGATCGTCGTCTTCGTGCTCGGGCGTGTCATCGCGGCCGACCCGGCGCGGCGCGACCGACTCGGGGTGCTCGACATCGTCGACATCGCCGCGTTCGCCTTCGCGCACGCCATGATCGCGCTACTCGGGTGGACCCTGGCGGCGACGATCGTCGAGGCGGGACTCATCGGCGCTGTGGTGTTCCCGGTACCTGTGCTGATGCTGGCCGGTGCCGCGGCCGCATTGACCGCATACGTGACCTACTACTCCGCCACGCACCTCGACCTGCAGCTGCTGGCCACGGTTCTCGCCGTGTTCCTCGTGCTGGGAGTGCTCGCGAGCATGCTCACGGCGAGCGACCCGCAGTGGTGGAAGGAGAACCTGAGCGCTCTCGGCATGACGGACGACCTCTCCGCCCGGGCCTTCAACCTCACCCTGATCGTCGCCGGGATCCTGGTGACGACGCTGGCCCGCTACGCGACGAAGGGGATTCCGACGCCTCATCCGCGCGGGGCCGCCTCGGTGCGCACGTGCCTCGTGATCGTCGGCATCTTCCTCGGTCTGGTGGGGGTGTTCCCCGTGGATGAGCACTTCGCCCTGCACACCGGGGTGGCTTCGGGGATGGTGGTCGCCTACGCGGTGCTGATCATCGCCGTCCGGTGGTGGGTGCCGGGCGTCTCGCGCACGTTCCTGCTCGTCGGCTACGTCTTCACCCTTCTGATCCTGCTGCTCGCGGTGTTCTTCGCCGTCGGCTACTACACCCTGACCGCGGTCGAGCTGGTGGCGGGGACGGTCGTCTTCACGTGGATCATCCTGTTCATCCGCACCGCCGACGCACTCAAACGCGACGCCGGGAGAGGTCTCGCGGACTGAAAGATCACCCGGAGGATGCCCTTGAGGGCGGAGCGTCGACGCCACTAGCTTTGGTGCCATGTCGCCCCCCGTACGATCGACGATGCCGGGCCCCATGGTGCGCTTCCGCCCACCCGGACCCCAACCGGGTGCCATCCGCCGGGAAAGGGTGAGCACCGCGATCGCCGATGCAGCGGCGATCGACCCGCTGACGGTCGTCAGCGCGCCGAGTGGCTTCGGCAAGACGACCGCGGTCGCAGACTGGGCTTCCGGGCTCGAGCAGGTCGCCTGGCTCAGCCTCAGTTCCTTCGACTCCGACCCTTCGCGTCTGACGTACGGCGTCGTGCATGCTCTGCTCGTCGGCGCCGAGCGTGCGGGGCGTCCACTCGCACTCGCGCGGGACCTCGACGATCCCGAGCATGCCTATCAGGAGATCTGCGGCGCCCTCGAGGCGCTCGACACCCCCATGCACCTGATCGTCGACGACGCGCACCGCGCCGGTGAGAGCTGGCGCACCGGGCTCCTCGGCATGCTCGCGGAGCAGGCACCCGAGAATCTCCGGGTCGTGCTGGTCGGGACGACGCTGCTCGAGGTCACCCTCTCGCGGCATCGACTCACGCATCCTGCTTCCTTCGTCGGTGTGGACACGCTCAGCTTCACGGCCCCGGAGGTCAAGCTCCTGCGCACCGCAGACGGAGCCGGGCTCGCTGCCGAGACGATCTTCGCGGAGTCCAGAGGGTGGCCGATCGCCGTGCGGCTCATGATGATCGGCGGTGCCCGACCCGACGCCCGCGCACAGAGCGCGTCGAGCTTCCTCGGGACCTACGTCCGCGAACACGTGCTCGGGGCGCTGCCGGCCGAGATCGCCGACTTCGTGCTCGACGGCAGCGTCTGCGGCGAGCTGACTCCCGAGCTCGCCGCCGCCGTGACCGAACGTCCGGATGCGGCAGAGCTGCTGGAGACGTGCGTGCGGCTCGGTCTTTTCCTCGATCGTTTCGAGGGTCCGCACGGCGTCGTCTACCGGTGGCACACCTCGTTCGCCAAGCAGTGCGCCGACATCGTCGCGCTCGACACCGCTCGGGCTGCGGCCTGCCATCGCCGCGCCGCCATCGCGCTCGAGGCGACGGACCCCACCGCCTCGATCGCGCACTCGCTTCGTGCGGGAGATGCGGAGATCGCGAGGGAGACGCTGCTGCACCACTGGCTCGGCCTCGTGGTCGGTGCCCGCGCGGCGGAGATCGAGCAGACGGCGATCGACATGTTGCGCCGTACGCCCGACGACGCGCAGGTGCTCCTGGTGCGTGCGTGCGCAAGCGATGTGCTCGGCGACCATCGCGTCGCGCGCGAGCTCTTCCGGCGCGCAGAGGCGATGATCGCGCGCACCGGCGACGGGACGGAGCCCGCGGTCCTGCCGATCGCGCGTCTGTTCATCACCGACGAGCGGTCAGAGGTCGCTGAAGCGAGTGCGAAGGTGCGGCAGATGCTCCTCGACGCGGATTCGACCGAGCTCGGAGACCGCGCGGCACTCAACTATCTCCTCGGGTGGACCGAGATCCGGCACCGCGGTAACCCGATGATCCCGCTCGAGTACTTCTCGGCCGCGGCGAGGGAGGCGCAGAGCTCCGGCGATCGCGAACTCGCGAAGCGGTCCCTGGGGCATCTCGCCTTCGGCCAGACCTGGGCGGGTCGCCTCGTCGATGCGAGGTCATCGCTGGCCGCGGCACATCATGAGGATGACGTGAGTCTTCCCTGGAGCACCTACGCCGGAGGAAGCGCCGCCGCAGCCGCCGGGTACGTCGCGTACTGGTCGGGGGAGTTCGATGAAGCGATGCGGGCTTTCGGGACGGTGATCGCCAACGGGAGTTCCGACCGTTCCTTCACCGGCGTGGCGCGGATGATGATCGCGTACACGGCGGCCGAGACCGGTGATGTCCCGACATGCCGTCGCGCGGCGATCGGCGTGCAGGACATCCCGCTCGAGGTCGTCCACGGTATCTCCTGGCCGGCATTTCGGGAATCGTCCGTCGCGGTTCTCGAGGAGGCGGTCGGTCGACAGGACCGCGCGTTGCGGATCGCCAGGAAGTACCTCCACTGCCCGGACCTGCCGGTCGTGAACGTCACGCTCGCCGGTGTGCTGCGCCGTGCCGGTGACTACCCCGCAGCTCTGGAGATGCTGCGATCGCTGCGGGCGTTCAGCGAGGTGTCGTACGTGAAGACAGCGACCCTGATCACCGCCGCCGTGCTGCGCCGTCACACCGGGCACCACGACGAGGCGCACGAGTTGTGCGAAGCCGCGGTCGCGGTCGCCTCCGGGGAGAACATCCGGCTGCCGTTCGGACCCCGTGAGGCGGCGGTGCGCAAGCTGCTGGGCGAGCACGTGCATTTCGGCACGCAGTTCGAGGACTTCATCGGTCGATGCCTCGCCAACGATGCCGCCGGCTCGCTGGTGGAGACGCTCTCGGAGCGGGAGCGCGATGTGTTCCAGCAGTTGCAGACGGCGCGCACACTGCACGAGATCGCTCGGGAGCTGGCCGTGTCGATCAACACGGTGAAGACCCACCAGCGCGCCATCTACCGGAAGCTCGGGGTGTCCTCCCGCCGAGAGGCCGTGCGGACGACCGTCTGACCCCGCGCCGCGTTCCGCGCCCGCCGACGCGTCAGGGCTGGCGCAGCGCCGATGCGAGAACCGTGTTCGCGATCGAGGCGGGGATGGGTTGGGTCGCGAGGATCCGATCACCCCGACGGTCGACATCGTGGGAGAAGCGTTCACTCCAGGTCGGCTCGACGAGGATGAGTGCTGCGAGGGAGCCGATGGGGAGCCCGGATGCGAAGTGCCGGGCGTCGTCTTCGCAGACGAGACCAGGGGTGTCCAGACCGAGACCGGCGAGGGTGAACTCATCGGCGTCGATCTCGATGAGGTGCCAGTCCTCCGCGCCGAGCCGGCGGATGAGAAGGAAGTCCAGAAGGCGGATGGCGCCGCTCTCCACCTGTCGGAGCAGGGCTTCGAGGATGTCGGGGCTGAGGCGGTCGTCCTCCAGGCGCACGACGACGAATTCGACGTCGCCGAGCGCCTGCAGGGACATATCGACCACCTCAGCCACGATGTCAGCTCAGTGCGCGCGTCTTGATGGCGGCGAACTCGTCGGGAGTGATCGTTCCCGCCGCGAGGAGCTTCGACGCCTTGTCGATCTCATCGCTGGGACTGGATCCGGCGACGCTGCGGATGTAGGAGTCGGCAGCGTGCTGCTGCTCCCGGTACGCCGAGACGCTGCGTTCGCCCATTCCCTTGCCGCGTGCGATGAGGTAGACGAGCGCCGTGAGGAAGGGCACGAAGATGAGGAAGATGATCCACACGGCCTTCCACCACCCGTTGAGGGCGTGATCCCGGAACAGGTCGGCCACGATGTTGAAGAGCACCATCAGGTAGGAGATGAACACGAAGACCCAGAAGAACCACCAGATGATGTCCCAGAAGCTTTCCCAAATGGACACTTCGGACCCCTTTCGTTGAGTTACTGCGTACGGCGATAGTGACAGCGCCTCCACGGGCGCGGGAAAGCTGCTCACCCCTAGCGGGCGACCCCCGTGCCCGGCAGGTCGAGCCGCCGGACGGCGAAGTTCTCATCCGATCGGGGTGAGGGCGGCGATCACCCCGATCGCGGCAGTGCGAACATGGCCGCAGAGTCCCGGTACGTCGTCGCCGGGAGAAGGGATACTCCATGAATGACTTCCGATTCGGCCCCGCCGAGTTCTACCTCGTCGGGTTCGAGGGCGATCGTCCAGACCCGGCGACGTTCCGCGCGCTGACCGACCTCGTCGACAGCGGGGTCGTGCGATTGCTCGACTTCGTCCTGCTGTCGAAGTCGGCGGCAGGGGAAGTGGAGATCGTCGAGCTCGACACGGATGACGACTCCCTCGGACTCGACGACTTCGAGCCGATCGCCGCCGGGCTGGCCGGCGAAGAGGACGTGGAGGCCCTCGCGAGCGCTCTCGCCCCCGGTCAGTCCGCTGCCGTCGTCGTCCTGGAACTCGCTTTCGCCCGCACCCTCGCGCAGAACCTCGCCGCCGCCGGCGGTCAGGTGCTCCGTAGCGAGCGCGTGCCGGCACCCGTCGTGAACGCCATGATGGACATCCTCGATCAGGAAGGTGAATGACATGCCCTTGAGAAGATTCGGTCGCCCGGGACTGATCGGACTGGCCGCCAGGACCGCGGTGGTAGCGGGAACGGCGTCGGCGGTCGGCGGTGCGATGTCGCGGCATCAGCAGGAGCGTGCGCAGGGGCAGTACGAGCAGCAGCAGTACGAAGCCGCTCAGCAGCAGGCGCAGGTCGACGCCGCCGCGCAGAACGCGGCAGCCCAGTATGCGGCTCCGCCGGTACAGGCGGGTGCGCCGGCCGGGACGGATGATCTGATCGCGAAGCTGCAGCAGCTGGCGTCGCTGAAGGACGCCGGCGTGCTGTCCGAGACGGAGTTCGCTGCGGCAAAGCAGAAGCTCCTGAGTTGAGAGGTCTGGCCGTCGTCGGCACACGCGAGCGACGCGACCGCACGAGGAGGAGAGCGAATGAGTGAACTGGATGATCTGCGAGCCCGGGTGCTCCTCCTCGAACAGGAGAACCAGACACTCAAGAGCGAGACTCGAGAGAAGCCTCGTCGCCGACCGGTGGGCAGGAGCATCGTCGCCGGAATCGTGCTCGCCGTGGCGGTGCTGCTCGCGCCGATCGCGGCGATGGGAACGTGGGCGCGCCTGCAGCTGGTCGACGCCGATCGGTTCGTGGCGACGTTCGCGCCCCTGGCCGAGGATCCGGACGTGCAGGACTTCGTCGCCGCTCAGGCCAGCGCCGCCATCCAGGAGCAGGTCGACCTCACGGCTGTGGTCGGCGAGGTGTTCGACGGACTACGCGAGCTCGATCTGCCGCCGCGCGCGGCATCGGCGCTGACCCTCCTGGAGGCGCCGGCGGCGAGCGGACTGACATCCCTCGTCGACGGGGTGATCCACGACGTCGTCGCCTCGGACCAGTTCGCCGATATCTGGGCGCAGTCGCTGCGCTTCACCCACGAGCGCGCTGTCGCGATCATGCAGAACAGCCCGGACACCGCGCTGCAGCTGGCGGACGACGGGGTGCTCTCGATCGACCTCGGCCTCGTCGTCGAGCGGGTCAAGTCGGTGCTGGCCGAGCGCGGTGTCGGCTTCGCCGATCTGATCCCGGAGATCGACCGATCGATCCCGATCGCCCAGGCGGACGCTCTGGTGCTCGTGCGGACCGTCTACCAGATCGCCGTCGCCGCAGGGTTCTGGCTGCCCTGGGTCGTGCTCGGCCTCGTGGTCGCCGGCATCCTGATCGCCCGGAACCGCCCGCGCGCGCTCTTCTGGACCAGTGCCGCGTTCGCGGTCGCCTTCCTCCTGCTCTCCGCAGGCATGGGCATCGGGCGGACGTTCTTCATCGGGGCCGTGAGCCCGTCGATCATGACGTCGGCCGCCGCACAAGCCCTGTTCGACGAGGTCACCTCGCTGCTCAGCTCGACGATCGTCGCGCTGGCGATGGTCGGCGTGCTCATCGCGGTGTGGGCGTGGCTCGCCGGTTCGAGCCGCAGCGCCGGGGCCACTCGTGGTGTCCTCGAGAGCGGCTTCTCCGCGGTGCGCGGGACCTGGGAGCGACGGGGACTGTCCACCGGACGATTCGGTCTCGCGGTGGATAGGTTCCACGGACCCATCGTCATCGTCGGCATGGCTCTCGCACTGCTCATCCTGATCGTGACGCGACCCGTCTCGTTCGGGACGGTGGTCGGCGTGACGATCGGACTGATCGTCTTCATGATCCTGATCGAGCTGCTGCGGCGCCCGACCGCGGAGGCGGATCCCCTGGATGCCCCGGGGACGCCCGAGACGGATGGCATGGGGATCGAGACCGCCGACCCGGAATCTCCGGTGGTCACCGCCGCTTCGTGAGCCGCCACGCAGGAGGATGCCCGGAGAGCCGCGCTCCCCGGGCATCCTCTTGCGTCGTTCAGGCGCCGTCGACCTCGGAAGCGGCCTGGGGGAACACGGTCGCCCAGTCGTCCTTGACGCTCACGACGGTGTACCCGGCGTCATCGGCGGCAGCGAGCGCCTTCTCCGCGCCCGCGTCGTAGGGTGCGTCGCCGCGGTCGGGGTCGTCGTGGTGGATCAGGATCGCGAATCCGGGGCGGGGTCCCTTGCGGGCGAAGTCGAGCATGGCCGTGTCGCCGTTCGAGTTGCCGCCGGCGAACAGCGGCCGTCGGCCGATGCGGCTCCAGATGCGCACCGGCTTCTCGGGTCCGTCGTCGAAGAATGCGAGGGATGACGAGTACTTCACGGTCGCGTCGGCGTCGTCCCAGGTGAGACCGAAGGCCGAGCCCACGACGCGCTCCGGCGGGATGCCGTAGTTGGCCTGCGTCATCGGTCGCATGAAGTCGCGCTCGCCGCCCGACACGATGTAGCAGGTGAAGCCGTGGCTCTCCAGGTACCGAAGCAACTCGACCATCGGCTGGTAGACGGCGTCGGCGTACGGCCGCTTCAGGGCCGGATGCTGCGCCGTGCGATAGAACTCCCCGACAGAGAGCGCGTAGTCCTCCACGCTCATTCCATCGGTGAGGCCGACGAGCGCCTGGATGATGGTCTTCAGGTCGGAGTCGTCACCGCTGTAGTGCTTGTCGATCGCCGTGCTCAGCCAGCCGAAGTCGCCGCTCACCGCGGCGAGGTACGGTTGCCGCTCCGCGAGCTCCGGCGCACGTTCCGCAGCCGCGCGCCATTGCTCGACCACGTAGTGCAGTTGCGTGGGCATCGGCTTCTCGGACCACAGTGTGCCGTCGTTGTCGAACACGGCGATGCGCTCCTCGACCGGCACCGCATCCGGGCCCTCCGCGACGGAGGCGACGAAGGCCTCGATGTCTCTGCGCGTGCGGGTGTCGCGCCAAGAGGGGAGAGAGCTGTGATCGGTCATGTCGGGTCCTCGCGTCTCGATGAGTGGGCGGCAATCGCCTCCAGGGTCGCACCCGCGGTGTCGTCGCACAGTCATCGGTCACCCGGTGGGGGCGATGCCGTCGACCGTAGGGCCGCGATGTGTACGTCCAGCCGGGTCACCGTCGGTCGAGGATCCGTACTGAATCACCGCGAGGCCGAAATCGCAAGGGGGTCATGTGCGGGGATGGCTCCACCTAGTGTGAAAGCGCCGCCACGGACCCGGCGGCGAAGCATCCGGACGAGTCGAGGGAGTGACCATGAAGACACTCATCACCCAGGTCGGAAGCTATCTGACCGGCGACGCGACGGCCGATGCGGTGGTGCAGTACTGGCTGGCGTTGACGGAGGAGCGACGTACCGACGTCGTCGACATCCCCATCGTCGGGTCGGGCGGCGAGCGTTCGTACGTCCGTCTTGCGCTCGGAACGACGCTTCCCATCGCCGTGGTCGACGCCGGCCTGGCACCGGAGCTCGATGACGACGAAGGCGCAGCGAAACGACTGCTCGCGCGCGCACACGCGCTCACGCCGAAGGCCGGACCGGCGTTCGAGCCGGGCGACGAGCCGGAGTCGCCGGACGGGTACGACTCCGCCCTGATGTGACGAGGTGGGTGACGCGCGGGCGGTTCGGAAGATAGCCGCTTCGTCCGGTGCGCTCAACCCCCTGCTCCTCATCGTCCGGTCGGGTGAGACTGATCGTGGTCGCCGATTCGGCGACGAAGACGCCGAGACGAAGGAGGAGAGATGGAATCGACACCGGATGGCGTTTCGGAAGTCGGAGCGGATGCCGTGCAGCCGCTGCGCGATGCGGATGCCACAGCCGTCGGGGACGGCCGTGACCCGGCTCAGGCCGAGTGGGAGCAGACGACGGCGCTCGATGGAGGGGCGACCGACGATGTGCTCGACCCGGCGACCGCCACGGGCGCCGACCCGGATGAGCTCGCTGCTCCAGACGACGAGGTACCCGCGGATGACCTTCCCCGATCCGCGTTGCAGCCGGAGAGCCAGGGGGACGACCCCCTCCTTGCCGAAATCGGTGAGGACGGCGAGGGCGACCTCGGGACCGGAGACATCTGATGAACGCGCTGCGGATAGTCACGAGGTCGAAGAACGGCCAGTGGGTGAATGAGGTCGAGAGCGCTCCGGAACTCTCGCGCAGCTACAGCAGCCGCGACGAGGCGATCGAGGAGGGTGAGGCGCTCGCCGCGGAGCGCGGCGCGAAGCACGTGGTCGAAGACAGCGAGCCGACGGGAACGATCACCGACGGCGGTGCGCCGGAGGATGATGTGGCTGTCGTGGGGGAGAAGCCTTCCACCGGGGCGGGGACGGACACGACGGACGAGAACGGGTTCCCGCTGGAGAACCCGTCCGGCTGATCCGCGTGAGGGAGTGCGTCAGCCGTCGGCGTCGCCACGTGCACAACGACGAAACCCCGCCTGGATCAGGCGGGGTTTCGTCGTTGTGCAGTTGGTCTGTGTGCCCCCGACAGGAGTCGAACCTGCGACCTACGGTACCGGAAACCGGCGCTCTATCCACTGAGCTACGGAGGCGTACCGATCGACAATATCACTCGTCGGGGGTCGTCTCCGACCCACCCGCTTCGGTGACCGGCGCGGCGCGCAGCTCTTCGAGTGCTGCGGCGAGCTTCTCTGCCAGATACCGGTGGCCGTCGGTGGACGGATGCTTGCGCCCCACCTCGACGTCGATCACATCGAGGTAGTTCTGCTCGGTGATCCAGTTCCGGGCGATGGGGGAGAGGTACCACCAGCCGCGGGCCCCGGCGAGTTCGCCGAGATCCGTGTCGATGCGCGCGGTCGCAGCCCCGACCGGCAGCTCGTGCGGTGCCGGTCCCAGCACGACGATGACCGCGTCCGGATGCGTGGCGGCCAGGGCGTCCCACGCCGAGGTCACGGCCTCACGGTAACCCTCGACGCCCTGTGCCCGGTCGTTGATCGAGCCCTGGATGATCACGAGGTCGGGTGCGAGCGAGGGGTCGAGTGCCGCGATGCGCTCTCCGAAGGTCGGGCCGTCGAGGCCGGGCTTGAGGTAACCGCTGCCCCGGACGCCGTCCACGATCGTCTCGCCGCCGATCAGATCGGCCAAGAGGTACGCGTAGCCGAGCGTCGGGACGGTCGCCGCCGAGCCGTAGGTCCAGCTGTCTCCGAACACCAGAACGGTCGGGTGGTCCGGCAATGTGAGGGGAGCCGGCGCGATGGCTTCGGAGGCCGTGCCGGCGGCCGCGGCCGGGGCTCCCACGGGGGCGGCGGAGGGCGGTGGCGTCCATGGCCGCCACATGCCGACGACGCCTGCCGCGACGGCGAGGAGGAGGGCGATGGCGACCCCTGCGGTGCGCAGTCGACGACGGGTGGCGGGGGCCTTCATGGGATGAGAGTAGATCACTGCGCGCCGATTGCGAATTCCGCGCGCCCCGCGCCGTCGGACGGCCGGTCGCCGACCCGTAAACTGAGGGGGCTATGAACCCCGAATCCCTCGCCGCCGCTGTCCTCGCCGTCCTCGCTCCTATCGCCGAGGAACGACGTCCCGGCGAGCCGCTCGGGGTCTCCGTGAAGGACATCGTGCTGGAGCGTCCGCGCAACCGCGACCACGGCGACTGGGCATCGAACATCGCCATGCGGCTCGCGAAGCCTTTCGGCACGAACCCGCGCGAGCTCGCGCAGCAGATCGCCGACGGTCTCGCCGCTGTCGACGGCATCGCGAGCGCGGAGGTCGCCGGCCCCGGGTTCATCAACATCCGTCTCGATGCCGCCGCCGCGGGTGCGCTGGCCAAGGTCATCGTCGACGCCGGCACGGCCTACGGTACGAACATGTCGCAGGAGGGCGTCAGTGTGAACGTCGAGTTCGTCTCCGCGAACCCGACCGGGCCTCTCCACATCGCGCACACCCGTTGGGCGGCGCTCGGCGACTCGATCGTTCGTCTGCTGCTCGCAAGCGGCGCGCGTGCGGTGCGCGAGTACTACATCAACGACGCGGGAGCGCAGATGGACCGCTTCGCCGTCTCCATCCTCGCGGCCGCCAAGGGAGAGCCGACGCCCGAGGGGGGCTATCCCGGTGCGTACATCGTAACACTCGCCGGCCGGGTGCTCGAGGCACGTCCCGACTTGCTGCAGCTTCCCGAGAGCGAGCAGTCGTCGGTCGCGCTCGAGCTCGCCTACGAGTTCCAGCTCGCCGAGATCAAGAGCTCGCTCGATCGATTCAACGTGCCGTTCGATGTCTGGTTCTCCGAGCGCACGCTGCACGCGAAGGATGCATCGGGCACGAGCCTGATCGATCAGGCCGTCGACCGCCTGCGCGAGCAGGGACACGTCTTCGATGAGGATGGCGCCGTCTGGGTGCGCACGACCGACTTCGGCGATGACAAGGACCGCGTGATCCGTCGCTCGAACGGCGAGTACACCTACTTCGCCGCTGACGCCGCGTACTACCTGAACAAGGGCGACCGCGGCTTCCAGAACAAGATCTACCTTCTCGGCGCCGACCACCACGGCTACGTGCACCGTCTGAAGGCGGTCGCGGGAGCAGCGGGTGAAGACCCGGAGAAGAACGTCCAGGTACTGATCGGGCAGATGGTCTCGATCAACGGCGCCCGCCTCAGCAAGCGCGCGGGCAACATCATCGAGATGGACGACCTGCTCGACTGGCTGGGCACCGACGCGCTGCGGTACTCGCTGGAGCGCTCGCCCGCGGACTCGCCGCTGGATCTGGACCCCGAGCTGCTGCAGAAGCGCACGAACGACAATCCGGTCTTCTACGTGCAGTACGCCCACGCCCGCACGCACAACGTCGCGCGGAATGCGGCCGACTCGGGCGTGGATCGCTCGGAGTTCGCGCCGGAGACGCTGACGCACGAATCCGAGGCCGCTCTGCTGGGAGCGCTGCAGGAGTTCCCGCGCATCGTCGCATTCGCCGCCGAGGTCCGTGAGCCGCACCGCGTCGCCCGCTACCTCGAGGAGCTCGCAGGGCTCTACCACCGCTGGTACGACAACTGCCGTGTGATCCCGCAGGGTGACGATCCGGTCGAGACCGTGCACCGCACGCGTCTGTGGCTGAACGACGCCGCCGGACAGGTGTTCCGCAACGGTCTCGATCTCCTCGGAGTGAGCGCCCCCGAGCGCATGTGATGCGCGCGTCCGTCCGGTCGGGTACGGCAGGATGGCAGGCATGAGCGACGACAACCACACCCTGCCGTATCCGGACGCCTCGGCCGAGCATCCGACGCTCGTGATCCCGAGGGACGGCGCCGATCAGCAGGCCGATGCCGCTCCGCGCACACGCCGCCGCTGGCCGTGGGTGCTGCTGATCGTGGTGGTCGTGTTGGCGCTGCTCGTGGTCGCCGCCGAGTTCATCGCGCGCGCGGTGCTCCCGGGGATCGTGCGGTCGATCGTCATCGAGCAGCTGGATCTCCCCGCCGATCAGCAGCTCGACGTGGAGACGCAGGGCCTGTTGCTCCCGCAGCTCATCGGCGGTTCCCTCGACACCCTGCACCTGTCGACGGACTCGGTGACGCTGGAGGGCGTCACTGGCGCGGCCGAGGTCACCGCGACCGTAGTCCCGCTGCGCGGCGGCGACCTCGGCGGAGCCGCGGGAACGATCCGCATCGATCAGGCGGAGTTCACCTCCCTGCTCGCCGGCACCGAGCTGCCCGTCGAGTCGGTCGAGTTCGCGGCGCCGAACGCGACGGTGAGCGGCTCGATCAGCGTTTTCGGGGCCGCTGTGCCGCTCTCTCTGACCCTCACGCCCGGTGCCGTGGAGGGCGACCTGGAGCTCACGCCGGTCGCTGCGAGCATCGGTGGACTCGACATCGACCTCGACCAGGTCGGCTCGACGCTGGGGTCGCTCGGCGAGGGCCTGACACAACCGCAGCGGGTGTGCATCGCCGATCAGCTGCCGGCCGGACTCACCCTCACCGGGTTGGAGATCGTCGACGGTGCAGCAGTGATCGACATCGACGTCGACGGCGCGATCGTCACCGACACGTCGCTGCAGGAGAAGGGTGTCTGTCCGAGCTGAACCGCTCGGAGCAGCACGGTCATCCGCCGCGTGCCTCCGTGATGCGCCGCGCGAGCCATTCGGGTCTCTGCAGCGGGATGCCGTGTCCGCAGCCGTCGACGACCTCGATCGTGCTGTGGGGGAGTGCTGCGTGCAGCGCCGCGGCCGAGCGCCTCATGAGCTTCTTCTCCGCGGCTCCGACCAGGATCAGTGCCGACCCGGGGAATGTCGCCCAGTCCGCAGGCGGCACGAATCGCAGGTTCTCCTCGACCGAGGTGAGCAGCGTCTCCCGGGAAAGGGCCGACGATGTCTGCAGGTAGTCGGCCATGTGCGACTCCGGTACGAAGAGCTCCCGGGCCTGCAATCGCGCGAACTTCTCGTTCTTCGCGAGCCCTGCGGTCGCGCCGAGCAGTGCCAGAGTCGGTCCGGTCATGCGCAGGGGCACGGCCTGTGCGCTGATCACGACGACCCGTTCGACGAGGTCGGGTCGCAGAGCCGCGAGCAGCACGGCGAGCTGTGCACCGAGCGAGAAGCCCGCGACCGTGGCCGGGCGGCCCTCGCCCTCGAGGATCTGCGTGAGCAGTTCGACGGTGTCGTGGTGGGAGGCGTAGTCCTCCGCCGCGCTGCGCCCGTGACCCGGGAGGTCCGGCACCAGCACCCGCGCCTGCGGAGGCAGGTGGGCGCGCATCGGCTCCCACATCCATCCGGCGACGCCCCCGCCGTGCAGGAGCAGCAGCGGTGGTTCGCCCGCACGCCCGAAGGTCTCCAGGTGCATCATGTCTCCGTCTCGAAGGCCGCGGCCATCCGCCCGATGGTGTCGATCGTGCCCTCCAGCAGGGCGGGGCCGAGCGGACCGAGCAGTCGTGCCGCCGACAGCAGTCCGATCGTCGTGCTCGACAGCGCCAGAGCAAGTGTGCGTGGATCGACATCCGTGACGATCAGCCCGCGCTCCTGCAGCTCACGGAACCACTGCACGACCCGCTGATGACGCTCGCGGTAGCGACCATCGGTCTCCTCCATCACGTGGGAGCCGAGGATGCCCCGATCGTCGAGGAACGCAGCGGTCATCAGCGGGTCGTCGAGCAGCGCCCGAGCCGTCGCCCGACAGGCGTCGCTGAGACGAGGATGGTCACCCAGCTCGCTTCGGACCCGGTCGGCCATGCGCACGTTGCCCTGCAGCAGCAGGGCGTCGAGGATTTCACGCTTGCCGGCGAACTCCAGATACACGGCACCCTTGGCGATGCCGGCGCGCTCGGCGATGGCGGCGACGCTCATGGCATCGAAGCCGTGCGCGAGCACGAGTGTTCGGGCCGCATCGAGGATGCGCGCGCGTCGGTCAGGAACGCGTGGTCGGGGCATCGGCACTCCTCAGCTGTTCGAGCATCGCCGGGATGACGCTGTCGGGGCGGTCGCGCTGCACCCAGTGGCCGGCGCCGTGCGCGACCTCCAAGGTCGCCGATGGCAGCAGCGCGGCTGCCGTCTCGATGCGAGCGAGGGGGACTCCGGTGTCGCGATCGCCGTGCACCAGCAGCGTGGGCGTGCGGATGCTCGCGAGCTGATCCGTGTAGACCGTTCGCAGTCGATTCCAGAGCACCTGATCGCGCTGCCACTGGCCGAACGTCTCCAGGCTCGAGCCGCCGGCGGCTTCGGCGAGGACCGCATCGACGAGCTCGGGACTGCGCGCCTGCGGGTTGCGCACGAGGTCGCGGAGTCCGCGCTCCATTGCGGGGCGGTTCCGTGCGTACGAACGGGTCATCGCGCCCAGCAGCCCGGAGCGCAGTAGGAGGAAAGACATCAGATGGGTGATGCGACCGCGGAAACCGTCGGCGAGGCGGGGCATCAGACCGTAGCAGCCCAGGAGCACGGCGGTGCGAGCGCGGCCGGGCTGATCGAGCAGGTGCCCGACCGTCATCCCTCCGCCGAGGGAGAGCCCGGCGATCGCGTAGTCGCTGAGTGCGAGTGTGTCGACGAGCTCGCCGACGTGTCGGACGAGAAGCTCCTGCGTGAGCGGCCAGTCGGCCCGGGGGCTGTGTCCGAAGCCGGGATGGTCCGGCGCTATGACGCGGTGCCCCGCCTGCGTGAGGGCCGGTCCGACTTCGCCCCAGGAGAGCTCGGCGCTGTCGGCTCCGCCGCCGTGCAGGAGCAGCACCGGGATGCCGGTCTCCGCGACCGGCCGCCACTCCAGCGCTGACACCGTGGCGTGGGGGAGTTCGATGACTGTGCGGTGGGCGTCCATGTCGTCCTCTCGTTGTGACCAGAATAGCTGATCTGGTCACAACGAAGACGCGCGGGCTAGGCCGACTTCTCGGCGGACGCGGCCTCCTGCGCGGCGCGCAGTTCCGCGGTGGCGACCTTGACGTCGACCTCGGCGCGCTGCAGGCGTCGTTGGACGAAGGTCGTCGCTGCGAAGCGGGCGTGCACGCGATCGGACTTCTCCTCTTCGGCCGTCACGATGTACGCGCACGCGAACAGCATCACCTGCGCCGAGAAGTTCAACCAGATCAGCAGCGCGAGCAGCGAGGCGAAGGAGGCGAGAAGCGGGTTGCTCGTCGCGCCTCCCACGAACAGTCCGGACAGCTCCTGCAGGACCAGCAGTCCCACGGCGCCGAGCAGCGCTCCCGACCAGAGAGACCGCTTCGACGGTCGCACCCCGGAGAGGAGGAGGAACACGCCGATGATGATCGCCGTGTCGAGAGCGAACACGACGACGAGGGAGAGCAGGCGCACGGTCCAGGCCACGACCGGCGCATCCGCGGGTAGCCCGAGGAAGTCAGCGATCCACGACACACCCAGCTGTCCGACGAAGGTGACGGCGGCCGAGAGGATGAACGCCAGGCCGATGCCGATGGCCAGTGCGAGGTTGCGGAGGATCACCCAGATCCAGAGGATGTCGTCCTGCAGCGTGCCCGCGAGAACCCGCACGGCCGTGCGGAGCGAGCCGATGGCACCGAGTGCCGCGCCGACGAGAGCGATGAGCGAGATGATCCCGGCGAGCGACAGGGACGCGGGAGCCTGGAGGTCCTTCGTCTTGATCACACCGTCCTTGCCGATGAGCCCGGGCACGGCCGACTGCACGGCGTCGATGATCGCCTGCCATGCCACCGGGTTCCCGGCGAGCCACAGAGCCGCGATCGAGAAGCCCAGAAGCACCCCCGCGAACACGCTGAACAGCGCGCGATAGGTGACGCTGTCGGCGAGCATCGGGCCCCGGCGCTCGGTGTACAACAGCGCCGCGCGTACCGGCCGGCGCGCGAGAGCCCACGCGATGACCGGTCCGGTGATGCGGGGGATCAGCCCCGGACGCGCGGAGGAGTCTTTCGTCGTTTCAGTGTTCGCCACGCCCCCACCCTAGGAGGCGGAGACGGGCTGTTGCAGGGGCTTGACGCGGCGCGTCACCATGACCAGGGAGACGCGGCCGGTGCCCTAGAATCGGGTCAACCTCGATGTGTGCGACCCCGCCCGAGATCCTTCCCACGATTGGTGATCAGTGCTTCTCCCTGCCGATTCGCTCGCTCCGGAATGGCTCACCGTGCCCGATGACGCCAATGACCTCGCCGACGGCGTCTGGCCGGCATCCGCAGTGCGCGATGCCGATGGGGTACTCGACATCGCCGGTGTCAGCGCCACCGCCCTCGCCCGCACCTATGGCACGCCGCTGCTCGTGCTCGACGAAGACGAGGTGCGCGGGCGCGCACGGCGGTTCCGACTCGCATTCGATCGCGCCGCCGCCGCCAACTCCACCACCGCGCAGGTGTACTACGCGGGCAAGGCGTTCCTGTGCACGACGATCGCACGCTGGATGGTCGACGAGGGGCTGCGCGTCGACGTCTGCACGGGGGGAGAGCTGGCAGTCGCCCTCGCCGCCGGCGTCGCGCCGGCTTCGCTCGGTTTCCACGGCAACAACAAGTCGGTCGCCGAGCTCGAGCGTGCCGTCGAGGTCGGCGTCGGGACGATCATCGTCGACAGCGCCATCGAGATCGAACGGCTCGCAGCGATCACGGCGCGCACCGGTGCGAGCCAGCGCGTGCTGGTCCGCGTGATCAGCGGCGTGCACGCCGAGACCCACGACTTCCTCGCCACGGCCCACGAGGACCAGAAGTTCGGTTTCCCGCTCCCGGAGGCAGAGAAGGCGGTCGCGCGCATCCGCGAGATCCCCGGTCTGGTGTTCGCCGGGCTGCACTGTCACATCGGTTCGCAGATCTTCGGCGTCGCCGGCTTCCGCGAGTCCGCGTCCCGCGTGCTCGACCTGCACGCCACTCTGCTCGAAGGCGGTCCGGTCCCGCAGCTCAACCTCGGCGGCGGCTTCGGCATCGCCTACACGCGCGTCGACGACCCGACCCCGATCGAGGAACTCGCCGATGCGATCGTCGCCTCGGTCGCGGAGGGGTGCGCCGCACGCGGCATCCCCGTTCCCGCCCTGTCGTTCGAGCCCGGCCGTGCCATCGTCGGCACCGCGGGCGTCACCCTCTACGAGGTCGGCACCACCAAGGACGTGACCGTGGCGACGGGTGCCGTGCGCCGGTACGTGAGCGTCGACGGCGGCATGAGCGACAACGCGCGTCCTGCGCTGTACGGCGCCCAGTACTCGGCGCGCCTCGCTTCGCGCGCGGGGTCCGGCGAGCCTCGCCTCAGTCGGGTCGTCGGCAAGCACTGCGAATCCGGCGACATCGTGGTCGACCACGAGTACCTGCCAGACGATCTGGTGCCGGGCGATCTGCTCGCCGTGCCGGCCACCGGCGCATACTGCGTCCCGTTGGCGAGCAACTACAACCACGTGCCGCGTCCGCCGGTGATCGCCGTGCGCGACGGACACTCGACGGTCATCGTTCGCGGCGAGACCGTCGACGACGTGCTGGCCCGCGACGCGGGCATCGACGGGGCGAAAGCCCCCGAGGGAGACCAATGACCCACCTCCGAAGGAGCAACCATGACTGAATACCGACGACTTCGTGTGGCACTGCTGGGTGCCGGAGCGGTCGGCTCGCAGGTCGCGGCGCTCCTGCTGCGCCACGGTGACGAGCTGGCCGACCGTGCCGGTGCGGAACTGGAGCTCGCCGGCATCGCCGTGCGCGACGTGGACGCTCCGCGTGACGTCGACCTGCCCAAGGAGCTCTTCACCACCGACGCCGAGTCGCTGATCCTGGGCGCCGACATCGTGATCGAGCTGATCGGCGGCATCGAGCCGGCGCGCACCAGCATCCTGCAGGCGATCGGCTCCGGCGCCGACGTCGTCACGGCCAACAAGGCCCTGCTCGCCACGCACGGCCCCGAGCTGTTCGAGGCCGCCGACCGTGTGGGCGCGTCCGTCTACTACGAGGCCGCAGCCGCCGGAGCGATCCCGATCATCCGCCCGCTGCGCGACTCGCTCGCCGGTGACCGGGTGGTGCGCATCATGGGCATCGTGAACGGCACCACGAACTACATCCTGGACCGGATGGACTCCGAGGGTGCCGACTTCGCCGACGTGCTCGCCGACGCCCAGCGCCTGGGCTACGCCGAGGCCGACCCGACCGCTGATGTCGAGGGCTACGACGCTGCGCAGAAGGCCGCCATCCTGGCGAGCCTCGCGTTCCACACCGCCGTGCCACTCGAGGCCGTCTACCGTGAGGGCATCACCTCGATCACGCCGTCCATGATCGAGGAGGCCCGCGCTGCGGGCTTCGTCATCAAGCTGCTCGCGGTGTGCGAGCGCATCGAGGCCAACGGCGCCGAGTCGATCTCGGTGCGCGTCTACCCGGCGCTCGTGCCGAACTCGCACCCCCTCGCATCCGTGCACGGCGCCAACAACGCCGTCTTCGTCGAGGCCGAGGCCGCCGGCTCACTGATGTTCTACGGCGCAGGAGCGGGTGGTGTCCAGACCGCCTCCGCCGTGCTGGGTGACGTCGTCTCCGCCGCCCGCCGTCACATCGCCGGGGGTGTCGGGGTCGGCGAGTCGACCAGGGCCAACCTTCCGGTCGTCCCGATCGGACACGTGACCACCCGGTACCAGATCACCCTCGAGGTCGCGGATGCGCCGGGTGTGCTCGCCACGGTCGCCGGAATCCTCAGCGACGGTGGAGTCTCGGTCGCGACGGTCGTGCAGACCGTCGAGGGAGAAGACGAGCCGACCGCCCGCCTGATCATCGGCACGCACCGCGCGACGGAGCAGGCTCTCAGCGCCACGGTCGACGCTCTCGCCGACAGCGCGGTCGTCGCCCGGGTCGTCTCGGTGCTCCGGGTGGAAGGCGAGTGACGATGGCGTCAGCCCTCGCCCCCGCCGAGGGCAACCCCGTCGAAGGCCGCACCGTCGAGGTGCGGGTGCCTGCCACGAGCGCGAACCTCGGCCCCGGATTCGACACGCTCGGCCTGGCGCTCAGCATCTACGACACCCTGCAGGTCACGGCGCTGTCGGCCGGTGAACTCGAGATCGAGGTGACCGGTTCCGGTGCTGCCGAGATCCCGCGCGACGAGTCGAACCTCATCGTCCGCACGATCGCGTACGTGTTCGCCGACGCGGGCCGTCCGATGCCCGGCCTGCGCATCATCGCCGAGAACGGCGTGCCGCACGGTCGCGGACTCGGTTCTTCGGGTGCGGCCGTCGCTGCCGGCGTGCTCGCGGCGAAGGGACTGCTCCACGGCGACGTCGAGATCGACGATGCCGACCTCCTCCGTCTCGCCACCGAGCTCGAGGGGCATCCCGACAACGTCGCCCCGGCCCTGTTCGGCGGACTGACGATCGCGTGGATGGGGGAGCGCGGACCTCAGCACAAGAAGCTGCTCGTGCACCGCGGCGTCTCGCCCCTCGTGCTCGTCCCCGCCTACACGATGTCGACCTCGCAGGCGCGTTCGCTGCAGCCTCCGCACGTCTCCACGGCGGATGCGGTGTTCAATGTCTCGCGCTCTGCGCTGCTGATCGCGGCCCTGATGCAGAGTCCGGAGCTGTTGCTCGACGCGACGGCCGACCGACTCCACCAGGACTACCGCGCCGAGGCGATGCCCGAGACCCAGCGGCTCGTGCAGGCGCTGCGCAAGGCGGGCTTCGCGGCCGTCGTGTCCGGCGCCGGCCCCAGCGTGCTCGTGCTGGCCGACGGGCCGGGCAGCCGTCAAGACGCGGTGGAGTTGGCCGATCGAGTCACCGACACCCCGTGGGAGGCACTCCTGCTCGCCGTCGACGTGCGTGGTGGTACAGTGGGGACTCGAGCGGAGGGCTCCACGTAACTACGTGAATCTGGCCCCATTGCAACTCTTGCAAGACCCGCACGCAAATCCCTGTGGCACAAGTGCCGAGGCTGGCTGGCGCAGAGCGTCAGCCCGTGCGATCGCGCGCAGCACCCGTTGTGTGCGTTCAACGCTCATTCCCCATGACATATAAGGGAGTACTCGTGGAGAACCTCTCCGAGACCCAGAACGACCAGTCCGCTTCGGTGTCCGAAGCACCCGCGACCGAGGCCGCACCGGCACGCAAGCGGGCGCCGCGCCGCGCCAGCACCGCCACGGCAGCAGCGAAGGCCGAGAAGGCCGAGGCGGCGAAGGCCGAGAAGCCCGCGTCGAAGACCGAGGCTGCGCCGAAGGCCGAAGCCGCGCCCGCCGAGGCGTCGGCCGAGACCACGGAGGCCGCGCCCAAGGCGAAGGCACCGCGTCGCAGCCGTGCCAAGAAGGCAGACGCCGAGGCCCCGGCAGCAGACGCCGCTCCGGCAGAGGCACCGGCCGCGGATGCCGCTCCGGCAGAAGCGCCGGCGGAGTCGGCGCCCAAGTCGACCGGCCGAGGGCGCCGTGGCGCTCAGAAGACCGCAGCCCCCGAGGCCGAAGCTGCGGATGCAGCGCCTGCTACGGATGCCTCGTCTGACGCCGCCGCCGCTGAGCCCGCACAGAACGGCAACGCACGGGGCCGCAACGCGCAGAACAGCAACGCGCAGAAGAACAACGCGCAGAACAACGACGCGCAGAACAACGACGCGCAGAAGAACGACGCGCAGAACAACAACAGCGACGACGACTCCGACGGAGGCGAGGAGCAGGGTGGCCGCGGTCGCAACCGCAGCCGCAGCCGCAACCGTGGGCGTGGTCAGAACGGCGCAGCGCAGGAGCAGCAGGCACAGCCCGCCGCCGATGACGACCAGTCCGGCGGCAACAACCGCAACCGTCAGCGCAACAAGCGCCGCAGCGGTGTCCCGACCGATGAGTTCGACACCGAGATCGGCGAGGACGACGTCCTGATCCCGATCGCCGGCATCCTCGACGTGCTCGACAACTACGCCTTCGTGCGCACCACCGGCTACCTCGCCGGCCCCAGCGACGTGTACGTCTCGCTCGGCCAGGTGAAGAAGTACAACCTCCGCAAGGGCGACGCCGTCGTCGGCTCGATCAAGCAGCCCCGCGAGGGCGAGCAGCAGGGGCGCCAGAAGTACAACGCGCTGGTCAAGGTCGACTCGATCAACGGTCTGTCGGTCGACGACGCGGCCACGCGTGTGGAGTTCGGCAAGCTCACCCCGCTGTACCCGCAGGAGCGCCTCCGCATGGAGACGGCCCCCGAGAAGCTCACCCAGCGCATCATCGACCTGGTCGCCCCGGTCGGCAAGGGCCAGCGCGGTCTCATCGTCGCGCCGCCCAAGGCCGGCAAGACGATCGTCCTGCAGCAGATCGCGAACGCGATCGCGCAGAACAACCCCGAGGTCCACCTCATGGTCGTGCTCGTCGACGAGCGCCCCGAAGAGGTCACCGACATGGAGCGCTCGGTCAAGGGCGAGGTCATCGCCTCGACGTTCGATCGTCCGGCCGAAGACCACACCACGGTCGCCGAGCTCGCCATCGAGCGTGCGAAGCGCCTGGTCGAGCTCGGACGCGACGTCGTCGTGCTGCTCGACTCGATCACCCGCCTCGGACGTGCGTACAACCTGGCTGCACCGGCATCGGGCCGCGTGCTCTCCGGTGGCGTCGACGCGTCGGCGCTGTACCCGCCCAAGCGGTTCTTCGGCGCGGCGCGCAACATCGAGAACGGCGGATCCCTCACGATCCTCGCCACGGCGCTGGTCGAGACCGGCTCCAAGATGGACGAGGTCATCTTCGAGGAGTTCAAGGGCACCGGCAACAGCGAGCTGCGTCTCTCCCGCGCCCTCGCCGACAAGCGCATCTTCCCTGCGGTCGACGTGAACGCGTCGAGCACCCGTCGCGAAGAGATGCTGCTCTCGGCCGACGAGGTCAAGATCACGTGGAAGCTGCGTCGTGCCCTCGCCGGCCTCGACCAGCAGCAGGCTCTCGAGGTGGTCCTCGGCAAGCTCAAGGAGACCAACTCGAACGTCGAGTTCCTCGTGCAGATGCAGAAGTCGATCCCGACGCTTCCCTCGGGCGCGCACGGGCACGACAACAACATCCGCTGAGCGGCTGAGCCGTGTTCGAGTCCGTCCAGACTCTGATCGACGAGCATCGCCGGGTGCAGGAGGAACTCTCCGACCCGGCGGTGCACGCCGACGCTGCCCGTGCGAAGCGCGTGAACCGTCGCTATGCCGAGCTGTCTCGCATCGTCGCCGCGTATGAGGCCTGGATCGCGGCGACCGATGATCTGGAGACCGCGCGCGAGTTCGCGCGGGAGGACGAGTCGATCGCGGCCGAGATCCCGGCGATGGAAGAGGAGCTGCAGACCGCACAGGAACGCCTGCGGCGCCTGCTGATCCCGCGCGACCCGGACGATGCCCGCGACGTGATCATGGAGATCAAGGCGGGGGAGGGTGGCGCGGAGTCTGCGCTGTTCGCCGCCGACCTGTTGCGCATGTACATCCAGTACGCGGCGTCCAAGGGGTGGAAGACCGAGCTGCTCGAGCGCAACGAATCCGACCTCGGCGGCTACAAGGATGTTCAGGTCGCCATCAAGGGATCCTCGACCGACCCCGCCCAGGGCGTGTGGGCGCACCTGAAGTACGAGGGGGGCGTGCACCGCGTGCAGCGTGTGCCCGCGACGGAGTCGCAGGGGCGAATCCACACGTCGACGACCGGCGTGCTCGTCTTCCCCGAGGTTGACGAGCCCGAAGAGATCCACATCGACCAGAACGACCTCAAGATCGATGTGTTCCGTTCGTCCGGTCCGGGTGGGCAGTCGGTGAACACGACCGATTCTGCGGTACGCATCACTCACGTGCCGACCGGCATCGTCGTGTCGATGCAGAACGAGAAGTCCCAGCTGCAGAACCGCGAGGCGGGTATGCGCGTGCTGCGTGCCCGTCTGCTCGCGCGTCAGCAGGAGGAGCTGGACGCCGCGGCATCCGATGCCCGCCGATCGCAGATCCGAGGCATGGACCGCTCTGAGCGCATCCGCACCTACAACTTCCCCGAGAACCGCATCGCGGATCACCGCACGGGCTTCAAGGCGTACAACCTCGATCAGGTCATGGACGGAGCGCTCGATCCGCTGATCGAGAGTGCGATCACGGCAGACGAGGAAGCGCGGCTCGCCGCGGTCGGTTCCGACTCCTGACGCGCCGCTCGAGCGCTATGCTCGGGCCGTGATCACACTTCTGTTCCGCGGCCTCATGTACGTCGTGTCGGCCGGTCTCGGCCTGATCGCCGCCGACCTCGCCCTCGACGGGTTCCAGATCGAGTGGGACAAGTGGTGGGGCTTCGTCATCTGCATACTGATCTTCGCGATCCTGCAGAGCGTCCTCGCGCCGTGGGTGGGCAAGATGGCCACGCGCTACGCGCCCGTGCTCATGGGCGGCATCGGCATCTTCTCGACGCTGATCTCGCTCATCATCGTGGTGCTGCTGCCCATTGGAGGACTGCGCATCACCGACCTCACCGGCTGGCTTCTCGGCTCGGTGATCGTGTGGCTCATCACCGCTCTCGGCAGCGTCCTGCTTCCTCTCATCTTCCTTCGCAAGAAGGTGGAGGCCGTCAAGACCACACGCCGCTAGGCTGTCCGGGCCCGGCGCCGCTCAGATCGCGTAGTCCGGCGCGGTGAGCAGTGCCCTGGTGTCCTCGCCGGTATTGCGCTGGCGCGGCTTCGCCGGAACCCCGACGAGGATGCTGTCCGCTGGAGCATCACGGGTGACCACGGCGTTCGCACCGATGACGGAGCCGGGGCCGATCGTGATGGGGCCGAGGACCTTCGCACCGGCACCGACCGCCACTCCGTCGCCGAGCGTGGGGTGGCGTTTGCCGGAGGTGCGCGTCCGTCCGCCGAGAGTCACACCGTGGTAGAGCATCACGTCATCGCCGATCACACTGGTCTCGCCGATCACGACGCCCATGCCGTGATCGATGAAGAACCGACGGCCGATGCGCGCGCCGGGATGGATCTCGATCCCGGTCAGCCAGCGCGACAGCTGCGAGCCCGCGCGCGCGAGCAATCGCAGTCGGCGTCGCCAGAGCGCGTGCGAGACGCGGTGCGCCCAGATGGCGTGGAGCCCCGGGTACAGCAGAGCGACCTCGACGGAGCTGCGTGCGGCGGGGTCACGAAGGCGAGCCGCCGCGACGTCCTCGCGCATTCGTCCGATCATGCCCATCGACGTCTCAGTCTTCGCGCAGGTCCTCGAACAGCGCGGTGGAGAGGTAGCGCTCACCGGTGTCCGGGATCACGACGACGATGGTCTTGCCGTCGTTCTCGGGGCGCGCGGCGACCTTGAGCGCCGCGGCGACGGCCGCGCCGGACGACATGCCGACGAGCAGGCCCTCTTTCGCGGCGAGCTCCCGGGCGACCCGCAGCGACTCGTCGAACTCCGCGGTCATGATCTCATCGAGCACATCGCGGTCGAGCACGTCGGGGACGAAGTTCGGCCCGATGCCCTGGATCTTGTGCGGTCCGGGGTGGCCTTCGCTGAGCACAGGGGAGTCCTTGGGCTCGACGGCGATGACCTGGATGCCCGGCTTCGCGGCCTTGAGGGCCTGCCCGGTTCCCGTCACCGTCCCGCCGGTGCCGACTCCAGCGATGAAGATGTCGACCGCACCGTCGGTGTCGCGGAGGATCTCCTGCGCCGTGGTCTCGCGGTGGATCTGAGGGTTGGCGGGGTTCTCGAACTGACGGATCCAGATCGCGCCGGGCGTCTCCGAGACGATGCGCTTGGTCTCCTCGATCGCACCGCTCATGCCCTTGGTGGGATCGGTGAGCACGATCTCCGCGCCGAAGGCCTTGAGCAGCACGCGGCGCTCCTTCGACATGGAGGCAGGCATCGTCAGGATGACCCGGTAACCGCGGGCGGCGCCCACCATCGCGAGCGCGATGCCGGTGTTGCCGCTCGTCGACTCCACGATCGTGCCACCGGGCTTCAGCTCGCCCGATGCCTCTGCGGCGTTGATCATCGCGATGCCGATGCGATCCTTCACGCTCGATGCCGGGTTGTAGTACTCGAGCTTGGCGAGCACGGTGGCCCCGAGGCCCTCGGTCACGCGGTTCAGACGCACGAGCGGCGTGTTGCCGAAAGCGGTCGTGATGTCGGAGTGGATGCCGGGCATGAGGAGCCTTCCTGTGCGGGGGTCGCTGCCGGTCCAGCCTAGGGGAGGGCCCTGTGGGCGGGGGCATTGTGACGGCCGTGCGCGCTCTACGCTGGAACCCATGTCCGACACCTCTCTCGTGGCGCTCGTCCGTGCCGCTGCTCAGCGCCTGGCCGACGTCGGCGTCCCCGATCCTCTGGTCGACGCAGAGCTGCTCGCGGGCCACGTGCTCGGTCGGCGACGCGGCGAGGTGCAGGCCGCGGTCATCCGCGGCGACGACGTCGACGACGAGACGGCGGGCGCCCTGGAGGCTCTGGTGACGCGCCGAGTCGCGCGCGAGCCGCTGCAGCACATCACCGGGACCGCCCCCTTCCGCCACCTCGAGCTGGCGGTGGGGCCCGGTGTGTTCGTCCCGCGGCCGGAGACCGAGACGGTGGTGCAGTATGCGATCGATGCGCTGCTGAACTCCGCGGAGCCCGAGCCGATCGGCGTGGACCTCGGCACCGGCAGCGGTGCGATCGCTCTCGCGATGGCGACGGAGGTGCCGCACGCCCGTGTCTTCGCCGCCGAGCTGTCCGAGGAGGCGCACGCGTGGGCCAGCCGGAACGTCGCCGGCGTCGACAACCTGACGCTCGTGCTGTCCGATCTGGGGGAGGCTTTCCCCGAACTCGACGGCACGGCATCGGTCGTCATCTCGAACCCGCCCTATGTGCCGGACGCCGCGATCCCGCGGGATCCGGAGGTGCGACTCTTCGACCCCGCGATGGCGCTGTACGGGGGAGAGGACGGCCTGGACATCGTGCGAGTGCTCAGTTCTCGGGCGCTCGCACTCCTGCACTCCGGTGGTCTTCTCGTCATCGAGCACGGCGAGCTGCAGGGGGAATCGATCAGGGACATCCTCGCCGCGGACGGCTGGCGCGCACCGGCGACGCATCGCGACCTCACCCTGCGGGACCGCACCACCACGGCGCTCAGGCCCTGATCAGCTCCCTCTGAGCATCTGCAGCCCCCGCGCCGCATAGAATCGAACCGTCATGTCAACCATCTTCGACTGCCGCGATGACTCGCAGCTGCTCGCCGGCATGCGCCATGCGCGCCAGGCGATCGGCCGCGGCGAACTCATCGTGATGCCCACAGACACCGTGTACGGCGTCGCTGCCGACGCCTTCTCCCCGGCCGCCGTTCAGCGGCTGCTCGATGCGAAGGGGCGCGGCCGTGATCAGCCGCCGCCCGTTCTGATCGGCACGAAGGAGACGCTCGCAGCCCTGGCCGAGTCCGTCCCGGAGCCTGTCGAACGTCTCATCGAGGCGTTCTGGCCCGGCGGTCTCACGATCGTGCTCCCCGCCCAGCCCTCTCTGGTGTGGGATCTCGGGGAGACGCTCGGGACGGTCGCGGTGCGGATGCCGGAGGGGCGCGTGGCACTGGAGCTGCTGGCCGAGACCGGACCGCTCGCCGTGTCCAGCGCCAATCTCACCGGCCAGCCCGCCGCCATCTCGGCCTCGGACGCGGAGCAGATGCTGGGCGACAGCGTCGCCGTGTACCTCGCCGATGGTCTGAGCAAGGACGGCATCGCCTCCACCATCGTCGACGCCACGTCTCTGGTCCGTCGGAGTGCGGATGCCGAGCCCGGCACTGTTCGCATCCTCCGAGACGGTGCGGTGACGCGCGAGCAGCTGCAGGAGGTGCTCGGCGATCTGCTCGAACCGGAGGAGCCGCAGGACGCGGAGCATGTGCATGCGGAGGAGCCGCAGGACGCGGATTCGTGAAGCAGTATCTCGCCACGGTCATCCTCACGGCAGCGATCACGTTCGCGCTGACCTGGGCGGTCTGGCGACTCAGCCTCCGGTTCAAGCTGTACCCCGGCATCCGCGAGCGCGACGTGCACACCACGCCCACGCCCCGCCTCGGCGGTGTGGCGATCTTCCTCGGCATCGCCGCCGCCTTCGGGTTCTCGGCGGTCAACCCGTTCTTCCAGAGCATCTGGATCCCCCCGCAGACGATGTGGTCGATCCTGGGCGCCTCGCTGCTGATCGCGATCATCGGCGTGGTGGACGATCTCTGGGACATCGACTGGATGATCAAGCTCGGCGCGCAGTTCCTGGCCGCCGGGCTCATCACCGTGGGCGGCGGGCTGCAGATCCTGTCGCTGCCGTTCGGGGACCTCATCGTGGTCTCCAGCTGGCTGAGCATCACGATCACCATGTTCGCGATCGTCATCGTGATGAACGCGGTGAACTTCATCGACGGACTCGACGGGCTGGTCGCCGGGGTGTGTCTCATCTCGAACGGCGTGTTCTTCGCGTATTCCTACATCTTCACGCGTGACTCCGGAGCTTCGAGCTACTTCAACCTCTCCACGTTCCTCGCCGCGGTCCTGATCGGTGCCTGCCTCGGATTCCTGCCGCTGAACTGGAGCCCGGCGAAGCTGTTCATGGGGGATTCGGGCGCACTGGTCATCGGTCTGCTGATGGCGACGTCGGCGATCTCCATCACCGGTCAGATGGACCCGTCGGCATTGGACCCCGAGCGTCTCGGCCGCTCGCAGCTGATCGGTGCGTTCCTCCCGATCCTGCTGCCGCTGCTGGTGGTGCTGCTGCCGCTGCTCGACTTCGGTCTGGCGGTGCTCCGACGCATGAGCGCCGGCCGGTCGCCGTTCTCACCCGATCGCAAGCACCTGCATCACCGGATGCTGGACCTCGGCCACCGCGACCGCGACGCTGTCCTCATCTTCTACGCATGGACGGCCGTCATCTCGCTCGCCGTCCTGCTGATGTACGTCGGTGCACGGGAGGACTGGCCCGGCCAGTACCTTCCCGGCGTCGGCTTCGGCGTCGTGGGCATCGCCGCCTGCCTCGTCGTCACCCTGAGCCCCACCCGCCGCAGGAAGAGCGCAGCGGCCGCCGACACCGACCCGACACCCGTGGAGTCCTGATGAGCCCGAGCCCCGTTTCCAGCACGCCGATCCTGCGTCGCACCCTCATCTGGTCGGCGGTCGCCACCGCGGTACTCGCGATCGTCGCGGGCGGTGTCGGCTATGCCGTCGCCGGGGGAGAGGGACTCGTCAGCGGGCTGCTGGGCGTGCTGCTGGCCGCCGTGTTCCTGGCGATCACCGGCATCAGCATCCTCATCGCCAACCGTTGGTACGGCGACCCGATCTACGTGCAGCTGTTCTTCGCCATCGTCCTGGGCGGCTGGCTCCTCAAGCTCGGACTGTTCGTCGTCGCGATGATCCTGCTCGCGGGTCAGCCGTGGCTGGAGCCGATGGTGTTCTTCCTCTCGATCGTGGCCGGCGTGCTGATGTCGCTCGCGATCGATGTGATCGTGCTCACCCGTATGCGACTGCCGAACGTGAGCGACACCACGCTGCCGACCGAGGTGCCAGAGGACCGCGCACCCGGCAACGCGAATCACATCGACGAAGGACCCGTCGACGGCGGCCCGCGGTCTTAGGGGACCCTCAGATTCTGATACTGTTGAAACGTGCCCGCCGCTCGCCCGCGAGCGCTTGCGCTGATTGCACACCGACCATCGTCGCCCCGGTTTAGACCGGTGCCCCGAAGCTGGAGCCCGCGCTGTTTAATCTTGCTGCGACCCTGACCCCCCGACTTGCCTCCGACGGCGAGTTCCACGGCCCTTCGATCGACGATTTCTTTCCGGAGATCCTCTTCCACGTAGGCCCGATCCCCGTCAACCGGATCCACCTGGTCCAGTTGCTCGCGGTGATCGCCGTGGTTCTCATCCTCTGGCTCGGCACCCGCCGCATGAAGGTCGTCCCCGGACGCTTCCAGAGCCTGGTGGAGATGGGGCTCGGCTTCGTTCGAACCAACGTCGCCCACGACATGCTCGGTCGCAAGGACGGCGATCGCTTCCTGCCGATCCTCACCACCATCTTCTTCATGGTGCTGTTCATGAACATCACGGGAATCATCCCGTTCCTGAACATGCCGGGAACGGCGATCGTCGCGGTACCGCTGACGCTCGCCGTGGTCAGCTACGTGACCTTCATCTACGCGGGAATCAAGCGCCACGGCCTCAAATTCTTCAAGAACTCCCTGTTCCCGCAGGGCGTGCCGGTCGCCGCGATGCCGATCGTCGCGATCATCGAGCTCATCTCGACGTTCATCCTGCGTCCGGTCACGTTGACGCTGCGTCTTCTCATGAACCTCGTCGTGGGGCACATGATCCTGGTCCTCGCGTTCTCCGCGACCCAGTTCTTCTTCTTCACCGCAGGCGGCGGCTGGGCCGCGCTCGGTGTCGGAACCCTCGCCTTCGGCGGCGCCTTCACTCTCTTCGAGATCCTGGTCGCCGTCCTCCAGGCATACGTCTTCACCGTCCTCACCGCGGTCTACATCCAGCTCGCGGTCGCAGAAGAGCACTGAGCGGGCAGGCATCAGCCTTCCCACCCAACGAAAGGAAAACCCCGTGGACGCTACTACGGTTCTCGCTGAAATCAACGGTCACCTCGGAGCTGTCGGCTACGGCCTCGCAGCCATCGGCCCGGCCATCGGCGTCGGCATCGTCGTCGGCAAGACCATCGAGGGCGTCGCCCGTCAGCCCGAGCTGGCCGGTCGTCTCCAGGTCCTCATGTGGATCGGTATCGCCTTCACCGAGGCGCTTGCGTTCGTCGGCATCGCCGTCGCATTCATCCCCTTCCCGTAATCCTCACCGACTTCTGAAGGAGACAGGATGCTGAACGCTCTTGTCACGAACCTCGCAGCAGAGGGTGAGCCGAACAACCCCCTCATCCCTGCCTGGTACGACATCATCTGGTCGGGCCTCTGGTTCATCGTCATCCTCATCGTGGTCTGGAAGGTCGCCCTTCCCCGGCTCACGAAGATGCTCGACGAGCGGTCCGCCGCCATCGAGGGCAACATCGCCAAGGCCGACGAGGCGCAGAAGCAGGCGGAGGCGGCACTCGAGGAGTACACGCGTCAGCTCGCTGAGGCGCGTACCGAGGCCGGAGAGATCCGCGAGGCCGCCCGTGAGGACGGCAAGAAGATCGTCGCCGAGGCGAAGGATGCCGCGTCCACCGAGGCCGCACGCATCACCGCCACCGCGCACACGCAGATCGAGGCCGAGCGGCAGACCGCTCTCGTCTCGCTGCGCAGCGAGGTCGGAACGCTCGCCATCGACCTCGCCGGCGGCGTGGTCGGCGAGACGCTCTCCGACGACGCCCGTGCGACGGCTGTCGTCGACCGCTTCCTCGCCGACCTCGAGGCATCCGAGAAGGCGGCTCAGTAATGGGCAGCGCGACCACTCAGGCACTCGCGGCATCCATCCAGACGCTTGCCGCAGCGAAGGGCGTCACTCTCGACACCGCACGGGAGCTCCTCGCTGCCGCGCGTGCCGTGAGCGGGTCGTCTCAGCTGAGCGGCGCGCTTGCTGATCCCTCTGCTCCCGCCGCGGCACGACAGAACGTCGTCGCCGCGGTGTTCGGCGGGTTCTCCGCAGACGCTCAGAGCGTTCTGAAGACGGTCGTCGCGGAGCGCTGGTCCAACGCGGGTGAGCTCGTCGACGGTGTCGAGGAGCTCGCGATCCGCGCTGCTGCGATCGCCGAGCCGGGCGCGGACATCGAGGGGGAGCTCTTCAGCTTCTCCCGCGTGATCGCCGCCAACCCCGAGCTCGAACTCGCCCTGGGCAGCCGCCTCGGCGGAGAAGACGCCAAGGCTGCGCTCGTCGAGCGCCTCCTGGCCGAAGGCTCCACGAGCGCTGCGTCGACGCTGATCATCACGTCGCTCGTGCGTCAGCCGCGTGAGCGCCGCGTGCGGCGACTGCTGAACCGGGCGATGAGCATCGTCTCCAGCCAGCGCGGTCGCGTGGTCGCCACGGTGCACACCGCGGCTCCGCTCACGGATGCGCAGCGAGCACGTCTCAGTGACTCGCTGTCTCGTCGCTACGACGGCCAGGTGTCCCTCAACGTCGTCATCGACCCTGCCGTGGTCGGAGGTCTGCGTGTGCAGATCGCCGATGACGTCATCGACGGCAGCATCTCCGCACGACTCGCAGACCTTCGCCAGAAGCTCGCGGGCTAACACGACTTCGCGCGGGGAACCGCGCACCCAGATACAAAGGGAAGACAATGGCAGAACTATCGATCAGCCCCGACGTCATCCGTGACGCGCTGAAGGACTTCGCCGCAGCATACGAGCCCTCCGGGGCCGGGGCGACCGAGGTCGGCACCGTCATCGACGCCGCAGACGGCATCGCGCACGTCGAGGGACTTCCCGGCGTCATGGCGAACGAGCTCGTCATCTTCGCCGACGGCACCAAGGGACTCGCACAGAGCCTGAACGAGCACGAGATCGGTGTCGTCGTCCTCGGCGAGTTCACCGGTGTCGAGGCCGGCCAGGAAGTCACCCGCACGGGCGAGGTCCTCTCGGTCCCGGTCGGCGACGGCTACCTCGGCCGCGTGGTCGACCCGCTCGGTACCCCGATCGACGGCCTCGGCGCCATCGAGACGGAGAGCGTCCGCGCTCTCGAGCTGCAGGCGCCCGGCGTCATGCAGCGTAAGTCGGTGCACGAGCCGATGCAGACCGGGATCAAGGCGATCGACGCGATGATCCCCGTCGGCCGTGGCCAGCGTCAGCTGATCATCGGCGACCGCCAGACCGGCAAGACGGCCATCGCGATCGACACGATCATCAACCAGAAGGCCAACTGGGAGTCGGGCGACGTCAACAAGCAGGTCCGCTGCATCTACGTCGCCATCGGCCAGAAGGGCTCGACCATCGCTTCGGTGAAGGGCGCGCTCGAAGAGGCCGGAGCCCTGGAGTACACCACGATCGTCGCGGCTCCGGCATCCGACCCCGCCGGCTTCAAGTACCTCGCCCCCTACACGGGTTCGGCCATTGGTCAGCACTGGATGTACGGCGGCAAGCACGTCCTCATCATCTTCGATGACCTGTCGAAGCAGGCCGAGGCCTACCGTGCCGTGTCTCTGCTCCTTCGCCGTCCGCCGGGCCGCGAGGCATACCCGGGTGACGTCTTCTACCTGCACTCGCGCCTGCTCGAGCGTTGCGCGAAGCTGTCCGACGAGCTCGGCGCAGGTTCGATGACGGGTCTCCCGATCATCGAGACCAAGGCCAACGACGTCTCGGCATACATCCCGACCAACGTGATCTCGATCACCGACGGCCAGATCTTCCTCCAGTCCGACCTCTTCAACGCCAACCAGCGTCCGGCGGTCGACGTGGGTATCTCGGTCTCGCGAGTCGGTGGTGACGCGCAGGTCAAGTCGATCAAGAAGGTCTCCGGAACGCTGAAGCTGGAGCTCGCGCAGTACCGCTCCCTCGAGGCGTTCGCAATGTTCGCGTCCGACCTCGACGCGGCTTCGCGTCGTCAGCTCTCCCGTGGTGCGCGTCTGACCGAGCTGCTCAAGCAGCCGCAGTACTCCCCGTACCCCGTCGAGGAGCAGGTCGTCTCGATCTGGGCCGGAACGAACGGCAAGCTCGACACGATCGAGGTCTCGGATGTCCTGCGCTTCGAGCGCGAACTCCTGGACTACCTGCGTCGCAACACCAAGGTTCTCGAGACGCTCCGCGACACCAACGTCCTCGATGACGCCACGGTCGCCGAGCTCGAGAAGCAGACGGATGCCTTCATCCTGGAGTTCCAGGGTGGCAAGGGCGCCAGCATCGGCGCTCCCGGCCACGAGGAGCACGCTGCAGCCGAGGCTGAGGACGTCAACCAGGAGAAGATCGTCAAGGGTCGTCGCGCGTAACCGCGTGAGGTACTGACATATGGGCGCTCAACTCAGGGTCTACAAGCAGAAGATCTCTTCTGCTCAGACGACCAAGAAGATCACGAAGGCGATGGAACTCATCGCGGCTTCGCGCATCCAGAAGGCGATGGCACGCGTCAAAGCGTCCACACCCTTCGCGCGAGCCGTGACGAGGGCTGTTTCTGCCGTCGCGACGCACTCGAACGTGGATCACCCGCTGACCCGCGAGTCCGAGAACATCACCCGCTCCGCGGTCGTGATCTTCTCCTCGGACCGCGGTCTCGCCGGAGCCTTCAACTCGCAGATCCTCCGTGAGGGTCTCGAGGTGGCGGAGCTCCTGCGCGAGCAGGGCAAGGAGCCGGTCTTCTACCTCATCGGTCGCAAGGCCGTCGGATACTTCCAGTTCCGACGCCTCGCTGCCGCTGCGGAGTGGACCGGCGACACGGACACCCCGTCGTTCCACACCGCTGAGGAGATCTCCGCGACTCTGCTCGATTCCTTCGCCCGCGGGGGACAGGACGGCGGCGTCGACGAGATCCACCTCGTGTACAACCGTTTCGTCAGCATGATGACGCAGTCGCCCGAGTCCGTGCGTCTGCTCCCGCTGGAGATCACGGAAGCCGATGAGTCGGAAGCAGGTAACACCGTTTACCCGCTGTACGAGTTCGAGCCGGATGCCGAGACCGTTCTCGATGCGATCCTGCCGGTGTACATCCAGAGCCGCGTCTTCAACGCTCTCCTGCAGTCGTCTGCTGCCAAGCAGGCCGCGACGCAGAAGGCGATGAAGTCGGCCAGCGACAACGCCGACAAGCTCATCACCGACTACACCCGTCTGCGCAACAACGCGCGCCAGGCGGAGATCACGCAGCAGATCGCCGAGATCGTCGGCGGCGCCGACGCCCTCTCGAGCAAATAGACCATCAGGAAAGAGACGAAAATGACCCTCACCGCTCCGGCTGACCAGCCGGCGACCGCGGTCGTCGGGCGCGTCGCACGCGTCAACGGTCCGGTTGTCGACATCGAGTTCCCGCATGACTCGATCCCCGACATCTACAACGCGCTGAAGACCACGATCGCGATGGGCGAAGAGTCCACCGAGATCACGCTCGAGGTCGCACAGCACCTCGGCGACGACCTCGTCCGCGCCATCGCTCTGAACCCGACCGACGGCATCGTCCGCGGTCAGGAGGTGCGCGACACCGGTGAGGCCATCTCGGTCCCCGTCGGCGACGTGACCAAGGGCAAGGTCTTCAACGTCATCGGCGAGGTGCTCAACCTCGAGCCCGGTGAGACCATCGAGGTCACCGAGCGCTGGCCGATCCACCGCAAGGCGCCGAACTTCGACCAGCTCGAGTCCAAGACTCAGATGTTCGAGACCGGCATCAAGTCGATCGACCTCCTCACCCCGTACGTTCTGGGTGGAAAGATCGGTCTGTTCGGTGGTGCCGGTGTCGGCAAGACCGTCCTCATCCAGGAGATGATCCAGCGCGTCGCGCAGGACCACGGTGGTGTGTCGGTGTTCGCCGGTGTCGGTGAGCGCACCCGTGAGGGCAACGACCTCATCCACGAGATGGAAGAGGCGGGCGTCTTCGACAAGACCGCCCTGGTGTTCGGCCAGATGGACGAGCCGCCGGGAACGCGTCTGCGCGTCGCCCTGTCGGCCCTGACGATGGCGGAGTACTTCCGTGACGTGCAGAAGCAGGATGTGCTGCTGTTCATCGACAACATCTTCCGCTTCACGCAGGCCGGTTCCGAGGTCTCCACGCTGCTGGGCCGCATGCCCTCCGCCGTGGGTTACCAGCCGAACCTCGCCGACGAGATGGGTGTGCTCCAGGAGCGCATCACCTCGACGCGTGGTCACTCGATCACCTCGCTGCAGGCGATCTACGTGCCGGCCGATGACTACACCGACCCGGCTCCGGCGACGACGTTCGCCCACCTCGACGCGACGACCGAGCTCTCTCGTGAGATCGCCTCGAAGGGTCTGTACCCGGCCATCGACCCGCTGACCTCGACGTCGCGCATCATGGACCCCCGCTACTTGGGCGAGGACCACTACCGCGTCGCCACGACGGTCAAGCAGATCCTCCAGAAGAACAAGGAACTGCAGGAGATCATCGCCATCCTCGGTGTCGACGAGCTCTCCGAGGAAGACAAGATCGTCGTGTCGCGTGCACGTCGCATCCAGCAGTTCCTCTCGCAGAACACCTACATGGCGAAGAAGTTCACCGGTGTCGAGGGTTCGACCGTCCCGCTCAAGGAGACCATCGAGTCCTTCGATGCGATCACGCGCGGTGACTTCGACCACGTCGCCGAGCAGGCCTTCTTCAACGTCGGTGGCATCTCGGACGTCGAAGAGCAGTGGGCGAAGATCCAGAAGGAGAACGGCTGACCATGGCGCTCCACGTCAGCCTCGTCTCCGCGGATGCGGAGGTCTGGACGGGAGAGGCGAGCCTCGTGGTCGCCAAGACCGTCGAGGGCGAGATCGGCTTCATGACCGGTCATGAGCCGGTGCTGGCCATCCTCGCTGAGGGCCAGGTCCGCATCACGCAGTCGGATGGCACGAAGGTGCTGGCCAACGCGCAGGACGGGTTCCTCTCCATGGAGGGCGACACCCTGACGATCGTGGCCGGCAACGCGGCTCTCATCGCCTAGCATTTCCGTTTCGACGCGTCCGCCTCGGTGCCCCTCGGGTCCCGAGGCGGACGCGTCTGCATTCACCGAGGTTCCATGAAGATCCTGCTTCCGCCGTCGGAGACGAAGCGCGAGGGCGGTCATGATGTCCCGCTCGACATCGCCTCCCTCTCGCTGCCGTCGCTGAGTGCGCATCGATCCGCCGTGTTGGATGCCCTCGTCGACCTCGCAGCCGACGAAGAGGTCTCGCGACGCGTGCTCAAGTTGAGCGAGCGCCAGATGGGCGAGATCGCGCACAACCGGCGGCTGCGGACGGCGCCCACGATGCCCGCGATCGATCGATACACGGGCGTGCTCTTCGATGCGCTCGATGCACGCGGTCTCACCGCAGCGTCGCGTCGGTGGCTGGGGGAGCACGTCTGGATCCACAGTGCACCTCTCGGTCCCGTCGGTGCGCTGGACGCGGTGCCGACCTATCGCCTGGCCGCCGGGACTTCGCTGCCGCGCTTCCCTGCGTTGCGGAAGCACTGGGCGGAAGCCACGTCAGCGGCGATCGCGGAGGCGTCACCGTCCTTCGTGCTCGATCTGCGCAGTGAGGCGTATGTGGCGCTGGGGCCTGTGCCCGACACTGTGCCCTCCGCCTATGTCCGCGTCGTCACCGAGCACGGCCGGGCGTTGAACCACTTCAACAAGAAGTCCAAGGGGTTGCTCGTGCGTGCCCTCGCCGAAGATCGGCCCCGTGTGGCTTCCCTCCGCTCCCTCCGGCGCTGGGCCGAGAGCCGAGGCGTCGTGCTGCGTGACACGGAGCAACCGGGTGTTCTGGAGCTCGTCGTCCACGAGTGACCGCGCAAGTCCGCGCATGACCGCTTCCGCGTGGGTCTTTGCTCGCCTGTGGTCTCCCCGCTATGGTTGTCACGCGGCGCGACCCGTGCCGAATATTGGATCCGGAGGGGACCATGTACGACTATTACGACACAGGCTCGTTGGCCGTTTTCGGCATCCTGATCGTCTTCGGCTTCATCTTCGCGATAGCGGGGTACGTCCTCTCGTCGCTGTTCCTGATGAAGATCTTCGAGAAGGCCGGAGTCGAGGGTAAGTGGCGAGCATGGGTGCCCGTCTACAACGCCATGATCCTGGCGAAGCTCGGCGATGTGTCGCCGTGGGTGATGCTCGGTGCCATCGTGATCAACATCATTCCGATCCTGAACTACATCTCGTGGATCGCCTATGTCGCGGTCATCGTGATCGTCGCCTGGCGCGTGGGTCTCAAGCTGCAGAAGGATGCCGTCTGGATCCTCCTGGGCCTGATCCCCGGTATCGGTGCCTTGATCTGGCTCGGCATCAACGCTTTCGACAAGTCGCGCTGGAACCCGAACATCGTTCCCGCGCCCTGGGCGAACAACGGATTCCTCGGTGACAACACGGTGTGGCAGGGCATCCCGGTTCAGCCCAAGCCCGCCGCCGCTGCTCCCGGATACGGCGCACCGCAGGGGTACGCCCCTCCGGCACCGCAGGGCTACGCCCCGCCCGCTCAGCCCGGCTACGCTCCGCCTGCAGGGCCTGCTGCTCCGGCCACGGGTGCGCCCGTCCCGCCGGTGCCGCCCACCACCCCGCCGGCACCTCCGGCGGCACCGCCGACCACTCCGCCCGCGCCGCCCACTGCACCGCCTGCGGCTCCGCCGGCACCGCCCGCTGCTCCGCCGGCACCGCCGAGCGATCCCACTCAGCCTCCGGCGTGATCATCTGACACAGAGCCCTCGACTTCGGTCGGGGGCTCTGTGCTGTCCTGGCTGGTCACCGTTCCGACACGCCCGCTAACGTGGAGGGCATGGTCTTGTCTCAGCGCCGAGTGGGCGCTTCCGGTCTTCTCGTGTCATCCACCGGCCTCGGCTGCAACAACTTCGGTCGAGCGGGGACGGTGACCGAGACGCTCTCCGGCACGAGAGAGGTGATCGATGCGGCACTCGCCAACGGCATCACGTTCTTCGACACCGCTGACATGTACGGTGCCGTGGCCGGCGCGAGTGAGGCGCTGATGGGTGAAGCCCTCGAGGGGCGTCGAGACCGTGTGGTGCTGGCCACGAAGTTCGGCCAGGAACGGGACATGGGCTACGAGTTCCCCGCGGCCCGTGGTTCTCGCCGCTACGTCCGGCGGGCGGTGGAGGAGTCGCTGCGGCGGCTTCGAACCGACTGGATCGACCTGTACCAGCTGCATCTGCCGGACCCGGAGACGCCGATCGCCGAGACGACGGACGCCCTCGACGAGCTCGTGCGTGAAGGCAAGATCCGCTACTACGGGCACTCGAATTTCACCGGATGGCAGATCGCCGAAGCGGAGTTCACGTCCCGCGCGCGATCTTCGGGCAGATTCATCTCCGCACAGAACCACTACTCCCTGCTCGCGCGCGCGGCCGAACGCGAGGTGCTGCCGGCCGTGGAGAGATACGCCCTGGGCTTCTTCCCGTACTTCCCGCTGCACAACGGACTCCTCACGGGCAAGTTCACGCGCGACGGGGGACCGGCCTCGAGCCGCATCATGTCCACGCGACGCCATGTCTGGGAGAACGCGCCCTGGGATGCCATCGACACCTTCCGCGACTTCTGCGACGAGCGCGGCATAACGATGGTGGAGGCTTCCTTCGGTTGGCTTCTCTCGCGGCCGGCGGTTTCCAGCGTCATAGCCGGTGCGACGACACCCGAGCAGGTCGAAGCGAACGCGGCAGCGGGTGATTCGTGGCGTCCGAGCGTCGAAGACGAGAAGATCATCGACGAGCTGTTCCCTCTGCCGGCCGACCCGGGCGCCCGGGTGTGATCGCGGTGCGGGGGAGTTCTACTACGATGTGTGAGTATCCTGCGGACGCCCGACCCGTCGCAGATCCATCGGAGGCAGCACGTGGCTGAGACGAAGACGCATCGCGTCACGGTTGCGCAGCGCGCATTGCTGCTGTCCTGGGCAGGGGTCACCGATCTCGGTCGTCGTCGAGAGACGAATCAGGATGCGTTCCTGGCGGAGTTCCCCCTGTTCGTCGTCGCGGACGGCATGGGCGGCCACGCGGGTGGAGAGATCGCGAGCCGCAGCACGGTAGAGCGGCTTCAAGCCGTCGTCTCCGCGGGCGATGTCAACGGTCCTGCGATCGAGAAAGCGCTCGAACAGGCGGTGGGCGACATCGCCGACCACCCCGAGACGACCGACGAGGGCACCGGTACCACTCTCACCGGCGTCTTCTTCGCGATCACGGGCGATCAAGCCCAGTGGGTGGCCCTGAACATCGGGGATTCCCGTGTCTACCTTCTTCGCGATGACCGCCTCGTCCAGGTCACGACAGATCATTCGGTCGTGCAGGAGCTGATCACGGCGGGCAAGCTCAGTCCCGAGGAGGCCGAAGGGCACCCATACAGCAACGTGATCACGAGGGCGGTGGGTGCGAGCGAGCTCACGGCGCCGGACTACGTGACGATCGACGTGCGCGCCGGCGATCGATTCGTCATCTGCTCCGACGGGCTCACCAAGGAGCTCACCGATTACGGGATCCAGCACTTCCTCAGGGAGCACCGCGACCCGGGCCACAGTGTGGACGCCATGCTCGCCGCGGCGTTGGAGAATGGCGGGCGTGACAACGTGACACTCATCATCGTGCAGGTTGAAGACGAGGACGACTCGTCCTCCCCAATCGAAGACACGACGGAGTAGCCGCGGGGCGCTGTGGACAGCGCCGTTCTCCGGAAGGGCATGCGATCCACTGGACGCATGGAACCCCTCCCGATCGTGCTCCCGTCGGCCCCGGTGCCGTTGCGCCGTGCTCCACTCCCTTTCATGGCGGCGATCGTTCCGATAGCCGCAGGGGTCGTGCTCTGGCTGATCACCGGATCCGTGTTCGCGCTGTGCTTCGCCGCGCTGGGACCGTTGATGATCGTGGCATCGTTCGCGGACGCGGCGCGCAACCGGCGACGTGAACGTCGGCGCGGCGCTGCGCAGTCCGAGCAGGACTGGGCGGCGGCCGAGGCCGAACTCGTACTCCGCCACCGGGAGGAGCGTGAGACCCGGTGGCTCCGCCACCCCGATACCGCGGCGAGTCTCCTGCAGCCTCCTCTCCGTGGAGCGGAGTCGCCGGATAGCGCAACCGCCCTCGTGGTGGGGGCCGGGAGTGCGCCGAGCGGAATCCGGTGCAGCGGGGGCGAAGACGGTCGTGGTCGTGAGTTCCGCGACCGTTGCGGAGTGCTCGACGACGCCCCGATCGTCGTGCCGCTGGGCGGAGGAGTGTGTCTGCGCGGCGCGCGGCCGGTGATCGTCGCCGCGGCGCGCGCGCTCCTGCTGCAACTGAGTCTTCGCTTCAGCGCGGCGCAGCTGTCGCTCGTGGGCGCTGAACTCCGCGAGTGTGGGCTGGACGCGCTGCCGCATGCGCGGCGCGCGCGCAGGGGTGGCTTCCGGGTCGGGATCGGGTCGGGCGACGCGATCCGGATGGATGCCGATGCCGTGGTCTGGTTGGCGCCGGCCGACGCCGAGGTTCCGGCGGGGATCACGACGGTGATCGACATCATCGAACCAGGACGTGCCCGGCTGCGCACCCCTCAGGGCACCGCCGTCGTCTCCGTCGAGTGCGTCTCACGCGCACAAGCGGGGATCATCGCTCGCGAGCATGCGTCGGCGGCCGGCGAGATCGATGTGCTTCCCGACTCCGTCGTTCTGCACGAGCTGGAGCAGCCACGACCAGGCGGCGGTCTGGCCGCCGCCATCGGTCGGAACGAGCACGGACAGCTGGTCGTCGACATCGTCGAAGACGGTCCTCACGCCATCGTGACGGGAACGACGGGCACCGGCAAGAGCGAGCTTCTGGTCAGCTGGGTCACCGCCATCTCCGCGGTCTACGGGCCGGACCGAGTGACATTCGTGCTCGCGGACTTCAAAGGGGGGACAGCATTCGAGCCGTTGCGCGGGTTGCGGCAGGTCGCAGCGGTCATCACGGATCTCGATGAGGGCGGTGCCCGGCGAGGCGTCTCCAGTCTCACCGCCGAGCTTCGCCGCCGGGAAGGCGTTCTCGCCGAAGCCGGTGCTCGCGACGTTCGAGAGGTGGGGATGCCACGGTTGGTCATCGTCGTCGATGAATTCGCGGCGCTGCTGGCGGAGCATCCCGACCTGGGGGCTGTCTTCACCGACGTCGCCGCACGGGGGCGGGCGCTGGGCATGCACCTCATCCTCGGCACACAACGCGCTGCCGGAGTCGTGAGGGATGCGCTGGCGGCCAACTGTCCGCTGCGAGTCAGTCTGCGGGTCGGGGATGCCGCGGACAGCAGGCTCATGATCGGAACGGACGCCGCGGCGGAACTCCCCGGCGGCGCGGAAGCGCGGGGTCTCGCTCTCGTTCGCCGTCCGGCCGACCCCGAGCCGTCGGCGATCCGCATCGCGCTGACGAGTCCCGCGGATCTGCGAGCGGTGGGGCTGCAGTGGGCGGCGGCCGATCCGCCCCGCAGCCCGTGGCTCGCCGCGCTTCCCACACGGATCCCGCTCGCGGACCTCGTCGCTTCTGCCGCGCTGGGTCCGGATGCCATCGTGCTCGGGCGAGCCGACGAACCCGCCCGCCAAGCTCAGCCACTCGAGCTTTTGCACTGTGGGCAGGATCGAGGAATCGTGCTGCTGGGGGCGCCGGGGTCGGGCCGCTCCACCGCGTTGCGGGCCCTGGCTGCGCAGTGGCCTGATGCCGCGTGGGTGCCGAACGACCCCGAGGCGGCGTGGGACCTCCTCACGGCGTGGGCCGTGGGGAGTGAACGGATGCCGTCGCTCGTCCTCGGCGACGACATCGACGGGGTGCTCTCGACTCTTCCCCCCGAGTACGGTCAGCAATACACGCAACGGTGGGAGCAGCTTCTCCGCGGCCGCGGGGAGACGACCTTCGTGCTGGCGGCGACAAGGGCGGCGGGCCCGCTGGGACGACTGATCGATGCTCTGCCGCGACGAGCGCTGCTTCGGATGACGAGCCGAGTGGAGCATCTCGCGGCCGGGGGAGAGGCCTCGTCCTTCATCCGCGACCGTTCCCCGGGGCGTGCCCACATCGGCGACCGCGAGGTGCAGCTGGCATGGGTCCCGGAAGGCGCGGGGGTTCCCCCGGCCCTCGTCACACCTCCGGCCTGGGCGCCGTCGTGCGCGATCACCGCCGTCGTCAGCGCCGGAGCTGCTTCGGTCGTAGAGATGCTGCGTGCGGCGCATCCGGGGTGCGAGGTCATCGCTGCCGGGGCGGAGCCGACACAGCGCGACCGTTCTTGTGTGGTCGTGGGAGACGCGGAGGTGTGGCAGCGCAACTGGCCGTTGTGGCAGCGCATCCGAGGGGAGGGCGAAGTGCTGATCCGTGCCGAGCAGCAGTCCGATCTCCGTCAGCTCGCGGGCGTGCGGGAACTCCCGCCGTACGCGCGCACCCACGCCGGCCGAGCCTGGTCCGTCCGTGGTGCCGGAGCGCCGCGTCGCGTCGTCCTTCCTGCACTGTGGCCGCGATGAGCAGTGAGAGTCTCGGCTGGACTCGGCTGGGCTCAGCTCGGAAAAGACGGGTGCGTCAGATACCCGCGCCGGGACGGATCGCACCGACGATCGAGCCGCCGCCTGAAACCGTGAGGGGAAGAGCCTCCGCCAGCGTGGTGACCTCGGTGCTGCTCAGGCCCCCTGCGCGCTCGAGGAGCGTCGCTGCCACGATCGTCGAAGCGCGCGTCGCGCCGTCCAGCATCTTCAGCGCGACGGTCGTGCCGTTCGGGGCGACCATCACCATGACGCCCTCGGCTCCGTGCTTGGTGAAGACTCCGAGCTTCTCGATCGCGATCGTGTCGGGGCGGCCGGGCCCCTCGATCGTCCAGGGGCTCTCCCGCACCGCGCGCACCAGCGAACCGGCGACGCGATGAAGGGCGAAGGGCGAGCGGTCGGAGGCGGTGCCGATGCGGTGGATGCCTCGCGCGAGGGCGGTGAGGGTCATCGCGTGGACAGGGGCTCCGCACCCGTCGATCGCCGTGTGGGCGACCTTCTCGCCCGTGAGACGCTCGACGACATCGCGAATGTGCACCTGCAGCGGATGCGACGGGTCGAGGTAGCCGGCGGTCGGCCAACCCGTCGCCACGCACGCACGCAGCATCGCAGCATGCTTTCCGGAGCAGTTCATCCGCACGCGCGTCGGCTCACCGTGCTCGCGGACGAGGTCATCGCGCGTCGCCGAATCAGTCGGCCAGGACGCAGGGCACGCCAGGTCGTCCTCAGTCAGCCCCCCTTCGGTGAGGATGTCGCGAACGACGGAGGCGTGCCGGTCCGTACCGACATGGCTCGCCGTGGAGATCGCGAGCTGTTCGCCCTCGAGCACCGCACCTGCCGTGATGCAGGCCACCGCCTGCAGGGGCTTGAGGCTCGAGCGGGGCAGGATCAACGCGTCGGGGTTGCCGTGGCGGGCGACGATGTCACCATCGGACGAGAGCACGATCGCTGCGCCGGCGTGACGCGATTCGACGAATCCACTCCGTTCGACGACGGCGAGTTCCACGGAATCCTGAACGGTGAGAGTCTCCAGCACCCGTCAACTCTAGCGCCGGGCACGCCATCGCTCACCTCGGGTCGGTGGCCCCTGGCAGACTGAAGACATGGCAGAGTCGACCCCCCGCGCCCTCGGCGAACATCACTACGCGCTCACCTCGGTCTGGACCGGAAACACCGGCACCGGGACCTCGGGCTACCGGGACTACCGCCGCGAAGTCACCATCGAAGTCGACGGCAAGCCGGAGCTGCTCGCATCGGCGGACAAGCCGTTCCGCGGCGATCCCTCGCGATGGAATCCGGAAGATCTCCTGCTCGCCTCGCTCTCGGAGTGTCACCTGCTCTCGTACCTGCACGCGTGCGTGACGGCCGGCGTGGTCGTCGTCTCCTACCGCGACGACGCGAGCGGGATGATGCGCGAAGACGGCAAGGGCGGTGGGGCGTTCGTCGAGGTGATGCTGCGGCCCGAGGTCGTCGTCGCGGACGCATCGATGATCGAGGCGGCCGAGCGCGCCCACGCGCAGGCGAACGAATGGTGCTTCATCGCCAACTCGATGAACTTCCCGGTGCGCCACGAGGCGACCGTCCGCGCCGAGTGAGTCAGCGCGGCACGGGCGTCAACGGCGCTCGTGCGGCAGGGCCTGCTTGATCTTCTCGATCGTGCCCTGCGCAGGAGCCTCGTTGTAGGCTCCGGCGAGTTCCTGACCGGACAGACCGTGGATGGCTGCCATGATCTCGTCGGTCGCCAGGCGACGCGCACGCCCGCTGGTCGCAGGTCCGTGCGGCGATAGATCCAGCGGCTCGCCGAACCGGACCGTGATGCGCTCCTTGAGCGTCGGCATCTTCGCCCCGACCGGCATCACCTTGTCCGTCCCGATCAGCCCGACCGGCACGACGGGGGCGCCCGTCTGGAGCGCGAGGAACGCGACCCCGGTACGCCCCTTGTAGAGGCGGCCGTCGGTGGAGCGCGTGCCCTCCGGGTAGAGCGCGACGGCGAGTCCCTCGTCGAGGAGCTGACGCTGCAGGTCGAGAGCATCCAGAGCCGCTTGGCCGGCACCGCGGCGCACAGGGATGGCACCGATCGACTCGAAGAAGGTCTTGCTCATCCAGCCCTGGAAGCCGGTGCCTTCGAAGTAGGTCGACTTCGCGAGGAAGTGCACGGGCCGGGGTGCGGCGACCGGGATCGCGATCGAGTCGATGAATGACAGGTGGTTGCTGGCGAAGATGACGGGCCCGGTCAGCGGAACGTTCTCGCGGCCCTCGATCTTCGGCCGGTACACGAGCCGCGCCAGCGGAGTGATGAGACTGCGTCCGAGTGTGTAGGCGAACCCGGCGTGACGGGGCTTGGCAGTCTCATCTGACGACGAGGATTCCTCTTGTGACGAGGATTCGGGCTCGACGGACTGCTCAGAGGTCATCATAGCAGGTTACTCCCGGATCCATGCCGGCGTGGGAATGAAGAGTCGCGCCGTGCCTCCCAGCGGGGGCAAAGGGCTATACGGCAGGATGGAGGTTCCCACCCGCGATCCCGAGGTCTCACTGTGCGCAAGCGTCCGCTCATCGTTCTGTCCACCGTCGCCGCGGCGACTCTGCTGCTCGCAGGCTGCTCCGGCAGTTCCGCGCCGTCGAGCTCCGGTACGCCGAGCCCGACCGCGTCGAGTGCGTGCGCGCTGGACGCGCAGCCGGGGAAGACCTCCGATGCCGTGGTCGTCGAGGGCAAGGGAGCGGACACGAAGGTCACGGTCCCGGCCGATGCCGCGTTCGAGGGCGTCGAACGGACGGTCGTCTCCGCCGGCGATGGTGACGATGTCTTCGTCAACGACCTGGTCTCGGTCGAGTACCAGATCGTCGATGCGACGACGAACAAGGTGCTGGACTCATCCGCCCGTGGTGAGGGGGGCGTGCTGCCTGTTCTTCTCGACACCAATCAGTCCTCGCTCTTCGTCGCCGCGCTCGAGTGCGAGCCGGTCGGCTCGCGCATAGTGCTCGCCCTTCCCGGCAGCGCTCTCGGCGAGGGCGCGAGCAGCGTGGTCGTGTACGCCGAGGCTGTCGAGCAGCTCCCCGAGGTGGCGACCGGCAAGGACGTCGACCCGACCCCGGGCATGCCGACCGTCAAGCTCGATGACAATGGCAAGCCCTCCGTCAAGATCCCCGACGGAGATGCACCGACCGAGACGAAGGTCGCCGTCCTCAAGCAGGGCGACGGACCCACGGTCGGCTCCGGCGACCTCGTGGTCGTGCAGTACCTCGGCGTCAAGTGGTCGGACGGCAAGGAGTTCGACTCCAGCTGGAGCCGCGACGCCGCGCCGACTCAGTTCCAGACCACGGGTGTGGTCGCGGGCTTCCAGAAGGCGCTCGAGGGACAGAAGGTCGGCTCTCAGGTCGTCGTCGTGATGCCGCCGTCGGACGGCTACGGCGCCAGCGAGGGACACGAGCTCCAGAAGGAGAGCCTCGTCTTCGTCGTCGACATCCTCGCCACCACCCCGGTCCAGCAGTAGCAGCGGCGGCGTCGAGGGCGTGTCCTAGGCTGGCGTCATGCGTCGCATCATCGTCCTCGGCTCCACCGGCTCCATCGGCACCCAGGCGTTGGATGTCATCCGCGCCAATCCCCGTCGGTTCGAACTGGTCGGCCTCGCCGCCGGCTCGAACGCCGAGATGCTGGGTGAGCAGGCCGCGCAGTTCCAGATCGAGGACACGGCGCTCGGTGCGGACGAGGCCGAGCAGCTCGTCCGCGATGTCGAGGCCGATGTCGTGCTCAACGCCATCACCGGCTCGATCGGACTCGGCTCGACTCTCGCGGCGCTGAAGGCAGGACGCACGCTCGCCCTGGCGAACAAGGAGTCGCTGATCGTCGGCGGGGACCTGGTTCTCGCCGCCGCCACGCCTGGACAGATCGTCCCGGTGGACTCCGAGCACTCGGCGCTGGCGCAGGCCCTGCTCGCCGGCACTCACGCCGAGGTGCGCCGGCTCGTCGTGACGGCATCCGGCGGTCCGTTCCGTGGTCGCACGCGTGCAGAGCTGTCCGATGTGACCCCCGCGGAGGCCCTCGCGCACCCGACATGGGACATGGGCCGCATGGTCACGACGAATTCGGCCACTCTCGTGAACAAGGGGCTCGAAGTCATCGAGGCGCACCTCCTGTTCGATGTCGCCTACGACGACATCGAGGTGGTCGTGCATCCGCAGTCCATCGTGCACTCGATGGTCGAGTTCATCGACGGCTCCACGATCGCCCAGGCCTCACCGCCCGACATGCGTCTCCCGATCTCGCTCGGGCTGGATTGGCCGCACCGCGTCGGAGGGGTCGGACGACCGCTCGATTGGACCACGGCGTCGTCGTGGACGTTCGAACCGCTCGACGGCGAGGCCTTCCCCTCGGTCGCACTCGCGAAGGCCGTCGGTCGTGCGGGCGGTACTTTCCCCGCTGTCTACAACGCGGCGAACGAGCAGGCTGTCGACGCCTTCCACGAGGGTCGACTGTCGTTCCTCGGCATCGTCGACACGATCGCGCGCGTCGTCGACGCCCATGACGCACCCGACGCGCTCACCGTCGAGACTCTGGCCGCGGCCGAGTCCTGGGCGCGCACGACCGCAGATCGGATGATCGCGGCGAGCTGAGGCCACGCCGGAGCGTGCGTCTGCCGCCCCGGCCCACAGGGTCAGTCTTCGTCGGGGTACGGGACGGGCCAGCGGGGTTCGGGAACCGGCCAGCCTGCGGCGCGCAGAGCCCTGCGTGCCAGCTCGCGCGCCGAGTACGGCGTGCGTACCCCGCGGATGTCGCGGTAGTCCTGGTGGCCCGGGCCTGCCCAGAGGATGGCGTCGCCGTCGCCCACGAGCGCGACCGCGGTGATGATCGCGTTCTCGGGCGGCGAGGCCTCGTGGATCTCGGCATCCGGTCGTGCCTTGCGTGCACCTTCGATCAGCGTCGCCCGGATGGAGGCCGGATCCTCGAAGCGCGGGTGATGGTCGGTGACGACGAGGATGTCACTGCCCTCGACCGCGGTGCGAGCCATGTCGAACCGCTTGCTCGCGTCGCGGTCGCCGTCGGCGCCGAAGAGCATCAGCACCTTGCCCGGTGTCACGCGGCGCACAGCGGCGAGCGTCTTCTCGAACGCGTCGGGGGAGTGGCCGAAATCGACGAACACCGCAGGCCCGCGTTCCCCGGACACCAGCTGGGTACGGCCGGGGAGATAGGCGCGGATGCCTTCATCGCGGGCGAGAGCATCGACGATGCGCTGCCAGTCGTAGCCGCCCTCGAGGAGCATCACGATCGCGAGCGCGGCGTTCGCGGCCATGTGCGGACCGATCACCGGGACCGTGGTCGTGAGGGAGCCTGCCGGGCCGGTCATCGTGAAAGTGGTGCCCGCCGCACGCTCGTCGTCGATGACGACGACCCAGTCCGCGGCGGCCGCCGCCTCGGGGTCGGCGGCGATCGAGGGCGTCCCCACCGTCACGACGGGGATCTCGGAGCGGTCGACCACGATCGCGCCGGACGGCGAATCGAGGCAGATGACGCCGCGCTTGGCGCGGTCCGGCCGGAAGAGCGGGAGCTTCGCCTCGAAGTACTCCTCCATGTCGGCGTAGTCGTCGAGGTGGTCGTGGCTGAGGTTGGTGAAGCCGGCGACGTCGAATCGGATGCCGTCGACACGGTGGCGCGACAGAGCCTGAGCGCTGACCTCGACCGCCACGGCCTCGACCTGGCGCTCGCGCATCAGGGCCAGGAGTGCGTGCATCTCGGAGGCCTCGGGGGTCGTCAGCCGGGAGACGATGACCTCACCGGCGATGTGGCGTTCGGCGGTCGATGAGAGCCCGGTGACGACGCCGATCTGGTCGAGCATGCCCTCGAGCAGGTGGGAGACGCTGGTCTTCCCGTTCGTTCCCGTCGTGGCGAACAGCAGCGGAAGCGGGTCATCTGCGCCGGTGCCGTACACCCAGGCGCTCAGGTCGCCGAGGACCGCCCTCGGGTCGTCGACCACGAGGATCGGCAGTCCCGCTGCTTCGGCGATCGCAGCGCCGGGCTCGTCGGTGATGACGGCGACGGCGCCCTTCTCGGCAGCGGCGACGGCGAAATCCGCACCGTGCCTGTTGACGCCCCTGATCGCGACGAAGGCCTCGCCCGGGCGAAGATCCGCGGTGGCGAGGGTGATGCCGGAGAGGGCGATCCCGTCGATGTCGCCGCGCACACTGCGGGCGAAACGGGAAGCGAGTTCGGACAGCTCACGCCGGGGCGGGTTCGCGGGGCGGAGCACGGGAGGCAGGCTCGGTTGTTGTTCAATCGACATGTCGGATCCATGATCTCACGACGGCACGGTGAACACCTCTGCGGCACGACTCCTTGCGCGCCCGCGTGGGGGAGCGCAAGGAGTCGGACGGCGTCAGGCGCGGCGACGGTAGGCGAGGACGGCGACGATCAGTGCTGCGATCCCGGCGACGAGTCCGCCGGCTCCGAGCGCGATCCCCAGCGGATCGGTCGTCGTCGTCGCTGCCTCGTCTGCCGATCCAGCGGAGCCATGGTCACCGTGCCCATCGGTCGCGGCGTCGGTGACGGAGACCACCGGTGCCGGTGCGTCCAGGCTGTGGGGGTCCTCACCCTTCTCGGCGAGCTGGGTCCACTCGGTCGCGCCGTCGACGCACTCCTGCACGACGGGGAAGGCCAGCGTCTCCGGGGTGCTCTCGTCGAGCCCCACGGACATGCTCACCGCTCCACGGAGGTCGGTGGGAACGGGCGTCAGCGCGGTGTAGGTGACTGCGCTCACGAGGCCGTCGTCACCGCGCTCGACCGCGATGTTCCAGTCGCCGTCCATCGTCGGCGCCACGGAGGCGAGTCCGTCCGGCATCGTGATGCGGAGGGCCGTGGTGGGGGAGTTGTCGCATCCGTGCGAGAACGAGAAGGTGAGTACGCCATGGTCTCCGGCGGCGAGTTCATCGGGGCTGACGCCGACGTGCGCGCCCGCCATCGTCGGGACGGCGAGGGCGAGGACGGCACCACTGAGGATGCCGGCGGTGGCGAGGGCTGCGCGGTGGGTGCGGGTACGGGTGGTACGGGACATGAAGAATCTCCTGGTGCTCGAAAAGCTGATGCTCGAAAAAGCGGGCGCGCGACGACGGCGCACCCGGCGAGGGGGTTGTTCCGCCTGGACAGCGGCCGACTCCGGTGCGACGGATCCGTGTGGATCAGTCGCGGATGAGCGCAGGAGGCCCGCGACGGGGCACAGCAGCCGCGACGGCGGCATCGAACGAAGGCAGGAGAGTGGAGCGCAGGCGGGGCGGTCGGCGGTGTTGAGCGGGCGCGCCTGCGGCGGCGCGCCGGAACATCGCCTCGACCCACCGCACGATGCTCCCCAAGAGCGTCTCCCCGTGCCAGACCAGCACAGTGGTGAGCACGGCGGCGGCGAGGTGCGCGAGCAGCATCGTCGTGCTGAGGGATGTCTCCGATGTCGCGGGCCCGAGCAGATCGAGATTCAGGTGGTGGGTGTGGCCGACGCCGCCGAGCGTGTCGGCGCCGGTCGGCGATCCGAGTGCCTGGAACAGCATATGAAACGCGGCCTGCGCCACGAAGACAGCGGATGCCACGCGAACGCGTGACTGTCTGGTCCCCACGAGCAGGGCCGAGAACGGTGTGAGCAGGGTCGCGACCGCGAGGATCAGCAGCGGATGCGGTGCGGCACCGCCACCGAACGTGTGCGAGAGCGCGGCGAGCAGTGTCGCGACGGATGAGACGGCGGCGGCGCGTACGAGTCGCAGCTGCCGGGCATTCACGGTTCCACCCTAGCCGCGCCCGCGTCGTCGGGCGGATTCCTAGCTGGGGGCAGTAGCGTTGGCACGTGGAATTCCTGCTCTATCTGGGCGGCATCCTCTTCATGCTGATCGGCCTCGGCCTTTCGATCGGTCTGCACGAGGTCGGCCATCTCGTCCCCGCGAAGCTCTTCGGCGTGCGCGTCGGCCAGTACATGATCGGTTTCGGACCGCGTCTGTGGTCGAAGCGCATCGGCGAGACCGAGTACGGATTCAAGATGCTGCCGCTGGGTGGCTTCATCTCGATGTCCGGGATGTACCCGCCCTCGAAGAGTTCGGGCCCCGCATCCGGTCTCTTCCGGTCGCTCATCCAGGACGCCCGATCCGCCAACGACGAGACCATCGCCGACGGCGCGGAGGATCGCGTCTTCTACCGCCTGCCGGTGTGGAAGCGAGTGATCGTGATGCTCGGCGGGCCGGTGATGAACCTGCTGCTCGCGACCGTGATCTTCACGATCCTGCTTTCAGGGATCGGCCTCCAGCAGGGCACCACGACGATATCCGCGGTGAGTGAGTGCGTGGTGCCTTCCGCGTCCACGGCCACCGAGTGCTCGCCTGACGACCCTGAGTCTCCGGCTGCCGAGGCCGGAGTGCAGCCCGGCGACGTGATCCTCTCCGTCGACGGACAGCCGGTGTCGACGTTCGCCGATGCGACCGCCATCATTCAGGCCTCGCCGGGCGAAGTGCTGGATGTCGTCGTGCGCCGCGACGGCTCCGACGAGTCGCTGAGCCTGACTCCCATCGCCGCCGAACGCACGATCACGGACGCCAGCGGCCGGCCGCTGCAGGACGAGAACGGCGACCCGGTGGTGAAGGAGGTCGGCTACGCGGGCATGTACTCCCAGATGGGCTACATCCAGCAGCCGCTCTCGGCCGGACCGGAGATGGCGGTCGATTCCGCCGGACGCGTGGCGACCATGATCCTCAACCTCCCGGCGCGCCTGTGGGACATCGGCGCATCGGTGTTCGCGGGCGCGGACCGTGACCCGAACGGTCCGCTGAGCGTCGTGGGCGTCGGCCGACTCGCCGGAGAGGTCGCCTCCGTGGATGCGCCCGTCCTGGATCGATGGGCGGGCCTCCTGAGTTTGCTGGGCATGCTCAACATCGCGCTGTTCGTCTTCAACCTGATACCGCTGCTTCCCCTCGACGGCGGCCACATCGTCGTCGCGCTCTGGGACGGCATCCGCAGGATTTGGGCGAAGATCTTCCGTCGACCGCCTCCGGCGCCGGTGGACGCCACGAGCCTCGTGCCTCTCACGGTGGTCGTCTCGGTGGTGCTCATCGCGATGGGTGCGCTCCTCCTGATCGCCGACATCGTGAAGCCGGTGTCCCTGTTCCAGTAGCCGGTCGCCGTGATCGGCGTCATGGGTGGCAGAGTGAAGCGTGGATCGACCGAACGCTCCCTGGAGGCACCCATGCACGGATACTCACTGCGACCATACGACCCCCAGTCCGAAGCGGAGATGGCGGAGCGTCTTCGTGACCCCGAGGCCTGGCAGCCCAACAACTGGTTCGGCTTCGGCTACACCCAGGTGCCGCCGTTCGGGCCGCAGAGCCCGGGGCTGGGGATGATCACGCCGGACGGCGGTCGGATGCGTCTGGTGCGTGATCGCGCGACGATCGGCCAGGTGAGTTGGTTTCCCGGGTACGACTACGGTGGCTCTCCTCGTCATCGGGGCTGGGGGATCGGTCTCCTCGTGCTTCCGGAGCACCGCCGCACGCGCGCGGCGTCGAGTGGTTTGGTGCTGCTCATCGACTACCTGTTCTCGACGACCGCCACCCACCGGATCGAGGCGGCGACGGCGGCGGCGGCAGCACCGAAGAACCCCTCGGCCCGTCCTGGCGGTATGTCGCGGGAGGGAATCGTGAGAAGCGCGCAGTGGCGCGACGGGCGCTGGAATGACGTGGTGATCTACGCCATCCTCCGCGAGGAGTGGGAGGCCGGCCGCGCCACGCAGACGAAGCGGGACGAGACCGCCGAGGGCAGTGCGCTTCGTTGACTCTCGGCGGGTGCCTGCGTACCGTGGCAGGGAAGAGCGGCGCAGTTGCCGCACAGTCAGTCGAAACGAAGGAGAGACGAAATGACGAGTATCGCTGATCTCAGGATCGCTGTTCGCGAAGCGTCGGACTCCGCAGCCTCGAACGACATCTCGTCGGGGCGGGAGACGATCGACGAGGCCATCTTCCGCAGTTTGGTCGGCCGTGACACCGAGGCGATCGACACGACCGTGTCCGCCACCGAGACCAACAACCCCCAGATGTGCACGACGATCATGGGGCCCACCTGCCAGAACAACACGGTGTGCAATTGCGCCGTCGGTCCGACATTCGCAGCGGAACCCGCTGCCCCGGTGACGTTCGGCTGGCGCGCCTAGCGCCGGATGCCAGGCCCAACCCCCGCGGCGTGGGTCGAGGACATCGGGGACTCGGAACGCCATAACTGGCCCGTCCTGCTGATCTGGTCGCAGGTGAGCGACCTGTGCGAGGAGCTGTCCGAGCTCGAGCGCACATGTGACGTCCTTGCGGAGGGCGCATTGGTGGGCGCGTTCGCGAGCTCGTTCGTTTCGCAGGCGACGACGCTTCTCTCGCTTGCTGCGCAGGATGAGTACGAGCGGGTGAGTGGACGTTCCATCCCTGACGACGGCCGTGAGATGTGGGAGGAGTTCGCCGAGTCCGGGCACCGCTGGGCGGAGTTGATGGATCTCGGCGATCTCGTTCCGAGAGCGGAGCGGCTCGGAACCGTCTTCCGCCGCGCTGCGCGCCTGTTCGTCGACGATCTCCGTGCCGAACTCGCGTCGGGAACCTGGGCAGCGGAGTTGCTCGCCTCCGTGAGCCACCTGAAGGTCCTCGGAGACGTGCATCCGCGCGGAGCGGTCCTCGGCATCTATGCCGAGGGACGCCCGGTGCTGGTGTACAAGCCGCGCTCGCTCGCACCGGATGTGCTCATCGACGAGATCCTCGGCATCCTGGAGCTGCCCGATCCGCCGAGGATCCCGCGGACTCTCGATCGCGGGACGCACGGCTGGCAGGAGTACATCGTCTTCGAGAACGTGGAGACAGACCGGGAGCGTGCCGTCTACTACCGACGATTCGGTGCACTGATCGCGGTCGCGAGCGCCCTCGGCATGCAGGACCTCCACTACGAGAACGTGAAGTGCGCGCGGGGTGCGCCGTACGTCATCGACGCGGAGTGCGCGTTCGGTTCCGGGCTGTCCTCCTCGTCGCCGGCCGACGACGGGTACTTCGCCCGAAACGCCCCCAGCCTCCTCACGACGCTCCTCGTCCCCAACTGGGGCAAACGCTTCGAGGACGCCGATCCGTACGACGCGAGTGCCCTCGGTGCGTTCGCCGACCCTGCGCGGCAGGCGCAGGTACGGAGGATCACCCGCCGAGACGGAGTACTGCGCACATCGTACGAGCGGCTGCTCGAGCCTCAGGTGTTCGGGAGTCAGCCCCACATCGGCTCGACCCGCGCCCCGTTCGCCGATCATGTCGCCGATCTCGAGGAGGGCTTCGGCGACGCGTCGGCTCGTCTGAGCGATCCGGACGTGCAGGAGCGCATCATCACCGCCGTCGCACGGCGGGACGACCGGAGGTGCCGGATCCTCACGCGCTCCACGGCGTCGTTCGTCAGTCTGCTCCAGGTGAAGGCGCCGCACGGCGAGCGAACGGCCGGGGCCTCGCCTTCGAGCGCAGAGGTCGCGTGGATCCTGCAGGAGGAGGCACGGCAGCTCGATGACGGCTGCGTGCCCGTGTTCGAAGTCGATGTCGGGCGAGGTCGCCTCGAGTCGGGCACGGGGAACGCCCTGGGGACCGGACGCGACGTACTCGGCCTGTGGACCGAGCGCTTCCTCGCCCTCACGGACCGGGGCGCGGTGCCCGGTCAGACCCACCTGCTGCGACGGAGTCTCGAGCTGGGCCTCGAGGATCCGGATTGGACCGTGGACTCGACACCCCGGACCGTGCCGCAGGACGTGCGACGGATGCCGAGCCCGGTTCCGATGATCGAGCAGATCGTCGACCGGCTCCGTGCGACCGCGCAGCGGACGGGCGATCATGTGTGGTGGATCTCGTCGATTCAGCACTCTCCGAGTCGCCACGAGATCTTCGTGACGCGGAACGGCGTCTACGACGGACTGGCGGGGATCGTCCTCGCCGCCGGTGCTGCGGGTCTGGAGAGTCATCGGGCCGATGATCTCTATCGTCTGACGAGCGCCTCGCTGCTGCGCGCGCTGGAGAGATTCGTCGAGAGCCGGGCACGATCGACGGATGAAGTGCTCTCGCTCGGACTGGGTGAGGGCCCACTCGGCGCGGCGCTCGCGTTGGGGGAGGCCGCCCGGTTGCGCGACGACGCGGAGACGCTCGACCGGCTGGGCGTCGTGTGTGTGGCACTGGACGGCCTGTCTCCGAGCATGGCTTCCCCCGATCATCTCAACGGCGCCGCCGGTGTGATGCTCGCTGCAGAGCGTCTCGGGGCGATTCGCGGCGCAGCTCCGTTGTCGCGACTCGGCTCGGCGGCTCGCGACCGGCTGGTCGAGATCGTCGCCACGACGCTGAGGAAGGGGCGTGCCGAGCCGGGCCTCGCCCACGGGATGTCCGGGATCGTGCTCGCTCTTGCCGCTGAGGGCGACGATCCCGACGTGCGTGCGTTCGTGAGCGAGTGCTTCGACCTCGAGCAGACGCTCCTCGCCAAGGCGGAAGCTGCCGGGGACAGGGAGCAGGCGCAGAAGGCGCTCTCCGGTTCATGGTGCTGGGGAGCGACCGGCCAGATCGAGTCACGGTTGCAGGTGGGGCATGAGTCGGGCATCGATGAACTGCGCGAGAGGATGGTGGGTTCTCCTCTCACGGGGACGTCTCTCTGTCACGGCAGCCTCGGCCGTGCGATCGTTCAGCAGTCAGCGCCGTACATCGACCGGTGGGGACGCCGTGATGCCGATCGAACGCGTCGTGAGGCGCTCGAGATGCTCATCCGCGATCCGCTCGGTGAGGTCGACGAACCGCCGTACGCGAGCAGGGTCGGGCTGTTCACCGGGCTGTCCGGCAAGCTTCTCTATCTCGCGGCGCACCGCGACCGAGCCAGTGTGCGGCTGGCCTCCCTGTCGTACGAGGTCGGCTGACCGCTCAGGCGAAAGCGTGCGACACGAGGCGCTCGAGCGTGCGGATGCCGTCGCGCGAGAGGATCGACTCGAGATGTCCCTGTACGGAGGCGAAGTGGGCACCGCGCAGAGCGAACACGTCGCCGGAGGCGGCGTCGGCCGAGACCTCCGCCGGCCCGACCGTCGTCGTCTCGGGGGCGACGCGTGCGGTGAACGTGTTGTAGAAGCCGATCGAGGCGTTCTCCCCGAACACCGGGACGGACTTCTGCAGCCCCTGATGCGGGGCATCGAGCGGGGTCAGCGCCACCCCGAGTCGGTCGGCGAGGATCTGGTGGCTGAGGCACACGGCCAGCAGCGGGGCTCCTGCATCGAGGCGACGGGCGACCACGTCGCGCATCCTGGCGATCCGGCGGTTCTGCAGATCCCGGGGATCCCCGGGGCCCGGGCCCGCGACGACGAGGTCGGCGGCATCGAGGTCGGCATCCTGCACCTCGCTCCATCCGGCGATGGTCACGGTGAGACCGAGGTGACGGAGTTGATGGGCGAGCATGGTCGTGAACCGGTCTTCCGCGTCCACGACCAGTGCGGTGCGTCCGACGAACGGGCCGGTGAACTCCTCGCCCTGCGGGTTCAGCCAGAATTCGGCGAGGCGCGCATTGCGTGAAGAGAGCAGCGCGGCGACCTGGGGATCATCGGCGAGAGCACGCTCCTCGGCCGGCGCATCGGCATCGCTGCGTGCCTCGGCCACGCGGTCCCGGTCGATGGCACCGATCGCACCCAGCACCCCTGCGGCCTTTCCATGGGTCTCGGAGACCTCTCCCTGCGGATCGGAGTGACGAACCAGGGTGGCACCGACGGGCACACTGAGCTCCCCGTCCTGCAGGTACACGGTGCGGATCAGGATCGGCGCATCGAGGTCGTGTCCGCCGTCGGCGTTCGGGGTGAACAGTGCGGCGACGCCCGAGTAATAGCCGCGAGGCTTCCGTTCGTGGCGTCGGATCACGGCGCAGGCGTTCTGCATCGGGGATCCGGTCACGGTCGGTGCGAACATCGTCTCGCGCAGGATGTCGCGCGGGTCCAGGGTGCTGCGTCCGCGCAGCATGTACTCGGTGTGCGTGAGCCGCGACATCTCCTTCAGGTGCGGACCGGTGATCCGTCCACCGTCGGAGCACACGGCGCTCATCATCTTCAGCTCTTCATCCACGACCATGAACAGCTCCTCGGTCTCCTTGGTGGAGGCGAGGAAGTCGATCAGGGTCTCTTTGGTGGCCCCGCCTGCGGGGTGACGGAACGTCCCGGAGATCGGATTCATCGTGACGACGCCCTCGCGGGCGACGACATGCGCCTCGGGGCTCGCGCCGACGGCGATGTGGCCGGGGGTGAAGACGGCGAACGTCCAGTACGCCCCGCGTTCGTGCGTGAGCAGGGCGCGGAACCAGGTCAGCGCCGCCGTCCGGTCGTCCATGTCGATGTCCGCGGTGAAGTCGCGCCGGATGACGAAGTTCGCGCCCTCGCCGCGACCGATCTCCTCCGCGATGACCTTCTCGACGATCGCCGCGTACTCCGCATCCGCGATGTCGAACCCGTCGTCGTGCAGCGGCACGGGAGCGGTCGGGAGCGCGGCGAGGAGCTGCGACGTCGGCAGGTGGAGATGCTCGTCGACGATCACGCATCGCAGCGGAGCGCCGTCGTCCTGGGCGACGAATCCGCGTTCGCGCACCTGACGATAGGGAACCATGGCGAAGATCTCGCGGGAGGTTCCGTCGATCGTGAGCGGGATGTCGGCGAGCAGGTCGACATCCACCACGTCGCCGCTGAGCAGTTCGACGGTGTCGGCGCCGTCGCGGGCGATCAACACGAAGGATGCTGCCGGGTCGGCGGTGAGCTCGGCGAGTCGTGAGAGGGTCATCGATGTCTCCTGTGCAAGGCTCCGGCTCGGCGCAACGAAAAAACCGCCCGGGAGGCGGTCTGGATTCGTGGGAACGCGAACACACCGCCTAGAAGGCGGGCCACCAGGTGAAGTTCGCGAGCATGGGGCCGAAACTACCACATCGCCGATGCCGGCTTCGGCGCGATGACGTCACCAGATGCTTCCGCCGGGCTCCTCGACCTCCGCATCGAGGGCATGATCCACGACGAGGCGCACCGCACGTGCCAACTCCTCATCGGCAAGATGCGGGGCACCCGCCGGGGCGGTGCCTGTCGACCATGGAAGATGGACGAATCCTGTCACCGTGCCGGCCGGGACAGCGCCCAGTGCGGTGTAGAGCACGTGATTGCACACGTAGGAACCCGCCGACAGCGAGAGCTGTGCCGGCAGCCCGTGTGTGGTCAGGACCCGGACCAGGTGCTTGACCGGAAGCGTCGCGAAGCGGGCGGCGGGACCATCGGGTTCGCAGGGCGCATCGAGGGGCTGGGCGCCGTCGTTGTCGGGGATGCGCGCGTCCATCAGGTTCACGCCGATGCGCTCCACCGCGATCTGTGGACGTCCGCCGGCGAGCCCGGTGGCGATGACGGCGTCGGGGGAGTGCCGGTCGATCAGCGCGCGGAGGCGTCGCGCGGAGGATTCGAACGCGACCGGCAGTGTCGCGACGATGAGCTCGTGCGGACCGTCGTAGTCGGCGGCGACGGTGTTCACGGCATCGGCCGAGGGGTTGCGCGCCGCGCCGTCGAAGGGCTCGAAGCCCGTGAGAAGAACGACCGCCATCCCTCCAGCGTAGGTGCGTCCGTCCAGCCCACTCGCATCCTGGCGGCGTAGGCTTGAGGGGTGCCAGCAGTGAACCTCGGAATGCCGAAGATCCCCGAAGTCCTCGCCCCCCGCCGGAAGTCTCGGCAGATCAAAGTGGGCAAGGTGCTCGTGGGCGGCAACGCTCCCGTCAGCGTGCAGTCGATGACGACCACGAAGACGACCGACATCAACGGGACGCTGCAGCAGATCGCCGAACTCACGGCATCCGGCTGCGAGATCGTTCGTGTCGCCGTGCCGCACCAAGACGATGCGGACGCCCTGAAGATCATCGCGATGAAGAGCCAGATCCCGGTGATCGCCGACATCCACTTCCAGCCGCGCTACATCTACACCGCGATCGACGCCGGTTGTGGCGCCGTTCGTGTAAACCCGGGAAACATCCGGGAGTTCGACGGCAACGTCGGCAAGATCGCGGCAGCCGCCAAAGCCGCGGGCGTCTCGCTGCGAATCGGAGTGAACGCCGGTTCCCTGGACCGTCGGATCCTCGCCAAGCACGGCAAGGCGACCGCCGAAGCACTCGTCGAGAGCGCTGTCTGGGAGGCGTCGCTGTTCGAGGAGCACGACTTCCACGACTTCAAGATCTCGGTCAAGCACAACGACCCGATCGTGATGGTGAAGGCCTATCGTCAGCTCGCCGAGCGTGGCGACTGGCCTCTGCATCTCGGCGTGACCGAGGCCGGCCCGGCATTCCAGGGGACGATCAAGAGCGCGACGGCCTTCGGCATCCTGCTCGGCGAGGGCATCGGCGACACCATCCGCGTGTCCCTGTCTGCTCCTCCCGCGGAGGAGGTCAAGGTCGGACACCAGATCCTGCAGTCGCTCAACCTGCGCGAGCGCAAGCTCGAGATCGTCTCGTGCCCCTCGTGCGGTCGTGCCCAGGTCGACGTGTACACGCTCGCCGAGGACGTCACCGAGGGGCTCAAAGATATGACGGTGCCGCTGCGCGTGGCTGTCATGGGATGCGTCGTGAACGGACCCGGTGAGGCTCGGGAAGCTGACCTCGGCGTGGCGTCCGGCAACGGCAAGGGGCAGATCTTCGTCAAGGGCGAGGTCATCAAGACCGTTCCGGAGGCGGACATCGTCGCGACCCTGATCGAAGAGGCGAACCGGATCGCTGCCGAGATGGGGCCCGAAGCGCCTCTCGGCACCGCTCAGGTCGTCGCGGTCTGACCGCAGAGGAGATCCATGTCGACGCCCACCATCGTGTCCTTCGCCGGCGGCGCCACCACAGGGGAGGGCATGGTCACCCGGGTGGAGAGCGGCCCCGACGGGACGGTCGTCGTCGTCGATGCGACGCCGTTCCACCCCGTCGACCACACCTGGCCCGACCAGCCGGGTGATGCCGGCGCGATCGCCGCGGGAGATGAGACGGTTCCGGTCGTCGAGGCGCTGATGGCTGCGGTCTCCGACGAGAGCGAGTTCGCCGTCGGGAGCGACATCCCCGTCAAGCGCGGTACCGAGGGGTGGACCTGGCTCGTCGCTCACCGCATCGACGGCGCGGCTCCCGCATGGTTGGCCGAAGGCTCCCGTGTGCGGCTGAGCGTCGACGGCTCTCGGCGTGAAGGACTCAGCCGCGGCCACACGGCTTGCCATCTCGCCTCTCTTGCTCTGGATCTCGCTGTCGCCGACCTGTGGCGGAAGGATCCGGGTGCGGACGCGCTCGGGAATCCGGACTTCGAGGGGCGCGCCAATCAGTCCAGTCGCATCCACGAGGACGGCGCGGTCGATGAGTACCGTCTCGGCAAGAGCCTTCGCCGTGCGGGCTTCGACACCGAGACCTTCGCGGCGACTCTCGCCGACCGGGAGCAGCGGATCAACGCTCAGCTCACCGGGTGGATCGCCGCAGGGGCCACCAGCCGGGTCGAGACGGAGGGGCCGACGATCGTCGATCGCCGTCGCTGGCACTGCGAGCTCCCCGAAGGTGAGGCCGTGATCCTGTGCGGTGGCACCCATGTGGGGTCGCTGTCCGAGTTTTCGTCGATCTCGGTGTCGCTCGATCTGACGGACCCCCAGCTGCTCGTGATGACGACGACGGCGACCCCTGCCGGCTGACCTCAGCGCACGAAATCGATCCGCACCGGAGCGCGGGTGCACGGCCCCGGCGGCGGCGTCACAGAGCGAACTCCACCTCTCCCGCGGCGATGTCCGCACGGGTGACGCGAAGCCGCACGACGTCGCCCGGCTTCGCGCCGGGGGGAACGGGTGCTGTCGCCGTGACGGCCGGTTCCGCGATCTGGATCGTCGCACGCTCGCCGCGCAGCGCGATCACGGTCGCCTCGATCGTCGTCCCGGCCAGCGGAGTGAGCAGCGCGGCCTCGACGGTGTTGATCGTGGCCGAGTTCAACCGGGATGCCCGTTGGCTGGACTCCTGCATGAGAGCGGGGAGCTCGTCGAGCGAGTCACGCACCCAGCCGGGTACCGGTTCGCCGTTCGAGACCGCGAGGCAGATCGTCAGCGTCCAGCGGTCGACGAGTCGGCGCAGGGGAGCGGTGGCGTGGGCGTACGGGGCCGCGATCGCCGCCTGTACGGCGTCCTGCGGAACGGCTCCGTCGAACACTCGATAGCCGGCTCCCCGGAACAGGGATGCCGCCGCTTCGAGGACCGGGAGAGTGATCGGGTCACGGCGATCGAGCCCGCGAAGGTACTCGCCGTACGTGCCCGTCGTCCACGACCGCCCGAGGGCCTCGGTCTGGTGCCGGAAGGTGTCGAAGGCCTCGGCATCCGGTTCCGGCATCGTGCGAAGGATTCCGATCCCGGCATCGAGCATGAGGGACGCCGCCGCCATCCCGGTCATGAGTGAGAGCTGGGCGTTCCACTCCTCGACGGGGAGGGGGCTGCGGCGTTCGATCGCATACGTGCCATCCGGGGCGCGCACGACCTCCTCGTCGGGGAGGTTGAGGCTCGCCCCGCCCCGCAGTCGCTCCTGCTCGATGCGAAGAGCGCCGATCTCGGGCAGCAGCGACGCCGGTCCGTCTTCGCCCCGATCCAGTGACCGCTGCGTGCTCTCGTAGTCGAGTTGCGCGCGAGAGCGGATCAGGGCGCGTTCGAGCCGGAACCCGGTCACCGCACCCGTGGGGTCGAGAGAGAAGGTCCAGACCAACGCCGGGCGGTCGACCCCGGCGAGGAGTGATGCGCGATCCTCGCTGAGGACGGGGGGATGCAAGGGGATTCTGCCATCCGCCGCATACAGGGTCTGCCCGCGACGACGAGCTTCGGCATCCACTGCTCCGTCGGGGACGACGAACGCGGGAACGTCTGCGATCGCGTATCGAACGGTGTAGCCCGATGCGGTGCGCTCCAGCTGGAACGCCTGATCCAGATCGCGCGAGCCCTCCGGGTCCAGAGTCGCGAACGAGAGGTCCCGAAGATCCAGCGTCGGCTGAGGCGCGGTGGCCGAATCCGCTTCGGCGAGCACCGCGGGCGGGAATCCGAGCGATGCCTCGGCAGCTTCCCGCAGGACGGCGAGGGCCGTGGCGAGCTCGGTCTGAGCGGCGGACGTGGACACATGCGATCGGCGCTGCGGCATGGGTCCACACTAGGCGGCGTACCGGCCATCAGTCCGGACACGACTGCCCCTCAGATGGTAAAATGTTACTGGAGAAGATCCAGGAAATCCTCGATGAAGGAGAAGCTCATGAAGGCACTTGTTTTCCGCGGTCCCGGTCAGAAGGCATGGGAGGAAGTTCCGGATCCGAAGATCCTGGCGGGGACCGACGCGATCGTCCGCATCGAGAGCACGACGATCTGCGGGACCGATCTCCACATCCTGAAGGGCGACGTTCCCGACGTCACCGACGGGCGCATCCTGGGGCATGAGGGAGTGGGTGTCATCACGGAGGTCGGCGACGCCGTCACCGGACTGGCGGTGGGCGACCGCGTGATCATCTCCTGCATCAGTGCCTGCGGAAAGTGCGAATTCTGCGTCGCCGGTCTGCAGTCGCACTGCCTTGCGAGCGAAGGCGCACCGGGGATCGGCTGGATCCTCGGGCACCTCATCGACGGTACTCAGGCGGAGTTCGTGAGAGTGCCGTTCGCGGAGACGTCTCTGCACCGGCTCCCTGAAGGGCTCGCTCCCGAGACGGCCGTGCTCCTCAGTGACATCCTGCCGACCGGACACGAGATCGGCGTGCAGTACGGCGGGGTCAAAGCAGGCGATGTCGTCGCCGTCGTCGGCGCCGGTCCGGTCGGCCTCGCCGCGGTCATGACGGCCCAGCTCTACGGGCCGAGCAAGGTCATCGCGATCGATCTCGACGCCAATCGTGCGGAGCTCGCGCTGCAGTTCGGCGCCACGCACGCGGTGGTCTCCTCGGACAGCGACTGGCGTGAACAGGTGATGGCGCTCACCGACGGACTCGGAGTCGACGTCGCCATCGAAGCGGTGGGGATTCCCCGGACGTGGGAGATGGCGGTCGAGATGGTGCGGCCGGGTGGCCACGTGGCCAACGTCGGCGTTCACGGTGCGCCGGTGGAATTCCCGCTGGACCGGCTGTGGATTCAGAACCTCACGATCACGACAGGACTCGTCAACGCGAACACCGCGCGGATGCTGACGAAACTCGTCGCGGAGCAGCGCATCGATCCGAGCGGCTTCGTCAGCCACCTCTTCGCGCTCGACGACATCGAGAGTGCGTACGACACGTTCAGCCGTGCGGCGGAGACCAAGGCGCTCAAGGTGGTACTCAACGCCTGATGCATCGAAGTCGGCCCGACCGTCCGTGTCCCGCGTTAGCGTGTAATCATGACGACTGCATCCAAGGCCCAGACCCTTGTCGGACTCTATGACGCTCCGGAGATCCTCCGCGTCGTGAACGTGTGGGATGTCGTGTCCGCGCGGGCGGTCGCCGCCCTCCCGGAGACGAAGGCACTCGCCACCGCGGGGCACGGCATCGCCGCATCGTTCGGTTACGACGACGGCGCGACCCCCCGCGAGATCATGATCGACATGGTGGGGCGGATCGCTGCCGCCGTCCAGGTCCCGGTCACGGCTGACCTCGACGACGGCTACGGCGACGCGGGCGAGACCACGCGCCTCGCCATCGGGGCCGGCGTCGTGGGCGCGAACGTCGAAGACCGTCTCAAGCCGCTGGATGAATCCGTCGCCGCCGTCGCGGCGATCGTCAAAGCGGCCGAGGCCGAGGGCGTGCCCTTCGCGCTCAATGCGCGGACGGATGCCTTCGTCCGCGCCGGTGCACGCTCGGTCCCGGAGAGCATCGCCGACGCGATCCAGCGCGGGCGCGCCTACCTCGATGCCGGGGCGACGGCCGTGTTCGTCCCCGGCATCCTCGACATGAACGTCACCCGTCAGCTCGTCGAGGGCATCGGGGAGCGCAAGGTCAGCGTGATCGGCATCCCCGGCGCCCTCGCCGCGTCGGAGTACGAGAAGCTCGGTGTCGCCCGGATCTCCTACGGTCCGCTTCCGCAGCGGGTCGCGCTCACCGCACTCCAGGAGCTCGCGGCCGACCTGTACGCCGGCGGCGTCGTGCCCGCGAACCTGCCCGCGCTCAACTGACGGCGTCGAAGACGAGTGGTCACGGCTCACTAGACTTGCTCCGTGGTCACTCGTCTTTCGAACTTCTTCCTCCGTACGCTCCGCGAAGACCCTGCAGGCGCAGAGGTCGCCAGTCACCGGCTGCTGATCCGGGCCGGATACATCCGCCCGCAGGCCGCCGGCATCTTCGCGTGGCTGCCGCTGGGGCTTCGCGTCAAGGCGAAGATCGAGACGGTCATCCGCGACGAGATGGCCGCCGCGGGCGCGCAGGAGGTCCATTTCCCCGCACTCATGCCGCGGGAAGCCTACGAGGCCAGCGGCCGCTGGGACGAGTACGGCGATCTGCTCTTCCGCCTGCAGGACCGCAAGGGCGGCGACTACCTCCTCGCTCCGACCCATGAAGAGGCTTTCACGCTGCTCGTGAAGGACCTGTACTCGTCGTACAAGGATCTACCGCTCACGATCTACCAGATCCAGGACAAGTACCGCGACGAGGCTCGTCCTCGCGCCGGCCTGCTCCGCGGCCGTGAGTTCACGATGAAGGACGCGTACTCGTTCGATTCGTCGGATGAGGGTCTGAACGTCAGCTATCAGGCGCAGCGGGATGCCTACGAGCGCATCTTCCAGAGGCTCGGCCTCGAGTACGTCATCGTGCAGGCGGATGCCGGTGCGATGGGCGGTTCCCGCAGCGAAGAGTTCCTGCACCCGACCCCGGTCGGCGAAGACACCTTCGTGCGCAGCGCCGGCGGATATGCGGCGAACGTCGAGGCTTTCACCACCGCGGTTCCCGACGCCGTCCCGTTCGACGAAGATGCGGCGCCGGTGATCTTCGACTCGCCGGACACGCCGACGATCGAGACGCTGGTCGCGCACGCCAACCGCGAGCTCGAGGGGGAGTTCACGGCGGCCGACACGCTGAAGAACGTCGTCCTCGCCCTGACCCACCTGGACGGCACTCGCGAGCTTGTCATCGTCGGCATCCCCGGCGACCGCGAGGTCGATGAGAAACGCGCCGAGGTGGCGTTCGCGCCCGCCGCGGTCGAGACGGCCACGGCGGATGACTTCGAGAACAATCCGCTTCTGGTGAAGGGATACATCGGTCCCTGGTCGTCGACCGGCGCCGTGCTCGGCGTGGAGTCGGCCACCGGCATCCGCTATCTGGTCGACCCGCGCGTCAGCGAGGGCACCAGCTGGATCACCGGCGCGAACATCGATGAGAAGCATGCGCACTCCGTCGTCGCCGGTCGCGACTTCGCCGCCGACGGGATCGTGGAGATCGCGAACGTGCGTGCGGGAGATCCCGCCCCCGACGGCTCCGGCCCGGTCGAGCTCGCCCGGGGCATGGAGATCGGTCACGTCTTCCAGCTCGGCCGCAAGTACGCCGAGGCCCTGGGACTCAAGGTCTTGAACGAGAACGGCAAGCTCGTCACCGTCACGATGGGCTCGTACGGCATCGGCGTGACCCGCATCCTCGCGATCATCGCCGAGCTGAACAACGACGAGAAGGGCCTGATCTGGCCCGCTTCCGTCGCGCCGTTCGACGTGCAGGTCGTCGCCGCCGGCCGGGACCAGGTCGCGTTCGAGGTGGCAGAGGGACTCTCCACACAGCTCGAGGCCGCTGGTCTCGACGTGCTCTACGACGACCGCCCGAAGGTCTCGCCCGGCGTGAAGTTCGGTGACGCCGAACTCGTCGGCGTGCCGAAGATCGTCATCGTCGGACGCGGTGCGGCCGACGGTCAGGTCGAGCTGTGGGATCGCCGCACCGGCGACCGCGACACGGTCTCTGTGGAAGACGTCGTGGGGCGTCTCTCCGCTTCCTGACAGACCTCGGCCGCGTCGTCAGCAGACGATGTGGCCGTGGTTCATGATGTCGTCGTCCGGTGTGTCGCGGGTGACGAGCGACTTCAGGGCGCCGGCAGCCAGCGCGAGCTTGCCCTTCGCCGGCTCCCAGAACTCGACCACCTTCGGGGTCACCTTGAGGAGCGTGATCCCCGGGGTCTCCAGTCCGTCTGCGAACCAGATCTCGAGCGACGTGGAGTAGAGCTCCTCCATCTTGGTCCGGTCGTGGACGACCTCGGCCGTGCCGGCGACGGATACATAACGCATGCCCTTGGCGTCGCAGTAGGCCAGGCCCACGTCGTGGTGTCGCTGTGCTTCCTCGACCTTCTCGGTGTCCTCGGCCGTGAAGAACCAGATGTTCCCCGCTTCATCCATCTGTCGGGTCGACATCGGGCGGCTCACGAGGTTGCCGTCGTCGTCCGTGGTGGTGAGCATCGCGATGTCGATGTCTTCCACGAGGTCTGCGACGCGGGCGAGGGCTTCGGTTCCTGTGATCTCGGTCATGTCGTCAGAGTGCCGTGCGGGGGAGCGGAGGGCACGGGCATTGACAGCGCGGTCAGGGAGTGCTCACGCCCGCGATGTCGGACGTCGACACGATGCCCGGCGTTGCGGGCCGCGGTCTCCGCGCCGCGTGCCACGCTGGTGTCATGATCGACGAACCACTGCCCGAAGCCCTCAGCTCCGAGATCAACGCCGTCCTCGATGAGGCCGGGGTGCATGCCGACCGACGGCTGGTGATGCGGATGCTGCGCACCGCGATCCTGCTCGGCGAAGACGGCGCCGACCGCCTCGATCTGAAGATCGCCTCGGCGGCTCTGGCCGAGATGCGCGACGCGTTCCGTCTGTTCGCCCCGTTCCGCGGAGTCCCCAAGGTGACGGTCTTCGGGTCGGCCCGCACCAGGCAGGACGATCCGCTGTACCTCACCGCGCGCGACGTCGCCGCGGCGCTGGCGGGCGACGGCTGGATGGTCGTCACGGGCGCGGGGCCCGGCATCATGCAGGCGGCCTCCGAGGGTGCGGGGCCGGCGCTCTCGCTCGGCGTGTCGATCCGGCTGCCGTTCGAGGAGAAGGCGCAGGGCCTCCTCACCGACAACGATCAGGTCGTCGCGATGAAGTACTTCTTCACTCGCAAGCTGATGCTCATCAAGGAATCGCTCGGCTTCATCTGCCTCCCCGGAGGATTCGGCACCCTGGACGAGATGTTCGAGCTGCTCACCCTGCAGCAGACCGGCAAGGCGGAGCCGACGCCGATCGTGCTCCTGGACCAGCCGGGTGGGACGTTCTGGCAGGGTCTTCGCAGCTTCATCGACGACCACCTCGCACCGACCGGAGTCATCTCGGAAGGCGACTTCGATCGGGTGGTGATCACCGATTCCGTGGAGGCCGCTCGGGCGGAGATCACCGGGTTCTGGCACAACTACGACTCACTGCGCTGGGTCGGCGACGCGCTCGTGCTCCGTCTGCGCGCCGAGCCGACGGATGAAGAGCTCGACGCGCTGAACGAACAGTTCGCCTCGATGCTCTCCTCCGGACGGATCGAGCGGACCGCGCCACGGCAACCCGAGATCGTCGACGACGACCAGCTGGAGCTGCCGCGGCTGATCCTCCATCTCGATCAGCGTCAGGTCGGGAATCTGTTCCGACTGATCGGCGCGATCAACGCGCTTCCTTCTGCTCCCGCTCGATGATGCGGGCCGCGAACCCGTCGAGGTCGACTGTCCGGCCCAGCACCCGTTCCGCGGCTCGGCGCCCCGAGTAGTAGGCGGCCCCGACGGTCGCCGGTTCGTCACCCCAGGTGGCCTCACCCGCGAAGTGCAGGACTCCGTCGACGGGGCCGGCCAGGTCGTCGTGGTCGTGGTGCGTGGACCCGAGGGCGAGGTACGAGTATGAGCCGTTCGAGAACTCGTCGTCGCCCCAGTGCGTGACCCAGTGCGCCCGGGGCTCGCCGACCGCGTCTCCATAGAGGGCGCGGAGCGCGCGCACGACGTCGGCGACCACCTCCTCGTCGGGGAGCTCCTGCATTCGCCGTCCGAACGGTCCGGCGGCGAAGGTCAGCAGGGTGGGCAGCCCGCTGACGGCGGAGACGTCGTACCAGGAATGCCAGTGTTCGCCGGCCTCGCCGAGCGCTCGCAGCACATAGCTGTCCTCGTTCCAGAACCGCTGGTCGAACTGGATGAACACCTTGTTGAAGATCCCCATCCCGAGACGTGAGAGAGGACCGGCCACGGCCTCCGGCAGCGCCGGCTCGAACTCGATCGACCCTGCCTTGAGCGCGCCCAACGGAACCGTCACGACGACCTGATCCGCCGTGAATGCCGTGTCGCCGGCATGGACGGTCACCCCTCCGGTGGAGCGGACGATCTTCGTCGCCGTCGTCTCGAAGCGGATGTCGAGGCCCGCGCCGATGCGTCGAGGAACCTCGTCGTAGCCGTGCGGGAAGATCACCTCGTCACCGTCTATCGCGTCCTCGTCGAGGCCGTGCGCGTCGAGGTCTCCGATCCAGGCCCCGCACTGCTCCTCGACCCGGTGGCGGAAGAACTCGCGGATGTCGTCGATGCGCTCAGGGGTGAGGCCGGAACGATCGAGCGCGCGCTCCGTCACATCCAGATATGTGTCGCCGGGGGAGGAGGTGGCGATCTCGTCGACGAGAAGGCGATCGACCGCGTCGACGTCGTCGATCCATCGAGCGGTGGCATCGGAGCCCATGGGTCTTCCGTCTCCGTCGAAGTTCTCGATGGGCCGCCCGCCGACCTGGAAACTGCCCACCGTGTACTCGATGGTCGGAATCCGAAGCGCCTGGACGAGATCCCACAGCGGCGAACCGTCGATCCCATGGATCCACGAGGCGCCGCGATCCACGGGAAACCCCGCTTCCCGGTCGGTGTGCATCCGGCCACCGATGCGATCGCGTCCTTCGAGGACCACGACCCGATGCCCGGCATCGGCGAGCATCCGGGCGGCGGTGACACCCGATATCCCCGCACCGATCACGATGGTGTCGAACGATCCCATCTGTCCTCCTCGACTTCCGGCGCGGAAAACTGCTGCCGTCGTGGCAGGGGCCGGTTGGCACAGGGTATCGTGGTACGGATGTCGCGCGTGCGAACAGGCGCGACGAGAGCTGAATAGAGAGGCCGTCATGGACATCGAACTGAGTCTTCTGCGAGGGATCGAGAAGGAGAAGGCGATCCCCTTCGACGAACTCGTCGCGATCATCGAGCAGGCGATCCTGACCGCATACTCCAAGCACGTCTCCGACGACGGTGTGACGCCCGAAGGCGTCCGCGTGCACCTGGACCGCAAGACCGGGCACGTCGCGATCCTGCAGGTCGTCCGCGACGAGGAAGATGCCATCATCGGCGAAGAGGATGCGACCCCCGACGACTTCGGTCGCATCGCGGCCTTCGCCGCCAAGCAGGTCATCAGCCAGCGTCTGCGTGACATCGCGGACGACGTGGTGCTCGGAGACTTCAAGGACAAAGAGGGCGACATCGTCGCCGGCGTGATCCAGCAGGGTCCGAACCCGCGCATGATCCACGTCGACCTCGGTGCCGTCGAGGCGATCCTGCCCCCCGAGGAGCAGGTGCCCGGTGAGGAGTACACCCACGGATCACGCCTGCGCGTGTACGTCACCAGCGTCGCCAAGGGTCTCAAGGGACCGCAGATCACGGTGTCCCGCACCCACCCGGGGCTCGTCCGCAAGCTCTTCGCGCTCGAGGTGCCGGAGATCGCCGCCGGTCTCGTCGAGATCGTGGCCCTGGCTCGCGAGGCCGGGCACCGCACGAAGATCGCGGTCAAGGCGAACGACCCGTCGATCAACGCGAAGGGCGCCTGCATCGGCGAGCTCGGACGCCGCGTGCGCGCCGTGACGGAGGAGCTCGCGGGGGAGAAGATCGACATCGTCGACTACGACGCCGATCTGCCCACGTTCGTGGCGCACGCGCTCTCGCCGGCGAAGGTCACGAGCGCCTTCGTGCTCGACGCGAGCACCAAAGCCGTCCGCGCGCTGGTGCCCGACTACCAGCTGTCACTCGCGATCGGCAAGGAGGGTCAGAACGCGCGTCTGGCCGCCAAGCTCACGGGTGCGAAGATCGACATCCAGCCGGACAGCGTCCTCGACTGACCGGCTCCGGCCTTCCGCCTCGCCCGGCGTGCGGGCGAGGCGGGGTGAAACGCAGGTGTAAGATGGAACCCGTACGAACGTGCGTCGGTTGTCGCACGCGTGCTCCCCGCACCGCCCTGCTCAGGGTGGTGGCCCAGAACGACACCCTCATCCCCGATGACCGTGCTGTCCTGCCGGGGCGCGGCGCGTGGGTCCATCCGACTCGGGAATGCATGGATGCCGCTCTGCGGCGCCGCGCATTCGGACGAGCACTGCGCGTATCCACTGAGCTGGACACGCGGATCTTCGAACAGCACCCACCAAGAAACAAAGGCTGAACAGCTATGGAAACAAAGTGAACGGCTCGAAATGAGACCCGTCCGCGACTAGTGGTCTGCCCTGTCTGGGTGGACCGACTCAGACAGGAGAATTGTGGCTGGTAAACCACGCGTACATGAGATCGCCGCCGAACTCGGCGTCGACAGCAAGGTCGCTCTTGCAAAGCTCAAAGAACTCGGCGAGTTCGTGAAGAGCCCCTCTTCGACCATCGAACCGCCGGTGGCGCGCAAGCTGCGCGCGGCGATCGAGGCCGACGGGTCGCTCAAGGGTGCGGCTGAAGCTGCTCCCGCGTCCAAGCCGGCTGCCGCCAAGTCGGCAGCGAAGCCGGGCGCCAAGCCCGGACCCACCCCGGGCCCGAAGCCCGGTCCCAAGCCTGCCCCGGAGGCTCCGGCCCCCGAGGCGCCCGCGCCCGCTGTACCGGCGCCTGCCCCCGTGGCAGAGGCACCTGCAGCAGCGGCAGCGGACGCACCCAAGCCTGCAGAGGGCGGTGCACCGACTCCTGGCGCTCCGCGTCCCGGCAACAACCCGTTCTCCTCCGCGCAGGGGATGGGTCAGCGCCCGGCCGGACCCCGCCCGGGTAACAACCCCTTCGCATCCGCCCAGGGCATGGGCCAGCGCCCGACGCCGGGCAACATCCCGCGTCCGCAGGCTCCGCGCCCCGGTGCACCCCGTCCGGGTGCTCCGCGTCCCGGTTCGCCTCGTCCCGGTGCGCCCCGTAGCGGTGGTGGCGGTCGTCCCGGCGCTCCGTTCCAGCAGCGTCCCGGCGGCCCCGGTCGTCCCGGCGGTGCCGGTGGACCCGGCGGTGCCGGTGGTCCTGGTGCACGTCCCGGCGGTGGCGGCGGTTTCGCCGGTCGTCCCGGTGGCGGTGGCGGTCGTGGCCGTGGTCCCGGCGGTGGTACCGCAGGTGCCTTCGGCAAGGGTGGCGGCAAGAGCAAGCAGCGCAAGTCGCGGCGGGCGAAGCGGCAAGAGTTCGAGATGCGGAGTGCTCCGGTCGTCGGTGGCGTCAACGTCACCCGCGGCAACGGAGAGGTCATCCGCATGCGCCGCGGCGCATCCATCGCGGACTTCGCCGACAAGATCGAGACGCTGACCGGCTACACGGTCCAGCCCGGAACCCTCGTCACCATCCTCTTCAACCTGGGCGAGATGGCCACGGCCACCGAGTCCCTCGATGAGGCGACGTTCGAGGTCCTGGGCGCCGAGCTCGGCTACAAGATCCAGATGGTCTCGCCCGAGGACGAGGACAAGGAGCTCCTCGAGGGCTTCGGTCTCGACCTCGAGGCCGAGCTGGAGGCGGAGAGCGAAGACGACCTCGAGATCCGTCCTCCAGTCGTGACCGTCATGGGTCACGTCGACCACGGTAAGACGCGACTGCTCGACGCGATCCGTCAGACGAACGTCATCGAGGGTGAAGCCGGTGGCATCACCCAGCACATCGGTGCGTACCAGGTCTGGACCGAGCACGAGGGCATCGAGCGGGCCATCACGTTCATCGACACCCCGGGTCACGAGGCGTTCACCGCCATGCGTGCCCGTGGTGCGCAGGTCACCGACCTCGCGATCCTCGTGGTCGCAGCCGACGACGGCATCATGCCGCAGACGGTCGAGGCGCTGAACCACGCGCAGGCGGCGAACGTGCCGATCGTGGTCGCGGTGAACAAGGTGGACAAGCCCGACGCGAACCCGTCGAAGGTGCGTCAGCAGCTCACCGAGTACGGCCTGGTCGCCGAGGAGTTCGGTGGCGACGTCATGTTCGTCGACGTCTCCGCTCGCGCCAACACGGGTATCCAGGAGCTCCTGGACGCCGTGCTGCTCACTGCCGACGCAGGTCTCGATCTGACCGCCAACCCGAACAAGGGTGCCCGCGGTGTCGCGATCGAGGCGAAGCTCGACAAGGGTCGCGGTTCTGTCGCCACCGTGCTGATCCAGTCCGGAACGCTCCGGATCGGTGACGCCATCGTCGCCGGAACGGCCTACGGTCGCGTGCGTGCCATGGCCGACGAGAACGGCGAGCAGGTCCTCGAGGCCTACCCGTCGCGTCCGGTGCAGGTGCAGGGTCTGAACTCCGTGCCGCGTGCCGGTGACGTCTTCATCGTCACCGAGGAAGACCGCATGGCCCGCCAGATCGCTGAGAAGCGTGAAGCAGTCGAGCGCAACGCCCAGCTGGCCAAGGCCCGCAAGCGCATCTCGCTCGAAGACTTCACCCGTGCTCTCGAAGACGGCAAGGTCGAGTCGCTCAACCTCATCATCAAGGGTGACGTCTCCGGTGCCGTCGAGGCGCTGGAGGAGTCGCTCCTCAAGATCGAGGTCGACGACTCGGTGCAGCTGCGCATCATCCACCGCGGCGTCGGTGCGATCACCGAGTCCGACGTGAACCTGGCGACGATCGACAACGCGATCATCGTGGGCTTCAACGTCCGCCCCGACACGAAGGCGCGCGAGCGCGCCGCCCGTGAAGGCGTGGACATCCGTTTCTACTCCGTCATCTACAACGCGATCGACGAGATCGAGAGCTCGCTCAAGGGCATGCTCAAGCCGGAGTACGAAGAGGTCCAGTCGGGTGTCGCCGAGATCCGCGAGGTGTTCCGCTCCTCGAAGTTCGGCAACATCGCCGGTGTCATCGTGCGATCGGGAACGATCACGCGAAACGCCAAGGCTCGTGTCATCCGCGACGGCGTCGTGCTGGCCGATGGTCTCGCCATCGAGTCGCTGCGTCGCTTCAAGGATGACGTCACCGAGGTCCGTACCGACTACGAGGCCGGTATCGGTCTCGGAAAGTACAACGACATCCAGATCGGCGACGAGATCGAGACGACCGAGCTCATCGAGAAGCCTCGCGGCTGATCAATTTCGAAACACCTTCGGGCGTCCTTCGCTCCCGCTCCTCCGGAGCGCGGAGAGGAGGACGCCCTGAGGGTTCCTGGACAGGGAGAGAACAATGGCAGGCGAACGACAGGCCCGACTCGCGGATCGTATCCGCGTGATCCTCGCCGAGCGGCTGGAGAAGGGGCTGCGCGATCCGCGCCTCGGCTTCGTCACCATCACCGACGTCCGTGTGACCGGTGACCTTCAGCACGCATCGGTGTTCTACACGGTGCTGGGCACGGAAGAAGAGCGCATCGCCAGCGGTGCCGCGCTCACTTCGGCGACCGGCATGCTGCGCAGCGAGGTCGGGCGGCAGCTGAGCACCCGTCTGGTGCCCACGCTCGAGTTCATCCCGGATGCCCTCCCGGAGAACGCGGACCATATCGGTGCGCTGCTCCGCGAGGCACAGCAGCGCGATGCCGACGTCGCGAAACTCGCGTCTTCCGCATCTCACGCCGGCGACGCCGATCCGTACCGCACGGAGGACGACCCGGAGTGATCGCCGTTTGATACGCTCGGCTTCGCGGGAACGCTTCCGTGAAGCTGGGGGAACGGCATCGAGGGTACGGGTACGCAGGGGGCTCTCTTCGTCGCGCCCGCCGCGTTGGGCGTGTTGCTGGACGAGCTCCTGGAGCTCGACCTCGGCTGTGTGCCGCACGTGCTCGCCCGTCTCGCTGCCGAGCTGGACGCGGATTCTCCGACGATCCGCGAAGTCGCCGAGCGCCTGTCAGCGGACCAACGCCACGGTCGGCTCCCGCTGCCCAGCCCGCTCCCGCTCGTGCCCTCGATCGTGCGGAGATTCGACGCCACGCAGTTCGATGACAGGGATCGCGAGCTGCTGACGGCGCTCTCCGTCTGCCTGGACGGTGGACTCGACGCCCTCCTCGAGTTCGACGGCAGGTCGGCGGCCGCGATCGCCGCAGCTCCGGTGGGGGAGCACATCCGGGTGCATGCCGGCCACTCGCGCTTCGCCGATCCCCGTCTCTCCATCTGGATCAGAGCCACCACCGGCACCGCAGCCATCGCCGGTGTCCACGAGCGGCTGAGCGCGATCTTCCGCCGTCGGGGTGACCGGGTGAGCGAGGGTTGGCACCGCGCTCGCGCGTCCCTCGAGGCGGCTCCCGAGACCGCGGTCGAGCTGACGGTCATCGCGCGACAGCTCAGTGAGGCCGGCCACCCGGAACGCGCGCTGCTGCTCGCGAGAGAGGCGGCGGAACATGCTGTCGGCGGAGCCCGCGAAGAAGCGCATCTCGTGGCGGGCGCTTCGGCCGTCGGCGCCGGCTTCGCTGCGGAGGCGGTCGCGTGGTTCGGCGGTCTGTACCCGCACGGGGCGGAGCGTCGGCGGCTCCAGGCCCTCGGCGGTCTGTTCGTCGCGCAGGCATTCGAGCAGGGCTCGGTGCCGGAGGTCGACCCGCGAGTGCTGCGCCCGTGCACGGACGACTCCGACGACTGGTGCCACTGGACGAGGGCGGCTGCTCTGGCTGCGGTGTTGTGCGCGGAACGGGGCGATCGGCGCGGGATGCGTGTCTGGCTCGACGCCGTCCGGGAAGGCGCCACGCGGATCGGTGCCGAGCACGAACTCAGGGACCCCGTCGTCGCGCTGAGCTGGCTGATCGCGGGTGAACGCGACATCGGCGCGACCGTAGGCTCCGGGCCGGTGACGGGAGGAATGCTGCGCGCGCTGCAGGCCGCGATGGGCGGGGACGTTGACCTGGGGCTGCGCGTGCTCGCGAGCGGCGGATCGGGGATGCCCGCCGACGCGGATCCGTTCGTTCCGGGATTCGAGCACAGCCCCGTCGTCCAGGCGTATCGCGCGGTCGTCGAGGTTCTGTTGCTGGTGTGGCGTGGCGACATCGGCCTCGCGCGCGACCGGTTGATCCAGGCCGCACTCGTGCTGCCGGTGTCATTGCCACTCGCCGGGTTGGGCGTGGTGCTGGCCAGACGTCTCGACCTCGCCGTGCTCGGTGAACTCGGACCGTACGCCCGATCGCTCACCGAAGGGCTGCCGGCGGGCGCGAGGATCGACCGTCTCGTCGACCGCGGCATCCAGTCGTTTCTCGCCGGTTCATTCGACGACGCTGCAGCCACCATCCGTCTCTGGGCCGATCTCGGATCGGCGCGGACCACCATGACGGTTCCCGCGCTCGACGAGCTGGCGCTCGATCCGGACGGACGCTCGACCCCCGCGCCGTCCATCGAGCCGCCGGAGATCGCCCTCGCGCAGAGTCTGCGCGTCCGGCTGGCGACGGCTGGGGATGGTCGCTGGCGTTCCGAGTGCGTCGAAGTGCGCGAGGAGGCGCGGACGCTCCGCTCCCCGTTCGCGCGGGCGAGGGTGGAGACGATGCTCGGCACCCAGTACGCCATCCGCGACGATCATCCCTCGGCTCGTATCCACCTGGAGCACGCCGAGAGGTTGTTCGAGCTGTGCGGTGCGACGGCATGGGCGCGCACGATCCGCGGACGGCTGGACAGGCTCGATGCCAAGGAGGGGAGCATCGTTCCCACCGTCGATCCGCTGGCGGCGTGTCGAGCCGCATGGTCGCTGCAGCTGACCGCGCGCGAGCTGGAAGTCGCGATGTACGCCGTCGGCGGGGCGGCGAACCGTGACATCGCCGAGATGCTCAATTTCTCGGTCCGTACGGTGGAGGTCCACCTCGGCCGGGTCTTCGCGAAACTCGATGTCCGCAGTCGGGTCGAGCTGACGGTGCTGGCACATCGCACCGACCATCACCTCTGAGCTCGTCAGCGCGGCAGCGAGAGGGCCATCCCGTCGGCTTCGGCGAGACCGTCGGCGATGAGCGAGTCGATCGCCCGGTCGCGCTGACGGGGATCCGGCCACTCCGGGAGCACGAGGTCGAGCGGCACCGCCTCCGGGGACCGATCGCGCAGCAGCCGCAGCACGGCACCGCGTGCCTGTCGATCCGAGCCTTCGTAGGTGGCCTGGCGACGGCGTTCATCCCCGGTGTCCGGCCTGCCGGCTGCCAGCCACGCGCAGCTGTTGGCCAGGGGGCACTGCTCGCATCGCGGTGCCCGCGACGTGCACACGGTCGCGCCGAGCTCCATCATGGCGGCGTTGAACTCCGCGGCGTCGGCCAGTGAGTCGGGCAGGAGGGAGTCCATCAGCTCCAGGTCGCGCCGCGAGGGCGGTGCCGGCTGGGCCCGCCCCTGAACAGCCCTGGCCAGGACGCGCCGAGTGTTCGTGTCGACGACCGGGTGACGGTCGCCGTAAGCGAAGACCGCGACCGCGCGGGCCGTATAGTCGCCGATGCCGGACAGGGCGAGCAGGGCCTCGACGTCGCGCGGCACGATCCCGCCGTGCCGCTCGGTGATCTCGACAGCCGCCCGGAACAACCAGAGCGCGCGACGCGGGTATCCGAGATTGGCCCACTGGTGCACGACTTCCGCGGCCGAGGCAGAGGCCATCGCCGCGGGTGTGGGCCAGCGCGCGAGCCACGCCTCGAGGTGCGGGACGACTCGGGAGACCGGAGTCTGCTGAAGCATGAATTCGCTGACCAGGACGCCCCACGCGCCGAACTCGTCATGGAACTCCGCTCGGCGCCACGGCAGGTCTCGAGCGGTCGATCGATACCACGTCGGCAGGCGCGATACGACATCGGAAGGGGCCTGCGGTCCGGGCATCCCTCCAGCGTACGTGAGCCGTGACCCGTGGTCGGTCCGGCGATTCACGGTGCGGCACCGGGGGCTGCCTCGGACCGGGGGCGCGCGCGTCGTCGGTAGGCTGAGGGGATGGTCTCGCCCGGCATCCTTCTCGTCGACAAGCCCGCTGGGCTGACCAGCCACGACGTGGTCGCCCGCACGCGGCGCGCGTTCGGGACGCGGAAGGTCGGCCATGCGGGGACACTCGATCCGATGGCGACCGGACTCCTCGTCATCGGCATCGAAGGTGCCACCCGGCTGCTGACCTACATCGTCGGCGCGGACAAGACCTACGAGGCGACGATCCGTCTCGGACAGACCACCGGGACGGACGACGCCGAGGGCGAGATCCTCATGACCGCCGAACCCGAGGCATGGAGCGCGGTCACGGATGCCGCGGTCGACGAGGGCATCCTGGCGTTGACCGGAGAGATCTCCCAGGTTCCCAGCTCGGTGTCCGCCATCAAGGTCGACGGACGACGTGCATACGATCGTGTGCGTGCCGGCGAAGAGGTCGTGCTCGCCGCGCGGGACGTCGTCGTGTCTCGCTTCGACGTGTCGGCACGGCGTCAGCAAGACGGTTTTCTCGATCTCGATGTGATCGTCGACTGCTCTTCCGGCACGTACATCCGGTCGCTCGCCCGTGACCTCGGCGCCGCACTCGGTGTCGGCGGACACCTCACCGCGCTGCGGCGCACGCGGGTCGGGCCGTTCGAAGTGACGGATGCCGTCGGTCTCGATGCGCTCGAAGGCGCGCCGACGCTGACTCCAGGCGACGCGGCGGGGCGCATCCTTCCGGTGCTGGAGATGTCCGCGGAAGAAGCACGGGACCTCCGACACGGCAAGCGACTGGGAGGGCAGGCCGCCCGCCTCGCAGACGCTCTCGGTGCCGCGATCGACCCGGACGGCCTTCTGGTGGGCATCGTCGAGAAGCGGGGCGCAGATCTGAAGAGCGCCATGAACATGCCGGAGGGCGACCGATGATCCTGTGGCTCACGATCGCGCAGATCGCAGTCGCCGTCGCTGCCGGGATCTTCTGCATCGTCGCCGGACTGAGTGGTCGGCGACCGAGCGACATCAGCGTCGGGGCGCTCGCCCTCGTGGAGGTGCTGCTCGTCGTCCAGGTGATCGTCGCGATCGTCGCACCGCTCGCCGGCAACCCGCCGACGGGGGACTTGCTCGAGTACTGGGTCTACCTGGTGTCGGCGGTGCTCCTGCCCATCGGAGCCGTACTGTGGGCGCTCATGGAGCGCAGCCGGTGGAGCACGGTGATCCTGGGTGTGGCCGCGCTCGCGATCGCGATCATGCTGTGGCGCATGCAGGTCATCTGGACCGTCCAGATCGCGTGACGCGAGGGGTCGTGGCGGAGTCCGGTGCCCTCCCGCGGCTCTAGGATGGAATGCGCTATGAGCTCCACCGCCCCCTCCACTCGGATGACCGGAATCGGTCGCGTCCTCGTGATCGTCTACGCCGTCATGGCGCTGGCCGCCACAGGCCGCAGCTTCGTGCAGATCGTCCGCCGATTCGACGAGGCACCGCTGGCGTACTCCCTCTCCGCACTCGCTGCGGTCGTCTACATCCTCGCGACACTCGCGCTCGTCCTGGCCCGTCGTCGTGGGTGGTACACCGTCGCCTGGGTCGCGATCGTCTTCGAGCTCACCGGTGTCCTCGTGGTGGGACTGCTGAGCATCCTGATGCCGGCGCTGTTCCAGCACGAGACGGTGTGGTCGCTGTTCGGGCGCGGTTACCTGTTCATCCCGCTGGTCCTCCCGGTGTTCGGAATCTGGTGGCTGCGCACGCACCGCCCCGTGGACGCCGCGATTCCGGCCGAGGTGCACGCGTGATCGTCTTCCGCAGCCCGGAGGAGGTTCCCGGCGGATTCGGCCCGAGCGCCGTCGCCATCGGCAAGTTCGATGGTGTCCACGCCGGTCATCGTGCGGTCATCGAACGGCTGAAGGAAGCCGCCGCCACCACCGGGAGCCGCGCGGTCGCCGTGACCTTCGACCGCAATCCGCTGGCAGTCATCCGGCCGGATCGCTGTCCCGAGAACGTCGTCACGGTCGAGCGCAAGCTCGAGCTGTTGGGCGGCCTCGGGCTCGACGCGACACTCGTGCTCACATTCGACGAGGAGATGGCCGCCCGCAGCGCGGAGGACTTCGTCGTCGACATCCTCGTCGGTGCGCTGCAGGTGTCGACCGTCCTGGTCGGTCAGGACTTCCGCTTCGGGCACCGAGGCGCGGGCACGCCCGAGCTGCTACGCGAACTCGGCCCTCGCTACGGCTTCTCCGTCGAGGTCGTCGACGATGTGTATCTTCCCGGTTCCCCTCGCCGCGTCTCGTCCAGCTGGATCCGAGAGCTGCTGATGGAGGGGGACGTCGCTTCGGCCGCCACGGTGCTCGGGCGCTATCCCGACGTCCGCGGCGAGGTCGTCCACGGCCTCAAGCGCGGGCGGGAGCTGGGGTTCCCCACAGCCAACCTCTCGACCATCGTCGACGCCTTCGTCCCCGCCGACGGGGTGTACGCCGGGTGGCTCGTCGACCACGACACCGGCATCCGTCATCCGTCCGCGATCTCGGTGGGCACGAATCCGACCTTCGACGACGTGCTCGTACGTCAGGTCGAGGCGCACGTGCTGGGGGAGACCGGACTCGACCTGTACGGACACGATGTCACGGTCGAGTTCGTGGCGAGGTTGCGGGGCATGGTCGCCTTCGAGGGCATCGAGAAGCTGATGGAGCAGATGGGTGCGGACGTCACGGACGCTGCTCGGGCTCTCGGCATCACATCCGCATAATCGCCCTGCCACGGTACTTCCCGGTCGTCGTCCGACGACTCGGCGTGGGCGATCTGCAGGACGACCGTCCGATGACATAGAATGGAGTCGGCTCCCGCCGATTCTCACGCTTCTCGCGTGCTTCGACGGGAAGACGACCCACTGTTCGTACGGTCCTGGCTCACGCCACACGCGGACAACGAGAACGGTTCAGGGCTTCATGGGGAAGCCGGAGCCTTCACGCTCAGGAGGAGCATGCCGACTACGGCAACCGCCGCCACGCGGCGCAAGAAGACGTCCCGTCGCGACGATGAGGCACCCCTCATCCCGATCCTCGCGCGCAAGGTGCGCGAGATCGAGGCGAAGTCGCAGCGCGGGAAGCTTGGCCCGACGAACCGGGTGAAGTTCCAGGTGATCGCGTTCCTGGTGCGCGAGGAGCGCGCCAGAGTGAAGGCGGACTCCGAGATCGGTGACCCGGCACGCGCTGAGCTGCTGAAGCGCCTCGACGGTGTGGCCACCATCCTCGCCAAGACGGCCGCGCGCGACACGTCGCTCATCCAGCTGCTCGAGGCCGACCAGGCGACGTCGCCGGTCGCCAAGCGCATGCGACGCGACTGGCTTCTCGAGTCGGGAGCGGAGCTCGCTCCCGAGGAGCTGATCATCGCCGATGCCGCACCCGTTCAGATCTCCACGGTTCCCGCGGCGATCGCCGAGCGACAGGTCACGCCTCCTTCGGTCGAGTCGCGGCAGCTGGCGAACCCGTTCCTCGCTCCGGATCTCACGCCGCGTCCGGCTGCGACCCCGCGCCGCCGCCTCGACGGCTGGGAGCTCATGGGCCCGCTGTACAAGGCGTTCGAGACCGGAGCCGGCGGATCCGCTGCGTCGATGGATCTGCCGCCGGCGCCGGAGTACGACCACATCTCGCCCAAGGGCCTCGAGGTCATGGTGCATCAGTCGCGGTTCCTGGAGGCGGTGAAGGCGGGTCACCGCAGCTTCCTCCTGGCAGACGAGCCCGGCCTCGGCAAGACGGCGCAGTCGGTGCTGGCCGCCTCGGTGGCCGGTGCGTACCCGCTGCTCGTCGTCGTGCCCAACGTCGTGAAGATGAACTGGGCGCGTGAGGTCGAGCGGTGGACGCCGCAGCGCCGCGCCACGGTCATCCAGGGCGACGGCACCGACATCGACGCGTTCGCCGACGTGTTCATCGTGAACTACGAGATCCTCGATCGGCACATGTCGTGGCTGGCCTCGATCGGTCTGCGCGGAATGGTCGTCGACGAGGCGCACTTCATCAAGAACCTCTCTTCGCAGCGCTCCCAGAACGTCCTCTCGCTGGCTGCTCAGGTGCGTGAGCGCACGCCGGGGCATGATCCCCTGATGCTCGCCCTCACCGGCACGCCGCTGATCAACGACGTCGAGGACTTCGACGCGATCTGGCGCTTCCTGGGGTGGACTACGGGCGAGAAGCCCGGCCCCGAGCTGATGGAGAAGCTCGACGCCACGGGGTTCACCCCGGCCGACAAGGCGTTCTACCCCGAGGCACGCGACGCCGTCATCTCGATGGGCATCGTCCGACGCAAGAAGAAGGACGTCGCCGCCGATCTGCCGGACAAGCTGATCGCCGACCTGCCGGTGCAGCTCGACGACGAGTTCGGACGGAGCATCCGCCAGGCCGAACGCGAACTCGGCGAGCGGCTCGCGGCTCGGTACCGTCGCATCATCGAGGCCCGCGGAGACCGTGGACTGGCGCCCGGGGAGATCGACGAGGACATCGTCCGCCTCGTCGCCCAGAACGAGCTCGACGAGTCGAAGGCCGCGGGCACCGGAGGAGACAACGTCTTCACGATGGTCCGCCGAATCGGCCAGGCCAAGGCGCAGCTCGCGGCGGACTATGCAGCGCAGCTGCAGCGGTCTGTCGGCAAGGTCGTCTTCTTCGCGAAGCACATCGACGTGATGGACCGTGCGGAGGCGCACTTCGCCGCCGTGGGCATCCGGTCGGTGTCGATCCGCGGAGACCAGACCTCGACGACTCGCCAGCAGGCGATCGACGACTTCAACAGCGACCCTTCCGTGGGGATCGCGGTCTGCTCGCTCACCGCGGCCGGCGTCGGTCTGAACCTGCAGGCGGCGTCGAACGTCGTCCTCGCAGAGCTGTCCTGGACGGCGGCCGAACAGACTCAGGCGATCGACCGCGTGCACCGCATCGGTCAGGACGAGCCGGTCACGGCGTGGCGGATCATCGCCGCGCACACGATCGACACCAAGATCGCTGAGCTGATCGACCAGAAGCAGGGCCTCGCGGCACGCGCGCTCGACGGTGAGGCCGTCGAGGAGTCGGCCGCAGAGCCGGTGCAGCTGGCGGCGTTGATGCACCTGCTGCGTCAGGCTCTGGGCGCGGCATAGGCGCGAAGAACTCCGGTTCTTAACGTCGGTTTCGCCTCTTCGGCGTTCGGGATCAAGAAGTTCGTCGAGATCGACGGATTGCGGTGTCAAGATCGACGGTTTTCGTCGGCTTCGAATGGCGCCCGGGTACGTGGGGCGCTAGTGTCGATCGAAGGCAGCGTCGCCTCTTTCCCCCATCTCCCGAACGTCTGAAGGCACCAGCATGAAGATCGGCATCCTGACGAGCGGCGGCGACTGCCCCGGACTCAACGCGGTCATCCGCGGCATCGTGCTCAAGGGCACCACCACGTACGACCTGGAGTTCGTCGGCATCCGTGACGGATGGCGGGGGCTGGTCGACGGGGACTTCATGCCGCTCACGCGCCACGAGGTGAAGGGCCTGTCCAAGGTCGGCGGCACGATCCTCGGCACCAGCCGCACGAACCCCTACGAGGGCGAGCGCGGGGGAGCGGAGAACATCGCCAAGACCCTCTACGGGCACAAGATCGACGGCATCATCGCGATCGGCGGCGAAGGCACTCTCGCCGCGGCCGACCGTCTCGCGAAGGACGGCATCAAGGTCATCGGCGTCCCCAAGACGATCGACAACGACCTGCAGGCGACGGACTACTCGTTCGGCTTCGACACGGCGGTGAACATCGCCACGGATGCGATGGACAGGCTTCGCACCACGGGCGACTCCCACCAGCGGTGCATGGTCGCCGAGGTCATGGGACGCCACGTCGGCTGGATCGCCCTGCACGCCGGTATGGCCGCCGGCGCCCACGTGATCTGCATCCCCGAGGTGCCGATGTCGATCGACGACATCACCGAGCTCGTGACCAGCGCCCACGACCGCGGCCGCGCGCCCCTGGTCGTCGTCTCCGAAGGCTTCAAGCTCCTCGGAATGGACGAGGCGTACAGCGACAAGGGGCTCGACGCCTTCAACCGGCCGCGGCTCGGTGGCATCGGCGATCTGCTCGCTCCCGAGATCGAGCGCATCACGGGTATCGAGACGCGCGCCACGATCCTCGGCCACATCCAGCGCGGTGGTTCCCCGTCGGCGTTCGACAGGGTCCTCGCGACGCGACTCGGCCTCCATGCCGCGGACGCGCTCGTCGACGGAGCCTGGGGCCAGATGGTGGCGATGCAGGGCACCGACATCGTCAGGGTGCCGTTCGCCGATGCGCTGGGCGAGCTGAACACAGTCCCGCGCTACCGCTACGACGAGGCCGCCGCACTCTTCGGCTGAGACTTCCGCTCGACGAGCCCGCCCGTTCGAACGGGCGGGCTTCGTCGTCGCGTCTCAGGCCTCGGCGAGGCCGAGGGTGTCGAGCAGCCAGGCGAGCTCGAAGGCGCGCTCCCGCCATGAGTTGTAGCGGCCGCTCACGCCGCCGTGCCCGGCGACCATCTCGCACTTGAGGAGCACGTCGGAGGCACCGGCCTCGCGCAGACGTGCGACCCACTTCGCCGGCTCCACGTAGAGCACGCGGGTGTCATTGAGTGATGTCACCGCGAGGATGCGGGGGTACTGGACGCCGTCGCGGACGTTCTCGTACGGCGAGTACGACTTCATGTACTCGTAGACGTCGGCGTCGTGGAGAGGATCGCCCCATTCGTCCCACTCGATCACGGTGAGGGGCAGCGAAGGGTCGAGGATCGTCGTCAGAGCGTCGACGAACGGAACTCCGGCGAGGATTCCGGCGAAGAGTTCGGGGGCGAGGTTGGCGACGGCGCCCATCAGCAGTCCGCCCGCGCTGCCGCCCTCGGCGACCAGTCGGCTCGGCGTGGTGACACCGGTCGCGACCAGGTGCTCACCGCAGGAGACGAAGTCCGTGAAGGTGTTGCGCTTGCTGAGCAGCTTCCCGTCTTCGTACCACTGGCGGCCCATCTCGCCGCCGCCGCGCACGTGAGCGACCGCGAAGATCACGCCGCGATCGAGCTCGGAGAGTCGCGCGACCGAGAACCCGGGGTCGATCGAATGCTCGTAGGAACCATAGCCGTAGAGATGCACGGGGCGTGCTCCCGCACCGGGCTCGCCGAATGAGCGCTTCCACACGAGGGAGATCGGCACGCGCACCCCATCGGACGCCGTCGCCCATTCGCGCCGCTGACCGTACTCGTCCGGGTCGTAGCCGCCGAGTACGGTGACCTGCTTGCGCAGCACCAGCTCGCGGTTCGACAGGTCGAGGTCGTACACCGTGCCGGGCGTGACGAACGACGTGTATCCGAGTCGCAGGAAGGGGGAGTGCCACTCCGGGTTCCCGCTCACTCCGGCGGAGTACAGCGGCTCGTCGAAGGGGATCTCGTCGACGGTGTTCGTGGTGTAGTCGAGAAGCCCGACGCGCTCGAGTCCCTCGCTGCGGTACTCGACCGTTGCGAAGTCGCGGAACGCATCCATGCCGAGCAGACGCCTTCCCGCCTCGTGGGCGACGACCCGCCGCCGTTCGCCCTGAGGGTCGGACGCCGCCACCGAGACGAGTTCGAAGTCGAGGGCTCCGTCGTTGTGCAGTATGAAGAGCCTGTCCTCGCCGTCCACCACGGCGTGATCGATGGAGTACTCCACTCCTTCGCGGCGCGGCCACACCAGGCGAGGCGTCGCGGTGAGGTCGCCGGTCAGATCGACGAGGTACTCCTCGCTCGTGATGCTCGAACCGACGCCGACGACGAGGTACCGGCGGCTGCGGGTGATCCCGGCGCCGAGCCAGAACTTCTCGTCGGGTTCGTGGAACAGCTGGACATCGTCCGCGACCGGTGTGCCGAGGCGGTGCAGCCACAGGGTGTCGGGCCGCCAGGCTTCATCTCGGGTCGTGTAGAGGACGCCGGTGCCGTCCGGGGTGAAGGAGGCGCCGCCGGTGTTCGGGATCTCGTCGTCGAGGGTCTCGCCGGAGACGAGGTCGCGCACGTGCACCGTGTACAGCTCGTCGCCTTCGAAGTCGGTCGACCAGAGCAGCTTCGTCGCGTCGTCCGAGGTGTCGAACGCCCCGAGCGAGAAGAACTCGTGCCCGTCGGCCTCGACGTTCCCGTCGAGCAGCACGACCTCGCCGGGAACCGGCACGCCGGCCTCGAGCTTCGGGGGAGTCCAGTCGTCGTGCTCCGCGGCGGCCCGGCAGTGGATGCCGTACTGGGCGCCCTCTTCGGTGCGGCTGTAGTACCACCAGTCTCCGCGCCGGGTGGGAACGGACAGATCGGTCTCCTGCACGCGACTCTTGATCTCCTCGAAGAGGCGCTCGCGCAGGTCGGCCAGGTGCGCCGTCTCGTCGTCGGTGTGGGCGTTCTCCGCCTCGAGGTGCGCGATGACCTCGGCGGAGTCCTTCGCCCGCATCCACTCGTACGGGTCGTCGAATGTGTCACCGTGGTGTGTGCGGAGCGTGGAGCGGCGGGCAGCGAGGGGAGCGTCAGTCACCGTCCCACGCTATCCCAGGTCGAGTTGACCGGCACGGGGGAGGGTGGGAGGATTTAGCGGGGCCGGTTAACGGAAGTCAAACCCACGGTGAACTCTTCGTTCGTCACGTCGATCACGTCGACATCTCCTTCTTCCTCAAACGACCGAAAGCGAACGGTGGAAACCGCAGCCCTCATCGTCGTGCTTGTCATCGCGCTGGCACTCTTCTTCGACTTCACCAACGGCTTTCACGACACGGCGAATGCCATGGCGACGCCGATCGCCACCGGTGCGCTCAAGCCCAAGACCGCCGTCCTCCTCGCCGCCGTCTTGAACCTGGTGGGTGCATTCCTGTCCACCGAGGTCTCCAAGACGATCTCCGGCGGCATCATCCGCGAAGACGCGATCATCTCCGCGGGGGCGGACCTCTTCCTGTCCCTGATCTTCGCGGGCCTGATCGGCGCCATCACCTGGAACATGCTGACCTGGCTCCTGGGCCTTCCGTCGAGCTCATCGCACGCGCTGTTCGGCGGCCTGATCGGCGCGACCCTGGTCGGTGCGGGGCTCGGCGGCATCGACTTCGGCATGGTGCTCTCGAAGATCGTGCTCCCTGCGCTCATCGCCCCCGTCACCGCGGGGCTCATCGCCTTCGCGGCGACGAAGATCGCCTACTCGATCACGCGACGTTACGACGGCAAGCCCGACGGTCGCGACGGTTTCCGCTGGGGGCAGATCTTCACGTCCTCGCTGGTCGCACTCGCGCACGGCACCAACGACGCGCAGAAGACGATGGGTGTCATCACCCTCGCTCTGATCACCATCGGCTGGCAGTCCGGCGTGCACCACGAACCGCAGCTCTGGGTGATCGTCGCCTGCGCCTTCACGATCGCGCTCGGCACGTATCTCGGTGGCTGGCGAATCATCCGCACCCTCGGCAAGGGGCTCACCGATGTGAAGCCCGCGCAGGGCTTCGCGGCGGAGAGCTCGACGGCAGCGACGATCCTGGCCTCCAGTGCGCTCGGCTTCGCGCTCTCGACCACGCAGGTGGCCTCGGGCTCCGTGATCGGCTCCGGTCTCGGTCGCCGAGGCTCCACGGTCCGCTGGCGGACGGCGGGTCGTATCGGCGTCGGCTGGCTGCTCACGCTTCCCGCAGCGGGAGCCGTTGGTGCTCTGGCGGCGCTTCTCGTCGTCTGGCTCGGCAACTGGGGTGTGGCGATCGACGCGGTCATCGCCGTCGTGATCATCCTGGGACTGTTCATGCGTTCGCGCCGCAACGCCGTCACATCCGCGAACGCCATGAGTGACGTCGCCGAATCCGGGATGGCCATCGAGCTCCCGGACACGCCGCCGCCGACGCGTCGTCAGCAGCGTATCGAGCTGGCCAAGGCCGAGGCGAAGGCCCGTGCCGAGGCTCGTGAGAAGGTGAAGGCCCAGGCGAAGAAGGACGCGGAGGCCAAGGCGAAGAAGAAGGCTCAGGCCAAGGCGAGCGTCAAGGGTGCCAAATCCGCCTCCTCATCGAAGAACTCGGATGCGAACCGGAACGGGGACTCGGAATGAACGTCGTCATCGACTGGATCGCGTTCCTCCAGGTGTTCCTCGCAGCACTCATCGGCGCGGCGGCCATCGTCACCTTCTACGCCCTCGGTCTTCGTCTGCTGGTGCGCAGCGGTCGCGCCCCGGTGGTGAGCCCCGCCGAGTTCACGGATGCGATCACCGATCTCCGAGAAGGAGATGAGGCGCGCCGAGAAGCAGGCGGCGAAGGCGGCGCGGAAGAGCCCGCTCACCGAGGGGCAGAAGCGGGTCGCGCTCTTCGGTGCGTACGGATGCTTCGCGCTGTGCGCCGCGGCCGTGGTCGCCGGCATCCTGCTCCTCGTCATCGGGCACTGACCCGACGCCGGCAGGTCGAATGCCGACGCGGGGTCGAGGCCTAGGCTGTTGGCATGTCCGCAGGAACCGGAAACGCGTACTCCTTCGGCCGACATGACCCCGCAAGCCATGTGCTGATCCACGTGAGTGATCCGCACTTCCTCGCAGGGGGAGCGCGGCTCGGTGGGAAGTACGACGTCGAGGCCAATTTCGCCCGAACGCTCGATGCGATCAGATCCGTGCATCCGCATCCGTCGGCGATCGTCGTCACCGGCGACCTCGCCGATCTGGGTGAGCCCGACGCTTATCGCCGGCTGAGGGCTGCCGTCGAGCCGGTGGCGGACGAGCTGGGCGCTCCGCTCATCTGGGTCGCGGGCAACCACGACGAACGCCCGGCACTGCGCGCAGGACTCCTCGATGCGGAGCCGACGGAGGATCCGGTGACGGGCGTCTGGGACCTCGCCGGGCTTCGCCTCATCGCTCTCGACACCAGCGTTCCCGGCTGGCATCACGGCGACCTCGACGAAGAACAGCTGTCCTGGCTCGCCGACGTGCTCGCGGATCCCGCTCCGCACGGCACCCTGCTCGCGATGCACCATCCACCGCTCCCGAGCCATCTGCCGCTCTTCGACATCCTGGAGCTTCGGCATCAGGATGAGCTCGCGGAGGTCATCCGCGGAACCGATGTCCGTGGCATCCTCGCCGGTCACCTGCACTACTCGTCGCAGGGCACCTTCGCCGGCGTCCCGGTGAGTGTCTCGTCGGCCACCTGCTACACGATGAACGTGGCGCGTCCGTCGGCCGAGGTGAACGGCATGGACGCGGCCCAGGCCTTCCAGCTCGTGCACGTGTACCCGGAGACGATCACGCACACGGTGGTGCCGGTGACGCAGGCCGCGACCGGGGACTACTTCTCCGCGGACTGGCTCGAGCGGATGGCGGCGCTCACACCGGAGCAGCGACTCGAGGCGTTCTCCCGCAAGCCCGGCCGGTGAGCGGCGTAGACTGAGAGCATCCCCCACCCTTCTCACCCGCCACGACCCACGAGGATGTGACATGGCTTCTGCCGCGCCTACCCCGACCCGCACCGAGACCGATTCGCTCGGGAGCATGGAGATTCCCGTCGACGCGTACTGGGGGATTCATACTTCCCGCGCCGACGCGAACTTCCCGATCTCGAAACGGCCCATCTCGGTCTATCCGGACCTCGTGGTCGGGCTGGCGATGGTCAAGCAGGCGAGTGCGCGGGCGAACCGCGAGATCGGGGTACTGGACCACGAGCGCGCCGACCTGATCGACCGTGCCGCGCAGCGCGTCATCGACGGCGAGTTCCACGAGCAGTTCACGGTGGGCGTCATCCAGGGTGGCGCGGGTACCTCGACGAACATGAACGCGAACGAGGTCATCACCAACATCGCGCTGGAGTTGGCCGGCCGCGAGAAGGGCGATTACGCCTTCCTGTCGCCGATCGATCACACCAACCGCAGCCAGTCGACCAACGACGTCTACCCGACCGCCGTGAAGATCGGCCTCTCACTGACGCTGCGCTCGCTGCTCGAAGAGCTCGACCTGCTGCGACTGTCGTTCCTCGGCAAGTCCCGCGAGTTCCACGACGTGCTGAAGGTCGGTCGCACCCAGCTGCAGGACGCCGTGCCGATGACTCTCGGCCAGGAGTTCAACGGCTTCGCCACGACTCTCGGCTACGACCACACGCGGCTGACCGAGAACGCCTCGCTCATGTTCGAGATCAACATGGGTGCCACGGCGATCGGCACCGGCATCACCACGCACCCCGGTTACGCCCCCGCCGTGCTCAAGCACCTGCGCGAGATCACGCAGCTCGACCTGCGAACGGCCGGTGACCTCGTCGAGGCCACCAGCGACACCGGCTCGTTCATGTCGTTCTCCTCGACGCTCAAGCGCAACGCGATGAAGCTGTCGAAGATCTGCAACGACCTCCGGCTGCTCTCGTCCGGCCCGCAGGCGGGCTTCGGCGAGATCAACCTGCCTGCGATGCAGGCCGGATCCAGCATCATGCCCGGCAAGGTGAACCCGGTCATCCCCGAGGTCGTGAACCAGGTCGCGTTCGCCGTCGCGGGCGCCGACATGACGGTGACGATGGCCGCCGAGGCGGGCCAGCTCCAGCTGAACGCGTTCGAGCCGGTCATCGCGCATTCGATCTTCCAGTCGATCACGTGGATGCGCCAGGCGATGTGGACGCTGCGCGTCAACTGTGTCGACGGCATCACCGCCAACCGCGATCGTCTCGGCGCGATGGTCGGTGCATCGGTCGGCGTCATCACCGCCCTGACGCCGTTCATCGGCTACGCGGCCGCTGCGGCGCTCGCGAAGACCGCGCTCCTGACGAACCGGAGCGTCGCGGACCTGGTCGTCGAGGCCGGTCTGATGTCGCGCGACGAGGTCGTCAAGCAGCTCTCGCCCGCTCGTCTGTCCGGGCTCGAGACGATCACCGCGGCGATCCCGGTGATCTCGCCGGAGGACCGCATCGAGGTCTGACCCACCCGCGAAGGCAAGAGGGGGATGGATGCCGCGGCATCCATCCCCCTCTTCGTGCGTCGAGCTGCTCAGTCGGTGATGCGGCAGTGCGTCGTGAGCTCGCCGATGCCGTCGATTCCGACGGTCACGGTGGAGTGGTCGCGCAGGAAGATCTGTGGATCCCGCGAATACCCGGCGCCACCGGGGCTGCCCGTCGAGATGAGGGTTCCGGGCAGCAACGTGAGTGACTGCGAGAGGTGCGCGATCAGCGTGGCGACGGAGCGCACCATCTGGTCCGTGCTGGCGTCCTGAACCGTGTGGCCGTCCACGACCGCCCAGATATGCAGATCCTGCGGGTCGGAGATCTCATCCGCGGTCACCGCGAACGGTCCGGTCGGGGTGAATCCGTCGAATGACTTGCATCGCGACCACTGTGCCTCCGAGAACTGGATGTTCCTGGCGGTGATGTCGTTCACCACGGTGTAGCCCCAGACGTGCGAGAGAGCATCCGCCTCGCTGACGTCCTTGGCGGGGGTTCCGATGAGCACGCCGAGCTCGGCCTCGTAGTCGACGGCCTCGCTGAGGGATCGCGGCCAGGAGGTGGTCTGTTCGTGTCCGGTGAGCGAATTCGGCCACAGCGTGAACACGGTCGGTGCCGCATCGGTCTTCAAGCCCAGCTCGCTGGAGTGCGCCGCATAGTTGAGCCCGACGGCGAGCACCGCCGGGGGAGCGATCACGGCGGAGGAGAACGCCCAGTCGCCGAGCGGATGGCGCTCCGCGTCTGCGGCGGCCAGCGCGGCGCGCAGTCGCTCGAGGAGAGGGGCCCCTCCCTCGATCAGCTGCTGCAGCGTGGCAGGGGCGTCGTTCAGGAGATCAGAGACGAGGATGGCGTCCGAGTCCTGCACCACGGCGAGAACCGTGCGCGGGGAGTCAGGACGGCGCAGGTGAGCGAACCGCATGGTTCTACGCTACCGGCTGCCGGGCGACGAGCGGGTGGAGGACTCAGCCATACCCGAGGCGTCTCTCTTGTTCCCCATAAGCTTTGGCTATGAGTTTCGGAGGACCCCCGCCGCCGCAGCAGCCCTCGCCGTACATGCCGCCACCCCCGCGACAGCCGGCCTATGCCTCGCGTCTGGCCCAGCCGACACCGTACACACCGCCTGCTCCGGTCGCGCCGTCGCCGGCCGAGTCGCTGCCCGCGCTGCCGGTGCCGACGCGCAAGGGGCGCACGATCTCGCTCTGGCTCTTCGGTTTCCTGGGCTTCCTGCTGCTCGCCCTGGTCGGCTACTTCGGGTGGGCGCTCGGTGTCTTCGCCTCCGTCGTCGGTTTGGTGCTCGCCCTCATCCCGCTGACCGTGGTGTTCCTCGGCGTCCGGATGATCGACCGCTGGGAACCGGAGCCGAAGCGCCTGGTGTTCTTCGCGATCGCTTGGGGCGCACTGGCGGCTGCGGGGCTCACTCTGCTCGTCGACGTGGGGCTGACGATCCTGCTCGGCATCACCTCCGATGCCTTCACGGCGGTGGTGCAGGCGCCGATCGTCGAGGAGTTCTGGAAGGGACTCGGGGTCTTCCTCATCTTCCTGCTCGCCCGTCGCGCCTTCGACGGTCCGGTGGACGGTGTCGTGTACGGAGCACTCGTCGGCGCGGGGTTCGCCTTCACCGAGAACATCCAGTACTTCGCGGTCAGCCTGATCGAGGGTGGTGGCGAGCAGCTCACCGTCACCTTCGCCGTGCGCGCGATCCTGTCCCCGTTCGCACACGCCATGTTCACGGCGGTGACCGGCTTCGCGATCGGTCTGGTCGCGCGGCGACACGGATCGGCGAGCTCCGCGATCGGTGCGGGCCTGCTGGGAATGCTCGGAGCGGTCCTCCTGCACGCACTCTGGAACGGGTCCGCGACCTTCGCCGACTTCTTCGGACTGTACTTCACCCTGCAGGTGCCGCTCTTCGTGGGCTTCATCCTCGGAATCGTCGCTCTCCGTCGCGAAGAGGCGCGCCTCACTCGTGCGCGCCTCGCCGAGTACGCGAACGCGGGGTGGTTCACGCCCGAAGAGGTCACGATGCTCGCCACATCGAGCGGACGCAAGGCGGGTCTCAACTGGGCGCGAGGTCTTCGGGGTGACCGGCGTCCGATCATGCGCGAGTTCATCAAGGACGCGACCGCGCTGGCCGCGGTCCGTCAGCGGGCGATCACGGGGCGCGATCCGCTCGCCGTCGAGGACGAGCGTGCGCTGCTGATCCGTACCCGAGCCGCCAGGGCCGCACTGCTGGCGTATTGAGCCCGACATCGGGATACTCGTCGTGAGGAGGCGGTCGCGATGAGCACGTTCGTCCTGATCCACGGCGGGGGAGATGTCGGGTGGTCCTGGCATCTGGTCGCCGCAGAACTCGTGGCGCGCGGACACGAGGTCTTCGCCCCCGATCTCCCCGCCGGTGACGATTCCCTCACTCTCGAGGACTACGCGGACGCCGTGGTGGCAGAGGTGGGGGCACGACGCGATGTCGTCGTGCTCGGCCACTCGTTCGGAGCCTTCACGGCGCCTCTGGTCGCCGAGCGACTGTCGGCCGATCTCCTCGTGCTGGCCGCGGGGATGATCCCGGCGCCCGGTGAGCCGCCGGAGCGATGGTGGTCCGAGTCGGGCTATCTCGCCGCCGCCGAGGCCCAGGCGGCGATCGATGGCGGACTGACGGGTAACGAGGACCCCTACGTGAGTTTCTACAACGGCGTGCCGCGAGAGCTGGCGGATGAAGCACTGCGGCAGGAGCGCGCACATCCGTCCTCGGCGGCGATGGAGGTCCCGTGGCCGCTGAGGGTCTGGCCCGATGTGCCGACGCGGGTCATCGTGTTCGCGGACGATCGCTTCTTCCCGCCGCGCTTTCTCCGCGACCTCGCCCGAGAGCGTCTCGGGGTGGTCGCCGACGAGGTCCCCGGCGGACACTGCGCCATGCTCAGCAGGCCGACGGAGATCGCGGAGATGCTCGTCGGCTACCTCGATTGACGCCCGGAGACCCCGCGGTGGCAAGACTCAGCGCCCGGTGCTGCGGCGATGCCTGCGAGTCTCCCGGGCGCTGAGTTGATCTGTAATCAGGGTGCACCCGACCGTGGAGGGTGTCAAGAGGCTGTTGCCGCTGCTCCCGTCGAAGTGTTCGCTGTGAGCAGGTGCGATCGCGTTGACCCCTCCCGCGGGCTCGGGTTTGATGGAGGCATGACTGATCGCACAAAGCCTGAGTTCGATGCCCCCAGCGCCCCCGCTCCCGCGGAGCTCGTCATCCGCGACATCATCGAGGGTGACGGCGCAGAGGCGAAGCCCGGCGACACCGTGACCGTGCACTACGCCGGCGTCGAGTTCGACTCCGGCGAGGAGTTCGACTCGTCCTGGGGTCGCGGCGAGACCATCCAGTTCCCGCTGCGCGGCCTGATCCAGGGCTGGCAGGACGGCATCCCCGGCATGAAGGTCGGCGGACGCCGTGAGCTGATCATCCCGCCTCACCTGGCCTACGGCCCGGTCGGTGGCGGCCACTTCCTCTCCGGAAAGACGCTGATCTTCATCATCGATCTCGTCGCTGTCGGCTGAGCCCGACCCGTACGCCGAGACGCCCTTCCTCCTCGGAGGAGGGGCGTCTCTGTTGTATATCGGAAGAACATCCGCATTCAGGGGAATATATGCGAATGAATGTAAGTTGTCACAGGGGTCGCGGTGAACGCGGCCCCTGTCCGAAGCCGCATCAGCGGCCGATGTCTCCGAAGGAGAAACCATGACCAGCATCGACATTCCCGGCTACCGTCCCGGCACCTGGGTGCTCGACCCCTCGCACAGCGAGGTGACGTTCAGCGTCCGCCACATGATGATCTCCAAGGTGCGCGGCACCTTCGGCATCAAGAGCGCGACCTTGATCGCCCCCGAGAACCCGCTCGAGGCCAAGGTCGAGGCTTCTGTCGACGTCACCTCGGTCGACACGAACGACGAGGGTCGCGACGCCCACCTGCGCTCCGCCGACTTCTTCGACACCGAGAACTTCCCGACGATGGAGTTCGTGTCCACCGGCGCGCGCGTCAAGGGCGACGAGCTGTTCGTCGACGGTGACCTCACGATCCGCGGCGTCACCAAGCCGGTCAGCTTCGAGCTCGACTTCGGCGGATTCGGCACCGACCCGTACGGCAACTACAAGGCGGGCGCTTCTGCCAAGGCCGTGATCAACCGCGAGGACTTCGGTCTCACGTGGAACGCCGCACTCGAGACCGGTGGCGTGCTCGTGGGCAAGGACATCACGATCAGCCTCGACCTGCAGGGCGCGCTGCAGCAGGACTGACGCCGTCACGCAGTTCCTCGAACCCCGGGTCCGTCAGGGCTCGGGGTTCTCTGCGTCGTAGTCGTGAAATCGGCGGTTGCGGCGCGAGAGCATCGCGACGAGGGCGATCACCAGGACGCCGCCGAGCAGCGGCGGGAACCACAGGGTGGTCAGCGTGGCGAGAGTCCCGGCGTACAGGGCTCCGACGCGCGGGCCGCCGGCGACGACCACCACGAAGAGTCCCTGCAATCGACCGCGCATCGCGTCGGGAACCGCCGCCTGCATCATCGTGTTGCGGTAGATCGAGCTGACGTTGTCGGAGGCCCCGGAGAGCGCGAGTGCCACGCAGGCGGCGACGATCAGGCCGATGTTCGGGGCATCCTCGCCGGCGGGCGGAGAGAACGCCCCGATCAGCAGCACCAGGCCGAAGAGGAGGATCGAAGCGCCGTACGCTTCGACGGCCCGCGCGATGCCGCGGCCATGCCACCGATACTGGACGACGCGCCCGGAGAACAGGCTCGACGCGAAGGTTCCGACGGCGACGGCCGCCGTGAGGATTCCGGTCGTCACGGCGCCGCCGCCCAGGAGCACGGTGCCGAGGGCGGGGAAGAGGACGAGGGGTTGGCCGAACGTCATCGCGATGATGTCGATGATGTACTGCATCCGGATGTTGCCCGCCTTGCGCAGGAAGCGCCAGCCGTCGACGAGCGATTCCAGGCCGGGGCGCACGATCTCGCCCTCAGGGCGCAGTACCGGAAGCGTCCACAGGCCGAGGAACATCGACAGCATCAGTACGACGTCGATCGTGTAGGTCCAGCCGTAGCCGGTGAGGGCCACGAGCAGGCCCGCCAGCGCGGGGCCGGCCATGACGGTGAGCCCGAATGCGACGCCGTTGAGTGCGGATGCCGCCGCCAGCTGCTCGCGGGGGATGAGGCGCGGCACGATCGCCGTGCGCGTGGCCATGCCGACCGAGTTCGCGGCGGAGTTGATCATGCTGAGTGCATACAGCCACCAGATGGTCTCGGTGCCGGTCCACGTGAGCGCGGCGAGCAGTGCGGTCGAGGCGAACGTGATGGTCGCCGCGATCAGGGCCACCCTGCGCCGGTCGAATGCGTCCGCGAGCATCCCGCCGTACAGGCCGGCGAGGATCATCGGGATGAGTCCGGCGACCGCGATCATGGACACGGCGAATGTGCTCCCGGTCAGCACGAACACATGCAGCATCACGGTGACGATCGTCAACTGACCGCCGATGCCCGCGAGCGTCGATCCGATCCACATCCGCGCGAAGGCGGGACTGGTCTTCAGGGGGGTGAGGTCGATGAGGTGACCGCGTCGGCCGCTCACTCGTCGATCTTCTTCTGCACCGTTCGAGCCTAGTTGACGCCGGTCGAGCGGCCCCTCGCGGTTGTCACGCGAGGGTGTCCTCGGCTGGTAGACTCTTCAGGTTGCCGTTCGATCGGCCGCGGATAAAGAGAGCCCTCGCATCAGGCGTCGGGCGCCGCGCAACAAGCAGAGAGGGGATCGAATCTATGGCACTGGAAGCAGACGTCAAGAAGGCGATCATCGAAGAGTACGCGACGCACCCCGGTGACACCGGATCCCCCGAGGTGCAGGTCGCAATGCTGACGCAGCGCATCAAGGACCTCACCGAGCACCTCAAGGAGCACAAGCACGACCACCACTCGCGTCGTGGTCTGTTCCTGCTCGTCGGTCAGCGCCGTCGCCTGCTGGGTTACCTGCAGGACATCGACATCAACCGCTACCGGTCGCTCATCGAGCGTCTCGGCCTGCGTCGATAAAGCAAGGCGATCCTGCGTTCAATCGCGCAGAACATTCTTGAGAAGGCCGCCCCACGGTGTGGGGCGGCCTTCGTCATGCTCGGGGGAGTGCAGGCACCTCCGACGGTGCCTGCAGGTCGACCGGGCGGCAGCGGATCACGAACCCCACGACGAGGGCGAGCGCCGCGGCACACACGATCATGAACACGAGGCTCGCCGTCCAGCCGCCGGTGAGGTCGTGGAGGACGCCGACGAGGAGGCTCCCCGCGCCGGCGAACGCGTAGCCGACGCCCTGCGCGATAGCCGACAGCAGGCCCGCCGAGGCCTCGTCGGCGGCGAGCATCACGATGAGTGCGAGGGAGAGTCCGAACGTCGCGCTCTGCACGGCACCGAGCACGACCGTGATCGCGATGTACGACTCGTCGCCGGAAGCGAGCCAGACGAACGCCGCCAGCATCACGATGCCCAGGCCCGGACCGAACAACCGCAGAACGCGGCGACGTCGAGCGAGGATCGGCGCGACGAGCGTCGGCACGAGGCCCGCGACGCTGGTCAGCGCGAGCAGCCAGCCGGCGGTCTGCGCGTCCACACCGCGATCTCCGAGGATGCGGGGGAGCCACGAGGCCACCGCGAAGAAGAGCATCGCCTGGAGGCCGAACATCGCGGTGATCAGCGCGACGGTCGGTCGAGCCGACCGGGGCAGCGCCATCCGAGACGACGGCGGTGGGGGAGCTTCCGAGCGCAGCGCCACACCGACCATGGCGCCCGCGGCGATCAGAGCGGGCACGGCCCAGAGCCCGAGCGCCACCGCGGGCCCGCCGACCGCCGTGCTCAGCGGCACGGCGAGTCCCGCTCCGAGCGCGGCCCCCGCGCTGAACGACATGCTGCTCAGGCCGATCCAGAGACCTCCCGCCCGAAGGGACTTCAGGTACTGCGGAAGCAAGGTCCCCGCAGCCATGATCGACACCCCGGCGAGGAACGTTCCCGGGAGCATGCCCCCGGGAACGACGACCCGCAGTGCGAGCGACCCCGCGAGCGCCACCATGGTCCAGATCAGCGCCCTGGTCACACCGAGGCGGCGGGCGAGCAGCGGCCCGACCGGTGCACTGATGCCGAAGGCGATCACCGGCAGCGTCGCCAGGAGGTTCAGCTGCACCGGTGCGAGGTCGAACGCCGCCCTCGTCGGCTCGAGCAGGGCGGCGACCGAGGTGATCGCCGGGCGCAGGTTGAGCCCGATCAGCAGGGCTGCGCCGAGCCCGACGGCGCGATCGCGGAACTCGCTGCCTCGACGCTCAGAGCGCGAGGACACGAAGGCCGTCGGCGACCACGCGGCCGTCGTGGATGACGAGTCGGTCGGTTCCCCGGTCCATCACCGCGCTGGTGGGCGTCTCGCCATCGACCAGGACCAGGTCGGCCCGGTCTCCGACGGCCAGGCCGGGTCGGTCCTCGACCCCCGTGAGGCGCGGTGAGGTGGAGGACATGATGCTCGCCCCACCCATCGTCGCGACCGCGAGCGCCATCTCGATGTGGTCGTCGCGACGGAAACCGTTGGTGAAGGCCAACTGCCAGGTGCGGTCGAGCATGTCGGTGTTGCCATAGGGGCTCCAGTAGTCGCGCTGGCCGTCCTGACCGAGTCCGATCCGCACGCCCGCTTCGACGAGCTGCACCAGGGACAGGTGATTGCTGGTCGAGGGGGCCACCGTCGCCATCGAGATGTCCAGCTCGGCGAACTCCTCGATCAGACGACGGCTCGTGGCCTCGTTCACAGAACCGAGTTCGTAGGCGTGTGACATCGTGACTTTGCCCTGCATGCCGAGTGCGCGTGTGCGCTCCATCACGAGCTCGGTGCTGAACACACCGAGCGCTCCGGGCTCGTGCAGGTGGATGTCGACCTCGACCTGGTACTTCTCGGCGAGACCGAACACGATGTCGAGGTGCTTGGCGGGGTCGCGGTCGAGCTGCGACGGGTCGATGCCGCCGATCACGTCCGCTCCCTGCTTGAGAGACTCCTCCAAGTACGCGACCGTGCCCTCCTCGCGGAGGATGCCGGCCTGGGGGAAGGTCATGACCTGGACGTCGGCGTGCGCGGCGAACTTCTCCTTCGCCGCGATCACCGCGTCGAACTTCTCGAGCTTGCAGTCGACGTCGACCTGCGCGTAGGAGCGGACGCGGGTCGTGCCCCGCGCGATCATGCGTTCGAGGGTGCCGGCCACCCGCGTGGGAAGGTCGATCTCGGCGTTGCGCCAGTTCTCGCGATCGTTCATCATCATGCCCCAGACCCCGGGTGCACCGGTGTGCTCACGGAACGGCAGTCCGATCCGGGTCGAATCCAGGTGCACGTGGACATCGCTGAAGGAGGGCAGCAGAAGCCGCCCACGTCCGTCGACGTCATCACCGGACGCCGGCGTCGCCTCATGGGGGAGGATCCGGGTGATGCGACCGTCCTCGATCAGGACATCGGAGGCGGAGCCGCCCCAGGGGCGCACGTCACGAATCAGCATGGACTTTCCTTTCTTCGGGGGCGCCGAGCCGCGACGCGAGGTCGGCGGCTTCAGCCAGATGATGGCACGCGGCATCGCCGGTGGGAACCTGCTCCACGCACTGCCGACGCCGTTCCTCGTCGAGGAGCGGGAGCACGGGGCATCGCGTGCGGAACACGCAGCCGCTGGGCGGGTTCGACGGGTGGGGGAGGTCTCCGACGAGACGGATCCGTCGACTGCGGTCGGCGGTGGGATCGGGGCTCGGAACGGAGGACAGCAGCGACTGCGTGTACGGGTGCTGCGGGTCGCCGAACACGGCATCCCTGGTGCCGTGCTCCATGATGCGCCCGAGGTACATCACGGCGACCTCGTCGGCGAAGTGCTTGACGACGGACAGATCGTGCGCGATGAACACGTAGGAGATGCCGGTGTCGGCCTGGATGTCCTGCAGCAGGTTGATGACCTGCGCCTGCACCGAGACGTCGAGAGCCGACACCGGCTCGTCGCAGACCAGGATGTCGGGTTCCAACGCGAGTGCCCTGGCGATGCCGACGCGCTGCTTCTGTCCGCCCGAGAACTCGTGGGGGAACCGGTTGTAGTGCTCCGGCCGCAGCCCCACCCTGTCCATCAGAGCCGCGACCCGGTTCTTCATGCCCTCCTGGGGGGAGATTCCCTGGGCCTGCAGGGGAGCCGCGATCGCCGCGCCGACGCTCTGCCGCGGGTTCAGCGACGATGAAGGGTTCTGGAACACCATCTGCACGCGGCGCCGGAACTGCTGCAGGTCTGACCCGCGGAGCTGGGACACGTCGGCGCCGTCCAGCAGGATCCGCCCCGACGTGGGGGTGAGCAGACGCATCAGCAGACGTCCGGTGGTGGACTTGCCGCAGCCGGATTCGCCGACCAGCCCCAGCGTCGATCCGCGTTCGAGTGTGAAGGAGACCCCGTCCACCGCTTTCACCTGCGAGGACCCGCGCAGGAATCCCTTGCTGACGCTGAAATGCTTGGCGAGGTTCTCGACGCTCAGCAGCGGCTCGCTCATCGGGCTACCTCCTGCAGGTCGAGCGCGGATGTCTGGATGTCGACTTCCGCGAGGTGACAGCGTGCGCGGTGGTCCGAGCCGACGAGGGTGAGTCCGGGGCGCTCGGTGCGGCATCTGTCGTCCGGCACGAGGGCCGCGACGGGGCAGCGATCGGCGAAGAGACACCCCTGCGGGAGGTCGAGCAGCGACGGCGGGAAGCCGGGGATGGGCGTGAGGCGTCCGGCTTCGTCGACCATCGAGGGCATCGATGCGAGCAGGCCCCGGGCATAGGGGTGCGCGGTCCGGAAGAACAGGTCGTGCACGCCGGCCTCTTCCACGCACTGGCCGCCGTACATGACGACGACACGCTTGCAGACCTCGGCGACGACGCCCAGATCGTGCGTGACGAAGATCACGGCGGAACCGGTCTCCGCCTGGAGCGATCCGATCAGGTCGAGGATCTGCGCCTGCACCGTGACATCGAGCGCCGTGGTGGGCTCGTCGGCGATGAGCAGCTCCGGTTCGCAGATGAGGGCCATCGCGATCATCGCCCGCTGCCGCATACCGCCGGAGAACTCGTGCGGGTAAGAGTCGTACCGTGCGACCGGATCGGGGATGCCGACGCGGTTCAGCATCTCGATCGCCTGGGCCTTCGCGGCCTTCGCGCTCACCCTGTTGTGCACGCGATACGCCTCGGCGATCTGCCGGCCGACGGTGTAGAAGGGGTGCATCGCCGAGAGCGGATCCTGGAAGATCATCCCGATCTTGCGACCGCGGTATGGCCGCATCTCGCTCTCGCTGAGCGGTACCAGATCGGTGCCGTCGAAGAGCACTCGTCCGGTGACCTTCGCGCTGGTCCCTTTGAGGAGCCCCATCAGGGTCTGGCTGGTCACGGTCTTTCCCGAACCGGATTCGCCGACGATGCCGACGGTCTCTCCGCGCTGCACGACGAGGTCCATGCCGTTCACGGCGTGCACCAGACCGTCGTCGGTGGGGAAGGTCACCCGCAGATCGCGGATGTCGAGGATCGGCGTGGTCATCAGTTGACTCTCACTCTCGGGTCGACGCTCGCGTACACGAGGTCGACGATGACGTTCGCGGTGATGATGAAGAAGGCGGCGAGCATCGTGATCGCCATGGTGACCGGGAGGTCTCCCGAGGTGGCTGCCCGCACCGCCGTGAACCCGAGACCGGGCACCGAGAAGATCTGCTCGGTCAGGACGGCACCGCCGAGCAGGGCGCCGATGTCCAGGCCCAGCATCGTGATGATCGGAGTGATGCCGGCACGGACCCCGTGGGTCGTGATCCGTCCGGGGCTCAGACCCTTCGCCCGCGCGGTGCGCATGTAGTCCTCGCCGAAGGTCTCGATCATGTTGTTCCGCGTGATGCGGATGTACTGCGCGCTGAACAGGATGGCCAGCGCGACCCAGGGGAGCAGGTAGTTCGTGAACCACGCCCCGGGTCCGGCGGGGCCGAACGGGGACGAGATCTGATTGCTCGTGAACGGCAGCCAGTGCAGTGCGCTCACGAACACGAGCAGGAGCAGCAGCCCGGTGACGGGGACAGGGAGCGAGACGCCGACGGATGCGGCTCCGACGATGATCTTGTCCGTCGCCCTGCCCTTGCGGAGGGCTGCGAGCAGGCCGAGGCCGACGCCGATCACGGTCCACAGCACGACAGCACCGACGGCGATGGAGATCGTGTAGGGGAGCGCTCTGACGATGACGTCGGTGACGTTCTCGTTGGTCTGGAACGATTTGCCCAGGCAGGGCCAGGCGCAGACCTGCTCGGCGCCCGGGGCTCCGATGAGCCGTTCGCCGAAGAATCCACTGAGGTACGTGAAGTACTGCACCAGGAACGGCTTGTCCATGCCGAGGGCGACGCGCGCCTGGTCGATACGTTCAGGGGTGCACTCCTGGCCGCAGGCGGCTGCCGCAGGGTCTGCGGGGCCGATCTGGAACAGGGCGAACGTCACGAAGCTCACGACGAGCAGGAGGATGACCAGCGCGGTCACGCGGCGGATGATGAATCCGAACATTGCTGTCCCGTACGGGGCCGACCGATCGAGTGGTCGGCCCCGTCCTTTCCGGAGGTGTCGTGTCGGCCGTTACTGTTCGACGCCGATGGTGGACAGGTCGATGCTTCCGAAGAAGTACCCCACCTGGGCGTTGTGGATCTTCGAACCCACGACGCTGTTGGTGAAGGTGCGGATGAGCGGAACGAGCGGGTAGGACTCCATGGCCTCGTTGTAGAGCTCGGCCCAGCGCGTGTTCAGCTCTTCGGAGGTGCCGTTGGTGTTGCGCAGCTCGTACATGTCGCCGGAGAGCTTCTCGTCGTAGAAGCGCGAGATGTTGCTGAAACCGTATCTCGTTCCGTCGAGGCTCGGGCCGATGTTGGGGTCGACCGTGGTCCGGGTGGAGCCGGAGGCCGCACCGCCGCACCAGCCGGCGCGGGCGATGTCGGGCATCTCGTCGCTGGCGAGCACCGTGTAGTAGTTCGCGGCGGGGATCGGCACGAGCTGCAGGTCGATGCCGAGCTCGGTGAAGTTCTGCTGGAGCACGGTGCCGAGGTTCTTGTACCGGTCGATCGCGTTCGAGTAGCCGTAGGTGAGCGAGGCGGGGAGGTCCTTGCCCTCGAGCAGCTTCTTGGCGGCGTCGAGCTGCGGGGCGCCGTCGATGTCGAGGTCGGTGGTCTCGGCGACGTACCCGACCTGCGAGTCGTTCAGGTACGAGTTGGTGAGCTTGCCGAAGCGCGCACCGCCGTACTGCACCTGGATCGCCGCACGGTCCATCGCCAGGGCGAGCGCGTGGCGCACGTCGGGGTCGGTGATGGTCTCGGTGTTGAAGTTGAGCACATCGGTGCAGCCGAGCAATCCGGAGGCGGTGCGGTCGGCGACGGACGACTCGGTCAGGCGTGACGTGTCCGAGGCCTGGAGGGCTCCGTTCGAGTCGAGCGTGATCGCGGTCGGGTCGGCATCCGAGATCAGCTGCTGGCTGATGGTCGCCTGCGCGGTGGACAGCGAGAACGTGAACGTGTCCGGGAGGGCGGTGCGGTTCTCGTCGGTCGCGGGATCCCAGGAGGGGTTGCGCACGAGCTTCAGCTCCCGGCCGCGGTCGTAGCTGGAGACCATGTAGGGGCCCGAAGAGATCGGGTGGTTCGTGTAATCGAGCATCGTGTCCCTCGCCTGCGGGACCGGCGCCGTGTTCGAGCGCGACACGAGTGCGGCGAAGTCGGGGTTCGGCTGCTTCAGATGGAAGATCACGGTCTTGTCGTCGGGGGTCTCGACGGCTGTGAGATCGCCGCCGCCCGAGTACGGACCCTTGTAGTCATCGGCATCGAGAGCGGAGTTCAACTCCTGCGGTGCCTGGGTGAAGACGTCGCGCGCGAACGTGCGGGCGATGCCGTACTTCACATCGGCGGCGGTGATGGGCGTACCGTCCTCGTACTTCAGACCGTCTTTGAGGGTGTACGTCCAGGTGAGGCCGTCTTCCGAGGCGGTGCCGGTGTCGGTCGCGAGGTCGCCGACGATCGTGGGCGGCTCTCCGGCGGTCTCCTTCGCCATCGTCAGCGTGCGGTAGTAGAGCTGGCCGACGTTCGCGGTCTGCACATAGTTGCTGTTGCCCGGGTCGAGCGTCATGAAGTCGCTCGACATCAGGACGTTGACGTTGCCGCCGGCCTCGTCGAAGCCCGGCTGCACGATGTGCGCGGCATACGGGTCCTTCGAGCCGGTGGGGGCGGATTGCCCGTTCTGTGCGGTGACGCTGGTGCAACCGGTGACGACCAGGGCGATGGCCACGGTCGCAGCGGCGAGCAGGGGACTGCGGTGTCTCATGACGCGTTATCTTTCGGTGGGGGTCGGGTGTTCGGGGGAGGGAAGGTCAGCTGCGGGAGGCCTTGGGATCGAGCGCGTCGCGCACGGCGTCGCCGAGCAGGTTGAAGGCGAGCACGGTGATGATGAGCGCGGTGCCGGGCACGATGAGGAACCAGGGGTCGCTGAGGTACCAGTTGCCCGCCTGAGCGGCGTTGAGCATCTGCCCCCAGGACGGCGTCGGGTCCTTCACGCCGACGCCGAGGAAGGACAGTGCGGCTTCGGCGGAGATGTTCGCGGGGATCATCATGGTCGCGTAGACGAGGACGACCCCGAGCACGTTCGGGATGACCTGACGGAAGATGATGGTCCGGTGCGAGGCCCCGTAGGACTTCGCCGCCTCGATGTACTCCTGCTCGCGGATGCTGAGCACCTGGCCGCGCACGACTCTGGCCAGGTACGCCCAGCCGAAGAACCCGAGGATCAGCACGAGGGAGGCGATGGGGACGAAGCTGCCCTGGCCGAGGGGCGTGTCGCGCAGCCGGGATTGCAGGATCGGGGTGAGCGAGAGCACCAGGAGCAGGTGCGGGAAGGCGAGGAAGAGGTCGATGATGCGGCTGATGACCATGTCGACCTTGCCGCCGAAGTAGCCGGCCGCCGCCCCGAGCACGGTTCCGAGGACGACCGAGACCAGCGTCGAGAGCAGGGCGATCAGCAACGAGACCTGAGCCCCGTAGGCGATGCGGGCGAAGATGTCGCGTCCGAGTCCCGGTTCGACGCCGAGCCAGTGCTCCACGGACGGGTACATGTAGGCGGGGAGCGGCAGGCCGGGGGTGTTGAAGTTGTCGAGGACCTCAGGGCCGGTGTTCGTGGTGAACGGATCCTGCCCCTCGATCGCGACCAGCACGGGGGCGAGGAGGGCGAAGAGCACGATCGCCACGACGACCCCGAAGGAGACGAGGGCGATGGGGCTGCGGCGGATGCGCAGCCACGCCGTCCCGAGGAGCGAGCGTCCGGTCGCGATCTTCGGCGGCGCGGTGGGCAGCGCCTCCGTCTTCGGGGTCAGCGTCTGGGTGTCGGTCACGATCTTCCTTGATGGGCCGGGGAGCGGGTGCTCAGAATTGTATACCAGCGGGAACGAGGTTGGGATACCAAATTCCAGAGCGCTGTGATTTCTGCGTACTTACGGGGGAACATCTTGAAGAGCAGAAGCGCGTGAGATAGTTTTTGGATACCAAATCGCATCTCAGATCATCGGGGCTCTCATGCGCACACTTCTCACCGCCGACCACGTGCTGGTGTTCGACGGTACCTCCCACCGGGAACTCCGGCAGGGGGCCGTGGTCGTCGAGGACGACCTGATCGTCTTCGCCGGCCCGGCTGACCAGGCTCCCTCGGGCATCGACGAGCGCCTGGAACTCGGGGAGAGCCTGCTGATGCCCGGGCTCATCGACCTGGACGCGCTCACCGACATCGACCACTTGATCTTGGACGCTTGGGGTACTCGTGAGCAGGCGGCCCGACTGCAGTGGTCGGAGGACTACTTCGACCGTCGGCGGCATGTCTTCGACGAGGATGAGCGTGCACGGATCCGGGAGATCGCGCTGGTGCAGCTCGCGCTGCACGGCATCACCTCCTACATGCCGATCGCCTCGGAGGTGCATTCGGTCTGGGCCGAATCGGCGGGCGACCTTCACCGGATGGCGGCGTTCTCGCGCGCTCTCGGGCTGCGCGGATTCCTCGGTCCCTCCTACCGCTCGGGCGTGAACGTCGTGACGGCGTCGGGTGAACGCCGGGTGCGGTTCGCGCCGGAGGAGGGTGAGGTCGGGCTCGCCGACGCCATCCGGTTCCATGACGAGCTGGCCGCGCTCGGCGAGCCGCTGCTCACGCCCGTCTTCCTGCCCTGCCGCATCGAGACGCTGACTCCCGAGCTGCTCGCGGCGACGGGGGCGGCGGCGGTGGAGCGCGGAGCGATCGTCCGGCTGCACGCGCTGCAGGGGGAGGTCGAGCGCGAGCTCATCCTCGATGCCCACGGCTGCACTCCACTCGAGCTCATCGAGAGGACGGGCCTTCTGAACGATCGCCTCATCGTGCCGCACGGCGTGTTCCTCGACGTGAACACGCGGGTGCACGGGGAAGACCGCGGCGACCTCGCACGTCTGGTCGACGCGGGGGTGTCGATCGTGCACTGCCCGCTGACCAATGCCCGCTACGGCTCCGAACTCGAGACGTTCCAGCGTTATCGCGATGCCGGGGTGAACATCGCCCTCGGTACGGATTCGTTCCCGCCCGATCTCATCCGGGGCATCGACACCGGGGTGTCGGTCGCGAAGGTGCAGAACGGCAGTCTCGCTGCCGGTGACCTCGCCGGATACGTCGACGCGGCGACGCTCGGCGGGGCGAAGGCGCTCCATCGCCCGGACCTCGGCAAGATCGCCGTCGGTGCCCAGGCCGATCTGACGGCGTTCCGGCTGGACGACGTGCGGATGGGCGCCGTCGACGACCCGCTGCGCACACTCGTGCTGAACGGCACGGCGCGCGATGCGTGCCTGACGATGGTCGCCGGCCGGGTCGTCATGCGTGACGGGAAGATCGACGGAATCGACCTCGACGCGATCCGCGACGATACGCAGATACTCTTCGGGCAGATGCGGAACGCCTACACTGGGCGCGACCATCGGAGCGGAACGACCGACGAACTCTTCCCTCCGGTCTTCCCCCGTCATGCCTGATGCCCCGAGAGGTTCCGCGATGAGTTCCGACAGCCTGATCACCGACGGATCCGCCCTCGCCGAGCGGGTCTATCGCGGTGTGCTGCGCCGGATCATCGTCGGAGAGCTCACCCCGGGGTCCTGGCTGAAGGAGCGGGATCTGTCGGAGCGGTTCGAGGTGTCCCGTGTGCCCGTCCGGCAGGCGCTCCAGCGGCTGGAGACAGACGGGTTCGTCGTCACGACACGCAACAAGGGGGCGAGTGTCACGCCGGTGACGAGGGCCGACGTCGAGGAGCTGTACGACGCGCGGCTGTGCATCGAGCCCTATGCGACGCGGCATGCGGCGCAACGTGTCCACTCGGGAGCGGCGAGTGCGGATCGGTTGCGCGAACTCCTCGAGCGTGCGCTCGCGCCGGGGGACACGGCCGAGCTGGGGGAGTCCAACCTCGGGTTCCACCTCGAGATCGTCCGTCTCTCCGGCAATCGCATCCTCGAACGCAGTCTGCGGCCCATGCTCGGCCGGATGCAGTGGATCTTCGGCATCACGCACGCCACACGGGAGCAGGAGCACGCGGTGGAGCACCAGCAACTGCTCGACGCCATCGTCGCCGGGCGCGGCGAGGTGGCGGCGGCGCAGGCCTATGCGCACATCGATCAGGGGCGCGAACCCATCATCGAAGCCCTCGCGCAGGCACTCGACTGGTGACGACGGGTTGACCCCTCCCTCGCTTTCCGATAGGAAAGTAGTGAACTTTCCGGATGGAAAGTCAGGGAGGTCCATCGTGGGGCAGAAGTCCTTCCCTGTCAGGACGCGCTCGTCCCGCCGGATGCCGATCTCGCGCAGCAGTATCTGGCTGCCGCTGACGCGGTGGCGGGGCGCCGCGACCGCGCGATCGACCGACGCGCGCTCGCCTGGCTCCAGATCCTCAATGCGGCGGTCACTGCGGCATACCTCGTCGCATTCGCGCTCGTCCTCCGGAACGACGACGTGATCGCCTCGCAGGCGATCCTGTTCACCTTCCTGGTGTGGGGGCAGCTCGCGAGCGGCATGGCTCAGCGCAACGGGATGCAGTGGCGCATGACTCGCTCGCGGTGGCCGGTCATCCTGGGTGGAGGGGTGCTGCTGGCCGCTGCCCTCGTGGTGTTCGGACTCGTGGCGTTGGACACCGCGCTCCCCGCCGGTACGGTGCTGATCCCCGCCGGTATGGTCCTGCTGGGCATCGGCGGCCACGGGGCGGTGCAGCTCCTTCGCGCGTCACGGGACCCGCGTCGTCCGCGTCCTGCTCGGGTCCCGCTACCGGCGCCCCTGCGGTGGGGAACCGTGCTTGTCGGTATCACTGTAGGCGTACTCACCATGCTGGCGGGATCCCCCGACGATGTCCTCCGGAGCGTGATCTCGTTGCTGGTGATGATGACGCTCCTCGCGTGGATCGTGGCCTTCAACACCCCGCTGGGGCTCCCGGCCATCGGAGCCGCCTGGCGTTGGCCGCATGTGGCGATGTTCTTCGTCGCGGCGTGCGTCCCCGTCGGGCTCACTCTCGCGGGCGAGTCCTTCGGGAACCGGGGGCTCGCGGGTGTTCTCGGAGGTGTCGTCGTGATCCTGCTCTTCGCCCTCGTGTCCTTCGTCCCCGGCCGGGCGAGCCGTGGCTGAGCCGGCCTCCAGGCCTCACCCACGCACCCAGCTGGATGATAATTTCGCCTCGCCCATCCGGTTCTCCCTCATGGCGGCGCTGGGGGATGGGATGGAACTCGACTTCGCGACGCTTCGGGATGTCCTCCAGTGCGGTGACTCACCCCTGAGCAAGGCCATCACGCACCTGCAGGCTGCCGACTACGTGTTCGCGCGCAAGGCGAACGTCGGTGGCCGCTCGCGCACGTGGGTGCGTTCGACCAAGACGGGGCGCGACGCCTTCGCCGCACACCTCCAGGCGCTACGTGAGATCGTCGCCCTCGGAGGTGGGCAGGCCCTGTGAGCGTGGGCTCAGGCGGTGGCATCCACGAGGTCCGCGTGGTGGATCGCCGCGACGTCGGGGTGGGCGCGCAGGCGTGACTTGAGGGCGTTCTCGCCGTAGAGCGCGTGGATCGGGTTGCTCGGGTCCTTCGTGACGCCGTTCGCCTCGGCCGCCAGCTCGGGCGGAAGCTCGATCAGCGGGAGGCGCTTGTCGAGGGCGGGGTTGAAGAAGAACGGGATCGAGATCCGGTCGTTCGGGGCCTTCGGTGACACGACCCGGTGGTTCGTCGCCTTGAGGTAGCCGCCGGTGGCGTACTCGAGCAGCTCGCCGATGTTCACGACGAAGGCACCGGGCACCGGGGGAGCGTCGACCCAGGCTCCGTCGCGCTCGACCTGCAGGCCGCCCTTGCCCGGTTCGACCCAGAGGAGCGTGAGGACGCCCGAGTCCTTGTGCGCGCCGACGCCCTGCTGGGGCTCGGGCTCGTGTGTTCCCGGGTAGCGGACGATCTTGATCAGTGTCGAGGGCTCACCGAAGTGATCGTCGAAGTAGGTCTCGTCGGCTCCGAGCGTCTGCGCCCATTCCCGCAGCAACCGCCGGGCGACGTCGGACAGCGTCTCGTGCCATTCGGTGACGATCTCCTGCAGTTCCGGCTGCGCCGCCGGCCACAGATTCGGGCCGATGAGGCGGTTGAACGCGGGGCCGCCGTCCACGGGTTCGCGCTCGGGCCCGATGTCGATCTGCTCGCGCCAGTCCACCTGACCCTGGGTGCGCTCTCCGCCGATGCGGGTATAGCCGCGGAAGTGCGGGCTGTTCACGTTCTCGATCGCGAGCTTGTCCTCCTCCGGGAGGGCGAAGAAGTCGAGGGCAGCACGGTGCAGCCGTGCTTCCAGCTCGGGGGAGATGCCCGTGCCCGTGAGATAGAAGAAGCCGACGTCGTGCGTCGCCGCCCGGAGATCGTCGCGGAAACGAGCCGCAGCGTCCGGGCCTTCGTCGAGCTGGGACAGGTCGAGGATCGGGAGCGAGAGTTCAGCCATGGACCGAGGGTATGTCGGCTTTCCGAGCGGGAGGGCCACTGTTGCGCCGCGTTACCGCCGGGGCCTCGTCTGCCGGTGGCGACAGTGTTCCGGCAAGACTCCGCTGCAATGCTAGAGTCTCGTAGGTAAGGGATGCCTTACCTCAGTCGTCGCAACAGAAATCGTCTCCGTGCTCGCCACTTTTCTCATCGGCCTCCGTGAAGGCCTGGAAGCCGCGCTCGTCGTCGGCATCCTCGTCGCCTACCTCCGCCGCCTCGGCCGGAAGGACGCCCTGCCGAAGATGTGGGCGGGCGTCGGCCTCGCGATCGCCCTCGCACTCGGTATCGGCGCAGTGCTCACCTTCGGCGCCTACGAGCTCACTTTCAAGGCGCAGGAGCTGATCGGCGGCGGGCTCTCGCTGCTCGCCGTCGCGATGGTCACGTGGATGATCTTCTGGATGCAGCGTGCCGGACGCACCATGAAGGCGACGCTCGAGGGCGGCCTCGATCGCGCGCTCACGGTCGGCGGCCTCTGGGCGCTCGTCGCAATCGGCTTCGTGTCCGTCGCGCGGGAGGGCATCGAGACGACACTCCTTCTGTGGTCGATGGTGCAGGCGTTCGGCGATGCGCCGTCCGCTCTGCTCGGCGCTCTGCTCGGACTCGCCGCCGCCGTGATCATCGGCTGGCTCATCTCCCGCGGAGCCGTGAAGCTCGATCTCCGCCGCTTCTTCGCGTGGACCGGCGGCTTCCTGGTCATCGTCGCCGCCGGCGTGCTCGCCTATGCGCTGATGGATCTGCAGGAGGCGGGCGCCCTGCCGGGCCCGTTCACGGCCGCGGCGCCGCTCGATCCCACGACCGGGGCGGTCGCGATCGGGTGGGCGGCTTTCCCGTTCGGTTGGGCGTTCGATGTGTCGTCGGCCATCGCCCCGAGCGGTCCGCTGGCCGCGGTGCTGCAGGCCACGGTCGGCTTCATGCCCGCGATGACCTGGTTGCAGGTCTCCGCCTGGACTCTCTACATCCTCATCGTCGGTTCGCTGTACGTCCGCGGTCTCCGCTCGCGCCGTACGCCGAAGCCTCGCGCTTCGGCCGAACCCGAATCCGACACGACCTCTCTCTCACCACAAGGAGCAGCATGACCACCTCTCACCGTGTCCTGGGGGCATTGGCCGCCGCGGGCGCCGTAGCACTCGTCCTGAGCGGTTGCGTCGCGAAGAGCGACGTCGCCGCCGACGCCGCCTTCGACGTCTCGTCGACCGCCGGCGACTGCGCCGTGTCGGCGGCCACCGCGAAGAGCGGGACGCTGACCTTCGACGTCAAGAACGACACGGACCAGGTCTCGGAGTTCTATCTGCTGGCCGAGGACGGTCTGCGCATCGTCGGCGAGGTCGAGAACATCGCGCCGGCAGCGTCCCGCACTCTGACGGTCGTCGCACAGCCCGGCGACTACTTCACGCTGTGCAAGCCCGGGATGCTCGGCGACGGCGTCGGCAAGGCGGCCTTCACCGTCACCGGCGATCGCGTCGCGGTCGACGGGCCCGATGCCGAGCAGAAGCAGCAGGCGGTCGATCTCTACGCCGCGTTCGTCAAGGACCAGGTCGGTCAGCTCGTCCCGGCCGTCGAGGAGTTCGTCGCAGCCTACGAGTCGGGCGACGACGAGACCGCCCGCGCGCAGTTCCCGCTGACCCGCGCGTTCTACGAGCGCATCGAGCCGGTCGCCGAGGCGCTCGGGGATCTCGACCCGCGCATCGACTATCGCGAGGTCGACGCCGTTGCTGAGGGCCTGGATTGGACGGGCTTCCACCGTATCGAGAAGGACCTGTGGGTGCCGGCGGAGGACGCGCTGAACGCCGACGGCGAGACCCCGGCCTGGCAGGACTGGACTCCGTCGACGCCGGCAGAGCGGGCCGACTTCGGCGACCTGCTGCTCGCCGACGTGCAGGAGCTCTACGATTACGTGCACTCCGACGACTTCACGACGGCTCTCGACGATCAGGGCATCGGAGGCATCTCGAACGGCTCCATCGCGCTGCTCGACGAGGTCGCCACCGGAAAGATCTCGGGCGAGGAGGACTGGTGGTCGGGCACGGACCTCTACGACTTCGCGGCGAACGTCGAAGGCTCGAAGATGGCGTTCTCCCTCGTGCAGGACTTCGCTGCGGCTCAGGGCGACGACGGTGAGGCCCTCGTCGACGAGATCGAGGGCGGCTACGCAACCCTCGAGGAGTCCCTCGCCGCCCACGGTTCGCTGTCCGACGGCTTCGTCGCCTACGCACAGCTGACCGAGGACGACAAGCGCGAGTTCACCGACCTGATCAACGCGCTGGCCGAGCCGCTCTCGCAGCTCACCAGCACCGTCCTCGACTGATCAGCGTCGAGCGGAATCGAACGGATACCATCACGGACGTGAACGAACCAGAAGCGGGGGCCTCGCCCGACACCTCATCGACGGGTGACGTCTCCGCTCCGGGCGGGCTGAGCAGACGCGGACTCCTCGGCCTCGCCATCGGCGGTGGCGTGGCAGGGCTTGCGGTCGGCGCCGGCGCGGGCCTCGCCGGGGGTGTGGCGCTGGGACGTGCGCGCGCAGCGGAGGACGCGCATTCCGCCTACGAGTTCTTCGGTGCGCACCAGGCGGGCATCACCACACCGGTGCAGGATCATCTGCACTTCGCGAGCTTCGACATGATGCCACGCAGCGACCGCGATGACCTGATCTCCCTTTTGCAGGACTGGTCATACGCCGCGTCCCGCATGTCGCAGGGGCTGGAGGTCAGCGCGAGCGGAGCGGTCGGCGGACCGGCGGAGGCACCGCCGGATGACACCGGCGAGGCATTGGGGCTCCCCGCGGCCGGTCTCACGATCACCTTCGGGTTCGGACCCGGCCTCTTCGAGAACGAAGACGGCGACCGCTACGGCATCGCCGCGCAGCGCCCGGCCGGCCTCGAACGCCTCCCGGCGTTCCTCGGCGACGATCTCGACCCGCAGGCGTCCCACGGAGATCTCTGCATCCAGGCCTGCGCCGATGACCCGCAGGTCGCGGTGCACGCGATCCGCAACCTCAGCCGCATCGCCTTCGGCCGCGCCCGCCTGCGCTGGTCGCAGCTGGGATTCGGCAAGACGTCGCGCACGACCGCCGCGCAGGCGACGCCCCGGAACCTCTTCGGCTTCAAGGACGGCACCGCCAACATCCTCGCCGACGACACCGAGGCGCTCGCGGACCACGTCTGGGTGTCCGAGCAGGACGAGCCCGCCTGGCTCGCCGGAGGCTCGTACCTCGTCGCGCGCAAGATCGCGATGCTGATCGAGACGTGGGACCGTGTGCGGTTGTCGGAGCAGGATGCGATCATCGGCCGGGACAAGGGGGAGGGCGCGCCCCTCTCGGGAGGGGACGAGTTCACGGCGCCCGACTTCCATGGCAAGGCCATCGACGCCAACAGCCACGTGAGCCTGGCGCATCCCGAGCAGAACGACGGTGTGCGGATCCTGCGTCGCGGCTATAACTACGTCGACGGCAACAACGAGCTCGGACGCCTCGACGCCGGACTCTTCTTCCTGTCGTATCAGCGTGACCCCGCGCAGTTCATCTCGCTGCAGCGGCGGCTGTCGACCGACCTGATGAACGAATACATCCGCCACGTCGGCTCGGGGATCTGGGCCGTGCCGAGGGGTGCGACCCCGGGGTCCTACGTGGGCGCGCAGCTGTTCGCCTGAGCGGGCTCAGACCCCGCGTCGGGCGGTCTCGAGGATGTCGACCACCGTGGCAGCCATCTCGTCCGCACCGAAGTGATCGGCAGCGGTGATGGTCACGACCGCGTCGTCGAGGAAGATCAGCAGCTGGCCGTGCGCGCCGTGCAGCCGCCATCCGCGGCCGGGGCCACCCCAGCCGGCGAGGGCGTAGCGGTCGTAGCCGGGGTTCGGGCCGGCGACGACCCCGTTCTCGTGCATGGCGTCGATCCATCCCGACGACACCAGCTGCATGCCCTGCCACCATCCGCGGTCGCGGATCAGCAGACCGATCCGCGCCATCTCGCTCGTTCGCAGCGCAAGTCCGCCACCCGCTTCGATGCGTCCGTTCGGACTGCGCGCCCACACCACATCATCGATGCCGAGTGGGCGGAAGAGTCGGGCATCCAGGTAGTCGCCCACATCGCCGACCCGCGCGGAGAGCGCCGTCATGGCGGTGTAGGTGCTGGCGTTCGAGTACTGGAACACGCGTCCGCGCGACGGTCGACGCAGGAACTCGCGGGCGAGATCCGGCCAGTCCGTCATGAGCGTCTCGGACCAGGGCAGGTCGATGCCGCTCGACATCGTGAGCAGATGACGCAGGGTGACCTGTTCGACGCCCTCGCCGCGCTCGAAGTCGGGCAGGTACACCATCACGGGCACATCGAAGGAGATCGCGCCCTCATCGGCGGCGATCGCGGCCGCGAGCACGCACACGCCCTTGGCGACCGAGTGCACGTCCTCGCGCACATCGGGCGTCCAGCGGTGCTCCGCCTCATCGGCTCCGATGCGGACGTGGAGTCCGTGCGCGTCGAAGCCCGAAGCGGTTACGGCCTCGACGATGCGGTCGCGGACGTCCTCGGCGACGGTCATCGTGTGTCGGCCCGGGGGCGTCGGGATCCGGTCGGGTCGTTTCGGCGTCCTTCACGCGATGCGAGCGCGGGGTCGACGAAGAGCCAGCGGGGTCGAGGCTCGACGAGCGGCCGGAACACCCAGCGCACCGGCTTCGTGGCCAGGAGCAACGCGACGACCACGGAGAGCGCTGTCACCAGCGGCAACCAGATCCATGTCGGCTCCAGGTCGCGCAGCGCACCCGTCTCGCGGAACGGATAGAGCACGAACGAGTGGAGGAGGTAGACATACATCGTGTACTGGCCGAACGTGGTCCACCAGTACGAACCGCGCGGGATCAGGGCGAAGAAGGCGGCGCACAGCAAGACCGCCAGCAGCATCAGGGCGATGCGGATCCCGCCGGCCCACCACTGGTCGCCGACCAGGTCGGAGTACGAGTCCTCGTAGAACAGCCAATGGCGCAGGTCGACGGCCTGCCAGAGCGGCAGCCAGTTCCAGGCCGCCCAGCCGACCCCCGCGAAGACCGCCACCGCCGCCACCCGGATCCACCAGGGGCGGAAGTCGAGCAGTCGGAGCCGATCGACGATGTCGTGCTCGCACAGCCACCAGCCGAGCGCGAAGAACGGCAGGAGCCCGAGAGTGCGGGACAGCGAGAACGTGCTGTCGACGTTGGGGAGGTAGCCGGAGCCGATCGAGATCACGACGGTCCACAGCAGCGGCCAGCGGAGCAGCGCGAGATAGGGGAGCACCAGTCGGAAGATTCCGAGCGCGAGCAGGAACCACAGGGTCCAGCTCGGCTTCGTGAAGTTCGGTGTCGCCTCACCCTCGACGAGCCACTTGGTGAGGGTCCACAGCGTCTCGAAGATCACGTAGGGGAGGATGATGTCGGTGATCACTCGCGCCATCTGCGTCTTGGTGGGAGTGCCCGACTTGGAGAAGTAGCCGGAGATGATCGCGAACGCCGGCATGTGGAACGCGTACAGCGCCAGGTAGAAGGCGAAAGCGATGTCCGAGTCGTAGATGAGTCGCTGGATCGCATGCCCGAGCACGACGAGAACGATGCAGATGTACCGCGCGTTGTCCCAGAACGGCACGCGCCGTCGCTTTCGCGGGAGAGATCCTGTGGTGGGCCCTGCGCTGTCCGCCCCGGTACTGCTCATCTTTCGAGGCTACAGCCCGGGAATAAAGTTGCTGTGAGCGCGTTGACACATATACATTCAAATGAATAGAAACGGGTGCGAGTCATCCGGTTCGGAGAACACGGAGCAATCATGAGCGAGCAGTCAGGCGCGCAGGCGATGCAGTTCGGCATCATGTCGGTCAGCGACATCACCCGCGATCCCACCACGGGCATCACCCCCAGCGAGCAGGAGCGCATCAAGGCGACCACGGCGATCGCCGTGCACGCCGAAGAGGTCGGACTCGACGTCTTCGCGATCGGTGAGCACCACAACCCGCCGTTCTGGTCGTCCAGCCCCACCACTTTCCTGGCGGCACTGGCCGCGCAGACCGAGCGCCTCATCGTCTCGACCTCGACGACGCTCATCACCACGAACGACCCCGTGCGCATCGCCGAGGAGTACGCGATGCTGCAGCACGTGTCCGACGGGCGCATGGACCTCATGCTCGGCCGCGGCAACACCGGACCCGTGTACCCCTGGTTCGGGCAGGATATCCGCCAGGGTCTCCCGCTCGCGATCGAGAACTACGCGCTGCTGCACAAGCTGTGGCGTGAGGACGTCGTCGACTGGGAAGGGAAGTTCCGCACCCCGCTGCAGGGCTTCACCTCGACGCCGCGACCTCTCGACGGCATCGCCCCCTTCGTGTGGCACGGCTCCATCCGGACCCCGGAGATCGCGGAGCAGGCCGCCTACTACGGCGACGGGTTCTTCGCGAACAACATCTTCTGGCCGAAGGAGCACTACCAGCGCCTCATCGAGCTGTACCGCCAGCGCTTCGAGCACTACGGTCACGGCACCAGGGAGCAGGCGATCGTCGGCCTCGGCGGTCAGGTGTTCATGGCAGCCAAGTCGCAGGACGCGGTGAACCAGTTCCGCCCGTACTTCGACAACGCGCCGGTGTACGGTCACGGTCCGAGCATGGAGGACTTCACCGAGATGACGCCGCTGACGGTGGGTTCGCCGCAGCAGGTCATCGATCGCTACGCCGGCATGCGCGAGCACTACGGCGACTACCAGCGCCAGCTCTTCCTCATCGACCACGCGGGACTCCCGCTGAAGACAGTGCTGGAGCAGCTCGACATCCTCGGCTCCGAGGTCGTGCCGGTGCTGCGCAAAGAGCTCGCGAAGGACCGCCCGTCCTCCGTCCCCGACGCGCCGACCCACGCCGCACGCGTGGCCGCGGAGTTCGGTGACGGGCCGACCCGTCAGGCCCGCCCCGGCGCGAACCGCGGTGACAACCTCACCGGCGACTCGCCGTACCAGGACAGCCCGGCACCCGCCGGTGCAGCATTCGGGCTCGGCCGGAAGGAGGCCTGACATGACCACGCGTCGTATCGCCGTCGTCGCGGCAGGGCTCTCCAACCCGTCGTCGACCAGGATGCTCGCGGATCGACTGGCCGCCGAGACCGTGAAGGCCCTCGCGGAGCGCGACATCGCGGCCACCGTCGACGTGATCGAGCTGCGCGACTATGCGCACGACATCACGAACAACATGCTCACGGGGTTCGCACCGCAGGCGCTCGAGACCGCGATCAACACGGTGGTCTCCGCCGACGCGCTCATCGCCGTCACGCCGATCTTCTCGACCAGCTACTCGGGACTGTTCAAGTCGTTCATCGACGTGCTGGACCCGGATGCGCTCACCGGGAAGCCGGTCCTGATCGGCGCGAACGCGGGAACCGCGCGGCACTCGCTGGCGATCGACTACGCGATCCGTCCGCTGTTCGCCTACCTGCACGCCGATACCGTCTCGACGGGCGTGTTCGCGGCGTCGAGCGACTGGGGTGACTCGGGTGATGACGTCGCCCCGCTCGCGAAGCGCGTCGAGAAGGGCGCACGGGAACTCGCGGACACGATCGCGCGGAAGGAAGCGGCCACGGTCGCGGACCCCTACGACCCGGCGACGTACCTGGGCGAAGGACGCTCCTTCGGGCACATGCTCGGGGGCCTCGCGGGGGAGTGATCCGCTTCCCCTTGACCGTCGAAACGCGCCGCGCGCCCGAGAAGGGCGCGCGGCGCGTTCATCCCCGCTCCGCTCCTCCGTCCGCTCCCTGTCTCCAGGCATACTCCGTTTCGGGGCGACCTCGTGCGCCGCGACGTGCGGTGCGGAGCGCGACCCCCTCGGCGGTCAGATGCTCCAGGTAGCGCCGGGTCGCGACCCGCGAGAGCCCGAGGCGATCGGCGGCTTCGCGCGCGGACAGCGGTCCGTTCGCGCGCAGTGCCATCGAAACGTCGTTCAGCGAGCTCGCGGACAGACCTTTGGGCAGCGGGATCGCTCCGGTCGCACGGCCGAGCAGCGCGTCGATCTCCGCCTGCGTGGCCTGGCCCCTGGTCGACCGCGCCTGCTCCCGATGAACGCGATACTGCTCCATGCGCTCTCGGAACACCGAGAACGGGAACGGCTTGACGAGGTACTGGTGCACTCCGAGCGCCGCCATCTGTCGGACGCTCTCGGCATCGCGCACGCCGGTGATCGCGATCACATCCGTGGCGGCGGCGCGCGCACGAAGGCTGCGCAGCACATCGATCCCGGAGCCGTCCGGCATGGTGATGTCGAGGAGAACGAGGTCGAACGCGTCGGCACCGGGGTTCTTCAGCACGGCGTGCACCGCTGCGCGGGCACTGCTGCATTCCCCGGCGACGGTGAATCCATCGAGCCGGGCCACGTAGTCCCGGTGCAGTTCGAGGGTCAGGGCATCGTCGTCGACGATCAGCGTACGGATCATGTCGGCGGCCTCCGAGACTGAGCGCGGGGGAGGACGACGCGGAACATCGTGGGGTCGTCACTCACCGTCACCGAACCGCCGGCACTCGTGACCACGGAGCGCACGAGCGCCAGTCCGATACCGCGGCCGTTCCCATCGGCGGGCTTCGTGGAGTAGCCCTGATCGAAGATCCGCTCCTGGAGGAGTGGCGGTATGCCGGGACCACTGTCCGACACCTCGAGCACGATTCCGCCGTCGTCACTCGGATGCAGCGACACCCGCACCCACCGATCGTCGGAGTCGGAGTCGGAGTCGGCGGCAGCGTCCATGGCGTTGTCCACGAGGTTGCCCAGCACGGAGACGGCGTCGACGGGCGACAGCGGCGTGCGGGGTGTATCGGGCTCGATGTGCACCCGCCAGTCGATGCCGCGCTCCTTGGCCTGCGAGGCCTTGCCGAGGAGGAGGGCACCGACGGCGGGATCGCCGTGACCCCGCGCGGTCACCTGATCCACGAGCGACTGGCTCTGTCGTGACGTCTCCGTGAGGATCTCGATCGCTTCGTCGCGGCGCCCGAGCTCGAGCAGCGCGACCGCGGCGTGCATCCGGTTCCCGTGCTCGTGCGTCTGCGCGCGCAGAGCCTCGCCCAGCGTGCGGATCGACTCGTACGACGACACGGCGTCGCGGAGCTGGCCGGGAGGGAGGTCGCCGGCGATGCGTCGGGTCACACGCCGGGCGATGACTGCCAGACCGACGCCGAGTGCGATGAGGCCGATCGTGATGCCGAGAGTGAGAGGCAGGCGGCGGATCAGGGTGTCGGTGATGGACTCGGTCGTCACCCCGGCGGCGACCCAGCCGATCAGGTCTCCGTCCGGCGTCGTGACCGGCGCGATCGTCCGGATCGAGGGACCGAGGGTCCCGGTGAACTCCTCCGTCAGCGTCCGGGATGTCGAGGGGATCGTGCCGAGGTAGATCCCGCCGATCTGGTCGTCGTCGGGGTGGGTGATCCGCGTGCCGTCCAGGGTCATGACGGTGATGAAGTCGAGCCCGGCGCCGGCGATCACTTCCAACGAGTAGGGCTCGAGCTCCCGAGTGGCCGCGTCGTGATCGCTCGAGCGCAGACCGTCGACGACGAGTGGGGAGGAGGCGAACGCGACTGCTGTGGCCGCCGTCACCCGCTCGGCCTCGGCACGGATCGTTCGCTGCGCCTCGGCGACGAGGAAGACCGCCACGAGAGCGCCGATCACGACGGCCGCGATGAGCAGCACGACGAAGACGCGCGAGGCGGTGCTGCGGGCGCGGGAGGTGGGCGCCATCGCCTGCTCCGATCGTCGATGGTCAGGTGCCGTGACCAATACGACCACAACTCGCGCTGCGGCGGGAGGTGGATCACCGTGGGAACCGATCGGCGGTGCAGAAGCCGCCATTCGGACGACGACGTCGACGATCAAGGAGGAAGCCGTGGCGCTCACGACGGGATTCGCACTGCCGAAGTTCAACTGGCGACGAGGGAAGCACGCGTGGGACCGGCACACCTGGCTGTATGTGTCCGTGCTGATCGCCGTCGTGCTCGGCGCGGCGGTCGGGCTCATCTGGCCGGAGGTGGGCCGAGGGTTCGAAGCGCTGGGCACCGGCTTCGTCGCCCTGATCAAGATGATGATCGCCCCGATCATCTTCTGCACGATCGTCGTGGGCGTCGGTTCCATCGCCAAAGCGGCCACGGTCGGCAAGATCGGCGGACTCGCGCTCCTCTACTTCATGGTGATGTCGACGTTCGCGCTGGCGATCGGACTCGTCGTCGGGAACATCATCCACCCGGGCGCGGGCCTCGATATGGCGTCTTCGACCTATGACGTGGTCGAGGCAGAGGCCAAGACGACGCAGGAGTTCATCCTCGGCATCATCCCGACCACTTTCTTGTCGGCCTTCACGGGGGAGAGCGTGCTGCAGGTGCTGTTCATCGCACTGCTCGTCGGTTTCGCGCTGCAGGGACTCGGCGAGCGCGGCGCCCCCATCATGGAGGCGGTCAAGCAGCTGCAGAAGCTCGTCTTCCGCATCCTCGGGATGATCCTCTGGCTCGCACCGATCGGCGCGTTCGGAGCGATCGCCGCGGTGGTGGGCAAGACCGGTGTCGCGGCGATCTGGAGTCTCGGGACGTTGATGGTCGCGTTCTACATCACGTGCATCCTGTTCATCGTCGTGATCCTCGGGGCGATGCTGTGGGCGGTGACGCGGGTGAACATCTTCGCTCTCATGAAGTACCTCGCGCGGGAGTACCTGCTCATCGTCGGCACGTCCTCGTCGGAATCCGCCCTCCCTCGCCTGATCGCGAAGATGGAGTTCGTCGGCGTCTCCAAGCCTGTCGTCGGCATCACGGTGCCCACCGGGTACTCGTTCAACCTCGACGGAACGGCGATCTACCTGACGATGGCATCGCTGTTCATCGCCACGGGGATGGGGCAGCCGATGTCGATCGGCGAACAGATCGGCCTGCTCGTGTTCATGATCATCGCCAGCAAGGGGGCTGCCGGAGTGACCGGTGCGGGGCTGGCGACACTCGCCGGGGGTCTGCAGGCGTATCGCCCCGACCTCGTCGACGGGGTGGGCGTGATCGTCGGCATCGACCGCTTCATGTCTGAGGGACGAGCTCTGACGAACTTCACCGGCAACGCCGTCGCGACCCTCCTGATCGGTACCTGGACGAAGCAGATCGACCGCGACCGCGTGCGACGGGTGCTGAGCGGCGAACTCCCCTTCGACGAGTCACTGCTCGACGGCGTCGACGCGCACGGGAATGCGGATGCACCGCAGGGCGCGGATGTGCAGGAACTGCGGGAGGCGGCAGTGACGGAGATGGCGGCGAAGGAGGAGCGGGCCAGGGCGCGAGCCGAACGCAGCTGACGAGCGGGTGAGGGATGCGGGAGTCCGGATGAACGGGCTCCCGCATCCGCGCGGTCAACCGCTCTTGCGTCGGAACTCGCGCCGGGTCTGCGGGGCGTTCGCACTGTGCACGGCGGAGTCGCCATCCAGGTGCGCCTCGCCCTGCCGGTGGTGCGCGTTCTTCTTCTCGAGCGCTTCCTTGAACTTGCGCTTCATCTCCTCAGAGGAGGAGGCGCCTTCTTCGGTGCTCATGCCCCGAGCCTAGAGCACCGGCTGCGGCAGGTCACCCTCTCGTGCCGCGCAGCACGCGATCGAGCAGTACTCCCAACCCCAGCGCGACGACGATCGACACCGGAACGGCGATCACCGGCCCGCCCGGCAGGATGGCGGCGATCGTGGCGCCCACTGCCGCCTGGTAGAGCGCCCAACCGGTCGCGGCCAGTGCGACCAGAGCGAGGTAGCGAGGCGGATGGATGCGCGACGCCCCGGCCACGAGGTTGATCGCCAGTCGGGCGAAGGGCACGAATCGGGCCGTGAAGAGCACGGTGGCCGTCCCCGTGTCCAACCGGTGCCGTGCCCAACCCAATGCCTGCTGCACCCGAGACGCCCTCATCCACCGCCACCGATCGACGCCGACGGTCCGGCCGACCAGATAGCAGCAGGCGTCTCCCACGGTCGCGGCTGCCGCGGCGCAGACGACGACCGCCCAGAGCGGCGGGGCTCCGGTGGTCACCGCCAGCGCTCCGAGCGCGGTCACCGCGATCTCACCCGGCACGACGACGAAGAAGGCGTCCCCGAGCACGAGCAGGCCCATCAGTGCCAGGCTCCACGGCCCGGTGAGGGATTCGGTGAGCAGATCCGTCGTCACGTCGCCCACTGTGCCTGCAGAGGGTGAACGGGAACCAAAGAGCGCATAGCCGGTGACCCGCCGTCCAGCATCCGGTGAACATCCGGTGCTGCGGGCCGTTTCCGACGCGTGCGCCCTCGATGCTCGGTCATCCTGAGGCTGTGAGAGTAGCGATCGTCACGGAGTCCTTCCTTCCGCACATGAACGGCGTCACCGGGTCGGTGCTGCAGATCCTGCGTCACCTCGAGCAACACGGCCACGATGCCCACGTGATCGCCCCCGCCGCAGTCGGGATCCCCGGGGAGGTGGATGGGGTGTCGATCGAGGCGATCCCGAGCCTCGCTCTTCCGGGGTACCACAACGTCAGGGTCGGCACGTCGGGCGCTCCGCGCATCGCTGCGTCCCTGCGACGTTTCCAGCCGGATGTCGTGCACCTCGCCTCGCCGTTTGCGCTCGGTTGGCGGGGGGTGCTCTCCGCCGAGCGGATCGGGGTCGCCAGCGTCGCCGCCTACCAGACCGACGTGGCGGCCTACACGGAGCGCTACCGGGTGGCCGCGGCCACGGGCATCGCCCAGACGCACATCGCGCGCCTGCATCGACGCGCGACCATGACGCTCGCTCCGTCTGCGGACTCCGCTCAGCAGCTCGCCGCACTCGGGGTGGATCGTGTACGCCACTGGGGGAGGGGAGTCGACGCGGAACGCTTCCGACCGTCTCGTCGCAATCCCGGACTGCGCGCCGCGTGGGGTGCCGAGATCGTGATCGGATACGTCGGCCGCCTCGCCCCGGAGAAGCAGGTCGAGGACCTCGCCGCGCTCCGCGACCTCCCGGGTGCGCGCCTGGTGATCGTCGGAGACGGACCCAGCAGAGCACGGTTGGAGGGGCTGCTCCCGGATGCCGTGTTCCTCGGCCACCTCGACGGGTCTGCGCTCGCCGCGGCCATGGCGTCGTTCGACGTCTTCGTGCACCCCGGGGAGAGCGAGACGTTCGGGCAGACCCTGCAGGAGGCCCACGCCAGCGGGGTCCCGGTGATCGCGACCGGCCGCGGCGGGCCCCTCGATCTCGTTCGCATGGGTGTCGACGGCTGGCTGTACCGCCCAGGAGACCTCGGCGACCTGCGGATGCGAGTGGCCGATCTGGCAGGCGACGCGAGAAAGCGACGGGCGTTCGGAGAAGCCGGTCATGACGCGGTGCAGAGTCGCAGCTGGACGAGCGTGTGCGATCAGCTGCTCGGGCACTTCGAGGAGGCGCGTCTGCTGCAGCGGGTGGATGCGGCCTCCCGCGCTCGCCGCGTCACCCGGCCCGATTCCCCGCCGCCGGTGACCGCGCGTCGCTGGCGCCGCTTCGTCGCCCTGGGGGATTCGCTCACCGAGGGCCTGTGCGATCCCGCCCCGGATGGGGGCCTGCGTGGGTGGGCCGATCGGCTCGCGCTGCTGCTGGCCGCGCGGGGCGGGCTCCACTACGCGAACCTCGCGATCAGGTCGAAACGTGTGCGCGATGTGTCCGGATGGCAGGTGGACCGCGCGCTCGAACTGCATCCTGACCTCGTCTCGATCCTCATCGGCGCGAACGATCTCGTGAAGCATCGTGTCGACGTCGCAGCGCTCGCCGCGGAGGTGGAGCACGCTGTCGTGCGGCTGCGGGCGATCGGAGCGGATGTGCTGTTGGTCACCCCGTTCCTCCCGGATCGTCGGGCGGCTGCCGTCTACACGCGGCGCTTCGCGGCGTTCGCGACGGCGTTGACGGGGATCGCGGCGCGGACGGGAGCGATCCTGATCGACACGGACCTGCATCCGGCACTGGCCGAGCGACCGAACTGGGGTGAGGATCTGGTGCATCTGAGCAGCCGGGGCCATCGTCTCCTGGCGTATCGAGCGGCCGAGATTCTGGGTGTTCCCGATGCGGATGCGCTGGGTATCCTCGATGCCGCCCTGCACGAGCACGAGCCGATCGGTGCGGGCGCGTGGTGGCGGCGACACGCCCTTCCCTGGGTCTGGCGCCGCCTGCACGGTCGCGCGGCGGGCGATGGTCGTGTGGCGAAGCATGAGGACTACGTCTATCTCGGGCGCTCGTCCGCGGCGCGGTGGGCGAACATCGGCTGATCCGCTCGGCGCAGCGCCGCGTCGACTCGTCGAGCCACCGCCGACGTGCAGAGGCGGTCAGCGCCGCCCCATGCCGTGATACTGCCAGCCCGCTGCACGCCAGGCCGCCGCATCGAGGCAGTTGCGTCCGTCGATGATGATCCGTCCGCGGACCAGACCGCCGGCGTGGGTGGGGGAAAGATCGCGACGGTACTCGTCCCACTCGGTCACGATCACGACCGCATCGGCTTCCCGAAGAGCATCATCGCGGTGTCGCGCATAGCCCAGCTGCGGATGCGCGGCAGCGGCGTTGTCGAGAGCGGCGGGGTCGGTCACGACGACGTCTGCGCCGAGCCCACGCAGCCGAACGGCGACGTCGAGGGCGGGGCTGTCGCGGATGTCGTCGCTGAACGGCTTGAACGCGGCACCGAGTACAGCGATCCGACGTCCGAACACGAGCCCGCCCAATGCGTCCACGACGAGCCGGACCGCCCGTTCGCGGCGCCGGAGGTTGATCGCGTCCACCTCGTGGAGGAACCCGACCGCTTCGCCGCGACCCAGCTCTTCCGCACGGGCGGCGAATGCCCGGATGTCCTTCGGCAGGCAGCCGCCGCCGAAGCCGATGCCGGCGCCGAGGTAGCGCCGACCGATCCGCGAGTCGTGGCCGAGAGCGTCGGCGAGCAGCGCCACGTCGGCGCCGGAGGCCTCGGCGATCTCCGCCATCGCGTTGATGAACGAGATCTTGGTCGCGAGAAAGGCGTTCGCGGCGCCCTTCACCAGTTCCGCCGTGGCGAGGTCGGTGACCAGGAAGGGCGTCCCGGCCGCGACGGCCGCCGCGTAGACCTGGCGCAGCACCGCCACGGCGCGTGTGCCCGCGGAGTCCGTCTCGGCGCCGACCACGAGCCGGTCCGGTGTCAGCGTGTCGTGCACGGCCCACCCCTCGCGAAGGAACTCGGGGTTCCACACCACGGTCGTGCCCGAGTCGATGACGCGCGCAGCGAGCCGTGCGGCGGTGCCCACCGGCACGGTCGATTTCCCCGCGATCACGTCGCCGCGGCGGAGATGGGGGAGCAGCCCGTCGATCGCCGCATCGACGTAGCGGAGGTCGGCCGCGTGACCGCCGGGGATCTGCGGGGTTCCCACTGCGAGGAAGTGCACCTGCACGCCCGCGGCATCCGCCATCCGGCTGCTGAACCGGAGCCGACCGGATGCTCGTCCCTCGGCGAGCAGCTCCGTCAGCTGCGGTTCGAAGAACGGTGCGGATCCTGCGTCGAGTGCGGCCACCTTCCGTTCGTCGACGTCGATGCCGATGACGTCGTGTCCGATCGAGGCCATGGCTGCGGCGTGCACGGCACCGAGGTACCCGCAGCCGATCACTGACATGCGCATGGAGACAGCACAACGGACTTCCGCCACGGTGTGGCATCCGCGCGGTGAACGTTCCGTGGCCGGTGCCTGTCCACTCCGCGCCGCTGCGGCGACGTGGGTTTTGCGGAGTCCGCTGGTAGGGTGGATGAGGTTGACGTGTGTCAACCGCACAATCGAATATCGACTCATGGAGCGAGCGGCGGAGAAGCTGGTCCCCTGTGGTGGGTTCCTCGGCAGGACATGTCGGGTGGCTTTCTACTGGTGGCCAGCGCAGGCGACATTCGCGGGAATGCCCGCGCGCCCGAACCCTTCCGTTCCGCTCCTTTGAACACGCTCGCGCGTCACATGGACTCGCGAGTCTAAACAAAGAAGGAGAGACCTCTTGGAAGGTCCTGAAATCACCGCCACCGAGGCCGTTCTCGACAACGGCCGCTTCGGCACCCGCACCATCCGCTTCGAGACCGGCCGCCTCGCGCAGCAGGCTCAGGGCGCAGTCGCCGCGTACCTCGACGGCGAGACCATGCTCCTCTCGGCCACCAGCGCAGGCAAGCACCCGCGCGAGGGCTTCGACTTCTTCCCGCTGACGGTCGACGTCGAGGAGCGCTCCTACGCTGCCGGCAAGATCCCCGGCTCGTTCTTCCGTCGCGAGGGCCGTCCCTCCACGGAGGCGATCCTCGTCTGCCGTCTGATCGACCGTCCGCTGCGCCCGTCGTTCGTCGACGGCCTGCGCAACGAGGTCCAGGTCGTCATCACCGTCATGTCGATCGCTCCGGGCGAGTTCTACGACGCTCTCGCGATCAACGCCGCGTCGGCGTCCACGCAGATCTCGGGTCTCCCGTTCTCCGGCCCCGTCGCCGGTGTGCGCCTCGCGTTCATCCCGGGCAACGGCCAGAACGACGACCAGTGGGTCGCGTTCCCGACCGCTGAGCAGGTCTCGGAGGCCGTGTTCGACCTGATCGTCGCCGGTCGTGTCGTCACCAAGGCCGATGGCACGGAAGACGTCGCCATCATGATGGTCGAGGCCGAGGCGACCGAGGGCAGCTGGAACCTGATCAAGGCCGGCGCCACGAAGCCGAACGAAGAGGTCGTGGCCCAGGGCCTCGAGGCCTCGAAGCCGTTCATCGCTCAGCTCGTCAAGGCTCAGGCCGAGCTCGCTGCGACCGCATCGAAGGAGCCGGGCGTCTACCCGGTCTTCCCGGCGTACAGCCAGGAGGTCTACGACTTCGTCGCCGGCCGCTCCTACGACGAGCTTGTCGGTGTCTACCAGATCGCCGACAAGGTCGAGCGTCAGACCGCTGACGATGCGATCAAGGACCGCGTCAAGGCCGAGCTCATCGAGGCCACCGAGGCGGGTTCGCTCCCGGCTGCGGCTCCGCTCGAGTTCTCTGCGGCGTACAAGTCGGTCACCAAGAAGATCGTCCGTGGTCGCATCCTCACCGAGGGCGCTCGCATCGACGGCCGTGGGCTCGCGGACATCCGCCCGCTCGACGCCGAGGTGCAGGTCATCCCGCGCGTGCACGGCTCCGCGGTCTTCCAGCGCGGCGAGACTCAGATCCTGGGTGTCACCACGCTGAACATGCTCAAGATGGAGCAGCAGATCGACTCGCTGTCACCGGTCACGAGCAAGCGCTACATGCACCACTACAACTTCCCGCCCTACTCGACCGGTGAGACCGGCCGTGTCGGTTCGCCGAAGCGTCGCGAGATCGGGCACGGCTTCCTCGCCGAGCGCGCGCTCGTGCCGGTGCTGCCGAGCCGCGAGGAGTTCCCGTACGCGATCCGTCAGGTGTCCGAGGCGCTGAGCTCCAACGGCTCGACGTCGATGGGCTCCGTGTGCGCGTCGACCCTGTCGCTGCTGAACGCGGGTGTGCCGTTGCGCGCCCCCGTCGCCGGTATCGCGATGGGTCTCGTCTCCGACGAGGTCAACGGTGAGACCCGCTACGCGGCGCTGACCGACATCCTCGGCGCGGAAGACGCTCTCGGTGACATGGACTTCAAGGTCGCGGGAACGAGTGACTTCGTCACGGCGATCCAGCTCGACACGAAGCTCGACGGCATCCCGACGTCGGTGCTCACGGGCGCGCTGACGCAGGCTCGCGAGGCTCGCCTCACGATCCTCAACGTCCTGAACGCTGCGATCGACGCACCTGACGAGATGGCTCCCACCGCGCCGCGCGTCATCAGCGTGCAGATCCCGGTCGACAAGATCGGTGAGCTGATCGGCCCGAAGGGCAAGACGATCAACGCGATCCAGGACGAGACCGGCGCGCAGATCTCCATCGAAGAGGACGGCACCGTCTACATCGGTGCGACCGACGGACCCGCGGCCGAGGCCGCTCGCGCCCAGGTCAACGCGATCGCCAACCCCACCAACCCGGAGATCGGGGAGCAGTTCCTCGGCACCGTCGTGAAGATCGCCACCTTCGGTGCGTTCATCTCGCTGCTCCCGGGCAAGGACGGTCTGCTGCACGTCACCGAGGTGCGCAAGCTCGCCGGCGGCAAGCGTGTGGAGAACGTCGACGACGTGCTGTCGGTCGGTCAGAAGATCCTCGTCAAGATCACGAAGATCGACGACCGCGGCAAGCTTTCGCTCGAGCCCGTTCTCGACGATGCTGCCGCCGCTGAGGCAGCGCCCGCCGAAGACGCGGCCGCCGAGTAAGCGCAGAGATCGAACCGGAACCCGGGTCCGTCCGTCGTGGACGGGCCCGGGTTCCGTCGTATCCGGTGTGACCAAATCGTTATCGGCCGTTTCCGCGCCGTTCCCCGGATTGGTCAGGGCGTTCGATGAATTCGCTTACCCTCGAAGTACGCACCGGGGGGTGCAGATCCAGCAGGTACGCAGGTCGGCACGCACCGATCGACGCGGGGGTGAGAGAGTATGCGGTTGTTCAGCGTAGGCGCAGGAGCGTCGGCCGATCGCGCCCAGCAGCACGCCGAGCACCCGTCCGCACCGATCCCCATCGTCGGACCGGGAATAGGGGAGACCATCCGCGTCCCGCTCGGCGAGACCGGCTACGAGACCTTCCCGCTGATGCTGGGCGCCGCCGAGTTCGGCTGGAACGTCGATCTCGAGACCAGCCACGGAATCCTCGATCGCTACATGGAGTTCGGCGGTAACGCCATCCATACGGCCGACGGATTCTCCGGCGGGCGCAGCGAGCACATCATCGGCCAGTGGTTGCGGTCGCGCGGTCGGCGCGATCACGCGGTGCTGAGCGTGCGCATCGGTGCCCACGCCGACAATCCGGGGCTGGGCTCGGTCAACCTCGTACGTGCGGTGGAGGGGTCGCTCACACGGCTCGGGGTCGAGCGCATCGACGTCCTGTACCTCGACGCGACGCTCGATGCCACGACCAATCTCGAAGACACCCTGGCGACCGTGGAATGGCTGTCGGACGCGGGGAAGGTCGGTGCCGTCGGGGCCTTCGGCCTGTCACCGGAGCGACTGGTCGAGGCACGCATCCTCGCCTCGGCCGGATACCCGCGCATCCAGGTGATCGATGCGCCGTACAACCTCATCCGTCGCCAGCCGTTCGAGGGCGACCTGCGCCTCGTCGCCGGTGCGCAGAACCTCGCGGTGACGCCGTCTCACGCCCTCGAACACGGGTTCCTCTCGGGGCGCCACCGTAACAAGGCGCTGACCTCGCGCGGCGTGCGCGGCGAGCAGTTGCGCGGGCACTTGAACCGGCGGGGTATCAAGATCCTGCGCGCACTCGACCAGGTGGCCGAGGAGTTGGCGGTCCCCGTGGCTGCGGTCTCGATCGCCTGGCTGCTCGCTCAGCGCACGATCGCGGCACCGATCGTGAACACGTTCGCGACGGAACATGTCGATGAACTCATGCAGGGCGCGGGTGTCTCGCTGTCGCGGAGCCACCTCGCCGAGCTGACCCGGGCCGGCAACTGAGCATCGTCCCACCCGTGACATAGGGTGGGATCAAGGCCCGGCGGATGCTGGCGATGAAGCGAGCGAGTTGTGACGCACTACATATATCTGGTCAGACATGGTGAACATCAGGATGCGGAGCATGGTCTCGCCGACGGACCCCTTTCTCCCCGAGGGCAGCGTCAGGCCGAGCTGATCGCCGACCGACTGTCCGGGCTTCCGCTCGACGCGGTATGGCATTCGCCGTTGCTCCGCGCGAACGAGACGGCTCGAGCGATCGCTGCTCGTCTGCCGTCGGTCGATCCTGAGCCCACCGCGCTGCTCTTCGATTGCGTCCCCACCGGGATGACCGAAGAGACTCCCGCGGTGTTCGAGCCGTTCTTCGGCTCGGTCACCGAAGCCGAGATCGAAGCGGGGCGCGCGCAGATGTCGGATGCGGTCGAGGAGTTCCTCGTGCGCAAGACCGGGGAGGTGCATGAGGTGCTGATCACACACAACTTCGTGATCTCGTGGTTCGTGCGTGAAGTGCTCGCGGCGCCGGAGTGGCGATGGATGACGTTGAACCAGTCCCACTGCGGTCTGACGGTCATCGCGCAGAAGCAGGGGCGGCCGTGGACGCTTCTCACGCACAACGACACCGGGCATCTTCCGGTGGAGCTGCGAACGGGAATCCCCGACGCGCTTCTCGTCTGAGAGCTCTCGCTTCCAGAACGGCGGAGGACCGCCCGCGCGCCCCCGGACGGACCGCGTCCCGCGAAATAGACTGGACGCATGACCACGCAGGTAGCCCTCGTCGGCGGAACCGGGAAGCTCGGCACGATCATCGGTGCGGTGATCGATGAGCTCGAGGGCTTCGAGGTGAGCCGCGTGTTGACCTCGTCGAGTGATCTCTCCGAGCTCGACGGGGCCGATCTCGTCGTCGATGCCTCGACGCCCCAGGTCAGCATCGAGGTCGTCCGCGCCGCCGTCGAACGGGGCATCAACGTCCTCGTCGCGACTTCCGGGTGGTCTTCGGAACGGATCGCCCTCGTGCGTCCTCTCGTCGAAGCTGCCGGCACCGGCGCGGTGTTCATCCCGAACTTCTCGCTCGGCTCAGTGCTCGGGTCGGCACTGGCTGCGGCCGCCGCCCCGTTCTTCGGCTCCGCCGAGATCATCGAAGCGCACCGCGAGACCAAGATCGATTCGCCGAGCGGCACGGCTGTGCGCACCGCCGAGCTGATCGCGGCGGCCCGCGCGGAGCAGGGCCCTGTCAGCGCTCCGCATGCGGATCAGCGTGCACGGGGGCAGCAGGTCGGCAGCGTGCCGATCCACTCGTTGCGGCGGCCCGGAGTCGTCGCCAAGCAGGAGGTCATCCTGTCCGGCCCCGGCGAGTCGCTGACGTTCACGCATGACACCACCGATTCGGCGCTCGCCTATGCGCCGGGGATCCGGCTCGCCGTGCCGTTCGCGGTTCAGGCCGCCGGTGTGGTCGTCGGCCTGGAGAACATGATCGACATCGGCATCCGCTCGTGATGTCGCGGATCGGCGTCGGCCTGATGGCCGCGGCGCTGCTCGTCTATCTCGCCGTCGCGATCTGGCTGGCCGTGATGTTCATCTCGGTCGGCTCTCCGGTGTCCATCGGCATGGGGGTCACACTGCTGGTGCTTGCTCCGATCGGGGCCTGGGCGCTGGTTCGCGAGATGATGTTCGGCTTCGGTGCGGACCGCCTCGGACGCCTGCTCGACGCGGAAGGCGGGATGCCTCCGGTGGAGACGGAGCTGACGCCGAGCGGTCGCATCGCCCGCACCGACGCGAATCCGCTCATCGCGCGATACGCCGCCGAGGCCGACGCAGCCGGCGATGACTGGCGTGCGCGCTACCGACTGGGCGTCGTGCAGGACGCCGCCGGGCGCCGGAAGGATGCCAGGGCCAGCATCCGCGAGGCGATCCGCCTCTCGCGGCGCTGACCCCCGCATCATCCCTCAGGCGAGAGTCGCCTCGAGAGTGATCTCGATGCCGGCGAGGGCCTGCGACACCGGGCAGCCGGTCTTCGCGCCCGCCGCGATCTCCTGGAACGCCTCGGGCGTCAGGTTCGATACCGTCGCGTTCACGTTCAGGTGGCTGCCCGTGATGCCGACGCCCGGCTTGAAGGTGACCGAGGCCGTCGTGTTGACACGCTCCGGCGGGGTGCCGTTCTCCGCGAGCGCATGGGAGAGCGCCATGCTGAAGCACGAAGCGTGGGCCGCCGCGATGAGCTCCTCCGGCGTGGTCGTGGTGTCGCTGCCTTCGCTGCGCGCCTTCCAGTTGATCGGGAAGGTGCCGAGGTTCGACGACGAGAACGCGACCGTGCCCGATCCCTCCATGAGCGATCCGGTCCAGGTGCTGGCGGCTTCGCTGGTGACGGGCATGATTCCTCCGCTTCTCGGGACCCGCTCGGTGCGCGGGTCACGTAGCGGCCAGCCTACCGAGGGGCCCGGCGGGACGGAACAGGAATCAGGCGGCGGCGGGGCGCCCGATGATGCCGGCGCGCTGGAGCAGGAGGTAGAGCTGGCAACCGAGGCAGAAGGCGAAGGCGGCGTTCAGGAACGCGGCGATGAAGGCGGCTGCCGTGGCGATCGGGAGCGCCCACGGGACGCCGAGGAGATGCAGGACGAGACCGATGCCGACGACGAACAGCCCCACGCCCTGGGAGAACCGGGGTGGGCGCGGGTCCTCGAGTTCGGTCGGCGGTGAGAGTCGCGGGCGGACGAGCGTGCGGAAGACGACGCTCCACGGCGTGGTCCGGGGCGAGACGACACCCCACAGGAACAGGAGGGCGATCACGACCGTGAGCAGGAAGCCCGGGTCGAGCGCGCGTTGGGCGGGTGTCGATGATGAGATCACCAAACCACCGGGGACGAACGTGGAATCCGCGAGCGGCTGATAGGCGAACCATCCGAATGAGCCCGTACTCGCGGATTCCGTCGATATCCCGATCAATGCCAGGAACGTCGCCACCAGGAGGAGCAACGCGGTGATCGTGGCGGCGAAGCGCGGACCACGGGGATCGATGCCTTCGGGAGTGCTCATGTGTGCTCCGGTCTTCGCGCCTCAGACGGTGGCGACGGCTTCTGTGAGGGCGTGCGGGTGGGGAACCCCGTGGATTCGTGCGCGGACCGCGCCGGAACCGTCGACCAGGAACGTCGTCGGCGTCTGCAGCACCCGGTAGCGCGCGGAGAGATCGGGGCGATGGGTCAGGTCCACCTCGACGTGCGCGAGCCCATCATGACCGGACGCGTAGTCGTGCAGCAGGCGACGGACCTGCGGGCACCGCGCGCACATCTCGGTGCTGAACTGCACGAGGGTGGCGCGCGAGCCGAGTTCCGCCGACACGACATCCGCGGGGTCGAATCGAAGCGTCCCGCCATCGCGTCGCCGTCCGTCTCGACGTCGCAGGACGATGCCGATGATCGTCGCGAGCGCGATGAGCACCACGGCGACTCCGAGGGCGAGAGCGGGCGACATGTGTCGAGAGTACGTGCTCCGTCGGGGTGCCGATGCCGATGTTTCCGAGCATGACGAACCCCGGCCCCAACGCGGTGGCTCCGCCCGTGCCCGGGGCGGGGAAGGTATCGTGGCTGTCATGAGTGCAGCCGTCCCGACGCCCTACGAAGACCTGCTCCGCGATGTCCTGGAGACCGGCACGCACAAGTCGGATCGGACGGGCACCGGGACCACGAGTGTCTTCGGTCGACAGATCCGTTTCGACCTGTCGAAGGGCTTTCCGCTCATCACCACGAAGCGCGTGCACTTCAAATCCATCGCCTACGAGCTGCTGTGGTTCCTGCAGGGCGACTCCAACGTCGGATGGTTGCGGGAGAACGGCGTCACGATCTGGGACGAGTGGGCGGACGAGTCCGGCGACCTCGGGCCGGTCTACGGTGTGCAGTGGCGGTCGTGGCCGACGCCTGACGGCGGCAGCATCGACCAGCTCTCCGAGGTGATCGAGCAGATCCGGCGTTCGCCCGATTCGCGCAGGCTCATCGTGTCGGCGTGGAACCCGGCTGATATCCCCGACATGGCGCTCGCTCCCTGTCACGCGCTCTTTCAGTTCTACGTCGCCGACGGCAAGCTCTCGTGCCAGCTGTATCAGCGCAGCGCCGACATGTTCCTCGGGGTGCCGTTCAACATCGCCTCCTACGCCCTGCTCACGATGATGATCGCGCAGCAGGTGGGGCTCGAGCCCGGTGACTTCGTATGGACGGGCGGCGACTGCCACGTCTACGACAACCACGTCGAGCAGGTGCGCGAGCAGCTGAGCCGTGAGCCGTTCGAATCCCCGACGCTCCGATTCGCGCGCAAGCCCGAGTCGATCCTCGACTACCGGTACGAGGACTTCGTGGTGGAGGACTATCAGCATCACGCGCCGATCCGCGCGGCGGTGGCGGTATGACCTGGGTCGGGCTCATCTGGGCCGAAGCCCACGGCGGCGTGATCGGCGCCGAGGGGGGCATGCCCTGGCACGTGCCCGAAGACCTGGCGCACTTCAAGGACGTCACGCTCGGGACGCCGGTGGTGATGGGGCGCAAGACCTGGGACTCGCTCCCTGAACGATTCCGTCCGCTGGCCGGCCGTGACAACATCGTGGTGACCCGTCAGCAGGACTGGTCGGAGGGGGGTGCCCGCCGCGCAGCCACCGTCGCTGAAGCCGTCCGCGGCCTGGACCGGGTGTGGATCATCGGCGGCGCGGAGATCTTCCGTCAGGTGATCGGCGACGCCGACCGGCTCGAAGTCACCGAGCTCGATCTCGATGTCGACGGCGACGCGTACGCGCCGGCCAAGACCGGGTGGCGACTCGTCGACGAGGGGGAGTGGCAGACCTCCCGCACCGGCATCCGCTACCGCTTCCTCGGATACGAGCGCTGATGCCCACCGCTTTGATCACCGGCGCAAGCGCCGGAATGGGGGCAGAGTTCGCCCGCCAGCTCGCCCGCCGCCGCGCCGATCTCATCCTCGTCGCGCGTTCCGAGGCCGCGCTGGAGCAGCTGGCGGCCGAGCTGCGCAGCGAGTACGGGGTGGCAATCGAGGTGCTCCCCGCCGACCTGGTGGACGAAGCGGGGGTCGAGAGCGTCGCTGCTCGGCTGCGCGACACCGCGGATCCGGTCGATCTGCTCGTGAACAACGCCGGATTCGGGTTGCCGCTCCGCTTCGCCGACAACGACATCGACGATGAGGTGCGGCACCTCCGGGTGCACGTCGAGGCGTCGATGCGTCTCATGCACGCCGCTCTGCAGTCCATGCGCGGACGAGGTGGCCGCATCATCAACGTGGCCTCCGTCGCCGGCTTCATCTCCCGCTCCACCTATTCCGCGTGCAAGTCCTGGTTGATCGGTTTCAGTCGATGGGCGAACGCGGAGTATGCGCGCGACGGGGTGAGCGTCACCGCCCTCTGCCCCGGATTCACGCACACCTCGTTCCACGAGCGGATGGGCCTCGCCGTGGGCGAGGAGGGCGTGCCCGGCTTCATGTGGTTGAACGCCCGCGACGTGGTCCGCACGGGATTGCGCGATGCAGCCCGTGGCAAATCCGTGTCCATTCCGTCGCTGCGGTACAAGGCGATCGTGGCGTTGACGCGTGTGCTGCCGAGTTCGCTGACCTCGGGCGTCGCGCGACGCGGCCGTGTCTGAGGAGCGTCACCGCGTCCGCATGACCGCGACCCGAACCGATACGCTGGGTCTATGACGCACTCGGGCAACCCTTTCGGACAGGTTCTCGTCGCGCTCGTCACTCCGATGACGGCCGACGGCGAAGTCGATTGGCCCGCCGTCGAGAAGCACATCGATGACGTGATCACCGCGGGAGCGGACGGCATCGTCGTGACGGGAACGACCGGCGAGACCTCGACCCTGACGGACCCCGAGAAGCTCAAGCTCGTCGAGGTAGGCAAGTCCGTCTCGGCAGGTCGCGCCAAGATCATCACGGGCGGTGGGTCCAACGAGACCGCGCACGCCATCGAGCTCTACAAGGCCAGCGAGAAGGCCGGCGCCGACGGCATCATGATCGTCACGCCGTACTACAACAAGCCGACGCAGGCCGGCATCCTCACGCACTTCCGTCTGGTCGCCGACGCGACCGACCTCCCGGTGATCCTCTACGACATCCCGGGCCGTACCGGAGTGCCGATCAAGTACGAGACGATCCTGCGCCTCGCGAAGCACCCGAACATTCTCGCGGTGAAGGACGCCAAGGGCGACTTCTCCGAGGTGAGCCGCGTGCTCAATCAGACCGACCTGATGTACTTCTCCGGCGACGATGCGAACGTGCTGCCGCACCTCGCGATCGGCGCCACCGGGCTCATCGGCGTGACGGCGAACGTCGCGGCGGCGCCGTACCGCACGATCATCGACGCCGTGAACGCGGGCGACCTGGCGACGGCGACAGCCGAGCACAAGCGGCTCGAGCCGCTCGTGCGCGCTGTCATGACGCACGTCCCAGGAACCGTCGCCGCCAAGTACATCCTGCACGGGCTCGGACGTATCTCGAGCCCGCGCGTGCGGCTGCCCCTGGTCGGTCCCGAGGAATGGGAGGCCGCGCTCATCGAGGATGAGCTCGACCTCGTCAAGAACGTTCCCGGAGCCGACTTCTCGAACTTCCGCCCCGACCGCAATGCGGCTGCGGGTGGTGCCCTGCCGAAGGTGCACGGCACGACGCGCTGAGTCGCGTCCCCACGAACGAACGGACGCGCGGAGTGTCCGACTGAGGAGACAGCATGTCCATTCCCCTGGTAGAACCGGCCCCTCTCGCTGAAGGGACGTTGCGGGTCATCCCGATCGGTGGTCTCGGCGAGATCGGTCGCAACATGACGGCCTTCGAGTACGACGGCAAGATCCTGATCGTCGACTGCGGCGTGCTCTTCCCTGAGGAGCACCAGCCGGGCGTCGACCTGATCCTGCCCGACTTCGAGCCGATCCGCGATCGCCTCGACGACATCGTCGGTGTCGTACTGACTCACGGCCACGAGGACCACATCGGCGCCGTTCCGTATCTGCTGCGTCTGAAGAGCGACATTCCGCTGATCGGTTCGGGCCTCACGCTCGCGCTGGTCGAAGCGAAGCTCAAGGAGCATCGCATCAAGGCCTTCACCCTCACCGTGAAGGAGGGCGAGCAGGAACGTGTCGGACCCTTCGATCTCGAGTTCGTCGCAGTCAACCACTCGATCCCTGACGCGCTGGCCGTCGCCATCCGGACGCCGGCCGGCATGGTGCTCGCCACCGGTGACTTCAAGATGGATCAGCTGCCGCTCGACGGCCGCATCACCGACCTGCGTGCGTTCGCCCGCCTCGGCGAGGAGGGCGTCGACCTGTTCCTCGTGGACTCGACGAATGCCGACGTCCCCGGCTTCACTCCCACCGAGCGCTCCATCGGCCCGGTTCTCGACCAGGTCATCGCCAAGGCGCCGCGCCGCGTCATCGTCGCGAGCTTCTCCAGCCACGTCCACCGCGTGCAGCAGGTCATCGACGCGGCGTACGCCAACGGACGCCGCGTCGCCTTCCTCGGCCGCAGCATGGTGCGGAACATGACCATCGCCGAGCAGCTCGGCTACCTGAAGGTGCCGGACGGGGTCCTCATCGACTTCAAGAAGGCGCGCGATCTCCCGGACGAGCAGATCGTGTACATGTCGACCGGTTCCCAGGGCGAGCCGATGGCGGTCCTCAGCCGCATGGCGAACATGGACCACGCGATCGAGATCAGCGAGGGCGACACCGTCATCCTCGCCTCCAGCCTCATCCCGGGCAACGAGAACGCGGTGTACCGCGTGATCGACGGGCTGACCAAGCTCGGCGCCAACGTCGTGCACAAGGCCAACGCGAAGGTGCACGTCTCCGGGCATGCCGCCGCCGGCGAGCTGATCTACTGCTACAACATCCTGAAGCCCAAGAACGTCCTTCCGGTGCACGGCGAGTACCGCCATCTCATCGCGAACGCCAAGCTCGCGCAGGACACCGGCGTCCCGGAGTCGAATACGATCATCGCCTCGAACGGCACCGTGATCGATCTCAAGGACGGCGTGGCGAGCGTCGTCGGCCAGCTGGATCTCGGGTTCGTCTACGTGGACGGCTCTTCGGTCGGAGCGATCACCGATGCCGACCTCAAGGATCGACGCATCCTCGCCGAGGAGGGCTTCATCTCGGTGATCGTCGTCGTAGATGCCGCGACCGGCCGCATCATCTCCGGTCCTGAGATCCACGCGCGTGGTGTGGCCGAAGACGATTCCGTGTTCGATGACGTCGCGCCGAAGATCGTCGCGGCGCTCAAGGAGGCGGCCGGCAACGGGGTGCGCGACACCCACTCGCTGTCTCAGGTCGTGCGACGCACCATCGGGCGCTGGGTCAACCAGCGACTCCGCCGTCGTCCGATGATCGTCCCGCTCGTCATCGAGGCGTGACGGTCGCTCGGTATTCACGGTCGGCCGTCATCCCGGCGTAACACCCCGGTTCTATGCTCGCGGCATGGACAGCGGCTTTGCCCTTCGCAGGGCGGCGCAGACTGATGCGATGTTCCTCGGTGACATGCTCGTCGAGGCCGCCAACTGGCGCGCCGGGGGAGTGCGTCCGCGGCATGAGGTGTTGAACTCTGCCGACCATCGGCGCTATCTCGCGGGGTGGAAGCGCATGGCCGATGACGGGCTGGTGGCCACCGGTGCACACGAGGTGCCCGTGGGTGCGGCCTGGTATCGCGTGCTCCCGCAGAATGCGCCGGGGTTCGGCTTCGTCGGCGTCGCCGTTCCGGAGCTGATCATCGGCGTGCATCCGCTCTGGCGTGCACGCGGTGTCGGACGCGCTCTCCTGCGCGGTGTCATCGAGCTCGCCGGTACGCAGGGGCATGCGCGGATCAGCCTGAGCGTCGAACGCGACAACTTCGCCCGCAATCTGTATCGCGCCGAGGGGTTCGCCCTCGTGGCGGAAGGAGAGTCGCGCGACACCATGGCGCGTCGGACCCGGTAGTCAGCGTCGCGAGGATCGGTGGAAAGCCGCGTCATTACGCGGAGATGTCGGCCGTTGGTCGTAACGTGAGAGCATGGCCAGGAGTACCACGAAGACAGAGCGCGCGTCGACCAGCGCACCGTCGCGCCCCAAGCGGCAGACGGCTCCCAAGGCCCAGCCCGCACCGAAGAAGTACATCGACGAGGCAGACAAGCCTCCGGTGGCAGTCCGGGCATGGATCGGACTCGCCCACGGCGTCGGCGGACTCTTCCGCGCCTTCGGGCCTGAGGCGCTGAAGAAGGACGACCGCCGCGACGGCTTCCCGTTCCTCCTCGTGCTGCTCGCGGCTCTCGGCGCCGTGAACGAGTGGGTCTTCATCGGCAACGAGGTGGCCGAGAACATCAGTGCCTACTCGGTGGGGCTGCTCGTCGGCAGGGTGGCGTTCATCATGCCACTGCTTCTGCTGGTGCTGGCCGGTTGGCTGTTCCGTCACCCCGCGTCGGTTCACGACAACGGACGCATCGGCTTCGGTTTCGGCCTGTTCGTGATCTCCCTGGCAGGTTTTTGCCATGTCGCCGGTGGACAACCACAGCCCCAGCCGAACATCACGGCGTTGAACACGGGGGGCGGGTTGCTCGGGTGGTTGGTGGGGCAGCCGCTGACTTACCTCACGAATATCCCTGCGTACGTCGTGCTCGCGTTGCTGGCCGCACTCAGCATCCTGATCCTCACCAAGACGCCGCCGAACCGCATCGGTTCCCGTCTCGGTGATCTCTACGCCTGGATGTTCGACGCCGAGCGTCCGGAGAAGCCCGCCAAGGACGCGGCGGCGATCGACGACGCCGACAAGGTCGACGACCCCGATGTGCTGCCCTGGTGGCGTCGCAACAAGACCGGCCGTGAAGAGGACCCCGACGAGGGCACCCTCGGCTCGGATGACATCACCGCATTGCTCACGACCTCCGATCCGACTCCGGCCTACGACCAGGCGGTCGTCGTCGAGAATCCCTACGACGCCGCGACCGAGGTGCTCTCCGACGTCAGGTCGGTCGCCGATTCGCTTGCCGAGCAGCAGACGACGGCGCTTCTCGATGACTCCTCCGACACCGGCGAGGTGCCGGAGCTTCCGGGGCTCGACGGGTTCGGTACTGAGGGCCCGGGCGACCGCGGACCTCAGGCCCCCGTCACGCCGTACATCCTGCCCTCTCCGGGCCTCCTCGTCGAAGGCCCGCCGCCGGTTCTTCGTTCCGAGGCCACCGACAAGGTGATCGAGCAGATCACCAGCGTGCTGACGCAGTTCAAGGTCGACGCGAAGGTCACCGGCTTCTCGCGCGGGCCGACGGTCACGCAGTACGAGGTCGAAGTCGGTCACGGCGTCAAGGTCGAGAAGATCCTGCAGCTGAGCAACAACTTCGCCTATGCCGTGGCATCGAACGACGTCCGCATCCTCTCACCGATCCCCGGCAAGAGCGCGATCGGCATCGAGATCCCCAACGCCGACAAGGAGATGGTCGCGCTCGGCGACGTCCTCCGGTCGCCGGCCGCGCAGAAGAGCACGCACCCGATGACCATCGGCGTCGGCAAAGATGTCGGTGGCAACATCGTCATCGCGAACCTCGCCAAGATGCCGCACCTCCTGGTCGCCGGTTCCACGGGTTCCGGTAAGTCGAGCTTCGTGAACTCCATGATCACGAGCCTGCTCATGCGGGCTCGCCCCGCGGACGTGCGTATGGTCCTGATCGACCCGAAGCGCGTGGAGCTCACGAGTTACGCCGGCGTCCCGCACCTCATCACGCCCATCATCACGAACCCGAAGAAGGCAGCCGAGGCGCTGCAGTGGGTCGTGAAGGAGATGGACATGCGGTACGACGACCTCGCGTCGTTCGGCTTCCGTCACATCGACGACTTCAACCGCGCCGTGCGCGCCGGCGAAGTCGAACTCCCTGTGGGCAGCGAGCGAGTTCTCAAGCCGTACCCGTACCTCCTCGTCGTGGTCGACGAGCTGGCCGACCTGATGATGGTCGCGCCTCGCGACGTGGAGGACTCGATCGTCCGCATCACGCAGCTCGCGCGAGCTTCGGGTATCCACCTGGTCCTCGCCACGCAGCGCCCCAGCGTCGACGTGGTCACCGGTCTCATCAAGGCCAACGTGCCGTCCCGTCTCGCCTTCGCTGTCACGAGCGTCACCGACAGCCGCGTCATCCTGGACAGCCCCGGGGCCGACAAGCTGATCGGGCAGGGCGACGCGCTGTTCTCGCCGATGGGATCGTCGAAGCCGTTCCGTCTGCAGGGTGCGTGGGTCGATGAGAAGGAGATCGACGCCGTCGTCAAGCACGTCACCCGTCAGGCTCGGCCGGACTACCGACCCGATGTGCAGGAGGCGATGGAGCCGACGAAGAAGAAGGAAGTCGACGAAGACATCGGCGACGACCTGGAGCTTCTGCTCGCCGCAGCCGAGCTCATCGTCTCATCGCAGTTCGGCTCCACATCGATGCTCCAGCGCAAGCTGCGTGTCGGCTTCGCCAAGGCGGGTCGCCTGATGGACCTTCTGGAGTCCCGTGAGATCGTCGGACCCTCCGAGGGGTCGAAGGCCCGCGACGTGCTGGCCACGGCCGAGCAGCTCCCACAGGTGATGGCGAAGCTGCGCGGAGACGATGCTCCGGCGGCCTCCCCGGCTCCGGCAGCCCCTCCGGTTCCGCCGATGCCTCAGCCGCATGATCCGATCGCCGCCCAGTATGAAGGACTCCCCGAGGTGGAGGCCGACGGCGGCGACGAAGACGCCTGGGGCCTGACGGGGCGCGACTGATGACGATTCCTCGGCAGCTGCCCAACGCCATCACCGTCGCGCGCATCCCGCTGGCGGTCATCTTCTTCGTCCTGCTGCTGTTCGGTGGCACCTACGGACTCCCCGAGCCCGGCCTCCGCTGGGCGGCCGCCATCATCTTCATCGTCGGGATCTCCACCGACTGGGTCGACGGCTACCTCGCACGCAAGTACGACATCGTCAGCGACTTCGGCAAACTCTGGGACCCGATCGCCGACAAGATGCTCACCGGAGCGGGCTTCATCGGCCTCGCCATCCTCGGTGAGGTCAGTTGGTGGATCGTCGCGATCATCCTCATCCGTGAGTGGGGGATCACGATCCACCGTCTCATGGTCGCGAGCGAGCATGTGGTCGCGGCTGCCTGGATGGGCAAGATCAAGACGGCGTTCCAGGGGGTCGCACTCGGGTGGGCGTTGCTTCCCCTACACGTCCTCATCGGCCTCGATGCCTGGACGCTGATCACCTTCATCCTGATGGTCATTGTCCTCGTGCTCACGGTGGCGAGCGGGATCGACTACATCGTCGCGCAGGCACGCGGATCGCGCCAGAAGCAGGCATGAGCGACGCGGGCGCCGCCGCACTGCTGTCGGCTCTGACACACCGCGGTTGGACTCTGGGCGTCGCCGAGTCGCTCACGGGCGGCGCGCTGTGCGCCGAGATCGTGTCGGTTCCGGGGGCTTCCGCGGTCTTGCTCGGTGGTGTGGTGGCCTATGCGACCCCGGTCAAGGCGACGGTCCTCGGTGTGGATGCCGAGCTCCTCGCTGCTCACGGGCCGGTCCACCCGCAGGTCGCCTTGCAGATGGCAGACGGCGTGCGCCGCGTCGTGAACGTAGACGGAGTCCCGGCTGACGTCGGGGTCTCGACGACCGGCATCGCCGGCCCGGATTCCCCCGACGGCCAGCCGGTGGGAACGGTGCACATCGGGATCGTGACGCCCGACGGCTCCTCGGCGAAGGCGTTGCACCTGCAGGGTGACCGTGATTCGATCCGTGCGCAGACGGTGAACGCGGCTCTTCAGGTGTTGCTCGAGTTCGTCCTGGAATAGTGACGGTCCGATGTCGGTTATTACCGATGTGCTCACATTCAAACCACAGAGTGCAGGGGTAGATTTCGAGCAGGCCAGGAGTACTAGACTGGCTGTCTCATCGGGGGAGACCTCGAACGATCACACGGGGAGGAGGTTCCGATGATTCTTGTACGACAGGAAATCGGCGATGTGCTGAGGGACTTCCGCCTGCAGAAGGGGCGCACGCTCCGGCAGGTCGCGAGCAAAGCGTCGGTGGCGCTCGGCTACCTCAGTGAGGTCGAGCGGGGCCAGAAGGAGGCGTCGAGCGAGATCCTCGCATCCGTCGCCGATGCTCTCGACGTGCCCATCTCGACGATCATGCGTGAGGTCGGGGACCGTATCTCTGTACTCGAGGGCATTCAGGTCTTCCCGGATGTCGTTCCGGACGACCTCGTCGCGTCGGTCGAACCTCAGCTCTCGCTGCACTGAGCTTCGCATGCGGGTGAGCGATGCGTCGTAGCGAGTTCCTTCGCGCCGTCGACACCGAGTTCCAGGCGCGAGCCTCGTCATTGGTGAACGACCTCGGGCTTTCAGCCTTGCGTGGCCGTACGGCGCTCGAAGCTCTGGAAGACGGCACGCCGCCGCGGGAGATCTGGTTGGCGCTCTGCGCAGAGATGGATGTTCCGGAGAACCGTCGGCACGGCGTCGGACGGCAGGAGCCGCGAGGGCGTTGAACCCTGGAGGGTGTCCGCAGTTTACGGGACACGGCCTGCGATGATCGGCGTGTCGTCGAAGATCTGTTCGAAGCGGGCGTAGTCTTCTGCACAAGTGGTTCAGGGAATCTGTTCTCCACGGTATGCGAGCTCTCGGCGTTGATGTCGGTGGCCTCTCCTACGGTGGAAACAAGCCGAAGAGCCATTACGCCTTGTCGGAGAGTTCCTCCCAACCGGGAGAGCCGCGACAGCCTACAGGCGGCACCACGCGCGCAGAAGGAGCAGACCATGCCATCACCCGCCGACCGCGAGAAGTCCCTCGAGACCGCACTCGCCCAGATCGATCGTCAGTTCGGAAAGGGCTCGGTCATGCGGCTGGGCAGTGATGAGCGCGCCCCCGTGGCCGTCATCCCCACCGGCTCCATCGCCCTCGACGTCGCCCTCGGCGTCGGAGGTCTCCCGCGTGGCCGCATCGTCGAGATCTACGGACCTGAGTCCTCGGGTAAGACGACGCTGACGCTGCACGCGATCGCGAACGCGCAGCGTGGCGGTGGCATCGCAGCCTTCATCGATGCCGAGCACGCGCTCGACCCCGACTACGCGGCGAAGCTCGGCGTCGATATCGACGCGCTTCTCGTCTCTCAGCCCGACACCGGCGAGCAGGCGCTCGAGATCGCCGACATGCTCGTGCGTTCCGGTGCCATCGACCTCATCGTCATCGACTCCGTCGCTGCGCTCGTGCCTCGTGCGGAGATCGAGGGCGAGATGGGTGACTCGCACGTGGGCCTGCAGGCACGTCTCATGTCGCAGGCGCTGCGCAAGCTCACCGGTGGTCTGAGCCAGACGAACACGACCATGATCTTCATCAACCAGCTCCGCGAGAAGATCGGTGTCTTCTTCGGATCACCCGAGACGACCGCCGGTGGTAAGGCGCTGAAGTTCTACGCCTCTGTCCGCATGGACATCCGTCGTATCGAGACGCTGAAGGACGGCACCGACGCGGTAGGAAACCGCACCAGGGTCAAGGTCGTGAAGAACAAGATGGCCCCGCCCTTCAAGCAGGCGGAGTTCGACATCCTCTACGGTGTCGGTATCTCTCGCGAGGGCAGCCTGATCGACTTCGGCGTCGAACACGCCATCGTGAAGAAGTCGGGCTCGTGGTACACCTACGATGGCGACCAGCTGGGGCAGGGCAAGGAGAACGCACGGACTTTCCTGCTCAACAACCCCGACATCGCGCTGGCGATCGAGACGCAGATCAAGCAGAAGCTCGGCATCGGCGGGCCAGCCGCCGTGCCTGCTGCAGCAGACGAGCTCGCTGAGCGTCGTCCGGCCTGATGAGTGACACTCGTGGGGGCGATCCCGACCGGATCGCCCCCATCATTCCGCTCTTCGGACGCGCCGTGAAGAAGGCCGATCCGCTTGCTATCGCTCCTGGCGGCGATGACCTCTCAGACGGCGCTTCCGTGGGCCCCGGTGACGCAGGCCAGTGGCGGTCCACATGGGATGCGCGAGAGCGCACCTCTCGCGCCGAAAGTCGGCCCCAGTCCGGCAGCCCCAGCGACCGTCATCCCGCGCGTGGGGCATCAGCCCGAGCTGGGTCGGAAGCATCGAAGACCGCGCCGAGACTTCACGCGCTCGGGATCCCACCCGTCGCGCAGGGAATTGCTGAGGAGCCGGGAGAGCTCAACGATATCCGCACGGCGGCCGAGGAGTCCCTCGTGAGAAAGCTGCGGACTCGATCTCTCTCGGTCTCCGAAGCGCGTCAGGCGCTGAGGGGGCACGGGCTCGATAACGCTGTGATCGACGACGTGATCGACGACTTCTGCCGTCGTGGCTACCTCGACGATGCCGCTCTTGCCGGTGTTCTGGTGACATCGGGGGTCGAGCGGAAGGGACAGGGGAGGGTCGCTCTGTCGCGCGCACTCGCTCAACGGGGTATTCCTCGCGACGTGATCGACGCTGCACTCGACGAACTGCCGGATGATGACGATGAGCGGGCCCTCGAATTCGCCCGCACCAAGGCACGTTCGTTGGGCCGACTCGACAACGACACCGCCCTTCGGCGTCTGGTGGGACAGCTTTCGCGACGCGGCTACAACGGGTCCGTCGCGATGAAGGCGGCCAAGCAGGCACTGCGGGAGACTGGCCCGAGTGCGTCGAGCTCGGGCGTCCGATTCGTCGATTCGGACTGAGCAAGCGACGCAGCAACCGCATCCGCACGGCTCGTAGAATGGTTTGATCATGACTATTCCGCGCAGCGAACCGACGATCATCAGCGCCTCGTCCGCAGCCGTCGACGAAGACGGACGCCAGCGATCGTACGAGGTTCGTACTTTCGGGTGCCAGATGAACGTGCACGACTCCGAACGGCTCTCCGGATCGCTGGAAAGCGCCGGCTACGTCCGTGCACTCGACGGCGCCGAGGCTGACGTGGTGATCATCAACACCTGCGCGGTGCGCGACAACGCCGCCGGAAAGCTCTACGGCACCCTCGGACATCTCGCCTCCGTCAAGCGTCGTAAAGAAGGTATGCAGATCGCGGTCGGCGGCTGCCTGGCCCAGATGGACAAGCAGGCAGTTCTCGACAAGGCGCCCTGGGTGGACGTCGTGTTCGGCACGCACAACATGGGGTCGCTGCCCGGGCTGCTGGAGCGTGCACGTCACAACGGCGATGCGGAGCTGGAGATCCTCGAGTCGCTCGAGGTGTTCCCGTCGACGCTTCCGACGAAGCGCGACTCGGCGCACAGCGGATGGGTGTCGATCTCGGTCGGCTGCAACAACACGTGCACGTTCTGCATCGTCCCGAGTCTGCGTGGCAAGGAGAAGGACCGGCGTCCCGGCGACATCCTCAACGAGATCCGCCTCCTCGTCGAAGACGGTGCCATCGAGGTCACTCTCCTCGGCCAGAACGTGAATTCGTACGGCGTCGAGTTCGGCGACCGACAGGCGTTCGGAAAGCTGCTGCGCGCGGCCGGCGAAATCGAGGGACTGGAGCGCATCCGTTTCACGAGTCCGCACCCTGCGGCGTTCACCGACGACGTGATCGACGCCATGGCCGAGACCCCGAGCGTGATGCCGCAGTTGCACATGCCGCTGCAGTCCGGCAGCGATCGCATCCTCAAAGCGATGCGGCGGTCGTACCGGAGTGAGCGTTTCCTCGGGATCCTCGATCGTGTCCGCGCGCGCATCCCGAATGCCTCGATCACGACCGACATCATCGTCGGTTTCCCGGGGGAGACCGACGAAGACTTCGAAGACACGATGCGCGTCGTCGAGCAATCCCGCTTCTCCGGAGCCTTCACCTTCCAGTACTCGATCCGCGAGGGCACGCCCGCCGCGACGATGGAGGATCAGGTTCCGAAGGAGATCGTCCAGGAACGGTACAACCGCCTGATCGCACTCCAGGAGCGAATCTCGCTGGAGGAGAACCAGAAGCAGGTCGGACGCCAGGTCGAGGTTCTCGTCTCGACGGGCGAAGGCAAGAAAGACGCCGAGACGCACCGGCTGACCGGCCGTGCCGAAGACAACCGTCTGGTGCACTTCGAGGTCACCGCCGGCTCGGACCTCCCGCGGCCCGGCGACATCGTCACGGTCAGCGTCACCCATGCGGCCCCCTTCCACCTGCTTGCCGACGATCCGACCGGAGCGCCGCTGCGCATCCGTAGAACGCGCGGGGGTGACGCCTGGGATCGCTCGCAGGCGGAATCGTGCGCGGTCCCGACTCCGGCGTCCGACGGCGGCCCGCGCGCCGTATCCCTCGGTCTGCCCACCCTTCGCGTCGGAGTGTGAGCGAACCGCGCCTCTGGGCGATAGTCGGAGCCACAGGAACCGGGAAGAGTGACCTCGCGCTCGATCTGGCGGAGGCTCTCCGTGGCCGCGGCAACCCGGCCGAGATCGTGAACGCCGACGCCATGCAGCTCTATCGTGGGATGGACATCGGCACGGCGAAGCTCCCTGTCGCCGACCGACGCGGAATCCCGCATCACCTCTTCGACGTTCGTGAAGTGGATCAGGACGCGGCCGTCGCCTGGTACCAGCCCGTAGCGCGAGAGGCGGTCGGCGCGATCCACCGACGCGGAGGCGATGCGATCCTGGTCGGCGGTTCGGGCCTCTATGTCTCGAGCGTCGTTTACGAGTTCCACTTTCCACCGAGAGACCCCGAGATCCGTGCAGGGCTGGAAGCAGAGCTGGAGTCGCACGGGCTGGACGTTCTCCTCGATCGGCTCCGGTCGGCGGACCCGGCAGCAGCGGCGAAGGTCGACCCGCGCAACAGCCGACGGGTCATCCGCGCCCTCGAGGTGCTCGCGCAGGGGAGCAGTACCCACGGCGCGTCACTGCCGGAGAAGCCCGTGCTGTGGCAGCAGCGCACGAGGCTGATCGGCCTGCACGTCGAACGCTCCCAGCTGGTCTCCCGCCTGGATGATCGCGTCGAGCGGATGTGGGAGGCCGGGATACTGACCGAAGTCGCTGCACTGAGGCAGATGGGCCTCGAGCGGGGTGCCACTGCCTCCAGAGCGATCGGGTACGCGCAGGCGCTGGGCCAGCTCGATGGCACCCTCACTGCGGCGGAAGCCATCGCCGAGACGCAGGCGCTCACACGCCGCTACGCCCGTCGACAGGTGTCGTGGTTCAAGCGGTATCCCGACCTGGAGTGGTGGGATGCTCCGGCGGACGTGGGGGCACTCCTGGCTGAGTGAGCCAGCGCGCCGCGATCGACCGTCGCGATGTCGGAGGCAGGTGCGAGGCTCGGTGCATGGCCACCCACTTCTTCACCGCATCCAGCCTCGACGGATTCATCGCGACAGACGAGCATTCGCTCGACTGGCTGCTGACCCAAGACGTCGACCCCGACGGGCCGATGGGCTACAACGCCTTCGAGAAGAACATCGGCGCGCTGGCGATGGGTTCGTCGACGTACGAGTGGGTGATGCGACACGAAGAAGGACGATGGGGCTACAGTCAGCCCACCTGGGTGTTCACGCACCGCGAGATCTCGCTCCCGGAGGGTGCCGATGTGCGGCTGACGCATGACGACGTGCGCAGCGTGCACGCCGAGATGCTCGCTGCCGTCGCGGGTCAGGACATCTGGATCGTCGGTGGGGGAGATCTCGCGGGTCAGTTCGCGGACGCAGGGCTTCTGGATGAGGTGTGGGTCCAGTACGCGCCGGTGACGCTGGGCTCCGGCGCCCCACTCCTTCCGCGGCGGCTCGACCTGGAGCTTCTCGAGGTCGCGCGAAACCGCAACTTCCTCTGCGGTCGATACTCGGTCGTCTCGGCCGGAGCCGCGAAGTGACTTCGTAGAACGTTCTGCGGAGGAGGTGCGCGGCGTCTTCGCCGTATGGCTGCGCTCTCTAGACTGGGGAGCATGGTCGCATTCACCAAGGGTCACGGCACGGGCAACGACTTCATCATCATCGCCGACCCCGACGGGGCGCTCGATCTGACGGTCGAGCAGGTCGCCGTGCTGTGCGACCGCCACTTCGGAATCGGTGCCGACGGCATCCTCCGCGTCGTGCGCTCGTCGGCGATCGCTGAGGGAGCAGCGGCTCTGGCCGAGGAGCCGGCGGCCGAGTGGTTCATGGACTATCGCAACGCCGACGGATCGATCGCCGAGATGTGCGGCAACGGCATCCGGGTCTTCGCTCACTATCTCGTGCGCGCGGGGCTTGCGACCATTGAACCGGGAGCGACACTGCCGATCGGTACCCGTGCCGGTGTGCGCGACGTGACGCGCAGCGCGACGGGATACCAGGTCGACCTCGGCCGGTGGAAGCTGTCCGGCGACGACCCGCTGGTGCGCGTCGACGGCCTCCCGGTCACGCGTCCCGGTCTCGGAATCGACGTCGGCAACCCTCACGTGATCGTGGCGATCGCCTCCGAACATGAGCTCGCCTTGCTCGAGCTGCACCGTGCGCCGGAACTCGATCCCGTTCTGCCGGCCGGCGCGAACGTCGAGTTCGTCGTTCCGGGTGAGCCGTTGGTGCGCGACGGAGTCGGGCACGTCCGCATGCGTGTGTTCGAGCGCGGCGTCGGTGAGACCCTCAGCTGCGGTACCGGTGTGGCTGCCACCGCACTCGCCGTGCGGTACTGGGCGGGGGAGAATGCCCCGAACAATTGGCAGGTCGAGGTGCCGGGAGGAACACTCGGAGTGCGGATGTTCCCGGCAGAAGACGGCGAGCACGTCGCCCTGTCCGGTCCCGCTCAACTCGTCTTCAGCGGAGAGATCGAGCTGCTCTGACCGAAGCCGTACGACGCCGTCGTCGGTCGGCGTGGTCGCTCTGCATCGACGCGGTCAGAGTCCGGACAGCGCGATCGGCTCGGTCGGCGGCGTCCCGTGCTTGCGTACCTTGAGGATGCGATAGCCCTTGCCGGTCGCGGTGCGGAAGACGCTGTATCCCGGCTGGAACGTCGAGCCGATCCAGCGCTGCAGCGAGTCGGCTCCGAGATTGCGCTGCACGACGAGCCAGGCGTCGCTGCGTTCGTCGAGCCGCGGTATCCACCTCTCCAACAGTCCGTGCAGTTCGTTCTTGCCCACGCGGATCGGCGGATTCGAGCGGATGGTGCGGAACGAGACGTGCTCGGGAACATCGTCGGGCAGCGATGCGTTGATATTGGTGAGCCCGAGGGACGCGGCGTTGCGGCGCACGAGATCGAGGGCACGCTCATTCACATCGACGGCCCAGACCGTGGCATGCGGAGCGGCGAGGGCCATCGAGATGCTGACGGGGCCCCAGCCGCTGCCGAGGTCGAGAAGATTGCCTCCCGGGGGAACCGGGGGCATGTTGGCGAGGAGCACTGCAGTGCCGGCATCCAACCGATCCGGGCTGAAGACGCCACCGGCGGTGGTGACTTCCAGCTCTCGGCCTGCGAGTGATACACGGATCCTGCGCAGATTCTCGGGGCTTGCCGGGGCCGCAGTGAAGTAGTGGTCTGACCCCATACGGTGAGCGTACCGGACAGCGCGGGCTAAGGTTAAGGCTCGCTACAAAACCCCCAGAGACAAGGAACGGATGACGGATACCAGGACACCCTCCAACGGCGACGACACGGTCGATCGCGTGCTCGCGAACGCAGAGAAGCGCTCCGACGTCCACGTGTTCGGGGCAGCGCAGGCGCTGCAAGACGAGTCGACCGCCGCGCACGCCAGCACGGACGGGGCGCAATGGGATCTCGAAGACCGTCACGCTCTTCGCCGCGTCGGTGGACTCTCGACCGAGCTCGAGGACGTCACCGAGGTCGAGTACCGCCAGCTTCGCCTGGAGAACGTCGTCCTCGTCGGTGTCTACCCGCAGGGTGCGCAGGAGGATGCCGAGAACTCGCTGCGTGAGCTCGCCGCACTGGCCGAGACCGCGGGTGCCGTCGTGCTCGATGGCGTTCTGCAGCGTCGCCCGCACCCGGATGCTGCCACGTATCTCGGGCGCGGCAAGGCGCAGGAGCTCAAGGACATCGTCGCCGCGGTCGGGGCCGACACGGTCATCGCCGACACCGAACTCGCGCCGAGCCAGCGACGCGCGCTCGAGGACGTCGTCAAGGTGAAGGTCATCGACCGCACCACCGTGATCCTCGACATATTCAGCCAGCACGCGAAGAGCAGGGAGGGCAAGGCGCAGGTCGAGCTCGCTCAGCTCGAGTATCTGCTCCCTCGTCTTCGCGGGTGGGGCGACTCCATGAGCCGACAAGCCGGTGGCCAGGTCGGCGCCGGTGGTGCGGGCATGGGGTCCCGTGGTCCCGGTGAGACCAAGATCGAGCTCGATCGGCGGCGGATCCGCACCAAGATGGCGCTCCTGCGTCGGCAGATCCGTGACTTCGGACCGGCTCGTGAAGCGAAGCGTGCGGAGCGCAAACGCAACACCATCCCCTCGGTGGCGATCGCCGGCTACACCAACGCGGGCAAGTCGAGTCTGCTCAATGCGCTCACCAGTGCCGGCGTCCTGGTCGAGAACGCCCTCTTCGCGACGCTGGACGCGACCGTGCGCCGATCTGAGACCGAAGACGGCCGTGTCTACACGCTGACCGACACCGTCGGCTTTGTCCGCAATCTCCCGCATCAGCTCGTCGAGGCTTTCCGTTCGACCCTGGAAGAGGTCGGAGAGGCTGACGTGGTGCTCCACGTCGTCGATGCGTCGCACCCCGACCCGGCCGGTCAGCTGCAGACGGTACGCGATGTCCTCGGCGATGTCGGAGTGCGTGACCTGCCCGAGATCGTCGTCTTCAACAAGGCAGATCTGATCGACGACGACGAACGCCTGGTGCTCCGCGGTCTCCAGCCGCACGCGCACTTCGTGTCGTCACGCTCCGGTGAGGGAATCGCCGAACTCCGTGCCGTCATCGAGGAAGCACTCCCGAAGCCGGCGATCGAGGTTCACGCGGTGATCCCGTATGACCGCGGCGACCTCGTGGCGGCCATCCATGAGACGGGGATGCTCCTCGAAGTGGAGCATCGAGAGGCCGGCACCGCCGTGCACGCGAGGGTGTCCGAGCGCCTCGCGGCAGAACTCGCTCCCTTCACCGTCGTCAACTGACCCGGCTCACCGGGCGAGGAAGCGCGCCTCGACCGTCGCGGAGATGACGATCTCCTCCGGCTCGTATTCCATGGCCGGGGCTGCATCTGCGGCGAATGCCACGCCTCCGCGAGCCTTCATCATGGGCGCACCCGGCATCGGCTGCCCGCTCGAGATGAGACCGACATCGGCGATCTCGAGCGGCGTGACCTCGTCGAGACCGAGAGCCCCCGCATATGCCTTGGCGCGGGTGACGGCGACGCTGACGGCCTCGGCGGCCACCTCCCGCTCGATCTGCGTTCGTGTCACGCGGGTGAGGTGCCAATCGACCCAGCCCACCTCGACGCCGTCCCAGGGCGAGATGTCCGAGACCCATATCGAGAGTTCCGATGCCTCTGCGAATGTCGCAGTGAAGTCGATGCTCGCGTAGAAGACGGGTGCGAGGCGCTTGCCGTCGTTGTTCCAGGGTCGCTCGGCTCGCACGGAGAGTCGTTTGCTGGTCCAGTCGACGACGCTGCCCTCCTCTGCCCGCTCCGTGATGCTGCCGCGTACGGGCTCGGCCAAACGCATCACGTGCTCGACGACGGTCGTGCGCTCGGAACCCTCCGCCCGCACGCTGACCCGGATGGTGGCGCGCTCCGGCGCGACACGCGCCTCGTGTTCGCCGCGGACTGTGACGGTGACTTCGCTCATGCGCTGACTCTACGCCAGCGCTCCGGGCGCCTGCGGAATGGCGAATGGCCCGTGAACGTTGTAGTCTGTGATGCTCGGGTGTTCGTCGCCCGGGATGGTAATTCCATAGTGTGACAGCGGCTCCTTCGAGAGAAGGACCACGGGGCTGATCGGTTTCGACAGCGCCTGTGAATCCACGAGAAGCGGGCCGAGGATGCAGAGTTATCTCGTTAACGCTCTCTGCAAAAAAATAGTTGCCGAAACCAAGCGCAACGACTTCGCCCTCGCTGCATAAGCGAGCCCGATAGTCCGTCAGGCCGTATGTGATTCCGATACGGATCCTGGCGTCATTTAGGAATCTTGCTGCGTGATGGCGTCTGGACGTCACGTGGGACTCTTCCCAGGCTGGGCTCGTCGACTTAGGTGTCTGTGACAAAGGTCGGAGCCGAGTAGAACGTCTTCACAGACTGCGCCCGGAGAAGGCGTGGAGTCTCAGCGTTGGACGGGGGTTCGATTCCCCCCAGCTCCACCAAGCCGTTGTCACAGAAGAAGCCCCGTGCTCTCCTTCCAGGAGGTCACGGGGCTTCTTCGTGTGCGGGAACGGCGTGTCACTCCGCCGTCTGCGTATAGGGCACCGCCAGCACAGCATCCGCATATCCCGCTGCCGAGAACCGGATCGTGATGATGCCGTCCCAGAAGGAGGTCCCTCCGTTCGGTGTCTCCGCGCCGAACATGAATGCCGCCTCAGGGTCGGCGAGATAGGTCGAAACGGTCGGCACCGTCAGAGTGCCTGCCGCGATGACGGTGCTGAAGACGAACACGCTGTACAGCTGGTCGTCTGCAGCGCCCTGCAGGAGTGTCCACCCGCTGATGCCTCCATCTTGGGAGGGAGACCCTCCGTCGTAGAGGTAGAGCCCCTGTGCGTCGGAGTTGGCACCGGTGCCCTGCCAGGAGATGGTCGCTGTGACCTGTGTAGGAGCGGCGGGCGCCGGCGAAAGGGCGAGCTGACCGCTCAGGGTGAACTCGGAACTCCACTGCGGGCCCGTGAAGGCGAGGACCACGCCGGTTGCGTCGATCGCGCCTCCGCTCGCCGCTTGGGCCGGTGTGGCTGCCGTGAGGGCGATCACGGGGACCGACCACGCCGCCGCGCCGATGACGGTGCGGCGAGAGATCGTGGGACGCGCAGGGAGAGGGCGTTCGTCGGGCACGGAGCATCCTTCGGGGAGAGGTGAAGCGGTCCGACAGCAGAAGGGCCTCGGAGCGAGCAAGAGAGTAGCAGAGGCAAGCGGCCGGGGAGGCGCGAACGGCACCCGCTGGTTCCGACGGGGACCTATATTGAGGTCTGTGGAATCGACCCCCGAAACTGTCGCGACCGGTCTCACCCGAGCGGAGGTGGCCGAACGCGTCGCGGCCGGGAAGACGAACGCCTTCGTGGCGGACACGAGCCGCAGCGCGTGGAGCATCGTGCGGGCGAACGTCTTCACGCTGTTCAACGGCATCGTCTTCGCGTGTTTCTTCATCCTCTTCCTGGTCGGGCGGTGGCAGGATGCGCTCTTCGGGCTCGCCGCCTTCGCGAACGCCATCATCGGCTGTGTTCAGGAGTTCCGAGCGAAGTCGGCTCTCGACCGCCTGGCACTGATGAACGCACCGCGCGCTCTGGTGCTCAGGGAAGCTGCGGAGGCGGAGATCGCCCCCACCGATGTCGTCCTCGACGACGTGCTGGTCCTGCGCGCCGGCGAGCAGGTGCCGGCCGACGCCAGAGTACTCACGGCGCGCGGGCTGCAGATCGATGAGTCGATGCTCACGGGCGAGTCCGACCCGGTGGAGAAGCAACCGGGCGACGAGGCGCTTTCGGGCGCGGTGGTCGTCGCCGGGGAGGGAACCGCGCAAGCGACCCGTGTGGGCGCCGACTCGTACGCCAACCACTTCGCGGGCGAAGCGAAGCGTTTCTCGCTCGTCTCCAGCGAGCTCCGCTCGTCGGTCAACCGGGTCCTGAAGTGGGTGAGCTGGGTGATCGGACCGGTGGGGCTGCTCGTCCTGAACGCGCAGATCATCGTCACGGGCGGGTACGCCACCGTGTTCTCCAGCGGCGCCTGGGTGCAGGCCGTCGTGAACACGATCGCCGCGCTGACGGCGATGATCCCGCTCGGGCTGGTGCTCATGACGAGCATCGCCTTCGCCGTCGGTGCGTCGAAACTGGCACGCAGGCAGGTTCTGGTGAATGAGCTGCCCGCGGTCGAGGGGCTCGCCCGGGTCGACGTCGTATGTCTCGACAAGACCGGCACCCTCACCGTGGGGGAGATAGGGTTCGACGAAGCGCACGGACTCTCCGGGCTCACGTCGGAGCGTGCGGAGGCGGCAGCGGCGGCGCTGGGCTGGTATGCCGCCTCTCCGGATGCGAATGCCACGGCGCGATCGATGCGAGCGGTGTATCCGGCCGGGTCCCCGCTCGCGGTCGCGGAATACATCCCCTTCTCCTCCGCACGCAAGTGGAGCGCAGTCTCCTTCGAACAGGTCGCCGGGACCTGGGTGATGGGTGCGCCGGAGATGGTGTTCGGCGATGCCGCGACATCCGACGAGACCGAACTCGGGCGCACGGTCACCGCGCTCGCAGAGACCGGCCGACGCACGTTGGTCCTCGGCTACGCGGAATCGGCGTTGTCCGAGGCGGATGTCGATTCCGAGCGGCTTCCGGATGGTGTGGTCGCGGCCATCGTCCTCACCTTCCGGGAGCAGGTGCGCCCCGACGCCGCCCAGACGCTCGAGTACTTCGCGCGGCAGGATGTGGGCATACGGATCATCTCGGGCGACAACCCGCGCACGGTCGCGGCGATCGCGCGAGAGGTGGGAGTGGACGTCGCGGAGGGCTTCGACGCACGTCGCCTTCCCGATGATGACGCCGAACTCGCAGACGTGCTCGAAACCAACTTGGTGTTCGGACGCGTCTCACCCGAGCAGAAGAAGCGCATGGTCGCGGCCCTGCAGAGTCGCGGGCACACCGTGGCGATGACCGGTGACGGGGTCAACGACGCCCTCGCGATCAAGGCCGCCGACATCGGTATCGCCATGAACACGGGATCGCCCGCCACGAAGGCGGTGGCGCGATTGGTGCTGCTCGACGGGCAGTTCTCGCACCTGCCCGATGTCGTCGCGGAGGGGCGTCAGGTCATCGCGAACATCGAACGGGTATCGATGCTCTTCCTGAACAAGACCGTGTACGCCACACTTCTCGCGATCATCTTCGGGGTGTTCGTGCTGGAGTTCCCGTTCCTCCCGCGCCAGCTCTCCATCACCGACGGTCTCACCATCGGCATCCCGGCGTTCTTCCTCGCGCTGATGCCCAACGCGGCGCGTTATGTGCCGGGATTCCTCCGGCGATCGTTGAGCTTCGCCATTCCCTCGGGGATCATCGTCGCGCTCGGCCTCACGTGGTTCACCTTCGTCGCGCGCGGTCTCGAGGCGCACGAGGAGCAGCTGCGCACCGGAGCGACCGTCATCCTCGCCGTCGTCGGCATCTGGGTGCTGGCCGTGCTCGCCCGCCCCCTCAACCGCTTCAAGGTGCTGGTCGTGGGTGCGATGTTCATCCTGCTCATCGCCGTGTTCTCGCTTCCCCTCGCGCGACAGTTCTTCGTCCTCGTCGATCCGGGGGAAGACCTCGCGATCGCGCTCACCGGGATCACGGTCGTGATGATCGCGGCGATCGAACTGGTGCGCATCGTGCATCGTCGGCTCGTCCTGAGGGAGGAGCCCACGACGGGGCGTCCACAGGCGCCCGAGCAGGGCAGCGGTACCGAGCGTGGGCTGGCGGCCGTCATCACGACGACGGTCGCCGTGCTCTCGTACGTGTTCGGAATCCTCGCCACGGGCTTCGGCATCCTGGTCTTCCTCGGGCGCTACGACCCGGACGTGAGCGCCTCCGCGTTCTCGCTCGCGGGCGCGGCCATCGCGCTGTTCGGTCTCCTGGTGTTCGCGGTCGCCGCCGGTATCCGCCGGGGGAGCGGGCTCTCGCGGCTGTTGCTCACGCTCTTCCTCGGGGTCGTGCTCGCGCTCAGTGCAATCGTGCTCGTCTTCGGCGACCGGTGGGACTGGGGAGCAGCCGTCACTGCCGTGGTCGCCGCCCTCATCGTCGTCCTGCTCTGGACACCACCGGTCGCCCGGGGTTTCCGGCCCGTCCTGGAGAGTTCGATGGGGAGTACGGCGCCGTAGCGATGTCGCGAGCTCGAGCGGCGCTCAGCCGGTCCACTCGATGAGGATCAGCCCCTGACGTGTGTCCGCGAAGCGCACCCATCCGTCGCCGAACAGATACGTCATCCCGTACCCGTCTTCATCGAGTCCCATCGCGTATCGCGGATCCTCCGTGAAGTACACCCCGTCCGGGCCGTCCTCGCGCTTCCACCCCTCGGAGAGCAGGCCGGACTGGGCCTGCGCGGCGTCCTCCGAACTCAGAGATGCCCAGCCATAGAGCTGACCGTGGTCGGACGCGACGCTGTAGTCGGCCCAGAAGCACAGCAGCCCGTCGGTCAGCGCGACCCCGCCGACGACGAACTCCTTCGACTGCGCGGTCCATCCCATATCCGTGAACACGGAAACCGTTCCCGCCGAGATCATGGATTCACACGTGAGCTCGCCGGGAGCCTCCGGGACGCTGGAGCTCACCGGCTCGGGGCTCGGAGCCGGGCTCGGGCGGACCGCATCCGATGTGGGTGAGGCCTGCGGCCCCGCAGGTGCTCCGCACGCCGTCAGGGCGACAAGAAGCACCAGGGCGCCTGCGGCGGCGGAGATGATGCGGAGGGTCATCCTGTGCCTCGTGGTTCGGATCAGTCGTGCATGAGCTTCAGGAACTCATCGTGGAGCGTGCCGTTGGTGGCGAGTGTCGAGCGCGCCGATATCGTCTCGGCGCCGTCGGCGGCGGTCATCCGCCCGCCGGCCTCCCGGATGATCGGCACGGCCGCGGCGATGTCGTATTCCTTGACATCGAATTCGGCGACCATGTCGATTCGCCCTTCGGCGAGAAGCATGTAGGAGTACACGTCGCCGTAGGCGCGATCGCGCCAGACGCGTGCCGCGACTCGGAGGAGGGAGTCGAGCCGTCCCGCGTCGGACCACTGCGCGATGCTCTGGAAGCTCACACTGGCATCGTCGAGCGATGACACGGTGGAGACCTGGAGTCGGCGGGGCTCGCCGTCGGTCGCGGTCCAGGAGCCTTCGCTGGCGGCTCCCCACCAGCGCCTACCCAGTGCGGGCATGCTGACGACACCGACCTGGGGGACGCCATCGATCGCGAGAGCGATCATCGTGCCCCACAAGGGAACGCCGCGGAGGAAGTTCGCCGTGCCGTCGATGGGGTCGATGATCCACTGGCGATGCGTCCCGCCCTGCGCGCCGAACTCCTCGCCGAAGATCCCGTCGTCGGGTCGCTCGGTCTCGAGGATGGTGCGGATCGCACGCTCCGTCGCGAGGTCGGCGTCGGTCACGTGCGACTTGTCGGCCTTGGTGGAGATCTCCAGGTCGGCCGCATCGAACCGCGGGAGCGACTGGGCGTCGGCGGCGTCGGCGAGGCGGAGCGCGAGGAGGAGATCGCTGCGCAGGTCATCGGCGTGAGGGGAGGCGGTCACGCTCCCAGGATAGTCGGCGGAACAACGGGCGCTGAGGGCCGAACGGCCATGTTTCCGAGTGCGACGGGCACCGGCACGCCCGGGCCCACCTCGATTTCGCATGGGGGCGGTCGGCTGGTAATGTAATTCCTCGGTCGGGGTTATCCCGGGCCACGCACCTCTAGCTCAATCGGCAGAGCAACTGACTCTTAATCAGTGGGTTCTCGGTTCAAGTCCGAGGGGGTGCACGGAACAGCCTCAGAAACTCTCGCCAGTTTCTGGGGCTTTTCTGCTTTCTTGTGCACGCGGTCCGCTTATCGATCCGGACAGGCCCGCGAAGTCCGGGTTTCTGAGGGCTTGCAGAGAATGCCGGTGTACCGCGTAATGGGCTCTCGTCGAGGCCGTCTCTCACACGGGGACAACCGCGTCACTGCCATCGGATGCGTCGCTGCGCAGCAGCACGGCCGAGGCGGTGAGGCTTCGACAAGAAACTGGGGAACACCGTGTACAGAAGTAATCGGCGCGCGCGATCGCGCCGCGCATCCATCACGTTCGTCGCCGCCGCTGCGGCGGCACTCACCGCTGTGGTCACGGGCGTGGGGGCCGGCGCAGCCATCGCTGCCGAGTACGACCATCCTGCGGCCATCGATCCTGCGTCGATCACGGTGACCACCGTGGACGGCGATGAGACTCTGGCGCAGTTCGATCAGGTGCGCGTGGACGCGGACTGGTCGGTGCCGGATGGCGCTCTCGGCGGCGAGACGTTCGGGTTCACGCTTCCGCGTGAGTTCGCCCGAACCGGCCTGACATTCTCGGTCCCCTCGACCGAGGACCCGACGGAGATCGTGGCCGAATGCGCCGTCAGCAGCGACGCGGCACCGGTGGTGACCTGCACCCTCACCGACTACGTGAACGGACGCACGGGCGTCAACGGTTCGCTGTGGTTCCTGGCCAGCGCCGACGAGCAGACCTCAGAGACGACCGTGGAGTTCGTCGTCGACGGCAAGACCACGCGCGTCGACATCCCGGGCGGTGGGATCACGCCTCTTCCGCCTCTGCCCACGGAGCCTCAGAAGGTGTCATGGCAGACGGACGACGGCAGCATCGCGTGGCAGCTCGAGCTTCCGGGCGCGAGCTTTCCCGGCGTCGAGTCGATCGTCGTCGACGATGTGCTGACCGCGCCGAACGGTGAAGTCGCAGAGCATCACAACCGAGACGGCCAGCTCGCGGTCTGGAGCACCGACGCAGACCAGCAGGACTACCGGACGATCACGAACTGGACCGGTGCCTGGAACGAGGGCGGCACGGCGTTCCACCTCGAGATCCCGGGTGCGATCGATCCCGCACGGACGTACTTCGTCAAGTACCTCACGGTACCGAGCACTCAGGCGGACGGGACCTCATTCAGCAATGTCGCCAATGTCAACGGAGTGGTGCTGCAGGACCGCGAGGTCTGGCAGGTCACGGGTGGCGGCACCGGAGACGGAACCGCCACCGGTGCGTTCACCCTGACCAAGGCTGTGGGCGGCTCCGGAGTGACGGATGTGCCGGCCAACGCCGAGTACACGGTCCGCTACAGCTACGGCGACCCGGTGGTGGAGAAGACCGTCGTGGTGACCGCGGGAGCGGCGACCGCACCCGTTCGCCTCCCCGCCGGCACCGTCGTCACGCTCGAGGAGCTGACGCCGCCCGCCGTCGACGGCATCGAATGGGGCACGCCGGTGTTCTCGGGCACCGGAGTGCGCGCGACCGCGGACGGCGGGGCACAGATCACCGTCTACGGGGGTTCGACGCTCGCGATCACGCTCACCAACACCGCGACGGAGAAGCCGCCGGTGGTCCCGCCGACCACGCCTCCCACGCCGGAGACGCCCGTGACGCCGCCGACCGATGTGACGCCTCCGATGGAGCTGCCGTTGACCGGCGATTCCCTCGCCACGACCGGTGGCGATGTGCCGGCGGTCATGCTCTGGGGTGCCGGCGCCGCGCTTCTGCTCGGCATCGCGCTGACCACTCTGGCTGCCGTGCGCGCTCGACGGCGCGAGCCCCAGGGCTGATCCTTGCATCGGGGTCGAGGTCGTCGGAGCACCTGCTTCGCGGTCTCGACCCCGCCGCGTGCGTGGAGCGTCACGCGGCAGGAGACCGCCCTCCGGGAAGCTCAAGGCAATCTCAAGCCACGGCGATGACCGTGCCCCCGGTGATGAGGCGCAGCTGGTCGAACGTGAGCGGCATGACGGTGTGGGGGTGGCCGGCTGCGGCCCACAGCTCGTCATGTTCCTGGAGCGCGTCGTCGAGGAAGGTGCGCAGCGGCGCCGGATGCCCGGCCGGTGCGACGCCGCCGATGGCCTGGCCGGTCGCCGCGCGGACGACGGAGGCCGGCGCCATCGACACTTCCCGCGCACCGATGCTCGCGGTGAGTACGGCGAGGTCCGCGCGGTGGCCACCGCTGGTCATGACGAGAACCGGCTCTCCGTCAGCGATGAACACGAGGCTGTTCGCGATCGCGGCGACGTCGCATCCGATCGCCGCGGCCGCAGCCGCCGCGGTGCGCGCCGAGTCCGGCAGGACGCGGATGGTGGTGTCGACCCCTGCATCCACAAGGTGCTGCTGCACGAGTCTGCTGCGCTCGGGAAGGGGCGTTTCTTCGCTCATCGCCGCACGATATCGGAGGGGGATGTCGGTGCCGGATCGGGCGTCAGCGGCCGATCCGGCACCGACATGACGCCTCAGGCGGCGTCGCCCACGAGGATCGCCGCGGCATCCTCAGCGGCGGCGTCTTCAGGCTCGTCGTCGATGTGCGCGAGCACGCGCCGGCCGAGGAACACCGTCAGCGCTGCGATGAGGACAGACGCCGCCGCGAACAGGTACGGCACTGTCGCGTTGAACGCGTGCCACAGGAGCGCCGCGATCGGAGGAGCCATCGCGCCACCGAGGAAACGCACCGCGGAGTAGGCGGAGGAGGCCACGGACCGGGGGAGGTCCGTGGCCTCCATGACCGCTTCGGTCAGCACGGTGTTCATCACGCCGAGCAGCAGACCGCCGATGACGATACAGGTGACGAGGGCGGCCGCGTTCCCGACGACGAGCCCGGCGGCGACGAGGTCGAGCGCCAGCAGAGGGAGCACCACGAGGATGATCCGCGTGCGCGGCATGCGGCGCATCAGCACCGGCGCGACCCAGACGCTCGTGACCGCGAGAGCGACGCCCCAGCCGAAGAATGTGAACCCGATTCCCATCGCGCCGAAGCCCAGGGGGAACGGCGAGAACGCCAGCAGCACGAAGAAGCCGATGTTGTAGAACAGGGCGGCGACCGCGAGGATGGCGAGCGCGGGGCGCCGGAGGGCCGTGAACGGGGCCGAGAAGGGCACCGGGATCCGCTTCTCGCCCGGCCCGCGCAACAGTACGAGAACGGCGACGAAAGCGATCGCCATCAGCACGACGACGCCGAAGAACGGGCCGCGCCAGCTCTGCTCTCCGAGGATGCCACCGAGCAGCGGTCCGACCGCGATGCCGAGGCCGAGCGCGGCCTCGTACAGGATGATCGCGGCGCTGCTGCCGCCGGACGCCGACCCGACGATCGTCGCGAGGGCTGTCGAGATGAACAGCGCATTGCCGAGACCCCAGCCGGCACGGAAGCCGATGACGGCGTCGACGCTGCCGCTCAGAGCACACAAGAGTGCGAAGACGACGATGAGTGCGAGCCCGATGAGCAGCGTTGCCTTGGCGCCGATGCGGCTGGAGATCCAGCTGGTCACCAGCATCGCGAGGCCGGTCACCAGCAGGTAGCTGGTGAAGAGCAGTTCGGTCTCCACCGGTGACGCCTGAAGCGACTCCGCGATCGCGGGGAGGATCGGATCGACGAGCCCGATTCCCATGAAGGCGACGACGCATGCGAAGGCGACGGCCCAGACCTGCGCCGGCTGCTTCCACACCGAGGGGGTGGCGGTGGTGTTCACCGAGATTCTCCTGTTCGTTCCGTGGCGGTGTGCGCGGCGAGGATCTCCGCCGCGCGGGTGAGAGCGGACCAGTCGTCGTCCTTCAGGGCGGCGAACCGCGGCGCGAGGATCTCGCGGAACTCCGCGCGCCAGGCCGCGACGGCGGCGGTGCCCTGAGGGGTGATGTCGACGACGGTCGCTCGCGAATCGTCCGGGTCGGGGGAGCGGAGCACGAGCCCCTCGCGCTCGAGCAGGCCGAGGAGGCGGGTCATGCCGGGTTGGGTGGTGCGCGCAGCGGCGGCCAGTTCGCCCACGCGCCTGGCACCCTCCTGCTCGAGGAGACTCAGCACCCGCCACTGCGCGGCGGGCGCGTCGTTGCCGGCGTCCTGCGCCGCTATGCGACCCAGGGCGTAGCCGGAGAGCACCAGCGAAGCGATGACGTCCGTGCGATTCATACCAAAGAGTATATATCGGATGGTATGTATGGAGGGTCAGCGCCGGGCGTTGGCTATCCTCGCCGAGAGCTGATGGGCGTGCGCCAGCAGGGTGCGACCGAGTTCCGCCATGCGATCCGGGCCGAAGCGGAACTCGACACCGGTCAGACTGAGGGCCCACTCCGGGCGCCCGGATCGATCGAAGACGGCGGCGCCGATTCCCCAGCTGCCCTCGACGATCAGGCCCGGGTTGACGGCGTATCCGCGTTCCTTGGTCTCTGCCAATCGGGTGCGCAGCGCGCGCGGCCGGTGTGTCGGCCCCCATGCGCTCTCGAGGTCGGGATGCCGCTCCAGATATGCGTCCACATCATGGTCAGGGAGGAAGGCCAGGATCGCGAGACCCGCGCTCGCGACGCCGAGGGGGAACCTCACGCCCTCGCTCAAGACGAAGGAGCGGATGGGGAAGGATCCTTCCTCGCGAAGCAGACACACCGTCTCGTCCGCTCGTCGCACCGAGAAGAACGCGCTCTCCTCGGTCTTGACCGCCAGTGACCGGACGATGTCCCGCGCCAGGGTGGTCACGTCGTAGCGCGCAGCGGCGACCGAACCCATGAGGAACAGCTCGGGGCCGGGCATCCACCGGGTGCTGTCCGCGTCGCGGTCGACGAGCCCCTCGAGCTTGAGCGCGCTGAGGAGGCGATGCGTGGTCGAGCGTGACAGCTCAGCGCCCCGGGCGAGGTCCTGGAGGCTGGCGCCCTCCGCGCCGGCGGCGGTCACCAACCGGAGCAGACGAGCCGCGCGAGCGATGGCCTGCGCGCCAGGGATGGAGCGGGCCGTGGATTCCATATCGTGGACGCTACCTCCGTATCTGACCACATCGCAAGACGTGATCGTTGCGCCGGGGGCCGAAGAGCGGATGCTGGAGTGAGGCACGAATTCGAAGGAGCAGACGTGATCGACAAGCAATGGGACTCGGCAGCGCACGCCGTGTCCGACATTCCCGACGGAGCCTCGTTGGCGGTCGGCGGGTTCGGGCTGTCCGGTAACCCGATCGCGCTCATCGAAGCTCTGCTGGCCCAGGGCACGAAAGATCTCAGCGTCGTGAGCAACAACTGCGGCGTGGACGACTGGGGACTCGGGGTGCTGCTCGCCGCGCAGCGCATCCGCAAGATGACATCGTCGTACGTGGGGGAGAACAAGGAGTTCGAGCGCCAATTCCTGAGCGGCGAACTCGAGCTCGAACTCACTCCCCAGGGAACGCTGGCCGAGAAGCTGCGGGCCGGTGGGTCGGGGATCGCGGCCTTCTACACGCAGACGGGTGTGGGCACCCAGGTCGCAGAAGGAGGGCTGCCCCGCCGATACAACGCGGACGGCACGATCGCCGTCGCCTCCCCGGTGAAGGACGTCCGAACATTCGAGGTCGATGGCTCGCCGGCGGACTTCGTGCTCGAGGAGGCGATCACCACGGACTTCTCGCTCGTGCACGCTTCCCGCGGCGATCGCCACGGAAACCTCGTCTTCAACAAGGCGGCGCGCAACTTCAACCCGCTGGCCGCGATGGCCGGACGCACCTGCATCGCTCAGGTCGAACAGCTCGTGGAGCCGGGTGAGCTCGATCCGGACAGCATCCACCTTCCCGGCGTCTTCGTGCATCGCATCGTCGAGGTGGGCACGGACATCCCCAAGCGCATCGAGCGGCGCACCGTCGCCGTGGAAGGAGCCTGAGATGGCACTCACACGAGACCAGATGGCGGCCCGCGCGGCAGCCGAGCTGGAGGACGGTTCCTACGTCAATCTCGGAATCGGGTTGCCGACGCTCGTGCCCAACCACGTGCCGAGCGACGTCACGGTGGTGCTCCAATCCGAGAACGGGATTCTCGGCGTTGGGCCCTACCCGCACGAAGACGCCGTGGACCCCGACCTCATCAACGCGGGTAAAGAGACGGTCACGACCCTGCCCGGTGCGGCGTTCTTCGACTCGGCCACCAGCTTCGGGATGATCCGCGGCGGCAAGATCGATGCCGCGATCCTCGGCGCGATGCAGGTCTCGACAAGCGGGGATCTCGCGAACTGGATGATCCCGGGCAAGATGGTGAAGGGCCCCGGCGGGGCAATGGATCTCGTGCACGGTGCTGCTCGGGTGATCGTGCTGATGGAGCACGTGGCCAGGGACGGATCGGCCAAGATCGTGGACGAGTGCTCGCTGCCGCTGACCGGTCGCGGAGTGGTCGACCGGATCATCACGGACCTGGCCGTGATCGACGTCACGCCCGAGGGGCTGACGCTCGTCGAGACGGCCCCGGGAGTCAGCGTGGACGAGGTCATCGCCGCGACCGAGCCGGCGCTCACCATCCATCCGGATCTCCTCCACGAAAGGACCTCGCATCATGAATGACAACGACATCGTCATCGTCGCCGCTGCTCGCACCCCGCAGGGGCGACTGAAGGGGCAGCTGGCGGCCTTCACCGCTCCTCAGCTCGGCTCTTTCGCCATCAGAGGCGCGCTGGAGCAGGGCGCCATCGATCCGGGTGACGTCGACGCGGTGATCGTCGGACAGGTGCTGGCGGCGGGCTCGGGTCAGAATGCTGCTCGGCAGGCAGCGATCGGCGCCGGGATCGGCTGGGACGTTCCCGCCCATTCCGTGAACAAGGTGTGTCTGTCGGGATTGACCGCGATCATCGATGCCGTCCGGATGATCCGCACGGGCGACGCGTCCGTCGTCGTCGCCGCGGGGATGGAGTCGATGACGCGCGCACCGCACATGCTGATGGGATCCCGCGACGGCTGGACGTACGGCAGCGTCGAGGTGCTCGATCACATGGCCTACGACGGTCTGACCGACGCCTACGACCGCGAGAGCATGGGCGCGTCGACGGAGCGCCACAACGAGCGATACGAGCTCACCCGGGAGGCGCAGGATCGCGTGGCCGCACTGTCGCACCAACGAGCGGCCGCGGCGCAGGAAGCGGGAGTGTTCGAGGCCGAGATCGTCGCCGTCGCCGTGCCCCAGCGCCGGGGTGAGCCGGTTCGCGTGACGAAGGATGAAGGGGTGCGCCCCGATACCACCGTCGAAACTCTCGGCGGTCTGCGCGCGGCCTTCGCGGAGGGCGGATCGATCACGGCGGGGAACTCGTCACAGATCTCCGACGGCGCATCGGCCGTGGTCGTCACGACGCGGCGCGCGGCCGCAACCAAGGGCTGGTCGGTACTTGCCACCGTCGGCGCCAGCGGCCAGACAGCCGGTCCCGACAACTCATTGCAGGCCCAGCCGGCGCGCGCGATCGAGCGCGCGTGCGAGAAGCAGGGCATCGCCCCCTCGGACCTCGATCTCGTGGAGATCAACGAGGCGTTCGGTGCGGTCGTGGCCCGCTCGCAGGTCGAGCTCGGGTTGGACGAGGGCATCGTGAACGTCCACGGCGGAGGGATCGCGATCGGGCACCCGATCGGCGCATCCGGTAACCGACTCGTCGTGCACGTCGTCCACGAACTCGTGCGTCGCGGAGCGGGAACGGCTGCCGTGGGCCTGTGCGGCGGTGGCGGTCAGGGCGAGGCGCTGATCCTCACACGGTGAACGATGCGCTCGGGGCGCACGGTGTCAGTGCCGTGCGTCCTTGGCGTGATCCTGCGTGTCGGCGAGGGCCTTCTGCGAGCGGAACTGGAGTCGCTGGGCCTTCTTCGCCTTCTTGACCGACTGCGGCGAGTCGGCATCGACGAGCACACCGCGTCGTTCGCGGTTCATGTCGATCACTGCACCGACGGCGAGCGCCATCGTGATGCCCCAGCTCAGCCAGGACAGCAGGGAGCGCCAGGTGATCGGCTGCTCGCGGGTGCCGCGTAGCAGCGAGACTCCCGCAGAGATCGCAGCGACGAGTCCGGTGCTGAAGAGGTAGCGCATGCCCCCACGCTACCTTCCCGCACCCCAGGTCGTCCCGAGCCTTGACAAGCCCTCCCTGATCCTGTCAGGGGAGTATGTCGTGAAAGACAGGCGGAGCGTCCGCAGATCGGGCGTTCCCGCGTAGAACGAGGCACCGGGCACGTACGCGACATCGTTGGCCAGGGCGCGTCCGAGCGATTCGGCGGCATCCATACCCTCAGGCAGCCGTGCCCAGACGAACATGCCGCCGTCGGGACGGTTCCAGGTGCTGCCGGTCGGCAGAACGGTGGGCAGGGCGTCGAGCATCGCGTCGCGCCGGGCGGAGTACGCCTCGCGGATGCGCGTGAGCGCGGGCTCCCCGCGGCCCGAGAGGAGGTAATGGGCGGCTGCTGCCTGGTCGATGGTGGAGGTGTGGAGGTCGGCGGCCTGCTTCGCGATCGTCACGGCGGGGCGGATATCAGCGGTCGTGCGGATCCATCCGATGCGCAGTCCCGGGGCGATCACCTTCGAAAAGCTGCCGAGGCTGATCACGTGCTCCGGTGCGAGCTCGGCCAGTGAGGGGAGGGCCTCACCCGAATACCGCAGTTGGCGGTAGGGCTCGTCCTCGACGATGCGGAACCCCCGCCGCTGTGCGATGGCGGCGATGTGCCGACGGGCGTCGAGTCCGTGCGTGCGGCCGGTGGGGTTCTGGAAGGTGGGGACCGTGTAGAGGAACTTCGGGCTGTGCTCGGCGGCCAGCCGGTCCAGTGCTTCGAGATCCAGCTCGTCGCCGTCATAGGGGACGCCGATGACCCGCGCGCCGGCCAACGCGAAGGTCTGCAGCGCCGCGAGGTAGCACGGTTCCTCGACCAGGATCGTGTCGCCGGGATCGAGAAGCGTCGTCGAGATCAGGCCGAGCCCCTGCTGCGAACCCGTCGTGATGATGAGGTCGGATGCCGCGGTGGGCAATCCGTCCGCCGAGTAGCGCCGGGCGACTTCCTCCCGGAGCCGGGCGTCTCCCTCGGACGTGGAGTACTGGAGCACAGAGGGGGAGTCGAGGACCGCGTCGAACGCCGCCCGGATGCCGGCGACGTCGAACAGCTCGGGCGCGGGGAGCCCGCCGGCGAACGAGATGACCTCCGGGCGCTCGGTCAGCGCGAGAAGGTCGCGCACCGGCGAGGTCTTGGCGTTTCCTGCGCGCTGCGAACGCGGAGGGAGGGTGAGTGCGGCGGCGGCATGCGGGGCAGTGGTCAACGGAGGTTCTTCCTCGGAGGAGTGAGTGCGGGGACAGCGGTGCGGCGGTGTCGCCCAGGATAGACCCGTCCCGAAACACTCATCTCTCGGGCATTTCCCGGGACCATCCGCTATCCTGGGGTCGTCGCGGCTCGCCCGCGGCCGCACAAACCGTGTATCTACCGGCCGTCGGCATCCCCGGCGGACAGCGGCGGCACCCGACATCGCGTCTTCGACGCGCGAGAGCCATGACACACGCATCAGCACCCCCGCAGATCACCGAGCCGAGCCCGAGCCTTCTCCGTCTCGCCGGATTCCCCTACTTCCTCATCGCCTTCATCGCGCGACTTCCGTTCGCCATGATGGTCGTCGGCGTCCTGACCGTCGTAGTGTCGGCCCGCGGCTCGCTCTCGCTGGGTGGGCTCACCTCGGCCGCCGTCGGTCTGGGAACGGCGTGCTTCGGCCCCCTTCTCGGCGCCGCCGCCGACCGGTTCGGCCAGCGGGTGGTCCTGGTCGTGCTCGCGCTGGCCAACGGCGCGATGCTCCTGCTCTTCACCTTCGTGGTCTACGGGGAAGCGGCCGATGGCTTCGTGCTGTTGGCGGCGGTCGGGATCGGCGCCACGGCACCGCAGGTCGCGCCGCTCTCGCGCTCACGTCTGGTCACGATCATCGCCGATCGGATGCCGGAGGCGCGTCGCGCGAAGACCGTCTCCGGGACGATGGCCTACGAGTCCGCGGCGGATGAGACCGTGTTCGTCTTCGGGCCGTTCCTGGTCGGCATCCTGGCTTCCGCATTCGCTCCCTGGGCTCCGCTGGTGGGCGCCGCCGTGCTCACCGTCGTCTTCGTCGGCGCGTTCGCGCTGCACCCCAGCGGACGTCACGTGTCGCAGGACCGCGACGCCGACGGCAGGGCGCCGTCAGCGGTCTCGGAGCTCTTCCGGCCGCAACTGCGCATAGTCGTCCTCGGCATCCTGGGCGTCGGGATCTTCTTCGGGACGATGCTGACGTCGCTGACGTCGTTCATGGCGGACCGCGGTGCGCCCGAGCAGGCCGGACTGCTCTACGGCGTCATGGGCGTCGGGTCGGCGGTACTCGCGCTGGGGGTCGCCTGGCTTCCTCCGTCGTTCTCGATGCGGGCACGGTGGCTCGTCTTCTCCGGCATCCTGCTGGCCGGAACACTCCTGCTCGGCCTCGTCGACTCGCCCGGCACGATGATGCTGGCGCTGGCGATCATGGGAATCGGAATCGGACCCACCCTGGTCACGCAATACAGCTTCGGTGCCGCCCGCAGTCCGCGTGGACGTTCGGCGACGGTGATGACGATGCTGGGCTCCGGCGTCGTGGTCGGGCAGTCGATCGGTGCGGCAGTGGCCGGCGAGATCGCCGAGAACGTCGGAACGTCCGCCGCGCTCCTGCTCCCGATGATCGCGGCATTCATCGCCTTCGGCGCGGGAGTGGCGAACTGGGCGCTCAGCAGCGAGCGGCGTACACGTTCGTCGGTGACGGCCTGACCTCCGGCGACGGTATTCCGCGATCCTGGGTAGGTTTGATTTCACCGCTGATGTGAGGAGTCCCCCTTGACCGCCGCAGATTTCGTCGTCGTCGCCAACCGCCTGCCGGTCGACCGGGTGGAGGGACCTGACGGCGAGGAAGTTTGGCGCACGTCTCCTGGTGGGCTCGTGGCCGCCCTCGAGCCGATGATGCGCAACGTGCGCGGGGCCTGGGTGGGCTGGGCAGGGCAGGCCGACGTCGAGCTCACGCCGTTCGAAGCCGGTGGTATCGAGCTGGTGCCGGTCGCACTGAGTGCGCAGGAGGTCGCGGAGTACTACGAGGGCTTCGCCAACGACACGATCTGGCCGCTGTACCACGACGTGATCGCGCCGCCGCAGTACCACCGCGAATGGTGGGACGCGTATGTCAGAGTCAACCGTCGGTTCGCCGAGGCTGCCGCCGCTGCCGTGGCGGAGGAGGGCACCGTCTGGGTGCACGACTACCAGCTGCAACTCGTCCCGCAGATGCTTCGCGAACTGCGTCCGGACGTGACGATCGGCTACTTCCACCACATCCCGTTCCCGGCTCACGGTCTCTACGCCCAGTTGCCGTGGCGGGATCAGGTGCTGCGCGGGCTGCTCGGTGCCGACGTCATCGGCTTCCAGCGCGCTCAGGACGCCACCTACTTCCTCACGGCCGTGCGCCGCAGACTCCGCTACGACGTCAAGGGACCGAACGTCTCGGTGCCTGACGGGGAGGGGACCCGCACGGCGCTGGCGCGGGCGTTCCCGATCTCCATCGACACGACGCCGTATCTCGAGCTCGCGGCCCGTGAGGACGTGCGTGCACGCGCCGCCGAGATCCGCGCGAGCCTCGGCAACCCGAAGCGCATCCTGCTCGGCGTCGATCGACTGGACTACACCAAGGGCATCCGCCACCGCATCAAGGCCTACGGGGAGTTGCTCGCAGAAGGGCGGCTCAACGTCGAGGACGTCACGCTCGTGCAGGTCGCGAGCCCCAGCCGGGAGCGCGTCGACGCGTACGTCCACCTGCGCGATGAGATCGAGCTCGCCGTCAGCCGCATCAACGGCGACACCGACACGATGGGCCACTCCGCCATCCGGTATCTGCACCAGGGGTATCCGCGCGAGGAGATGGTCGCCCTCTACCTGGCCGCCGACGTGATGCTGGTCACCGCATTGCGCGACGGCATGAACCTCGTGGCCAAGGAGTACGTCGCCAGTCGCGTGGACGATCGCGGCGTCCTCGTGCTCAGCGAGTTCACCGGGGCGGCGGACGAGCTCCGGCAGGCGGTGCGGGTCAACCCGCACGACATCGAAGGGCTCAAAGACGCGATCATGACCGCGGTGGAGATGCCCCCGGCCGAGCAGGGACGGCGTATGAGATCGCTGCGCCGTCGTGTGCTGGACAACGACGTGAACGCCTGGTCCTCCTCGTTCCTCGCCGCCCTGTCCGAGGTGCGCGCGCGCTGAGCACCCGCGGGGCCGCGATACTGGGAACGAACCCCCTGTGATTGGAGAACCTGTGACGCGCCCCTGGATCCCCGGAACCGCCGATGACGACCTGAGTGCCCTGGCGGCGACGCCGCGCCTGGTCGTTGCCCTCGACTTCGACGGCACCGCCTCGCCTCTCGTGCCTGACCCGATGGCTGCGCGCGCGCTTCCCGAGGTCGCGATCCAGGTGGAGCGGCTCGCGTCGCTTCCCGACACCGTCGTGGCGTACGTCTCCGGACGCAGCATGCACGATCTGCGGGTCATCACCGAACACACCGACGACTCCGCCATCGCCCTCGCGGGTTCCCACGGCGCGCAGTACTGGTTCCCGGGTGAGGGAGATGCCGAGATCGCGGGCGACGTCACCGAGGACGGCTCGCGTGAAGAGCTGTGGGCAGCCGCGAAGCCGATCATCGAGCGCTTCGAAGGTGCCGAGTTCGAACCCAAGACCTTCGGCATGGGCGTGCACACCCGCCGCGCGGACCGCGAGACCGAGGAGCGCGTCTTCGCCGAGATCGACGCTCTCGTCGCCGAGCGCTTCCCGCACTGGCGACGTCGGGCCGGACACCGCGTGCTGGAGTTCTCCTCGCGTGCAGAGGGCAAGGACGCGGCCATGACGGCGCTTCGTGAGCGCTTCGACGCCACCGGAATCCTGTTCGCCGGTGACGATGTGACCGACGAGGATGCGATGCGCGTGCTCGGCGAGGGCGACCTCGGCGTGCGCGTCGGTCCGGGGGAGAGCGCTGCGGCGCTTCGTGTGGACACTCCACAACAGATCGCCGCGCTTCTGGAGGCGCTGGCGGACGAACGCGCCTCCGCACGGCAATAGACTTCCGTCATGTCCTCGCATGATCCCTCCCAGAGCGCGCCCATCGACATCAAGCCCCGCAGCCGCGTCGTCACCGACGGCATCGAGGCCACGACCTCCCGAGGCATGCTCCGTGCCGTCGGGATGGGGGACGCCGACTGGGACAAACCGCAGATCGGCATCGCGTCCAGCTGGAACGAGATCACTCCCTGCAACCTGAGCCTCGACCGGCTCGCTCAGGGCGCCAAGGAGGGTGTGCACTCCGGCGGCGGCTACCCGCTGCAGTTCGGCACGATCTCCGTTTCGGACGGCATCTCGATGGGCCACGAGGGGATGCACTTCTCGCTGGTGTCCCGTGAGGTCATCGCCGACTCCGTCGAGACCGTGATGATGGCCGAGCGCCTCGACGGCTCCGTCCTGCTCGCCGGGTGCGACAAGTCGATCCCCGGCATGCTCATGGCGAGCGCCCGCCTCGATCTGTCGAGCGTGTTCCTCTACGCCGGCTCGATCGCGCCGGGGTGGGTCAAGCTCTCCGACGGCACCGAGAAGGACGTCACGATCATCGACTCGTTCGAGGCGGTCGGCGCCTGCCGTGCCGGTCTCATGAGCGAGGAGGACCTCAAGCGCATCGAGTGTGCGATCGCCCCGGGCGAGGGGGCCTGCGGTGGCATGTACACCGCCAACACGATGGCATCCGTCGCCGAGGCGCTCGGTCTCAGCCTCCCCGGTTCGGCCGCTCCGCCCGCCGCGGACCGTCGGCGCGACTACTTCGCCCACCGCTCGGGCGAGGCCGTCGTGAACCTGCTCCGCCAGGGCATCACGACGCGCGACATCCTCACCAAGGAGGCGTTCGAGAACGCGATCGCCCTGGCGATGGCGCTCGGCGGCTCCACGAACGTCGTGCTCCACCTGCTGGCGATCGCTCGCGAGGCCGACGTCGACCTGAGCCTGCACGACTTCAACCGCATCGGCGACAAGGTTCCCCACGTCGCCGACATGAAGCCGTTCGGCAAGTACGTCATGAACGACGTCGACCGTCACGGCGGCATCCCCGTGATCATGAAGGCGATGCTCGACGAGGGCCTCCTGCACGGTGACGCTCTCACGGTCACGGGCAAGACGCTCGCCGAGAACCTCGCCGATCTCGACCCGCAGCCGATCGACGGCGAGGTCATCCACACGTTCGACAACCCGATCCACGCGACCGGCGGACTCACGATCCTGCACGGTTCGCTGGCTCCTGAGGGTGCCGTCGTCAAGACGGCCGGCTTCGACGCCGCCGTGTTCGAGGGCCCCGCCCGCGTGTTCGAGCGCGAGCGCGCCGCCATGGACGCCGTCGCGGAGGGCGAGATCGAGCCCGGTACCGTCATCGTCATCCGCTACGAGGGGCCCAAGGGCGGACCGGGTATGCGCGAGATGCTCGCCATCACCGCGGCCATCAAGGGCGCGGGACTCGGAAAAGATGTACTACTCTTGACGGACGGACGATTCTCAGGCGGCACAACCGGCCTGTGCATCGGCCACATAGCACCCGAAGCGGTGGACGCAGGTCCTATCGCCTTCGTGCGCGATGGTGATCTGATACGGGTCGATATCGCAGCTCGCTCTCTCGATCTACTCGTCGACGAGGCAGAGCTCGCCTCCCGCCGCTCTGGCTGGGAGCCGCTTCCCCCGCGCTATACCCGAGGCGTTCTTGCCAAGTACTCGCGCCTCGTGCGGTCCGCCGCCGAGGGAGCGACCACCGGCTGACCCGGACGCTCCGGCATCCGGTGTCCTCCACAGATCATCAGAAGGAAAGTCATGACTGCTGACTCCGCCCCGGCTGTGCCGAGGCCGCCCGCCCGTCAATCCTCTGCTCCGGAGATCACCGGCGCCGAGGCCGTCGTCCGCTCGCTCGAGCTGCTCGGTGTCACGGATGTCTTCGGCCTGCCCGGCGGGGCGATCCTCCCCGTGTACGACCCGCTGATGGATGCCAAGGATCTGCGCCACATCCTGGTGCGGCACGAGCAGGGGGCCGGCCACGCGGCCGAGGGGTACGCCTCCGCGTCCGGCAAGGTGGGCGTGTGCATCGCGACCTCCGGCCCGGGTGCGACGAACCTCGTCACCGCGATCGCCGACGCCTACATGGACTCGGTGCCGATGCTGGCCATCACCGGTCAGGTGTTCTCGACACTGATGGGGACGGACGCCTTCCAGGAGGCCGACATCGTGGGCATCACGATGCCGATCACGAAGCACTCGTTCCTGGTGAAGGACGCGGCCGACATCCCGGGCGCGATCGCGGCGGCGTATGAGATCGCCGGCACAGGTCGCCCCGGTCCCGTGCTGGTCGACATCACCAAGGATGCGCAGCAGGCGACGGCGCCGTTCGTGTGGCCGCCCAAGATCGATCTCCCCGGCTACCGCCCGGTGACCAAGGCGCACGGCAAGCAGATCCAGGCCGCAGCCACCCTGCTCGCCGAGGCCAAGAAGCCGGTGCTGTACGTGGGCGGCGGAGTGATCCGCGGCAAGGCGTCGGCCGAGCTCCTCGAGCTCGCGGAATCCACGGGAGCGCCGGTCGTCACCACGCTGATGGCCCGTGGCGCGTTCCCTGACTCGCACCCGCAGCACCTCGGCATGCCGGGCATGCACGGCACGGTTCCCGCCGTGCTGGCGCTCCAGGAGGCCGACCTCCTCGTCTCGCTCGGCGCACGGTTCGACGACCGCGTGACGGGCAAGGCGGCGCTCTTCGCCCCGAACGCCAAGGTCGTGCACGTGGACATCGACCCCGCGGAGATCTCGAAGATCCGCACCGCGGATGTGCCGATCGTGGGAGATGTCCGCGACGTGCTGACCGATCTGGATGCCGCGTTCCGCGGTGCCACCGCCAGCGCGAAGCCCGACATCGAGGAGTGGTGGTCGTACCTCGATGGCCTCCGCACCGAGTTCCCGCTCGGCTACGCGCCGACGACCGACGGCCTCCTCGCTCCGCAGTACGTGATCCAGCGCATCGGCGAGCTCACCGGTCCCGAGGGCATCTTCGCCTCGGGTGTCGGCCAGCATCAGATGTGGGCGGCGCAGTTCATCAAGTACGAGCGCCCCAACGCCTGGCTGAACTCCGGCGGTGCCGGCACCATGGGCTACTCGGTGCCCGCGGCGATGGGTGCGAAGGTCGCAGAGCCGGAGCGTCACGTCTGGGCGATCGACGGCGACGGCTGCTTCCAGATGACCAATCAGGAGCTCGCGACCTGCACCATCAACAACATCCCGATCAAGGTCGCGATCATCAACAACTCCTCGCTGGGCATGGTGCGCCAGTGGCAGACGCTGTTCTACGACGGCCGCCACTCGAACACCGACCTCAACACCGGGCACGGCACGGTCCGAATCCCCGACTTCGTGAAGCTCGCCGAGGCGTACGGCTGCCTGGCGATCCGCGTGGAGAAGGAGGAAGAGGTGGATGCCGCCATCCAGCTCGCGCTCGAGACGAACGACCGCCCCGTGGTGATCGACTTCGTCGTGAGCGCCGACTCCATGGTGTGGCCGATGGTCCCGCAGGGCGTCAGCAACAGCTACGTCCAGTACGCCCGCGAGCACGCGCCCGACTTCGACCAGGAGGACTGATCCATGTCGACTCACGTGCTGAGCCTGCTGGTGGAGAACACCCCAGGACTCCTCACCCGCGTCGCCGGGCTGTTCGCCCGTCGCGGCTTCAACATCGACTCCCTCGCCGTCGGCGTGACCGAGGTGCCCGGTATCTCCCGCATCACGGTCGTCGTCGACGTCGAGGAGCTGCCGCTCGAGCAGGTCACGAAGCAGCTCAACAAGCTGATCAACGTGATCAAGATCGTCGAGCTCGATTTCTCGACGTCGGTCCAGCGCGAGCACATGCTCGTGAAGGTGCGCACCGACAACGCCACGCGCTCGAACGTGATCGAGGTCGTGAACCTCTTCCGCGCGTCGGTGGTGGACTACGCCTCGGATGCGCTCGTGATCGAGGTGACCGGCGACAAGGGCAAGGTCGACGCCATGCTCCGTGCACTGGAGCCCTTCGGCATCAAGGAGATCGCGCAGTCGGGTCTTCTCGCCATCGGGCGCGGCGGTAAGAGCATCACCGAACGCGTCCTGCGCGGCTGACCATCCCGAGCAATACAGTCTTCGCCGCTCCTGGAGCGCGCGAATCCCGACGAAACGCAAAGAACAAGGAGAAACACACAGTGAGCACCGAGATCTTCTACGACGCCGACGCAGACCTGTCCCTGATCCAGGGCAAGAAGGTCGCGATCGTCGGCTACGGCTCGCAGGGCCACGCCCACGCGCAGAACCTGCGCGACTCGGGCGTCGAGGTCGCCATCGCACTGAAGGAGGGCTCCAAGTCCGCCGCGAAGGCCGAAGAGGCCGGCTTCCCCGTGAAGACCGTCGCCGAGGCCACCGAGTGGGCCGACGTCATCATGATCCTCGCGCCGGACCAGCACCAGCGCATCATCTACAGCGAGTCCATCGCGCCGAACCTCACGGCCGGCAAGACGCTCGCCTTCGCGCACGGCTTCAACATCCGCTTCGGCTACATCGACGCCCCCGAGGGTGTCGACGTGATCCTCGTCGCCCCGAAGGCGCCGGGCCACACGGTCCGTCGCGAGTTCGTCGCCGGCCGTGGCATCCCGGACATCATCGCCGTCGAGCGCGACGCATCGGGTCACGCCTGGGACCTCGCCCTCTCGTACGCGAAGGCCATCGGCGGCACCCGCGCCGGCGTCATCAAGACGACCTTCACCGAAGAGACCGAGACCGACCTGTTCGGCGAGCAGGCCGTGCTCTGCGGTGGCGTGAGCCACCTCGTGCAGGCGGGCTTCGAGACGCTGACCGAGGCCGGCTACCAGCCGCAGATCGCCTACTTCGAGGTGCTGCACGAGCTCAAGCTCATCGTCGACCTGATGTGGGAGGGTGGCATCGCCAAGCAGCGCTGGTCGATCTCCGACACCGCCGAGTTCGGCGACTACGTCTCGGGCCCGCGCGTCATCGACGAGCGCGTCAAGGAGAGCATGCAGGGCGTGCTGGCCGACATCCAGTCGGGCGCCTTCGCGAAGCGCTTCATCGACGACCAGGACAACGGGGCCGAGGAGTTCCTCGCGCTGCGCGCCAAGGAGGAGCAGCACCCCATCGAGGTCACCGGCAAGGAGCTGCGTTCGCTCTTCGCCTGGAAGCAGCAGGACGAGGACTACGTCGACGGCAGCGCTGCGCGCTGACCTGAGTCCAGCCTGACCTGAGTCAAGAAGAACGGGCGCCCCCTCGGGGGCGCCCGTTCTTTCGTCTTCATCCCGGCGGGTCAGGTCCGGGTGAGTTCCTCGAGGATCTCGATCACGTGCCGGTAGGAGCGGCCGGTGGCCCTGGTCATCCCGATCTCGCACGTGCGGTTGGCCGACACGAACGCATCGAAGCCGCCGCGCTCCTCCTCCGCGGCCGCGATCTCCGCGGATTCCTGTGCGGTCGCACTGGCGGTGAGTTCCGGATGCAGCATCCCACGGTCACCGGCGAAGGCGCAGCAGCCCCAGCCCTCCGGGATGAAAACGTCGTCGGCGACGGCGGCCGCGATCGCGGTCAGAGCCCCCGTCGCCCCGAGGGCGGTCGTCGAGCACGTCGGGTGTACGGCCACGGTCGGAAGCTTCGCGGACACGGTCAACCGCGGCAGCACCTCTCGGGCGACGTACGTCGTCGCATCCTCGATCCGGAGCCCGGCGTACTTCGGACTCTTCGCCACGGACTGCGCGAGCATCACATCGAGGCCCTCTGTGCAGGATGCGGCGTCGCACACCACGGGGAGCTCGCCCTGGCGGCTCGCCTCCCAGAGGGAATCCAGCACCCGGTCGGACATGAGCCGGTAACCGTCGAGGTGGCCCTTGGACTTCCAGGGCGTGCCGCAGCAGAGGCCGCCGTTCTCCTCAGGGATCACGATGGGGATGCCGGCGCGTTCCAACAGCTCGCGCAGCGCGTCCCGCGATCCCTGGCCTTCGCCCTCCGCGCCGAACATCGTGCCGATGCACGCGCCGAAGAACACGACCTGCGCATCGCTCGGGGCTGCGGGGAGCGGAGGCTTCGACCCGCCGCGGGGAAGTCCCGCGTCGTAGAGCGGGAGTGTGTCGGCGCCCAGAACGGCGCGTCCCACCCGGGTCACTCCACGGACGAGAGGAGCCGGGAGCGCGTCCGCGACCGTGAGGGCGATGCCGCCGGCGCGGGTGACCGTGCTCCAGTGCTTGGCCGCCGTGCCCCAGAGGGCACCCTCGACGGCGTTCGACTGCTCGGCCCGCAGCCGACGAACCAGGTCGCCGGTGTTGATGTCGACCGGGCACGCCACACCGCACATGCCGTCGACGGCGCAGGTCTGCACGCCGTCGTAGTCGTAGTCCTTCTGCAGGTCCCGCAGCAGCTCGGTGTCGCCCTGCTCTTCGGCCCAGGCCATGTCACGGCGGATCACGATGCGCTGACGCGGGGTGAGCGTGATGCTCTTGCTCGGACACGTCGGCTCGCAGTATCCGCACTCGACGCAGCGGTCGACCTCGTTCTCGACCGTGGGAACGCGCTTGAGGTCGTGCAGGTACGAGTCGGGGTCGTCGGAGAGGACGACGCCGGGGTTGAGGATGCCGTCGGGATCGAGCAGGCCCTTGATCTCCCACATCATGTCGGTCAGCTCGTCGCCGTACTGGCGGCGCACGAACGGCGCCATGATGCGACCGGTTCCGTGCTCGGCCTTCAGCGAACCCTGCTGGGACAGCACGAGGTCGACCAGGTCGTCCGTGAACCGGCGGTAGCGGGCGACGCTGTCGGCGTCGTCGAAGCGCTCGTTGAGCAGGAAATGGACGTTCCCGTCCTTCGCATGACCGAAGATGACCGAGCCCTCGTAACCGTGCTCGGCGAACAGTTCGATCAGTCGCTCACAGGTCGCGAGCAGGCGGGGGACAGGGACGACGATGTCTTCGAGCAGAGCGGTCGTGCCGGAGGGGCGCGCACCCGCCACCGCCGTGTAGAGACCCTTGCGCACATGCCACAGCGCGGCCCGCTCGGCGGCGTCCGTCGTGAGTCGAGGCGCCACGGCCAGCGGCAGGGCCTCGAAATGCACCTGGGCGGCGGCGCTCGACTCCGTGAGGGACGCAGCATCGGAGGCGTGGACTTCCACGAGCAGGGCCGCATGCCCCTGGACGTCGATCTCCGCGATCGCCGCCGGGACATCGCTCAGACCCTGTGCCACGCGCAGCGATGCGGCATCCATCAGCTCGATCGTCGCGAGGCCGAGACGCGTGAGGTCGGGGAGTGCGGTCATGGCGGCCGACAGCGTCTCGAACACGAGCAGACCGGTGGCGATCGCCGGACGAACCTCGATCGTGCGGAACCGTGCCTCGGCGACGAACGCGAGGGTGCCCTCGGACCCGATGATGAGGTGCTCGAGGATGCGCACCGGATCGTCGAAGTCGAGCAGGGCGTTGAGGCCGTAGCCCATGGTGTTCTTCATCGAGAACTGCTGCCGGAGGAAGGCGACGTGCTCCGGTGCGGCGAGCAATCGGGCGCGCAGGGCCAGGAGCCCGTCGGCGATCGCCGGTTCCGCGGCGCGCAGCAGCTCGTTCGCGTCGGGTCGTCCGGTGTCGAGGATCGTCCCGCTCGGGAGCACGATCGTCATCGATTCGATGGTCTGGTACGAGTTCTCGGTGATGCCGCAGGCCATGCCGCTGGAGTTGTTCGCCACGACCCCGCCGATCGTGCAGGCGATCTCACTCGCCGGGTCGGGCCCCAGCTTGCGGCGGTGGCGTGTCAGCCGGGTGTTGACCTGGCGAACCGTGGCTCCGGGACCGACGCGGACGAATGCGCCGTCGTCCTCCACGCGGATGTCGCGGAAGTGGCTGCGCGTGTCGACGAGGATGTCGCCGCTGACGCTCTGCCCCGACAGGCTCGTCCCGCCGGAGCGGAAGGTCATCGTGCGTCCCGCCGCACGCACGGCGCCGAACGCACGGGCGACGCCCTCGGCATCCGCGGGGGAGAGCACCGCATCCGGGATGAGCAGGTAGTGCGAAGCGTCGTGTGCCCGGGCGAAGCGGTCGATGGACCGGGAGTGCACCTCGGTCGTGGGGCCCAGCAGTGCGGGATCCAGCGGTTCGGCGAGTGTGGTCGGCACGGTGCTCCTCTGCTCCGTCGAAAGATTGTCTGACAAGTGTACCGACGGCGGGGCGTTTCGTTAGACTGACCGGATGACCATGAGCTCGGACGCGCCGCTCGGCATCGTCGGCGTGGTCGACGCCGTCACCGCTCAGCTGCGCGGACGCATCCTCCGCGGCGAGATCGGCTCCGGCACGCCGCTCACGGAGTCAGCCGTCTCGCAGACGTTCGGGGTGGCCAGGCCGAGTGCGAAAGCAGCCATCGAACAGCTCGTCGCCACCGGACTCCTGGTGCGCACCGCGCATCGAAGCGCCCGCGTCGTCGGGATCGACTCCGAGACCGTGCGCGACGTCTACCGCACGAGGACACGGCTGGAGAGCGCGGCGCTGCGCGAACTCGCCGTGACCAGGACCGTTCCGGATGCTGCCCGCGACGCCAACGCCGAGATCCTCGCGATGCCGGCCGGCCCCGACCCGGCGACTGTCGGCCCCGATCTGCGCTTCCACACCGCGCTCATCGACGCCCTCCAGAGCGAGCGGACCGGTCGCATGTACCGCAGCGTCCTCGACGAGGTGCGACTGTGCATGGCGCAGGTGCAGGGCCGCCGCCTGCTCGACGCTGCGGTGATCGCTGCCCAGCACGCCGACATCCTCGACGCGGTCGAGTCAGGAGAGGGCGAGCGTGCGGCCGCCCTCCTCGAGGCGCATCTCTCTTCGGCCGAGGAGAGGCTCGTCGAAGCGCTCGACGCCGACTAGCGACCGGAGATCGTCACTCGGCCGGGGCCTCGTCGACGACGATGGGCGCTTCCGTGGAATCCGCCCATTCCGGCGCGGGGAGGACGGTGTCCACCTGGCCCGCCTGGATCGCTCGCAGCGCCTCGGTGATCTCCTCGTCGTTTTCGGGAACGGGAAGGTCGCAGGCACGCAGCTCGGAGGCGAACTGCAGCGTCAGCCGGTTCTTGCCCGCTTCCACGGCCTGTGCCGTCGTGCCGGTGATGATCTCGCTGCCGGTCTGGATCGCGGAGACCTCATCGCAGACGTGGTACACCTTGCCGCCCTCGACCCACACGACCTCGTCCTTGCCGAGCAGCTGGATCACGGCGGACTGATCGGCCGTGTACTGCTCGACCGACGGCGGAGCGAAGTCGACGCCGAGGACGACGGCGAGAGCCGCGAGGGCTACTCCGACGATGCCGGCCGTCGTCTTCTGGCCCTTGTCCATGTCCTTGTTGAGGAAGATCAGGATGACGAGGGGGAGGAAGGCGACGATCGCGATGATCGCGCCGAGCTGGTTCTGCACGAAGAACCGTGTCTTGTCGGACTTCCGCGCGGGGTCGAGGCGATTCGCCTTCTTCCAGAGCACGGACCCGGTGATCGAGAGTGCGGCGATCACGACGAGCAGCACGAGGAGTGCGATGAACGCCCACTGCGGGAACGTCGCCGTGACGCCGTGCTCCTCGAGCAGTCCGGTGTCGGGGTTGCGGAGGAGCTGTCCGTCCTCGCCGACGTAGACGCGCTGGCGCAGCAGCCAGAAGATGCCGACGGCTTCGCCGATGATCGCGATGGCCCAGAGCACGGCGGCGATCCAGCGGAAGCGGGTGGCCTTCGCTTTCGCCTCGGGAGTGGGGACCCATCCGGCGGGCGGCTCGGTGTTCGTGCTGCTCGCCGCAGGCCGCTCGACGTCGGCGTTCTTGTTGTCGCTGTCGGCCACGGTGCTCCCCTTTTCCCTCCGGTGCCCGCCATACCGGCTCAAGGCAACCCCGAGCATAGTGGACCGGGTGTCCTACTCTGGGGAGATGACTTCCGATTCCGACGACGCCCTCAGCTGGGAGGGCGACGACGCCGCGGCGCCGCAGGATCGCGCCCTTCCGCACGGCTGGAACGCCGTGGGCAGGGGCAGCGAAGAGGTGGGGGCGGTCGAGGATGACGGCACCGTCACTCCCGCTGCGCCCGACGAGCCGGCGAGCATGAGCACCATGATGCTGCTGATCCTCGGGGTCGTCGGCGGCGTCTATCTCCTCTACACGATCGGTTGGATCGTCGGCGGACTGCGACTCAAGCCGCTGGCCTCGTTCCTCGTCGACGACGCCATGTTCCTGCCGTGGTTCGTGCTGGCGATCGCCGCGCCCGCGCTGTGGTTCCTCGCGACCTGGGTCCTGACCCGGGGGAGGGCCGCGTGGATCCGCGTCGCCGTGCTGCTCGCGGGCGTGGTCCTCCTCGTTCCCTGGCCCTTCGTCACCGTGGGGGTGATCGGATCGTGAGTGCGTCTTCCGCTCCTCAGCAGGTCTCGGCGGGCTCGCCCCGCTGGCTCGTCGGACTCGTCATCGGGCTGGCAGGGCTGTTCTACGCCTACGCGGTGTGGAACGCCGTCGCACACCTGATCACGATGGCGCAGACCGGATTGACCGGAGGGGGATGGGCGACACTCCTGTTCGGCGTCGCCTTTCCCGCCATCGTCTTCGCGTTCGCGTTCGTGATCGGTCGACGACGCAATGTCGGAGAGCTCTCCCTGGTGTTCCTCGCGGGACTCGGCATCGTCGCGGTCTTCTGGATGAGCCTCATCGCGCTCAGCCTCACGATGCCGAGCGCCTGAGTCGCACGCGGTCACACGGCACGGAGGGCCTCGAGCGCTCGGGTAGAGTTGACGCGATCGCGCCCCCATGGTGTGCGGCGCATCGGCCACTCCCGCCTGCCGCGCTGCCCCGAAGGATCCACTGTGCCGAAGCCCGTCGTGCTCATCGCCGAAGTACTCTCTCCCGCCACCATCGAGGCCCTCGGCCCCGACTTCGACGTCCGCAACGTCGACGGCACCGACCGTGAGGCGCTGTTCGCGGCGCTGGCGGATGCCGATGCCGTGCTGGTCCGCTCGGCGACCCGCATCGATGAGGAAGCGCTCACCCACGCGCCGAAGCTCAAGGTCGTCGCCCGTGCCGGAGTCGGCCTCGACAACGTCGACATCAAGGCGGCCACGGCTGCCGGCGTCATGGTCGTCAATGCGCCGACCTCCAACATCGTCTCCGCCGCCGAGCTCACGGTCGGCCACATCCTGAGCCTCGCCCGCCGCATTCCGGCCGCGCACGCCTCGCTCTCCGCAGGCGCCTGGAAGCGCAGCTCCTTCACGGGAGCCGAACTCTTCGAGAAGACGGTCGGCATCGTCGGCCTCGGTCGCATCGGTGCGCTCGTCGCCGCGCGCCTTGCCGCTTTCGACATGCGTGTCGTCGCCTACGACCCCTACGTCACCTCGGCGCGCGCCCAGCAGCTCGGCGTGCAACTCCTCTCGCTCGATGAGCTCGTCGCCGAGTCCGACTTCCTCACGATCCACATGCCGAAGACGCCGGAGACCACCGGCATGATCGGTGCCGAGCAGTTCAAGGCCATGAAGCCGACCGCGTTCGTCGTCAACGTCGCGCGCGGCGGCCTGATCGACGAGGAGGCGCTGCACGCCGCCCTCGTCGCGGGAGAGATCGCCGGTGCGGGCCTCGACGTCTTCACCTCCGAGCCCCCCGCAGAGGGTGGCACCGCTCGTCCGCTGCTCGATCTTCCCAACGTCGTCGTCACCCCGCACCTCGGTGCGAGCACCGAGGAGGCGCAGGAGAAGGCCGGTGTCTCGGTCGCCCGATCCGTGCGTCTCGCGCTCGGCGGCGACCTGGTGCCCGACGCGGTCAACGTCGCCGGCGGTGTCATCGACCCGTACGTGCGCCCCGGTATCTCGCTGGTCGAGAAGCTCGGTCAGATCTTCGCGTCGCTGGCGACCTCGCCGCTCACGAGCCTCGACGTCGAGGTGCACGGTGAGCTCAACGACTACGACGTGAGCGTGCTCAAGCTCGCCGCTCTCAAGGGCGTCTTCACGAACATCGTCAGCGAGACCGTCTCCTACGTCAACGCGCCGCTCCTCGCAGACCAGCGCGGCATCGCCGTGCGCCTGCTCAAAGACGACGTGAGCGATGAGTATCGCAACGTGATCACGCTCGCCGGCGCGCTGTCGGACGGGTCCCAGCTGTCGGTGTCCGGCACGCTCACGGGCCCGAAGCAGGCCGAGAAGCTGATCGGCATCAACGATCACGCGCTCGAGCTGCCGATCGAGAAGCACCACGTCGTCATGCTGTACACCGACCGTCCCGGCATCGTCGCGGTCTACGGTCAGAAGTTCGGCGAGGCGGGCATCAACATCGCCGGCATGCAGATCGCCCGCGAGGCGGCCGGTGCGCAGGCGCTCAGCGTTTTGACGCTGGACTCGCCGGTGTCCGACGAGCTGCTCGACGATGTGCGCGACGCCATCGACGCCGACCTGTTCCGTCAGATCGAGATCACCGAGGTCTGATCGACGGCTGCAGACAAGAGGGCGGGAGCGTGATGCTCCCGCCCTCTTGCGTGGGTCGGTGCGGTCAGGCCGTCACCTTCAGGACCAGCGCGATCAGCTCGGCGAGCTCGTCGCTGCGGGGGACCAGGCGCTCGGGCCCGTGCACGTCGAGCGAGTTGTTGAAGTAGAGCCCGTCGCTGACCAGCATCACCAGGTCGAGACTCGCCGTGTCGCGCACGTGCGGACGGATCGTCTCGGCCCACCGTCGCCGCGTGTCGCGGAGCATGTCGGCTGCCGGCACGGATCCGCCCTGCGCGAGTCGCGTCGCGGCGATGAGTGCGCGGTCGAGTGCGTCGTCCTCCATCACCGATGTGCGCACGTAGTACGCGACGGGGCCTTCCTCAGCGGACGACATCCGTTCCAGGTCGAGTGTCGTGAGGTTGTCGAGGCGCTCCATCAGTCCGGCTTCGAGGTCGTCCTTCGAGCCGAAGTGGTAGAGGAGTCCGCCTTTGGACACCCCTGCAGCCTTGGCCGTGGCGTCGAGCGTGGCTGCGCGTTCGCCGTCTTCGATGAGGATCGCTTCGAAGGCGTCGAGCACCTTCTCGCGGGCGAGGGGAGGTCGGGGCATCGTGGATCCTCTGCACAGGGGAGCGGCGGGAATTCTGTTACTATACCATCCGGACGGTTCACTAACGATACCGCCGAAACTGTGAGAGGTGTTCCATGACCCGTACTGCGTCGATCCCGACGACAGAGACGGATGCTCCCCGCGTCGGAGCCCGTGGCTGGGCGGCGCTCGTCGTCCTCATGCTGCCGGTGCTGCTGGTGTCGGTGGACAACACGGTGCTGAGCTTCGCGCTCCCCGAGATCTCCATCGCGCTCGCCCCCACCGGGGCCGAGCAGCTGTGGATCATCGACGTGTACCCCCTGGTGCTCGCCGGGCTCCTGGTGACGATGGGCACGCTGGGCGACCGCTTCGGCCGCCGGAAGATGCTGCTGATCGGTGCGACCGGCTTCGCCGCCGTGTCGGCTCTCGCCGCCTTCGCGCCGACGGCCGGGCTGCTCATCGCCGCCCGCGCGCTCCTCGGTTTCTTCGGCGCCATGCTGATGCCGTCGACCCTCTCGCTGCTGCGCTCGATCTTCCAGAACCGCGACCAGCGCCGCATGGCGATCGCGGTGTGGGCCTCGGCGTTCTCCGCCGGTTCCGCCCTCGGACCCATCGTGGGCGGATTCCTCCTCGAGCACTTCGCCTGGGGATCGGTGTTCCTCATCGCCGTCCCCGTGCTCATCCCGCTCCTGATCGCGGCACCGCTGCTCGTCCCGGAGAGCCGCGACCCGAACCCGGGCCGCATCGACCTGATCAGCATCGCGCTCTCGATGGCGACCATGATCCCCGTCGTCTACGCGATCAAGTCGCTGGCCGTCGACGGACCGAGCCTCACGGCCGGCGCATGGGCTCTGCTCGGCTTCGGCATGGGGTACCTGTTCGTCCGTCGCCAGCTGCGCTCCCGGTCGCCGATGCTCGATATGGCGCTGTTCCGGCGAGGCTCATTCTCCGGGGCGATCCTGGTGAACCTCCTCAGCGTCGTCGCGCTCGTCGGCTTCCTCTACTTCGTGTCGCAGCACCTGCAACTGGTGCTCGGACTGTCGCCGATGATGGCGGGCTTGGCACTCGTCCCCGGCATGCTCGCGATGATCGTCGCCGGCCTCTCGGTCGTGCCCGTCTCGCGCCGCGTGCCGCCGCACATCGTGATCCCGGTCGGACTCGCGTTCTCGGTGGCGGGCTACCTGATCGTGGCATTCACGACCCACGCGCACGGAGTGCTTCCCCTCGTCATCGCCTTCGTCGTGCTCGGCATCGGCATCGGGGCGGCGGAGACGATCTCGAACGAGCTGATCCTCTCCAGTGCCCCCGCGGCGAAGGCCGGCGCGGCGAGTGCCGTCTCCGAGACAGCGTACGAACTCGGCGCCGTGCTCGGCACCGCGGTGCTGGGCGGCATCATCACCGCGTTCTACCGCGGCGCGCTCGTGCTGCCCGAAGGGCTGCCGGCCGATGTGGCGCACGCGGCGGGGGAGACCCTCGCCGGCGCCTACACCGCGGCGCAGGCGCTTCCGGAGCAGCTCGGGACAGCGCTGTGGGATGCGGCTGCTGCCGCGTTCGGCTCCGGTGTGATGGTGACGTCGCTGATCGGCGCTGCCCTCGTGGTCCTCGCCGGTGTCATCGCGGCCGTCACACTGCGCAAAGCCCCCTCGCACTGACCAGTACGCTGGGAGGACCGGCCCGCTCGACCCCGTCGGGCCCGGCCGGTCCATCCCCGTGCAGTGCGCAAGGAGTCTCATGTCGCGTGTCGTGAAGCTGGCCGTCATCCCCGGTGACGGCATCGGTCCCGAGGTCATCGCCGAGGCGGAGAAGGTGCTCGACGCCGTCACCGCGTCCAGCGATGTGGTCTTCGACAAGACCCGTTTCTCGCTGGGTGCCGGGCGCTTCCTCGAGACCGGCGACACCCTCACCGACGACGACCTCGCATCGATCGCCGCGAACGATGCGATCCTGCTCGGTGCGGTCGGAGGCACGCCGGGCGACCCGCGTCTGAAGGATGCGAACATCGAGCGGGGACTGCTGCTGAAGCTGCGCTTCACGCTCGACCACTACGTGAACCTGCGGCCGTCGAAGCTCTTCACGGGCGCACCCGGTCCCCTGACGGATCCGGGTGAGATCGACTTCGTCGTGGTCCGTGAGGGCACGGAAGGCCCCTACGTCGGCAACGGCGGCGCGATCCGCAAGGGCACGCCGCAGGAGGTCGCGAACGAGACCTCGGTGAACACGGCCTTCGGTGTGGAGCGCGTCGTGCGCTACGCCTTCGATCTCGCCGAGCGCCGCCGCAAGAAGCTGACTCTCGTGCACAAGACCAACGTGCTCGTGCACGCCGGGGGTATCTGGCAGCGTGTCGTCAACGAGGTCGCCGCCGAGCACCCCGACGTGACCGTCGACTATCTGCACGTCGACGCGGCCACGATCTTCCTGGTCACCGACCCCTCGCGCTTCGACGTGATCGTCACCGACAACCTGTTCGGCGACATCCTCACCGACCTCGCGGGAGCCGTGACCGGCGGTATCGGACTCGCGGCATCGGGGAACATCAACCCCGACGGCGCGTTTCCCTCGATGTTCGAGCCCGTGCACGGTTCGGCGCCCGACATCGCGGGCCAGCAGAAGGCCGATCCGACCGCGGCGATCCTCTCGATCGCACTGCTGCTCGACCACCTCGGCCTCGCAGAGGAATCCGCACGCGTGAGCGCGGCGGTCGAGGCCGACATCGCCGCACGCACGGCGGCACGAACGACGGCGGAGATCGGCTCCGCGATCACTGCGCGCCTCTGACTGCAGGCGTAGGCTGAACGGGCGCGACGATGCGCCCACCCACGAGGAATGGATGATGAGATGACGACCATCGATGCCGAGGCGACCGTGGCTCCCCTGGAGTTCCTCGTCATGAAGAACCTGAACGCTGTGTCACCCGACCGTCTCGCCGAGGCGCTGGAGAATCCGGGCTTCGGCGTGGTCTTCACCGATCACATGGTCGACATCTGCTGGTCCGCCAAGGGCGGGTGGCACCGCCCGCGCGTGCAGCCGTACGGTCCGATTCCGCTGGACCCCGCCGCATCCGTCCTGCACTACGCGCAGGAGATCTTCGAGGGCATCAAGGCCTATCGTCACGCCGACGGCTCGATCCACACGTTCCGTCCCGACCGCAACGCCGCGCGCCTGCAGGCCAGCGCCCGCCGACTCGCGCTGCCGGAGCTGCCGACCGAGTACTTCATCCAGTCGCTGCGCGAGCTCATCGCCGTCGACGGCCGCTGGGTGCCGACCGGGGCGGACCAGAGTCTCTACCTGCGGCCCTTCATGTTCGCCAAGGAGGCCTTCCTCGGCGTCCGCGCCGCCCAGAAGGTCGCCTACTACGTGATCGCCAGCCCTGCGGGCGCCTACTTCACCGGCGGCGTCAAGCCGGTGCGCATCTGGCTCTCCGAGGAGTACGCTCGCGCCGGCAAGGGCGGCACGGGCAAGGCGAAGACCGGCGGCAACTATGCCTCCAGCCTGCTCGCACAGAGCGAGGCCAGCGCGAAGGGCTGCGACCAGGTGGTCTTCCTCAACGAGAAGCGCGACGTCGAAGAGCTCGGCGGCATGAACGTCGTCTTCGTCTTCAAGGACGGCCGGGTGGTGACACCGGAGTCGGACAGCATCCTCGAGGGCATCACGCGCGACTCGCTGCTGCAGCTCGCGGAGGACCGCGGCTACACGGTCGAGAAGCGTCCGATCTCGATCGACGAGTGGCGTGAAGGCGTGGCTTCCGGAGACATCGTCGAGGTGTTCGCCTGCGGCACCGCGGCAGTCGTCACTCCGATCGGTGCGCTGGTCGGCGACGGGTTCGACGAGCCGCAGCCGCTGGGCGAGCTCGCCCTCTCGCTGCGTGAGGAGCTCACCGACATCCAGTACGGTCGCCGCGAAGACAAGCACGGCTGGCTCCTGCGTCTCGACGCCTGAGCCGCGGGAGCGCTCGGTAGGCTGGATCCATGAAGATCGCCCGGTTCAGCCACGACGAAGCCATCATGTACGGGATCATCGACGAGCGCGAGCTCGTGGTGCTCGCCGGAGACCCGATGTTCACCGGGTACGAGACCACCGGCGCGCGTGTACCGCTCGCGGATGCTGCGCTGCTCGCCCCGGTGATCCCGCGGTCGAAGGTCGTCTGCGTCGGCAAGAACTACCACGACCACGCCGCCGAGATGGGGGGAGTGGCTCCCGAGGAGCCGCTGCTCTTCCTGAAGCCCAACACCTCGGTGATCGGCCCCGGCGACGCGATCGTGCGTCCGACCCTCTCCGAGCGCACCGAGTACGAGGGTGAGCTCGTCGTGGTGATCGGCAAGATCGCGAAGAACGTGAAGGCCGAGAACGCGCTCGACTACGTGCTGGGCTACACGATCGGGAATGACGTGACCGCGCGTGACCTGCAGCGCAAGGACGGCCAGTGGTCGCGTGCGAAGGGCTTCGACACGTTCTGCCCCCTCGGGCCGGTCATCGAGACCGATTTCGACCCGGCGAACGCCACCATCGAGACCCGCGTGAACGGAGAGGTGCGGCAGCACGCACCTCTGACCGACATGATCCACTCCGTGCCGGCGATCATCGAGTACGCCTCCGCCGTGTTCACCCTGCTGCCCGGAGACGTGATCATGACGGGGACGCCGGCCGGTGTCGGCACGTTCGAGGCCGGCGACGTGGTCGAGGTCGAGATCTCGGGACTGGGCATCCTGCGCAACAGCGTGCGCGACGCCGTACCCGCACCATGAGCGATGTCGCCCTGACGGCGACGCAGCAGGCGACCGTCCAGCGGCGGACCGTACTGGTGCTGTCCTTCGGGCAGGTGCTGGGCGGCATCGCCTTCGGCGCCACGGTGTCGCTCGGCGCTCTTCTGGCGGCGGACATCTCGGGGAACGATGCGCTCTCCGGCCTGGCGACGGCGTCGGTCACGTTGGGAGCGGCGGCGTGCGCCATTCCGCTCGCGCGTCTCGCCGCGCGCGTCGGGCGGCGTCGGGCACTCACCCTCGGCAACCTGTTCGCGCTGATCGGCATCGCCGTCGTCATCCTCGCCGCCTCTGTGCGGGTCTTCCCCCTGCTGCTGGCGGGCATCCTGATGATCGGCGCCGGCAACGCGGGCAACCTGCAGTCCCGGTTCGCGGCCACGGATCTGGCAGCACCTCAGCATCGCGGCCGTGATCTCTCGATCGTCGTCTGGTCGACGACCATCGGCGGGGTCGCCGGGCCCTTGCTCCTCGGTCCCGGAGAGATCGTGGGGCAGGCGGTCGGCATGCCGCCGCAGACCGGCTCATATCTGTTCTCGTTCGTTGCGCAGTGTGCGGCTCTGGTGCTGTACCTCGTAGCCCTCCACCCCGATCCGCTGCTCGCTGCGCAGCGTCTCGCGAAGGTGGCGGCGGCGACGACCGGGGCCGTGGTGCTCGACCGCCCTCGTGTAGCGCGCTACGCGATCTTCGCGGTCGCCGGATCCCACGTGGTGATGGCGTCCGTGATGGCGATGACGCCCGTGCACCTCTCGCACATGGCACATGGCGCGCAGGGCATGGCAGCCACTCCGGCCGATGTGTCCGCGCTCGTCGGCATCACGATCGCTTTGCACGTCGGCGGCATGTACGCTCTGTCGCCCGTGTTCGGCGTGCTCGCCGATCGCTGGGGGCGTCTGCGCGTGGTGCTGTTGGGTCAGGTGCTGCTCGCCGGTGCGCTGGCGTTCGCCGTGTTCACGGGCACGGAGGCCTGGGGCGTGATGGTCGCGCTCATCCTGCTGGGGCTGGGCTGGAGTGCGGCGACGGTCGCCGGTGCCGCACTGCTCACCGAGGCGTCCGCACCGGAGCTGCGCACCCGCCGGCAGGGCCGCAGCGACTCGCTGATGAGCCTCTCGGCGGCAGCCGGATCGGTACTGGCCGGGGTCGTCCTGGCGAACTTCCAGTACGCGGGGCTCGGTGTGGCCGCGTTCATCCTGGTGATCGCGATCGTCGCCCTGTCTCCGCTGGCTCGCTCCGGCACCCGATGAAGGACTGGGCCGGGGTCGGGGAGGCATACGCCGTCTCGTACGCGGACCTGTGCGCAGGGACCTTCCCCGTGATGCGTGACGCGCTGGGCACGCCTGGCGACCGCAACCTGCTCGATGTCGGTGCCGGCGACGGCACACTCGCCGAAACGTGGTCGGTGGGCGGATGGGATGTCACCGCCTGCGAACCGGAGGCGTCGATGCGCGCCGTCTCGCGGCGGCGGCATCCTGCGATCGAGCCGGTCGACGGTGCACTGCCCGATCTTCCGTTCGCCGACGGCACGTTCGACGTCGTCGTCGCGAACTTCGTGCTGAATCACGTCGCCTCGCCACGCGAATCGGCCGCCGAACTGCGCCGGGTGAGTCGCGGCATCGTCATCGCGACCACCTGGACGCTGTCGCCCTCCTGGCTCTGGGCCGAGATCACGGGACGTGCCGGGCTGAAGCCGTTCGCGGGCGCGAGGCTTCCGGCTGCGGAGGACTTCGAGCGGACGCCCGAGGGTTTCGCACGGATGCTGAGGGAGGCGGGCCTGGGCCATGTCGCCGTCGCGGAGCATGAGTGGGCCTGGAACGCGCGACCCGAGGCGCTCTGGGCATCGGTCGAAGGAGGCGTCGCCGGTGCGGGCGCCCTCTACGCCGGACTGGATGCGGGCGATCGGCGACGTTTCCGCGCGGCCTTCGACTTCGTCGTCGAGCAGCGGCGGAGAGGTGGCGTTCTGCCCCTCGAGCACCGGGCGGCGATAGCCGTGGCGACGGACGCCTGAACGCCCACCGCCCGCCAGCGGAGACGACCTCGTCCCCGTAGAATCGAAGGGCTATGGCTACCCCTCACCCCCTCACCACGACTGTCAGTGGTGCCGACGTCCGCGTCCGCTTCTGCCCATCGCCGACCGGGCTGCCGCACGTCGGCATGGTCCGCACGGCGCTCTACAACTGGGCGTACGCACGCCACAACGGCGGGAAGATGGTGTTCCGCATCGAGGACACCGATGCCGCCCGCGACAGCGAGGAGAGCTTCCGTCAGCTCGTCGATGCGCTCACCTGGCTCAAGATCGACTGGGACGAGGGTGTCGAGGTCGGCGGACCCCACGCTCCGTATCGGCAGTCCGAGCGCCACGACATCTACCGTGAGGTGATCGACAAGCTCATCGCCACCGGGGCGCTGTACGAGAGCTACTCGACGGCGGAGGAGATCGACGCGCGCAACGAGGCCGCAGGCCGCGCCAAGCAGCTCGGCTACGACAACTTCGACCGCGACCTCACCGACGAGCAGAAGGCGGCGTTCCGCGCCGAGGGCCGCCAGCCCGCCCTGCGCCTGCGCGTGCCGGACGAGGACGTCACCTACGTCGACCTCATCCGCGGCGAGGTCACGTTCCCCGCGGGTTCGTTCCCCGACTTCGTGGTCGTGCGGCCGAACGGCGTGCCGCTGTACACGTTCGTGAACCCTGTCGACGACGCGCTCATGGGCATCACCCACGTCCTGCGCGGCGAAGACCTCATGCCCTCCACCGCGCGCCAGCTCTCGCTGTATGCGGCGCTGATCGACGCCGGTGTCACGACCTTCGTGCCGCGCTTCGCGCACATGCCGCTCGTGCTGGGCGAGACCGGCAACAAGAAGCTCTCCAAGCGCGACCCGCAGGCCGACCTGTTCCTGCACCGCGACCGCGGCTTCATCCCCGAGGGGCTGTTGAACTACCTGGCGCTGCTCGGGTGGTCGATCGGTCCGGACCGCGACGTGTTTTCGCTCGACGAGTTCACCGCGGCGTTCGACATCGAGAACGTCAATCCGAACCCGGCACGCTTCGACCAGAAGAAGGCCGAATCGATCAACGGCGACCACATCCGGATGCTGGGGGAGAAGGACTTCGCCGAGCGGACGATCCCGTATCTCGCGGCGGCCGGCCTCTTCGACGAGCCCACGCACGAGCAGCTCGTGATGGCCTTCCGGGTCGCACCGCTCGTGCAGGAGAGGGTGCAGCTGCTGGGCGAGGTCCCCGGCATGGTCGGGTTCCTGTTCGAGGACGAGGTCTCCTACGCCGAAGACGCGCTCAAGGGTCTGCCGGCGAATGCTGCCGAGGTCCTCGACGCGTGCGTCAGCGCCCTCGAGCCCGTGGAGGATTTCGTGCCCGAGAAGATCCAGGAAGCGCTGGCCACGGCGCTCGTCGAGAAGCTGGAGCTCAAGCCGCGGATCGCTTACGGGCCGCCGCGGGTCGCCATCACCGGCCGTCGGATCTCGCCGCCGCTGTTCGAGTCGATGGAGCTGCTCGGCAAGGATGAGTCCCTGCGTCGTCTGCGGTCGCTCTCGGCATTCCTCGCGAGCTGAGCGCGACGCGCCCGAGCGGCGGTGCGCACCGGTGGTTTTGGTGTTCCGCCGTCGCTCGGGTAAGCTTGAATCTCGGTGCGAGGCTCCGGTTTCGCCCTTGGGGTATGGTGTAATTGGCAACACGGCGGTTTCTGGTTCCGTTGTTCTTGGTTCGAGTCCAGGTACCCCAGCAAGACGAAAACCCCCGCTCAGGCGGGGGTTTCGTCGTTTCCGCGGGTACTGATTCCGGCTGGCGGCGGGCACCTGTCGACGCCGACATCCATCGAACGGACGAGGCCGGCGGGGTTCGCACGCAATAGGCTCCGAGCATGGCCCTGGAGTCTCTCTTCCTCCGTCTCGACCGGATCGCGGGCGGGCGGCAGGCCGGCGTCGCGATCAGCGAGGCCGACCGCACGCACCCCAAAACCGTGCGAGCGTTCACGTGGATCCTCTGGCTCCTCGTCGTCGAACTCGTGATCGGTGTGGGCGCCGTCATCGTCGCTCTGGTGCTGGCGGTCGATGGCGAGTCCGTCTCGTTCGCCGTCTGGATGCGAACTCTGGTCGTCCTCGCGATGACCGCGACATTGTTCTACTTCGCGTGGCGCGCGCAGCACGGCTGGCGATGGGCCTATCAGCGGCTGCGACTGTTCGCTCAGATCTTTCCCGTCATCACGCTCGTGATTGCCGCGATCCCCGGCCTGTACCCCCTCTGGATGGTGTCCGAGCAGATCGTCTTCAGTCTGATCATGATCGGCATAGCCGACTTCCTCACGAGCGATCACATGCGCCGCACCTTCGCGCGACCTCCGGCCGACGCCGAATAGCACGGCGGGGCGCGCGACGCCACTCCCTATCGCTGCACTTCGGAGACCGGCATCCTCGGCGGAGACGACTTCAGGGGAGGAGCACGAATGGCCAGACTGGTTCGGGTGGCACCAGACGAGGATCCGGGCTTCCGACGGGTTCGCTCGGGATCGGGTTTCCGCTACGTCGATCCCGCAGGCGAGACCGCACCGGAGGCGGATCGCGAACGCATCAGCGATCTGGTCATCCCGCCTGCGTGGCACGACGTGTGGATCGCGGCGGACCCGCTCGCGCACATCCAGGCCGTGGGGATCGACGGCGCGGGGCGCAAGCAGTACCTGTACCACCCGCTGTGGCGCGTGAGCCGTGATCGCCGCAAGTTCGTGCGAGCGCTCGACCTTGCGGCCGCGCTCCCCGGTGCCAGAGCTCAGGTGACCAGGGCGCTCAAAGAGGAAGGGCAGACCAAGGAGCGCGCTCTGGCTATCGCCTTCCGCCTGCTCGATGATGCGGCGCTCCGCATCGGCTCCGAGCGATACCTCGTGCGGCACGGCAGCCGCGGGCTCACGACCCTTCGCCGGCGCGACGTGCGCGTGTCCGGCAGCGACGTGGCGTTGTCCTTCCCCGCGAAGAGCGGCCGCACCGCCTCGATCGAGATCACCGACGAGTCGCTCGCGGACGCGCTGACCGATTTCGCCGCAGGGAAGTCAGGAGCTTTCCTTCTGGCCTATCGCCGCGGTCGTCGCCGTGTGCGCATCACTCCCGCCGAGGTCAACACGTACCTCCGCGAGGTGACGGGGGCGTCTTTCACGGCCAAGGACTTCCGTACCCTGCACGGGACCGTCATCGCGGCCGATGCACTCGCGCGGATCGGCGAGCTCGACCGTCGCAAAGATCGCGACCAGGCCGAGCGACTCGCCGTGCAGGCCGCCGCGACCGCGCTCGGGAACACGACTGCCGTCGCACGCGGCAGCTACATCGATCCGCGGGTCTTCCGCCAGTACGCACGGGGACGCACGCTGGACCTCTCGGTGACGCCCGAGACGGCCATCCGACGGCTCCTGGGTGGGCCGGAGATCTCGAAGAACGTCAACCGGCGAGCTGCAGCCAGACGACAGCGATGAGCATCGGGATGAGTGGTGTGGCCACTGCGGCGATCACCGGCCACCACCGCGCACGGGTGTCCACGGTTCGAGCGCGCTCGGTGAGAGTGTCGCCTTCGCGGCGGTAGGACTGCGGGTCGAGCGGAGCGGCAGCCTCATCGCGGTACAGCAGCGTCCGTCGTCCGAACCGCTCGTGCAGCGCGGCGAGCACCGTGAGGAACCCGTGGAGCTCGCTCTCGTCGGTGAGGTCGACCGCAGGAAGGTACAGGTGCAGCGTGCTGTCGACGATCTCCAGATCGAGGTCGGCGCTCTCATCGAGAAGGATCGCCATCAGATCGGGTGTGAGCACATACAGCGCGTCGGTCTCGTAACCGTGCGGGACGGACACCTCGAACACATCGCTGAAGTTCCCCTCCAACCGCAGCTGCGAGCGGCCGGTCGGTCGTCGCGGAAGCACACTGAGCGCTCCACCGCCCCGACGCGAGCGGAGCGTGATCCTCGGCGCTTCCGACGGGAGGGGGATACGCACGGCGCGCACGGTATGCGTGGTCGCTCCCTCGCGGTCGCCGACGACGAAGATGCGCTCGACGCTGTCGAACGGGAGGCTGGTGTGGAGTGCATCGAGGTGGTCCTGGGCGGTGCGGCTCCCACGGTCTATCTGCTCGTCGATGGATCCGCCCCACATACGGTCGCCGATGTCTGCGCGGTACATCCACCCGAGCGCCTGTGCGATGGCTTCGAGGTTCGCGCGTCGCCGTCGATGCTGCACGACTGCGAAGGTCGAGGTGGCGACGAGCACAGCGCCCGCGACGATCGTCGCCAGCTGTGCGAGGAGCAAGGAGGCACCATCGAGCCCGAAGCCCACGGGCAGCAGATAGAACGCGACGCCGGCGGCGATCACCAGATAGGCCACCGACGCGGCGATCAGTCGGAAACCGCCCCGCACGGGGGTTCCCGCGTGCGGGGCGGGCATCGGTTCCGAGTGCGTGAACACCGTCAGGGCTTGTACACGATGGCGATGTTCAGCTGGCCGTTCTCGCGTGCCCAGGCGAGCCAGCGCGGTTCGTTCAGACCGTTGAGACGCTGGATCGGGATGACGTAGATGCCCTGATCGATCCGGCTCAGCGCGCGGAACTCAGGCTTCTTCGAGATCCAGATGGTGCCCCCGCCGTCCCACGGCTCGAGGCACGAGTACACATACCCGTGCTCGCGGAGGTTGATCCGGTCGGTCAGGCTCTCGGCCTGCTGTCGGAGCTCGGTGACCACGTCGGCGGGCACCGTGCCGTCCAGGGTGAACGCGGCGACGTCGTACACGTTGCCCTCGCCGAAGTCCCGCGTCGTGAGGATGGTCAGTTCGGTGACCCCCTTGTCGGAGGTGCGGGTCCACAGCGCGTGCGAGTTCTTCGCACGCTTGTTCATCAGGAACCCGCCGAAGTTCACCTTCTGGAACGAGAAGTCGTCGAGCTTCGCGGCGATCTCTGCGCGTGTCGTCATGGGGAGTGTCTCCTTGTCCGGGAGGTCCGGCGGCCTCCGTCGAGCGAGCCTAGGTGCCCGCCACCGGGCGCCGTCGGACCCCGAACGAGCCCGAACGACGCGCCGGCTGAGCGCCGCCGCAGCCTGCCATAGGCTCGACTCATGCCCGCCCCGCGCACCCTCGACGAGCTCTGCAGCGGGCTGGGGCGGATGCGCGCGGATGCCGGATCCCCCTCGTACGCGGAGATCGCACGGCGCATCGGACGGTTGCGCGGGGGAGCGGAACCGGCGAAGGTCACGGTCTACGACTGCTTCCGTCCCGGTCGACGACGGGTGGATGATCGGCTCGTCGGAGACATCGTCCGGGCGCTCGGCGGCGAGGAGACCGAATCGGAACGCTGGAGCGAGACGGCGCGCGTGCTCAACGGCGAGCGATCCGGAGTGCACATCGAGGTGACGCATGCTCCGCGGAACGCTCCCGGCGCGGAGATCGGTCGAGAAGCGCTGTTGGCCTCGGTGCCTGCGGCGGATGTCCTGGTTCTCACCGGGCTGCCGGGCGCCGGGAAGAGCACCTTCGCCTCCGCACTGGTCGGCAGGGACTCCGTGCTCACGGTGCAGCTGCGCGAATCCGAGTCGGACCGCCCACGCGCCGACCCCATCGACGTCCTGCGGCGCATGCTGGGCGCGCTCGGAGTCCGTTCGCTGCCCTACGAGCTGCCCCGCCTGCGCGAGACATTGCAGGTCACCGCGCGCGGTACGACCGTGATCGTGGAAGACGCGGGTGATGCCCGGCGCCTCGCCGCACTGATCGTCCCCGGGGTGCGGTACGTCGTGACCTCCCGGGTCGACCTCGCCGATCTGGAGCAGCGTGTGCGACCGCAGACGCTCACCATCGCTCGTGTCATCGTTCCGCCGATGACGGACACCGACGCGCAACGGCTCCTCGCGCATCTCATCACGGTCGAGGGGACGGCGGCGCCTCTGCCCCACTCGGAGATCGACGTCGGTGCAGACGCGCTCCGGCGCATCGTGGCCGTCGGTGGCGGCCTCCCGCTCGACCTCGTGATGCTCGCGGGCATCGTCCGTGAGCACGAGGGCTGGTCGTTCCAGGATCTCGCCTCGCGGTTCGAACACGAGCCGCGTGATGCGCGGATCCGTCCTGTGCTCGAAGCCGCGACCCGCTCGTTGTCGCAGAGTGAGGCCGATCTGCTGGCGGACGCTGCGCTGTTGGACAGGGACATCGACGCCGAGGTGCTGCTCGCTGCCGGCGGTCCGTCGGCGGAAGCCGATCTGCATCGCCTTCATGGTCGCCATCTCGTCGAGCTCCGCGACGGGCACCTGCTGATCCACGCCACGGTCTTCGCATTCGCAGCGGAGCGATCGCGCTCGCTTCGCCCGTCGTCGGAGCGCCGGGCCTTCGTGCTGAGGGCAGCGGCCGCAGTGGTGGCGCGGATCCGCTCTGACCCCGACTATGCGGCGCGGGAAGTGGTGACCGTGCTCGCCGTCGCCGCGGCGGCTCGGGAGCACGCTGCCGATTCCGCGGTCGAACAGCTCGCCATCGAGGCGCACCCCGGGCTCTCCCGGTGGTCGATGTGGAACGAGTCGCTGCGCCTGCATGACCTCGCCGCGCGCGGAGTGGGACTCGACCTCGTGCCGGAGATCGCCCTGGGCGTCGCGCATTGCGCCGAGAAGCTGGGGCGTCTGGACGAGGCGCTGATCACGCTGCATCGGGTGCGACGTATCGCGACCGGGGCGTCACTCGCGCGCACCTGGAATCAGATCGGCAACGTCCAACGATGGATGAGCCACCTCGAAGAGGCGCTGCGATCCTACGAGCTCGCGATCGGTCATGCACGGGCCGCGGGGGCTCGGATCGTGGAGGGGCGTGCGACCGGCAATCATGCCGACACGCTGCGCATCCTCGCCCGGTACCCGGAGGCGCGCGACCGTTATGCGGTGGCCCTGACGATGGCCGGGGAGGAGGGCGACGATCTCAACGTCGCGGTCGTCCGCGGCAATCGGCCCCTGCTCCTCCTGGCGATCGGACAGCTCGATGACGCGGCCGCCGAGCTGCAGGGGCTGCTCGACGAATCGAGCGTCGACTCGCTGCCGTTCGTGCGCAGGACGCTGGCCCTGGTGGCGGAAGCGACGGGGGACGACGTGCTCGCTCGCGAGCTGTGCGCGACCGCGAGACAGACCCTGCGGACAGCGGGGGAGTTCGCGACATCGGCGGACCTCGACCTGCTGGAGGCACGGCTCGATGGCCGCGCCGGCGACCTCGTGAGGGCGCGAACCACCGCCGAACGAACGCTGCGCGAGGCGGAACGCGCCGGCTCACCGTTGATCGCGACCGAGGCGGCGAACTCGCTGGCGGAGATCCTGGTGCGCGCGGCGACGATCGATGCGACCGCTGCCCACCAGCTGGTCGATGATGCGGAGCGGCATGCCGAGGAAGCGCGCAGCATCGCGGAGGCGACCGGCGATCGTGCCGAGGTCGCACGCAGCGACGCCGTCCTCTCGTCGATCGCGGCTCTGCGAGGCGATGATGGGTCGGCTGAGGCACTCGCGGCAGCTTCGGCGCAGCTCTACGCGGAGATCGGTCATCGCCTGCGCAGCGGGTGAGGCGTGAAGGTGGGGCCGTCTGCGTCCCGTCCGGATGCCAGGATGGAGGGATGGACACCGCCAACCTCACCCGGGAGGAGACCGCCGCGCGATCCGCAGTGGTCACTCTGCACCGCATCCGTGTCGAACTGGATCTGACGGGGGCGCCCGAGCGGGCGCGCACCGGGTTCTCGACCGTGACGACGCTCGAGTTCGATGCCACGGCGGAGTCGACCTGGCTCGACTTCATCGGCGAAGAGGTGCGCCGTGTCGAGGTGAACGGCGTCGACCAGGATGTCGTGTGGGACGGAGCACGGATCACGCTCGCCGGCCTTGCCGCCGCCAACGTGGTCCGCGTCGAGGCGGTCGGGGCATACAGCCGCTCCGGCGAGGGACTGCACCGCTTCCACGACCCGGCCGACGACGAGACGTACCTGTACACGCAGTACGAACCCGCGGATTCGCGTCGTGTCATGGCGTGCTTCGAGCAACCCGACATGAAGGCCGAGTACACCTTCGTCGTCGACTCGCCCTCCGAGTGGCAGGTGCTCTCCAACCAGACCGCGGTGCACACCGACCTCGGCGTCGGGGTGCAGCGGGTGGAGTTCACCCCGACCCTGCCGATCTCGAGCTACATCACCGCGGTCGCCGCCGGCCCCTACACGCGTGTCGACGGCGAGTGGTGGCGCGACGAGCAGCAGATCCGCCTCGGCGTCTTCGTCCGCCGGTCGTTGGCGCCCCACCTGGACGCCGACGAGATCCTCGAGGTCACCCGGCAGGGACTGGACTTCTTCACCGACGCCTTCGCCTACCCGTACCCGTGGGGCAAGTACGACCAGATCTTCGTCCCCGAGTACAACCTCGGTGCGATGGAGAACCCCGGTCTCGTGACGTTCACGGAGTCGTATCTCTCCCGCGGCGCGGCGACGGATGCGCAGCGCGCCGCACGGGCGAACACGATCCTGCACGAGATGGCCCACATGTGGTTCGGCGACCTCGTCACGATGACGTGGTGGGACGACCTGTGGCTCAAGGAGTCGTTCGCCGACTACATGGGTGCGCACGCCTCCGCCGTCGCCACCCGTTTCCACGACGCCTGGGTCAAGTTCGCCGCGAGCCGCAAGGCCTGGGCGTATCAGCAGGATCAGCTGCCCACCACGCACCCGATCGTGGCGGACATCACCGATCTCGAGGCCGCGAAGCTGAACTTCGACGGGATCACCTACGCCAAGGGCGCCGCGGTCCTCAAGCAGCTGGTCGCTTTCGTCGGCGACGACGCGTTCTTCGAGGGTGCTCGGCGCTACTTCGCTGCGAATGCGTTCGGGAACACCACGCTCGACGACTTCCTGGTGCAGCTCAGTGCCGTCTCCGGCCGCGACATGAGCGACTGGTCGGCGGCATGGCTGCAGACCTCCGGTGTGTCGACGCTGTGGACCGAGACGGATGACGAGGGCCGCAGCGTCCTCGTGCAGACCGATCCGCGTCCGCACCGACTGCGCATCGGCCTGTACGAGCGTCGGGATGGGCGCGTCGTCCGGCGCGAGCAGCAGGAACTCGACCTGATCGGCGAGCGGACCCCGCTGGATCTGCCCGAAGCCGATCTCGTGCTCCTCAACGACGACGACCTCACGTATGCCAAGGCGCGGCTCGACGAGCGGTCGCTGCGCACGGTCGAGGAGTCGCTGTCGGAGATCGAGGAGCCCCTGGCGCGGGCACTGGTGTGGTCGTCGCTGTGGAACGCCACGAGGGACGGTGAGCTCGATGCGGCGCGGTACGTGGCGATCGTGCGCACGCACGGCCCCGCCGAGTCCAATATCGGCCTGTTGACGGGTGTCCTCGCGAACGCCGCGTACGCCATCCGGCACTTCGTCGCGGACGGCGACCGTGCTGCGGCCCAGCGCAGTTGGACGGGTGCCGCGTGGAGTGCGCTGCAGGCCGCCGATGCCGGCAGCGACGCGCAGCTGTCCTGGGCGCGGGCGCTCGCGACCGCATCCGCATACGACGACGCGCACCACGAGCAGGTGCGGGCTCTGCTCGACGGCGACGTACCCGCGGGGCTCGTGGTCGACCCCGATCTGCGCTGGCAGTTGCTGACGGCGCTCGTCACGACGGGGCACGCCGACCTCGCCGACATCAGCGCCGAGCAGGAGCGTGATGACACGGGCAGCGGGCGCACGGCAGCGCGACGAGCACGGTCATCGCGCCCGGACGCCGCCGTGCGGCGCGAGGCCTGGGAGACCGCCTGGACCGACCTCACGCTGAGCAACGATCACCTCGACGCCGAGATCGACGGTTTCCGTGCCGGTGGGCGCCGCGATCTGACCGAGGTCTTCGACGCGGAGTACTTCGCCCGTATCTCGGGAGTCTGGGGTGATCGCAGCATCGAGATCGCGCGTCGGCTGGTCCTCGGGTTCTTCCCCGCGGCCGATTCGCTGAGTGCCGTCGATGTCTGGATCGCCGAGAACGCGGCGGCGCCCGCGGCGCTGCGGCGGCTCATCGTCGAGCAGCGCGATCATCTGGAGCGCGATCTCCGGGTGCGCGCCGCGCAGGGCGCCACTTCACGCGGCTAAGCGGGAGCGACCTGCATCCCCATGACCGTGCGCACGATCCACGGGTGCGCACGGTCATCGTCGATGTGAGTCATCCCGAGATTCTCCGCAACGCCGCGTGAGGCGTCGTTGGCGGGATGGATGATCGCGGTGAGCAGCGTCGGTGCGAACTCCCGAGCGACCAGCTCGACACACGCGCGCGCTGCCTCGGTCGCGTACCCCCGGCGCTGCATCGACCGGCGCACCTGATAGCCGACCTCCAGCACCGGATCGCCGTTCACGGACTGCCAGGTCAGACCGCAGTCGCCGACGAACTCGCCTTCGCGTGTCTCGATGATCCACAGCCCGTGGCCGTGCTCCCGATAGCTCTTCTGCATGCGCGCGATCCACTCGGCGCTCTCGGCGCGGCTCTTGGGCGCCGGATAGAACGCCATCACCTCCGGGTCGCCGAGCAGGTCGGCCATCAGGTCCAGGTCGTCCTCCGTCATCTCCCGGAAGACGAGTCGCGCGGTCGTCGGAGGGAGGAGGCGTCGTACCGCGCCGCTCACAGATCGAGCGATTCGCCGGGCTCCAGAACGAAGAACTCCCCGCCGCCCTGCTCGGTCGCCCACTGCAGCCGCTGGCGGTGCATGTTCTTCCCGATGACGGAGAGCGTCATGTCGTGGGTGCCGAAGGCGCGACGCGGCGCGACAGCGAGCACATAGTCCATCGCCTCGCCGATCTTCAGCCAGGGCGCTCCGAGCGGCGCAGCGAGCGTGCCGACGTCGATCCCCTCCGGAACCGCATAGGAATCGCCGGGGTAGTAGAGCTCATCGTTCACCAGTACGCCGACGTTCTCGACGACGGGCAGCGACGAGTGGATGACCTCGTGCGTGCCGCCGAAGAATCGGAGCGAGAAGTCGCCCACCTCGATGGTGTCCCCGGGGGAGACGACCGTGATGTCGTATCCCTCCGCCGCACGAGCCACCCCGGACGGCGCGAAGATCGGCGTGCCGGGTGCCCCGCGCAGGAGGCGGTCGAAGTGATCGGAGGTCCAGTGGTCGGGGTGCTCGTGGGTTATCACGATCCCGATCAGACCGTCGAGATCCACCAGCGGTGCGGTGAAGGAGCCCGGATCGATCAGCAGGGTCTTCCCGCCGGCATCGAGGCGGAGGGCGGCATGTTCGAACTTGGTGACGCGCATGAGACGAGTCAACTCCTTCATCCGGCGCACGGCAAACGTATTCTGCGCGCCACGCCCGGGAGTCAGGTCGGGGCGGCGTCGATTTGGCGGACCGAGAAATGCCATGGCATACTTGAACGGTTGTCGCGCGACGGAAACGTCCGCCAGACGGCCCCATCGTATAGCGGCCTAGTACGCTGCCCTCTCACGGCGGTAACGCGGGTTCGAATCCCGCTGGGGTCACACAACATGAGAAAGCCTCCGGTTCGCCGGAGGCTTTCTTGCTTTTCGGACAGAACTTTCTTGCTTTCCGGACAGAAGAGGCCGCTTCCGGTTTCCCGGGAGCGGCCTCTTCTGGATTCGCCGGACGGAACTCAGGCCTCGTCGGCCCCTGCCTGCTCCGCGCTCGTCGAGGGTGCGGTTCGACGGTTCCGGCGCGCTCGACGGATCAGCCACACGATCAGTACGACGACACCGACGACCGCGAGCCAGGGGAGGACGAAGCCCAGAGCGATCACGAGGGCGTTCAGCGAGACGACGAGGCCGTTCCATCCGGCGAGCAGGCCGTCGGCGAACCCGGCGGGATCGGCGGTGGTGGCCGTCGTCGCTCTGGTGAGTTGTACCTGAAGCGATGACATCGCGACCTGATCCTGCAGGGACTCGAGTTGCTGCTCATACGACTCGAGCTGCGCCTGTCGGTCGGTCAGCGCGACCTCGGCCTCGATCAGCTCGGAGACGCTTCCCGACTGCGCCATCAGCTCGGTGAGACGCTCGACGGACGCGCGCGTCGAGTCGACGCGCGCCTGAAGATCGATCGACACCGAGGTCACGTCCTGCTTCGACGTCGACGACGAGAGGACGTCACCGGTCTCCCCGAGCGCGGCGATCACCTCCGGCAGATCCGTGGAGGGCACGCGGATGCTGATCCAGCCGTACGCCGAGTCGGCGGGAGCCGGTTCGGACGTGCCGTCGATGGCGACGGACTTCCCGATCTCGGTGCTCTCCACGTAGCCGTCGTGCTCCTCGGCGAGGTTCGCGATCGCCGAAGCGGCGTCCGCGATGCTCTTCACCTGAACCGTCGCCTGCGCGGTCGCGATGATCTCCCTATCGCCCTCGCTGCTCTCGGCACCGGCGATGGTGGAGTCGGAGATGCTCCCGGGGAGCGATTCGGGCGCGGAGTCGGACATCTGATCCGGTGATGACGACGAGGAATCCATCGAGACGCCGCCCGGCATGCTCAGCCCTTCGGCCGTCGACGTTGTGGCGCCACCGACCGCGCCGAGGATCGGTGGTGTCACGAGGACGCCGACGACGAAGGCCGCGGCGATGCCGCCGCCGGTGAGCCAGCGGCGGCGGCGCTTCCTGGCGCGCTCGGCCTTCGGATGCGCGGGGGAGCGTTCCGCGGCGATCTCGGTGAACACGGCGGTCTCGATGCGGGCGATGGCGTCGTCCGACAGCACCGGCAGTTCGCCACGGGGGTTCTGGTCGTTCATGCGTCTCTCACTTCTTTCACGGCGCCGCGCAACCGGGTGCGCACTCGGGAGAGACGATTGCGGACGACCGCGTGCGTGATGCCCAATTCCTCGGCTGCGGCCTGGTAGGCGTAGCCCTCGGACGCGCACAGGCGGAAGATCTCACGGTCGAGCTCGTTCAGGGTCCCGACCTCGACGGCGATCCGGGCGGCGAGCTCGGCCGTGATGACCTGCTCCTCGACGCTGATCGTGTCGGGCAGCAGGGTCTCGTCGACGGCCTCGGCGGTGTGCGCTTGATCGCGGCGCCGCTGGCGCAGCCGGTTCGCGGCCTGGAAGCGGCAGATCGTGGCCAGCCAGGGCAGGATCGACTCACCCTGGAGCTCGAGGGCGGGGAGCTTGCGCCAGGCGACGACGAACGTCTCCTGGGTGACGTCCTCCGCGTCGGCGGGCGACGCCAGGATGCCCTGGGCGATCCAGTAGACCGGCCGCACGTGTGTGCGGTACAGCTCGCGGAAGGCGCTCTCGTCGCCGGCCGCGGCCTGCGCCGCCCATTTCTGATCACTCGTCTGCACGGGCATCCTGATTCCGTTCGGTGTCTCTCACCAGGGAAGTGTCGATCGCTGCCTCATCGTCTCAGATCCGGTCGCCGCATTCGTCTCGATCGCTGTTCCCCGCGATGCCGCGGCTCCGGTAGCATTGCCCGGGCGAGAGGGAGTATCCCGGATCCGCGCGTAACGTCATCACGAGCACCGTCATCGCTGCTCCGGGCGCGCGACGCACATCTGTGCGGGGGAGAGACTTTCGACTGATTCCCGACCCCTCCGCGAAAGGCCCGTGCGCCCTTGGAAATCCCCGTCTGGTTCGAGATCACCTCGATGGTCGTCCTCACGATCATCCTGATCGCCGACCTGCTCCTCATCCGGCTGCGGCCGCACATCCCCTCGACGAAGGAGTCCACCCTGTGGGTGGTCTTCTACGTGGGTCTGGCACTGCTGTTCGCGGTTCTGCTGGGCAACGTCGGCGGCTGGCAGAACGCCGGCGACTTCATCACCGGCTGGGCCCTCGAATACAGCCTGTCGATCGACAACCTGTTCGTGTTCGTCCTGATCATGGCCCAGTTCGCCGTGCCGCGGCGGCTGCAGCAGCAGGTCCTCATGGTGGGCATCATCATCGCGCTGATCCTGCGCGGCCTCTTCATCCTCGCCGGTGTGGCGATCGTCGAGAACTTCTCGCCGATCTTCTACATCTTCGGCGCATTCCTCATCTGGACGGCGATCCGTCAGGCCATGCCCGACGGCGACCATGAGGGCGAGGTCAAGCGTGAGAACTTCATCGTGCGCCTGCTCCGTCGTCGCGTCGACATCAGCGAGGAGTACGACGGATCGAAGATCCGCACCACGGTGAACGGCAAGCGCATGTGGACGCCCATGGTGATCGTCTTCATCACGATCGGCGTCACCGATCTGATCTTCGCGATCGACTCGATCCCGGCGATCTTCGAGATCACCACGAACGGCTTCCTCGTCTTCGCGGCCAACATCTTCGCGCTCATGGGTCTGCGCCAGCTCTACTTCCTGCTGGGCGACCTCCTCGATCGCCTCCGTTACCTGCACTACGGCATCGCCGTGATCCTCGGCTTCATCGGGATCAAGCTGATCCTCCACGCGCTGCACGTCAACGAGTTGCCGTTCATCAACGGCGGTCAGCACGTCGAGTGGGTGCCCGACATCAGCAACATGGTCTCGCTCGGCGTGATCCTGGCTTCGATGACCATCGCCACGGTGGCGAGCCTCATCGCCTCCTCGCGTGAGAAGCGGGCGTCTCGGCCCACCACGACCGTCGAGTGAGCCCACGCCGGCATGGACGGATCGGGAGCGGGGTCTCGCTCGTCTGACCGCAGAGGTGCGGCGTCCCGCGTGAAGTCGATGATCTGAACGGAGAGACGTAAGATGCGCAGATGCGCAGACCTCGCCCGATCACTCCGGCCCCCGGGCAGGAATCCGTCTGGGACTACCCGAGGCCGCCGCGCGTCGAACCGGTCGCCGAGCGCATCACGATCCGCCTCGGCGGGCATCTGATCGCCGATACCCGTGGCGCGGTGCGCGTGCTGGAGACCAGTCACCCTCCTGTGTACTACCTTCCGATCGTCGACTTCGTCCCCGGTGCACTCGTCGATGCCCCCGGCGGATCTTTCTGCGAGTTCAAGGGTGCTGCCCGCTACTTCGACGTGCGCAGTGGAGAAACCCTGCGTCAGGGGGCCGCCTGGAACTACCCGCACCCGGCGCCCGGCTTCGAGGCGCTGATGGACCGGGTCGCCGTGTATGCGGCGCAGATGGACGAGTGCACCGTCGGGGAAGAGATCGCCGTTCCGCAGCCGGGTGGGTTCTACGGCGGGTGGGTCACCTCGGCTGTCGTCGGTCCCTTCAAAGGCGTTCCCGGCTCCCTGGGCTGGTGACGGTCGGCCGGATCGCCGATCAGAACGCGCGCAGGTTCTCCTGGAGACCGCCGTCCGCATACGCGCGACGGAGGATGCCGCGGCGGCGCAGGATGGGCACGAGCTCATCGAGTGTGCGGTGCAGGGTGACCGGATGGAAGTCACCCCAGAGCAGCACGCCGTCGTTGCCCCACTCGCCGAGCTCTTCGACCAGGTCGGCGAACTCCTCGGCCGTTCCGACGAAGCCGGAGCGGTCCGTGATCCGGCCCGTGCGGGCGAGCGCCGTCAGATGTGCGCGCAGCGGGGCGTCCTCGCCGCGGTCTCCGATCAGGCGCTGGATGCTCCCGCGTGAGACGTGGGCGCCGAAGATCGAGGGGTCCAGCGCCTTGTCGAGGTCGAGCGACGTGAGGTCGGTCTCGAGGTCGCTGGACTGCTTGCGGGCGATCTGCACCAGTGCGGCGTCGTCGGGATGGGCCGAGGCGGCGACGATGCGGTCCGCCTCCTCGCTCGATGTGGTGATCTCGGGCTGGATGGCGAAGAGGATCTTGACGTCCTCCGGCTGCCGCCCCTTCGCGATCGCCGCCTCGTGCACCCGGGCACGGTAGTCGCGCACGGACTTCTCGTTCAGCGGAGCCAGCGCGAGCTGCACATCGGAGTTCGCGCCGGCGAACCCGAGTCCGCGCCCGGAGCCGCCGGGGGAGACGATCGCCGGATCCCCGTCCGTGAACGGGAGGGCGTTGAGCGGGCCGTCGAACGCGAAGTGCTCGCCCCGGTGCCGGACGGGCTGCAGCTTCGCGCCGTCGGCGTAGACGCCGGTCTCGCGGTCGGCGACGAGTGCGCCGTCGTCCCAGCTGTGCCACAGCGCGCGGATCCCGGCGAGCCATTCCTCCGCGCGGTCGTACGCCTCGTCGTGACCGAGCTGCGACGTGTCCGAGAAGTGTCGTGCGCTGCCGGTGTCGGTGACGACGTTGAGACCCAGCCGATGCCCGCTCAGATGCTGCAGCGTCGCGAACTGGCGTGCCGCGGTGTAGGGGAGGTACGCGGCCGGATTGACCGTCGGCACCACGCCCAGGTGCCTCGTCGCCTGGAAGAGATACGGAGCGAGCAGGAGTGGATCGTGCTTGGGGCCCCCGAAGGCGTGGCGGACCCGTAGATCGATCGTCGACGGCGACCCCAACGACGGCGCGTCCTCGATGATGACCAGGTCGAAGCCCGCCTGCTCGAGGGTGCGGGCAGCGTCCTGGTACACCTCAGGGCGCGTCCAGTCGTAATCCCAGTCGAGAGCCGGGTAGCCCCAGCCCTGCGGCCCGAAACCGCGCGCCAGGAACCAGCCGAAGTGCTGGGGGCGGCTCATGCAACCGTCTCCCGCACGGCGTTCAGCACCTGGGAGAGGTCGGCGACGAGATCATCGACGTCTTCGATGCCGATCGACACCCGCAGCGTGCCGGGGTGCACCCCCAGAACCTCGCGCTCTTCGTCCGTGCGCTGCGCGTGACTCGTCGTCGCCGGATGCAGCACCAGAGAGCGGACGTCACCGATGTGCGTCATGTGTGTGAAGACCTGCACGCCCTCGACGAACCGTCGTGCGGCGCGCAACCCGCCACGCAGGGTGAAGGTGAAGATCGACCCCGATCCGCCTTCGAGGTAGCGGGAGCCGATCTCGTGGTCAGGATGCGAGGGGAGTCCGACGTAGTCCACGCTCTCGACCGCGTCGTGCCGTTCCAGCCACTGCGCGATCTGGAGGGCGTTGCGGGATTGCCTCTCGACGCGGAGGCCGAGCGTCTCCACGCCCTGGCCGATCAGGAAGGCGTTGAGCGGCGACGGAGACGCCCCGAAGCGAGGTGCCACCGACTCCCGCGCGTAGGCGATGCGTGCGCGGCCGCCGTGGCGAGCGAAGACACTGGGCGCGTCGCCGCGACCCGGCAGCACGAGGTGCGGCGCATTGTGGCCCGCATGCTCGGCGTCGAAGCGTCCGTCGTCGACGATCACGCCGCCGAGCACCGACCCGTGTCCGGCCAGGAACTTCGACGCGGAATGGACGACGATCGCCGCGCCGTGCTCGATCGGACGCAGCAGGGCCGGGGTGGCCAGGGTGTTGTCCACGATCAGCGGGATCGCGAACTCGTCGGCGATGTCGCTGATGGCGCGGATATCGAGCACGTCGTTGCGCGCGTTCGCGACGGACTCGGCGAACACCGCGCGGGTGTTCGGGCGGATCGCCGCCCGCCAGGCGTCCGGATCGGCGATGTCGTCGACGAAGGTCGTCTCGATGTCGAGGCGAGCCAGGTTGTCGAGGAAGAGCCCTCGGGTGCCCTCATAGATGTGCGTGGAGGAGACGATGTGGTCGCCGGCGCCCACGACGGTCAGCAGGGCGGTCACGACCGCCGCCTGCCCGCTCGCGACCAGCACCGCGTCCGCGCCGGACTCCAGAGCCGCGAGCTGACGCTCCACGGCTCGAACCGTCGGGTTGCCCGTGCGCGTGTATCCGAAGCCCGCCCCGGTGCTGAAGTGGTCGGCCGCATGGTCGAAGTCGTCGAACTCGAACCCCGCCGTCAGATAGATGGGGGTCGCGCGCGAGGCGGCCGTCTCACGGCTTCTCGCCGCGTGGACCGCACGGGTGGCGAAGCGGGCGGTGTCGACGGTCATGCGGTGCCTCTCGGTCGTTCGGTGCTCAACAGAGTGTCATGACGGGTCGGAGCGCGTCCGAGCGGTGGTAATCTGACGTCATGCGGACCGTGCTCCTTCTTCTTACGCGCCGCGACGAGACCTCGATCTAGAGCCCCTCCTCGTCGCGGAGTCCATCGTGGGCCGTACCGCCAGCCTCAGGAGACACGCAATGACCACCCCCGCAAACGGTGCCGATTCCGCACGCCGCAGGACCCTCGCCGAGAAGGTCTGGGACGACCACCTCGTCGTCAAGGGCGAGAACGGCGAACCCGACCTCATCTACATCGACCTGCACCTCGTGCACGAGGTCACCAGCCCGCAGGCGTTCGACGGCCTCCGCAGCGAAGGGCGGCCGCTCCGCCGCCTCGACCTGACGATCGCGACCGAGGACCACAACACCCCGACGCTGGAGATCCACAAGCCGATCGCCGATCTGACCAGCCGCACGCAGATCGAGACGCTGCGCCGCAACGCGGCGGAGTTCGGGGTGCGTCTGCACTCGCTCGGTGACGCGGAACAGGGCATCGTGCATGTCGTCGGACCCCAGCTCGGGCTCACGATGCCCGGAATCACGGTGGTCTGCGGGGATTCCCACACCTCGACGCACGGCGCGTTCGGAGCGATGGCGTTCGGCATCGGCACCAGCGAGGTCGAGCACGTCATGGCCACGCAGACACTGCCGCTGAAGCCGTTCAAGACCATGGCGATCAACGTCGAGGGCACTCTGCGTGACGGCGTCACCGCGAAGGACATCATCCTCGCCGTGATCGCGAAGATCGGCACGGGTGGCGGTCAGGGCTACGTGCTCGAGTATCGCGGCAGCGCCATCCGCGCCCTCTCCATGGAGGGGCGCATGACGATCTGTAACATGTCGATCGAGGCCGGAGCCCGGGCCGGCATGGTCGCGCCCGACGAGACCACCTTCGCCTATCTCGAGGGCCGTCCGCACGCCCCCAAGGGCCAGGACTGGGAAGAGGCCGTGGCCTACTGGCGCACCCTGCCGACCGACGAGGGCGCGACCTTCGACGCCGAGGTCTTCATCGACGCCGACGAGCTCGAGCCGTTCGTGACCTGGGGGACCAACCCCGGTCAGGGCAGCTCGCTGTCGTCCTCGGTGCCGAATCCCGCCGAGATCGTCGATCCGAACGAGCGGGCCGCCGCCGAGCGTGCGCTGGAGTACATGGACCTCACGCCGGGGACGCCCCTCAAGGAGGTACCGGTCGACGCCGTGTTCATGGGGTCGTGCACCAACAGCCGCATCGAGGATCTGCGCGCCTTCGCATCGATCATCCAGGGCAAGAAGAAGGCCGACGGTGTGCGCGTCATGGTCGTCCCCGGGTCGGCGCGTGTACGCCTGGAGGCCGAGGCAGAGGGCCTCGACAAGGTCATCACGGACTTCGGAGCGGAATGGCGCTTCGCCGGATGCTCGATGTGTCTGGGCATGAACCCCGACCAGCTCGCACCGGGCGAGCGCTGTGCTTCCACATCGAACCGCAACTTCGAAGGACGGCAGGGCAAGGGAGGGCGCACGCACCTCGTGTCGCCGCTCGTCGCCGCCGCGACCGCGATCCGCGGCACGCTGTCCAGCCCGAGCGACCTGACGGAAGGGATCTGACCCATGGAGAAGTTCATCACGCACACGGGCGTCGCCGCACCGCTGAAGCGCTCGAACGTCGACACCGACCAGATCATCCCGGCTGTCTTCTTGAAGCGCGTCACGAAGACGGGTTTCGAAGATGCTCTGTTCCACGGCTGGCGACAGGACCCGGAGTTCGTGCTCAACCAGCCGGAATTCCAGGGCGCGTCCGTCCTCGTCGCCGGTTCGGACTTCGGTACCGGATCCAGCCGTGAGCACGCCGTGTGGGCATTGCGCGACTTCGGATTCAAAGTGGTCCTCAGTCCGCGCTTCGCCGACATCTTCCGCGGGAACTCGGGCAAGCAGGGCCTTCTCGCGGCGACGATCTCGGAAGAGGATCTCGAGCGGATCTGGGCGGAGATCGACCGGAATCCCGGGGCACGGATGACGGTCGACCTCGAGGCGCGCAGCGCGTCGATCGGTGACGTCCAGGCCGAGATCGGGATCGACGATTACACTAGATGGCGGCTCCTCGAAGGGCTCGATGACATCGGGCTCACGCTGCGCAACGAAGACAAGATCGCGCAGTTCGAGGCCCGTCGCGAGTCGTGGCGGCCCCGAACCCTTCCCGTTCAGTAAACGGCGGGGGCGGGGGAGCCCAGGGGCAACCCGCCCCCGAAATCCGTAAATGAAGTGAGGCTCCGAATGACGACACCTGTGCGCGACGCTCTCCCGGACGGAGTCCCTGCACTCACCGGAGACGTCCTCGCCATTCGAGGCGGACGCCCGCTTCGCGGTCGCGTCGACGTCAAGGGGGCGAAGAACCTGGCCACCAAGGCCATGGTCGCCTCGCTCCTCGGCGAGACCGTGAGCACCCTGCGCGATGTGCCGGCGATCAGCGATGTCGCCGTCGTGCGCTCGCTGCTCGAGGTACACGGTGTGCGCGTCAGCGAGGGCGATGAGCCCGGCTCGCTCGTCTTCGACCCGAGTGATGTCGAGTCGGCCCACTTCGAGGAGATCGACGCCCACGCCGGCGCCTCCCGCATTCCGATCCTCTTCTGCGGGCCGCTCCTGCACCGTCTCGGTCAGGCGTTCATCCCCGACCTGGGTGGATGCCGTATCGGCGACCGCCCTATCGACTTCCACCTGGATGCGCTCCGCAAGTTCGGCGCCATCGTCGAGAAGCTCCCCAGTGGCATCCGCCTCTCGACGGGCGGAAGCCGCCTGCACGGTGCGAACATCCACCTCCCGTACCCGAGTGTCGGCGCCACGGAGCAGGTGCTGCTCACCGCGGTCCGCGCCGAGGGCGTGACGGAGCTGCGCAACGCCGCCATCGAGCCCGAGATCATGGACCTGATCGCGGTCCTGCAGAAGATGGGCGCGATCATCTCCTACGAGCCGAACCGCGTCATCGTCATCGAGGGCGTCGAGAAGCTCCGCGGCTACGACCACCGGTCGATCTTCGACCGCAACGAGGCGGCCTCGTGGGCATCCGCGGCTCTGGCCACCGACGGCGAGATCTTCGTCGGCGGTGCCAAGCAGCAGGAGATGCTGACGTTCCTCAACATCTTCCGCAAGGCGGGCGGCTGGTTCGATATCCAGGAAGACGGCATCCTCTTCCGTCGTGACGGTGACATCAAGCCCGTCGTCATCGAGACCGACGTGCACCCCGGCTTCATGACCGACTGGCAGCAGCCCCTCGTGGTCGCACTGACTCAGGCGCACGGCCGTAGCGTCGTGCACGAGACCGTGTATGAGAACCGGATGGGCTTCACGGACGCGCTGGTCAAGATGGGTGCCGACATCGTCGTGCACCCCCGCGGTCTGCAGGACGGGCCCCGCCGCGTTCCCCGCCGCGACCTGGAGCAGGCTGCCGTCATCACGGGTCCGACGCCGCTGCATGGCGCGGACATCGTGGTTCCCGACCTCCGCGGCGGATACAGCCACATCATCGCGGCGCTGACCGCCACGGGCGAGTCGCAGGTGTCGGGTGTGGATATCCTCAGCCGCGGCTACGAGAAGTTCCTCGCCAAGCTCGACGCGCTCGGCGCCGACTTCGACGTCATCCGGTGACCGAGGTGACGTCCCGGTCATCCGAGACGACGCGGCCGAGCATCTTCTGGCCGCTCGCGGCGCTGGTGATCCCGCCCGTCTCGCTGATCGCGAAGATCCGGGTCACCGGCGCCGAGAAGCTCCCGCAGCACGGGTCGTTCATCCTCGCGCCGAACCACTACTCCGAATTCGATCCGCTCATCGTCGCGGTCGCCGTGTGGCGCGCGGGTCGGGCGCCGCGGTTCATGGCCAAGGAGAGCCTGTTCAAAGTTCCCGTACTCGGGTGGTTCCTGCATCGCACGGGGATGATCCCGGTCGCGCGCACCTCGTCCGCCAGTTCGGCCCGCCAGACGATGAAGCAGTCGGAAGAGCTGGTGGAGCACGGTCGCGGAGTGATCGTGTATCCCGAGGGCACTCTCACGCGTGATCCCGACCTGTGGCCGATGCGCGGCAAGTCCGGCGCGGTGCGTCTGGCCCTCGCCGACGGCATCCCCCTGATCCCGATGGCGCAGTGGGGTACGCAGGCGATCATGGGGCGCTATCAGAAGGGCCTCAGCCTCTGGCCGCTGCGCAAGCCCGTGCGAGTGATCATCGGCGATCCCGTCGATGTCTCCGATCTGCGGGATCGCGCCGGGGAGCCGGCGGCCCTCACCGAGGCATCGAACCGACTGATGAACGCGATCACGGCGCTCCTGGAGGAGCTGCGTGACGAGAAGGCACCCGCGGAGCGATGGAACCCCGCGAGCCACGGCCAGAAGGAGACCGGACGCCTTGACTCCTAAGAGAACCGCTCCGGTAGGCCCCCGGGCCACGGTCATCGGCTCGGGCAGCTGGGGAACCACCTTCGGAAAGATCCTCGCCGACGGCGGCGCCCAGGTGACGATGTGGGCCCGACGACCCGAGCTCGCGCAGGAGATCAACGAGGCCAAGCGCAACTCCCGGTATCTGCCCGGCATCAACCTCCCACGCACGATGTCGGCCACTCACGAGCTCGCGACGTCGCTCGAGGGCGTCGAACAGGTCTACCTCTCGGTGCCGAGCCAGTCGCTCCGCGAGAACCTGAAGGCGCTGCGCCCGCTGCTCGCCGACAGCGACGCGAAGATCATCAGTCTGATGAAGGGCGTCGAGCGCGGCACCGGCTTGCGCATGAGCCAGGTGATCCACCAGGAGCTTCGCTGCGACCCCGACCGTATCGCGGTCGCGTCCGGTCCGAATCTTGCGTTGGAGATCGCTCGTGAGCAGCCGACCGCTGCCGTGATCTCCTCGCGGAGCCAGGAGACGGCGGACACCGTCGCGCGCGCCGCGCGCAACAGCTACTTCCGCACGTTCGTGAACACCGACGTGATCGGCACCGAGTTCGGTGGCGTGCTCAAGAATCTGATCGCGGTCGCCATCGGCATCGTCGACGGCGTCGGCTACGGCGAGAACACCAAGGCCTCGATCATCACCCGCGGCCTCGTCGAGATGACGGACTTCGCCGTGGCGAACGGTGCACACCCGGAGACGTTGCAGGGACTCGCCGGCCTAGGAGACCTGATCGCCACCTGCCAGTCGCCGCTGAGCCGCAACAATACGGCCGGGCGTCTGCTCGGCCAGGGATACAGCTTCCAGGACGTCGTGAAGCAGATGCAGCAGACGGCGGAGGGGCTGGCATCGGTCGCGCCGATCCTGCAGCTCGCACGCGAGGCCGAGGTCGACATGCCCATCGTCGAGCAGGTGAAGATGGTGCTCGACGGCAAGATGGATCCGAGAGACATCGCACCCCACCTGACGACGGACGACGACACCCCGCAGGGTGAGAGGACCAATCATGGACAAGCAGACGGTGGTGGTGCTCTTCGGCGGGCGCTCCAGCGAGCATTCGATCAGTTCCGCAACGGCGGGGGGCGTGCTGGGCGCGATTGATCGCGACCGCTACTCGGTGATCCCGGTGGGGATCACCCGCGAGGGGGCGTTCGTCCTGGAGGACGATGATCCCGCGAAGTTCCCGCTGGATGCCGCGCACCTTCCTGAGGTCGTCGACAACGGCACGCGTGTTCTGTGGCCCGAACCGGGCGGCGACCGCACGTTGCGCGTCGTGCAGGTCGACGGCTCCGTCGTCGGCCTCGGTGCCGTCGACGTCGTGCTCCCGATCCTGCACGGTCAGCACGGCGAGGACGGCACGATCCAGGGGTACTTCGACACCCTCGAGGTGCCCTACGCCGGCGGCGGCGTCCTCGACTCCGCGCTGTGCATGGACAAGCACTTCATGAAGATCGCTCTGCAGGCCGCCGGCATCTCGGTGGCGCCCTGGGTGACCGTGCGCCGTGCGGACTGGGAGCGGGACGCGGCGGACGTCCGCGTACGCGCCGCCGCCCTCGGCCTGCCGCTGTTCGTGAAGCCTGCTCGTGCGGGCTCGAGCGTCGGCGTGTCCAAGGTCGAGGTCGCTGACGAACTCGACGCTGCGCTGGCTGTGGCGTTCGCCGAAGACGACAAGGTACTCATCGAGACCGGAGTGAGCGGCCGTGAGATCGAGGTCGCCGTGCTCGAGACCGCGGAAGGGGTGCGCGCCTCCCTTCCGGGAGAAGTCGTCCTCACCTCGCGGGGATTCTACGACTTCGAGGGCAAGTACCTCGGGGGCGACGGCGTCGACGTCATCTGCCCGGCCGAGTTGACCGAAGCGGAGACGGCGGCGATCCAGGAGGCGGGCCTCCGCGCGTTCGAGGCCGTCGACGGCCGGGGGCTCGCCCGCGTCGACATGTTCCTGACCCCCGAGGGCACCCTCGTCGTCAACGAGCTCAACACGATGCCGGGCTTCACCCCGATCTCGATGTTCCCGAAGTGCTGGGTGGCATCCGGCCTGAGCTACGGCGAACTGATCACCGAGCTCGTCGAGGCGGGTCTGCGGCGCTGACGCCGGCCCACCCGCCTGCGGTCAGCTCGCGGGGAACTCGACGCGGTCGGTGCACTTCGCCGTCGCCGGCGCCAGTCCGGACTGGATGCTCGTGGAGATCGAGTCCACGATGGACTGGAAGTCGATCTGCTCACCCCGACGGATGTTGACCTCGACCGCGGGCTCGCGCCCGTAGGTGACCAGGCGCTGCCGCTCGTCCTCCTGCTCGAGGACCAGCCAGTCGACGCCACCGAGCGTGGTGCAGACGAGTGCGGAGGGGGCCGGCGGCTCGACACCGCAGCGCAGCGCGACCGTGGTGGGTTCTCCCCACGCGCCGGTGGCCTGGGCATCCGTCCACACCCGGTCGAACCCGGCGACGCTGTCCGGCAGCAGCACCGAGACCGAGGCGCACGCCGGATCGTTCGCATCGTCGGCCGGTTCGAGGTGCACGGTCGTGGAGCATCCGGCGAGGACGGCGGAGAGGATCGCCGCGCCTGCGAGGGCAGCGAGGCGACGGGAACGGAGCATGCATCCAGGCTACCTTTGACAGCATGCCCTCCCGACCCGAAGCCGATGATCCGCGCCTGGGCGATGTCTCCGAAGGACGCATCCTGCAGGCGATCCTCACCCGCACCGCGCCGGCCGCGCATACCCTCGTCGGGCCGGGGGACGATGCCGCCGTGATCGCGACGCCATCGGGCAGCGTGGTGGCGACGACCGACACGCTCGTGCACGGGCCGGACTTCCGTCTCGCGTGGTCCAGCGGTTACGACCTCGGTTGGAAGGCCGCGGCCGTGAACCTCGCGGACGTCGCGGCGATGGGGGCGCGTCCGACGGCTCTTCTCGTCGCACTGGCTGTTCCCCGGGATCTGCGTCTCTCCTTCGTCGAGCGTCTCGCTGACGGCTTCCGCGAGGCATGTGCCGCATTGGCGCCGGGCTGCGCGGTGGTGGGTGGTGACCTCACGGTGTCGGATGTGCTGACCATCGCGGTGACGGCGCTCGGAGATCTCGAGGGTCGGGCTCCGGTCACCCGCGACGGCGCTCGTCCCGGGGACGTCGTCGCGGTCGCCGGTGAGCTGGGCAACGCTGCACACGGACTCGCCGTGCTGTTCGGACGTTTCCGTGACGGCGATGCGCCCGTACCGGTCGACGTCGCGAAGCTGGCGGCCGGCGAGTCCGCTGCGCTGGCCGCCCAGCTGCGCCCGTCGCCCCCGATCGGTCTCGGCGCGGTGGCGGCGACGGCCGGTGCGACCGCGATGATGGACATCTCCGACGGGCTCGCTCTCGATGCCCGCCGGATGGCGGCCGCGTCCGGGGTCACCATCGCTCTCGACCGCGCGGCGCTGGGCACTGATCCGGAGCGTGCGATCGCCGGGGGAGAAGACCACGCGCTGCTCGCCACTTTCCCCGAAGGAATGCTCCCGCCGGGGTTCCGCGTGATCGGACGGGTCATCCCGAGCGCAGACGAGGATCTGCTGTGCGACGGCCTTCCGGTCGACATCAGCGGATGGGATCCCTATCGGGACTGGGATTCGGTCTCGGGCTGATCGTCCGCTGACGAACCCTCGTCGGCCGCCGGCTCCGCCCACCAGAGCGTCGTGTCACCGTAGGACTTCTCGCGGAACAGCTCCAGACCGGCGGCACCGAAGTCGGGAGGAGTCGCGCGGCGCGCTCGTTCGACGACGACGACCGCGTCCGGAGAGAGCAGTGGGGCGAGGGCGACGAGGTCGGCTGTCATGGCCGCATCGTCGAGATCGTAGGGCGGGTCGGTGAAGACCAGGTCGAAGGGCCCGGCCGCGCGCTGCAGGTAAGTATGGACCGCGCCCTCGTGCACCCGACCGGCCGACCGGCCTGCGGCCTTGGCGACGACGGCGGCGTTGCGGCGGACGATGGCTGCCGCCTGCCGGCCACGCTCGACGAGATCCGCGCTGGCGGCGCCCCTGCTCAGCGCCTCGAGGCCCAGGGCGCCGGAACCGGCATACAGGTCGAGGACACGCGCGCCGTCGATGGCGCTCAGCGCCTCCAGCGCGCCGAAGAGCGATTCCCGCACCCGGTCGCTGGTCGGTCGCGTGCCGACACCCGGCACTTCCAGGCGTGCGCCTCTGGCGGCGCCTGCGATGATCCTCGTCACCTCTTCACGATACGACAGCCCGCGTGGCGGCGGTGTCGGTAGCGTTCCCTAGACTCGGAGCATGTCGCTCACGCTCGATTCCTCGTTGGAGGATGCGCTCGGTGCGGCGTCTGCCAAGACGCTGGGACGAGCTTTCGGCATGCAGAACGTGGGCGACCTGCTCTCGCACTATCCGCGTCGCTACGCCGATCCGGGCGAGCTGACACCGATCCGCGACCTCCCCCTCGGCGAGACGGTGACCATCGTCGCCGAGGTCCTGTCCTCGAGCTTCCGACGGATGCGCAATCGGCCGGGCGCGATGGTCGACGTGGTCATCGGCGATGGGATCGGACGCATGTCCCTCACGTTCTTCGCGAAGAACGTCGGTGCGGCGGAGTGGCGTTCCAAAGACCTGGCAGTCGGCCGCCGCGGAGTCTTCTCCGGCAAGGTGGGGGAGTTCAACGGCGTCACCCAGTTCGCGCATCCAGAGTACGAACTGTTCGACGATGAGGATTCCGCCCGGCGCAGCGCGGATGCGCGTGCGGCGGTTCCGATCCCGATCTACCCGGCGACCTCGGCGATCCAGACGTGGCAGATCGCTCGCCTCATCGGGCGGGTGCTGGACGATCTGGACGAGGTGCCCGACCCCCTCACGACCGCCATCAGGGAGCAGGAGGAGCTGCTCACGGCTGGGGAGGCGCTCGAGCGGATCCATCGACCGCGCACGCGCAACGACATCGATCCGGCCGTTCGCACCCTCCGGATGCATGAGGCGCTCACGCTGCAGACCGCGCTGCTGCAGCAGCGGGATGCGGTGCGCGCTCTCTCCGCCACCTCGCGGCCGGCTGGACCGGGAGGCCTCCTCGAGCGGTTCGACGCGGCGATGCCGTACACGCTCACTCCGGATCAGGAGACGGTCGGGGCGCAGATCGCCGCAGACCTCGTCGGATCGTGGCCGATGAACCGGCTCGTCCAGGGGGAGGTCGGTTCCGGCAAGACGCTGGTGGCGCTACGAGCGATGCTGCAGGTGGCCGAGAGTGGCGGGCAGGCGGCGCTGATCGCTCCGACAGAGGTGCTGGCCGGCCAGCATCTGCGCTCGATCGCGAAGATGCTCGGTCCCGATCTCGCCCCGCTGCTGATGCCGACGCTGCTCACCGGCCAGCTTCCGGCCGCGGAGCGACGCAAGGCTGCGCTCCGCGTCGCCTCGGGTCAGGCGCTCATCGTCGTCGGCACGCATGCGCTGCTGGGCGAGAAGACGACCTTCGCCGACCTCGGTCTCGTCGTGGTCGACGAGCAGCACCGCTTCGGGGTCGAGCAGCGGGAGGCGCTCCGCGCGAAGGGATCGAGCCCGCACGCGCTGGTGCTCACGGCGACGCCCATCCCGCGAACGGTGGCGATGACCGTGTTCGGCGACCTCGACACGTCCGTCATCCGCACGATGCCGGCCGGACGTGCGGGCATCGAGTCGTTCGTCGCGCCGTTGGCCGAGCACCCCGGATGGTTCAACCGCGTCTGGGAGCGCGCCGCAGAGGAGATCGCCCAGGGTCGGCAGGTGTTCGCGGTCTGCGCCGCGATCGACACGACGAAGAAGACCGCAGAAGCGGCTGAGCCCTCCGCGTTGGTCCCCGAGGGTGCGTCGGGTCCCCGGTGGGGCGTGGTGCAGCTCGACGAGGCTCTCGCGACCCATCCCACTCTCGGTGGGATCCGTCGCGCCGTGCTGCATGGTCGGATGCCGTCGGACGAGAAGGATGCCGTCATGCAGGCCTTTGCCCGCGGCGAGATCGATCTGCTGCTGGCCACCACCGTGATCGAGGTCGGCGTGGACGTCCCCAACGCCTCCACGATGATCGTGCTCGACGCCGATCGCTTCGGTGTCTCCCAGCTGCACCAACTGCGCGGACGCGTGGGCCGGGGTGGCGTTCCTGGACTCTGCCTCCTGGTCACCGAGGCGGAGTCCGGCTCCCTCGCTCGGGACCGTGTCGACGCTGTGGCAGCAACGCTCGACGGTTTCGCCCTCGCCGAGGTCGATCTCGAGCTGCGGGGTGAGGGCGATGTGCTCGGTGCCGCACAGGCCGGCGTTCGCTCGTCGCTCAAGCTGCTGCGTGTCGTCAAGGATGCAGCCCTCATCACGCGTGCCCGCGAGGTGGCCGAGAAGATCCTCACCGACGACCCGATGCTCCAGCAGCACCCCGGTCTTCGGGAAGCCATCGCTCGGCGCGTGACCGATGAGGATAGAGCGGCGCTCGCGAAGAACTGAGTTCGGTTCCTGCCCTAGGCTGGTGGCATGAGCAGCCGGATCGCCGTCGTCCCGGGTTCCTTCGATCCGCCGACCCTGGGTCATCTCGACGTGATCCGCCGGGCAGCAGCCCTCTATGACGAGCTGCACGTGCTGGTGGTGCACAACCCCGGTAAGGAGGCGATGCTCCCGATCGCACAGCGGCTCTCCCTCCTCGAGCGTTCGATCGCCGAAGACGGCATGCCGGGCAACATCGTGATCGGCTCGTGGAGCATGGGACTGCTCGTTGACTATGCCCGCGATGTCGGCGCCGGGGTCCTCGTGAAGGGCATCCGCTCGCAGATCGACGTCGCCTACGAGTCGCCGATGGCGATCGTCAACCGCCACCTCGCCGACATCGAGACCGTGTTCCTCCTGCCGGATCCGTCGCACGCGATGGTCTCGAGCTCGCTGGTACGTCAGGTCGCCTCGCTCGGCGGCGACGTGACACCGTTCGTTCCGCCTGCGGTGGCAGACTTCCTCGACACCGGTGGACGCGGGATCTGAGTCCTCCTCGGGGCGACGGTCAGCCCGGCCGCAGGTGCAGCCGAGTAGCATGGAACCGTGCGCTCTCGAATGAACGGCCCTTTCGTGCTCCCCGTCCGTGACATCGTCCGACGTCCGGGAGAGATGCGGGAACACGAGTTCACCGTGGCTCTCAAAGAGACCTGGGGGGAGGGCATCGTCACCTTCGAAGCGGGCTCGGACATCGATCTCGATGTGCGTCTGGAGTCGGTCCACGAGGGCATTCTGGTCTCCGGAACGGCCGACGCGGAGTACGTCGGCGTGTGCGGCAGATGCCTGATCGACATCGCCCGGCCCGTCGAAGTCGAGTTCCAGGAGCTTTTCGCGTATCCTGGTGAGGAAGAAACTGACTTCGAGGTTCAAGACGACCACGTGGATCTTGAAACTCTCGTCAGGGATGCGGCCGTATTGTCGCTTCCTTTTCAGCCGGTGTGTCAGCCGGATTGCCCGGGTCTCGACCCGAAAACGGGTGAACGACTGGCCGTGAGCACCGGAACGGAGCAGGTGGCTCCCATCGATCCTCGGTGGAGTGCGCTCCAGAACATCACAGACCAAGACGGCACGGAAGAATCTCGTGCCGCCGAGAAAGAAGAGAGCTAGTCATGGCTGGTAACCCCCCGAAGCGCAAGGTTTCCCGTTCGAACACCCGCTCGCGTCGCGCGCAGTGGAAGGCGGCTCCCGTCGCCCTCGTGAAGACCATCGAGAACGGTCAGGTCGTCTACAGCCGTCCTCACCAGGCCAAGGTCGTCACCGACTCCCAGGGCACCGAGCTCTTCCTCGAGTACAAGGGCCGCAAGGTCGCCGACGTCTGAGTCGCGTACCGTGACGGAGGTCCCCGGGGGGACGAGGCCTCTCCCAGATAAGCTCCGCGTCGATATCGACGCGGAGCTTCTGGAGTTGGCCCTCACTCACCGCTCTTACGCGTATGAGCACGGCGGGATCCCGCACAACGAGCGCCTGGAGTTCCTCGGTGATTCGGTCTTGGGTCAGGCCGTGACCGTGATGCTCTTCACCACGCACCCCGACCTCGACGAGGGCGAGCTGGCGAAGCGGCGTGCGAGCGTCGTGTCCACTGTCGCTCTTGCGGAAGTGGCTCGCGGCATCGACCTCGGCAGCCATCTGCTGCTGGGGCGCGGTGAGGAGCAGACCGGCGGTCGCGACAAGGACTCGATCCTGGCGGACACGATGGAGGCCGTGATCGGTGCCACGTACCTGTCGGCGGGTCCTGAGGCCGCCACAGCGCTCGTGCTTCGTCTGACGGAGCCTCTGCTCGCGGATCCGGAGCGCTACGGCGCGGCGATGGACCCGAAGACCAGTCTGCAGGAGCTTGCTGCCCGTGTCGGCGCGACGCCGCCGCAGTATTCGGTCGAGGCGAGCGGCCCGGATCACGACCGCCGCTTCACCGCCACGGTATCGGTCGGCGACGTCCGCATGATCGGCCACGGCAGCAGCAAGAAGACCGCAGAGATGGCGGCGGCCCTCAGCGCCTGGCGCACGCTCAGCGAGCGTGCCTGAGCTTCCCGAGGTCGAGGTCGTCCGCGCCGGTCTCGAACCGGCTGCGGTCGGATCGGTCATCACGTCGGTGAGCGTGTTCGACGAGCGTGCGCTCACGCGGCATGTCGCCGGGGCCGCGGATTTCGTCGGCAGGCTCGAAGGCCGAACCTTCACTGCCGCATCCCGCCGGGGCAAGTTCCTCTGGCTCCCTCTCGACGACGAGGATTCCGCGCTGATCGCGCACCTCGGTATGAGTGGTCAGATGCTGCTGCGGACTTCGAATGCCGACGCGGAACGTCATGAGCGCGTGCGGATCGGCATCGAGCATCCCGTGCACGGCGAGCTCGCGATCGTGTTCGCGGATCAGCGGACGTTCGGCTCGCTCGCCGTCGATGCGCTGATCGATGACGACGGATCGCGGATCCCCACCCAGGTCGCGCACATCGCTCGCGATCCTCTCGATCCCTCCTTCGATGACCGCGCCTTCCGTGTCGCGCTCGCACGGCGGGGAAGCGCGATCAAGCGTGTTCTCCTCGACCAGGGCGTCGTGAGCGGGATCGGCAACATCTACGCCGACGAGTCTCTCTGGGCTGCGCGCATCCATCCGGAGACACCTGCCGACCACCTGTCCACGCAGGCCGTGCGTCGACTGTTGGCGGAGGTGCGGCTCGTGCTCGCGAAGGCCCTCGCGGAGGGTGGAACCAGCTTCGACGCGCAGTACGTCAACGTCAACGGTCAGGCGGGCTACTTCGCCCACTCTCTCAACGCCTACGGCCGGCAGGGCAAGCCGTGTCCGCGCTGCGGAACGGCGATCGTACGGGAGAGCTTCATGAACAGGGGCTCGCACTTCTGCCCGTCCTGCCAGCGACGCCGCTGACCTGCACCGGAACGAGCAGGTCAGCGGCGTCGCGGCCGGTCATGCGGTCTGGAACGCTCCCCGCAGCAGCGGACGCGTGGCCCACGTGGTCGCCCAGACGATCCCGATCCCCACACCGACCACCGCCGCGATCGTGAGGAGCGAGAGCGGCGCCGTGATCAGTGCGATGCCGAGCAGGGGGATCACGAGGACGGCCGCGACCAGTGCCGACCCGATCGCCGTGATCAGCAGCGGGGACATGATCGCACGTCTCCGGGCACGGTCCACGGTCTCCAGCGGCATGCCCAGGTGGTGGAGGCTGCGGTGCAGTTCGCGCTGGTCGAGCACGTCGGACGCCTGGTTCACGCCGACGGATGCCGCCACCATGAGGAACGACCCGATCAGGGTGATGACGAGACCCGTGCGGATATCGGTGGCCAGGGCGATGTCGGCCTCGGCCGCCTCCGATCCGGTCATCACGTTCATCAGTGCCACGCCCGTTCCGGCGAAGACGGCCATGAAGCTCGCCATCGCGATGCCACCGACCTGCCGCCACGCGGCTTTGGGAGAATCCAGGACCACGCGCGCGGCGAGCAGCCGCTCCGGCTGTTCGGCCCGGCGAAGCTGTCGCGATGCCGACACCTTGAGGACCCACGGGCCCACGACGTTGAGCACCGCGAGCGCGGCACCGAACAGTCCGGCCAGCACGACGATGGTGGTGACCAGCCCGCCGATGGACGGGAAGACTTTGATGAGCACGACTGCGATCGCGATTGTGCCCGCGGCGATCAACGCGCGGATCCAGTGCACGTTGGTTGTCGTGGCACGGGTGCGGACCCCGAGGGGCGAGATCACCACGCGCCGGAGCCCGACGACCGCACTCGCCGAAGCGAGGACGAGCACGCCAGCGAGCACCACGGCGATCTGGGCCGGAGGTAGCACGACCGCACCGAACCCGAGAGCTTCGCCGCGGAACGGGATCAGTCCGATGAGCGGACTCAATGCGACGTGTCCGACCACGCCGGCGAGGGCTCCTGCAGCGGCGACGAGAACGGACTCGGTGACGGTGGCGACCGTGACGCCGGCAGGGGAGACCCCGAGCAGCCGAAGGGTCGAGAGGCGCTCGTCCCGGCGACGGGCGGAGAGCCGCGCCGCTGCCCCGCCGAGCGACATCAGCGGGACGACCAGGAGGACGAGCGCGATGGCGGCGAGCGCCTGATAGATGGGGGCCTCAGGGTCCGTCCAGCCCCAGAATGACTGGGCGCCTCCGATCACGGTCAGCACCAGTGTGGTCACCACGCCGAACGCCACGACAGGAAGGGCGAGCACGCTGTTCTGCTCGGGCGCGGGGCGCAGCAGCAGAGCGAGGACGTGCCGGTTCACGCGGCCACCGCCGAGGAGCCGATTCGTCCGTCGCGGACGGCGACCGTGCGGGTGCAGCGACTGGCCACCTCGGGGTCATGGGTGACCACGACGAGGGTCCGGCCCTGGGCGGTGGTCGACCACAGCAGGGCATCCATGACCTCGGACGACGTGTGCGAGTCGAGAGCACCGGTCGGCTCGTCGGCGAAGACGAGCTCCGCGCCCGTGGCCTGCGCACGCGCGATGGCGACGCGCTGGGCCTGACCGCCGGAGAGCTCGCCGATCCGGCGATCCTCCATACCCGCGAGACCGAGGGCGGCGAGCCACGACGCCGCATGCTGGATGGCATCCTGACGTCGGATGCCGTTGATCATCGACGCCAGCGCGACGTTCTCCACTGCCGTCAGCTCCGGGATGAGCAGCCCCTGCTGGAAGACGAAGCCGAACCGCTCGCGACGCAGTCGCGACCGCGCGGATTCACCGAGCGCGGTGACCTCGATGGGAGCGCCTTCAGTCGGCCGGAAGACAACGCTGCCCGCATCCGGCGTGGTGATTCCGGCCAGTACATGCAGCAGGGTCGTCTTGCCGGAACCTGAGGCGCCCATGATCGCGACGGACTCACCGCGATGGATCGCGAGATCGACTCCGGCGAGGGCGCGTGTCATCCCGAAGGTCTTGGTCAGGGCATGGGCTTCGATCACGGGGATGTTCATGTTTCCACTCTCGTCAGCAGAACACCCGATGTCGTCGATCCGGCGGATGACGGAGCGGGCCCGACCTCATCCCGGAGAATGAGATCGGGCCCGCACGTGCCTCAGAGCTTCTTCTGCCACCCGCCGGCGTACGAGACCGGCCGGAAGCCGATCTTCTCGTTGATGCTGAGCATCGGGCGGTTCTCCTCCGCGTTGAACGTGGAGACGACGGGCGACTCCGGCATCAGTGCCTGCCACCGCAGCAGGTTCGCGCACTTCACGATCGTCCCGAGCCGATGACCGCGGTGGTCCTTCGACACCAGGGTGCCGTACTGATGGGTGACGCCCGTGTGATCGGTCCCGATCAGCAGCTCGTTGTAGGCGACGATGTCGCCGGTGGGGACGTGCTGCACGGCGGCGACCGAGACGACACGTCCGGAGTCGGCGATTCGCCCATCCCGCCGTGCGACACGATCGGCGTCCCACACCTCGGCGACGAAGTCCATCTCCCCGCTCGGGGCGTCTGTCGACAGGCGTGCGAGGATGCCGGCGTATGCCGCGCGCAGTTCCGGCGGCGTCGGCAGCATCCACTCCACGATCCGGTACTCCGAACCGGCATGAGCGTTCGCCTCCGCCAGCGCCGTGCGCAGGAGCGCCGGGTCGGAGCGCAGATCGAACTCGCTGTTCCGCTCGACCTGCTCGAGCGTGTATCCGGCGGATTCGGCCAGATCGCTCAGGGGCGTGGCCGGCACGCGGCCCCACCCGGTCCTCGGCACGAGCATGCGCTCGGTCTCTTCCGGCCGGTGCAGGCTCCACAGCTGCAGAACGGTGCGACCGCGCGACCTGGCCTCCTCCTCGGCGCGCGCGAGCAGCGCGTTCTCGATGCCATGACCCCAGTGCGCCTCCGGCACGAGCATGTCGATCTCGCCGGCGTTCGCCTCCTCCTCCTGCGCGAAGGAGATCGTCACCATGCCGACGATCTCACCGTCGACACGGGCGACGAAGCCGCGGTCCAGCGAGTCGGTGTCGTCCTGCCAGCCGGGCAGAACCTGCGCCGCCTCCAGGGCGAGGCCCGGAAGTCCGACCTGCTCGTCGCAGATCTGGCGGTTGAGTTCGCCGTACGCCCGGAACTCCGCCGCCGTGTCGTCATCGATCGAGGTCGGGACGATCAACGGCGTGATCGTCGGTTCAGCGATGGTCATGTCAGGTCCTTACTGTGTGGGTTCAAGAGGGATGTGGGACTCGGCGTCCCTCGGGCGACGGAATCAGCGGATACCGCGCTGCAGGGCGAAGGCCGTGAGGACGCCCAGCTCATGTTCGGCGCGGCGACGTTGCTCGGAGATCAGCAGCTCCGCCGACTCGATGTGGACGGCGCGGCGTTGCCGACGCGGGCGCTGAGACCGTTGGAGCAGCCAGAGGCCGATCCGGAGAGAGAGGCGATCCGTGAGCGCCAAACGGCGGAGCTCATCGTCGCGGGGGATCTGGACGACCTCGCGGTCCTCGGTATCGGGCGGGTGGGTGATGTTGCGGCGCAACGTGGTATTCACGAGAGAGTCCTTCGAAAGGGAAGTGGGCGTGCGGGTGCAGGAGACGTCGCACCTCGATGGCGAGCATGGCCGCCAGAGGCGCGGACGACGGCGGCTCCTCGGACCACGGAGCGTGGGAGCCGAAGGCGGCGAGATCCATGTTCCGGTTGCGGAACAGAGGGTGGGGCGCGGATGCACCGACCGGAGAGAGGAGGCCCACTACGGGCCGTGATTCTCGGGGTGCGCTGCTACGAGAGCGCGCTGATGCGGACGCCGGCGGTCACCGAGAACGCAGGGCGCAGCGCAGAGTGCGCGGGCGCGGCATGGCCAGTGGCCTGTGCGTTGAGCTGAATCATCATCATCGGTAACCTCCTTTCGTGTGGCGATCCGGAGGAAACGGTAGCGAACACGAGCGGGCAGCGTCAAGCGTTTCCGTATCTTACGGCGTGTCGTCGAGCGGTATCGGTTCGACGAACGCCCGCGCGGGATGACGGCTGAAGCCCGTGATTCCGGTAGCGTAGCGGCGTGATTCTCCCCGGACGAGCGGTGCCCGCATGCATCTGAAGAGCCTGACGCTCAAAGGGTTCAAGTCGTTCGCGCAGCCGACGAGCTTCGTCTTCGAGCCCGGCGTGACCTGCATCGTCGGCCCCAACGGGTCGGGCAAGTCGAACGTCGTCGACGCCCTTGCCTGGGTGATGGGGGAGCAGGGCGCGAAGACGCTCCGCGGCGGGAAGATGGAGGACGTCATCTTCGCGGGCACCTCGACGCGGGGCCCGCTCGGGCGCGCTGAGGTGCAGCTCACGATCGACAACGCCGACGGTGCCCTCCCGATCGAGTTCGCCGAGGTCACGATCAGCCGCACGCTGTTCCGCAACGGGTCGAGCGAGTACGCGATCAACGGCGAAGGATGCCGGCTCCTCGATGTGCAGGAGCTTCTCAGCGACTCCGGACTGGGCCGCGAAATGCACGTGATCGTCGGGCAGGGGCGCCTCGACACGGTGCTGCAGGCTTCTCCCGAGGACCGGCGGGGCTTCATCGAAGAGGCGGCGGGAATCCTCAAGCATCGCCGCCGCAAGGAGAAGACCCTCCGCAAGCTCGATGCGATGGAGGCGAACCTCACCCGTCTCAGCGACCTGGCGGGGGAGATCCGCCGTCAGCTCAAGCCGCTCGGGCGCCAGGCGGAGATCGCGCGCGAGGCGCAGACGATCGCTGCCGTCGTGCGTGATGCGAAGGCCCGGATCTTCGCGGACGACGTCGTCGCGCTGCGTACGGCTCTCGCCGACCACACGCGTACCGAGCACGAACGCCACACCGAGCGGCTGGTCCTGTCAGACCAGGCCGAAACGGTGCGAGCGAGTATCGCTCGGCTCGAACAGGATCAGAACTCGGTCGCCGTCGATCAGGCCCGGAGCGTGGCCTTCGGTCTGGAGCAGGTGCAGGAGCGGATGCGCGGACTCTACACGCTCGCGAACCAACGCCTGGCGCTGCTCGGATCCGAAGATGACGACGCTGCCGTCACCGCCGTCACCGTGACCCAGGCCACTATCGATGAGGCGAAGGACGAGATCGACGTGATCTCGGCCGGTCTCGGCGACGCGCAGGATGCGGCGGCGTCGGCGAGCCGTGACGTCGTGCACGCCAGGGCTGAGCTCGACACGCTCGATGTGGACATCGCCGAGCAGAGTGCGCTGGTGTCGGAATACGACATGCGCCTCTCAGCGCTGCGCGGTACCGCTGACGCTGCGGCCTCGGCTCTCGCCGCCGTGCGAGGCGCGGTGCTTCGTCAGGAGAACGCGCTCGAGGCGGCGGACGCGCGCAGGCGGGAGGCTGCCGAGGCGCTCGAGGCGATCGACGATGCCGAAGCGCCCGAGGGCACCGCCGTCGAACATGCGGCCGCATACGAGAGCGCGCAGCGGGCGGCGACAGCCGCGGAGGCCGAGCGGGAGACTCTGCGTGAGCGACTGCATGCGGCCGAGCGTGAGGTCGACTCCCTGACCGCGAAGGCCGCGGCCCTGAGTAGTGCTCTGGCCCTGTCGGGCGGCGCCGCCGAGATCGTCAAAGCCGGCGGAAAGGGCATTCGCGGACTCGTCGGAGACGCCGTGCAGGTCCGTGCCGGCTTCGAAGCGGCGATCGCGGCGGTCCTCGGTCCGCTCACAGAAGGCGTTCTCATCGACACTGCGGCCGACGCTTTCGCCCAGGCGGCAGAAGCTGCCGAGAACCGCAGGGGAGTCGTCGACTTCGTCGTCGCCGACGCGCTTCGTCCAGAGCCCGTCGCCGCCCCGATCGAGGGCGTCACACCCGCGGTCGAGACTGTGACGGCACCCGACGGCGTGCTGGGCATCCTGTCGCACGTTCTGATCGCAGACGATCTGGGCGCCGCCCGTGTCGCGCGCACGGCGCTCGACGGAGCCGGGGACACTTCGACGACGATCGTGACCGTCGGGGGCGACGTGATCACCGCCCAGACGCTGCGCACCGGGTCCGGTGGCGAACGATCGCGACTGGAGCTCGCGGCGGAGCGGGATGCCGCCGCCGAGCGCCTGGCGGAGATTCAGATCGTGGTGGACTCGCTCCGCGAGGCGCGCGAGGACGCGAACGAAGCAGTCGAGACGACCAGACGCCAGGCGAAGGACGCGCTCCGTGCTCTGCGCGAGCATGATGCAGCCCTCGCCACCCATGCCGAGCAGGTGAACCGGGTCACCGTCCGCCACGAATCCGCGGTCGCCGAATGCGAGCGACTCGAAACCGGCCTGGCCCAAGCGCAGGCCGCCGTGTCCGATGCGGAGGCGAAAGCGGAAGCCGCCAAAGCTGCGCTGGACGAGGCGATCGCGGCTCCGCGTCCGGTCCTCGACGCCTCTGCGCGAGACGGGCTGCTCGAGACGCTCGAGCTGGCCCGTGAGGGCGAGGTGCGAGCGCGGCTGGAGATCGAGACGCTGCGGGAACGCGTGCGCGCGGCCCAGGCGCGGGTCACGAGTCTCGAGCGGCAGCGCGAGCAGGAGCGCGATGCCGCGGCCGAAGCGGCGCGGCGTGCGGTGATCCGTCGTGCCCAGCGCGAAGCGGCTTCGGGCGTCGCGGAGGAGCTGCCGCGGATCCTCGACTCCCTCGACCGCTCGGTCACCGAGGCGCGCCTGGCCCTGGCCGAGGCGGAGGCCGCGCGTTCGGCGCAGAACGAGGAGCTCGTCGGGCTCCGCGCCCAGGAGACGTCGCTGCGAGAGCGCCTCGCGGGTCTGACCGAGAGCGTGCACGGTCTCGAGCTGCAGATCCACGAGAAGAAACTCCATCTCAACAGCCTGCTCGAGCGGGTCTCCTCTGAGCTGGCCCTCGACGAAGATATTCTCGTCGCGGAATATGGCCCTGATCAGCTCGTACCGCGCGACCCGGGAGTCGAGCACCCCGCAGACGAGCTGCTCGATGACACGGCGATCCCCTTCGACCGCCGCATCCAGCAACGCCGTCTGGCCGATGCCGAGCGGAAGCTTGCGCAGCTCGGACGCGTCAATCCGCTGGCGCTCGAGGAGTTCGCCGCGCTGGAGCAGCGCCATGCCTTCCTCACCGAGCAGCTGGCCGATCTCACGCAGACGCGTCAGGACCTCCTGACGATCATCGCCGACCTCGACGAGCGCATGCAGACCATCTTCGCGAGCGCCTTCGAGGACACGAAGGAGGCGTTCGGTCAGGTCTTCCCGCTGCTGTTTCCCGGTGGCACGGGGAGCATCTCCCTCACCGACCCGGAGAACATGCTGACCACCGGCATCGAGGTGTCGGTGCGTCCGGTCGGGAAGAAGATCGAGCGACTCTCGCTGCTCTCCGGTGGTGAGCGTTCGCTGGCCGCGGTCGCCCTGCTCGTGGCGATCTTCAAGGCGCGGCCGAGCCCGTTCTACATTCTCGACGAGGTCGAGGCGGCGCTCGATGATGCGAACCTGGGGCGCCTGCTCACGGTGTTCGAGCAGCTGCGAGAGAGCTCCCAGCTGTTGATCATCACGCACCAGAAGCGCACGATGGAGATCGCCGACGCCCTTTACGGAGTCTCGATGCGCCAGGACGGCGTGTCGGCGGTCGTCGGTCAGCGCGTGGGAGACCGGGCCGCAGCCGCGGTGTGACCTCCCAGGCGGGGAAGCGATGAAAGGCGGATGAACTCGTGGCCGACGTGACCGAGCCCCTCGCCGCACACAGCGCTGCGGTGCTCGACTACGGCGCGGCCGGTCCATACGCTGTCGCCTTCGGCTCCAGCGGCGAGATGTGGATCACTCTCGTGAACACCGGAGAGCTCGTGCGGCGGTCCCCGGACGGGCGCGAGCACCGGTTCACCATCGGCGAGCGGCCGGGTCAGCTCGCCGTGACCTCCGAAGCGACGTGGTGCGCGGTTACCGGCGCAGATCGGATAGCCCTCATCGCGAGCGACGATCGGCTGAACTTCATCGACGTTCCGGGTGGGCCGTACGGCATCGCGGCTGTCGGCTCCGATGCGTTGGTGACCCTTATGCAGGAGAACAAGCTCGCCGTGGTCAGCCGGGACGGACTCCGCAGCGAGGTCGCCGTCCCCCTGGAAGGCGCATACCCGGCGATGGCCACCGCCCACCGGGACGGCTCTGTCTGGGTCTCGCTCAACCAGCGGGGGGTGCTCGAGCGATGGGATGCCGCAGGCGGTACCGAACTCATCACGCTGCCCGATGGCGCAGCCCCCGTCGGCATCGCGGCAGCAGGGGAGTATGTCTGGTCCGCCGACATCGCGCGGGGGAGCATCCTCCGGGTCGACGGCGATCGGCACGTCCGCGACTTCGTCCTCGCACCGGACAGCCGACCGCACGCGGTGATCGCCGACGACACCGGGTGCTGGTTCACGGAGTGGGGAGCGAACAGGCTGGGCAGGATCACCACGGAGGGCGATCTCGCCGAGTTCGATCTCTCCGGCATCGGAGAGGAACCGCACGGTCTGGCTCTCGATGGTGACGGCGTCGTGTGGGTTGCCTTCGAAAGCGGGGTCGTTGCCGGCATCGGGCTGTAGAGGGCGGTTCGAACCGCCGCGCCGCTCTGTTCGGAAGCGGAGTTCATTCCCCGGTGCTACCCGTAGGCTGGAGGGATGGCGGAGAAGTCCTGGTCTCTCGGTCGCGCACTGCGCGGCATGTTCGTCAAGCCCACCATCGACGAGACGACGTGGGAGGACCTCGAGACGGCGCTGATCACGGCCGACTTCGGGCCTGACATCAGCGAACGCGTCGTCGAGGAGCTGCGTGCCAAGGTCGACAAGTACCGCACGACCGATCCTCGGGACCTCCAGCGCATGCTGCGCGAGACCCTCGAAGAGCACTTCGCGAAGTTCGACACGACACTCAAGCTCACCGAGCGTCCGGCCGTCGTGCTGGTCGTCGGCGTGAACGGCGTTGGCAAGACGACCACCATCGGCAAGTTCACCAAGTTCCTCCGCGGCTATCAGCGCAGTGTCGTCGTCGGTGCAGCCGACACGTTCCGCGCAGCGGCAGTCGATCAGCTCGCGACCTGGGCGCAGCGCGGGGGAGCGGCGATCGTCCGTCCGCAGCAGGAGGGCCAGGACCCCGCTTCCGTCGCCTTCCAGACGGTCGAGTACGCCAAGCGGGAAGGGATCGAGATCGCGATCATCGACACCGCCGGCCGCCTGCACACCAAGGGCGGGCTCATGGATGAGCTCACCAAGGTGCGCCGTGTCATCGAGAAGCAGGCGCCCATCAGCGAGGTGCTGCTGGTCCTCGACGCCACGACGGGCCAGAACGGCGTGATGCAGGCCGAGGCGTTCCTGGAGCACGCGGGCGTCACGGGCCTCGTCCTGACCAAGCTCGACGGATCCGCGAAGGGCGGGTTCGTGCTTGCGGTGCAGGAGCGCACGGGTATCCCCGTGAAGCTGCTCGGACAGGGCGAGGGGATCGACGATCTCACCGGATTCACCCCCCATGTGTTCGTCCAGTCATTGGTCGGTTGATGACGGGACTACCGCAGTGAGCACGAGGCTGGTTTCATAGCGTTATGGCGATCGAACACGACTACTTCGGACTCCTGTCCTCGGGCCCCGACGGCTCGATCTTCTGGTCGGAGACCGTCGAGCTCGGTGACCAGAGCGTCACCGTGGATCTGACCGCACCGGACCAGGACGACGTGTCCGCGGACGCGCTGGACATCGCCGCGGGTCTCATCGCCGGACTCGAGAACGTCGACGACACCGCCCGTCGGGGCATGCTCGCCGAGGTCGATGACCGCACCAGCGAGGTGACCGAGTACATCCTCCAGCAGCAGGAGGCGTACGGCGACGATCTCCCCGAGGTCCTCGTGGACGTGTCAGGGGATGCGGCCGTGGACATCATCCGGTCGCTGCGCCTGATGAGCATGACCATCCTCGCCGACGAGCACGGCGGTTCGGAGCCCTTCGCCGTCCTCGAGTACGCCCTGGACGACAGCTCATCCGACGACGTCCTCCTCGTGAATCTCGGCTCGGACGGCACAGTGCAGTCGGTGATGAGCGCCGACTGAACCACCGCCCGGGCATATACCCGGGGCGGCGGTCGTTCAGACGGCCTGCGCGAAACCGAGGTCGGCGCTCTCGGCGATGTGCGACAGGTGGTCGGGGATATCGCGTCCCTTGGACACCATTGACTGCGCCCACAGACGTCCCGCACGGTACGATGACCGCACCAGGGGACCTGCGAGCACGCCCAGGAAGCCGATCCGCTCGGCCTCTTCCTTGAACTCGACGAATTCCGCCGGCTTCACCCATCGCGCGACCGGCAGGTGACGGGGCGTGGGCCGGAGGTACTGCGTGATCGTGATGATGTCGCAGCCGGCCTCGTGCAGGTCGTTCAGGGCTTGCACGACCTCTTCCGGCTCCTCGCCCATGCCGAGGATCAGGTTCGACTTCGTGATCAGGCCGGCATCGCGTGCCTGGGTGAGGACGTTCAGCGAGCGCTCATAGCGGAACGCGGGGCGGATGCGCTTGAAGATGCGGGGCACCGTCTCTACGTTATGGGCGAACACCTCGGGCCGGGCGTCGAAGATCTGGCCCAGGAAGGCCGGGTCGGCGTTGTGCTCGTTCGCGAGCAGCTCGACTCCGGTGTTCGGGTTGAGCTCATGGATCTTCCGTACGGTCTCCGCGTTGAGCCACGCGCCGGTGTCGGGCAGATCGTCGCGGGCGACGCTCGTCACCGTGGCGTAGCGGAGGTTCATCCGTGCCACGCTCTCGGCGACGCGCCGGGGCTCGTCGGTGTCGTACGCATCGGGCTTTCCCGTGTCGATCTGGCAGAAGTCGCATCGACGGGTGCACTGGGAGCCGCCGATGAGGAACGTCGCCTCGCGATCCTCCCAGCACTCGTAGATGTTCGGACAGCCCGCCTCCTGGCACACCGTGTGCAGGTCCTCGCTCTTGACGAGGGAATGGAGTGCCGTGTACTCCGGGCCCATCTTCGCCTTGGTCTTGATCCACTCCGGCTTGCGCTCGATCGGCGTCTCCGCGTTCCGGATCTCGAGACGGAGGAGCTTGCGGCCATCGGGGGCGGCGGTCATGCGGGGACTCCTGTCAGTTCGGTGCGACCGTATTCGGTGACGAAGGCCTGGGTCACCGCTTCGACGAGATCGAGCGGGGAGACGGCGGCGCCGACGACCTCGCTCGCGGTCGTGACGCCGGCGTCTGTGATGCCGCACGGGACGATGTCGCGGAATCCGGCGAGCGTGTTGTCGCAGTTGATCGCGAAGCCGTGCATCGTCACCCCCTGCTGCACCCGCACGCCGATCGCAGCGACCTTGTCCTCGGAGAGCGGGCGTCGCACCCACACTCCGCTTCGACCGTCGACCTGATAGCCGTCGATCCCGAACGGTTTCAGGACTTCGATGAGGAGGCGCTCCAGACGACGCACATGCGCGACGACGTCGATGGGCTCGATCAGCCGCACGATCGGATACCCCACCAGCTGCCCCGGGCCGTGCCAGGTGATCTTGCCCCCGCGGTCGACATCGATCACCGGGGTGCCGTCTTGCGGACGCTCGTGCGGCTCGGTGCGCTTCCCCGCCGTGTAGACGGCCTCGTGTTCGAGGAGGATCAGCGTGTCAGGGCGGAGGCCCGCGACCACGTCGGCATGGACACGTCTCTGCAACTCCCACCCTTCGATGTACGGCACAGGCGTCGGAGCGAACCCCGGAGTGAGGATCTCGAGCATCACGCTCTCCTTCTCTGGTTAATTGGACTGAGGGCAACAATACTCCTCCTGTGGTTGCCGGGTGCCGGCGCTTCGCGTCGCGGTAGCGTGAGGGCATGAGTTCCACCGGCAGGGCAGGGCGCCCGAAGGCGTCTTCGCGAGAGACTCTCGCGGAGGCGGCATGCGAGCTCTTCCTGGAGCGCGGGTACGACGCGACGTCGGTGGCGGACATCACCCAGCGAGCCGGCGTGAGCAGATCGAGCTTCTTCAACTACTTCACGTCGAAGAGCGACGTGCTGTGGTCGGGCATGGACGAGCGCATCGGTGAAGCGATCCGATCGCTCGGCGGGCTGGGGAGCGGGGCATCCGGAGAGGCGGTTCGCCGGATCCTGCTGCTCGTCGTGCACGGATTCGAACCGGATCCGCTCGCCCTCGCACTCCGCAACGCCGCGGCGATGGGATTGCAGGATGAGCTCGTGAGGGACACGGGCCTCCGTCTGGCGCGGCTTTCCGATGCCGTTGCTGTCGCGGCGCGGAGTGCCGGAATCGACGTCGTCCGTGCCGACATCGTCGGAGCCGCCTACGCCGCTGCCGTGCTTTCGGCGCTGCGTGTCTGGACTGAGCAGGGGGCGGGGCGAGGAACGCCGGAGGCCGTGTTGCACGAGGCGCTCGGCGTGATCAACGACCTCCCCTGGAAAGAATGATCGCCGCGGACGAAACGTCGTGAACCGGACAGGTCATGAGTGAACCCACCCCTGAGGAGGAACTCATGATTCGAGACCAGTTGGACGAGCTGCTGGACGCGTCGGCACCGCCGCCGCGCGTGACGATCGAGTCGGCGGAACTGCGCGCGATGCTCGCCGCGGCGAAGACCGTCGTGCAGCCGCCACGGAAGAAGCGTCGCACCGTGGTGCTGAGCGGAGCGCTGGGGCTTCTTCTCGCCGGCGGTGCCGGCATCGCGACCGCGTCGTCGGATTGGCTCTGGGTCCCGGGGCTGGAGAACCCCGACCGCAGCTACTCCTACACGTCGCCCACCTGGGGTGAGTGTGAGATCCGTTACAGCGGCTGGGATACGCACGACCCGCTGACGCAGGGACAGGTCGATCGGATCATCGACGAGTGGTTCGCGAACACGGATGTCGAAGTGGCCGCAGAACCGTATGTGGCGGAGCAGCTCGCTGCCGTCGAGGCTGATCTGGCTGCGTCGGAGGAGACAGCCACGGATCCGCGGCAGCCTGACCTGAACGCGTGGCGAGCGCACGATCAGGCCCTCTCCATGGCGCTGTACGAGGAGCTGAAGGCCAACGGCTTCGACACTGGACGCGGCGACCTGGCGGGCTCGGACGCGCACAGCCAGCTGCACTGCGAGGACGAGGACTGGGGCGGCGAGGGTGGCACTCCGTGAGCCGGCACCCGGAGGATGCGGCGCTCATCGTGGTCTTCGAGGCGAGTGCTTCGGACCTGCTCGCCTACCTGTCTCGCCGAGTCGGCCCCGACGACGCCGCAGATCTCCTGGGGGAGACCATGGTCGTCGCGTGGCGACGGGTTCGTCAGCTTCCGACCGACCCGGAGCGCGCACGCATGTGGCTCTTCGGCGTCGCGCGTGGAACGCTGCTCAACCATGCGCGAGGGGAGCGGCGGCGGTGGGCACTGGCCGACCGCATCCGCTCTCACGCCGCGGAGGAGCTCTCCACGGCACCGGCCGATACCGGCAGCGAGGTCCGCGACGCCATCGCACGGTTGGGCCCCGACCTGTCCGAACTCGTCCGTCTGGTGCACTGGGACGGCTTCTCGCTGACGGATGCGGCGGAGCTGCTGGGCATTCCTGCCTCCACGGCGCGGGGGCGCTACCAGAGGGCGAAGGTCGAGCTCCGCGCCGCGCTGAGCGTGGAGGCTCCACTCGCGTAGAATCGACAGCACCATGGCTACCTTTGGCACGCTCTCCGATCGACTCACCGAGACCTTCCGCAATCTGCGCACGAAGGGAAAGCTCACTGCTGCCGACGTCGACGGCACCGTGCGCGAGATCCGCCGCGCACTGCTCGACGCCGACGTCGCACTCGTCGTCGTCAAGGAGTTCACCGCGAAAGTACGCGAACGCGCCCTCGGCGACGAGGTCAACAAGGCGCTGAACCCCGCACAGCAGGTCGTCCAGATCGTCAACGAGGAACTCGTGCAGATCCTCGGCGGCGAACAGCGACGTCTGCAGTTCGCGAAGACCGCACCGACCGTCATCATGCTCGCGGGCCTGCAGGGTTCCGGTAAGACGACCTTCGCGGGCAAGCTCGCGAAGCAGCTCGAGGGGGAGGGGCACACCCCTCTCCTGGTGGCCGCCGACCTCCAGCGCCCGAACGCCGTCAACCAGCTGCAGGTGGTGGCCGAGCAGGCGGGTGCCGCGGTCTACGCGCCCGAGCCCGGCAACGGTGTCGGCGATCCCGTGAAGGTCTCGCGCGAGGGCGTCGAGTACGCGCGTCGTCAGCAGCACGACGTCGTGATCATCGACACCGCGGGTCGTCTCGGCGTCGATGCCGAGCTCATGAAGCAGGCCGCCGACATCCGCAAGGCCGTCGACCCCGATGAGGTCCTGTTCGTCATCGACGCGATGATCGGTCAGGATGCCGTCAACACGGCGAAGGCGTTCCAGGAGGGTGTCGACTTCACCGGCGTCGTCCTGTCCAAGCTCGACGGCGATGCCCGCGGTGGGGCGGCGCTGTCGGTGGCCTCGGTCACCGGTCGTCCGATCATCTTCGCCTCCACAGGAGAGCGTCTCGAAGACCTCGAGCCGTTCCACCCCGACCGCATGGCGAGCCGCATCCTCGACCTCGGCGACATCCTGACCCTCATCGAGCAGGCCCAGCAGGCCTTCGATGAGGAAGAGGCCATGAAGATGGCCGAGAAGCTCGCGACCGAGGCCTTCACCCTCGAGGACTTCCTCGACCAGCTTCAGCAGATGAAGAAGATGGGTTCGATGAAGAAGATGCTCGGGATGCTCCCGGGCATGGGGCAGATGAAGCAGCAGCTCGAAGACTTCGACGAGCGTGAGATCGACCGCACCGAGGCCATCATCCGCTCGATGACCCCGGGGGAGCGTCGCAACCCCAAGGTGCTCAACGGCTCGCGTCGTCTGCGCATCGCGCGTGGTTCCGGCATGACCGTCACGGACGTGAATCAGCTGGTGCAGCGCTTCGAGCAGGCCGCGAAGATGATGAAGACCGTGGCCCGCGGCGGCACGCCGAACATTCCCGGTATGGGTGCTGTCCCCGGAATGGGGCGCCCCGGCGCGTCGTCGAAGCGGGGCAAGAAGGGCAAGTCGTCGAAGGGATCCCGCTCGGGGAACCCCGCCAAGCGCGCGGCGGAGAACGCCGGAATCACCGCGACCTCGACGCCGACCGGTTCGGGCTTCGGCCTCGGTGGTGCTGCAGGCCAAGCGCCGAGCGAGGCCGACCTCGCCGAGATCCAGAAGCTGTTCGGCAAGGGCTGAACCGCGCTCAGCGCGGAGCGGCCAGGGCGGCGGCGGATGAGGTCTCCCGCGATCTCCCGATGTCTGCGGTTGGCCGCCGGGCGACGATCTGTCCCAGGACGAGCGCGCCGATCGTCAGGACGAGGCCGATCGCTTGGACACCGGTGAACCGCTCGCCCGCGACCAGCACCCCCAGGATTGTCGCGACGATGGGGGAGAGCAGTGCGAGCAGGCCCGGCGCGATCACCGGGAGTTGCTGGACGCCGCGGAACCACAGGGTGTACGCGACGATCCCGCCGGCGGTGCCGAGCCAGAGATAGCCGAGCGCGGCTCCACCGTCGATCGCGGCGGGCACGCCCTCGACCGCGAGTGTGAGCGGGAGCAGCAGCAATCCGCCAGCCGACAGCTGCCATCCGGCGTACGCGATCGGGCCGACCCCCTCAGGTCGCCCCCAGCGCTTGGTGAGGATCATCCCTGCTCCGGTGGCGGTGACGCCTCCGATCGCGGCCAGCACGCCCCAGAAGTCGAGTTCCGCGGCCGGCCCCAGGACGACGAGCGCCACGCCGCCGGCTCCGATGACTGCCGCCGCTGCGGTGAGGGGTCTGATCCTCTCCTGCAGGACGAGGGCGCCGAGCATCAGCACGATGAGCGGTTGAGCTCCCGCAACAGCAGCGGCGACTCCGCCGGGAAGCCGCTCGGCCGCCAGGAACAGGAGGGGGAAGAAGGCGCCGATGTTGAGTGCGCCGAGCACGAAGGACTTCCACCACCACGACCCGTGGGGCAGTCGTCGGCTGATGAGCACGGCCAGCAGCCCGGCCGGGAGGGCGCGGAGCAGGCCGGCGAAGAGCGGATGACCCGGCGGAAGCAGCTCCGTGGTGACGAGGTATGTGGTCCCCCAGGCGATGGGGGCGAGTGCGGTCAACAGCACGAGCGTCAGGCGGTTCATATCTCCAGCGTGCCCCCCGCGATCATATGAGTCCAACGCATGCTTGTCACGCCACCCATGAGGTGAAATCATCGACGGATGGAACTCCAACAGCTCCGGTATGTCGTCGAGGTGGCCGCGGCCTCCAGCTTCACTCGTGCGGCCGAACGGTGCTTCGTCACGCAGTCCGCGTTGAGTCATCAGATCGCCGCTCTCGAGCGTGAGCTCGGTCAGCGACTGTTCGTGAGATCGAGTCGCAGCGTTCGTCTGAGCGAGGCGGGGGAGGCGTTCCTGGAGCACGCGCGGACGGCGCTCCGGGCGGCAGAGCAGGCGCGGGAGAGCGTAGCCGCAGCGGTGGGCGTGGTGACCGGCACGCTCCGGATCGGCGTCATCCCGACGGTGACCGCCGTCGACATCCCGGAGGTGCTGGTCGCGTACCGGGCCGCGCATCCGCTCGCGCGAGTCGAGCTGCAGGTGGGGAACAGCGACGTGCTGATGACGCGCCTGCGTCACGGGGAACTCGATGTCGCTCTGCTCGGCCTGCGCGAAGGAGCGGAACCACTCGGGGTGGCTTCGCGTGTACTCTCTCGTGACCGGCTGATGGCGGCATTCCCTCGTGGGCATGAGCTCTGCGAGACAGGCGCGCTGACGCTCCATGACCTCGCCGGTGCGACGTTCGCCGACTTCCCGGCGGGCACCTCGGGGCGCGCGCAGAGCGATGCCGCCTTCGCATCCGCGGAACTGTCGCGGGATGTCGCCTTCGAGGCGGACTCCGCCACCCTCCTCCTCGGTCTGGTCGCCGCCGGGCTGGCGGTGACTCTGCTCGCACCGGGGACGATCGAACGATCTGCGGCAGATGTCGCGACCGCCGAGGTCCGCGACGGTCCCGTACGCGTGGAGCACCTGGCGTGGGACCTCGCGGCACCACGGAATGTGGCGAAGGCCTTCCTCGCCGTCATTGACGACGTCGTTCCCGGGAACGCGAAAGCGGGCCCGGAGGAGCACTCCGGACCCGCTTTCCTGTGACGTCAGGTCACTTCACGTCGTCGTCGACCCAGTCCATCGACTTGGTGACGGCCTTGCGCCACAGGCGCAGCTGACGGTCGCGCTCCGCGTCCTCCATGGAGGGCTCCCAGCGCTTGTCTTCCTGCCAGTTCGCGGACAGGTCATCCAAGCCGTTCCAGAATCCGACGGCGAGGCCGGCTGCGTACGCTGCGCCGAGTGCCGTCGTCTCTGCGACGACCGGGCGCACCACCGGCACGCCGAGCACGTCGGCCTGGAACTGCATGAGCGCATCGTTGGCGACCATGCCGCCATCGACCTTGAGCTCGGTCAGGTCCACTCCGGCGTCGGCGTTGACCGCATCGAGCACGTCGCGAGTCTGGAAGGCCACGGCCTCCAGCGCAGCGCGCGCGATGTGGTTCTTGTTGGCGTAGCGGGTGAGGCCCACGATCGCGCCACGGGCGTCCGAGCGCCAGTACGGCGCGAACAGACCCGAGAACGCCGGGACGATGTACACGCCGCCGTTGTCCTCGACCTGCTCGGCCAGCTTCTCGACCTCGGGGGCCGAGGAGATGATGCCGAGCTGGTCACGCAGCCACTGGATGAGGGACCCGGTGACGGCGATGGAGCCCTCCAGCGCGTAGTGCGTCGGGCCGTCGCCGAGCTTGTACCCCACAGTGGTGAGCAGCCCGTTCTTCGAGTGGACGATCTCCTCGCCCGTGTTGAAGATCAGGAAGCAACCCGTTCCGTAGGTGTTCTTGCTCTCGCCGGTCTGGAACGCGGCCTGCCCGAACGTCGCCGCCTGCTGGTCGCCCAGGATGCCGGCGATCGGCGTCTCGCGCAGCAGCGACGAGCTCTCGGCGGTGCCGTATACCTCGGACGAGGAGCGGATCTCCGGCATCATCGAGCGCGGCACGCCGAACGCCTCGAGGATGTCGTCGCGCCACTCGAGCGTCTCGAGGTCCATGAACATCGTGCGGGAGGCATTCGTGACATCCGTGACGTGCACGCCGCCATCGGCTCCACCGGTGAGGTTCCAGAGGACCCAGCTGTCGGTGGTGCCGAAGATCAGGTCGCCCGCCTCCGCCTTCTCGCGCGCACCCTCGACGTTCTCGAGGATCCAGGCGATCTTGGTGCCGGAGAAGTACGTCGCCAGCGGGAGGCCGACGACCGGCTTGAACCGCTCGACGCCGCCGTCAGCCGCCAGGCGGTCGACGATGTCCTGCGTGCGGGTGTCCTGCCAGACGATCGCGTTGTAGGCCGGCTTCCCGGTCTTCTTGTCCCACACGACGGCGGTCTCGCGCTGGTTCGTGATGCCGACGGCGGCGATGTCGTGACGCGTCAGATCGGCCCGGCCGAGGGCCAGCCCGATGACCTCCTGCACGTTGCGCCAGATCTCGGCCGCGTCGTGCTCGACCCAACCGGCCTTCGGAAGGATCTGTTCGTGCTCCTTCTGGCCGGTCGCGACGATGCTGCCCTTCTTGTCGAAGATGATCGCGCGACTCGACGTCGTTCCCTGGTCGATGGCGATGATGTAGTCAGCCACTTGTGCTCTCCTTTGAATTCAGTGCGATGGGGTGTGCGTCAGGCGGCGAGGCCGAGCAGCACGGGTGCAGCAAGGGCGGCGATCACACCACCGATGAGGGGGCCGACGACGGGGACCCACGAGTAGGACCAGTCGCTGGCGCCCTTGCCCTTGATCGGCAGGATCGCGTGAGCGATGCGCGGACCGAGGTCACGGGCGGGGTTGATCGCGTAGCCGGTCGGGCCACCGAGAGAGGCGCCGATGCCGACCACGAGCAGAGCCACCGGAAGCGCGGTGAGCGGGCCGAGGCCCCCGGGAACGCCGACCTCGATGTCGCCGTAGTCGGCGAACGCGAAGATGCCGAACACGAGCACGAAGGTGCCGATGATCTCCGTCACGAGGTTCCAGCCGTAGGAACGGATGGCGGGGCCGGTGGAGAAGACGCCGAGCTTGTTGGCAGCCTCCGGCTCCTCGTCGAAGTGCTGCTTGTAGGCGAGCCAGACGACGATCGCACCGAGGACGGCTCCGACGAGTTCCGCCGCCGTGGCGGTGAGGAACATCACGACGCTGATCTTGCCGGCGACCATGAGGCCGATACCGACTGCAGGGTTGAGGATCGCACCGGAGTACGCGGAGACGAGCACACCGGCGAAGACCGCGAGGCCCCATCCCCAGTTGACCATCAGGAAGCCTCCGCCGAAGCCCTTGTTCTTCGCAAGTGCCACGTTGGCGACCACACCACAACCGAGGAGGACCAGCATCGCTGTGCCGACCAACTCCGAGAGGAAGTAGAGACCGAGATTCACATCAGCCATGTCTTCTTTGACCTTTCTTGTGTGTCGGGGCCCCTCTGCCCCGACACGTTATGAGGGGTTGCGCCGCGAGGAGGGCGGCAGTTCGAAGTCCGATCAGCCGCGGGTGCGGGATCGGATATCGAGTCCGTGTCGATCGTTCAGCAGCTGGCGCGTCTGGTCGAGCTCGGCGTCGTGGCGCGAGCGGTCCCAGCCGAGCATCGGTGCGAGCGCATCGGCGATCTCATCGAGCACCTCGGCGTCGGCGTTGCCGGTGAAGGCGATGCTCGTGCGGCGGAGCACGATGTCCTCCAGGCGCGCCACCATCTCGTTGTGCACCATCCACTCGAGTTCGCGGGTGGAGAGGTCGCCGCCGGCAAGGGGGGAGTCCGGTCCCTGCTCGACGTACGCCCACACGTCCGCCGCGCGGGTTCCGTATCTCGCGAGCAGCTGGTCGGCACGTGCCCCGGCGCCGGGGAGGTTCTCCTGGATCCAGATCCGTCGTGCCTTCTCAGTGCGCGGGAACTCGCGGCCGCCGCCGATCGCGCGTCCGGCGGTGGAGACTGTCCTGGTGCGGTCGATCAGGCTCAGCACGGTGTCGGAGAGCGACTCGCCGAGCGCGCGGAACGTGGTCCACTTGCCGCCGACGAGGCTGACGAGCGGGACGGCACCCTTCTCATCGACTTCGATGCGGTAGTCGCGTGACACGAACCCGGGGGCGGTGTCCTCGTGACGCGGCAGCGGACGGATACCGGAGAACTTGTAGACGATCTGATCGCGGGAGACCGGAATCGTCGGGAAGACGTGGTGGATCAGTTCGAAGAAGTAGTCGACCTCTTCCTCCGTGCACACCGGGACCTCGCGCGGGTCGGCGTCGATGTCGGTGGTGCCGACGAGCACTCGTCCCTTGAGCGGGTAGATGAGGACGATGCGGCCGTCGGAGTGTTCGAAGAAGATCTCCCGGCCCTGCGTCGCCTCGAGAAGCTCCGGGTGGTCCAGCACGATGTGCGAACCCTTGGTGCCTCCCATGAACCGGGTGTCCTCGCCGAGTGCGTCGTTCGTGAGGTCCGTCCAGGGGCCGGAGGCGTTCACCACCACGTCGGCGTGCACGCGGAATTCGGTTCCGCTCTCGCGATCGCGGAGGACGACCTCATCGCCCTCGCGCGCGATCGCCTCGACGTAGTTGAGTGCATGCGCTTCGGGGTGCGCTGCGCGACCATCCTGGAGCACGTCGAGCGCGAGACGCTCGGGGTCGTGCATCGAGGCGTCGTAGTAGGTCGCCGTGTACTTGATGTTCGGGTCTAGCGAGGGCAGCTCTGCGAGTGACTTCTTCCGACCGAGGAAGCGGTGTCGGGGCACCATCCCGCCGTCACGCGAGAACGTGTCGTAGATCGTCAGACCGACCTTGATCAGGAACGCGCCGCGCTCCTGGGGCTTGCCGCTCTTGTGCGTCAGGAACCTCAGAGGCGCGGAGAGGATACCCGAGAACGTGGAGTAGATCGGGATGGTCGTCTGCAGTGGCTTCACGTAGTGAGGGGCGATCTTGAGCAGTCCGTTGCGCTCCTCGACGGACTCGCGCACGAGCCGGAACTCGCCGTTCTCGAGATAGCGGATGCCGCCGTGGATCATGTGGCTCGATGCGGAGGATGCGCCGGAGGCGAAGTCTCCTCGTTCGACGAGCAGCACGTCGACTCCCTGGAGTGCCAAGTCACGGAACGTGGAGATCCCGTTGATCCCGCCGCCGATGACGAGGACGCTCGTGCGTCCGGATTCGCGCACGGCGCGAACCTCCGCGCGCTCCGCTGACGAGTGTGTGGAATCGATCATCGTCGACCCTCTCTTCCTTACTTGCCAACCAGCATCGACCTGTGTGGCATCCCGCGCAAGCCCACTGCACATATGTGCAAGGATCGAGGGTGAGGAGGTCACGATGGCCGGTCAGAGTGCGGAAACCCGCGACAGCAAGCTGATCGCGGCGCTCACGGCCGCGCAGCTCTACTACATGCAGGACAAGACGATGGAGGTGATCGCGCAGGAGCTCGGTACCTCCCGTTCCTCGGTCTCACGCCTCTTGAGCTTCGCGCGGGAGAGCGGCCTCGTCGACATCCGCATCAACTCGCCGCTGGAGCGGCTCGGCATGCTCGAACAGCGCATCCGCGACCGGCACCGCGTGGCCGCACACGTCGTTCCCATGCCCGAGATCCTCAGCGAGGTGGAACGACTCGAGCGCGTCGCGCTCACGGCCGGCCGCCTGCTGTCCCAGTTCGTCGACTCCAACATGATCATCGGTGTGGCCTGGGGATCGACGATCAGTGCGGTGAGCCGCGGCCTCACGCAGAAGGAGACGCACAATACGACCTTCGTGCAGCTCAACGGGGCGGGCAACACCCAGACCACCGGCGTCGAGTACTCCAGCGACATCCTGCAACGGTTCGGCAGTGCCTTCGGCGCGCAGGTGCAGCAGTTCCCCGTTCCTGCCTTCTTCGACGACCCTGCGACCCGGGAGGCGATGTGGCGCGAACGCAGCACCCGTCGAGTCCTCGATCTGCAGGCGAAGATGGACGTCGCGGTCTTCAGTCTCGGGTCTCCGGCTGCCGAGGTCCCGAGTCGTGTGTACGTCGGCGGATATCTCGGGCGCGACGACTACCGCAGCCTGCGCGAGGATCACGCGATCGGTGACGTCGCCACGGTGTTCTTCCGGTCAGACGGCTCCTGGCGGGATATCCGTGTGAACGCCAGGGCGACCGGGCCGGGGCTCGACCGCCTGCGTCGCGTTCCGCGACGGATATGCGTCGTTTCGGGCATCCCGAAGCTGGTGAGCCTCCGGGCCGCCCTCTCCGCCGGGCTCATCACCGACGTCGTCCTGGATGAGGGACTCGCCCGGCGTCTCGTCGAGGACTGAGTCGCCGCCGGCAGAGTCCGGGGCTACGCGCCTTCCGTCGAGGACTCGGGTCCGGAACGGAACTCGCGGATGAGGTGCTGCACGACGGCGGTGAGATCTCCGGCGGTGGCGTTCGCGATCACGAGCTGACGCTCGTAGCTGGCTCCGTTCTCGAGAGTGACGGCGTTGTTCCCGAACTCTCTGACGCAGCCGAGTTCCACGGCCACGGGTGCGAGCTCTTCCAGGACTTCGGCGAGGTGTTCACGCACGGGACGCTGCGTTCCGGCGGCATCGACGATGACGCGCGCGTCGAGTCCGTATCGCGCCGCGCGCCATTTGTTCTCCCGATGGAACCAGGCAGGGAGCTCCGGAAGGGTCCGTCCTTCGTCGAGCTGACGGGAGAAGTGCTCGACGAGCACTTGCACGAGCGCCGCGACCGACGCGAGCTCCGGCAGCGTCGACAGGCCGTCGCAGGCTCGCACCTCGATGGTTCCCCATCGCGGAGCGGGACGGATGTCCCAGCGCACCTCCGTGGCGTCCGCCATCACGCCGGTGCGGACCATGTCGTCGAGATAAGACTCGTATTGTGCCCAGTCGCGCAACGGCCAGGGGAGTCCGGCCGTCGGAAGCTGTTGGAACACCAGCGCGCGGTTCGAGGCGTAGCCGGTGCGCTCGCCCGCCCAGAACGGACTCGACGCCGACAGGGCCTGGAGATGGGGGAGGTATGCCGAGAGCGCGTTGATGATGGGGAAGACCTTGCGCTGGTCTTCCACCCCGATGTGCACGTGGATCCCCCAGATCATCATGTTGCGACCCCACCACTGGGTGCGCTCGATGAGGGTGTGATACCGCGACTTGTCGGTGACCTCCTGATCGAACCACTGCGCGAACGGGTGGCTGCCCGCCGACAGCAGTTCGATGCCCGCCGGGTCGGTCGCGGTGCGCACGGCGGTGATGGCGTTCGCGATGTCGTCGACGGCGTGCGCGACGGAATCGCCGATCCCGCTCGTGACTTCGATCGTGTTCGTGAGCAGCTCGCCCGTGACGGTATGGCGCTCATCCTCGCTCTCGGCTTCGAGCGCCGCGAGAAGTTCCGGGGCGCGTCCGACGAGGTCACCGCTCACGGGGTCCGCGAGCATGATCTCCCATTCGAGGCCGACGGTGGATCGGGCGGAAGAGGCGAACTCGAGCTTCACCCGCACAGTCTGACATGCGGGCGACACGACACGACAACGGCCGTTTCGCCACGTTTCGCGCCGGGCGCGAGGATCTGGCAGAATAGAGGGTCGGACGACCTGCTCGACCCTCTATCCAGCAGGTGTCCACACTCATTTGAGCTTCCGCCGGGTGTGCACCCCACTCTCCAGGCGATCAGTTCGTTTCCTTCCACACAATTCAGGAGAATCGTGGCTGTCAAGATTCGTCTCAAGCGCCTGGGCAAGATCCGTGCGCCGTACTACCGCATCGTCGTCGCCGACTCGAAGACCAAGCGCGATGGTCGCGTGATCGAGGAGATCGGCAAGTACCACCCCACCGAGGAGCCCTCGTTCATCGAGGTCGACTCCGAGCGTGCGCAGTACTGGCTCTCCGTCGGCGCGCAGCCGACCGAGCAGGTCGCCGCCATCCTCAAGATCACGGGCGACTGGGGCAAGTTCAAGGGCGACGCCGACGCGAAGTCCACCCTCAAGGTCAAGGAGCCCAAGGCTCCCTTCGAGATCGACGCATCCAAGAAGTCCGTCGTCAAGCCCAAGGCCGAGAAGAAGGTGGAGGCCCCCGCTGAGGAGGCTCCCGCCGCGGCCGACGCGGAGGCCGCTGAGGCCCCCGCCGCCGACGCAGAGTAATCCGCCGTGCTCGCCGCCGCGCTCGAACACATCGTCAAGGGGATCGTCGATCACCCGGAAGATGTCCGCATCAATGAATCCACATCGCCGCGAGGCGACCTCCTCGAGGTGCGCGTGCACCCCGATGACCGTGGACGCGTGATCGGGCGCGGCGGCCGCACAGCCAAGGCCCTTCGCACCCTCGTCAGCGCGCTCGCTGACGGGCGTCGGGTCCGCGTCGATGTCGCGGACGACTGACGTGGTGCCGAAGGACCGCAACCAGGGCAAGAATCAGCTGCGCGTCGGGCGTCTCGTGAAGGCGCACGGTCTCAAAGGCGGCCTCAAGCTCGAGCTGTACACCGACAACCCGGCGGGTCGTTTCACCCCCGGTGCCGGCTTCACGGTGCAGGTGCCCGAGGCATCGCCGTGGCACGGCAAGGACATCACCGTTCGCGAATACCGCTTGATGAACGGGAATCCGGTTGTCTTCTTCGAAGATGTCGATGACCGAGAAGCCGCCGAGAGCCTCGTCAAGGCGATCCTCTGGATCGATCAGGACGTCGATGAGGTCGAGGACGACGCCTGGTTCGATCACCAGCTCGTGGGGCTTGACGTCGTTCGCGACGATGCGATCATCGGCCGGGTCATCCGCGTCGAGCACTTCCCGGCGCAGGATCTGCTCATCGTGAAGTCCGGCGACACCGAGGTCATGGTGCCCTTCGTGGCCGCCATCGTCCCCACCGTCGACGTCTCGGCCGGTCGTCTGATCGTGACGCCGCCGCCCGGACTCTTCGAGGAGCTCCCCGACGCCGCGGATGCCGAGCAGCCGTCGGGCTCGGATGCCGAAGCCCCTGAGTGACCGCTGATACGGTTCCCCCGTGCGCATCGACGTCCTCTCCATCTTTCCGTCCTACTTCGACGGCCTGACGCTCTCCCTCCTCGGGAAGGCGCAGCACGCCGGCATCATCGACCTTCGCGTGCATGACCTCCGCGACTGGACGTCCGATCGTCACAACACGGTCGACGACACCCCGTACGGCGGTGGCGCCGGCATGGTCATGAAGCCGGAGCCATGGGGTCTTGCTCTCGATGACGTCGCCGGTCCGTCCGATACGGCGGGGGCCGAGCGACCGACCATCATCTTCCCGTCACCTGCCGGTGAGGTCTTCACGCAGAAGACCGCACGGGCGCTGGCCACCCATGAGCACCTCGTCTTCGGGTGCGGACGTTACGAGGGCATCGACGAACGCGTCTTCGAGTACGCAGCCGACCTCGGCGAGGTGCGCCTCATCAGCCTCGGGGACTACGTCTTAAACGGGGGAGAGGTCGCCACGATGGCGATGATCGAGGCGATCGGGAGGCTCATCCCCGGCGTCGTCGGCAATCCGGAAAGCCTCGTCGAGGAGTCGCACGAGGACGGGCTCCTGGAGTACCCCTCGTACACGAAGCCCGCTTCATGGCGCGAGCGGGCGGTGCCGGACATCCTGCTGAGCGGCAACCACGGGGCGATCGCCACCTGGCGCCGCGAGCAGCAGTTCGAGCGCACCAGGCTGCGTCGCCCTGATCTCCTCCCGGACGACGAGACCTCGCAGTCCTGACCGGGATCGACGCCGAATCCGCTCGGATGCGCCTGTCAGAGCATCCGCTCCGAGGTGCCATCGATCTCGAAGACCACGCCATGCGGATGTCTCAGTCCGAGCGCGTTCGACGCATCGAGACGTCGTAGCTCGGCACGCAGCATCCGTCCGATCATCTCGTGGCTCACGAGCAGCGGTGTCCCCTCGGACGCCCATCCGCAGCTGCTGAGGGCCTTTCGCGCTCGGGAACGGGCTTGCGCGTAACTCTCACCGCCGGGGAATGCCCATCCGTAGCGATTGGCGGCGCGCTCCTCTCTGGCCATCGGATACGCCGCGTCGATCTCGTCCCAAGTCATACCCGCCAGCGCACCGTGATCGAGATCGGCGAGTTCCGGCACCTCAATGACCTCGGCCCCGAGCCGGTCAGCGATGATGACCGCGGTCTGCATGGCTCTACCGAGCGGGCTGGAGCACACGGTGAGCACGCCGGCGTCACCGAGGCGGGAGGCGATCGCGCGGGCTTGGGCGATGCCTTCGTCGGTGAGGGGCGAGTCGAGCTGACCCTGCAAGCGGTGTTCGACGTTCCACACGGTCTGACCATGCCGAGCGAGGAGAAGACGCTCCGGCACATGGCGATCCTGCGGAATCATGGACTCAGGATGGCATACGCCCTCGCGTTTCGGCTCGTGGCGCGGGTCAGTCCACGCCGAGGAACGATCGGTCGGTCAGGATGATGGGGCCGTCTTCCGTGATCGCGATGGTGTGCTCGGAGTGGGCGCCGCGTGAACCGTCAGCGCTGCGCAGGGTCCATCCGTCGGGGTCGGTCACCAGCTCGTCTGTCGTCGCGAGGAGCCAGGGCTCGAGTGCGAGGACCAGGCCGGCCCTCAAGGGAAAGCCCCGGCCGGCGCGCCCGTCGTTCGGGACGTGCGGGTCGCCGTGCATCGTGCGTCCCACCCCGTGCCCACCGAAATCGGTGTTGATCGAGTAGCCCTCGCCGTGCGCGACGGCGGCGACGGCCGCAGAGATGTCGCCGATGCGGTTTCCGACCGTCGCGGAGTCGATCGCGGCGGTCAGGGCGCGTTCGGTGGTGTCGATGAGCCGAAGATCGTCTTCACGAGCCGCGCCGACGACGAACGACACCGCCGAGTCGGCGACCCAACCGTCGACCGACACTGCGAAGTCGAGGGTGACGAGGTCGCCGTCACGCAGTGTGTAGTCATGGGGGAGGCCGTGCAGCACGGCGTCGTTGACCGAGGTGCAGATCACCTTGCCGAACGGACTCGCTCCGAACGAGGGGTGATAGTCGATGTAACACGACTCTGCCCCGGCCTTGCGGATCATGTCGTGTGCGCGGCGATCGATCGAGAGGAGGTTCGTCCCGACCTTCGTCTCGTCGCGCAGGGTCGCGAGCGTCTCGGCCACGAAACGTCCTGCGGCGCGCATCTCGTCGATCTCGGCAGGGGTGCGCAGTTCGATCATCGGGTTTCCTCTCGTCGTCTCCATTCTCCCTGATCCGGCGCGGGCGGTTCCCCGACCGCTCTCAGCGAACACCGGGCCGCAGGGGCGGGTGTCGTCGTACGATCTGATCATGTGGTTGCGACAGGCCTTCTTCCGCTGGCTCCTCCCGGCGGCGTTCCTCCTGCCGCTCTGGCTGCTGATCGGCTGGGGGGTCTTCCAGGGTGGCTGGTCCATCCTCTGGGTGCTGCTCATCGCGATGCCGTCCGTCTTCGTCGGACAGCTCCTGCTCACGCTCCTGACGCGCTCGCGCCCGTCCGTTCGCATCGAGCGGGCCGTGTCGTGGTGGGACGTCATCGGCTTCACGACCTGGAACGGGCTGACCATCGCCGTCGGCTTCTTCATCGACGGGGCTTTCCCGTGGTTGCTGACCGGCGCGATCGTCGCGGGCATCGCACTGATCTGGTTGCAGCTCTGGCAGCTGTGGAACGAGGCGAAGGGGAGCGGGACCCGACTGCGTGAGACCATCACCTGGTCCACGATCCCGCCCGTCAACGAACCTGCCCCTCCCACGCGCGCACACGAGATCATCGTGGTGCGGGAGACCGACGGCCGCGACTGAGGTCAGCGTTTTGGCCGGGCGCGGCATCCATGGCAGAATGAGTGTTTGTGCTGTGACCGGCTCTGCCACAGGGGAGCCCGCGGACGTTCGCCGTTCCGTACAGCTCACTCCCTTCTTGTTCCTTTGAATACATGCATGCGACCTGTGGCGGGTGCAGAGAGAGATGATCATGCAGATCCTCGACGCCGTCGACGCGGCTTCCCTTCGTTCGGACATCCCGGACTTCTTCCCCGGTGACACCGTCAAGGTTCACGTCAACATCACCGAGGGCAGCCGCTCTCGTATCCAGGTCTTCCAGGGTGTCGTCATCGGCCGTCAGGGCGACAGCGTGCGCGAGACCTTCACGGTCCGCAAGATCAGCTTCCAGGTGGGCGTCGAGCGTACCTTCCCGGTGCACTCCCCGGTGATCGACCACATCGAGGTCGTCACCCGCGGTGACGTGCGTCGCGCGAAGCTCTACTACCTCCGCCAGCTCCGTGGCAAGAAGGCCAAGATCAAGGAGAAGCGCGACCGCTGAGTCGCAGGTTCTCCACAGCACCCCAGGACACGATGTCCTGGGGTGCTGTGTTCTGTCCCCGGTGTGCGAACCTTGATACCGTCGCGCCAGAGCGGTGTATGACTCGAGAAGGATCCTGATGACTGATTCGCCGGCCGCGCGCACTTCCAGACGACGCGGGTTCCTGGTCTTCCTCCGCGACGTGCTGGTGATCATCGTGATCGCCGCCCTCGTGTCCTTCGTGGTCAAGAGCTTCGTCGTGAGGTCGTTCTACATTCCGTCGGCCTCGATGGAGCGCACCCTTCTCGTGAAGGATCGGATTCTCGTCGACGAGCTGACCCCTCGGTGGACCGACTATGCACGTGGCGATGTCGTCGTCTTCAAGGATCCGGGCGGCTGGCTCGATCCACAGCCGCAGACGCCCGCTCAGCCTCCGCTCGTTCAGGCGGTCGACTGGGTCCTCAACTTCGTCGGCATCTCCGCGACGGACTCGCAGGACCACCTCGTGAAGCGCGTGATCGGTTTGCCCGGCGATCATGTCGTGTGCTGCAACGCACTCGGCCAGATCACGATCAACGGCGCCCCGATCGACGAACTCAGCTACCTGAACCTCCCCGAGGGCGACACGGCCGCCTCGAACGAGCCGTTCGACGTGGTCGTTCCCGATGACTCGGTCTGGCTGCTGGGCGACAATCGCGATCGATCGCGCGACGCGCGCGCACATCAGGACCTCCCCAGCGGGGGCTTCGTCCCGATGGAGAACATCGTCGGCAAGGCCTTCCTGACAACCTGGCCTCTGGATCGCATGGGACCGATCGACGGCCACCACGACACGTTCAACGGAGTTCCGGACCCCGAATGACCGTGATCACCCCGAAGCTGACCCTGGAACGCAAACTCCTGGGGGAGTGCGGCGTGATCATCGCGCTGGATGAGGTGGGTCGAGGCGCACTCGCCGGTCCCGTCGCCGTCGGCGCCGCGATGATGGATGCGGCAGGCGTGCGACGTCGCGTGCCGGATGGTCTGCGTGATTCCAAGCTCGTGACGGAGAAGCGTCGGCCCGATGTCGCGGCACGCGCAGCGGCGTGGGTGCAGGCCTCTGCCGTCGGCTGGGCGAGCGCCGAAGAAGTCGACCAGGTCGGCATCATGCGGGCCCTCGGACTCGCCGCATCGCGCGCTGTGTCGGCGATCGCTGCGCAGGGGGCTTCGATGGACGAGGCGCTCGTTCTGCTCGACGGGAACCACGATTACGTCTCCCGAGTGCATTCGTCGCCGCTGCGCGTGCGACCCGTCATCAAAGCCGACCGCGACTGCGCCTCCGTGTCTGCGGCCTCCGTGATCGCGAAGGTGGCCCGCGACCTGTACATGGCCGAACTTCACGAGAGCCATCCTGCGTATCAGTGGAATCGCAACAAGGGCTACGCGAGCCCCGAACACCGCGAGGCCATCCGGCGCAACGGGCTGTCTCCTTTCCACCGTGCGTCGTGGGCCATCGCCGACGCCCCGACCCTGTTCTGATCCAGACCTGCATCGGCCGGCGATGCCGCGCCTCGTGCGCCGCGACTCTAGGATGGAGTCATCATGGATGAGGAAGCCTTCGACGACTACGACCGCGAGCTCGAGCTGGCACTGTTCCGGGAGTACCGGGATGTGGTGTCGCAGTTCCAGTACGTCGTCGAGACCGAACGCCGCTTCTACCTCGCGAACGAGGTCAACGTCGTCCGCCGCGACACCGAACACGATTTCTATTTCGAGATCTCGATGAGCGATGTGTGGGTGTGGGACATCTACCGAGCGGATCGCTTCGTGAAGGCCGTGCGCGTGCTCACGTTCAAGGACGTGAATGTCGAGGAGCTCCAGCGTCGGGAGTTCGAACTCCCGCAGGAACTCTCGCTCGACGGGGAGTGACCTTCGTCGCCACTGCCGACCTTGATGCTGGTCCTCCACACCATGCGGAATCCCTGAGTAATCCCCACTTCAGCGCCAGGGCGTGAGGGCACCTCTCAGGCTACGAGTCTGACCGCGATGCTGAGGGCATGGCAGCAAAAGACGACCTCGGCCGAGCCGGGGAAGAGCGCGCGGCGCAGCACCTGATAGGCAGCGGATACACCGTGCTCGACAGGAACTGGCGGTGTTCGCAAGGGGAGATCGACATTGTCGCCGCGGTAGGCGATCAGCTGGCGATGATCGAGGTGAAGACGAGACGCACGGCAGCATTCGGGCACCCGTTCGAGGCGGTCGATCAACGAAAGCGCCGCCGGCTCTGGCAACTCGCGCAGGCGTGGCTCGCCGCTCATCCCGAGGTGGCTCGTGGGCGCACCGTGAGGCTCGAGGCAATCGGGATCATCGGGCCGGACCCGTTCCTGGGGTCGCTCGAGCATCTCGTGGACATCGCATGAGTACGGCCCGCACGTGGGCTGTCGCACTGAGCGGGGTCGATGGTCATCTCGTCGAAGTCGAAGCCGACCTGTCGAACCAGACGCCCGAGTTCCGGATCATCGGTCTACCCGACAAGTCGCTCGCGGAGGCGGTGCAACGGGTGCACAATGCTTGCAAAAATGCCGGGCTCGACCTACCTCGGCGCCGCCTCACGGTCAACCTGTCGCCAGCCAGCCTTCCCAAGCACGGAGCAGGGTTCGACCTCGGAATCGCCGTGGCTGCTCTGGCTGCCGGCGGCTCGATCGAACCGCGCTCGATCGCAGCGACCGTACATGTCGGAGAACTCGGGCTCGACGGTAGGATTCGCCCTGTCCCGGGTGTGCTCCCTGCCGTGTTCGCTGCTGCACGTGCCGGGTTCGAAAGGGTGATCGTTCCTCACGCCAACGAAGCAGAGGCGAGACTGGTCCCCGGAGTCCATGTCCGTGCTGCCACCTCTCTCGCCGAAGTCGCGGTGTGGCACGGTGCCGATGTCGAAGCGCCCGAGGTCGAGACCGTCGACATGGCGTCGGCGTCGGTCGACGCACCTTCAGATCTGGATCTGTCCGACGTCGTCGGCCAGGAAGACGCGATCGAGGCGCTCATCGTCGCCGCTGCAGGTGGACATCATCTGCTGCTGAGCGGGCCTCCGGGCGCAGGCAAGACGATGCTCGCCCGACGACTCCCCGGAATCATGCCGCCGCTCGGGGACCAGGAGGCACTCGAGGTCGCCTCCATACTCTCGCTCAACGGGGATCGGGTCGTGACGCTCGGCCGCACGCCGCCACTGGAAGCCCCGCACCACAGTGCGTCCGTCGCAGCGTTGGTCGGCGGTGGGTCGCGCGCTGCTCGGCCCGGAGCTATCGTGCGGGCCCACTGCGGCGTGCTGTTCCTCGACGAGGCGGCGGAGTTCTCTCGCGCGGCTCTCGACGCGCTGCGCCAGCCGCTCGAATCGGGAGTCATCGAGGTGCATCGAGCGGGGTTTACAGCGCGCTTTCCCGCGAGGTTCCAGCTGCTGCTCGCGATGAATCCGTGTCCGTGCGGAAATCATGGCGTCAGGGGTGCCGAATGCGTGTGTCCGCCCATGGCGATCCGGCGGTACTCGACGCGATTGTCGGGACCGCTCCGCGATCGGATCGATATCGACCTGCACGTCGCCCGGGTGGCCGCGTCGTGCGCGACGGACGAGCGGAGGGCGAGAACCACGACGGCGCGGGCGAGGGCCCGGGTCCTCGCGGCGAGCGAGCGTGCGGCGGAACGGTGGAAGAGCACGCCGTGGCGGCGCAATGCCGATGTCCCGGGAACCTGGCTCCGGCAGGGGGCGCTGCGACTCTCCGTCGCGACTCGATCGCCACTCGATCGCGCGCTGGAGCGCGGGTCGTTGACACTGCGGGGCTATGACCGAGTGCTCAGAGTCGCGTGGACCATGGCCGACCTGGCAGACATCGACCGGCCCGGCGCCGAGGAGATCGGCAGGGCGCTGCTCCTGCGGAGAGGACTGTCATGAGGATCGACGAACTACAGGACGACCCCGAGACCATCGCAGCGGTCCGTCGCATCCACGAGGGTGATGCCGTCGCGGAGTGCGTGGCTCGCGCAGCGTGGAGCGTGATCGCCGAACCCGGTGATGCCGTCGCAGGTGCACTGATCGAGGCCCTGGGCGCTGGCGATGCATTGTCGGCGGCGCTGGGAGATGGCGCGTCGCTGATACCCTCCGGTGCTGCGAGCGGGCGGGCATCTCGGGCGCTGTCAGAGGCCAGAGCACGATGGCGTCTTCGGGCGGATCCCCGCGCGGTGCGGCAGGCTCTCCGCAGCGCGTTCGATGTCGGCGCGCAACTGGTAGTCCCCGGCGACGCGAACTGGCCCGTGAGCCTCGATGATCTCGGTCCCCACGCGCCGAACGCACTGTGGGTGCGTGGGCATGCCGATCTGCTCGTGCGCGAGCCACGCGTGTCGATGGTCGGAGCACGGGCCGCCAGCAGTTACGGCGAACACGTTGCGGCGGAACTCAGCGGGGATCTCGCCGCCAGGGGAGCGGTGGTCGTCTCCGGCGGTGCATACGGGATCGATGGTGCTGTACACCGGGCTGCTCTCGGTGTGGGTGGCGCGACCGTCGCCTTCCTCGCCGGCGGAGTCGACCGCGCCTATCCGGTGGGTCATCAGAGGCTCCTGCAGCAGATCGCGGTGGAGGGGGCCGTGGTGAGTGAACCGCCGTGCGGCGCAGCCCCGACCAAGTGGCGCTTCCTGGCGAGGAACCGACTTATTGCTGCGCTCGGGCAGGCTACCGTCGTGGTCGAAGCGGGGTGGCGCAGCGGCTCGTTGAACACCGCCGGTCATGCGGCGACGCTGGGTCGTCCGCTCGGAGCCGTTCCCGGGCCGGTGACATCGGCATCTTCCGCGGGGTGCCACCGGCTGCTCCGGGAGTACGACGCGCAGTGCGTCACGTCGGCACATGAGGTACGAGAGCTATGGGGGTCGATCGAACAACGAGCGGGCGAGGGTGATGAGCACGATCCGAATCGCACTCGGGTCCTCGATGCCCTGAGCGCGAGGTCCAGGCTCTCGGTCGAGGAGATCGCCCGCAGGTCGGGCCTGTCGCCGGAACGCGTGCGCTCATGCCTCGGGTTGCTGCATCTGGACGGGGATGTCTCCGTCGACGAACGGGGGTGGCACCGGGCGCGCGCGTCGCGGACCGAGTGAGAGGCATCCGCAGAGACATCGGCGAGGCTGAAGAGACGACGCGGCGCGCGGCGGCAAGCTGAACCCATGGATCTCGCGGTCGCCACTGAGGCGTTCGTCGGTCACCTGGAGCGGGTGCGTCGACTCTCGCCGGCGACCGTGAAGGCGTACCGGTCGGACCTTCGAGACCTCCAGACGTCGGCAGTCGGTGTCACGCTCGAGGAAGTCGACCTCGAGGTGCTCAGAAATTGGCTCTGGCGTGCCACCCAGCGCGGCGATGCGAGATCCACGCTTGCACGGCGAGCTGCGGCGGCCCGGTCATTCTTCAGGTGGGCGCACGAGCAGGAGCTCGTATCCCACGACCCGAGCCTGCGGCTGATCGCGCCGAAGAAGGGACGCACATTGCCCACGGTGGCATCCCGCGAAGCCATGTCGGGCCTGCTCGATGCGCATCGCGATGCGGCCGAGACGGGGGATCCGATCGCTTTGCGGGATCACGCCATCCTCGAGCTGCTCTACGGTTCCGGCATCCGTGTCGCCGAACTGTGCGGGCTGGATGTCGATGACCTCGACCTCGACAGAGGAACGGCCCGCGTGCTCGGGAAGGGAGCCAAAGAGCGGGTGGTGCCGTACGGCGCTCCGGCGAGGGCTGCGCTCGAGGCGTACCTCCATCGTGGCCGGCCCGTCCTGGTGGCGAGGGCGCGTAACTTCTCACCGGCGGTGATGCTGGGTAGCCGTGGTGCCCGGATCGGCCCTCGAGCGGTATACGAACTCGTCGCCAGGGTGCTGGCACCGATCGTCGGCGCGGAGACCATCGGCCCGCACGCTCTCCGACACACGGCGGCCACGCACCTTCTCGACGGTGGCGCAGACCTGCGGGCCGTCCAGGAAATACTCGGCCACGCCAGCCTCGGCACGACCCAGATATACACGCACGTCTCGGCCGAACGTCTGACTGCGACCTACCGGCTGGCACATCCTCGGGCGTGACGTCGGGAGCGACCTGCTTGAGCCGCTTGGGCTGCGGGAGCCATGGTGGGGCGGGATCACAGCGGGTCGCAGCAGGGGAGCAGGATGGCCCGAGGGGGGTCGCCGAAGAGCAGCATCGGATTGATGTACGTGCCGTCTCGTCGTATGCCGAGGTGCAGCGCACCCGCCGGGGTATGACCGCCAACGTCGACGAATCCGATCTCCTGCCCGACCGACACCGCGTCCCCAGGGTCGAGCGTCGTCCGGAGTGCTTCGAAGGTGCTGACGAGGCCGCCGTCGTGCTCGATGGTCAGGAGCGGCCGGTCCACGACGGTCCCGCGGAAAGCCACAGTGCCATCTGCGGGGGCCGTGACCACCGCGTCGATCGAGGCGTCCATGTCGACTCCACGATGACCGGCGCCGTACTCGTGCGCCGGAGCGCGAAACGGCTCGACGACCTCTCGATTCCCGGCGAGCGGCCAGCGCCAGCGCGGTAGGTCTGCTGTGCCGCCCGAGGCCGCCGAGGTATCGGGTGCGCACAGGGCGAGCGCAACGAGCACGGCGATGGCCGTGCCGGACGTCGTTCGGAGCAGAATGCGCATGAGGGGAGTGTGACGGCTCCTCGGAGCGGTCAGATGGACAACTCGGCCCGTTCGATGGAGCGCGTGGATGACTCCGGCGGGGCCTTGTCGGTGCAGGGTGAGTGACGTCGCTGCGTCCTGTATGCTGGGGGAGCACCTCGATATCGGGGTGACTACGCGTGCCCAAAGCGATTCAGATCGCGGCATCCACTCCCACAGGTCCTGTTCCTCGAACAGGCGGGCGTGGGCCGGGCACCAGGAAGTCCGATCATCCGATCGGCTTGCAACCTCAACGGCGCAGGAACGCGCCAGAACCAGGAGACGACCATGGCTGTGGTCACCATCCGCCAGCTGCTCGACAGCGGCGTGCACTTCGGACACCAGACCCGTCGGTGGAACCCGAAGGTCAAGCGCTTCATCCTCACCGAGCGCAGCGGCATCCACATCATCGACCTCCAGCAGTCGCTCGGCTACATCGACAAGGCCTACGACTTCGTCAAGGAGACCGTCGCCCACGGTGGCACGATCCTCTTCGTCGGCACCAAGAAGCAGGCGCAGGAGATCCTCGCCGAGCAGGCGACGCGTGTCGGCCAGCCCTTCGTGAACCAGCGGTGGCTCGGTGGACTCCTCACCAACTTCCAGACGATCTCCAAGCGTCTCGCACGTATGAAGGAGCTCGAGGAGCTCGACTACGAGACCCCGGCCAACAGCGGTTTCACGAAGAAGGAGCTCCTGCTCAAGAAGCGTGAGCTCGACAAGCTGCACAAGTCGCTCGGCGGTATCCGCAACCTCACCAAGACGCCGTCGGCCATCTGGGTCGTCGACGCCAAGCGCGAGCACCTCGCGATCGATGAGGCCAAGAAGCTCGGCATCCCGGTGATCGGCATCCTCGACACCAACGCCGACCCGGACGACTTCCAGTACCCGATCCCCGGCAACGACGACGCGATCCGCTCCGTCTCGCTGCTGACGCGCATCATCGCCGACGCCGCGGCCGAGGGCCTGCAGCAGAAGCACAACCCGGAGACGGGTGACGCCGAGCCGCTCGCCGACTGGGAGAAGGAGCTCCTCGAGACTCCCGCCCAGGAGGTGCAGGAGTCCGCTGACGCCGCCGAGGTCGTGACCTCCGACGATGAGGCCGCCGTCGTCGAGACGCCTGCTGCTGACGAGACCGCTGCCGACGAGGCCGGTGCGGAGGCACATGACGAGGCGATCGCCGCCGCTTCCGGTGAGGAGACCGCTGAGGTCGCCGCCGCCGAGGCTGCCGACGCCAAGTAATCCCCTCGTTCACACACACCTAACGAAGCAAGGAGCCACCACACATGGCCAACTTCACCATCGCTGACCTCAAGGCGCTGCGTGAGCAGCTCGGCACCGGAATGGTCGACACCAAGAAGGCGCTCGAGGAGGCTGACGGAGACGTCGCGAAGGCCACCGAGATCCTGCGTCTCAAGGGTGCGAAGGGCAACGCGAAGCGCGCTGACCGTTCGACCAGCGAGGGACTGATCGTCGCTCGCGAGCAGGATGGCGCTGTGACGCTCATCGAGCTCGCCTGCGAGACCGACTTCGTCGCGAAGAACGAGCGCTTCATCGCGCTGGCCGACAAGGTCGCCGACGCCGCAGCAGCGGTCAAGGCCGACTCGGTCGAGGCCGCCCTCGCCGCCTCCGCCGGCGACAAGAGCGTCGAGCAGGTCATCTCCGAAGAGGCCGCGATCATCGGCGAGAAGGTCGAACTGCGCCGCGTGCGCACGATCTCGGGCGACAAGGTCGAGGTCTACCTCCACCGCACGAGCAAGGACCTGCCGCCGCAGATCGGTGTCGTCGTCGCCTACTCGGGTGAGGATGCCGAGACCGCGCGCAGCATCGCCCAGCACATCTCCTTCGCGAACCCGTCGTACCTGTCCCGCGAGGACGTGCCGGCGGACGCGGTCGAGAAGGAGCGCGAGATCGTCACCGAGATCTCTCGCAACGAGGGCAAGCCGGAAGCGGCTCTCCCGAAGATCGTCGAAGGCCGCGTGTCTGCGTTCATCAAGCAGGTCGCCCTGCTCGAGCAGGACTACGCCAAGGACAACAAGCTCTCTGTCGCCCAGGTGGCGAAGGACGCCGGTATCACCGTGACGGACTTCGCGCGCTTCAAGGTCGGCGCGTAGCAAGGTCGAAGGGGTTCGGATCGCATGATCCGAACCCCTTCTTCATGCCCACGAGGCACTATCTTGAATCGGGACGAGAGGACACCCACCCATGAATGAACGCACCGGACGCCGACGCGTCCTTCTCAAGCTCTCCGGCGAGGCTTTCGGAGCGGGGCAGCTGGGTGTCAGCCCCGATGTGGTCTCGCAGATCGCCCGCGACATCGCCGCGGCCGTCGATCGGGTCGAGGTGGCGATCGTCGTCGGTGGAGGCAACTTCTTCCGCGGTGCCGAGCTCAGCCAGCGCGGCATGGACAGGGGGCGCGCCGACTACATGGGCATGCTGGGCACGGTCATGAACGCCCTCGCCCTCCAGGACTTCCTCGAGCAGGCCGGAGCCGCCACCCGCGTGCAGTCGGCCATCTCGATGACTCAGGTCGCCGAGCCGTACATCCCGCGTCGCGCCGAGCGTCACCTCGAGAAAGGCCGCGTCGTCATCTTCGGTGCCGGCGCAGGCCTCCCGTACTTCTCCACCGACACCGTCGCAGCGCAGCGCGCGCTCGAGATCGGCGCGGACGAGGTCCTCGTCGCCAAGAACGGCGTCGACGCGATCTACACCGCCGACCCGAACAAGCACGCCGACGCGGAGCGCATCGAGCGCGTCACGTATCGTGATGCGCTGCAGCGTGGCCTCAAGGTCGTCGACTCGACCGCCTTCAGCCTGTGTATGGACAACAGCATGGACATGCGCGTGTTCGGCATGGAGCCCGCAGGCAACGTGACCCGCGCGTTGCTCGGCGAGCCGATCGGAACCCTCGTCACCGCCTGAGCGTGTGACACGGCGGAGACGACTTCGCCCGATAGAATTTGCAGAACACCCCGACGATAGGAGCCACCGTGATCGCGGACGTCCTCGCTGAAACCACCACTCGTATGAACCGGGCGGTCGAAGCTGCCAAGGAGGACTTCTCCACGGTGCGCACCGGTCGTGCGAACCCGCAGATGTTCCAGAAGGTCCTCGTGGACTACTACGGCACGCCGACCCCGATCGCCCAGCTCGCATCGCTGGCGAACCAGGAAGCCCGAACGCTCATCATCACGCCGTACGACAAGTCGGCGCTGAAGGCGATCGAGCAGGCGATCCGCGACATGCCGAACCTCGGAGTCAACCCCACGAACGACGGCAACCTCGTGCGCGTGACGATGCCCGAGCTCACGGCTGAGCGTCGCAAGGAGTACGTCAAGCTCGTCAAGACCAAGGCTGAAGACGCGAAGGTCCATGTCCGTGGCATCCGTCGCAAGGCGAAGGACGAGCTCGACGCGCTGAAGAGCGAGCTCGGTGAGGATGAGATCGCTCGGGGCGAGAAGGAGCTGGACGGCCTGACGCGTCAGCACGTCGACCTCATCGACGACGCGCTGAAGCGCAAAGAGGCCGAACTCCTCGAGGTGTAGTCCGGATGTCTGACGAAACGCGAGACGCCGAGGAGGGCATGCCGCCGACGCGTAGAGACGCGCGTGATGGCACGCCGCTCGACGGCGTCCCGCTCGCGGACGCCGCCTTCCCGACGTTCGATGCGGAGACCATTCCGCCTCGTCCACCGCTGCCGGCGTCATCCGCCGGTGCGGCGCCCGTCGTGGCCGGGCCGCTCGACACAGCCGACCACAATGCGATCCGGGAGCAGTGGCGGGCCGCGCGGGACGAACTCGAGAACCATGTCTCCCATGCACGCGATCAGATCGATCAGGCGAATGAACGGATAAAACAGCGCACGGGGCGGGACCTCGTTCTGGCGATTCTGATCGGTCTCGCGTTCGGTGCGGCGCTGCTCGGATCGCTGCTCTTCGTCAAAGCGCTGTTCGTGCCATTCGCTCTGGCCGCGGCACTGCTGGGGGTGTACGAACTCTCTCGGGCTCTGCGGGCCTCCGGCCGCCGGGTCGATGTCGTTCCCCAGCTGGTCGCGGGCGCCTTCCTGGTGCTCTCCGCGTACTTCGCAGAACCGTGGCTGTCCTGGGTCATGCTCTTCGTGGCGGTCGCGTTCGTGATCGTGTGGCGACTCATCGCCCAGATGATGGTGAAAGACGGCCGTACCTACGGTGACGTCCTCGCGGATGCGGTCATCGGCGGTTTCGTCCAGGTCTACGTCCCGTTCCTCGCCGGCGTCGCTCTCATCCTCCTCGAACAGGAGGGTGGCCAGTGGTGGGTGCTCAGCTTCATCGCCGTCGCGGTCGCCGCCGACACGGGGGCGTACGCGGCGGGTCTCGCTTTCGGACGTCACCCGATGGCCCCGAAGATCAGCCCCAAGAAGACCTGGGAGGGATTCGGCGGCGCTGTCCTCGCTTCCCTGGTTGCCGGCGTGCTGCTCGCCATCTTCCTTCTCGAACTGCCCTGGTGGGCGGGCCTGATCTTCGGCGCGTCGATCCTGCTGTCGGCGACGCTGGGCGATCTCGGGGAATCCATGCTCAAGCGCGATCTCGGCATCAAGGACATGAGTTCTTGGCTTCCCGGGCACGGCGGTCTTCTTGATCGGCTCGACAGCATCCTGCCCTCGACGATCCCGGCGCTCTGCCTCTACTTCCTCCTCTCTCCCTGGGTGGTGCTGTGATGAACGAAGACCAGGTCGCCGAGCGAGCTGCCGATGCCTCGCCGGCGTTCGCGCTGACGTCCGGGCGCGAGCGTGGATACCACCGTGCCGCTGTCGACACCTTTCTCGCGTCTGCGCGACGAGCGTTCGAGACCGGTACCGACGACCTGGGCGCCGACGATGTGCGCGCGGCATCCTTTCCGCTCGTCAAGGGCGGCTACGTGGTGGCCGACGTCGATGCGGCTCTCGGTCGCGTGGAAGACGCTTTCGCCGCGCGCGAGCGGGAGCGTGTGGTGCGAGCGCAGGGCGCCGAGGTCTGGGTCGAACAGGCGAGAGCAGACGCGCAGACGATCCTGGATCACCTGGCCCGGCCTCGCCGCCGACGCTTCGCCCGCACCGGTGTCCTCACGTTCGGCTATCGCGTCGACGAGGTCGATCATGTCTCGACAAGAATCGTCCGCTACCTCCGCGACGGAGACCCGCTCTCCGCCGAGCAGCTGCGTTCTGCCGCGTTTCGCATGCAGCGTGGCGGCTACCGTGAAGAGCAGGTCGACGCACTCCTCGACGCCACGATCGACGTGATTCTCGCCGTTCGCTGAGTTCCTGATGGTCGACTCAGGCGCCTTTGCGTAGACTGTCCTTCATCGTGAACTCCCGAAACGACATGAACCCCGAACGACGCGACCTTTCGCTGGTGCCCGCAGCGACGGTCAGATCCGCGCGCACGGGCACTCGCCGATGGTCTCGCCGTCGTGGTGTCGTGAGCGTGTTCAGCGCTCTCGCTGTGGTCGGATTCGCGGGAGCACTCGTGGCACCGACCGGCGTCGCGTTGGCGGAGCCCGTGCAGTCCGATGCTCCGGACTCGGCCTATTCGCTCGCTCTCGCCGACACGCAGAATCTCACGGTCACGGTCAGCGGTGCAGCGATCACGCCGGTCGAACGCGGCACGTTCGAGGTGTACGTGAAGCCGAAACCGAAGCCCAAGCCCAAGCCGGCAGCGACTGCCGCAACAGGTTCGCAGGGCGGGTCCTCCGGTGGCACCCTGCCTCCTTACTCGGGAGGTGGAGCGCCCGCCGACTGGATGGCCGCCGCCGGCATCGCGCAGAGCGATTGGCAGTACGTCGACTACATCGTGTCTCGCGAGAGCGGTTGGAACCCGAACGCCACGAACTCGTCTTCGGGCGCGTGCGGGCTGGTCCAGGCGCTTCCGTGCAGCAAGGTTCCCGGCAACGGCTACGATCCCGTGGACAACCTGCGTTGGGCCACCGGCTACGCCACGGGGCGGTACGGCAGCTGGGCCGGGGCGTACAGCTTCTGGACCAACAACCACTGGTGGTGAACAGGAGCGATGCCTCGCTCACGCCGGCGCTCTCCTGCGCGCCCTGAACCGGACGACTCCTTCGATCGGATGCTCGCCGGATGGAAGCGCTCGGAGACCCGCCGGGGCAGCGAGTGGACCGTGCAGCCGGTGTCATCCGCTCAGGCGCAGAAGGAATACGTCTGCCCGGGATGTGCGCGGCCGATCGTCGCGGGAACCGCGCACCTGGTCGCCTGGCGTGCCGACGGCGTCTTAGGCGATGCGGCAGATCTCGCCGCGCGTCGGCATTGGCATACACACTGTTGGAGGATGGCGTGAACATGGAGATTCGAGGGCCGCTGGAGCTCCCCGCGCAGCGCGAGGATGTCGAGCTGACCACCGCGGACGGTCTCACACTGGTCGGCGAACTGGCCATCCCGCAGGATGCTCCGCCCGTGGCGACGCTCGTGACGCTTCATCCCCTGCCGACAGCGGGCGGATTCATGGACTCCCACATCATCCGCAAAGCCGCAGCGAGGCTTCCTGCGCTGGCTGACCTGGCAGTCCTGAGGTTCAACACGCGGGGGACCACGTCGCCGCGCGGCACGAGCGACGGTGCGTTCGACGGGGGCGCGGCGGAGCAGTTCGATGTGGCGGCGGCAATGGACTTCGTCCACGCACGGGCGCTTCCGCGTCCATGGCTCCTCGGGTGGTCTTTCGGCACCGAACTGGCGCTCAAGTACGGGCGCGACCACGACATCGCCGGCGTGATCCTCTTGTCTCCGCCGTTGCATCGCGCCACGGAATCGGAGGTCGCTGCCTGGGCCGACAGCGAAGTCCCGCTCGTCGTGTTGGTGCCGGAGCTGGACGACTACCTGCGCCCGGATGAGGCTCGCGAACGCTTCGCCTCGATTCCGCATGCCCAGTTGATCGCGGTCGAGGGCGGTAAGCACCTGTGGGTCGGCGAGACCCAGACGCGGCGCGTGCTCACGGAGATCGTGGCGGCAGTGAACCCGTCGGCTCTTCCCCTGGCCACTCAGTGGCCGCCGACGGACTGATCGAGCCCGAGGCTCCGGTGCCTCAGAGTTCGTTCATCCGCGGGATGAGAACCTGCCGGTAGATGATCAGGATGCTCGCAGCGACGGGGATCGCGATGAGTGCCCCCAGCAGGCCGAGCAGGCTACCGCCCGCGAGCGCCGCCACGACGACGACTGCTCCGGGGACGGCGACCGCGCGGCTCATGATGCGCGGAGAGATCACGTACGCCTCGACCTGCATGTAGACGAGGTAGTAGATCGCCGCGGCGATCGCGATCCCTGGAGACCCGAGACCCGGGATGAGGCACACGAGGACGATGATCGTGGAGCCGGTCAGGGTCCCGACGAGCGGGATCAGTGAGAAGAAGAAGGCGATGATCGCGAGGACCGCCGGGAACGGCGCATCGATGATCGAGAGGTAGATCGCGCTGAGGACGCCGTTGATCACGCCCTGTGTCACCTGCCCCATGACGTAGTACCCCACGGAGTCGGTGATCTGCTCCGACAGGTCGATGAAGCGGTCGCGCTTCGACGACGGGGCGAGCTGGTACACGGCGCGCTTGAGCGATGGCGTCGAGGCGGTGAGGTAGATCGTCAGGATGAGGATGATGAACGCGCCGAACAGTCCGCTGACGACGGCGCCGCTGGCGACGAGGACGCCCTGACCGATGGATCCGCCGATCTCGGCGAGGTTCGTCGTCAGCCAGTCGGTGACGTACGTGAAGACGACATCGACCTGCAGATTCGGGAAGGTGTCCTGCATCCACTCCTTGAGATCGGGGATCATGTTCCCTCGCGAAACGATGGCCGTGATCTGCGCGATCAGCTGGGAGATCTGATCCACGAGTACGGGGAGGATGATCAGCACGATCCCGCTGAAGATCGCGAGGACCGCGAGGATCGTCACCAGCACGGCGAGCCAGCGGGGGAGCCTACGACGTTCCAGGAAGGAGACGAGCGGATCGAGGCCCAGGCTGAGGAAGAGCGCTGTGCCGACGTAGAGCAGGACGCTCGAAAGTGTCTCCACGCTGTTGATCAGGAGGATCCCCAGTCCCACGCCGAGCGTCGCCACGAGGGCGGTGCGGAACGGATTGTGGATCTTCATGCGACGACTCCTCGAAACGACTGCAGCAAGGGTATCCAGACGCCGAGCCACGTGGCGCGCGACGTGCCGGTCCAGCCGGCACTGCATGTGTACGTGGGCAACACACAGCTGATTTCGCTAGTCTGAAATGTCGAGTGTTGCGTCGCGGGCAGGTGCCGGTGATGCGTGAGGAGACTATTCGTGCGTTTCGTATGGGCCGTGGTGGCCTTCGTGCTTGCCGCCGTGCTGATCGGGGCGGGGATCGCCCAGCGCACCTTCGTGGGCCCCGACTCGCAGCAGACGCAAGTCAAGATCGATGAGCCTGCACCGTTCGTCCTGCTGGACGGGGACGTGCTCCGGACGAACCCCGGAGTGCAGACCTTGATCGTGCGCGGTCAGGGTGACATCTTCGGCAGCTACGGCAGGACAGCCGACATGGAAGCCTGGCTCGCAGACTCCGACTACAACCACGTCACGGTGGACGACGACAGCAGCTTCGCCGTCGAGCACGTGTCGCCGGACGCGTCGGCCGGTGGCGACGAGGGCGAAGAGGGCGAAGCCGACACTGGCCGTGATCCCCGTGGCTCCGACCTGTGGCTCGACTCCTTCGAGAAGGAGAACACGCTCGTCGCCGACAACATGCAACTCCCCGAGGGAACGAGCATGCTGGTCGCGTACGACGGCACGGAGGATGCTCCCGACGACATCGTCGTCTCCTGGCCGCTCGACACCTCGACCCCCCTGGCAGGGCCCCTCATGGTCGCCGGCGGCATCGTCCTGCTGATCGGACTCGTCCTGTACGTCCTCGGAATCCGCCACCAGCGTCGTGGACGGGGTCCGCGCCGCAAGGGCCCCGGCCCCCTTCCTGTGACCGAGCCGATCGACGTCGCGGTGCTTCCCCCGGAAGAGCGCGCAGCGATCGAAGGTTCAACGGATACACCGGCCTCCGCCGACCCGGCGCCCTCCGCAGATACCCCGGACACCGAGATCGAAGATGGGGAGATCGTGGACCCCAAGGAGAACGACTCGAAGACGTCGATGCGCGCGAAGAGCCCCGCTCGTCGTCGCCGGCTGCTGGCGATCCCGGCCCTCGGGCTCACTGCCCTTCTCGCTGCCGGGTGTTCCGCCGATTCCTGGCCGCAGTTCGGCGATGCTTCTGCGTCACCCTCGCCCAGCCCGACCGTCATCGCGCCGGAGAATCAGAAGCCCCCCGCCGTGACCGAGGCGCAGGCCAAGCGCATCCTGAAGTCGGTATCCGACACGGTGGTGGAGGCAGACGCCGCACTCGATCTCGACCTGGCCGCCACGCGTCTGGACGGACCGGCTCTCGCCGCCCGCACGACCGAGTACGCGCTGCGGACCAAGCTCACGGACATGGCTGTTCCTGCGGCGATCCCGACGGATGATGTCGAGGTCGTGCTTCCGGAGGCGACCGATGTGTGGCCGCGCACCGTGCTCATGCTCGCGAAGAGCAAGGGCGACGACACCGAGCCGCCCGTTGTGCTCATGATGACGCAGTCAGACCCGTGGTCGAACTACAAGGTCAGCAATATGGCCGAGATGTCCGCGGATGCGGTTTTCCCCGATGTCGCGGCCAGCTGGCTCGGCACGTCGCTCGTCCCGTCGGACTCCGCGTTCCTCACGCTCCCGCCCGCGGAACTCGCCCCGGCGTTCGCCGACGTCGTCGACTCGGGGGAGAAGAGCGAGTTCTACGGCCTGTTCGATGACCTCGCGTTGAATCTCGCGACGTCGATCACCGACAGCCGGCAGGCCGTGGTCAAGGGGCTCGCCGACAAGGGTGCCGCCAAGACGTCCAAGGCGGCATTCGACATGGCGCCGACGACGGATGAGCCCATCTCGATGACCACGCTCGACAGTGGTGCGATCGTCGCGGTTTCTCTGACCGATACCGAGACGGTGACGCCGACGTCTTCCGACGTGGTGATCCGGTTCGGCGACAACGCAGAGGCCAAGGCCCTGACGGGCGCGACGGAATCCGCGAAGGGCGTCGAGACGACGTACGAGTTCCAGCTGTTCTTCTCGGTCCCCGCTCAGGGATCGACGGAGCAGATCAGGCTCCTGGCAGTCCACCAGGACCTCCTTTCCGTGAAGGTGATCAAGTGAGTGAAATCTCTCCTACCGCGCTGCGTGGCGCGGTGGACCTGTCGACCCTCCGCAACCGACCGGCGGCTCCGCCCGAGGGGGCTCCAGCCCCCGGCGTGGTCGATGTCGTCGTCGATGCGACCGATGAGACATTCGGGCAGATCCTCGAACTCTCGCGCACGGTTCCCGTCGTCGTGGATCTGTGGGCCGAGTGGTGCGGGCCGTGCAAACAGCTGAGTCCGATCATCGAGAAGGTGACGCGTGAACTCGGCGGCCGCGTGCTGCTCGCCAAGGTCGACGTCGATGCGAACCCGCAGCTCGCGCAGAGCTTCCGCGCGCAGTCGATCCCGATGGTCGTCGCGTTGATCGCCGGTCAGCCCGTGCCGATGTTCACCGGAGCGGTGCCGGAGCAGCAGGTGCGCGATGTCTTCGCGCAGCTGCTGCAGGTGGCAGCGCAGAACGGTGTCACCGGATCGCTTGCGGTCGACGCCGATGCCGAGGCGCCGTCGACGCCGGAGGAGCCGGAGCTTCCCCCGCTGCACGCCGAGGCGTTCGCCGCGATCGAGGCAGGCGACTACACCGCCGCGATCCGCGCCTACGAGAAGGCCCTCGCCGAGAACCCTCGTGATGAGGAGGCGATCGCTGGTCTCGGCCAGGTGAGTCTGCTCGACCGCGTGCAGGGGCTCGACCTGCAGGCAGCGCGTGCGGCGGCTGCCGAGGGACCGCTCGACGTCCAGGCGCAGTTCGACGTGGCAGACCTCGATCTGGCCGGCGGTCACGTCGACGACGCTTTCTCGCGACTGCTCGACCTGTTCGCCCAACTGCCGTCCGATCAGCGCACCCCGGTGCGGGAGCGGCTGATCGAGCTGTTCGGCCTCATCGGGACGGGCGACCCGCGGGTGGTAGCCGCCCGGAACCGGCTTTCTTCGCTGTTGTTCTAGCCGTCGGAGGATCCGGCGCGCGCCCCCGTCATCCGTGGCTCACGGTAGGCACGTGTGGGTCCGACTGGTGCCGCAGCCACAGCGTCGACAGCGCAGGAAGGGTCATCGTCGCCGTGGGGGCGCTTCCGTCCTCACCGGTGGCGAAGACCATGCCCAGGTTTCCGGACCCTCGTCCGCCGTAATCGGCGGCGTCGGTGTTGAGAACCTCCTGCCAGACGCCGTCCTGCGGGAGTGCGAGTCGATATCCCGCGCGCTCCACCCCGGCGAAGTTGCTCACGACGACGAGACGTCCGCCGTGGGCATCCCGCCGCTCGAAGGCGATCACGGTCGGGTCCCAGCTGGGTGCGCCGAGGCGCTGGAACGATGATCCGTCGTTGTCCCGTGCCCACAGCGGGGACTGGGATCTGTACGCACGGTTCATCGCGCCGACGAAGCCCTGCAGCTGCGCGTGCGACGGCTGGTCGAGGAGCCACCAATCCAGCTCACGCCCTTCGGACCACTCGGCGAGCTGACCGAACTCCTGGCCCATGAACAGGAGCTTCTTCCCGGGATGCCCCCACATGTAGGCGAGGTACGCGCGGACGTTCGCGAGCTTGTGCCAGTGGTCGCCGGGCATCTTCGCCATCAGGCTGCCCTTTCCGTGCACGACTTCGTCGTGGCTGATCGGCAGCAGGTAGTTCTCCCCGAATGCATACACGAAGGAGAAGGTCATCTCGCCTTCGTGATGCGCGCGGTACATGGGATCGCGCGAGATGTACTGGAGAGAGTCGTTCATCCAGCCCATGTTCCATTTGAACCCGAACCCCAGGCCGGCGTGGTCGGTGGGTGCGGTGACGCCCGGGAAGCTGGTCGACTCCTCGGCGATCATCATGATCCCCGGGTGCAGTCGGTAGGCCGTGGCGTTCACCTCCTGCAGGAACCGGATCGCCTCGAGATTCTCCCGGCCACCGTGGATGTTCGGTTCCCATTCGCCGGCTTCGCGGGAGTAGTCGAGATAGAGCATCGAGGCGACGGCATCGACCCGCAGCCCGTCGACGTGGAACTCCCTGAACCAGTACAGCGCGTTGGCTACGAGGAAGCCGCGCACCTCCGGTCGGCCGTAGTCGAAGATGAGCGTGCCCCAGTCCTGGTGCTCGCCGCGGCGAGGATCGGGGTGTTCGTACAGGGGCTGGCCGTCGAAGCGCGCGAGGGCGAAGGCGTCTTTCGGGAAGTGCCCGGGAACCCAGTCCATGATCACGCCGATGCCGGCCTGGTGCAGCCGATCGATCAGGTATCTCAGGTCGTCCGGGGTGCCGAAACGGCTCGTGGGCGCGTAATAGCCGCTGACCTGGTAGCCCCAGGAGCCCCCGAAGGGGTGTTCCGCCAACGGCATGAACTCGACGTGGGTGAATCCGGTATCCGTCACGTGCTGGATCAGCGGCTCGGCGATGTCCCGGTACCCGAGGCCCTCACGCCAGGAGCCGACGTGGATCTCGTAGACCGACAGCGGCTGCGCGACGGCGTGGGTCGCGGCACGCCGGGTCATCCACGCGCCGTCCGCCCACTCGTAGGACGACGCGGTCACGACGGATGCTGTGTTCGGCGGTACCTCGGCCGCGAGCGCCATCGGGTCGGCTTTCAGTATCCAGGCTCCGTCGCGGGTGCGGATCTGATACTTGTATCGCGTGCCCACGGGGAGATCGGGGATGAAGAGCTCCCAGACTCCGCTCACGCCCATCGAGCGCATCGCGTGCGCATCGCCGTTCCAGTCGTTATGATCGCCGACGACGCGCACTGCGGAGGCGTTGGGCGCCCAGACGGCGAACGCGACGCCCTGCTCGCCGTCCAGCGTCCGGGGGTGGGCACCCAGCGCCTCCCAGAGGCGTTCGTGCCGTCCCTCGGCGATCAGATGGAGGTCGAGGTCTCCGAGAGTCGGACGGTGTCGATACGGATCCCCGGAGAGCGTCTCCTCGTGATCCGCGTACCGCGTGGCGAGCCGGTATGGGAGCGGGGGACCGACGTGCTGCGCCTCCCAGATGCCATGCGCCACGTGGGCGAGCTCGAGCCGGCTGCCGTCGCCGAACACCGCGGACACGCCGGCGGCCAGCGGGCGTCGGACGCGGATCACGGTGACCGTGCGGTCTGCGGCGTCTTTGTGGGGGTGCGCGCCGAGGATGGCGTGCGGATCGTGGTGCGTGGCCGAGGAGACGGCCTCCCACTCGGTGGATGCGGCGACATCTTCTGTGTAGCTCATGCTCGCTCCCTCACCTTCAGGATGTGCACCGGCTCGGCGAAGGCGTCGAGCCGCACATAGTTGTGATCGTTCCACGTCCAGACGGCGCCGGTGAGCAGGTCTTCGACCTCGAACGGATCGCCGAGCGGGATGCCCCATTGCGTGCTGTCGAGGTGCACGGTCGTCTCGCGCACGGAGTGCGGGTCGACGTTCGCCACCACGATGACGGTATCGGGACGTCCGGTACCGGTGAACGGCGCCGGCAGGTGCTTGCTGTACACGAGGACGGCATCGTCGTCGCTCCAGTGCGCCCGGAAGTTCCTGAGCTGGCCGAGTGCGGGGTGAGCTGCGCGGATCTCGTTGAGGCGCCGGAGCAGAGGAGCGAGCGATTCGCCGCGGGCCTCTGCGCCCGACCAGTCGCGGAACTTGAACTCGTACTTCTCGTTGTCGATGTTCTCTTCCGACCCGGGCCTCGCCACGTTCTCGAAGAGCTCGTAGCCGGCGTATACCCCGTAAACGGGCCCTGCGGTGGCGGCGATGCAGGCACGGATACGGTACGCCGCGCGCCCGCCGAACTGCAGGTACTCGGTCAGGATGTCATGGGTGTTCACGAAGAGGTTGGGCCGCATGTAGTCGGAAGTCTCCTGCGACACGGAGGTGAGGAATTCCTCCAGTTCGCTCTTGGTATTCCGCCACGTGAAGTAGCTGTAGCTCTGCTGGAAACCGACGGCGGCCAGGGCACGCATGACGGCGGGGCGGGTGAAGGCCTCCGCGAGGAAGATCACGTCCGGATCGACGGCGCCGATCTCGCGGATCAGCCACTCCCAGAACTGCAGCGGCTTGGTGTGGGGGTTGTCGACCCGGAAGATCTTCACCCCCTGGGCCACCCAGTGCTTCACGATCCGCAACATCTCGGCCGCGATGCCATCGGGGTCGTTGTCGAAGTTGAGCGGGTAGATGTCCTGGTACTTCTTCGGCGGGTTCTCGGCGTACGCGATGCTGCCGTCGGGGAGGGTCGTGAACCACTCGGGGTGCTCGCGCACCCAGGGGTGGTCCGGGGCGGCCTGGAGTGCGAGGTCGAGTGCGACTTCGAGGCCGGCTCCGTGCGCCGCGCGAACGAAGGCGCGGAAGTCGGCCGGCGATCCCAGGTCCGGGTGGATCGCGTCGTGACCGCCCTCGGCGGAGCCGATCGCATATGGGGATCCGGGATCACCCGGCTCCGCTGTGAGGGTGTTGTTGCGCCCCTTGCGGTTGGTGGTACCGATCGGATGGATCGGAACCAGATAGACCACGTCGAAACCCATCGCGGCGACCTCCGGCAAGCGTTTGGCTGCCGTGCGGAACGTCCCGCTCTTCACGGTCCCGTCCTTGAGCCGCTTCGCGCCCTCCGATCGCGGGAAGAACTCGTACCACGCACCGACGCCCGCCGCGGCACGGTCCACGTTGAGCGTCTGTCGCTCGGTGGCGGAACGCAGGCTCGTCAGAGGGCGGGCCAGGAAGACATCAGCCAGTCCGGAATCGGTGGAGAGCGCGAGTGCCGTTTCGCCATCCCCGGTCCGCAGCGACTCGGCGTCCGCGAGCAGACGTTTCCGCTGGGCGGCGGGGCGGTCCTTCTCAGCGGCGGCCCGCGCGAGCAGCTCTGCGCCGAGCGCGGCCATCACCGGCACGTCGACACCGGCTGCGACCTTCAGCTCCGCGGCGTGGGCCCAGGTTGCGAAGTCGTCGGAGAACGCTTCGAACCGATAGCGCCATGCACCCTGCTCGTCGAGCGCGATCTCCGCCGCCCACCGGTCCGTGCCGTCGCTCCGGGCGGTCAGCCGGTGCAGGCTCTCCTCGCCCGTGGGCGACGTGAGGCGCACCTGCACACCGATGATGTCGTGGCCCTCGCGGAACGAGACCACGGTGAACGGGACGACCTCGCCCACGAAGGCCTTCGGCGCGAAGCCGCCGGGCACTGCAGGTGTCGGATCGAGCAGCGGGATGCGAGTGGAGCGAAGCGAGCCCGGGACATCCGCGTCGCCGAAGGCGCGCGTCGGGATCTGAGCGGGGCTCCGTAGAGCCGAGGACCGAGTACCAGCACGTGCAGCCACATCCCGAATGTACCGCGCCGTCGTGGTCGCGGGTAGCGTGCCGCGTGGTGCGTCGGGAGCCGGGTTCATTCGACGCGGAACAGCCTCATCGATGTACCGGAGACGGGAAGCACATCGCCGGGCGCGAAGATCTCCTGCTCGTCGGAAGGCCGCTCCTGAGCGCTCGACCACAGCGACACGAAGCGGGTCGCGCCCTCGATCTCGTCGGGGAGGCGCACGTCGATGGGTGACTCCGTCCCGTGCACGATGAGCAGGATGCGGTTGTAGGCCTCGGTATCGGGGGTGGAGGCGGCGACGTACTGGAGGGTCCGGTTGCCGGGGTCGGCCCACTGGCCCTGCTCCATCGTCTCGCCGTTCTGGTCGAACCAGTCCATGACCGAGGCATTCGGGATGTGCTCGCCGAGTCGCGCGTAGCGGCCGGGGCGCAATGCCGGGTTCTCCTGCCGCAACCGGATCAGGCGTGAGACATGGGCGCGGAGGTCCTCCTGCCAGGGCTCGAAATCCCAGGCGAGCCAGGTGAGAGCGGAGTCCTGAGCATAGGCGTTGTTGTTGCCGCGCTGGGTGCGTCCGACCTCGTCGCCCGCCGTGAGCATCGGGATGCCGGCCGAGAGGAGCAGCGTCCCGAGAAGGTTGCGCATCGCTTTGCGCCGCGCGGCGAGGATCGTCGGGTCATCCGTGGGCCCCTCGACACCGTGGTTGAAGGCGCGGTTCATGTCGGCACCGTCGCGGTTCTGCTCACCGTTCGCTTCATTGTGCTTGACGTCGTACGAGACGAGATCGTGCAGGGTGAAGCCGTCGTGTGCCGTGACGAAGTTCACGCTGGCGAGCGGCCCCCGGTCTTCGCTGAACGTGTTGGAGGATCCGGCGAGTCGGGTCGCGAACCCACCGACGCCCACCGGGGCGGACGCACGTCGTGCATAGTCGATGTCGCTGAGCCAGAAGTTGCGTACGCGGTCGCGATAGCGGTCGTTCCACTCGTGCCATCCCGACGGGAAGTTCCCCGTCTGCCACCCGCCGAGACCGACGTCCCACGGCTCGGCGATGAGCTTGGTGTCGGCGAGGATCGGGTCATCCGCGATGGCCTGCAGGAGCGGATGCTCCGGCGTGTAGGTGTGTGCCCCGTCGCGGGCGATCGCGGTGGCGAGGTCGAAGCGGAAGCCGTCGATCTGCATCTCCTGAGCCCAGTAGCGGAGGGAGTCGAGGACGAGTCTGGCCCCGGCATCGGTCGCCGTGTTCAGCGTGTTGCCGCACCCGGTGGTGTCGACGTAGACGCCGGACTCGTCCTGGCGGTAGTAGTGGGCGTTGTCGATGCCGCGCAGGCTCGAGCGGGGACCGCCGATGCCCTCTTCGGAGGTGTGGTTGTACACGACGTCGAGGATCACTTCGAGGCCGGCCTCGTGCAGCAGCCGCACCATCCCCTTGAACTCGGCGAGGACGGCCTCCGGTCCTTCTTTGCGCGCGTCCTCGGTCGCGTAGGCGGTGTGCGGGGTGAAGAAATTCAGGGTGTTGTAGCCCCAGTAGTTGGTGAGTCCGCGTTCGAGCAGGCGCGGCTCCGGCACGAAGGCGTGCACGGGGAGGAGCTCGATGGAGGTGATGCCCAGCGAGTGGAAGTACTCGATCATCGCGGGATGGGCGAGGCCCGCATAGGTGCCGTGCAGGGCGGGCGGCACATCGGGGTGACGCTTGGTGAGTCCCTTGAGATGCCCCTCGTAGATCACCGTGCGGTCGAGCGGGATACGAGGCTTCTGGGAATCGCCCCAGTCGAAGCCGTCGACGATGACGACCGAACGCCACTCCTCGTAGCCGTCGCCCTGGGCCAGGCCCCGTGCATACGGGTCCAGCAACAGCGTCTCCGGGTTGAAGGTGTTTCCCGGGCCGTGGGGCCCGCCGACGCGGACGGCGTAGCGGACGCCGGGCTGAAGGAGCTCCGTGGTGATCTCCCAGACGCCTCCTGCCAGCCGTTCGAGCGGAACCTCGTCGGTCGCCCAGTCCAGGTCGGTGGAGTCGAACACGACCAGCTCGATGGACGAGGCGTTCTGCGACCAGACGCGCAGGGTGCCGACGCCGTCGTGCAGACGGACGCCGAGGTTGTCGAGGGTGGTGCCGCCGGGCACGGTCAGGTCTCGGGACGCGGGCATGAGTACACACTAGGCGCGATGTGTTGCAGTCTCATGTCAGGGCGTACCGGGTTCCACGGACGGAGACCCGGCAGGGCGGGTTTCGCGAGAGAATCGAAGGATGCGGCACTATCTCGATCATGCGGCGACCACGCCTCTGCGCCCCGAATCGCGTGACGCCTGGCTGGCTGCCACAGTGACCGTCGGCAACGCCTCCTCCACGCACGGCGCCGGCCAGGATGCCCGCCGACTGCTCGAGGAATCCCGCGAGCGGGTCGCCGCGGTGCTCGATGCCGACCCGATCGAGATCGTGTTCACCTCGGGTGGCACCGAGTCGATCAATCTGGCGTTGCAGGGGCTGTGGAGGGCCCGCCCCGAAGGTACGGCGGCGATCGTGATGCCCGAAGCCGAGCACCACGCCACGATGGACACCGTGGCTGCGCTCGTGGAAGACGGCGCCGAGCTGCGCCGGGTGCCGGTGACCGCCCAGGCACGGATCGATCCGGAACAGTTCGCTCTCCGGCTTCCGGGCGCCGCTCTCGCCACCGCGCTCGTCGCGAACAATGAGGCGGGCACGATCAACGACGCGGCGGCGCTTGCCGCCGCCGCCGCGACGGCGGGTGTGGCGCTCCACCTCGACGCCGTCGCCGCGCTCGGACATGTACCGCTGTCGTTCCGGGATCTGCGTGGAGATCCCGCCGGAGGAGTGGGGCTCGTGGCCATGAGTCTCGCCGGGCACAAGATCGCGGCTCCCGTCGGCGTCGGGGTGCTCGTCACAGCTCGCACCGCTCGAATGACGGCCGTCCTCCGCGGCGGCGCGCAGCAACGAGGCCTCCGGGCCGGAACCCAGGACGTCGCCGGTGCTGCGGCGTTCGCCACTGCACTCGAGCTCGCCGAGTCCGAGCGGACGGAGGAGGCCGCGCGATTGCGTGTGCTGCGCGACCGTCTCGTCTCGGGCCTACGTTCCGCCGTGCCGGCAGCCGAGCTCCTGGGCGATCCGACGGACCGGCTGCCGGGCAACGCGCAGGTGCTGTTCCCCGGTGCGGTGGGGGAGAGCCTGTTGTTCCTCCTCGACGTCGCCGGGGTGGCGGCGTCGACCGGATCGGCGTGCCAGGCAGGCGTCGCCGAGCCGTCGCACGTCGTGATGGCGATGGGGCGGAGCGAGCGGGATGCGCGCAGCGTGCTGCGATTCTCGCTGGGTCGGACGTCGACGGACGCCGATGTCGAAGCGGTGCTCGCCGCGATCGGCGACGCCTATGCGCGAGCTTCCGGCGCCGGCACAGGCGCACGCTCGTAGACTGTTCCCATGCGGATCCTTGCGGCGATGAGCGGCGGCGTCGACTCCGCCGTCGCGGCAGCAAGAGCCGTGGAGGCGGGGCACGACGTGGTCGGTGTGCACCTGGCGCTCTCCAGAGCCGGTGGAACGCTCCGCACGGGTAGTCGCGGGTGCTGCACAATCGAGGATGCGCTCGATGCCCGCCGCGCCGCCGACCTGCTCGGCATCCCGTTCTACGTGTGGGACTTCTCCGAGCGTTTCCGCGACGATGTCATCGAGGACTTCATCTCCGAGTACCAGGCAGGACGAACGCCCAACCCCTGCATGCGCTGCAACGAGAAGATCAAGTTCGCGGCCCTCCTGGAGCGCGCGATCGAGCTCGGCTTCGACGCCGTGTGCACCGGGCACTATGCCACGCTCGTCGACGGTGCCGACGGACTGGAGCTGCACCGGGCGTCGGACAACGCCAAGGACCAGTCGTACGTCCTGGGTGTGCTGAACGCTGAGCAGCTCGCACACACGTACTTCCCGCTCGGAACGACCCCCTCGAAGGCGATCGTTCGTGCCGAGGCGGCAGCACGCGGCCTGACCGTCGCCCAGAAGCCGGACAGCCACGACATCTGCTTCATCCCCGACGGGGACACCCGAGGATGGCTCGCTGAGAAGGTCGGAACCGCCACGGGCGAGATCGTGGATCGCAGCGGGGAGGTCGTCGGCTCGCACGAGGGGGCGCATGCCTTCACGGTGGGACAGCGCCGCGGCCTCAAGCTCGGTGTGCCCGCGGCGGACGGCAAGCCTCGCTTCGTGCTCGAAGTCCGACCGGTGTCGAACACCGTCGTGGTCGGACCCAAGGAGGCTCTCGCGATCGCGGAGATCGCAGGGGAGCGGTTCAGCTGGGCCGGGGCCGCGCCGACGGAGTCCTCGTTCGAGTGTCACGTGCAGATCCGCGCGCACTCCGAGCCGGTCGCCGCACGTGCCGTGGTCTCGGACGACGGGGTCCGGGTGACGCCGGAGGTCCCGCTCGACGGGGTCGCGCCTGGGCAGACCGCCGTGCTCTACGTCGGCACCCGGGTGCTCGGGCAGTTCACGATCGACACCACGGTGTCGGCGGTGCCTGTCGGCGCGTAGACCCCATCGGTGTCGGTGCCCGCTCGTAGACTGGCGGGGTGCCGGAGAACATCTCGCTGGAAGACGCCCGAACCGAAGCCGAGGAGCTGACCGCTCGCATCCTCGACGCGAAGGAGGCCTATTACGGCCGTGACACATCGGTCGTGGATGACTTCACCTACGACGGATGGATGCATCGGCTCGAGGAACTGGAGCGGCTGCACCCCGAGCTGCAGGGTCAGGATTCGCCCACCCAGATGGTCGGGGCGGCCGAGGCAACGGGGCTTGCGACGATCGAGCACGCCGAGCGCATGCTCAGCCTCGACAACGTCTTCTCCGTCGACGAACTGCGGGAGTGGGCGGCGAAGACCAGGGCCGCCGCCGGGCGTGATGTCGCGTGGCTCACCGAGCTGAAGATCGACGGGCTCGCGATCAACCTCCGGTACGAGAACGGCGTCCTCACCTCTGCCGCCACTCGGGGCGACGGCCGCGTCGGCGAGATCGTGACGGAGAACGCCCTCCGTCTGCCAGAGATCCCGCAACGGCTGAGCGGGGAGGGTCATCCCCCGATCGCCGAAGTGCGTGGCGAGGTATTCATCCCTGTCGCAGCGTTCGAGCGTCTCAACGCTGCGCAGGCCGACTTCCGGGACCGCGCGTACGCCGATGCTCTCGCGCGCTGGGAAGCCAGGGGAGGCGCGAAGAAGGCGTTCGACGAGGAGAAGGCGCAGACGGCGGCCGCCCGACGCTTCCCGTCGTTCGCCAATCCGCGCAATGCCGCCAGCGGCGGGCTCCGCCAGCAGATCGACAAGAAGAACGGCCTCGAACTCGAGGCCGGACTCCTGCGCATCGAGTCGCTCGCGCTCTACGTGCACGGCATCGGCGCGTGGACGAACCCTCCCGTCGCCGCGCAGAGCGAGGTGTACGACCTGCTCGCCGAATGGGGTCTGCCCACGAGCCCGCATACGAAGGTGTGCCACACGATCGACGAGGTGGTGTCCTTCGTCGAGTACTTCGGCGAGCACCGTCATGACATCGAGCACGAGCTCGACGGCATCGTGGTCAAAGTCGACGAGCTCGAGCTGCACGACGAACTCGGCGCGACGAGCCGAGCGCCCCGCTGGGCCATCGCCTACAAGTACCCGCCCGAAGAGGTCCAGACCAAGCTCCTCGACATCGTCGTATCGGTGGGACGCACGGGGCGCGCCACGCCGTTCGCCGTCATGGCGCCCGCGCACGTGGCCGGTTCCGTCGTCCGCCAGGCCACGCTGCACAACAAGGATGTCGTCAAGGCCAAGGGCGTGCTGATCGGCGACACCGTCGTTCTGCGCAAGGCCGGCGACGTGATCCCCGAGGTTCTCGGCCCCGTGGTCGAGAAGCGCGACGGCAGCGAGCGGGAGTTCGTCATGCCGGTCGAGTGCCCGGAATGCGGTACACCGTTACGCGCGATGAAGGAAGGCGACATCGACCTCCGGTGCCCGAACGCGCGTTCGTGTCCCGCTCAGGTCCGTGGCCGTGTCGAGCACATCGGATCCCGCGGCGCCCTCGATGTAGAAGCGCTCGGCGAGGTGACCGCTGCGGCGCTCACCCAACCGACCTCACCGGCTGTGCCCCCGCTCGAGACCGAGGCCGGGCTGTTCGCCCTCACCCTCGAGGAGCTCGTACCCATCGAACTGTTCGTGCGAGATTCCGAGACCGGACTCCCGAAGGAGGACGAGGACGGGATCGTCAAGACGCGCGCTCCTTTCCGACGCAACCCCACCGCGGCCGAGAAGAAGTCGGGTCTCGAGGGGCCGCAGCCGTCGTCGCAGGCGCTCACCCTGCTCGCCGAGCTCGAGAAGGCGAAGACCAAGGAGTTGTGGCGACTGCTTGTGTCGCTCAACATCCGCCACGTCGGCCCCGTCGCCGCCCGGGCTCTGGCGCAGTGGTTCGGCTCTCTCGATGCGATCCGTGCGGCTACGCGAGACGAGCTTGCCGCCGTCGAGGGCGTGGGGGGCATCATCGCCGATTCCCTGCTCGCATGGTTCGAGGTCGACTGGCATCAGGAGATCGTGCAGCAGTGGGCCGATGCGGGCGTGCAGTGGTCGACGCCTGGCCACCCCGGGCCGGGTGCGGCGGTTGCGGCGGGTGGAGTGCTCGAAGGTCTCACGGTGGTGGCCACCGGCTCCCTCGACGGCTACACCCGCGACGGCGCGCAGGAGGCGATCATCAACGCGGGCGGTAAGGCTGCGTCGAGCGTGTCGAAGAAAACGGATTTCGTAGCGGCGGGTCCCGGCGCGGGATCGAAACTCGCCAAGGCCGAGGACCTCGGAATCCGGATCCTCGACGCGGCACAGTTCCACATCCTCGTGACAGAGGGGCCGGCCGCGCTCCCGCCCGCGAGCGACGGGTCGTGAAGCGTTACGGGCCTCTGATCGTCGTTCCGAATGCTCTGGCGCTCGGAGACCCCGGGCGACACCATCTTCGTCTCACTCCGCAGGCGGTGATCATCCGCCGAGGTGCCGAAGGTCAAGGGATCGTGCCGTGGGACCGCGTGGAGGGGATCGCTCTCGATGTGCCGACGACGCGGTTCCGGCTGCCCGGGTTCTTCGGCACGGTACTGCTCGGCGCACTGACGGCGGCGATGCTGAGCGACCCCGGCATCGAGCCCGATGATGGAGCGGTGACGCTCACTGTCGATGGTGAGAGCACGACGCTGCCGCTGAGCCGCCATCACGTCGGTGGCTACTGGCAGCCGACGGTGGCGGGCGCACATCGATTGATCGCGCACCTCATCGCACACCCCGAACAGCGGGCATTGTTGGCGCACCCCGAGCCGCTGATCGACGTCGCGGCGCAACTCGCGCGCGGAACGGGATAGTCCGAACCGCGCGCGATGCGGCGTCAGCTCTTGTGACGGGGCTTGCGGAACGGCTTCTCGTCGCGGCTGTCGCGAGCCGGTCGCTCGTCGCGGTCACGACGCTCGAACCGGTCTCCCGCGTCGCGTCCACCTTCACGCGGGCCGCTGCGGCGCGCGCCGGCGGGGCCGCGGTCGGGCTTGATCTCGATCAACCGACCGGAGATGCGGGTGTCGCGAAGCTTCTCCAGGACGGTCGGACTCATGTTCGCCGGAAGCTCGACGACCGAGAAGTCGGGACGGATGTTGATCGCGCCGAAGTCGTCACGGCCGAGGCCGCCTTCGTTCGCGAGGGCACCGACGATCTGGCGCGGTTCGACCCGATGACGGCGACCGACCTCGATGCGGTATGCCGTGTAGTCGCCGCGACCTCGACGCTCACGCGGTTCGCGGGACTCACGCGCGTCCCGTCCCGTGCGCTCGCGCGGAGGGCGATTATCTGCTTCGACAGCCTTCGTCAGCGGATCGTTGGCCGGGTCCAGGAGCAGCGGCTTGTCGCCCTGAGCGACCACGGCGAGAGCTGCTGCCACGTCGGCCTCGGGGACGTCGTGGTGGCGGACGTAGTGGGCGACGATGTCGCGGAAAGCGTCGATGCGGCCGGTCTCCGACAGTGCGGTGGTGATCGCGTCGTCGAAGCGGTTCAGACGCGTGGTGTTCACGTCCTCCGTGCTAGGCAGCTGCATCTGGGCGGGCTGCTGACGGGTGGCCTTCTCGATGTGCTTCAGGAGGTAGCGCTCGCGCGGGGTGATGAAGCTGATCGCATCGCCCGATCGTCCCGCACGACCCGTGCGACCGATGCGGTGCACGTACGACTCGGTGTCGGTGGGGATGTCGAAGTTGACGACGTGGCTGATGCGCTCGACGTCGAGACCGCGAGCGGCCACGTCGGTCGCGACGAGGATGTCGAGTTTGCCGTCCTTGAGCTGGTTGACACTACGCTCGCGCTGCACCTGGGGCACGTCGCCGTTGATCGCGGCTGCGGAGTATCCCCGGGCCCGCAGCTTCTCGGCCAGCGTCTCGGTCTCGTTCTTGGTGCGCACGAAGACGATCATCCCGTCGAAGTTCTCGACCTCGAGGATGCGGGTGAGCGCATCGACCTTCTGCGCATACGACACGACGAGGTAGCGCTGCGTGATGTTCGTGCCGGTGGCAGTCTTGGACTTGATGCTGATCTCTTCCGGCTCACGCAGGTACTTCTGCGCGAGTCGACGGATCTGCGGCGGCATCGTGGCCGAGAACAGCGCGACCTGCTTCTCCTCCGGGGTCTGCGCGAGGATCTGCTCGACGTCTTCCGCGAAGCCCATCTTCAGCATCTCATCGGCCTCATCGAGCACCAGATACTTCAACTCGGACAGGTCGAGTGTGCCCTTGGCGAGGTGGTCCATGATTCGGCCGGGCGTACCGACGATGACGTGGACACCGCGTCGCAGCGCGGACAGCTGCACGCCGTAGCCCTGTCCGCCGTAGACGGGGAGGACGTGCACGCCCTTCATCTTCGAGGCATAGGACTCGAATGCCTCGCACACCTGGAGTGCGAGCTCACGGGTGGGAGCGAGCACGAGCGCCTGCGGGATCTTCTGGGAGACATCGAGGCGTTCGAGGACGGGAAGCGCGAAAGCGGCGGTCTTACCCGTTCCGGTCTGTGCCTGGCCGACTACGTCGCGGCCGGCGAGAAGCGTTGGAATGGTCGCCGCCTGGATGGGCGACGGGGTCTCGTAGCCGAGGTCCTTGATGGCTTTGAGGACGGGCCCGGTGATGCCGAGCTCCTCGAATCCGGGGGTCGCGGGGGAGTCCTCGGGGGCGTCGGTCAGCACTGCATCTTCAGGGGTCACTTCCCAAGGGTAGCGCGCTGCGGCGCTCGGCGCCTGTGAGGACGACCTCAGGCGCCGGTGGTCAGGGCGAGCAGCTTCTCCTTGACCTGACGTCGGAGCACCTTCCCGATCAGCGATTTGGGGAGCTCGTCGACCACGAACACACGACGCGGCACCTTGTACGGAGTGAGGATGCTGCGGGCGAAATCTCGGATCGCCTCCACATCGACATCGGTTCCGGCATCCACGACGATGGCGGCGACGACCTCCTCGCCGGAGTGCTCGCTCGGCAACCCGACGACCGCGGCATCCGCGACCTGGGGGTGCTGGCGCAGCGCGTTCTCGACCTCGGTGGGCGCGACGTTGAAGCCGCCGGTGATGATGAGCTCCTTGATGCGATCGACGATGCGGACGAATCCGGCGTCGTCGATCGTGACGATGTCACCGGTCCGGTACCAGCCGTCGACAAAGACGGCTTCCGTCTCCTCGGGCTTGCCGTAATACCCCGAGAACACCTGGGGGCCGCGCACGACGAGTTCTCCGGCTGATCCGGCCGGGACGTCTTCGCTCGGGTTCTCCGGGTCGACGACACGGCATTCGGTCCCGGGCAGGGGGAGCCCGACCGTGCCGGGCTCGCGGTTGTCCGCGACCGGGTTCGCCATCAGGACGGGCGAGCACTCGCTCAGTCCGTAGCCCTCGACGAGGTAGCCATGCGTGGCCTCTTCGAAGGGGACGACCAGCTCGTGCGGCAGTGCCATGGCGCCGGAGATCGCGACCTCGATGCCGTCGAGCGACACACCCTTCTCCTTCGCTGCGGCGAGGAGGCGGTCCGCGATGGGCGGCACGAGTGGGAGGAATGTCGCGGGGTGCTTCTTGACGACGTCGAGCACGAGGTCCGGATCGAACTTGGGGAACAGCACGAGTCGGGCGCCCATCGACATCGCGAATGTGAGGCAGAGCGTGAGGCCGTAGGCGTGGAACATCGGCAGGACCGCATAGACCACGCAGCCCTTGCCGCGCTGGATCGACGGCACCCAGGCCTGAGCCTGCGCGGCGTTGGCGAGCAGGTTGCGGTGTGTGAGGGCCGCGCCCTTCGGCGTTCCCGTGGTACCGGACGTGTACTGGATGATCGCGAGATCGTCGGTGCGCGGCATCGGATGTGAGGCGGGGATCGGCTCGGAGGCCAGGAGAGAATCCCACGCGACGGTACCGCGCACCTTCTCGGTCAACGCCGCGCGCGACTCGCGAGCCTTGGCGACCGGGAGCCGCAGCGCGAAACGGGTGACGAACGGCATGGCGCGGGTCACGTCGACGGAGATGAGGTTCGTGACGGCCAGATCCGTCGGGAACTCCTGCACCGTGGACACGACCTTGTTCCACACGATCGCGTGCTTCGCGCCGTGATCCTCGAACTGCTTGCGCAGTTCGCGAGGGGTATAGAGAGGGTTGTGCTCGACGGCGACAGCGCCGAGACGGAGTACCGCGTAGAAGGCCACGATGTGCTGGGGGCAGTTCGGTAGAACGATGGCGACCGGGTCTCCTGCGCGGACCCCGAGGTCGCGAAGTCCTGCTGCGGCGCGGTCGATCGCCGACTGCAGCTGTGCGTAGGTGGTCTCGCGGCCGAAGAACTGCAGGGCGGGAGCGTCCGGGTAGTCGCGGGCCGAAGCGGCGACGATGTCGACGAGCGAGCCGTCCACGGGAGGGAGGTCGTCGGGGACTCCTGCGGCATAGCTGGCGATCCACGGGCGAGGGGGCTGGAACGTGCTCACCCGCCCAGCATATGTCGACCGACTCGCGGGGCAGGGGAGTTCGGAGTGCGGCAACTAGACTGGAGGGGTGTCTGAAATCACCCCTGAACTCGTGCGCCATCTCGGTGTGCTCGCACGCATCCAGCTGAACGACGACGAGGTGTCGCGGCTCACGGGCCAGCTCGACGCGATCGTCGACAACATCGCGAAGGTCTCGGAGGTTGCGACAGATGATGTCGTCGCGACGAGCCACCCGATCCCGCTGAGCAATGTCTTCCGACCGGATGTGGTCGGGCAGACGCTCACGCACGAGCAGGTGCTGCAGAACGCTCCGGACGCCGCGGACGGCCGCTTCCGGGTCACCGCGATCCTGGGAGAAGAGCAGTGAGCGACATCATCCGACTGAACGCGGCCGATCTCGCCGCCAAGCTCTCCACGGGCGAGGTGTCGAGCGTCGAGGCGACGCAGGCGCACCTCGACCGCATCGCCGCCGTCGACGGTGACGTGCACGCCTTCCTGCACGTCAACGAGGGAGCGCTCGAGGCCGCAGCCGCGATCGACGCCCGCCGCGCTTCCGGTGAATCCCTGGGGCCTCTCGCCGGTGTGCCGTTGGCGATCAAGGACGTTCTGGTGACGACCGACCAGCCCACGACCAGCGGCTCGCGCATCCTCGAGGGATATCGCTCGCCCTACGACGCCACGGTCGTCGCACGCTCGCGCGCAGCAGGGATGATCGCTCTCGGCAAGACCAACATGGACGAGTTCGCGATGGGTTCCTCCACGGAGCACTCGGCGTACGGCGCCACGCACAACCCGTGGGATCTCGATCGCATCCCCGGTGGGTCCGGCGGTGGCTCCGCCGCTGCTGTCGCCGCGTTCGAGGCTCCGCTTGCGCTCGGCTCCGACACCGGCGGGTCGATCCGTCAGCCCGCGCACGTCACCGGCACGGTGGGCGTCAAGCCCACATACGGCGGCGTGAGCCGCTACGGTGCGATCGCACTCGCCTCCAGCCTCGACCAGGTCGGCCCGGTCTCCCGGACGGTCCTCGATTCCGGGCTGCTGCACGACGCCATCGGCGGGCACGACCCCAAGGATTCGACCTCGCTGCGCGACGAGTGGCCCTCGTTCGCTGAGGCCGCCCGCGAAGGGGCGCGCGGAGACGTGCTCAAGGGGCTCAAGGTCGGCGTGATCCGCGAACTCCCGGACAGCGGCTTCCAGCCCGGTGTCGCGGCGTCGTTCCGCAGCGCGCTCGCGCTCATGGAGGCTCAGGGCGCCGAGATCGTCGAGATCGGCGCTCCACACTTCGAATACGGAGTGGCTGCGTACTACCTGATCCTCCCCGCCGAGGCTTCGAGCAACCTCGCGAAGTTCGACTCCGTGCGCTTCGGCCTGCGGGTGACGCCCGACGGCAACCCCACGGTCGAGGACGTCATGTCCGCGACCCGCGACGCCGGCTTCGGCGATGAGGTCAAGCGCCGCATCATCCTCGGCACGTACGCACTGTCGGCCGGATACTACGACGCTTACTACGGCAGCGCACAGAAGGTCCGCACGCTCATCCAGCAGGATTTCGCGAACGCGTTCGCCGAGGTCGACGTGATCGCGACGCCCTCGGCCCCGACCACGGCGTTCAAGCTCGGGGAGAAGATCGATGACCCGCTGCAGATGTACCTCAACGACATCACGACCATCCCGGTGAACCTCGCCGGCGTCCCCGGCATCTCCATTCCGAGCGGCCTCGCCGATGACGATGGCCTGCCCGTCGGCATCCAGTTCATCGCTCCGGCGCGCGAGGATGCCCGTCTCTACAAGGTCGGCGCCGCGCTCGAGACGCTGCTCGTCGACTCGTGGGGCGCGCCGCTGCTCACTCGTGCTCCGCAGCTCGCAGAAGGGAAGCGCTGATGGCCGCCGCCAAGCTCATGGACTTCGACAAGGCGCTCGAGCTGTTCGAGCCGGTCCTCGGTTTCGAGGTCCACGTCGAGCTAAACACGAACACGAAGATGTTCTCCGATGCGCCGAACCCGGCCAACGAGGCGTTCCACGCCGCGGAGCCGAACACGCTCATCGCGCCGGTCGACCTCGGACTGCCCGGGTCGCTGCCGGTTGTGAACGAGACGGCGATCCGCTCGTCGATCAGTCTGGGCCTCGCGCTCGGCTGCTCGATCGCCGAATCGAGCCGGTTCGCGCGCAAGAACTACTTCTACCCCGACCTGGGCAAGAACTACCAGATCTCGCAGTACGACGAGCCGATCGCCTATGAGGGCTCGGTCGAGGTCGAGCTCGAGGACGGGACGCTCATCACGATCCCGATCGAGCGTGCGCACATGGAGGAAGACGCCGGAAAGCTCACCCACATGGGCGGAGCCACCGGACGTATCCAGGGGGCCGAGTACTCGCTCGTCGACTACAACCGTGCGGGGGTGCCGCTGGTCGAGATCGTGACCAACATCATCTACGGCACCGAGCACCGAGCGCCGGAGGTCGCCAAGGCCTACGTGCAGGCGATCCGCGACATCGTTCGCGGGCTCGGCATCTCCGAGGCTCGGCTGGAGCGCGGCAACCTGCGCTGCGACGCGAACGTTTCGCTGCGCCCGCGGGGTACAGACAAGCTCGGTACCCGCACGGAGACGAAGAACGTCAACTCGATGCGCTCGGTCGAGCGCGCCGTGAGGTACGAGATCCAGCGACAGGCGCAGATTCTCGCCGATGGCGGCACGATCACACAGGAGACGCGGCACTGGCACGAGGACACCGGCACGACCTCGCCGGGACGCCCGAAGTCGGATGCCGACGACTACCGCTACTTCCCGGAGCCTGATCTGCTGCCCGTGGAACCGGCCGCCGAGCTGATCGAAGAGTTGCGCGCCGCGCTTCCGGAGCAGCCCGTCGCTCGTCGTCGCCGTCTCATGACGGAGTGGGGCTTCACGGACCTCGAATTCCAGGACGTCCGCAACGGCGGCCTGCTCGAGGTCGTCGAGGCGACGATCGCTGCCGGCGCCACTCCGGCCACCGCACGCAAGTGGTGGACCGGCGAGATCAGCCGTCTCGCGAACGCACAGGAGAAGGACGCGACCGACCTGATCAGCCCGGAGAACGTTGCTGCGCTGCAGAAGCTCGTCGATGCGGGAACCCTCACCGACAAGCTCGCCCGCCAGGTGCTCGAAGGCGTCATCGCCGGCGAGGGCACGCCGCAGGAGGTCGTGGACGCCCGCGGGCTCGCGGTCGTGTCGGATGACGGCGCGCTGATCGCCGCGATCGACGAGGCCCTGGCCGCTCAGCCCGACGTGATGGCGAAGATCAAGGATGGCAAGGTGCAGGCCGCCGGCGCTGTGATCGGCGCCGTCATGAAGGCGATGAAGGGTCAGGCGGACGCCGCACGTGTCCGTGAACTCATTCTCGAGCGCGCTGCGCAGTAGCGTGCCACCCCGGGCCTCGTGTCCGAGGCCCGGGGGAGAATGGTCGTATGGGACACGGTGACGGCAGAGGACGCATCGTCTCCGCCGTCGATGCCGACGACACGGGAACCCGCATCCTGCACGTCGACATGGACGCGTTCTATGCGGCCGTCGAGGTGCTTGATGATCCCTCCCTCCGTGGTCTGCCGCTGATCATCGGGGCGCCGGACGGCCGTTCCGTCGTCTCGAGTGCGTCCTACGAGGCTCGTCGCTATGGCGTCCGTGCGGCGATGCCGGTTTCCCAGGCGTTACGGCTGTGCCCGTCCGCGCGCATCGTCCTCCCGCATTTCCACCGGTACCAGGAGGTCTCACGGCAGGTGATGGCGATCTTCGAGTCGTTCACGCCCCTCGTCGAGCCGCTGTCGGTCGACGAGGCGTTCCTCGATGTGCAGGGCGTGCGCCGCCTCTGGGGGAGTCCCGCTCGCATCGCGGAGTTGATCCGGCAACGAGTGCTCGACGAGGTCGGCATCACCTGCAGCGTGGGCGTCGCTGCCACCAAGCACGTCGCGAAGATGGCGTCCACGATTTCGAAGCCCGATGGCATGCTCGTCGTCGCAGCGAAGGACACGCTCGACTTCCTCGCGCCGAGACCGGTTCGCGCGATGTGGGGCGTCGGGCCGAAGGCCGCGGAGGCCCTCGAGGCGCGAGGCATCCGCACGGTGCAGGATGTGCGCGAGGCGCCGCGAGAGATGATCGACAGGGCTGTGGGTGCGGCCCTCAGTGCACGCCTCGCGCAGCTGGCGATGGGACAGGATCCGCGTGCCGTCGACACGGAACGCGTGGAGAAGAGCATCGGTCATGAGGAGACATTCGACACGGACATCCGGGATCGGGATTTTCTCCGTGCGGAGCTCCTGCGACTCGCCGATCGCGTCGCAGCGAGGCTGCGGCGTGCCGACTGGGAGACGGCGACCGTCGCGATCAAGATCCGATTCGACGACTTCCGCACGCTCAGCCGCTCCGTGACCCTGAGCGAGCCCACTGCGGTCGGTCAGCGGATCGGCGAGGCAGCCCAGTCACTGTTCGAGCAGATCGATCGGCGGGACCCCGTGCGACTCGTCGGCGTCCGCGCCGAGAACCTGCGCCCCGCTGGCGGTGGCGGTCTCGGCCTCTGGGACGACGACGAGGATTGGCGCAAGGTCGAGGGCGCCGTCGACGAGGCCGTGGCACGGTTCGGCTCGGCGACGATCAGCCGCGCGCGACACATCGGGCGTGTCGATGGCCGAGGCGCCGCGCAGCATCCGAAGGCGCACGGCCTGGATTGATCTCACGCGCGCCCTGTTCCTCGGCTACCGTGGAGGTATGCCGAACATCGCACTGGAACTCGGAAAGCAAGCAGCGTCCTTCGGCGTGAAGAGCGCGTACGGAGAGCCCCAGGATGTCGACGGGGTGAGCATCACTCCCGTTGCATTCACATACTCCGGATTCGGCGGTGGCAGCGGCGACGGTGCCGAAGGCGGGGGAGGGGGCGGTGTCTCCGTCCCGGTCGGGGTCTACGTCCGGCGAGAAGAGGGTCTCCGCTTCGAGCCCAACATCGTCACGCTGCTCCTCGTGGCGGTGCCGTTCGTCTGGGTCACCGGGCGGGCTCTCGTGCGCATCATCCGTGCCCTCAAGAAGTGACGACCCCGTCGCGACGGCTCTGGAGCGCGCTGCGACCCTGATCGAACAGGACGTCCGCGCGCTGGCGGCCGCGAATCCTGTCGTCCTGATCGACGGCGGCAGTGGCGCGGGGAAGTCCTCTCTCGCGGCGAGGCTCGTCAGGCGCTGGCCCGTCCTCGGTCACGTGCAGCTCGTCGCCCTCGATTCGATCTATCCCGGTTGGGATGGCCTCGATGACGGAGCAGAACGCGCTCTCGAGTGGATCCTGCGTCCGCACGGTCGCGGATACCTCGGCACGTGGCGGCGCTGGGATTGGGAGTCGGAGGCCGAGGCGGAGAGCCACGCGGTCGACCCTGCCCTCGGCGTGATCATCGAGGGCAGTGGAATCCTGCGACCATCGACAGCGGGTCTCGCGGACGTCAGGGTCTGGGTGGAATCCGCGGAGGCGTCGCGGAAGACCCGGGCGCTGAATCGTGACGGAGAGACGTACCGTCCGCACTGGGATCGCTGGGCGGCGCAGGAACGCCGTCATCTCGAACGGGACGACCCTCGTGCTCTGGCCACTCGGATCGTCGACGTCCCGTAGGTCAGATCTCCGACGCGGATTCCGCCTCATCGGCAGCCTGGATGATCAGCTCCAGCCGATAGCCGACCCATTCGTAGACATCGTGGCGGCCGTCTTCGTCGGTCTGGACCTCGGACGTGATTCCGAGTCGCGTGGCGATGACGAGACGGATGGCGGTGAGCGTTCGAAGCCAGGCTTCGAGGCTATCGAACGCGATGAGGGTCTCTCGCACTTCAAGCGCGTCTTCCTCCGTGAGCGAGTCGATACCCGGGGGGTACTCATCCAGCGCCGCGCGGACCCTGCGCGCGTCGGCGAGACGACGATCGAGGAGATCCTCCCGCGTGGCATCGGCGAACTCGGCCGCAGCATCCGAGTCTTCGGGATAGGGGTTCGGCGTCAGCCGGTCGATGGCCGGATCATCCGTGCCCCGTGATTCGCTGACGAGCTCGATGAAGTCCTCGACGAGCCGGGACAGGTGGAACTCCTCGATCACGGTGATGGGCATGACGATGATGTCGTCGCTCACAGCGGTGCCTTCCTGACGGTGGCCCAGAGCCCGAAGTCGTGCATGGCCTGCGCATGCACCTCCATGGTCTCTCGCGGTCCGGTGGCGACGATCGCGTGTCCCTCGTTGTGCACGGCGAGCATCAGAGCCGTGGCGTGGTCGAGCGAGTACCCGAAGTAGGTCCGGAACACGCGGACCACGTAGCTCATGAGGTTCACGGGGTCGTTCCACACCACGACCTGCCAGGGCTCGAGCGGGGCGGCGCTGAGGTCGACGATCTCATCGAGTTCCGGGTGGGCGATCCTCGCCATCATGCCCAGCCCATCTCGTGGAGCTGCTCATCGTCGATGCCGTAGAAGTGAGCGATCTCGTGAACCAGGGTCGTATGGATCTCGTCACGGAGCTCGTGCTCGGTCTCGCACTGGGCGAGATGCGGCTCGCGGTAGAGGACGATCCGGTCCGGAAGTTCGCCCATCCCGTATTGCGTGCGCTCGGTGAGCGCCAGACCGTCGTACAGGCCGAGCAGATCCAGGCTGCCGTCGTCGGGGCGGTCCTCCACGACGAACACGACGTTCTCCAGGCCCTCGACCATGTCATCGGGCAGGAGATCGAGCTCGTCGATCACCAGTTCTTCGAAGGCCGCGGCATCCATGTCCATCCTGTCCAGCCTAGAGGCGCGCAGGCCCCGGCGCCGGATCAGTGCAGAAGGACGAGCACGCCGGCCACGGCGATGAACAGTACGCCGAACACCAGGTTGAGGATGCGTTGGCCGCGCACGGATCTGGTGAGTCGCCGGAACGGGCGGGCGGCGGCCGCGAAGAACCCCCACATGACGATCACATCGACCACGATCACCGTGGCGACCAGCGTGAGGTACTGCGGCACCGGAGGCTCGTCGAGCCGGATGAACTGCGGGATGAACGCCAAGAAGAAGACGATCGCCTTGGGGTTGAGCAGGTTGACCCAGAACCCCCGTCGGATCATCGACCAGTGACTCTCATGAGAGTCGACGGGCACGGGAGCGTCATCCAGGGTGCCCGCAGGTTTCGTGAGGATCAGGCGAATGCCGAGGAACACGAGATAGGCCGCCCCGGCGTACCGGATGGTGTTGAACAGGAACTCCGAGCGCGAGACGAGCAGACCGACGCCTGCCGCGACGATCGCGACATGCACGATCAATGCGATCTGCTGCCCGATGATTCCCCAGATCGAGCGCTTCCACCCCTGGTTGAGCGCATTCGACATCGTGTTGATGGCGCCTGCTCCGGGGGTGAAGCTGATCACCACCGACGCGGTGAGCAAGGAGAACCAGACCGCGAGCGACACCACGCAAGTCTAGGGCTTCGGTGGGGACGGGCAGATCAGCTCGGCGATGCGAAGAAGGCCCGAACCATGCGGTTCGGGCCTTCTTCCTGAGGGTGAGTAACGGGACTCGAACCCGCGACATCCGGCACCACAAGCCAGCGCTCTACCAGCTGAGCTATACCCACCATGTGCCCGCCGGAGCAGGCAACCATACGAGTCTATTACATGTTCGGAGTGAACTCGGACACCGTACGGGTGGCGATCTCCCGTGCGTCGTCGCTCGACGGGCCGGGCTCGTCGACGAAGACAGCCTCTCGGTAGTAGCGGAGTTCGCGGATCGACTCCAGGATGTCGGCCAGCGCTCGGTGCCCGCCGTCCTTCGCCGGTGCCTGGAAGAAGACGCGTGGGTACCACCGCCGCGAAAGCTCCTTGATGCTGGAGACGTCAACGTTCCGGTAGTGCAGCCACTGGTCGACCTGCGGCATGTACTTCGCGAGGAACATCCTGTCGGTACCGATCGTGTTGCCGGCGAGCGGCGCCTTGCGCTCGAGCGGAACGAAGCGCTTGATGTATGCGAGTGTCTGTTCCTCGGCCTCTTCGAGAGAGACCCCGTGCGGGATCTCCAGGATCAGGCCGGACGTCTCGTGCATCTTGGTCACGAAGTCATTCATGTGCTCGAGGGCTGCAGCGCCGGGGCGGATCACCACCTGAAAACCGGGATCGACGGGGTTGAGCTCGAAATCGGTGATGACGACAGCGATTTCCACGAGCTCATCGACCGCGAGATCGAGGCCCGTCATCTCGCAGTCGATCCAGACGAGACGATCGTTCTCGGACGCAGATACCATTCCGCCATCCTATCGACGGCCCCGACATCGCTGGGGAAGATGCACTTCCTCGAGCATCGTCGGGTCCGCGATACTCTAGAAGCGTGCGCCTCCGTAGCTCAGGGGATAGAGCAGGAGCCTTCTAATCTCTTGGTCGCAGGTTCGAATCCTGCCGGGGGCACCTTCACCCGATCCGTGTCGGACGGGGCACGAGCTCGTCGCGATGAGCCCATCGACCCGGTCGGGCACGATACTCCTGCCTCAGCAGTAGCGAAGCGCGGCGACCGCGTCGTCCGCACGCCAGAACTCACCGATCACGCGAAAGACCCCGGTCGCGAGGTGCAGGCGCTCGGCGCGATATCGGATTCCGAGGGGATCGGCGACGATACGCAGGTGGCCGAGGACATGTTCTCGTCGGTCCTGCACGCGCCAAAGGTGATCCGCGGCGCGGACGAGGTGCTCGCGGGGAGAAGAGAGCCGGGGCGTCGCATAGGGGACGTCGGGGAGAGAGGTGGTCAAGCTTTCGGACATCGGAACTCCTTTCGTGATTCGAAGCTATGACCGACCACCGACATTCGCCTGTCCGTGGCGACACGCGCTGTGATCTGCCCTTTCTGCACCGCAAGGCGTTCATGAGCGCTGTCCACGCTTCGCGTGTTCCAGGTCGGTTGCCGGGTGCGGTGCAGGTCAGGCTGGGGCGATCCGGACGGGCTCCGCTCCGGTCGACGAAAGGACAGCACATGATCGACATGGTCACCATCGTGGGAAGAGTCGCCACGGATCCGACCCAGGGTCAGACCGGGGGAGGCGTGCCCGTCACGAACTTCCGTCTCGCGAGTACCCATCGTCGTTTCGACTCCGCCACGCAGGAGTGGACGGATTCCGGCACCAACTGGTTCTCGGTCGCCGCCTTCAGGAGCCTCGGCGAGAATGCGAAGGCATCGTTGCGAACCGGGGACAGTGTGATCGTCACCGGGCGGTTGAAGATCCGCAACTGGGAGAGCAACGGTAAGCACGGCACGAGCGTCGACATCGACGCCGACTCCATCGGGCATGACCTGCGATGGGGCACGACGGCATATCGACCGCAGTCCCGTCCGGCGGCGGCCGGGCCCTACGCGGCGCCGAGTGCCGAGGGGAACGGCCCGGACGAATCTCCGGAGGATGATCCCGAGTCGGAGCAGGTCCGGCATGATTCCGAGCCGCTGGACCTGTCGTGGGCTGCGCCCGCCTCGACCGCGGGCGCCATGTCCTGACGGGCGGCTCCGCGCTCGATTCAGCGGGGTGGGGCGCCGGTGGCGTGCAGGGCCGGATTGCGGGGGAGACGTAGACTCGGCTTGTGCTTCGTCGTTCGGTCCTCACGTCGCCGCGCGCGGCCGGTGCCCTTGCGGCTTCGATCGCCGCGTTCCTGCTGCTCTCCGCCTGTGCGCCGACTCCCGGCCCGTCTGCATCGCCCACGGCTGTCGCGTCGCCGACTCCCGGGACGACGACTCCTGCGGAACCGACGCTCGTGCCCGACGGCGCAGCCGAGGAGAACCTCCCGGTCTTCACCTCGGTCGCCGAACGCGTCTGGGCAACGGATCAGCGGGGGGCCGGGCGAGCGTACATCGATGCTCTGGTCACGGCGGGATTCGATCGGAGCGCGATGCAGGTGACGCAGGATCAGTCGACGGTCGGCAACCCTGCGGAGAGCCTGCAGTTCTCCGTGCGCTGGGGTGACAGCGAATGTCTCGTCGGTCAGGTGGGTCCCTCCACGGGACGTGTCGTCACCGTCGTGATGCCGCAGCTCGCCGAGGGGCGCTGCCTGGTGGGCACCACACGTCCGATCGACTGGTGACACGCCAAGGGCTGTTGGTACATCCGTCACGATCTATTCTTCACGCTGATCATCCTCGGACGCGGTGATTGCGGACAGCGTGATGGCTCCGCAGCGCACCGACGTGCGAGGCTGACCTCGGGCGCGCGTGGAGTCCGGCAGACGGCGGAGCCCAGTCCGGGCGCCGGGGAATCGTCTGACTGCCGCCCCGGAGGTAGTCTTAGGTAGATTTCCGCACCGCTTCAGCAGTGCGATGGCAGGTTCGATTCTGATCAGCAAAGGTGTTTAAACGGTATGGCTGAGTACATCTACTCGATGGTGCGTGCGCGTAAGGCAGTGGGCGAGAAGCTCATCCTCGACGACGTCACGATGGCGTTCCTCCCCGGGGCGAAGATCGGCATGGTCGGCCCGAACGGCGCCGGAAAGTCGACGATCCTCAAGATCATGGCCGGTCTCGACACTCCGTCGAACGGCGAGGCGAAGCTCTCCCCGGGGTACACGGTCGGCATCCTGATGCAGGAGCCGGAGCTCGACGAGTCCAAGACGGTGATCGAGAACATCCAGGACGGCATCGCGATCAAGCCGAAGGTCGACCGGTTCAACGAGATCTCGCTACTGATGGCCGAGCCCGACGCCGACTTCGACGCTCTCCTCGCCGAGATGGGCACGCTGCAGGAAGAGATCGACGCAGCCGACGGCTGGGACCTCGACTCGCAGCTCGATCAGGCCATGGACGCTCTGCGCACGCCCCCGGCCGACGCCGCGATCGCACCGCTCTCCGGTGGTGAGAAGCGTCGTGTCGCCCTTGCGAAGCTGCTCCTGCAGAAGCCCGACCTCCTGCTCCTCGACGAGCCCACCAACCACCTCGACGCCGAGAGTGTGCTGTGGCTCGAGCAGCACCTGCAGGCCTACAAGGGTGCCGTGATCGCGATCACGCACGACCGGTACTTCCTCGACCACGTCGCCGAGTGGATCGCCGAAGTCGATCGCGGTCGTCTCATCGGCTACGAGGGCAACTACTCGACCTACCTGGAGAAGAAGGGCGAACGACTCGAGGTCCAGGGCAAGAAGGACGCCAAGCTGGCCAAGCGCCTCAAGGAGGAGCTGGAGTGGGTCCGTTCCAGCGCGAAGGGCCGCCAGACCAAATCGAAGGCGCGTCTCGCTCGCTACGAGGAGATGGCTTCGGAGGCGGAGCGGACCAGGAAGCTGGACTTCGACGAGATCCAGATCCCCGCGGGCCCGCGTCTGGGTGGCATCGTGATCGATGCCAAGAAGCTGCAGAAGGGCTTCGACGGTCGGGTACTGATCGACAACCTCAGCTTCAACCTCCCGCCGAACGGCATTGTCGGTGTGATCGGACCCAACGGCGTGGGTAAGACGACGCTCTTCAAGACGATCGTGGGTCTCGAGCCGCTCGACGGCGGGGATCTGAAGATCGGTGAGACGGTCAAGATCAGCTATGTCGACCAGTCGCGTTCCAACATCGATCCGAACAAGACGCTGTGGGAGGTCGTCTCCGACGGCTTGGACTACATCACCGTCGGCAAGACCGAGATCCCGTCCCGCGCTTACGTGTCGAAGTTCGGCTTCAAGGGCCCGGACCAGCAGAAGAAGGCCGGCGTGCTCTCCGGTGGTGAGCGCAACCGCCTGAACCTCGCGCTGACGCTCAAAGAGGGAGGCAACCTGTTGCTCCTCGATGAGCCGACAAACGACCTCGATGTCGAGACCCTGAGCTCGCTCGAGAACGCCCTGCTCGAGTTCCCCGGCTGTGCTGTGGTGATCACTCACGACCGGTGGTTCCTCGACCGGATCGCGACGCACATCCTCGCGTACGAGGGCACCGACGAGAAGCCCGGCCAGTGGTACTGGTTCGAGGGGAACTTCGAGGCGTACGAGGAGAACAAGATCGAGCGCCTCGGCCCCGACGCCGCGAAGCCGCACCGTTCGACGCACCGCAAGCTGACGCGCGACTGAGGCCGCGATGTCCGCTTCACCGGGGCCGCGTCTGCACATCCCGATCCACCTCCGCTGGGGTGATCTGGATGCGTTCAATCACGTCAACAACACCTCGATGCTGAAACTGCTCGAGGAGGCTCGAGTCAGAGCCTTCTGGCGTGCCGGCCCCGGTGAGGAGGCGCCGTCGACGGCGGTGCTCGATTCCGGCATCGACGAGGGAATCCTGACCCTCATCGCGCGACAGGAGATCGAGTACCTCGCGCCCGTGCCATATCAGCGACGCCCGCTCGAGGTGCAGATGTGGTTCGGCAAGCTCGGCGGCTCCAGCGTCGAAGTCTGCTACGAGGTCCACAACGACCCGACCGCAGAACCGCGACAGATCTACGCGCGATCGACGGCGATCATCGTGCTGGTCGACGCTCAGACCGGGCGCCCCACCCGACTCACTCAGGAGATGCGCGACGCCTGGGAGCCGTATGTGGGCGACTCGATCGAGTACTCCCACCGCTGACGTCGCGGCGGGTACCGGTGTGACCGAGCCCTAGGGCGACTCCTCGGGCACGCGGATCATGATCTCCTGTGCGACGCTCGCGACCAGCGCGCCGTCGCGCGTGTAGATCCGTCCGGTGGCGAGCCCCCGCCCCCCTCGCGCATTCGGCGACTCCTGCACATAGAGCAGCCACTCGTCGACGCGCGCGGGTCGATGCCACCACATCGCGTGATCGAGGCTCGCGACCTTCAGCCCGGCGAGCGCCCAGTAGACGCCGTGTGCCCGCAGGATCGATTCCTGGATCGTCATGTCGCTGAGGTACGCGAGCGCGGCTCGGTGAAGTCGCTGGTCGTCAGGGAGAGGGGCGCGCAGTCGCATCCACACGGCTTGCCGGGGCACTTGTGCATCTTCGCTGGGCAGATACAGCGGTGAGTCGACGTGCCGCACATCGGCCGCTCGCTCACTGAGCATCCGGGTGGTGCCTTCGGGTAGCCCGTGGACCCGCTCCTCGTCCGGGGCGAGCTCATCCGGGCCGGGAATGCCCGCCGGCATCGGCTCGGCGTGCTCCACCCCGGGATCGGCGTCCTGGAACGAGGCGATCATCGAGAAGATCGGCACGCCGTTTTGGTAAGCCTGGGTCCGCCTGGTCGAGAACGATCGGCCGTCGTGGATCCGATCGACCGCGATGGTGATTCCCTGGCTCGCATCCCCAGGACGGAGGAAGTACCCGTGCATCGAATGCACCGCACGGTCCTCAGGGAGTGTCCGCTCCGCGGCGAGCAGAGCCTGGGCGAGCACCTGGCCCCCGTAGATGCGGCCGCTCGGCATCGGGTGCGAGGAGCCCGTGAAGATGTCCTCTGTGGTGCGAGCCTGAGCCGCATCGAGATCGAGGACCTCGAGAAGCCGTTCGACGGTCTGGATGGCGTGCTGCTCCGCGCTCATGTGTTCCTCTCTGCGACCCCGCATGCCGCACCGTTGGTAGTTTAGAACGCGTGACGCATCACCTCCTCCTCGCTGACCCCGACACCGCGAAGGACGTTCTGACCTTCGTCGGACGAGCGACCAGGATCACCGACGAAGGCGTGCGCCTGCAGGCGGCGAACGGTGTGCTCGCGCTCACCACCGCGGTACTCGCGCCGCAGGGTCTGTTCGACCAGACGCCGACCATTCTCGCGATGCGCATCGTGCATGCCGACCCCGAGCTCGAGTGCGACGTCGTCGTCGATCGACTCACGAAGACCGATGACGCCGATCGGCTCACGCTTCCGGAGACCGGTCTGTCGCCGGCATGGGCCGGCGTCGCCCCGCCTCGGAGCGCGTGGACGCCGGAGGCCGCGCTGGCGGCATCCGTGATCGCCCAGCGCGCGCAGTGGGGGATCTCGGCGGTCGCGCGGGGCGCCGGCCCCGGTTCGGGCGAGGAAGCGGTCCGCGCCCTCCGCGCCGCGATCTGGGGTGAACCCGATGAGGATCTCGGAGGGCTGCCTCGCGGAACGGCGTTCGCCGCCGACGCGATGGGCTTCATCTCCGGTGAGGAGCAGGTCCAGCTCTCACGGTCCGGCAGGTGGACACGTCTGGCGTTCCGTCGCGGTCATGTGCTGGTGCGCGGTCCCGTGGCCACCGGGCTGACGGGCGTCCGTTCCACCGGTTCCGCCGTCTAGTCATCGCGCGGATTTCCGCCGCGCTCAGCGCCCGGGACCGTGTTCGTCAGCCCGCTGCTGCGGCCGCGCGGCCGGCGGTTCGCCCCGAGAACAGGCATCCGCCGAGGAAGGTCCCCTCGAGCGCGCGATAGCCGTGAACTCCACCGCCGCCGAAACCGCTCGCCTCACCTGCGGCGTAGAGTCCGGGGATCGGGTCTCCGTTCGCATCGAGGGCACGGCCTTCGAGGTCGGTGTTGATGCCGCCGAGCGACTTGCGCGTGAGGACGTGGAGTTTGACCGCCACTAGCGGCCCGGCGCTCGGGTCCTGCAAGCGATGTGGTGCTGCGGTGCGGATCAGCTTGTCGCCGCGATAACCACGCATGGAACGAAGCATGCCGATCTGCGCATCCTTCGTGAAGTCGTTGTCCATCTCTCGATCTCGGGCGACCACCTCGCGGCGGACGTTGTCGATGTCGAGGAACTCGCCGCCGGGGTGGCGCTGCATCTGCTCGAGCAGCGACTCGAGGTCCTTCTCGACGATGAAGTCCTCACCTTCGTCGAGGAACGACTGCACCGGCCCGGTCGGTCCCTTGGCGAGTCGGGATTTCAGCAGCAGCTGAACATCTTTGCCGGTGAGGTCGGGGTTCTGTTCGCTGCCCGAGAGCGCGAACTCCTTCTCGACGATCTGCCGCGAGGTGACGAACCAGGAGTGATCGTGACCGGTCGTACGCAGGTGCGCGAGCGTTCCCAGAGTGTCGAACCCGGGGAACAGGGGTACCGGGAGGCGCTTGCCCGTCGCATCCAGCCAGAGCGACGACGGCCCGGGGAGGATGCGGATGCCGTGAGACGGCCACACCGGGTCCCAGTTCGTGATGCCCTCGACGTAGTGCCACATCCGGTCGCCATTGATGAACCGCGCACCGGCGGCCGCGCTGACGCTGTACATCGATCCGTCGACATAGGCCGGTACCCCTGTGAGCATGTGCTCGGGGGGAGTGCCGAGGCGTTCGGGCCATGCAGCCCGCACGAGGTTGTGGTTCCCCCCGATGCCGCCAGAGGAGACGATGGTCGCCCGTGCCGCGATCTCGAACTCGCCGATGATCTCGCGCGACGACACCGCACCACGCGATGCGCCCGACGAGGCGAGCACGTTTCCGCGCGCACCGGTGACCGCGCCGTCGGTCACCACGAGCTCGGAGACGCGGTGTCGCGGGAGGACCGTCAGACGTCCTTCCCGCTCGCCCTGCTCGATGGCGGCTGCGAAGGGTGCGACGATCCCCGGCCCGGTGCCCCAAGTGATGTGGAATCGTGGAACCGAGTTGCCCGGTCCGATGGCGCCGTAGCCGCCGCGTTCCGCCCAGCCCACGACGGGGAAGAACCCGACGCCGCGCTCGCGCAGCCACGAGCGCTTCTCTCCGGCTGCGAACTGCAGGTAGGCCTCTGCCCAGCGCCTCGGCCATTCGTCTTCCGGCCGATCGAACCCGGCGTTGCCGAACCAGTCCTGAGTCGCGAGCTCGAGGGAGTCCTTGATCCCGAGCCGCCGCTGTTCAGGGGAGTCGATGAAGAAGAGCCCGCCGAACGACCACCAGGCCTGACCGCCGAGGTTCGTCCGCGGCTCCTGGTCCACCAGGATGACGCGACGGCCGGCGTCTAGAGCCTCGGACGCGGCGACGAGTCCGGCCAGCCCCCATCCGATCACTAGAACATCTGTGGACAGGGGCTTCGTCGTCATGAGCTCTCCGTTGATTCCTGACGTGATCGGGTCTCGAGCGTGGGGCGACCGCCGGGAGCGGCCCCGATCCCCGAAGGCTCGGATGTGTTCACCATGGCATACGCGGCGCGCTCGAGGTAGTCCCAGAGCGTCGCTTCGTGCAGAGGAGACAACTGCGCCTCGTCCACGGCGGTCCGCATGTGACGAAGCCAACGATCGCGCGCGTCGGCATCGATGTGGAACGGCATGTGCCGCATCCGCAGGCGGGGATGCCCGCGCGTGTCGCCATACGTCGTCGGGCCGCCCCAGTACTGCTCGAGGAACATGCGGAGCCGGTCTTCGGCGGGGCCGAGGTCTTCCTCCGGATACATCGGCTTCATCACGGGATCGAGGGCGACCTCGCGGTAGAACACCGACACGATCTTCGTGAACGTGTCGTGTCCACCGATCTCGTCGTAGAACGTCACTTCTGGGGACTCCCGTCATCCGTGGGCTTCTTGCGGCGCCAGATTCCACGGTCAGGGATCACCGGCACGCCGGTCACCGCGTTAGGTCGCGTCCGGGGAGGATTAGCGCCGCGGACCCGGCGGGCGCCATCGAGCCCTGTCGGCACGACATCGACCATGCGCGGCACGCTGATCTCCTTCTCGAGGAGTGCGGCGCGCAGGCGGCGGCGCAGCTCCTGCGCCACGTCGTCCTTCGCGTTGGCACGTGCTTTGATCACGATGCGGACGACGAGGGCATCGCCGTCGATCGACTCCAGCCCCCAGAGCTCCGGTTTCTCGATGATGCGCGTGCGCCACTTGGGATCCTTCGCCAGCCCCTGTGCGGTCTCGAGCATGATGTGCTCGACCTGCTCGAGGTCGGAGTCGGCCGGGACGCCGAGGTCGATGATCGACCGCGCCCATCCCTGCGACATGTTGCCGATTCGGGTGACCTCGCCGTTTCGCACATACCAGAGGGTGCCGTTGACGTCGCGCACCTGGGTGATCCGAACGCTGACGTACTCGACGACACCGCTCGCGAGCCCGAGGTCGACGACGTCGCCGATTCCGATCTGATCCTCGGCCACCAAGAACATGCCGTTGAGCACGTCCTTGACGATGTTCTGCGCGCCGAACCCGAGACCGGCGCCGACCGCAGCCGTGAGGAGGGTCAGCGACCCCAACAGGCTCTGGTCGAGGGCGTTCACGATGAGCACGATCGCGATGACCACGAGCATCACGTTGACGATGTTCTGCAGGATCGTGCCGAGGGTGCGGGTCCGTTGCACCAGACGCATGTCGGCGAGGGGCGAGCGCTCCAAGGCCTGAGTGTCGTCGACCGACGCCTTGCTCTTCGCGCTGTCGACGATGCGGTGCACGACCCGACGGATGACCAGGCGCAGGATGAGCCCGATCACGACACAGCTAGCGATGATGATCGCGACGGTGAGAGCCTTCATGCCGACCTGGCTCAGCCAGGCGAGCAGGTTCGTCGCCCAGTCGGGGAGTGGGGTCTCCGCGGGAGGAGCATTGACATCGAAGGGGAGCATCATCAGTCACGATCCTAGCGAGCGGGTCTCTGTGCAGGCTGGGCGGATCCGCCGTGCGAAAACGGAGACCATCCACGTCCGCTGCGTCGCATCCGCGCGGGACACTCCGAGAGCGAGGTGGGTGGTCTCCGTTTCGAGAGCCGGTGGCGGCTGAGGCGGAGCGCTCAGTCCTCCGCGTCGCGTGCCTGTGCGGCGAGTGCGCGCTCGACGTCCGCGAGGTTCTCGAGCACCAGGCGTCGAAGCGCCGGCGCAGCATCCTGGTTGGCCGCCAGCCACGAGCGCGTCGCGTCACGAAGCGCCCCGTCGGCGAGAGCCGTCGGGAAGAGCCCGACGATCAGGTACTGAGCGATCTGGTAGGTGCGCGACTCCCAGATGGGGAGCAGCATGTCGAAGTAGGCGGGGACGAACTCGCCCAGTACGGCGGCGCCGGCAGGATGCGCGAAACCGAGCGCGGCGGAGCGAACGATCGTGTTGGGAGCATCGTCGCGCTCGATGAGCGAAGCCCAGGCCGCTTTCTTGGACGCCGAGTCGGGCAGAGACGCCCGCGCCTGCGCGGCGAATTCCCCGCCCTTGGCGGTGTTGTCCGCCGCCAGAGCGGCATCGATCGCCGCGGCATCGGTGGCGCCGATGGTCGCGAGACCCACGAGCAGCTGCCAGTTCAGGTCTGCGTCGATCTCCAGACCGTGAAGCGTGTCCTCACCGGAGCGCAGACGGCCCACGATTCCCGCGTGCTCCGGAGTCACCAGGGCATTCGCGAAGGCGGTGACGAACTGCAGCTGGCTGTCGCTGCCCGGCTCGGCCGACTCCGCCAGGCTCCACAATCCGTCGGCGACCTTGAGACGAGCGGTCTCTCGCTCAGCCGGGGCGACGTAGAGCGTGGCGGCCGTCCGCAGCTGAGCGAGCGTGGTGCGCACGGTCGTCGACTCGGTCTCCCGGCCGATGTTCCCCAGCACGAGGTCGATGTAGGCGGAAGCCGCCGTCTCCGCATCCCGCGTCTGATCCCACGCGGCACCCCACACGAGCGAGCGGGCGAGCGGATCGTGGATGTCGGCCAGGTGAGCGATCGCGGTGGCGAGCGACTTCTCGTCGAGGCGGATCTTCGCGTAGGCGAGGTCCTCATCGTTGAGCAGCACGAGGTCGGGGCGGGCGATGCCCTGCAGCTCCGGCACCTCGGTGCGGTCGCCGTCGACGTCGACCTCGAGGTAGTGCGTGCGGGTGAGTGCACCGTCGGTCAGCGTGTAGAAGCCGATGCCCAGTCGGTGCGGTCGGATGGTGGGGTAGTCCGCCGGGGCCGTCTGCGTGATGGCGAAGCGCGAGATCGTGCCGTCGTGGTCCTCCGCGATGACCGGCTCGAGCGTGTTGACGCCTGCCGTCTCCAGCCACTTCTTCGACCATGTGCTGAGGTCGCGACCGCTGGTGGCCTCGAGCTCCGAAAGCAGGTCACTGAGTTCGGTGTTGCCCCAGGAGTGCTTCTGGAAGTACTGCGACACACCGGCGAAGAACGCCTCGATGCCGACCCAGGCGGCCAGCTGCTTCAGGACCGATCCGCCCTTGGCGTAGGTGATGCCGTCGAAGTTGACCTGCACGTCTTCCAGGTCGTTGATCTCCGCGACGATCGGGTGGGTCGAGGGGAGCTGGTCCTGTCGATAGGCCCAGGTCTTCTCCATGGCGTTGAACGTCGTCCACGCCTCGGTCCACTCGGTGGCTTCGGCGGTGGCGATGGTCGACGCCCATTCGGCGAACGACTCGTTCAGCCAGAGATCGTTCCACCACTTCATCGTGACGAGGTCGCCGAACCACATGTGTGCGAGCTCATGCAGGATCGTCACGACGCGGCGCTCCTTGACGGCGTCGGTGACCTTGCTGCGGAAGACATAGGTCTCGGTGAAGGTGACGGCTCCTGCGTTCTCCATCGCTCCCGCGTTGAACTCCGGGACGAAGAGCTGGTCGTACTTGGCGAACGGGTACGGAACCCCGAACTTCGACTCGTAGTAGGCGAAACCCTCGCGGGTCTTGTCGAAGATGTAGTCGGCATCGAGGTGCTGCCACAGGCTCTTGCGTCCGTAGACGCCGAGGGGGATCACACGGCCCGAGGCGCTGGTGAGCTCCGAGAACGTGGACTCGTAGGGTCCGGCGACGAGCGCGGTGATGTACGAGGAGATGCGTGGGGTCGGCTCGAAGCCCCAGGTCGCCGTCGTGTCGTCGTCGTGCACGATGGGCTCGGGCGTGGGGGAGTTGGAGATGACCTTCCATGCCGCTGGCGCCGTCACGGTGAACTGGAACGTCGCCTTGAGATCGGGCTGCTCGAACACCGCGAACACGCGACGTGAGTCCGGGACCTCGAACTGCGAGTAGAGGTAGACCTCTTCGTCGACCGGGTCGACGAAACGGTGGAGGCCCTCGCCCGTGTTCGTGTAGAGGCAGTCGGCATCGACGACCAGCACGTTCTCGGCCTGCAGCCCGCTGAGCGCGATGCGAGAGTCGGCGAAGACCTCGTTCGGATCGAGCTGCTCGCCGTTGAGGGAGATCTCACGCACGTCCCGGGCGATCAGGTCGATGAAGGTGAAGCTCTCCGGAGTCGCGGTGAAGCGCACCACGCTCCGGGAGCCGAAGATCTCGGCACCCTTGGTCAGATCGAGGGCGACTTCATAGGACTGAGTGTCGATGACGTCGCGGCGCTCCTGCGCTTCGATGCGGGTGAGGTTCTCTCCAGGCACAGCTTTACTCCCAGGGGTGAGGGGATGTCACCGGGGTCGGCGCAGTTGGCGCCGACGGCAACCATGACAGCCTACGCCAGTGCGGGAGCCGGCCCCTCGCATCGCACTCGGGAGGGCGGCGGTATAGAAACGGCGCTGCACGGACGCCTTTGCTCCGCCGAGGTGAAAGAATGGAGGGGTGACTGCGATCGAGCCGAATGCCGTTCCCTTTGCCTCGCCTGCTGCCGCGGGTGGTGCACCCTTCGTGACCACGCCGGTCGACTATGACGCGATCCTCCTCGCGGGCTTCGGGGGGCCCGAGGGGCAGGAAGATGTCATCCCGTTCCTGCGCAACGTGACCCGCGGTCGAGGAATCCCCGACGAACGGCTCGAGGAGGTCGCGCACCACTACCGGCATTTCGGCGGGGTGAGTCCGATCAACGGACAGAACCGCGTGCTCAAGGAAGCCCTCGAGAACGCCCTCGCCGCACGCGGCATCACGCTCCCCGTCTACTGGGGCAACCGCAACTGGGCTCCGTATCTCGAAGAGGTCGTGACCGAGGCCTCGACCAATGGTCACAACACGCTGCTGGCCTTCGCCACCAGCGCCTACAGTTCGTTCTCCAGCTGCCGTCAGTACCGCGAGGACTTCGCTCGCATCCTGGAGGAGACCGGGCTCGGGGAGACCGTGACGATCGACAAGATCCGGCCTTTCTACGACCACCCCGGTTTCGTGGAGGCGTTCGAGACGGGAGTCCGTGAGGCTGTCCAAGGCTTCCTGGCCGACGGTATCGCGGCGGCGGACATCCAGATCCTCTTCTCCACCCACAGCATCCCGACGGCCGACGCGGAGCGCTCCGGCGCGCGAGACATCGACTGGGGAGCGGGAGGCGCGTACGCCGCTCAGCATCTCGCCGTGGCTGCCTGGGTCATGGATCGGGTTCGCCAGACGGTTCCCGCAGCGGCCGACGTCTCGTGGGAGCTCGTCTACCAGTCCCGGTCCGGGCCCGCCTCGCAGCCGTGGCTCGAGCCCGACGTGTGCGACGTGATCGGTGAACTGCCCGACCGCGGACGCAAGGCAGTGGCGGTCGTCCCCGTCGGTTTCATGAGCGATCACATGGAGGTCCTGTGGGACCTCGACACCGAGGCCGCGGAGGCCGCGGAAGAGGCCGGACTCGCCTTCACGCGAACCCCCACCCCCGGTGTCTCACCGGCATTCGTCGACGGCATCGTGGACCTGATCGAGGAACGTCTCCAAGGTCGCCCCAACGAGGATCGTGCCCATGTTACGACGCTCCCCGGCGGCTTCGACGTCTGCCGACCCGGGTGCTGTGAGAACATCCGTGCGGGGTTCAAGCCCGCCGCCGCCGGCATCGCCCCATGACCTCGGAGCCGATCCGCGCCGCTTCTAGGATGGGAGTCATGCGCATCCACATCGCCACCGACCATGCGGGACTCGACTTCTCCACGCAGTTGCAAGAGCACCTGCGCGCTGCGGGGTATGAGGTCGTCGATCATGGCCCGATCGAGTACGACGCGGTCGACGACTACCCGGCGTTCTGCATCCGCGCGGCGCAGGCGGTCATCGCCGACCAGCGCGACGGTGTCGAAGCCCTCGGTGTGGTCTTCGGCGGTTCGGGGAACGGTGAGCAGATCGCAGCGAACAAGGTTGCGGGGGTGCGGGCCGCTCTGGTCTGGAACCTGTCGACGGCCGAGCTCGCCCGCGAGCACAACGACGCGAACGTCATCTCGATCGGCGCGAGGCAGCACACCTTCGACGAGGTGACCTCGTTCATCGACCGGTTCATCCAGACACCGTTCTCGGGTGATGAACGCCATGTGCGGCGGATCGGGCAGATCGCGGACTTCGAGCGCGACGGGTCCCTGCTCCCGGATCCGCGGGGCTGACATGCCCGAGGGCCACTCCGTTCACCGGATCGCATGACAGTTCGATCGCAACTTCGTGGGCAAGACTCTGAGCGCGTCCAGTCCACAGGGACGGTTCGCCGAGGGAGCCGCGGTTCTCGACGGACGTGCGGCGGTGAGTGTGCAGGCCGTCGGCAAGCAGATGTTCCTCGAGACGGAGGGCGACCTCTGGCTGCGGGTGCACCTCGGTCTCTACGGTGCCTGGGACTTCGCCGGTGAGATCATCGTCGATCCGACGATAGCCTCCGCCAACGGGCGGATGGGGCAGACGAACCAGCGCGGCACCGTCCTCGACGACCCCATCCTGGATGATGCCGGCGAGAACTCCCTCGCGTCCATCGGGGCACCACGCCGCACGAGGGTGCACGTCCGCATGTCGGAGCAGACGAAGGGCCTCGCCGATGAGGGGCTCGAATGGCCGCCTCCGGTCGTGGGACAGGTTCGTCTGCGCCTCATGACCGACATCACCGCCGCCGACCTGCGTGGCCCGACGGCATGCGTGCTCCAGACGCCGGAGGAGATGCTGGCGACGGTCGCGAAGCTCGGGCCCGACCCGCTGGTCGGGGACCCGGTCGAGAATGAGGAGCGGTTCGTCCGGGCGATCGGGAAGAGGTCGACGGTCATCGCCTTGCTTCTCATGGACCAGTCCGTCGTCAGCGGGATCGGGAACGTCTACCGCGCCGAGATGCTCTATCGGCAGCGGTTGAACCCGCATACTCCGGGTCGAGACGTTCCGGAAGAGGTCGTGCGCGCGCTCTGGCACGATTGGGTGCGACTGCTGGCGATCGGTGTCGAGACCGGCCAGATGATGACGATGGACGGTCTCACGGGCGAGGACTACCGCGCCGCGATGGCGAACCGCGACGACCGGCACTGGGTCTATCACCGGGCGGGGTTGCCGTGCCGGGTCTGTGGCACAGAGATCGCGCTCGAGGAGATCGGCGCTCGCAAGCTGTACTGGTGCCCGCGCTGCCAGGCGTGACCGGACTGTGCACCCCCGCATCCGTTCTAGGCTGATCGCATGCGACAGAATCCGAGCTTCACGCTCGCCGACGTGGCCGAGATCCGCCGGGTGATCGAGATGAGCCCCTGGGCGACGATCATGAGCGCCGGTGATGACGGTCTCGTCGCTTCGCACTATGCGGTGCTTCTGGACGAGACGCGCGACGACCTCACCATCGTCGGGCACGTCGGCCGCCCGGACGACCTCATCCACGGTATTGGGGAGCGCGAGCTCCTCGTCGTGTTCCAGGGGCCGCACGGCTACGTGTCGCCCGGCTGGTACGACGACGTGCAGGCGGTGCCGACGTGGAACTACACCGCCGTGCACCTCGCCGGTGTGCCGGAGATCCTCTCCGACGAAAAGAACCTGGTGGTACTGGATCAGCTCGTCGCGCGATTCGAGTCGCGGATGCCGGAGCCGAAGCTGATGTGGGAACGACCGAACGATGCCGCTTTCGTCCAGCGACTCGCTGCCGGCACAGTGGGGTTCCGGCTGACGCCCACCCGTGTGGTCGCGAAGCGCAAGCTCAGCCAGAACAAGCCGGTCGAGACGATCGAGACGGTGATCAGCGCCCTCCGGTCGGACGGTCCGTATTCGAACCCGGCTCTCGCGGAAGAGATGCGACGTGCCCAGGATGCCAGGACCGGAGGGCGGCGATGACAGATGGCGACGCGGTGGTCGGCACGGTCAGGGCTACGAGGATCGTCGGCCCCGGTCGTGAGTTCCTGATCGACGATGAGCCCGTCGACATCCACATCGCCGACGGGTTCATCGCCGATATCGCCCCCACCGGAGCGCTTCCCTCGCGGGGGGAGGTGCTCGATGTCGAAGGAGCGTGGGCGGTCCCCGGGCTCTGGGACAACCACGTCCACACCGTCCAGTGGGCGCTGACCGCGGAGCGCGCTCCGTTGGGTCATGCGGTCTCCGCGGCGGCTGCGGCGCACGCGATGAGCGGTGTCGTCCCCTTGCCGGACGGGCGCCGCGTCGGCACCGGGTTCCGTGATGCTCTCTGGCCGGATCGGCCGACCCTCGAGCTTCTGGACGCTGCCACCGGTGCGGTCCCCACTTACCTGATCAACGCGGATGTGCACAGCGTCTGGCTGAACTCTGCAGCGCTTGCGCGTGAGGGTTTCCGAAGCGACGACGGCCTGCTCCGTGAGACGGATGCCTTCGAGATCTCGCGTCGATTGAATGCAGTCGACGCCGCGCACGGCGACAGCGCGATGCGGCGAGCCGGCGAGCAGGCGGCCGCACGGGGTGTCACGGGTGTCGTCGACTTCGACATGGCCTGGGGTGCCGATGCATGGCCGCGCCGGATCCGGGATGGCTTCGCCGCGCATCGCGTGGAGTTCGCCGTGTATCCGTTCGATCTCGATCGGGCGATCGCCGCAGGGCTCCGCACCGGCGAGCCGCATGAGGAGCCTGATGCGCCCGCAGCGGGCCGCGGTCTCGTCCACATGGGACCGCTGAAGGTGATCACCGATGGGTCTCTGGGCACGAGGACGGCCGCGTGCTCGCACCCCTACCCGCACGATCCTGACAACTTCGGCATGCTGACGGTGCCCTCCGACGAGCTCGTCGACCTGCTGACACGAGCGGCAGGCGCGGGGTTGGCGGTGGCCGTGCATGCGATCGGCGACCGTGCCGTGACGTCGGCACTGGACGCCTTCACCACAACCGGGGCTGTGGGCTCGATCGAGCATGTGCAGCTCGTGCGGCACGCGGATCTGGCGCGCTTCGGACGCCTCGGGGTCGTTGCGAGCGTCCAGCCACAGCATGCCGTCGACGACCGTGAGCTCGTGGACCGGCTGTGGAGTGGGCAGACCGCGATCGGCTATCCGTTGGCTTCGCTGCGCGATGCGGGGGCCGAGATGCGCTTCGGTTCCGACGCGCCCGTCGCCCCCCTCGATCCATGGCAGGCCATCTCCGCGGCGGTGTCGCGGACGGAGGACGATCGGGCACCCTGGCATCCCGAAGAGCGGATCACGATCGGTCAGGCGCTCGAGGCGAGCGTGCGCACCTCGCTGCGACCGGGAGAGCCCGCCGACATCGTCGTGTGTGGCGCGGACCCCCTCGTGGCGAGCGGGGAGACGCTGCGCGGGATGCCGGTCTGGGCCACGTTGCTCGCCGGGCGCCGCACCCACGCGGGTTCGTAGTCCGCTCCATCACGCAGTAGGGCCGGTCCTCCGATGACGGAGAACCGGCCCTTCTGCGGTGGATGATCAGGCGGCGATGTGCGAGACGAGGAACCAGCGGTCCTTCTCGAGGCCGCGCTGAATCTCGATCGCGACGTCCTGGCTGGTGAGGTCGACCTCGTCGAGCCCCTCGACGGCAGCCTTGACATCGACCAGGATCGCGTCGATGTCGGCGATCACGGCGCGGATCAGCTCGTCCGACTGGGTGAAGCCCGCGGGGACGGTGGTCGCGCCGGCCTTCTCAGCCACGGCGCTGACACGGGCGTCGATCGGCAGGCCGAGGGCGACGATCCGCTCGGCGGCAGTGTCGGCGAAGTCGCCGGCATGCGCGACGATCGTGTCGAGAAGCTCGTGGACGCCGACGAAGTTGGCGCCGCGCACGTGCCAGTGCGCCTGCTTGCCGTTGACGGTGAGCGCCTGGAGGCCGAGCACGACAGGGGAGAGGAACTGGGCCGCCCCTGCAGCCACGGTCGGGTCGATGGCGGTGGTGGAAACGGTCTGTGCCTTGCTCATCTTGTGCTCCTCCGGAGGGAAATCGCGTATCTGATGTATGCAACGCTACTCAGGCTGAGACATTCCGCAAGCAAGCTGAGGCTGGGCTCACTTCCGCATGATTCCGCGGGCATTCGGGTAGCCTCGCCTCATGAGCATCGCTGCCGGAGCTTCCGTCCTCGCCCTGCCGAACAGCGTCCCGTCGATCGCTGACACGGCGTTCGTCGCGGAGGGCGCCCGCATCATCGGAAACGTCTCGCTCGCGGCCGGCGCCAGCGTCTGGTACAACGCCGTGCTCCGCGGCGACTCTGCAGGAATCTTCATCGGACCGGACTCCAACGTGCAGGACAACGTCTCGGTGCACGTGGATTCCGACCACCCCGTATCTGTCGGCACAAAGGTGTCCATCGGCCACAACGCGGTCGTGCACGGTTGCACGATCGGCGACGGCACGCTCATCGGCATGGGCGCCGTGATACTCAGCGGAGCGAGGATCGGTGCCGGGTGTCTGATCGCCGGGGGTGCGGTCGTGCTCGGCGAGGCCGAGATCCCGGCTGGTTCGCTGGTGGCCGGGGTCCCCGCGAAGGTGCGTCGGGGGCTCAGCGACGAGGAGCGAGCGGGTCTCATCGCCAATGCCGATATCTACCTCGTGCACTCGCGGAACCACTCCGCGGCTACCCGGGCGTGACCGTCTCGGCCGCTAGGCTGAGAGACGTAAGGGGCGGTGGCCAAGCTGGTTAAGGCAGTGGGCTCATAACCCAACGATCGCGGGTTCAAGTCCCGCCCGCCCTACGCTTCACCTTCAGCGATTCGTGCGTCGCCACGCGTGAGGAACAGACGGCAGGTGTGACTCGTGACGAACGGCTCGAGAAGTTTCACCTCGAGCGGGCCGTCACTGTGGCGGAGAACGTCCCTCACCAGCTGAGCATGTACACCGCAGACGAGCTCCTGATCCGCGACGAGCAGGTCGTGATACTGACACGGGGTGAGGTCGAATCGTAGGGCCCTCTCGTCGACGACCGGGTTCAGGCCGGCATCATCGAGATGCTCGTAGAGCACATCGACCTGACGCAGCGCATCGGCCTCGAGCTCGTGCGGGGTCTCGCACGACATCGCCCGCAGCATGCGCCCCCGCGAGATAGCCCCCGCGACGCGAGCGCGCGCCACGGCGCTCGATGCGGTGTCGTGAACCGGGTGAAACACCACTGGCGGACGGCCACGCTTGCCCAGGACCAGAGTCTCACTGCAGATCAGCCCTTCGTCCTCGAGCACCCGCACATGATCACGCACGGTGTTGAGGGGTATTCCGCATTGCTCCGCCAACTCACCTGCTGAGCGTCCGGGGGTCTGCTGGATGGCGTGGAGCAATTGGAGCCGACGGGGTTGTGTCAGCCCGCGGAAGTCATGGGCGCGGCGGGGCATGTGGCGAGAGTAGACGGGGAGACGACCGTCGGTCTCACGTTCGACCGGAAATAAACCGGTAGAACGGAATGCGATGTCCGCGACGACTCGAGATGGTGGAACAACCATCACGATGAGGGGCGGAAAGCCATGAGACTCACATCAGAATCCGAGGCGATCGTCCGAGCGACCGCGGGGGTCGTCGCAGAGCATGCCGACGAGATCACCACTCTCTTCTACCGCGAGATGTTCGCCGTGCATCCGGAGTTGCTCCGAGTGTTCAACCGGGCGAATCAGGCGATCGGAGAGCAGCCGAAGGCCCTTGCAGCATCGATCGTCGCATTCGCCGTGCAGCTGATCGACCCCGAGGCACCCGACTTCGCACCGGTGATGCGTCGAATCGCGCACAAACATGTCTCGCTGGGCATCAAGGCGCGCCAATACACGATCGTCGGCCATCACCTCCTCGATGCGGTCGAAACCGTACTCGGCGACGCCGTCACGCCGGAGATCAGGGCCGCATGGGACGAGGTGTACTGGCTCTTCGGATGCTCGCTGATCGCGGAAGAGGCGAAGCTCTATGCCCTCGGCGGCACCGATCCCGATCACCCCTGGCGGAAGCATCGAGTGGTGGAACGGGTCGAGGAATCGGCTGACGTCGTGTCGCTCCTCCTCGCTCCGGTCTCCGGAGATGTCGCGACCCACCGCGCGGGGCAGTACGTGGCCATCGCCGTCGATCTACCGGATGGATCGCGCCAGCCGCGCCAGTACACGATCTCGTCCGGTCCCCGCAGCGACTCGCTGCGCGTGACGATCAAGCGTGTGCGAGCAAACGGGCGCACGCCTGACGGCCAGGTCTCGACATGGTTGCACGAGAACGCACATCCGGGAACGCTGCTCGACGTGTCGCAACCTGCTGGCGATGTCGTCGTCGACCACGATGAGACTCCGCTCGTCCTGGTATCCGCCGGTATCGGCATCACCCCGGTCGCCGCGATCGTCGAAGACCTCTCGCGCCACTCCCCGGCGCGCACCGTGCGCCTGTTCCATGCCGATCGCTCGCACGACACTCACGTGCTCTACGCGTCGTTGCGCAGGCAGGTGCTGGCGATGGAAGACGCCCGTGCGCAGAACTGGTATCGAGACGATGCGGGATCGGCGCCGACTCTTCGACCCGCGTTGTCGGGGCGCATGGACCTCGCCGCCGTCGAGCTGCCGGACGATGCGGACGTCTTCATGTGTGGGCCCTTGGACTTCATGCGTACATGTCGATCCACACTCCTGGCGCGCGGCGTCCCGCCGGAGCGGATCTCCTACGAGGTGTTCGGACCAGATCTCTGGGCGCAACAGCCGACTGTCGAAGCGGCCTGATCGCCGCACCGGGATATCGTGCGACCCGGACAGAGGCCGCTGTCAAGCCCCTCCCTGGCGCCCTCCTCAGGCGACATTCTTCCCACGTGCGGCATAGCGTCGCAGAACGGGAGGCACCATGAGCATCGGCAGCGGAATCGCGCTCTTCGTGATCGGGGCGATCCTCGTCTTCGCGGTGAACGTCGACATCCAATGGGTCGACCTCGACATGGTCGGGTACATCCTGATGGGCGCCGGCGTCGTCATCTTCCTCATCGGCATCGTGCTGCTCGCGCGTCGCCGCAGGACGGAGACGGTCTCGCGAACGTTCGTCGACCCGGCCACGGGCGAACCCACGACTCGTCGCTCCGTCAGCTCCAGCGGTGACGACGCGGTGTGAGGACTGCGGATGGCGTCCGACGATCGCGGTCGTCGGACGCCATCACTCCGCGGGGCTGCTCTCGAGATGCTCCTCGATGAGTGTGATGCCTCCGCTGGAGCTAGCCGAGTGCGCGAGTTCCTCGATCCACTTCCGGCTCAAGTCCGGCGATTCCGGTTCCTGAAAGACGAACCGGAGAGGGATCGACGGGTGCAGCCAGAGCGTCGAGCGCCCGGGAGCATCGCCTTCGGGATGCCGCCATGAGAGCGTGAAGCTCTCGTTGCGTCGTAGCTTGGTGGCGATAACGACTTTCAGATGCGCGAGCGCGCGATCGTCGATCTGGATCGGAGTCTGCGTGTCGCCGTAGTACAGGCTCCCCATCAGCGAACGAACATAGCGATGGGATGGGCGGCACGGGTCATGCGACTCCTCGACAGTGTGGCCACGGACCGAGGGAGTCCGGGTACTCGAACTCTAGCCATGGACTTCAGCTCGCACTGTGCCGGCGTCGCGACCCGCCGCAGAATGCGAACAGACTCTTCGCCGGGTGTCACGCCGGGATCAGCGACGGCGGTGTGCCGAAGGCCTGCTGGTATGCAGTGGCGAAGCGTGACGAGTGGCTGAAACCCCAGCGGCGCGCGACATCGCCGACCGAGCGCCCGTTGCCGTTCTGGAGGTCTCTGCGGGCGCCCTCGAGTCGTGCCCGGCGGAGGGCCTCGGTGGGAGTGATGTCGAGAGCTCGCCGGAACGCGTACTGGAGCCCTCTCGTGGAGATGTAGGCGGCAGCTGCGACATCGTCGATCGTGATCGGCAGGTGCGCGTTCTCGTCGATGTAGGCAAGCGCCCGGCGGACAGCCACCGGAGCTCCCGCCCGCTGGGCGGGGCGGCGCAGAGCCTCGGTGAAGCTCGTGGGGAACGCGGAGAGGGTCATCATCAGGGCATGGCGTTCGAGTTCGGCGGCGATCAGCGGGTCGGAGCCCGAGAGGGCGAGTGCCTGGTCGACATACGCGAACATCGTCTCCCAGCGCCGCGCGTCGGCGGCCGAGTGCGGCGCGAGCCCGGTCGTGCGCAACTTCAGGCCGTCATCGCCGGTCAACTGTCGTGCCCGCTCTTCGGCTGCGGGTCGGTCGAAGACGAGGGCGCGGACGTCGGCCGATCGGTCCCACTTCGCCTCCACTCGGGTGCCGTCGGAGATCCACGGTGCGCCCGGAGTGAGGCTGTGGCGCGCGGACCAGACCCGAGCATCCGGAGCGTCGACACGGCACACGAGGATCTGGTCGAGTGGCTCGGCCGTCGAATGCACCTGCGCCGCTAGTCGGTAGTTGACGAGCGTGACGCTGCGAAGCTCTTCGGACCGCCAGTCGAACCGGAAGCGCCGAGGGTCTGCATCCTGAAGCGCTGCAGAGGGAACGAACTGTTGCCACGTGGACTCGACCTGCTCGATGTCGGTGGACGTGAACTGCATGGGTGCTCCTTGTTCCTCGCACCGCGATCCCACTCGGCGGTGCCTGACAGGAGCGTAGCCCAGTGTGTCGACCGGCCGCGCATCAGCTGATCGGCAGCTTTTCGGCTCCGTCACCGGGCGGCGGTTCGAGCCGATCGCACGGGCCAGCTGCCGTCGATCGATTCCTCCGGATCGAGTCGGCCGATGCTCACGAAGTACTCCGTGAGGCTGGCCGCCTGCGAGCGCGCCCAGCCGATCTGATTCGTGTGCAGCTCTGCCGGGGTCTCGGGGAGGGAGAAGCGACGAGCGAGGGCTTGCGCCACACGACCGGCGGCGATCGCATCCGCGGACGCCTCATGCGCGCCGTCGAGCACGACCGCGTAGTGGGCGGCTACCACTTCGAGCGTGCGTCGCCCGCGGCGGTATCGGTCGTACGCCTTGTCGATCACCAGAGGGTCGATGATGGGGGAAGGGGCGGTCAGAGGGACGATTCCATGTCGGGCGGCCTCGTGCGCGAGCAGCGAGAAGTCGTACGCGGCGTTGTACGCGACCACCGGCACATTCTGCTCCAGCAGCGACCGTAGGGCCGCCGTGACCTCAGCGACGACTTCGGGCGACGGTCGCCCCTCCGCCCGCGCGTGTTCCGTGGTGATGCCGTGCACCGCACTGGCGCCATCCGGGATCGGGATGCCCGGATCGGCGAGCCAGGAGCGGGCGGCGATCTCGCGTCCTGCGGCATCGAGGACACCGACGTACGCGGTGACCACCCGATCGGACTCGACATCGACGCCGGTCGTCTCCAGGTCGAACACCCCGACACGGGTGAGCCACGCAGGGAGCGGGGGACCGGATGGCATGCCTTCACGCTATGCGCGGGCGCAGACATCCAGGGGAAGGCGCACGGCGACTCGTAGACTCGGAGCATGACCGTGCCTTCCCCCTATGCGGACCGCCTTCATCGACTCCCCGTGCAGCGCCACGCGGTAGAGGTGCGTGGAGCGACCACGGCGTACTGGGTCTACGGGCCTGAGAAGGCGGAGACGACGGTGATCGCTGTGCACGGCTTCCGCGGTGATCATCACGGGCTCGAACCAGTGTTGGCGTACCTCCCCGAGGTGCGTGTGGTCGCGCCTGATCTTCCCGGGTTCGGGGAATCAGCGCCTCTGCCCGGGCGCAGACACGACCTGGACGAGTATGCCGGTTGGCTTGACGACTTCGCAGCAGCGGTCGCCCCCGGCGCCATCATCCTGGGGCACTCCTTCGGATCCATCGTGACGGCGGCGGCGGTCGCCCGGGGACTGCGGACTCCGCGCCTGATCCTGCTGAACCCGATCGGGGCTCCGGCGCTGGAGGGACCGAAGGGTCTCATGACGCGCTTGGCCGTTTTCTACTACGCTCTCGGTGCCCGACTTCCGGAGAGACTCGGAACCGCGCTGCTGCGCAACCGCATCATCGTCCGCGTGATGAGCATCACGATGGCCAAGACCAGGGATCCCGCGCTCCGTCGTTTCATCCACGACCAGCACGACACATATTTCTCGCGATTCTCGGACCGGGATGTGCTCCGGGACGCCTTCATCGCGAGCGTCTCTCACGACGTCCGCGAATTCGCTCGCGAGATCGATGTTCCGACCCTGCTCGTCGCTGCAGAGCGTGACGACATCACCCCGATCGAGGCAGAACGCAGGCTGGCGGCGCTGTTCCCCGACGCGACACTCGTGGAGATCGCCGAGGTGGGGCATCTCATCCACTACGAGACGCCGGCAGAGGCGGCGGGCGCCGTTCGTCGGTTCCTCAGGATTCCCGTCGGGCGAGGCCGATAAGGCCTGCGACCCGGAACGGGATGACCTCGCCCATCGCGAGCGAGGTCTCCGTGCGCTCGACGCCTTCGATCGAGAGGATGCGGGCGTCGGTGTCGAAGAGGTGGCGTGCGTCCCTGCACGCGACACGAGCGAGCAGGTCGATCGAGCCGCTCAAGCCGTGCGCCTGTACGACTTCAGGGATCCGCGCGAGCTCGTTGATGATACGCGGCAGTTCGGTCTGGCGTACGCCGATGCTCACGAACGCCTGCAGGGGGAAGCCCAGGACGTCCGGCGAGAACGATCGCTCGTAGGAGAGGAAGATGCCGCTCTGCTCGAGGCGTGTCATCCGCGCCTGGATCGTGTTGCGGGACAGCCCGAGATTCTCCGCCAGCGCGACGATGGTGATCCTCGGATCATCGGCGAGGGCGGCGAGAAGCTCGAGATCGATGCGGTCGAGTCCTGGCATAGTGCCAAACCCTAGCAGTCGGACTTGGCGTCAAATTGTGCAACATGCTCAAGCCTCGCAAGAATGCTTGAGCGAGGTGTTCAGCGGACGTACCCTCAGAGCATGCCGGTGATGACGCCGGCGTCAACGCGCGGAGCCTCACGAGGGCCGCCGACGAGGAGGACGACGATGTCACCGCAGATCACCCCCATCGCAGACACCGCCCAGGATCTCGAACTCTCCGAACGCATCCTGGCTCCTGACGGGAGCCGTGTGTCGAACCCTCGACTGGATCCCTTCGTCGCCGACGTGGATGCTGGGCAGTTGCGGTCGCTGCTGCGCGACATGATCATCCTGCGCCGCATCGATGCCGAGGGCGTCGCGTTGCAACGCCAGGGACAGCTGGGCCTCTGGGCGCCGTGCCAGGGGCAGGAGGCGACGCAGATCGGGACCGCGCGGGCACTCGCTCCTGAGGACTACGTGTTCCCCAGCTACCGGGAGACCGGGGTCATTTACGCACGCGGCGCCCAGCCCGGCGACTACGTGCGCATGTGGCGAGGAGAAGAGGGCGCGGCCTACGACCCTGCAGCGCTGGGCGTCGCGCCTCTGCAGATCATCATCGGCGCACAGACGCTGCACGCGGTGGGGTACGCCCTGGGCATCCAGCGCGACGGTGCGGACGAGGTCGCGGTGACCTATTTCGGCGACGGAGCGACCAGCCAGGGCGACGTCAACGAGGCGATGATCTTCGCGGCGTCGTACCAGGCGCCGGTGGTCTTCGTGTGCCAGAACAACCATTGGGCGATCTCCGAGCCGGTCGCCGTGCAATCGCAGTTCCCGATCGCGGGTCGGGCTCCGGGATTCGGCATCCCGAGCCTCCGTGTCGACGGGAACGACGTGCTCGCATGCATGGCCGCCATGCGCTGGGCGTTGCAGCATGCACGCTCCGGCAAGGGCCCCGCCTACATCGAAGCCGTGACCTATCGCATGGGGCCGCACACCACGGCGGACGACCCGACGCGCTACCGCGACGCGGAGGAGCTCGAGTCCTGGCGGCGACGCGATCCGATCGCACGACTGGAGGCGCACCTCCGGGCCAGCGGTGACCTCACCGACGAGCACGTCGCCGAGACTCAGGCCGCCGCCGACGCGGTCGCGAAGGAGATGCGTGCTGCGTGCCTCGGAATGGTCACGCGTCCGCCGCTCGCGGTCTTCGACGGTGTCTACGCCGAACCCCACACGGGCCTCGAGCGTCAGCGCGGCGAGTATGCGGCGTACCTCGCCTCCTTCGAGAGCGAGGCGTGAACATGACCGAGCTCACTCTCGGAAAGGCGCTCGGCGCCGGCCTGCGGCAGGCCATGCGCGACGATGACAAGGTCGTGCTCCTGGGCGAGGACATCGGCAAGCTCGGTGGTGTCTTCCGCATCACCGACGGGCTTCTCGACGAGTTCGGAGCAGCGAGAGTGATCGACACTCCGCTCGCCGAGTCCGGCATCGTCGGCACAGCCGTGGGCCTCGCCTTCCGCGGTTATCGTCCTGTCGTCGAGATCCAGTTCGACGGCTTCGTGTATCCCGCCTTCGACCAGATCGTCGCCCAGGTCGCGAAGCTCCACTACCGCACACAGGGCCGGGTCAAGATGCCCATCACGATCCGGATCCCCTGGGCAGGAGGCATCGGCGCGGCGGAACATCACTCGGAGTCGCCCGAGGCGTATTTCGTGCATACGGCAGGCATCCGCGTGATCGCGGTGTCGAACCCCGAAGACGCATACCGGAGCCTGCGTCAGGCGATCGCGTCGGATGATCCTGTGGTCTTCTTCGAGCCGAAGCGGCTCTACCACCACAAGGGGGACGTCGACCTCGAAGCTCCCCTCGCGGACGCGCCGCCGATGGGACTGGCGCGCGTCGTGCGGGCAGGGACGGATGCGACGCTGATCACCTATGGGGCGATGGTCTCCACCGCCCTGCAGGCCGCGGAAGCCGCGGAGGACGAAGGGACATCCCTGGAGGTCATCGATCTGCGCTCGCTCTCGCCCGTCGACTACGACTCGGTCGCCGCGTCGGTACGGAAGACCGGACGGGTCGTGGTCGCACACGAGGCATCTCGTGAAGCCGGTGTCGCGGCCGAGGTGATCGCGAGCATCACGGAGCGCTGCTTCGAGTATCTGGAGTCGGCACCGTTGCGGGTGACCGGCCACGACGTGCCGTACCCGCCGGCGAAGCTCGAGAAGTATCACCTTCCTGATCTCGACCGGCTGCTGGACGCCGTCGATCGGGTACTGGATCGGCCGAACAGCCTGACGGGAGCAGAAGCATGATCGCGGAATTCCGTCTTCCCGACCTCGGAGAAGGGCTGGCCGAGGCCGAGGTCGTGCAATGGCTGGTCGCCCCGGGGGACTCGGTCGCCCTCAACCAGACACTGGCCGAGGTGGAGACCGCGAAGGCCGTGGTCGAGTTGCCGTCGCCGTACGAAGGCACGGTGGCAACCCTCCACGCGGAAGCAGGCGAGACGGTCGCCGTCGGGGCGGCACTGATCGACTTCGAGGTCGTCGGTGAAGAGGAGAGCACATCCGCGCCGATGCCGGAGGCGGACGAGAAGGCTCAGCCGAACCTCGTCGGATACGGCGCTGCCCCCACCGCGACCGGACGACCGGCCCGTCGCGCACGTCGCAGCGGAGCGGTGCCGGCGGTTGTCGACACAGCGGTGCTCGAGGCTGCGCCGCACGACGCCACGCCATCGTCCGCGGTCGACTCCGTGGTGGAGCGGCCGCGCTCGACGCCTCCGGTCCGCGCACACGCGAAGCGTCTCGGGATCGACCTCGTGCTGGTGGCCGCAGAGGTCGGAGACCGGGTGATCACTCGCGCTGACGTCGACGCCTACGCCGAAAGGGTAGGAGTGCGCAGTCAGGCCACGGCGGACGTCCCCGTCGCCGCCCCGTCGTCGCCGTTCACGCCCGGTGCTCCCGGCGACGGGGCGCGTGAGACCCGCGTACCGATTCGCGGAGTCCGCAAGCACACGGCCGCGGCGATGGTCCAGAGCGCTTTCACGGCACCTCACGTGACCGTCTTCCACACGGTGGACGTGACGGCGACCATGGACCTCCTTGCGAGCCTTCGAGACGATCGCTCACTCAGCGAGCATCGGATCGGACCACTCGCAGTGGTGGCGAAGGCCGTGTGCCTCGCGCTCGGACGCACCCCCGGACTCAACTCCCGGTGGGACGAGGCTGCCGGCGAGATCGTCCAGCACCACTACGTCGACCTGGGGATCGCGGCCGCGACAGATCGCGGGCTCATCGTGCCGATGATCCGCGACGCGGAGCGGCTGACTCTGGTGGAACTCGCGGGCGCGGTGAGAGCTCTCGCCGAGGTCGCGCGTTCGGGGAAGACCTCGCCGGCGGAGCTGGCCGGAGGCACCTTCTCGATCTCGAACATCGGGGTGTTCGGCGTCGATGCCGGCACACCCATCCTCCCGCCCGGCCAATCCGGGATTCTCGCGGTCGGCGCCGTGCGTCGTCAGCCCTGGGAGTTCCGCGGAGAGATCGCCCTCCGTCAGGTGATGACGCTCAGCCTCTCGTTCGACCACAGGCTCGTCGACGGCGCGGAAGGCGCGCGGTTCCTCAAGGATGTCGCGGACATCCTCGAGGAGCCGGGCCGGGCGATGCTTCTCAGATAGTCGCGCGAAGTGCGGCGTCCGCCATCGCGACCAGCACGGTCGCGGTGGCGGAGTGGCGCCGTGCTGCCGCACGCGTGCTGTGCGGCGTGGAATTGATGAGGCCGAAGCAGGCTTGGACTCGAAGGCGGAGCTCTTCCTGGTCCGCTCCGCCGGCGCCCGCGGTGTGCAGCGGCGCGAGCGCGTCCATCCAGAGGTCGATGTACGCGCGTTGCAGCCGACGGACGGCTGCCCGATCCGCTTCGGACAGGTGGGCGACGTCGCGGTCCTGCACCTGGATCACCTCGGCGTTCCCGAGGGCGAAATCGACATGGAAGGTGATCAGCCCGTGCATCCGCTCATCCGGGCTCGGGGTGTTCTCCGCCACCCGCCGCCCGCCGTTGATCAAGTCCTCGCTGACTTTGACGAGAACCGCGCCGAGCAATGCCTGCTTGCCGGCGAAGTGTCGGTAGACAGCCGGGCCGGACACGCCGACGGCGGCGCCGATGTCTTCCAGGCTCACGCCGCTGTATCCGCGCGCGGCGAAGAGGCGCGCGGCGGCGTGCAGGATCGCATCAGACCGTTCGGCCTTTGCGCGGTCTCGGGCGGTGACCGGGCTTGTCATCTCAGTTAATCCTCGCTAACCTGAATCAACGGGTTAGTGCACACTAACCGAATATGCCTGCACCGCGCCAGGGCGTCGCCCGCGCGGACGTGAGTCGAGGAGGACATCACGATGCCCGCAACGCAGGAGTCCCTGGCGCAGGAGCTGCGCGAGCGCCTCATGGCAGCCGCGCGCGGGGGACCGACCGCATCCCGTGAACGCCATGTGTCTCGGGGCAAGCTGTTGCCCCGAGATCGCGTCGCGCGAGTGCTCGACGAGGGCAGCCCGTTTCTCGAGGTCGCCCCGCTCGCCGCCGATGGTCTGTACGGGGGAGACGCTCCCGGCGCCGGAGTCATCGCCGGCATCGGACTCGTTCACGGTCGCCACGTCATGGTGATCTGCAACGACGCGACGGTGAAGGGTGGCACGTACTTTCCCCTCACGGTCAAGAAGCACCTGCGCGCCCAGGAGATCGCGCTCGAGAACAGGCTGCCGTGCCTGTACCTGGTCGATTCGGGGGGAGCGTTCCTGCCGAAACAGGACGAGGTGTTCCCCGATCGCGAGCACTTCGGGCGGATCTTCTTCAATCAGGCGCGGATGTCGGCCGAGGGGATTGCGCAGCTTGCCGCGGTCCTGGGCTCCTGCACCGCAGGTGGCGCCTACGTGCCTGCCATGAGCGACGAGACGGTCATCGTGCGCGGTCAGGGAACGATCTTCCTCGGCGGGCCGCCGCTGGTGAAGGCAGCGATCGGCGAGGTCGTGACCGCCGAAGAACTCGGCGGGGGCGAGCTGCACGCACGGCGGAGCGGTGTCGTCGACCATCTCGCGGAGGACGACGAGCACGCGCTCGAGATCCTGCGCGACATCGTCGCCACTCTTCCGCCGCCCGCGGCACCCGCCTGGGAGGTCCTGAGCGGCCGCCCGCCCGCTGAGCCGTCAAGCCTGTACGATGCCGTTCCCGTCGACGTGAACGCCGCGTACGACGTGCGTGAGGTCATCTCGCGCCTCGTCGACGGCGACACGTTCCTCGAGTTCAAGCCCGAGTACGGCACGACCCTGGTCACGGGGTTCGCCCGACTCCACGGGCATCCGGTGGGTATCGTGGCGAACAACGGCGTGCTGTTCAGCGAATCCGCACTCAAGGGAGCGCACTTCATCGAACTGTGCGATCAACGGGGGATACCACTGTTGTTCCTGCAGAACATCACGGGGTTCATGGTGGGCTCCGATGCCGAGGCAGGCGGCATCGCCAAGGACGGCGCGAAGATGGTCACGGCCGTGGCGAGTACGAGGGTGCCGAAACTCACCGTCATCATCGGTGGTTCGTTCGGGGCGGGCAACTACTCGATGTGCGGACGGGCGTACTCACCGCGGTTCCTCTGGACCTGGCCTGCGAGCCGCATCTCTGTGATGGGCGGAACGCAGGCCGCATCAGTGCTCGCCACGGTCAAGGAAGACCAGTTGTCCGCGCGTGGCGAGTCGTGGAGCACCGAGGAGCGTGGCGAGTTCGAAGCACCCATCCGCGAGCAGTACGAGCGCCAGGGGGAGCCCTATTACGCCACGGCACGGCTGTGGGACGACGGCATCGTCGATCCCGCGCAGACCCGCGACTTGCTCGGGCTCGCGCTCGACGTCGTCGCCCGCAGTCCGCTGCCCGAACCGCGCTTCGGCGTCTTCCGGATGTGAGTGCCATGTCATCATCGACCGTTTCCTTCCATACCGTGCTCGTCGCCAACCGCGGCGAGATCGCCCGTCGGGTGATCCGTACCCTCCGTACCCTCGGAATCCGCAGCGTCGCCGTGTACAGCGATGCGGATGCGTCCGCGCCCCACGTACGCGAAGCGGATCTGGCGGTGCGGATCGGTCCCGCGCCCGCCGTCGAGTCCTACCTCGACATCGATGCGGTGATCGCCGCGGCCCGCAGCACCGGTGCACAGGCGATCCATCCCGGCTACGGGTTCCTCTCCGAGAGTGTCGGTCTCGCCGAGGCCTGCGCCGAGAGCGGCGTCGTCTTCATCGGCCCCTCCGTCGACGCTCTGCAGATCATGGGAGACAAGGCCCGCGCCCGCGAGCATGTGCTGCGCTACGGCGTGCCTGTCGTTCCGGGCTTCGACGCCAAAGGCCTCTCCGACCTCGAGATCGCCGAGGAGGCGGAGAACGTCGGCTACCCGCTGCTGGTCAAGCCCAGTGCAGGTGGCGGAGGAAAGGGCATGGAGGTCGTCTCCGACGCTGCGGGGCTGCGCGGAGCGCTCGCCTCGGCTCGTCGGGTCGCGTCAGCCGCCTTCGGAGATGACTCGCTCATCCTGGAGCGCCTGATCCGTCGCCCACGGCACATCGAGGTGCAGGTCTTCGGCGATGCCCACGGAACGGTCATCGCCCTCGGCGAGCGCGAGTGCACGCTGCAGCGTCGTCATCAGAAGGTCATCGAGGAGGCACCGTCGGCTGGCATCCCCGCACATACGAGGGAGCGGCTGCTCTCGGCGGCCGTTCTGGCAGCGGAGAGCGTCGAGTACGTCGGCGCCGGCACGGTCGAGTTCCTCATCGACGCCGACGCGCCGGACGAGGTCTTCTTTATCGAGATGAACACGCGACTCCAGGTGGAGCATCCCGTCACCGAGGAGGTCACGGGGCTGGATCTCGTCTCGCTCCAACTGCGAGTGGCCGACGGGCTTCCGCTGGACGTCACGCCGCGGTTGCGCGGCCATGCGGTCGAAGCGCGCGTGTACGCCGAGTCACCCGAGCGCGGCTTTCTGCCCTCCACGGGTACGGTCCTCCTGTTCGACCCGCCGCCCGGAGTGCGCGTGGATTCGGCGATCGAGACGGGGATCGAGGTCACCGGTTTCTACGACCCGATGATCGCGAAGGTCGTCTCGTTCGCCGATGATCGTGAAGCCGCCCTCGCGCGCCTCGATGAGGCACTCGCACGCATGGTGGTCTTGGGCGTCGACACGAACATCGCCTTCCTGCGGACCCTGTGCCGACACGAGAGAGTGGTCGCGGGTGATCTCGACACCGGACTCATCGAGACGCTGCTGCCCTGGAAAGCGGAACGCCCGTCGCGCGCCCAGTTGGCTGCGGCGAGGAAGGTGTCGGCCACCGGAGCAGGGGAACCGCTGCGGACCACCGCGCTGTGGCGGGAGCGTCCAGGCTGGAGGCTGGGTGCCGCGGCCGTACCGGAGGCGACGTTCGTGGCCCTCACGGATGACGACGAAGAGGTTGAACTCGGCGCCGGGGAAGGGCCCGCCCCGCACGGGGTGGTGCATGCCGAGATGGACGCCGATGGCGCGGTCTGGGTGTCGGAGAGAGGCCGCACGGTGCGTCTGCGCCCGCTCGACAGGCGGCACAGGACGCTTCATCGTCTCGCTCAGCGCGAAGCAGGATCGGCGAGGACCGAGCCTGAGGGGCGAGCGCCCATGCCGGGCAGCGTCGTTGCCGTGCTGGTTGCGAACGGGGATGCGGTCTCGGCCGGCGACCCACTCGTCGCGATCGAGGCGATGAAGATGGAGCACCAGGTGCTGGCACCCCGCGATGGCGTGGTGCACCTGCTGGTCGCGGTGGGCGATCAGGTGCGGCGTGACCAACCGGTCGCCCGCGTGACGACGGAGGAGAGTTGAACATGGAAGACCTGTCCGAGGAGGAGCGCGAGCTCGCCGCGATGGTGCGGGAGTTCGCGGACACGGTGGTCGCGCCGCAGTCGTATGAGGCCGACCGCACGCACACACTGTCGATGGACGTCGTCTCGCAGATGGGCGATCTCGGCCTGTTCGGTCTGCCGTTCCCCGAGGAGTACGGCGGTCAGGGCGGTGACTACATGGCGCTCGGCATCGCGATCGAGGCCCTGGGGCGGGTGGACCAGTCGATCGCGATCACACTCGAAGCCGGGGTGAGCCTCGGTGCCATGCCGATCTACCGCTTCGGTACCGAAGAGCAGCGGCAGGAGTTCCTTCCCGATCTGCTCGCGGGGCGGGCGCTGGCGGGCTTCGGCCTCACCGAACCGGAAGCCGGCAGTGACGCCGGCGCGACCAGGACCACCGCACGCCTCGAGGGCGACGAGTGGGTCATCGACGGCTCCAAGCAGTTCATCACCAACTCGGGCACCCCGATCACCCGCTTCGTCACGGTGACCGCCGTGACCGGGAACGAGAACGGGCGCAAGGAGATCTCCACGATCATCGTCCCGAACGGCACACCCGGTTTCACGGTCGAGGCCCCCTACGACAAGGTCGGTTGGAACGCCTCCGACACCCACCCCCTGACGTTTGAGGGGGCGAGGGTTCCTGCCGCGAACCTGTTGGGGGAGCGGGGGAGCGGTTTCCGGAGCTTCCTCAGCATCCTCGACGAAGGCCGCATCGCGATCGCCGCGCTCTCGACCGGAGCGGCCGAGGGCTGTCTGGAGGCCGCCGTCGAGTATGCAAAGAGCCGGACGATCTTCGGGGCGGCGCTGAGCACACGCCAGAATGCGCAGTTCACCCTGGCCCGCATGCGGGCGCGTGTTCACACCGCACGGCTCGCCTGGCATCACGCGGCGCGGCTGCGGGATGCGGGGAAGCCGTTCGCGGAGGCTGCAGCGATCGCCAAGCTGGTGGGCGGGGAGGCAGCGATGGACAACGCCAGAGACGCCACCCAGATCTTCGGGGGCAACGGCTTCATGAACGAATTCCCGGTCGCTCGCCACTACCGCGACTCGAAGATCCTCGAGATCGGCGAGGGCACCACCGAGGTCCAGCTGCTGGTCATCGCGCGCGGACTCGGACTCGCCGGGTAGCGTGGCCCCATGCGCCGTACCGAGCGACGAACGGAGTCGAAGTGACCACGCACGACATCCTCCAGAGGGGTCTGTATTACGAGGAGTTCATGGTCGATGCCCGTTACCTGCACCGCCCAGGCCGCACGGCGACCGAGGCCGACAACGTGCTGTTCACGACGCTCACCATGAACACGCAGGCGCTGCACCTCGACGCCGCGTTCGCCGATGCGCAGGACCCGTTCCGTGCGCGGCTGATGAATTCGATGTGGACGCTGTCGACGATGGTCGGCGCCTCTGTCGCGCAGCTGACGCAGGGCACACTGGTCGCACAGCTCGGGTTCGGCGACATCGTCTTCCCGCACCCGCTGTTCGCCGGCGACACCCTTTATACCGAGAGCGTCATCGTCGACAAGCGGCTGTCGTCCTCACGTCCGGGCCAGGGCATCGTGAAGATCGCGCACACCGGACGCAATCAGGACGACACGGTCGTGGCGACCGCGGTGCGGTCCGTCCTCGTCCACTGCCTCTCGGAAGGACTCGACAAGTGACTTTCGCTCTCGGGCCGGCCCTTCTGTTCTGCCCCGCGGATCGACCGGAGCGCTTCCGCAAGGCGCTGGACCGGGCGGACGCGATCATCCTCGACCTCGAAGATGCCGTCCTCCCCGAGGGGAAGGCCGTGGCGCGCCGAAATGTGATCGATGCAGACATCGACGCCGCGCGGGTCATCGTGCGCGTGAACGCGCCAGGCACCGAAGCGTTCACGGCCGATCTCGACGCACTCGCCGCGACGGACTTCCACACGGTGATGGTGGCGAAGACAGAGAGCGCCGAGAGCCTCGATGCGTTCGACCAGCGGTACTCGCTGATCGCGCTGTGCGAGACCGCGCGCGGCATCCATGCGGCCGACCGGATCGCCGCGCACCCCCGGGTGACCGCGATGATGTGGGGCGCAGAGGATCTCGTGGCCTCTCTCGGCGGAACCTCATCACGGAATACGGAGGGTGGCTATCGCGATATCGCCCGGTACGCCCGTGCTCGTGTCCTCCTCGAGTCCGGCGCGCACGGCAAAGCGGCCATCGACGCGGTGCACATCGACATCGACGACGCCGAGGGGCTGCAGCGCGAGGCGATGGACGCCGCCGCCTCGGGGTTCCAAGCCACGGCCTGCATCCATCCGAACCAGGTGACGGCGATCAGGGCTGCGTATCGGCCGGACGACCATGCGGTGACTTGGGCGCGGGCGGTGCTCGCGGCTGCGGCCACGGAACGCGGCGTGTTCCTCTTCGAGGGACGGATGATCGACGAACCGGTGCTTCGGCACGCGCGATCGGTCGTCACCCGCGTCAGCTGATCAGAGGACCTTCGACTCCTCGAGGAGTCGAAGGTAACCGGGTGCCGCCACGAAGCGGTGTGCGGACCCGTTGCGCAGGACCTCCCCGTCGCGGGGAAGCGTCCCGCCGGAGACATGATCGATCACAGCGCGGATGACGCCGCCGTGTGCCACCACGAGCACCGATTCCGCTTGCGGGGCCGAGCGGCGCCGCGCTTCACGGGCTATCGAGTGGAGCGCAGCGATGGCACGCTCGCCGACCTGCTCCAGGGACTCCGCGCCCGGAACCTCGGCGTGCCAGTCGCCGTACGTCGAGATGTAGTCCTCGACGAGCATGCCTTCACCGTCGCCGAACTCGCGCTCCCGGATGTCGGGAATGACACCGACCACCTCGAGTCCGAGCCTGTCGGCGATGATCTCGGCCGTCTCCTTGGCGCGCAGCAGCGGACTGGTGTACACCGCGTGATGCGTGCTGGCGGCGAGGGTCTCGGCTGCCCTCCGCGCGTCTTCTCGCCCGGTCTCGTTCAGCGGGATGTCGGTCGAACCCTGGATTCGTCGAGCGAGGTTCCAATCGGTCTGGCCATGGCGGATGAGGGTGAGGTGGGTCACGAGAGAAGTTCCTGGAGTGCGGGGAGCACGTCGCTGGTGCCTGCGGCGATGGTGACATCGGCCCAGGCATCCGCACGCGTCGGCTCGCGATTGACGATGATCAGAGGGATGTTGCGGCGGCGGGCCCGCTCGACCAGCCGCACGCCGGAGTTCACGACGAGCGAGGAGCCGGCGACGATGAGGGCGGAGCTGGAGCGAAGCAGCGACTCTGCCGCACGGAAGCGGTCCAGCGGGACATACTCTCCGAAGAAGACGACATCGGGTTTCAGCATCCCGCCGCACACCGTGCACACCGGGACGATGAACCCCTCGGTGGATTCGGGGAGGACGTCGCCGTCTGGGGCGAGTGCCACATTCTCCGGAATGGTGATCCAGGGGTTTCGCTCCTCGATCTGCACCGCGATGTCACGGCGATCGAAGACCTGGCCGCACTGCAGGCAGAAGACGCGACGCATCGTGCCGTGCACCTCGATCACGTGCGAACTCCCGGCGCGCAGATGGAGTCCGTCGACGTTCTGGGTGATGACGCCCGAGACGTTCCCGGCAGCCTCGAGCTGTGCGACCGCGAGGTGACCGGCGTTGGGCTCTGCTCGCGCGAAAGCACGCCAGCCGAGGTGGCCACCGACCCAATAACGTCGTCGTGCCGCCTCGTCGCCCAAGTAGGTCTGGATCGTCATCGGGTCGCTGCGGGTTCTGGCGCCCTCTCCGCGGTACGCGGGTATCCCCGAGTCAGTGGAGATGCCGGCGCCTGTCAAGAGGGCGATGCGCCTGTCACGCAGCAGCTCGGCGGCGTGGGCGATGGCGGCCGACAGCTCGGCGGTGTTCGAGACGCTCACAGGACCTCCTCGAGCGAGTCTACGGCGTGGCGAGATGCGACGGACTCAGCGAGCAGCTCGTCGACGGCGCACGGTGCGTCGGAGCGGGGGTGCGAGCAGTGGCAGAGTGGGACGCATGCGACTGGTGCCTGTGACCGATGCCGACGATCCGCGCCTCGACGACTACCGCGGGCTCACCGACACGGCGCTGCGCACCATCCGTGAACCGGCGGGCGGGCTGTACATCGCGGAGTCGACGAAGGTCATCGCCCGTGCGGTGGCAGCCGGGCATCGTCCGCGCTCTGTGCTGGTGCAGGAGCGCCGCGTGGAGGACATCCGTGGAATCGTCGGCGATCTCGACGTGCCCGTGTACGTCGTCCCTGACGATGTGGCGGAATCGGTGACCGGTTTCGCCGTGCACCGTGGCACGATCGCGTCGATGCACCGCCCGGAGCTGCCGACGGTTCGAGACGTGATCGACGGCGCCTCCGTCGTGCTCATCCTCGAGAACATCGGCGATCACACGAACGTCGGTGCCGCGTTCCGTGCGGCAGCCGGTCTCGGCGCCGATGCCGTTCTGGTGTCACCGGGCGGGGCGGATCCACTGTATCGGCGCAGCGTACGGGTGAGCATGGGGACGGTCTTCCAGGTTCCGTGGACGCGGATCACCGATTGGGATACAGCCGTCGAAGACCTCCATGCCGCGCATTTCGACATCGCAGCGCTGGCTCTGCGCGACGATGCGGTGACACTCGACGCCTACGTCGCCGACCGCCCCGAGCGCGTCGCCCTCGTCATGGGTTCGGAGGGCGACGGTCTCTCCCGCACGGTGATCGACAGCGCAGACACCGTCGTCACGATTCCGATGTCCGGTGGTGTCGACTCGCTCAACGTCGCCTCTGCAGCAGCCGTGGCGCTGTGGGCGGTGAAGGGCTGACCCCGGGTCAGTCCCGCGGCGGAAGGATGATCGGCGAGGGCTCAGGGCGCTTCGCTGCCAGGTTGTCGCCCGACGACTGGTGCCGCAGTCGACGAAGCACCCAGGGCATCAGGTGCTCGCGCGCCCACCCGAGGTCTTCGGATCGGGCCTCGCGCCAGGTCCGCAGCGGGTACGGCTCGGGCTGCATGGCCTCGAGGTCGTTCGGGACGTTCAGGGCACGGAGCGCCATGCGTGCGACCTCGTGGTGGCCGAGCGCGTTGTAGTGCAACCGGTCGTCGTCGAAGAACCGCATGTCCTGCACGACCTTGAGCGCCCACTGGTCCGCGACGATGCAGTCGTGGCGCTCGGCGATCGCGCGGACGTTCTCGTTGTAGATGGCCACCTTGCCGCGGAAGGCGCGGAAAACCGGCGTGAAACCGGTGTCGATGCCCGTGAAAAGGAGGACGGCCGCTCCCGTCGATGACAGCCGCGCCACGGCATCCTCGAGCTGACTCGCGATGGCGTCGGGGTCGGTGCCCGGGCGGATCACATCGTTGCCCCCGGCACAGATCGAGACGAGGTCGGGACGCAGCGCGACGGCCGGTTCGATCTGCTCGGCGACGATCTGCGCGATGAGCTTCCCGCGGACGGCGAGATTCGCGTAGGCGAAGTCGTCCACCTGGGCGGCGAGCACCTCTGCCACCCGATCGGCCCAGCCGCGGTGGCTGCCGGGGTGCGCCGGATCCGGGTCTCCGATGCCCTCCGTGAACGAGTCTCCGGTGGCGACGAAACGGCGCCACGGGTGTGCGGTCTCGTTGGGGATGTACGGGGTCCGAGTCGAATCCTGGTCGGTCATCCAGCTCTCCTTCGCGAACGTCTGCCGAGGCGGCGGTGGCCGCAGCGCAGTGACCGAGCCTACTCGCACGCGCCGGCCCGAGGGAGGGGCGCGCGCGAGAAGCGCGGCACGTGCGCCAGTGTCCGCAGCACCGATTATCGTGGAGTCGATGCTCTCTCCGTCCTTTCCCCAGCGTGCCCCTTGGGGAACCGCAAGCAAGCTGCGCGCCTGGCAACAGGAGGCGCTGGAACAGTACTTCGAAGCCGATCAGCGAGACTTCCTCGTCGCGGCGACACCCGGTGCAGGCAAGACCACCTTCGCCCTCACCCTCGCGGTCGAGCTCATGCGCATCGGCGAAGTGAACCGCATCATCGTGGTGGCGCCGACCGAGCACCTCAAGACACAGTGGGCGGATGCGGCGGCTCGCGTGCACATCCGGCTCGACCCGCGATTCCGCAACAGCGACTGGGCGCCGGCACGTCACTACCACGGTGCCGTCGTCACCTACGCGCAGGTGGCTGCGAAGTCGTCCGTGCATCGGCATCTGACGGAAGACGCCAAGACACTCGTGGTGCTCGACGAGGTCCATCACGGTGGGGACGCGCTGAGCTGGGGCGACGCCATCCGCGACGCCTATGGCCCCGCGAAACGCCGACTGCTGCTCTCCGGAACGCCGTTCCGCAGCGACACAGCGCCGATCCCGTTCGTGGAGTACCACCCCGACGAATCCGGCGCACGCGTCTCGCGCACCGACTACAACTACGGCTACGGCCGTGCCCTCGCCGACGGGGTCGTGCGTCCCGTGCTCTTCCACATGTACGCGGGCAAGATGCGCTGGCGCACCACCACCGGCGATGAACTCGAGACGCACCTCGGCCAGGACAACACGAAGGACGTGACGTCGCAGGCCTGGCGCACGGCGCTCGACCCCGAAGGCGAGTGGATGCCGGCCGTGCTGTCGGCCGCAGATCGCCGCCTCACCGAGATCCGCCACCATGTTCCGGACGCCGGCGGCCTCGTGCTCGCCACCGATCAGACGGTCGCGCGCGCGTACGCGAAGATCCTGCACAGCATCACGGGGCAGCAGCCGACGATCGTGCTCTCCGATGACGCGACCGCTTCCGAGCGGATCGAGAAGTTCAGCGCGAACGACTCCCGCTGGATGGTCGCGGTCCGCATGGTGTCAGAGGGTGTCGACGTGCCGCGTCTCGCCGTCGGCGTGTATGCCACGTCGTCCTCCACACCACTCTTCTTCGCCCAGGCGATCGGACGATTCGTGCGGGCCCGTCGTCGGGGCGAAGCCGCCAGCGTGTTCCTGCCACAGGTGCCCGTGCTCATGGGTCTGGCGAACGAGATGGACAAGCAGCGAGACCATGCGCTCGACCGGCAGTCCAAAGAAGAAGACGGACTCGACGACTCCCTGCTCGAAAGCGCCAACCGCGAAGAGGAGACTTCGGATGCGCTGACGCAGGAGTTCAGCTACCAGGCGCTCTCCTCGGTCGCGCACTTCGACCGCGTCGTCTTCGAGGGCCAGGAGTTCGGCCAGCTGGCTGAGCCCGGCACCCCCGAGGAGGAGGAGTTCATCGGTTTCCCGGGTCTTCTCGAACCCGAGCACGTGCACGAGCTGCTCATGCAGCGCCAGTCGCGACAGTCCCGGTTGAGAGAGGCGCGCGAGGCGTCCACCGGGCCGACGGAGACGACGACGCTTCCGCCGCCCCTCCATCGCACCCTCAAGGAGCAGCGTCAGCTCCTGAACAGTCTGGTGGGCCTCTATGCCCGGCAGAGAGGCGAGCCGCACGGAGCGGTGCATGCCGAGCTCCGACGTATCTGCGGCGGACCGGCGGTGGCGCAGGCGACCGTGACACAGCTGCAGTCGCGTATCGAGGTCCTGCGCAAGCGCGTACGCTCCTGAGCGATCGTCTGCCGGCCTTGTTCGGCGGCCGTGCTTCGGATCCCCGAAATGCTGTCAATCCGCGTCTGAGCGCGGTCGCGTCGAGCCTCCGAGGCTAGCGTTGAACGGTTGCCCTCGCATCGGGCACCGGACACCTGGAGGATCCATGACAGCGCCTGCTGCCGCCGACCCGACCCCTGCTGATCGCAAGCGATGGGCCCGCTACCTCGTCGAGGAACGCGCCGAGGGCGCCGTGTATCAGAAGCTCGCGGCACGCCGCACGGGGGAGGAGCGGGAGATCCTCCTGAGGCTCGCAGACGCCGAGCGCCGCCACGAGCAGCACTGGCTCGACCTTCTCGGGGCCGAGCCCGCACGGTTGCCGCGCGCCGGCTTCCGCTCCCGGCTGCTCGGCTGGATGGCGGGCCGCTTCGGGTCCATCTTCGTGCTCGCGCTCGCGCAGAGCGCCGAGGCGCGCTCGCCCTACGATTCCGAGCAGTACGCGACCCCGGCGATGCGCGCCGACGAGAAGGTGCACTACGAGGTCGTCCGCGGACTCGCCGCGCGGGGGCGGAGGCGGCTCTCGGGGTCGTTCCGCGCCGCCGTCTTCGGCGCCAACGACGGTCTCGTGAGCAACCTCGCGCTGGTGCTCGGCATCGGTGCGACCGGGGTCAGTTCCGGATTCGTCCTCTTCAGCGGCATCGCCGGGCTGTTGGCCGGCGCGCTGTCGATGGGGGCGGGGGAGTTCGTGTCGGTGCGTTCGCAGCGCGAGCTGCTGGCCGCGACAGAGGCGAATGAGGACGCTCATGCTGCAGCCCGCGACCTCGACATCGATGAGAACGAACTCGCGCTCGTGTATCGGGCGCGTGGCATGGATCAGGAGGAATCGCTGTCGCGCGCGCGACGCATCGTCGCGGCGGCGCAGGCGGGCGTCAGCCGTGCGGCGACCGGGCCTGTGAACATCCAGGCTGGAGGCGATCACGAGATCGTCGGAAGCGATTGGACGGCGGCGATCTCGAGCTTCCTGCTGTTCGCCTCAGGCGCGATCATCCCGGTCCTGCCCTGGATCTTCGGGCTCCACGGCACGGCCGCGATCATCGTCGCCCTGGTCCTGGTCGGTGTCGCACTGCTGAGCACCGGCGCGATGGTGGGCGTCCTCTCGGGCGGCCCGCCCCTGCGCCGCGCCCTCCGTCAGCTCGCGATCGGGTTCGGCGCCGCAGCCATCACGTACGTGCTCGGTCTCGTGTTCGGTGTCGGCACAGCCTAAGGGGCGTGCGCGGACTCACCCCTCCACACGATTGATCGCGGGGACCGTGTAGCGGCGGTCGAGAACGGCGGGATCGGGCTCGTACATCCGCATCACCGGCCGGAAGTCTCCGGCCGGTGCGGGAAGCCAGTTGGCCGCCGCCGTCGCGTCTTCGGGTCGCGCATGGCTGATCGTGATGGTGAGAGCGCCTTCCGCATCGCGGACCAGGCCCGCGGTCCTGTCGCCGATCGAGTACCGCGCGATGGGATTCTCCACCAGGTAGAACTCCGGAACTGAGTACATCGTCAATGACCAGAAGGCGGACACGGGCGGCTCGGGGTCCAGACGCAGCGTGTATGTCCGGGCACCGGTGAGCTGATCTCCGCGGTCGTCGACGTACGTCATGATGTACGCCGCTTCGTACGGGTGGTTGCCCCATAGACCGCCGAGCGCGGCAGCTGCGCGTTCGGCGATTCGTAGTTCGGGGTCGGTCATCTTGAAGCGGTCGTCATCCAGGGCACCGACCTCGAAGTAGTCGAGGTTGTAGTCGAAGGCGTGGAAGGTGAGCTTCCAGCCGTTCTCTTCCGGGCTGGAGCCGTGCGTCAGGATCGTATGGAGGGTCTCCTTGGCGGCGTCCATGTCGCCGACCAGGCGCGCGGCGTCGGAGAGCGGCATCGACGCATAAGGTGATGCGCCCCGCACGGCGATCCCCGTAGAGGCAAGCGAGTCCTGCAACGGACGATCACGCTGTGCGGGTGGGAACTGCTGCGACCAGACGCGGAGCTTCTCGAGGAAGAGCGCGCTCCCTGGCACGTCGGGATCCGGGATGGCAAGGCCTGCAGGAACGGCATCAGGATCTCGCGGCGTCAGCGTCGTGGCGTCCTGGAGTGCGTGTACTTCGGGGAGCTCGTGATCACCGCTCACTGCCCAGCGTCCGACTATCGAGGCGATCGTCGTCGGGAATCGGATCACGACCGTATCTCCGGCGTCGCCGGTCCAGGACGGCGGAACGAGGAGGAACGTCCCCGCGCCCGTTCCGGTCGCGCGATGTCCGACGTAGGCGAAGTTGTTCGTCCATGCGTCGACGAACTGGAGGACGTAGTAGCGGCCGGCAGTGTCAGGGACCTGCAGCTCGACCGGGCCGACACTGAGGTCGACCTGCGCCATCGAGTACAGCGTGTCGTTGTTGATCGTGACGAACGTATCGGCCGGCCCTGCGAGCGTCCGAGCGTGGCTGAAGGTGTTGAACCGGGCGGCGGGGTTGGCGCCGACTCCGGTCGTCGTGTATCGCGTGACCTGATCGAGGTTGAACACGAGCGGAAACCCGTAAAGGTAGGCCTGGGTAATCGTCGATCGATCGGCATCGAGGGCTGTCATGCGGATCAGGCTATCCAGAGCCGTTCGCGTGCAGGGGGAGGAGATCATCCCCCTCGGATGAGGTCACTCGTGCGTTACCTCGCGTCGCGTGCGGACAAAGAAGAAGGCCCCGGATCTGTGGGATCCGGGGCCTTCTTTTACCTGTGCGCGGAGGGGGACTTGAACCCCCACGCCCTTACGGGCACTACGACCTCAACGTAGCGCGTCTACCATTCCGCCACCCGCGCAGGTTTTGGATGATCGTTGCCGACCGAAGAATGACATTACCACGTTCCCCGCGGCCTCTCGAACCGAGCGGTACGCCCGGGCGTGGCTCGCCGTTTCGATAGCCTGGAGCACATGACCGATCCCTCTCTTCCCGAGGTCGTGCGCATCGCCAGCGACCTCATCCGCTTCGACACATCCAACTTCGGTGGAGGGAATGCGAAGGGCGAGCGTGAGGCTGCGGAGTACGTGGGCGCCTACCTCGAGGAGCTCGGGCTGGAGGTCGAGTACTACGAGCCGATCGAGCGCCGTACCAACGTGATGGCCCGTGTTCCGGGCCGCGATCGGACCAAACCCGCACTCGTCGTGCACGGACATCTCGACGTCGTGCCGGCGATGGCTGACGACTGGAGCGTCGATCCGTTCGCCGGCCTCGTCCAGGACGGCATGCTGTGGGGACGCGGCGCCGTGGACATGAAGAACATGAACGCGATGATCCTCACCTCCGTCGCCGAGATCCTGCGGGCGGGGGAGCAGCCGGAGCGCGACCTCATCCTGGCGTTCTTCGCCGACGAAGAGAACGGGGGCGTCGAAGGTTCGGCTCTCGTCGTCCAGAACCGCTCGGAGTGGTTCGAAGGGGCGACGGCCGCGATCAGCGAGGTCGGGGGGTACTCGATCACTGTGGACGATCGGCGTGCGTACCTGCTGCAGGTCGGCGAGAAGGCGCTGATCTGGATCCGCCTGGTGGCGAAGGGTCGTGCGGGTCACGGCAGCCGCCTGCACGACGACAATGCCGTGACGAAGCTCTCGGAGGCCGTCGCGGCGATCGGCCGCACGCGCTGGCCGATCCGTCTGACGCCGACGACCACGGCGCTGCTGGAGGGCCTCAGCGCGCTGAGCGGGCGCAGTGCCGACGACCCCGATGCCCTCGCCGCTGCCGCGGGCCCCGCGGAGGCGTTCCTGAGGTCATCGTTCCGGACGACCACGAATCCCACGGCTCTGACTGCTGGCTACAAGCACAACGTGATCCCGGAGCGTGCCGAGGCACTCATCGATGTCCGCGTCATCCCCGGGACCGAAGACGATGTGCTCGCCGAGTTGCAGCAGATCGTCGGTGACGACATCGAGATCCAGACGGTCGTCCGTGACATCGGCATGGAGACACCGTTCGAGGGCGAGCTCGTCGAGGCGATGGTCGCCAGCATCGGTCGCCACGACCCCGGTGTCCCCGTGATCCCGTACCTGCTGGGCGCCGGCACCGACAACAAGGCGCTGGCCTACCTGGGCATCACCGGGTACGGCTTCGCGCCGTTGAAGCTCCCCGCCGACTTGGACTTCACAGGCATGTTCCACGGAGTCGATGAGCGAGTACCCGTAGAATCGCTTGTCTTCGGCCAGCGGGTGCTGGCCGATCTGCTGCGCACGTACTGAGCGCTGCGCGCTCCGTGCCTCTCTGAACTGAAAGCTCTCCATGCACCTGCTCGAAGCACTGATCCTGGGCATCGTCCAGGGACTCACCGAGTTCCTCCCGATCTCCTCCAGCGCCCATCTGCGCATCCTCGGCACGTTCCTGCCGTCGGGCGAGGACCCGGGCGCGGCCTTCACCGCGATCACACAGATCGGTACCGAGGCCGCGGTCGTCGTGTTCTTCTGGCGTGACATCGTGCGCATCATCGGCCAGTGGTTCCGCTCGCTCGTCGGCAAGGCGCCGCGCAATGATCCCGACGCGCGGATGGGCTGGATGATCATCATCGGCAGCATCCCGATCGTGGTTCTCGGGCTGCTCTTCCAGGACCAGATCGAGACGGTCCTCCGGTCGATGTGGATCGTCGCGATCATGCTCATCGTCTTCGGCATCCTGCTCGGCGTCGCCGACTACGTCGGGGCGAAGCGCCGGAAGTTGAACGACCTCACGTACCCGCACGGCATCGCCTTCGGATTCGCGCAGGCACTGGCGCTGATCCCGGGCGTCTCCCGCTCGGGCGGCACCATCACGATGGGGCTCTTCCTCGGTTACGAGCGCGCCGCTGCCGCCCGCTACGCCTTCCTGCTCGCGATCCCCGCGGTGTTCGGCAGCGGCTTCTACCAGGTGTTCAAGAGCTGGGACGAGCCGTCGTTCTTCTCGTTCGGCGACACGCTCGCGGCGACGGGCATCGCGTTCGTGGTGGCGCTCGGCGTCATCGCGTTCTTCATGAACTGGATCTCGAAGCGCAGCTTCCTGCCGTTCGTGATCTACCGGATCCTGCTCGGCACCGTGCTCCTGGTCCTACTCGGTACCGGTGTGATCGCGGCCTGACCCGGACTCAGCGCTTGCGGTCTCCTGGACCGTCATCGCGACGGCGGAGATACCGCTCGAATGCCTGCGCGATCGCATCGCCGGACGCCTCGGGGGAGTCCCACGTGTCGCGCGTGCGCTCGAGCTGACGGATGTACTCGGCCATGTCTTCGTCCTCCGACGCGGCCGCATCGATCGAAGCCTCCCAGGCCGCGGCCTCGGTGCGCAGCGTCTGGCGATCCACGTCGGCACCGGTCAGCTCCTCGAGCCGGTCGAGCAGGGCGAGAGTCACCTTCGGCGAGGGCGTCGCCGACGCGACGTAATGCGGCACGCTGGCCCATAGGCTGGCGGTGGGGATCCCCGCGTTCTCGGCGAAGTGCTCGATGACGGAAAGGATGCCGACCGGGCCCTCGTAGAGCGAGCGCTCGAGGTCGTGAGCTTCCCGCACCTGCTCGTTCTGGCTGGAGGCGAAGATCGAGATCGGCCGGGTGTGGGGGACGTCCGAGAGCATCGCGCCGAGGGTGACGAGTCCGGTGATGTCATCGCGCAGAGCCACGTCGATGAACTCCGAGGCGAACGCCTGCCAGGTTCGCGCGGGCTCCGCGCCGGTGAGCAGCCAGAACTCGGGTCCCGGCCCCGGATCGCGGGGACGCCACAGCCCGGCCTCCGGCCATGTCAGTCGACGTCGCCCCTCGGCGTCCATCCGGCTCGACGGTCGCGTGTACTGGTAATCGAAGTACAGCTCGGGATCGACGGAGTGCACGAGGTCGTACTCCGATGAAGCCCGCAGCGCCTCGATGGCGCCACTCGCCGCTTCACCCGCATCGTTCCAGCCGTCGAAGGCGGCGATGACGATGCGCTGACCGAGAACATCCATCGTGGGCTCCCTTCGAGATCGTGGACGAGATCCTTCCAGGCTAGTCCGCGACGGCGGGATGCGGGCGGTACCCCGGCTAGCATGGGTTCAGTGAGCAGAAAGCCCAGCGCGGTCCTGTGGGACATGGATGGAACACTCGTCGACACCGAACCCTATTGGATGGCGGCCGAGACGGCGCTGGTCGAATCCTTCGGCGGATCGTGGAGTCACGAGGATGCGCTGCAGCTCGTCGGAAGCGGCCTGCTCGACAGCGCGGTGATCCTCCAGGGGGCCGGCGTCACGATGGAGGCCCAGGCGATCGTCGACCATTTGACCGACGCCGTGCAGGATTCGCTCCGCACCAGTGGCGTGCCGTTCCGCCCGGGAGCTCGCGAACTCCTGAGCGACCTTCGGAGCGCGGGAATTCCGACGGGTCTCGTGACGATGTCCCTGCGGAGGATGGCGCTGAGCGTCGTCGATCTGATCGACTTCGAGGCGTTCGACCTCGTCGTGGCCGGGGACGATGTGGACAACCCGAAGCCGCACCCGGAGCCCTACCTGCAGGCAGCGGCCCTCCTCGACGTCGACATCGCCGATGTGATCGTCATCGAGGATTCGCCGACCGGCGTCCGCGCCGGACTCGCCTCGGGCGCGCTGACGCTCGCCGTGCCGCACATCGTGCCGCTCGACCACCTCGGGGCGCACGAGCTGTGGACGACGCTCGCCGGAAGGAATACCGGCGACCTCACCGATCTCTTCGACAGCATCAACGCCCGGACAGGAGCACCCCGATGACCGAGAGCCGCGTACCGAGGCCGAGTGGTCCTTTCCGACCAGGCGATCGAGTGCAGCTGACCGGTCCGAAGGGCCGCCTGCACACGGTGACGCTCCGCGAGGACGGGGAGCTGCACACGCACCAGGGCGTGCTGCGCCATCGTGACCTGATCGGCCTTCCCGACGGCTCCGTCGTGGCCAACAGCTCCGGACACGACTACCTGGCGCTCCGTCCCCTGCTGAGGGACTTCGCGATGTCGATGCCCCGCGGTGCAGCGATCGTGTACCCGAAAGATGCGGCGCAGATCGTGATGCAGGCCGACATCTTCCCCGGAGCGACGGTCGTCGAGGCCGGGGTCGGATCCGGGGCGCTCTCCCTTTCGCTCCTGCGGGCCGTCGGCCCGGGGGGAAACCTGATCTCGTTCGAACGCCGCGAGGACTTCGCCGACGTCGCCCGCGGCAACGTCGAGACGTTCTTCGGCGAACACCCCGACACCTGGCGCGTCGTCGTGGGCGACCTCGTCGAGTCGCTCCCGAATGAGGTGCCGGCCGGCACCGTCGACCGGGTGGTACTGGACATGCTCGCTCCCTGGGAGTGCATGGATGCCGTCGCCGATGCGCTCACCCCCGGCGGTGTCGTCCTCTGCTACGTGGCCACGGCGACGCAGCTGTCGCGTGTCGCGGAGTACATCCGAGGCACCGGGCTCTTCACCGAGCCGGATGCCTCCGAGACGATGGTCCGCGGGTGGCATGTCGAGGGGCTCGCCGTGCGTCCGGATCACCGCATGGTTGCTCACACCGGGTTCCTGCTGACGGCGCGACGACTCGCGCCGGGCGCCGTCGCGCCTTCGGTAAAGCGACGCGCTTCCAAGAGCAGCTACGGCGACGAGGATGTCGAGGCATGGACCCCTGGAGCCGTGGGCGACCGGGAGATCAGTGACAAGAACCTGCGCAAGCGGGCACGGGAGGCCGAGAAGGCTGCCGAGGGGGCACGCCTTGCTGCGGCGTCGCGCGATTCCGGGCACGCGACGGAATAGACTGGAGCGCGTGCGTAAAACGTCCGCCGTTCTGGCCTCCCTCAGCCTTGCCGTCCTCGCCCTGACCGGCTGCACCGCCGCGGCACCCGACGGTGGCGTCGCGTGTGATCGCGGGGCCGGATCGAACGAGATCCGTGACGCCGTGACCGTGGAAGGCGACGTCGGGTCGACGCCGGATGTGAGCGTGTTCAGCCCGCTGCACCTCAAGGAGACCGCTTTCGCCGACACGACGGTGGGCGAGGGCCGGAAGATCCTCGACAACGCGCAGGCTCTCGTGTTGGAGCTCTCGATCTTCAGCGGTGAGACCGGCAAGCAGGTCTACGCGACCTCGTACGACGAGTCCAAGGGTCAGGTCTCCACGGCCGACTATTGGGCGACGCAGTCGCCCGGGCTCGAGTCGGTGTTCGAGTGCGCGACGGCAGGGTCCCGGATCGTCGCCGCACTCACCCCGGAAGACTTCGGTGCGAACAACCTCGAAGGGTTCGGTCTCGCGGCCGACGACAACGCGGTGTTCGTCATCGATGTGGTCGATGTGTTCCTCTCCCGCGCCGAGGGTTCCCTGCAGTTCAACGACGCGAAGGGCATGCCGACCGTGGTGCGCGCTCCTGATGGCACGCCGGGCGTCATCATTCCGGACAGCGCCGCACCCACGGAGCAGGTTGTCCAGACCCTCATCAAGGGCGACGGTGATGAGGTCAAAGCGGGCCAGATCCCCCTCCTGAACGTGATGGCTGTGGGCTGGGATGACAAGAAGGTCATCAACAGCACGTGGGGCCAGGGACCGACCGGTGATCTCTCGACCTCGGCACCGACCGTCGCAGAGGCGCTCATCGGCGAGACCGTGGGCTCGCAGATCCTCGTCGTGACCCCGGCAGGTGACGCCGGTCCTGCCGTCGCGTACGTCGTCGACATCCTGGGCGCAGTCACGGCGCCGACGCAGTGATGGCCAGTCGGATCCCCGCGGAAGAGCGCCTGACGAATCTCGTCGTGGCGCTGATGGCCACGGAGATCGGGCTGACCAAGCAGCAGATCCTCGACAATGTCTCCGGATATCGGCAGCGGGCGGATGCGGGCACGCGCTCCGACGCGCTGGAGAAGATGTTCGAGCGGGACAAAGACGAGTTGCGCACCCTCGGCGTGCCGATCGAGACGATCGGAGACGCGGCTGATCCGAACGACCTCCGAGAAGCCCGCTACCGTATTCCGCAAGCGGAATACGACCTTCCCGGTGACATCGAGTTCTCCGCCGCAGAACTGGCCGTGTTGCAGCTGGCCGGGAGCGTCTGGAGCGCGGAGTCCGTCTCTGGCGACGCGCAATCGGGCGTCCGCAAGATCCGTGCCCTGGGCATCGACGGGGACGAGCCGATCATCGGCTTCGCGCCGCGCATCACCGCCCGCGACGCCGCCTTCGCGCCGCTCCAGGATGCGATCGAGCGGTGCCGCGTCGTCGCCTTCGATTATCTGAAGCCCGGGGAGGATGCGCCTCGGCGGCGGCGGATCCGCCCGTTGGCACTGGTCGACTACGAGGCCCGGTGGCACGTGTTCGGCATCGACGTGGACGTCGAGGAGGACAGGACGTTCCTGCTCAGTCGCATCGTGGGCGCCGTCAAGGTGAGCCCCACGACCTTCGACTCCGCGCTCCGTGACGGAGCGGGGGAGCGGGCGCTCTCCGGCCTGGAGCGCGTGGCGGCTGCGAACTCGGCTCTGCTGGAGGTGACGCCCGGCACCGAGGCAGCACTGCGGCTCGGGCGTCGTGCGACGTCGGCGCCGCAGGGAATCCACGTCCCGTTCGTCGACCTGCACATCTTCGCCGATGAGCTCGCCTCCTACGGACCCGAGGTGCGGGTGGTCGAACCGGTCGCGTTGCGCGATGCGGTCATCGAGCGGCTGCGAGCGGTCGTCGAATCGCACACCGATCAGGCGGAGGCGTCATGAGCGCGAAGTCCAAGCCGTTGCTCGCAGCCGACCGCGTCCGCCTCTACCTCACTCTTGTGCCGTACCTGCTCGAGCACGGCCAGGTGTCTCTCACCGAAGCCGCAGAGGAATTCGGCGTGACGCCGCAGGAGATGCGCGGCATGGTCGAGAAGCTGACGGTGATCGGGCTCCCCGGGGAATCCGGTTATTGGCAGCAGCCGCAGGAGATGTTCGACATCAACTGGGATCTGCTCGACCTCGAGGACGTCATCGAGATCACCAACGACGTGGCCCTGCGTCGAGTTCCGCGCTTCACTGCCCGTGAGGCGGCGGCGCTCCTCGCCGGACTGCAGATGGTCGCAGCGGTTCCGGCCGTCTCGGACTCGGGGCTCGTCGCCGGGCTCATCTCGAAGCTGTCCCGCGGTGCCGCGGATGCTCCCGCCGAGGTGGTCGTCGCGCCGAGCGCCGTCGACGAGGTGCGCGAAGCCGTCGCTCGGGGGCTGCACGAGGGCGTCGCGATCGCCTTCACCTATCAGGCTCCGGATGCCGCGCCGACGACCAGAACGGTCGACCCGATGCAGATCCTCATCACGAACGGCCAGTGGTACCTGCAGGGGTGGTGCCATATGCGGCAGGCGATGAGGACGTTCCATCTCGACCGCGTCAGCGCACCGACCCTCACCGACATCCCGATCACCCACGGCGGTGAACACGTTCCCGAGGCTTTCGCCGGTCTCGACGACGAGCGCGAGGTCACCGTGCGTGTGCCGGAGCGCCTCGCCCCCCTTTTGAGCGGCTTCGTTCCCACCGGGCAACCCGACGTGGTCGACGGGGCGGTGACCACCACGCTCCACCTCGCCGATCCGCGCGGCGTCAAGAGGCTCGCCGGGCGATTCGGCGGCGCGATGGAGGTGTTGGAGCCGGGTATCGCCCGATCCGCCACGCGGGACTGGGCCGCGTCGGGACTCGCGCTGTATCGCCGCCCCGATGCCGAGCATTGATCTGTAGACTGAACCGAACGCTCATCGACGACGGGAATCCTTACATGTTCGCTGGAATGCAAGGCTGGCACCTTCTGATCGTGCTCGCCGTCATCCTCCTTCTGTTCGGTGCCGCCAAGCTGCCGGCGCTGGCGAAGAGCATGGGCCAGTCCGCCCGCGTCTTCAAGGGTGAGATGAAGGCGATGAAGGAAGAGGACGCGCCTCGCGCCGACTCGACCATCGCCGACCCCACGTCGGTCAAGGACTCGGGCGCAGACCCTGAGACTCCGCCTCGCGCCTGACGGCCGTGGCAGCCATCGAACCGACCGTGATGCCGAAGGCGGATCGGGATCGGCGGATGTCGCTGGGCGCGCATCTCGTCGAATTGCGCAAGCGTCTGATGTATGCGGCGCTCGCTCTGGTCGTGGGCATGGTCGTGGCGTTCATCGTCGCCGACCCGGTCATCCACTTCATCACGGAGCCCATCCGCATCATCACCGAGAAACGCGGTGATGACTTCAGCGCGCTCAACTTCGGCACGGTGACTGCCGCGTTCGACATGCGCATGCGGATCGCCTTCTCGATCGGCCTCTTCATCTCGGCGCCGGTCTGGCTGTGGCAGGTGTGGGCTTTCATCATGCCCGGCCTGACCCGCAAGGAGATCAAGTACACAGTCGGCTTCGTGGTCGCTGCCGTCCCGCTGTTCTTCGCCGGGTGCTACCTGGGCGTGATGATCATGCCGCACGTGATCGAACTCATGTGGAGTTTCACGCCCGACGGTGCGACCAACTTCTACTACGCGCAGGAGTACTACGACTTCGTCTTCAAGCTGATGATCGTCATCGGCGTCTCGTTCGTCCTGCCGGTGTTCCTCGTCGCGCTTAACCTCGCCGGGGTCATGTCGGGCCGGGCGATCCTCAAGGGCTGGCGCATCGCCATCATCATCGCGACGGTGTTCGCCGCGCTCGCGACCCCGGCCGCCGACGTGGTCAGCATGCTGATGCTCGCGGGGATCCTGATCGTCCTCTTCTTCGCCGCCGCGGGGCTCTCTTTGCTGTTCGACAGGCGCAAGCGCAAGCGCGACGAAGCGACCGGGCTGTTGCCGGACGCGGTATGAGTTCGCCGTCCGATAGGTACGCGCAGGCGCAGCAGGCAGCGGAGCACCCGGAGACCTCGGCGTTCGCGGCACTGCAGAAGTTCGAGCTCGATCCATTCCAGGTCGCGGGATGCCATGCTCTGGAGAACGGCCGCAGTGTGCTGGTGGCCGCACCGACGGGGGCTGGCAAGACGATCGTCGGCGAGTTCGCGATCCATCTCGCGATGCGGACCCCGAGCGACAAGGCGTTCTACACCACGCCGATGAAGGCGCTCTCGAACCAGAAGTTCCGTGAGTTGGTCGAGGTGTACGGAGCGGATCAGGTCGGTCTGCTCACCGGTGACACCAACATCAACGGCAACGCGCGGATCGTGGTGATGACCACCGAGGTCCTCCGCAACATGATCTACGCCGACTCCGCCGCGCTCCGCGACCTGCGCTACGTGATCATGGACGAAGTCCACTACCTCGCAGATCGTTTCCGCGGCGCAGTGTGGGAAGAGGTCATCATCCACCTGCCTCAGCGGGTGCGATTGGTGTCACTGAGCGCCACGGTCTCCAATGCGGAGGAGTTCGGCGACTGGCTCGACACGGTGCGCGGCGACACCGACGTCATCGTCTCCGAGATCAGGCCCGTGCCGCTGGAGCAGCACGTCCTCGTCCGCGATGACCTGCTTCCGCTCTTCGACGATCGTGCGGGCATCGCGACCGCGCAGGTGAACCAGGAGCTGATGCGCATCCGCTCGTCGACCGGGTCGAACTACGACAACAACCGGCAGGTGCAGTCGTACCGCAGTGACCGCCATGCCGGGCGACAGGCGAAGCGTCCGCCGCGGGGTGGACGGCGGCCCGTGCGCGCCGCCAACGCCCGCCGGATCGAGCGGATGGATCGTCCGGAAGTCGTGCACCTCCTGGAGCGAGCGAACCTCCTCCCCGCCATCTTCTTCATCTTCAGTCGCGTGGGGTGCGACGCCGCAGTGCAGCAGGTGCGGCGCGCCGGGGTTCGGCTGACGTCCGCCGAGGAACGCGCGGAGATCCGTGCACTCGTTGAGGACCGCACCCGGACTCTCCAGGACGAAGACCTCGACGTGCTCGGCTACTGGGAGTGGCTGGACAACCTCGAGCGCGGCGTCGCCTCGCACCACGCGGGTCTGCTGCCGGCGTTCAAGGAAGTCGTCGAGGAGCTGTACCGACGCAAACTCGTGAAGGTCGTCTTCGCGACGGAGACTCTGGCGCTCGGCATCAACATGCCCGCCCGCACCGTCGTGCTCGAGAAGATGGAGAAGTTCAACGGCGAGGCCCGGGTCGCGATCACTTCGGGGGAGTACACCCAGCTCACCGGTCGCGCCGGAAGGCGGGGGATCGACGTCGAAGGTCATGCGGTCGTGCAGTGGACCGAAGGCATGGACCCACAGGCCGTCGCCGCGCTGGCGTCGCGCCGCACGTACCCGTTGAACTCGAGTTTCCGCCCCACCTACAACATGGCCGTGAACCTGATCGACATGTTCGGCAAGGCCAGGGCTCGTGAGATCCTCGAGTCGTCGTTCGCGCAGTTCCAGGCGGATCGCGCCGTCGTCGGACTGGCGCGCCAGGTGCGAGAAGCTGAAGCGTCGCTGGCGGGATACCAGAGCTCGATGGCCTGCGAGCACGGCGACTTCCCTGAGTACGCCGCCATTCGCCGGGAGCTCAGCGATCTCGAGAAGAAGAATCGTCAGGATTCCCAGGCGCCGCGGGCGTCGCGTGACAAACGGATGAAACGCATCCAGACGCTGCGCACGCAGATGCAGCGCCACCCCTGCCATCGCTGCCCGGATCGGGAAGCACACGCGCGCTGGGCGGAACGCTACTGGAAGCTCAAGCGCCAGACCGATCGGATCCGGCGTCAGATCGAGACCCGGACCGGGACGGTGGCGCGCGTGTTCGATCGGGTCGTCGAGGTACTCGAGACTCTGGACTACCTCACGGAAGTCGATGGCGAGACCACGTTGACGGAAGCCGGGCGCACGATGCGCCGGATCTACGGTGAGCGAGATCTCCTCGTCGCAGAGTCGCTGCGCCAGGGACTCTGGGCGGGCCTCGATGCCCCCTCACTCGCGGCGATGGCGTGCTGCCTCGTGTACGAACCGCGCCGTGACGAGGCGAACTCGGGGGAGCGGGGTCTCCCGCGTGGAGCATTCCGCACGGCCTGGGAGAAGACGACGACGCTCTGGGCCGAACTCGACGACCTCGAACAGGATCATCGCCTGCCGGGCAGCGAACCGCTCGCCGCAGGGCTCGCCGGCGCGATGCATGCCTGGGCTCGCGGCGGCATGCTCGACCGGGTGCTGATCGACGCCGACATGGCCGCGGGAGACTTCGTGCGCTGGGCGAAGCAGACGATCGACCTCCTCGATCAGCTGTCCATCGTGGCCGAGGATGCGGCTGTCGCTCGCACCGCACGCAGTGCCCTCGACGGTGTGCGCCGCGGCATCGTCGCCTATTCGTCGATGTGATGATGGCGACGACGTCCGCGAACGCCGCTGCGCCGGAGCGCGCGCTGCTGCCCCTGTGGGCAGCGGTGCCTACAGCCGCGCTCGGGGCACTGCTGATGAACCTCGCCTATCCGGGCGCCGCAGTATGGGCTCTCGCATTCCCCGCCACAGCTCTTGTGCTCGTGGCGCTGATCGGCAGACGGTTCGGCGGCGCACTTCTGGTCGGTCTGGTCTACGGCATCCTCTTCTTCGCTCTACTGGTCTCCTGGACGTCTCGCTACCTCGGGCCGATTCCGTGGGCGGCGCTCAGCGTCGTGGAAGGCGGTCTCACCGCCATCGCGCTCGTGCCCATCGCACTCGCCTACAGATGGCTGCCCCGTGCGTTTCCCGGCGCTGCAGGGCGTGTCCTGGGGCTTCCGACGGTCGTCGCGGCCCTGTGGGTCGGTCGGGAGCTCTTCGTCGGCTCCTGGCCGTACGGCGGCTTCCCCTGGGCGCGGATCGGGATGAGCCAGGCCGAGAGCCCCCTCGCGCCAATCTCCTCATGGCTCGGGGTGAGCGGTCTCAGTTTCCTGATGGTGCTGCTGGTCGCGATGCTGATCGAGCTCGTCCGCACGCGCGGGTGGCGTCGTCCGCTCGTCTTGCTGGTACCGGCGGTGCTGGTCGTGGTCCTGCTCTTCACTCCGCTGTTCCCAACCATGTCGTCGGGGTCGATGAGGATCGCCGCGGTTCAGGGCAACGGACCGACCGGGTATTTCGACGAACGCGAGCCGTTCTCGGTGATCCAGGCGCAGACCGACGCGACGGTACCGCTCTACGGGGAGGATGTCGATCTCGTCGTGTGGCCGGAGGGTTCTCTGGACGCCGACCCCTTCGAGAACGCGGCGATCGCCCGGAGGATGACTCTCGTATCGAACCGGATCGATGCGCCGCTGCTCGCGAATGCGGCGACCGCGCGGGACGATCTCTACTTCAACACCTCGATGCTGTGGACCGTCGACGGCACGGCCACGCAGACGCACGACAAACGACACCCCGTTCCCTTCGGCGAATACGTGCCCGACCGAGCGTTCTTCAACGCCCTGGCCCCCGACTTGATCGGCCTCATCCAGCGGGAGTACACGCCGGGGTCGAACCCGCCGATCGTCGAGGTCGACGGCGTCGCGATCGGGCTCGCCATCTGCTTCGACGTCATCTACGACGACGTGATCCGGGAAGGGCTGAACGACGGCGCCGAGGTGTTGGTCTTCCAGACCAACAATGCCGACTTCCGAGGCACCGACGAGAATCTGCAGCAGCTGTCCTTCGCCCGGATGCGCGCCATCGAGACAGGTCGCAGTGTCGTGAACGTGTCGACCGTCGGTACGAGTCAGGTCATCAGATCCGATGGATCGACCATGGCCAGCCTGGATGCAGGAAAGGCCGGAGCGCTGCTCGAAGATGTCGAGCTTCGTTCCGGCCTCACGGCGGGGGTTGTCCTGGGCCCCTGGATTCAGCAGTTCCTGCTGTGGGGCGGTCTGGGCGCGCTTCTCCTCGGGTGGTGGCGCGCCCGGGGCACTACGCCCCGATCTTCTCGCGGGTAGGGTCTTCTCCGGCGCCGCGGCGGGCGCGGATGAAGGCGAGTCGCTCTTCCAGCAACTCTTCGAGCTCCGCACGGGTACGGCGCTCCATGAGCATGTCCCAGTGGGTGCGAGCGGCCTTCTCATCGCTCGCTTCGAGCGTCACGGCCTGGCCGTCGACGTTCAGGCGTGCTTCGGCACCGCAGGCGCGGCATTCCCAGGTCTGGGGCGGTTCGGCGTCGGCCGCGAACATCAGGTTCGTGACGTGGCCGCAGGTGTCACAGGTGTAGGTGGTCTCACGGCGCTCCATGAAAACGACGCCCTCTTCGCTCTGTAGGCTCTGGGCGCCGAGTCGGATGCCGCGCAGGCTGCGATCTGCCATTTTGTGGTCCTCTCGTCGCTGTCAGGTATAACGCTCCAGCCTGTGCGCTTCATCCACGCGGGCGGCATCTCGGCGCGATTCACAGCTGAATCTCAGCGCCGGAGGTTATGGGGCGCGTCGGGAGTCGTCGGTTCAGGACAGAGTCCGAAGGGCGACGTCAGACCGATCCGAGACGATCCCATCGACTCCAGCGGCAACGAGACGGCGCATATCGGCGGGATCGTTGACCGTCCACACATGTATCTCGACACCGCGTCGGTGGGCGGCGCGGACGAGGGCAGGGGTGAGCACGGTGAGCGCTCCGTGTCGCTCGGGGATCTGGAGCGCGTCGATTCCCTGGAGCACGCGTGCGGAGGAGAGGCGGAGCGCGGACAGCGCGCGAAGCCCCGCGATCGTGCGGCTTCCGCCCGATGTCGCGGGCCGAAGCGAGGCGCCGGCCCGCAAGACGGAGGAGACGGCGGCGCGGCGGCTCGCGTCTGAGAAACTCGTGACGAGCACGCGGTGGGTGTGTTCGACCAGAATCGGTCCGAGCGGGTCGACAGCGGCGGGTGTCTTCACATCGATGTTGAAGCGCACATCGGGAAACGAGTCGAGCGCCTCCGCCACCGTGAGCAGTCCGCCGTGGGCGGAGAGGATCTCGCGTAGCTCCCGCGTGCGCACGTCCCGCACTGCTCGCGTGTCACCGACGAGCCTCTCGAGTGTCGAGTCGTGGAACAGCACCACATCGCCATCCGCCGTGACCTGGCAGTCGGTCTCGACATACTCGGCGCCCGCCGCGTGTGCGGCGGCGAAGGCAGCAGCGGAGTTCTCCCAGATGCCCGAATCCTCGCCCTCCGCGGTGACCAGACCGCGGTGAGCGAGGACCCGAGGATGCCGTGCCTTCGTGAAGTACGGGTGCGTCACGCGCCGGGAAGCGTGTTCGTCGGGCCCTGACCCGGCTTCGGAGTGAATGCGCTGCCGATGCCCTTGAGCGCCTCGGTGAGCTCACTCGGGATGATCCACAGCTTGTTGGACTGTCCCTCGCTGATCTTCGGCAGCATCTGGAGGTACTGGTAGGCGAGGAGCTTGTCGTCGGGCGCGCCCTGGTGGATGGCGGTGAAGACGTTCTGGATCGCCTCGGCCTCACCCTGGGCGCGGAGGACGGCGGCCTGCTTGTCACCCTCGGCTCGGAGGATCTCGGCCTGGCGAGCGCCTTCCGCCTCGAGGATCGCCGACTGCTTGGTGCCCTCCGCCGTCAGGATCGCGGCGCGGCGGTCACGCTCAGCGCGCATCTGCTTCTCCATGGAGTCCTGAATGGAGATGGGCGGATCGATCGCCTTGAGCTCGACGCGGCCCACGCGGATGCCCCACTTGCCGGTCGCCTCGTCGAGCACCACCCGGAGCTGGCCGTTGATGTTGTCACGGCTGGTCAGGGCTTCCTCGAGGTTGAGGCCACCGACGACGTTTCGCAGCGTCGTCGTGGTGAGCTGCTCGACGGCGCCGAGGTAGTTGGCGATCTCATACGTCGCCGCGCGGGCATCCGTCACCTGGAAGTACACGACCGTGTCGATCGAGACGACGAGGTTGTCCTCGGTGATCACCGGCTGCGGCGGGAACGAGACGACCTGCTCACGCATGTCGATCAGCGGCCGGAGCCGGTCGATGAAGGGGACCAGGATGTTGAGTCCGGGGGTGAGGGTCTTGTGATAGCGGCCGAGGCGTTCGACGACGCCGGCCGTCGCCTGGGGGATGATCCTGATGGCGCGTGCGACGGTGACCACCACGAAGATGATCACCGCGATGGCGAGGATCCAGCCGATCGCTGCGGGAATGAACGATGCGTCGTCCAAGGGGGTTCTCCTAGTCGTTGACGGGTCGGACGATGGCGGTCGCGCCGTTGATCGCGCTCACGGCGATCGGGGCTCCCTGAGGGATGGCGACCGGCGTAGCGGTGCGCGCGGTCCAGGTGTCGCCGTTGGCGAGCTTCGCCTGGCCGGAGATCTGCGTGATCTCGGCCAGCGCGATGCCGCGCAGATCGACGAGAGCGTCCACGTTGGACTTCGTCGGGTCTTCGCCGCGCCGGAGGCGCTTGAGCAACGGCGGTCGGAGGAAGAGGATGAACGCTGCCGCCGCCACGGCCGCGATGATCACCTGCACCCAGACCGGGACACCCAGCAGATCGGTCACCAGTCCGACGACACTGCCGAAGCTGAGCATGAGGAACGTGAAGTCCAACGAGAGCATCTCGATGACGAGGAACACGGCGATCAGGACCAGCCAGCCGATCCAAGCCCATTGGTCGATGAACGTGACGAATGTCGTGAAGTTGTCCATGCGGCCTCCTTTGTGGTCAACGTATCACGCGGGGGACCGCCGATCCGGGTGCCACAGCGCTCCCTTGATAGTGTGAGTGAGCCGTGCGATCACGGCCTTTTCGCGCATCATGAGGAGTCACCGTGACCGACGTTCTTCCCGCAGGTTCCCTCGACGGCAAGGTGGCGCTCGTCACCGGCTCATCACGCGGGATCGGCGCAGACACCGTCCGCTACCTCGCCGAGGCCGGCGCGGATGTCGTCATCAACTTCCGCAACAAGGCACCGCGCGCCGAGAAGCTCGCCGCGCAGCTGCGCGAGCTCGGACGTCGGGCGCTCGTGGTGGGGGCCGACCTCACCGATCCCGCATCCGTGGCCCAGATGTTCGACGCCGTCCGCGCCGAGTACGGACGTCTGGATGTCCTCGTACTGAACGCCTCCGGTGGCATGGAGTCGGGGATGGCCGAGGACTACGCGCTCACGCTCAACCGGGATGCGCAGCTCAACGTGCTGAACGCGGCGACCCCTCTGTTGGGCGACGGGGCGCGCGTCGTATTCGTCACCAGCCACCAGGCGCACTTCATCCGGACGACACCGACCATGCCGGAGTACGAACCGGTAGCCCTGTCGAAGCGAGCGGGGGAGGATGCACTCCGTGAGCTCATCCCGGCTCTCGCCGAGAAGGGGATCGGCTTCACGGTCGTCTCCGGCGACATGATCGAGGGCACGATCACCGCCACCCTGCTGGAGCGGGCGAACCCGGGCGCGATCGCCGAACGCCGGGAATCGGCCGGCAAGCTCTACAACGTCTCCGAATTCGCCGCCGAGGTGGCCAAGGCCGCGGTCGACCCGGTGCCCTCCGACAACACGCGGCTCGTCGGAGATGTGAGCGCGTTCGTCGCCGAGTAGCCGCAGACGAGAATCGGCCCCGTCCTGCTGACGCAGGACGGGGCCGATTCGGCGATGGGGGGAGACGTCAGCTGACGGGCTCTCCCTGGACGGCGGCGACGTACTCCTTCTCATCCTTGCCGAGCGTGATGGCACGCACGATCTGGATGATTCCGAGCACGATCAGCGAGATGCCGAGCAGCAGCCAGAAGGCGAACCCGGCGATCAGCGGCGAGAACAGCACGATGATTCCCGCGATGATGCTGAGGATGGCGTACAGGACGGTCCAGACCCGCGAGCCGTCGCTACCGAGGAGCGTCAGGGCGACGACGCCGTCGACGATCCAGCTGACACCGATGAAGATCACGACGACGAAGGCCAGCGTTGCCGCCGCGGCGCTCAGGTTGAAGAACGCGATGACGCCGGCGACGACGTAGAGCAGGCCGAGGACGATGTGTCCCACGCGAGCCCATCCGCCCTTCGCGCCCGAGAAGATCCCGAGGCCGATGTAGACCAGGCCGGCGATGACGAGGTAGGAGGCGAAGATCGCCGTCACGATGACCGCGGACTTCACCGGCCAGACCAGGAGGACGATTCCGGCGATGAGAGCGAGAACGCCCGCTACGGCCAGCGAGACACGGATCGACTTGAACAGTGACTTCGCCTGGGTGAGTGGTTCAGACATGGTGGGGACCCCTTTCTGAGAAGTTCCTGTGAGGATGCACCCTCAGGGTAGCGCTCTCGCAGGCGGACGTGGGGCAAGCTCCGCCGACCGTGTTGCTCGAAGTAATCGCGGGACTCGGGGCGACATGACAGGATCGACGGGTGACAGGCCCGGACGAGACGCGTTTGCGCGAGCTCATCGTGATGCGCAAGGTCAGAGACCGGATCGATCGGGAGTACGCGAAACCCCTCGATGTGGAGGCGCTCGCACGCGGAGTGCACATGTCGGCGGGGCACCTCAGCCGGTGCTTCCGGGAGGCATACGGCGAGTCGCCTTACTCCTATCTGATGACGCGTCGGATCGAACGCGCGATGGCACTGCTGCGACGCGGAGACCTCACGGTGACGGAAGTGTGCTTCGAAGTCGGGTGCTCGTCGCTCGGAACCTTCAGCACGAGATTCTCGGAGCTGGTGGGTGTCCCACCCAGCGTGTACCGTGAACGCGCCGCGAACGTCGAGGGGATTCCCTCGTTCCAGGTGAAGCAGGTCACCAGACCGATCAGGAATCAAGAAGCACCGCGCACCGACACGCATCTAACGTGAACACCATGAAGATCAGCATCCATTACGCCTTCCTTCCCCACACCGACGCCGAGGCCGCTCTCGCCTTCTACCGGGACGCCCTCGGGTTCGAGGTGCGCAACGACGTCGGCTACGACGGTCTCCGCTGGCTCACGGTCGGTCCCGAGGGTCAGCCGGAGACCTCGATCGTGCTGCATCCGCCGGCAACCGACCCGGGGATCACGGAGACCGAGCGTCAGACGATACTCGAGCTCATCGCCAAGGGCAGCTACGCGGCGCTGACCCTCGCGAGCGATGACGTCGACGATCTGTTCTCCCGCCTCGTCGACAGCGGTGCCGACGTCGTGCAGGAGCCGATGGATCAGCCGTACGGCGTGCGCGACTGCGCGTTCCGCGACCCCGCGGGCAACCTGCTGCGTATCAATCAAGCAGCCTGAACACTCTCCGATTCACGAAGGACGCAGATGACCGACGACCAGCACCCCGCGGACACCCATGACCTGATCCGCGTGCAGGGCGCACGTGAGAACAATCTGAAAGACGTGAGCGTCGACATCCCGAAGCGGCGGCTGACGGTCTTCACCGGGGTGTCAGGGTCGGGCAAGAGCTCGCTCGTCTTCGACACGATCGCCGCCGAGTCTCGGCGCATGATCGATGAGACTTACAGCGCGTTCGTGCAGGGGTTCATGCCGTCGGTGCCGCGCCCGGATGTCGACGTCCTGGAGGGACTGACCACCGCGATCATCGTCGACCAGGAGCGTCTCGGCGCGAACCCGCGGTCGACCGTCGGTACCGTCACCGATGCGAACGCGATGCTCCGCATCCTGTTCAGCAAGCTCGGCCAGCCGTACATCGGCGGTCCGACGGCGTTCTCCTTCAACATCCCCACCCAGAAGGCCAGCGGAGTGATGACCGGGCCCGGGGGAGAGAAGAAGATCGTGAAGGATGCGATCTACCTCGGGGGCATGTGCCCACGGTGCGAGGGCAGGGGAGCAGTCTCCGACCTCGACCTGGCTCAGATCGTCGATGAGTCGAAGTCGCTCGACGAGGGCGCGATCATGGTGCCGGGCTACACCGCTGACGGCTGGATGGTGAAGGGGTTCTCGCAGTCCGGGTTCTACCCCGCCGACAAGCCGATCGCGCAGTTCACCGAGAAGCAGCGCCATCTCTTCCTCTACGGCGAGGTGACGAAGGTGAAGATCTCGGGGATCAACATGACCTATGAGGGTCTGATTCCGAAGATCACGAAGGCGATGCTCTCGAAGGATCTCGACGCGTTGCAGCCGCACATCCGCGCCTTCGTCGAGCGCGTCGCCACGTTCGCGGTCTGTCCCGAGTGCGATGGGACCCGGCTGACGGAGGGCGCGCGTTCCTCGAAGATCGACGGCATCAGCATCGCCGATGCCTGCCGGATGCAGGTCACGGATCTCGCCGCCTGGGTCCGCGGACTCGATCTTCCCGGAGCCGGACCGCTGCTCCAGGCGCTCAGCGCGAACCTGGACGCCTTCGTGACGCTCGGCCTGGGATACCTCAGTCTGGAGCGACCGTCGGGCACATTGTCCGGGGGAGAGGCGCAGCGGATCAAGATGTTGCGTCACCTCGGCTCGTCCCTGACCGACATCACGTACGTCTTCGACGAGCCGACCATCGGTTTGCACCCGCACGACATCCAGCGCATGAACGGACTGCTGCTCCAGCTGCGCGACAAGGGCAACACCGTCCTGGTCGTCGAACACAAACCGGAGACCATCGCGATCGGGGACCATGTCGTCGATCTGGGTCCGGGCGCGGGAAGCGCCGGTGGAGAGATCTGCTTCGAAGGCACGGTCGAGGGATTGAAGGCGAGCGGCACCAAGACGGGAGACCACCTCGATGACCGGGCGCAGCTGAAGGATGCTGTGCGGTCGGCATCGGGGGCGATCGAGGTGCGTGGCGCCACGGCCAACAACCTGCAGAACGTCGATGTCGACATCCCCACCGGTGTCCTCACTGTCGTGACCGGCGTCGCCGGGTCGGGAAAGAGCTCGCTCATCCACGGCTCGGTGTCGAAGCGCGACGGAGTCGTGGCGATCGATCAGGCCGCGATCAAGGGCTCCCGGCGGAGCAACCCGGCGACGTACACGGGGCTGCTCGAGCCGATCAGAAAGGCGTTCGCGAAGGCGAACGGTGTGAAGCCCGCCCTGTTCAGTGCCAACTCCGAGGGAGCCTGCCCCTCGTGCAAGGGCGCGGGTGTCATCATCACCGAGCTCGGATTCATGGACACGATCGAGACCCCGTGCGAGGACTGCGGCGGCAAGCGCTTCCAAGCAGGCGTCCTGGAGTACAAGCTCGCGGGCAAGGACATCACCGAGGTTCTCGATCTCCCGGTCGCCGAGGCGCGAGTGTTCTTCAGCGAAGGGGAGTCCACGCTCCCCGCCGCCACGGCGATCCTCGGCCGCATGGAAGACGTGGGGCTCGGCTACCTGTCGCTCGGGCAGCCGCTGTCCACGCTGTCGGGCGGCGAACGCCAGCGGATCAAACTCGCGATCCAGATGGGGGAGAAGGGCGACGTCTATGTGCTCGACGAGCCGACGACCGGCCTGCACCTCGCAGACGTCGACAAGATCCTCGGATTGCTGGATCGACTCGTCGACTCAGGGAAGACCGTGATCGTCATCGAGCACCACCAGGCCGTCATGGCGCATGCCGACTGGATCATCGACATCGGCCCTGGCGCCGGCCACGATGGCGGACGGGTCGTCTTCGAGGGAGCGCCGAAGGATCTGGTATCCCAGAAGTCGACAGTGACGGGGGAGCACCTCGCGGAGTACGTCGGCGCCTGAGCCGATGAGTGCGATCAGGTTCGCGGAACCGCGCCCCGCCACGTCGTGATCGCAGTGCGCGTCTCATGGTCGAGGCCGGCTTCCGTGAACCAGTCGTCGATGCGAAGGTTCTCGTACATGTCGCGGAACGCCGAATCGGGTGTGTGCCCGAAACGGCCGAGGATCTGGTGTCTTTCCTCGACCTCGAACGAGCGCCGGTGCAGGAGCGCCATCCGTTCGGCGTTCGCGAACGATCCCATGTAGTCGCGAACAGCTGCATCGCTGGTGACGTCGAGCGCACGGAGGAGCACCGCGGCTACGAGCCCCGTTCTGTCCCACCCGGCAGAGCAGTGGAAGAGGATCGCACCATCGTCGGCGGATGCCATCGCGGTGAGCACCTCAGCGAGGCGATGAGGCAGCTCTTGCAGATGTGCCAGGTAGTAGAGCGGCGTTCCCCACCGTCCGTCCGCTTCATAGGGCGCCCAGAAACCGACGTCGTCGCCGTCGAGGTCCACCCGTACGTGGGCGAGCGGAGACGGCACCTCGCCGCTGGACTCGTCGGGGCGACGGAGATCGATGACGGTACGCACTCCGTATGCGAGCAGAGCCTCCCACCCGGAAGCATTGACTTCATCGAGACGTTCGGCGCGAATGAAGATGCGATCGGGCGTGGTCGTTCCGTCGACGCGCTCGAGCCCACCGAGATCCCGGGCGTTGGCCAGGCCGTTGATGGTGAGGGCGGGCTTCATGCTTCCCATCCTCGCATCGGCCCGGACCGTCAGCCTCTGCGACGAACTCTGCGCACGATCAGGAGAAGGGCGCCTGTCAGCAGGGTGGCGGCACCGATCAGAACCAGGGGAGTGGCGTCAGCGCCGGTGACGGCGAGTGAGCCGTCCTGTCCTGCCGGCACGTTCGGCGTGCCGGGACTGCCCGGCGTGCCAGGGCTCACGGGCGAATCGGGGACCGAAGGCGGGTCCGTGGGCGGAACCAGCGACACCGGGTTCTCCAGGCTGATCGCGACGGTGTTGTCGGTGATCGTGAACGTCGCTGTGCCGTCGCGATTGTCGGTGACGCCGGTACCGGTGTAGATCGGCGTTCCGTAGATGACGTCCTCGCCCGCGGCAGCAGCCTCAGAGAGTGTGACGACTGTGCCCACGGGCAGGTCGGTTCGTCCATCGGTCGCGCCATCCGTGAGCCCGAACTCGCCGGTCGTCGCGGAACCGGCAACGATGAACGAGTAGTCGATCGTGTACTGAGCCCCATCGACCGCATTCGCGCCGTTCCCGCTCACGGTCTTGGACACATCGAACCCACCGAGACCGTCACCGTCACCGTCACCTCCGGACGCGACGTAGGTGACGGGGCCTGCGGTGACCGTACGACCGGCGACCGTCATGCTGTTGCCGAAAGCCTCGCCATCTTGGACGCCGGACGGAAAGTCCATCACGGTGATGAACTGGTAGACGCGGTCATCGCTGGTCACCGGTTCGTTGAAGGTCACCGTGAAAGTGTGAGAAGCCGCATCCGCGACGAGGGAGTAGGTCCCCGCGCCCGTGCCGTGCGAAACGGTGTGCCAGACGTCGTCGCCCCAGTCCGAGTCGAGAGTCCAGCGTGCGGAGGTCGCCGCCGGATCGAAGGTGAGCTGCTCGTCGTACTCATCAACGATCGTCACAGGTTGGCCGTCGGCCGACGCCAAGACCTCGGCCGGGATGTTCAGAGCCCACGTCATGGACTCTCCGTCGAAGTTGACGGATCCCCATTTCTCCGGACTCTGGGGGAGGCTGGCAGCGTTGTCGCCCACGCCGCCGGGAGTCGCCATGTCGAACGTCAGGCCGTTGTCCGCGGTGAAGACGACGGACTCGTCATCGAATGCAGATGTGAAACGTGCCTGGAAGTGCAGCGAACCGCTTACGTTCGTGTGGGTCTCGACATAGTCCCCGAGTGTGCAGAGGAAAGACCCGGACGAGACGACGCAGCTTCCGACCTCAGCTCCGTCGTCGTCCCGCAGTGCGAAGGACGCCGCGTACCCGGACATCGAATCGGGAAAATCGAGGCTGAAGGTGTCGCCCGCCATCGCGGTGTCATCCACCGCCCAGGTCGCTTCGACCGTGTAGGGCGTTTCCGTCATAAGGGGTGGCGCGTTCATGATCTCTACGCCGGTGATCGCAGTCACGGGCGCCGCAGTCGCGGCAGCGGTGGCGATCAGCGCCGGCACGCTCCCTACGAGGATCGCGACCAATCCCAGGGCGAGTCGGCGTGTGATGCAGCGTCCTCTTGTCACGCGTGTCGTTCGAGAGTTCATCGGTGTCCTTCGCTCGAGGGGATCAGCTGGTCGTCGTCGTGACCAGCATCGTATCGCGTAACATCTTACATATGACGGCATTGATGCCGAGCGCGAGGACATGGTCGGCAAGCGCGTGGGGCTGCGACGTGGGGTCCGGGCGTGTTGCGTATGGGAATACGAGCAATCCGCAGGAAAGGTTGCGTCGCTCGCGACAAGGTAACTGCGAAGTCGACAAGTCGACGCCGATACCGGGTTCCGTCTCCGGGGCGATCGGATGCGGGGGTTGCATGTGGCCTGAACTCGGCGGCGCGTGTCGGCTGAGCCTCGTGAGGTCTTCCTGCGCCATCGGCGCTCGATCTCCTGGAGCACGGTCTCGGTTGATCTATAGCCGATAATGCACATTATGTCAGATGGCGTCAGGATGGCCACCGCCGGCTCAGCCAGCGCTCCTCTGATTCGCGGTAGAGGCATCCCCCCTGAGCGGGACGTGAATCTACTGCGCGGACCAGACCCCGAGCTCGTTGCCGCTCGGGTCGGAGAAATGCAGACGTCGACCGCCGGGGAACGCGTACGGGTCTTGCAGAATCGTGCCACCGGCGGCGATGATGCCGCTCATCGTCGCGTCGAGGTCGTCCGAGTAGAGCAGTACCAGCGGGCCTCCGGCCGGACGCGGCTCGTCGGCGAGCAGGAGCCCACCGACCTCGCTGCCGTCACCTCGCGGCGACATGATGCCGGCATAGCCCGGCCCGTAGTCGGTGAAGCTCCACGCGAACGCCTCGGCGAAGAACCGCTTCGATGCTTCGAGATCGGTGACGACGAGTTCGACGTAGTCGAGTGAGTGGTGCAGCGGTGAACTGGTCATGGCGTCACGCTAGTCGCCACCTCCGACATCGACCACGGACGGGGCGCCGCCGTCGCAGGAGTAGCGTTGATACGTGCCGCAGGTCCCCCACTCCCCCGTGTCCACACCAGGAGTTCGCGCATGGATCATCTGGTCCGTCGGTGTCGCGGCCTATGTGCTTTCCATCACGAACCGCACGTCGCTCGGTGCCGTCGGAGTGGAGGCCGCTGACCGCTTCGACGCGGATGCGTCGACACTCGCACTGTTCGCCGTCGTGCAGCTCGCGGTCTACGGAGGGATGCAGATTCCGATCGGGGTCCTGCTCGACCGCTTCGGTTCTCGCCCGATCATGACGATCGGCATGCTGCTGATGGCGGCGGGGCAGCTCACCATGGCCCTCTCCCCCAGCATCGGTATCGCGATCTTCGCGCGGGTTCTGCTCGGTGCCGGCGACGCGGCCATCTTCCCTGCGGTGCTACGACTCGTCGCGACCTGGTTTCCCGCGCAGCGGGGTCCGATCATGGTGCAGTTCACCGGGATCATCGGGCAGACCGGTCAGCTGATCGCCCTGGTCCCCCTCGCTGCACTGCTGCATGCGACGACATGGAGCATCACGTTCGGCAGCATCGCCGGGCTCGGAGTGCTGTTCACGATCCTCGTGGCGCTCGTCATCCGCAATCACCCGGCCGAGCGCGGCGCCGACGTCACCGTGAACACCGACACGGGCGTGATCCGCGTCGTCACCTCCGCGATCGACACGGGCGTCGGCATCCGCGCGGCGTGGGCTCACCCGGGAACCCGCCTCGCCTTCTGGTCGCATTTCACCACGCCGTTCGCGGGTACCGCGTTCGTCCTGCTGTGGGGAATGCCGTTCCTCACAGCGGCCGAAGGCCTCGATGCCGCACATGCTGCGGGGATCATCTCTGTATATGTCGTTTCCGGCATGCTTCTCGGGCCCATCATCGGAGATCTCTCCCGTCGATTGCCCAATCACCGCTCGCTCGCGCTCGTGCTTCCCGCGGTCGGTGTGCAGATGGCCGCCTGGATCGCTGTCATCGCGCTGCCCGACACCGCTCCCATCTGGCTGCTCTACGTTCTCGCCGTCGCGCTGGCAACCGGTGGGCCCGCGTCCATGATCGCGTTTGATCATGCCCGCACCCACAACCCGAGCCATCGGTTGAGCACCGCCACCGGCGTCACCAACGCCGGCGGGTTCATCGCCGCTCTCATCGCGATCTTCCTGATCGGACTCGCTCTCGACCTTCAGGGCGCGGGTACGCCCGAGACATACACGCTCGAGGCGTTCCGCCTCGCCTTCCTCATGCCGATCCCCCTCTGGATCATCGGTACGACCTTCATCCTCGTCGAGCGCAAGCGGACGCGGATCCGGATGGGCCTCGACCCTGAGCGTCGTCGCTGAGCGCCGTTTCTCACGACGTCCACCGCACGCGGGCTCTACGCCCCGTACGGCTTCGCCGTGCCGGATGATCCGAAGCGTTACATGGTGACGCAGATGACGCAGGGCAGGGCTGACTCGCCGGCGGGGGTGGCGTCGTGCTGGGGACTCAGCGGAGCAGGTGCTGCAGCGTCTCGACGATCAGCTCGACGCTCACGCGTTCGGGAACCTCTGTGTCGCCTGCTTCGAACTCCGCGAGCTCGACGCCTCGGACGGAGCCCGATGACAGAGCGGCGAAGATCGCCGCGATCTGGTGCGGCAGCAGACCACCTCCGACGCGGTACGCGGCCGGGATGTACCCCGGTTCGAGCACGTCCCAGTCGACGTGGATCCACACGGGCCGACCGGAGACGAGCTCCAGCACCCGCTCCGGTGTGCTCTCGGAGGGGGCGAGCACCGTCACGCCCGCGCCGGCGAGCAGCTCGCCCTCGGCCGGGTCGATGTCGCGTCCGCCGACAACGACGACCTGCCTCGGATCGAGCCCTGATCCGTGGCCGCTGTCCCACAGCCCGCATGCCGCCGCGAGAACCATTCCGCCCAGGTAACCGGACCCCGTCGTTTCCGGGGTGTTGAAGTCGCCGTGCGCGTCGATCCACAGCAGCATCGCGTCGGGATGGTGCTCGGCGACCGTCGGAAGCGTGCCGAGACTCGCCGCGCAGGTGTTGGTGATGAGCAGCGGTGTCGCTCCTGCGCTGAGGGCACTCCGCAGCGCATCGCGCAGTCCGGTCAGTGTCTCTTCCGCTTGCGGGAGCGCGACGGACCAATCGTCTTCCGTGCTCGCCGTCGGCGTTCCGACGATCTGAGGGACGAGACCGAGCAACGACGACACCGCCTCGCCGACTCGATGAGCACCGATGAGGGCGCCGTCGGTACGGTCGGCGACGCGACCCTGAGAGACGATGAGCGAGTACGCGGATGCCATGCGTCCAGCTTTTCACTCGTGGGACGACCGACCAAACGGGCGATCACCGCACCGTCGTTGCGTCCTCTGCAGAAATCGCCCGGCGGCGCGGCTCACTGCCTGCGTGGCGTCCACCCGGAAGGCAAGGGGCCGTCCTGCACGGCTCGTTCCCGGTCTCCCTGGGCCGACCACCCCTGGGCCTCCCCCGGAATGTCGAAGGCTCCCCGCGCAAGCCGGAGACCCACGTCCTCGTGATGCATGCGCGGCGCTCCCCCACGACGCACCGACGCGCGAACGCTCCACGCGTCGTCGGCGAACCCTCCGCCACGGAACACGCGATAGTCGTCGTAACGGGCAGGATCCAGCAGGTCCCAGCACCATTCCCAGACATTGCCGAGCGTGTCGAAGAGACCGTTCAGGTTCGGGAGCTTGCCGCCGACGTCCTGCGGAGTGGGCACGCCGTCCGCACTCGTCCACGCGGCGTCGGCGAGGGGCGCGTAGTGCGGACCCGCAGAGCCGGCGCGGCACGCGAACTCCCACTCCGCTTCGGTCGGCAGGCGGTAGCCGTCTGCGGTGGTGTCCCAGCTCACATCCTCGCCGTCGAACAGGTACACCCGGTCGAGGCCTTCCCACTCGGACGCGGCATTGCAGAAGTGCACGGCTCGCAGCCACGAGAGATCGGATGCGGGGCGCCGCGGATGGCGCATGGGGACGTCGAGAACGTCGGCGAGCTGTTCCTCCGTGACCGGATAGATCCCGATCTCGAACGGCTCGAGCTCGACCACACGCTGCTCTTTACGACGTGCATCGGTCAAGGTCACGACGCCCGCGTGGATGCGAGCCAGTTCGAGGTCGCTCACGGCCCTATCCGCCGTAGCCAGGCGGGTCTCACGCGGGAATCCGTTCGACCCAGGTGGGATACTTCGCGGCACGGCCGTCTCCGGATGACGTACGTGTCACGCGACGCCGCACCCACGGACCGACGAACTCTCGGTAGTACGCGAGACCGGAGGGACCGGCTCCCAGGCGATCGCTCGGCGCCCACCAGGTCTCCGGAGGCTCGAAGCCCAGCGCGTGGAGCACCCGGGCGGCCACGCGGTGATGTCCGGCCGCGTTCATGTGCAGACGATCATCGGCCCAGTACGCGCCCCGGGAGAGTTCCCGGTCCGGCCAGTTGAGCGCTCGGATGACGTCGGGACGTTCTTCGATCCGACGTATCACCGCCTCGGAGAGCAGATCCCCCCTACGCTGCACCAGCGACCCCATCGGAAGCTGCCCGCTGGGGTTCGCGCCGGAGAGGAGGATCATCGTCACGCCCTCCTCGTCGCACCGGCGCAGCACCCGGCTGAACGCATCCGCGATGTGTTCGACATCGGTACGAGGGCGCAGCATGTCGTTGCCACCGCCGTTGAACGAAAGGTGAGTGGGTCGCAGAGCCAGCGCGGGTTCGAGCTGCTGCTCGACGATCGGCCAGGCCAGCTTGCCGCGGATGGCGAGATTCGCGTAGTGGATCGGGTGCCCGGCGGCGTCCGCCCACCCCTGCGCCGCGAGATCGGCCCAGCCGCGCTCCTGCCCGTTCGGGAGAACGTCGCCGACGCCCTCTGTGAACGAGTCGCCGATAGCCACGAAGCGCACATCTGCCATCGTCCCAGCCTATTGCGGCCCGACGACACGGCGGTCGCTTCGCGGCGGTGCGCCCGCGTCGTCAGCGGTCGTCGAGAGCCTGTCCGCCGCGGTCGACCAAGCCCCAGGCGGCGGCGGCTGCGCCGAGGAAGCACACGCCGAACACCGCGAACAGCAGGGGCGCTCCCCCGGCGAGAAGGATGACGGGGACGGACAGCGGCGCCACGATCGAGGCGATTCGACCGATCCCGGCCGCCCATCCCGCCCCGGTCCCCCGCAGAGACGTGGGGTAGATCTCGGGCGTCACCGCGTAGAGCGCTCCCCAGGCGCCGAGGTTGAAGAAGGACAGCGCCATTCCCGCGCCGATGATCGCTCCCTCGGTGGAGGCCGTGCCGAAGATCACGGCCGAAACAGCTGAACCCACCAGGAAGACCGAGAGGGTCAGACGTCTCCCCCAGACCTCGATCAGCCAGGCGGCGACGGCATATCCGGGGAGCTGGGCGAGCGTGATGATGAGGGTGAAGCCGAAGGACTTGACGAGGTCGAAACCCGCGTCCACGAGGATGCTCGGAATCCAGATGAACGCGCCGTAGTAGGCGAAGTTGACCCCGAGCCAGACCAGCCACAGGCACAGCGTCCGTAGCCGGAACTCCGGATTCCACAGCGTTGCGAGGCGTGCGCGCGCCGTGATCGCGATCGCCCGAGAGGGCGGCTCTTTCCGGATGGCCGGTGCCGAGACGACACCGGCATCCGCCTCGAACGCCGACACGATGCGGTCCGCCTCCGCGATGCGGCCCCGCGAGGCGAGCCAGCGCGGGGATTCGGGCATCCGCCACCGGACGAAGAGCGCGTACACCGCGGGAATCGCGCCGAGCGCGAAGGCCCATCGCCACCCGTCGTCGGAGGCCGGGATGACGAGGAAACCGATAACCGCCGCGGCGGTCCATCCGAGTGCCCAGAAGGCCTCCAGCACGACGATCAACCGACCACGAATCCGTGCGGGAGCGAACTCGCTCACGTAGGTCGAGGCGACGGGGAGCTCGGCGCCGAGGCCCAGACCGACCAGGAACCGCAGGACGAGAAGCGCAGCGAGTCCGCTGACCAGTGCGCTCGCTCCCGTCGCGACGCCGTAGACGAGCAACGTGAGCGCGAACACCTGCCGTCGTCCGAAGCGATCGGCGAGGAGTCCGCCGAGGGTGGCGCCTATGGCCATACCGACGAAACCGATGGACGCTATCCAGCCGGCATCGCTCTTGCTGAGATCCCACTGCTGGGTGAGCGCCGCGAGGATGAACGAGATGAGCCCGACATCCATCGCATCCAGCGCCCACCCGAGGCCGGATCCGGTCAGCAGGCGGAAGTGACGACGCGTGAACGGGAGGACGTCCAGGCGCTCAGCGAGCGACGCGCGGCTCGGCAGGGCGGTGTTGGCCATGCTCCTCATCGTAGAGCCGCGCCAACCCCGTCCCGCCTCGGATGACGCTCAGTCGCGGTCGGCGAGGATCCTGCGGACCCGCGGGATCACCTCGGTGCCGTAGAGCTCGATGCTGCGCATCATCGACTCGTGCGAAAGGGTACCGGTGGCGTATTTCAGGTCGAAGCGGCCCAGACCGAGAGTGGTGACTGTGTCGGCGATCTTCGCCGCGACGCGATCGGGGGAACCCGCGTAGATCGCGCCCTCCGATCCGACATCGTTCTGGAATCGCGCGCGACTGTACGCGGGCCATCCGCGCTCGCGTCCGATGGTGTTGTTCATCGCCTCGAAGCCGGAATACGCGGCATCCCAGGCCTCGGCGTCGGTCTCACCGATGTGTCCTGGAGAGTGCACGGAGATCGGGCGCGATGTCGTCCCGAACGAGGCGACCGAACGGTGATAGAGGTCGACGAACGGCTTGAACCGGTGCGCAGGGCCGCCGATGATCGCCAGCATCAGTCCGAGACCGTGGCGCGCGACCCGCACGACCGATTCCGGGCTGCCGCCGACGCCGACCCAGGTGCGCAGGCCGTTCTCGGTCTTCGGGAACACGTTCGCGTTCTCGAGGGAGGCGCGCATCGTGCCGGACCAGGTGACCGGTTCCTCCTTCAGCAGCTCGACGAAGAGTTCGAGCTTCTGCTCGAACAGTGCGTCGTAGTCGCGCAGGTCGTAGCCGAACAGCGGGAAGGACTCGATGAAGGAGCCGCGTCCCAGGACGACCTCGGCCCGCCCGTTCGAGAGTGCATCGAGTGTCGAGAACCGCTCGAACACGCGCACCGGATCGTCAGACGACAGCACGGTGACAGCGGTGCCGAGTCGGATGTGCTCGGTGCGCGCGGCGATGGCGGCGAGCACCATCTCCGGCGCAGAAACGGCGAACTCGGTGCGGTGGTGCTCCCCCACTCCGAAGAAGTCCACACCGACGGTGTCGGCGAGTTCCGCCTGCGCCACGATGTTGCGGATCGTCTGCGCCCCGGTGAGGAGCTCTCCGCCCGCATCCCTCGTGATGTCGCCGAAGGTGTCCAGCCCGAATTCGATGCCCATGTCATGCCTTCCTATTCATGTGAATGAACACCTGAAGGTCGGGCCGCATTCCCGTCAGCGTGGCAGCAGCGCCGTGCGCAGGGTGTCGAGGCCGACGCCGCCGATGTCGAGCGCCCTCTTGTGGAAGTCCTTGAACGAGAACGCGTCGCCCTCGGCGGCACGGACGCCGTCGCGGACCTGCTCCCAGATGCGCTGTCCCACCTTGTATGAAGGCGCCTGCCCCGGCCAGCCGAGGTACCGGTTGACCTCGAACTGCACGAACTGATCAGACATGTTCACGTTGTGGCGCATGAAGTCGAGCGCGTAGTCCGCGTCCCACACACCGGTACCGTCGAGGCGCGGCTTGCCGAGGTGCACACCGATGTCGAGGACGACCCGCGCCGCCCGCATCCGCTGCCCATCGAGCATTCCGAGACGGTCGGCCGGGTCGTCGAGGTAGCCGAGCTGCTCCATCAGACGCTCGGCGTAAAGGGCCCACCCCTCGGCGTGGCCCGAGGTACCGGCGAGCAGACGGCGCCAGGAGTTGAGCTCGGCACGGTTGTAAACCGCCTGCGCGATCTGGAGGTGATGGCCGGGCACACCCTCGTGGAAGACGGTGGTGAGTTCGCGCCAGGTGTCGAACTCCGTGACACCCTCGGGAACGGACCACCACATGCGACCGGGACGGGAGAAGTCGTCCGTCGGGCCGGTGTAGTAGATCCCACCCTCCTGCGTCGGGGCGATCATGCACTCCAGTGTGCGGATAGCCTCCGGGATGTCGAAGTGCGAGGCGCCGAGTTCCGCGACCGCACGGTCGCTGGTCTCCTGCATCCACTTCTGCAGCGCTTCCGTGCCGACGAGCTTGCGGGTGGGATCGGCCTCGAGATGAGCAACGGCCTCTTCGACCGAGGCTCCGGGAAGGATCTCGTTCGCGATCGCGGTCTGCTCCGCCACCATGCGCGCGAGCTCCTCACGGCCCCACTCGTACGTCTCGTCGAGATCGATCGTCGCGCCGAGGAACCGGCGGGAGTTGAGCGCGTACAGCTCACGCCCCACGGCATCGACGTCGCCGGCGGCCGGGGCGAGCTCCTCCGCCAGGAATCGACGCAGCTCGTCGTAGGCGACCCGTGCGGCGGCGGAATTGTCGGCGAGCGTACGAGCCAGGGAGGCGGGAAGCTGACCTTCGTCCGGGTCGGCTTCCGCCACGAAGGCGGCGAAGAACCCGTCATCGGCGGTATAGCGGTCGATCTGGGTGGCGACTTCGACCACCTGACGACGTGCGGGCATGACGCCCTCGGCGATGCCGGTGCGAAGCGTCTCGACGTAGCCGCGGAGAGCGCCGGGGACGGCGGCCAGGCGCGTCGCGACGACGTCCCAGTCCTCGACTGTCGACGTCGGCATCAGGTCGAACACCGAGCGCACGTCCTGCGCCGCGGAGGCGATGACGTTGAGGTCGCGCAGATGCCACTTGGCGTCGTGAAGCTCGAGGTCCAGGCGGAGCTCCGCGCTGAGATCGGTCTTGGTGACCTCGTCGATCGCGTCGACGGGCGTGAGAGCAGACAGCTTGTCGAGGGTCGATCGGGTCGCCGCGGCGATCTCCTCATGGCCGGCCGGGCTCAGATCGCCGAAACGATCGTTCACCTCGTCGCGGCCGATGTAGGTGCCGAGAGTGGGCGCCAGAACCGCGATCTTGTCGACCCATTCATCGGCGACGGCGTCGATGGCGGAGGGGGTGCGAGGAGCTGAAGTCATAACTGCCAGCCTAATCCCCGCCCCCCTTCCACCGCCGGAGGTCAGTGCGCGGCTTCGTTCCAGTCGCGACCACGGCCGACCTGCACGTCGAGCGGCACGGTCAGCTCGGCCGCATCTCCCATGCGCGCGCGGACGATGCGCTCGGTGGCATCCCACTCCCCCGGAGCGACCTCGACCACGAGCTCATCGTGGATCTGCAGCAGCACCCGCGAGGAGAGCTGTTCGGACCGCAGATCGTCGTGGATGTGCAGCAGCGCGATCTTCATGATGTCGGCCGCGCTGCCCTGGATCGGCGCGTTGAGCGCCGCGCGCTCGGCGTTCTCCCGCAGCACCCGGTTCGGGCTCGCGAGGTCGGGGAACGGACGGCGACGACCGAAGATCGTCTCGGTGTAGCCGACTTCCTTGGCCTTCATGACCGACGCACGCAGATAGTCGCGCACTGCTCCGAAACGGGCGAAGTACTCGACCATGAGCTGCTTGGCCTCGGACTGCTCGATGCGCAGCTGCTTGGACAGCCCGAACGCCGAGAGTCCGTAGACCAAGCCGTACGACATCGCCTTGACCTTGGTGCGCATGGCGGGCGTCACATCGCTCGGATCGACGCCGAACACCCGTGCGCCCACGAAACGGTGCAGGTCTTCCCCGCTGTTGAAAGCCTCGATCAGCCCCTCGTCGCCCGAGAGGTGCGCCATGATGCGCATCTCGATCTGCGAGTAGTCGGCGGTGAGGAGAGCCTCGTAGCCCTCTCCGACCTCGAACGCACTGCGGATGCGGCGGGATTCCTCCGTGCGCACCGGGATGTTCTGCAGGTTGGGGTCGGTACTGGAGAGCCGCCCGGTCTGACTTCCGGTCTGCACGTAGGTGGTATGGACGCGGTGGTCATCGCCGATCGCCGTGTCGAGCGATTCGATGATCTGACGCAGCTTGGTCGCTTCGCGGTGCTGCAGCAGCAGGCTCAGAAAAGGGTGCGGATGGCTCTCCTGCAGGTCGGCGAGCACGGCGGCATCCGTCGAATAACCCGTCTTCGTCTTGCGGGTCTTCGGGAGCTGGAGGTCTTCGAACAGGACCTCCTGCAGCTGCTTGGGTGAGCCGAGATTGAACTCGCGCCCGACGACGGAGAACGCCTCCTGCGCGAGCCCCTCGGCGCGCGTGGCGAGCTCGCCGGAGAAGGTCGAGAGCACTTCGTGGGAGACCGCCACGCCGGCGACCTCCATGTCGGCGAGGGTGAGCAGCGTCGGCAGCTCGATGTCGACGAGGACCGTGCCGACCGACTCCGGGATGTCTTCCCGCAGCGCATCGGCGACGCGCAGGGCGAACCAGGCCTCCTGCGAGGGCGTCGCACCCTCGGTCTCGGGCACGAGCTGGGACGGGTCTGCTTCGGGCAGCTTCTCGCCCAGGTATCGCTCGACCAGGTCGGCGAGGGTCTTGTCCGGGAAGCTGGGGCGCAGCAGCCAGCCGGCGAGACTCGTGTCGTACGAAAGGCCGCGGAGGCGGAGGCCCTGACGGATCAGCGCCTTGACCTGCGGCTTCGCATCGTGGAGCACCTTCGGCGCGTCGGATTCGATCCACTCGCGCAGGGCTTCGGCAGCGGTGTCCGTCCAGTCGGCCTCGCGCAGATCGGTCAGCGTGGCCGCACCGATGCGCACCGGGACGCCGCCCTGGGTGGTGACGCGAAGGGAGACATCGCCGTCCTGCGCTGCGGCCCAGGCCGCGAGATCGGCGGGCGCGACGTCGACCGGCGCAGGGAGGACGACGACGGAGGCAGGATCATCGGCGACTTCGCCGGCGCCGACGGCCTCGAACACCCGCGGCAGGAGGGTGCGGAACTCCAGACGCGCGAAGATGTCGCGCACCGCCTGTGCGTCGATCGGGGCGACCTCGAGATCAGCAGGTCCGACCGGAAGCTCGACGTCGGTGAGCAGACGGTTGAGCTTGCGATTGCGACGCACGTCTTCGATGTGATCGCGGAGGTTGCCGCCGACCACGCCCTTGATCTCATCGGCCCGTGCGATCAGCTCGTCGAGCGAGCCGAACTGCGTGAGCCACTTGACCGCAGTCTTCTCGCCGACCTTCGGCACACCGGGAAGGTTGTCGCTGGTCTCGCCGACCAGTGCCGCGATGTCGGGGTACTGCTCGGGCCGGACCCCGTAACGCTCCTGGACAGTCGTCGGGTCATACCGCTTGAGCTGGGAGACGCCCTGCACCGAGGGGTAGAGCAGCGTGACATCGTCGTTGACGAGCTGGATGGTGTCGCGGTCGCCCGAGACGACCAGCACGTCGTAGCCCTGTTCCGCGCCCTGGGACGCGAGCGTCGCGAGTATGTCGTCGGCCTCGATCCCCTCTTTCGTCAGAACCGGGATCGACATGGCGGCGAGGCAGTCCTGCAGGAGCGGGATCTGTCCTTTGAACTCCTGCGGCGACTCGGAGCGCGTGGCCTTGTACTCCGGATACTCATCGGTGCGGAACGAGTGCCGCGAGGTGTCGAAGGCGATGGCCAGGTGCGTCGGCTGCTCGGCTTTGATGAGGTTCACCAGCATCGACAGGAACCCGTAGATCCCGTTCGTGTGCTGGTTGTCCTTGGTCGTGAAGTTCTCGACCGGAAGGGCGAAGAAGGCACGATAGGCGAGCGAATGGCCGTCGACGACCATGAGGGTAGGCTTTGCGGAGTCCGTCACCCTGTCAGCCTAACGAGGACGACAGACACCCGCTGAGGAGGATGCATGAGCGACGTCGCGACGAGCGAAGGACTCGACTGGGCCACGGCCCGCGGGATGGGTGCTCTGGCCGAGAAGATGGGCATGGAGTTCGTCGAGTTCAGCGTCGAACGCTGCGTGGCGACGATGCCCGTCGAGGGCAACACGCAGCCGGTCGGGCTCATGCACGGCGGCGCGTACGTGGTGCTCGGAGAATCGCTCGGCTCGATGGCCGCGAACCTCCACGCCGGCGTCGGGCGGCTCGCGGTCGGCGTCGACATCAACGCCACCCACACGCGCTCGGCCACTTCCGGAGTCGTGACCGGCGTGTGCACGCCCGTGCACCTGGGCCGGAGCATCACCGTGCACGAGATCGTGGTGACCGACGATCAGGGTCGACGCTGCTCGACGATCCGCATCACCAACATGATCAAGGACGTTCCCGCCGAGCGCTGAGCGGCTCCTCCAGCAGTCGCTGGAACAGTACGTGATCCTGCCACTCCCCCGCGATGCGGAGGTACTTCGGAGCCAGTCCGATGCGCTCGAAACCGTTTCCGAGCAGCACACGCTGGGATCCGATGTTGTGCAGCAGTGTCGCGGCCTGCATCCGGTGGAGGCGCAGCTCCATGCGCGAGTACTCCAGGATCTGTGACACCGCGCGGGTCGCGAGTCCGCGGTGCTGCCTCGCGGCGTCGACCCAATAGCCGAGGTCGGCGCTCCAGAACGCGCCACGGACGATGTTGTTGATGTTCATCCGTCCACGGATCTCACCGTCGTCCGACTCGATCACGAAACGGATGCTACGGCCGGACGCGGCGTCGGTGACGCACTCCTGAGCGTGGCGCTCCTGGGAGTCGATCGTGAAGAAGGACTCGCCACGAGTCGGCTCCCACGGTGCGAGGTGCTCCCGGTTCGACAGATACGCCCTCGAGAGCGCTGCACCGTCACCGATACGGACGGGCCGCAGGATGTGCTCGCCATCGAGCCGGAGGACTCCGGCGCTCACCGCTACTTCTTGGGGGCGAGCTGCTCGATGATCGCCTTGGCGACGTCCTGCATGGTCAGACGACGGTCCATGGACGCCTTCTGGATCCAGCGGAACGCCTCAGGCTCGCTCAGGCCCATCTTCTCGTTGAGCAGGCCCTTGGCGCGGTCGACGAGCTTGCGGGTCTCGAAGCGCTCGACCATGTCGGCGACCTCGGCCTCGAGCGTGATGATCTGCTCGTGGCGGGCGAGGGCGATCTCGATCGCGGGCAGCAGGTCGTTCGGCGTGAACGGCTTCACGACGTAGGCGAGGGCGCCTGCTTCGCTGGCCCGCTCGACGAGCTCCTTCTGGCTGAACGCCGTGAGGAGGACGACCGGCGCGATGTTGCCCTTGTGCAGCTTCTCGGCGGCGCTGATGCCGTCGAGCTGAGGCATCTTCACGTCCATGATGACGAGGTCGGGGCGCAGCTCGGTCGCGAGCGCGACCGCGGTCTCGCCGTCACCGGCTTCACCGACGACATCGAAGCCGTTGTCGCGGAGGATCTCGACGATGTCGAGGCGGATCAGCGACTCATCCTCGGCGACGACGACGCGTCGCGGGGCGGATGACGTGGGCTGCTCGGCCTGCTCTTCTTGCTCTGTCACAGAACCATCCTAGTGGAGAGGTCCGTGCGCGGGCTGTAGGTGCTCGCGGCGGAGGATCGCGCCCCGACCCTGCGCTAAAGTCGTAGACGCGACACACGAGCCGGCGTGGCGGAATGGCAGACGCGGAGCACTCAAAATGCTTTGTCCGAAAGGGCGTGTGGGTTCGAGTCCCACCGCCGGCACACGAATCGCGGTCGAGACCGCTGAATCACTCGCACAGCCTCAGATCGACCTCGTGTCCCGGGCCTGCGGACGCGATGACCGGAGGGGACTGCGATGACCTGGCCCGAAGACGAAGTGATCACTCGCCCTCAGCCGGTCGAACTCCATCCCGGCTGGGGCTGGGGTCTGCTGCTCGTTCCCGCGGCAGTGGGGCTCGCCGCCCTCGGCGTGTTCCTGTACCGCTCGCTCGGTTCGGGGGCGGGACTCCTGATCGGCGTCGCGCTCATCGCGTGGGCAACATCCCTGGTGATGCCGTTCTTCGTCATCGCCTGGTACGCGGTACAGGCGACGTGGAAGGCATCGCGCGAAGCGCGTGGCCAGACCTTCGCCGCCCCATCGCAGGCGCTCCGCGGCATCGGTTTCCGCATCCGCTGGAGCCACGGTGCACGGCGCTTGATGTTCAATCCCGCGTCCTACGACGGACGTGACCTCCCGATGCTCGTCGCCGGTCGGGTCGTCCACGGTGTCGCGATCGGCATCCTGGTTCTCGCGGGCCTGATCGCCGCGTTCCTTTCTTTCACCTCGCGCTGAAGCGACTACTCGGCCAGCACGGCCAGTTCGGCCAGGACTCGAGGATGCGCAAGGATCCGGAAGTGTCCTCCGGTCTCGAGTCGGACGTTCTTGGCCCCGGCCAGCTCGCTCCCCTCCGGTATGTGGGGATCGAACGCCGCATAGATCGACACGATCCGTTCATTGACCGTGAGCTGCCGGGCGATGTCCACGATCGATGGATCTTCCGGCGAGAAGGCGCGCAGGGTGCGCGACAGCATCAGACGGGCGTAGCGCGAGCCGCCGAACGGCGTAGCGATCGCGAGCATCGAGCGCACCCGCTCCCCCGCCGGGCCGGTCATGACGAGCTTGCCGGCGAGCCCTCCCTTGCTGTGTGCGACCAGGATCACGTCGGTGAGCCCTTGGCGCTCCAGGAACTCCGCGACAGCCGCCGCGATGTCGGCGACCGGACGCTCGTTCCGACGAAGCGTGTCGACGATGTGGACTGCGTGGCCGCGCGCGTGCATCTGCTCCACGAGGGGCTGCATGAACTTCCAGGTCTCGTACACACCCGGAAGCACGACGATGTGCGCAGCGCTCCCTGAGGCGAGGTTCGTGGCGTCTGTGCGGTCGAAGGTCGCGCGCAGCTGCCAGTAGCCCGCGTACGCGTAGTCAGCCAGCCACCAGCCCGCGTTCCTCAGCACGCTGATGATGCACTCCTCCGTCTCTGGGAAGCGGCCGATCGCACGCTCGGCGGCCACGGCCCGTCCGGGTTCGCCACGATGGCGGCGGCAACGGTACGAGGCGCGGAGTGCTGCACGACGTGGTGGCGTCCGGGCACCTCCACGAGCCGTGCAGTGCGCGCGGAGTCGCGAAGCCGCCGACACCATTCGCGCCCAGCCACCGGGTCATCGCCTCCCCTGATCACCAGGATGGGCCGCGTCAGCTCGGCGTACCGCTGCTCGGTCGGGTGCTCGATCATGTGCCGCGCCTGCTTCAGGTACCACCGGATGCCGCAGCGGAGATAGTCGGAGAACACGATCAGGTTGCTGGGCGGAGTCTCCCCGAGCGTGTCGATCGCGAGCGCCCTGGTCTGAGACACGAGGCTGCGATGGCTCTGATCGACGACAGGACCGATCGCGACGACGGCCTGCACGCGGTCCGGGCGGTGCAGAGCGGCCTCGGCCGCCCACTGCACTCCCATGGAGTGACCGACGACGATGATGCGATCCTCCCCCAGGGCGGCGATCACTTCCGCGAGTGCTCGTCCCATCCGCACCACATCGGGATTGCCGGAGGGCCTGGGCAGCCCCGCGAATCCCGGCAGGTCCACGGACACCACACGCGTGAGATCAGCAGGAACGTCATGCAACCGCGACAGGTAGCGATGCGACATTCCGATGCCGTGCACGAGCGCGATGGTGGGCGATTCCGCACCCGGCGGCCGCGGGCTGTCCCAGAGCCCGAAAGGCATCCCGTCGGTGACGATGCGACGACGGGAAGGACACATGTTGTGAAGCTACCGCAACGCGCGGAAACGCAGCACGGGCTTGACTGGCGCTCCGGTGCACGGCAGAGGGGGCGAGACCGAAGTCTCGCCCCCTCTCATTGCGGTTTCTGTCCGCGAGATCGCTGCACCCACCACTCGATACCGAAGCCGATCAGGATGAGCGACCCCGTGCAGATGCCGATGATCCACGGATCGATGTGGGTGGTCACGGCCAAGAGGAGTGAAGCGAAGAACAGGAGAGCGGGCCACCACCCACCCAGGAATGTAGGTTTAGGCACAGTTCGACTTCGCGACCTTATGGAGCCCCGAACCGACTGGGATTCGCATCGAGTAGCAGGAACTGTTTGCGAGTGAAGTGCCCTTGATCGCGCTTCGGACACCGGACCAGACGTTGGCGAGAGTCGGAGCGCCGATTAAACCGCAGAGCGTTCCGATCCAGCTGCCCACGCCCGGAATCTTGCTGGCACCACCGCAACCTCCAGCGAGCGCCACGCCTACAGTTGCCACGGATGCCGCCGCAATGGCCTGGGCTTGGTAGCCGTACATATTCCAGTAAACGCCAGGCCCGTCCGCGCCCCAGCCGACGGTGACTGCTGGGTCTGCGACCACGGGATAGGTTGCTTCCCGGGTATCCACGTGCTGAGTAATCATGTCGCCATCGAAAGAGTAAGACGTCGGTAGTTCTTTACCCTCCGCATCAACGGCCCAAGGGGCAGCGATCCTCCCCACCGTAATGGTGATCCCATCGAGATCGACGATCACGTCGAACCCTTCGTTGCTAGCCGACAGCTCTGCCCCCTCAGGCAATTCGATTGCAAAGTCAGTGGAAGTTTCTCCTGGATCCAGCAGGCTCATGACTCGCACTCCGTCCTCCAGCACAGTGGTTGACGTATTCAATTCTGCAGCACTGATCTTCAAATCGAATTCTCCGAGAGAGACGACAGCGCCTCCTTCGATGACTTCCGTCGTCACGCCCTGCGCCTGGTCTGGCGCATCCGTCGCAGATAAGCCTAGAGCCTGCTGAGCCGAGTCGAAGGGGCCTCCTCGGTCGCGGCCCCCGTTGCTGCCTGTGCCGGCAGACCCCCCGTCGCGACGAGTGCGATCGCGAGCATCGCACTCCCCGCAGCCTTGGCGCCGCAACTGCAACTCGTGGCCAGTACTTTTCTCATTTGGCTTCATCCTAAGAAATAGGTGAGCCGCCTCATGATGAATGCTTCAGCGATCACCCAGATTGATTTACACGCTGGCGAATCCACTGCTAGCACGTAACAGGTATAACGCTACTCGCCTAACAAGCCCTCGTCTGTCCCCCATTCGGCGGACATCGGCGGCTTCCCGGTCACGTAGAGGTCGGGGTGTGGCGGCGCGGGCAACGTTCCAGGACTGAAGCTGCGGATAAGCGCGGCGAAGCCTGGCCCGGAACAACAGCCAGTATCTTGCGTTCCTCAGCATGCCGATTCCACGCTCCTCATTGGAGGGCACCCTTCGGGTGTCAACGCTGCGGACCGCACGACAGAGGGGGCGAGACCGAAGTCTCGCCCCCTCTGGATGCTGAGTGTCAGACGCCGGCCTTGTAGATCGGGGCTGCACCGCGGATCGCATCGCCGACCTTGTGCACGCGGAGGTCGTTCGTCGAACCGATGATTCCGGGAGGGGAACCGGAGATCACGACGACCTTGTCCCCTTCCTCAGCGAGTCCGTTGCCGAGCAGATACTCGTCGACCTGGTGATACATCAGGTCGGTGTGCTGCACCATGTCGACCAGGGTCGAGCGGATGCCCCACGTGAGCGCCATACGACGGCGGATGTCCGGCTCCGGCGTGAACGCGATCATGGGGATGCGCGAGCGCAGACGCGACAGACGACGAGCGGAGTCGCCCGACTGCGTGAACACGCAGAGGAACTTCGCGTCGACGAACTCGGCGACCTCGAGGGCGGCCAGCGTGATCGCACCACCCTGCGTGCGGGGCTTGGTCGTCAGCGGCGCGATACGCTCCAGGCCGTGCTCCTCGGTGGATGCGATGATCCGCGCCATCGTCTCGACGACCACGACCGGGTAGTCCCCGACGCTTGTCTCGCCGGAGAGCATGACCGCGTCCGCACCGTCGAGGACGGCGTTCGCGACGTCCGAGGTCTCGGCGCGCGTGGGGACGGGGCTGCTGATCATCGACTCGAGCATCTGCGTCGCGACGATGACCGGCTTCGCCATGCGGCGGGCGATCTCGACCGCGCGCTTCTGCACGATCGGGACGGCCTCGAGCGGAAGCTCGACGCCCAGGTCGCCTCGGGCGACCATGATCGAGTCGAACGCGTCGACGATCTCTTCGAGTGCGTCGACCGCCTGCGGCTTCTCGACCTTCGCGATGACGGGGACGCGAACGCCCTCCTCCGCCATGATCTCGTGCACACGGGTCACGTCGGAGGCATTGCGCACGAACGACAGCGCGATCAGGTCGGCGCCGATGCGCAGACCCCAGCGCAGGTCGTCCTCGTCCTTCTCGCTCAGTGCGGGGACGTTCACGGCGACGCCGGGCAGGTTGATGCCCTTGTTGTTCGACACCGCTCCGGCGACGATGACCTTCGTCGTCACGGTCACGCCGTCGGTCTCCACGACCTCGACGCGCACCTTGCCGTCGTCGATGAGGAGGAAGTCACCGGGCTTCACATCCTGCGGGAGCCCCTTGAAGGTGGTCCCGGAGATCTCCTTGTTGCCGATGATGTCTTCGGTGGTGATCTTGAAGATGTCGCCCTTGGCGAGCTCGTAGGGGCCGTCCTCGAACTTGCCGAGACGGATCTTCGGTCCCTGCAGGTCGACGAGGATCGCGACCGGACGGCCGGCGTCCTCTGCGGCACGCCGCACGTTGGCGTAGTTGTTCTCGTGCACGGAGTAGTCGCCGTGGCTGAGGTTCAGTCGAGCGACATCCACCCCCGCGTCGATCAGTGCACGCACCGTCTCATAGGTGGAGGTGGCGGGGCCCAGGGTGGCGACGATTTTCGCGCGTCTCAAAGATTTCTCCAGGGTAGAAGTGGGGGAAGGTGAATCAGGCGACGGTGCCGGCCTCAGCCTACGCGGGCTGGAGACCGATCGCGACATCGCTCGGGCGCACCGGCTCGGGAAGAACCGTGGTGCCCATCAGGAACCGATCGACGTTCGCGGCGGCCGCGCGGCCCTCGGCGATGGCCCAGACGATGAGCGACTGCCCACGGCCGGCGTCGCCGGCCACGAACACGCCGGGAACCGTCGACTCGTAGCCGGAGTCGCGACGGAATGCGCCGCGGTCGGTGACCTGCGGAAGCGTCTCGTCGGTGTACCCGTCCTGCTCCGGTCCGGTGAAGCCCATGGCGATCAGGATCAGGTCGGCGGGGATCTCGCGCTCGGTGCCGCTCTTGGGAACACGACGACCGTCGATGTACTCGGTCTCGGCGACGCGCAGCGCACGGACCTCGCCCACCTCGTTGCCGAGGAACTCGACGGTGGACGCGAGGAACACCCGCTCGCCGCCTTCCTCGTGCGCAGAGGACACCTCGAAGAGCGTCGGCATCATCGGCCACGGCTGGTGGTCGGGACGTGCGTCGCCCGGCTGCTTGCCGATCGCGAGGTTGGTGACGCTCAGCGCGCCCTGACGGTGTGCGGTACCGATGCAGTCGGCGCCGGTGTCGCCGCCGCCGATCACGATGACGTGCTTGCCCTCGGCGCTGATCTGGTCGGTGACCTTGTCGCCGGCGACCGCGTGATTGGACTCGACGAGGTACTCCATGGCGAAGTGCACGCCGTCGAGGTCGCGTCCGGGGATCGCGAGATCGCGCGGAACCGTGGAACCCGTCGCGATGACGACTGCGTCGTAGCGGGCGCGCAGGTCGGGCCAGGAGATGTCCTTGCCGATCTCGACACCCGCGCGGAAGCGGGTGCCCTCCTCCTGCATCTGGCGCAGGCGCGACTCGAGCTGCGACTTCTCCATCTTGAAGTCCGGGATGCCGTAGCGCAACAGACCACCGATGCGGTCGTCGCGCTCGAAGACCGCAACCGTGTGGCCTGCACGCGTGAGCTGCTGGGCGGCGGCGAGACCCGCGGGCCCCGATCCGACGACCGCGACCGTCTTGCCGGTCAGACGCTCCGGCGGTTCCGCCTCGACCCAGCCCTTGGCGAAGGCCTCATCGATGATCGAGACCTCGATCTGCTTGATGGTCACGGCGGGCTGGTTGATGCCGAGCACGCACGAGCTTTCGCACGGAGCGGGGCACAGACGACCGGTGAACTCCGGGAAGTTGTTCGTGGCGTGGAGCCGCTCGATCGCCTCGCGACCCTCGCCACGCCACGTCAGGTCGTTCCACTCGGGGATCAGGTTGCCGAGCGGGCAGCCCTGATGGCAGAACGGCACACCGCAGTCCATGCAGCGACCGGCCTGACGACGCAGGACCTGCTTGTCGCCGGGCTCATAGACCTCTTTCCAGTCCATGATGCGCACGGGCACGGGGCGACGGGCGGGAAGTTCCCGCTCGGTCACCTTCAGAAAGCCTTTGGGGTCAGCCACCGGTCACCTCCAGGATGCGGTTCCACACGATGTCGCCGTCGGGGTCGATCCCCTCGGCCAGCGCTTCCTCGCGCATGCTCCGCACGGCGGCGAAGTCACGAGGCAGCACCTTCACGAACTCTGCAGCGGTCTCCTCGAAGCTCTCGAGAAGCGCGGACGCTCGCGGCGAGGCCGTGCGTTCGACGTGCGCGACCAGCAGGCTGCGCAGCACCTCGAGGTCGGCACGGTCGAGCGGTTCGAGCAGGAGCTCCCCGCTGCCGAGCGACTGCGCGTTCACCTTGCTCGTGTCGAGCGCGTGCACGTACGCCACTCCCCCGGACATACCGGCACCGAAGTTGCGTCCGGTCGATCCGAGGATCACCGCGAGCCCGCCGGTCATGTATTCCAGCGCGTGGTCTCCCACGCCCTCGACGACCGCGGTCGCGCCCGAGTTGCGGACGAGGAACCGCTCACCGACGACGCCCGAGATGAACATCGTCCCCGAGGTCGCGCCGTAGCCGATCACGTTGCCGGCGATCACGTTCTCATGAGGCGCGATGGCAGCTCCGCGCGGCGGACGGATCGTGATGTCGCCGCCTGAGAGTCCCTTGCCGACGTAGTCGTTCGCGTCGCCCTCCAGGCGCAGCACGATTCCCGGCGGAAGGAAGGCACCCAGCGACTGTCCTGCGGTGCCGTGCAGCGTCACGTCGATCGTGCCCTCGGGCAGACCGGCGGCGCCGTGCCGAGAAGTCACCTGGTGCCCCAGCATGGTGCCGACGGCGCGCTCGGTGTTGGCGATGGGCAACTCGACCACGACAGGCTCGCCGTTGAGCAGTGCGCCCTTGGCGATGTCGATCAACTGCACGTCGAAGTGCTTCTCCAGCTCGTGATCCTGCGTGCGACCGCTGCGGCGCGGTTCGCCCGCCGGGAACACCGGTCCTTCGAGCACGGGGGTGAGGTCGAGTCCCTCGGCCTTCCAGTGCTCGACCGCGGCGTTGACCTCGATGAGGTCGGCGCGGCCGACGATCTCGTCGATCGAGCGGTAGCCGAGCTCCGCGAGGAGCTCACGCACCTCTTCGGCGATGAACTCCATGAAGTTGACGACGAACTCCGGCTTGCCCGTGAACCGCTCGCGCAGCACCGGGTTCTGTGTCGCGACGCCCACGGGGCAGGTGTCGAGGTGGCAGACGCGCATCATGATGCAGCCGCTGACGACGAGCGGAGCCGTGGCGAAGCCGAACTCCTCCGCACCCAGCAGCGCGCCGATGATCACATCGCGGCCGGTCTTGAGCTGACCGTCGACCTGCACCACCACGCGGTCGCGCATGCCGTTGAGCATGAGCGTCTGCTGTGTCTCGGCGAGACCGAGCTCCCACGGCGTTCCCGCGTGCTTGAGCGAGTTCAGGGGGCTCGCACCCGTTCCGCCGTCGTGGCCGGAGACCAGGATGACGTCGCTGAGCGCCTTGGCCACGCCGGCCGACACCGCGCCGATACCCGACTGGCTCACGAGCTTCGTGTGGATGCGCGCCTCGGGGTTCGCCCGCTTCAGGTCGAAGATGAGCTGCTTGAGGTCTTCGATCGAGTAGATGTCGTGGTGCGGCGGCGGGGAGATGAGCCCCACACCGGCCGTCGCGTGACGCGTTCGCGCCACCCACGGGTACACCTTGGTCGGAGGCAGCTGGCCGCCCTCGCCGGGCTTCGCGCCCTGAGCGAGCTTGATCTGGATGTCGTCCGACTCGGTCAGGTACAGGCTGGTCACGCCGAAGCGCCCGGAGGCCACCTGCTTGATCGAGCTGCGGCGCTGGGGGTCGAGCAGCCGGTCCGGATCCTCGCCGCCCTCACCGGTGTTCGACTTGCCGCCGATGCTGTTCATCGCGATCGCGAGCGTCTCGTGTGCCTCACGGGAGATCGAGCCGTAGCTCATGGCTCCCGTGGAGAAGCGCTTGACGATCGCGGACACCGGCTCGACCTCGTCCAGCGGCACGGGCTTGCGGGTTCCGGTGCGCAGCTGGAACAGGCCGCGCAGCGTCTTCAGCTCGGCAGCCTGCTCGTCGACGAGCTTCGTGTACTCGCGGAAGATGTCGTAGCGCCGGGTGCGGGTCGAGTGCTGCAGCTTGAACACCGTCTCCGGGTTGAAGAGGTGCGGCGAGCCGTCGCGCCGCCACTGGTACTCGCCGCCGGTCCACAGCCGCTCGTGCGCACGCGCCGCGGCATCCTCCGGGTAGGCGTAGTCATGACGCGCCTGGTTCTCGGCGAAGATCTCTTCGATGCCGATGCCACCGAGCTTGGACTCGGTGCGGGTGAAGTACGCGTCGATGAACTCCTGGCTGAGGCCGATCGCCTCGAACACCTGGGCACCCGCGTACGACGACACCGTGGAGATGCCCATCTTCGACATGATCTTGAGCACACCCTTGCCCAGCGCGTAGATCAGGTTCTTGACGGCCTTCTCGGGCGTGATCCCGGTGATGTAGCCGGTGCGCACCAGGTGCTCGACCGACTCCATCGCCAGGTACGGGTTGACGGCGGAGGCGCCGTAGCCGATCAGCGTGGCGACGTGGTGCACCTCGCGCACATCGCCGGCTTCGACGATCAGGCCCACCTTCATCCGGTTCTCACGGCGGATGAGGTGGTGGTGGATCGCCGAGACCATGAGCAGCGAGGGGATCGGCGTCAGGTCCTTGTTCGAGTCGCGGTCGGACAGGATGATGAACTCGGTGCCGTTCTCGATCGCTTCATCGACCTCTGCGCACATCTCGGTGAGCCGGTCCTGCAGCGTCTGGGGGCCGGCGTCGAAGTGGTAGAGACCGCGGATAGTCGCACTCGACCGACCGGGCATGGCCTTGTCGATGTGACGGATCTTCGCGAGCTCATCGTTGTCGATGACGGGGAAGTCCAGCGACACCGTGCGCGTGTGCTCCGGACCCCAGGAGAGCAGGTTGCTCTCGGGGCCGAGGCCCAGCTTGAGGCTCGTGACGACCTCTTCGCGGATCGAGTCCAGGGGCGGGTTCGTGACCTGCGCGAACTGCTGCGTGAAGTAGTCGAACAGCAGACGCGGACGCTTGCTGAGCACGGCGATCGGAGTGTCGGATCCCATGGCGCCGAGCGGCTCGACACCGGTCTGGCCCATCGGGGTGAGGAGGATGCGGACCTCTTCCTCTGTGTATCCGAACGTGCGCTGACGACGGGTGATCGATGCCGGCGGGTGCACGATGTGCTCGCGCTCGGGGAGCTCGGCAAGCCGGACGGCGCCGGCATCCAGCCACTCCTGCCACGGGTGCATCGTGGCGAGGTCGTGCTTGATCTCGCTGTCTTCGACGATGCGACGCTGCGAGGTGTCGACCAGGAACATCTTGCCCGGCTGCAGGCGTCCGCGACGCTTGATGCGCTCCGGCTCGAACTGCAGCACGCCGGTCTCGGAGCCGATCACGACCAGGCCGTCGGTCGTCTCGGTCCAGCGTCCGGGGCGCAGACCGTTGCGGTCCAGCGTGGCGCCGACGAGCGTGCCGTCGGTGAAGATGAGGGCGGCCGGACCGTCCCACGGCTCCATCTGGTTGGAGTGGTACTCATAGAACGAGCGCAGCTCCGGCGTGATGTCGGCCTGCTTCTCGTACGCCTCGGGAACCATCATCATGATGGCGTGCGGCAGACTGCGCCCGGTCAGGGTCAGCAGCTCGAGCACCTCGTCGAACGACGCGGAGTCGCTGGCGCCGTCGGTGCAGATCGGGAGCAACGGCTGGATGTCGCCGAGCAGCTCGGACTCGAGCTGCGACTGGCGGGCGCGCATCCAGTTGCGGTTGCCGCCGACCGTGTTGATCTCGCCGTTGTGGGCGAGCATGCGCAGCGGCTGCGCCAGTGGCCAGGACGGGAACGTGTTGGTCGAGTAGCGGGAGTGCACCACAGCCAGCTCGGACGCGAAGCGTTCGTCCTGCAGATCGGGGTAGAACGGCTCGAGCTGCAGCGTGGTGACCATGCCCTTGTAACCGAGGGTGCGGGCCGAGAGCGACACGAAGTAGGCGCCGAGCTCATGGCCGGCGCGCTTGCGGAGCCGGTAGGCGACGCGGTCGAGGGCGATGCCCGTGAGCGGGGCATCGGTGTGGGTCGCTCCGCCGGCGCTGACGAACAGCTGCTCGAAGGCGGGACGCGCCTCATCGGCGAGCTTGCCGAGATTCTCGTTGGCGGTGGGGACCTCGCGCCAGCCGAGGACGCGGAGTCCTTCGGAGCGGGCGATCTTCTCGATCCCGGCTTTCTGCTGGCGGCGCTCGCTCGAGTCGCGAGGCAGGAAGGCCAATCCAGCGGCGTACTCCCCCACGGGCGGCAGTTCGAAGCCGACGACTGCGCGGAGGAACGCATCGGGCATCTGCGTCAGGATGCCGGCGCCGTCCCCGGTGCCCGCGTCGGAACCGATGGCTCCGCGGTGCTCCAGGTTGCGCAGGGCCTCGAGGGCCAACGCGATGATGTCGTGCCCGGCTTCGCCGCGCAGGGTCGCGACCATGGCGAGGCCGCAGGCGTCCTTTTCGAACGCCGGGTTGTACATGCCCTGCTTCGGGGGGTAGGCGCCGGACGCGCCGTAGGGTGGCTGGAAGTACACCAGTTACCGTCCTCAGATCTTCAGTGAAACCCGGGGACGACGTCGGCCCGCTCGTTCAGTGCAATGGTTCTCCCGCCACGAGGTGGCGTTGTTATCGGGAGCCGTTCTCGCTCGTGGGAGCAGTGCTTGTGGCAGTGGCTCCTGCGGTGACTTCCTCGGTCGGAGGCTCGCTCACGTCCACGAAGTCAGAGGGATTGTTCTGCGATTGTACATCAGCGTCGGCGTCGACCTTCTCGCGGCCCGGCTGGTACGGTGACGGCTCGAGACCGGGGTGCCGACGCGTCTGCACGACGAGGATCACGAGTCCGACGACGACTCCGATGATCGCTGCCCAGACGTTGCTGCGCAGCCCCAGGATGATCTCGCTCGGATCGATGCGGATCGACTCCCAGACGATGCGGCCCGCGCTGTACCAGATGAGGTAGATCGCGAACAGGCGACCCCACTGGAAGAAGAGCTTGCGGCCGAGCCACAGGAGGACCAGCACACCCAGACCGTTCCAGATGATCTCGTAGAGGAAGGTCGGGTGGAAGAGGGTGCCTTCCGGCAGACCGGCCGGGAACGCGGAGTTCGTCGACTCGATCTCCAGTCCCCACGGCAGGCCTGTGGGAAGGCCGAACAGTTCGTGGTTGAACCAGTTGCCGAAACGGCCCATGGCCTGAGCCAGCAGCAGACCGGGCGCCAGCGCGTCGGCGAACGTCCAGAAGCGGATGCCCGTCCAACGGCAGCCGAGGTATGCGCCGATCGCGCCGCCGATGAGGGCGCCGAAGATCGCGATGCCGCCCTCCCAGATGGCCCACACCGAACCGGGTTCGAACGGGTTCCAGGTGTTCCTGCCCTCGCCGAAGTAGAAGTTCGGGTGCGTGACCACGTGGAAGATTCGGGCGCCGATGATCGCCAGCGGCACGGCGAGGATCGAGATGTCGATCACGACCCACGGCTCCGCTCCGCGCTTGGTCAGGCGGTAGTTGGTCAGCAGCGTCGCCGCGATGATGCCCGCGATGATGCACAGCGCGTAGAAGTGGATCCGTACGGGTCCGAGGTCGATGTACGACACCGGAGGGCTCGGGATGCTGGCGAGCACGCTGGTGACGGTGCTGGGGAACGCGAGTGACATGAGTGCGATTCTAGTTCTCGGTTTCGGGGCGCGCCGACGAGGTGCCGGCTGCCAGGTTTCGGGTGACTTCGGCGAGGGCGGGGACGCCGCCGTCACGGAGAGCGCGGACCAGTGCGGTCCCGACGATGGCGCCGTCGGCGTACTCCGAGACACCGGCGATCTGTTCGGCGGTGGAGATGCCGATGCCCACGCACGCGCGGTGCGCTCCGTGTGCGCGGAGGCGTCCGACCAGGGTACGGGCGGCGCGGTCGAGTTCGGCGCGCTCTCCCGTGATTCCCATCGTCGAGACGGTGTAGACGAAACCGGTGGACGACTTCACCACCAGGTCGAGCCGCTCGTCGGAGGAGGTGGGGGCTGCGAGGAACACCCGATCGAGACCGGTCCGCTCACTGGCGGCGATCCACTCCCCTGCCGCGTCGGGGGTGATGTCGGGTGTGATGAGCCCCGCGCCGCCCGCGGCGAGCAGGTCGTCGGCATAGCGGTCGACGCCGTACTGCATGACCGGGTTCCAGTACGTCATCACGAGGACGGGTACGTCGGTGGCCGCGGTGATCGCACGGATCGCCGTGAAGAGGTCGGCCATCCGGAACCCCGCGGCGAGAGCCGTGGTGGTCGCTTCCTGGATGATCGCGCCGTCCATCACCGGGTCGCTGTACGGCGGGCCCAGCTCGATGATGTCGACGCCGTTCTCGGCGAGGGCGATGGCGGCCTGGATGCTGGTCTCGAGGTCGGGGAAACCGACCGGGAGGTATCCGACGAAGGCGCTGCGACCGGCGTCCTGTGCGCGCTGGATCGCCTGTTCGACGCGACTCATAGCTGAGGCTCCCCCTTCGAGGCCGTCTCTTCGGCCTCGCTCTCGTCGTCGACGTCGTGCGCGAGAGCGGCTTCGTCGTACAGCTCGAAGTAGCGCGCCGCGGTGTCCATGTCTTTGTCGCCGCGGCCGGAGAGACAGATCGCGATGAGGCCGTCCGGGCCGAGGTCACGCCCGATCCGCAGAGCGCCGGCGAGGGCATGCGCCGATTCGATGGCCGGGATGATGCCCTCCGTGCGGCTGAGCAGCCGCAGCGCCTGCATGGCCTCGTCATCGGTGGCCGGAATGTACTCGGCGCGTCCGATGTCGGCGAGCCACGAGTGCTCCGGACCGACTCCCGGATAGTCGAGCCCCGCGGAGATGGAGTGCGACTCGATGGTCTGGCCGTCTTCGTTCTGCAGCACGTAGGTCTTGGCACCGTGCAGCACGCCGGGTCGTCCGCGCTCGATCGAGGCCGCGTGCTTGTCGGTGTCGACGCCGTCACCGGCTGCCTCCACGCCGTAGAGCTTGACGCCCTCATCGTCGAGGAACGCGTCGAACATGCCGATGGCGTTGGAACCGCCACCCACGCATGCGACGACCGCATCCGGAAGCCGACCGACCTCGTCGAGCAGTTGCGCGCGGGCCTCTTCGCCGATGATCTTCTGGAAGTCGCGGACCATCGCCGGGAACGGATGCGGCCCGGCCGCGGTGCCGAAGATGTAGTTGGTCGTCTCGACCGACGCCACCCAGTCGCGGTAGGCATCGTTGATCGCATCCTTGAGCGTGCGCGAACCGGAGGTGACCGGGATGACCTCCGCGCCGAGCAGGCGCATGCGGGCGACGTTGAGTGCCTGACGCTCGGTGTCGACCTCGCCCATGTAGATCGTGCAGTCCAGACCGAACAGCGCCGCGGCCGTCGCCGTGGCGACACCATGCTGTCCGGCGCCGGTCTCGGCGATCACTCGCGTCTTGCCGAGCCGCTTCGTGAGCAGCGCCTGACCGAGCACGTTGTTGATCTTGTGCGACCCCGTGTGGTTCAGGTCTTCACGTTTGAGGAAGACGCGCGCACCCCCGGCATGCTCTGCGAACCGGGGCACCTCGGTGATCGCCGAGGGGCGGCCCGCATACGAGCTCAGGAGGTGTGCGAGCTCGTCCCGGAAGGCCGGGTCGAGGATCGCCTCCTCGTACGCGACGGTCAGCTCATCGATCGCGGCGATGAGCGACTCGGGCATGAAGCGCCCGCCGAACTCGCCGAAGAAGGGGCCGTGCTGGTCGCGCAGGCTCATCATGCCTCCAGGAAACTCTTGAGGGTGGCGACGGGATCGCCGGTCACGAGCGCCTCGCCGATCAGGACGACGTCAGCGCCGGCGGAGCGGTAATGCACGACATCGGCGGGCGTGAGAACCGCGGATTCGGCGATCTTCACCGCGGTCGTCGGGATGCGGTCGACCAGGCGTCCGAACAGGTCGCGGTCGAGTTCGAGGGTCTTCAGATCGCGGGCGTTCACACCGATGAGCGGTGCGCCCAGGTCGATCGCGGCCTCGAGCTCATCGGCCGAGTGCGTCTCGACGAGGGGTGTCATACCCAGCTCGCCGATGAAGCCGAACAGATCGCGAAGGACATCGGGTTCGAGACCGGCGACGATCAGCAGCACCAGATCAGCGCCCGCTGCCCGTGCCTCGAGCACCTGGTAGCGGGTGGCGATGAAGTCCTTGCGGAGCACCGGGAGCGACACTCGGGCGGTGACGGCCTCGAGGTCGGCGAGACTGCCGCCGAAGCGACGCTCCTCCGTGAGCACGCTGATCGCCGAGGCTCCACCCGTCTCGTACAGGGAGGCCTGCAGAGCAGGGTCGGGGATCTCGGCGAGTGCGCCACGCGACGGGCTCGCTCGCTTGACTTCGGCGATGATCTTGACGCGATCGGCCGGGGCGAGGAACGAGAGTGCATCCTTGGCGGCCGGGCGCGCGAGCGCCGCGCGTTCGACCGCATCCAGCGGGCGCGACAGAGCACGACGCTCAGCGTCTGCGACTGCGCCGGCCGTCAGGTCGGCGAGCACCATTAGTGCGCCTTCGGAGCGTACTTCGGACCCTTCACGCCGTAACCGGCCCTGGCCAGCACCCAACCCGCGACCGCACCGATCGGGACGAGCACCAGAGAGATCATGACGAGCACCGGCTGCTCGAAGCAGAATGCGACAGTCGCGGCGGCGACGCCGACCAGCATGATGACCACGGCGGTCCAGGCTGCAGGCGAGTGTCCGTGGCCGGGATCGGCGATCGGGTTGGTCATGTTCTCCTCCGGGGGACGACGTGCAGTTCGGAATCAGTCTATCGGGGTCAACGCGTCGGATCGGTTCCCCGGGACAGCTCGTCCCAGGAATCGACCGCGTCCACCGGGCCGTCGTGCGCGGCCTCGACGTGGTCGGTGCGGTACCGCCGCCCACCCGCCTTCCAGCCACGCCAAGTCGTGAGGACCACCACCGATGCGACGAGCAGGATCACCCATCCGACGAGGGCGATGTACGGCCACGCCGACGGCACGATGCTCGTGACGACCTCGTGGACAGCGCCACCACCGGCGAGACCCGTGACCTCGGTCACTGTCGCGGCGACGGCGTCGAACGGTTCGGTGAGGAGGAGCTGGATCGTCGACCAGCCGAGGAACAGCGCCGTCGCGGCCGCGAGCACGCCGAAGACGAGGCGCACGACCTTGCCGGAGATGGCGAGTGCCGCCCCGAGGGCGAGCACCGCGAGGCTGAGCGGAGCGAGCAGTACCAGGGCCGAGGCTCCCGGAACCAGGATCGCTTCGCCGGCATCCGCACGCTCCACCGTCAACCACGTCTGGGTCGACGAGATGATGCCGATCGCCCCGGCGAGCAGGAAGCCGGAGACAGAGAGCGAGCGACCGCGCTGCGCGATGCTCATGACTGATCCGCTCCCGTCGTCGCCTCGAGGTCGGTGGTGTCGAAACAGGTGCGCGTGCCGGTGTGACAGGCGGGGCCGGTCTGCGCGACCAGGAGCAGGATGGCGTCGCCGTCGCAGTCGAGGCGCGCCTCGTGAACCACCTGGATGTGGCCCGACGTGTCGCCCTTGCGCCAATACTCCTGGCGGGATCGGGACCAGTAGGTCGCCCGCCCTGAGGTCAGCGTGCGCCGCAGCGCCTCGGCATCGACCCACGCGAGCATCAGCACCTCATGCGTGTCGAACTGCTGCACGATCACCGGCGCGAGCCCGTCTGCGTTGAAGGCGACCTGGGCGATGCGCTCTTCCACGGAGGTCATCGGACCACCACCCCTTCTGCGCGCAGGGCGTCCTTGACGTCGCCGACGGTGAGCGCCCCCGTGTGGAAGACGCTCGCCGCGAGCACCGCATCGGCTCCGGCCTTGATGGCCGGCGCGAAATCGGAGACCTGACCGGCACCGCCCGAAGCGATGACGGGCACGGAGGCCGCTTCCCGCATGAGCCGTACGAGCTCGAGGTCGAACCCGTCGCGCGTGCCGTCGGCATCGATCGAGTTGACCAGCAGCTCACCGGCGCCGCGCTCGACGGCCTCTCGCGCCCAGGCGACCGCGTCGAGGGTGGTCTGCGTGCGACCGCCGTGCGTCGTGACGACGAAGCCGGAGGGCGTGGTCGGCGCACGCTTCACGTCGAGCGACAGGACGAGAACCTGTGCACCGAAGCGGTCGGCGATCTCGCCGATCAGCTCGGGGCGTGCGATGGCGGCCGAGTTGACCCCCACCTTGTCGGCGCCGACCGAGAGCAGCCGGGCGACGTCTTCGGCGCTGCGCACTCCCCCGCCGACCGTGAGCGGCACGAAGACCTGCTCGGCGGTTCGCTGCACGACGTCGTAGGTCGTGGCTCGCGCATCGACCGTCGCGGTCACGTCGAGGAACGTGATCTCGTCGGCCCCCTGCGCCGCGTAGTGCCTGGCGAGTTCGACCGGGTCACCCATGTCGCGCAGGTTCTCGAAGTTCACGCCCTTGACGACACGGCCTTCGGCCACATCCAGACACGGGATGACACGACTGGCGAGAGTCATCAGAGCCTCGCGTTGTGGATGGCGGTGACGAGGATGGCGCGGGCGCCGAGCGCATAGAGCGCATCCATGACCGGGTTGACCCGCGTGCGCGCGACCATGACGCGTACGGCCACCCACTCCGGGTCCCGCAGCGGTGAGACGGTCGGCGACTCCACGCCACCGGCGATCTTCACGGCCTCATCGAGGAGAGCGACCGGCAGGTCGTAGTCGATCATCACGAAGCGGCGAGCGACCATGACGCCGCGAAGGCGGCGCAGGAGCGTCTCGGCACCCTCGGCATCGGTGGGGCCGGCGATGAGCACGGCCTCCGACTGCAGGATGACCGGACCGAAGACCTCGAGCCCGGCCTGGCGGAGTGTGGTCCCCGTCTCGACGACATCGGCGACCGCGTCGGCCACACCGAGTCGGACGGCCGATTCGACCGCTCCGTCGAGCGGAACGAGGTCTACCGCGATGTCGCGCTCGTCGAGGAACGCGTCGACCAGCCCCGGGTAGGAGGTGGCGATGCGCAGTCCGTCGAGCTCGGCCACGTCGGTGTAGCGACCGGTGGGTGCCGCGAAGCGGAACGTGGATCCCGCGAAGCCGAGTGCCTCGATCTCGCGTGCACCGGGCATGCGGGCGTCGAGCAGCAGGTCACGACCCGTGATGCCCACATCGATCGCACCGGAACCGACGTAGGTCGCGATGTCCTTGGGGCGGAGGAAGAAGAACTCGACGTCGTTGTCGGCGTCGATGACATGCAGGGTCTTGGGGTCCCGGCGTCCGGCGTAGCCCGCCTCGGCGAGCATGTCGGCGGCGGTCTCGGAGAGCGAGCCCTTGTTGGGAACGGCGATGCGCAGCATGGAGTGCTTTCAGTTCGAGAGGAGAGGAACGGAGCGCATCACAGATGTCGGTAGACGTCTTGCAGGCTGAGCCCCTTCGCGAGCATCATCACCTGAACGTGATAGAGGAGTTGCGAGATCTCCTCGGCGGCGGCCTCATCGGACTCGTACTCCGACGCCATCCACACCTCGGCGGCCTCTTCGACGATCTTCTTGCCGATCGTGTGCACGCCGCCGTCGAGCTCGGCGACCGTGCCCGATCCTTCGGGACGGGTCTCGGCCTTGACGCTGAGCTCGGCGAACAGCTCGTCGAAAGTCTTCACGATTCCAGGCTACCGGCTCGGGCGAGGTCTCTCAGCCGGGTGACGGCCGCTTCGATGTCGTCGGCGCCGTACACGGCCGAACCTGCGACGAAGGTGTCTGCTCCGGCGGCGGCGGCGTACTCGATCGTGCTGTCCGAGATACCGCCGTCGACCTGGAGCCAGACCGAGGAGCCGCGCCGACGCGCCTCCTCCGCCAGGGAGCGGAGCTTCGGCATCGTCTCGGGCATGAAGCTCTGTCCGCCGAATCCCGGCTCGACCGTCATCACGAGGATCTGATCGAACTCGTCGAGCACGTCGAACAGCGAATCGACCGGGGTTCCCGGCTTCACCGCGACGCCGGCGCGGGAACCGATGTCGCGCAGGCGCCGGGCGAGGGCCACAGGATCGGCGGCGGCCTCGAGGTGGAACGTGACGCTCGCCGCGCCGATCTCGGCATACTCGGGTGCCCAGCGCTCCGGGTCGGTGATCATCAGGTGCACGTCGAGCGGGATCGGGCTGGTCGCCTGGATGCGCTCGACCATCTGCGGCCCGAACGTCAGGTTGGGCACGAAGTGGTTGTCCATCACATCGACATGCGCGAAGTCCGCTGTCGCGATGCGGGCGAGATCCGCCTGCATGTTCACGAAATCGGCGGCGAGGATGCTCGGGTTGATGCGGGGTGCGCGAGGCAGATCCACGGTCCTAGTCTTCCTTCCCTGTGGCGGTGACGGTTGCGGAGCGCTGCAGGAGCGCGAGGAACATCGCGTCGGTGCCGTGTCGATGCGGCCAGAGCTGTGCGCTGCCGGAACCGGAGCGCCCCTCGGTCGCGAGGTCGATCGGCGACCGCGAGACGTCGGCGATCGCTGCGCGCGCATCGAGCTCGACGATGTCGGTGCGCCCGCGCAGCACCTCCTGCACGACGCCCGTGGTCTCGGCGAGGTGGGGCGAGCATGTGACGTATGCGACGATCCCGCCCGGGGCGAGCGCGTCGAGCGCGGCGGAGAGCAGCTCCACCTGGAGCGGTACGAGCTCGGCCACGTCGGCGGGTGACTTGCGCCACCGAGCCTCGGGCCGGCGGCGCAGCGCACCCAAGCCTGTGCAGGGCGCGTCCACGAGGATCCGGTCGAACTCGCCGGCACGCGAGGCCGCGATCTCGCGGCCGTCCTGCTCGTGCACCACGATCTCGCCGGGGACAGCGCGGAGCGCCTTGCGCACCAGGCGCGCGCGGACGGGGACGACCTCGTTGGCCTCGAGGACGACATCCTTCTCGAGCGCGATCGCCGCCAGGAGCGCGGTCTTCCCACCCGGGCCGGCACAGAGATCGAGCCACCGCTCCCCCGCGGCGATCGGTGAGACTCCGGCCAGGGCGAGCGCGACGAGCTGGGAGCCCTCGTCCTGCACGCGCACCGTGCCGCCGGAGGCCTCGACCGACAGACGCGGATCGCCACCGGGAGAGGCGAAGGCCGTCGGGGCGTAAGGCAGACGAGGTTCGCCGGGCTCCGCGAGACCGGGCAGGGCGACGAGCGTCACATCGGGCGAGGCGTTGTCGGCCTCGAGGAGGGCGTCGAGCTCGGCGTCGCGACCTTCCGCCGCAAGGGCGCGACGGAGCGCCCGGATCACCCAGACTGGATGTGCGGAACGCAGCGCCAGGCGCTCGTCGTCGGAGCGCGCCTGCTCTTCGATGCGCTCCTGCCAGGCCTCCGCCGAATCCCGGGTGATGCGCCGCAGAACCGCGTTCGCGAAACTCGACGCTCCGCGACCTGATTCGATGGCGACCAGGTTCACCGACTCGTTCACCGCGGCGTGCGAGGCGACACGTGTCGCGAGCAGCTGGTGCACCGCGAGCCGGAGCGCATCGAGAACCGCCGGGTCGATGCCGTCTATCGCACGATCTGCCGCCGAGGCGATGATCGCGTCATAGGTCCCGAGCCGTCGCAGGGTCCCATAGGTCAGCTCGGTCGCGAGCGCCGCGTCCTGAGCGGTGAGCTTCGCGTCGGCGATGGCCGAGGGAAGCACGAGGTTCGCGTACGCGTCGGTCTCGGAGACGGCACGAAGCACGTCGTAGGCCACCCGTCTCGCGGGCTGCACGGTGCGAGCGGGACCGCGCTGACCGCCGCGATGCCCCTCCGCCGAGCTCTGGGAGCCGCGGGGTCGACCGTTCGACGGCGTGCTTCGACGGTTGCGTCGCTCGTCGCTCATGATCCGGCCACCAGCTCATCTCCCCCGCGCAGGCCGCGCCACCAGTCGACCGCGTTCATCGCTCCCTTGCCCGCAGGCTGCACCCTCGTGACGGCGAGTGCCCCGGTGCCCGTACCGATGTGCAGAGCGGTCTTGGTACCCCGGAGTCGTCCGGGGGGCAGCGATTCGGCATCCGTTGCCGGAGCCGCCTCGAGTACCTTGAGGGGCTGACCGGCGACGGTCGTGTGCGCTCCCGGCTCGGGAGTCACGCCGCGGAAGCGGGCGAACACGGCGTCGAGCGGCTGGTCCCAATCGAGCAGTCCGTCGGCGAGCGTGAGCTTGGCGGCGAAGGTCGGCTCGCCCTGCTGCGGAACCGCCCGCGCCGTGCCGTCCGCGATGGCGGAGACCACATCGGCCGTGAGCTCTGCTCCGTCCAGCGCGAGCGCCTCGAGCGCCTCTCCTGCGGTCGCCGTCTCGGGAAGGTCGATCTCCCGCATGGCGAATACGTCACCGGCATCCAGCTCGGCGACGAGCTGGAACACGCTCGCACCGAGCACCCGATCCCCCGCGATGAGCGCGCGCTGCACGGGGGCGGCTCCCCGCCATGCGGGCAGCAGAGAGAAGTGCAGGTTGATCCACCCGGCGGTCGGGGCGGAGAGCAGCGGCTCGCGCACCAGCCCGCCGTACGCGACGATCACTCCGAGCTCGACCTGCAGCGCCGAGATCTCGGCTGTCGCGGCCTCGTCGAGCCGCGCCGTCTTGATCACGGGAAGACCCAGCTCGACGGCGGCCTGGGCGACCGGAGACGGCGTCAGCACCCGCCTTCTCCCGAGCGGGGCATCGGGTCGCGTGACGACCGCGGCGATGTCGTGCGAGGTCGCGAGACGTCGCAGGGTGGGCACGGCGGCAGCGGGTGTGCCGGCGAAGACGAGGCGCATGAAGGTTCTCCGGAAGGGTCAGAGCTCTGGTTCGAGGATATCGAGGCGGACGGAGAGCGTGCTCTTGGTCGCACGCCCCTTTCTGCGGCGGCCACTCACTGCTTCGGCGACGACAGCGGCGCGCAGGGCGGTCGCCACGCGAGGGCCCGAGCCGTAGTCGAACCTCACGAGGGCTCGCACCCGAGGGGGAACGTCGTCGGACTCGACGGGCACAGGGCCGAGTACGGCATCCCCGGGTAGGGCGAGCTCGGTGAGGGCGGCGAGAGCGTTCGCGACCGCCGGAACCGCGCCCTGGACCAGAGCCACTCTGGTCGTCGGGGGCATGTGCAGCGGCGCCCTGCTCTCCAGCTCAGACCGCGCGTGGCCTGCCTGGTTCCAGGTCGCGAGTGCCTTCGCCGCCGCACCGTTGACACCGACGAGATGGATCGGAGCGCCGGGCGCGGCCAGGGCGGTCGCGTTGGACCACCATCGCAGACAGGATTCCGCGACTCGCAGGTCGGGCGCCTGGAGCATGCGAGGGCCGTCGAGGAGGACGACGGCACGGTATCCGCCCTCCGCGATCGGCTCCGCGCCGCGGGTCGCGACCACGAGCGCGGGTTTGGCCGGCACGCGCTCGACCGGGTGCGCACTGTCGGCGACGATCACGCGTACACCCGGGAACGCCCGCCCGAGCTCGTCGGCGGTGCGCTCGCTCCCTGAGGAGGCGAGTCGCAGCTTGGTCGAGGAGCAGGCAGGGCACGCCCAGGCGCTGGCTGCCCGGCCACACCAGCCGCACACGGGCACTGCACCCCGATGCTTCGCGCCGAGCGGGCCGCCGCAGTGGGCGCATCGCGCCGGCGCACGGCACTCGGCACAGACGAGCGAGGGCGAGAACCCGGGTCGCGAGACCTGAACGAGCACCGGCCCCTCGGCCGCTGCGGTGCGCGCGGCGAGGAAGGCGGAGGACGGCATCCGCTGCGCCGTCGGCTGCTCCATCTCCTGCGGTGTGCTGAGCACGACGCGAGGAAGCACGCGGCGTGCCGCCCTCACATCCTGCAGCCAGCCGAGAACCACGAGGCGCTCCACATCCGTGGTGCGGGTGTGTCCCGCGAAGAGCAGCGCCGACCCCTCGAGCTCTTGTCGAAGGAGAGCCGCGTCGCGAGCGTTGACATACGGAGCGAGCGGCTCCCCCAGGAGCGGATCGCCGTCGTCCCAGATCGCGACCATCCCCGCCACGACCGGGGAGTACACGGCCGAGCGGTTGCCCACCACGATGCACGGCGCATCCTCGAGCGTGCGCAGGAATCCGCGGTAGCGGTCGGGATTCGTCTGCCGGGAGTCGTGGCGCACGACCGCTCCGGTGGGGACGAGAGCGTCGAGCGCAGCGAGGAGCCTGTCGAGATCACGGCTGTCGGGGACGACGATGATCGACGACTTGCCCGCCGCGAGCATCCGGGCCGCGGAAGATGCCAGCAGTCGGGCCCACCCCTGCAGGCCATCGACGAGCTGAGGAATCGCCTCCACGGCGGCGCGTCCGCCCGAGTCGAGCACGGCCCCGAGGCCCTCGTACAGTCCGACGGTGCCCTCGGCCACCGCGAGCGCATCCGGGTCGGGCGTCTCCGCCGGCGCATCGGCGGTCCACGCCTTCTCGACACGCACCTGACGCTTGGGGATCACCAGGCGCAGCACATCCGAGGCCGAGCCGGCTGCCCGGTCGGCCACCCGGCGCGCGAGCGTGTGCAGACGTTCCGGCAGGACCGGGACCTCCGACACGACGCTCTCCACCTCGGAGAGCGGGCGGTCCGCGTCGTCCTCGGTGCCGATCTCGACGACGTAGCCGTCGATCACGCGCCCAGCGGTGCGCAGCGGCACGCGGACCCGAACCCCGAGCGGGACGTCGCCCAGTTCCGCAGGGAGCGCGTAGTCGAAGAGCCGATCGAGTTGAGGCAGCGGGGAATCGAGGAGCACGCGCGCGATGCGCCGGCTCACCGGAGACACCAGGACCGCGGTCCCATCAGAGCCCGGCAGCGCGGCGCAGTTCTTCGACGCGGTCGGTGCGCTCCCACGTGAAATCAGGGAGTTCTCGACCGAAGTGACCGTACGCGGCCGTCTGGGCGTAGATCGGACGCAGCAGGTCGAGCTGCTCGATGATCGCCTGCGGACGCAGATCGAACACCGACGTGATCGCCTGTGTGATGACCTCGTCGGACACCTTGCCGGTGCCGAAGGTCTCGACGTAGAGACCGACCGGACGTGCGACACCGATCGCATAGGCGATCTGCACCTCGAGCCGGTCTGCGAGTCCCGCTGCCACCGCGTTCTTCGCCACCCATCGGGTCGCGTAGGCGCCGGAGCGGTCGACCTTCGACGGGTCCTTGCCGCTGAAGGCTCCTCCGCCGTGGCGGGAGGCGCCACCGTAGGTGTCGATGATGATCTTGCGGCCGGTGAGCCCGGCGTCTCCCTTGGGGCCACCGGTCACGAAGGGACCGGCCGGGTTGATGTAGAGGGTGACGTCGTCGAGGTCGAGACCGGTCGTGGCCAGCACGGGGTCGATGACGTGCTCGCGAACCCGCGCCTGCAGGTCTTCCTGCGAGATGTCGGGGTGATGCTGTGTCGAGACCACGACGGCGTCGACCGTCTTCGGGGTGAAGCCGTCGTAACCGAGGGTCACCTGGGTCTTGCCGTCGGGGCGGAGGAACGGCAGAACACCGGAGCGGCGCACCTCCGTCAACCGCTCGGCGAGCCGGTGCGCGGTCCACGCGGCCATCGGCATGAGCTGCGGCGTCTCGTTCGTCGCGAAGCCGAACATGATGCCCTGGTCGCCGGCGCCGAGGGCGTCGAGCGGATCGACCGACGATCCGTCGCGGTGCTCCTGAGCGCTGTCGACGCCGTGCGCGATGTCGGTCGACTGCTCGCCCACCGAGACACTGACACCGCAGGAGTCGCCGTCGAAGCCGGTCTCACTGGATGTGTAGCCGATGCCGTTCACGACCTGGCGGACGATCGTGGGGATGTCGACGTAGGCCTCGGTGCGGATCTCGCCGGCGACGTGCACGAGGCCCGTCGTGACGAGCGTCTCGACCGCCACGCGGGAGTCTCTGTCCTTGGCGATGAGCCCGTCGAGGATGCTGTCCGAGATCTGATCGCAGATCTTGTCCGGATGCCCCTCGGTGACGGACTCGGACGTGAACAGACGCAGGGCGCTCATCGAAACTCCAGAACGGGACGGACAGAGGGAGGGTGTTGCACCCATTCTGGACCGCGCCTCCGACAGAAGGGAGGCGCGGCCTCGAATATCACTCTGCGTGACGCAGGCGGAGCTTGTCCTCGTTGATCTCGTGCAGTGCGATGGTGAGCGGCTTGTCCTCGACGGAGGAGTCGACCAGCGGGCCCACGTTGTCGAAGAGGTTGCCCTCGTGCAGATCGGAGTAGTAATCGTTGATCTGGCGCGCGCGCTTGGCGGCGTAGATCACGAGCTCGTACTTGGAGTCGACGCGGTCGAGCAGGTTGTCGATGGGGGGATCGATGATGCCGTTGTTGTGTCCGGCCATGGTGAGACCTCCTGGTCAGGCGACGGGATCGTCGCGAAGTCGGTGCGAAATGGCGCGCGAAGACGCTCAGCGCGCAGAGCTTGAAGACAATTCTACGACCTCGCGGGCCGCCGTGGCGACGTCCTCGTTCACGATGAGGTGATCGAACTCGTTTTGAGCGGCGAGTTCGCCCTTCGCGGTGCGCAGTCGACGGGCGCGCTCCTCGGCATCTTCGGTGCCACGGCCGACCAGCCGGTGCACCAGTTCGTCCCAGCTCGGAGGCAGCAGGAAGATGAGCGTCGCGGCGGGTTCCGCGGCGCGCACCTGACGAGCGCCCTGCAGGTCGATCTCGAGCAGAACGGTCTTGCCTGCGGCCAGAGCCTCGTCGATGGGCCCCCGCGGCGTGCCGTAGCGCGACTTGTTGTGGACCACCGCGTACTCGAGGAGTTCCCCGTCGGCGATCAGCCGATCGAACTCCGCGTCGTCGACGAAGTAGTAGTGCACGCCGTGGATCTCGCCGGGGCGCGGGGGCCGTGTGGTCGCTGACACCGAGAGGTGGATCTCCGGATTGTGCTCGCGGATGTGCGCGGCGACCGTGCCCTTGCCGACCGCGGTGGGGCCGGCGAGCACGAGCAGTCGACTCCGCGCTCCTCGCGCGCTCGGCGCGGGGAAGCGCGTGTCGAGCCATTCCTCGAGTACCCGGCGCTGACGAGCTCCGAGCCCACCGAGGCGCTTGACCGGAGAGATCTGCAGCTCCTCCAGTACCCGGTCGCGCTTGCCGGCACCGATCGCGGGGAGAGCGAGGAGGAAGTCGGTGATGCGCATCGACCCCTCGACGGAGTCGGCATCCGCGGTGGCGCGGTGCAGCACGGTCTGCGGGGTCACCACCCGCATCGTGAGATCGCGCTTCACCGAAGCCCTGGCGCGCCGACGCTCCACGGCGCGGCGTGCGGCAGCAGCCCTGTCGACTTCGGGAACCGTGCGCTGCGCGTCAGACACCGGCCACCTCGAGGTACTCGGCGGCGCGTGCGGTGATCGCCTCGGCCAGATCCGCGGGACCCGCCGAGAGGATGCTGCGGCTCTCACTCGCGATCACCGCTTCCGACATCGGGCCGAAGCGGCGACGGAGGTCGGCCGGCGTGGCCCCCTGGGCGCCGAAGCCGGGAGCGAGGATGGGAGCTGCCGGTGCGAAGGGCTCGATGCCGGCCAGGGTCCAGTCGACGGTCGCGCCGATCACGAAACCGAAACTCCCCCACTCCCCTGCCGCTGACTCCACGGCGTTGCGAGCGGAGACCTCGCTGATGACCACAGCGGACACCGTCGCACCCGTCGAGCCGGTGGAGCGCTGCAGGAGCTCGGCCTCGGGGTTGCTGGTCGCGGCGAGCACGAACAGCCCCTTGCCATGGTCGGCGGCCAGCGCGAATGCCCCGTCGAGAGCACCGACTCCGAGGAACGGGTTGACCGTGAGCGCGTCGGCCTCCAGTGGTGAACCCGGAGTCAGCCACGCACGCGCGTAGTCGTCCATCGTCGAACCGATGTCTCCCCGCTTGGCGTCGACGATCACGACGAGACCGGCCGCGCGTGCCGCTGCGAGAACATCTTCGAGTGCGGCGATGCCCTGGGAGCCGAAGCGCTCGAAGAACGAGACCTGGGGCTTGACGATGCCCACCCGCCCGGAAGCGGCCTCGACCGTGCGCAGGCCGAACTCGCGGACGCCCTGCGCATCGTCGCTCAGCCCCCACGCCGCGAGCAACGCGGCGTGGGGGTCGATGCCGACACAGAGCGGTCCGCGTGCGTGCAGCGCCGCGCGGACCCGCTCGCCGAAGCGTGCGCTCACAGTGCCGCCTTCCGCTCCAGCGCGTACTCCTGGAGGCTCTTGACCTGGAAGCCCTCGTGGGCCGCGTCCATGCCGCTCACCGCGGCGCCGAGCACGGCCATGGTCGTGAACAGGGCCTTGTCAGCGGCGACCGCTGCCGCGCGGATCTCATACCCGTCGGCACGGGCCGCCCCACCTGACGGGGTGTTCACGACGATGTCGATCGCCCCCTCGTTGATGAGGTCGACGATGTTCTTCGCCCCGGACTCCTGCGTCGCACTGAACTTCTCGACGACGGTCACGGCGATGCCGTTGCGGGAGAGGATCTCGGCGGTGCCCTCGGTCGCGACGATCGTGAAGCCCAGCTGCTGCAGTCGGTGCGCGGGCAGGATCACGGCGCGCTTGTCCGAGTCGGCGACCGAGATGAATACGGTGCCCGAGGTGGGCATGCCGCCGTAGGCCGCGGCCTGGCTCTTCGCGAACGCTGTCGGGAAGTCACGGTCGATGCCCATGACCTCACCGGTGGAGCGCATCTCCGGGCCGAGGATCGAGTCGACCGTCTTGCCGTCGGCCGTACGGAACCGCTTGAACGGGAGCACGGCCTCCTTGACCGACACGGGGGCGTCGAGCGGAACGCGGGATCCGTCCTGCTCGGGCAGCATGCCCTCGGCGCGCAGCTCGGCGATCGTGGAACCGGTCATCACACGGCTCGCGGCCTTGGCCATCGGGATGCCGAGCGCCTTGGAGACGAAGGGCACGGTCCGGCTGGCGCGGGGGTTCGCCTCGATGACGTAGAGCACACCGGCGCTGATGGCGAACTGCACGTTCAGCAGTCCGCGCACGCCGACGCCCTTCGCGATGGCCAGAGTGGCCTCGCGCACGCGGTCCACATCGGTGCGGCCGAGCGAGACCGGAGGCAAGGTGCAGCTCGAGTCGCCGGAGTGGATGCCGGCCTCTTCGAGGTGCTCCATGACGCCGCCGATGTACAGATCGGTGCCGTCGTAGAGCGCGTCCACGTCGAGTTCGATCGCGTCGTCGAGGAAGCGGTCGACCAGGAGCGGCTTGCCCTCCTCGATGACGACCTCGCCCGCGGTGCGCACGAAGTAGTCACGCAGCGACGCGGTGTCGTAGACGATCTCCATGCCGCGTCCGCCGAGCACGAAGCTCGGGCGCACCAGCACCGGGTAGCCGATCTCCTCGGCGATGCGTACGGCGCCCTCGACGTCGATCGCGGTGCCGTTTCGCGGCGCCACGAGCCCTGCCTCGTCGAGCAGACGGGAGAAGAGCTCGCGCTCCTCGGCCAGGTCGATCGCCTCGGGGCTGGTGCCGAGCACCGTGTACCCGGCTGCCTCGATGCCCTTCGCGAGCCCGAGCGGCGTCTGGCCGCCGAGCTGGCACACGACGCCGAGGATGGTTCCGCTCGCGGCTTCCGCGTCGAGCACCTCCAGCACGTCTTCGAGCGTCAGCGGCTCGAAGTACAGGCGGTCGGAGGTGTCGTAGTCGGTCGACACGGTCTCCGGGTTGCAGTTGACCATCACGGTCTCGAAGCCGGCGTCCGACAGCGCGAACGAGGCGTGCACGCACGAGTAGTCGAATTCGACGCCCTGACCGATGCGGTTCGGGCCCGAGCCGATGATGACGACCTTGGTCCGCTCGGACGGTGCCACCTCGGTCTCGTAGTCGTAGCTCGAGTAGTGGTACGGCGTGAGAGCCGGGAACTCGCCGGCGCAGGTGTCGACCGTCTTGTACACCGGGCGGATGCCGAGGCCGTGGCGGACGCCGCGCACCTCTGCCTCGTTCGTGCCGCGGATCTCGGCGAGCTGCGCGTCGGAGAAGCCGTGCTCCTTGGCGTACCGGAGGGTCGCGGCGTCGAGCTCGGGAGCCGTGCGGACGATCTCGGCGACCTCGTTGATCAGCACGATCTGGTCGAGGAACCACGGGTCGATCGCCGTCGCGTCGAAGGCCTGCTCGACGGTCGCCCCCTTGCGCAGCGCCTGCTGCAGCGTCACGATCCGGCCGTCGGTCGGGATCTTCGAGATCTCGAGGAGTTCCTCCACCGAGCGCTCCTCCGGGCCCCAGTGGAAGCTGGATCCGCGCTTCTCCAGCGAGCGGAGCGCCTTCTGCAGCGCGGTCGCGTAGTTGCGGCCGATCGCCATCGCCTCGCCCACCGACTTCATGGTCGTGGTCAGCGTCGCGTCGGCCGCCGGGAACTTCTCGAACGCGAAGCGCGGCACCTTGACCACGACGTAGTCGAGCGTGGGCTCGAAGCTCGCCGGAGTCACACCCGTGATGTCGTTCGGAATCTCGTCGAGGCGGTAGCCGAGCGCGAGCTTGGCCGCGAGCTTGGCGATCGGGAATCCCGTCGCCTTCGAGGCCAGGGCGCTGGAGCGCGAGACGCGCGGGTTCATCTCGATGACGATGATGCGGCCGTTCGACGGGTCCACCGCGAACTGGATGTTGCAGCCACCGGTGTCGACGCCGACGGCACGGATGATGTCGATGCCGATGTCGCGCATCTTCTGGTACTCGCGGTCGGTGAGGGTCAGCGCGGGCGCGACCGTGATCGAGTCGCCCGTGTGCACGCCGACCGGGTCGACGTTCTCGATGGAGCAGACCACGACCGTGTTGTCGGCCGTGTCGCGCATGAGCTCGAGTTCGTACTCCTTCCAGCCGAGGATGGACTCCTCCAGGAGCACCTCGGTGGTGGGCGAGTCGCGCAGGCCCGCACCGGCGATGCGACGCAGGTCGCTCTCGTCGTAAGCGAAGCCGGACCCCAGGCCGCCCATCGTGAAGCTCGGGCGGACCACGAGCGGGTAGCCGAGCTCGTCGGCGGCCGCGAGAACCTCGTCCATCGTGTGGGCGATGCGGGAATCCGCCACATCGGCACCGGCATCGAGGACCAGCTGCTTGAAGATCTGGCGGTCCTCGCCCTTGTTGATCGCCTCGAAGTTCGCGCCGATGAGCTCGACGTCGTACTTCTCGAGGATGCCGTGGTTGTGCAGTTCGATCGCCGCGTTCAGCGCGGTCTGGCCGCCGAGGGTCGGGAGGATCGCGTCGGGGCGCTCCTTGGCGATGATCGTCTCGATGACCTGCCAGGTGATCGGCTCGATGTAGGTCGCGTCGGCGAAGTCGGGGTCGGTCATGATCGTGGCCGGGTTGGAGTTGACCAGGATGACCCGGACACCCTCTTCACGGAGCACGCGGCACGCCTGGGTGCCGGAGTAGTCGAACTCGCAGGCCTGACCGATGACGATCGGGCCGGAGCCGATGACGAGGACGGAGTTGATGTCGTCGCGCTTGGGCATTACTTGGAGTCCTTCTGGCTGGCGATGACCAGGTCGCGGAACCTGTCGAAGAGGTAGTTGGCGTCGTGCGGGCCGGCCGCCGCCTCGGGGTGGTACTGCACCGAGAAGGCCGGGATGTCGAGGGCGCGGAGGCCCTCGACGACGTTGTCGTTGAGGCCGACGTGACTGACCTCGACCTTGCCGTAGCCGTTCGGGCTGTCGAAAGAGCCCTCCAGGGGCGCCTCGACCGCGAAGCCGTGGTTGTGGGCCGTGATCTCGACCTTGCCGGTCTGCTTGTCGAGCACCGGCTGGTTGATACCGCGGTGGCCGAAGGGCAGCTTGTAGGTGCCGAGACCGAGCGCGCGGCCGAGCAGCTGGTTGCCGAAGCAGATGCCGAAGAACGGGAGGCCGTCATCGAGCACCGAGCGGAGCAGCTCGACGTGGTCGCCGGAGGCCGCGGGGTCACCGGGGCCGTTCGAGTAGAAGACCGCCACGGGGTCGATCGCCCGGATCTCGTCGATCGTGACATCCTGCGGAAGCACGTGCACCTCGAAGCCGCGGGCGGCGAGGTTGTCGATCGTCGCCTGCTTCACGCCGAGGTCGAGGACGGCGAGGTTGCCGATCCGGTTGCCCATCGCCGTGGTGATGGTCGCGACGTCGACCGAGACCTCGGCGGAGAGGTTGCGTCCCGCCATCTCGGGCGCTTCTCGGACGATGCGCACCTGCTCCTCCGGATCGAGGGCGGCATCCGGGCCGGAGAAGATCCCGCCGCGCATGGAGCCGGCCGAGCGGATGTGGCGGGTGATCGCCCGGGTGTCGATGCCGCTGATGCCCACGATGCCGTCTTCGACGAGCACGTCGTCGAGCGAGGCGTTCGCACGCCAGTTGGAGACCACACGCGAGGGGTCGCGCACGATGTATCCGGAGACCCAGATGCGACGGGATTCCGCATCCTCGTCGTTCATGCCGGTGTTGCCGATGTGCGGTGCCGTCTGCAGGACGATCTGGCCCGCGTAGGAGGGGTCGGTGATCGTCTCCTGGTAACCGGACATGCCGGTCGCGAAGACGACTTCGCCCAGCGTGCGTCCGCGGGCGCCGTAGGCGCGTCCGGTGTGGCGGGTGCCGTCTTCCAGGACGAGGACGGCGGGATCGGGGAGCTGGGCCGCGGGGGCCTGTCCGGGGGGTGTCGAGAGTGTCATGACGTTGCTCCTGTGTCGGGGGCGGCGGGGACGAGCCGCTGCAGGTCGGAGATGAGAGTCCGCGGGTCGCCGGTGGCGAGCCGCAGGTAGCTGTCGACGATCGTGTCGTCGTCGATGTTCCAGGCGATGCGCACGAGGCCGCCGGGCTCGACGACCCGGTCGATCGTGACCGTGGCGCGGTCGACGGCGACGAGCCGGGCGCTCGCGAGGAACACCGTCGGCTCGCCGTCGAGGCAGAGGGCGATGCCGCGATCCGTGAGGGCGAGTTCGCCGCGGGCCCGGTACGCGAGGGGCGACACCGCCAGACGCTCGAGCGGCTGCTCGTGCCGTGTCGTCGACACGTACAGCACCTCGTCGCGGCGGGAGACCTCCGCATGCTCCGGAACCCCCAGCGGGGCTGTGAACACGGAGTCGCGGCGGATTCGTCGTCGCCAGGCGAAGAGCATTGTGAGCAGCACCAGGAGCGCGACCGCGATCGTGATCGCGACGGCGAGATCCCGAGCGCTCATGCGCCGAGCTCCTCGACGACGTTGCCGCCGTCGACCGTGAGGACGCCCCCGTGGATCGTGTATTCGACCCGTCCGGGAAGAGCCCTGCCGAGGTACGGCGAGTTCACACTGCGGCCGTGCAGATCCGCTTCGGTGAAGACGCCGTCGACGGAGGCGTCGTAGAGCGTGATCTGCGCCGGCTGACCGACCTCGAGCGGGGTGCCGTGACCGGCGAGTCGGCCGATGCGCGCCGGCGTCGCGCTCATCACGCGTGCGACATCGGACCACTCCAGCAGTCCGGTCTGCACCATCGACTGGTGCACGACGCGCAGCGCGCTCTCGAGGCCCACCATGCCGTTCGCGGCAGCCTGCCACTCGCACGCCTTGTGTTCGCTCGGGTGCGGGGCGTGGTCGGTGGCCACGATGTCGATCGTGCCGTCGGCGAGGCCCTCGCGCACGGCGAGCACATCCTCTTCCCGGCGCAGCGGCGGGTTGACCTTGTACCGCGCGTCGTATCCGCGCACCAGCTCGTCGGTCAGCAGCAGGTGGTGCGGGGTGACCTCGGCCGTGACATCGATACCGCGCTTCTTGGCCCAGCGGATGATGTCCACCGACCCCGCGGTGGAGAGGTGGCAGACGTGCAGGCGCGAGCCGACATGCTCCGCGAGCAGCACGTCGCGGGCGATGATCGACTCTTCGGCGACGGCGGGCCAGCCTGCGAGGCCCAGCTCCGCCGAGACCGTGCCCTCGTTCATCTGGGCGCCCTCGGTGAGGCGGGGATCCTGCGCGTGCTGGGCGATGACTCCCCCGAAGGACTTCACATACTCCAGCGCACGGCGCATGATCAGCGGGTCGAACACGCAGAAGCCGTCGTCGCTGAAGACGCGGACCTGCGCGCGGGAGGTCGCCATGGCGCCCAGCTCGGCGAGACGCTCGCCCTTCTGGCCGACGGTGACCGCGCCGATGGGCTGCACGGTGGCGTAGCCGGCTGCTTCACCGAGGGCGAGCTCCTGCTCGACCACACCGGCGGTGTCGGCGACCGGCGAGGTGTTGGGCATGGCGAAGACGGCCGTGAAGCCGCCGGCGGCCGCAGCCCTCGTGCCGGTGAGGATCGTCTCGGAGGCTTCGTAGCCCGGTTCGCGCAGATGCGTGTGCAGGTCGACGAGTCCGGGCAGCGCGACGAGTCCCGCCGCGTCGACGACGCGCGCGCCTGAGCGGCTCAACCCGCTGCCGATCTCGGCGATCCGGCCGTCCTCGATGATGATGTCGGCGCTCTCGGCACCGAGAAGCTGTGCGCCGGTGATGACGAGGGTCTCGTTCACAGGTCTCCCCCTCGTTCGTCGTCTCGTTCTCCTGCCAGCAGCAGGTACAGCACCGCCATGCGGACGGACACCCCGTTCGTGACCTGTTCCAGCACCGTCGAACGGGGGGAATCGGCTGCTTCCGAAGAGATCTCCAGTCCCCGGTTCATGGGTCCGGGGTGCATCACAATGCTACCGCCCGGAAGAGCCGCCACTCGCCGCGCGTCCAGGCCCCAGCGGCGGGAATACTCCCGCTCAGTCGGGAAATACGCGGCGTTCATCCGTTCGAGCTGGATGCGCAGCATCATCACCGCGTCCGGCTCGTCCGCCAGCGCGTGATCGAGGTCGTACACGACCCGGACCGGCCAGAGCGAGACGTTCTGCGGAACCAGCGTAGGCGGAGCCACCAGGGTGACCTCGGCACCGAGGGTGGTGAGCAGCCAGACATTCGAGCGGGCGACCCGCGAGTGCAGGACGTCGCCCACGATCACGACGCGCATTCCGCTCAGGTCCTGGCCGCGGCTGTCGGCGCCGAACCGACGCTTGCGGATGGTGAAGGCGTCGAGCAGAGCCTGGGTCGGATGCTCATGGGTGCCGTCGCCGGCGTTCACGACCCCGGCCGAGATCCACCCGCTGGTCGCGAGGGTCTGCGGTGCACCGGAGCCCGGGTGACGGACCACGACCGCATCGGCACCGATCGCCTCGAGGGTCTGAGCCGTGTCCTTCAGGCTCTCGCCCTTCGAGACACTGGAACCCTTCGCGGCGAAGTTGATGACATCGGCGGAGAGGCGCTTGGCGGCGGCCTCGAACGAGATGCGGGTGCGGGTCGAGTCTTCGAAGAAGAGGTTCACGACGGTCTTGCCGCGCAGCGTCGGGAGCTTCTTGACCTCACGCGACTGCGTGTCGGACATGTCCTCGGCGACGTCGAGGATGCGCAGGGCGGTGGCCTTGTCGAGGGTGCGGGTGTCGAGGAGGTGTCTCATTCGCCGATCGTCACCTCCTCGGCCCCGTCGTTCTCGAGGAGGCGCACGTTGACCCGCTCGGTGCGGGCGGAGGGGATGTTCTTGCCGATGAAGTCCGGACGGATCGGAAGCTCGCGGTGCCCGCGGTCGACGAGGATCGCGAGGCGCACGACGGCGGGGCGTCCGATGGACTGGATCGCGTCGAGAGCAGCGCGGATGCTGCGACCGGAGAAGAGCACGTCGTCGACGAGGACGACGGTCTTGCCGTCGATGCCGCCCACCGGGATCTCGGTCGGCTGCGGAGAACGGGTCGGGTGCTTGGCGAGGTCATCACGGAACAGCGTGACATCGAGCGATCCGACCGGGACGGACTGCTGTGCGATCTCGCTGATCAGCAGGCCGAGTCGGTGGGCGAGAGTGACGCCCCGGGTCGGAATGCCCAGCAGGACGAGGCTCTCGGCGCCTCGATTGGACTCGAGGATCTCGTGCGCGATCCGGGTCAGCGCTCGTGAGATGTCGGCTTCGTGCAGCACAGTGCGCATGCTCATCGGCCGCTCCCTTCTCCGCCTCACAGGACGGTGTTAAAGGTTGCTTGTCATGCCAGTGTATCGGAGCGATGAGGCTCCCGAGGGTCAGCTGGCCTCTTGCAGCACCGGGTCGGTGACGTCATCGATCTTCGACGAACGGATCGCGTGACCGGCGGTGGAAAGGCAGCGCCCGGTCTTCAGATCCCACTTCCAGTCGTGCATGCTGCACGTGAGGATGCCGTCTTCGTCGACCGTGCCTGTGCGAGTGAGATCTGCGCGCAGGTGCGGGCAGCGACGCTGAACGACCCAGTCACCGATCTCGGTGTCTTCGGTCTGGTCGGTCTGCTCCTGATACCAGTTCTCGACGTACTCGATGCGGTCGACCGAGAGGCACTTGAGGAACGTGGTCAGGAACTCGTTGAACTTGCCGCTGCGGCCCACGGAGAACTGCATCGAGAGGAAGATCGAGTTCGACCAGTCGATCTCGTGGTCGACGATGTTGGTCGACACCAGATCGGCGGGGATGGTGTACCAGTACACGCACTCTTCGCCCGCGTACTCGCGGACCTTCGCGCGCGGGAAGTCCACGACCATGTCGAGTTCGCCGATGCGGAAGCGCACACAGCCACCGACGCCGAGCCGGATCGTGCGGGACTTCTTCAGCAGCGGCTCCCACCACGTCTTGAGGGCTTCGAGCATCTCCGCGGGCGGGATGATCTCGGCGCGAGAGGCCTCCTCATCGCGGATCTCCTGCTGTCGGCTCGCGCGCTGCTCCTCGAGGTAGTCCCACTTCTCATCGAAGATGTGCGCGATCTCGGCCTCGGTGTAGAGGGTCTGCTCGCTGGTGACCGCTCCCCCATCGACCGTGACCACGGTGCCGGGGATGAAGAGCTGGCCGTCGTACTGCGGCGCGAGTTCCTTCATGTGCGCGAGGAACTGCTTCTGATCCGTGAAGATAGACTCGCCGTTCTTGCCGAGCCCGTTGAAGTCGAACAGGTCGTCGCGGAGGAACATGGGCGGGCCGGCCATCGGGAAGACGTGCGGGGCATCGACCTTCTCGATGTAGTACATGGCGCGCTTGTTCTGCGCCTCGCGCTTGAGCCGAGCGAAGTTCTGCTTGGCATCCAGCGGCAGGTCGTAGACCATGGGCCACCAGATCGCACCGGAGACCTGGGTGAAGTACGCGTCGGGCTTCCCGAAATCGAGCAGCTTCTCGAGGTCGAGCGGGTGCGAGTCGTTCTGGTTGAGCACCGAGCCGGTACCGTCGTCGACGCTCAGGGAGGAGTCACCGATCGGACCGTCGCTGGGCGCGCGCAGCGGTGTGATCATCATCTTGAGCTCACCACGCTCGATGACCCGACCCGCGGGCGCGTAGGTGATGTTCGTGTAGCCGAGCGCGCGGATGTCCTTTTCGAGGTCATCGGTCGGGTACTCCGGAAGAAGCACCTCGATGTCCTTGCGGATGTAGCGCTCGAGCAGCTTCGGGTCGAAGTGGTCGCGGTGGCGGTGCGAGATCCAGAGGAAGTCGGCCTCACGCCCGAAACGCTCCCAGTCGAGCCCTCGGTTGTCGGGGAACGGGAACCAGGATCCGTAGAAAGAAGGCCCGAGGACCGGGTCGCAGATGATGTTCCCGCCCAAGGTCTCGATGAACATCCCGGCGTGGCCGAGTCCCGTGATCCGCATTGCATTCCTCCCGAAAGTGAACCGTTCGATTGTACCGAGGGCTCCCTGTGGGCTCGGTCGACCTCGCCGTGAGTATTCCGGTCAGGCGTCGAAGAGCCCGCGGATGTCCTCGGCGGAGAGCGACTGCGCGAACAGTGCCTCGTCGTCCAGCACCGCCGTGAACAGGCGGGCCTTCCGACGCTGGAGTTCGAGCACCTTCTCCTCGATCGTGCCCGTGGCGATCATGCGGTAGACGAACACCTGGCTGTCCTGACCGATGCGGTGCGTGCGGTCCACAGCCTGCGCCTCGGCGGCCGGGTTCCACCACGGGTCGAGCAGGAACACGTAGTCGGCCTCGGTGAGGGTGAGTCCGAATCCGCCGGCCTTCAGGCTGATGAGGAACACCGGCTGCTCCCCCGACGTGAAGCCGTCGACCACCTTCTGACGGTGCCGCGTCGAACCGTCCAGATGCGCATACGGGATGCCTGCGGCATCAAGGCGCGCCGCGGCCATGTCGAGGAACGACGTGAACTGGCTGAACACCAGAGCCCGATGGCCCTCGGCCTGCAGCTCGATCACGCGCTCGAGTAACACGTCGAGCTTGCGCGAGCCGATCTTCGCGTCTTCGGGATCGATCAGTCCGGGAGCCAGGCTGAGCATGCGCATCAGCGTCAGGGAGCGGAACACGATGAAGCGGTTGCGGTCGAGGTCTTCCAGCAGTCCCAGCACCTTCTGCCGCTCACGCTGCAGGACGACCTCGTAGAGCGCCCGGTGGGAGGAACTCAGCTCGACCTCGAGGATCTGCTCCTGTTTCGCCGGCAGCTCCGGCGCGACGAGTTCTTTCGTGCGCCGCAGCAGGAGCGGGCGGATGCGGCGGCGCAGCCGTTCGAGTCGACGCTGCCGATAGGCGCCGCCCTCCTCGTTCTCGGGGACCTTGCCCTGCTCGATCGGCTGGATGTAGTCCTCGCGGAACTTCCGGGCCGAGGCGAAGAGGCCCGGCGCCGTCAGCTTGAGCAGGGCCCACAGCTCGCTGAGACTGTTCTCCATCGGGGTTCCGGTGACCGCGAAGGTGACGTCCGCGCGGAACGTCGCGACCGCGCGGTGCAGCTTGGTCTCGGGGTTCTTCACGAACTGGGCTTCATCGAGGATGAGCCCGGCCCATTCGACCCCGGCGTACACGTCCTCGTCGAGCCGTGCGACCGCATAGCTCGTGATCACGAGGTCGATGTCCCGCAGCGAGTCCGTCAATGGCGGCCCCTGTGTGCTCGCCCTGACCTGCACGCGCAGCGTCGGCGCGAATCGCGCGGCCTCGCTGCGCCAGGTCGCGAGGACAGACGTGGGCACGACGACGAGGAACGGTCGCCGCTCCCCCGCTTCGCGCGCGTGCATGATGAGCGCCAGCAGCTGCAGCGTCTTGCCGAGGCCCATGTCGTCGGCGAGGATGCCGCCGAGACGGTGCGCCCAGAGAAAGGCGAGCCAGTCCAGACCCTCTTTCTGATAAGGGCGGAGTTCGGCCGTGATTCCCTGCGGCACCGCGACCGCCGGCACGGAACTCGCCCGACGCAGCCCGTCGGCCGTCGCCCGCCATGTCACTGCGGGAAGAGCCTCGTCGGCGAGATCCTCGAACTCCTCCCAGAGATCGGTCTGATGTCGGCTGATCCGCGGGCCGGCTTCCCACTCCTCGAGTTCGCCGGCCTCCTCGATCAGTTCGCGGAGGCGGTCGAGCGCCCGGTGATTCAGGGAGAAATAGCCGCCGTCGGAGAGCAGGAGCTTCTTCTTGCCCTTGCTCAATGCGGTGAAGAGGGGTCCGAACGGGATGGTGCGGCCGTCGATCTTCACCAGGACGCCGAGATCGAACCAGTCGGGATCAGTGCTCTCGACCGTGGTCACCGTGATCTCGGGCTCGCCCGTGAGCTCGTGATAGCTCTTGCTGCGGCCGGTGACGGTGACGGTGACGCCCTCGGCCTCGAGCGCCGGCACCACTCGGGTGACGAATTCGGCGGCCGCGACGTCGTGGAAAGCCCCGGTGGGCGCGAGCTCCTCCCCCAGTCGTTCCGTCCACGCGGCCTGAAGCGCATCCCTGAGCGCATCTTCGGCGACGGTGTCTCGCACCGCATCGGAACTCGGCGTGAAAGGCACGAGTCCGAACCCGCGGTAGTCCCACGCGAACGAATACTTGACGGTGTCGCCCCGCTGGAAGGACAGCTCCAGCACGGCACGGGGCGCCGGAAGAGGAGGCAGCTCGACCCGACCGACCGACCGCACATCGATGCGACGCGCCAGCAGCGGGTAGGCATCACGGAAGAATGCCGCCTCGTCACCGGCAGGCACCTCGAGGCCCTTGCCGGCGCCGAGCAGGGCGTGCACGGGGCGGCTGATCGCCACCTCGGCCAGCGTGACACGGAGATTCGTGCCGCGTTGTGCGACCTCGTACAGACCACTGTGCCCGATCGGATGCACGGCGAGCGGGTCGACCTCGCGGCCGTCGATCGTGACGGCGGGGTGCACGACGAGGCCACCGCCCTCGCGTGCGACGGTCGCACCGATCGATGCACGCTCCGCGAGCACGACGGTCGTGCTCTTCTGGGTGGCGACCAGCGGGATGCCGACGTCGGCCGCGGCACGCAGATGCCCCCAGAGCAGGCCGGACTCGATCAGGTCGGCGACCAGCCAGTCGCCGGCCGTGCCCGACAGAAGAGTGTCGCGCGCGATGCTGAGCAGATCGGCGAACCACCGCGACCGGTCGCGTCCGTACTGCGTGGGCGAGCGGCGGACGGCGTCCCACGATGCCGTGCCCTGCACCCAGGCGCCGGTCGACGCACTCTTCTCGAGCGGCCGGATGCCGAGCAGGATCTCGCCGGTACGCTTCGCCACGTCGCGCGCGGTCGCCGTGCGCTGCGGGCGGGACGCCCACGGGTTCGCGCCGCGGCCGTCGCGCAGCCGCAGTTCCACACCGAGTGCGAGTGGAGTTTCTGCGTCGTCGCGCGGAGAACCGAGAATCGACCGCCAGTCCGCGGATGACGAGCCCTCCGAGCGGGACGGATCGGACGCGAGGGACATGCCCCCATCCTCTCCGACACCACCGACAGTGCCTCGCGGCGGACGATCAGGCGGAGCGGGCTGCCCGCGCGAGGACGCCGTGCACGAACGCGCCGGAGTCGTCGGTCGAGAACTCCTTCGCGAGCTCCACGGCCTCGTCGATCGCCACGGCCGTCGGAACCTCGTCGTTGTAGAGGATCTCCCACACCGCGATGCGGAGCAGCGCGCGGTCGACCGCGGGCATCCGCTCGAGCTTCCAGTCGCGGCTGTGCGTCGTGATCTGCTCATCGATCTCGTCGCGCTGGTCGATGATGCCGTCGACGATCTCGCGGGCGTAGAGCCAGGAGGCCTCACGTGCCGGCTCGCTGGCCGCACGCTTCGCCTCGGCCGCCAACGTCACGGCGATGTCATCCCCGCGCACATCGGCGGAGAACAGGATGTCGAGAGCGCGCTTGCGCGCCTTCGTCCGGGCGCTCACGCCTTACTTCTCGCGGCCGAGGTAGTCACCCGTGCGGGTGTCGACCTTGACCTTGGTGCCGGTCTCGACGAACAGCGGCACCTGGATCTCGTAGCCGGTCTCGAGCGTCGCGGGCTTGGTGCCGGCCGACGAGCGGTCGCCCTGCAGGCCTGGCTCGGTGTAGGTGATCTCGAGGATCACGGATGCCGGAAGGTCGATGTACAGCGGGTTGCCGTTGTTCAGGGCGATGGTCACGGCCTGGTTCTCGAGAAGGAAGTTCTTCGCGTCGCCGACAGTGGCGGCGCCGACCGTGATCTGGTCGAAGTCGGTCTGATCCATGAAGACGTAGCCGTCGCCGTCGGTGTACAGGTACGTGTAGTCGCGGCGGTCGACGTTCTCGATCTCGATCTTCGCGCCCGCGTTGTACGTGCGGTCGACGACCTTGCCGGAGACGACGTTCTTCAGCTTCGTGCGCACGAACGCGCCACCCTTGCCGGGCTTGACGTGCTGGAACTCGATGACGCTCCAGAGCTGCCCGTCGATGCTGAGGACGACGCCGTTCTTGATGTCTGCGGTAGATGCCATGCGCTGCGAGTTCCGTTCGTGTGTCTGCGGTTTCGGACGAGGCCGACAGTCGAGTCTAAGGGATGAGCGGCCGGACCCCCGCACGGCCCATGCCGTGGATCAGCCCCTCCCACGAGAACGTAGGCCCGCAGCACCGCCTCGCACGCCCCGTGGACGTCATCCGTTTCGGCGCTCAGCTGATGGCCATCGCCATGGACGGCGACTCGTTTCGATCAGAGGTGCGTGACCAGTTCGCGCACGGCGTCGGCATATCCGTCGACGCCGCGTCCGACGATGCGGACCACGGCGACATCATGCAGGTAGGAGTGGTGGCGGAACTCCTCGCGCGCGTACACATCGGAGATGTGTACCTCGGCGAACGGCAGCGACACACCCGTCAGCGCGTCCCGCAGCACCACGGAGGTGTGCGTGAGCCCCCCGGGGTTGATGACGATGGCTGTGCAGTCCTCGCGGGCAGCATGGATCGCGTCGATCAGGACGCCCTCGTGGTTGCTCTGCACCGCGCGCACCTCGAAGTCGAACTCGGCGGCGGCGGCGGCGGTGATCCGCTCCACATCAGCGAGCGTCGCCGTGCCGTAGACCTCGGGTTCGCGCGTGCCCAGCAGGTTCAGGTTCGGGCCGTTGACCAGGAGGATACGGCGGCTCACGCGCCCACCTCCTGGTAGGCGGCGAACATCAGCGACTCGTCCGGGGCCTGCAGCACGGTGGGCTTGGCGATGTCATCGAGCAGGATGAAACGGAGCATCCCGCCGCGGCTCTTCTTGTCGCGCTGCATCGTGGCGAGCAGTTGCGGCCACGCTCCGGCGCGGTACGACGTGGGAAGCCCCAGAGACTCGAGGACGGTGCGGTGGCGTTCGGCCGCGGCGTCGGAGAGCCGGCCCGCGAGGCGAGAGAGCTCCGCGGCGTACAGCATCCCCACCGAGATCGCCGCACCATGCCGCCAGCGGTACCGCTCGGCGTGCTCGATCGCGTGCCCGAGGGTGTGTCCGTAGTTCAGGATCTCGCGGAGACCCGCCTCGCGGAAGTCGTCGGAGACCACCTCCGCCTTCATGCCGATAGCCAGCTCGATCGCACGACGGAATTCGTCGGTGGTCGTATCCACCGCGCGGACGGGATCAGCCTCGATGATGTCGAGGATCTCCGGTGCCCAGATGAACCCGGCCTTGACCACCTCGGCGAACCCTGCCGTCGCCTCGTTCGGGCTGAGACTGGCGAGCTCGTCGAGGTCGCCGATCACGGCGCTGGGTGCCCAGAACGCGCCGACGAGGTTCTTGCCCTCGGCGGTGTTGACGCCCGTCTTTCCGCCGACCGCGGCGTCGACCAGTCCGAGCACGGTGGTGGGCACCTGGACCAGCTGCACACCGCGCAGCCAAGTCGCCGCGACGAAACCGGCGAGATCGGTCACCGCACCCCCGCCGTAGCCGACGACGGCGTCGCTGCGGGTGAAGTCGGCCTGCCCCATCACCTGCCAGCAGAATGCGGCCACTTCGATGCGCTTGCCCTGCTCCGCGTCCGGGATCTCGGCGAGAAGCACTTCGCGCGGCCCCTCAGCGGTGTCGGCGAGCAGACGGTCGCGCAGCTCGGCCGCGCGTGCCGCGAGCGTCGGCGGGTGCACGACCAGGATCTTGCGCACACCCGGCGCGAGGGCCGCCGAGACCTGCTCCAGGATCGCCCGCCCGATCGTGATGTCGTAGGCATCGTTCCCGGTGACGCTGATGGTCGTCGTGCTCATCGCTGCTCTCTCCTCCATGTCACGATGTCGTCCACGATCCTCTGCATCGGACGACGTGAGGTGTCGAAGGTCGTCGAGGCGACCTCGGCGTACCACCTCCGGCGTTCCTCGAAGATCTTCTTCCAGCGCTCGACCGGATCCTCCTCGCCCGCCAGCAGCGGACGATTGCTGCCGCGCAGGCGGTCGGCCACCGCATCGACGCTCACCGTCAGGAAGACGACCGGTTGATCCTTGAGCAGATCGCGCGTGTCGGCCTGCGTCACCGCGCCACCTCCGAGGGAGATCACGCCGCCCTCGGAGAGCGCCTCCGCCACCGCTGCCCGCTCGAGGTCGCGGAAGTGCGCCTCGCCGTGCTCGGCGAAGATGGCGGGGATCGGGCCGTGCGTCGCGACGATGCGCTTGTCGGTGTCGACGAAAGCGACTCCCAGTCGACGCGCGACGCGTCGACCGACGCTGGTCTTGCCGGCGGCCATCGGGCCGACCAGCACCAGCGTCAGCGGGTCAGCCTCGCTCGTCATGCGCGATGAGCGCCGCCTCGGACGCGGGTGTCGTGCGCAGCTCCGCGGGGATGCCGTCGAGGTACCCGTCGAGGTTGCGCCGCGTCTCACGGATGCTGTCGCCGCCGAACTTCTCCAGCACGGCGTTCGCCAGCTCGACCGCGACCATGGCCTCGGCGACCACACCCGCCGCGGGAACCGCGCACACGTCGGAGCGCTGGTGATGGGCGGTCGCGTCGTCGCCGGTCGCGATGTCGATGGTGCGCAGCGCGTGCGGCACCGTGGCGATCGGCTTCATACCGGCACGCACGCGCAGCACGGTGCCCGTGGACATGCCGCCCTCGGTGCCGCCGGCGCGGTCGGAGCCGCGGGTGATGCCGTCAGCGGTCGCGAACAGCTCGTCGTGCGCCGCCGAGCCACGACGGCGCGTGGTCTCGAATCCGTCGCCCACCTCGACGCCCTTGATCGCCTGGATGCTCATCAGTGCCTGGGCGAGGCGGGCGTCCAGACGCCGGTCCCAGTGCACATGCGAGCCGAGCCCCGGCGGCAGGCCGTACGCCAGCACCTCGACGATGCCTCCGAGCGTGTCGCCGTCCTTCTTCGCGTCATCGACCTCGGCGACCATGAGTGCCGACGTCGCGGCGTCGAAGCAGCGGAGCGGATCGGCGTCCAAGGCGTCCACGTCGTCCGGCGTCGGAAGAGCAGAGCCCGGAGGAACCTGCACCGGACCGATCGAGAGCGTGTGGCTGACCAGACGGATGCCGAGCTCGCCGAGGAACGAACGGGCGATGGCGCCGAGAGCGACGCGTGCCGCCGTCTCGCGCGCGCTCGCACGCTCGAGGATCGGACGCGCCTCGTCGAAGTCGTACTTCTGCATGCCGACGAGGTCGGCGTGCCCCGGGCGTGGCCGCGTGAGCGGAGCGCTGCGCCCACGGGACTTGTCGGTGAGCTCGACGGGTTCGGGGTTCATGACCTCGATCCACTTCGGCCACTCGGTGTTGCCGATGCGCAGGGCGATCGGGCTGCCCAGGCTCTTTCCGTGGCGGACGCCGCCCGAGAGGGTCAGCTCATCCTGCTCGAACTTCATGCGCGAGCCGCGGCCGTAGCCCAGCTTTCGACGGGCGAGATCGGCCTGGATGGCCTCGGAGGAGACAGGGACGCCGGAGGGCAGACCCTCCATGACGGCGATGAGTTCTGGGCCGTGGGATTCGCCGGCCGTGAGCACGCGGAGCATTGCTCCAGTCTCCCACGGGTTCGGACCCCCGCTGCGCCGCGTTTCGTCCTGCGAGTCGGGTCAGAGCGCGGCGCGCATGGCGGCAACGACCGAGTCCTCATCCGGTAGCTCGATGCGGGGGTCACCGTGATGGAAGATGCGGATCTGACGCACGGCCTGGTGCAGCAGCATGCCGAGTCCGGAGATCACCGTGCCATCCCCCCAATGCGCCGCGAGAGCCGAGGGCCACGGCGCGTACGCGGCGTCGAAGAGCGCTCCCCCGCTCGCTGCCAAGGCCGTCGAGGTGTCGACGGGGAGTGCGGTCCCACTCGGCAGCGTGGCGATCGTGAGGTCGGCGGACGCGGTCGGCCCATCGAGCGGCTGCGCCTCCACCACGACGTCGATGCGCGCTCCGAGCGCCACCAGCCCCGCCGCTCGTTCGGGTCGTCGGGCATGCACGACCACCCGGGTCGCACCCAGCTCCGACGCCGCCACGAGCGCGGAGGCAGCCGTGGCGCCGGCCCCGAGGATGCGGACCGTTCCCGCCTCGGTCACCCCGGCCTCGGCCAGTGCGTCGACGATCCCTCCGACGTCGGTGTTGAAACCCGCGGGTGCGTCCCCGAGCAGCAGAGTGTTGACGGCGCCGGTGAGCTCGGCGTGGGCGTCCCTCGTCTCAGCGGCGCGAAACGCCTCCTCCTTCAACGGCATGGTCAGCGAGAGACCGCGCCAGGAGTCGTCGAGTCCTCGGAGCGCCCCCGCGAATCCGTCGGCGGTGACCTGACGGCGCCCGTACTCCCAGTCCATGCCCAGCACGCGGTAGGCCGCGGCGTGCAGGTCCGGTGACTTGGAGTGCGCGATCGGGTCGCCCCAGACCGCCAGACGGGTACCTGTCACCGTCTCAGCAGCCCGCGTCGGGGTTTTCCCGGCACCACGCGCGCCACTTCTCGATCCCCTGTTCGTGCTCGGACATGGTCTCGGAGAACTGCGTCTCCCCGGTTTCGAGGTTGATCGTGACGAAGTACAGCCAGGGACCGTCCGCCGGATGCATGGCGGCATCGATGGCAGCGTCGCTCGCGCTCGAGATCGGGGTCGCGGGGAGTCCTTGGCGCTTATAGGTGTTCCACTCGTTGTCGCTCTCGAGCGCCTCCTTGGAGCTCGAGACGACACCCTCGTGCAGCGATCCATAACCGTACTGGGCTGTCGAGTCCATCTGCAGCAGCATGTCGATATCCAGACGGTTCTGGATGACTCGCGACACCTTCGCGAAGTCGTCCAGTCGGCCTTCACGCTGGATGATCGAGGCGATCGTCAGCACGCGCTGCGCGTCTTCGGGCGGCACTCCTGCCTCATCGAGCGCTTGGCGGGTGCGGTCGACCATCCGCTGGATGACCTGCGTCGGGGTGACCTCAGGGTCGAAGGTGTACACGGCCGGGAACAGCCAGCCTTCGAGGCTACGCGCGTCGACGCCGTACTGCGACGGGTCCTTGACGGCCGCCTCGAAGTCGGCGAGCGGGAGGCCGAGAGTCTCGGCCATGCCGGGCAGCGACGAGACGATCGTCGCGCCCTCGCCGACCGACACCGTGTTCTCGAGCTTGTTGGCCTCATCCTCGAGAGCGGCGAGAGCAGCCTCGGCCGTCATCTTCTGCTGCAGGCGGTACACACCGGGGTAGAACGTCGGGTTGATGCCCTCATCGACCAAGTAGTCGTAGAACACATCCTCGGTCTTCGTGACGCCCGCTTCGTAGAGAGCGATCGAGACCGGCCCGCCGGTGTCACCTTCCTTGATCGTGACCAGTGCTTCGCCGGTCGCCTGCCCTGGTTCCCAGTCCTTCGACGGCCCCCAGCCCATGGCCTCGCTGATCCTGTCACCGTAGGTGTTCGCCACCCAGACGCCGGCTCCCGCGAGCCCGCCGACGATTGCGAGGACGATGATCAGCGCGATCAGGCATCCCTTGCGACGCTTCTTCTTCGGCGTGGCGTCGACGTGATCGTCGTGCGGGGCGAAGAGATCGTCGAGCCCGCCGCCGATCACGGGCTCCGGCGCCGCGGCCGGCGCCGCGGATGCTGCCGGCGGCCGGGTCACGGGAACGGCTCGCGTCGGCGTATCGCCCGCGTCCACGGAGTCGGCCGAGTCGCGCACAGGGGTCGGCGACGGGGACTCGCGGTTCGCCGCGGCCGCCTCGTCGGCGGACGCACGGACCGGCACGGGCGATGGCTGCAGATGGTCACCCGATGCGCCGTTCGTGGGCGCCGTGGCATCCCCCGAGGCGGCTTCACGAGCCGCACGACGCGAACCCGGAGCGGGCGCACTGTTGTCGACCGTCGGAATCTGCGTGGTCGGCTCCGGAAGGTTCTCGAACAGCTCCCCCAGGCGGGAGTCTGCGTCATGCCGCGGCGTTTCGTTGTCGCGTTCGGACATCGTCAGGCGTGCTCCTCGTCAGGCGAGATGGCCGCACCGGCCGGGTTTCCGGTGCTCTTCTCCATATCGATCGCCTGCTGCAGAAGCACCACGGCGGCGACCTGATCCACAATGCTACGAGACTTCTTCTGAGATCTCCCGGAACTGCGCAGGGCGGCGTGCGCGGAAACGGTGCTCAGACGCTCGTCGATGAGCCGCACGACGATGCCACTGCGCAGCTGGAGAGCCGCCGCGAACTCCCGTGCGTCCGTTGTCGACGGCGTATCGGCGCCCCGCATGTTCACCGGCAGTCCGACCACGAACTCCAGAGGCTCGTACTCCCCCGCGAGCTGGACGAGGCGATCGATCGACGCCTCGTCCCGCGGGACCGTCTCGACCGGCACGGCGAGCATGCCGTCCGGGTCGCAGCGGGCGACACCGACCCTCGCCCGACCCACGTCGATGCCGAGCCGCACACCGCGGCGGAAGCCGCTCACGCGCCGTGCAGCTCCTGCGAGATGGCCTCGAGAGCCGTGGGAAGAGCCTCGGCGTCCGCGCCGCCGCCCTGCGCGACATCATCGCGTCCTCCGCCACCGCCGCCGAGTACACCGGCGGCGCGCTTCGCGAGCGCACCCGCCTTCGCGCCGGCGGATCGAGCAGCATCGTTCGTCGCCACGACCACGACCGGGCGGGCGTTGACGACCGCCCCCAGGGCGACGACCGCCGCATCGGAGCCGAGCCGATCGCGCACGCCGTTGACGAGGTCGCGCACATCATCGGCAGATGCCACATCGCCGAGGTTGAGTGCTGCCAGTCGGAAGGCACCGACACGCTTCGCGGCCTCCACGATCGCCGGGATCTGCCCCGCGCGCTCTTTGGACTCGAACTGCGCGATGCGCTTCTCCGCGGCCTTCAGGCTCGCCGTGAGATCGGCGATCCGCTCGGGCAACTGCTCACGGGGCGTCTTCAGCGAGCTGGTGAGCTGCGAGACGATCGCCCGCTCGGCTGCGAGCTCGCGGAAGGCATCGGCGCCGACGAGGGCCTCGATACGGCGGTTGGATGCGCCGACGGACGACTCTCCGACGAGGCTGACCAGACCGATCTCGGCACTCGTGCCCACGTGGGTACCGGCGCACAGCTCACGCGACCAGGGCCCGCCGATGTCGACCATGCGCACGACGTCGCCGTACTTCTCGCCGAACAGCGCCATGGCGCCGGCTTCCTTCGCCTCGTCGAGGGAGACGATTCGCGTTGTCACCTCGAGGGCGTCCTGCACGGCGCGGTTGGTGATCTCCTCGATCTCGCTGCGCGTGTCCGCGGAGAGCGCCTGCGACCACGAGAAGTCGAATCGCATGTAACCCGCGCGGTTCAACGACCCCGCCTGCGTGGCGGTCGGTCCGAGCGTGTCCCGGAGAGCGGCATGCACGAGGTGCGTCGCCGAGTGCGCCTGGCGTGCCGCGCGACGGTTGGCGGCGTCCACGACTGTCGTGGCGACGTCGTCGACCGCGACGCTTCCGCGGGCGACCTCGACGGTGTGGCTGATGAGACCGGGAACGGGCTTCTGCACATCGAGGACCTCGAGCTCGTAGCCCGGTCCGATGATCGTGCCCTTGTCGGCGACCTGACCGCCCGACTCCGCATACAGCGTGGTCTCGCTGAGCACGACCTCGGCGATCTGCCCCTCGGCGGCGCTGCGCACCGGAACCCCGTCGACGAGCAGCCCGATGACACGCGACTCGACCTCGAGCGCCGTGTATCCGTCGAAGCCGGTCTCGCCCAGGGCGCGCAGGTCGCGGTACACCGAGACGTCGGCGAGCTGACGCTTGCGATTGCGAGCGTCGTCCTTGGCGCGCTGGCGCTGCTCCTGCATGAGCGTGTCGAACGCGGTGCGGTCGACCTCGAGCCCGGCCTCTTCGGCAACCTCGAGGGTGAGATCGATCGGGAAGCCGTAGGTGTCGTGCAGCAGGAAGGCCTCGGGACCACTGAGGGTCTTGCCGCCGCCCTTCTTGGTCTCGTCCAGAGCGAGGTCGAGGATCGTCGAACCGGCGACGAGCGTGCGACGGAAGGTCTCCTCCTCCGCGAAGGCCGACGCCGAGAGCACAGACCAGTCCTTCTCGAGCTCCGGGTATGTGGTCTTCATCACGTCGCGCGATGCGGCGAACAGCTCGGGGAACACCGGCTCGTCGACGCCGAGTAGACGCATGGAGCGAACGGTGCGGCGCATGAGGCGGCGGAGGATGTACCCGCGTCCCTCGTTGGAGGGACGAACCCCGTCGGAGAGGAGCATGAGAGAGGAGCGCACGTGGTCGGCGACGACGCGGAAGCGCACGTCGTCCTCGTGCTGCACGCCGTAGGGGCGCCCGGAGAGCTCGACGGCGCGGTCCAGCACCGGACGCACCTGGTCGGACTCGTACATGTTCTCGACGCCCTGCTTGAGGAACGCGACGCGCTCGAGGCCCATGCCCGTGTCGATGTTCTTCATCGGCAGTTCGCCGATGATGTCGAACTCCGTCTTGCTGCGGATGTTCTCGAGGAGGTCCTGCATGAACACGAGGTTCCAGATCTCCAGGAACCGCGAGTCGTCGACGGCCGGGCCGCCGTCCTTGCCGTAGGCCGGACCGCGATCGAAGAAGATCTCGGAGTCGGGGCCACCGGGGCCGGGCTGTCCGGTGTTCCAGTAGTTGTCCGCGCGTCCGAGACGCTGGATACGCTCGGGCTTCAGCCCGATGATGTCGCGCCAGATCGCCTCGGCCTCGTCGTCGGTCTCGTAGACGGTGACCCAGAGGTCCTTCTCATCGAAACCGAGACCGCCGTCGGACTCGGAGCTCGTCAGCAGCTCCCAGGCGTAGCGGATCGCGCCTTCTTTGAAGTAGTCGCCGAACGACCAGTTGCCGAGCATCTGGAAGAACGTGCCGTGACGCGCGGTGCGACCGACCTCTTCGATGTCGTTCGTGCGGATGCACTTCTGCACATCGGCGATGCGCGGATGCGGGGCGGGGACGACGCCCGTGAGGTACGGGATCATCGGCACCATCCCGGCCACCGTGAACAGCAGCGACGGATCGTCGCTGACGAGGGAGGCTGAGGGGACGATGAGGTGGTCGTTCTTCTCGAAGAAGTCGAGGTAACGCTGCGCGATCTCCGCAGTTTTCATAGAGTGCCGGGTGTCCTTGCGTGAAGATGCCGCGCCGTGGCGCTGCTGCGGTGGTTCAGTTGTCGCCCGGCTCCGTGAGCCGTGCCTCCTGCTCGCGGTAGGCGTCGCCGATGAGAGCGGTAAATCCGTTGATCCTGGCGTCGACCTCGGCGAGGATGTCGTGACCGCGCGGGTCCTTGTTCATGAAGTGAGCCGCGACGAAGCCGCCGATCACACCGACCAGGAACCATTGCACGTTCTTCATGTCGTCATCCTTGCCCTTGATCCGCGAAGGCGCGGTGTCACCATCGTATGCCGAAACGACAAGAGGCGTCGGGTCACCCCGACGCCTCTTGCGCTGCTGCTCTCAGAGAACAGCGTGAGCGATGCTCAGCGTGCTGCGTAGTACTCGACGACGAGCTGCACTTCACAGGTCACGGGGACCTCGGCGCGCTTCGGACGACGAACCAGACGCGACTGGAGCTTGTCGAGCTCGACCTCGAGGTAGCCGGGAACGGGCGGCAGAACCTCGGCGTGACCGCCGGCTGCTGCCACCTGGAAGGGCTCGGTGCCCTCGCTCTTGGGCTTGACGTGGATGAGCTGACCCGGCTTCACGCGGAACGACGGGCGGTCGACGAGCTGGCCGTCGACGAGGATGTGACGGTGCACGACAAGCTGGCGAGCCTGTGCGGTGGTGCGGGCGAAGCCCGAACGCACCACGAGAGCGTCGAGACGCATCTCGAGGAGCTCGACCAGGTTCTCACCGGTCAGACCGTCGTGGCGACGAGCCTCGTTGAACGTGTTGCGCATCTGCTTCTCGCGGATGCCGTACTGCTCGCGCAGACGCTGCTTCTCACGCAGACGGACGGCGTAGTCGCTGTCTGCCTTGCGCTTGGTGCGGCCGTGCTCACCCGGAGCGTAGGGACGCTTCTCGAGGTAGCGGGCGGCCTTCGGGGTGAGCGGGATGCCGAGGGCACGGCTCAGACGCACCTTGCGGCGGTCCTGGGACTTCGTAGTCACGAAGCTGTCCTTCCGATGACGTGGTCGCGACTTTCACGACTCACGGACGTATCGTCCGCGTTCTGCCTTGGAGCGCACGCCGGGGCGCCAGCAAGGTGTGGTGTGAACGAGGAGATGCCCGAAAACACGGTTTCGAGCCGCTCAAGTCTAACAGATCGCGGCTCCGCGCCTGATCGCGCGGGTCACCGGTCGCCGAGGATGCGGCGGATGCGCTCCAGTCGCGAACCGATGTCGCGCTCGGCACCCAGGTTCTTCGGCTCGTAGTAGTGCTTACCGTCGAGCTCGTCGGGCAGATACTGCTGCGCCACCACGCCGTACTCGCTGTCGTGCGAGTAGACGTAACCGCGCCCGTGCCCGAGGCGCTTGGCGCCCGGATAGTGCGCGTCGCGCAGGTGCAGCGGCACACGTCCGAAACCTCCGGAGCGGATGTCGGCGATCGCGGCATCGATTCCCACATAGGCGGCGTTGGATTTCGCGGTGGTGGCGAGGTACACGGTCGCCTCGGCAAGCGGGATGCGTCCCTCCGGCATGCCGATGAACGCGACCGCGTCGGCAGCGGCGACCGCGATGACGAGACCCTGAGGGTCGGCCAGACCGACGTCTTCCGACGCGGAGATCACCAGGCGCCGGGCGATGAACCGCGGGTCCTCCCCCGCCTCGATCATGCGCGCGAGGTAGTGCAGCGCCGCATCGGGGTCGGACCCTCTGATCGACTTGATGAACGCACTGATGACGTCGTAGTGCTCGTCGCCCTGCCGGTCGTAGCGCAGAAGCGCCTTGTCGACGGCCTGGGCGACGTCGTCGGCGGAGACCTCCGGTACTGCCGCAGCGGCGTCCGCCTCGGCCGATCCGCTGTCCTCGCCTTCGTCGGAGCCAGCCTCCGCGGAGGATGCGTGCGAGAGGGCGACCGCAGCACCGGCCTCGAGACCCGTCAGCGCGCGCCTGGCGTCCCCCGAGGCGAGCCGGATCAGTGCGGCGCGAGCTTCGGCGCTCAGCGCCACGGCCCCGTTCAGCCCCCGTGCGTCGACGACGGCACGATCCACGAGTACACCGATGTCATCGTCGGTGAGCGGCTGGAGCGTGAGCAGCAGGGAACGGGACAGCAGCGGAGAGATCACCGAGAACGAGGGGTTCTCGGTGGTCGCGGCGATCAGGATCACCCACCCGTTCTCGACGCCGGGCAGCAGAGCGTCCTGCTGCGCCTTCGTGAACCGGTGGATCTCATCGAGGAAGAGGATCGTGGTCTGACCGTAGAGGTCGCGCTGCGTGATCGCCTCCTGCATCACCTCGCGCACGTCTTTGACGCCGGCGGTGATGGCGGACAGCTCGACGAAGCGGCGCCCGGACGAGCGCGCGATCGCCTGCGCAAGCGTGGTCTTTCCGGTGCCCGGCGGCCCCCAGAGGATGATCGAGACCGCTCCGGGCGAAGTCGCCTCCGGATCGGCGAGGGCGACGATGGGAGACCCTGCACGCAACAGGTGCCGCTGCCCCGCGACCTCGTCGAGCGAGATCGGGCGCATGCGCACGGCGAGAGGCGTCTGCCCGGAGAGCAGCGCGGCAGGGGACGTCATCCCTCCAGGCTACCGGCGGCCCCCGACACTTCGGGCGATCGGGCAGCTCCCGGTAGGCTCTCAGGCGACGCTGCGTACCGGCGTCGGAACGGGAGATCCAGGGCATGGCCGCACGCGGTTCCAAGAACGCACAGTCACGCACCGCGGCAGAGCGCGCACGACTGCACACCGCGCGTACCCAATGGCACGAGGGGCAGATCCGGCGCCGCGTCCGGGACAACACGATCGCCGCGATCGTCGGCGGCCTCATCGTCGTCGCCGCGATCGGCAGTCAGGTCGTGCACGCGCAGGTGACCGCACCCGAGCCGGCTCCGACGCCGACCGTCGAGCCGACGACGGCTCCCACCGACGCGCCCACGGAGAGCCCGGCACCGCTCCCCTCCGAGAGCCCCGCCGAGTAGCTCCCCGGGCCGACCGCTCTCGCTAACCGCGGCTCGGCAGCACGTAGGACGACGGGTCCGCTTCGAGCCGGGCGCCGACGAGGGTGTGCAGAGCCGGGTACGCCGAAGCGTCGCCGACCAGGATCCCCCCGAGCAGCGTGTGCGCATCACCTGCCAGCACCAGTTTCCGGTACACCCCGGCGACGGGATCCGCGTAGAGCACGTCGACCGCGTCCGGCGTCCGTGCGAGCGCGTCCCCGAAGCTCGCCACATCGACACCCGCCAGGGTGATGGCAGCGGATTCATCGAACCCGGCGAACCTCGCTTCGTGGCCGAGGATGCGCCGCACCGCCACATCGGCCATCTCGCGGGCCGGAGCGACCAGACCGAAGCGGCGCCCGTCGAGGCTGGCGACCTCTCCGATTGCCAGCACCGCCGGATCCGACGTCCGGCAGGCGTCGTCGATGACGATGCCTCCGTAGGGATGAACCGCGATCCCGGCATTGCGTGCGAGCTCGTCGCGCGCGCGCAGCCCGACCGTGAACACGACGACGTCCACACGCTGGAAGGAGCCGTCCTGGAACTCGATCGCCGTGACGACGCCGGATTCGTCCGGGTCGAGCCGTGTCACGCGCGTCCCGGTGCGCACCGCGATCCCCCGCGCCTGCAGATGGCGCTTCACGATGCTTCCCGCGGTGCCGTCGAGCTGCGCCTCCATCAGCCGATCCGCGTACTGCACCACCGTGGCATCGACCCCGATCGCCTGCAAGGCCCCGGCAGCCTCGAGCCCGATGGGGCCTCCGCCGACGACCACCCCGCGCAGATCACGTTCGAGCTCCGACGCGCGTGCGCCCACGAACGCACGGAGCGCCTCGGCATCCTCGACGGTGCGATACGAGAAGCAACCGGGTAGTCCCGCACCCTCGACCGCCACCCGACCGGCCGAGGCCCCGGTCGCGAGCACCAGCGTGTCGTAGCGATGCAGGCGACGGGAACGGGTGCGCACGGTCTTCGCCCGCCGGTCGATGTGCAGCACGCGATCGTCGACGACCAACTCGACGCGGTCATCCTCGAACGCGTCGAAGGGCAACGGGAGATCGTCGGCCGACCCGCCGAGGAACAGCTCTCGAAGGCGGGTGCGGTCGTACGGTCGGCGGCCCTCATCGCCGATCACCGTGACCCGCACGTCGTCGCCCGCCCGCTGCATGAGCTGTTCGACGAAGCGCTGCGCGGCCATCCCCGCACCGACGACGACGATCTCGGTGGCGAGCGGATGATTCATCGGTACAGCTCCTGTCGGCGGCGATCGTGCCGTAGCGCTGACGCTATGCGGACTGTGTTTCCCGGATGTCACGCGAGGTGTTTCACGCCGCGAACGATCGCATCACGGATGGATAACGACCGCGCATCTCACACCTCGCTGAAGGGGAAGTGAGAGATTCGCACCACAGACGTAACGTCCGGTGCGGCCCGCGGAAACGAGGCTCCCGCATGCTCGAGTCAGTCGAGCATCCGTGCTCCCGTCCCCGTGGAGGTCCTGTGTCCTACATCAAGCCCGCCGAGCTCGCCACACGCATGGTGGATGCCGGCGCCTACAAGCTGCAACTGTCCACCCGCGACACCCTGATCCGCGCCTTCATGGGCGCCGCACTCCTCACGATCGCGGCTGCCTTCGCGGTCACGGTCTCGACACAGACCGGTCAGCCGTTGCTGGGCGCCGTCCTGTTCCCGGTCGGGTTCGTGATGCTGTATCTGCTCGGTTACGACCTGCTCACCGGCGTGTTCACCCTCGGACCGCTCGCTGTGCTCGACCGCCGCCCCGGTGCCACGTTCGGCGCACTGATGCGCAACTGGGGGCTCGTCTTCCTCGGCAACTTCGGCGGTGCCTTCCTGGTCGCGATCATGATGGCCGTGTACTTCACCTACGGGTTCTCGACCGCGCCCAGTGCCGTGGGCGAGGCCATCAGCGAGATCGGCCACGGGCGCACGGTCGGATACGCGGATCACGGCGCCGCAGGCATGCTGACGCTCTTCATCCGCGGCGTGCTGTGCAACTGGATGGTCTCCACCGGCGTGGTGCTCGCGATGGTGTCGGACAGCACGATCGGCAAGATCGTCGCGATGTGGCTGCCGATCATGCTGTTCTTCTACATGGGCTTCGAGCACTCGATCGTGAACATGTTCCTGTTCCCCTCCGGGCTCCTGATGGGCGCCGACTTCACCGTCTGGGATTACCTCGTCTGGAACGAGCTGCCGACGGTCGTGGGGAACCTCGTCGGAGGGCTACTCTTCGTCGGCCTGCCGATCTACTACACGCACGGCCGCCCGAAGGCTCGGGCCGCCCGCGAGGCGCGTCACACCGAGCGCCGGTCCCGCGTGGAGGTCGTCACGACGGCCGCAGCGGAGGAGCCGGTGCAGGGCCTCGGCACCAGCGCGGCTGAGCGCGAACCGTCCCGGGTCTGAGGGGAATGCACGCCCGAGAGGGGGCGGATGCGTCGGCATCCGCCCCCTCTCCGTATGCGCTCCGGGTGCGCTCCGGGTCAGGCGGAGCGGAAGCGCTCGACGATGACCTCGGCGATGCGCGGGTCCGCCCCGAGCGGTGCCGAGACCAGGTCCGCTCCGGATCTCTCCACGAGACCGGCGAAGTACCCCGGCGCGAGGACATGGCTCGCGGCGATCACCCGCGAGGCTCCTCGCTCGCGCGCGAAGCTCACGGCGTCCGCGATGCGGGGCTCGATCGCCGACGCGTAACCGATCGTGACCGGCACCGGGATCAGGTCGGCGAGGTGCGCGGCCGCCGTGGTGACATCGGCGACCGCCGCAGGGTTGCTGGAGCCCGCCGCCGCGAGCACGACGTGATCGCCCGGAAGCCAGCGGTCGTGAACCGCCGTACGCAGCCGCGCGCGCAGGACCTCGGCGATGAGCGGATGGGTGCCCAAGGGCTCCCCCTGCCGCACGCCGTCATACGGACGGACCGCGCGCGCGATGTCGACCGCGGTGTGGAAACCCACCGAGAGCAGCAGCGGCACCACGACGACGTCATCGTCGAGATGTTCCTGTTCGACGACCTCGGGCACCGCCGGTTCCTGCACGTCGACGAAGGCCTGGACGACACGGGTGCCCGGAATACGTGCGCGCACGAGATCGACGATGTCTTCGACCGTGCGGCGTCCTGTGGGGGAATCCGTGCCGTGGGAGCAGGCGACCAGGGTGGTCATCGGGGTTCCTCCACGGTGAGTCGGTAACCGCGTTTGACGATGGTCTGGATCGCCGCAGCGCCGCCCAGAGCCTCGCGCAGCCGGGCGACCGCCATCTCGACGGCGTGGGCGCTCTCGCCTCCTCGGGGCAACGCGAGTCCCAGCTCCTCCCGCGAGAGCACGCGTCCGGCGGCATCGAAGAGCTCGCTCAGGATGCTCGCTCCGGCGCGGGAGAGCGGAACGAACGCGCCGTCGATCAGCACACCGCGGCTGCGCATCTCCATCGCGCCGAGAGCCGTGTGCAGCCGCGGGGCGGCACCCGACGCGTAGTGGTCGACCACGCAGCGCACCAGCGAGCCCAGGCGTCCACGTGCGGCCAGGGTGGCGGTGAGCCCGGCATCCGCGAGTGGGGCGGCCGTGATCGGCCCGACGGCGGCCAGCAGCAGGCGCCCGGACGCGGCCCGGCGACGGATCGACTCGAGCGCGTCGGCACGGACGGCCGTCCTCACCCACTCGGCGGCACCGGGTGCGGAGGTGAAGAGCACGGCGTCCACTTCACCAGCTCCCGCCTGCACGACGGAGCGGCGCACGATCTGAGGGTCCGGCGGCGGGCCCCAGCGATACACGGTGATGCTGACCACGTCCGCTCCCAGCCCCGACAGGAGGGTGTCGAGTCCGTCGGCCCCCGCGCCGTGGTGCTGAATCGCGATGCGCCGCCCGGCCACCCCTTCGGCTGCGAGGTACTCCCCCACTTCCGCGGAGGTCTCGGACTCCGCGACCCAGTCGGCGATGAAGCCCGCCTGCTGGATCGCCCCGTGAGCCTTGGGCCCTCGTGCGATGAACTGTGCTCCGGCCAGCGCGGCGGAGAGGTCCTCGGCCAGGTCGTTCTCGTGCGCGGCATCGATCCATCCGCGGAATCCCACCCCGGTCGTCACGATCACGATGTCAGGAGGGGAAGCGACGAGATCGCGGGTGCGGGCGATGAGGAGCTCATCGTCCTCGTTGGGGATGATGCTCAGGGCGGGCGCGCGGTACACCTGGCCGCCGCGTCGCTCGAGAGCCGCGACGAGATCGCCGGAACGTCGGTCGGCGGCGACGACGATGGTGCATCCGGCCAACACCGGAGTCAGTGGAACGCGGATCGTCACGCCAGGACAGCCCCGATCGTGTCCGACGAGGGGAAGAGCAGTCCCGCGCCCGCGACCTCGCCGACAACGATCACCGCGGGGTTGCGGAGGCCCACGGCCTCGGCATCGGCGACCGCCCTGCCGAGGGTGGTCCGCGTCGTGCGCTGCTGCGCCGTGTGGCCGCTCTCGACGAACGCGATCGGCCTCTCTGCCGGCACACCGTGTGCGAGTGCCGCGGTGACCAGACGTTCGAGGGCGGCCACGCCCATCAGGACCACCGTGGTCACGGTCGCATCGGCCAGCGCCGCGAGCGTACCCTCGCCGATGATGCCCTGCCCGTTCACGACGTGGAAAGCTGCGGCCGTGCCTCGATGCGTGACGGGAATGCCTGCCGCTTGCGGAACAGCGATCGCGCTCGATATCCCCGGAGTGATGTCGACCGGGATGCCCGCAGCCAGGCACGCCCGCATCTCCTCGCCACCGCGTCCGAAGACGAACGGATCCCCGCCCTTGAGCCGGACGACGCGTCGGCCCTCCGCTGCCCGCCCCACGATGATGCGGTTGATCTCGTCCTGCGGCACGGGGTGCCGACCGGGGGTCTTCCCGACGTCGATCACCTCGACATCGGGGTCGAGCCCGTGGACGATCTCCGCCGCGGGTCCCAGGCGGTCGGTCACGACCACGTCGGCTTCGGCGATGAGCCGACGCGCGCGCACCGTCATCAGGTCCGCGGGGCCCGGCCCACCTCCGACCAGGTCGACGCGTCCACTCCGACCGGCACGGCGCCGACGCAGCGGGATGCGGCCTTCGCCTGCGAGGCCGACGATCGCATCCCGCACGGCGACCGACCGACGCGGGTCGGCACCGACCGTACTGGTCACCGCGACGGTCACGTCACCGATCTCGGCCTGTGCGGTGAGCCTGGTCGACCCGTGGGCGCCGTCGGAGGCATTGATGCAGAGGATCCGTTTGCGCTCGCAGCGTTCCGCGACACCGCGGTCGACGCGGGCGTCGCCGGTGGCCGTGTGCACGAGCCACGCCCCGGCGAGATCCGTTCCTCGGAAGCGACCGGCGCGCCAGACGAGACCGTGAAGCTCGACCAGCCGCGCGGTCTCCGGATGCAGGACGGGGGCGACGATCCGCACCCGCGCCCCTTCGTCGAGGAACCGGCGGATCCTCTTCGCCGCGACCGCGCCACCACCCACCAGCAGCACGTCGCGTCCGGTGAGGTCGACGCCCAGCATCACGGTCATCGGATCTCCTCGATGTTCAGCTCGATCTGACCGTCTCGAACGGTCACGTCCCAGACCCGCAGCGTCGCCGAGGCTTTGCCCTGTGTGTCGAGACACTCCCCCGTTCGCAGGTCGAAGACCTGCTTGTGCATCGGTGAAGCCAGCGTCGGCACATCGCCCCGCGTGCCCACGATCCCGCGGGACATCACATGGGCGCCGCTGTAGGGATCGAGGTTGGACACCGCATGCACCGAGCCATCGGCGAGGACGAAGAGCGCGATCTGGACCGAGCCGAACAGCGCCGCCCTGCCTCGCTCCACCTCGAGGTCGCTGAGCGCGCAGACGCGGACTCGCGTTCCGGTCTCGGGGCTGAGCGTCATCGTCGCACCTCCAGAGTCGTGCCGGCGATCATGACGCTCGCGTCGAAACGTTCCTCCGTCGTCGCCGGCCGCACCTGACCGCGCTCGGAAACGTAGGCCAGAGAAGGGTCGGGGGTGTCGGTCGCATTCACGAAGGACTCGAAGCGCCGCAGTTTCACCGGGTCGCGCAGGGTCGCCGCCCACTCGTCCTCATAGCGGTCGACGTGCACGCTCATGGCCGCGTCGAGGTCGTCGCAGATGCCGAGGCTGTCGTCGAAGATCACCTCACGGAGGCCGTCCAGCCCGCCGTCGAGCTCGGCACACCACCCTGCCGTGCGCTGGAGGCGATCCGCCGTGCGGATGTAATACATGAAGAAGCGGTCGATCGCGCGGATGAGGCCCTCGTCGTCGAGGTCGGCGGCGAGGAGCTCCGCGTGGCGCGGCGAGAAGCCGCCGTTGCCGCCGACGTACATGTTCCACCCCGACTCGGTGGCGATCACACCGACGTCCTTCGACCGGGCCTCCGCGCACTCGCGCGCGCAGCCGGACACACCGACCTTGAGCTTGTGCGGCGCCCGAAGACCCCGATAGCGGAGCTCGAGGCGCACGGCCATGCCGACGGCATCCAGCACCCCGTACCGGCACCAGGTCGAGCCGACGCACGACTTCACCGTGCGCAGCGCCTTGCCGTACGCCTGCCCGGACTCGAACCCGGCGTCGACCAGCCGCTGCCAGATCTGCGGCAGCTGCTCCAGGCGGGCGCCGAACATGTCGATCCGCTGCCCGCCGGTGATCTTCGTGTAGAGCCCGTAGTCCTCGGCGATGTTGCCGATCGCGATCAGTCCCGCAGGGGTGACCTCGCCACCGGGCATCCGCGGCACAACCGAGTACGTGCCGTCCTTCTGCATGTTGGCCATCACGTGGTCGTTGGTGTCCTGCAGAGCCGCGTTCTCGCCGTCGAGCACGTGCGCACCGACGAGGACGGACAGAATGCTCGCCAAAGCCGGCTTGCAGATGTCGCAGCCGCGCCCGGTGCCGAAACGGGCGATGATCGCGCTGAAGGTCGTGATTTCCGACACGCGCACCGCGTCGAAGAGCTGGCGGCGCGACATCGAGAAGTGCTCGCACAGGGCGTCGGAGGTCGTCTGACCGAGCTTGGTCAGCTCCTGGCCGACGATCTTCTTGACCGCGAAGAGGCAGGAGCCGCAGGTGGCGCCCGCCTTGGTGCAGGCCTTCACGGCCGCGGCGTCGGTGCACCCCTCGGCGTGCACCGCCTCCCGGATGCGTCCGGCCGTCACGTTCGAGCAGGAGCAGACGACCGCCTCGGCCGGCAGCTCGCTGTCGGGAAGCGCGGTGCCGCCGTCCGGCATCAGGTAGGCGGCGGGGTCTGCGCCCAGCGCAGCACCCACCAGGGGGCGGAGCATTCCGTATGCCGAGGCATCGCCGACGAGGATGCCGCCCAAGAGTGTCTTTGCGTCGTCCGAGAGGACCAGCTTCTTGTAGACCCCGTTGACCGGGTCGGTGTAGACCACGTCCAGGGCATTCGGTGTGGAGGCGAACGCGTCGCCGAAGCTCGCCACATCCACACCGGAGAGCTTCAACTTCGACGAGTCGTCGTAGCCGGGGAAAGTGGCATCGCCGCCGAGAATCCGAGTGGCCGCCACCTCGGCCATGGCGTATCCGGGGGCCACGAGTCCGACGGAGCGTCCTTCGAAGTTGGCGACCTCGCCGATCGCGAGGACGTCGTCGTCGGCGGTGCGGCACCTCGAATCGATCAGTACGCCACCGTTGGGGTGCACGGCGAGATCGGCGAGGCGTGCCAGTGAGTCCTGCGGGCGCACGCCGACGGTGAAGATGACGACGTCCGTTCCCTGCATACTGCCGTCCTGGAACTGCAGTGCCGCGACGGAGCCGGAGGCATCCGGGTCGATCCGTGTGGTCCGCGTTCCCGTCCGCACATCGATGCCCTTCGACTCGATCAGGCGGCGCAGGATGGTGCCACCCGCGAGGTCGAGCTGGGCGGACATGAGCCGGTCCGACGACTGCACCACCATGCACTCGACGTCGAGACCCTGCAACGCGCCTGCCGCCTCAAGGCCCAACAGTCCGCCGCCGATCACCGTCCCGCGCAACGGGCGGCCGAGCGACGCCGCGCGGCGCTGGACGAACGCGTCGATCGCGGCGACATCGTCGAGCGTCCGATAGACGAAGCAGCCGGGGAGCTCAGCGCCGTCGACGGCCGGCCGCATGGCGTAGGAGCCGGTCGCGAGGACGAGTGTCCCGTAGGCGTGGACCGCACCCGAGCGGGTGCGCACCGTGCGACGAGCCCGATCGATCCCGGTGACGCGATCATCGCCGATGAAGCGCACCCTGTCGTCCTGGAGGGTCTGCGGATCGAGTGCGAGGTCGTCGGCGCTCGCACCGGTGAAGAACGAGGTCAGACCGACGCGGTCGTACGGCGCTCGCGCCTCCTCGCCGATGACCGTGACTGTCGGCGCCGAACCGTCGCCGCGGAGCAGGCTCTCGACGAATCGGTGCGCGACCATTCCCGCCCCCACCACCACGACATCCGACGATGTGCTCTCCCGAACGATCACGAGCCCTCCTCTGTCCGTGGACTCGACGATAGAGACACGGTGTTTCGCGAAAGGCCGGGGCGGTGTTACACGGATCGAACGTTCTTCTCACAACTCGGTAACAGTCGTGTGAGATCGCGCTTCGAGCGAGTCCGGCAGGGCCCCGCGGGGCGTACTAGGCTGAGCCTCGTCCCTTCCGCCTCCCGCGGCCCTACCGCGCAAGGAGAATCACGTGTCTGCCACCGAGCCCTCGAAGCCGACTCCCCCCGTCCCCGCACCACCCGCCGTGCCGATGCCGCCGAAGGCACCCAAGCCGGCAGCCGTCGTGCCCGCCGCACCTGCGCCGTCTCCGGCCGCGTCGTCGACCTCCGCCGAATGGGGCCGCGTCTCCGACGACGGCACCGTCGAGGTACGCGAAGGCGAGGTCTGGCGCGTGGTCGGCCAGTACCCCGACGGCACGCCCGAGGAGGCGCTCGCCTACTTCGTGCGCAAGTTCGACGACATTGCCTTCAAGGTGCACACGCTCGAACAGCGTCACCAGGCAGGCGGCGCCTCGGCGAGCGACCTCGCGAAGCAGGCCGGTCATCTCATCGACGAAGCGACGGATGCCGCTGCCGTCGGCGACCTCGCAGGTCTGCGAGACCGTCTGAACGCCCTGACCTCATCGCTGTCCGAAGCCACCGAGCAGGAGGCGCAGCAGGCCAAGGAACTCGTCGACAAGGCGATCGCCGAGCGCACCGTGCTCGTGGAGAAGGCCGAGGCGATCGCCGCGCGCGACCTCAGCAAGGTGCAGTGGAAGCAGGTCACGGCCGAGCTCGGCGAGCTGTTCGACGCGTGGCAGGCGCAGCAGCAGAGTGGTCCCCGCCTCTCCAAGGGCATCTCCCAGCAGCTCTGGAAGCGGTTCCGCGATGCGCGCGCCGTGGTCGACAAGCAGCGTCGCGCCTTCTACTCCGAGCTCGACGATGCGCACAAGAGCGCTCGCGACGTGAAGACCCGCCTGGTCGAGCGTGCCGAGGCACTCGCGCCGCGCGGCACCGACGGGATTCCCGCCTACCGCACCCTGCTCGACGAGTGGAAGGCGGCCGGGCGCGCCGGGCGCAAGGCAGACGATGCACTGTGGGCGCGGTTCAAGGCGGCGGGCGATGCCCTGTACGCTGCTCGCGCCGAGCAGTCCGCCGCGGAAGAAGCGGAATCCGCCCCGAAGATCGAGGCCCGAGAGGCTCTCCTCGACGAGGCCAAGGCGGTCGCCGACGAGTCGAACATCAAGCGTGCTCGCGCGCTGCTCACCCGCATCCAGCGGCAGTGGGATGAGATCGGCCGCATCTTCCCGCGGGACAAGGAGCGCGCGCTCGACGACAAGCTCCGCACGATCGAGCAGGGGCTGAAGGCCCGTGAAGACGTGGACTGGAAGAAGAACAACCCCGAGACCAAGGCACGCGCGAACGACATGAGCTCGCAGCTGCAGGAGGCCATCGAGAAGCTCGAAGCCGAGGTCGCCGCCGCTGAGAAGGCCGGCGACAAGAAGGCCGCGAAGGAAGCCGCTGACGCCCTCGAGGCTCGCCGCGCCTGGCTGAGTGCTCTGGGCGGCTGACCTTCTCCACAGGTCTCCGCGACCGTCTCGAACGCGGGGTGCACTGCGCCAGACTGGCGTGATGCACCCCGCGTTCCTCTATGTCCCCGGCGAGCGGTTGAGCCAGACCGAACTCAGCGCGGCCCGCATCGACGGCCATGTGGTCGACGTGGGTGACGCGTACATCCCTGCCGATCTCGTCGAGGGGCCGGATGTACGGGCGAGCACCATCGCCGCGCTCGTCCGGCCGGGCACCGCCGCATGCCACCAGACGGCCGCGTGGGTCCACGGCGCCGGTGACACGCCGCCGGTCGTGCATCACGTCAAGCGCTGCGTGGATCGTCGGATCCGTCCGGTCACCAGCGCGCGCGTGGTCTTCCACGACACACTGCTGCCCGCAGCCGACGTCCTCACGCTCAGCGGCGTCGCGGTGTCGAGCCCGGCCCGGACGATGCTCGACCTCGCGACGACACTGCACCGCGACCCGCGGGTGCTGCCGTGGATGGATCTTCTCGCCGTCGTCTGCCCCGACACCCCGGACGCGGCGATGAACGCGCTGCAGGACCTTCGACGCGTGCCGGGCAGCCGCATGGGTTCGGCCGCTCTGCAGCGCCTCGCCGTCAGGAGGAGGTGACCCGGTAGACGTCGTAGACGGCGTCGATCCGACGGACCGCGTTCAGTACACGGTCCAGGTGCACGGCATCGCCCATCTCGAAGACGAACCGGCTCAGAGCCAAGCGCTCATCGGTGGTGGTGACCGTCGCCGAGAGGATGTTGACGTGGTGCTCGCTCAGCACGCGCGTCACATCGGAGAGAAGGCCCGAGCGGTCGAGCGCCTCGACCTGGATCTGCACGCGGAACACGCTCTTCGTCGTCGGGGCCCACGACACCTCGACGAAGCGGTCCTGCTCGTTGCTGAGCGCCTTGACGTTGACGCAGTCCGCCCGGTGCACCGAGACGCCACTACCGCGCGTCACGAATCCGACGATCTGGTCACCGGGAACCGGGGTGCAGCACTTGGCCAGCTTCACCAGGATGTCGTTGGCGCCGCGCACCAGCACGCCGGAGTCGCCGGATCGCGGCTCACGCGTCGGGACGCTCCCGGGCAGATCGATGGCGCCCGTGCTGGGGTCGTTGGCCGCGACCAGAGCCGTGACCTTCTCGAGCACCGACTGCGTCGACACGTGTCCTTCGCCGACCGCCGCGTAGAGCGCCGAGACGTCTTCGTAGTGCAGCCCGCGCGCGACCTCGGCGAACGAGTCCTGGCTCATCAGCTTCTGCAGCGGCAGGTTCTGACGGCGCATCGCGCGGGCGATGGCCTCCTTGCCCTGCTCGATGGCCTCTTCGCGGCGCTCCTTGGTGAACCAGCCGCGGATCTTGTTCCGCGCCCGGGTGCTCGCGACGAAACCGAGCCAGTCCTGGCTGGGGCCGGCATCCGGGTTCTTCGAGGTGAACACCTCGACCACGTCACCGCTCTTGAGTTCCGATTCCAGAGGCACGAGGCGCCCGTTGACCTTGGCACCCATCGTGCGGTGGCCGATCTCGGTGTGCACCGCGTAGGCGAAGTCCACGGGAGTCGCGCTGGCCGGCAGGCCGATCACCCGCCCCTTGGGCGTGAAGACGTAGACCTCCTTCGCACCGATCTCGAAGCGCAGCGAGTCGAGGAACTCACCGGGGTCAGCGGTCTCGGCCTGCCAGTCGGAGATGTGCGCGAGCCACGCCATGTCCGTGTCGGAGGCGCGGACCTCGGTCTTGCCACCGCCGTTCATCCGCTCCTTGTACATCCAGTGCGCGGCGACACCGTACTCGGCCTGCTGATGCATCTCGTGCGTACGGATCTGAATCTCGACCGTGCGACCGGCGGGACCGATGACCGTGGTGTGCAGCGACTGATAGAGGTTGAACTTCGGGGTGGCGATGTAGTCCTTGAACCGGCCGGGCAGCGGCGTCCAGCGAGCGTGGATCGCACCCAGGACGGCGTAGCAGTCGCGCACCGAGGAGACGAGGACGCGGATGCCGATCAGATCGTAGATGTCGTCGAACTCGCGGCCGCGGATGACCATCTTCTGGTACACCGAGTAGAGCTGCTTCGGGCGCCCGACGACTTTGCCGCGGATGCGGAGATCGCGCAGATCCTCGTCGATCTCCTCGACCACCTGAGCGAGATACTTCTCGCGCTGCGGGGTCCGCTGCGCGATGAGGCTGTGGATCTCGTTGTAGATCTTCGGGTGCAGCACAGCGAACGAGAGGTCTTCGAGCTCGGACTTGATCGCCTGGATGCCGAGACGGTTCGCCAGCGGGGCGTAGATCTCGAGCGTCTCCTTGGCCTTCTTCGTGGCCTTCTCCGGTGGGACGAAACCCCAGGTGCGCGCATTGTGCAGGCGGTCGGCCAGCTTGATGAGCAGGACCCGGATGTCCTTCGACATCGCCACGATCATCTTGCGGACCGTCTCGGCCTGCGCGCTCTCGCCGTACTTGACCTTGTCGAGCTTGGTCACGCCGTCGACGAGCATCGCGACCTCGTCGCCGAACTCGGCGGTGAGATCGGTCAGCGCGTAGCCCGTGTCTTCGACCGTGTCGTGCAGGAGCGCCGCAGCGATGGCCCGCGGGCCCAGACCGAGCTCGGCGAGGATCTGTGCGACAGCCAGCGGGTGCGTGATGTACGGCTCGCCGCTCTGGCGCTTCTGCCCCTCGTGCTTCTCCTTCGCGACCGCGTATGCGCGTTCGATGACGGAGAAGTCGCCCTTGGGATGATTCGCACGCACCGTGCGGATCAAGTTGTCGAGGTCGTTGATGCGGGACGCGCGGGAGAAGATGCGGGGAACCAGTCGTCGCAGACTCGAACCCTGCGATGACGTCTGCGGTTCCGCCATCAACTCACCTCCCGATCACTTCATCCTACGCGTGCTGAGGGCGCCGAGCTTCCGCTCGGAGCACCCTCGGCCCGGACCCCTCAGGCTTCGACGGACGCCCGGCTGCGAGCCTCGCGGATGCGGGCGTCGCGCTCCTTGAGCTGGGGCTCGTTCTCGCGGAACAGCGAGTAGAGCGGTGCGGCCACGAACAGCGTGGAGTACGTCGCGACGAGGATGCCGACGAAGATCGACAGCGAGATGTCGGTGAGCGATTCCGCACCGAGCCAGAAGGCGCCGATGAAGAGCACGGCGCCGACCGGCAACGCCGCGACCACAGACGTGTTGATGGAGCGCACGAGGGTCTGGTTAACGGCGAGGTTCACCGATTCGCCGAACAGTCGGGCAGACTTCTCCCCGTCTTCGGTGGTGTTCTCCCTGACCTTGTCGAACACGACAGTGGTGTCGTACAGCGAGTACGCCAGGATCGTCAGGAAGCCGATGACGGCAGCCGGAGAGATCTCGAAGCCCGCCAGCGCGTAGACGCCGACCGTGATGACGAGCACGTCGAGCAGGCCGATGATCGCCGCCGCCGACATCTTCCACGTGCGGAAGTAGATCGCGAGGATCAGGAACGTGAGGGCGAGGAAGATCGCGAGACCCCACAGCGACTGCTTCGTGACGTTCTCGCCCCAGGCCGGGCCGATGAACGACGACGTCACATTGGCGGGCTCCACACCGTAGGCGTCTGCGAGGGCTTCCGCGACGTCCTGCGTCTCGGCGGCGCTCATCTGGTCGGTCTGGACGCGGATGTCCTTTCCGTTCAGGACGACGACCTTGGTCGCGGCTCCCGGCACGACCGACTGGACGGCCTCCTTCGCGGTGTCCTGATCGACCGTGTCGGGCGCCTGCACCGTGAACTGGGACCCACCGGTGAACTCGATGGAGAACTGGATGGGGCGGATGAGCGGCACGAGGGCCGAACCGACGACGAGCACGATGGCGATGATGAACCACAGGCGACGCTTGCCGACGAACGGGAAAGAGGTCTTGCCGGAATAGAGGTTGTTTCCGAACTCATTCATGGAAGGCATCAGGCGTCTCCCTCACTTCCGGGCTTGGTGGGTCTGTCGCCCGCGAGTGCCTCGGCGCGCTTTCGTTCTGCGATGGTCTGGCGGCGATCCGCCTCGCCCCGGGAGCGGGCGTTCTTCGCACCGCGACCGGCCGATGCCGTCGAGACCTCCCGGTACTGGGACCGGCTTCGGTACACCGCACCGAGCGCCTCGGGGTCGAGGCCCGAGAGCTTGTGACCGCCGCCGAAGAATCGGGTGCGCGCAAGGAGCTGCATCACCGGGTGCGTGAAGATCACGAAGATGAACACGTCGATCAGGGTGGTGAGACCGAGTGTGAAGGCGAAGCCCTTCACCGTGGCGTCGGCGAGGATGTAGAGCACGACCGCAGCCAGGATGTTGATCGACTTCGAGATGTAGATGGTCCGCTTCGCGCGGCCCCAGCCGTCTTCGACCGCGGCGGTGATCGACTTGCCGTCGCGCAGCTCATCTCGTATTCGTTCGAAGTAGACGATGAACGAGTCGGCGGTGAAGCCGATCGAGACGATCAGACCGGCGACGCCGGCGAGCGAGAGACGGAAGCCGAGCCGCCAGGCGAGGATGCAGATGATGATGTAGGTCAGGACGGCCATCACCGCGATCGAGGCGATGATCACCGAACCGAGCGCGCGATACACGATGAGCGAGTAGATCGCGACGAGTGCGAGACCGATGAGACCCGCGATCAGACCGATCTGCAGCTGCTGGGTTCCGAGAGTCGCCGAGATCGTGTCGGAGCTCTGCACGACGAAGCTGAGCGGCAGGGCACCGAACTTCAGCTGGTCGGCGAGCGTCGTCGCCGTCTCCTGCGTGAAGCTGCCCGAGATGCTGGGACGGCCGTCGAGGATGACGCCGTTCATCCGCGGAGCGCTGATCACGTCGCCGTCGAGCACGAACGCGAACTGATCGCGCGGGGACAGACCGTCGATGCGGTTCTGGTTGAGACGCGTGCTGACCTTGCCGAAGGCATCGCCGCCCTCGCCGTTCATGGTCAGCTGCACGATCCACGCGCCGGACTTCTGATCGCGACCCGCGGAGGCATCCGTGATCGCGGTGCCGTCGAGCTCGGCCGGTCCGAGGAGGAACTTCTGCGCCTTGTCCGGGGAGCAGGCGACGACCGGCTCGTCCTTCGGGGCACGGGCGGGGTCGTTGTCCGGGTTCTCGCAGTCGTAGGCCTGGAACTCCGCTGCCAGCTTGTCCGTCACCCATGACAGGTCGCTCGCGTCGGTCGGCTCGGCGGTCGGCGTCGCATTCAGCGACGGGTCCGGGCTGGGGTACGGAGTGGAGTTCCCATCCTCGCCGACGAACTCGGTGCTCGCGGCCGTCGTGTACAGCACGGGTCGCAGCTCGAGCTGCGCGCTCGCCTGGATGCGCTCACGAGTCTGCGCATCCGCCTCGCCCGGGATCTGGACGACGATGTTCTGTCCACCCTCGGTCGTGATGTCGGCCTCGGCCACACCCGACGCATCCACGCGCTGGCGGATGATCGCCGCGGCCTGGTCGAGCTGCTCCTGCGTGGGAGCCGCTCCGTCCTCGGTCTCGGCGCTGAGGACGATCTGGGTGCCGCCCTGCAGGTCGAGTGCGAGCTCAGGAGTCCAGGAACTGACCGGCTGGCCTTCGGCGTCCTTGATGACGTACACGCCCAGCGAGTTGATGCCGAACAGAACACCCGTCACGAGGAGCAGGCCGAGGAGGACCCGCCAGGCGTGACGGACGGGAGAAGATGAAGCCACGTGTGTTCAGCTTTCTGGGAGGACGGAGATCCGAAGGGCCGCGCCGGCCGCGGAGATTACTTGTCGTCGGCGTCGCGCTCGAGGCGAGCGCGCGTCTCCTCGGGAGTCTCGAGCGCGGGGGCGGCCGCCTCGTCGACGGCCGGCTCCTCGATCACATCGACAGGGGCGTCGACGATCGCGTCCTTGGGCTCGACGACGCGGAGGATCGCCTGGCTGTGGACGTCGATGATGGTGCCCGGCGCGATCTCGACGAGCGCGGGCGTGTCGAGGTCGTCAGGGTCGTACGAGACGATCGTCCCGTAGATGCCGCCCTGCAGGAGCACCTTGGCGCCGGGAACGGTCTTGGTCGCCTTCTCCTCCTGCTCGGCCTTCATCTGCTTCGTGCGCTTGCGCGTGTTGAAGATCATGAAGACGAGGAGGACGGCGAGAAGGCCGAAGAGCAGGAATTCCATGGGCATGGGGGAAGCGCCTTTCTCAGGTGCACGCTCCAGCCTTTGGGCGCGCGAAGGTAACCGGGAAGTCTTCAGTGATTATAGGTCATCCAACTTAAGCATCCCGTCCGGATGCGCGACGCCGAGATGCGCGTAGGCCTCCGGCATCGCCACACGACCGCGCGGCGTGCGTCCGAGGAAGCCGATGCGAACGAGGTACGGCTCCACCACGCTCTCCACGGTCTCGCCCTCTTCGCCGACCGCCACGGCGAGCGTGCTCAGGCCGACCGGTCCTCCGCGGAAACGGCGGACCAGCGCCTCCAGCACCGCGCGGTCCAGCCGGTCGAGGCCGATCGCGTCGACGTCGTAGAGTTCGAGCGCCGCGCGCACGTCGTGGATCGTGGCCCCGCCCTCGCCGTGCACGAGGGCGTAGTCGCGGACCCGGCGCAGCAGGCGGTTCGCGATGCGGGGGGTGCCTCGAGAGCGGCGTGCGATCTCGGAGAGCGCATCGGTCGGCACGTCGACGCCGAGGACCGCGGCCGAACGGGCGATGACCTGCTCGAGCTCGGGCTCGTCGTAGAACTCCAGGTGTCCGGTGAATCCGAATCGGTCGCGCAGCGGATTCGGCAGCAGACCGGATCGCGTCGTGGCCCCGACGAGTGTGAAGGGAGAGAGCTCGAGCGGGATGCTCGTCGCTCCGGCGCCCTTGCCGACCATGATGTCGATCCGGTAGTCCTCCATCGCCAGGTACAGCATCTCCTCTGCGGAGCGCGCCATGCGATGGATTTCGTCGATGAAGAGCACCTCCCCCGGCACCAGGCTGGAGAGCAGGGCTGCGAGGTCGCCGGCGTGCTGGATCGCCGGGCCGCTCGACATGCGCAGCGGCCGCTCGCTCTCGTGGGCCACGATCATCGCCAGCGTCGTCTTCCCGAGCCCCGGGGGGCCGGCGAGCAGGATGTGGTCGGCAGGACGGCTCTGGATGCGCGCAGCTTCGAGCAGCAGCTGCAGCTGTCCGCGCACCTTCTGCTGTCCGACGAAATCGCCCAGGCTGGTCGGGCGCAGTGCGCCCTCGATGGCGAGCTCGGTCTCGTCGGAGGGTTCGGTCGCGTCGAGGGGGTCAGCCACGAGCCTGGCCTCCCTGCGCGGGGCCGAGGAGCGCGAGGGTGCGTCGCAACAGCAGGGCCACGGTCGCCCGCTCGGCCTCCGTCGCCTCGGATGCCGTCTGGGCTGCCGCCTCGGCGGCGACCTTCTCCGACCAGCCGAGGCCGACCAGCGCCGCGGCCACCTGCGTGACCACGTCGGTGCCGCCCGACATCACGGGCCTCGACGGCGCCGCGAAGGCCTGCACCTTGCCTGCAAGCTGCAGAACGATGAGTTTCGCCGTCTTGGGGCCGATGCCGGAGACCCGCCGGAACGGCGCATCGTCTTCCGCTGTCACGGCTTCGGCGATCTGATCGCCCGTGAGGTGCGAGAGCACCCCCAACGCGGATTTCGGCCCGACGCCGGTCACGCTGATCAGCAGGCCGAAGATCTCGAGCTCGCCGCGATCCGCGAAGCCGAACAGGGAGAGCGAGTCCTCACGGACGATGAGGCTCGTGTGCAAGAGGAGCTTCTCCCCCACGGTCGCGGTGTGTGCGACATCGGCAGGGACGGCGACGGCGAACCCGACACCACCCACGTCGATGACGACCTGATCGGACGTCGCATGCTGGACGACGCCGTGCAGTGAGGAGATCATCCCCTCAGCCTAGGGCGTGGTTCGGACCTATGTTCGAGCGACACGCTTCTCGGCGTCCGCCCAGGCCCGTTGCGCGGGAGTGAGCGCCCCCTGCCCGGATGCCGTGGGGCCACCGCGACGCCAGGCATGGCACAGCGCGATCGCCAGAGCGTCCGCGGCGTCAGCCGGCTGCGGAAGCGCATCCAGGCGCAGGATGCGCGCGATCATGGTCTGCACCTGCCGCTTGTCGGCCGCGCCGTAGCCGGTCACGGCCGCCTTGACCTCGCTCGGCGTGTGCGTGGCGGCGGGCAACCCGGACTCGGCCGCGATCAGCAGCGCGACTCCGCTGGCCTGAGCCGTCCCCATCACGGAGTGGGTGTTCTGCTGGGCGAAGACGCGCTCGACGGCGACCGCGTCCGGGCGGTGCTCAGCGATCACGGCGCGGATGCCAGCGGCGACGATCGCGAGACGATCGCCGGTCTCCGCGTCCGGCGATGACCGGATCACTCCCACGTGCACCAGCGTGCCGCGACGCGAAGGATCGACGTCGACGATTCCGACACCACAACGCGTGAGCCCGGGGTCGATGCCGAGCACGCGCAGAGAGGAGGTCACTCCCCCAGGCTAGGCGCGCGAGGAGACACCGGCCGTCCGGCGCGCCTACGCGTCGTCGTTCTCGAGCTCGGCCTGCACCTCGGCCGACAGGTCGAAGTTGGTGAACACGTTCTGCACGTCTTCGCTGTCTTCGAGAGCATCGATCAGGCGGAAGACCTTCCGCGCGGTGTCGGCGTCGATCTCGACCTTGAGGTTCGGGACGAACTCGACGTCCGCCGACTCGTAGTCGATCCCGGCTTCCTGCAGCGCGCTGCGCACGGCCACCAGGTCGGTCGCCTCGGTGATGACCTCGAAGCCCTCGGCATGCGGCTCGATCTCCTCGGCTCCCGCCTCGAGCGCCGCCATCATGACGTCGTCCTCGGTGGTTCCCTCGGAGCCGACGACGATGACGCCCTTGCGGCTGAAGTTGTAGGCGACGCTGCCGGGGTCGGCCAGAGTCCCACCGTTGCGACTGAGGGCAGTGCGGACTTCAGCGGCTGCGCGGTTCTTGTTGTCGGTCAGACACTCGATCATGAGGGCGACGCCGTTGGGTCCGTAGCCCTCGTACATGATCGAGAGATACTCGACGGCTTCGCCACCGATGCCCGCACCGCGCTTCACCGCGCGGTCGATGTTGTCCTTGGGGACGGACGTCTTCTTGGCCTTCTGAACGGCGTCGAAGAGCGTCGGGTTGCCCGCCAGGTCGGGTCCGCCGAGCTTCGCGGCGACCTCGATGTTCTTGATGAGCTTGGCCCAGGACTTCGCGCGCCTGGAGTCGATGATGGCCTTCTTGTGCTTCGTGGTCGCCCACTTGGAATGCCCGGACATAAGTCTCCGCTCGTCGTATCCGCCCCGGAACGTGCCCAGGGCGTCGTCCATTCTATCGAAAAGCCGCGGTCGACCGAGCGGCGTCCACCGCGGCCGTCCGCGCAGCCCTCATTCGCGCGGGTCGCGGCCCTGCAGGGTCACCGGGGCCGCACCGATCTGCAGCAACATGCGCGATTCATCGCCGCGCGCGACGCGCACATGTTCGGTGATGTACCCCGCGACCTCGTCGCTCGGCTCACCCTCGGCACAGGTTCCGACCGCGGTGTTCGCCTGCCGGACGAGCGCCATCATCATGGGGACGCGCTGGAGGAGGCGATCGGCTTCCTCCGGCTTGCCGACCGCTTCGGCGATCGCCCGCTCGCCCTTCGTCTGGTAGTCGCAGGCGAGCACGTGGGCTGCTCCGAACGCGGCCTGATCCCGCAACGGGGCGGTGGGATCGTGCAGGGCGTAGTAGCGGGCGACCTCGTCACGGAGCCACGGCACCAGCGGCAGGAGAGACTCCTGCGTCGCCTGATCGAGTTCTCCGCCCTGCAGCACCGGCTCCATCGCCGCCACGACCGCGTCCATCCATCCGCGCAGCGCAGTGGTGCGCGCCTCGTCTTCGGCGGCCCCGTTGATCATCGCCGACGCGCGATCGTAGACATGCAGTCGCTGCAGATTCATGTAGAGGTTGTTCAGGCCGATGAGTTGCCATTCCCGTGCGCCGATCATGCGCTCAACCCTACCGAGGCGTCGCGCGACCTCTGGCGCGAGAAGACACCCGGGTGTAGGCCTGAGGCATGAACGAGATGGCTCCTGACGACAGGTCGCGCGCACTGGATACCGCGCATCACGCCGCCCTCCGCTTCCTCGACTCGGTCGCCGAGCGACCGGTGTGGCCACGGGCTTCACTCGACGACATGCTGACGACCTTCGGCGGCCCGCTCCCGGAACACGGCATGGATCCCGCGACTGTGGTCGAGGAGATGGCCGTGCTCGCCGATCCCGGCCTCGTCGCGATCCCCGGCGGCCGCTTCTTCGGCTTCGTGATCGGTGGCACCCATCCGGCCGCCCTCGCCGCCGACTGGCTCGTCTCGGCGTGGGATCAGAACTCGGGCTCGTCGACCCTCACACCCGCCACGGTCGCGATGGAACGCGTCGCCGGGCAGTGGATGCTCGACCTCTTCGGCCTCCCCGCGACCGCCAGCGTCGGTTTCGTCACGGGCGGGCAGCTCGCCAACTTCACCTGCCTCGCCACCGCTCGACATGCGGTGCTGGCGCGCGCAGGGTGGGACATCGCCGAGCAGGGATTCCACGGTTCTCCCCCGCTGCGGTTCGTCGTCGGCGCGGACCGGCACGGGTCCATCGACCGTGCCGCACGCTTCCTGGGGATCGGGCGGGCGGAACTGACGGTCGTCCCGTCCGACGATCAAGGGCGTATGAGCCCGGATGCGCTCGAGCAGGCTCTCGCCGGCGGCGACGGCCCCCTCATCGTGTGTCTGCAGGCCGGAGAGGTGCACACGGGCGCCTTCGACGACTTCGCCGCGCTGATCCCCATCGCGCGACGTCACGGCGCCTGGGTGCACATCGACGGCGCGTTCGGGCTGTGGGCGGCGGCGTCTGCCGGGTTGAGCCACCTCACCGCCGGCATGGCGGATGCCGACTCCTGGGCGACGGACGCCCACAAGACGCTGAACGTGCCGTACGACTGCGGCATGGCGATCGTGCGCGACCCGGCGGACGCCATCGCGGCGTTCCGCACCGGAGGTGACTATCTGATCTATTCGGGGCTCGACCCGTGGGATGTGACGCCCGAGCTCTCGCGACGCGCCCGCGGGGTTCCCGCGTGGGCCGCGCTGCGCAGTCTCGGACGCTCGGGCATCGCCGAGCTAATGGACCGTCTGCACGCGAACGCCGTCGCGATGGCTGCGGGGCTCCGATCCGTGGAGACAGTGGAAGTCATCAACGACGTCGTCTATACCCAGGTCATGTTCCACCTCGGCTCCGACCGGGCGACGCGCGCGCTCGGCGCGGCGATCCTCACCGAGGGGACGGCGGCCATGACGGGTGCCGAGTGGGGCGGCCGTGCGGCCCTGCGGTGCTCGATGTCTTCGTGGGCGACCACCCCGGAGGATGTCGACCGCACCGTCGAGGCCATCCGCGGCCTGGTCGCCGCGGGTTCACGCGCCGAATGATCGAGATCGTTGGCCCTGCCGCCGGCTGCTGCTAGCGTCGAGGAACCCGTGCCCCGGGGATGCCGCGACGCTGCGAGCGAAGGGAACGACACGATGAGCGCAGGCGCCGATCGCCTTCGACCGGAGTGGACCGCACTCCCCCTGGTGCTGCGCGCGCGCATCGTCGACAGGATCGGAGGACGATTCGTCCGCGATGAACCGGCCCAGAGCGGATTCAGCGCGTCCTACGCGGGTGTGGTCACCACCACGAAGGGAAAGGCCTTCGTGAAGGCCTGCGCGCGGGACTGGCATCCTGATTCCCTGCACTTCCTCCGTGCCGAGATGCAGGTGCTCGCGACGCTGCCACCGACGGTCGCCCCGGCAGTGCTGGGCGAGGTCGACGAGACTGCCGGTTCCGCGCTCGTGCTCGAAGCGATCGACGGACACCACCCCGGCAGCCCCTGGTCGGCGGATGATCTGCATTCGATCGCTGCGACCCTCCGCATCGTCGCCTCGACGAAAGCGCCGCTCGATCTGCCTGACGCGGCCGACAGCATGTCCGACTTCACCCGATGGGAGGTTATCTCCCTCGATGAGCGTCTGCTCGCAGGTCTCCCGGCCATGGTGCGTGGGCGGATGACCGACCTGCTGCGCATCGAACAGGGCTTCCGTGCTGCGGTCGGCGGAGACGTCATCGCCCACGACGACGTGCGGGCCGACAACATCCTCATCAGTGATGGGCACGCACGATTCGTAGACTGGCCGCACGCCCGCCGCGGAGCCCCCTGGATCGATCTCCCCTGTCTGCTGCCGAGCGTCGAGGCATCGGGCGGTCCCGCGTGCGAAGAGACATGGCCGCTGTTCGAAGAGCACGGAGCCCCGCCCGTTCACGACATGCTGCCGGTCATCTCGGGCTTCGCGTCTTACCTCTGGTTCGCACAGGCACAACCCGAGATTCCGCAGCTTCCCGGACTCCGCGCATTCCAGCGGGCGCAAGCCGGACCCGCGCTGCGGTGGCTCGCCGCCCTGCTGCAGGTTCAGGATCGCGCGGCGTCGAGGTAGGTCAGCACCGCTCGCACTCGGCGGTTCTCCTCGACAGGTCCGAGACCGAGCTTGGTGAAGATGTTGCCGATGTGCTTGCTCACGGCCGCGTCCGTCAGCGTGAGTGAGTCGGCGATGTCGGAGTTCGACTGTCCGTCTGCCATCAGGCCGAGCACCTCACGCTCGCGACCGGTGAGCGCGTCGAGCGGTCCCTGGCGCGAGCTGCTCAGGAGGTGCTGGACCACGTCCGGGTCGATGACGGTGCCACCCGCTGCGACCGTGTCGAGTGCGACCGCGAAGTCGCGGACACGGCTCACCCGATCTTTCAGCAGATAGCCGATGCCGCCACCCGGAAGCGTGAGCAGTTCTCGCGCGTACGTGTCCGCGATGTACTGGGAAAGCACCATGACCGGTTGCGCCGGGTGCAGGGCGCGGATGTCGAGCGCGGCGCGGAGCCCATCGTCCGTGTCGTCCGGCGGCATGCGCACGTCGGTCACGACGAGGTCGGGCGCATCGCCGGCCGCGGCCAAGCGCTCGAACGCCTCCCGTAGCTCGGGCGCCGACTGCGCGGTCGTGACGACGACGTGGCCGAGCCGTTCGAGCAGAGCCGTGAGCGCCTCACGCAGCAGAGCGGAGTCTTCAGCGAGCAGCAGACGCATCCGGCACCGCCCATTCCCTATGCAGCGGCATCGTCATGTGGAGCGTCGTCGGCCCGCCGTCCGGGCTGTCGATCGTGAACCGACCACCGAGGGTGGCGGCGCGTTCGGTGAGTCCTCGCAGGCCCGTTCCGCCATTCGCATCCGCTCCGCCCTGTCCGTCGTCGGTGGCGAGCACGTCGAGGACGTCGTGCCTCACCCCGACACGCACGGTAAGCCTGGTCGCGACAGTGTGCTTGGCCGCGTTGCTGATCGCCTCCGTGACGAAATAGTATGCGGCTGTCTCCACGGGCGCTGGAAGCCTGCCCAGGTCCGAGATCTCGAGCCGGAGCGGGATCGGCGCCCGGTCGGCCAACTCGTCCAGGGCCGCTCGGAGACCGTGATCGGTGAGAACGGCAGGGTGGATGCCGCGCACGGTGTCCCGCAGCGTCGCCATCGCGTGCTCCGCCTGTCCCTGGGCGGCGTCGAGCGCACCGCGGACCAGGGCAGTGTCCGAACCCGTCGCGTCGAGGTCGTCGAGTTCGAGACTCACCATGCCGAGGCGCGCGGCGAGCGTCACGAGCTCTTGCTGGACGCCATCGTGCAGGTCGCGTTCGATGCGCCGCCGCTCCGCCTCGAAGGCTTCGACCAGCGCAGCGCGCGACTGCACGAGACGCTCCACGTTGCGCGTCATCTCGTGCAGTCGAGGACCGCAGAGCGAACGCAGCAATGTGGCCTGGCCTGCGGCGAGCACGGCGTTGGCGTAGGCGAACACGCACAGCGAGAGCGCGGCGATCGGGACGAGCAGCAACCAGGTATGAGGAGTCGCGACGATCCAGACGTCGCCGAAGAGGTTGAGCCGCGTGGGTCCACGCACGCCGGACACGGCGACGTAGACGAGGAGCACGAGCAGCAGGCCTTGGAAGAACAGCACGGCGAGCACGAGCCAGCCGACGACCAGATCGACCAGCAGCGCGACGGTCTCCCTCCAGGTCGCTCCCTCGTTCATCCGCACGGACAGCCAGATATGACGTTGGTCGCGCCGGAGGGGAACGTGACCGGACGGCTGAGCAGGAAAACCCAGGAGCCGGGTACGTCGCCGCTCGAGCGCGCCGATCACGATGCCCCACAGGGGCAGAAACAGCAACGTCAGGATGGCGATCGGCAGCAGCAGAAGACCGATCGCAACGCTCGCCGACAGGTAGCCGAGCGCGCGCCATGGCCACGCGCCGAACAAAAACCGCCAGGGTGCGCGCATCACCGCGTGCCACATGGTCGGCGCTCTCATGCCTCAACCCTACGGATCGCGGAGCCGGGCAGTGGGCGATCGAGCGAAGAGTAGAGCCAGCTCTACCGCGACTGTCCACTCCGGTCTCTCGCGCCGCCTCCCGGTGCGCGCTCGAATGGGGGCGTGATCGAACCATTGATTCGCGCCGCGAACCTCGAGAAGACATTCCCCGGAACCGGTCGGAAGGAGCCGCGCGTCCCCGTCCTGCGCGGGATATCCCTCGATGTGCATCCCGGCGAGATGGTGAGCATCGTCGGTCCGAGCGGTTCCGGCAAGTCGACCCTGCTCTACTGCCTCTCGGGTCTCGAGCCCTACGACACCGGGAGCGTCCACCTCGCAGGACGAGAGCTCTCGTCCCTTCGGCGCGGCGCGCTCGCCGCCCTGCGTCGCCGTCACGTCGGATTCGTGTTCCAGTCCTTCAATCTCATCCCCTCGCTGACGGCGCGGGAGAACATCGCGCTTCCCGCCCGGCTTGCGCGGCAGAGCGTGCAGCGCGCGGACGTTGACCGTGCGCTCGCCGACGTCGGCCTGACGGACCGTGGCGGGCATCGCCCCGGACAGCTCTCGGGCGGCCAACAGCAGCGGATCGCCATCGCCCGCGTGCTCGCCCTGCGGCCGGACATCGTGTTCGCGGATGAACCCACCGGATCGCTCGACACGGCCACGGGCGCCGACGTGCTCCGCCTGCTTCGCGCATCTGCGGGCGATGGCAGATCCGTCGTCATGGTCACCCACGATCTCGAGGCCGCCGGGCTCGCCGATCGCGTCCTCGTGCTCCGCGACGGGAGCATTCATCGAGAACTGCGACGGCCCACTCCGGAACAGGTTCTCGAGGCGATCACTCTCGCCGGGGCTTCGGCATGATCGCCCTGATCGTCTCCGATCTGATGTTGCGGTGGCGCGTCTGGTTCGGAGTGCTCACTGTGACCGTCACCTCCGGATTCGTCGGTGCGCACGCCGCCGGTCTGCTCGAGACCGGTGCCTTCCACGGTGGCGCCGTGCAGGAGGGGCTCGCCAGCACCAGCTCCGCTGTGATCATGTTCGCGGCCATCACAGCGCTCATCGTGCTCGGTTCCACGGCGAACCTCACGATCGCCCTGCAGCTGCGGGACTACGCGCTGTGGCAGCTCGTCGGCGTCCGGCCCGCGCTGGTCGCCGTCGTCGTTCTCACCCAGCTCGGCGTCATCGGCATCATCGGCGCGTTCGTCGGCTGGCTCCTCGCGCTGCTGATGTTCCCGTCCCTCTTCGTCTGGGTGTTCCGGGAGTGGCCCGAGATGCAGGGCGTGAGCCTCCACCTCGGTATCGGCAGCGGCCTCATCGTGATCGCCGCGGTTGCGCTCACCGTGGTTCTCGGAGGACTGCGCAGCGCGCGACGGGCGAGCCGGACCCCGGCCATCGAGGCGCTGCGTGATGCGGAACCCCCGCGGATCCGGATGGGATGGTTCCGCATCATCCTGACCGTGTCCGCGCTCGGAGGCACCACGGCGCTCGCGATGAACCTCGACGGCGACGCGTCGATGTCCGCTTTCTCGGGGCAGGCCATCCTGTTCACGCCGTTGATCGCGGCCGCCCTCGCCGCCGCGGGGCCGGTGGTGTTCCCTCTCGTCCTCCGCGGCTGGACTTCGCTACTGCCGACAACGGTCTCCGCGACGTGGTTCCTCGCCCGGAACTCCGCCCGTTACCGCCTGGCACGCTCGAGCGCGGCGATCGGTCCGCTCATGGTTGCGATCGCCCTCGCGGGCGGGCTCTACACGACCGGCGCCACGATGGCCGCAGCGGAAGCCGCGCGAAACGGCAGCGACGCGGGATTCGATCTCGCCCCCGAGGGAGTCGTGATCCTCCTCGGCGGGCCCCTCCTCCTCGCGGGCGTGGCGGCCGCGGCGACCGTATTCATGTCCGGTCATACCCGCGAGCGGGAATTCGCGCTCATCCAGGCCGTGGGCTCCACGCGCGGTGCGATCGTGCTCACCGCGATCTGGGAAGCTGTGGCCTATGCGGTCACTGCGGCCATGTTGGGGGTGGCCGCCACTGCGGTCGGAGGCCTCGTCATCGCCGGAAAGCTCTCGCTGCCCGGCCCCGTCATCGCGTTCCCGACGATCGGGCTGATCGCCGGCGGTGGACTCGCCCTGCTCCTGGCCGCCACGGTGCTGCCGACGGTCACCGCGCTCGGCACCGAGATTCCCCGCTCCCTCGCCGTGGAGTAGACACAGTCGCGATCCGAGCGCGGCCGCAGGGGCTGACGCGCTCGCATACTCGCGAAGGGCCGCGACGCCATCCGGACGTTGGTGTTCCTTGCTATCGTGGCCGCGTGCGATGGCTTGCGGACGAGGCGAGTGGTTCACGACGTGTTCCGCTCTCTCCGGGGTCACCCCGGGGTACGCAGTCTGACCTGGAACGAACGCCGCAGGCGCCTTACTGCGCTTCGCGCAGACCGGTGCCCGCACTGATGGACGAGTCGTACGCAGGCCATCGCACGCCCGGCGCCCGTTCCGCGGCTGCCCTCTGATGGCGCCCTCCACCGCATCACGCGTGCTGGGGCGCACGCCGCGACCGTTGCCGTCGTTGGTGGCCGCCTCTCTGGCCGACGCTTTCCTCGCCTCACAGGTCTGGGCGAAGGAGCAGCTCGTCGAGGCCGGCGCGTACGTCATGGGAGCGCGTCGCCGTTGGCTCTCTCCGCTCGTCGGCGACGTGTTGACCGCCTTCGTCCGCCCGCCTGTCGATGCCCCGCGACTGCTGACGTCGGTGATCCTCCGTTCGCCCGATTTCGCCGAAGCGGTGCGCAAAGCCGACGAGCGCCGTTCGCCGCTGCGCATCCACCACCACGTAGTCGGTCCGTCGTCGTCGCAGCCGCCCTCGGGCGCTCTTCCCCGCATCGACAGCATCCCGGATCTCGCCGCCATGCTCGATCTGGACGTCGGCCGGCTCCAGTGGTTCGCCGACACCAAAAACTGGAATCGGCGCGCGCGCACAGGGGCCTTGCACCACTACCGGTACGAGTGGCGCACACGGCACGGGCGGATCCCCAGGTTGCTAGAGATCCCGGAGCAACGGATGCGCCGTGTGCAGCGCAGTCTCCTGGAACAGGTGCTCGGCCTCATAGCCGTGAACGATGCCGCCCACGGTTTCATGCCCGGTCGCAGCGCGGCCACCGGGGCGGCGCTCCACACGGGGGCCGACATCGTCATATCCCTCGACCTCACCACGTTCTTCTCACGCGTGACGGGCGGTCGCATCTACGGAACACTTCGGCAGTCGGGACTGTCCGAACCCGTCGCGCACGTCGTGACCGGGCTGTGCACCAACGCCGTTCTTCCGCGCGTGCTTGCTGCCATGCCACCGGGCGGATCATCCGACGAGCGGTTCGCCCTGCGTCGGGCTCTGGCCACGAGTCATCTGCCGCAGGGCGCTCCCTCCTCGCCGATGCTTGCCAACCTCGCCATCCGGCGCCTCGACTCACGGCTGACGGGATGGGCGGATGCCGTCGACGCGACCTACACGCGATACGCCGATGACCTCGCGTTCAGCGGCGGTCCGAGACTCGCGAAGCGACCTGATGCCTTCATCCGTGGTGTGCAGCGGATCATCGAGGACGAGGGGCACGTTGCCAACCCGCGCAAAACGAGGGTCCGACGCCAGGGCGTCAGGCAGAGCGTGACCGGAATCGTCGTCAACCAGCGAACGAATGTCTCACGAGACGACTATGACCGGCTCAAGGCGACGATCCACAACTGCGTCGTGCACGGTCCGCGCAGTCAGAATCACCGCCGACTCGACGATTTCCGCGCACATCTGCTCGGCCGCATCTCGTGGGTCGAGAGCCTGAACCCCCAGCGAGGCGCGAAACTCCGGGCGGAGTTTCTGCGTATCCGTTGGTGACCGGTGCGACCAGGCACGAGTGGCCAAGTGACCCTACCGTCGGACGACCGGCACGGATGGCGCAGGATGGAGGCATGCGCAGATCACGACACATCACTCCTGCCGTTCGCACGTCGGACGTGCGCGACGACGCGCCGACCCCGGCAGACGTACTGCGGTATCTCGTCCACCTTCCGGATGACTACGACTCCGACCCGGGCAGGCTCTGGCCTCTGGTGCTGTTCCTGCACGGTGCGGGCGAACGAGGTTCCGACCTCGACCTCGCCGCGGTGCATGGCCCGCCGAGGCTGGCGGATGACGGGCACGAGTTCCCCTTCGTCCTCGTCACCCCGCAGTGCGGTGAGTCGAGTCAGTGGGTCGCGGAGCTCTCGACCTTGTCCGGGCTGGTCGACGAGGTCGTCTCGACGCACCGCGTCGATCCGGCCCGCATATCGGTGACCGGGCTCAGCATGGGCGGCTTCGGGACCTGGAGCCTGGCGGTGCGCTATCCCGAACGGTTCGCCGCGATCGCACCGATCTGCGGTGGGCTCTGGATGCAGAGTGCTGAGCCGATTCGTCACCTGCCCGTCTGGGCTTTCCACGGCGACGCCGACGATGTCGTGCCGATCTCCGCCACGGAGGAGATCACCACCGAACTTCGGACACTCGGCGCCGACGTGCGGTTCACGCGATACGCCGGCGTCGGCCACGACTCCTGGACCGAGACCTACGACAACCCCGAGCTGTACGACTGGCTGCTCTCCCACCGGCGCTAGCGCGCGTACGTCCCCGCACGGGTCCGGGCCTTGTCGAGGAAGCGCTCATGGAAGCGCGTCTCGCCATCGACCTCCGGGTGGAAGCTCGTGCCGAGCAGGCTGCCCTGCTCGACGGCGACCACCGTGCCGTCCGTGAGCGATGCCAAGACGTCGACACCGGGGCCCACACGCTCGACCACCGGGGCGCGGATGAACGTCGCGCGCACCGGAAGCTCCCCCAGAGCGGGGACGGCGAGTTGCGTCTCGAACGACTCCGTCTGGCGCCCGAAGGCATTGCGACGGACGTCGATGTCCATCCCGCCGAAGGACTCCTGGCCGTCGATCCCGTCGAGCACCGTGTCCGCCAGCAGAATGAGTCCGGCGCACGTGCCGTAGACGGGCAGTCCGGCACCGATCGCGGCGCGGATCGGCTCCTGCATCCCGAAGATGCGGGACAGCTTGTCGATCACGCTGGACTCGCCGCCGGGGATCACGAGGCCGTCGACGGACGAGAGCTCTTCCGGTCGGCGCACCAGCACGACGTCGGCGCCCAGATGCGCGAGCAGGGCGGCGTGCTCGCGCACGTCGCCCTGCAGCGCGAGGACTCCGACGCGGGTGTTACCAGCCACGCTCGGCGAGACGGTGCGGCGCCGGGAGGTCACTCACGTTGATGCCCACCATCGCCTCGCCAAGCCCGCGCGAGACCTCGGCGATCACCTTGGCGTCGTCGAAGAACGTGGTCGCCTTGACGATGGCCTTGGCACGTTCGGCGGGGTTGCCCGACTTGAAGATGCCCGAGCCCACGAACACGCCGTCTGCTCCGAGCTGCATCATCATCGCGGCGTCCGCGGGGGTCGCGACTCCTCCGGCCACGAAGAGCACGACGGGGAGCGTGCCGGTCTCGGCGATCTCGGCGACCAGCTCGTAGGGCGCCTGCAGTTCCTTGGCGGCGACGTACAGCTCGTCCTTGGGGAGAGCCGCGAGGGCCGCGATCTCCCCACGGATCTTGCGGATGTGCTTCATCGCCTCGGAGACGTCACCGGTGCCGGCCTCGCCCTTGGAGCGGATCATCGCGGCGCCCTCGTTGATGCGGCGGAGTGCCTCGCCCAGATTGGTCGCACCGCACACGAACGGCACGGTGAACTCGTACTTGTCGATGTGATTCACGTAGTCGGCCGGCGAGAGCACCTCGGACTCGTCGATGTAGTCGACGCCGAGCTCCTGCAGCACCTGGGCCTCGACGAAGTGTCCGATGCGCGCCTTCGCCATCACCGGGATCGAGACCGCGTCGATGATGCTGTCGATCATGTCGGGATCGCTCATCCGCGAGACCCCACCCTGGGCACGGATGTCGGCCGGCACGCGCTCGAGCGCCATGACGGCCACGGCGCCCGCGTCTTCGGCGATCTTCGCCTGCTCAGCGGTGACGACGTCCATGATGACGCCGCCCTTGAGCATCTCGGCGAGGCCGCGCTTGACGCGCGAGGATCCGGTGGTTGTCTGCTCGGTCATGGGGAACTCCTGTCGGATGCACCGAAGTGGGTTTTGATCTAGATCAAACGTAGCACTGTCCGATTCGACCTAGAATCGCTGAGGAGGATCATGAGCGACCAGATCACAGGTACCACCGCGTCGGAGATCGCCGACAGCGTGCGTTCGCTGCGCGACCGCGGATCCCTGCAGCCCGGTAGCCTCCTCCCCCCGGTGCGCGAGCTGGCCGCCACCCTCGGCGTGAATCGCAACACCGCCGTGGCTGCGTACCGCCAGCTCGCTCAGGCCGGTCTCGTGGTCTCGCGCGGGCGTGCCGGCACCGTGGTCGCCGGCCTCGAAGCCGTGGCTCAGGAGGGTTACGCCCCCGACACGGTTCTCCGCGACATCGGCACCGGCAATCCGGACCCTCGCCTCATCCCCGACCCGGCACCCGCACTGATGACCATCGCCTCGCGCCCCGTCCTCTACGGCGAGCCCGTGATCGATCGTGGTCTCGAGGATTGGGCACGGCGGTGGATCGCCGCCGACCTCGACGACGTCGACTTCCGCATCACCGTCACCAGCGGCGCCGTCGACGCGGTCGAGCGGCTGCTTGCGCAGGCGCTGATGCGCGACGATGCCGTGGCGCTCGAGGACCCGTGCTTCCTGGCGAGCATCCACACAGTGCGACTCGGCGGATACCGGGCGGTTCCGGTGCCGGTCGACGCCGAGGGCATGACCGTCGACGGGTTGCGTGCGGCATTGGACGCCGGAGTCCGCGCGATCATCTGCACCCCGCGCGCGCAGAACCCCACCGGAGCGAGCCTCACCGCGACGCGGGCCGCCGAACTGCGAGCGGTACTGGCCGACCACCCCTACGTGCTGATCATCGAGGACGACCATTTCTCGATGCTCTCGCAGCGCCGGTACGAGTCACTCATCGGTCCCGACCACCGTCGGTTCGCGCTCGTGCGCTCCGTGTCGAAGTTCCTCGGACCCGACATGTGCCTCGCGATCGCGGCGACGGATGCCGAGACAGCGGAACGGCTCGCCATGCGTCTGAGTCCCGGAACCACCTGGGTGAGCCACCTGCTGCAGCGTCTCGCGTTGACGCAGCTGACCGACGACGGCGTGATGACCGAGGTCGCCGCAGCAGCTGCCCACTACGCGGAGCGGAATGCCGCCTTCGCGGAGCGGCTGCGCGCCGGCGGCATCGATGCGACCGCATCCGACGGTATGAGCCTGTGGGTCGAACTGCCGCAACCCGCGCGCCTCGTCGCCGATCGGCTGATGCGCCGAGGGTGGCTGGCCCGCACCGGCGACGACTTCGCGCTCGACGACCGCGCGGACCCATCCCACCATCTGCGCCTGACCGTGCACGACCTGTCCGATGACGAGGCCGAAACCCTCGTCGCCGACCTCGTCGCCGGCGGGCGATGACCATCCTCGCGGGCACCCGCCTGCCCTGAACGAAAGAGCCGGAGAATGAAGATCCTCTCCATCCAGTCAGCCGTCGCCTACGGGCACGTCGGCAACTCCGCCGCGGTGTTCCCCCTGCAGCGCATCGGCGTCGAGGTGCTCCCGGTCTACACCGTGAACTTCTCCAACCACACCGGATACGGCGCCTGGCGCGGACCGATGATCGCTCCGGACGACGTCCGCGAAGTCATCACCGGCATCGAGGAGCGTGGCGTCTTCGGCCAGATCGACGCGATCCTCAGCGGCTACCAGGGCGGCGAAGGCATCGGAGACGTGATCATCGACGCGGTCGCCCGTGTGAAGTCCGCGAACCCGAGCGCCGTCTATGCCTGCGACCCGGTCATGGGCAACGCCAAGTCGGGGTGCTTCGTGGCCCCGGCGATCCCCGTGCTGCTGCGTGAGCGCGTCGTCCCAGTCGCCGACATCATCACGCCGAACCAGTTCGAGCTCGGCTTCCTCACCGACACCGAGCCGGACACGCTCGAGTCCACCCTCGCCTCCGTCGACCTCGCCCACGCGATGGGTCCGAGCACCGTGCTGGTGACGAGCGTCGAGCGGCCCGACCGCGAAGAGGGCACCATCGAGATGCTCGCCGCCGACGCGCAGGGTGCCTGGCTCGTGCAGACCCCGCACCTGCCGATGAAGGCGAACGGCTCCGGGGATGTGACCGCGGCACTGTTCACGGCGCACTACGTCGAGACCGGCAGCGCGAAGATCGCTCTGGAGCGCACGGCATCCAGCGTCTACGACCTGTTGAAAGCCACGCTCGAATCCGGTGAGCGCGAGCTGCAGCTCGTCGAGGCGCAGGAGTTCTACGCGAACCCGCAGATGCAGTTCACCGCCCGTCAGGTGCGCTGAGCTACTCCGCAGTAGGCTCCGACGCCGGCCAGGCGTTCGCCACGGCCTCCCGCACCTCGCCGAGGAGCTGCGGAAGCGCCTTGGTCTTCGCGATGATCGGGAAGAAGTTGGCGTCCGATGTCCACCGCGGCACCACGTGCTGGTGCAGGTGGGCGTCGACGCCGGCGCCCGCCACCGCGCCCTGGTTCATGCCGATGTTGAAGCCGTCGCAGCGTGACACCTCGCGCAGCACACGCATGGCCGTCTGTGTGAGGGCACCGATCTCGGCGACCTCGGCGGGCGTCGCCTGGTCGTACGTGGCGATGTGGCGATACGGGCACACGAGCAGGTGCCCCGAGTTGTACGGGAACAGGTTCAGCAGCACGTAGGCCGTCTCGCCGCGCGCCACGACCAGCCGCTCCTCGTCCGGGAACTTCGGCGCCTCGCAGAACGGGCACTCCTCCCGCAGCGGCTCCGGCCCCGCCTGGATGTACGCCATCCGATGCGGGGTCCACAGCCGCTGGAACTCGTCCGGAACGCCGGCGAGGCGCCCGGCGTCTTCCAGCGGCCGCTCCCCCTCGGTCACGCCAGGTCCCCTGCCTTCAGCACGAGCGCGTGCGAGGCGATGGCGGCGCTGATCCGACGTACCGCATCCGCCACCGGGACGCCGTTCTCCTGCGTCCCGTCTCGGAAGCGGAACGACACCGTGCCCGCGGCTCGATCCTGCTCCCCGACGATGAGGATGACGGGGACCTTCGCCGTCGTGTGGTTGCGGATCTTCTTCTGCATGCGGTCGTCGGAGTGATCGACGTCGGCCCGGACGCCCGCCTCGCGCAGCTGCGCGATGACGTCGTCCAGATAGTCTCCGTACTGCTCCGCGACCGGGACGCCGACAACCTGACTGGGCGCGAGCCAGAGCGGGAAGTCGCCGGCGTAGTGCTCGAGGAGGATCGCGAAGAAGCGCTCGACCGAACCGAGGAGCGCGCGGTGGATCATGACCGGCCGGTGCTTCTGCCCGTCGGGTCCGGTGTACTCCAGCTCGAACCGGTCGGGCTGGTTGAAGTCGAGCTGGATGGTCGACATCTGCCAGGTGCGTCCGATCGCGTCGCGTGCCTGTACGGAGATCTTCGGACCGTAGAAGGCGGCGCCGCCGGGGTCGGCGACGAGTTCGAGTCCGGACTCGATCGCGACCTCACGCAACGTGTCGATCGCGGTGGTCCACTGCTCCGGCTCGCCGAGGAACTTGGGGTTCCCCACCTCGTTCGTCGACAGTTCGAGGTAGAAGTCGTTGAGGCCGTAGTCGCGGAGCAGGTCCAGGACGAGGTTCAGGTTCGTCGTGAGCTCTTCCTTGACCTGGTCCTGAGCGACGTAGATGTGGGCGTCGTCCTGTGTCAGGCCACGCACGCGGGTCAGACCCGACAGCGTCCCACTCTTCTCGTAGCGGTAGACCGTCCCGAACTCGGCCAGACGCAGCGGCAGCTCGCGGTAGGAACGCCCGCGCGAACGGAAGATGAGGTTGTGGAACGGGCAGTTCATCGGCTTCAGGTAGTAGTCCTGCCCTTGACGGGTGACGTTGCCCTCCTCATCGACGACCTCGTCGAGGTGCATCGGGGGGAACATGCCGTCCGCATAGGTCTGCAGGTGACCCGACGTCATGAAGAGGTCCTTCTTCGTGATGTGCGGGCTGTTCACGAGGTCGTATCCGTTGCGCAGCAGGTGCTTGCGCAGGTTCTCCTCGATCTCGTAGCGGATGATGCCACCCTTGGGGTGGAACACCGCGAGTCCGGAGCCGATCTCGTCCGGGAAGGAGAACAGGTCCATCTCGGCACCGAGCTTGCGGTGATCGCGGCGCTCCGCCTCGGCGATGCGCTCCTGGTAGGCACGCAGCTCGTCCTTGGTCGGCCACGCCGTGCCGTAGATGCGCTGCAGCTGCGGGTTCTTCTCGCTGCCGCGCCAGTAGGCGGCGGCGATGCGGGTGAGGTCCCAGCCGTTGCCGATCATGCGCGTGTTGGGCAGGTGCGGCCCGCGGCAGAGGTCCTTCCAGACGACCTCGCCATCGCGGGTGGTGTTGTCGTAGATCGTCAGCTCACCCTCGCCGACCTCGACGGAGGCCCCCTCGGCGGCTTCCTTCCCGCCTTTGAGCCCGATGAGCTCGAGCTTGAACGGCTCGTCCGCGAGCTCGGCGCGCGCCTCGTCGTCGGTCACGACACGGCGGACGAAGCGCTGGCCCTCGCGGACGATGCGCTGCATCTCCTTCGTGATGGCCTTGATGTCGTCAGGCGTGAACGGGGTCTCCACGCCGAAGTCGTAATAGAACCCGTCGGTGATGGGCGGGCCGATGCCGAGGTTCGCCTGCGGGTTGATGCGCTGCACCGCCTGCGCCAGCACGTGGGCAGCCGAGTGGCGGAGGATGTTCAGCCCATCCGCACTGTCGATCGTGACCGGCTCGACCTCGTCGGTGTCGGTCACGGTCGTGGCGAGATCCTTGAGATCGCCGTTGACGCGCATCGCGACGACGTTTCGGTCAGTGAACAGGGCGAAGCCATCGTGCGGCCGGGCGTTTTCAGGCACAGAAACTCTCCATCTGGGTCGGTGTCCAGGTTACTCGCATGATCACGGGGTCCTGACCGCTTCGCGACGGTGTCGGACACCGTGACCGGTGCCGCCGTCGGTCACCCTCAGCCCGGCTGGTCGGCGCCGCGCGAGGGGACGATGATCCCCGACTCGTACGCGTGGATCACGAGCTGCGCACGATCGCGTGCGTGCAGCTTCGACATGATGCGGTTCACATGGGTCTTCGCGGTGTGCGGTGAGATCACGAGGCTGTTCGCGATGTCCTGGTTCGACGCCCCGCCCGCCACGAGGAGCAGCACCTCGCGCTCCCGCTCCGTGAGCTGTCGCAGCGGCTCGGTGTGCCAGGCATCGGCTCGCGGATGCTGCGGCAGCACGGAGCGCTCGATCAGCGACCGTGTTGCCGCCGAGGACAGGAGAGCCTCACCGCGGTGCACCACTCGCACGGCGCTGACGATGTCGTCCGGCTCGGCCCCTTTGCCGATGAAGCCACTCGCACCGGCGCGGAGTGCGGCGACCACGTAGTCGTCCTCCTCGAAGGTCGTCAGGATGAGCACGCGGGTCGCGGTGGACTGCGCCGCGCTCATGATCTGCGCGGTGGCGGCGATGCCGTCGAGCTCCGGCATCCGGATGTCCATCACCACGACGTCCGGCATCGACTCGCGCACCGCGGACACCGCCTCACGCCCGTTCGCTGCTTCGCCCACCACCTCGATGCCGCCGTCGACGAGGATGTCGCGGACCGCCTGCCGCACCAACGGCTGATCGTCGACGACGAGCACCCGGATCATCGTGCACCTCCGTCGAGGGGGATCCGCACCTCGAGGCGGAACGCGCTTCCATCGCGGCCGGTCTGCACATCTCCCCGGACCGCGACCACGCGCTCGCGCAGTCCACGCAGCCCGTGGCCACCCGCACGCGACACCGCCTCGGATTCCGTCGCCACCTGATTGTCGACGACGACACGGAGCGACCCGCCGTCCGCTCGGAGCCGCACGGTCGCCGCGCCATCCGCTCCGTGCTTGTGCGCATTCGTCAATCCTTCGAGGACCACGAGGTAAGCCACATGATCACTGGCCGGCGACAGAGCAGGCCGATCGGGATCGTCCTGGAGATCGACGCGCAGCCCCGCCTCGCGGAACTGCACGACCAGCTCGTCGAGACCGGCGAGGCCGACCTGCGGACGAAGGTCGCGAACATCATCCGGATCGTCGGAGCGCAGCAGCGCCATCAGCCCACCGATGTCGGCGAGCACGGTGCGAGAGGAACGGCGGATGGTGCTCAGTGCCTCCCGCGCACGCTCCGGGCGGGTCTCCAACGCGGATGACGCGACGCCCGCATTGAGACTGATGACCGAGATCTGGTGCGCGACCACGTCGTGCAGATCGCGCGCGATGCGCACCCGTTCTTCGGCGACACGTCGTCGCGCTTCCTCGTCCCTCCCCCGCTCGGCCCGCTCCGCGCGTTCGGTCATGGCGGAGACGAACTCGCGTCGTGACCTGGTCGCGTCCCCCAGTGCTCCGGCGAGGGCGATGATGAAGACGAACTGCAGCGCGCGGGCATCGAAGAGATCCCCGCCGAGCGGGATCGCGTTCGAGAAGAAGACGATCGCCGTCGCCGAGGTCACGGCGATGATCCCGACGAGTCGCCCTCGACGGTCCACGACGGCGTAGGCACTGATCGCCATGGCGATGAGCGCGCTCGGCGACAGGACACCCGCGAATGCCAGGACCACTGCGCACAGCAGGCTGACGACGAGCACGACGAGGGGATGCCGGCGGCGGAACGGCATCGCGGCCGCGGGGACGAGGGCGACGACGAGCAGCCATCCCGTCGCGCGGAACGCCTCGTCCGGGAAGGGTGACACGGCGAACACGACCACCACGACCACAGCGATCAGGTCGGAGAGCGGCGCCGCGATTCCTGGAGGACGAGGTGCCGGCATCACACCAGTATTCACCGCGACGCCGACTCCCGGATCCTCCGCCGGGATGAGCTGTGTGTACTGCGATCGCAGTACACGTTTGTCTGCGGCAGGGCGACGCGGCGGCGGATGCCGCGCGGCACGCTGGGATGAGGGCGCACAGCGCGTGCGCCGAGAGAGGTCGGCATGAAGAAGCCCGTCAAGAGAGTGCTCATCGCACTCACGTCCGTCGTCGCCGTCATCGCGGTCGGACTGGTGGCCACCACGGTCGGCAATGCGGTGGCGACCGCGGTCGAACAGGATCGCATCGAGCCGTACGGGCAGAAGGTCACCGTGGACGGGCACGAGATGAACGTCATGATCACCGGTGAGGGCTCGGAGGACATCGTTCTCCTCCCGGGTTTCGGCACCGCATCCCCGGTGCTCGACTTCGAGCCGCTCGTCACCGAGCTGGCCAAGGACCATCGCGTGATCGTCGTGGAGCCGTTCGGTTACGGGCTGAGCGACGGTACGGATCGCGCCCGCACCACCGACAACATCGTGACCGAGACGCATTCCGCTCTGCAGGAGCTCGGCGTCGACGACTACGTCTTGATGGGGCATTCCATCGCCGGCATATACGGCATCCAGTTCGCGAACCGCTATCCCGATGAGGTGCGGGCGTTCGTCGGAATCGACAGCAGCGTCCCCGGACAGCCCGGCTCGGACACCGAGCTGCCTGTCGGGCTCTTCGGTGCGGCGAAGAACCTGGGGCTGGTGCGACTGATCGCATCGTTCCGTGGCACGGGCTACGACGAGTCCGTCTACTCCGTAGAGGCGCAGGAGCAGTTCGCCCTGCTCACCAACCGGAACACGCTGAGCCCCACCTACCTGAACGCGATGTCTCTGCTCCACGCGAACTTCGAGGATGCGCTCGGCACGAGCTTCCCCGAAGACCTCCCCCTGCTGCTGTTCGTCGTGGCCGACAATCCGACGGTCCCCACCTGGGTGGATCTGCACGAGGAGCAGGCCGCGGCCGTCGACGATGGAACGGTCGTGCCGCTCGATGGGACGCACTACCTCCACCACACGCACACGCCGGAGATCGTCGACGGGTTCCGCTCGTGGGAGCGCACCAGGATGCCCGCCGCGGAGTGACGCCGGAGCTCTGGACATCACGTAGCGTGAACGGATGGACAGAGCAGTCGCACGATGGATCCTGGCGGTCGCGCTCGGCGCGATCGGTGTCGGCCACTTCCTCAGCACCCGCGGGTTCCGGGTCGTGGTGCCCGATTGGGCCACTCGCCTGACCAGGCTCGACAAGGACACGATCGTGATCGCCTCGGGCGCCGCAGAGGTCGCGCTCGCGGCGGGGCTCCTCGCGCTACCGAAGGAGCGCCGCCGCATCGGCTGGGCGACGGCCGCATTCTTCGTCGCCGTGATGCCCGGGAACATCCACCAGTGGCAGACCAAGCGCTCGACGCCGGGACTCGACACGGATGCTCGGCGGTTCGGCCGGCTGTTCCTGCAGCCGGTCCTGGTGCTGTGGGCGCTGTGGTCGACCGGCGGCGAGACGCCCCGCCGAAACCACCGTCGGCGTTGAGAGACAGACCATGCCCGTGAGCTCGAAGAGAATGGTCCCATGACATCCCCCTCGCTGGTGTGGTTCCGCGACGACCTCCGCCTCGCCGACAATCCGGCGTTGCGCGCCGCGATCGATCGAGGTGAACCGGTCATCGCGCTCTATGTGCTCGACGAGGAGTCGCCGGGCATCCGCCCCCTCGGCGGCGCAGCCCGCTGGTGGCTGCACCACTCGCTGGCGTCGCTCGACGCGCGTCTGCGTGAGCGCGGCGGGGCACTCGTGCGGCGGCGCGGCCCCGCCGCGCGCGTCGTGCGCGAGACGGTGGCGGATGTCGGCGCCGGCGCCGTGTTCTGGAACCGACGGTACGGGGGCGCCGAGCGCGAGATCGACTCATCGCTGAAGTCGGCACTCCGGGCCGAGGGGCTCGAGGTCGCGTCCTTCGCAGCATCCCTGCTGCACGAGCCGTGGACCGTGACGACCGGCAGCGGCACGCACTATTCCGTCTTCACCCCGTTCTGGCGCGCGTGTCTCGCGCTGCCGGCACCACGCGCGCCGCTTCCGGAGCCACGGACAGTCGATGGCCCGGATCATGTCCCCGCCTCCGATGCTCTCGACGACTGGGATCTGCTGCCCACCCGGCCGGATTGGGCCGGGGGCCTGCGCGACACCTGGGAGCCTGGGGAACCCGCCGCCCGGCGACGCCTCACGGAGTTCCTCGCTCACGACCTCCCCTCGTATGACCGCGCGCGCGACGAACCCGCTGCCGGTGCGACCTCGCTGCTCTCCCCGCGGCTGCGCTGGGGAGAGATCAGCCCCTTCACGGTCTGGCACGAGGCCGTCGGCGTGGACGGTGCCGGCGGATTCCTCTCCGAGCTCGGTTGGCGGGAGTTCGCTTGGCACACGCTGTACCACTCCCCCGACCTCGCGACCCGGAATCTGCGTCGCGAGTTCGACGCATTCCCCTGGCCGCCCCTCGATCCCACGCATCTGGAAGCCTGGCAGCACGGCGAGACCGGAGTGCCGCTGGTGGATGCGGGAATGCGGGAGCTCTGGCACACGGGCTACATGCACAACCGCGTCCGGATGGTCGTGGCCTCCTTCCTCGTGAAGAACCTGCTGATCGACTGGCGACTCGGCGAGGAGTGGTTCTGGGACACGCTCGTCGACGCCGACGAGGCCAACAACCCGTTCAACTGGCAATGGGTGGCGGGCTCCGGTGCCGATGCGGCCCCGTACTTCCGCGTTTTCAATCCCGAGCTGCAGGCGAAGAAGTTCGACCCGCAGGGGCTCTACATCTCGCAGTGGGCCTCCGAAGCACCGACCGAACCGATCGTCGACCTCGGTGAGACCAGGAAGGCCGCCCTCGCGGCGTACGACGAGGTCAAGCGGGCGCCACGAGCGCCTTCCTGATGCTCGAAGACGGCGAGGTCTGCACCGCCGGGGTGTGGTCAGCCGGCGATGATCTCCGGCAGCTTCCATGAGGCGAGCTCACCGAGCCGCGGCCGGTAGAGCCGGATCAGGAGGTTCCAGCCCTCCGGGAGGGGAATGGAGTTCGCGGCATCGTCGCCGTGGTCGCCGAGGCGCACGGTGGTCGATCCGTCCTCGTTCTTGGTGGCGAACACCGAGTTGACGTTCGTGGCGCCGATCGGCCCGGGTTCGAAGTAGCCGGCCGCGTTGTAGACGCTGACCGACCAGAACGCGTCGGCGGGCACGTCTCGGAAGGTCATGGTGTAGCGGCCGACGGGAAGCTTGGGGTCGATGTTGATGTACGACGCCTCCGCATCGGGAAGGCCACCCCAGCCGAGCGCCGTGCCGACCAGGTGACGCACGGGGTCGACGTCTTCCTTCGCTCCGAAGCATCCCGACAGTCCACCCATCGTCTTGCCCAGCACGAGCAGGGCTTCGCGAACCTCGACGTAGCTGTCGTGGTCGTATTCGGGGTGAGAGAACTCCTGCGTACCGCTCGCGGTGAGAGTGATCTGGTCCTGGATCGCATTCACCGCTTCGAGGTCGCTCGGACTTGCCGGGTCGAAGAGGATGCGTGCCGCGGCGATGACGTGCGGGGTCTCGAACTCCTCGATCGTGAGGGGATAGGAGCCGGCCCGATGGAAGACACGGTTGATGTAGTGGTCCTGGTTGATGATCATGACCGAGACGTACCGGTCTCCGACCTCCGGCAGCGTGAGGGTGACGGGGCCCCCACTGAGATCGATGATCGCGACCGAATAGAGCGTGTCGCGGTTCTGTCGAATCACCGGTTGCTGCTCCAGGGGCGGGAGCGCACGGTCGTGGTGGAACACGCCCACCCCGCCGATGATCGGCAGCATCCGGTCGATCATCGTGTCGGTTTCTACCCGCGTGAAGTTGTCGACATCGACGATCTGGGCACTCATCCGGGGCTCCTCGCTGCTCTGTTGCCCACACACTATCGGGTGGGACAGTCGCCCGCGGTCATCGGCGAGGCGCGCGGATCGTCGGTGCGTGGGCGGGATCGTCGAGCAAGGGCAGCGGCGCCTCAGACGGGCACGATGTCGGCGGTGTGGTACTGGAACACGAGGCGCGCGGGAACCGCACCGGCGAGTACCTCGTCGACGGACGAGTTCACCTGCTGCAGCTCGCGGGCCTCTGTGACGACTCTGGTGCGCCCGGCGGCATGCAGAGCGAACACCTCAGCGAGGTCCTGTCGCGTGCCGACGATCGAACCGATGATGCTGATGCCTTTCAGGACGGTGTCGAAGATCGGAACAGTCAGTTCCCCGCCGGCCGGCAGCGATACGAGGACCAGACGACCCCCGCGATTCAGAGAGGAGAACGCCTGATCGAAGACCGCGGGAGCGACGGCGAGCACCACGACGACGTCAGCTCCACCGAGGCTGCGGATCGCGGTGATCGGGTCGGTGTCGTGGGCGTTGATGACGTGGTCCGCTCCCAGCTCCGTCGCCAGCTCCAGCTTCTCGTCGGTGACGTCGACGGCGATGACCTTCGCACCGACCAGGCGAGCGTATTGGACGGCGAGATGCCCGAGCCCGCCCACGCCGAAGATCACCACGGTCTCCCCCGGCGTGACCCGTGCATTCTTGATGGCGGCATAGGTCGTCACGCCGGCGCATGTGAGCGGCGCGGCGTCCATGGCGGTGATGCCTTCGGGAACGGCGACGGCGAAGCGGGAGTCCGCGAGCATGTATTCGCCGTAGCCGCCATCGACCGCATAGCCGTTGTTGTACTGGCTCTCGCAGAGGTTCTCTCGCCCGTCGACGCAGTACCGACACTCACCGCAGGCGTGACCGAGCCAGGGCATCGCGACACGCTGCCCGACAGCACGGTTGGTGACGCCCGTGCCGAGTTGCTCGACGATTCCGACGCCTTCGTGCCCCGGGATCAGCGGGAGGGTGGGCTTCACCGGCCAGTCTCCTCGCATCGCATGGATATCCGTGTGACATAGTCCGCACGTCTCCAGGCGGACCAGTACCTGTCCCGGACCGGGCTCCGGCACCGGGCGCTCCTCCACCTGCGCCGGCGCACCGAACTCTGTGACGACTGCTGCTCGCATCATTCCTCCTTGACGAAATCGTGGGTGTCTGAAGCCTGAAGCCTGAAGCCTGCGGCGCCTCCCGCACGGACCGAAGGTCCTGCTGCGACGGACCGACGGGCGCAGAGACCGAACTCACGTCGGTCACCGGACGATCACTGTCACTGTGGATGGTCGCGAGACGATCGCCTGGCTGGTCGACCCGAGAAGGAAGCGAGCGATCGCTCCGCGCCCGTGCGAGCCGATGACGGCGAGGCGAGCGTCGCTTGCGAGCCGATTGATGATGACCTCGGCGTAGCCTCGCTCGACGACTCGACGCACTTCCAGCTGCGGGTGGAGTCGGGGAATCGCCGCCAAGGACTCCGCGAGAGCATCCTCCGTCAGCTTCTGCATGCCCCTGAGGTAGTCCGCCGGATAAGCGGACATGTTGAGCGGCAACGGAACCGTCACCCAAGCATTGACGACCGTGAGCGGATCCCCGGTGATCGCCGCTTCGGCCGCGGCGAAGTCGATCAGCTTCCGAGAGATCGAGGAACCGTCGACCCCCACCACTACCCCTCTCCGACCGGAGAGGTCGATGTCCGGCACGACGACCACCGGGCAGTGCGCACCGGCGGCCACTCGGATACCGTGGGGGCCACGCCGTGATTCCGTATCCGATCCCTGGAAGTCACTCCCGATGACCAGAAGATCGAACACCATGGACGCGTCGATCAGCTCCTCCACGGGGTTTCCGCGTGCGACTCTGATGTCCGCCTTCACACCGTGGGCTCGGACCCGCTCTGCTTCGCGCGCGAGCAGTGCGCGCGTCAGTCCGATCGCCTCTGCGACGACGTTCCCTTCGCCCACCGCACCGATCGCGCCCCCCACGACTGAGATCAGTTCGACCCTGCTGAGCCGCTCCTCGGCGCGGCGCGCCGCCCATTCGACAGCCCGCTGGGATGCGCGGCTGTCGACGACTCCGACGAGGATGCTCTCTTCCATGTGCGGTTCCTTTCAGTGGAGGCGCCCCTGCGGGAACGACCGGGGGCCGACCGGGGCTAGATCCGAACTTCTTCACCGTGGTCGGGTACGCGCGCCGGCCACCCGAGCTCGCGCTCGATCCGCAGCCGCAGTGTGTCCGCGGAGGCGGGCTCGCCGTGCGTCACGTACACCGCATCGGGCGCCCGTTCCGCCGCGCGCATCCAGCGGACGATCCCGTCGGCATCGGCATGTGCAGACATCGAATCGATCGAGACGACTTCGGCCCCGACGGCGATGTCCCTGCCGAAAACGCGCAGTGTGCGCTCCCCGGCGAGCAACCGCGCCCCGCGTGTGCCGCCGGCCTGGAAGCCGGTCAGGACGATCGCGTTGCGCTTATCGGGGGCGTAGGCCAGAAGATGGTGCAGGATCCGCCCTCCGGCGAGCATCCCGCTGGCGGAGATGATGATCATCGGGCCCCCGCGCAGATTGAGGAGCTTCGAGTCGTCGACGCTGTGGACCGGAGTCGCAAGGTCGTACAGGCGTTCGACCTCATCCGCGGAGAGACGATGCTCCTCGGGGTGCCGGCGATACACGTCGGCGACGCTGATCGCCATCGGACTGTTCACGTAGATCGGCACGTCGGGGATCTCGCCGCGCTCGCGCAATCGAGAAAGGTGGAGCAGCACGGTCTCGGTGCGGCCGACCGCGAACGCGGGGATGAGGACGACACCGTTGCGACGAACCGTGCGCCGGACGACATCTCCCAACTGCGATTCGGGATCGACCGGGCTGTGCGCTCGGTTTCCGTAGGTCGATTCGGTGACGAGGATGTCCGCACCTTCGAAGGGATGCGGAGGTCGCATGAGTGGATCGTCGCTCCGCCCCAGGTCACCCGTGAAGCACACGAGCCGCTCGCCGACATCGATGTACGCACTCATCGCTCCCAGGATGTGACCGGCCGGATGCAGGACCGCGGTGGTCGCACCGGCGATGTGCGTCTCCTCCCCCTCCGGCACCACGACGAACCGTTCCAGAGCACGCTCTGCATCCTTCACCGTGTACAGCGGTGTCGGATTCTCATGTCGAGACCATCTGTGCTTCGCCGCATGCCGTGCTTCTTCTTCCAGCAGATGTGCGCTGTCGATGAGCATGATCCGGCAGAGGGAGGCCGTGCCTTCGCTTGCATACACAGAGCCTCGGTAGCCCTCTCTGACGAGGGCCGGCAGGTAGCCGGAGTGATCCAGGTGTGCGTGCGTGAGGACGACGGCGTCGATGGTGCGTGGGGGAACGGCGAGCGGAGCGCGGTTGCGCTCTCGGAGCACCTTGTATCCCTGGAACAGCCCGCAATCGACGAGTATCCGTGCGGACGGCGTGCTGAGCATGTAGCGCGACCCCGTCACCGTGTCTGCGGCACCGAGAAACCTCAACGTCGCCGCGCTCATACTCGTGGCCGCGGTCATGGTCGTTGCTGGCCACTCGCGGCGAGCTGTGTCGACAGTACGGCGACTGCGATCGTGGCTCCCCAGGCGTGTGCCCGCTCGAGCTCACCGGGGAGGAGATGGCTGTCCTTGTCGACCAGGAAGCTCTCGGGGCGGACCAGCTCCCGCCTTCCCGTCTTCTGAAGTCGCTTCGCGATCGCGGCCGCTGCCGACCCTGTGAAGATCCTCGGCATGTCGACGCGCGTGTCGAACGCGGCGTATCCGAAGGTCGCCGTGGGGCCGGTCTCGATCCACTCCCGGATCCCCGTCTCCTGGCTGCCGTGCTCGAGCACCAGGTGCTTGCCGGGGTCTCTGGCCCAGATCTCCGCTTCTCGCCGCGAGGCGGGTCTGCTCAACGAATGGGCATGAGTGGGCGCTCCGACCACCAGAACCTGGTGGTGCCCCGCGGGCTTCGCCTGTCGCACGTCGACGAGTCCGGCGGAGAGATGCTCCTGCATGCCGTCGGCGATCGCCTCGGCCACGCGGCGGGTGTTGCCGAAGAACGACTCGAAGACGATCTCCGCGTTCGGGGCACGATTCGGCACGGGTTCCGTCATCATGGTCGTGGTCCCGCCTGCATGAGATCACTGATGTCGATCGGCTGCGTCGGTGGGAGATGAAGGTCAGCTGGTCCGATGGTGAGTGGACGTGACTGCGCGAAGGTCGAGTCGGCCATGATGCTCCTTTGTCGGCGGCGAGGTCCCCCGATACGGGGAGCTTCCCTGGCGCCGGCGGCGCGGCGAGGGTCGAACGTCCCGTGGAACGCTCACGACCGATCGGAGCGATCCCCTGTCGCTCGAGCGGAGAAGCGCTCTGCGGCGCCGTAGACAGCCGCTTGTGTCCGTCGCTGCATGCCGAGTTTCGCGAGCAGCGCCGAGACGTAGTTCTTGACGGTCTTCTCGGCGAGACCGAGATGCTCGCCGATCTGACGGTTCGTCAGCCCTTCCGCTATGAGCCGCAGGATCTGGCGCTCCCGCAGACTCAAGGGCATGTCGGCGGCAGGAGGGGCGGACGCTCGTGACGCGAGCCGGGCACGGACGCGCTCAGCGACTGCGGGGGGCGTCAGATCCTCTCCGTTCGCGACCCGGCGAATCGAGTCGACGAGCGAGGATCCACGAATCGTCTTCAACACATATCCCGAGGCGCCGGCGACCACAGAGGCGGCGCTCGCAGTGTCGTCGTCGAATGCGGTGAGCATGAGGCACCGGATGCCGGGGTGTTCCGATCGGATGCTGCGACAGAGGTCGACCCCGCTCCCGTCCGGGAGCCGTACGTCGAGGACGACGATGTCCGGCACGGTCGCGGCCACGCGCCCGAGAGTTCCGCGGACCGAACCAGATTCTCCGACGACTTCGAGCCCGTGCTCGGCGTCCAGGATCTGCGAGATCCCACGACGGACCACGCTGTGGTCGTCGACGAGGAACACCCGGATCATCGGGCCTCCGTCGAATCCGCCGGCAGCGGTGCCCGCCAATGCACCCGCGTGCCGCCCGTGTCTCGAACCCCGATACTGCACGTGCCGAGGTGAGCACGCGCGCGCATCTCGAGATTCGCCGTGCCGCTGACACGCGCCGGATTCTCGGGTATACCGATCCCGTCATCATCGACATCGACGGTCACATGGGATGCCGTGACGGAGACGCTGACCTCCGATGTCGTGGCCCGCGCGTGACGCGCGATGTTGCTGAGCGACTCGCGCACGACGGCGATGACATCCTCAGCGAGCACGCCTGTGACGAGCAGATCGACGGGTCCGGCGAATACGACCCGCGGCGCACTCTGCAGGATCGGCGTGAACTCGCTCACCACACCCAGCAGACGATGACGGACCGACTCGGCATCCGCAGCCTGGAGGGCGAAGATCGCCGTGCGGAAATCGGAGATGGCCGCATCGATGTCTCCGGCGTGAGCGGAGAGGGTCGCGGCGTGCGCGGGCAGGGCGGCGGCCAGGGCCTGCAAGCCGAGCCCCGTTCCGAAGAGCCGCTGTATGACTTTGTCATGAAGGTCGCGCGCGATGCGCGAACGGTCCTCGATCAGATCCAGCCGCTGACGGTCGGCGCGAGCCTGAGCCAGCGCGACAGCGAGGCCGGCCTGCGCGGCGAACTCGGAGAGCATCGACAGGTCTTCGGGAGAGAACCGCGGTCCTTTCGCGTTACGCACCACGCACAGGACTCCTGCGGGCGCGCCCGCGACCAGAAGGGGCACAGCGATCGTCGCCCCTCCTGAGACATGCGAGTCGAAGGACGGAGACTCGGCCGGGTCGGCATTGGAGACGACGCTTGCCCCGCTCATCGCGCGTGCGATCAAGGAGTCGCCGTCGGGGACATCCGTCCCCTGGATCTTCTCGGCGCCGAGCCCCCGAGCAGTCGTCACCCGGCTGCGCCCGCCACCGGGCCCCGGAGCCACGAACAGCACCAGATCGGCATCGATCACCGCGGCGACCTTCTCTGCGACCACACCGAAGACATCGCCGGAATCCGGGGCGAGCAGGGCCGCGGAGATCTCTGCGAGGGCGCGGCTCAGTCGCTGAAGCCGCTGCGACTCCTCGTAGCGGCGGGCGTTGTCGATCGCGATCCCGGCCGTCGTCGCGAGCGCGAGCACCAGCTCCTCGTCCTCATCGGTGAACTCACCGCCGACGCGATTGGTGAGGTACAGATTCCCGTAGATCTCGCCACGCACCCGGATCGGCACCCCGAGAAAAGTGCGCATCGCCGGGTGATGTGCGGGAAAGCCCACCGATCGCGGATCCGTGCCGAGGTCTTCCAACCGGATCGGATGCTCGCTCTCGATGACCGCGCCCAGAATGCCGCGCCCCTCCGGGAGATGATCCATCATCACGGCGACCTCGTGCGGCATCCCCACGTGGATGAACTGCTCCAGTCGCCCTGCGCGATCGATCACACCGAGCGCACCGTACTGCGCGTCCACCAGGGTCAGAGCCGCTTCGGCGATGTGGCGGAGCACCTGTTCGAGCTCGAGGTCCTCCACGACGATCTGACTCGCGCGCAGCAGGCTGCGCAATCGCCCCTGGGCGGTGAGTACCCGTTGAGCGCGCTCGACCAGCTCACCGATCGTGCTCTCCAGCTCGGAGCGGCGCTGGTCAGGGAACTGAAGAGATTCGTCGTCCATCACCCCCACTTTCCGCGGCAGTTGTTGCTGACACTACTCCCGAACGCGGCGCGCAGGACCTTCGACTCTTCTAACGTGAGGTCCCCCGTCGGACGATGAGTTTCCACCGGAGAGAGGGCGGCACCGAATGCCTGCGCGATATGTCCTGGGGCTCAAACGAAACAGCGCCGAGGAGGCTGCGACCGCGTGGGCGGAATCGCATGCTTCGGCCGCGGGCGTCCCACTCGTCCGAGTGCATGTGTCGTCCAAGAGGGATGCCGTCGCCGCCCGATCCGACCCGCCGACATCGACAGACGTCGTGCTCCCCCCGGGTCCGGTGCCGCAAGCGCTGGCCGGTATCGTGGAGGACGATGACGTTCTCGTGATCGGCACGGGAAAGACGGGATTCATCCACGGCCGCGTGTTCGGCACGATGGCGTTTCGCATCGCTTCGTCGGTGCGGTGCACCGTCGCCGTCATACCGCAGGTCGATCTGCGCTTCCGGTCGGGGATCATCGCCGGGGTCAAAGACGACGACCTGCTCGAGCGCATCGTCCAAGCCGCGTCAGCCGAAGCCGTCCAGAGCGGGGAGCCCTTGCAGATCCTCCACTCGTCCTTCGCCGGGATCGTTCCGGCTCCCGTGGAGACCGCGGGATCCGCGATCGAGCAGGCGGCTTCCCTTGTGAGCCGTCTGGCGCCGCGGGCCATGCGGGGAACACGCGAGACGGCGCGTCCACCCGCGGAAGCACTGCTCGATGCATCGAGGAACGCGGCGCTGATCGTGATCGGCGCAGGCCATGTCCACGACGGGGAACGTTCCGTCGGCCCCGTCGTCCAGGACATCCTGGTGAACATCAACGCGCCGGTCCTCATCGTGCCCGCACGCCCGGCCGACCCCACAGCGTGAATCCGGACGACCGCGCGGGACGTTCGACTCTGTGCCATTCTGCGTGGGCGAGCAGCATGGGCGGATGACACCTGACACCGAACACCTCCCCATCGTCGTCGGGGTCGATGGATCTTCGGCATCCGTCGAAGCGCTGACCTTCGGCGCGCGACTCGCTGCCGCACTCGACACCCCCCTCGTCGCCGTCACGACCTGGACGTATCCCGTGATGGTCGATCCTTTCGACCCGGGCACGGAGTGGTCCCCGAAGAGGGAGGCCGAAACGTGTCTCGCCGACGCCGTGCTCGAAGCCTTCCAAGGGTCGCCACCGGAACGATTGACCCGCACGGTCCTACCGGGCCGGGCCGCGGAGGTGCTGATCGAGCAGAGCGAGCACGCCTCGATGCTCGTCGTCGGCAGTCGAGGCCATGGCGGCTTCGCCGGGCTGCTGCTCGGCTCGGTCAGCGCGGCGTGTGCTGCGCACGCCCACTGTCCGACGCTCGTCATCCACGCCCCCACGCAACGGCCCGTGCCCGCTCCCGCGCCGTGACCCCGCCGATGCTCGCCGTCGGCCGCGCCTGTACTGTGTAATCCACGCGCAGGCGTGCGCGTGGCTCTGTCCCGCTGACCGACAGCGAAGAGAGGGACGAATGCACCGAGTGTTCCTGGTCGACGACCATGAAGTGGTGCGCCGCGGCATCGCGGGAATCCTCGCGCTCGACCCCGAGCTGACGGTGGTCGGGGAAGCCACGACCTACAGCGAGGCTGTCGTCCGGATCGCCGAGACGCTCCCGGACGTCGCTGTCCTGGACGTGCATCTCCCCGACGGCAGTGGAATCGACCTGTGTCGTCAGATCCGCCAATCCCATCCGAGCGTGCGCTGCCTGATCCTGACGGCATTCGACGATGACGACGCGCTCGTCGCTGCTGTCATCGGCGATGCGGCCGGCTACCTGCTGAAGACGCTGCACACCGACGAGCTCGTCCGTTCTGTGCGTGATGTCGCCTCAGGGAGGTCTCTCCTGAATCCTTCGATGGTGCGGCAGGTCGCCCATCGAGTGCGCGATGCCCGCGCCGAGGACCCTCGGTACGGATCGTTGAACCTCCGTGAGAAGCAGACGCTCGCACTGATCGCCGAGGGGCTGACCAACAGCCAGATCGGCGCTCGTCTGGGACTCGCGGAGAAGACCGTGAAGAACTACGTCTCCTCCGTGCTCAGCAAGCTGGGTCTCGAACGCCGCACACAGGCAGCCGTGCTCGAGACGGAGCGGATGGCCCGACTCGGCTCACCGGGGGCGCCGTCCGTGTGACCGCATCAATAGGGATGAACGACGATGCGGTTGTCGACCTCCGTCACGTGCGGCGAGGCCCACGCCGCCTCAGCGGCCTGATTCTTCTCCGCCCATGATCGGACGGTTCCGGTGAGCGTGACGGAAGTGCCGGACACGACGACCTCTATCGTGTGCGCGTCGACCAGTGCGTTGCGCCTGATCGCTCCGCGGATCCGCTCTTCTGCGTCCGCCGCCGAGGGCCGCGCAGTCAGGGTGATCATGCTGTTCACGGTTCGCACGCCGGTCAGGTGCTGTACCGCCCGCTTCGCCGCACGACGCTCGTGGTCCCAGTCCACCTCCCCCATCAGGGTCACGTCGCCGCCGTCGATCACTGCCTTCACGCCGGGAGGAACATCGGCGGCAGCACGGAGCGCGTGCTCCACCTCCTCCGCCACCGCCGTGTCTGTCATGGATTCCTCGAGCGACGATGGGACGCTGAGGCGATCGACGACGGCGTTGACGCCGCGGACACGAAGGGCTGCGTGACGCGCCGCGAGGCGCTCGGAATAGCTGTCGACCTCACCGGAGAGTGCGACGGTGCCGTCTTCGACCGCGACACCGATCCCGGCGTCATCGACATCGGGGGTCCATTCCAGCTCGAGTTGGACGGCTCGTTGCAGGTCGCCGTCGTCGGTGTGCGTGGTAGATGTCATGGTGCTACTCCTTCTGGTCGAGGTGCTCATCGTTCAGGGACGGTCCTGCGCTCGCGCGGTGGTCGCCCCGCCGGGAGTGCGCGCGGCTCCAGGTCCACCCCGCGATCTCGGGCGCATCCTCACCGTGCGCACGCGTGTACGCTCGCGCACGGAGGCGCGCATCCTGCATCTCCTGCCGCAGCCCCGCTTGTGCGGATGCGAGGCCCGGCACCCGATCGATGACATCGATGACGAGGTGGAATCGGTCGATGTCGTTCATCATGACCATGTCGAACGGGGTCGTCGTGGTGCCTTCCTCGATGTACCCGCGCACGTGGAGGTTGTCGTGTCCGTGTCGCCGGTAAGTGAGGCGATGGATCAGCCACGGATAGCCGTGGTACGCGAAGATCACCGGCCTGTCCTCGGTGAAGACGGCGTCGTACTCGCGGTCGCTGAGGCCATGCGGATGCTCCCCCTCGCTCTGGAGCCTCATCAAGTCGACGACGTTCACGACGCGCACCTTCAGCCGGGGCATGTGCTCGTGAATGAGGGCTGCCGCCGCGAGGACTTCCAACGTCGGAACGTCGCCCGCAGCGGCGAGGACGACATCCGGCTCCTCACCTGCGCGCTCGCTCCCCGCCCATTCGAGAATCCCCAGGCCCCGGGTGCAGTGTTCGACGGCCTCTCGCATCGTCAACCAGTTCGGAGCCGGTTGCTTCCCCGCCACGACGACGTTGATGTAGTCCACGGAACGCAGACAATGGTCGTAGGTCGACAGCAGAGTGTTCGCATCGAACGGGAGGTAGACGCGCACCACGTCGGCCTTCTTGTTCACGACGTGGTCGATGAAACCCGGGTCCTGGTGCGACAACCCGTTGTGATCCTGACGCCAGACGTGGGAGCTGAGAAGGTAGTTCAGTGAGGCGATGGGACGCCGCCAAGCGATGCCTCGAGAGGTCTTCAACCACTTGGCGTGTTGATTGAACATCGAGTCCACGATGTGCACGAACGCCTCATAGGAGTTGAAGACCCCGTGGCGTCCGGTCAGAAGATAGCCTTCCAGCCACCCCTGGCATTGGTGCTCGCTGAGCATCTCGACGACTCGTCCGGTCCTGGCGAGGTGGTTGTCCTCATCGATCGGCCATACCGCGGCGTTCCATTGTTTGTCCGTGACCTCGAAGACGGCATCGAGACGGTTGGATGCGGTTTCGTCGGGGCCGAAGATGCGGAAGTCCTTCGGATTCGCCGCGATCACATCCCGCAACCAGGTTCCGAGCACGCGAGTCGCCTCGCTGACGGACCCTCCCGGAGACGGGACGTCGACGGCATAGTCGCGGAAGTCGGGGAGCACCAGATCCTTCCGCAGCAGTCCGCCGTTCGCCACGGGGTTGGCGCTCATCCGGGCATCGCCCTCCGGCGCGAGCGCGGTCACCGAGTCCCGCACTCCACCGTCATCATCGAACAGCTCCTCCGGCCGGTATGACCGCATCCAATGCTCGAGCAGCCGCGTGTGCGCTTCGGTGTCGCGAGCGTCGCGGAGCGGCACCTGGTGCGAACGCCAGTTGTCCTCTGCCGGGTGGCCATCGATCTCCTTCGGGCAGGTCCACCCTTTCGGCGTACGCAGGATGATCATCGGCCATGCCGGACGCGTGCGGAGCGCACCTGACGCCGCATCAGCTTTGATCTGCGCGATCTGGTTGAGCACCTCATCCAGGGTGTGTGCGAATCGCCGGTGAACCTCGATCGGGTCCTCGCCGTCGAAACCTCCGGAGACGAGGTGAGGAGTATGCCCGTAGCCCCGCATGAGCTGGAGCAGCTCTTCCTCGGGGATGCGCGCGAGCACCGTCGGATTCGCGATCTTGTAGCCGTTCAGGTGCAGGATCGGCAGTACCACTCCGTCGTGCAGAGGATCGAGGAACTTGTTCGAGTGCCACCCGGTTGCCAGCGGTCCGGTCTCGGCTTCGCCGTCCCCGACGACCGCGGCGACGAGAAGATCCGGGTTGTCGAACGCTGCGCCGTACGCGTGGGAGAGGGAATAGCCGAGCTCGCCGCCCTCGTGGATCGACCCCGGTGTCTGCGGAGCCACATGGCTGGGTATCCCTCCGGGGAACGAGAACTGCCGGAACAGTTCTCGGACGCCGTCCTCGGTGCGTTCGATCGCGTCGTACACCTCGCTGTACGTGCCGTCGAGATAGGCGTTGGCGACCATACCGGGACCACCATGCCCGGGTCCCGCGACGAAGAGGACGTCGAGCGACCGCTCCCGGATCACGCGGTTTAAGTGGGCGTACATGAAGTTCAGGCCAGGGGTGGTCCCCCAGTGCCCCAGAAGACGGGGCTTGATGTGATCACGCGTGAGTGGCTCGCGCAGCAGAGGGTTGTCCAGCAGGTAGATCTGCCCGACCGAGAGATAGTTCGCCGCACGCCACCAGGCATTCACCGTCTCGAGCTTCGCGTGTGACAGTTCCCGCACCTCGGTGCTCGGCCAGCTCGTCGTCCCGGGCGATATCATCGCGCTTCCTTTCGGGGAGGGGTTCTCGTCATGAGCCGACCTCACACCCGTGTGCGTGACATCTCAGTGCCGAAGGTCCTCCCGGGTCAGGAGAGGGGTCGCCGTAGCCTCACCTCGGTCGGAGGGGCGGTGGGACCTTCGACTCTGATCGTGGAGTCGTCGGCGCGCGCACGATGTCACCATGTCCGCATCGAGGAACCCGCGAGTCCACGGAAGCGTGGCCTCTCCAGGTTCGCGACGGAACCCGGATCAGAGGCGACACACATCTGGAGGTGGCTCACCATGGAGGAGATCGAGCGTCCACCGACGCGAATGCTGACGCAGGACGAATGCTGGGAACGCCTGGCCGGGGCTCCCTACGGTCGTATCGCTGCCGCAGCGGCGGGGCAGGTGGACATCTTCCCCGTCAACCACCGGGTCGACGGACACGTCATCGTCTTCAGGACCTCGGCGGGGACGAAGCTCCTGGAGCTGACGATCCACAGCGGCATCGCCTTCGAGGTCGACGGTTTCGATGCCGAGGAAGCGTTCAGCGTGGTCGTGAAAGGTTCCGCGGAGGAGTTCGACCGAGACGGCGATGTGCTCGCCGCTGAGCGCCTCGGAGTCCGTCCCTGGGCGCCCGAGGAGAAGGATCGCTGGGTGCGCATCCTGCCCGACTCCGTCGACGGCCGAGCGTTCACCCTCGCAACCTCGGAATCCTCTCCCGGCGCGGCCGGAAAGACAGCACGACTCCCTCAGTAGCCACCGACTTCGATCTGGTCGTCCACATCCGTCACGTGCGGGGAGGCCCAAGCCGCGTTCGTCGCCTGGCGACGCTCCGCCCACGACCTCACCGTTCCCGTCAACGTGACCGTGCTGCCGTCGACCGTCACGTGAATCCTCTCGGCATCGAGTTGCGCGTTCCGCGTGAGCGCATTCGAGATGCGCTCTTCGGTGTCCTCAGCGGAAGGGCGCTCCCGGAGCGTGATCATGCTGTTCACCGTGAACACACCGCGCAGATATTGCACCGCGCGCTTCGCAGCGACGCGCTGGAAATCCCAGTCGACCTCTCCGAGGAGGGTGACATCGTGCCCGCTGATCTCCGCCTTCACCGTATCCGGGACGTTCGACGACGACGCCAACGCCCGCTCGACTTCTTTCGCGATGTCGGTCTCGGTCACCGGCAACGCCGACCGCGGGTGCACCGTCAGGTCGTCGACGATCGCGCGCACGCCACGGACCCGGAGCGCTGCCTTCTTCGCTGCCAAGCGTTCCGCATAGCTTCCGACCTCGCCCGACAGCGTCACAGTCCCCGCTGCCACGGCGACACCGATGCCGGCGGCGTCCACGTCCGGTGTCCATTCGAGTTCATCGCTCACGAGGAGCTTCAGGTCCATATCTCTGTCTGTCTCAAGGGCCATGGCCTTTCCTTCCGTTCGGTGTGTAGTCGCTGCACACCGTCAGGGTCTTCCCCCGGATCGATGGAGAGCAGAGTCGTTGGTCCCACGGCCCAGCGCTCCCTCGATATGACCTTCGTCCCGAGGGCGACGGTCCGTACAAGCGATCGTGGCCGTATGGAGAACACACAGACCGACCGGATCGTCGTCGGCGTCGATGGATCCGTCTCGTCCATCGACGCATTGCGCTACGCCGCGCGCATCGCCGCAGCGCTGCACACACCGTTGGAGGCCGTGACGACGTGGACCGCACCGCCCATCGATCCCTATCTGGCCATCGAATGGTCGCCGGAGAACGACGCCGAAGAGGTCCTCGACGAGAGCATCCGCGAAGCGTTCGGAGAGAGCCCGCCTGACGGCTTGATGCGTCGGACGCTGCTCGGTTCTGCGGCGCGCACCCTCATCGGACTGAGCGAGAACTGCAGCATGCTCGTTCTCGGCAGCCGCGGGCACGGCGGGTTCGTCGGAATGCTCCTGGGATCCGTCAGCGCCGCCTGCGCGGAACATGCGCACTGTCCCGTTCTCATCGTCCATGCACGCCAGGGCATCACGCCCACGGACGCCCGCCGCAACTCGGCCGACGTCTGACGCGTCTCGCGCTGCATCCGCGAGTCGTTCCGCCGCGGTGGACGTGCGCACCGATACGCGGGAAGCTGGGGCATGAGGTTTCTCCGCGTGCTCTGGCGATATCCGGCGATCACGACGACCGTCCTCGTGTTCGTGAGCGTGCTGGTCCTCAACGCGGTCGATGCCCCGGCCCTCGGACGTTGGGTCGCCACCGGTTACGTGGCGGTGTTCGTCGTCTGGACCCTCGTCGGAATGGTGCGCGACGTACTCCGCGGCCATGTCGGCCTCGACATCCTGGCGGTGGTCGCGATGGTGGCGACGCTGGCCGTCGGCGAGTACATCGCCTCGCTCATCATCGTGCTCATGCTCTCCGGCGGAGAGGCCCTCGAGGACTTCGCCGGCCGTCGAGCGAAGCGTGACCTCTCGGCTCTGCTGGATCGGTCTCCGCGCATCGCACACGTGCTCGTGCACGCGGAGTCCGCGGAGTCGGATGAGGTCAGGGATGTGCCCGTCGACGAGGTCGCCGTCGGCGCCATACTCCTCGTGCGCCCGTCCGAGATCGTCCCGGTCGACGGCGAGCTCCTCACGTCATCAGGCACGTTCGATGAGTCTTCGTTGACCGGTGAGAGCATGCCCGTGTCACGTGAATCCGGAGACGAGGTGCTGTCCGGGTCCATCAACGGAAGCCGTGCCGTGCGGATCCGGGCCGTCCGCAGCAGCGCGGACAGCCAGTATCAGCAGATCGTGGCGCTCGTGCACGCCGCGGAAGACTCCCACGCGCCGGTGGTCCGCCTGGCCGACCGCTTCGCGATTCCATTCACCGCGGTGTCACTCGTCCTGGCAGGGACGGCCTGGGCCGTATCGGGCGAGGCATCCCGATTCGCCGAAGTCCTCGTGCTCGCGACTCCCTGCCCGCTCCTGATCGCTGCCCCGGTCGCGTTCCTCGGCGGCCTCTCGCGTGCGGCGAAGACAGGCGTGATCATGAAGGGAGGGGCCGTCATCGAGCTGATCGCCCGTGTGCGGTCGGCCGCGTTCGACAAGACGGGCACGCTCACTCAGGGCCGACCGGAGCTCGTCGACGTCCGGCCCGCGAACGGCTTCGGCGCGAATGAGGTCCTGCAGCTCGCCGCCTCGGCGGAACAGTACTCGACGCACGTGCTCGCCGAGGGGATCCGCCGCGCAGCAGAGGCGCGCGGAATCACGCTCCTCGGCGCCGCCGAAGCTCGCGAGGAGGCCACGAACGGTGTCGTCGCCGAGATCGACGGAAGAGACGTGGTGGTGGGCAAGCCCGCTTACGTGGCGGCTCTCGCGCCCGACACTGCGCGGGCGACGCTCGAGCTGAGCCAGGCCGCAGCATACGTCGCGGTCGACGGTCGCTTCGCCGGGGTGCTCGTCCTCGCCGACCATCCGCGGCCCGAAGCAGCGGCTGTCATCGCGTGGCTGCGCACACACGAGGTGGATCGCATCGTCATGCTCACGGGCGATGTCGGCCCGACGGCGGAGTCGGTGGCTCATCAGGTGGGCATCTCCGAGGTCCACGCTGAACTGCTGCCGCCCGAGAAGGTCGCTCTCGCCGCTGAGCTGCAACCGCGCCCGGTCATGATGGTCGGCGACGGCGTCAACGACGCACCCGTCCTGGCCGCCGCGGACATCGGCGTCGCCATGGGAGCCAAGGGCGCGACGGCAGCTGGCGATGCCGCCGACGTCGTGATCCTCGTCGATTCGCTGGCGAAGCTCGTCGACGCCGTCTCGATCGGTCGTCACACGCTGCGGGTCGCTCTCACCGCGATCTGGATCGGCATCGGGTTGAGCATCGGACTCATGATCGTCGCGATGACCGGGCTCATCCCCGCTGTCGTCGGGGCGCTCGTCCAGGAACTCGTCGACCTCGCGACCATCCTGTACGCGCTCCGCGCGCTGGGCGGCCCCAGGACAGTGCTCCCGGCCGCCTCCGTCTCCCCCGCACGGGCGCCGAACAGCGCGACGATTCACCTCAACGGATGACGTGAGACGCGGACTCCCGGCTCACTGGTCGAACGCGAATCCTGCCCATTCTTCGGTGGGTGGGGGCACAGTCCAGGAGACGCGGTGACAGCACCGTGGCGATTCCAGGACGATCGGTCGAAGCCGCCGGTGACGTCGCGGAGGTCATGCCAGACTGGAACCGTGACCGAGTCCAGGAAGCCAGCCGTCGTCCGCGGCTTCGCTGCCTCGTCACTCGCGATCTTCATCGCACTGGCCGGTCACGTCTCCGGCGGAGGGCAGATGCCCGGTGCCGTCGGTATCCTCGTCCCCTGGGTCTTCTCGTTCATGATCAGCGTGCTGCTCGCGGGCCGCTCGTTGTCGCTGATCCGCCTCGGCATCTCCGTCGCCGCGAGTCAGTTCCTGTTCCATGTGCTCTTCGTCCTCGGCACGGTCACCCCGTCCGGCGTCTCGACGCCGCACGTGCACGGCACACCCCTCGTGCTGCCGGCGGTGAACGGCATCCCCGAAGTCGCCACCGCTGACGCCTCGATGTGGCTCGGGCACGCGCTCGCCGGTCTGCTGACCGTGGCCGCGCTGTACCGCGGCGAACGCCTGCTGCTCGCGCTGCGCGACCTCGCGGTCCAGCTGGTGCGGTGGGTACGACGTCGTGCCGATCAGTTGCTGACTCTTCCGGCTCTTCGCGTCGCCCACCGACTCCACGGCCGGTTCGATGTCGCGCACGCATCCGATCTGGTTCTCCTCGCGACTCTGCGCGGCCGAGCCCCACCTCTCACCGCGGCGATCTGATCCGCATCCTCGGCCGGTCCCGGCCGAGTGTTGTGTCCCGCCGCGCGCATTCGATGCGCGCGGGCTCTGAACGCATGCACGCTCGTCGCTCCGGCGACGTCCGATGAGAGGCCATTCCCATGTCCCCTGTCCGCAGGATCGCGGCCGGGCTGGCGTTGGCGACGATCGCGACCCTCGCGATCGCGACGCCCGCGTCCGCCCACGACCAGCTGATCTCCAGCACACCCGCTGCCGACGAACGATTGACGACCCCGCCGGAGGACATCACGATGACGTTCTCGGGCGAGCTCCTCGTGCTCGATGAGTCTCTGACCGGGGCCGTCGTCCTGGTCGTCGATGCTTCGGGCGAGGACTGGGTCGCCGGCGACGTCACAGTGGCCGGACGCACGGTCACCGCGTCGCTCGCACCCGGGCTGCCGACCGGCGGCTACCAGGTGCGTTGGCAGGTCGTCTCGGAAGACGGTCACCCCATCGCGGGGGTCATCCCCTTCACCGTGGGAGACGCCGATCCGATGGCACAGACATCAGACACCGGCGATGCGACGGCCGCGACCGCGGACGCGTCGGAGCAGACGGATCAGAACGCAGAATCGGGCGGCGCGCTCAGAGTGCTGCTCATCGGCGCGGGCGGGGCGGCCACAGCGGTCCTGATCCTCGTGCTCATTCGATTCCTCCGCCGTCCTCGGACGGCAGCCGCACCGCCGGAGACCGGCGGCCGTGCGGCAGATGACCTGTGAAAGGCACCATTGTGAACACCACCAGAAACCTCCCCCGTCTCGCGGCCGTGATCGCGGTCTCGCTCCTCGCTCTGACCGGGTGCACTCCGGAGGCGGCACCGGTCGAGACCGAGAGCCGCCCCGCCGGTGACGTCGTCAGGATCGAAGACGCCTGGGTGAAGTCCGCCGACGAAGGCATGTCCGCCGCGTTCGGGACCCTCGTCAACACGGGCGACCACGATGCGACCGTGGTTTCCGTCACCTCTGCGGCCTCGACCATGCTCGAGTTGCACGAGACGGTCGAGAACGACGCCGGCGAGATGGTGATGCGCGAGATCGACGGCGGATTCGTGATCCCCGCCGGCGGGCAGCTCGCGCTGGAGCCGGGGGCGAACCACATCATGATGATGGACCTGACCGGCCCGCTCGCCGCGGGAACCGATATCTCCTTCACCCTCACGTTCGATGACGACTCCACCTACGAGTTCACCGCCCCCGTGAAGGACTACTCGGGCGCGAACGAGAACTACGAGGGCGGCGACGAGCACGACGGTATGGATCACTGATGACGGCGCCCGTTGAGGGCGCCCGCTCCCCCCGCACCGGGTCGACCCGGCGGCAGTTCCTCCTCGGAGGAGCTGTCGCCGGTGTCGGCGCGGTCGCGGCCGTCGGAGCGGACCTCGCCCTGAATCGACCGGACGCCACGCCGGAACCCGCATCCGTGCCGATGAACGGAGACGAGACCGTGCCGTTCTTCGGCGCCCATCAGGCCGGTATCGACACCGCTGCCCAGGCCCACGGCGTCTTCGTCGGCCTGGACCTCCACGACGATGTCGACCGAGATGCCCTCGCCCGACTCATGCGACTCCTGACCGACGACGCGGCGCGCCTCACGCAAGGGCTCCCCGCCCTCGCCGACTCCGAGCCGGAACTCGCCTCGTCGCCGGCGCGCCTCACGATCACGTTCGGCGTCGGCCCGGGCTTCGTCGGGCGAGCGGGAGGTTCGACCCCCGCATGGCTCGCGCCCCTCCCCGCGTTCGGTGTGGATCGGCTGCGCCCGGAGTTCTCGGACGGCGACATCCTGCTGCAGATCGCCGGCGACGATCCCCTGACGGTGGCGCACGCCACGCGAATGCTGCTGAAGGACGCGCGCGGCTTCGCGAGCATCCGCTGGACCCAGCAGGGATTCCGTCGCGCCTATGGGACGGAGCGGCCCGGAACGACCATGCGCAATCTGTTCGGACAGGTGGACGGGACCACCAACCCGCAGCCCGGCACCGAGGACTTCGATCGCGTCGTGTGGATCGACGAGGGAGTGCTCGCCGGCGGCACCGGGATGGTGATCCGCAGAATCCGGATGGGCCTCGACAAGTGGGACCGCCTCGACCGGAGCGGACGCGATGCTTCGGTGGGCAGAACACTCGCCAACGGCGCCCCCCTCACAGGTCGCGAGGAGTTCGACGAACCAGATTTCGAGGCGAAGACCGCGATCGGCTTCCCGGTCATCCCGCAGTTCGCGCACATCCGGCGCGCCCGCGGCGAAGGGGCCGAGCGCATCTTCCGACGCGCGTACAACTACGACGAGCGGCCGGCCGGTGCGGAGGTCTCGGAATCCGGGCTGCTGTTCGTCTCGTTCCAGGCCGACATCGAACGGCAGTTCATCCCGATGCAGCAGCGCCTCGACGAACTCGACCTCCTCAACGAATGGACGACCCCGATCGGGTCCGCCGTGTTCGCGATCCCGCCCGGCTGCACGGAGGGCGGGTTCATCGGGGACACGCTTTTGAGGGGACGATGATCCGGGCGTGAACGGTGCGGACGCCTGGTTCCGGAGACCGAGTCGCCGGGATCAGGTGTCCGCCGGTACGCCCGTAGGGAGCGTGCACACCCGTCGGGAGAAGCGCCGTGCTACGGCCGCCGCCCAGGGAATCCGTCCGACAGGTGAACCGATCCGTCGAGGGCACGCCCGGGCAGCAGCTCCCGGGCACGAAAAAACCCCCGGAAGACCGGGGGTTTGTCTGTGCGCGATACTGGGATCGAACCAGTGACCTCTTCCGTGTCAGGGAAGCGCGCTACCGCTGCGCCAATCGCGCCCGTTGGGGCTATTCAGTTTTACCGTGAGGTGGCGACGGGATTCGAACCCGTGTAAACGGCTTTGCAGGCCGGTGCCTAGCCGCTCGGCCACGCCACCGTGTGGATTGACCCCACGTGCGAAGAGTCTTCCGAAGAAGACCCTCTGCACTCGAGCGGATGACGAGACTCGAACTCGCGACCCCAACCTTGGCAAGGTTGTGCGCTACCAACTGCGCTACATCCGCATTTCGTTCCCGGTTGTCCCGGGCACTCATGAAACATTAGCCGAAGATTCCCCCTCCGCCAAACCCGCAGCGAATCTCGCGCGTGTCTCACAGAGTGGTCCGTACGGCCTCTGAGCGTCGGGTAGTATCGGTTGACGTACCCCACGGGTATGGGCGATTGGCGCAGTTGGTAGCGCGCTTCCTTCACACGGAAGAGGTCATCGGTTCGAGTCCGGTATCGCCCACCAGAGAAGCCCCGCACACCTCCCGGTGTGCGGGGCTTCCGACATTCACAGCCCGGCGTCCCGCTTCCACTCCCCTCCCCGGACGCGGCCTCGCTGATGATCGCAGCGCGGATCAGTGCCTCGCCGCGAGCTCGCTCCCGGATGCAGGCAGAACAGCCGCGCGGCGAGCCCGCGCGAGCATGAGGTACGACAGGCCGGCCAGCGCCGCCGAGACCGTCGTCACGATCCCGAGCGGCAGAATGCTCGACGCACCCGCGATGCCGACGAACGGTGCCGCGATGCCGCCGAACCCGAATCGCGCCACGCCCAGGAGCGACGAGGCCGTCCCCGCCGACTGCGGATACTCGCTGAGCGCGATGGTGGTCGCGGGCGGCGAGGCGATGGCCACTCCGCCGGCGAGTGTGAACAGCGCGGCGAGCACGGCCCACATCGGCAGCGGCGTCAGACCTGCCAGCAGCAGCCCGAGCGCGCCGGCCGCCGTGACGACGACTCCGACCGCGAGAGTGCCCCTCACGCTCCACCGTTCCGCCGCGCGACCGGCGAGGTAGCCGCACACCATGAACCCGGCGGAGTTCGCACCGAAGGCCGCGGCATACCCCTGCGGTGTGAGCCCGTAGACGTCCTGCAGTACGAACGTCGCACCGGCGAGGTAGGCGAACAGGGCCGCATAGAGGAAGCCCTGATTCAGGACGACTCCCAGGAAGACCCGGTCGCTCAGCAGAGTACGGAAGTCGTGCAGCGCGTTGCGGAGGCCCCCTGAGCTGCGCTGCTCGACCGGCAGTGTCTCTCCGAAGAGGAGCACCGTCGCTGCCAGGATCGCGACGCCGGCGATGTCGAGGAAGACGAACAGGCCCCGCCAATCGGTGAAAGCCGTGAGCACGCCACCGAGCAGTGGCCCGATGATCGCCGCCAACCCGCCGACGACCGTGAGGCGCCCGTAGAAGCGGATCAGCTGACCACCCGCGTACACGTCGCGTCCCGCGGCATTGGCGATGACGATGCCGACGCCGCCGGCAAGCCCTTGGACCAGGCGAGCGACGATCAGGAACTCGACCGTCGGGCTGAACGCACAGAGGAGCGATGTCACCGCGTACGCGACGATGCCGACCAGCAGGACGCGACGCCGCCCGAGCCGGTCCGACAGCGGTCCCGCCGTCAGCTGTCCGACCGCGAGTCCGATGAGGCACGCCGTGACCGTGAGCTGCGCGACGGAAGTCGCCGAGCCGAGGTCGCGAGTGAGCGCAGGAAGAGCCGGGAGGTAGAGGTCCATCGAGATCGGACCGAACACGGTCAGGACCAGAAGCAGTGCGGGCAGGAGCCGCCGAGAGAGCGCGACTGGTGGTGTCATGGATTCCAGCGTCCACCGGTCCCCCGAAGGGCGGGAGTCCCGGACGAAGGGTGTACCGACGGGGAACCCGTCGTCACCGCGGGCGGACCGGCGGCCGGAGATCGCGAGGTCGCCGGACCACCCGTGACACCGAGAGGTGCCCTCTCAGGGCGTCCCTTCCCGCGCGCATCGGATCTACGCTGACCTGATGGACAATCGAGCACAGGTCCGGGAGTTCCTGATGACCCGGCGCGCCCGCGTGACCCCGGAGGCAGCCGGTCTCACCGCCGGGAGCAACCGGCGCGTCGACGGATTGCGTCGAAGTGAGGTCGCGCTCCTCGCCGGAGTCTCCGTCGAGTACTACTCCAAGCTCGAACGCGGTGCCATCGCCGGCGCTTCCTCCTCTGTCCTGGAGGCGGTGTCGCGCGCGCTCCAGCTCAACGACGCCGAGCATGCGCACCTGCTGGACCTCGCTCGCGCCGCAGACGGCATTCCCTCTTCCGGACGCGCTCGACGCCGCACGGCGAAGGCGGGAGCTCCGCGACCCAGCCTGCAGTGGGCACTGGATTCCGTGACGGAGGCGGTGGCGTTCGTCCGCGACCAGCGGCAGAACCTCATCGCCACGAATGCGCTCGGCCGCGCCTTCTATTCACCGGTGATCGGCGACGGCGGGCGGGTCCCCAACCTGGCCCGATTCCAGTTCCTCGACCCCGCAGCGCGGGAGTTCTACCCCGACTGGGATCTCTTCGCCGAGATGTGCGTCGCCGTCATCCGCGCCGAGGCGGGCCGCGACCCGCACGACAAGGGCATCCAGGACCTCGTCGGTGAGCTCTCCACCCGCAGTGAGGCATTCCGCACGCTCTGGGCCGCGCACAACGTGCGCACCCACGGTTCGGGCATCAAGCGCTTCACTCATCCGGTCGTCGGCGAGTTGACCCTCGTCTACGAAGAGCTCGCGCTCACGGCCGAACCGGGCCAGGTGATGCTGATCTACAGCGCTGAGCCCGGCTCCCCCTCCGCCGAACGACTCCGACTCCTCGCTTCCTGGGGCGCGGACGCGACCGGGGCTACTCGAGCGGCACACGGATGACGCGGTCGTCGCCGTCTCCGGGATCGCCCCGACCGTCGGTGTTGTTCGTGAGCACCCACAGCGCACCGTCGGGGGCGACCACGACATCACGAAGCCGTCCGTAGGCATCGGTGAAGTGCTCGGCGAACGACGAGAGATCGCCCAACGGCACCTCACGTAGCCGTTCACCCCGCAGATTCGCGATGAACACCGCGCCGTCCGCGATCGCCATGCCGCTCGGGCTGGCGGCATCCGGCGCCCACTGCTGGACGGGATCGATGAACTCCTCGCGATCCTCGATGCCCTCGACGACGGGCCATCCGTAGTTCCCGCCGGGTTCGATGACGTTCAGCTCGTCCCAGGTGTCCTGCCCGAATTCGCTCGCGTACAGCGTGCCGCCCTCGTCCCAGGCCAGCCCCTGGGGATTGCGGTGACCGAGGCTGTAGACGAGCGACCCCTCGATGGGGTTGTCACTTGGGACTTCGCCGTCGGGGGTTATGCGGAGGATCTTGCCCGACAGTGACCCCGGATCCTGGGCACTCTCCCGGTCGCCCGCATCTCCCACCGTCACGTACAGCGTGCCGTCGGGGCCGAAGGCGATGCGACCGCCGTTGTGATTCGACGCGGCGGCCAGGCCGTTGAGGATCGTCTCCGGCGCACCGAGGCCGAGGGAGCCGGGTGCCCCGGTGAGGGGGAAGCGCTGCACGCGGTTCTCGTCCGCGCCGGTGGAGTACGCGTACAGATACCGCTCGTGCACGGCGATTCCGAGCAAGCCGCCTTCGCCACCCGGTTCGACGCCGTCGACCACCGCCACTTCGCGGACATCGCCGTCGTCCGACACCTCGACGATCCGGGCGCTGTCGCGTTCGCTGATCAGCGCCACCCCGTCGTGGAAGGCGATCGACCACGGCGCCGCCAGATTCTCGACGATCGTCGTCTCGGTTCCGGCGGAGACCGATCCCGAGGCGTCGGGAAGCCTCGAGGGCGACGGGGGTGCAGCCCTCGGTGCACACGCCGCAAGAGCGATCGACAGGGCCGACACGACGATCCACGCGATCGGGCCGCGCCGGGACCCGTCCACCATCTCCGCTCCCCTCGCCGCACTGGTCGTCACGGTCGCCTTCGCCGGCAGACGCGAACTCCCGCTTCCTTCGAGACTAGGCGCGTGATCCACAACGCAGAAGAGGTCTTTATCTGACAACTGTCAGATAGACTGGGGGCATGGATGCGAGGTCGCGACGTTCACGGGAGAGCCTCCGTCATGCGGTGCTCGAACTCGCCGGAGCGATGCCGGTCGCCGATGTCACCGTCTCCGCGATCTGTGCAGCGGCGGGTGTCACCAGAGACACCTTCTACCGGCACGCGGAGAGTCCGGTGCAGCTTCTCGCCGACGCGCTTTCCGCCGAGATCGACGCCGCCATGGAGATCCTGCCGCAGACCGATGCCATCGGCGATGGTGAACGAGCCCTCCTGGAGCACATCCGCCGACGGGCCTCGGTGTACCGCGGGGCGATGCAGCCCCTGCTGGCCGCCCCCGTCCGCAGCAACCTGGAGGCATCCATCCGTTCCGGTCTGCTGCTGTGGGCCGAGCTGCACTCGGAGATCGTTCCTCCCGTTTTCGCGGACGATCCGTCCGCGATGCGGATCGCCGTGGCGTACGCCGCAGCGGGCACTGTTGGCGCCATCGAGGAGTGGCTGCGGAGCGACGACGACGACATCGACCGCGCCGTGAGGCTGATCCTCGCGGCGTCACCGGAGTGGTGGCTGCGATGACGGCCACCGGACAAGGAGAGAACCAATGAAGGCCGCACTGTTCCACGCCAAGGAAGATCTGCGCATCGAAGACGTCCCCGAGCCCACGCCCGGGCCCGGACAGGTCAAGCTGCGCAACGCGTATGCGGGGATCTGCGGGTCGGACCTCCACGTCTACTACTCCCCCGAGGCCGCCGGACTCGATCTCGACCACCCGCACCCCGTGACGGGTTCGACATTGCCCCAGATTCTCGGCCACGAGTTCTCCGGCACGGTCGTCGAGCTCGGCGAGGGCGTGACCGGCGTCGCGGTGGGCGACCGGGTGGCCGTCTGGCCCATCTACTACTGCGGCGAATGCCCCGCCTGCCGTCGCGGCATGTTCAACGCCTGCCAGAAGATCGGCTTCCACGGGCTCAGCTCCGACGGTGGCGGCATGGCGGAGTTCACGACCGTCGACGCGACGAAGCTGCACGTACTGCCGGAGAACGTCGATCTGCGCATGGGCGCCCTCGTCGAGCCGATGTCGGTCGCGTGGCATGCGGTCTCCCGCAGTGGCGTCGAGTCGGGCGGTACCGCGCTCATCGCAGGCGCCGGACCGATCGGCATCGGCGTGTGGTTCGCCCTGCGGGCCCGCGGCGTCGAGCGTGTGCTCGTCTCGGAGCCCAGTGCGGAGCGTCGCGCCATCATCGCAGCCCTCGGCGCCACCGTGGTCGACCCGGTGAACGAGGATCTCGCCGCCGCCGTCGCCTCCCTGACCGACGGCGAAGGCGTCGACGTCGCCTTCGACGCGGCGGGAGTGGGCGCAGCCATCAGTTCGTCGCTGGCCAACTTGGTCCCCGGCGGCCGCGTCGTGGTGGTCGCCATCCACGAGCGCACGATGGACTTCCTCCCCACGCAGCTGGTGATGGCCGAGACCGAGATCGCCGGCGCGCTCGCGTATCTTCCCGAGGACTTCGACGCCGTGATCGAGGCCATGTCCCGTGGGGTCTACGACACGACCGGCTGGGTGCAGGAGACCCCACTCGAGAACGTCGTCGACGCGATCCACGCGCTGCGCGGCGGTGCCGGGGCGAAGATCCTCGTGCACGCCGGCTGAGGCCGGGTCGGGTGTCGGAGGGCGCGCGTAGCCTGCTTCCGTGCCGACGAAACGAGCCCTTCCGAGCCCCTGTGCGCTCTGCGGCAGCATGCAGGGAGTGCGGATCGACGGCGCCTGGTGCTGCGCCGATTGCGGATGGCGCTACGGCGATTCCCCCGACACCGACCTCCCTCTCCCCCGCGTCGACGTCGTGTACTACATCCGCTACGACGAGCGAGTGAAGATCGGCACCAGCAGACGCCCGCGGCAGCGCCTCGCGAGCATCCGACACCAGGAGCTGCTCGCATTCGAACGCGGCGACCGCTCCGTCGAGCAGCAGCGCCACCGCGAGTTCGCCGCGGTACGCGAGGGCGGTGAGTGGTTCACCCTCACTGCGGAGTTACGGGCGCATGTCGCCGCGCTCCGACGCGAGGGCGACCCGTGGACGCTCTATGCGCGCTGGCTGAGCCGCGCACTGCAGGGCACCGACGAGCTCCCGTAGGCACGCATGACGATGCCGGGCGACTGCTTCGGGAAGTCCAGTCGCCCGGCATCGCGTCCGGGTGTCGCTCAGGCGGTGGCGACGCGTCCTCGCGTGGTCGCCGGCTGCGGCTGGGAGAAGATCACGACGAGGATCACCGCGGCGCCCACGACGACGTGCGGGAGCCAGACGTTGAGGGCCTCGCCCGCGAAGCCGAAGATCCACGGCGACAGCGCGAGGAACAGGCTCGCGACGATATCGAACACGAGGTGGACCGGCATCGGGATGAAACCGAAGGGGCCCCATTCATACTTCGTGAACAGGCTGTACACGATCAGCCCGACGCCGAGGACGATGGGGATGATGACCGCCGCTCCGCCCACGCTCGCGAAGCCGAACAGCCAGGGCGCGGCGATCAATGCGATGCCGACGATGTAGTCGAGGGCTCCGTGGACCTTGGTGGGGATGAAACGCATGATTCCTCCTTGTATGTCGCCGCTGGATGCGACTCACCACTGGTTCGGCACCCGCACCGGATCGGATTGGCTTGCCCCAGGCCGTCGGTGACGGATTGTGACGGCGCCGAGATATCGGCCATCGCGGGAATCGATAGATTCAGGAGCATGTGCTTCCCGTGCACATCACCCGACCTCCTGGAGCAAGATCATGACTTCTCGTCGCCGCGCCCTCGCGGGCAGCGCTCTCGTCCTCGCCAGCGCACTCCTGGTGACCGCCTGCAGCTCGTCCGGATCGGGTGAAGCGACCGAGACTGCCGCGGACGCCCCCAAGATCACGTTCCTCTACTCGCCGTACGCGGATTACGCGCCCTTCTTCCTCGCAGAGGAGAACGGGTACTTCGAAGACGCCGGTCTCGACGTCGAGCTGGTCGCGAAGGGCGGCAGCTCGGGTGAGACGTACCAGCAGGTCAGCACCGGCAACATCACCGCCGGCGGCGCGACCTGGGGTGCCGGTCTGTTCAACGCCACCAAGGCCGGTGCGTCGCTGTCGGTGATCGCCAGCGTGTCCCGCATCCCCGAGTCCGGCGCGAACCCGTCGCCGCTGATCGCTTCCGACGCCTCGGATGTGCAAGACGCCGCCGACCTGAAGGGCAAGAAGATCGGAATCCCCGGCGACGGCGGATTCGGCATCTACTCCGTCGCGCTCGCACTCGAGTCCGCCGGCCTGAGCGTCGACGACGTGGAGCTCGTGAACCTCAGCCCCGGCGACATCCCCGCCGCCCTCGCGAACGGTTCGGTGGATGCGAGCTGGTCGATCGAGCCGATCTCGTCCGCCGTCATCGCGCAGGGCATCGCGCACGAGCTGCTGCCCATCGACTACCAAGCGGGCGTCGAGCTGGGCGCGATGGTCTTCAACACCGAGTACGTCGAGAAGCACCCCGCCGCGGTCACCGCGTTCACCGCGGCCTACCTCAAGGCGGTCAACGAGCTCGAGGACGGCGGCTGGGACGACCCCGCCACGCAGGAGATCATCGCCGAGTACACCGATCTGCCGGTCGAGACGCTGACCGCCATCGCGCTCACCACGCAGGACCCGAGCGGCGCCATCGACTGGGAGGACGTCGCCCGGCAGGAGCAGTTCTTCCGCGACCGTGATGCGCTCGAGTTCGACGGCGACTCCGGCATCGAGGACATCTACCGCGCAGACATCCTGAAGGACGCGATCGCCCTGCAGGAGAGCGGCGACCTCGCCTCGTCGAAGAAATGAGCGGCCTCCGCGTCCAGGGGCTCTGGAAGGCCTACGCGAACGCCGACCGCAAGGACGAGCTTCTCGTCGCCCTCCAGGACATCGACCTGGAGATCGCCGACAACGAGTTCGTCTGTGTGCTGGGCCCGTCCGGTTGCGGGAAGAGCACTCTGCTCAGGCTCGCGGCGGGCCTCGAGAAGCCGAGTCTCGGCACGATCGAGACCTCGAGCCGTCCGTCGGTGGTGTTCCAGGAGCACGGTGTGTTCCCCTGGCTGACCGTCGCCCAGAACATCGGGTACCCGCTCAAACTGCGCGGTCTCTCTCGTGTGCAGCGCACCGAGCGGGTCGATCAGCTGCTCGACCTCGTCGGGCTCTCCGAGTTCGGCGGGTTCTACCCGGCGCAGATCTCCGGTGGGATGCGCCAGCGCACCTCGGTGGCCCGCGCGCTCGCTGATGACGGCGACCTGCTGCTCATGGACGAACCCTTCGGAGCACTCGACGAGCAGACCAGGGTCACGCTGCAGCAGGAGCTGCTGCAGATCTGGGAGCGCACGTCGAAGTCCGTGATGTTCATCACCCACAGCGTCGACGAGGCGCTGATGCTCGCCGACCGCGTCGTCGTGATGTCTCATCGCCCCGGACGCATCATCGACGACATCGAGGTGCCGTTCGGTCGGCCGCGTGACATCGCCGGTCTTCGGCGCGACCCTCGCTACGGTGAGATCACGGCGCGGCTGTGGTCACTGCTGGAGAACTCGACGGAACAGGAGCTGGCGTCATGACGACCATCGCCGACCCGAAGATCGAGGCGCAGCTGAAGGAGGCCGTTCAGGCCGAACGCGGATCCGCGTGGGTGCGCAGGCTCGGCCCGTACACACCGCTGCTGATCCTCCTCGTCTGGGAGATCGCGAGCCGCACCGGGCTCCTCGATTCGCGCTTCTTCCCCGCGCCGACCTCCATCATCGAGACGTTCTTCGAGCTGCTGGCCTCGGGAGTCCTGCTGGAGAACATCGGGATCACGCTGTCGCGCATCGCCGTGGGCTTCGTGCTGGGCGCGGTGCCCGGCATCATCCTCGGCATCCTGCTGGGTTCGGTGCGCACGCTGCGGTTGCTCCTCGATCCGATCTTCTCGGCCCTGCTGCCGGTGCCCAAGGTCGCGATCTTCCCGCTGCTGCTGCTGATCTTCGGCCTCGGCGAGACGAGCAAGTACGTGATCGTCGCGATCGGCGTGTTCTTCTATCTGCTCTTCAACACGCTGGGTGGAGTCATGCAGACGCCGCCGCTGCTGAACGACGTCGCCAACGCCAACGGCGCGACGCGGCTGCAGCGGTGGATGACCGTCTCGTTCCCCTATGCACTGCCGTCGATCTTCACCGGCATCAAACTCGCCACGGGTGGAGCTTTCGTGATCATCGCGGCTTCAGAGTTCGTCGGTGCGAACAGCGGGCTGGGTTACATGATCTGGAGTTCGTGGGGGACGTTCGCCGTGTCGAAGATGTATGTCGGCATCGTCACGATCTCCGTGCTCGGCTACGGAGCGACCGCGCTCTGGGCTCTGCTCGAGCGGCGCGTCGTGCCGTGGGTCAAGTACTGAACGGCGGGACGTACACGATGGACCTCGATGCTCAAGAGATGCTCTCCGATCTGCGCGCCGTGCTCCGGGCGGCGGCGCCGCACAGCGATCCGGCCGATGTGGAGCTGGCGGCGTTCTGGCTGATCCAGGCTGAGCTGCTCGGCCTTCCCGAGTTCGGCATCCGGATGCTGGCGCGCGACCTCGAGCGGCTCGAAGGGCTCGAATCGGCGTCGGCGCCCGCCACGCCCTCGGGCGCCGATGACGCGCCGATCGGGTCCGTCGACGCGACCGGAGTGCCCGGAGTGGTCGCACTCGCCTCGGCCGTGCGGCGCGCCGCACGGAACGTCGAGGTGCACGGACTCGCCATCGTCGGCCTCCGCGGGGCCGGCGCCCTCGGCATCCTCGGGCTCGCGGCCCGCACGCTCGCCACGCGCGGCGCTGTCGCCCTGCTCGCCGCGCAGTCACCGGCGACGGTCGCACCGTGGCGCGGACAAGCCGCCGCAATCGGCACGAATCCGCTGGCCGTCGGAGTTCCCCGTGCCGATGCTCCCCCGCTCGTGGTCGACTACGCCACGTCGACGCTCACGCTCGCTGCGGTCCGCGAGGCTCGCGGCGCCGGCGTGTCCCTCCCGGAGGGCAGTGCGGTCGACGCGGCCGGTGAGCCCACCACGGATCCCGCCGCCGCCGCCGCTCTCCTCCCCGCGGGTCTCGTCGGGTCGCTCACCGGACTCGTGGTCGAGCTCCTGGCCGGTGTCGCCGTCGGCGGGCGGGTCACAGACCCCGCTGCCCCGTCCAGCAGAGGCGCGGTCCTCATCGCGTTCGACCCCGCTCGCGCGGGAGGCGCCGACATCGCGCAGGGCACGGCCGCACTGGATCGCGAGTGGCGCGGCGCCGGCGGTCACCTCCCCGCGCGCTTCGATGCGCTCGCGAGCAACCCGGCAGACCTTCCAGACGCGATCCGCGTCTCCGAAGAGACAGCATCCTGGCTGCGCGCACGAGCGTCGGAAGCACCCGGTACATGAGCGCCCTTGCATCCTTGACGCTCAGCGTGATTCCGCAGATCGGCCTCCTGACGGAACGTCGAGAGATCCGCATCGGCGGCGCAGTGCCGGGATCTCTGGTCACCGTGCGCGCGGTCACGGCGCGCGACGGTGGCGATTGGGCGGCCCAGGCGACATTCCTCGCCGACGACGACGGGGAGATCGACCTCGGGACGCAGGCTCCGGTGTCCGGCGACTACCGCGTGGCGGACTCGATGGGCCTGTTCTGGTCGCAGCGCCGCGAGGAGGGCACGACGGGATCCGCTGAGCCCATTGACGTCGCGCGCCCTCTCACGACTGTTCTCACCGCCTGGGCCGAACCGGGGACCGGATACCTCGATCAACCCGGCGACGGTGCCGGCGCCGCAGAGATCGCCATCGAGGTGACCCAGCGGCTCAGCGGTGACGGCGTCGAGAGAGCCGAGGTCCGCTCGGGCGGGCTCGTCGGCACGCTGTTCCGCCCGCCACACGACGGTCCTCTTCCCACCGTGATCGTGCTCAACGGTTCTGGCGGGGGCATCAACGAGGCGCGCGCCGCGCAGTATGCTTCCCGCGGCATACAGGCGCTCGCGCTCGGATACTTCCGGGCGCCCGGTCTGCCCGACCACATCTCCCGCACACCGCTGGAGTACTTCGAGCGCGCCCTCCGGTACGTCGTCTCCGAGCTCTCACCGCTCGGCGGGCGCCCGATCGTGAGCGGGCAGTCGCGCGGTGGCGAACTGTCCCTGCTGCTGGCCGCGACCTATCCCGACCTCGTCCTCGGGGTCGCCGCCTTCGTCCCCGCAGCGTTCGCCTTCGGAGCGCAGGGCGCCGCCGACCCCGCCGAAGGATGGAATGGCCCGACCTGGACGCGCGACGACGAACCGCTCGAGCATCTGTGGCACGACAACACCGGCGTGACCTGGCAGCCCTGGAACGACGAGCCCGCACCGACACGCCACCGCGACGTGTACATCGATGGCCTCCACGATCGCGACCTCGCCCGTGCGTCACGCATCCCGATCGAACGGTTTGCCGGCCCCGTCGCATGCATCTCCGGGCTCGACGATCGCGCGTGGCCGTCCAGCATGGCATCGCGCATCGTGCTCGACACGCTGGCGAGACACGGGCATGCCGCGGAGCGCCTGCACCTCGACTACGAGGAGGCCGGGCACGGCATTGCGCTCCCCCACCTCCCCAGCACCGATATCGAACGTCTGCACCCGGTCTCCGGTGTGCGCTATTCGAACGGCGGCACACCACGCGGCATCGCCATCGCCGGCGACGACTCGTTCGAACAGGTCTGCGCATTCATCCACCGCACGGCGGAACGCGCGGCGTCGGCCGCCGACAACGCACCCCACTCCCACGAAGAAGGACGGTAGTCATGCCCGCGAAGGAGCATTTGGAAGGCCAGTGGCGCGAGTGGCGTCATGCCCGCGTCTCGGAGCTCGCGCGCCCGTACGGCTGGACGGCGCTGGTCGCTCAGTACTGGCTCCGCGACGGCGACGACGGCCTCGTCCTCGACGGCCTTCCCGGCACATGGGGCGTGTCGGACGGCAAGGTCCTGTACACGCCGCCGACCGACGGTCCGAACCTCGCGGTCGACGGCGAGTACCCCACCGGCACCGTCGAGATCGTGCCCGGGCGCAACCAGACCTACGGCCACGGGCGCAGCGTCCCCGTCTACTCCGGGGTGAGCGAGGTCGAGACCATCCCGCGCACGACCGACGACGGCGACCGCATCTTCGCGGTGCGGGTGCGGGACCCCCGCGAATCCGCACGCAAGGACTTCTCCGGCCTCGCCGCATACGACTACGACCCGACCTGGCGTATCCCCGCCCGATTCACGCCGGCCGTGCGGGAGGACGTCGAGCAGGTCACGGTCGAGACCGGGGTCCGCGAGACCACGGCGCGCATCGGGACGCTGGCGTTCGAGCACGGCGGCCGCACGTATGAGCTCGCACTGATCGGCAAGGATGCCGCGTACGGCGTGCAACCCGTCGCGCACATCCGCGACCTGACGAGCGGGAAGACGACGTACGGTGCCGGACGGGTCGTCGAGCTGCAGTTCGCGGACGAGGCGGGTCAGGAGATCGACCACATCGACTTCAACTATCTGACCGCGCTGCCCTGTGCGTTCACGAACTTCGTCACCTGCCCCCTCCCGCCGAGCCAGAACCACCTGGACTTCGAAGTGGCGGCGGGCGAGAAGAAGCCGGATGTCGACATCGACCGGGTGCTGACCTTTCAGAGCACCTGACCCCGGTCTGCGAGTGGCCGCGACGACCCACGGCCCAGTCCCAGCGAGCACTGCTACGGTGAGGCTGTCGGCATCTTGCCGACATCAGGGAAGACTTCTCGTCGACCAACGGGCCTTATAGGTCATTTCGTTCTCCGTCGCCTCCTCTGTGCGAGCCCGAGGAGCGTCATGCCCACCCCGTCAGTTCCCTCTTCCATCGACCCCGCGCACGCCTGGGCGGAGCCCATCGCGCTCCCGGTCGGCACCACGGCGATCGTGTACTGCGAAGGCCAGTTCGGCGAGCAGGACGGCAAGACCGCGAACGGACTCGTCCGCCACTCCGAGAAGTACGAGATCCTCAGCGTCATCGACAGCACGCACGCCGGCGCGGACGCCGGGATGCTGTTGGACGGCACCGCGAACGGCATCCCGATCCTCGGCGGCCTCGCCACGGCGATCGCGCACGCCGGCCACGTCCCGGACTACCTGATCTGCGGAGTCGCTCCCGCCGACGGGCTGCTCTCGGCCGACCAGCGCACCGTGCTGCTCGACGGCATCGCCCGTGGCATGCACATCATCAACGGGCTGCACGAGTTCCTCACGGACGACGCGGAGTTCGTCGCCGCCGCCCTGCTCGCCGGGGTGACCATCACCGACATCCGCCGCCCCAAGGACAAGAAGGATCTCCACCTCTTCTCCGGGCGCATCTTCGACGTGACCTGCCCGCGCATCACGATCCTCGGCACCGACGGCGCGATCGGCAAGCGCACCACGGCCACGATCCTCGTTCGTGCGCTCAACGATCGCGGCATTCATGCCGTCATGGTCGGCACGGGACAGACCACGATCATCCAGGGCGGTCGCTACGGCGTCGCGCTCGACGCACTCGTGCCGCAGTTCTGCTCGGGCGAGGTCGAGAACCAGGTGGTCGCCGCGTACGAGGGCGAGCACCCCGACGTGATCATCGTCGAAGGCCAGGGCGCGCTCAGCCACCCGGCCTACATCACTTCGGCGCACATCCTCCGCGGCAGCCAGCCCGAGGCAGTGATCGTGCAGCATGCACCTGGTCGCACGGTCCTGGGCGACTTCCCGATGGTCGCGATGCCGACCGTCACGAGCGAGATCGCTCTGATCGAGGCCTTCGCCGACACCCGCGTGATCGGGGTGACCGTGAACCACGAGAACCTCTCGGCGGATCAGCTGGCCGGAGCGATCGACGAGATCGAGCTCGACACGGGTCTCCCGGCGACAGACCCCCTGACTCGACCGTTGTCCGAGCTCGTCGAGATGGTCCTCCAGGCATTCCCCGCTCTCACCCCGCGACAGACCACCCGTACAGCCGCGTGAGAGCGGCTCCGACACGGTCGTAACGGCGCCTGTCGAGGACGGCGGCCTCCCGCCGCAGTCCTCGCTCGTGCACGCTGTACAGCTGCTCCACGTCGACCCACGACTCACGCCCCTGCGAATCCCACGCACCCGTGCCGATCGACAGGTAGTCGCGATCGCCGTCATGCGGCTTGCTCGTCATGCGCACGGCATACACGCGGTCCGCCGATTCGCGTCCGATCACGAGAACGGGGCGATCTTTGCCGCGTCCGTCGTTCTCCTCGTACGGGACCCAGGTCCAGACGATCTCGCCCGCATCCGGAGCTCCGTCCCGCTGGGGTGAATACGCGACCTGGAGGTCGCGGATCAGGCTGGGATCGATGCGCATGGTCGCGGTGCCACGCTCCTGCGCCGGCCCCGACGAGGTCGCGGCGCCGGTGCGCTCCTGGGATGTGCGCAGACGCGCGGCCGGGCGTCTCGGATCTGTCGTCCGAGACGCCCGGCCGGACCCCACTGCCTTGAGCAGGATGTCCACGAGTGCTGTCAGGATGCCGTTGGTCTTGCTCACACGGTCACCCTAACCGCAGATCATGCGTCGGCGAGTGCGTAGCCCTCCTCGCCGTGCACGACCTGGTCGACACCGGCGATCTCGTCCTCGTTCGTGACACGGAATCCGATCGTCTTCTCGATCGCGAAGCCGATGATGAAGGCGACCACGAAGGAGTAGATCAGGACACCGAGCGCCGCGATGACCTGCACCGCGAGCTGACGGGCGTCGCCACCGACGAACAGGCCGGTCTCGCTGGCGAAGAAGCCGAGGTACAGGGTGCCGATGAGTCCGCCGACGAGGTGGATGCCGACCACGTCGAGCGAGTCGTCGAAGCCGAGACGGAACTTCAGTTCGATCGCGAGGGCGCAGACCACACCGGCGAGGGCGCCGAGCAGCAGTGCCCAGCCGGGCGTCAGGTTGGCACACGCCGGGGTGATGGCAACGAGACCCGCGACCGCACCGGAAGCAGCGCCGACCGAGGTGGGCTTGCCGTCCTTGATCTTCTCCACCAGGATCCAGCCGAGGATCGCTGCAGCCGTGGCTCCGAGGGTGTTCAGGCCGATGAGTCCGACGCCGCCCATGTCCTCCGCGAGCCACTCCGCACCGGCGTTGAAGCCGAACCAGCCGAACCACAGCAGTGCGGCGCCGAGCAGCGTCAGCGGCACGTTGTGCGGCTTGAGGATGCCCTTCTGGAAGCCGATGCGCTTGCCCAGGACCAGCGCAAGGGCGAGGGCGGCCGCACCCGCGTTGATGTGCACCGCGGTACCGCCGGCATAGTCGATGACGCCGATCCCGCTGTCCTCACCGAAGAGCGTGGTGCCGAGGTTCATGATCCAACCGCCACCCCAGACCCACGCGGCGACCGGGAAGTAGCCGACCGTGGCGAAGATTCCGGCGAAGATCAGCCAGCTGCCGAACTTGGCGCGGTCCGCGATCGCGCCGGAGATCAGCGCGACGGTGATGATCGCGAAGGTCGCACCGTAGGCGACGCCGAGGAGAGCGACGTTCGAGCCCTCACCGGACGCCAGGCTGGAGAGCCCGAAGTCGGCGAACGGGTTGCCGGCGAAGGCGGTCGGGCTGTCGACGGCGCTCATCGAGAAGCCGAAGAGAATCCACAGCACGGCGACAAGACCGATCGAGCCGAAGCTCATCATCATCATGCTGACGACGCTCTTCGCCTTGACGAGACCGCCGTAGAAGAAGGCGACGCCGGGCGTCATGAGCAGGACCAGCGCTGTCGCGGTGATCGCCCACGAGATGTTGCCGGGAGCATCCATAGGAAAACCTCACATCCGAAGTAATTGAGAGCTTCAGTGTGACGACGCGCCGTTTCGCGCATGCGTGAGGTTTGTTTCCCCGCTGTTACAGGGCTGCCCCGGGTGTGAACATCGCGTTACGCGGGCCTTAGGGGTTACGCAGAATGCGTCAGGGCGTTGAGCCGAGAGACCGCTCGCAGGTACTTCTTGCGGTATCCGCCGGCGAGCATCTCGTCGGAGAACACCGAGTCGAGTCCCAGGCCGGTCGCGATGATCGGTATCTGGGCGTCGTATACGCGGTCCACGAAAGCGACGAACCGCAGAGCCTCGGACTGGTCCGTGAGCTGACGCACGCCGCGCAACCCGACCTGGCCGAGTCCCTCGATGAGACGGATGTAGCGCGACGGGTGCACCTGGGCCAGGTGGCGGATCAGGTCGTCGAACCGATCGTCCGAGGCTGCGCTCCCCTGAGCGGCTGCGGCCGATGCGGCCTCGTACGCGTCATCGTCGAGCACCACGGCGTGCCCGTCGAGCGCGCGCTGACGGAAGTCGACCCCATCGATGCGCAGCGTCTGGAAGCTGTCGGACATGGCGTGGATCTCGCGGAGGAAGTCCTGCGCCGCGAAGCGGCCCTCACCGAGGGCGTTCGGCGGGGTGTTGGAGGTGGCGGCGAGGCGCGTCCCCGTCGGCACGAGTTCGCCGATCAGCCGGGTCATCACCATCGTGTCGCCCGGATCGTCGAGCTCGAACTCGTCGATGCAGAGGAGGTCGGCGCCCTTGAGCAGGTCGACCGTGTTCTTGTAGCCGAGCGCCCCGACCAGTGCGGTGTACTCGATGAACGAGCCGAAGTACTTCCGGCGTGCCGGCATCGCGTGATAGATGGATGCGAGCAGGTGGGTCTTGCCGACTCCGAAACCGCCGTCCAGGTAGACGCCCGGCTTGAGCTCGGGTTCCTTCTTCGCGCGGCTGAAGAATCCGCCGCGCTTGACCGGGGCTCCCCGACCGGAGAAACGCATCAGCGTCTCCTTGGCCTCCTCCTGGGACGGATAGGCGGCATCGGCCCGGTAGCTGTCGAACGTCGCCGTGTCGAACTGGGGCGGCGGCACCAGGCTCGCGAGCATCTCCGGTCCGGTGACCGTCGGCTGACGATCGGTGAGGTGCACGATTCCGGTGCGGCTGGTCGGGTCGGTCATCACAGTCCTGAATCGGGTGCTCGCCTGTGTCGAAGTCTTACGAATCGGGCGCAGGGTGCTCGGCGGGGATCTATCGTCGAAGGGACGGATCAACACTACGCCGTCTGCACCCGCACCCTCGTCCGCTCAACGCTTCGGAGACCCCATGGCCATCGAGTTCGATTCCTCCTCCCCCAAGTTCGCCGAGTACGCCGAGCCCGGCCGACTCGTCACCACCCAGTGGCTCGCCGAACGGCTGGGAACGCCGGGGCTCGTGGTGGTCGAGTCCGATGAGGACGTGCTGCTGTACGAGACCGGCCACATCCCCGGCGCGGTGAAGGTCGACTGGCACACGGAGCTCAACGATCCCGTCGTGCGGGACTACGTCGACGGCGAAGGCTTCGCCGAGCTGCTGAGCCGCAAGGGCATCTCGCGTGACGACACCGTCGTCATCTACGGCGACAAGAACAACTGGTGGGCTGCGTACGCACTGTGGGTCTTCTCGCTCTTCGGCCACGAAGACGTCCGTCTGCTCGACGGCGGCCGCGACCGCTGGATCGCCGAGGGTCGCGAGCTGACCCGCGAGCCCGCGAACCGCCCGGCGACCGAGTACCCCGTCGTGGAGCGCGACGACTCCGTCATCCGCGCCTACAAGGAGGATGTGCTCGCGCACATCGGCAACCCGCTGATCGACGTGCGCTCGCCCGAGGAATACAGCGGAGAGCGCACCACGGCTCCCGCCTACCCCGAGGAGGGGGCGCTGCGCGCCGGTCACATCCCCACGGCGCAGAGCGTGCCGTGGGCGAAGGCCGTGGCCGAGGACGGCGGATTCCGCAGCCGCGCCGAGCTCGACGCCATCTACCGCGAGGGCGCCGGTCTCAACGACGGCGATGACGTCGTCGCATACTGCCGCATCGGTGAGCGCTCGAGCCACACCTGGTTCGTGCTCAAGCACCTGCTCGGCTTCGAGAACGTGCGCAACTACGACGGTTCCTGGACGGAGTGGGGCAGCGCCGTTCGGGTGCCGATCGTCACCGGCGCCGAGCCGGGATCCATCTGAACGTGGGACAATGACAGGGATGAGCGCGAGCGAAGTTCCTGAGGCACTGGCCGAGATCCGAGACGGTTTCCTGGAGACCCCGGAGTCCGATCGGCTCCTGCTGCTGCTCGAATACTCGGACGAGCTCCCCGACGTGTCCGACGAGGTCGCCGCCCACCCCGAGATGTACGAGCGGGTCGCGGAGTGCCAGTCCCCCGTGTACATCCACGTGGAGGTGGACGACGACATCGTCACGATGCACGCCACGGCTCCGCCGGAGGCTCCGACCACGCGCGGTTTCGCGAGCATCCTGGTGCAGGGCCTCACCGGACTCACCGCCGACGAGGTGCTGGCGATCCCGAACGACTACCCGCAGTCGATCGGTCTGACCAAGGCGGTCTCCCCGTTGCGGATCGGCGGCATGACGGGAATGCTCATGCGCGCGAAGAACCAGGTCATTCAGAAGCGCTGAGCCCCTGGGCATCCAGCCAGTCGGTAATCGCCGTGCTCCACCCGGTCTCGTCGTAGTTCCAGAGCTTGGTGTGCCGCGCGACGGTGAACCTCGGCATCGTGACGAGGTCGGGGCGTGCCTCCTGCAGCGCGTGCGAGGAGTCGGCGGGAACGAAGCCGTCGTCGTCGCTGTGCAGGATGAGGATCGGTGCGGTCAACTCATCGGCGCGGGCGACCATGTCCAGGCGGTCGAACAGGATCGGCTCATCGGCGCCGCTCAGGCGTGCGGTGAGCGGCGACTGCAGCGCGCCCATCGCGAGAGCCGGCAACGGCGCACGCACTCCGGCCATCCGAGCTTGGAAGCGCAGCACCGTCCGCCAGTCGACGACAGGGGACTCGAGGATGATCCCCGCGATGCGGTCGCGATGCCCGGAGGTGACTGCGGCCTGCAGCGACACCGCGCCACCCATCGACCAGCCCATCAGGATCACGCGCTCCGCGCCGTGTCGGAGCGCGTAGGCGATCGCGGCATCGACATCCCGCCATTCCGATGCGCCCAGCGCGTAGGCGCCGGCCCGGGTGCGGGGCGCCTCGCCGTCATTGCGGTACGACACGACGAGGTTGGGCAGACCGGCCGCGTGCAGCACCGGCACGGCCCGCAGGCACTCCGCACGCGTGGCACCGCGTCCGTGCACCTGGATCACCCAGGTCGATGACGACGCAGGGAAGTACCACGCAGGGCACGGGCCCGCAGGAGAACCGATCAGTACGTTCTCCCAGCGCAGATGAAGCTCACTGGGCGACGAGTAGTAGTACCCGCTGAACGAGGCTGCGCGGTCCACCCGGGATCCCGGCTCGATCTGCGTGAGCAGCTTGCGGCGCACACTCTTGCCGTCGGCACTGAGCACGGCGCCGAGCTTGACGTAGCCATAGGTGCCGGTGGTGAAGAGTCCGTACCGGCCGGGCAGCTCGGTGTCGAGGGTGCGCTCCAGCTCGATCGTCTGGGCTCCCGTGTCGACGGCCAGGATCTCGGTGTCCGTCGGGCGGCGCATGGGCGTGACCACCCGCCGGGCGACGGCGAACACGAGAAATGCGAACGCCGCTCCGAAGGCGAGCAGGGCAGGGACAAGGAGCGTAACGGCGTGCCTGAGACTCTTCATCGCTTCCTGACTCTAGCCTGTTGCCGTGACCGCACACCCCGAAGCCGGGACACCCTTCGACAGCGCTGTGGCTGAGCTGCGCGAGACCACGTTCCGCGATGACATCACGGTGCGCGAGATCGCCACCCCCCAGGGCCTCGCTCCGTTCGCCCTCGCGCTCGCCGCGGACGTCCGGCCGGAGGACCACGGGGAGTCCGTTTACGGCACCGGCCGATTCGTGCTGCTGCACGATCCCGACGAGCCGGGCGCGTGGGGAGGATCGTGGCGCATCGTCATCTTCGCGCAGGCGCCGCTCGAGACCGAGATCGGCACCGACCCTCTTCTGGCCGACGTGACGTGGTCCTGGCTGGTCGATGCACTCGACTCGCGCGATGCCGTCTATCACTCAGCATCGGGCACCTCGACGAAGACTCTGTCGAAGGGTTTCGGAGGGCTCGCCGTCGAAGGCGACGGTGCCCAGATAGAATTGCGGGCGTCCTGGACTCCGGAGGGCCCGTTCCGACCGCACGTCGAAGCATGGGCCGAGCTGGTCGGAATGCTGGCGGGGCTTCCGCCCGGCTCCGAGGGCATCGCCGTGATCGGCGCGCGAAAGGCTGTACGTGACTGAATACTCCGTGATCTCGGATGCCGAGGACTTCCGCGCGGCCTGCGCCGTGCTCGCCGCCGGCACCGGCCCCGTCGCCGTGGACGTCGAGCGTGCGTCCGGCTTCCGCTACTCGCAGCGGGCCTACCTCGTGCAGGTCTTCCGCCGCGATGCGGGCGTCTTCCTCTTCGACCCGCCGGCGATCGGCGACTTCGCCCCGCTCCAGGAGGCGATCGGCGACGTCGAGTGGGTGCTCCACGCCGCGAGCCAGGACCTGCCGTCGCTGCGCGAGCTGCACCTCGAGCCGCCGGTGATCTTCGACACCGAGCTGGCCTCCCGACTGCTCGGCCATGAGCGCGTCGGACTCGGCGCGGTCGTCGAGGACACGTTGGGCATCGTCCTCAAGAAGGAGCATTCGGCATCCGACTGGTCGACGCGTCCGCTGCCGGACTCGTGGCTCGAGTACGCGGCTCTCGACGTGCTCCACCTGATCGATGTCCGAGACGTCCTCGTCCAGGAGCTCGAGGAGCAGGGCAAGACCGCTTTCGCCGCCGAGGAGTTCGCCGCGACCCTCGCCCGGGCTCCGAAGCCGCCGCGCGAGGATCCGTGGCGTCGACTCAGTGGACTGCACCAGGTGCGCGGCTCCCGCAATCTCGCCGTGGCCCGCTCCCTCTGGCAGGCCCGAGAGGCCTACGCGCAGGCTCAGGACGTCTCTCCCGGCAGGCTCGTGCCCGACCGCTCGCTGGTCGCGGCTGTCATGGCGAATCCGACGTCGAAGCAGGCGCTCGCCGGAGTCAAGGAGTTCCAGGGCCGCGCCAGCCGCAGCCAGCTCGACCGCTGGTGGCAGGCGATCGTCGACGGCCGCGCATCGGAGGATCTGCCTCGCGAGCGCGTGCCGAGTGACACCCTTCCGCCCCCGCGTGCCTGGGCGGACCGGAATCCGGAAGCCGATGCCCGCCTGAAGGCCGCGCGTCCGGTCGTCGAAGCGGTTGCCGAAGAACTAGGGATGCCCACCGAGAACCTGCTCACGCCCGAGTATCTGCGTCGCGTCGCGTGGGATCTTCCCGGTGAGACTCCGGAAGAGATCGCCGCAGCCCTCGCCGCACTCGGCGCGCGCCCCTGGCAGATTGCACAGACTGCACAGAAGATCGCGGACGCCTTTGTAGAGGCGGCGCAATCGCCCGACACCACCCCGGCGGACGCTTCGTAGGTTCGATCCAACCGATTCCTCCCCGTTTCGCGTGCTTCATAGACTGAGGCCACGCACTAACTTGGAGGCAGAGTGGCCGAGATCTCGGACGTCTTCTTCGTCGATGGAGTACGCACCCCTTTCGGGCGCGCCGGCGAAAAGGGCATGTACTGGAACACCCGCGCGGATGACCTCGCCGTGAAGGCGACCATCGGCCTGATGGAGCGCAACGCTGCCGTCCCGGCCGACCGCATCGACGATGTGGCGATCGCCGCGACGAGCCAGACCGGCGACCAGGGGTTGACCCTCGGTCGCTCGGTGGCGATCCTCGCGGGGCTGCCGCAGACCGTCCCCGGACTCGCCGTCGAGCGCATGTGCGCCGGCGCGATGACCAGCGTCACCACGATGGGCGCCTCGATCGGCGTCGGCATGTACGACTTCGCCCTCGCCGGCGGTGTCGAGCACATGGGTCATCACCCGATCGGGGGCAACGCCGACCCGAACCCGCGCTTCGTCGCGGAGAAGATGGTCGATCCCGGCGCGCTCAACATGGGTGTCACCGCCGAGCGCATCTTCGACCGTTTCCCGCACCTCACCAAGGAGCGGTCCGACCGGTTCGGCATGCTCAGCCAGCACAAGGTGCAGGCCGCCTACGATGCCGGCAAGATCCAGCCTGACCTCGTGTCCGTGGCCACCAAGGGTGCCGACGGCGCCTGGGGTCTTGCCACCGAGGACGAGGGTCGTCGCCCGCAGACCACCATGGAGGACCTCGCGGCGCTGAAGACGCCGTTCCGTCCGCACGGGCGCGTCACCGCGGGCACCTCCTCCCCGCTCACCGACGGCGCGACGATGTCGCTGCTCGCCGGCGGCGGCGCGGTGAAGGAGTTCGGACTCGCGCCGAAGATGCGGATGGTCTCGTTCGCCTTCGCCGGTGTGCAGCCGGAGATCATGGGCATCGGCCCGATCCCGTCGACCGAGAAGGCCCTCAAGAAGGCCGGTCTGACGATCGCCGACATCGGCCTGTTCGAGCTGAACGAGGCGTTCGCCATCCAGGTGATCTCGCTGCTCGACCACTTCGGCATCGCCGACGACGATCCCCGCGTGAATCAGTGGGGCGGCGCGATCGCGCTCGGGCACCCGCTCGCGGCATCCGGTGTGCGTCTCATGATCCAGCTCGCGGCGCAGTTCGCCGAGCGCCCCGACGTCCGCTACGGTCTGACCGCGATGTGCGTCGGCCTCGGCCAGGGCGGTTCGGTCATCTGGGAGAACCCGCACTACGACGGCAAGAAGAAGAAGTGAGCGCGAACGTGACGAACTACGACGACATCGACTTCTCCCCCATCCAGGCGCTCACCGAGGGCGAGGTCATCACGCGGTCGCCTGTGCGCGACATCCGACTGGCCTCGGGCAAGGTGCTCGCCCTGATCACGCTCGACAACGGTCGGGACCACACGCGCCCGAACACGCTGGGGCCGGCCACTCTCACGCAGCTGGGCGAGACCCTGGACGGTCTCAAGGCACGTGCGGCGAACGGCGAGATCCAGGCCGTCGGCATCACCGGCAAGCAGTACATCCTCGCGGCCGGCGCCGATCTGTCCGACATCAGCAAGGTGGGATCGCGCGACAACGCACGCCTCATCGCGCAGCTCGGCCACAAGGTGCTCGGCAAGCTCGGTGACCTCGGGGTGCCGTCGTTCGCCTTCGTGAACGGCCTCGCCCTGGGCGGCGGCCTGGAGATCGCGCTGAACTCCAGCTACCGCACGGTCGATTCCTCTGCTGCGGCCGTCGCACTCCCCGAGGTCTTCCTCGGCATCATCCCCGGCTGGGGTGGCGCCTATCTGCTGCCGAACCTGATCGGCATCGAGAACGCGCTCGAGGTCGTCATCTCGAACCCGCTCAAGCAGAACCGCATGTTGAAGCCGCAACAGGCGTTCGATCTGGGCATCTTCGATGCGATCTTCCCCGCGGCCAACTACCTCGAGAACTCGTTGTCGTGGGCGGATGCGGTCCTCGGCGGCAAGAAGGTCGAGCGCAAGAACGAGCCCGGCAAGATCGAGCGCCTCACCAAGTGGCCGATCGCCATCAAGATGGCGCGCGGCATGCTCGAGTCGAAGATCGGCACCATGCCCAAGTCGCCCTATGCCGCGCTCGAACTGCTCGACAAGGCGAAGAGCGGCACCCAGGCCGAGGGCTTCGCCCGTGAGGACGAGGCTCTCGCCGAACTCGTGACGGGCGACCAGTTCGCCGCGTCGATGTACGCCTTCGATCTGGTGCAGAAGCGGGCGAAGCGACCCGTCGGCGCTCCCGACAAGCAGCTCGCGAAGAAGGTCACCAAGGTCGGCATCATCGGCGCCGGCCTCATGGCGAGCCAGTTCGCGCTGCTCTTCGTGCGCAAGCTCCAGGTGCCCGTGCTCATCACCGACCTGGACCAGGCGCGCGTCGACAAGGGCGTCGCCTACATCCACGAGGAGATCGGCAAACTCGAGGCCAAGGGTCGTCTGGACTCCGACTCCGCCAACAAGCTGCGCGCCCTCGTCACCGGCACCACCGACAAGAGCCTCTACGCGGACTGCGACTTCGTGATCGAGGCCGTGTTCGAAGAGGTCGGCGTCAAGCAGCAGGTGTTCGGGGAGATCGAGCAGATCATCGCCGAAGATGCCATCCTCGCGACCAACACCTCGTCGCTGTCGGTCGAGGAGATCGGCTCGAAGCTCGCACACCCCGAGCGTCTGGTCGGCTTCCACTTCTTCAACCCCGTCGCGGTGATGCCGCTGATTGAGATCGTGAAGACGCCGACCACGTCGGAGGCGGCACTGTCGACGGCGTTCGTCGTGGCGAAGAACCTGGGCAAGAACGCGGTCCTCACCGCTGATGCGCCCGGGTTCGTCGTGAACCGCCTTCTCGCCAAGGTCATGGGCGAGGCCGCTCGTGCGGTCTACGAAGGCACTCCGATCGCGGATGTCGAGAAGGCCTTCGGTCCGCTCGGGCTCCCGATGGGTCCGTTCCAGCTGATCGACCTGGTCGGCTGGAAGGTGGCCGCTCACGTCCAGGACACGATGGTGCAGGCGTTCCCCGACCGGTTCTACGCGAACGAGAACTTCCACGCTCTCGCCGAGCTCGACGCGGTCGTGGAGAAGGACAAGGGCGGGCGCGTCATCGGCTGGACCAAGCAGGCCGAGAAGGTGCTGAAGCCCGCCGTGGGCAAGTCTCCCGCTTCCGCGGCGACGATCCTGCAGCGCGTGCAGGACGGCCTCGCACAGGAGATCAAGCTGATGCTCGACGAGGGTGTGGTGCCCGAGGTCGAAGACATCGACCTCTGCCTGATCCTCGGTGCCGGCTGGCCGTTCATCGACGGTGGTGCGTCGCCGTATCTCGACCGCGAAGGTGCTTCCGAGCGGGCCTTCGGCGGCTCGTTCCACACGCCGCAGATCCGGGGCGTCGAGCACCGCTGATCATCATCCCCGAAGGGGCCGCATCGGGAGATGCGGCCCCTTCGTCGTCTCCGGAGGCAGCCGCCTACGGCGACGGGCGGGTATCCGCTTCGCCGCGACGCGGCCAGTACGACAGAGCCCGTTCGGCCAGAGCGGTGATCGTGAGCGAGGGGTTCACGCCGGGGTTCGCCGGCACAGCCGAACCGTCGACCACGTGCAACCCCGGATACCCCCAGACGCGGTGATAGGGATCGACCACGCCGTCTTCGGGCGCAGCAGAGATCACCGCACCGCCGAGGAAATGCGCGGTGAGCGGGATGCCGAAGACCTCCGGCCAGGATCCGCGTGCCTCCGCCGGCTCTCCCCCCTCCTGCTCGACCCGGGCCGCAATCGCCGCAGCGGCGCTGTGCGCTTGAGGGAGGTAGCTCGGATTCGGCTCGCCGTGTCCCTGTGCGCTGGTCATCACGAGTCGACCGAAGCGCCTGCGCAGGGACAGGGTCAGAGAGTTGTCCGCCGTCTGCATCACGAGCGCGATGATTCCGCGCTCGCTCCACCGTCTGAGGTTCCCGAGACGGAACTGCCGTACCGGAGAGCGGAGCACCTGTGTCATGAGGCTGCGCAGACGCACGCCGAGGCGACGATCGCCGGGGACGAGTACGGTCGCCAGCGCACCCATCAGGTTCGAACCCGGGCCGTAGCGGACGTTCTCGACGTGGGTGCGCTCGTCGACGTGGAACGAGGTGGTGATCGCGATGCCTCGCGCGAGCTGCAGGGATTCGGGAACCCTCGTCGCCACCGCACCGTCGAGTGCTTCCGAGTTGGTGCGGGTGAGACGCCCCAGGGCATCGGAGAGGTGTGGCAGCGCGCCCGACGCCTTCATCCGGTGCAGCAGCTGTTGCGTGCCCCAGGTTCCGCCGGCGAACACGACCTGCTCTGCCGTCACCGTCCGGCGCGCGCGACGGAACCAGGCACCGCTCTGCTGCGTCGTGACCGCGAAACCGCCGCCGGGGAGTTCACGCACCTCGGTCACCGTGCGCAGCGCCTCGATCGCGACGCCTCGACGCTCCGCGAGAGCGAGGTAGTTCTTCATCAGCGTGTTCTTCGCGCCCACACGGCAGCCCACCATGCAGTTGCCGCAGAGTGTGCAGCCGGTGCGGTCCGGTCCCTGGCCGTCGAAGAACGGATCGGGCGCACGCTCCCCCGGCTTCCCGAACCACACCCCGACGGGGGCATGCCGGAAGGTCGAGCCGACCCCCAGATCCTCGGCAGCCCCGGCCATGATCAGCTCGACAGGCCCGGTGTGCGGGTAGTGCTCCACGACGCCGAGCATCCGCTTCGCGGTGACGTAGTGCGGCGACAGTTCCGACTCCCACTCAGCGATACCCCGCCACTGCACGTCCTGGAAGAAGGCGGGGCCCGGCTGATAGAGCGTGTTGGCGTAGTTGAGCGACCCGCCGCCCACGCCCGCACCCGCCAGGATCATCACGTGGGGAAGGCGATGGATGCGCTGCACGCCGAAGCATCCGAGCATCGGCGCCCACAGGTAGCGACGCAGATTCCAGCTCGTCTTCGCGAAGTCCTCGTCCTCGAAGCGGCGGCCGGCCTCGTAGACGCGCACCCGGTACCCCTTCTCCGTCAGTCGCAGCGCGGCGACGGACCCGCCGAACCCGGAGCCGACGATCACGACGTCCTCGTCGAAGTCAGTCATCGCTCTCCCCCCGGGACCAGCATCGTCAGCGCTCCGGGCAGCACCGCGATCGTGCATTCATCTTCACCGATCCGCTCACCGTCGGCGTAGACCACGAGGCCGGGCGCCGCGACCGTCACGGTGCGTGCTCGGCGATGGACGACCTCCGGTCGACTCAGATGCGTCCCCCGCAGCAGCAGCGGAAAGAGCCGCAGCAACCGCAGTCGGCCGAGCGGAGCGACGTGCACGATGTCGAGCAGCCCGTCGTCCGGCACTGCGCCAGCGCAGATCGGCATACCGCCACCGTAGCTCGATGTGCTGCCGACGGCGATGAGCGTGCCCGACGATCGCGTGGGCTTCTCGCCGTCGACGGCGAGTGTGAAGTCCATTGGTCGCAGACGCACGAGTTCGATCAGCAGCGCGAGGTAGTAGCGCGGTGCACCGTGAGGCCAACGGAGCCGGTTGGTGCGGTCGCTGACCTTCGCATCGAATCCCAACGCCGCGATCGTGAGGAACTTCCGTCTTCCACCTGTCGTCGTGACCTCACCGACGTCTATCCGTCGTGGCACGCCCCTGAGTGCGAGCTCCGCGGCGGCAGCAGCATCGTTTCGCGGCAATCCGAGAGCACGTGCGAGGTCGTTCCCCGTGCCGGCCGGAATAAGGACCACCGGGACGGCTGACGCGCACACCGTGTCGAGAATGCCCGACAGCGTGCCGTCGCCGCCGACCACCACCAGTGCACGCGGATCGTCCACCAGAGCTGCGACGGCGAGCCGGGCGGTATCGGCCGCGGACGCGCCCGCGTAGGCACGCACCTCGGCACCGCGATCTCGGAGGTGCAGGACGGCGGCGTCGGCTGCTCTCCCGCCCCGGCCCTTGCCGGAGAACGGATTCGCGAGCACCGCGATGTGCGCGGCCACGTCAGTCGTTCCGTTCGAGGGGGATCACGGCGCCGGGGTTCAGGATGCCCGCCGGGTCGAGCTCGCGTTTGATCGCCGAGAGGATGCGCATACCGGTCGCACCGATCTCCTGACTCAGCCAGGGGGCGTGATCCCGACCGACCGCGTGGTGATGGCTGATCGTGCCGCCGGCGGCGATGATCGCGTCGCTGACGCGCGCCTTGACGGGTTCCCACGCCCCGAGCGGATCGGCCCGGACGCCGGCGAGCACCGTGAAGTAGAGCGACGCTCCCGTCGGGTAGATGTGCGACACGTGGCACATGACATACGATTTCGCCCCGGCCGCGGAGAAGCCGCCTTTGAGCGCCATCTCGACGGCTGACCGCAGCGTCTGCAGATTCGTCCAGGTCGTCGCGGTCTCCAGCGTCTCGCAGAAGACCCCGGCGTCGAGCAGTGAATCCCGCAGGTAGGGACCATCGAACCGGCCTTTCAGCCAGTCTTCCGCCGGGCCCGTCCCCGACGAGATGCCACCGGCGGCAGCGAGGTGCGCGCTGACACGGGTCCGGCGTTCATCGATCCCCTCGCCCTCGTACACGGTGACGACGCTGGTGCCCTTCGCGAGGACCTTCCCGATCTTGCCGACCTGGGCGAGGCTCACTGCCGTCTCCGCCTCATCGGACAGCCGGATGACCGTGGGGCCGTTGCCCTGCTGCGCCACTCGCCGCAGACCCTCGACCCCGCTGGTGAAGTCGGGGAACGACCACGACTCGAACACGCGCTCGCGCGGGATCGGATGCACCCGCACCCGCACCTCGGTGATGACACCGAAGATGCCCTCCGACCCGAGGAACACCCGGATCAGGTCGGGCCCGGCGGCGGAACCCGGCGATCGTCCGAGCTCGATGTCGCCGGTCGGGGTCGCCACTCTGATGCCGGTCACCATGGTGTCGAAGCGGCCGTTCCCCGCCGAGTTCTGTCCCGACGAGCGTGCGGCGGCGAAGCCTCCGATTGTCGCGTAGCGGAAGCTCTGCGGGAAGTGTCCGAGTTCGAGCCCGTGCGCGGACAGCAGCGCTTCCGCCTCCGGCCCCGTCGTCCCCGCAGCGAGCACGGCCTCGCCACTGACCTCGTCGAGCCTCACGAGACCACTGAGACGCCGGAGGTCGAGGCTCACGACCGCATGATGCGCTCCCCGCTCCGGGTCGAGTGCGCCGACGACGCTCGTACCGCCGCCGAACGGGATGACCGCGATCCCCCGCGCGACCGCGACGTCGAGACACGCCCGGACCTCGTCGTGATGGGCGGGACGAACCACCGCATCCGGGGCGTCTTGATCGGGCTCACGGCGACGGAGGAGGTCCGGCGTCGAACGCCCACCGGCATGACGGATCCGTGCCTCTGTCGTGACGTCGACGTGCGCGGGGCCGACAGCTGCGGACAGTGCGGCGTGGTCCTCAGCGGTCAACCGTGATGGCGCCAACCGCACGTCCTCGATTTCGACGGCCGCTGCAGGTCTGCGTACGCGTCCGAGCAGTATCGGCAGCAGTGCGCGCACCGGCAGGGGAAGTTCTTTAGCCTTGGCCGGATCGCCCCAACCGTTCCATCTCATCGACGGGTCCGCATCGACCCTGCCATTGTCTTGGCTCATGCGTTACAGTGTGACACATCATGGAAGAACGTCAACCTTTGTGGGACGCGACGCAGACGAGGATCCTCGATGCCGCCGACGCGCTGATCGAGCGCCGGGGCGTGCACGGCGTCACGATCGCCGAGCTCGCCCGGCGCGCCGATCTCAGCCGTCCGACCATCTATCGCAATTGGAGCGATGCCGACGATGTCGTCAGAGCAGCTCTGCTGCGCCGCGTCGACGGCATACTCCGGACCTTCTCGGCCGATGCGCGTACGAGGACCGCTCTCGTCGACGACGTGCTGCGTTTCACGACGCTGTTCCGGAACGACACCCTCTACAAGCGTCTGCTCGCCGACGAGCCCGAAGCGTTCACGCGGTACACCCTGCAGCGGGTCGGATCCAGCCAGCGCCTGATCCTCGGATGGCTCGCCACCGCCATCGACGCCGCACAGACCGAGGGCTCGGTGAGACAGGGCGCACCGCAGGAGATCGCGGTCATGCTGCTGCTGATCGCGCAGTCCGCCGTCCTCTCCCACGCAACAGTGGCCGACCTCATCTCGGAAGACGCGTGGGAACGTGAGCTACGAGCCGCACTCGACGGACTGCTCCGCCCATGACCGGGCATTCATCCGCGCTCAATGTCGCGCGACGGAGGATCGATCTCATGCACGCGGCCGATGAGCAGGTCGACGTGCTCGTCGTCGGAGGCGGGATCACGGGCGTGGGAGCCGCACTCGACGCGGCATCCCGCGGCCTCAGCGTGACACTGATCGAAGCCGAGGACCTTGCCTTCGGGACCAGCCGTTTCAGCTCGAAGCTCGTGCACGGCGGCCTGCGCTATCTCGCCACGGGTGACGTCGCGACTGCGAGGGAGAGCGCACACGAGCGCCATCTCCTCATGACCACGATCGCCCCGCATCTGATCCGCCCGCTCGGGCAGCTCCTGCCCTTCTCCCGCGACGTGACGTTCCGGCAGCGCACCGCGGGCGCCGTCGGCATGGGAATGGGCGATCTGCTCCGGATGCGGGCACGCACACCCCGCTCGGTGCTGCCTGCCCCTACCCTCGTGACGGCACGCACGGCCCGCCGGCTCGTGCCCGCTCTCGATCGTCATGGTCTGCGCGGGGGAATGCTGTCCTACGACGGTCAGCTGGTCGACGACGCGCGCCTCGTGGCGACCGTGGCCCGCACGGCCGCGGCCCTCGGCGCCCGCATACTCACGCGGGTTCGAGCCATGACCCTGCACGGAGACGGTGCCGCCGTCGAAGAAGCCATCACGGGCGAGCGGTTCGAGATCCGCGCCCGTGCCGTCGTCAACGCGACGGGTGTCTGGGCCGGTGCGCTCGACGAGGCGATCGGCGTGCGTCCGAGCCGGGGAACCCATATCGTGCTCGATGCCGCCGACCTCGGGATCTCGTCGACGGCACTCACGATTCCGCACGAGGGCTCGATCAGCCGCTACGTCTTCGCGCTGCCGCAGGCGTACGGCCGCGTGATCGTCGGGCTCACCGACGAAGACTCTCCCGGTGCCGTGCCCCGAGTCGCTCAACCGACCGAGCCGGAGATCGACTTCCTGCTGAGAAGCCTCAACCGCGTGGTCACGGCACCGGTCGGACGTGATCGGGTGCGTGGCGCTTTCGCGGGTTTGCGGCCGCTGGTCGACAGCCGCACGGCCTCCACCGCCGACGTCTCGCGCAGGCACCTGGTGACGACATCCGCCTCAGGCTTCGTCACCGTGCTCGGCGGAAAACTGACGACCTATCGACGTATGGCCGAGGATGCCGTCGATCTCGTCTCCCGGACCCGCGGCCTCCAGGCGGCACCGAGTCGGACGGCGTCGGTGCGGCTCGTCGATCGCGTGGTGCCCGACTCCGGAGAGCTACTCGACGACGCGACGGGGCTGACCACCGCCGAGGTCGAGTTCGCCGTGCGGGTCGAGGGGGCGATGACCGTCGAGGATGTCCTCGACCGCCGCACGCGGGTCGGCCTCGTGGACGCCGATCGCGCACGCTGTCATGCCGGGGTCGAGGCCGTCGTCGCCCGTACCGTGGCCGACCTCATCTGAGCCTGTCCCCGGGCGGCTCCGAGCCGCCGCGTATCCACCGCACAGCGACCCGGAGAACGCGTGGCGAACAGCGCATGAACTCCCCCGAACCCTGGTGCCCGATGGCGCTCCGGCACGCCGCGACCCGGCACAGTGGTGTCATGGACATGCTCTTCACGATGCTGGGCGGCAAGGGGATGTCAGGGCTCCTGAAGACCGGCACAGCGGTTCTCACCCTGCTCCTGGTCCTTCCCGCGCTCCTCAAGCTCTTCGTCGTCACGGTCGATGAAGGCTGGGCCGCGATCCGGACCCGAAACGGCAAGCCCATCATCCGCAACCGTCCGCAGCGCCGTCCGACCGCTCGCGGCGGGGCTGTCGGGGAGGTCGTCGTCCTCGACCCCGGCTCACATGGCGCTTTCCCCCTGTTCTACTGGTATCGACTCATCGATGTGCGCTGCCGGGCGACCGACCTGCCCGTCCGCGAGATGGGCGGTGCGAGCGGACACCAGCATCGCGTGCACGCGTCGTTCGAATGGCGCCCGATACCGACGGGACGCGATCTCCGGGTGTTCGAGCTCGACGTCGTGAACGTCAAGGAGCGCGCCTCGAACATCGTCGGGGCTGCCCTGCGAGACGTGATCCGGGGCCTCGACGGCACGGAGCTGCCGCACAACGACGAGATCAACGCGCGCGTGATCGCAGCCAGCGCCGAGGAGGTCCGTCGCGCCTGCGGGGTGGAGCTCGTGCGCGTGATGGTCACCGGCGACGCGTTGACCGACGGATACCTGATGTCGACGGCGCTCCGCGACGTGGATCGCGGCGCGCAGGCCGTCGCCGCACTGCACGCCCTGAACTGACGCTCCCCCTCGATTCGGACCGGCGGGTCCTTCAGCGCATCAGTGGCGTTCGTGGAGGGGCAAGTCGATCGTCCCCGTCTCGCCCGCATCCCGCGCCTTCGGGATCCTGGTACCGAGCACCTGCGACACGATGTCCTGGGCGATCTTCGGCGCCGTGAGTCCCGCATCCGCGAGGATCTGGTCCCGAGAGGCGTGATCGATGAACTCGTCGGGCAGGCCGAGCTCGTCCACCGCCGTGTCGATGCCGGCCTCACGCAGGACCTGACGCACCCGAGTGCCGATGCCGCCGACGCGGATACCGTCCTCGAGCGTGATGACGAGTCGGTGGTGGGCCGCCATCTCGATGACGGACGGTTGCACCGGGATCGCCCAGCGCGGATCGATCACGGTGGCACCGATGCCCTGCGCCCGAAGACGCTCTGCGACGTCGAGCGCGAGTTCCGCGAACGGGCCGATAGCGACGATCAGCACGTCCTCCGACTCCCCCCGGGCGAGCACGTCCACACCGTCTTTCAAGCGCTCGATGGCGGGAAGGTCGGCGGCGACCTCGCCCTTCGGGAACCGGATGACCGTCGGCGCGTCGTCGACCTGAACGGCCTCGCTCAGCGCTTCGGTCAGACGCGCGCCGTCCCGGGGAGCGGCGATGCGGATGTGCGGGACGATCTGCAACATGGCGAGATCCCACATCCCGTGGTGGCTTGGACCGTCGGGGCCGGTCACGCCGGCACGGTCGAGCACGAAGGTCACGCCCGCACGGTGCAGTGCGACATCCATCAGCACCTGATCGAAGGCCCTGCCCATGAACGTGGCGTAGAGCGCGACGACGGGGTGCAGTCCGCCGTATGCCAGCCCCGCGGCGGAGGCGACCGCGTGCTGCTCGGCGATCCCCACGTCGTAGACGCGATCGGGGAACCGCTCGGCGAACGGCGCGAGACCCGTCGGTCGCAGCATCGCAGCCGTCATGGCGATGACGTCGCTGCGCTGCTCCCCCACCGAGACGAGGGCGTCCGAGAACACGTCGGTCCAGCCGCGACCGCCGGAAGACAGCGTCTCACCCGTCGCGGGGTCGATCTTCCCCACTGCGTGGAACTGGTCGGCCTCGTCGTCTCGGGCGGGCTGGTACCCGCGTCCCTTCTCGGTGATCGTGTGCACGATGACCGGGGCCCCGTACGACTTCGCCAGCTCGAGCGTCTCGAGCAGAGCGGGGAGATCGTGTCCGTCGATGGGACCGAGGTACTTGATGTCGAGGTTGGAGTAGAGCGCCTCATTGTTGGTGAAGCGGGAGAGGAAGCCGTGGGTTCCGCCGCGAACCCCGCGGAACACCGCCCGGCCCACAGGACCGAACGCACGGAACAGGCGGTCGGAGCGCTGGTGCAGATCCTTGTATGCCGCTGCAGTGCGCACGCGGTTCAGGTACCGCGACATCCCGCCGATGGTGGGCGCGTATGAGCGACCGTTGTCGTTGACGACGATCACGAGGTTCCGGTCGTTGTCATCGGAGATGTTGTTCAACGCCTCCCACGTCATTCCGCCGGTGAGGGCCCCGTCCCCGACGACGGCGACGACATGTCGATCCGCGCGACCAGTGGCCGTGAGTGCGCGGGAGATCCCGTCCGCCCAGCTCAGCGAGCTCGAGGCATGCGACGACTCCACGACATCGTGCGCGCTCTCGCTGCGCTGCGGGTAGCCGGCGAGGCCTCCCCGCACGCGTAGGCCGGAGAAGTCCTGGCGACCCGTGAGGAGCTTGTGCACGTAGGACTGGTGCCCCGTGTCGAAGATGAACGGATCGTCCGGAGACGAGAAGACCCGGTGCAGGGCGATCGTCAGTTCGACGACGCCCAGGTTCGGGCCGAGGTGACCGCCGGTCTGCGAGACGTTCTCGACCAGGAATGTGCGGATCTCGGAGGCGAGCTCCTCCAGTTGAACGGTCGATAGCGCGTCCAGATCACGGGGTCCTGAGATGCTCGGAAGAATGGGCATCTGCGCCTCCTCACAGGCTTCGCCAGAAGCGCCCGACGAGGGTGCGGACGCCCGTCGATCCTACCGCGCCAGGTGGGGAGAACCCGGTGAGCGCCGCCCCCCTTGACATGACGAAGGGACTCCGATCCATGGATCGGAGTCCCTTCGTCTGTGGGATCAGACCAGCGAACGCAGCACGTACTGCAGGATGCCGCCGTTGCGGTAGTAGTCGGCCTCACCGGGTGTGTCGATGCGGACGACCGCGTCGAACTCGACCGGCTGCTTGCCTTCGGGCGAGTTCTCGCTCGGGGTGGCCGTGACCTTGACCGTCTTGGGCGTGACACCGTTGTTGAGCTCTTCCAGCCCCGTGATCGAGACGATCTCGGTGCCGTCGAGGCCCAGCGACTCCCAGCTTTCGCCGGCGGGGAACTGCAGCGGGACGACGCCCATGCCGATCAGGTTCGAGCGGTGGATGCGCTCGAAGCTCTCGGTGATGACCGCCTTGACGCCCAGCAGGCTCGTGCCCTTGGCCGCCCAGTCGCGCGACGAACCGGAGCCGTACTCCTTGCCACCGAAGATGACGAGGGGCGTGCCCTGCTCCTGATAGTTCATGCTCGCGTCGTAGATGTACGACTGCGGGCCGCCCGGCTGCGTGAAGTCACGCGTGAAGCCACCCTCGACGACCTGTCCGTCGTTGACGGCCGCGACCATCGCGTTCTTCAGACGGATGTTCGCGAAGGTTCCGCGGATCATGACCTCGTGGTTGCCGCGACGCGAACCGAAGGAGTTGAAGTCCTTGCGGTCGACGCCGTGCTCCGTGAGGTACTGGGCCGCCGGCGTGCCGGCCTTGATGTTTCCGGCGGGCGAGATGTGGTCGGTGGTGACCGAGTCACCCAGAGTCGCCATGACACGTGCGCCCTCGATGTCCTTCACCGGGGTGAGCTCCATCGTCATGCCCTCGAAGTACGGCGCCTTGCGGACGTAGGTCGAGTTCTCGTCCCACTGGAAGATCGCGTCATCCGGCGTGGGCAGGCTGCGCCAGCGCTCGTCGCCGTCGAAGACCGTCGCGTACTGCTTGATGAACTGCTCGCGCGAGATCGAGGAGTCGACGAGTTCCTGCACCTCGGCCGGAGTCGGCCAGATGTCCTTGAGGAAGACGTCTTCACCGTCGGTGCCCTTGCCGAGCGCGTCGTTCTCGAAGTCGAAGTGCATCGACCCGGCCAGCGCGTAGGCGATGACCAGCGGCGGGCTGGCGAGGTAGTTCATCTTCACGTCGGGGCTGATGCGCCCCTCGAAGTTGCGGTTGCCCGAGAGGACGGCCGTGACGGCGAGGTCGTGGGAGTTGATCGCCTCCGACACCTCTTCGATCAGAGGACCGGAGTTGCCGATGCAGATCGTGCAGCCGTAGCCGACCGTGTAGAAGCCGAGGCCCTCGAGGTCCTTGTCCAGGCCGGACTTCTCGTAGTAGTCGGTGACGACCTTCGAGCCGGGGCCGAGCGTGGTCTTGACCCACGGCTTCTGCTTCAGGCCCTTCTCCAGCGCCTTGCGTGCGACGAGACCGGCGGCGATCATCACCGACGGGTTCGACGTGTTGGTGCACGAGGTGATGGCGGCGAGCGTGACGGCGCCGTTGTCGAGGATGTACTTCTCCCCCGACGGCGTCGTGACCGGCACGGGCTTCGAGGCGTTCGCCGGAGCGCCGCTGTTGATGTGCACCGGACGCGTGGTCGGCTCCTCTTCGCCGGGGACAGAGCCCGGGTCGGATGCCGGGAAGGAGTGCTTCGACTCCAGGTCGACGATGTCGTCGGAGGTCGACGCCGTCGTGTAGCCCAGGATGTCGTGCTCGAACTGGGCCTTCGCCTCGGAGAGGAGGATACGGTCCTGCGGGCGCTTCGGGCCGGCGATCGACGGCACGACGGTGCCGAGGTCGAGCTCGAGGTACTCGCTGAAGGTCGGCTCGACGCTCGCGTCGTGCCAGAGCTTCTGCTCCTTGGCGTACGCCTCGACCAGCGCGACGGCCTCTTCGCTGCGGCCGGTCAGGCGCAGGTACTCGAGGGTCACGTCATCGATCGGGAAGATCGCCGCCGTGGAGCCGAACTCGGGAGACATGTTTCCGATGGTGGCGCGGTTCGCGAGCGGCACAGAGGCGACGCCCTCACCGTAGAACTCGACGAACTTGCCGACCACGCCGTGCTTGCGCAGCTGGTCGGTGATCGTGAGCACGACGTCGGTCGCGGTCACGCCGGCGGGGATCTCGCCGGAGAGCTTGAAACCGACGACACGCGGGATCAGCATCGACACGGGCTGGCCGAGCATGGCCGCCTCGGCCTCGATGCCGCCGACACCCCAGCCCAGCACGCCCAGGCCGTTGACCATGGTGGTGTGCGAGTCGGTGCCGACGCAGGTGTCGGGGTATGCGCGGAGCACGCCGTCGACATCGCGGTCGTAGATGACCTTGGCCAGGTGCTCGATGTTCACCTGATGGACGATGCCGGTTCCGGGCGGGACGACCTTGAAGTCGCTGAAGGCCGTCTGGCCCCAGCGCAGGAACTGGTAGCGCTCGCCGTTGCGCTCGTACTCGATCTCGACGTTGCGCTCGAGGGCGTTCTCCGAGCCGAACAGGTCGGCGATGACGGAGTGGTCGATGACCATCTCGGCGGGCGAGAGCGGGTTGATCTTGTTCGCGTCACCGCCGAGGGCCGTCACGGCCTCGCGCATCGTGGCGAGGTCGACGATGCAGGGCACACCGGTGAAGTCCTGCATGACCACGCGCGCGGGCGTGAACTGGATCTCGGTATTGGGCTCTGCCGCGGCATCCCACGAACCCAGCGCCTCGATCTGCGCCTTCGTCACATTCGCACCGTCCTCGGTGCGAAGCAGGTTCTCCAGGAGGACCTTGAGACTGAAGGGGAGCTTCTCGAAACCGGGCACCGTGTCGATGCGGAAGATCTCATAGTCGGTGCTGCCGACTGTCAGGGTGCTCTTGGCACCGAAGCTGTTCACCGTGGACACGAATCCGTCTCCTTCTATTCGGATGGGAGCGACAGGCGCCTCCATCTTGCTCGCCAGCGAGCCCCTGCGGCTAGCAAGGCGGACCTAACCAGTCTGCTCCGCGCAGCTCACCGGCGAAAGCCTGCGATTTATCTTGATGTCAAGATAAATCTATCATGCCTCGGCGGCGTCTTCGCGCGACGGACCACGCGGATGGAGAGCGCGTACGACGAGCCAGGTGACCGCGATCAACGGCGCGAAGAGCGGGAGGCCCATGATGAGCTTGAGCGTGCCGAGTGCGGTCACATCGCCTGCGAGGTACAGCGGGAGCTGCACGGCGAGTCTGGCGAAGAACAGCGCAGCCCACGCGATCCCGAGCCAGAAGTAGGCGCGGCGCTTGCGCCGATCGTTCCGCCAGGTGGTGCCCTCCCCCATCAGGAAACCGACCGCGAGGCCGATCAACGACCACCCGATCAGGGCCGACACGAGGATGACCGAACCGTAGACCGCGTTGGTGATGAGACCCGGGACGAAGTTGTCTGCTCCGCGACCGGTCCACAGCGCGAGCGCAGCCGCGGCGGCCGCGGCGACGAGTCCGCCGATCGCCGCGGAGGGCGGGGACTTCTGCACGAGGCGGACGATCGTGAAGACCGCAGCGAGGCCGACCGAGATACCGAGCGACAGGATCAGCGGCTCGGGGCGGATCGTGAAGATGATCACGAAGGCCAGGCTCGGCAGCACCGATTCGAGGATGCCGCGGACCCCGCCGATCGCCGACCAGACGACCTTGTGCGTGCTGGCGGTCTCCGCCGGGTCGAGCCCGGCACGGCGGGCGGCGCTGCCGAGAGCCGCCCCGAGGATCTCGGAGGTGCTCTTCTCGCGTTCCGGGTCGGGTTCGGGGACGCTCACGCGGAGCCCGGGGTCGCCGGCATCTTGAGTGGGATCAGATCACGCGGGGGCATCGGAGAGCCACCGCGGACGACGACGATCGAGCGGAACAGATCCTCGACCTTGGCGCCGGCCTCGGGATCCGACGCACCCGCTCCGCCGATCACGCCGCGAAGGAACCAGCGGGGACCGTCGATGCCGATGAATCGGGCGAGGCGCAGTCCGGAGCCTTCGCTCGCGGTCGCCGGGACCTCGGCGAGGAGCTCTTTACCCAACGGGCCGTCGCGTTCTTCGACGCGGCCGCCCTGTGCCTTGACCTGGTCGCGCAGCTGCACGCGCGTCTCATCCCACAGTCCGCCGGAGCGCGGCGCCGCGAACGGCTGCACCTGCAGCGAGGATTCCGCATAGTCGAGGCCGACGGCGACGATGCGCTTGGTCTGCTCTTCCACCTCGAGCCGGAGGTTCAGCCCCTCGCGTGGAAGGATCTTGATCCCGCCCAGGTCGATGTACGGGCGAACCGGGTTCGCCTCGGAGTCGTCGAAAGGTCCGTCGGTGCCGCGGTTCGCGGGTGCCGACTTGGAGGGGGTCGCGTTGTTGTCAGTCATCTGTTCTGTCCCGCTTCGTTCTGCGTGAGCCCCGCCTGGTACCCGGTGGAGCCGAAACCGCCGGCGCCGCGGACGCTGTCCGGCAGCTCGTCCACCGAGATGAACGTGGCGCGTGTCACCGGCATGATGATCAGCTGCGCGATGCGATCGCCGACGGCCACATCGTACGCGCTCCTGTTATCGGTGTTGATCAGGCTCACCTTGATCTCGCCCCGGTATCCGGCGTCGACCGTCCCCGGCGAGTTCACGATCGAGATCCCGTGCTTGGCGGCCAGCCCGCTGCGCGGAACCACGAAAGCCGCATAGCCGTCGGGAAGCGCGATCCTGACTCCGGTGGCCACGAGAGCGCGCTCGCCCGGTTCCAGATGCACGGCCTCCGCCGCGACCAGATCGGCGCCGGCGTCGCCCGGATGCGCGTATCCGGGCACCACTGCAGCGATAATGGGGACATCAACGGAATCGGTCACCCCATGAGGCTAATGCAGAACCCCGCCACAGACGCACGTGTCCGCTATCGCGAACGACTCTCTCCCAGCCTCTGGCTGCTGGTCACCGTCGCGGTCGCAGGACCGATGGTGTCTCTCGTCTTCGTGCCCATCGGGTCGACCGTCGCGCTCATCGTCGGCGCCGCCGTCTCCGCGCTCCTGGTGCTCGGCTTCATCGCGGCGACGCCGGTCGTGTCGGTGGAGGGCCGCATCCTGCGCGCCGGTCGCGCACACATCGATGTCGAGCACCTCGGCGAACCGCTGGCTCTCGTCGGCGAAGAAGCCCGACAGGCACGCGGTCCCGGCCTCCCCGCACGCGGCTGGCACCTGATCCGCGGCGGGATCGACGGGATCGTCGTCGTTCCGAATCTCGACGCGGACGACCCGGTCGACACGTGGAGCATCTCGACCCGCACGCCAGACCGACTCGCGGCGGCCATCCGCGCTGCCCGTTCCTGACGGGCCCACTCACATACGACAGCGCGCCCCTGACCGAGCGGTCGGGGGCGCGTGAGACGTCGCTCGGAGGACTGCTTACGCAGCGCACTCCTTGCAGATGGGCCCGGATGCGCCCTCGTGGTCGAGCTGTGACTGGTGCTTCACGAGGAAGCAGCTCATGCACGTGAACTCGTCCTGCTGCGCGGGCAGCACGACGACGTCGAGCTCGAGGTCGGAGAGGTCGGCACCCGGAAGGTCGAAGTTCGACGGGTTGTCGGAGTCTTCGTCCCCGCTTGAGCCGGAAGATTTGTCCGGCACACGCTCCTTGAGGGCTTCGATCGACTCGGAGTCGTCTTCGCTCTTTCGGGGGGCGTCGTAATCGGTTGCCATGCGGTAGATCTCCACTTTCATGGTGCGAGTGGGTGGTGCGCCGTCGGGTATCGGCGGCCATAGTTTGCACGACCCGGAGACATAACGCAAATGCGGTCCGTGCGACAGAGCAAACTCACGGCACGCCCAGGGTATTCCCGGCCCAGACGCCGCATGCGTGACACCATGAACGGACACCCATCAGAGGGGCATTCGCATGGAAAACGTCACCATCGTCGGCACAGAAGCAGGAGTCCTCGTACTCGCGACCGAGTCGGGCGAGCGGTTCTCGCTGCCCATCGACGACGTGCTGCAGCGTGAGATCCGTCGCGCCACCCGCCAGGCAGAGCCCACCGCGCAGAAGCTCGCCGCGAGCCCGCGCGACATCCAGGCGCAGATCCGCGCCGGACTCACGGCTCCCGAGGTCGCCGAACTGCTGGGAATCAGCGTCGACGACGTCGCCCGCTTCGAAGGTCCGGTCCTCGCCGAGCGCGAGCACATCATCGGCCAGGCACTCGCGGTTCCCGTGCTGATCGGCAGCGAGGTCGAACCAGACGCCCAGCCGACCTTCGGCGTCGCGGTCCGCGCGAAGCTCGCCGAGGTCGCAGCGACGGCGGAGCGGTGGGCGAGTTGGAAAGAGGATTCCAGCTGGACGATCAAGCTCGAATTCACGGCGAACGACGTCGACCACGATGCCCGCTGGAGCTTCGACCCTCGCCGCAGCGCTCTCTCGCCGCTGAATGCCGACGCCACCCAGCTCTCGCGCCAGGGATCATTGCCCGAAGGGCTCATCCCGCGCCTTCGTGCCGTGGATGCGGAACGCACCAACTCCCCCTACAAGGACGAGAGCCGGTTCGACTCCGGCGCCTTCGGTCCGCGTCTGCTTCCGGCGCCGGAAGCGGAGTTCGAAGACCCCTCGCTCCCGGAGCGCTCCGACATCGCCGCGCAGGATGCCGCCATCAAGCGCGCGCCTTCCGCGCAGAACACGAGCCCCGAGACCGCAGACCTGCTGGAGGCGCTCCGTCGCCGTCGCGGTCAGCGCGAGACCGCTCCGCTACTCGACGAGCCCGACGATGACGAGCACTCCGACCCGATCTCGCTGTTCGACGCCCTCGAGCAGCCCGATGACGAGCCCGAGCCGGCGCAGCCTTCGGCCCAGGCCGCCCCTTCCGACGCCGGCGACTCCGGCGGTCGCCGTCGCCGCCGCAATGCCATGCCTTCGTGGGACGAGATCGTCTTCGGAGCTCGCACCGACGAGTGAGCGGCGCCGAGGAGTGACGGCTCCTCTGCCGGTTCGCGCTGGCAGCGTCAGCGCGCGAACGCGCCGAGCCTGATCAGGGGCACCTGCCGCTCCTCGGGCGTGAGCGCTCCGTGCTGCCCGATCATGCCGCGCCCGCGCTGGTCGGCCGCAGTGCCGTCGTAGAGGGCCCAGGTGCCGCGGGCGATGGCGAGCAGGTCGCCGATCCGTGCCGACGCTGCTGCGGTGACAGTCGCGCCGAACAGTCCGCCGCGGGTGGCTTCCTCGCGGGTGACGACGTCGGCGACCCCCTCCAGATCCGCCCGCCACCGAGCAGAGACCGCCGCGGCGTCGGCGTCGGGGTCGAGGTAGACGTGCAGCATCCGCGGCTCGCCACCGACGTGATGCACGCCCCGCAGATGCGACTCTTCCAACACGACCTGGCGATCCTCTCCGACGTCGACCATCCCGTGGTCCGACGTGACGAGCACCCCGACGGCCGGTGGCACCCGCGTGACCAGAGCGGCATCGATGTCCTCGAGCGCCGCGACCCACTCGCGAGACGCGATCCCGTGCTTGTGGCCGGCCTTGTCCACCTCGGGCAGATAGCAATAGACGAGGGATCCCGGGTGGGTCTGGGCGAGCGTGTACGCGGCTTCGATGCGCGCTGCCGCCGTGGTCGCGGCGACGAACTCCGCGCCTCGGAGCGTGGCTTTCGTGAATCCACTGTGCGCGTATCCGGCGAATCCGACCGCGAAGCTCTCGTGTCCGTCGCGACCTGCCCGTTCGAAGATGGTCGGCACCGGCTGCCAGGTGAGCGGGTCGATCCCGTCGGTCTCCCAGCCGCTGAGCTGATTGACGAGCACGTCGCGGCTCACATCGAGCACCCGGTAGCCGACGAGGCCGTGCTCCCCCGGCCACACTCCCGTGACGATGCTGGTGAGTGCGGCGGCCGTGGTCGAGGGGAACACCGACTGCGCGACATCCTTCTTCGCCATGCCGGCCGTCAGCGTGCGGGCGTGACCAGCATGTGCGCGGAGGCTGATCGCCCCGAGACCGTCGACGACGACGAGGACGACGGAGTCCGCACGCGGAAGCACCTCGGATCCGCCTCGGAGCGCGGCGAACAGGTCGTCCGCCACCCCGACGACGCTCCGGGCGCTGGGCGACGCGGACGGTAGCATGAGGGACATCCGAGCCAGTCTGACACAGGCTCCCGTACGCCCTCAGGAAGTCCATGCCGAAAACCCCGCCGCCCGAGCCCGTCGAGGAGCGCATCCAGGACATCGATCTCTCCGCCGAGATGCAGGGTTCGTTCCTCGAGTACGCGTACTCGGTGATCTACTCCCGCGCTCTGCCCGATGCCCGTGACGGTCTGAAGCCGGTGCAACGCCGCATCCTGTACCAGATGGCCGAGATGGGGCTGCGCCCCGACCGCGGCCATGTCAAGAGCGCCCGTGTCGTGGGCGAGGTGATGGGAAAGCTCCACCCTCACGGAGACTCCGCGATCTACGACGCGCTGGTTCGTCTCGCGCAGGAGTGGGCGCTGCGTGTGCCCCTGATCGACGGCCACGGCAACTTCGGATCCCTCGACGACGGTCCGGCTGCTGCACGGTACACCGAGGCCCGGCTCGCCGCGGCGGCGCTCGCCCTCACCGAGAACCTCGACGAAGATGTCGTCGACTTCATCCCGAACTACGACGGTCAGTTCCAGCAGCCGGCTGTGCTGCCGGCCGCGTTCCCGAACCTCCTCGTCAACGGCGCCAGCGGTATCGCCGTGGGCATGGCTACGAACATGGCGCCGCACAACCTCATCGAGGTCGTGGCGGCCGCGACCCACCTGCTCGAGAACCCGGATGCCACCACCGAGGAGCTCATGGAGTTCGTCCCCGGTCCCGATTTCCCCTCGGGCGGCATCCTGATGGGTCTCGACGGCGTCAAGGACGCGTACACGAACGGACGCGGAGCGCTCAAGGTCCGCGGTAAGACGTCGATCGAGCCCCTGGGTCCGCGGCGCACCGGCATCATCGTCTCCGAGCTGCCCTACATGGTGGGCCCGGAACGCCTGATCGAGAAGATCCGCGACGCCGTGCAGGCGAAGAAGCTGCAGGGGATCAGCGACGTCACCGATCTGACCGACCGCAACCACGGGCTTCGCGTCGCGATCGGCGTCAAGACCGGGTTCGACCCGAACGCGGTCCTCGAGCAGCTGTACCGCCTGACCCCGCTCGAGGACTCGTTCAGCATCAACAACGTCGCACTCGTCGACGGCCAGCCGCGCACCCTCGGCCTGAAGGAGATGCTGAGCGTCTACGTGGGCCATCGCCTCGAAGTGATCACGCGGCGGAGTCGCTACCGCCTCGCGCGCCGCGAGGAACGTCTTCACCTCGTCGAGGGCTTGCTCATCGCGATCCTCGACATCGACGAGGTCATCCAGGTCATCCGCTCCTCCGACGACTCGGAGCAGGCGCGCACACGTCTGCGCTCGGTGTTCGATCTGAGCGAGCTGCAGGCCGAGTACATCCTCGAGCTTCGACTGCGTCGCCTGACCAAGTTCTCACGCATCGAGCTCGAGACCGAGCGCGATGCGCTGCTGGCGGAGATCGCCTCGCTCCGTGAGCTGCTCGGCAGCCCGGTGCTCCTGCGCGGCGTGGTCGCCAAGGAGCTCGATGCTGCGGCCGATGCCTACGGCACACCGCGCCGTACGCTTCTGATGAACGCCGCTCCGCCGAAGCCACGAGCGACCAAGGGAGCGGTCGATCTGCAGATCGCCGACGCCCCCACGGTCCTTGTCCTCTCCACCACGGGCCGCGCCGTGCGGGTCGACCTCGGTGAGGGGCAGGAGCTCACGATTCCGGCACGCCGCAGCAAGCACGACGCGATCCTGACGACGGTCGAGACGACGGTCCGCGCGGAGATCGGGGCTCTCACCAGCCTCGGCCGTGTCGTGCGCTTCTCCCCCGTCGACCTGCCCTCCGTCCCCGCGACCTCCGTCCAGCTCGCTGCGGGGACGCCGCTGCGTGACTACCTCGGGATCACGACCAGGAACGAGCGGATCCTCGGGTTCGTGCGTTTCGACAGCGAGACGCCAATCGCCCTCGGGACGGCGCAGGGAACGGTGAAGCGCATCGTCCCGTCGTCGCTGCCGGTGCGCCCCGACCTCGAAGTCATCGGCATGAAGCCCGGCGACACGGTCGTGGGAGCAGCAGAGGCCCGCGACGACTCCGATCTCGTGTTCGTCACGAGCGATGCCCAGCTGCTCCACTTCCCCGCCGCGAACGTGCGCCCTCAGGGAGCACCTGCGGGCGGCATGGCCGGTGTCAAGCTCGGCTCCGGTGCGACCGTGCTGTTCTTCGGCGTCGTCGATCCCACGGCGGAGGCCGTCGTGGCGACGGTCTCCGGTGGCGAGAGCATCCTGCCCGGCACGGACCCGGGACGTGCGAAGGTCTCGGCCTTCACGGAATACCCGGCGAAGGGCCGCGCGACGGGCGGCGTGCGCGCGCACTCGTTCCTGAAGGGCGAAGATCGGCTCACCGTCGCCTGGGTGGGACCGAACCCGCCTTTGGCTGTCGACCCGACCGGCGCCGTGCGCAAGCTCCCTGAAGCCGGAGCACGACGTGACGCCTCGGGTCAGCCCATCGACGGCGTGATCGGCAGCATCGGCCGCACACTCGTCTGAGAACGGGAGACGGGCCGCGGCGATCCGCGGCCCCTCTCCCGTTTCTTCACCCGATCGGGGTCAGGCGTCGATCGATTCGCGCGACAGCCGGTCGGACGAGTCGATGATGAACTCGCGGCGCGGGGCCACCTCGTTGCCCATCAGGAGCTCGAAGACACGGCCCGCGGCCTCGGCATCCTCCATGCGCACCCGACGCAGCAGACGGCCGGAGCGGTCCATCGTCGTGTTCGCCAGCTGTTCGGCGTCCATCTCACCGAGACCCTTGTAGCGCTGGATCGGCTCGTGCCAGCGTTTGCCGGCCTTGCGGAGCTTCGTCAGGAGCGCGTGCATCTCCTGCTCGCTGTACGTGTAGATCGTCTCGTTCGGCTTCGACCCCGGGTTCATCACGATGACCCGGTGCAACGGCGGTACGGCGGCGAACACGCGACCATCCTCGATCAGCGGTCGCATGTAGCGGAAGAACAGCGTCAGCAGCAGCGTGCGGATGTGCGCGCCGTCGACGTCGGCGTCGCTCATCAGGATGATCTTCCCGTAGCGAGCGGCGCTGAGGTCGAACGTCCGCCCGGAACCGGCACCGATCACCTGGATGATCGACGCGCACTCGGCGTTCGACAGCATGTCGCCGACGGAGGCCTTCTGCACGTTGAGGATCTTTCCTCGGATGGGCAGCAGGGCCTGGAACTCACTGTTGCGCGCGTTCTTCGCGGTACCGAGCGCCGAGTCGCCCTCGACGATGAAGAGCTCGCTGCGGTCCACCTCGTTCGTTCGACAGTCGACGAGCTTCGTGGGAAGGGTCGACGACTCGAGGGCGTTCTTGCGGCGCTGCGTCTCCTTGTGAGCTCGCGCCGATACGCGCGCCTTCATCTCGGAGACGATCTTGTCGAGCAGCTGCGCCGCCTGGTTCTTGTCGTCGCGCTTGGTCGAACTGAAGCGCTCCCCCAGGTCCTTGCGGATCACCTGGGCGACGATCGCGCGCACCGCCGGCGTGCCCAGGATCTCCTTGGTCTGGCCCTCGAACTGCGGCTCCGGGACGTTGACCGTCAGGACCGCCGTGAGACCGGCCAGGACGTCGTCCTTCTCGAGCTTGTCGTTACCGACCTTGAGGCGGCGCGCATTCTGCTCGACCTGGGCTCGCAGCACCTTCAGGAGCTCCTGCTCGAAACCCTGCTGGTGGGTTCCGCCTTTGGGCGTGGAGATGATGTTGACGAACGAACGGACGCGGGTGTCGTAGCCGGTGCCCCAGCGCAGCGCGATGTCGACGGCGCACGTTCGCTCCACCTCGGTGGAGACCATGTGCCCGTCGGCCTGCAGCACGGGAACGGTCTCCTTGAACGTTCCCTCCCCCTGGATGCGCCAGGTGTCCGTGACAGGAGGATCGGTCGCCAGGTACTCGACGAACTCCGAGATGCCGCCTTCGTACAGGTAGGAGGTCTCGACGGGGCCGAGCGTGGTGGTCTCACCATCGGAATCAGGGATCGGGACGACCTGACCGGCAGCGCGCTCGTCCTTGACGACGATCTCGAGCCCCGGAACGAGGAAGGCCGTCTGGCGCGCCCGCGTCTCGAGCTCCGCGAGTTGGAAGGCCGCATCCTTCGTGAAGATCTGACGGTCGGCCCAGTAGCGCACGCGGGTCCCGGTGACGCCGCGAGGCGCCTTGCCGATGACGCGGAGCTCGCTGTTCTCCTGGAACGGTGTGAACGGGGCGTCGGGGCGCTTCTCTCCCGAATCCTTGAAGATGCCGGGCTCGCCGCGATGGAACGACATCGCATAGGTCTTCCCGCCGCGATCCACCTCGACGTCGAGGCGCTCCGAGAGCGCGTTCACGACCGATGCGCCGACGCCGTGCAGACCACCCGATGCGGCGTAGGAGCCACCGCCGAACTTCCCGCCCGCGTGCAGCTTGGTGTAGACGACCTCGACGCCGGTGAGGCCGGTACGCGGCTCGACGTCGACGGGGATGCCGCGGCCGCGATCATGGACCTCGACGCTGCCGTCGGCGTGCAGGATGATGTCGATCTTCGTGCCGTTGCCTGCCACCGCCTCGTCGACGGAGTTGTCGATGATCTCCCAGAGGCAGTGCATGAGGCCCGGCGAACCGTTCGACCCGATGTACATGCCCGGGCGCTTGCGGACAGCTTCGAGCCCTTCAAGCACCTGGAGATGGTGGGCAGAATACTCGGCATTCACAATCTCTGAGTCTATTCTCGCGACCTGCGCTCCAGCCGCAGACACTCCCCGCGCGCGTCCAGTCCGTTCCCGTCCCGTACGCGCTGAGCGAAACACGCCGCAAACCGGGCATGCACACAGGTGCAGCGTGGTTGTATTGACCAAATCAGCAAGCGAAGCCGACACCCGAGGAGGCACCGAGATGAATGCAACGACCGAACGTGACACCTCCACCATCGAGTTCCGTCTGACGGCCATGGATCGTTGCGATTCCTGCGGCGCTCAGGCGTACATCGCCGCCGAGGTGAACGGCTCCGAGCTCCTGTTCTGCGCCCACCACGGCCGCAAGTACGAAGAGAAGCTCCGCAGCATCGCGACCAGCTGGCACGACGAGACAGCACGCCTGATCCAGGCCGTCTGACGCCCGTCAGTCCTGTACGACCCGGCGGACCCGAGCGGTCAGCCGGGTGAGGATCTCCTCGCCCACCGTGTCGATACGCTCAGCGAGAGTGGTTGCCGACGATTCTCCGCGCTCACCCGCGCCGAACAGGGTGACCTCGTCCCCCACCCTGAGGCCCGGCCACCCGGCGACGACCGACGTCGTCTGATCGACGGCCATCAGATTCCGGGCACCGTCCGGCGTCCCCACGTCGACACCCCTGAGGGTCGAGGGGAAACCGTCGAAACTGCCGATCGAGATCACGGCGTCGCCTGCGTCGACATCGACCACGGTCGCCACCAGACTCGCCACCGGACGGACGCCCGGCAGCTCAGGGCCGTCGGCGGAACGGATGCCGTAGCAGAACGCTCCGATTCGCGACACCGTGCCGCGCATCTCGGGACGCCACCAGGATGCCGCTGAGGCCGTCAGGTGCAGCGAAGCGGGGACCGGCCCCGACTCCCCCACGACGCGCACCGCGTCCAGGAACACCTCTTGCGCATCGTCGTCCTCCTCGTCGCTCGCCTCGGCGATGTGACTCCACACGCCATCGAGCTCGAGGAGTCCTGCGCGCTCCGCCGCCCGGGCCTCCGCCACCGTCGCGGCCCAGTCCTCCGGCAGGATCCCGTTGCGGTGCAGCCCCGTGTCGATCTTCAGGTGCACGCGCGCACACACGCCGAGGGCTTCGGCGCGGGTGATGATCCGCCGCAGGTAGGCGGTCGTTCCCACTCCGAGATCGATCTGCTGCAGGAGGGCGTCGTCGACCTCAGCATCCGTCGATGTCGCCCATGCGAAGATCCGCGCATCCCCGCCGGCGATGCGTCGAACGCTCAGCCCACCGGCGATGTCGTAGCTGCCGAACCGCTCGACGCCTGCCTGGACCGCCGTCTCGACGGCCCACGCGAGCCCGTGTCCGTATGCGTCGTCCTTGAGCACGAGCATGAGGGCCGATGGCGCGATCCGCGTGCGCACGGCCTCGATGTTCGTGCGGAAGACGCTGCTGCTGACGCGCAGCTCCGGGCGGCTCATGCCTCCCACCCCCGAACCGCGTGTGCACCGGCCACCGTGACGAGCTCTGCCGCCGCCATCCCGGTGACCGCGCTCCATCGGGCGAGTCCGTCCGCGGCGGGGCCGCGTCCACCGAAGTACGTTGCCTCCGCACCGGCTTCGACGTCGGAGCCGGCGAGATCGACGACGCAGACGTCCATGGCGACGCGCCCGATGATGGGTCGCGCGACACCGTCGATGTCGACGAGCCCCTGGTTCCCGAGCGCTCGCACGATGCCCTGTGCGTAACCGCCCGTCACGAGCGCCACCGTCGTGTCTGCGGACGCGCGGTAGGTGTAGCCGTACGAGACTGCGTCGCCTGCACGAAGGCGCTTGGTGGACAGCACGCGGCCGGTGAGGCGCATCACGGGCTCCGTCACGAGGACGCCTGACTCATCAGGAAGTCCGTACAACAGAGTCGGATCGATATCGGCGTCGCCGGAGGTCACCCCGACGATCCCCTCCAGACGCAGCGCCTCGACCTCTCCGTCGGCGTCGACCAGCACCTGCTCCGCGCCGGCGGCGGTCACCGCCTGAGCGACAGCGAGCACGCCGTGCCCCCAGGCATCGCGACGCAGATCGGCGACGCCCCCGCCGGCGATCACCGCCGCTGACGCCCCTGCAGCCAGGGCAGACCGGGAGATGATCGCTCGCGGCAGGGCGCTGGAAGTCGTCTCACACACGTCCTCCACCCTAGCTTCCGACTCCCAGGTGGACCTGCGCGGTCCCCGTAGACTGGTGGAGACCCCGACCCTGGAGCCATATGTCTCGTCTTTCCCTCACGCCCCGCATCCGCTACCTGCTGGGACGTGCCCGCCGCATCGATGTCGGATCGGTGGTGGAACGAGCGAAAGAGGCTTCGGAGCAGCACCACAAGGCCGTACCCGGCATCATCGTCGACATGCTGTGGTCCGCCGCCCGTCACAACGTCGGCTTCCAGGACTACATCGACTACGACTTCGCCATGCTCACCAAGGCCGAGCGCGAGACCTACATGACGCATCCGGTGTCGAACCAGCTCTCGCAGCGGTACGACCACCCGGACTACCGCTGGATCTTCCAGGACAAGGTCGAGTTCGACAAGCAGTTCTCCGCGTTCCTGAAGCGCGAGTGGATGGTCGTCGAAGAAGGCAACGCCGACGCCGTGCGTGAGCTCACCCAGCGCCTCGGCACGATCGTGACGAAGGAGCCGGTGGGGCAGGCCGGCACCGGAGTGCACCGCTACCACGCTGCCGACATCGAGGACTGGAACGAGTTCCACCGCGGACTGCTGGAGCGCGGCGAACTGCTCATCGAAGAGGTCATCCGTCAGCACGACGCCCTGGCGGCCGTGTGCCCCGGCACCGTGAACACCACCCGTATCACCGCGTTCTTCGACGGCGAGAAGGCGCACATCCTCGCGATGGCGCAGAAGTTCGGCCGCGGCGAGGTCAGCGATCAGATGACCTTCGGCGGCTTCTACACGATGCTCGATGAGAACGGCCACGCCGTGGGAGCCGGGTACGACTCGCACGGGCACGTGCACGAGACGCACCCCGACTCGGGTTTCCGCATCGCCGACTTCCAGTTGCCGTACATGGACGAGGTGCGGGCATTCATCGATGAGGTCGCCCGTGTCGTGCCGCAGGTGCAGTACGTCGGCTGGGACATCGTCGTGTCCCCCGACGGCCCCGTGCTCGTCGAGGGCAACTGGGGCGCCGGCGTCTATGAGAACAAGCCCAGCGTCACCGGCATCCGCACCGGTCACAAGCCCCGCTATCGTGAGGTCATCGGCTTCTGAACCATGAAGAGAAAGGCCCCGGATGCTCGAGCATCCGGGGCCTTCTTCGTGAGTTCCGAGAGATCAGATCGCGCGGACGATACCGAGCGGCGTGGACTCGAGGCCCTGGCCGAGCGGGTTGTCGCCGAGGATCTTCACCAGACGACGCTCACCGTCTTTGTCGAGCGTCGAACCGAGGATGTTGCCACCGAGATCGTTGATGTCGACCACGGCGACCTCCGCGTGACCGCCGACGAGCTTCTTGAGGCGGGCCGCGACACCGTCGGGATCCTTCGGCCCGAGCACGACCGCCTCGTTGTACGGCGGGATCGTGTGCTTGGTCGGTCCGTCGATCGCGCGTGCCTTATCGCCCGCGATGCGATAGAAGTCTCCCCGGCGACCGAACGCCTTGGTGACCGCCGCCACAGCCGAAGCGAAGAGGATCCGCGGCGTACCGCACTCCCGCAGCGCCATCTCCATCGTCTCCGGCATGCCGAGCCCGATGCCGTACGGCGTGCGTGTGACGTACTTCGACAGGAACAACGCGAGCTTGCGCGGCTTGATCTCATCGAGACGGTACGACCGCCCCTGCGTGATCGCCACGATTTTCTCGGTCACGAACAGCAGGTCGCCCGGCTGCACCGCGTCCTTGGCGTACTCGGTGATGATCGCATCGAGGTCGTCCTCGGGCATGACCACTCGAGTGCGCAGCGGGATGCGCGCATAGTTCTTGCCGTCGACGCTCGCCTCGAGAGCCTTGCCGTCGTTCGCCTGGCTCATTCGAGGTAGTCCCGCAGGGACTGCGAACGGCTCGGGTGACGCAGCTTCGCCATCGTCTTCGACTCGATCTGGCGGATGCGCTCGCGCGTCACGCCGAACGTGTCACCGATCTGGTCGAGGGTCTTCGGCTGACCGTCGCCCAGGCCGAAGCGCATGCGGATCACGCCTGCTTCGCGCTCGGAGAGCGAGTCGAGCAGCTGTTCCAGCTGACGCTGCAGCATGGTGAATCCCACGGCGTCTGCGGGGACCACGGCCTCGGTGTCCTCGATCAGGTCGCCGAACTCGCTGTCGCCGTCCTCACCGAGCGGAGTGTGCAGCGAGATGGGCTCGCGGCCGTACTTCTGCACCTCCACGACCTTCTCCGGCGTCATGTCCAGCTCGCGGCTGAGCTCTTCCGGAGTGGGTTCGCGACCGAGGTCCTGCAGCATCTGACGCTGCACGCGGGCGAGCTTGTTGATGACCTCGACCATGTGCACCGGGATGCGGATCGTGCGGGCCTGGTCGGCCATGGCACGGGTGATCGCCTGGCGGATCCACCAGGTGGCGTAGGTCGAGAACTTGAAGCCCTTGGTGTAGTCGAACTTCTCCACAGCGCGGATCAGCCCGAGGTTGCCCTCCTGGATCAGATCCAGGAACTGCATGCCGCGGCCCGTGTAGCGCTTCGCGAGGGAGACGACGAGACGGAGGTTGGCACCGAGCAGATGGCTCTTCGCGCGCTGGCCGTCGCGGGCTACCCACTGCAGGTCGAGTCCGAGCTGGCTCGTCTTCTCGGCCGCCGTCATCGCCGACAGCTTCTCTTCGGCGAACAGACCCGCCTCGATGCGCATGGCGAGCTCGACCTCTTCGGCCGCGTTCAGTAGCGCGACCTTTCCGATCTGCTTCAGGTAGTCCTTGACGGGGTCAGCCGTCGCACCGGTGATCTGCGTCGAGTAGACCGGGACGTCTTCATCGTCGTTCGACGAGATGACGATCGCGCCGGTCGGCAGCGGCTCGGTGAACTTCGGCTTGGCGTCTTCGTCCTCGTCGTCGTCGACAGCGGCCACGGCAGGAGCCTCGTCTTCTTCGACGACGTCCTCGGCCTTCTTCTTCTTGACGGGGGCGCGCTTTGCGGCAGCACGCTTCGCCGCGCTCAACGGCGCGGGCTTCTCGGGCGCATCGGCCTCGACCGGAGCGTCGGCGGTCGTCTCTTCGGCAGCCTTCTTCGTCCGGGTGTTCTTCGTCGTGGCAGGAGTCACGTTTCGCCTTTCACGGAGCTGCTGTGTAGCCCCGGGACATTTCGGACACTAGTAAGACCCTTGTCAAGTCCAGCGTTCGAAAACACTGATTGACAACGGGTCAGAGTCCTAGTATCGCACACGTGTGGCGATGCGGACGCATTCCGACGAAGTTCTGCCGTATCGATCTCACCCGCGGCCGGGCTTGTCCTCGTCGCCGGAGGGACGAGAGGCGAGATAGCGCTCCAGCTCAGCCGCCAGTTCATCGGCGCTGGGCAGGTCGCGCTCGCTGAATCCGCCCTCGTCGTAGGAGTCGTCGTCGGGGTTACGCCCCGCCATATAGGCGTCGTACCGGCGCTCGAGGTTGTGCAACATCTGCTGCAGCTCGTCGTTCCCGGCGACCTGCTCCCCCACTCGGGTCAGGTAATCCTCGCGCCGCTCCTGCACCGCGTCGAGCATGAGCACCAGGCCCGTCGAGGCCATGAGCTTCTCGGCGGCGGCGATCACGGCATCGGGGTTCTCCGTCTCCGCGAGATAGTGCGGCACCAGGAGCACGAATCCGACGGCACGCTCGCCGCGTTCGATGAAGCGGTACTCGAGCAGGTGTCCCGCGGTGGCCGGCACCTGTGTGCGCGGCCTCCACACCGAATGCGCAACCGTGAGGTCGCGTCGGTTGCCACTCACCGTCGTGCCGATCGGACGCGTGTGCGGCACCGGCATGGCGATCGAGTGGACCCAGTGGAGCCCGGAAACCTCGAACTCCGCGGCCAGATCCAGCACCGTGCTCGCGAACGCGTTCCAGGCGAAGTCCGGCTCATAGCCGGCGAGGAGCAGGAAGGGCCGATCCAGGGCATCCGTCGCGAGGGAGAGCTCGAGCCGGGGCGGACGGAACTCGGTGAGGTGATCCTGATCGAAGGAGATCACCGGACGCCGTGCGCGATAGTCCAGCAGAGCGTCGTTGTCGAAGACGATGACCGGCTCGGGCGACGCGGTCTCGCGCAGGTGGTCGATGAGCCCGGAGACAGCGCTGCCCGCATCGGTGAAACCGGTGAGGAGAACCACCAGGGGCAGGCCGTGCGGCACTGTCGGCGCATTCGCGACACGTTCGTGGATCTCACCGGAGAAGGGCATGCCTCCATGCTACGAGCAGGTCCGGATACCGGGGCGCGACGCATCATGCTGAGAGCGAACACTCCCCTGGGCGGCGGACGACCATGCTGCGGCGAAGATCCTAGGATGGAAGACATGACGCTTCCCGTGCTCTCGCACACCACCGCTCAGTTCCCCGGAAGCGCTGCAGATGCCGCAGTGCTCGTCGTCGCCACTCTTCCCGAGTCTGCGGAATCGCTGTCCGCCTACCCCGGCCTGGCGGACGCGCTGGCCGGCATCGGATTCACCGGCTCCGCCGGATCATTCGCCCGTGTGCACCTCCCCGAGGTCAGCACCTTGCCGTTCGCGGTCGTGGGAGCAGGCGACAAGCCCGATGCCGCCGCCGTGCGCAATGCGGCCGGCGCCGCGCTGCGCTGCCTCACCGGATTCGACCACGTCGCGCTCGGTCTCGCCGACGGCCTCGAGGGGTTCGCCCCTGCAGCGGCCGAGGGCGCGGTCCTCGGCGGCCACCGCTTCGACGGATACCGTTCCGAGAAAGGCAAGACCCGCGCCACCGCGGTCACCCTCCACGCGGTGCTCACCGATGAGGAGGCAGCCTATGCCCAGACCATCGGCGATGCGGTGGCGCTGATCAAGGACCTCGTCAACGTGCCTGCCGAGTGGCAGAGCCCTGCGCAGCTCGCGCAGAGTGCCGCCGACAGCGTCGCCGACCTCGACGTCACGGTCGAGATCCTCGACGAGAAGGAGCTGGCGGAGAAGGGCTTCGGAGGCATCCTGGGCGTCGGACAGGGCTCCGACCGACCGCCGCGGCTCGTTCGCCTCGACTACTCCCCCGCGGGTGCGAATCGACACATCGCCCTCGTCGGCAAGGGCATCACATTCGACACAGGGGGACTGTCCCTGAAGCCCGCGGCGTCGATGGTCGGGATGAAGTTCGACATGGCGGGAGCGGCCACGTCTCTTGCGGCGCTCCGCGCGATCGCCGCGCTGCAGCTGCCGGTGCGCGTGACGGCGTGGCTCTGCATCACCGACAACATGCCGTCCGGGCGAGCACTCCGTCCCGGCGACGTCATCCGCATCCTCGACGGCACGACCGTCGAGGTCCAGAACACCGATGCCGAAGGCCGCCTCGTCCTCGCCGACGGCTTGGTCGCGGCGAGTCGCGAGCAGCCCGATGTGATCATCGACGTCGCCACTCTCACGGGTGCGATCGTCGCCGCCCTCGGACACCGGCACACGGGCGTCTTCGGCGACGACGACACCGTCGCCGAGTTCCTCGCTGCCGCCGAGCACGTCGACGAGCCCGCCTGGCACATGCCGCTGCCGAGCTACATGGAGGAGTCCCTCGAGTCGCCCATCGCCGACCTGCAGAACGCGAACATGGGTGACCGGATGGGAGGTGCCTCGTTCGCCGGTCTGTTCCTGCGCCGTTTCGTCGGCCGCACTTCCGAGGCCGAGGACGCCCCGCGCATCCCCTGGGTCCACCTCGACATCGCCGGCTCCGGCGAGCACGGCGGATCACCGTACGGCTTCACGGAGAAGGGCCCCACGGGGGCGATGGTCCGATCGATCGTCGCCTTCGCCGCAGCATCCCACAAGGAGGCATGACACATGACAACCCACACCTTCGACGTCGTCGTCCTGGGCGGCGGCAGCGGCGGCTACGCCGCGGCTCTGCGCGCGAGTGAGCTCGGCAAGTCCGTCGCACTCGTCGAGAAGGACAAGGTCGGCGGCACCTGCCTGCACCGCGGCTGCATCCCGACCAAGGCGCTGCTGCACGCCGCCGAGGTCGCCGAGCATGTGCGCGACGCCGCCTCCGTCGGCGTCACCGCGACGCTGCAGGGCATCGATCCGGCTGGTGTCCGGGCATACCGCGAGGGCATCGTCGCAAAGAAGTTCAAGGGCCTCGAAGGCCTCGTGAAGGCCCGCGGCATCACCACCGTCGCCGGTCTCGGCCGACTGAACGCCGACCGCAGCGTCAGTGTCGGCGACGATGTGTACGTCGGCGCCGATGTGGTGCTGGCGACAGGCTCGTACAGTCGTTCACTTCCCGGCCTCGACATCGGCGGACGGATCCTCACGAGCGAGCAGGCGCTCGCGCTCGACGTCATCCCGGAGCGCGTCCTCATCCTCGGCGGTGGCGTGATCGGCGTCGAGTTCGCCAGCGTGTGGCGCTCCTTCGGTTCCGAGGTCACGATCATCGAGGCTCTGCCGCACCTGGTTCCGAACGAGGACATCGCCCTCAGCAAGGGCCTTGAGCGCGCATTCCGTCGTCGCGGCATCCAGTACTCGCTCGGTGTCCGCTTCCAGACGGCGACGCAGGACGACTCCTCGGTCACCGTCACGCTCGAAGACGGCAAGGAGTTCACGGCCGACTACCTGCTCGTCGCGGTCGGACGAGGCCCCGTCACCGCGGACCTCGGATTCGAAGAGGCAGGCGTCACCCTCGACCGCGGCTTCGTGACGGTCGACGAGAACCTGCGCACCGGCGTTCCCGGGGTCTGGGCTGTGGGGGACATCGTTCCCGGCCTGCAGCTCGCCCACCGCGGATTCCAGCAGGGCATCGCCGTCGCCGAACGCATCGCCGGTCTGTCCCCCGCGAACATCCCGGACGCGCAGATCCCCAAGGTCACGTACTCGAGCCCCGAGGTCGCCTCGGTCGGCGTCACCGAGGAGGCTGCGATCGCCGAGCACGGTGCCGATGCGGTCGCCGCTTACGAGTACAACCTCGCCGGCAACGGCAAGAGTGAGATCATCGGGACGAGCGGGCTCGTCAAGGTCGTCCGGCTCAAGGACGGCCCCGTTCTCGGCGTGCATCTGCTCGGCGATCGCGTCGGCGAGCTCATCACCGAGGGACAGCTCGCTGTCGCCTGGGAAGCGCATCCTGAGGACATCGCCCCCCTGATCCACGCCCACCCGACCCAGAGCGAGGCACTCGGCGAAGCCTTCCTCGCACTGGCCGGCAAGCCTCTGCACGCCCTCTGAGCACCAACCGGTGCCCGAGTCACTAAGCTAGACAAGCGTCATACAACTTCTTGAAGGAGACTCAGTCATGAGCACATCCGTCGTCCTCCCCGCTCTCGGCGAGAGCGTCACAGAGGGTACGGTCACCCGCTGGCTCAAGCAGGTGGGAGACACCGTGCAGGCGGATGAGGGCCTGCTCGAGATCTCGACCGACAAGGTCGACACCGAGATCCCCTCCCCCGTTTCCGGCGTGATCGAGGAGATCCTCGTGGCCGAAGACGAGACCGTCGAGGTCGGTGCGCTTCTCGCGCGAATCGGCGATGGCAGCGAGTCGGCCCCTGCGGGAGACGCTCCTGCTGCCGCCGAGGCTGCACCCGCTGAAGCCTCGCCCGCCGAGGCCGCGCCCGCGGAATCCGCACCTGCGGGGGCCGCACCTGCCGCTGAGGCCCCCGCACCCGCCGCGGAGACGCCGGCTGCAGAATCCGCTCCCGCCGGCGACGCGACCGACATCGTGCTTCCCGAGCTCGGCGAGAGTGTCACCGAAGGCACCGTGACCCGTTGGCTCAAGCAGGTCGGCGACAGCATCGCCGTCGACGAGGCGCTTCTGGAGATCTCGACCGACAAGGTCGACACCGAGATCCCGTCGCCGGTCGCCGGTGTGCTGCAGGAGATCGTCGCCGGCGAGGACGAGACCGTCGCCGTCGGCGCTGTCCTCGCTCGCGTCGGTTCCGGCGCTGCAGCGGCAGCTGAGGCACCGGCCGCTGCGGCACCTACTGCCGCCCCGGCTCCCGCTCCTGCCGCGGCGCCCGCACCCGCCGCCGCACCGGCACCGGCTGCTGCCGCGGCACCTGCTGCCGCGCCCGCGCCCGCCGCACCGGCACCGGCTGCTGCTCCGGCTCCTGCCGCTGCTGCTCCGGCCGCACAGAAGCTCGCGCTGCCCACCGAGAACGACAACCTGTACGTGACGCCGCTGGTGCGCCGCCTCGCCGCACAGCAGGGCGTGGACCTCGCCTCCGTCACCGGAACCGGTGTGGGTGGCCGCATCCGCAAGGAAGACGTCCTCAAGGCTGCCGAGACCGCCACGGCACCCGCTGCGGCAGCCGCGTCGGCCCCGGCACCGCTCGAGGTGTCTCCGCTGCGTGGCACCACGCAGCCGATGTCGCGCCTGCGCAAGGTTCTGGCGAAGCGTGCCGTCGAGTCCATGCAGCAGACCGCTCAGCTCACCACGGTGGTCGAGGTCGATGTCACGGCTCTGGCCGACTACCGCGACAGCGTGAAGGCGTCGTTCCTCGAGAAGACCGGCGACAAGCTGTCGTTCCTGCCGTTCTTCGCGCTGGCGACCGCGGAGGCGCTGCAGGCGTTCCCGATCGTGAACGCGACCGTCGACGGTGAGAACATCGTGTACCCGGCGAGCGAGAACGTGTCGATCGCGGTCGACACCGAGCGCGGTCTGCTCACGCCTGTGCTGCGCGACGCGGCCTCGAAGAACATCGCGCAGATCGCACATGAGATCGCTGACCTCGCCGCCCGCACGCGTGACAACAAGCTGAAGCCGGACGAGCTCGCCGGAGGAACGTTCACGCTGACCAACACCGGTTCGCGGGGCGCATTGTTCGACACCCCGGTCGTCTTCCTTCCGCAGTCCGCGATCCTCGGCACCGGCACGGTCGTCAAGCGTCCCGGCCTCGTGAAGGTCGGCGGTGCGGATGCCATCGCGATCCGTTCGTACGTGTACCTCGCCCTCTCGTACGACCACCGGATCATCGATGGTGCGGATGCAGCACGGTTCCTGGGTGCGGTGAAGGCCCGCCTCGAGTCGGCGCAGTTCGCCGCTCAGCTCGGCGCCTGACCGATAGAGCACCTCATGGCTGGTCCGCGACGTCATACACGTCGCGGACCAGCCATTTCTCTTCCGTCCGGATGAGGACGACCATCATGTGCGCCGGTTCCCGAGAGTTCACCTCTCCGGCCTCCTCATCGCCATGACCGACCTCGAGCCGCACGACGGCGACGTCCCCGTACTCGTCGACCAGCTCGACGGCGGTCCCCTCCGCAGCCCCGAGCTCTTTCACCACACCGTCAGACCCTGAGGCCACGGCCTCAGGGCACGCGACGTCGGCACGAGCACGGCAGGTCGTGATCGACGTGAGCAGAGCTGCCGCTGCGGCCACAGGATCGGCTCCTCCCGACGAGCTGCTCCTGTCCGGATCTCCACCTGCCCTCGTCTCGTCCGCCGTCCCCTTCTCCGTAGACCCCTCGGATTCCTCGTGCGCCCCGGCGTCCTCCGACGCGGGCGTGGCCGATGGCTCACCCCCCGAGGGTGCCGATGCCGATTCGGCCGCCCGCCGCCCTCCTGCATCAGCAGCCTCGCCCGGCTCGCCACCGTCCGGCCACAGCAGGCCCGCGGCGAGTACGACGACCGCCACGGCTGCCGCCACGATGAACGGACGTCGCCGCGAGTGCGACCGCGTGCCTTGATCCCCTGCCTCACCCGTCCTTCGGCCTCGCCGCCCCTGTACCCCCGCCGCGATCCGCGCGTACGCGACCCGGAAGGACTCCTTCGCGGCGTCGGCGAGCGTCACGGCTGTGGTCGCGATCCCCCGGCTCCTGCGGCGACGATCCGCCCGCAGACGCTGACCGTTCCGCGAAAGGACCGGTTGATGCGCCGTGATCACGCGCGCGACCTCCCTCGCACGCTCCGGCGCATGCGACCCGCGATCGAGAGGTTGTGGAGCAGCGACGCTCAGGAGCTCTTGCTCCCACACATCGAGGAGCCGGCGCGGGATGCGCGGCTGTGTGGCGGCCTTCTCGAGCCCCTTCTCGATCACGCTGAGCGCCCGCGTGAGCACCTTGTCGGTGCTGTCTTCGCCCAGTCGCCGGACGATCTGCGCCGCTCCTTCTCGCGCATCCACCCCTGCTCCGAAGACGAACATCGGCCGTCCGCCGTCGGTCACCCACCATGCTCCGGTGCGTGTCCCCTCCGCACCATCGCCGATCTCGTCGAGACCGCGCAGCAGGCTGATCACGAGGGTGCAGCACTCCCCCGGTTTCAGCACTGCCCCCGTGGCCGATCGACGGACCAGGAGCCCCAGCGCCTGATCCGTGCACCACGGGAGCAGCACATCGTGGCCACCGCCTCGTCGGATGACGTCGATCGGTGCGGCCACATGCTCCGCCCCCGAGTACCGCCATCCGATCCATCCTCCGAGAGCCGAGGCGTCCACCCGCACCGCCACTGCGTCCCCCGAAGTGACCAGTGCGCCCTCGAACGGCCCCTCATCCGCGTCGAGAACCCGAACGACCCGATGCGCGGCCGGAAGAAGGGCCGTCCCCCGAGCGTCATGCGTGCCGATGTCTGTCATTCCTCCATCACAGCCCACCGCACACCGGAATCTGCGTGATCCGGGCCTCACCGAACGGGTTCCGGCCGATGCCGAGAATGTGCAGGAAGAGTGCCGTCACATCCGACTCCGCTTCACGCGAACGGCGACATCACGAGGGCTGCGGACTCGGTAGGCTGGTCCCCATGGCAAAGCGTGCTCCTGAACCCGAAAAGCGTCCTGGGTTCTTCTCCCAGATCAAGTCCCTCTTCCGGTTCACCCGTGAGGCCTACCCGTGGCTTCCGTGGGCTCAGCTCGCGATCCTGGTCGGCGGCGTCCTCATCGGCCTCGTCGCCGGCTACCTGATCCCGCCGTTCCAGATCTGGACGCTCGTCCTCTGGGGCATCACGGGTCTCATGCTCGGCGTCCTCGGCGCGCTGTTCCTCATGACCCGAATGTCGACTTCGGCCATGTACACGAAGATCGACGGCATGCCCGGCGCCACCGGCCACGTGCTCAGCACCAGCCTCGGACGCAGCTGGCAGGCGTCGGAGACGCCCGTCGGCATCAACCCGAAGACGCAGGAGGCGGTGTACCGCACCATCGGTCGCGGTGGCATCGTCGTCGTGGGAGAAGGTGCGCGGGGCCGCCTGACCCGCCTCGTCAACGAGGAGCGCAGCAAAGCCCAGCGCGTCGCGCACGGAGTTCCCGTCACGGTGCTCTACGTCGGGCACGGCGAGGACGAGGTCGCGATCGCCGACCTGGCGAAGACGATCAAGAAGCTCCCGAAGGCCATCGACAAGACCACCATGGCAGCGGTCATCCGCCGCGTGGACTCGGTCTCGCAGTCGCTGTCTTCGCTGCCGATCCCCAAGGGGATCGACCCGACGAAGGTGCGCTCGCAGCGACCTCGTTGAGCCCAGCACTCTGAAACGAAGAGCGCGGCCGTTTTCCTTTGAGGGCGGCCGCGCTCTCGTTCATTCGGAGAGCGGCTGCCGAGGCAGGCGACGGACCTTCGCACGCCGACGACGACGCTCGGGAACCATCGAACGCATCTCGTCGAGCTTGCCGAAGCAGAACAGTCGGTCGTCCGCCTCGAGGACCACGTGCTTGCGCGGGTTCGGGATCACGCTCACGCCGCGGTGGAGCGTGAGGACCGTGATGTCGCGTTCCCAGAGGCCCGCCTCACCCAGAGTCTTGCCGACCAGGTCGACGGCGCCATGCACCATCAGTTCCGCGACGCCGTATCCCGTCGAAACCGTGAGCCGTTGCCGCACATCGATCTCGGGGAACGCGACCTGACCGGCGATGTAGTCGATGATCGCGCCGGCGACATCGAGCTTCGTCGCCGTCTCGATGCCCTGCAGCCCCGGCGAGGAGTTGACCTCCATGACCAGCGGTCCGTCGTCACCTTCGAGCATGTCGACGCCGGCGACCCGCAGCCCCATGATCTGCGCGGAACGGACGGCGGCACGCTCATACACGGGGTCGAGTTCGACGGCCTCGACGGATCCCCCGCGGTGCACGTTCGAGCGGAATTCGTCTCCGGCGGCCGAACGCCGCATCGCGGCCACGACACGGTCACCGACGACGAGAGCCCGGATGTCGCGTCCGCGACTCTCCGAGATGAATTTCTGGATCAGCACGTTCTGCTTGGTGGAGTGCAGCGTCTCGATGATCGCCTCGGCCACCTTCACCTGGGGCGCGAGGATGACTCCGATCCCCTGGGTTCCCTCCAGCAGCTTGATCACGACCGGCGCCCCACCGACGCGCTCGATCGCCGGACGCACGTCTGCGCGATTGCGTACGAACGCCGTCGGCGGCATCGCGATGTTGTGCCGTGACAGGATCTGATTCGCGCGGAGCTTGTCCCGTGCGCTGGAGATCCCGTTCGCGGTGTTCGGCGTGTACACGTCCATCTGCTCGAACTGCCGCACCACGGCGGTGCCGAAGTACGTGATCGAGTTGCCGATGCGGGGCAGGATCGCGTCGTAGTCGCTGAGCTGACGACCCCGATAGTGGAGGTCGGGTTCATCGGCCGTGAGATCGATCGCGAAGCGCAGCGTATTGAGCACCTTGACGTTGTGTCCGCGCTGAAGCGCAGCTGCGCGCAGTCGCTGGGTGGAGTACGCCTGCGGCGCACGGGAGAGCACTGCGATCTTCACGGGGGATTTTTCCTGCCAGGATGTATCAGGTGAGTAGGACTACCCCCCATTCAAACACCCTTACGGGGTGGCGAGAATGGGTGAGCCTGCCCGATCTCGGAGTCGACTGGCTGAAAGCCAAGATCGACACCGGTGCGCGCACCTCCTCACTGCACGCGTTCGACATCGTCGAGTTCGAACAGGACGCCCAGCCCTGGGTCCGTTTCAAGGTCAAACCCTGGCAGGACAGCCAGGAGGACGCCGTGGTCGTCGAGTGCCCGGTCCACGACCGGCGCGCCGTGCGCAGCTCGTCGGGGCACGCACAGGAGCGCCTCGTAGTGGAGTTGTTGATCCGCCTCGTCGACCGCGAAGTGCTCGCCGAGGTGACGCTGAGCAACCGCGACGAGATGGGCTTCCGGATGCTCATCGGAAGAGAAGCGCTGCGACAGGGATTCTCGGTCGACCCGGCACGATCGTTCCTCGGCGGACGCGCACCCCGAGAGGCCCGTCGCCGCAACCGCGGCAAGATCTGAACGCTGCGCTCAGGCGCGGATGAGAACGGTGCCGACGGCCTTGTCATGCAGGCCGCGCTGATCGGCGTCCCAGATCACCGCCGGCACGACCACGACGAGCAGGAGGGTGCGCACGATCGGCCGCCACAGGCCGACCCAGGCACCGTCGCGGCGCACGAGCCGCATTCCGAGGATCCGGTGGCCCGGGCTGCCTCCCGCGGTAGGGATGAAGAGGATCTGCAGCACGGCGAACACCAGCATCGGCGCGAACTGCGTGAGCCCGGCTTCGGTGGGAAGCGCGAACTGGTCGTAGCCGAGGAACGCGGTGGCGATGATGGTCGCGGCGAGGTAATCGATGAGCAGAGCCCCGATGCGGCGGCCCGGCCGGGCGATGCTGCCGGGACCAGACTCCGGGAGTCCGAGTCGCTCACCGGGGTACGTGTTCACAGCATCCGTCACTCCCCCAGCCTACCGAGAGCGAAATGCCGCATCGTCGCCGGGCTCCTGTAACACGCCCGAAACAAAGCGGATACCGTAGAGAAATCCCCCGTCCGTACTCTGCAGAGTGGCCGTGAAGCCATCGATCCGCATTACAGGAGTCGTACATGTTCAAAGATTCGTCCGAGGTACTGACCTACATCAAGGAGAACGACGTCAAGTTCCTTGACATCCGTTTCACCGATCTCCCTGGTGTACAGCAGCACTTCAACATTCCTGCATCGACGGTCGACGAGGCTTTCTTCACCGACGGTCAGCTGTTCGACGGCTCCTCGATCCGCGGTTTCGCGAGCATCCACGAGTCGGACATGCAGCTCATCCCCGACGTCACCACCGCGTACGTCGACCCCTTCCGCGAGGCGAGCACCCTCGTGATGCTGTTCGACATCTACAACCCGCGCACCGGCGAGATCTACTCGAAGGACCCGCGTCAGGTCGCCAAGAAGGCCGAGAAGTACCTGACGTCGACGGGCATCGCCGACACCGCGTTCTTCGCCCCCGAGGCCGAGTTCTACATCTTCGACGACGTCCGCTACAACGTCACCTCGAACTCCAGCTTCTACAGCGTCGACTCGGAAGAGGGCGCCTGGAACACCGGCCGCGAAGAAGAGGGCGGCAACCTCGGCAACAAGACCCCGTACAAGGGCGGCTACTTCCCGGTGAGCCCGGTCGACAAGACCGCTGACCTCCGCGACGACATCACCCTCAAGCTGATCGACGCCGGCTTCATCCTCGAGCGCTCGCACCACGAGGTCGGCACCGGCGGGCAGCAGGAGATCAACTACCGCTTCGACACGATGGTCCACGCGGCGGACGACATCCTGAAGTTCAAGTACATCGTCAAGAACACCGCCGAGGAGTGGGGCAAGGTCGCGACCTTCATGCCCAAGCCCCTCTACGGCGACAACGGCTCAGGAATGCACACGCACCAGTCGCTGTGGAGCGACGGCAAGCCGCTCTTCTACGACGAGGCCGGCTACGGTCAGCTCAGCGACATCGCACGCTGGTACATCGGCGGCATCCTGGCGCACGCGCCGGCCCTGCTCGCCTTCACCAACCCGACGCTGAACAGCTACCACCGTCTGGTGAAGGGCTTCGAGGCTCCGGTCAACCTGGTCTACTCGGCCGGAAACCGCTCCGCCGCGATCCGCATCCCGATCACGGGCTCCAACCCGAAGGCCAAGCGCATCGAGTTCCGCGCGCCCGACGCCTCCGGAAACCCGTACCTCGCCTTCGCCGCGCAGCTGATGGCGGGCCTCGACGGCATCAAGAACCGCATCGAGCCGCACGAGCCGGTCGACAAGGACCTCTACGAGCTTCCGCCCGAGGAGGCCAAGGACATCCCCCAGGTGCCGAACTCGCTGCTCGACTCGCTCGACGCCCTGGCGGCCGACCACCAGTTCCTCCTCGAGGGCGGCGTGTTCACCAAGGAGCTCATCGAGACCTGGATCTCGTACAAGTACGAGAACGAGATCCTGCCGATGGCCCAGCGCCCGCACCCGTTCGAGTACGAGCTGTACTTCGGGGTCTGACGACCGCAGCGCATCGTGAAGAGCCCGCCTCAGCTTCGGCTGAGGCGGGCTCTTCCGCGTACAGTCCCGTACGCGACGCGGTAGCGGGAGTGGATCACGACGTCGCCGACGCGACTGCAAGGACCTCCGGGAACGAGTCCGGCTGGGGGCCGAACATGATTCCCGAAGGTCCTCGCCGCTCCAGCCGGTCACGAAGAGCCGGCGAGCATCACCACGCACATGTTGGGGATACCACGTGCGGGGTGAAGGTGTCGTTCCCCGAGGCGAGGAAAGGAACGCCCGGGGGTGACGTGAGAAGCCATGAGGCTGTATGCGACATGGTTCGCCTTTCGTCACAGATTCGGGTGCTGCTCCATCGCGGCTTCCAGCGGCGGGTGGTGAAGCAGTGTCAGTCTCTCGACACGACATTCCCGACTGAAGAGCGGGAGCGGCATCTGCGACAAAGAGGTCCTCCGTGACAGGAATTGCTCTGTCGCAACTTCCCCTTCGGGCACGCCGAGCCGCGAGACGGCGACGAGCGTGGGAGCGGTCAGTTCCCGCGGGGCGCGCGATGTCCCGCCCTCGTGAGCGCACGTCGCATCGTGACGACGGAGGTGAATCCGGACTCGGCGGCGATGTCCGCCATCGAGGGACCGTGCTTCCCGTCGTCGGATGCGAGCCGGCGCAGACCCTCCGCGACGCGATGACGCTCGATCTCTCTCCGCGGGCTCATGCCCATCGGCTGATAGGCGCGATGCAGTGAACTGGCACTCACGGCGAGATCTCGGCACAGCACCTCGACGGTCAGGGCGGGGTCGCGAAACCGCTCGGAGATGAGCGTCTGCGCGGCGAGGAACAGGCCATCTCGGTGAACAGGATCAGTGCGGGACCGGGACGAATGCTCATAGGCCGCAGCGGCGGCCAGATGCTCCATCGCGATCCGAGAGTGGATGGAGGGCTTCACCCCGGACCGGTTCGCATCGAGCGATGTGTTGGCCACAGAGGTCATGGCGAGGAGGGACTCTCGCGTGATCGACCGCGGCTCTCCCATCAGGCGGCGATACTCCCGCCCCCGCAGGATGCTGTCGCGGAAGAACCAGCCGTAGCGCGCCCACGGTTTCGGCGAGTGGGCGTGGAGTGCGGAGTCGCCGTCGAGCAGGATGATCTGCCCCGCCTCGATCTGCACGGTGCTGCCGTCCACCGTCACCTCGGCGATTCCCTCCACGATCGCCGCCACGTGAACGATGCCCGCGCGGCTGTGGAGCGCAGTACTCATCCCTCCGCTCCACAGCCGCGCGAACCCGAAGTCATCGGTGGCCGTCTCGTCGTACTCGTAGACCTGCGGTCGAGCGTCGTAACTCCACCCGTGCCTGAGGCTCTGCTTCAGTACCTCCACCTCGACCGCCGGTGTCAGCTCGTGTAGATCACGTCGACCGCGTGGATCTCACCGGTGAAGGCGAACGGCGCACGGTCGAAGTAGTCGAGCGAGACGGAACCACCCAGGCACACGCCGATGTCGAGACAGTCGTTGGCGGTGAACAGCAGCGGGACGCTGACGGGCACGGTGCCGGTCGCGATCTGCCGGCCGTCGAGCGAGATGTCGATGCGCAGCGGTCCAGCCGGCCGCGCTTCGACGTAGCCGGTCTCCACGACGATCTCCGCGCGCCCCACGGGTAAGCGCTCCGCGGACCGGATCTTGGTGCGGTGCACGATGAACGTGTTGTACTCGTAGCAGAGGTAGCCGTCGTCCAGGTAGCACGTGAGGCCTCCTCCGGCGCCACCCAGCGCGTAGAGCACTCCCTCGGCGTTCTCCGGCAGCGATGCGTCGATCGTCACCCTGTTCGCGCGGTTCCCGAGCGCCGGTGCGATGAACTCCGGCATCCGTCGCAGGTCGCCGGTGAAGCTCCAGCTCCGGTACGGCGTCGAGATGCGGAACTCGGGGTGGTAAATCGGCACCCAGAGGCCACCGCCGACCGGATAGACGCTGTTCTTCGCCGCCTCGATGGCGAACAGCTCCTTGAGCTGGGCGAGCTTGTCGGGATGCTCGTCTGCGAGGTCATGAGCCTGCGTCCAGTCCTCGTCGAGGTGATACAGCTCCCAGGCATCCTGGTCTGGGCTCCAGTCGGCGATCCCCTCCGGCAGTCCGGGAACCCAGGGGGCTCGGGGACCGAAGGCCGACGCCATCCACCCGTCGTGATAGATGGCCCGGCTGCCGAGGATCTCGAAGTACTGGGTGACGTGCGTCTCCTCGGCCTCCGGGTCCGTGAGCGCCGCGGCGAAGCTGGATCCGTCGATCGGATCCTGGTGCACGCCGCGGACCTCGCGAGGCGGAGTGATCCCGATCAGGTCGTAGAGGGTGGGGACCACGTCCGTGCAGTGCACGAACTGCGACCGCGGCGTGGAGTCCGGGGTGATCCGCGCCGGCCAGCGCACCGCCAACGGATTGCGTGTGCCACCGAGGTGGGAGGCGAGCAGCTTCATACCCTTGTACGGGGTGCTGCCCGCCCAAGCCCATCCCGCGTGGTACATGTTGTCGGCCTTGGCCGTGCCGAGAGCGTCCAGGCCGCCCATCTCGTTCATCGCCTGGATGTGCATCTGCACGGTCGACGGGATGCCGTTCTGGGCGAGCAGTTCGCTGATCGTGCCGTTCTGCCCCTCACCGGACGACCCGTTGTCTCCCCAGATGTACATGATCAGGGTGTTGTCCCCGTATCCGAGCGCCTCGATCTCGTCGATGACGCGTCCCGCCTGCACGTCGGCGTGCTCGCCGAAACCGGCGGCGATCTCCATCAACCGGGTCTGGAACTCCCGTTCGTCTTCGGGGATGTCATCCCACGCGGGCATCCGCGCGTCCCGCTCGGTCAGCTCCGCCGATTCGGGGATCCAGTTCTTCGCCTTGGCACGCGCGAAGACCCGCTCGCGGTATTCGTCCCAGCCGCCGTCGAATCGCCCGGAGTATTTGTCCGCCCACTCCTTCATGATGTGATGCGGGCCGTGCATCGCGCCGGACGCCCAGTACAGGAAGAACGGCTTGTCCGGAGCCAGCGCCTTGTGGTCGCGGAGCCAGCCGATGGCATCGTCGGCGAGATCCTCACTGAGGTGGTATCCCTCGGCGGCGGTCTTCGGCGGCAGGACGCTCGTGGTGTTCCTCACGAGGTGGGGCTCGTACTGCGACGCTTCACCCGCGAGGAAGCCGTAGAAGTACTCGAATCCGATGTTGGAGGGCCAGTTGTGGAACGGCCCGGTGGCTCCCGTCTCGATCGCGGGCGTGTTGTGCCATTTGCCGAACGCGGCGGTCGAGTACCCGTAGTCCTTCAACACCTCGGCGCCGAGCGCACTGGAGCGCGGGATCTCGCCCGCGTACCCATCCCAGTCGTTCGCCAGCTCGGCGATCTGTCCGTTCCCGATCCGATGGTGATTGCGACCGGAGAGCAGAGACGCCCGCGTCGGCGAACACATCGCGGTCGTGTGGAACCTGTTGAAGCCGACTCCCTCGTCGATCACGCGGGACAGTGTGTCGGTGCGCACCTCACCGCCGAAGGTGTCCGGAAGACCAGGTCCGGCATCGTCGATCAGGACGATGAGGATGTTCGGCGCGTCATCGGGAAGCCGCGACGGAGCCGCCCTCTGGCCGTACACCGATTCCTGCATCGTGCGACCCGCGATGCTCGCGGACGGGGTCGGCGGGAACGGGAGGACGTCTTGCGGGTTCATGAGGAGTACCTTTCGGGGGTCGACGGCTGCGCCTCGCCGTCATGGAGGACGAGACGCCGACGCAGCGCGACGAGATCAGCGGGGTCGAGACCGAGCCCATCCACGGCGTAGCCCTCGATCCCTCCGAACCTCGTGTGCGCCTCGTCGATCGCTGCGTCGAGATACTCAGCACGCACGCCGAGGACGGGAAGGAGCAATCTCGTGTCCACCCCCTTCGCCGCGGCGGCCGCGAGAAGCGGCTGCAGAGCGGGCAGCAGGTCGGTGTTGGTCTCGAGATAGTCGGCACGCACGTCGCCCTCGCTGACGCCGAGCAGCAGAAGCAGCGAAGCCGCCGCCCACCCCGTGCGATCCTTGCCCGTCGTGCAGTGGAACAGCGCCCCACCGCGACGAGCCGGATCGATGAGGTCGAGGTAGAACGCCCTGTAGGCCGCGAGTGCGGACGGGAGACTCACGATGTTCCGGTAGGAATCCCGCATCAGCTCGACGCCGCGCCCGTCTCCGAGCGTCGCAGCGAGCCCGACCGGGTCACTGGCGAGTTGGCCGACGCCCGCCGCGACATCCGTGGTGCTGTCGGCCAGCACATCCAGCCCGACGAGCCGCACGCCGTCGGGCAACCGATCGGGTGACGCGCCGCGCTCGCCGACCGTACGGAGGTCATAGACGGTCGTGATGCCCAGCCCGAGGAAGGCCTCGACGTCATCGCCTTCCAGCCGAGCGAGTGTGGCCGAGCGATAGACGGCACCGGACCGGAGGACTCCCCCGGCTGCGCGCAGCCCGCCGAGATCACGCAGGTTCGGGGCGCTGCGCAGGGGAATGCGGCGGGTGATCGGAATGCTCATCGACTCTTCTCCTGTTCTTCGACCGTCGTCAACGTTCGTCGGTCGGAATCGGCTCAGGGCGCGGCGGGACCCAGCTGCCATCGAGGACCGACTGCTGCGGACGATAGAGCCGCAGTGTGTAGTTCCAACCCGGCATGATGGGCAACGCGTTCGAGTGGCCCACCGGGTCAGCGCCGAAGTGGATGGTCACTCCGCCGTCGTCGTCTGCGACCGCCGTCAGACTGTTGATGCTGTTCACCCCGAGAGTGTTCTGCTCGAAGTAGCCGGCGGCGTTGTAGAGCGACACCGACCAGAAAGCGTCGACCGGCACGTCTTCGAGCCGCAGCCGGTAGTCAGCCACCGGCAGCCCCTCATCGATGCTGATGTAGGTGGCCTCATATTCGGGAAGGCCGCCCCAGCCGCCGGCGGTGCCGAGCAGGTGCATGACCGGATCGACCTCCGCCGGCGTTCCGAAGGCGTGGTCGTAGGTGGCGACGCCGCGTCCCAGGGTGCGGAGCGCGTCGCGGGTCTCTGCTTGCGACGCTTCGTCGTACTCCGGCAGCGGGAACGCCCCCACGCCGCCACCCTCCAAGACGATCGCATCCTGGAGACGGTTCACTTCCAGGACGTCGATGGCATCGTTCGGGTCGACCAGGATGCGCACCAGGATCACCGCGTAGTCGGTCCCGATCGCGTCGCGGGTGAGCACGTGGGGACCGGCATCCCGCAGCAACAGTGGACCGTAGTGGTCCTGACTCACGACGAACGCGGAGATGTAGCGACCCGCGGTGTCCGGCAGTGTAAGGGTGACATCTTCGCGCACATCGATGACGGCGCTGCTGTAGAGGGTGTCGCGGTTCTGCCGGATGATCGGCTGATCATCGAGAGACTTCAGGCCGCGGCTGTGATTCCACGCTCCGAGTCCGACCCCGGCCGCGAGGCGGGAGAACATGAGGTCGGACTCGGCGCGAGCGAAGCTGCGAACGGTCACTTTCGTTGCGGGCATGAGCTTCCCTGCTGTCGATGTCAACGGATCAGGCGAGAGCCTTGGCCTTGAGCCGGTCGAACTCCTCGGAGCTGATCGCGCCCGCATCACGGAGTCGGGCCGCGGCCTCGATCTCCTCGGTCGCCGTCTTGCCTGCGACCTCCCGGATGTAGGACTCGGTCGCCTCCGCCGATTCACGCGCCGCCGTGCTGCTCCGCTCGGCCATCCCCTGGCCGCGCGCGATGAGGTAGACCAGGACGGTCAGGAACGGCAGGAAGATCAGGAAGACGACCCACACCGCCTTCCACCACCCGTTCAGGCCGCGATCGCGGAACAGGTCCGCGATGATGGCGAAGAGCGCGAACAGGTAGCCGATGAAGACGGTCGCCCACAGCATCCAGCCGAGCGTTTCCCAGAAGAGCATGTCTGTTGATTCCGTTCTCCCGCCGGAGCGCATTCGCGTCCCGCGAGGATGAAGAGCAGTGTCGGGTGCCCGTTCTGCGGTCTGGCCGAAGACACGAGCGTCGCTGAAATTCTGGCCAGTCCCGCCCCCTCGGAATGCGCTTCTCATCCGCGCCGGATGAGAGCCGGGGTCATCCGCCGCCCCCGCCTCTCCCGGCGCCGATATCGTTGACGCGTGATCGACGCCGTCCGCGAGGACATCTCCCCCACTGATCCGGAGCTCGCCCGTACGGCTCTGCGCCGGAACTGGCTCCGCCTCATCCTCGAGTCCCGGACCCGCGAACTCGAGCAGCTCTGTCTCGCTCAGCCGGACCCGCACGACGCGCACGTTCTCCTGATCCGCGCGTGCTGCCGCGACCTGCTCGGCGACTCGCACGGTGCGACATTCCTGCGCGGTCAGGGGTTGAGCGTCGCCGCAGAGGACTTCGTCGTCTGCTTCACCGAGCTTCTTCTCGCGACGGATGCTTCCGCCAAGGCCGTCGCCGCGGACCGCGCCCGGGACGCCCTCACCCGATGCGGCCCGGAGGACGACTATCCCTCCGCGCTCTTCCTGCTGGGGTGGACCGAGGTCCGACTCCGGCGGGACCTCGGCGAGGCCATCGCACTGCTCCGCTCCGCAGCGGACGAGGCGCGTCTGCACGACCGAGACGAGACCTTCCGGCTCGCCCAGTCGAACCTCGCCTTCGCGCTGACCCACGCCGGGCTCTTCGCAGAGGCCGAGCAGACCCTCGATGCGCTCCCGGTCGCGGCGGCACCGTCCGATTGGGACGTCTTCGAAGGCGGTCTCCCCCAGGCGAATCGTGGAACCATCGCCTACTGGCGCGGGGACTACGACGAGGCGATCCGCCACCTGGATCCTGCGGTCGCCGATACCGCTCCCGGCCACAACTTCGAAGCCCTCGCCCGCCTCTACCTGGTGATGAGCCTCGTCGCGTTGAAGCGTGACGACCGCTACTACGCGGCATCCGAGCTGATCCGTGGCGTAAGCAGGGCCGACAAGCACGGCATTCCGTGGGACACGCTACGGCGGGTGGTTTCCGCGCTGCTCGCGCATGCGGAGGGGCATGACCAGCGCGCGCGAACCATCGCGGCGCCCGCGCTCACACGACCCGGTGCCGCGGTGGCGCACGCAGTGCTCGCCGAGCTCTACCGGGTCCTCGATGAGCCAGCGCTCGCGGCTCAGGCGCTGCGGTTGGCGTCGGCGGGCGCCCTGCCCCGGTACGCACGTGTGAGCACGCTGATCACCTCCGCCGCGCTGCGGTCTGCGGCCGGTCGCGGGCCGGAAGCACACGAGCTCCTGGACCGAGCGCTGGAGGCCGCCTCGTCGGAGCGGATCCTCGCCCCGTTCCTTTCGGACGACCCGCTGATCGGTGACCTCCTCAGCGCGCACGCGCATCGGGGATCACGTCATGATCCCTTCCTCGCCGTCGTCCTGGAGCGACGAGGACAACTGTCGCGACGCCTCGCCGGTGTGCTCACGCCGCGGGAGAGCGAGGTTCTCGGGTGCCTGCGCACGACGATGACGGCCGAGGAGATCGCCGCGCACCTCGGTGTGGCCTACCCGACCGTCAAGACGCACATCCGCTCGGTCTACCGGAAGCTCGGTGTGACCACCCGACGCGAGGCCGTGCGCTCGACGCTTGCCCGATGATGTGCACAGCCCGGTGGGAGAAGACGCGCACGACGAAGCGCCCGCCGGTCATCCCGGCGGGCGCTTCTCCGATCACAACGTCGATACGCGGTAGTTACGGCACCTTCGAGCCGGAGGTCTTCTCGCTGAGGAAGTCCGACGAGAGCGTGGTATTCACGTACGTGTCGACGAGCGCACCCCCTGCGGACGGCAGGAGCCAGAGCACCGGCAGCTGCACGAGGTTCTCCGCGCCGTTCAGCACACCGCTGTAGGTGTAGGTCACGCTCCCCGAGGTGCCGTCGGCCGGAAGCGATCCGACGCGGGTCCATCCGTGGAGGTTCTGCTCCTGGAGGCGGTAGCTGCCCGGGTCGGTCACGCCGTTACCGGCACCCCACGCGACGGTGACGGTGGCGGTCCCCGACGTGAACTTGCCCGCCGGCTCCATGTCGCCGGTGGTGCCGTCGAAAGCGTTGAAGCCGAGGGTCTGCCCCGTGTTCACCTGCACGCGGTTCGGCTGCGTGGCCGTCCAGGTCTGGACCGAGGTGCCGCCCTGCCACGACGAGAGCCCCCCTCCAGGGGCCGGCTGCGGCTGGGGGTCGGGCGTGTTCTCGCTCGCGGCGGCGAGCGGGGTGGCGACGGCTACCGCGATGACCGGTGCCGACCAGGCCGCCGCCTTGATCACGGTGCGGCGGTCGAAGCCGGCACCGCGCTGGTTCTCGTTCTCATTCATCTCGATGTTCTCCTTGGGGGTCGGCACAGTCCACTCGGGTGACCGGTGTCACGACGTCTCGCCGCGTGGCACTGGCCACGCGGAGCTTCGACGCATCGGCACACTCGCTGGACCCATGTGGATCGCGCGGCGGGTTCCGCGCTCGTGCGGCAGCCGCGAATGGGAGTACGGCCGGCCATCCGTCATGCTGGCAGCGGGGACGACCGGCACTTCCCGTCCGGCACGCACATGTCGCTTTCTCGACCAGGGGTGTCGCGCTGGGTATGACGCGCACCGCCGACGGGGGTCATCCCTCTCGTCGCCGTCGGACCTCCAACGGGGCACGCCGCCCCTCGTGCGCCATCGCCCGCGCCAGGCTCGACCCGCCGGAGAGGCCGGAGTACCGACCGATCTCCTCGATGCTCAGGCGGTCGTACGCGGGATCCGTGAGCAGACCGATCGCATGCTCGACGCGCGATCGGCGGATCTCCCGTTCCACCGTCGTACCCTGTGCCCGGAACGCACGTTGCAGCTGACGCAGGGAAAGCCGGAGCTGCTCGGCGACGCCGCGCGGCGACAGCAAAGGATCTGACGCCTGCGCGGTGATCAGGTTCAGGGCATCGCGATGATGATCGGGCGGAAGGCCGGCCGCCGCGGCACGGGTGGCCTCGACAGCCACGCCCAGCACCATCTCCTGCAGGAGACGCTCGAGGTAGTAGTTCCCGAAGGCGCTCACCGGATCGGCGTCCACGACGGCCGCCCGCTCGGCGAACGCGACCGCCGGGTCGAGCAGTGACGTCGACGGTGACACGGGCCGGATCTCGCCCGGCGCCGGCGCCGCGAACCCGGCGAGCACCTCCGCGGGCAGGACGATCGAGAGCAGACGCAGTCGCTTCAGCGGCGAAGTCAGAACGGTCGCATCGTGGTTGAGCAGAAAAGCATCGTTCTCCGCCAGTCGCACCGTTCCGGACGGGGAGCCGATGTCGATGCTGCCGGAGCGGACACTGTGCAGTCCGATCAGTCCCGGCACGCGGTCGAGCCTCGAACGCGCGTCATCGCGCCCCGCCACGAACTCGCGGATGCGCACGCTCCCGAACATGGCCAGCGTGCGCGCTCTCGTCACGGGCACGACACGACTCCCGATCGCGCTCGACAGACGCCCAGCGCCGGGAAGGGCGACGGGCGGTTCTCTCCGGCCACCTCAGCGGCGTCGCGAGAGAGTCAGCGTGTGCTTCCCCCTGAGCGCACGTGGCGCGTCGGGTTCGAACGTCGACGAACGGTCGACTTCTCTCGGTGAAACGCGTCCCCACAGCACAATGAAACCCTCCCCATGCGGTTCCCCACCGCAGCCCGGCCCCCCGGGTACGGGGCCCTCGATCCCACCATATCGGTCCGGCAGCCGTGCCGAGGCGACCGACTACGCCGCCGCGCGGACTCTGCGCTTGACCGCCGGGCACACGAATGATCAACTGGTGAGTCTGACCATCGACCGGGGGAACCATGCGCCGTAGAAGAGTGATCGCGAAGGCCGAACCGCGCACACCTGTGGAAGCCGCGCCGTCACAGCCGTCGAACGCGGTGGCCGCATATGCGCGCACGAACCCGTTCATGTTCGGTCTGCTCGGTGCGCTCGGGGTCCTGGTCGCGTTGGCAGTCGGCAGCATCATCGGTCAGCTCGCGACCGTGCTCGTCTACATCGGCGTGGCGATCTTCCTCGCCCTCGGACTGGACCCGATCGTCACGTTCATCGAGAAGAAACTCCCGCGCCCGGCCGCTGTCACCATCGTCGTCGCCGGTGTGGTCCTCGCCTTCGCGGGAATCATCCTCGCCATCGTCCCGATCCTCGTCGAGCAGATCAGCAACCTGATCAAGGACGGCCCGCAGATGGTCGAGGACTTCATGGCCAGCGCCTGGTACAAAGACGTCAGCGGCCAGTTCGGCTCGAGCATCAAGGATGCCGTCCAGGGCATCCTTGACTTCGTCGGAGACCCGGACAACTTCCTCGACATCGGCGGCGGCGTGTTCGCGGTCGGCGCGGGGATCGCCGGTGGGTTCACCGGCATCACGATCGTCCTGATCCTGACGCTGTACTTCATGGCGTCCCTGCGGAGCATGAAGCATGTGGCCGCGCGCTTCGTCCCCGCCTACCAGCGGGGAACCTTCAGCGGCCTGCTCGAAGACGTCTCCGGCGCGGTCGGGCGCTATGTGATCGGGCAGGCGAGCTTGGCGCTCATCAACGGCGTCCTGAGCCTGATCTTCCTCAGCATCATCGGGGCGCCGGTCCCCGCGCTACTCGCCCTCATCGCCTTCATCGGATCCATGATCCCTTTGGTGGGAACGCTGACGGCATCGATCATCAACTCGCTGATCTGCCTCTTCGTCTCGCCGCTGACCGCACTGATCGCGATCATCTACTACCTGATCTACATGCAGATCGAGGCATATGTGCTCTCGCCGCGCATCATGAGCAAGGCCGTCGCGGTTCCCGGGGCGCTGGTGGTCATCGCCGCGGTCGCCGGTGGCGCACTGGGCGGCATCCTCGGAGCACTCGTCGCCATCCCGGTCGCCGCGAGCATCATCATCATCGTGCAGAAGGTGACGTTCCCCGCTCAGGACCGGAAGATCGTGCCCCCGGTCACCGCCGCCTGACCCGCGCCGTCCGCCGGCCGAACACCTTTCAGCGTACGAGCAGAGCGCCGGCTTCCACGCGCACCTCGAATGCGGAGAGCTCGCCCATCTCCTCACCGTCGATCTCGAACATGAGAGGCGTCTTCAACTGAACCGAGATGTTCTCGACGGGCAGGTGGCGCGCGGAATCGGTGCTGACCGCCTCATCGGTCGCACCGAAGATCCGTCGGATGCCGTTGTCCCAGACGAAGGAGCGCAGGGTGTCCAACCACTGCAGGGCGCCGTCGGCACTGATCATGAGCACATCGAGCTTGCCGTCGTCGAGAACGGCATCGGGGAGCAGGCGGATGCCGCCCTGCACCATTCCGCAGTTGCCGATGAGCATGGTGTGCCCGCGCACCGCCACGGCCTTCTCCCCGTCGATGGCGAGGGTGATGTCGGTCATCTCGGTCCCGGCCAGGGCACGACCCATCGCCTCGACGTAGGCCAGCCAGCCGGCCTTCGACTTGAGGTCGTCGTCGGTTTCGACCAGCATCTGCGCGTCGATCCCGAACCCGACCATGACGGCGAACGCGTGCTCGGTGCCGTCGTACGACACCCAACCGAGATCGATGCGACGCGGCTCCGCGTCCCGAACCCTCTGGAGGGCTGCGGCGACGTTGTTCAGCGGCACTTCGAGATTGCGGGCGAGGAGGTTGCCGGTGCCCTGCGGAACGATCCCGAGGGCGGTCTCCGAACCCGCCAGCGACTCGGCGACCGCGCGGACGGTGCCGTCTCCCCCGACGGCGATCACGATGCCCCGGCCGTCTTCACGAGCCTCCCGGGCCATGCCGCGGCCCGGGTCCTCCGGCGTCGTCTCCCACCAACGGATGTCGTACTGCTCGTCGAACACGTCGCTCACCGCGTCCTGCAGAACGTTCTGATCGACCTTCGAGGGGTTCCAGACGATTCCGATGCGCGTAGGGGTCATATCGTCAGCTTGGGACACGTCGCCCGATACTGCAAACCGAGGTGGTGGTTATCCGTAGAACAGCTCCTCGAAGGTCTTGCGCGCGCGTCGGGTAACGCCGAGGTAGTCCTCCTCGAGCTCGGTCGCCGAACGCTCCGGGTATCCCAGCAGGCTGCCGATCGCATCCAGCTGGCGCCGATCGGCGGGGAGCAGATCGCTCGTCTGCCCGGTGAGGAGTGTGATCGCCGAGCGCAGCCGACTCGACAGGCGCCACGCCTCCCGTAACCGCTCGGCGTCGCCCTCCTCCACGAGGTCGGCTGCGACGGCGGCGTCCAGCGCACCGAGTGTCGCTGTGGTCCGCAGGCCGGGGATCGCGTGCGCATGCTGCAGCTGCAGCAGCTGCACCAGCCACTCGACGTCGCTGAGCGTGCCGGGGCCGAGCTTCAGATGTCGCCGCGGATCAGCGCCCTGCGGCAGCCGCTCCCCCTCGACCCTGGCCTTGATGCGCTTGATCTCACGCGTTCCCTGGAGGTCGACCGATTCCGGGTAGCGGATCGTGTCCGCGAGGGCCGTGAACCGCTCGATGAGCTTCGCACTCCCCGCCACCCCCCGCGCGCGCAGCAGCGCCTGCGCCTCCCAGGAGAGCGACCAGCGCCGGTAGTACTCGGCGTACGCGGCGATCGATCGCACGACCGGTCCGTTCCGCCCCTCCGGTCGGAGGTCGGCGTCGAGATCGAGTGGGAGCCTGTGATCGGTCAGGTGCTCGCGGAGTCCTGCCACGATCTGCGTGGCGAGCTTCTGCGCCCGTTGCGAGTCGACCCCGTTCGCGTCGTACACGTAGAGGATGTCGGCGTCCGACCCGAAACCGAGTTCGGCGCCTCCGAAACGCCCCATGGCGATGACGGCGAAGTCGAGCTCTGCGGCGTCATCGGGAACCACCTCCCGGATGACGGCGCGCAGGGCCGCCTGGATGGTCGCCTCGGTGATCTCCGTGAGCGCGACAGCCACCTCTTCGATCGTCAGCACGCCGAGGACGGCGCCCATCGCGGTCCGCAGCAGCTCCCGACGGCGCAGAGCCCGCACCGCTCGAAGGGCGTCGCCGATGGTCTCGTGACGGGTCTGGATCGCGCGCGCCTCTTCGTCGAGCGCCGCCGCACCGCGGGGACGCAGCCGTTCGGTGCTGTCGAGCCAGGCCACGGATTCCGGGATCCACTCCAGCAGCTCCCCGACGTAGCGTGACGAGGACAGCAGTCGTGTGAGGCTCTCGGCAGCACCCGACGAGTCCCGCAGCATCCGAAGGAACCACGGGGTGTCGCCGAGGCGTTCGCTGATGCGACGGAACGCGAGAAGCGCGTAATCGGGGTCGCTTCCGTCGGCGAACCACCGCACCATGATCGGCATCAGCGCCCGCTGGATCGTCACCTTGCGGCTGAGCCCGGTCGTGAGTGCACCGATGTGCCGCAGGGCGCCCGCGGGGTCGCGGAACCCGATGGCCGCCAAGCGGTCATGCGCCTGCGCCGTGGAGAGTGTGCGTTCCTCCTCGGGAAGACCGGCCACCGCGCTCAGAAGCGGGCGGTAGAACAGCCGAGTGTGGATCTCGCGCACTTCGCGGCGCACAGCCTCCCATCGCGTCCATACACCGTCGCCGCTCTCGGCGAGTGCCGTGCTGCGCGCCAGTACGCGCAGACCGGCGGGAGTCCGAGGAAGCAGATGCGTGCGGCTCAGTTCGCGCAGCTGCAGGCGGTGCTCCATGAGTCGCAGGATGCGGTAGTCGTCGGCGAACGTCGCGGCATCCGCTCGTCCGATGTACCCGCCGGTGACGAGGGCGTCGAGACTCTCGAGCGTGCCGCGCGTGCGGATCGACTCGTCCGTGAGGCCGTGGACCAGCTGAAGCAACTGCACGGTGAACTCGATATCGCGTAGACCGCCCGCTCCGAGCTTGAGCTGATATGGCGCGTCGTCCGGATCGATGTGCTCGGTCACGCGCTCGCGCATCCGCTGGACGCTCTCGACGAAATCCTCACGAGCGGCGCTGGACCAGATCTTCGGCTGCACCGCCTCGACGTACTCGGCGCCCAGGTCGGCGTCTCCGGCGAGAGGTCGCGCCTTCAGGAGTGCCTGGAACTCCCAGCTCTTGGCCCAGCGATCGTAGTAGGCGAGGTGCGAGGCGAGCGAACGCACGAGGGCACCCTGCTTGCCCTCGGGCCGCAGGTTGGCGTCGACCTCCCACAGCGGGGGCTCCACCTCGATGCTGTCGAGACCGCGCATCGTCTCGCGGGCCAGCCGCGTCGCGATGTCGATCGCGCGGGCCTCCGTCACGACCTCCTCGTCGCTGGTGCCGCCCACGAAGATCACGTCCACGTCGCTGACATAGTTGAGCTCGCGGGCGCCCGCCTTTCCCATGCCGATGATCGAGAGCCGCGTCGCCGCTACCTGCTCCCGCGGGGTGGTCTCACTGAGACGCGCGCGTGCGATCGCGAGCGAGGCCTCCAAGGCCGCTCCGGCGGCATCCGACAGTGCGGCGGACACCGCGGCAACCACCGTCTTCGGCTCGGGGTGGGTCAGGTCATAGGCGGCGATGGCGGCGAGGCTGCGTCGGTACGCGACACGCACGGCCACGACCGCGGCATCGTCCGCTGACGTCGCGAAGCCATCTCGGGCGCCGACCGATGCCAGCAGCTGCGTCCGGAGCGACTCCGGCGACGGCAACGCGTCGAGGGCGTCCCCCAGCACCGAGAGCTGATCGGGATGGCGGAGGAAGAAGTCGGCCAGCCCTTCCGAGGCACCGAAGACCCGCCACACGCGGTGACGCGTCTCAGCGATGTCGAGCAGGCCCTTCAGGGGTCCGGGGTCCCGACGCGCGACACGGACCATTCCCCGCACCGCGGCGTCGGGGTCGGCAGCATCCGCTCCTTCGAGAAGTGACGATCGCGAGATTCCGAGAACCGTCGCCAACTCGGACAGGGATGCCGCCGCCTCGCTCAACTCGGCGAAACCGAGCCTCGCCAGGGCGGAAAGGGAGACGGAGTCGTCCGGTCGGGCCATCGGCGCAGGTCAGAGCAGTTCGAGGTTGCTCTTCAGCTCGAACGGGGTGACCTGGCCACGATAGGCCTCCCATTCCTTGCGCTTGTTGAGCAGCACGTAGTTGAAGACCTGCTCCCCCAGCGTCTCGGCGACGAGTTCGGATGCCTCCATGTACTCCAGAGCGTGGTCGAGGCTCGCAGGAAGTGCCTCGTATCCCAGTGCACGCCGCTCGGCGTCGCTCAGCGACCACACGTTGTTCTCGGCCTCGGGCGGCAGCTCGTAGCCCTCCTCGATGCCCTTGAGTCCTGCCGCGAGCAGCAGCGCGTAGGCGAGGTACGGGTTCGAGGCGGAGTCGATGCCGCGGTACTCGACGCGCGACGACTGGCTCTTGTTCGGCTTGTACATCGGCACGCGGATGAGGGCCGAGCGGTTCGCATGCCCCCAGGTGACGAAGCTCGGCGCCTCGTCGCCTCCCCAGAGCCGCTTGTAGGAGTTCACGAACTGGTTCGTCACGGCGGAGATCTCGTTCGCGTGTCGGAGGAGACCCGCGATGAAGTGTCGGCCGGTCTTGGAGAGCTGGTACTTCGCGCCCTCCTCGTAGAAGGCGTTCTGGTCGCCCTCGAACAGCGACATGTGGGTGTGCATGCCGCTGCCGGGCTGATCGCTGAGCGGCTTCGGCATGAACGTCGCGTAGACGCCCTGCTCGATCGCCACCTCCTTGATCACCGTGCGGAAGGTCATGATGTTGTCGGCCGTCGTGAGGGCGTCCGCATAACGGAGATCGATCTCGTTCTGGCCGGGGCCACCCTCGTGGTGGCTGAACTCGACGGAGATGCCGAGGTCTTCGAGCATCCGCACCGAACGGCGACGGAAGTCATGAGCGGTGCCACCGGGAACGTTGTCGAAGTAGCCGGCCGAGTCGACCGGCACGGGACCGTCAGGTCCGAACGACGACGACTTGAGCAGGTAGAACTCGATCTCGGGGTGCGTGTAGAACGTGAAGCCGGCATCCGCCGCCTTGGCGAGGGTGCGCTTGAGCACGTGCCGCGGGTCGGCGACGGCCGGCTGTCCGTCTGGCGTCGTCAGGTCGCAGAACATGCGCGCCGTCGGATCGATCTCGCCGCGCCACGGCAGCGTCTGGAACGTCGTCGGATCCGGCTGCGCGAGCAGGTCCGACTCGTAGGTGCGCGTCAGCCCCTCGATCGCCGAACCGTCGAAACCGATGCCTTCCGCGAACGCCCCCTCGACCTCGGCCGGAGCGATCGCCACGGACTTGAGCGTGCCGATGACGTCGGTGAACCACAGCCGCACGAACTTGACGCCGCGCTCCTCGATCGTCCGGAGGACGAAATCCCTCTGCTTGTCCATGGTTACTCTGCGCCCTGGCCCTTTGCGTCGCCCGCGTTCTGCGAGCCCTTGGCGTCCCAGCCCTGCTCCACGGCTTCCTCTTCGGCCCAGGCGCGCGAACGCTCCTTGAGCACCTCGGGCGCGCGGCGGGCTTCGGCCTCCGTGTCGAAGGGCCCGATCCGGTCGATGGAGGGCGAGATCATGCCGAACTCGACCTCGCCGGTCTCGGAGTTGTACCAGTACTTGTGGTCACCGTCAGACATGCCTGTCCCTTCTTCACGTGATGTCATCGATCCTACTGGCGTGCACCGTGGTCGCTAAGCTATCGCCCATGGCAAAAGCGATCGGCGTCGACATCGGCGGCACGGGAATCAAAGCAGGAATCGTCGACCTCGAGCACGGAATCATGGCATCCGACCGGGTGCGGGTCCCCACCCCTGAAGGCGCATCGCCTCAGGATGTCCTGAACGCCGTGCAGACCGTTCTGAAGACCCTCGACGTGCACGACTCGACCCTCCCGCTCGGTGTCGCCTTCCCGGCCATCGTCAAGCGCGGCAAGACGCTCTCCGCGGCGAACGTGTCGAAGGAATGGATCGATTTCGATGCGGAGCGCTTCTTCCGCGACGGACTCGGCCGCAACATCGTGTTCGTGAACGACGCGGATGCCGCCGGCGTCGCCGAGGCCCGCCACGGCGCGGCCAGGGACGTGCGCGGCTTCACCTTGCTCACGACCCTGGGCACCGGCATCGGGTCCGCCTTCCTCTATGACGGCGTGCTGCTGCCGAACACCGAGCTGGGCCACCTCAACTTCGGTGAGTACGAGTCGGTCGAGACGTATGCCGCGACATCGGCACGCGAGCGCGAGGGCCTCAGCTGGGCCGCATGGGCGGAGCGCCTGCAGGCTTTCTACTCGCACATCGAGTTCCTGTTCAGCCCCGACCTGTTCGTTGTCGGCGGCGGCGTGTCGAAGAACGCCGGAGACTTCCTCCCGCTCCTCGACCTCAAGACCCCGATCGTGCCGGCCATCCATCGCAACAACTCCGGGATCATCGGCGCCGCGTCGCTCGCCGGCGACTGATCCTCACCCGCTCCTGAACCTCGAAGGCCCCGATGACTCTGCAGTCATCGGGGCCTTCATCATGAGTCGGGCGGCGTGGACGAACCCGTCTCGACCGGTCAGCGGCGCTCCGTGCGAACCCCGAGGTGGGCGCGGGCAGCGATCGCGACGGAGGACTCCGGGTCGGCGGCCAGCGTCTGCAGCACCGATTCGACGTCGGGCCCGGGGATGCACGCGAGCATCCCGACCAGGCGCCGACGTCCATCGGCGTCGGTCATCGCCATCACCGCCGTCGAAGCACGGACGAGCTCGCCCGTGAACCCTTCACGAGAGGCGAGCGCCTCCAGAGCGTCGCTCGCCTCCATGTCGAGCTCCCCCGCGGCCACCTGCGCGACCAGTGCGGCGACCACGGCGATGTCGCCCGACATACTCCCGACGATGTTCGCGCGAGCACGAACTCGCGGGTCCGCGTGCGTCGTCTGCCGGGCCACGGACGCCAGCGCTCGCGGCGTGCCGATCTTGAGGAGCGCCTCCAGCGCACGGTGTCGTCGCTGCGCGTGCGCTGAGGTGAGCTCCCTCGCGAGAACGGGAACCGCGGGGTCTCCGATCAACGCGAGGGACCAGAGGACTGCGCCGGCCACGTTCGGTTCATCCTCGCGGAGCAGAGCCTCGATGAGGACGGCCGTGTCGCGCTCGTCGCCCTTCTCGAGTGTCAGAGCCAACCTCTGTCGGCCGGACGCGCTCACGGAATCGAATCCACGAATGAGTGCGATGACACGAAGCGCATCGGCCACGTCGCGAGGATCGCTCGCGCGAATGCGATCCAGACGCGAGACGAGTTCGGTCGCGGCGCTCTGCTGAGCCCGCGCGCGCTCGGCGAGGCGCTCGACGAGATCCGCCGATGCGAACGCCTCGGAGTCGAGTGCGTCGGCGACCTCCGCCAAGCTGAGGCCGAGCGATCGCAGACTCTCCACGTGGAGCAGCCGCTCGACATCCACTTCCGCGTACTGGCGATAGTGGCCGCTGGTGCGCGCCGTCGGCGAGACGAGACCGATGCGGTCGTAGTGGCGCAGCATGCGTGCACTCACCCCGCTTCGCCGAGCGACCTCCCCGATGAGCATGTCAGTCGTCTCCGACCGTCGGTGCGTCCCGAAGCGCGACCACTCGCCGGGCTTCCTCGATGGCCGCCTCGAAACCATCGTCCGGGTATGCCATGACATGTGCTGTGGCCAGCGCGTGCTCACGAACCCCGGGGTCCGGCGCATCCGTCGCCGCGTCGACGACGGGCTCGGCGGCGGGGCCGAGCATCGCGATCGCCCGGCTCAGGCTTCGCTGGAGCTCACGATCTCCGCGGCCGAGGTTGCGAGCCAGCTCGCGGGCGAGTGCGGGGTGCTCACTCTCCGGCGCGAGGCCTGCCGCGGTGCGCCACGCCGCCTTCGCGACTTCGACGTCGTCGTCACGCAGCAAGTCCACGGTGATCGCTGACCAGGCACGCCGGTCGCCGAGCTTCGAGAGGCTGTGCAGGGCCTGGCTCCGGGCCTGAGCAGTCGTCGAGTCGAGCTCGGGCAGCAGGAGATCGACGGCCTTCGTCCGATCCTGGCGGGTGATCGCCCACGTGAGCATGTCCCGCACGTAGAAGTCGGGCTCGACCGAGCACCGCTCGATGAGCACCGGCAGGTACGCGTCGTCCGTGTGGATCCCCGCAGTGAGCGCCGTCTGCAGCCTGACTGATGCGTCCGACGTGCTCAACGCGCTGCGCAGCCGGCTCTCGGGGGATGTCATGTTGTCTTGGGTCATGAGGACCACCTCCACATCCCACTTCACACCTTGTCAGCGTGTCAAGGTCAAGACGGGAACAAAACGCAGTTCCGAGGTGCCTCGAAAGTGACCAGCGGATCAGGCCGATTCATGCGAATGGGCCGACCTGTACGCCGGGTTCTGTTCCGGGGTTCTTCGCCCCTTCGACGGCCATCTCTCTCGGCGACACGTTGCCGTGGCACTCTAGCGGTCTACCCGAGGACTCGGCGAGCCGCGTCATCATCCTCTGTCTGACCTTGCTCCGGACGAGGTTTACCTGGCGGGCCATGTCACCATGGCCCCCGGTGGTCTCTTACACCACCCTTTCACCCTTACCCCTTGCGGGGCGGTCTACTCTCTGTGGCACTTTCTCGCGGATTGCTCCGGGTGGGCGTTACCCACCGTCCTGCCCTGAGGAGCCCGGACGTTCCTCGGTGCGGTCACCCGCCACGCGGCCGTCCAGTCGACCCATTCGCACTCCCAGTCTACTTCTCGGGAGGCCATTCCTACTTCTCGACGGACTCTGCGATCCGGAGGTCCAGGGGCACGTCGATCGGGAAGGAGCCGAAGAGGCGGGTCGTCGCGACCGCGGCCGCTTCACGCACGGCCTCGGCCGCCGCTTCTGCGTGCTCCTGCGGAACGTGCAGGATGACCTCGTCGTGCAGGAAGAAGGCCAGGTGAGGTGCCTGCGCGAAGGGACCGGATGCCGCGGCCGTGGTGAAGCCCTCGGGGATCTGCTGCAGGCGGTGACGGATCTCGGCGAGCCAGATCAGCGACCACTCGGCGGCAGTCCCCTGCACGACGAAGTTCCGGGTGAATCGCCCCCAGTCACGCGCCCGGCGCCGAGCGAGCGCCACGACCGCCGGATCGGCATCAGCGCCGGTGGCATCGGCCTGCAGACGCATCCACTCCACCGAGGGTCGGGGCGATGATCGGCCGAGCCAGGTGGACACGATGCCGCCGTCCTCGCCCGTGCGCGCCGCCGCGTCGACGAGCGCCATGGCGCGCGGGTACACCTTCTTCAGCCGTGGAACGAGCCGCCCACTGTCACCGGTCGTGGCGCCGTACATCGCACCGAGCACCGCGTACTTCGCCTCCTCCCGGGTGGCCACCGCTCCGGATGCGACGACGCCGGCGTACAGATCGCTCCCCCGCGCCGCCCGCGCCATCGCCTCGTCGGAGGCCATCGCAGCGAGCATCCGCGGCTCCAGCTGCGCGACGTCCGCCACGACGAGAGTCCATCCAGGGTCGGCACGCACCGCAGGGCGCAGACTGCGCGGAAGCTGAAGCGCGCCTCCGCCGGCAGAGGCCCAGCGCCCGGTGACCACGCCACCGGGGATGTACACGGGACGGAACCGCCCGTCGTGCACCCACTCGGCGAGCCACGCCCAGCCGTTGGCACTGAGCAGCCGGGAGAGCTTCTTGTACGCGAGCAGCGGTTCGACGACCGGGTGGTCGTGCTCGGCGAGCTCCCACCGGCTCGTGGACTCCACCTGCACCCCGACACGATGCAGCGCCCTGAGCAGCTTCTGCTGACTGTCGAGGTGCAGTGAGGGGTCGCCGAGGAGTTCCCGCACTCGATCGCCGAGCTCGACCATACGACTCGGCGTTCCACCGGCGACCGGACGCGTGCCCAGCGTGTCGGTCAGGATCGCATCGTGCACGCCCTCGTCCCAGGGCAACCCCGCGGCCCGCATCTCCTCGGCGATGAGTCCGCCCGCCGACTCCGCCGCGCACAGCAGCGTGAGGCGACCATCCGGCGCCGCAGCGATCGTCTCCCGCTGCGACCGGTACTGACCGAGGGCCGTGACGATCGGGTCCTCTCCGCTCGTGTCGTCGAACACGTCGAACAGCGACGGCGCCGCAACGGTCGGCTCCCGCCGCTCCCACTCGTGCGACGCGGGAAGCGGGGTCGGCACCGCAGAGGTGTCGCGCAGGATCGCATGGCACAGCACCAGATCATGGCTGCGAGAGATCCGCACTCCGTCGCTGAGGAGGAGGGCGTAGGTCTCCGCGGCGGTGCGCATGATCCAGCGCGGAGCGTCGGAGGTCTCCGCGGCGTGGACCCATGCGGAAAGCTCGTCGGTGCGCAGAGACGTGCGGTTCTGCTCTTCGTCGTCGGCGTCGAGCTCGATCGCGACGTACTCCTGTGCGCCGACGGAGATGAGCGCGATGCGGCGTTCGATCCCCGACGCCGGCGCTGTCATCGGCGGCGGGCGCGGGCACCGCTCATGCGAGCCCGGATTCCTCGGTGCGCACGAGGATGCAGCCGCACTCGGGGCAGGAGACCACGAGGTCGTCCGCCGCGCGGCGGATGTCGTTCAGATCGGTGCTGGGAAGCAGGATGCGGCAACCTTCGCAGGTGCCGCGGGTGAGAAGAGCCGCGCCGGCACTGTTCGTCGCGCGACGGGAGTACTCGGCCAGGAGTTCCGGCGAGACGCCTTCGGCCACGGCCGCTCGATCGCGGGCGAGCTGCGCACCCAGATCCGTCGCCGCGGCGACATCTGCCTTGGCCTGGGCGGTGAGCGCCGACCCCTCGGCGGTGGTCGTCTCCAGGAGCGCCTGCTGTGCGGCGACTGCGGCCTCCGCCTCTTCGAGCCGCCCCATGACGTCGAGTTCCGCGTCTTCGAGGTCGCTCTGCCGCCGGGCGAGGCTCGCCAGCTCGTGCTCGAGCGCCTGCGCGTCCTTCGAGCTGGTCGACGCGGCGAGTCGCTCGGCGTCACGGTTCCGGCGCGCCTCGACGACCGCGACATCGGACTCAAGGCGCTTCAGCTCGGTGCGCACATCGTCGCGAGTGCCGGTGAGGGTCGTCAGCTCGCGGAGCTGCTCCTGGCGGATGGCGACGAGCTCGGTGATCCGCCCCGCCTGGCTCGGCTTGGTACGGGCACGCTCGGCCTGCGCGATGCGCCGGTCGAGGTCGGCGATGTCGAGCAGGGTGCGCTGGTTCTCGGGGCTGGCGTTCACACTCTCAAATCTAGTCGCTGCGCCGACATCCGCCCATCAGCTCACGTCGCCGTCGACGTAGTACCACTGCCGGTCCTCGCGGACGAAGCGGCTGCGCTCGTGCAGGGAGCCCCGCTCGGCGCCCTGCCGCCAGATCGCCTCGAACTCCACGACGCCCTGGTCATCGAACGGACCGCCGGCCACGCGATCGAGCACGAGCAGCCGCAGCCACTCGAGATCCGGCTCGAAGTCGATCGTCCGCGGCCTCGATGTCGGATGCCAGGTGCGCAGCAGGTGACCCGCATCGTGGCGCCCGAACGCCGTGTACCGCGACCGCATCAGGCGCTCCGCCGTCGGAGCGGGGGCGCCGCGCAGCAGTGGACCGCAGCAGCCGCCGAACACCTCGCCGGACGAGCACGGGCATCGCATCGCGTCGTCGATCACCACGTCATCCGACGCCATGTCCGTCTCTGCTGTCATTCCCTCAGCGTACGCTCGGAGGAAACGCAACGGAGGAGTCACGATGACCACTGTCCCCACCTTCACCGCCCACAACGGCTTCGCACTCCCGGCGATCGGGCTCGGCACGTATGCGCTCAACGGCGATGCCGGAGCGGATGCCGTCACAGGGGGCATCGAAGCGGGGTACCGGTTGATCGACACGGCCTTCAACTACGAGAACGAGGGTTCGGTCGGCCGAGGAGTTGCCGCATCCGACGTCGACCGCTCGGAGATCATCGTCACCACGAAGCTCCCTGGACGCCACCACGCGTCTCCGAAGGCGCGCACCAGCATCGAGGAGAGCCGTTCGCGTCTCGGGCTCGAGGCGACGGACCTGCACCTGATCCACTGGCCGAACCCGAGCCAGGACGAGTACGTCCAGGCCTGGGCTGCGCTCGTCGACGCGCAGGCGCGCGGAGTGGTCCGGCAGATCGGCGTCTCGAACTTCCTGCCGGAACACCTGGAACGCATCGAGCGCGAGACCGGTGTGCGCCCCGTCGTCAACCAGATCGAGGTGCACCCGTACTTCCCGCAGGAGGAGCAGCTCGCCTACCACCGCGAGCACGGCATCCTCACCGAGGCATGGAGCCCTCTGGGACGCGCCAAGGAGCTGCTCGACGAGGCAGTGATCCATGAGGTCGCCGTCGCGCACGGCGTGACACCGGCGCAGACGGTCCTCGCATGGCACGTCGCCCGTGGCACGGTGTCGATCCCCAAGGCGTCGTCCCGGGAGCATCAGGTCGCGAACCTCACGGCGGCCGAGATCGTGCTCGGCGATGCCGAGGTGGCAGCGATCACCGCACTCGGGCGCCCCGACGGACGGCTGTTCGACGCCGATCCGAGGACCCACGAGGAGTCCTGACCCGCATCTGGTCAGACGTTCTGCGTCCCCAGCACCCGCAGGAACTCGAGCTTGCTCGCTGCCTCGCTGCCCGGCGCCGCCGTGAGCACGATCAGCGCCTGGGACTCGTCCTCGGTGAACAGCGCCTGACAGTCGACCTCGATCTCGCCGAGGTCGGGGTGCACCATCACCTTGTGCTGCTCGAACCGGCGGCTCACCTCGTGCGCGTCCCACAGCTCGACGAACTCCGGACTCCGCGCAGTGAGCGCCGAGACGATCTCGCCTGCCCGTGAACGCGCCCCCATCACACCGTGGGCCGCACGCAGCGACCCGACGAGCGCACGAGCCTGTCTCGCGTGGTCGGCCTCGCGATACCGACGCCGCTCGTCGTCGGGATAGGCGAACCACCGGTAGATGCCACTGCGGTCGAGACCGGTGAGCGTGCTCGCGTCGCCCACGAGCGCGCGGGAGGCGTCGTTCTGCACGAGCACCTCGTCGAGAAGCGAGACGACGAAAGCCGGGGTGTCGTGCAGCCGGTCGAGCACGCGGAGGATGCCGGGGCGCACGTAGTCGGTGACATGTGCTCGGTCGGGTGCGCTGTGTCCGCAGAGTCGGAACAGGTAGTCGCGCTCGTCCTCGGTGAGCCGGAGTGCGCGCGCGAGCGCCGCGAGGATCTGCACGCTGGGTTGCGGACCCCGCCGCTGTTCGAGGCGGGTGTAGTAGTCGGTCGACATGGTCGCCAGCTGCGCGACCTCCTCGCGGCGCAGGCCCGCCGTGCGACGCCGCGGCCCCGTCGACAGCCCGACGTCGGCGGGCGTCAGAGCATCACGGCGGCGGAGGAGGAATTCGGCCAGTGCATCACGGTCCACCCCCGAAGTATCTCCCGGCGGCGTGATCCGATCCAGGGAGCGCCCGTCCCTGGATGACCGCTCACTGGAGGGCGCTCGACGTCGCTCGGATGCTGGATCCATGGACATCAGCGGAAACACCATCTTCATTCCCGGCGCGACCAGCGGCATCGGCCTCGCTCTCGCTCTGAGCCTGCACGAACGCGGCAACACCGTCATCGTGGGCGGACGCCGACAGGACCGGCTCATCTCGATCGCCGCGGAGCATCCCGGCATCCACACGGTCCGGATCGACACGACGGATGCGCGCAACATCGATGAGGCTTCCCAGGCCGTGCTCGCAGAGCATCCTGCACTCAACGTGCTCGTCACGATGGCCGGCGTCATGCGCGCCGAGGACTGGACCACGCCTTCCGGATTCCTGGAGACCGCGGAAGAGACGGTCGCCACGAACATCCTCGGTCCGATCCGCCTCATCGCCGCGTTCATCGACCACCTGCGTGCGCAGCAGGACGCCACGATCATGACCGTGTCGTCGGGGCTCGCTTTCGCCCCGCTTCGTGTGACGCCCACATACAACGCCAGCAAGGCCGCGATCCACATGCTCAGCGAATCGCTGCGCCTGCAGCTGGCGGGGACGAGCGTCTCTGTGCTCGAGCTCGAGCCGCCGGCGGTCCGTACGCCGCTCATGCCGGGTCACGAGGACAACGAGGCAGCGATGCCGCTCAACGAGTTCATCGACGAGGTGACGGCACTGATCGAGTCACAGCCGCACGCCACCGAGATCCAGGTCGAGCGGGTGAAGTTCCTCCGCTACGGCGAGGCTCGGGGCGACTACGACCAGGTCGTCGCGACGCTGAACCGGACCGACCCGCACGGACGCTGAGAGCGAGGGGCCGCCGGTTCGCGCCGGCGTCCCCTCAGCGGCGCAGATCGGCCGCGGCCGCCTGCAGCGCATCCGCGGACTGACGGAGCAGCCCGAGCTCGTGGTCCGAGAACGAGGTGTTACGGATGGGCACGGCACCCTTCGCACTCACGATCGACGGCACGGACAGCGCGACCCCGTCGAGACCGTGGAAGTCGCGCAGCACGGTGCTCACGGGCATCACGGCGTGCTCGTCGCGCAGGATCGCCTCGACGATGCGCGCGCTGGACAGACCGATCGCGTAGTTGGTCGCGCCCTTGCCCAGGATGACCTTGTACGCGGCGTCGCGCACGTCGACCGCGATGTCCTGCAACTCGTCGAGGGTGAATCGCGGGTGCCCCGGCGTCTCCCACTCCAGGATCGGGACCGTGCCGATCGTCGCCCGCGACCACAGCGGGAACTCCGTGTCTCCGTGCTCGCCGACGATGTACGCGTGCACACTGGCGGTCGAGACGCCGGCGCGCTCCCCCAGCTTCCAGCGCAGCCGGGAGGTGTCGAGCACGGTTCCGGAGGCGAAGATCCGCTCCGGCGGAAGCCCCGTCTCCTCCTGCGCGATCACCGTGAGCACATCGCACGGATTGGTGACGATCACGTAGACCGCGTTCGGGGCGACCTCGAGCAGATCCGGCATCATGCGACGGATGATGCCGGCGTTGACCTCGGCGAGCTCGATGCGGGTCTGTCCCGGCTTCTGCTTCGCTCCGGCGGTGATGACCACGACATGCGACCCCGCGGCCACCGAGATGTCGCTGCCGCCGACTATGTCGCTCGAACCGGTGAACTGCGTTCCGTGGGCGAGGTCGAGCACCTCAGCCTCCACCTTCTCGGTCGCGATGTCGTAGAGCGCGACGTGTCGGGCCGACCCGCGGATCAGCGCCGCGTAGGCGACACTCGATCCCACGCTTCCCGCACCGACGACCGTGAGCTTCGAGTTCTCGATGATCTCCATGCGCTCAGTCTTACAGTGCCGGGCGCCGATCCGGGAGGGGTGGCGCCGGGAGATCTCAGAGCGCTGCGGCGACGGCGGCGGCCGCGGTGGCGTGCGTGAACCGGAACCCCGTGCGCTCGAGCACCTGAGGGCGCACGTCCGCGTCCGGGAGCAGCAGAGACTCCGCCGCATCGCCGAGTGCGAACCGGAGTACCCAGGTCGGCACCGGCAGCCAGAACGGACGGTGCATCCGGGCCGCGAGGGCACGGCCGATGTCGTTCGCGGAGGCAGGAGTGGGCCCCGTCAGATTGACGGGACCGGCGATCTTCTGGTCCAGCACGTGCCGGATCGCCGCCACCTCGTCGTCGAGTGAGATCCACGGCCAGATCTGCGTGCCGCGTCCGAGCGGGCCGGAGACGCCGAACCTGGTCAGCTGGATGAGGGGCTTGAGCACTCCGCGCCGGTGGATGACGGGCGCCGTGCGCAGCAGCGCGACCCTGGTGTGGTCCTCGGCCTGGCGCGCCTCGGCCTCCCAGCGCACGGTGAGGTCGGCCAGGAACGTCTGACCAGCAGTGGAATCCTCCGTGAGCACCTCGCCGGGAACGGACCCGTAGTAGCCGACAGCGGACGCCGACACGAGGGCCGGGGCTTCGGAGCGCAGAGAACGCAGAGCGGTCGTGATCGTCCGCGTCGCCTGCAGACGAGAGTCGACCAGCTCACGACGGTACCCCTTCGTCCACGGCAGCCGCCCGACACTCGCACCGCCCAGTGCGACGATGGCTTCGGCCCCGGCGAGCACGTCCGGATCGAGGGCACGCTCCCCCGGTGCCCATTGCGTCTCGGCGTCGGTCCGCGGAGCCCGGCGAACGAGTGCGGTCACCTCGATGCCGTCGGCGCGGAGCGATGATGCGAGGGCGGAACCGATCAGTCCCGATGCCCCGCTGATGACGATGCGTCGCGCCATGTGTGAGAACTCCCCGTCCCTGATCATCGAGTCTTGCCGTGGGTCCGAGGGTACGCGCTCGAGGCTCGAGGAGCTGCGGGCCTTGCGCCGATGGCTCGCGAAGGGTAGGTCCGGTGATCGATTCCTTCCCCGTCTGTCGCAGTCAATCGGCGCGTCGGTAGTGCGTCCAGATAGCTCCGTTCCGGAGCGGCGTCGCCGAGATCAGCGCGAGCCGTCGCGTGCTCGGCAGTCCGCTCTCGTAGAGGGTCGGTCCGTGACCGACGATCCGGGGCTGGACGAGGAACCGGTACTCGTCGACGAGGTCGAGTCGGTCGAGTTCGGCGGCGAGCGAGACGCTGCCGACAAGCACCCCCGCCGGCGTCTCGTCCTTGAGGTTCTGCACACCCTCGCGCAGATCTCCGGCGATGCGATGGCTGTTCGCCCAGGGGAAGTCCTCGCGAGTGGACGACACCACATACTTCGGCTTGGCGTCGAGCTTGACCGCCCATTCCCGCATCGTGGAATCCGCCTCCACTTCTCCACGGGCGACCGCCGGCCACGCGCTCTCCATCATCTCGTAGGTCGTGCGACCCCAGAGCATCGCGCCGGCTTCGTCCATGAGCTGAGTGAAGAGGGGATGGGTCTCGTCATCGGCCATGCCCTCCCGATGGTCGACGCAGCCGTCGAGGGTGACATTGATGCTGAAGGTCAGGAGTCCCATGCGGGGAGCCTAGGACTGCGACGCGGTGACCGCCAGAGTTCGAGGTGAGGTGGGCCCTGCCGGGATCGAACCGACGACATCCACGGTGTAAACGTGGCGCTCTACCAGCTGAGCTAAAGGCCCTGGTGCCCCCAGTGTATCGGCCACCCGATGCGCGACTGTGTCGTAGAAGAGGGATAGGCTGATTCCGGCGCGCGTTGTGCACAGCTGACAAGGCTGCCCGTGTCGCTTCCCGTTTCCTTGGCATGACCTGCCAGCTTGACGAAAGGTTCGCCCCGTGACCGTGCACGACCAGGATCCTTATTCCCAGGGCCCACTCGACAGCGATCCGGAGGAGACCGGCGAGTGGCAGCAGTCCCTCGACGAGCTGGTCGATGCCAAGGGCCACGGCCGAGGCCGCGAGATCATGCTCAGCCTGCTCAAGCGCTCGAAGGAGCTGCACCTGGGCGTGCCGATGGTCCCGACGACGGACTACATCAACACGATCGCCTCCGAGAACGAACCCGAGTTCCCCGGCGACGAGGAGATCGAGCGCCGCTACCGCGCCTGGATCCGGTGGAACGCCGCGATCACGGTACACCGTGCGCAGCGCCCCGGTATCGGCGTCGGCGGTCACATCTCGACCTACGCCTCGTCGGCGGCTCTGTACGAAGTCGGCTTCAATCACTTCTTCAAGGGTGCCGACAACCCGGGCGGCGCCGACCAGATCTTCATCCAGGGTCACGCCTCCCCCGGCACCTACGCCCGCTCCTTCCTCGAAGGACGCCTGAGCGAGGACCAGCTCGACGGCTTCCGCCAGGAGAAGTCGCACGCGCCGCACGGCATCCCCTCCTATCCGCACCCGCGCCTGATGCCGGAGTACTGGCAGTTCCCGACCGTGTCGATGGGCCTCGGCCCGATCAACGCGATCTATCAGGCGATGTCGAACAAGTACCTCGAGAACCGTGGCATCAAGGACACGTCCCAGTCGCACGTCTGGGCGTTCCTCGGCGACGGCGAGATGGACGAGGTCGAGAGCCGCGGCCAGCTGCAGGTCGCCGCCAACGAGGGCCTCGACAACCTGACCTTCATCGTCAACTGCAACCTGCAGCGCCTCGACGGCCCTGTGCGCGGCAACGGCAAGATCGTCCAGGAGCTGGAGTCGTTCTTCCGCGGCGCCGGCTGGAACGTCATCAAGGTCGTCTGGGGCCGTGAGTGGGACGACCTGCTCGCCCGCGACACCGAGGGCGCTCTGCTCAACCTGATGAACGTCACCCCCGACGGGGACTACCAGACGTACAAGGCCGAGTCCGGTGCCTACATCCGCGAGCACTTCTTCGGCCGCGACGAGCGCGCTGCCGCCCTCGTCAAGGACTACTCCGACGACGACATCTGGAACCTCAAGCGCGGTGGCCACGACTACCGCAAGGTCTACGCCGCGTTCAAGGCAGCGACCGAGCACAAGGGCAAGCCCACCGTCATCCTCGCGAAGACCGTCAAGGGCTACGGCCTCGGTCCGCACTTCGAGGGCCGCAACGCGACCCACCAGATGAAGAAGATGACGCTGGACAACCTGAAGACGTTCCGCGACGCGATGCACATCCCGATCACGGACGCGCAGCTCGAGGAGAACCCGTACCTGCCCCCGTACTACAACCCGGGCCCCCAGGACGAGACGATCCAGTACATGCTCGAGCGCCGTCAGGCACTCGGCGGCTACCTGCCGGAGCGCCGCTCGACGCACGTCGGCCTGTCGCTGCCGGACGACACCGCATATGCGCTTCCCAAGAAGGGTTCCGGCACGCAGGAGATCGCCACCACCATGGCATTCGTCCGTCTGCTCAAGGACCTGCTGCGTTCGAAGGACTTCGGCCACCGCATCGTGCCGATCATCCCCGACGAGGCGCGCACGTTCGGTATGGACGCGTACTTCCCCTCGGCGAAGATCTACAACCCGAATGGCCAGCACTACACGTCGGTCGATCGCGAGCTGCTCCTCGCCTACAAGGAGAGCCCGCAGGGCCAGATCGTGCACGTCGGCATCAACGAGGCCGGCGCACTCGCAGCCTTCACCGCCGCCGGAACCTCCTACGCCACGCACGGTGAGCCGCTCATCCCGGTCTACATCTTCTACTCGATGTTCGGCTTCCAGCGCACGGGCGACGCTCAGTGGGCTGCCGGAGACCAGATGGCCCGCGGCTTCATCATGGGCGCCACCGCCGGTCGCACCACCCTCACCGGTGAAGGCCTCCAGCACGCCGATGGCCACTCGCATCTGCTCGCCGCCACCAACCCGGCGACGATCTCGTACGACCCGGCCTACGGCTACGAGATCGCGCATATCGTGCGCTCCGGTCTCGATCGCATGTACGGCGGCAACCACGAGGACCCGAACGTGATGTACTACATCACGCTCTACAACGAGCCGATCGTGATGCCCGCCGAGCCGGAGAACGTGGACGTGGACGGTATCGTCCGCGGCATCCACCGCATCTCGGTCGGCGAGGGCGACGGCCCCCGCGCGCAGCTGTTCGCGTCGGGTGTCGGACTCCCCTGGGCTCTCGAGGCCCAGGAGCTGCTGAAGAACGACTGGGGCGTGATCGCCGACGTCTGGTCGGTCACCTCCTGGACCGAGCTGCGCCGCGACGGCCTCGCCGCTGACGAGCACAACTTCCTGCACCCCGAGGCGGAGCCGCGCACCGCGTACCTCACCCAGAAGCTCCAGGGCGCCGAAGGTCCGGTCGTCGCGGTCAGCGACTTCATGCACGCCGTGCAGGACCAGATCCGCCCGTGGGTCCCGAACCGCTTCGCCACGCTCGGTGCCGACGGCTTCGGCTTCTCGGACACCCGTGCAGCTGCTCGTCGCTTCTTCAAGATCGACGGCCCGTCGATCGTCGTCCGCACGCTGCAGTCGCTCGCCGAAGACGGCAAGGTCGACCGCTCGCTCGCGGCGCAGGCGATCGAGAAGTACCGTCTGCACGACGTGAACGCCGGCACCAGCGGCAACGCGGGCGGCGAAAGCTGAGCCCTCAGTGACAGGTTCTTCTCCTTCCGGCATGGACAAGGCCGCGACGCTCACCTGGCTGCGCCGGATCTCCGGTGACATCGCCTCGGTGACGATCAAGCGCCTGGAGGACACCCTCCCTTGGTACGCCGACATGCCACCAGCCCGCCGCTCCGCGGTCGGGCTGGTGGCCCAGGCGGGAATCACGTCGTTCATCCAGTGGTACGAAGACCCCAACTCCACGCCGTGGATCGCGGCGGACATCTTCGCCGCGGCACCGCGTGAGCTGCTGCGCAGCGTCAGCCTCCAGCAGACACTGCAGCTCATCCGGGTGACCGTCGAGGTCACCGAGGAACGCGTCGCCGGCAGGGGGAACGATCTCCGCGAGGCGATCCTGCTGTACTCCCGCGATGTCGCCTTCGCGGCAGCGGATGTGTACGCCAGAGCTGCGGAGGCCCGCGGCCTCTGGGATGCGCGCCTCGAAGCCCTCGTCGTCGACTCGATCCTCACCGGCGAAGCTGACGAAGAGCTTCCAAGCCGGATCGCGGCACTCGGCTGGCACGGCCACGGCGAGGTCGCCGTCCTGGTCGGCACCACCCCTCCACAGTTCGACGTGGACCTCGTCCGCCGAACGGCCAGGAAGCTCGCCGTCGACGTGCTCATCGGCGTTCAGGGCTCTCGTCTCGTCCTCGTCCTCGGGCGCGCACGCGCCGAAGGAGCTGAAGGGGAAGAAGAGGAGCTGGGGTTCCAGGAGATCGCGACCAGGCTCGAGCCGTCGTTCGGACCGGGTTATGTCGTACTCGGGCCCGCTGTCGCGGCGCTCGTCGACGCGAGCCAGAGCGCGCGGGCAGCCCTGGCCGGTTTCGCGGTCGCCCGTGCCTGGCGCAGCGCACCCCGTCCGGTCGAAGCCGACGACCTGCTCCCGGAACGAGCCCTCGCCGGAGACCCGCTCGCGAAGCAGACGCTGATCGAGCGCATCTTCCGTCCCCTGCAGGCGCACTCCACCGACCTGGTCACCACCCTCTGGAGCTACCTCGACAACGGACGCTCCCTCGAGGCGACGGCCCGCGAGCTCTTCGTGCACCCGAACACCGTGCGCTACCGACTCAAGCGCGTGAGCGAGGTCATCGGGTGGGATGCCACCGGTCCCCGCGAGGCGCTCATCCTGCAGACCGCGCTGATCCTCGGCTCCATCGGCACGGCGGAGCAGGTGCGGCGACGAGCCCCGCTTCGGCGACAGCAGCGCTGATACCCGGCCGATCTGTGCGCCACACACAAGGGTTTCTCGCAATCTTGTGATGGATCATCCACCGCTCTGCCGCAATCGTTGGCAGACTGGGTGGGTGATTGTCGTCGTATGCCCTGGTCAGGGCTCGCAGACCCCCGGTTTCCTCGCTCCTTGGCTCGAGCTCGACGGAGTGGCCGAGCGCCTCGCCGCGTACTCGGATGCCGCAGAGGTCGATCTCCGCGAACACGGCACGGTGTCGGATGCCGATACCATCCGTGACACGCGCATCGCGCAGCCGCTCATCGTCGCAGCGTCCCTGATCGCCGGTGACGCACTCGTCCAGAAGGCGGGACGCCGCGCCGACGGCATCGCCGGACACTCGGTGGGCGAGATCGCGGCGCTCGTGGGCAGCGATGTGATCGACGCCGAGACCGGCATGCGCCTCGTCGGCATCCGCGGTCGTGCGATGGCCGATGCCGCAGCGCAGGAGCAGACCGGCATGAGCGCGGTTCTCGGTGGCGATGAGGAAGCCCTCCTCGCACGACTCGCCGAACTCGACCTCGCCCCCGCGAACTACAACGGCGGTGGACAGATCGTGGTCGCCGGCGCGCTTCCTGCCCTCGCAGCTCTCGCCGAGGAGCCCCTCAAAGGCACGCGCGTGATCCCCCTCCAGGTCGCCGGTGCGTTCCACACCCGCTACATGGCCTCGGCCGTCTCGGCCCTCCGCGATGCGGTCGCCGATGTCACGCCCGCGAACCCCGACATCACGCTGTGGACCAATCGTGACGGCTCTGCCGTCGCTGACGGCGCTCAGGCGCTCAGCTACCTCGTCGACCAGGTCTCCTCCCCCGTGCGCTGGGACCTGTGCATGCGGTCGTTCTCCGACGCCGGCGTCACCGGTGTGATCGAACTCGCTCCCGCTGGCGCCCTGGTCGGACTCGCCAAGCGCGGCCTCCGTGGCGTGCCGACCGTTGCTGTGAAGACCCCCGAAGACCTCGATGCAGCCGTCGCGCTGCTGAACGGAGAAGCCGCATGAGCGTCACCCTCGCCCAGGTCACCGGCCCCGCCTACACCCGCATCTACTCGTACGGTGCCGCCCGCGGTGAGAACGCCGTGCCGAACGAAGACCTGATCGGGCCGATCGACTCCAGCGACGAGTGGATCCGCCAGCGTACCGGCATCATCACTCGTGCCCGTGCCGACAAGGGCACCGACGCCATCGACCTCGCCACCACGGCCGCAGCCGAGGCCATCGAGAAGTCGGGCGTGCCGGCCGATCAGGTCGACCTGGTGATCGTCGCGACCATCAGCAACCCGAAGCAGACCCCCTCGGTCTCGGCCATCGTCGCCGACCGCGTCGGTGCGAATCCGGCCGCCGCCTACGACATCAACGCGGCCTGCGCCGGATACGCCTACGCGATCGCCCAGGCCGACGCCCTGATCAAGGCCGGAGCAGCCCGCTACGCACTGGTCATCGGCACCGAGAAGCTGTCCGATGTCGTCGACCCGACCGACCGCAGCATCTCGTTCCTCCTCGGCGACGGGGCGGGTGCCGCACTGATCGGCCCGAGCGACACGCCGGGCATCGCCCCCGCTGTCTGGGGCTCCGACGGCTCGAAGGCCGACGCCGTGGGCATGAACGGCACGCTGACCGACTTCCGCGACGGCGTGGTGCCGTGGCCGACGCTCCGCCAGGAGGGCCAGACGGTCTTCCGCTGGGCCGTGTGGGAGATGGCCAAGGTTGCGCGCGAGGCGCTCGACCGGGCCGGCGTCGAGCCCGCCGACATCGCCGCATTCATCCCGCACCAGGCGAACATGCGCATCATCGATGAGTTCGCGAAGCAGCTGAAGCTGCCGCAGACCACGGTGATCGCCCGCGACATCGAGACCACGGGCAACACCTCGGCGGCGTCGATCCCCCTGGCGAGCCACCGTCTGATGGCCGAGCACCCCGAGCTCTCGGGCGGTCTCGCCCTGCAGATCGGCTTCGGCGCCGGACTCGTGTTCGCCGCACAGGTCGTCGTCCTTCCCTGAGAATGCGCTGACCTTCTCTAGACTGTTCCACGGTTCCGAATACAACCCGTAAGAAAGAGGAAGACCACATGGCTTTCACCAACGATGAGGTCCTCGCAGGCCTCGCAGAGCTCATCACCGACGAGACCGGCATCAACGCCTCCGAGGTCGCCCTTGAGAAGTCGTTCACCGATGACCTCGACATCGACTCCATCTCGATGATGACGATCGTCGTCAACGCCGAGGAGAAGTTCGGCGTCACCATCCCCGACGACGAGGTCAAGAACCTGAAGACCGTCGGCGACGCCGTCAGCTTCATCGTCGCGGGCCAGGAGTAATCCCGGCAGGATGCCACCCCCCACCTCGCGGGGAGTGGCATCCTCCGCCCTGCCCTCTCACCCCCTTCGACGTTCGACAAGGAACCACACCCCATGACCAAGCGCATCGTCGTCACCGGCATCGGCGCCACATCCGCCATCGGCGGAACGGCCCCGGAGAACTGGACGAACCTGCTGGCCGGAATGTCCGGCACCCGCACGCTCGAACACGACTGGGTTCAGCAGTACGAGCTGCCCGTCACGTTCGCCGCCGAGGCGATCGTGCGCCCGGAAGAGGTGCTCCCCCGCCACGAGGCCAAGCGCCTCGATCCGTCGTCGCAGTTCGCCCTCATCGCAGCCCGCGAGGCGTGGGCCGACGCCGGTTCCCCCGAGGTCGCGCCCGAGCGCCTCGGCATCGACTTCGCCACCGGCATCGGTGGTCTCTGGACCCTGCTGGACGCCTGGGACACGCTGCGTGAGAAGGGCCCGCGACGGGTCATGCCGCTGACGGTCCCGATGCTCATGCCGAACGCCGCTGCGGGCAACCTCTCGCTGCAGTTCGAGGCTCGCGCCTATGCGCAGACCGTCGTCAGTGCGTGCGCCTCCAGCACGGAGTCGATCATCCACGCTTTCCACCACCTGCAGGACGGCCTCGCGGACGTCGTGATCGCCGGTGGCACCGAGTCCGCGATCCACCCGATCACAATGGCTTCGTTCGCATCGGCGCAGGCACTGTCGCGTCGGAACGACGATCCTGCCCACGCCTCCCGCCCCGGGGCCATCGACCGTGACGGGTTCGTCATGGGTGAGGGTGCGGCCGCGCTGATCCTCGAGACCGAGGAGCACGCCAAGGCTCGCGGCGCCAAGATCTACGGCTACGTGCTCGGCGGCGGAGTCACTGCCGACGCGTACCACATCACCGGGAACGACCCCGAGGGCAACGGCGCAGCACGAGCCGTCACGCAGGCGCTCGACGAGGCCGGCGTGACCGCTGACCAGGTCACGCACATCAACGCGCACGCGACGTCGACCCCGGTCGGCGACCCGAACGAGTACGTCGCTCTCAAGAAGGTCTTCGGCGACCGGATCGACGAGATCCCCGTGTCGGCGACGAAGGCCTCCACCGGACACCTGCTCGGTGGCACGGGGGCACTCGAAGCGATCTTCTCGCTTCTCGCGCTGCGTGATCGCGTCGCTCCGCCGACCATCAACATGACCGAGCCCGACCCGGCGGTTCCGTTCCGTCTTTCCGGCGAGGCCACGCCACTCGGCGACGGCCCCCAGATCGCCATCAGCAACTCGTTCGGTTTCGGCGGACACAACGCCGTGCTGGTCGTCGCCAGCGCCGACTGACCCTGCATACGCGAAGAGAGGCCCCCGGGATCCCGGGGGCCTCTCTTCGCGCAACAGGACCGGAGTCCGAAGCCGCTCAGACGGCGCGCAGTGCCCCGAGCTGACGCGAACGGGCTTCACGGATGCGCGTGATGCGGGGCAGGAACCACCCGATCAGCGGACCGACTCCGAAGGCGAAGAGCACCGTTCCGACGCCCACCGGGCCGCCGAGGAGGAAGCCGACGAGCAGCACACTCCCCTCGATCAGGGTGCGGACGAGCCACACCGCCCATCCGGTGCGGCGAACCAGCCCCGTCATCAGGCCATCGCGCGGCCCAGGCCCGAAGTCGGCAGCGATGTAGAGGCCCGTCGCGAAGGCGAGGAGCAGGAGCCCGAAGACGAACATGGGGGCACCGATCCACACCGAAGAGGGCTGCGGGATCAGGAAGAGCGCAAGATCGGCGCTCGGGCCGACCAGGAGCGCGTTCAGCACCGTGCCGAGCCCCACCCGCTGACGCAGCGGGATCCACAGCAGCAGCACGACGATCGAGACGAGCACGGTCATGACTCCGTATCCGACGCCTGTCTGCCCCGCCAGGCCCAGCGCCAGAACATCCCACGGCGCCACACCGATGCCACCTCGTACCATGAAGCCGAGCGCCACACCGTAGAGGAACAGACCGACGAGAAGCTGCACGAGCCGCTCGACGAGGTCACGCCGGCTGGTGGCGGCTATGGGGAGGAACAGAGAACGGAGGAACATCCTCCTACTCTGGCCCGTGGACCACGGTCCGATGCGAAGCCACTCGCCGCAAAGTGGCCTGCGCATATCAGACCACTTTGCGCCATGCTGGAGGCATGGGATCACGGCTCGTCGAACAGCTCGGAGTGGATAACGTCGCGGGCACCGCGGCGACGGCGCTCGCCGACCGCATCAGGGCGCTGATCCTCGACGGCCGTCTCACGGTCGGCGAGCGTCTGCCGAGTGAGCGGGCGCTCGCGCTCGAACTGCGCCGATCACGCTCGACGATCACCCGCACCTACGGCCTGCTGGAGGCCGACGGCTACGTCTCCCGCCTGCACGGAGGAAGCACACGGGTCACGCTGCCGCACGGTCGCACCGCTGCGGGCGCGGACGCCGACGACGACGCCATCGACCTCTCGATCGCCTCGATGGATTCGACACCCGGCCTGTACGACGCGACAGTCCGCTCCCTTCCCCGCCTCGCGGCCTTGCGCGGCACGAGCGGGTATTCGCTCCGCGGGCTCCCTGAGCTCCGGGAAGCCGTCGCCCAGCGGTTCCGCGATCGCGGAGCACCGACCTCCGCCGACGAGATCATCATCACGTCGGGGGCGCTCAACGCCGTGAACCTGATCCTCACGGCCATCGGACGTCGCGGCGAGAAGGCACTGGTCGAGCAGCCGACGTTCCCCCACGCGCTCGAAGCGCTGCACCGGCACGGATACCGACCGGTGCCCACGCCCGTCGACGTCGACGGCTGGGACACCCGGCATCTGAACGAGACGCTTCTCGGGACGCGTCCGCACATCGCCTACCTCATCCCCGACTTCCACAACCCCACCGGCGCGACGCTTCCCGATGACGAGCGCTCGCGGATCGTGACGACGGCTCGGAACGTCGGCACCCACCTCATCGTCGACGAGACGACCGCAGAACTCGACATCGACCGCGGATGGACGCCTGCACCGATGGCTGCGAGCGGACCGAATGTCATCACCGTCGGATCGATGTCGAAGATCGCCTGGGGCGGTATGCGCATCGGCTGGATCCGCGCGGAGCGCTCTGTGATCGCGCGACTGCTCGCCGTGCGCCCCTCCTTCGAGTTGGGCACCGCCCTGCTGGAGCAGTGCATCGCCGTGGAGCTGTTGGACGACATGCCGGCGTTGACGTCTCACGTTCGCCGCAGGTTGCGCGCAGGGCGCGACGCGGTCGAGCGCGGCGTCTCAGGGATCGCCGGGTTCCGGATGCCGTCTACGCCCGGCGGCCTCTCGGCCTGGATCGACATCGGGGCACCGCTCTCCACCTCCCTCTCCCTGGCGGCGCGAGAGCATGGTCTCGTCTTGCCGCCGGGCCCCCGCTTCACGACCGGCGGCGTGCTCGAACGTCGACTGCGCATCCCCATCACCCTCCCGCCGGAGCGGACGACCGAGGCCATGCAACGACTGGCTCTCGCCTGGGAAGACGTGCGCGGCGGCGCGCACTCGCGCACCCACGAGCTGCAGCACACCGCCGTCATCTGACCGGCGAGCCACCTCTGCACGACGAGGACCCCGCCTCTTTTCGGGGCGGGGTCCTCGTCGTGCGGAGCGGGGATACGTCTTCTCAGCGTCCGGGATGACTCACCGGCATCCGATACTCACGCCTCCCCCGCTCCCGGTCTGTGGCGTCGGCTAGCCGACCTTGTGGAGCCAGACGACTCTGGCGTCGTCGCTCGCGTGCCGGAACGGCTCCAGTTCCTCGTCCCAGGCGGATCCGAGCGCGATGTCCAGCTCGCGCTGCAACTCGATCGCACTGCCCGCGGCGATCTCCATGGCGTAGCGGATCCGGTCCTCGCCGATGACGATATTGCCGGCGGCATCCGTCTGGGCGTAATGGATGCCCAAGTCGGGAGTGTGCAGCCAGCGTCCGCCGTCGCTGCGCGGAGTGGGGTCCTCGGTCACCTCGAACCGCAGATGCTCCCACCCGCGGATGGACGTCGCGAGAGCAGCCCCCGTACCGACAGGGCCATCCCAGTAGAACTCGGCCCGCCGGGCACCCTCGAGGACGGGCTGCGCGGTCCAGTCGAAATTCACCGCACGCCCGATAGCGCGACCCACCGCCCATTCGAGGTGTGGGCAGAGTGCGCGAGGCGCAGAGTGGATGAACACCACTCCGCGTGAGTAAGCCGTCGCCATGATCTCTCCGTTTCATCAGGTGCGTCTTCCCCAACGACCTGAACCACGAAGTGGCGAGAATATGCGGTTGTGGGCCCATTCTCGCCGAGATCTCCTGAAATCACAAGCATGTGATTCGACGACGAAGGCCCCGGTCACAGGGACCGGGGCCTTCGCAGTGCTCAGAAGAGGATCACGCCTCGCTCATGGCCTGCTTGACCTGCTGGCCCTTCGCCGCGTAGTACGCCGCACGAGCAGCGTCCTTGCGCGCCTGCTCGGCGTAGCCGAACTCCAGCGTCTCCTGGTCGACCTCGTAGTTGGGGACATCGTCAGTGCCGTGGTACTTCTCGATGTACGCGTCGAGCTCGGGGCCCGAGGTCCACGACGTGATGAGGCAGTAGCGCGGCTCGGTGCCGTTGTGCGTGGCGGCGTGCCACAGACGCTGGGTGTCGACGATGAGCTGCGCGCCGGCCGGAAGGGCGATGCGGTACTCGATGCTCGGGTCGGTGCGGTTCTCGCGCAGGACGAAGTAGCTGTCCTTGTCGTCCGTCAGGTTGAAGAAGCCGCGGACCACCCAGCCGGTACCGTCGGGGTTCAGACGGTTGTTGTCGTCCTGGTGCAGGTTGTAGAGGCACTCGCCGTAGGGGGTCGGCTGCAGCTCGATCACGCGGCAGCGGCCGACGTTGGCGCCGGGCTCCTGCGCACGACGCGTCAGGTTCGGAGCCTTCTCGGTCTGCGAATCGATCCAGACGCCGTCCTTGTCGGTGCGCGGCGGCTTGTGGTTCCAGAAGCCGTTGCACTCGATGTCGCCGAAGGCACTGGCGAGCGGCGCGAAGCGGGTGTCACCCGACGACTTCCAGTCGTTGTACTCGATGTCGAGCCATTCCTTGGGGTCGAGCTCCTGGTTGTAGCTGTCGAGAACGACGAATCCCTTTTCCTCGAGGGCAGCGGACTTGATGTAACCCATGATCGAGTCATGTTCCTTTCATCGGGGGCCAGCACGTTTTAACAGGCCCTGATAAGGCAAGCCTAACAGCGAAGCCCGCGAGCCCTTCGGAGGTCGGCCGTGGATAACCGAATAGACTGATCGGGGCGCCCGGCGAGTCCTCGGCACCCGTCGCTACGGGAGGACGAGACACCAGTATGAGCACCGCGACCAACGTCGAGGCGACAGCAGTCAACACGATCGAGTGGCTCGCGGCGGGCAGCACCACCATCGTCGTCCCCGTGTATCAGCGGCAGTACCGCTGGGACATCGGCGGGTGCGAGCGTCTCCTCTCCGACATCCGCGCCGTCGCGCGGGAGGACGACGCCCACCGCCACTTCATCGGCTCGATCCTCTCCGCCGAAGACGGCACGTCGACCGATTCCGACCTGATCCTCATCGACGGCCAGCAGCGCATCACCACGCTGATGCTGCTGGTCGCCGCGCTGCACCATGCGATCCGCGACACCGATGCCGCTCTGGCCGCCTCGTTGGAACGCGTGCTCGTACGCTCGGACGACCGCGGCCGCACCAAGCTGCGCCCGCACGATGCGTGGGCCGAGTTGTACGAGTCCGTCGTGCTCGACCGCCGCGACGACGCGGACCGCGAATCCCGCTTCGACGACAACTACGCCTTCTTCCGCAGTCAGATCCACGTGGACGAGGTTCCCCTCATCTGGCGTGGGCTGCAGAAGCTCGAGCACGTGTCGATCACCCTCGGAGCCCAGGCGAACGCCCAGCAGATCTTCGAGAGCCTGAACTCCACGGGCGAGCCGCTGCGCGACCACGAGCTCATCCACAACTACATCCTGATGGGGCTCAGCCACGCGGAGCAGGTCGACGTCGAAGCCCGGTTCTGGGTGCCGATCGAGCATCACACCGGTGAGGCCATCGGCGCGTTCTGGCGGCACTACCTCGTGCTCGTCACCGGCCGCGAGGTGGCGGCGAACGGCGAGCACGGCGTGTACAGCGCGTTCCGGCAGTCCTTCCCCCGCGTCGACGTCACCCACCTGCAGGCAGACGCGGAAGAGTGGCGGCACTACGCAGAGGTATACGGCATCCTCCTCGATCCCTCACGGGAGAAAGACCCGGAGATCGCGCAGCAGCTGCGGCACGTCAACACCTTCGGGCGCTCGTCGTATCCCCTCGTGCTGAGTGTGTACAGCGATCACGCGCGGGGCGTCATCGACCGCGCCGAACTCCTCGAGACGCTGGAGTGGATCCAGTCGCTGTACCTCCGCCGCGCGCTGGTCAACCTTCCGGCCGAGAGGCTGATCGCCAGGCTCTGCCGCGCACGCCGGGAAGGTCGCGATTCGCTCGCCCGCGCCTTCGCGCGGATCACCCCCTCCGACGAGCGTGTGAGCGCGGTACTGAAGTACAGCGAGCTCCCTCACCCCGCGTACGTGCTCGGTCGCCTGGAAGGCGTCGGCGACGTCGACGGGTTCGACGTGGAGCACATCGTGCCCACTGTCCCCGGCGACGCCTGGTCGGGAGACGGAGAACGCCCCTGGAACGAGTACTCCGAGGACGAACAGAACAGCCATCGCGCGCTCGCCCCGACTCTCGGCAACCTGACCCTGCTCGAGCAGCCGTTGACCGAGCGCGTGTTCGGCGCCGCCTTCCCCGTCAAGCGAGATGAGGCGTATGCCCGCAGCGCGGTGCCGGCGACCCGCGAGCTCGCCGAGGTCCCGACCTGGAACACGGCCGCCATCACCCGGCGCACGGTCGCCCTCACCGCCGACCTGATCCGCATCTGGGCGCGACCGGCACTGCCGGAGATCGACGACGACGGCCTGACCCCGATCCTGGATGCCGTGCGCCGTCGCGGCTGGCCGACCGGCTGGGAACGCGAGTTCGACTACGTCGAGTACCGCGGTGAGCGCTGGGAGGTCCCCGACGTGAAGTACCTCTTCAACCGGGTCTTCCGACGCGCGTGGACCGACACGAGGGCCGCTGCCCTCGCCTACTGTGCCGCCCACGGCGGGCCGATCTACCAGGGCATGGCGTGGAAGGGGCAGTGGGACGCGCTCGACGAATCCCACTTCCTCTACATGGGCTGGGACTCCAACTACATGATGACCGCCGTGCAGGGGGTGCTCGAGGAGTCGGGCATCGCCTCGGAGGTCTTCGTCAAGTACTCCTACATCGGGAATGTGATGTGATCATGACCACCGTCGTCCGCAAGCTGCTGGATCTCACCGTCGAAGAGCACACGCTCACCGTCCCTCTCGTATGGGGCGATCCCGCCGACTCCCGCACCATCGACATCTTCGCGCGCGTGGTCGCCCGCGAAGGCGGTGAGACCCTCCCCTATCTGGTCTTCCTGCAGGGCGGACCGGGGCACGAAGCTCCCCGCCCGTTCCATTCTTCGACGTCGCCGGCCTGGCTGGATGAAGCTCTCGCCCACTACCGTCTGGTGCTCCTCGACCAGCGCGGAACGGGCCCCTCGACCCCGGTCGGCGATCACGATCTCGCCCGCGGCGCCGAGGCCGTGGCCGAGCACCTCACCCACCTGCGCGCCGACTCGATCGTGCGCGACTGCGAGGCGATCCGCGAACACCTGGGAGCTGCCACCTGGAGCGTGCTCGGGCAGTCCTTCGGCGGCTTCACGACGCTGGCCTACCTCTCGACGGACGCGTCCTCGCTGCAGGACGTCTTCATCACGGGCGGACTCAGCGCGATCGGGCGCCACCCCGATGATGTGTACGCGCTCTGCTACGAGAAGATGCGCACGACATCCGAGCGTTACTACCGCCGGTTCCCGGAGCACCGCGACGCCATGCGGCGACTCGTCGATCAGGCAGACGCCGGCGACATCGTCCTCCCCGACGGCGAGGTCGTGTCCCGCTCGCGATTGCGATCGATGGGCTCGGCCCTCGGCACGAACGACGGCTGGCAGACCGTCTGGTCGTTGCTCGAGCGTGACCCTTCCTCCAATGCCTTCCGGCACGACCTGATGCACGCGATGCCGTTCGACGGTCGCAATCCGCTGTATTTCGCGTTCCACGAGTCCAGCTACGCCGACGGCCACGCCACCCGATGGTCGGCCGAACGCACAGAGCCCTCCGACTTCCGCGACGACCCGACGCTCTTCACGGGCGAGCACATCCGGCGCGACTGGACCGAGACGGTTCCCGCCTTCCGCCCCTGGCGTGACGTCACCCGCGCGCTCGCGGAGTACGAATGGCCGAGCATCTACGACGCCGAGGCGATCGCCGCGTCCGGGGCTACGGGCGCCGCTGCCGTCTATGTCGACGACGTGTACGTCCCGATGGAGTTCTCACTCGAGACAGCACGCCTGCTACCCGGCGTGAAGCTGTGGGTGACCAGCGAGCACGAGCACAACGGGCTGCGCTCGGGTCCCGTGCTGTCGCGCCTCATCGACCTGGCGCAGGGCCGCCGCCTGCGCTGAGGATCTCCGCCTCGAGGAGGATGCCGCTCTTCTCCGTCACGCCTATCCTGAAGTCATGAAGGACGTGATGGCGTGGGCGACCGTGATCATCGTGCTGGGCATGGGCCCCGCTCTGCTGATCTTCGGGATGATGCACACCTTCTCGCGGAAGCCGGTCGAGGAGAAGTACGAGCACGTCGCCAACGGCGGCCTCGTCGGCGTCTTCGACAGCGTCTGGTCGCCCAGTGCCCATGAGGCGAACCAGGAACGCGACCGGCAGACGCAGCGGACGGCACCGGCGCCCTCGCCCGGCGACCCGCCGAGCCGCATCGACTCCGGCCGTATCGTCATCGACGTCTGAGACCGTCCCAGAGCCCTCGAGGAACGAAGAAGGCCCCACGCTCCGAGGAGCGTGGGGCCTTCTTCGTGGCAGTCGTTACTTGGACGAGCCGCCGAAGCCCTTGAAGCGCTGGTTGAACTTCTCGACGCGGCCGGCCGAGTCCATGATGCGCTGCTTGCCCGTGTAGAACGGGTGCGACGCGGACGAGATCTCGACATCGATGACGGGGTACTCCACGCCGTCCAGCTCGATGGTCTTGTCGCCGGTCACGGTCGAACGGGTGAGGAACGTCTCGCCCGAGCCGAGGTCGCGGAACACGACAGCCTTGTACTCGGGGTGAATGTCAGTCTTCATGGGATTCCTTAGTTGCTGCCCTGGATTGTGCCAGGGACGAGGGAAGTCTGCGGTGCGGAGAGCACCAAGGGTCGATTCTATCAGACCTGGATCAGGATGCTGCGCGGGCGGCGTAGCGGCCGTCTTCGCTGCTGAGCACGATGGGCATGCCGAACGTGTCGGTGAGTGCCTCGGCCGTGAGCGTCTCGGCGATCGGTCCGGCCGCGACGATCGCTCCGTCGCGAATCAGCATCACGTGCGTGAAACCCACCGGGATCTCCTCGACGTGGTGCGTCACCATCAGCATCGCCGGCGTCGTCGGCGAGGAAGCGTACCCGCTGAGCAGCGCCAGCAGCTCTTCTCGCGATCCGAGATCGAGCGAGGCGGTCGGCTCGTCCAGCAGCAGCAGCTCCGGATCGGTCATCACGGCGCGCGCGATCTGCACGCGCTTCTGCTCGCCATCGCTCAGCGTGCCGAACGTGCGGTCCGCCAGGTGGTCGAGGCGCCAGTCGGCGAGGACACGGAGCGCGCGGCGCTCATCGATGTCCTCGTAGTTCTCGTTCCAGCGACCGAGCACCGAGTATGCGGCGGTGAGCACGGTGTTGAGGACCGTCTCATCGCGGGGAACCCGCTTGGCCATCGCGGACGAGGCGAACCCGATGCGCGGGCGCACCTCGAACACGTCGGTGCGGCCCAGAGTCTCGCCCAGCACGGTCACGGTGCCCGAGGTCGGATGCATGAGGGTGTCGGCCAGCTGCAGGAGGGTGGTCTTGCCTGCCCCGTTCGGTCCGAGGATCACCCATCGCTGATCGTCGTCGACCTCCCAGGTCACGTGATCGATGATGTTGCGTCCTTCACGGCGCACGACGACGTCGGTGAATTCCAGAGCGCTCGGCATGGTTCCAGCCTATCGGCTCAGGCGGTGAGCTCCGCGTAGAGCGCGCGCGTCGTCTCCGCGATCGCGGCCCAGCTGAAGTCGTCCCGCGCGCGCTCGCGTCCGGCCTCACCGTAGGCCCGCGCGCGCTCCGGATCCATGGCGACCTCGGTGAGCACTGCGGCCAGGTCCGCCACGTAGCGCTCCGGATCCACCGGCGTGCCGGTGCCGTCCTGCAGCTGTTCGATCGGCACGAGCCGACCAGTGACGCCGTCGGACACGACCTCGGGGATGCCCCCGGTCGCGGTGCCGACGACCGCAGCGCCGCAGGCCATCGCCTCGAGGTTCACGATCCCGAGAGGTTCGTAGACGGAGGGACAGACGAAGGTCGTCGCCGCGGTGAGGATCGCCGACAGCTCATCGCGCGGCAGCATCCGCTCCACCCAGATGACGCCTTCACGCGTCTCCTGCAGAAGCCGCACTCCCTGTTGCACCTCGGCCATGATCTCCGGAGTGTCCGGGGCGCCGGCGCACAGGACGAGCTGCACCTCGGGCGGCAGGAGTCGGGCGGCCTGCAGCAGATACGGCAGACCCTTCTGCCGCGTGATCCGGCCGACGAACACGACGGAGGGACGTGCGGGATCCATTCCGATCGACCGGAGGAACTCCGCGTCCTGCACCGGGCGCCAGCGTTCGACGTCGATACCGTTGTGGATCACGCGGACCTTCGCAGGGTCCACCTGCGGATAGCTGCGGAGGATGTCGGCGCGCATGCCGGCGCTCACCGCGATCACCGCGGCGGCGTTCTCGTAGGCGAGTCGCTCGATGCCGCTGGAGATCGCGTACCCGCCACCCAGCTGCTCGGCCTTCCATGGGCGGAGGGGCTCCAGGCTGTGCGCGGTGAGAACGTGCGGGATGCCGTGAAGCTGCGAGGCCAGGTGGCCGGCGAAGTTCGCGTACCAGGTGTGACTGTGGACGAGGTCGGCGTCGGCGATGGCGGCGACGATCTCGAGGTCTGTCCCCAGCGTCTGGAGCGCGGGGTTCGCTCCGGTGAGTTCCGCAGGCGTGCGATAGGCGAAGGTACCGGGTTCGTCGCGGGTCGCCCCGAACGCACGCACCCGCACGTCGACGTGCTCTCGAAGCGCGGCGACGAGTTCCGCCACATGCACTCCGGCACCGCCGTAGACCTCGGGCGGGTACTCCTTCGTGATCATTTCGACTCGCATGTCTGAACGCTAGTACAGCGGCCGGGAACGCATCTATGGTGGAGCCATGTCCGCTCCAAAGAAGGTCTTCGGGATCATCCTCGCCGGCGGCGAGGGCAAGCGCCTCATGCCGCTCACGGCGGATCGCGCGAAACCCGCAGTGCCGTTCGGCGGACAGTATCGCCTGATCGATTTCGCCATCTCGAACCTCATCAACTCCGGCCTACGGCAGATCGTCGTGCTGACGCAGTACAAGTCGCACAGCCTCGACCGGCACATCTCGCAGACCTGGCGGATGTCGGCGCTCCTCGACTCATACGTGACCTCGGTCCCCGCGCAGCAGCGACTCGGCAAGCGGTGGTTCTCGGGATCCGCCGACGCGATCCTGCAGAGCATGAACCTGATCAATGATGAGAAGCCCGACATCGTCGTGGTCATCGGCGCCGACCACGTGTACCGGATGGACTTCCGGCAGATGCTGGAGGCCCACATCGAATCCGGTGCGAAGGCGACCGTCGCCGGGATCCGCCAGCCCCTCGCCCTGGCTTCGCAGTTCGGGGTGATCGATGCCGATGCCGAGTCCGGGCGCATCAAGCAGTTCTTGGAGAAGCCGACCGACATCGCCGGCCTCGAGGATTCGCCGCACGAGGTGCTCGCCTCGATGGGGAACTACATCTTCGATGCCGACGCACTCATTGCCGCCGTCGAGGCCGACGGCGAGTCGCCGACCTCCGGGCACGACATGGGCGGCGACATCGTCCCGTACTTCGTCGACCGCGGCGAGGCCGGTTACTACGACATGAAGCAGAACGATGTGCCCGGCTCCTCCCCGCGCGATCGTTCCTACTGGCGGGACGTGGGGACGATCGACTCGTTCTTCGACGCGCACCGCGACCTGATCTCGACCCTGCCCGTGTTCAACCTCTACAACATGGAGTGGCCGATCCACTCGCAAGCGGTCAACTCGCCGCCCGCGAAGTTCGTGCGGGACTCGGTCGGGCGCATCGGGAATGCGATCGACTCGATCGTCTCGCTCGGATCGGTCCTGTCCGGCACCCATCTGGAACGCAGTGTGGTCGGCCCCTGGACGCTCGCCGGCGGCGGCTCGACCATCACGGACTCGGTGGTTTTCGACCACGTCCAGGTGGGACAGGGCGCGCGCATCCATCGGGCGATCCTCGACAAGAACGTGGTGCTGGCCGACGGGGCGACGGTGGGCGTCGATCGCGAGCGGGACCTCGCACGGGGTTTCACCGTGACGGAGTCCGGCATCACCGTCGTCGGCAAGGGCGTTTTCATCGAACGCTGACGCCGTCATGGCGCATCGGCCCGCCAGGTGATCGATAGGCTCGTCGGGTGACCGCTGCGCGCTTCCTCGTCGTCCTCGATGCCGACTCCACCCTGATCCGCAACGAGGTGATCGAGCTGCTCGCCGACGAGGCCGGGCGCCGCGCGGAGGTGCAGGCGGCCACGGAGGCGGCCATGCGCGGCGAAGTCGACTTCTCCACGAGCCTTCGTTCCCGGGTCGCGGCCCTTCAGGGCGTGCCGGTCTCGGCATTCGAGCGGGTACGTGCACGGATCGAACCGACGCCCGGAGTTCGCGATCTCACCGCCGCCGTCCACGACCGCGGCGGTGTCGTCGGAGTCGTGTCCGGGGGGTTTCACGAGATCCTCGACCACATCGCGCCGGGGCTCGGAGTCGACCGGTGGCGCGCCAATCGCCTCGAAATCGCCGATGGGGAGCTCGCCGGTCGTGTCGACGGCGACATCGTCGACGGCGCGGTCAAGGCCACCTCGCTCCAGGAATGGGCGGCCGAGCTGGGCGTACCGTCGCACGCGACGATCGCGATCGGCGACGGCGCGAACGACCTGCAGATGATGGCGGTCGCCGGACTCGGCCTTGCCTTCAACGCGAAGCCCGCGGTTCGCGAAGCCGCGAGCCTCGTCATCGGACCGCAGGATCTGTCCGAGGTCATCGCGCTGCTCCCGTAGCCGAGACCTGGTGAATGTCGGTCGCCGCAGCTAGCGTCGGCTCATGGACATCATCCTCATCCCCGGACTCTGGCTCGACGCCGCGAGCTGGAACGACGTGATCCCCGCTCTCGAACGGGCAGGGCACCGCGTGCACGCCCTCACCATGCCAGGGCTCGGCGAGCCCGCGGCCGCCACCTCCGATGTTGGCATCGCGGACTGGGTCGACGCCGCGGTCGCCGCAGTCGATGAGGTCGACGGCGATGTCGTGGTCGTCGGACACAGCGGAGGTGGCAACGTCGCATGGGGTGTCGCCGATGCGCGCCCCGACCGCGTGAGCCGAGTGATCTTCGTCGACACCGTCCCTCCTCCGCCCGGAAACGGGATCAGCGAATTCCCGATCGTCGACGGGGTCGTCCCGTTCCCCGGCTGGGACTTCTTCGAGGATGAAGACGTGCACGACCTCGACGAGGCCACACGCGCACTCACAGCGCCGCTCACGTCGAGCGTCCCCGCACGCGTGCCGACCGACGGCATCGCCCTCACCGACCCCGCGCGCTATCGAGTGCCCGTCACACTGCTCATGGGCGATCTGGATCAGGCGACGTTCGAGGGGCTGATCGACCAGTGGGGCCCATTCGGCGAGGAGTACCGCGCGATCGAGGATGCGGAGGTCATCCGGATCGGCTCCGCCCACTGGCCGCAGTTCACCGTGCCGGATCGCCTCGGCGAACTCCTCACCGCAGCGATCTCGCGCTGATCGAACGGCGTGGGGTCAGTGCCCCATGCCGAGACCACCGTCGACGGGGATGACCGCACCAGAGATGTACCCGGCGTCGTCGCCCGCGAGCCAGGTCACGACGCCCGCGACCTCGTCGGGAGTGGCGAATCGTCCGGCCGGGATGTTCGCCTTGTACTGCTTCTGCGTCTCTTCCGGGAGCTCGGCCGTCATGTCGGTCTCGATGAATCCCGGGGCGACGACGTTGGCGGTGATCCCCCGCGCGCCGAGTTCGCGGGTGATCGAGCGGGCGAACCCGACGAGCGCGCTCTTCGACGCGGAGTAATTGACCTGACCCGCGGAACCGTAGAGCCCCACGACACTCGAGATCAGGATGATGCGGCCGAAACGCGCGCGGAGCATACCCTTCGAGGCGCGCTTGACGACGCGGAACGTGCCGCCGAGGTTCGTCGCGACCACGCTGTCGAAGTCGTCTTCGCTCATGCGGAGGAGCAGCGTGTCCTTCGTGATACCGGCGTTCGCGACAACGATCTCGACCGGGCCGAGCTGCTGCTCCACCTCGGTGAACGCCGCGTCGAGAGCCGCGGCGTCGGTCACATCCGCACGGACGGTGAGCGTCCCCTCCGGCCCTTCGCCGCTGCGGGCGGTGACGGCGACCCGGTACCCGTCGCGCACGAAGCGCTCTGCGATGGCGCGGCCGATGCCGCGATTGCCGCCGGTGACGAGGACGACGCGCTCAGCACTCATGGGGGACACTCCTGATCTGGCCGGTCGGCCCGCGGTCCCGGGCCGTCATCGATCCTATCGACCATGCCGCTGCCGGCTGCGCCCGCGTGCCGGGTCGGCTGCATCCTGGTGTTTGACAGACGGGGACGCTGCTGGAACCCTGATCGAGACGAAAGGCTTCATCGTGAGCGACAACCGCATCCCCTCTCCCGGTGGCGAGCCGCCGTTGACACCGCCTCCTCCGCCCGCCGCCCCCACTGCCACGCCGGCGCTTCCCGCCGAACCGGTACGGCCCGGTCCGCAGCCGACACAGAGCCACCCGGGAGCCGCGCCGACCTATGCGCCTCCGGCGTACCCGGCCTACGGCGCGCAGCCGGCCGCGGCACCGCAGCCGGGATACGCTCCACCGCCCGCACCGCCCGGTTATGCCTCCCCAGCCGACTACGCCGCGCCCGCCTCTCAGCCCGGCTTCGCCACTCCGGTACAGCCCGGCTACGCCCCGCCTGCCTCTCAACCCGGTTACGGCGCCTACCCGAGCGGGGGGTATCCCGCCGCCGCGTCTCGCCCCACCAGTCCGCTGGCTGTCACCTCACTCATCTGCGGCATCGCCGGGCTCGTCCTGATCTGGGCCATCATCCCGGTGCTGGCCTCTCTCGCGGCCGTCATCACGGGGCACATGGCGCTCGGACAGATCAAGCGCCAACCCGGAGTCGGCGGGCGTGGGCTCGCCATCGCCGGTCTCATCCTCGGCTACGCGGTGGTCGCGATCGGTGCGTTCACGATCGTCAGCACCATCATCAGCTTCCTGTTCGTCGGGGTGTTCACCCTGCCGTTCCTGTTCTCGAGCTGAGTCGCCGAACGGCACGCCGGGAGGGCTGCACCGGCGTAGGCTTGAGACATCGTGAAGAACGCGCGTCAAGTCCCGGCCGTCACCTCACTGCCGCAGTCTCCGCGGGATGAGGCTGATCATCGTGTGCGCCGTTATGCCTTGACGATGACCATCCGCATCGTGTGCTTCGGGCTCATGGTGTTCGTGCAGCCGTACGGCTGGTACACGTGGGTATTCGGGATCGCGGCCGCCGTACTGCCCTACATCGCGGTCGTCTTCGCGAACGCGGGAAGCGACAGCACTGAGGCCACAGCCGAGTCTCCGGTGCGCGAGCTCGACACCCCTCGACCTGCTCCGATCGAGACCGAAGCTCCGGCTCCGCAGGTGTTCACGATCCACGAAGGCCCGAAAGACCGATGACTGACCTCGAGTGCTCGCGCGCCGGCTGCCGGAGCGCGGCGACCAGACAAGTGCTGTGGCGCAATCCCCGCATCCATGCCGCCGATCGCGAGAAGGTGTGGCTGGCGTGCGACGAGCACGTGGACTTCCTCCGCGACTACCTGGCCGCACGGGACTTCCCGGTGACCGTCCGCGACGGTGTTCCCGCATGAGTCGCCGTCTGACCAGGTGGGCGGTGTACGTGCTCATCGCGATCGGCTTCGCCATCGCGTGCGTCTTCCTGTCGAACTGGCAGTTCGAGCGCAACGAGACTCGTGCCGCCCAGATCGAACTCGTCGAGCAGAACTACGACGCGGAGCCCGTTCCCCTCGCCGATGTCATCGGCGCTGACGGTGCGCTCGACCCCTCAGACGAGTGGCGCCCTGTGACGCTGCAGGGCGAGTACCTGGCCGACCAGCAGCTGCTGGTGCGCAATCGACCGCACGGCGGTACGAGCGCCTTCGAGGTGCTGGTGCCGTTCCGCGACGCTGATGGTCGCGTGTTCATCGTCGATCGCGGCTGGGTGGCGCCGGGCGAGGGTGCGGAGCCCGACTCTGTGCCGTCCCCGCCGGAAGGCGAGGCCGAGGTCACGGTGCGCCTGCGGCCCGGGGAGCAGCTGCCCGCATCGGGCCGGGGCGCACCGGAAGGTCAGGTGCCGACCATCCATCTGCCCTCGATCGCCGCGCTGACCGACGGGGATGTGATCACCGGCGCCTACGGCCGCGTCGTGACCGAGGAGCCGGCCGGCGCCGGCGCGCTGGGGGGCTTCGACTCCCCCACCGACGACCCGGGCCCGCATCTCTCCTACGCGATCCAATGGATCCTGTTCGCCCTCATGGGCTTCATCTTCATCGGCTACATCATCCGGACCGAGATCGTGAAGCACCGTGAGGAAGTCGAGGGCGTCCCGACACCCGTGAAGACTCCACGGCGCAAGGATCACGACGCCGACGTCGAAGACGAGCTGCTCGACGTCCGCTGACCGACTCTCCCGGAGTCAGTCCATCCAGGGCGTCATCGTGCATGCCCAGCCGGTCTCCGTGCGCTCGTAGACGATCCGCGTGTGGTCTCGTTCCGGCGACCCCTGCCAGAACTCGACTCGTGCGGCGATGATCCGCCAGAGGACCCACTCCCCTGGGGTGACGCCCTCACGAGCGGCGGCGGAGCGCGCAGCGAGGTCTGCCGCACTTTCCTCCGCGGAGGCCTCCTGGACCCGCCCGCGAACGCGCACCGCTCGCAGGAGGGGCTGCCACCAGAAGTTCAGTGCCGCCGCAGGATGCGCGCCGATCTGCGCACCCTTTCGAGAGGAGCGCGCTCCGGCGAAGGCCCATCCGCGCTCGTCGACGTCCTTGAGGATCAGTGAGCGCGCATCCGGCATGCCGTCTTCGTCGACCGTCGCCAAGGTGGCGACGTGTGGCTCGGGCACGCCTGCGGTGGCGGCCTTCCCGATCCAGTCGAGGAAGAGTGAGACCGGATCGTCAGGAAGGTCAGCGCGTACGAGAGGAGGCGCCGCACCGGTGAGCGCGGGCTGAGCACGCAGCCACCGACTGACCTCTGACGAAAGGAGACCCCGCTCTGTCGACATGCTCCCGACTATGCCATGGGCGCAGAGACTGCACGTCGGAAGGCTCAGGCGAGTTCCCTCAGTTCGGGATGATGGGCGATCGGGGGCAGCACGTCGAGCAGTTCGCCGAGCGTCGCGATCCGACGCGTGTCACCGGACCAGTTCTGGTGCCCGCCATCGAAATGGACGAACTCCGTGCCGAGATCGGCCGCGATCTCCCGGTCGTGATTGGTGTCGCCGATGACGAGCACAGCGCTCGGACGGAGGCCGGATCTCGACAGCCACCGCGCGATGACGTCGTGCTTCGACGCCCGATACGGGTCGTCGATCGACAGCACATCTTCGAACGCATCGACCAGATCGTGCGGGGCCATCTGCCGCGCGAGCGCATCGGGAAGGGTCGCCGAGGCGAGCACCTGACGGAGGCCGCGCTCGTGGAGAGCCGCGAGCGTGGCGCGCGCATCGGGGTGGAGCTGCGCCTCTCCGACCCGCGCCGCGAGCAGTTCGAGGTAGGCCGTCGCGGCGGGCACGAATCTGTCATCGCCGAGCCCGACGGAGCCGTAGAAGTCCCGGATCGGGAATCGGAAGACCGATCGGTAGGCGTGCTCATCGGTCAGCGGATCGAGCGCGTGCTCCTCGAGCACGGAGTTCATCACCTGACGACAGATCTCCACGTCGTCGAGCAGCGTGCCGTTCCAGTCCCAGCACACGGCGCGGATGTGATCCATGCTCATGCCCTCACGCTACAAGCGGTCGCCGACATTGGGGCCACCGCTCATCGCGCCCACGCAGCGGACGATCCGCCGATGTTCCGACGATTCGCCGAGATATCCGCGGGGAAAGGTCGGAGGATCGTCGTCGCTTCGGAGGATCGTGCGCGCGTCAGGCGAGCTCGATGAGGTCCTGGTACTCCTGGCTCCAGATGTCTTCGACTCCGTCGGGCAGGATGAGCACGCGCTCCGGGTTGAGCGACTGCACGGCACCGGGATCGTGGGAGACGAGGACGACAGCACCCTCGTAGTGCGCGAGGGCGCCGAGGATCTCCTCGCGCGAGGCGGGGTCGAGGTTGTTGGTCGGCTCGTCGAGCAGCAGCAGGTTCGCCGAGGAGACGACGAGAGTCGCGAGCGAAAGACGCGTCTTCTCTCCACCGGAGAGGACTCCCGCGGGCTTCAGCACGTCGTCGCCGGTGAACAGGAACGAACCCAGCACCTTGCGCGCCTCGGTCTCGGTGATGTGCGGTGCGGCCGAGACCATGTTCTCGAGCACCGAACGGTTCACGTCGAGGTTCTCGTGCTCCTGCGCGTAGTAGCCGACCTTGAGGCCGTGCCCCGGCTCGAGCTGTCCGGTGTCGGGCTGGTCCACACCCGCGAGCATCCGCAGCAGCGTGGTCTTGCCCGCACCGTTGAGGCCGAGCACCACGACCTTGGAGCCGCGGTCGATGGCGAGGTCGACATCGGTGAAGATCTCGAGCGATCCGTACGACTTCGAGAGCCCGCTCGCCATCATCGGAGTCTTGCCGCAGGGCGCCGGCTTCGGGAAGCGCAGCTTCGCGACCCGGTCTTCCTGGCGGACCTCGTCGAGTCCGGCGAGCAGCTTCTCGGCGCGCGCGATCATCTGGTGCGCCGCAGCCGCCTTGGATGCCTTCGCGCCGAAGCGTGCCGCCTGCAACTGCAGGGTCGTGGCCTTCTTCTCGGCGTTGGCGCGCTCCTTCTTGCGACGCTCCTCGTCGGCCACCCGCTGGCGCAGGTAGTTCTTCCAGTTCATGTTGTACGTGTCGATGATCTGGCGGTTCGCGTCGAGGTAGAACACGCGGTTGACGGTCTCGCCGACGAGCTCGACATCGTGGCTGATGACGATCAGACCGCCCTTGTACCCCTTGAGGAACTCGCGGAGCCACACGACGCTGTCGGCGTCGAGGTGGTTGGTGGGCTCGTCGAGGATCATCGTCTGAGCATCGGAGAAGAGGATACGGGCGAGCTCGATGCGGCGACGCTGACCACCGGAGAGCGTCGACAACGGCTGATCCAGGATCCGGTCGGGAAGCGACAGGTTGTTCGCGATCGACGCCGCCTCGGCCTCCGCCGCGTAGCCGCCCTGGGCCTCGAACTGCTCGGTCAGGCGGGCGTAGCGCTTCATCGCCTTGTCGGCGACGGCGGGGTCGTCCGAGCCCATCGCGAGTGCCGCCTCGGTCATCCCGAGGTTCAGCTGCCCGAGTCCGCGGGCATCGAGGATGCGCGTGCGCGCCAGGTCTTCGGGGTTTCCGGAACGCGGGTCCTGCGGAAGGTAGCCGAGCTCGCCGGACCGTGTCACGCTGCCGCCGGAGGGCAGGACATCACCGGCGAGCACCTTGGTGAGTGTGGTCTTCCCGGCCCCGTTGCGGCCGACGAGTCCGATCTTGTCTCCGTCGGCGACGCGGAACGAGACGTTCTCCATCAGCAGGCGCGCGCCAACGCGGATCTCGAGGTCGTGCACGGCAAGCACAGCGGACGTCCGTTCTTTCAGGGAGGGTGTTCGGCCGATCGGCCAGCCTCCCAGTATAAGTGCCATGGCCGGGAGCGGCGGTCAGCAAGATCAGCCCGGAGAGTGAGGCCCGCGATACCCCAGAGGGATGACCGCCCGGGTACGCCCTGCATAGCGTGCAGGAGTGGACATCCTCAACGAGCTCATCATGCAGGCCATCGCCTCGCCCTGGCTGTACCTGGTCTTGTTCACGGTCACCGTGATCGACGGCTTCTTCCCCCCGGTGCCGAGCGAGACGGTGCTCGTGGCGGCCGCGGCCGTCGCCGCGTCCACCGGCGACGGGAATCTGCTTCTCCTCGGTGCGGTCGCCGCGATCGGCGCGGCGATCGGCGACAACATCGCCTTCGTGATCGGCCGACGGCTCGGCACCACGCGCTTCGCCTGGATGAGACGCCCCCGTGTGGCGGCGACATTCGCCTACGCACAGCAGGCGCTCGATCGGCGCAGCGCCACCCTCATCCTCGGCGCCCGCTACATCCCGGTCGGACGCGTCGCGGTCAACATGTCCGCCGGGGCTCTCGAGTTCCCGTGGCGGCGTTTCCTGCCTCTGAGTCTGATCGCCGGTGCCAGCTGGAGCGTCTTCAGCCTGGCGATCGGCCTGCTCGCCGGCGCCTGGATCAAGGACCAGCCGCTGCTGAGCGCCGGTCTCGGCATCGTCATCGCGCTCGTGATCGGCTTCACGATCGACCGCATCGCCGCGGCCCGGCGCCGCCGCGCTCCCGCGCCGCAACTGGCAGGATGACAGTCATGGCACGCCGCCGACAGCGCACACCGCTGCGCCAACGGATCAGCCGTCGCACCTTCGCCCTCGGGGCGCTGGGTGCGGCGGTCGTGGCGTTGTACGCGATCCTCGTCCCGCTCCAGACCGTCCTGTCCGGCACGCCGCTGCCTCTGTCGTTCATCCTCGGCGCGGCGCTGTGCGTCTCGCCCGTGCTCGCGATCAGCCGCCCGGTCTGGGCGATCGGCTTGTTCACCGTGGGAGCACTCACCCTGCCACTCACGGTCGTGCCGGAACTCGCGATCCAGTCGCCGTGGCCCTGGCCCGTCCCCGCCCTCCTGACCTTCGCCCTGTTCGTCGGGGTGGTCACATTCCTCCATGGCGCACGCCTCGGTGCCTTCGCACTGATCCTCGGCGCGATCGCATCGCTTCTGGCGCCGGTGCTCCGCCCCGACATGGTGGCCACGCCGGAGTCATCCGCCAGCGCCACGGCCGACCTCATCGTCACGACAGCGGTGGCATCCGCGGTGTACCTCATCGCGGCGCTCGTCGCCGGGAGGGTCCGGGTCGCTGCCGAGCTGACGCGCGAGAAGGAGCACAGCGCGCTCGAGGAGGCCCGGCGCGCGCTCGTCGAGGAACGCACGCGGATCGCGCGCGAGCTGCACGACGTGGTCGCACACAGCATGTCCGTGATCCAGGTGCAGGCGTCGACCGCCAAATATCGCATTCCCGCGCTCAACGACGCGGCGACAGCCGAGTTCGACGACATCGCTGCGACCGCCCGCGGCTCGCTGGCCGAGATGCGGCGGATGCTCGGGGTGCTCCGCACCGAAGACCAGACCGCCGAGCTCGCTCCCCAACAGGGCATCGACGACATCCCGGCGCTGGTCGACACCATCCGCCGCGCGGGGGTCGAGGTCGGACTCGTGCTCGAGGGCGGCGAGGCCGCAGCAGCGGCGACACCCTCGGTGCAGATCGCCGCGTTCCGCATCGTCCAGGAGGCGCTGAGCAACGCCGTGCGGCACGCGCCCGGTGCCCGCATCGCCGTGCAGCTGCGTGCCGAGGCCCGCAGCATCCGCATCCGTGTGCACAACGGCGCACCGCCCCGCACGCCCGACGGCCCCGGCGGGGGCTACGGCCTGCGCGGGATGCGCGAACGCGCCGAGATCCTGGGCGGCAGCCTTTCGGCCGGCCCCTCATCCGATGGCGGCTGGGACGTGGAGGCCGTGCTCCCCCTGGATGCGGACGGTTCCGATGCGGGCGCAGCCGCTTCTCTCGACAAGGAGACCCCGTGACGATCAGCGTCCTCATCGCCGACGATCAGGCCATGGTCCGTGCGGGTTTCGCCGCTCTCCTCGATGCCCACGAGGGCATTCGGGTGTCCGGGCAGGCGGCGAACGGCGCCGAAGCCGTCGCCCTGGCGGCGCGTCTGGATCCCGACGTGATCCTGATGGACGTGCGCATGCCCGAACTCGACGGGATCGAAGCCACCCGGCGGATTCTCGGCCCGTCGTACCCCGCCGCGCATGTCCCCCGGATCCTGATGCTCACCACCTTCGACATCGACGACTACGTGTACGACGCGCTGGAGGCCGGAGCCAGCGGGTTCCTGCTGAAGGACGCACTCCCCGAGGAGCTCGTGCACGCGGTGCGCGTCGTCGCGAACGGGGATGCGCTCCTCGCGCCGAGCGTGACCCGACGAATCATCGAGCAGTTCGCCGGCCGCAGGCCCCGTGCACCTCGCCCGACCACTGCGCTCGCCGAACTCACCGACCGTGAGCGGGAGGTGCTGGTACTGATCGGGAAAGGGCGCTCGAACACCGAGATCGCGGCCGACCTCTTCATCGCGGAGCAGACCGTCAAGACCCATGTCGGCAAGGTACTCGCCAAGCTGAACCTCCGCGACCGCGTGCATGCGGTGATCCTCGCCTACGACACCGGACTGGTCGAGCCGTCCTCCTGACTCACACCGTCGTAGGGGGTCGTAACGGCACCCGAGGGTGATGCATCCGCGGACACGGCATCCATAGTCTCCTGGGACACCGCCCCCGAGGAGGACTCATGACCACCGTCCAGGCACCCACTGCCGGCATCATCGCGCCTCCGCAACGCGCGTCCCGTGACACCGGGATCGACTTCGTCCGGGCGCTCTGCGTCGTCGGCGTGGTCCTGCTCCACTCGATCATGGTGGGCGTCACCGTCGACGCGTCCGGCCCCGTGTTCGAGAACGCCAGCGACGGTACCGGGTGGATCGCACCGCTGAGTTGGCTCCTCCAGGTGATGCCGCTGTTCTTCGTCATCGGCGGGTTCTCCGGGCTCCTCGCCTACCGTCGGCTGCGGGAGCGCGGCGGGAGCGCCCTCGGGTTCGTGGCCGGGCGACTGCATCGTCTGCTGCGACCCGCCGTCTTCACGATCGCCATCGTCGGGGTCGGGCTCGCGCTCCTCACGGTCTTCGGTGTACCCGCCGATCTGATCGCGACCGCGGGCTTCCGCTACGGTCAGCCGCTCTGGTTCCTCGGCGTCTTCCTCCTGTGCCAGGCGCTGCTTCCCGCATTGGCCGCCGCCCACGAGCGCGCCCCCTACCGCACGATCGGTGCTCTCGTCGCGGCATCCATCGCCGTCGACGTGTTGCGCGCCGCGACCGGGCTCGAGGGCCTCGGCTTCCTGAACCTCGCCTTCGTGTGGATGACGCTGCAGCAGCTGGGGTTCTTCCTCGCCGACGGACGCATCGGGCGCCTGAGTCGACGCGTCCGGGCCACCGCGGGCCTCGGCGCCCTGCTCCTGCTCGTCGCAACGTTCCTGACCGGGGTGTACTCCCCCGACCTCATCGCCAACATCAACCCGCCGACTGCAGCCCTCCTGCTCGTCGGCGTCGCACACACCAGCCTGCTCTCCCTGCACCGCGAACGCATCGAGCGGTTCAGCCGCCGACCGCGCGTGGCGGCATTCACGGCGTTCGTGACGGTGCGCACCATGACGATCTATCTCTGGCACATGCCTGTCCTGCTGGTGATGGCCGGCGCGACCGCCGTGTACGCCCTCGTCACGGGCGTCACGCTCCCGGCGCTCGACAGCGCGGACTGGTGGGCGGCCCGACCGCTCTGGCTCGCGACCGCGCTCGCGCTGACCGCACTCGTCGCTGTGGCCTTCACCCGTTTCGAGTCACAGCCCGCGCCGCAGGCCACCGGTTCGCTACCCCGCCTCGTCGCGGGAGCGCTGAGCGGCCTGGTCGGTGTCCTGATCCTCCTGGTACTCGGCACATCCGTCGCGACCGCTCTGATCGCGGTCGCCCTGATCCTCGCGGCGCTCCGACTCGCGTCTCAGACGACGCCGCTGCCGCCGGTCGGAGTGCGCACGCTCGTCCCCGCATAGGGTCAGCCCAGGCCCCGTGCTGCCAGCGCGTCACCGACATCGTCCGCGTGTCGGAGGGCGAGAACGAGCAGGGGCACCACGGCGCGCACGCCCAACCGCACGTCGCGGGCTCGCGACGCATCCCGCACGCGCTCCGCGAAGCCGGCGATCACGGGGATCGTCGTGATCGTGAGCGAGATCGTGAGCGCCACCGCGTCGGGATCGACTCCCCATCGCTGGAACGGGCGCAGGATGCCCTGCAGCACCTCCACGAGATCCGCCATCCGGGTCGTGAGCGTCAACAGGCTCGCGAGCAGGAGAATCGTCACGACGCGCCCCGTGCCGACCCACGCCGCGAGAGGCGAGACGAAGACCCCGAGCGCCGCGGCGAGCACGACGATGATCCAGCGCAGACGCCAGATCTCGAGCAACGGCACCCGGATGGGCATTCCCCCGATGCCGTACAGCGCGAGGACCGCCGCGAGCGAGAGGGGGATGCTCACCGCGTCGTGGGGGTACAGCGACAGAACGAGTGCTCCGATCGCCAGCGCGGCGAGCTTGAGCCCGGCAGGAGCGCGATGGAGGATGCTGCTTCCGGGACGGTAGAGCGCGATCATCCGCACGCTCGACGATAGGCCGCGATCACGGTCGACGGCTCTCCGGACGCCGTGACCCGCCCGTCTTCGAACAGCATCGCGGCCTCACAGCGCGCGGCCAGTTCGAGGTCATGTGTCACCACGACGACCTGGGCCCGCTGCGCCAGGAGCAGGTCGCCGATGCGTCGGGAGTTGCGCAGGTCGAGGAGTGTCGTCGGCTCGTCCGCGACGATGAGCTGCGGTTCGGTGGCCAGCACTGCGGCCAGGGCGAGCATCTGCTTCTGGCCCCCCGACAGGCTGGATGCGGGGACATCTGCGTGGTCTGCCAGACCATGCACGGCGAGGGTGTCTCTGACGCGATCGGCGATCTCGGCCTTCGCCCGGCCGCGCAGGGACAGCGCGATGTCTTCGGCCGGGGTGGGCATGAGGATCTGCGCATCGGGGTTCGTGAACACGAATCCGACGCGGCGGCGGAGGGCGGCGCGGTCACGCATCGTGTCGAGGCCGTGCACCCTCACCTCGCCGGCGCTCGGAGTGACGAGTCCGTTCAACAGCCGGGCGAACGTGGACTTCCCCGACCCGTTCGCACCGATCACCGCGATCGTCGGAGCCGTCAGCGAGGCGGTGACCTCTCGCAGCACGGGGCGGCCGTCGAGCACCACCGAGACCGCGTCCACGGCGATCGTCGCGACACCCGTCTCTCGTGTGCGTGTCATGCGGATCCCTCCGACGCGTTTCTCCTGAACACCGTTCACCTGAACGTCGTTCACTATAATCGGAGGATGAGCCCGGAGACGAATCAGGCACGGCACGACCGCGACAGCGTCGCCCGGAGCGCGCTCGCCCTCCTCGACGAAGTCGGGCTCGCCGACCTCTCGATGCGGCGCATCGCCGCCCGCCTGGATGTACAGCCCTCTGCCCTCTACTGGCACTTCACCAGCAAGCAGGAGCTGCTCGCCGAACTCGCCGACCGGATCACCGCATCGATCCCCCGCGGCAGCGACGGCGTGCTGGCAACCGCCCGAGGCATCCGCGACGCCCTCTTCACCCACCGCGACGGCGCCGAACTGGTCCTCAGCACCTATGCCCTGCAACTCGGCTCCTCGCACGCGCAGTCGGTGCTGACCGCGGCACTGGAGGCCCACGGCGCACCCGACGCCGCTGACCGGGGCGCGGCGATCCTGCACTTCGTCCTCGGACACGCCACCCTCGTGCAGCAGCGCATGCACGCCGACAGCCACGGTGCGCTGCCCACCGCCGGGGAGATCGACGTCACGGCCGGCCTCGACCGTGTCTTCGACCTCGGAGTGACTGCGCTCGCGGGGGTGCTCAGCGCACCGGCGACTCCGCCGCGTGCCCGAGTCTGAGTCCGGGCACGATCGCGAGAGCGACGAGTCCGACGCAGAAGGCGAACACCGCACCGAAAGCACCCGCCTCACCTCCGAGGGATGCCACCGCGAGACCGGCCAGCGCGATCGCGACGGCCGAACCGGTGGCGTCCGAGATCGACAGGGCAGAGGAGTTGAATCCCTGATTCGTCTCGTCCGAGTACGCGAGCGTCAGGACGGTCAACCGCGGGTACAGCAGCCCCATCCCGCCACCGGCGAATGCCCAGCCGAGCACCACCACCGCCGCTGAGACGTCGAAGAGCGCGGCGACGAGGACGCAGAGCAGCGCCACCAGGAGCGAGCCGAGACTGATCAGCGTGATGCGGTGATTCCCCAGACGCTCACCGTATCGCCCCTGCAGCGCCGAGGCGCCGGCCCAGGCCAATGCCGCCAGCATCAGTGCGACTCCCGCCCACGTCGCACTGAAGTCGAACTTCTTCATCAGCAGGTACGGGATGTAGGCCTCAGCGGCGAAGAACGCACCCGCCACGATGCCGCGCATCAGCACCACGCTCGGCAGCCCCTGGCCCGCGCGCAACGTGCGCCGTGGCAGCAGCGGGAGCACGGCGAGTCCGATCGCGACGACTGCGCCGAGCGCGACCGGCCAGCCGACCGACGGTGCCATGTCGGCAGAGAAGCCGATCACGACGGCGAGAACGGCCACGACCACGGCGAGTGCGAGGCGCACGACGAGGGCGCGTCGGTTCTGCGGCTCCCCCTGCCCCAGGTCGACACCACGGAGGCGGACAGCGATCATCATGAATGCGGCGCCCGTCAGCACCGCGACGCCCAGGAACGCCCATCGCCAGTCGAGGTACTCCGCGACAGCCCCGGCCAGGAATGGTCCGACCATCGACGGCACGACCCAGGCCGCGGCGAAGGCGGCGAAGATCCTGCCGTGCAGATGAGGCGGATACAGCCGCGCCACCACCACGTAGAGCGCAACGGTCTGCCCGCCGGTGCCGAGCCCCTGGACGAGTCGTCCGATCAGGAACTGATGCATCGTCACGGCGAAGCCCGAGACGAGAAGACCGACGATGAAGAGCGTGACGGCGACATACAGGGCGCCGCGCGGTCCGCGCGCGTCCGACCACGCGCCCGTGGCGACCATGCCGATCACACTCGTCGCCAGGGTGCCGGCGAAAGCAACGGCGTAGAGGGCCTCGCCGTGGAGAGCCTCGCTGACGATCGGCATGACCGTCGTCACCGCGAGTGCCTCGATGGCGGCGAGGAAGATCAGGGCGACCGCGCCGAGGGTCACCCAGATGCGTTGGCGGTCCCAGATCGTCGCGGCGTCGACCGGAGTCGTCATCGGCCCACGAGCGCCGCGATGCGCTCGATCGCCTCAGTGATGATCTCCGGGGAGGTGCCGAAGTTCAGCCGCACATGGCCCGCACCCTCGGCGCCGAAAGCCGGTCCGAAGTGCAGGGCGACCTTCGCGTCGCGCAGGATGCGTCGCGCGGGATTGTCGCCCCAGTCGAGCGCGGTGAGGTCGATCCACGCGAGGTACCCGGCGTCCGGAATGCGATAGCGCGCACCCGGCAGGTGAGCCGCCAGAAGGTCCTCGAGCAGCACTCGATTCTCATCGAGGGTGCGCAGCAGCCCATCCAGCCAGGGGTCGCTCTCTTCCGAGAATGCGGCCACGGCGGCGAGCAGACCGAACTGTCCGGTACGCCACTCCACCTCAACGGGCAGGCCGCGCACGACCTCACTCGTCGCGTCGTCGGCGGTGACCATCAGGGCACACTTCAGACCTGCGAGGTTGAACGCCTTGCTGGCGCTGACGACTGCATAGCCGACGCGCCGGGCCGCATCGTTCACGGCGAGGAACGGCGTGAACCCGGTTCCCGGTTGCGCGAGCGGCGCATGGATCTCGTCCGAGACGACGGCCGCCCCGAACTCATCCGCCAGGTCCGCGAGCGCGGCGAGGCCGTCACGGTCATGCACCGTGCCGGTCGGGTTGTGCGGGTTGCAGAGCAGGATCGCCGTCGCTCCGTCGTCGAAGGCCGCACGGATGCCGTCGAGATCGAGTTCCCATCGGGTTCCCGTGTCACGCAGCGGGACGCGCTCCACCTCTGCGCCGGCCTCGGCGACCAGGTCGTAGAACGGCGGATACACCGGAGGGGTCACGACGACCCGCTCCCCCGGCTGCGTCACACGGCGGAGGATCTCCACGATCCCCATGCTCACGTCCGCCGTGCTCCGCATGCGCGCGGGGTCGGGCTCCCAGCCGTAGCGTCGGTTCGCGAAAGCGGCGAACGACTCGGCGAGCGGTGTGCGCGATGCGACATACCCGGTGTCACCGATCTCCACGGCGCGCCGCAGCGCATCCGAGATCGCCGGCGCCAGCGGGAAGTCGGTCTCGGCGACGAACAGCGGAAGCACATCGTCCGGGTACTCACGCCACTTCTCGCTGCTGCGCTCGCGGAGCTCCGCCAGAGGCAGTGCCTTCACCTGAAGCATTCGTTCTCCCGAGGTTCCGAAACGCGTCATCGTCGTATCGTCGGATCCGACGCGCGCGTCGTCGTGCCGCCTCGCGGCAGCGGTCCCGTGCGGATCAGATCGCGAAGCCGAGCGCGCGCATCATGTCGCGCCCGTCGTCCGTGATCCGCTCCGGACCCCACGGCGGCATCCAGACCCAGTTGATGCGGAATCGATCGACGACGCTGTCCAGAGCCTGAGCGGTCTGGTCCTCGAGCACGTCGGTGAGCGGGCAGCCCGCGCTGGTCAGCGTCATGTGGATGACGAGAGCATCGTTCTCGTCATCCCAGGCGAGGTCGTAGATGAGGCCGAGGTCGACGACGTTGATCCCGAGCTCGGGGTCCATGACGTCTTTGAGAGCCTCGGTGACCGCGTCGTACTTCTCGTCCGTGAGGGTCGCTGTCATGCGATCAGCCTACGCCTCGATGGGGGCTGCAGGGTCGAGGAAACGGTCGTATCCCTCGTTCTCCAGCCGGTCTGCGAGCTCGGGGCCGCCCTCTTCGACGATCTTGCCCGCGACGACCACGTGGACGAAGTCGGGGCGGATGTAGCGGAGGATGCGGGTGTAGTGCGTGATCAGCAGCACGCCGAGGCCGGTGGACTCCTTCGCGCGGTTGACGCCCTCGGAGACGATCTTGAGCGCGTCGACGTCGAGACCCGAGTCGGTCTCGTCGAGGACTGCGAACTTCGGCTTCAGCACCTCGAGCTGCAGGATCTCGTGGCGCTTCTTCTCGCCGCCGGAGAAGCCCTCGTTGACGTTGCGCTGCGCGAACTTGGGGTCCATGCGCAGGTTCGACATGGCCGCCTTGACGTCTTTGGTCCAGCCGCGGATCGCCGGCGCTTCACCGTCGAGTGCAGTCTTCGCGGTGCGGAGGAAGTTCGTCACGGTGACGCCGGGGATCTCGACCGGGTACTGCATGGCGAGGAAGAGCCCGGCGCGGGCGCGCTCGTCGACCGTCATCTCCAGGACGTCCTGGCCGTCGAACGTGATCGAACCGGAGGTCACCGTGTACTTCGGGTGACCGGCGATCGTGTAGGCCAGGGTCGACTTGCCCGAGCCGTTGGGGCCCATGATGGCGTGGGTCTCACCGGTGTTCATGGTGAGGTTGATTCCGTTGAGGATCGGGGTGGTCCCCGCATCGGTCTCGACCGTCACATGCAGGTCGCGGATCTCGAGAACAGACATTCTTCAAACTTCCTTAATAACAGTCGGATCGATGAGCACGTCGTCGCCGTCGATCTGGACGACGTAGACCGGGACGGGCTCATATGCGGGGAGATTCTGGGGCTTGCCGGTGAGCAGCGAGAACGCGGAGCCGTGAGCCCAGCACTCCACCGTGTCACCTTCGACGAAGCCTTCGGACAGCGAGATGTCGCCGTGGGTGCAGGTGTCGCCGATGGCGTGGATGACTCCCTCGCCGTCTTTGATCACCGTGATCGGCACGCCGCCCGGATCGACACGCAACGGCATGTCCTGCTCGAGGTCGGCGACTCCGCAGACGCGTTCGGCGGTCATGCACTCACCTCGGCCAGCTCCGTCTCGATCGCCGCCAGAAGCTCGGCCTCGAGGGCGGGGATGCCGAGGCGCTGCACGATGTCGGTGAGGAAGCCGAGCACGACGAGCCGACGTGCCTCCTCCTCGCTGATACCGCGCGCCTGCAGGTAGAACAGCTGCTCGTCGTCGAAACGACCCGTCGCACTCGCGTGTCCGGCGCCGAGGATGTCGCCGGTCTCGATCTCGAGGTTCGGGATCGAGTCGGCGCGGGCGCCCTCGGTGAGGACCAGGTTGCGGTTCGCCTCGTAGGAGTCGGTGCCCGTGGCGTCGGCTCCGATCAGCACGTCGCCGATCCAGACGCTGTGTGCGCCCTGCCCCTGCAGCGCACCCTTGTAGAGGACGTCACCCTTGGTGTGCGGTCCCTTGTGGTGCAGGTACACCTGGCTCTCCAGATGCTGCCCGGCGTCTGCATAGGACAGGCCGTAGAGGTACCCCTCGGAGCCTGCGCCTGCGAGCTCGACGTTCGGGTTGACGCGCACGACGCCGCCGCCGAAGCTCACGACGAAGTGCTTGAGCGTCGCATCCGCACCGACCCGTGCCTGGTGTGCAGACGCATGGACCGCGTCATCCGCCCACTGCTGCAGGCTGATGACCGACAGCTTCGCGCCGTCGCGGACGATGATCTCGACGTTCTGTGCGTACTGGGCGGACCCGGTGTGCTGCAGGACGACGGTCGCCGAGCTGTGCTCGAGCGCCTCGATCACGATGTGCGCATCGGCACGACGGTCGGCTCCGAGACCGGCGATGGAGACGAAGATCGGCTCTGCGACCTCTTCCTCGCGCGGGATCCGCACGTGGAGGGCCTCGGCGGATCCCTGCCAGGCCACGGCCGCGGTGACGTCTTCGGCGAGGAAGACCTCGCCGCGGGGGGCGGTACCGATCGCGAGCGGCGCGGCGATGTACTGCTCCCCCGCGTTGATCGTGTAACTCACACCGTCGTTCTGCGGAGCCACCTCGAACAGCGAGGTGAGCTGCGCGACGGGTGTGTGCTTCCAGTTGACCTCGCGCCCGGTGGGGGCGCCGAAGTCGGCCGGCTCGAAAGAGTGCGGACGCTCGGAGCGGGTCTGCACCGGGACGAATCCGGCCGCGGCCACCTGGGCGGCGGGGTCGATGTGCGCGTTCGTGTGCTGCGCCTCGGCAGGCGCTGTCGTAGCGGCGGTCACTAGCCGACCGATCCTTCCATGCCCATCTCGATGAGCTTGTTCAGTTCCATCGCGTATTCCATCGGCAGTTCCCGCGCGATCGGCTCGATGAAGCCGCGCACGATCATCGCCATCGCCTCGTCCTCGGGCATGCCGCGGGACTGCAGGTAGAACAGCTGCTCCTCGCTCACCTTCGAGACCGTGGCCTCGTGGCCGAGCTGCACGTCGTCGACACGGATGTCGATCGCCGGATAGGTGTCGGAGCGGGACTTCGTGTCGACGAGCAGAGCGTCGCAGCGCACGGTGTTCGCAGAGTGGTGTGCCGCGGCGTCCACGCGTACCTCACCGCGATAGCCGGCACGTCCTCCGCCGCGGGCGATCGACTTCGAGACGATCGACGACTGCGTGTAGGGCGCCATGTGGATCATCTTCGCGCCGGCGTCCTGGTGCTGACCGGGACCGGCGAAGGCGACCGACAGGGTCTCGCCCTTGGCGTGCTCGCCCATCAGGTAGATCGACGGGTACTTCATCGTCACCTTGGAGCCGATGTTGCCGTCGACCCACTCCATGGTCGCACCCTCGTACGCCACGGCGCGCTTGGTGACCAGGTTGTAGACGTTGTTCGACCAGTTCTGGATCGTCGTGTAGCGAACGCGGGCGTTCTTCTTCACGATGATCTCGACGACGGCCGAGTGCAGCGAGTCCGACTTGTAGATCGGGGCCGTGCAGCCCTCGATGTAGTGGACGTAGCTGTCCTCGTCGGCGATGATCAGCGTCCGCTCGAACTGGCCCATGTTCTCGGTGTTGATACGGAAGTACGCCTGCAGCGGGATCTCGACGTGCACGCCCTTGGGGACGTAGACGAAGGAGCCGCCCGACCACACGGCCGTGTTCAGCGCGGCGAACTTGTTGTCACCGGCGGGGATGACCGAGCCGAAGTACTCCTCGAAGAACTCGGGGTGCTCGCGCAGGGCCGTGTCGGTGTCCATGAAGATGACGCCCTGCGCCTCCAGGTCCTCGCGGATCTGGTGGTAGACGACCTCGGACTCGTACTGGGCTGCCACACCGGCCACGAGCCGCTGACGCTCGGCCTCGGGGATGCCGAGGCGCTCGTAGGTCTCGCGGATCTCGGCGGGAAGGTCTTCCCACGTCTGCGCCTGCTTCTCGGTGGAGCGGACGAAGTACTTGATGTTGTCGAAGTCGATCTCGCTGAGGTCGGCGCCCCAGGTCGGCATCGGCTTCTTCCCGAAGAGCTGGTACCCCTTGAGACGGGTCTTCAGCATCCATTCGGGTTCGCTCTTGAGTGCAGAGATTCCTCGCACGACCTCTTCCGAGATCCCGCGTTTGGCGATGGCGCCGGCGGCGTCTTCATCGTGCCAGCCGAATTCGTACACCCCCAGACCGTCAAGCTCCGGGCGGTCGATCAGTACATCCGACATCCAACACTCTCCTCACAGGTCCCAAACGGTGTCATCCGCCCCGACACACCTGATCCCCGTCGAGTCTGCGGGAGCGGGTGCCGTTGGTGGGCCCTCATCACCGGCGCTTCCATCGCGCCTAAACTGTTGTCGATGCTTCAGCGCGGTCAGCGCTCATCGCAACAATCCGATTCTACAGGTTCCGCCTGACAGACGGGCCATGCCCGCAGGTTCCAGCGCGGTCCGGAGGACTAATGCCCGAGACGACGATCCCCGCCTCCACTCCGACGCAGACGGCTCCGCCCCGTTCTGCTCCGTGGGGACGCGCGCTGACGGTCTTCGCCTGGCTCTCCTTCCTCAGCGAGACCATCATCATCGGCACCGGCGGCGCGGTGCGCCTCACCGGATCGGGCCTCGGATGCTCCGACTGGCCGCTGTGCACACCGGACTCCCTGGTCCCGATCCTCGAAGTGCAGGGCATCCACGGCATCATCGAGTTCGGCAACCGCCTGATGACGGGCGTGGTCGGGATCATCGCGCTGGCCGTCGTGCTGCTGGTCCTGCACCTCTTCAGCGGGAAGCGCGGCCTGGTCACCGCGCTCTGGTACGCCGCCGGCGGCATCGTGGCGGCCGTCGCCGCGTTCGGCATCGCCGCCCCCTTGCACTTCCCGGCCTCCCCCATCGCGCTCGGCGTGCTCTTGATCGCCGTCATCGCGGCGGCGGTCCGCTCCATCCGCACGACGCCCTCCCGACGTGACCTGGTCCTACTGGCCTGGCTCGTGCTCATCGGCGTGGTCGCCCAGGCGCTCGTCGGCGGCATCACGGTGCTGACCGGCCTCAACCCCTTCATCGTGGGCTTCCACTACACCTCGTCCCTGCTGCTCGTCTGCATCACGGCGGCGTTCCTGGTGCGCCTGAAGACGGACGGCGGACCCCGTGAGCGCGCGGTTCCCGCGTGGTTCGCGGCTGTCACCCACGTGACCGGCCTCGCACTCGCCGTGACGATCGTCTTCGGCGTGCTGACGACCGGGTCGGGTCCCCATTCCGGCGACGCGGATGTGCTGCGGCACGGCTTCGACGCGACCGTGCTCGCCCACGTGCACTCGTGGCCCGGCTACATCCTGGCCGCCCTCGTGCTGTTCCTCACGGTCGCCGCCTGGGTGCTGCGCCTGGAGCCGCGGCGCTGGCTGCTCGTCCTGGTGCTGGCGATCCTGGTGCAGGTCGGTGTGGGGGTCTGGCAGGCACGTGAGGGACTCCCTCCGCTGCTCGTCGGCATCCACATGGTGCTCGCCTCGCTCTCGGCCGCCGCGTACACCGTGGTCGTGCTCCATCTGAAGCGCCGGGTCCCCGCCGAGGCCTGACCCCGCACAGGCGATCCACAGCTCGCACATCGCCGACTCATCAGCGTGTCCGCGATCGTGGACGACATGAACAAGTCACTCTCACGCAGCATCGGATTCTGGCTCCTCCTGGTCGTGTCCCTCGCCACGACAGCTGTCGGCGGATGGCTCATCTCCGGTCAGATCGGGACGATGACGACCACCCTGCTCGACGGCACGGCCACGGGCGTCGAGGTATACGTCGGCCAGTCTCTCGTCGTCGTGGGCGCAGGCGTCCTCGCGGCCGGAATCGTCGGCATCCTGCTCACCCTCGGGCTCGTCGCGGCACGCTCGCTCGTCCCCACTCCCGCCCCGGCCGTCGTCGAGGCGATCGACTGGACCGCCGAGACCGCACAGCCTCAGGCCGCGGCCGAGCCCGCAACGTCCGAAACCACCGCATCCCCCGAGGCAGCGCCGACGTACGACACGGCGACAGTCGACGAGGTGCCCGCCGCTGACGCGCACGACACCGCTCGGGACGACGCTCCCGCCGGCGACGCGAAGCCGGACGACTCGACGATCACACGCTGATCTTCTGAGCGGAAAGAACGACGGAGCGGCGCCGAGGAATCGGCGCCGCTCCGTCGTTTCAGAAGCTTCGAGTCAGAACGGCAGCAGCGGGTCGATCGCGACCGCGACGAAGATCAGCGTCAGGTAGGTGATCGAGGCGTGGAACACGCGCATGGGCCGCGGCTCGGTGCCGTGGACGGCGCGGTTGTAGAGCCGGTGCGACTCGTAGATGAACCATCCGCCGAAGACGGCCGCGGAGACGGTGTAGACCAGACCCATGTTGGCGATCGGGACGAGGAGCAGAGAGCACGCCACCGTCGCCCACGCGTAGAGGATGACCTGGAGGCCGACCTGCGAGGCGTTGCGGGTGACACCCAGCATCGGCACGTCGACGTCTTCGTAGTCGTCCTTGTACTTCATCGACAGCGGCCAGTAGTGCGGCGGCGTCCAGAGGAAGATCAGGAGGAAGAGGACGAACGCCGGCCAGTCGAGCGAGCCGGTGACGGCGGACCAGCCGATGAGCACGGGGAAGCACCCAGCGATGCCGCCCCAGATGATGTTCTGCTCGGTGCGGCGCTTGAGGATCATCGTGTAGATCACGACATAGAAGAAGATCGCGGTCGCGGACAGGGCTGCGGCGAGCCAGTTGGTCGTGGCGAGCAGCCAGACCGTCGAGACGATCGCGAGCGTCCAGGAGAAGATCAGCGCGCCGCGCGGGCTGATCTCGCCCGTGACCAGCGGTCGATTCTCGGTGCGATGCATGTGCGCGTCGATGTCACGATCGAGGTACATGTTGAATGCGGCGGCGGAACCGGCGCTCAACGAGCCGCCGATGACGGTCGCCAGCACCAGCCACAGGTTGGGCAGTCCGCCCTGCGCCAGGAACATCACCGGAACGGTCGAGACGAGCAGAAGCTCGAGGACACGCGGCTTGGTGAGCGTGATGTAAGCCTTCACCGTGCGACCGATGGACGACTTCCTCACGGTCTGATCAGACATCGTCGAGATCTCGATCGCCTCCTCCGCACATGTGACCGGACAACCTCTCCAGTCTATGACACCGGATGACGTCATCCGCGCCGTCCGCTCGCGTAGCACGACAGTCGTCTTCGCTATGCTGAGAGCACTCGCGCGCCCGGCGCTGCGCACACCCCTCCACCCGTCTCCGCGACGGTGCAGGATGCGCCAGGGAAGTTGCGGATGCGCCAGGGAATAAGGGCGCCCTCGAAACTGTCGGAAAGGGCATGAACGTGTCGGAATTGCAGTGGGATGAGATCGATCGACGCGCGGTGGACACCGCCCGAATCCTGGCGGCCGATGCCGTCGAGAAGGTCGGTAACGGTCACCCCGGCACGGCCATGAGCCTCGCTCCGGCCGCGTACCTCCTCTACCAGCGCGTGCTGCGCCACGACCCGACCGACGTCGACTGGCTGGGCCGCGACCGCTTCATCCTCTCTGCGGGACACTCCTCGCTCACGCAGTACGTGGAGCTCTACCTCGGTGGCTTCGGACTGGAGCTCGATGACCTCAAGGCGCTGCGCACGTGGGGCTCCCTCACCCCGGGTCACCCGGAGTACGGCCACACCAAGGGCGTCGAGATCACCACCGGCCCGCTCGGTCAGGGTCTCGCCTCCGCCGTCGGCTTCGCCTACGCCGCCCGCTACGAGCGCGGCCTGTTCGACCCCGAGGCGGCCGCCGGCACCAGCCCGTTCGACCACTTCGTCTACGTCGTGGCCGGGGACGGCGACCTGCAGGAAGGCGTGACCAGCGAGGCCTCCTCGCTCGCGGGCCACCAGCAGCTCGGCAACCTGATCGCCATCTACGACTCCAACCAGATCTCGATCGAGGATGACACCAACGTCGCCTTCACCGAGGACGTCGCGAAGCGCTACGAGGCCTACGGCTGGCAGGTGCAGACCGTCGACTGGAAGAAGACCGGTGAGTACGTCGAAGACGTCGCCGAACTGTTCGCCGCGATCGAGGCCGCCAAGGGCGAGACCTCGAAGCCGTCGCTCATCATCCTCAAGACGATCATCGGATGGCCGTCGCCCGGCAAGCAGAACTCCGGCAAGATCCACGGTTCCGCTCTCGGAGCCGACGAGCTCGCTGCCACGAAGAAGGTGCTCGGCTTCGACCCCGAGCAGACCTTCGTGGTCGCCGACGACGTACTCGCCCACACCCGCGGTCTCGCGGCTCGTGCCGCCGAAGCCCGCGCCGCCTGGCAGGAGTCCTTCGACGCCTGGGCCGCCGCGAACCCCGAGAAGAAGGCGCTCCTCGACCGTCTCGAGGCACAGGAGCTCCCCGCCGACATCACGGCCGCGCTCCCGGTGTTCGAGTCCGGCAAGGAGGTGTCGACCCGCGCCGCATCCGGCCAGGTCATCAACGCCCTCGCCGCCGAGCTTCCGGAGCTGTGGGGCGGTTCGGCCGACCTCGCCGAGTCGAACCTCACCACGATCAAGGGGGCGCCGTCGTTCATCCCGGCCGAGTGGTCGACCCATGAGTGGTCGGGCAACCCGTACGGACGGGTGCTGCACTTCGGCATCCGCGAGCACGCCATGGGCGCGATCGTCAACGGCATCGTCCTGCACGGCAAGACGCGCGCGTTCGGCGGCACGTTCCTCATCTTCAGCGACTACATGCGCCCCTCGGTGCGTCTCGCCGCCCTCATGAACATCCCGAGCATCTTCGTCTGGACCCACGACTCCGTCGCCCTCGGTGAGGACGGACCGACGCACCAGCCGATCGAGCAGCTCGCGACGCTCCGCGCGATCCCGAACTTCACGGTCGTCCGCCCCGCCGACGCCAACGAGACCTCGGCCACCTGGCTCGAGATCCTCCGTCGCCACGAGGGACCGGCCGGCATCGCGCTGACCCGCCAGAACATCCCGGTGTTCGAGCGCGGCGAGGGTGCAGCCTCCGGCGACACGTTCGCTTCGGCGGACAACGCGGCCAAGGGCGCCTACGTCCTCGCCGAGGCGCCGAACGGCACGCCGGACGTCATCATCGTGGCCACCGGCTCCGAAGTGCAGCTCGCTGTGAACGCCCGCGAGGCGCTGGCCGCCGACGGCGTGAACGTCCGCGTGGTCTCCGCTCCGTCGCTCGAGTGGTTCGACGAGCAGGACGAGGCCTACCGCGAGAGCGTGCTTCCCGCATCCGTCACCGCTCGCGTCTCCGTGGAGGCGGGCTCCGTGCTCTCCTGGCGCGGAATCGTGGGCGACCGCGGCCGCTCGGTCGGTATCGACCACTTCGGCGCCTCCGCCGATTACAAGACCCTGTTCGAGAAGTTCGGCATCACGACCGAGGCCGTCATCGCGGCCGCACGCGAGACCATCGCCGCAAACAGCACCAAGGAGAACGCATGAGCACCCCCACCGCACAGCTCGCCGCCGCAGGTGTCAGCATCTGGCTCGACGACCTCTCCCGCACCCGCATCGACTCCGGCAACCTCGCCGAGCTGATCTCGTCGCGCAACGTCGTCGGCGTCACGACGAACCCGACCATCTTCGCGAACGCGATCACCGACAAGAGCAACACGTCGTACGACGCACAGGTCACCGAGCTCGCCGCCTCCGGCGCGAGCGCCGAGGAAGCGGTGTTCGCCGCCACGACCCAGGACGTCGGCGCCGCACTCGATGTGTTCCGCCCCGTCTGGGAGGCCTCGGGACATGTCGACGGCCGCGTCTCGATCGAGGTCTCCCCCGACCTCGCCCACGACACCGCGGGCACCGTCGCTCAGGCCAAGGAGCTGTGGTCGAAGATCGACCGCCCCAACCTCCTCGTCAAGATCCCGGCCACCAAGGCAGGGCTTCCGGCGATCACCGAGGCGATCGCGACCGGCATCAGCGTCAACGTCACGCTGATCTTCAGCCTGGAGCGCTACGCCGAGGTCATCGACGCCTACCTGACCGGTCTGGAGCGCGCACACAGCGCCGATTTCGACCTGTCGAGCATCCATTCCGTCGCCTCGTTCTTCGTGTCTCGTGTCGACACCGAGACCGACAAGCGGCTGTCGGCGATCGGCACCCCCGAGGCCGAGGCACTCAAGAGCAAGGCCGGGCTCGCGAACGCGCGCCTCGCTTACGAGCTCTTCGAGCAGAAGTTCGCGGAGAAGCGCGCCCAGGACCTGATCAAGCTCGGCGCGAACCTGCAGCGTCCGCTGTGGGCCTCGACCGGCGTCAAGGACCCCGCGCTCCCCGACACCCTGTACGTGACCGAGCTGGTCGCCGACGGCGTGGTGAACACCATGCCCGAGAAGACCCTCGAGGCGACGTTCGATCACGGAGTCATCACCGGCGACACCATCACGGGCGGATACGCGGAGGCGCACCAGGTGTTCGATGACCTCGCCGCCGTGGGCATCGACCTCACCGACGTCACGCAGGTCCTGGAGGATGAGGGCGTCTCGAAGTTCATCGACTCCTGGCACGACCTGCTGGGTCAGGTGGCCGAGGCTCTGGAGTCCCAGCGATGACCTTCTCGATCCGCACGTCCGGCGCGGCGCGAGCCGCGATCGATGAGACCGTGCCCAGCCTGGTCCACGATCTCGTCGCCTCGCGCATCACCGGGGGCGACCCCACCCTCTGGGGTGCGGCCGCCGAGGCCGAGGCCGCCGTGCGCCTCGGCTGGGTGGAGGCCGTCTCGGTCTCCCGCCCGCTCGTCGCCGATATCGTCGCCCTGCGCGCCGATCTGAACGCCAAGGGCGTCACCCGCGTGATCCTCGCCGGCATGGGCGGCTCCTCGCTCGCGCCCGAGGTCATCGCGCAGACCGCGGGTGTGCCGCTGACGATCCTCGACTCCACGGCCCCCGGCCAGGTGCTCGCCGCTCTCGACGAGGGGCTCACCGACACCGTGCTGGTCGTGTCGTCGAAGTCGGGCTCCACCGTCGAGACCGATTCGCAGCGCCGCACGTTCGAGGCCGCGTTCCGCGATCTCGGAATCGACCCCGTGGAGCGCATCGTCGTCGTGACCGACCCGGGTTCGCCGCTCGATGTCTCGGCCCGCGAAGCGGGATACCGCGTCTTCAATGCGGACCCGAACGTCGGCGGCCGCTACTCGGCACTCACCGCTTTCGGCCTGGTGCCTTCGGGCCTCGCGGGCGTCGATATCGACGAGCTGCTGAACGAAGCCGAAGCGTCTTCGCTCGAGGTCGCGGTGGACTCCGCCGAGAACCCCGCGCTCCGTCTCGGCGCAGCGATCGCCGCAACGAACCCGCGACGCGACAAGCTCGGTCTGATCACCGACGGCACGCACATCAAGGGTCTGCCGGACTGGATCGAGCAGCTCATCGCCGAATCCACCGGCAAGGACGGCACCGGCATCCTCCCGGTGGTCCTGCTCCCGGTCTCTCCTGAACTCGACCCGGTGCCCGCCGACCTGCAGATCGTCCGCCTGGTCGACGACGCCAACGAGTTCCACCTGCACGAGCGCCACGAGGGCGAGATCCTCGTGAGCGGCACCCTGGGTGCGCAGCTCATCGTCTGGGAGTATGCGACCGCGATCGCCGGTCACCTGCTCCGGATCAATCCTTTCGATCAGCCTGACGTGGAGTCGGCGAAGATCGCCGCCCGCGGCCTTCTCGACGCCCGTCCGGAGCCGACTGCTCCGGCATTCGTCGAGAACGGTGTCGAGGTGCGTGTGTCCGACACCGCCCTCGCCGCCTCCGGCACCGTCGAAGGTGTGCTCGATGCGCTCTGGGCCCAGCTCCCCGCCGATGGCTACGTGTCGATCCAGGCATACGTCAACCGCCTCGAGGTTCCGCAGCTCCAGGGCCTGCGCGAGCTCGTCGCGGCGGACTCGGGTCGCCCCACCACATTCGGATGGGGCCCGCGGTTCCTTCACTCGACCGGCCAGTACCACAAGGGCGGACCGGCGCAGGGCGTGTTCCTGCAGATCCTGGAGCGCACCGAGGTCGATCTCGAGATCCCGGATCGCCCGTTCACCTTCGGGCAGCTCATCCAGGCACAGGCCGCCGGTGACGCGGCCGTGCTCGCCGAGCACGGCCGCCCGGTCGTCACGCTGACGATCACCGAGTCCTCGGACGACGTGCTCGCCCTCTTCGAAGCCGCACAGAAGTAACAGCAGGAGAATCCCCCACCCATGTCTGTTCCCATCTCGCGCGGGCACAACCCGCTGCGTGACCCCGATGACCGTCGTCTCAACCGGATCGCGGGGCCCAGCGCTCTCGTGATCTTCGGCGTCACCGGAGACCTGTCACGCAAGAAGCTGATGCCCGCGGTCTACGATCTCGCCAACCGCGGTCTGCTTCCGCCGGGGTTCGCCCTCGTCGGATTCGCTCGCCGCGACTGGGAGGACCAGGACTTCGCCCAGGTCGTCTACGACGCGGTCAAGGAGCACGCCCGTACGCCGTTCCGTGAGGAGACCTGGACGCAGCTGCTTCAGGGCATCCGGTTCGTGTCGGGTGAGTTCGACAACCCCGACTCGTTCCGCAAGCTCCGCGAGACCATCGAGAAGCTCGACGTGGAACGCGGCACGATGGGGAACCACGCGTTCTACCTGTCGATCCCGCCGAAGGACTTCCCGCTCGTCGCGAAGCAGCTGAAGGATTCGGGTCTCGTCGGCGAGAACAGCGATGATGACGAACGCTGGCGTCGCGTCGTGATCGAGAAGCCGTTCGGGCATGACCTCGAATCCGCCCGTGCGCTCAACGCGGCGCTCGAGGTCGCGTTCCCCGCGGACTCGATCTTCCGCATCGACCACTACCTGGGCAAGGAGACCGTCCAGAACATCCTGGCGCTGCGCTTCGCGAACGAGCTGTACGAGCCGATCTGGAACCGCAACTACGTCGACCATGTGCAGATCACGATGGCCGAGGACATCGGCGTCGGCGGTCGCGCCGGGTACTACGACGGTATCGGCGCCGCGCGCGACGTGATCCAGAACCACCTGCTGCAGCTGCTCGCGCTCACCGCGATGGAGGAGCCCATCAGCCTCTCGGCGGAGCACCTGCGTGCCGAGAAGGAGAAGGTGCTCGCCGCAGTGCACGTGCCGGACGACCTCTCCCTCGCCACGGCTCGCGGCCAGTACGCGGGCGGGTGGCAGGGCGGTGACAAGGTCACCGGCTTCCTGGATGAGGAGGGCATGAACCCCGACTCCACCACCGAGACGTATGCGGCCATCAAGCTCGAGATCGACACCCGCCGATGGGCCGACGTGCCGTTCTACCTGCGGACCGGCAAGCGTCTCGGACGCCGCGTGACCGAGATCGCCGTGGTCTTCAAGCGGGCTCCGCAGCACCTGTTCGGGCGTGGCAACGCCTCGGAGCTCGGGCAGAACGCGCTCGTCATCCGTGTGCAGCCCGATGAGGGTGTGACGATCCGCTTCGGATCCAAGGTGCCCGGCAGCGGGAGCAACGTGCGCGACGTCACGATGGACTTCGGCTACGGCCACGCCTTCACCGAGGCGAGCCCCGAGGCCTACGAGCGTCTGATCCTCGACGTCCTCCTGGGCGACCCGCCGCTGTTCCCGCGGCACGAGGAGGTCGAGCTCTCCTGGAAGATCCTCGACCCCGTGGAGAAGTACTGGGCGGCCGTCGGCGGTCCGGTGGAGCAGTACGCTCCGGGCTCGTGGGGTCCGGCATCCGCCGACGACCTGCTGGCCCGCGACGGACGAGTCTGGAGACGCCCGTGATCATCGACCTTCCCGACACGACCGTCAGTCAGGTCGCCAAGCAGCTCGTCAAGGTACGCGAAGAGGGCGGCGCCGTCGCCCTCGGCCGTGTGCTCACCCTGGTCATCGCCGCCCGCAACGGTGTCGCCGAAGCGGCCATCGATGCGGCCAACGACGCATCGCGTGAACACCCCATGCGCGTCATCGTCATCACCACGGGCGACGGCGATTCCCGCCTCGATGCCCAGATCCGCGTGGGCGGCGACGCCGGCGCGAGCGAGGTCGTCGTGCTGCGTGCCTACGGGGACGCCGCGAGCAACGAAGAGAGCCTGATCACCGGTCTCCTCCTGCCCGACGCTCCCGTGGTCGCCTGGTGGCCGGAGGATGCTCCGACCTCGCCGTCGACGTCACCGCTCGGCCGCATCGCCCAGCGCCGCATCACCGATGCCGCCACCTCGCCCGACGTGCGCGATCGGCTCGCGCTGCTCGGACGCACCCACGCCCCCGGAGACACGGACCTCGCCTGGACGCGTCTGACGCACTGGCGGGAGCAGCTGGCCGCTGTGCTCGATCAGCCGCCGTACGAACCCATCACGGGTGTCGAGGTGCGCGGTGGGTCGGCTTCTCCGTCGACCGCGCTGCTCGCCGCCTGGCTGCAGATGGCTCTGGGCGTTCGCGTGCGCTGGTCGTACGAGAACCCCGAGCACTGGCAGGAGGGCATCAAGTCGGTCCGTCTGACCCGCGCCTCCGGCGACATCCTGCTCGAGCGGCCTTCGCCCGGCATCGCCATCCTCACGCAGCCGGATCAGCCGAACCACGACCTCCACCTGCCGCGCCGCACGCTCCGCGAATGCCTCGCGGAGGAGCTGCGCAGGCTCGACCCCGATGTCCTGTACGGTCGAGTCATCACCGAGGGCTGGGAGAAACTGGGTCCGCCCGAGACTGGAGAGTGACGTCGATGCCGGTATCGTCCGCAGAGAAGCGGGTCGTGGTGGAATCCACCCCCGCCGCCCTCGCCGCCCGAGTAGCAGACCGTTTCCTCACGCGTGTTCGCGCGCGTACACGGAACGGTCGAGTCGCCCACATCGCCCTCACGGGAGGTTCGATGGGTGGTGCCGTGCTCCGCGCCGCGGCGGACGATCCGCGGTCCGCCGCGATCGACTGGTCACTCGTGCACTTCTGGTGGGGTGACGAGAGGTACGTGCCGCGAGACGACGCGGACAGGAACTCCCTGCAGTCGCGCCGGGCTCTCCTCGACCACATCCCCGTGCCCACCGAGAACGTGCACGAGGTGGCGGGGCCCGAGACCGGACTCACGCTCGACGAGTCGGCCGCGGCCTACGCCGCCGAGCTCGCCCGTTTCGGCACCGACGAGCACCCGTGGCCTTCCTTCGCCGTCTGTTTCCTGGGCGTCGGCCCCGACGGACACATCGCCTCGCTGTTCCCGGATCGGGAGGAGGTCACGGTCACCGACGCCGCTGTGCTCGCCGTCCGTGATTCTCCGAAGCCCCCGCCCGAGCGCGTCACGCTCACGCGCCCGGTGCTCAACTCGTCGAAGCGGGTGTGGCTCGTGCTCACCGGCGCCGACAAGGCCTCGGCCCTCGGACTCGCCCTCGCCGGTGCGAGCTACACGAGCGTGCCGGCTGCCGGCGCCAAGGGGCGCAAGCGCACCGTGTTCTTCGTGGATGAGGCCGCCGCTTCCGAGGTCTCACCCGACCTCATCGATCAGGCGTACTGACCCGCGCGTCACTCACGGCCCTCGCTCGTGCAGCTACTGCTGCTCGGTGGGACCGGAGCGCCGCGGTGGAAGGTCGCCGTCATCCGGGCTCTCGGAGCTCTCCGGACGTTCGCGTTCCGTCGCGTCGACGGCTGTCGTCCGCGAGGAGGAGGCTTCTGCGGACGCCCCCTGCCCGGTCGGCGTGCTCCCGCGCTCGATTCCCAGCTCCTGGCTGTCGCTGAGCACCTGTGGGTGGTAACGGGCGAGACCCACCACTCCCCACACGGCGATGGCTCCGGCGATCGCGAAGATCACCATGACCCACGGCGGTGCGGCCGCGGCCTCGCCGAGAACGACCATGCCGATCAGAACCGCGACGAGCGGATCGACGACCGTGAGGCCGGCGATCACCAGGTCAGGCGGGCCCGAACTGTAGGCGGTCTGCACGAAGTACCCGCCGACCGCGGCCGCGGCCAGGAGCGCGAGCACGCAGATCGCGGTGATCCACTCGAACTGACCGGCCTCGATGCGCTTGATGATCACCTTGGCGAGGGTGGCGACGAAGCCGTAGAGCACACCGGCGCCCACCACGTAGAACAGCGCCCGCATGCGGTGGCGGAGTATCAGCCAGCAGGCTCCGAGGATGATGATGACGACGAGCAGGAGGGCGAGAATCACGAAGAGCTCGCGCTCGGTGACCTCCTGCTCCGTCGCGTAGATCGCGGCGAAGAAGACGAACAGGAAGATCCCGCCGACGCAGCAGGCTATGGCTGTGAGCGACTGTCTCGTCGGACTGTGACCGGAGACTCTCGCGTTCAGGAGCGTCGTGATGACGAGGGCGATGGCACCGAGCGGCTGGACGACGATCAGCGGCGCCTGGACGAGGGCCGCGAGCTGACAGACCACAGCGAGGCCGAGCATGAGCGTTCCGACGAGCCAAGACGGCCGAGTGAGCAGCCGTTTCAGCTGGTCGAAGCTCAGGCCCGATGCCCCGTCAGCGCCGCTGAGACGCTCGACCTTCTCGACTCCCCGGTGCTGGTATTGCGCGCCGAGCGACATGAAGACCGCTCCGGCGAGGGCGAGAGGGATCCCGAGCAGGATGCCGGGGTTCTGGAACGCTCCCACGAGCTGATCGCCGACCTGTTCGGCCCCGTTCATCCATACCCCAGCAGTCACGGTACGAGCCTACCCGGCATGCGCCTCGGACTAGGGTTGTGACGTGGCTGTACTTCCGATTCGCATCATGGGCGACCCCGTCCTGCACTCCCCCGCGTCCCCCGTCGACGAGATCACCGACGACATCCGCACGCTCGTCGCCGACATGTTCGAGACGATGGACACCGCGCCGGGAGTCGGGCTGGCGGCTCCGCAGGTCGGCGTGCCCCTGCGCATCTACACCTACGCCTACGTGGACGACGACGATCAGCCCTGGCGCGGCGTGCTCATCAACCCTGAGCTGTGGATGGTGCCGCTCGAACCGGGCGACCCCGATCCCGACCTCGAATCCGAGGGCTGCCTCTCGTTCCCCGGTGAGCGTTTCCCCCTGCGTCGCTCGGAGCGGGTGCACGTGACGGCGACGGATCTGGACGGCCGACCGGTCACGATCGACGTGGACGGATGGCGTGCCCGGATCATGCAGCACGAGTTCGATCACCTCGACGGCATCCTCTATGTGGATCGTCTCTCCGACGGCGATTGGAAGACGGTGCAGAAGATCGCACGCAAGCGCGGATGGGGACGTCCGGGGGCGAGCTGGATGCCCGGTGTTGACGACCTCGAGGGCTGAGCCGCAGCACGAGTGGAGATCGTGTCCCCGAAGGCACGAAGGAAGATCAAGATGAAGCTGTACGAACGACCGTCTCTGCTGTTCGCCGCGTGCGCCCTGACGCTCGCGGTCGCCCTGACCGGCTGCGGGACCTCTGACCCCTCTCCTGAACGCAGTGCGACCGGCGACGGCGCTGGTGTCGCGAAGGTCGAGACGCCCGCGATGACGGTCGGTGACTGTCGCCTCGAAGCCACCAGCGGCCTGCCCGAAGACGCGGAAGTCGTCCCCTGCGCCGAACCCCACGACGAAGAGGTCTTCCACGAGATCGAGATGCCCGACGGCACCTTCTCGCAGCAGGCGGTCGAGGCAGCCTCCGCCGAGTGCGTCGGGGATGCGTTCACGGCCTTCGTCGGAGTGCAGCGGGAGGCGTCCGCGCTCGGCGTGTACCCGATCCCCCCGGCGGAAGAGACGTGGGACCAGCCCTACGGGCGCACCGTCTACTGCGTGCTGTTCGATCCGGCCGGACAGATCGAAGGAACGCTGGAGGGCGCCGCGCGCTGAGCGAACGCTCCGGTGACTCTCAGCCGTCCGACGCGCGCAGCGCGAGCCACGCGGCGACGCGATCGTCCGGATCGGCCAACGACAGCCCGATCAGATCCTCGATCCGTCGGATGCGAGCGGTCAGGGTCTGCCGGTGGATCCGCAGGCGGCTAGCACTCTCGCCCCATGCACTGTTCGTGGCGAGGAAGACCCGCAGCGTCTCGATGAGTTCCGTCCCTTGATCCCCCGAACGGAGCGGATCGAGCAGTCGGCCGACCCTGCCCACCTGCTCCCGATCGAGTTGCCCGAGCACGAACGACACGGTCGGGATCGCGGTGTAGCGGACCACACGTTCGCCACCGGCACGAGCCGCTTCGCACGCCTGGCGGGACTCGTCGACGCTCCGGGCGAGTGCGTCCGTGCCGGCCGGGCGTCCGAGGCCGAGGTACAGCGTCGAGGCGAAGGCCTCCACTCGGTGCGCGATCTCTTCCACGTGCTCTTCCCGCAACAGGCCCTGGATGAGTCCGCGCTGCGATGTGAAGACGTGCTCGGCGCCGAGTTCGTCCAACCACAGTGCGAGTAGATGCTCGACGTCGACGCCGCTCGTGCGGGACGCCAGAGCGAATCCCACGAGGGTCCGCTCGTGCACACCCCAGCGGCGGAGGAGGCGCGTCGCCCGGTCTCCGCCCTCGAGAACCGTCTCGAGCATCATCGATCGACCGAGACGCTCGAGATGGCTGCTGTCGCGCGTCCTCATGAGTAGATCGAGCAGCGCAGCGGCTTGCGAGCTGAGTTCCCGGCCCCGACCGGAGCTGTCGTTGCGCGGGGCGGTGACGAGCTGCGCGGTGACGTCCTGTCCGGGGCCCACGGGATGAACCTGCAGTGCTCGATGACGCACGCGGACGGGCCGGCCGATCGCGACCGCGATCGCGTCGTCGATGTGCAGGCTCCCCGCACCGGCGGTCGTGATCACCTCGCCGTGCCGGTCGAGGAGCACGGCCCATCCGTCGATCCGGTGTGCGAGTTCGGCGATGACGCCTGTGATCCCGCTGCGTCGAGCCGCGAGCGTGAGAACCCGCATCGCCGAGGTGATCGCTCTGGCCTCCGCGGCCTGGTCGACGGCGAGGAGGGCCGTGAGCCGGGGCATGAGCAGTTCCTGCGATGTGTGCGCCCCCACGATCGCGGTGATCCGCGCTGCGGAGAGCACCTGACGCAGCGGAGGCGTGTCGACGCTCGTGACGAGCACGATGTCGCGCAGGAGCGTGGCGCGTTCCGGATCGTCGACGAGCGCGAGGATGGGCTTCTCGTCCGTCGTCACGAGTGTCGTGAAGAGCCGGTCGGTCGGGATGCCGAACGCGTCGATCGCGACCACCGAGTTCACGTGTCGGGTGCTCGGGACCTCGCCCTGCAGGAGTTCGCCGTCGAGGTACCGCGCTACGGAGACGACATCACGAACCATACTTCGATCATACGAAATGTCGAACGCAGGCTTTTCCATTCACACATTTGTCGGATGCTCCGACCGGGCGCGCTCTCCTAGCATCGTGCGCATCCCCTCTCCACCCGAAGGATGTCATGAAAGCTGTTGTCTTCCGCGATCCGCAGTCACCGATCGAGTTCGTCGACGTCGACCTCGCGCCCCCGCGCGCCGGCGAGGTCCGCGTGCGAATCGCGGCCGCCGGCGTCTGCCACTCCGACCTGCACGTGAAGCGCGGCGAGTGGGATGCCGCTGCTCCCCTGGTCATGGGCCACGAAGGATCCGGCGTCGTCACCGAACTCGGTGAAGGCGTGAACACGCTCGCCGTGGGCGATCACGTCGTGCTGAGCTGGGTGCCGCCGTGCGGCGAGTGCCGCTACTGCCGCGCCGGTCACGAGGCACGGTGTCAGAAGGTCGCGACCGTGGTCGCGCCCCTCGGCGTGCTGTTCGACGGGACCTCGCGTCTCACCCGCGACGGCGAGACCCTGCATCACTACCTCGGCGTCTCCTCGTTCGCCGAGGAGGTCGTGGTGCCCGCGTCCGGAGCCGTGAAGGTGCGCGACGACGCCCCGCTCGATGTCGTCGCCGTCGTCGGGTGCGCGGTGGCCACCGGCGTCGGAGCGGTGCTCAACACGGCCGCGGTCGAGCCCGGTTCCACCGTCGCGGTGATCGGCTGCGGCGGCGTGGGCCTCAACGTCGTCCAGGGGGCGCGACTCGCCGGTGCGGAGCGCATCGTCGCGATCGACGTGCGACCCGAGAAGACCCAGCTGGCCCTGCAGTTCGGCGCGACCGACCGCATCGACGCCTCGCAGGGCGACGCCGTCGCGCAGCTGCGGGAACTGATCTCCGACGGGGTCGACTACGCCTTCGACGCCATCGGACGCACCAGCACGACGGAGCAGTCGATCCAGATGCTCGGGCTCGGCGGCGCCGCCGTGATCGTGGGCCTCCCCCCGACGGGCGCCCGCGCGTCATTCGAACCCCTCGTCCTCGCCGAAGCCGATCAGCGCATCCTCGGATCGAACTACGGCTCCGTCCGCCCCTCCATCGACGTTCCCGCTCTGGTGGACCGCTACATGGACGGACAGCTCAAGATCGACCCCCTGATCTCCGGGCGGCGCCCGCTGTCCGAGGCCGCGGCGGCCCTCGACGATCTCGAGACCGGTTCGGCACTGCGTACGCTCCTCATCCCCTGACCGCGCACCGCGGACCCTCACCCCTGAAACCCGAATCCAGGAGAACCCATGTCTGACACCGTCGTCGCCCCGCCCGGCGCGCCCCAGGATGCCGGCCTTCGCACCGGCGTCATGAGCGGCCCCGAACTCGCCGCTCAAGCCATCGCCAACATCGCCCCCAGCGCCGTCATCGCCTTCACCGCGGCGGCGATCTTCCTCGGTGCGGGCAACGGCACCATCTACGCCTTCGCCCTGGCGACGATCGTCATCCTGTGCGTCGGCTACTGCGTCGTCGTGTTCGCTCGCAAGCACGCCTCGGCGGGTTCGCTGTACACGTACGTGTCGAAGGGCCTCGGGCCGTTCGGCGCCTTCCTCGCCGGCGTCACCCTGCTGATCGGCTGCTTCGGCATCGCGGCCGCCTCCCTCAGCGGTTCCGTCAGCTACATGGCCCAGTTCCTCCGCATGCTCGGCCTTCCGGCCCAGGGACTCGGATGGGACATCGGCCTCGCCGTCGTACTCGGCGGGTTGGCGACGCTGTTCACCATCCGCGGCATCCGCCTGTCGGCCCGGGTCTCGCTCGTGCTCGAACTCCTCTCCGTGGGTATCATCCTCGTGCTCCTGGTCGCGGCACTCATCTGGGCCGGACCCGCCGCGTGGGACCCCGCTCAGGTGCTCGCCACCGGATCCTCGTTCCAGGGGGTCGCGTCGGGCATGGTGCTCGGCATCCTCGGGTTCGTGGGGTTCTCCTCCGCTGACGCACTCGGCCGAGAGGCCAAGGAGCCGTACAAGGCGATCCCCCGCGCGATCATGTGGAGCGCGCTCGGCGTCGGAGTCCTGTACGTGTTCGCGGCGTATACGCAGATCACGGTGTTGGGCGACGACCTCGCCACCTCGGCCAGCCCGCTGGAGAGCATGTCGGCTCTCATCGGCATGCCGGCCTGGTTCGCCGCCGCCCTCACGATCGGTGTCTCGGCCTCGTTCTTCGCGGTCGTCGTCGCTCCGCTCAACGTGATCGGGCGCATCGTGTACGTCATGGGCAAGGAGGGCGTGGTCGCCGAGCGGTTCGGTCGCACCCACGAGCAGCACCTGACCCCGCACCGCGTGCTGATCATCGCCGGCGCGGCCGCGATCACGGTCGACATCGTGCTGCTGCTCTCGGGAGCGGCGACCGGCGACATCCTCGTCTGGGTGAACACCTGGGGCACCTACGGCTACATGGTCGCCTATGCCCTCGTCGCGATCGCCTGCGTCGTCTACACGCAGCGGGCGAAGATGCGCAACGGCCTCGTGAAGGTGTGCGCGACCATCGCGGTCGTCACCATGGCGTACGTGTTCTTCGCGAACGTCTGGCCGGTGCCGGCGTTCCCGTACAACGTGATCCCGTACATCTTCCTGGCCACCGTCGCTCTCGCGCTGACCCGGTACCTCTACCTGTCGCGTCGTCGACCCGACGTGATCGCCCGCATCGGCAACACCGAGACGAGCGCCATGGAGGGCGTCGGCTGACGCCGTCCTCCCCCACTGATGAGAAGAGCCCCTTCTACCGAAGGGGCTCTTCTCTCCATTTCAACCGCTCGATCCCGCGTCTGAACGAGAAAAGCCCCCTCCGTGGAGGGGGCTTTTCTCGTTGGCTCCCCGGCTTGGACTCGAACCAAGAACCTGCCGGTTAACAGCCGGCTGCTCTGCCAATTGAGCTACCGAGGAATGTGCCCGCTCAGCGGGCAACTCGACAAGCTTAGCAAACTCCGGAGCGACTTCAGGACACCGGGGCGCCCTTCGCGGATGCCGGGCGTGTCGTGCTCAGCGGCGAGAATCCGACTCCGCATTCGGGACCCAGAGCAGGTCACGTCCGACGCCCCGGGCGACCACGTGACCGGCGCGCAGCATGAGCGTTTCGGCGTTGAGCTCGCGGATGAAGTCCGCATCGTTGGTGACGAGCAGCGCGGCCATCCCCTGCTCCTTGCGGCGTCGGGTGATGGCGTCGAACACCACCGGTCGCACCTCGAGATCGAGGTTCGCGAGGATCTCGTCGGCGATCAGCACCTTCGGCTCCAGGACGAACGATCGTGCGATCGCGACACGCTGGCGCATCCCGGCGCTGAGCTCGTACGGGAACTTGGCCGCCGTGCCGAGCGGAAGGTGCAACTCGTCCAGGAGCGTCGCCACGCGGATCGAGAGCGCCTTGGTGTTGACCTTGCGCTCGCGGACGAGGATCGGCTCGGCGATGACCTCGTTGACGGTCAGCCGCGGCGGCAGGTCGGCACCCGCCCCCTGCGGCACGAAGCCGGTGCGGTAGGTGAGGATTCTGTGCTTGCGTCCCGGCCGGCGCACGTCGACGCCGCACACCTGCGCGCTCCCCCCGACGACCTTCACCGAAGGGTCGGTGGAACCCGCGAGAGCGGCGACCAGAGTGGATTTTCCGGAACCCGTGGGGCCGGCGACGCAGATCAGTCCCCCGGGAGCGAGAGAGAAAGTGACGCCGTCAACGGCGCGGGTCGGCATCCCGTGGCCGATCCGGTCGATCACGAGATCCGAGCAATCGATCGCGTTCGTGGATTCTGGCCTGCGGGACATGTGTCCATCCTGCCTTCTTCGCGGTGCAGGGCGGGGTTACGACTCGGCGAAGCGCTGACGCTCGGCATCGATGTCGCGCAGGCGCATCCGCAACGCACGGCCCCCATCGGAATCCGCCGGCACCCGCTGCACGGCGCCGAGAAGCTCCTGCTTGTCGCGCTCGAGCTGGCGCAGGACGAGTCGTCGGGCGAGGTCGGCCACGGTGGCGACGGCGCGCTCCTCATCCCGCGCGGGGAAAGGCGTCATCAGCAGCTCACCCGCCAGCGAGCGATAGGGCTCGCGGACGCTGTTGACGGCCTCCGTCACCCAGCCGGCCCTGGTGCGGTCGGGCGCCGCCGCCACGGCTTCGCGCACGGCGTCGAGACCCGGGGTGCGGAACGGCATGCCCAGCGCCCGATTCAGGAGGGCCTGATCGACCTGATGCCCGTACTGCAGGGCACCCATCAGCGCGTCCCGTTCGACCGCGACATCGGGGCTGCGCGGAAGACTGGCGAGTGTGACCGGCGCCACGACCGATGCCCCGGTCGCGGGATCGACCTGCGGAGCCTCGCGACGCGAGTGCTGCGGCGTGGAACCGCCACGCGCCGCGCGCTCGACCTCGCTACGCACCTCGGTGGGATCCATCCCGAGTCGCCGTGCCAGGACACGCTCGTAACCCGGGCGAAGGAGCTGGTCGCGGATCTCGGCCACGATCGGCGCCGCAGCCCTCAGAGCGCCCACGCGCCCCTCGACGGTGGAGAGATCGAAACCGCCCAGCTTGCGGTCGATCGCGAACTCGAACATCGGCTGCTTGGTGTCCATCAGCCCGCGAACGGCCGCGTCGCCACGCTGGAGGCGCAGATCGCACGGATCGAGCCCGTCCGGGGCGACCGCCACGAAGGTCTGCGCGTTGAACCGATCGTCTTCCGTGAAGGCTCGCAGCGCGGCCTTCTGGCCGGCCTCATCGCCGTCGAAGGTGAAGACGACCTCGCCCGAGGCGTTGTCATCGCCCATCACGCGCCGCAGCACCTTGATGTGGTCGGTGCCGAATGCCGTGCCACACGTCGCGATGGCCGTGGTGAGACCGGCGAGGTGACAGGCCATCACATCGGTGTACCCCTCGACCACGACGACACGGCGGGGGTCTCCGCGCGCGATGTCGCGCTTGGCGAGGTCCAGTCCGTAGAGGACCTGCGCCTTCTTGTAGATCGGGGTCTCCGGGGTGTTCAGGTACTTCGGGCCGTTGTCGTCGTCGAAGAGCTTGCGCGCGCCGAAGCCGATCGTCTGACCCGAGACGTCGCGGATCGGCCACACCAGGCGCCCGCGGAACCGGTCGTAGACGCCGCGCTGCCCGGTGGAGACCAGGCCGGCGTTGCTGAGCTCTTCGCGCGTGAAGCCCTGTGCGGTGAGCGCCTTGAGCATGCCGTCCCAGCCGCGCGGCGCGAAGCCGACGCCGAAATGAGCCGCGGCTCCGGCGTCGAAGCCGCGCTCCCCGAGGAAGCGGCGGCCGGCCTCGGCATCCGGCGTGAGCAACTGTGCGCGGAAGAACTCCGCGGCCGCGGTGTTCGCCGCGTAGAGACGGCTGCGGCCGCTCGTCTCCGGTGCCGCTCCCCCGTCCTCATAGTGCAGCGTGTACCCGATACGGCCGGCGAGACGCTCGACCGCCTCGGTGAAGCTGACGTGGTCCATCTCGCGCAGGAACGAGTAGACGTCGCCCGACTCGCCGCAGCCGAAGCAGTGGTAGTAGCCCACTTGCTGGCGCACATGGAAGCTCGGACTCTTCTCGTCGTGGAAGGGGCACAGTCCCTTGAGCGAACCCACGCCCGCCGACTTCAGCGCGACACGCTCACCGACGATGTCGGCGATGTTAGTGCGCGCCTTGACCTCGTCGACGTCGGCCTGCCGGATCCGCGGCATCAGCGCGCCCCTTCGGCGATGGGCCGCCTCTCGGCGTGCGCCCGAGCCCCGGGTCGAGCGTGACGAGGAGTCCAGATGCCCACCTCGGCCGGATCGATCTCTCCCACGAGCCGGTTGTGCCAATCGATCGCGCTCTGGTCGGTGAGGCTCGCGATCTGATCCACGACGACCCTGGCGCGCTCGGCATCGTCCTCCGCCGCGATGAAGTCGGCAGCGAACGCGGGCTCGAGCACGTCGGATCCGGCGGACCACAGGGCGTCTGTCGACCACAGCGCCTCGGCGAGCCGCGTCAGAACGCGCCGCTGTTCCTTGTACACGCCCTTGCGAGCCTCGATCGTGACGATGGCCTGACCCATGATGCCCTTGAGCACCGCGATCTCGACCTCGATCACCCGCGGGACGACGACATGGGCGTTGTAGCGAACCAGAGCCGTGCTTCCGTACGCCTCTTTGGTGGCGGCGACCGCGGCTTTGGCGAAGCGGCCGATCAGATCGCTCGTCAGGTTCTTGAGCCGGGCGAGCGCCTGCCGTGAGCGGTCGAACGACGCGAGCCACATCGGCTGGGACGAGAGGCGGTACAGCGCATCCGCCAACTCGTCGCGAGTGAAGTCGTATCCCACCCACTGCTGGATGCGTCCGAGCAGCGCATCGTGCGCACGCGGATCGGCCAGCTGCGCGACGTCGACGTATCCGTTGACGATCGCGTCCTCGAAGTCGTGCACCGAGTATGCGATGTCGTCGGAGAGATCCATGATTTCGGCCTCGATGCACCGCAGGCGTCCGGGGGCTCCCTCGCGCATCCACCGGAACACAGCCTCGTCCTCGGGGTACACGCCGAACTTGAGCCGCCCACCGGGATCCGGCACCGGACTGTCGACCGTCCACGGGTACTTGCACGTCGCGTCGAGGCTGGCGCGCGTCAGGTTCAGTCCGACCGAGCGGTCATCGTCGTCGAGCACCTTGGCCTCGAGCCGCGAGAGGATGCGCAGCGACTGGGCATTGCCCTCGAAGCCGCCGATCGGCTCCGCCCATTCGTTGAGCGCCCGCTCGCCGTTGTGTCCGAACGGCGGGTGGCCCAGGTCATGGCTCAGACAGGCGGTGTCGACCACATCGGCCGAGACGCCGAGAGCGACCGCCAGCTCCCGTCCGACCTGCGCCACCTCGAGCGAGTGTGTCAGGCGGTTGCGGGCGAAGTCGGCCGTGCTGGCCGGGCTCAGCACCTGTGTCTTCGCGGCGAGCCGACGCAGAGCTGCGGAATGCAGCACGCGTGCGCGATCGCGCGCGAAGTCGTTGCGCTCCGAACGATGGGTCTCCGCGAAGAAGCGCTCGGCGTCGCGCGCGTCGTAACCGTCGGCGCGCAGGCCGACCTGAGGATCAACCGCCACTGTTCTCGATCTCCGCTCCACGCATCATCTCCGATGCCGACGAGGCGAGCTCCCGCGACTCCAGCCACTTGTCCGGCAGTGCCGTCCGCTTCGGATGCCCGGAGCGTCCGCGCTGCCCCTCGGCATCCGCACCGGGATACGGAGCGGTGTGATCGAGTCGCCCGAGGAAGTCGTCGATCTCCGCGAGGCTGGATGCGGTGGCGAGCCCGGTGCGGATGTCACCACCGACCGGGTATCCCTTGAAATACCAGGAGACGTGCTTGCGGATGTCACGGCACCCGCGATCTTCGTCTTCGAAGAACTCGACCAGCAGCTCGGCATGCCGACGGAAGGCGTTCGCGACGAACCCGAGCGTGGCGTCGACCGTCTTTCCCTCGCCACCGAAGGCGGTGGCGAGCTCACCGAACAGCCACGGGCGTCCGAGGCAGCCGCGTCCGACCACGACACCGTCGCAGTCGGTCTGCGCCATCATGCGCACGGCATCGTCGGCGGACCAGATGTCGCCGTTGCCCAGCACGGGGATGCTCGTGACGGCCTGCTTCAGCTCGCCGATCGCGTTCCAGTCGGCGTGCCCGGAGTAGAACTCGCCCGCGGTGCGCGCGTGCAGGGCCACGGCGGCTGCACCGGCATCCTCCGCCGCGCGCCCGGCGTCGAGGAACGTCAGGTGATCCTTGTCGATTCCCTTGCGCATCTTCACCGTGAGCGGCACGTCACCCGCCGCCTTGACCGCCTGGTCGACGATGTCGGCGAACAGCTTCGACTTCCACGGCAGCGCTGCTCCCCCGCCGCGGCGGGTGACCTTCGGCACCGGGCATCCGAAGTTGAGATCGATGTGGTCGGCATGGTCTTCCGCGACGATGATGCGCACGGCCTCGGCGATCGTCTTCGGGTCGACACCGTAGAGCTGAATGGACCGCGGCGTCTCGGACTCGTGGTGCCGGATCAGACGCATGGTCGTCTCGTTGCGCTCGACCAGCGCACGCGAGGTGATCATCTCGCTCACGTAGAGCCCGGCGCCGTACTCGCGGCACAGGCGCCGGAAGGCGGTGTTGGTGATACCCGCCATGGGTGCGAGGACGACCGGCACGTCGAGGTCGATCGGGCCGATGCGAAGGGGGCGGGCGGGGGCGGTGGCGAGAGTCATGTCCTGTCCATTCTCCCAGACGCGGAGCCCGGAGGGATGCGGCGACCTAAGCTGTGAATATGACCGATTCCGCGCTCCGTTCGATCCCGTTCACCGATGCCAAGGGCGAGGAGAAGACGCTCGACGATCTCGGCGCCGACGTGGTGCTGGTGGTCAACGTGGCGTCCAAGTGCGGACTCACCCCCCAGTACGAGCAGCTCGAGGAACTGCAGCGCCTGTACGGGGACCGCGGCTTCACGGTCGTCGGCTTCCCGTGCAACCAGTTCTTCGGCCAGGAGCCGGGCTCCGTCGACGACATCCTCGAGTTCTGCTCTACGACCTACGGCGTCACCTTCCCGGTCAATGACAAGGTCAAGGTGAACGGCAAGAACGCGTCGGAGCTCTACAAGGCTCTCAAGGAGACCCCGGACGAGGGCGGCAAGGCCGGCCGCGTCGAGTGGAACTTCGAGAAGTTCCTCGTGCTGCCCGACGGCGACGTCCTGCGCTTCCGTCCGAAGCAGAAGCCGGACGCCCCCGAGATCGTCAGCGCGATCGAAGCAGCACTGACCCGCTAAGTCACGTCGGATCGAGCGCGGGGTCGGTGCGGTTCACCTCCGCGTAAGCCGCGCGCTTCCCTGATCTGCGGGCGAACACGGGGCTCGTTCATCTCCTCGTCAGCCCGACGCCATCTGGCCTCCCTAGTCTCACCGCGGCGAACATCGCCCGAAGACGAAGGAGACCACGCATGCCCGACCGTCTGCCGATCAGCCGGCGCACCGTCCTCACCGCCGGAGCGCTCGGCGCTCTCGGAACCGCCCTGCCCCTCGGTACCGCCTCCGCAGCCGCGGCCTCGGACATCGCCCCGGCGGGCGCCGGAGCCGGCCGCGGTCTGCGTTTCCGCGCCGACGGGACCTTCAAGGTGGTGCAGTTCAACGACACGCAAGACGATGAACTCACCGACCGCCGCACGGTCGAACTGATGGAGAAGGTGCTCGATCAGGAGAAGCCCGACTTCGTCGTCATCAACGGCGATGTGATCACCGGCGGCTGCGAGACCCGGCTCGCCGTGAAGCAGGCGATCAACAACGTCGTCACGCCCATGGAGGCCCGGCGGATTCCGTGGGCGGTCACCTACGGCAACCATGACGAGGACTCGCTGCCGCAGTCGGGCGTGGACGAGGCGGGAATGCTGAAGATCTACCGCTCGTACGAGTACAACGTGAACGCCGAGAGCACACGGGGCGTGACCGGTACCAGCAACACGATCGTGTCGATCGGCTCGGCCGCCCGGAAGAACCGCGAGGCGTTCGCCCTGTGGTTGATGGACTCGGGGCGCTACGCCCCCGGCACGATCGACGGCCAGGACTTCGCCGGGTACCCGACCTGGGACTGGCTGCGGATGGACCAGGTGGCCTGGTACCGCGAGCAGTCGCAGCGTCTCGAACAGCGGCGGGGGCGCAAGGTACCGGGGCTGATGTTCCTGCACATCGCGCTGTGGGAGCACCGCTTCATGTGGTGGGGCGGCGTGGACACCCGCACGGAGGCCGATGCCGCGCGCGGCAAGGCCCGGCACGCCATCGTCGGTGAGCGCAACGAAGACGAGTGCCCCGGTCCGTTCAACTCCGGGATGTTCAATGCCATCCTCGAGCGCGGCGATGTGAAGGGCGTGTTCGTCGGCCATGACCACATCAACGACTACGTGGGCGACTACTACGGCGTCATGCTGGGCTACGCCCCCGGCACCGGGTTCGGCGCCTACGGTCTCGACGGCGCTGAGCGCAACCGTATGCGCGGTGGTCGGGTCTTCGAGCTCAAGGAAGCCGGTGACGAGGTGACGATCGCGACGCGTGTCGTCTATGCGCGCGAGCTCGGCATCGATCTGACCGCGAACGACCAGCCCATGGAGCCGCTGCCGCTCGGCCCGCGCCAGCAGCGGATCTGACGCACACACGGGGCGACGCCGGGGACCCGTTCGGGTCCCCGGCGTCGTGTTGTCCGGCGGGTCTCAGGCCTCGACGGGTTCGTCCCGCTTGGCCCACAGGTCGCGGATCACGTTCTCGAACGCGGCCGGCGGCTGTGCGCCACTGATGCCGTACTGGCCGTCGACGACGAAGAACGGAACGCCCTGGATGCCGTAGGCCCGTGCCTGCGCCTGATCCTGACGCACGGCCGGGAGGTACTGCTCGCTCTCGAGCGCTGTGCGGGCGCGGTCGGCGTCGAGCCCCACCTCGGCCGCGAGGGCGACGAGGTCGTCGATACGCCCGACGTGCTTGCCCTCGGTGAAGTAGGCGGACATGAGCCGCTCCTCCATCTCGTGCTGCAGCCCTTCGGCCTTCGCGAAGTGCAGCAGCTCGTGCGCCTTCACGGTGTTGGTGTGCTGCAGGATGTCGAAACGGTACTCGAGCCCCGCGTTCGCGGCGACACCGGTCACGTTCGACAGCATCTGCTCGACCTGCTCCCGCGGCATGCCCTTGTGCCCGGCGAGGAAGTCGATCTCGTCGCCGTCGAAGTCGACCGGGGTGTCGGGCGACAGCTCGAACGAGTGGAAGGTGATGTTGACCTGCGGCGCGTCCTCGTCGGCAGCGACCGCTTCGAGACCCTTCTCGAGGTTGCGCTTGCCGATGTAGCACCAGGGGCAGGCGATGTCGGACCAGATGTCGATGGAGATGGGTTCAGTCACACTTTCATCCAACCGCATGCGCCTCCGAGCTATTCCGAGGCGGCGGGCGCGAGATCGATAGGATTCTCGGATGCTCACCGCCGCCGATCCGCTTCCCTTCCGGCCCGAGCGGGTCCTGATCGCCGGTGTCACGGGCTCCGGCAAGACGACTCTCGCGCGCCGCGTCGCCGGAGTGTGGGGGCTGCGCCACGTCGAGATCGACGGCCTGTTCCACGGGCCGGACTGGACTCCGCGGCCCGAGTTCCTCGACGACGTCCGCGCCTTCGCGTCCGAGGACCGCTGGGTCACCGAATGGCAGTACACGAGCAAGGGCACCGACGAGATCATCACGCCGCGTGCCGAACTCGCGATCTGGCTGGACTACCCGTACCGCGTGGTGCGCTCCCGCCTGCTGCGTCGAACGCTTCGCCGCAGCATCCTGCGCACGCGGATGTGGAACGGCAACGTCGAGAAACCGATCTGGCACATGTTCCGCATCGATCCCGACGAGAACATCCTCGCCTGGCAGACCAAGACCCTGGGGCATTGGACCGAGCGGATGCCGGACTACACCCTGCGCTTCCCGCAGCTCACGATCGTCCGGCTCCGGACTCCGCACGAGACCGAGCAGTGGCTCCGGGCTCAGGCGGGTGAGTCAGGGGTGTCGATCGCGCCGCCGAAGCGACGGTCCCGCGACAGGTAGATGCCGATCGCCCGCCAGAGTTCTTCCCGCGAGAAGTCCGGCCAGAGCGTGTCGAGGAACACCATCTCGGCGTAGGCCGACTCCCACAGCAGGAAGTTCGAGGTGCGCTGCTCCCCCGAGCTCCGGAGGAAAAGGTCGACGTCGGGCATGTCCGGCACGTACAGGTTCCGGCGGATCATCTTCTCGGTGATGGCCTTGGGCTTCACGCGGCCGGCCGCGACGTCTTCCGCAATCGCCCGCATCGCGTCGACCAGTTCGACTCTGCCGCCGTAGTTGACGCACATCGTGAGGGTGAGCACGTCGTTGCCGCGGGTGAGCTGTTCGGCGTGCTGCAACTCCTTGATGACGCTGCCCCAGAGCCTCGGCTTGCGGCCGGCCCAGCGGATGCGGACGCCCCACTCGTTGAGCTGGTCACGGCGGCGGTGCAGCACATCGCGGTTGTAGCCCATGAGGAAGCGCACCTCCTCGGGGGACCGCGCCCAGTTCTCGGTCGAGAACGCGTACACGGACAGATGCTTCACCCCGGCCTGGATGGCGCCGGCGACGACGTCGAGCAGCACCTCCTCGCCCGCCTTGTGGCCTTCGATGCGGTTGAGCCCTCGGCGGTTGGCCCAGCGGCCGTTGCCGTCCATGACGATCGCGACGTGCTCGGGCACGGCCCGGAACGCCGGCGGGTGCACACCGGTCCAATCCAGCGGACGATAGGGCACCGCGTCTTTGTGCGTGTAGGGCTTCGGGCTCATCGTGGTCCTTCCGACGAGATGTCCGACACATGGGCGAGCGAGCGGATACCGCGCTCCAGGTGCCACTGGGCGTAAGCGGAGACGAGTCCGGACGCGGCCGCGGTGTCGGCGGGCGGGGACGCATCGATGACGTCCCACTCCCCCGAGATCAAGGCGCGGAGAAGGGTCAGTGTCTTCTCGGCGACGCGGGGGCTGCCGGCCGGCGCGCAGTTGGTGCACACCAGTCCACCCAGCTGCGCGACGAACCGCGCGTGCGGCCCCGGCGTCCCGCAGCGCGCGCACTCGTCGAGCGAGGGCGCCCACCCGGAAAGCGACATGACCCGCAGGAGGTACGAATCGAGGATGCTCCGCGCGACGTGCTCTCCGCGCGACAGTGCCCGCAGCCCGCCCACGAGGAGCAGGTACTGATCGGGGGTCGCCTCGGCATCGCTCAGACGGTCGGCTGTCTCCACCATCGCGTTCGCCGCGGTGAACCGGTCGTAGTGCGCCGCGATGTCCGTGCCGTAGGAGCCGAGCGATTCCGCCTGCTGCACGATGTCGAGCGAGCGCCCCTGATAGAGCTGCACGTCGGCGACCATGAACGGCTCGAGCCTGGCGCCGAACTTCGACGAGGTGCGGCGCACGCCCTTAGCGACCGCGCGCACCTTGCCGTGGCGGCGCGAGAGCATGGTGACGATGCGATCCGCCTCACCGAGCTTGTGAGTGCGCAGGATCACCGCTTCGTCTCGGTAGGTGGGCACCCCTCGATTATCCTCCGTACGGGAGAATGGACGGGTGACCGAACCGCTCTTCACCATTCCGCTGTGGGCGGACCTGCTCGGCGTCGGCCTCGGCGGGGTCCAGGGAGCGATGTTCGCTTCGGGGTTCCAGGGTCAGCGGCGCCTCGACTGGCTCGGCGTCGCGATCATCGGCATCATGATCGGGATGGGCGGCGGTCTGATCCGCGACATCCTGCTCGGGCAGACGCCGGCGACGCTGCAGAACCAGTGGTATCTCGTCACGGCGGCCGGGGCGGCACTCCTGGGCATGCTGCTCGCCGGTCTGTTCACCCGCCTGAACACCGCGATCGTGGTGCTCGACGCGGTGGTCATCGGGATGTTCGGTGCGTTCGGGACGAGCAAAGCTCTCGCCTTCGGCATCCCCGAGGTGCCGGCCGTGTTCATCGGCGTGTGCGCGGCCGTGGGCGGCAGCGTGCTCCGCGACATGCTCATGGGGCTGCCGACCGCGATCATGCACGTCGGGTCGCTCTACGCCGTCGCGGCCGGCGCCGGGTGCACGTTCATCGTCATCGCCGTCGCGCTCGGGATGCCCATCACGATCGCCGCCGTCGCCGGCATCGCCGTGACGACCGTCATCCGCATCCTCGCCGTCACGTTCGACGTCTCCCTGCCGGAGCAGCGCCGGATCTACCGCCGCAAGGTGGCCGCCGAGACGGGCGCCATCGCGATCGTCAAGCCCAGCGCCGACATCTGAGCCTCCGCGTCGGGATTACGGCCACTCGTCCAGTGGGTCTGAACAGGGAATGACGAACGCCCCCTCGGTCGTCACCGAGGGGGCGTTCCTGCGCGGACTGTCAGACCGCCGCGAGCTCCTGCTGCCGCGTGCGGATCGAGCGGTTGACACCCGAGACGATCGCCTTGAGGGATGCCGTCGAGATGTCGCCGTCGATGCCGACGCCCCACAGGCGCTGGTCGCCGACCTGCAGCTCGACGTAGGCCGCGGCCTGTGCGTCGCCTCCGGCGCTGAGGGCGTGCTCCACGTAGTCGTACACGGTGATGTCGAAGCCCTGACCACGTAGCACCTCGACGAACGCCGCCACCGGGCCGTTGCCGTTGCCCGACACCGAGACCTGCTCGTCGTCGTCGCGCAGCACCACGTCGAGCACCACGTCACCGGACATGTCGCTGCGAGTCTGCGTCGCGAGCAGCTCGAACCGTCCCCACTTGGCCGCGGAGTCGTCGGCGGGCAGGTACTCGTCGTTGAAGATCGACCAGATCTGGTCGGACGTGACCTCGCCGCCCTCGGCATCCGTCTTGGCCTGCACGACGCCGGAGAATTCGATCTGGAGCTTGCGCGGCAGATCGATCGCGTGATCCGACTTCAGCAGGTACGCGACGCCGCCCTTGCCGGACTGCGAGTTCACCCGGATGACCGCCTCGTATGAGCGGCCCAGGTCCTTCGGGTCGACCGGCAGGTACGGAACCGCCCACTCGATCTCGTCGACCGTGACGCCCTCGGCGCTCGCCCGGGCCTCCATCGCTTCGAAGCCCTTCTTGATCGCATCCTGGTGCGACCCGCTGAACGCGGTGAAGACCAGGTCGCCCGCCCAGGGGCTGCGCTCCGGCACGGGCAGCTGGTTGCAGTACTCGACCGTGCGCTTGACCTGGTCGATGTCGCTGAAGTCGATCTGCGGGTCGATGCCCTGCGTGAACAGGTTGATGCCCAGCGCCACGATGTCGACGTTGCCCGTGCGCTCGCCGTTGCCGAACAGGCAGCCCTCGATGCGGTCGGCTCCGGCCATGTAGCCGAGCTCGGCGGCGGCGATCGCGGTACCGCGGTCGTTGTGCGGATGCAACGACAGGATGATGTTCTCTCGGTAGTTGAGGTTCCGGCTCATCCACTCGATCGAGTCGGCGTAGACGTTGGGAGAGGCCATCTCGACGGTGGCGGGCAGGTTGATGATCACCTTGCGGTCTGCAGTCGGCTCGAAGACCTCGATCACCTGGTTGCAGATGTCGACCGCGAACTCGAGCTCTGTGCCCGTGTAGCTCTCGGGCGAGTACTCGTAGTAGACCTTCGTGTCCGGGATCGTCTTCTCGAACTTGCGGCACAGGCGCGCACCCTCGAGCGCGATGTCGATGATGCCCTGCTTGTCGGTGCGGAACACGACCTCGCGCTGCAGCACGCTCGTGGAGTTGTACAGGTGCACGATGGCCTGCTTGGCGCCCGCGATCGACTCATACGTGCGCTCGATCAGGTGCTCGCGCGCCTGGGTCAGCACCTGGATGGTGACGTCGTCGGGGATCAGGTTCTCTTCGATGAGCTGGCGGACGAAGTCGAAGTCCGTCTGGCTCGCCGACGGGAAGCCGACCTCGATCTCCTTGTAACCCATGCTGACGAGCAGTTCGAACATCACGCGCTTGCGCTCGGGCGACATCGGGTCGATGAGTGCCTGGTTGCCGTCGCGAAGGTCGACGGCGCACCACCGCGGCGCCTCGGTGATCCGAGCATCCGGCCAGGTACGGTCAGGCAGGTGGACGTTGATCTGCTCGTGGAACGGCCGGTACTTGTGGATCGGCATCGCGGACGGGCGCTGAGTGTTCTGCATGATGGGGCTTCTTCTCTTCGTCAAGATGAACGGGCCAACACAAGCGCCGCGACGAGGAAGGCCCTAGCTTTAGGACTCGTCGCGGCAGCTAAGAAGAAGCAGACCACCGAAAGGCATGTGGTCATGCTAGCAGGGATGGCCCGGCGGTTTCGACGCGTGTGAGACGATCACGCGGCCGGTGACACTCCCCGATATGAGCACATCGCAGCGTCGCCTGATCCTCGCCGTGGCATCGGCCGTCGGACTCCTCGCTTTGACCGCCTGCACCGCGGGACCGGGCGGTTCCGCGGCGCCGACGAGCACGACCGTCCCGTCGGACCAGCGCCTCGAGAACGCACATCCTGAGCCTCCGGAGGGGCGCGTCATCGGGGTGGGCACCGTGCTGGACGACGCAGGCGACGTGGCGTTGTGCATGGGGGCGATCATGGAGTCCTACCCGCCCCAGTGCAGCGGGGTGGCGCTGGACGACTGGACCTGGGACGGCGTCGACGGCAGCGAGACCAGCGGCGACGCGACCTGGGGCGCGTACGCCGTGTATGCCACGTACGACGGCGAGCGGCTCACCCGGACCGACCCGCCGATCATGCTCGCGCTGTACGACACGGTCGCTCCGGAGGATCCGACCGGCGGCGTCGAGGGCTCGACGGCCGAAGACGAGTTGACGCGGGTGCAGGACGACATCTCCGCGCGTCTCGGGACCGATGCCCTCACGGTCGGGACGGATCGAGGCTACGTCTGGCTGCACGTCGTGTGGGATGACGGCACTCTCCAGGATGCGGTGGATGCCGAATACGGCGACGACGTGGTGGTCGTGACCTCCGCCCTGCGCGAGATCGACTGACCTACGGGATCAGGGCGAGTTTCCCGCCAGGGTGGCCGGTCGCCAACACACGATGGGCCTGACGCGCCTCGTCGAGCGGAAAGGTCCGGGCGACGGGCACCACGAGGTCGCCGTTCTGCGCGAGGGCGATCAGCTCACTGCGCACCTCATCGCGGAACCGGGCACTGGCGGGCATCGAGCCGGCGATCGCCTGGATCCCCTCGGCCTCGGCGCGCCCCAGGGCGGCGATGGTGACGATGCGACGGCGATCCGCGACCAGCTCGAGTGACACGTCGACGGCCTCGTCGGTGCCGACGGCGTCGAGCGCTGCGGCCACCGGTCCGGCCGAGACCTCACGGACCCGGTCGGCGAGCCCCGGGCCGTATCGGACGGGCTCTCCCCCGAATCGCCGGACCTCGTCGAACCGGTCGGTGCTCGCGGTGCCGATGACACGGATGCCGCGGAGCCGAGCCTGCTGCAGGACGCTCACGCCGACCGCGCCCGAGGCACCGTGGAGGAGGAGGGTCGCCCCCGGCGCCGCCCCGGTGACCGCGAGCATCTCCGCGGCCGTGGTGCCGACGAGAAGCAGGTTCGCCGCCTCCGGATGCGTGAGCGTGGACGGCTTCGCGAAGACCTTCTCCGCGGGGACCGTGACCGCTGTCGCGTAACCGCCGCGCACCCGGAAAGCGATCACCTCGTCGCCGATCGCCGCTGCACCGGAGCCGATCCGAGTGTCCGGGCCGACCGCGCTGAGCACACCGGACACCTCGTACCCGATCGGAACGGGGAACTCCAGGCCCGACCCGCCGGACGCGACATGCTTCGCGTCGGCGGGGTTCACGCCGGACGCGTGCACTCGGATGGTGACCTCACCGTGCCCGGGTGCCGCCAGTCGCTCCTCGACGAACTCCCACGAATCCGGTCCACCGGGCGCGGTCGCCACCCAGTGCTGCGCCAGCGGCCGTTCCTCGGATGACATCGACTGCGACACGGTTCAGAGGAGGCAGCGGAGGTTGGTGACCGTGCCGGAGACGTTGCTCCAGCTCCCGGCGGCCACGGTCTTCAGGACGGTCGACCCGTTGCGCACCTGGACGGAGCCGGAGCCGCGGGCGTTGGCGACGGACTTGACCGCGAAGCTCGACGGGATCGTATGCACCGCGCACGTGCCGAACGTCAGGGATGCTCCGCCGAGCGAAGTGTTGCTGTAGGCGCAGATCCTGCCGGTGGTGCAGCTCCCGACCGACCACGATGACAAGCCCGAGGCTGCGGGCACGGTGAGCTCCATGTCGAGCTTGGGCCACACCGCGTGCCGCCCGTCGATGACGACACCGCCCGGCACCTCATCGAGCACCGCCGCCACCAGGGGGTCGACCTCACGGTCGTCGTCGACGGCGGCCATGGCGGGGGCCGCCCCCAGCGTCATGACGAGCCCGAGCAGAGCAGCGGCCAGAACCGTGGTGCGTTTCATCGAACGGTCTCCTCATCGAGATCCCACATCTGATACGAGATGATCGCGCCGGCGGGGAACACGTCATCGGCTTTCAGGACCGTGCGTTCGACGCCCACGATCCGCCCCGTGTCGCGCGACACCAGTACCAGGTCGCTCACGGCGCCGTCCGGGGACTGGACACGTACACCGGTCACGGCGCGCCCCAGGCGATCGGTCGTGTTGCCCAGTGCTTCGCCACCACCGGCCTCCTCGAGCAGGAGCAGGAGTTGCGCGTGCTGCGCGTCGGTCAGCGTCCACTGGTCCAGAACAGAGGTGAGCGCCAGCTCGACGTCGTACGCGGTGGGATCTGCCGGCATGCCGAACGCCTCGAGCATCGCCACCATGTCGTCCCGCGTCTCACCGGGCACCGTCGTCCAGGGGGTCTCGAAATCCCCCGGCTCCATCACCAGATCGGTGACGACCTTCCCGCTGCTCGAAACCTCGGCGGCGTTGCTGGCCACCGCGTCAGAGGGATCGTACGGCACTCCGGCGATGATGGTCATCCGCCCGGAGCCGTCCGGTTCCCACACGAGTGTGGAGAGCTGTGGCACGACAGTCGTGGTCTTCGCGTCGACATCGACTTGGAAGCCCCAGGAGGCCGTCCTGACGGTTCGCATCGGCACCGTCGGCCCCGGTGTCTCGGCAAGAGCCGTCTCCGCGTCGTCGACGATCTGAGCGACAGTGCTCGACCCACTGAACTCGAGCGGTGCGGGAGTGCCTGCCACGGCGGCGCCCTGCGGAGAGAGCACCCCGATCACCAGGGCGGTGGAAGCGGCGACGGCCGTGATCCCACCCGCCCAGCCGAGCGTCCGCACCCGACGGCGCTTCGGTGCGACATCGCGTCGGAGGATGCGGTCCCGGGTCGCGAGAGCACGGGCGTCGGGCGGTGCGTCACGTGGCGTCGGTGCAGGGTCGGCGTCGATCAGCATCCGCTCGAGCACGGCGTTGTCAGTCATCACCCGTCATCAGCCCCTCCAGGCCCAGCTCATCACGCAGACGACCCTGCGCGACGCCCAGCGTCTTTCGCACTCGGGACTCAGAAGCGCGCAGCAATTCCGCGATCTCCCCCACCGCGAGTCCATCCCAGTACGTGAGCATGATGATACGCCGTTGTACCGGAGTGAGGACACCCAAAGCTCGGATGACTACCAGGCGGGCCGTCAGCCCCGGCTGTTCGTCGGCGCCGGACACTCCGCTGTGCACGGCGTCGACGGCGCCGTTCGGCATCGACGACGGACGAGAACGAGAGCGCAGACGCCGATCGGCGGCACGGAGCAACCAGACCCGACCGGGCGGTCGAGCCGGCCTCAACCGGGACCAGGCATGCAGGAACACCTCGGAGACGATCTCGGTGATTTCCTCCTCGTCGCCGACGACGCCCTCGATGTGGTGCCGTACCGCCGCCCAGTGAGCGTCGAAGACTCGGGTGAAGACCTCGTTCCGCAGCGGATTCGGGTCATCGCTGCGGAAGCTCATGTCTGCGGGGTCGGCGGCCTTCCCGCCGCCATCGACGTGTGACCGGGCCTCATCTCAGAAGCCGAGCCTGCCGAGCTGTTTCGGGTCGCGCTGCCATTCCTTCGCGACCTTGACATGCAGGCCGAGGAACACGCGGGTGCCCACCAGCGCCTCGATGCCGACGCGGGCACGCGCGCCGACCTCGCTCAGTCGCTTGCCCTTGTGCCCGATGATGATCGCCTTCTGGCTGTCGCGCTCGACGACGATCGACGCGTGCACGTCGGTGAGGTCGGTGCCCTCGCGCGGCGCGATGTCGTCGATCACGACCGCGATCGAGTGCGGGAGTTCGTCGCGCACCCCCTCGAGGGCCGCCTCGCGGATCATCTCGGCGATGCGGTCCTCCTGCGACTCGTCGGTCGTGATGCCCTCCGGATACAGGGCGGGGCCCTTCGGCATCAGCAGCAGGATCTCGTCGGACAGGACGTCGAGCTGGTCCCTGGTGAGCGCGGACAGCGGGATCACCGCGGACCAGTCTTCACGCAGCGCGTCGACCTCCAGCAGACGCTCGGTGATCTCGTCGCGGGCCGCGACATCGGTCTTCGTCACGATCGCGATCTTCTTGGCGCGGGGATAGCCGTCGAGCGACGCGGCGATGCGGCGATCACCCGGGCCGACCTTCTCATTCGCCGGCACGCAGAACCCGATGACGTCGACGTCGCCGAGCACCTGCTCCACCAGGTCGTTCAGCCGTTCACCGAGCAGTGTCCGCGGCTTGTGGATTCCGGGGGTGTCGACGATGACGAGCTGCCCCTCCGGACGATTCACGATGCCGCGGATCGCTCGACGTGTGGTCTGCGGCTTCTCGCTGGTGATGGCGATCTTCTCGCCGACGAGTGCGTTCGTCAGCGTCGACTTGCCGACGTTGGGGCGGCCGACGAAGGTCACGAACCCGCTTCGGGTGTCGTCAGTCATCGTGTCGATCTCCTTCATCCTGCGAAGCGTCAGGGTCCCCTGCCGCACGTTCCACGAACACCGTCGCGATCCCGCGACCTCGGCCACGAGAGGCTCCTCCGGTGAGGACCAGGCCCTCCACCGTCGCCGTCGCCCCGGGTTGCGGGACCTGTCCCAGCGCCTTGCCGAGCAGACCGCCGATCGAGTCGACATCCTCGTCCTCGAGTTCGAGACCGAAGAGGTCGCCCACGTCCTCCAGGGAGAGACGGGCACTCACGCGGTAGCGTCCGTGACCGAGATCGACGAACTCTGCGGATACCTGATCGTACTCGTCGGAGATCTCGCCGACGAGTTCCTCGATCAGGTCCTCGAGGGTCACCAGGCCGGAGATGCCACCGTGCTCGTCGATCACGAGGCACACGTGCACGGCGTCGCGCTTCATCTGCTGCAGGAGCGTCTCGGCGCGCATCGACTCGGGCACGAAGGTCGCCGGTCGCGCGATCGGCCGGATGGATGCGGCGCGCCAGGCACTGTCGTCGCGATACGCGAACTGCACGAGGTCCTTGAGGTACAGCACACCCACCACGTCGTCCGCGTCGTCGTCCACGACGGGCATCCGGGAGACCCCGCGGTTCAGGAACAGGGACATCGCCTCGTCCGTCGTGGCGGTGGCATCGACGGTCACCATCTCCGTCCGCGGCACCATGACGGCGCGGACGAACTGGTCCGTGAAGTCGAACACCGAGTGGATGAGGTCGCGGTCGTCCTCCTCGATCAGATCGTTCGAGGCCGCCTCATCGACCATGCTGAGCAGCTGGTCCTCGCTGGCGAAGGAGCTCCGGCCCGTGCCGGGTGTGACCTTGTTGCCCAGCACGACGAGCCCCTGCGCGAGCGGTCCGAGAAAGATGCGGAGCCCTCGGACGATCGAGGCCGTACCGCGGATCATTCCCTCGGCGTGCTGGCGACCGAACGACCGCGGGCTCGCGCCGACGAGCACGAAGGTGATCGCCGTCATCAGCAGAGCGGCGGCGAGCATCGCCCACCAGTTGTTGTCGATGAGCATGGTGAAGGCGACCGTCACCAGCACCGCAGCGGTCACCTCGGCGAGCACGCGGATGAACGCGACCGCGTTCACGTGCGCGTCGAGATCGGCGGCGATCCGTCCCAGCGCCTTGGCCCGGCGTCCCTCGGTCGCCATGTCGGCGAGATTGGCGCGGGAAGCGACACCGTAGGCGGCGTCGATCGCCGCCATGAGACCGCCGAACGCCACCAGCAGGACGGCGGCGATGAGAAGGAGGGCGGCCGTCATCGGCGGCGTTCAGCCGCGGCGAAGCCCTGGATCAGTTCCTTCTGCAGTCCGAACATCTCACGCTCCTCGTCGGGCTCGGCGTGATCGAATCCGAGAAGGTGCAGAAGGCCGTGGGTGGTGAGCAGGATCAGCTCGTCCATCAGGGTGTGACGCGCGGCCTGAGCCTGTGCCTCCGCCACCTGCGGGCACAGCACGATGTCGCCGAGGAGACCGGGAGCGGTGGGGCGGTCCTCCGTGCCCGGACGCAGTTCGTCCATCGGGAAGCTGAGCACGTCGGTGGGGCCGGGCTCGTCCATCCACTGCACGTGGAGTGCCTCCATGGCGCCCTCGTCGACGAGGACGATCGCCACCTCGGCGTCCGGGCTGACGTGCAGCTGCGCCAGGTTGTAGTCCGTGAGTCGCTGCAGCACGGTCTCGTCGACGTCGATGGCCGACTCGTTGTTGATCTCGATCATGAGAGTCCTCGTTTCGGCATGCGGTCACGTGGTCCGGGGCGCTGCGCTCCCCTGCGGTCGGCGCGATTGGCGAACTCCGCCGCCTGCTCGCGCTCGAAGCGCTGCGCCGTGCGCTTCTCGTCGTACTCGCTGTACGCGTCGACGATGCGTCCGACCAGCGAGTGACGGACGACGTCGTCGCTGGTGAGTCGCGAGAAGTGGATGTCGTCGATGCCGTCGAGCACGCGCGTGACCAGACGCAGTCCGGAGGAGCCCTGCGGGAGGTCGACCTGGGTGATGTCGCCCGTCACGACCATGCGCGTGCCGAAGCCGAGGCGCGTGAGGAACATCTTCATCTGCTCGGGTGTGGTGTTCTGCGCCTCGTCGAGCACGACGAACGAATCGTTCAGGGTACGCCCGCGCATGTACGCGAGAGGGGCGACCTCGATGGTCCCGGTGGCCATCAGGCGCGGCACGATCTCGGGGTCCATCATCTCGTTGAGCGCGTCGTACAGCGGTCGCAGGTACGGATCGATCTTGTCGGTCAGCGTGCCGGGGAGGAACCCGAGGCGCTCTCCCGCTTCGACGGCGGGACGGGTGAGGATGATGCGCGTGACTTCCTTGCGCTGCAGCGCCTGGACGGCCTTCGCCATCGCCAGATAGGTCTTGCCCGTGCCGGCAGGGCCGATGCCGAAGACGATCGTGTTCTCCTCGATCGCGTCGACGTACTCCTTCTGCCCGAGAGTCTTGGGACGGATCACCTTGCCGCGAGTGGTCAGGATCGCCTCGCCCAGCACCTCACTCGGACGGGGACCCCCCTCTTGGCGCAGCATGCGGGCCGAGCTGGAGACGTCGCTCGGAGCCAGGTCATGGCCGGCTCTGGTCATGGCGAGCAGCTCTTCGACCAGCGCCTTGGCTTTCGCGACCGCATCCACGTCGCCGCCGAGAGTGATCTCGTTGCCGCGCACGAGCACCTGGACGTCAGGGTGCTCCTTCTCGAGCATCCGCAGCAGGCGGTCCTGCGGGCCGAGGAGCTGCACCATGGCGACGCCATCGGCATAGATCTTCTCGACGGCCTCGGGCGGTCGACCGCCCAGGCTGCGTTCCTGCGGTTCGTTGTTGTCAGGCACCGACGCTCTTCTCGGTCAATCCCCCGGCCAGCACATGGGCATGGACGTGGAAAACGGTCTGTCCGGCGTTCGTGCCGGTGTTGAAGACGAGGCGGAAGTCGCCGTCGTCGGTGTGCTCGGCGGCCAGCTTCCCGGCGAACGCCACCATCTCCGCCAGCAGGGACGGATCCCCTGCGGCGAGCTCGGTGACATCGCGGTACTCCGCGGTCTTCGGCACCACGAGGAGATGCACCGGTGCCTGCGGGGCGATGTCACGCAGTGCGAACAGGCGGTCGGTCTCGCCGAGGATCTCGGCAGGGATCTCCCCGTTCAGAATGCGCGTGAAGATCGAGGGTTCCGTCATGCGATCAAGTCTACTGATCGCCGCGTCCCCAGCGGCCTGACGCCGTGGGCGGCCGGAACGCAGCTCACCAGCGGCCGAGCGCGACCGACAGCACGGCGATCGCCGCCGGGCCCGCCGTCGACGTCCGCAGCACCGTGTCGCCCAGGAGCACTCTTTCGGCGCCCGCAGCTGTCAGCCGGTCGAGTTCTTCCTCGGCGATCCCGCCTTCCGGCCCCACGACCAGCACCAGATCGCGATCGTCGGCCGAGATCTCGGAGAGGCGCACGGATGCGGTGGGGTCGAGGAGCAGCACGCGCTGCGAGGTCGCCCGCTCGGCGAGCTGCGTCGTCGAGACCGGTGCGGTGACCTCGGGCACCCAGGCCCGATGGGCTTGCTTCGCGGCCTCGCGCACGATGGTCGCCCACCGTTCGCGACCTTTGACCGCCTTCGGTCCCTCCCAGCGGGAGACGCTGCGGCTCGCCTGCCACGGCACGATCTCGTCGACGCCGAGCTCGCACGCCGCCTGCACGGCCAGCTCGTCGCGGTCGCCCTTCGCGAGCGCCTGGACCAGAACGATCCGAGGGCTCGGAGCCGGATGCTCGACGCGGTCGGAGATCCGCACCTCGACGCGGGTCGGGGACACCTCTTCGGCCGCACCGATCAGCCACACGCCCGCGCCGTCGCCGACCGTGACCGCCTCGCCGACCCGCAGGCGCCGCACGACGGCGGCATGCTTCGCCTCAGCGCCGGTCAACGACACGAGGTCGCCGACTCCGGCATCCGTCGACGACTCGACCAGGAAGTGCAGCGCCATGATCAGTGGCTGCGGAAACGGTCGCGGAGCTTCGAGAAGAGACCGGGCTGGAACTGCGCGAGCTGCGGATCCGGAGCCTTGGTCTTCTTCGCGAAGTCCTCGATCAGCGCCCGCTGCGCGGAGTCCAGCCGGGTGGGCGTCAGCACCTGCACGCCGACGCGCAGGTCTCCGCGCTGGGTGCCCCGGAGCGGGGTGATGCCACGCCCCTTGATGGTGAGCACGTCGCCGGACTGCACGCCCGCGCGGATCTCGAGGTCGACCTCGCCGTCGAGCCCCTGGATCGTGGTCTCGGTGCCGAGGATGGCGTCGGTCATCGACACCTCGAGCGTGGCGAGCAGGTCATCGCCCTCACGACTGAAAGCGGGGTGGGCGTTGACCGTGACCTCGACGTACAGGTCGCCGTTCGGGCCGCCCGCCTTGCCGACCTCGCCCGAGCCGGGCAGCTGAAGGCGAAGGCCGGTCTCGACGCCGGCGGGGATGTCGAGCGAGACCGTGCGACGCGAGCGCACGCGGCCCTGGCCTCCGCAGGTGCCGCACGGGAACGGGATGGTGGTGCCGTAGCCCTCGCACGTGCCGCAGGGCTGAGAGGTGACGACGTTGCCGAGCAGGCTGCGCACCTGACGCTGCACGTGTCCGGAGCCGCCGCAGATGTCGCAGGTGACGGGGGACGTACCCTCCTGGCAACAGGAGCCCTGGCACGTCTCGCACAGCACGGCGGTGTCGACGTCGATGTCGCGGTGCGCGCCGAAGACGACGTCACCGAGGTCGAGCGTGACACGCACGAGAGCATCCTGTCCGCGCTCCCGGCGCGAACGGGGTCGTGCGCCGCGACCGCCGCCCTGGGAGGCACCGAAGAACGTCTCGAAGATGTCGCCGAACCCGCCGAATCCGCCGAAGTTGCCAGCGGCGCCGTCTCCTCCGCCCATGTCGTAGCGGCGCCGCGACTCGTCGTCGCTCAGCACGTCATACGCGTGCGTGACGAGCTTGAACTTCTCCGCCGCATCCTCACCGGGATTCACATCCGGATGCAGCTGTCGCGCGAGGCGCCGATACGCCTTCTTGATCTCGTCGGTGGAAGCGTCTCGGGACACCCCGAGAACCTCATAGTGGTCCGCCACAATCGCCTTTCTGCGTGTGTCTTCCGGTCGCGACCGCGTCAGCGGCCGGCCTCGTCTTCGTCGAGCATCCGCGACAGGTAGCGGGCGACCGCCCGCGCCGCCGCGAGATTGCTCGGATAATCCATCCGCGTCGGCCCCATCACGCCGACGCGCGCGGTGCCGCTGGGCGCCGCGTAGTTGCTGGCGACGATCGATGCCTCGCCGAGGCCGAACGGCGCGTTCTCGGTGCCGATGCTGGCCGCGAGCCCGTGCTCGTCGGTCACCATCTCACTCATCAGCCGCAGCAGGGTCACCTGCTCCTCGATCGCCTCGAGGAGCGGATGGATGCTGCCGCGGAAGTCCTGTTCGCGACGGGCCAGGGTGGCTGCTCCCGCCATCACCAGACGCTCTTGGCGGAAACCGCTGAGCTCGTCCATGACGACGCTCGCGATCGCGCGCAGCACGTGATCCTTCGGCGCGTCCTGAACGGCGAGCAGTGCCTGCAGCCGGTCGGAGGCCTCGCCGATGCCGTGACCGGTGATCAAGGCGGCCATGCGCGCGCGCAGCACCGCCATCTCGGCCTCGTCGATGGCCTCCGGCAGCTGGGCCACGCGTTGCGACACACCGCCGGCGTCCGTCACGAGGACGATCAGGAGACGATTGGGGGCCAACGCCACCAGCTCGACGTGCGTGACGTGAGCACGTGCGAACGAGGGGTACTGCGCGAGCGCCACCTGACCGGTGAGCTGCGTCAGCACCCGCACGGTGCGCACCATCAGGTCGTCGAGGTCAGCGGGCTCGCCGAGGAACGACTCGATCGCCGAGCGCTGCGCGGACGAGAGCGGCCGCAGCTGCGCCAGGTGATTCACGAAGACGCGGTAGCCCTTGTCGGTCGGCACCCGACCGGACGAGGTGTGCGGCGCCGTGATGAGCTCTTCGTCCTCGAGCAGCGCCATGTCGTTGCGGATCGTCGCCGCCGAGACGCCGAAGGAGTGCCGGTCGACGATGGAACGGCTGCCGACGGGTTCGTGGGTCTCGACGTAGTCCTGCACGATCGCGCGGAGAACCTGGAGTCCTCGCTCTGTGACCATCGCCCTTCCCTTCCGCTGGCACTCGGACGTTCAGAGTGCCAATCCTACCCCGTGCAGCTCGGGATTCTCCGTAGCGCGGATGCGCGACCCTAGGATGACGCTCATGACCTCCTCCCCCCGGGCCACCCTGTCCAGCGGCACCGTCCGCGGCTCCGAGGAGGAAGGGATCGTCCGGTTCCTCGGCATGCCCTACGCCGCGCCGCCCTTCGGCGAGAACAGGTTCCGCGCCCCGCAACCGGTGCCGGCGTGGGAGGGCATCCGTGAGGCGACGCAGTTCGGCCCCACGGCACCCCAGCTTCCCTACGCCGGCGCGATCGGCGAGCTCCTCGGCTCCGTGCGCATCGACGGTGAGGACATCCTCACGGCCAATGTCTGGGCACCGTCCGGGGCCTCCGCGGCGCCGGTGCTCCTGTGGATCCACGGCGGGGCGCTGGAACGGGGCACCGCTGCTCTGCCCCTCTACGACGGCACGGTCTTCGCGAAAGCGGGGATCGTGTTCGTCTCCATCAATTACCGCCTGGGCTCGGAGGGTTTCTCGGTACTCGAAGGTGCACCGAGAAACCTCGGACTGCGCGACGCCGCTGCGGCGCTGGAGTGGGTGCACCGCGAGATCTCCGCGTTCGGCGGTGATCCCGCGCAGATCACCGCGATGGGAGAATCCGCCGGCGGGGCGATCGTCGCCGGGCTCCTCGCGCGCGACGAATCCCGCGAGCTGATCCATCGGGCGATCATCGAATCCGGACCGTTGGCTGCACAGCCGGCGAAGAAGGCGGGACGGGTGACCGCACGGCTCGCGAAGCACCTCGGAGTCCGGGCGGACCGTGACTCGTTCGCCGCGCTCTCACCCGGTCAGCTGCTCGAGGCGCGGAAAGCCCAGTCCGCAGGCTCGTCCCCGTTGGGCGGAGCTCCCGGCTTCCAGTTCGCGATCGACCCGGAGAGCCTGCCGCGCTCACCGCACGAGGTGCTCGGCGACATCGACACGCCCCTCCTGATCGGCAGCAACACCGACGAGTACCGGTTGTGGTTCCCGCCCGCGGCTCTGGCCGGCATCAGCGAGCTGAAGCTGCAGGCGGCGCGGATCCTCTCCCGCATCCCGCAGCGCGCGGTGCGCGAGTACCGCTCGGCCTTCCCCGGGGCGAACACCGGCGAGGTGTTCGGGCAGCTCGTCACGGACATGCTGCTGCGGGCGCCACTGAGTCGCCTGGCGGCTGCGCGGCCGGAGCGCACGCACGTGTACGAGTTCGCGTGGCAGAGTCCGGTTCGCGATCTGCGGGCCGCGCATGCACTCGAGCTCGGCTTCGTCTTCGATCGGCTCGCGGACGACGAGACGGTGCGCTTGGCGGGCCACGACGCGCCGCAGACGCTTGCGTACGAGATGAACGCGGCCTGGGTGGGATTCGTCACGAACGGCGACCCCGGCTGGCCGGCGTACGGGCCCGGCCGACAGACGCGCATCTTCGACACCACGAGCGCGACGCTGCCGCAGCGCCGGACCGCGGGGATGGACCTGCTCCCGGGCTGAGCCCGCCCGCATCGGCCGATCAGTCGGTGAGCTCGCGCACGACGGCATCGGCGAGGAGCCGACCACGAAGCATCAGCTGGACCCGGCCGCGGATGGCGGCGGCCGGGTCCACGAGCCCGTCGGCGATCAGCCCGGCGACGTTGCGTCGGTTCGCGGCGGGCACCTCGTCGATAGCGATGCCCTCGCGGATGCGGCTCAGCAACAGGATCCGCTCCAGCGTCCGCGACTCGGCGTCCGGTCGTTCCGTGCCGGCTGCGGGTGACTCGGATGCCGCGAGCCGCTGTGCGTATGCCGCCGGATGCTTGACGTTCCACCAGCGCAGCCCGGCGACGTGGCTGTGCGCTCCGGGGCCGAAGCCCCACCAGTCACTCCCGCGCCAGTACGCGAGATTGTGCCGCGACCGCTGCTCGGGCGTGCGTGCCCAGTTGCTGACCTCGTACCAGTCGAAGCCCCCCGCCGCGAGACGGGCGTCGGCGAGCTCGTACATGTCGGCCTGCACGTCGTCGTCGGGGGTCGGAACCTCTCCACGGCGGATCTGGCGAGCGAGCTTCGTGCCGTCCTCGATGATCAGCGCGTACGCGGAGATGTGGTCGGACTCCAGCGCGAGCGCCGCGTCGAGCGAGACTTCCCAGTCGGCGAGCGACTCCCCCGGCGCCCCGTAGATCAGATCGACACTGACCGCGAGACCCGCGTCCTTCGCCGCGGCGACCGCGGTGGTCACGTTCTCGGGCCGGTGCGTGCGGTCGAGGGAGGCGAGCACGTGCGGCACGGCCGACTGCATGCCCACCGACATCCGCGTCACACCGGCGGCGGCCAGCGTCCGCGCGACCGCGGGCGTCACGGTGTCAGGATTCGCCTCCACCGTGACCTCTGCGCCCTCTGCCAATCCGAAGGCCGAGGTCGCGGCCTCCAGCATCCGGGCGAGATCGCCAGCCGGCAGCAGCGTGGGCGTGCCACCACCGAAGAAGACGGTGTCCATCGGCCGCAGCGCCCCCGCGTCGGCCAGCACCCGACGGGCGAGGCCGATCTCAGAGATCAGCGTCGATGCGTAATCCTCCTGCTTGGCGCCGCGGAGCTCGGTCGACGTGTAGGTGTTGAAGTCGCAGTAACCACAGCGCACCGTGCAGAACGGGATGTGCAGGTAGGCCGAGAACGGCACACTCGCGTCGAAGGGAAGGTCGTCGGGCAGATGTCCGTCTGCCGGCGCAGGGTCTCCCAGAGGAAGCGGTCCCGCCATCACAGGGGGGTCGCGTAGAGCGGGGAGATCGCGCGGAGGTAGCGCGCGAAGAGCTCACGACGACGGCGCTTCACGAGCGCCGGCACGGTGCGGTACAGCAGCGCGTGCGGAGCGTCGAAGGCGCGGACGGTGAACCAGACCTCGTCGTTGTCTTCACGCCAGTCCACGTCGAAGGACTCCTCGCCACGGACGACGGATCCGCCGACGGTGCCGAGGACGAAGCCGATGCGCCGGGTCTCCTCGGTCACCGAGATCACGCGGAGCTCCGCGTCCGCACGCATGCTGCCGACGCGACCGCGCAGATGAAGAGTCATCCCCGCGCCGACGAAGGGCATGCCCTCCGCGTCGTAGCGGGGCTCGACGTCACGCTTGCTCGGCGCGATCGGGTTGCCCTCCGCGTCGAAGCTCACCCCCGCGTAGGCGGGGCCGGGCGCCGGACGCACGTCTTCGACGGAGAGTCCGGCCGCGCGCTGCGCCGTCCACGAGAGCAGCGCTTCACCGGCGGTCTGGAAGCGCTCGCTGCCGCTACCGATCCGCCAGGATTCCTCCGCCGGGATGCTGCGCTCCGGCGGGTACTGCATCAGATCGGGCGCGTGGGTCGCACCCACGGCCGCATAGTCCACCGTGTCGTCTCGGAAAGTCCCGCGCCGCATGAGTTCCAGCCTACTTCCCGTTGCCTGAGCGAACACCCCCACGCGCCGCACGGCGACACATCTTCGGTCAGTGAACCCGCTCAGTCGAGCGTCACTGCGTGCGGGAAGCCGCTGCTTCGGCCTGCACGATCTTCACGTAGCGCGCATGGGTCGCGCGCTGCACCATCCGCAGGGCAGGACCGAGAACACGCCAGAGTGCGGTGGAAGGGCAGGAGATGGACCGCGCTGTGAACACACCGCGCTCGTCGATCCGGAACGACTCCTCGCCGTAGATCGGGTGCCCGGGTCGCGTCTCGTAGCCGAAGCCGCTCTCATCGGCCCAGACGATACGCACCGGCTCGACGAAGCGGATGCCGAGCAGGCGCTTCGCGAGCACCCCTTCGAGTCCCGGTGTCGGCTCCTCGGACGGCACCGCGAATCCGGCGCGTCGTTTGAACTCCCACGAGCACACCAACGCCGCGACGGCATCGCGCGCCGCCGGATCGACCACGGTCGAATGCTCGGCGATCCGCATGCCCACCGGCGCTGTCGCGACAGGATGACGCGTGATTCCCCGCTCGTAGGCCGGTAGCGGCACGTGCTACTTCTTGTCCTTGCCCTCGACGTCGCCCGACAGCGCGGCGATGAACGCCTCCTGGGGGACCTCGACGCGACCGACCATCTTCATGCGCTTCTTGCCCTCCTTCTGCTTCTCGAGGAGCTTGCGCTTGCGGGTGATGTCACCGCCGTAGCACTTGGCGAGCACGTCCTTGCGGATCGCGCGGATCGTCTCTCGGGCGATGATGCGCGCGCCGATCGCGGCCTGGATCGGAACCTCGAACTGCTGGCGAGGGATGAGCTTGCGCAGGCGTTCGGCCATCATCGTGCCGTAGGCGTAGGCCTTGTCTCGGTGGACGATCGAGCTGAACGCGTCGACCTTCTCGCCCTGGAGGAGGATGTCGACCTTGACGAGGTCGGCCTCCTGCTGCCCGGACGGTTCGTAGTCGAGCGACGCGTAGCCCTGGGTCTTCGACTTGAGCTGATCGAAGAAGTCGAACACGATCTCACCGAGCGGCATGTTGTAGCGCAGTTCGACGCGTTCCTCCGAGAAGTACTCCATGCCGAGCAGCGTTCCACGGCGGGACTGGCACAGCTCCATGACGGTGCCGACGTAGTCCTTGGGCAGCAGGATCGCCGCCTTCACCATCGGCTCCGAGACCGAGCCGATGCGCCCATCCGGGTACTCGCTCGGGTTGGTCACGGTGACGGTCTCGCCGGTGTCGCTCGTGAGCACCTCGTAGATCACGCTGGGTGCGGTGGTGATGAGGTCGAGGTCGAACTCTCGCGCGAGACGCTCGGTGATGATCTCCAGGTGCAGGAGACCGAGGAATCCGCAGCGGAAGCCGAAGCCGAGGGCCACCGAGGTCTCCGGTTCGTACACGAGCGAGGCGTCGGAGAGTTTCAGCTTGTCGAGCGCCTCACGCAGCTCCGCGTAGTCGCTGCCGTCGATCGGGTACAGACCCGAGAACACCATGGGCTTGGGGTCCGTGTACCCCGGAAGCGCCTCGGACGCGGGCTTGCGCGACGTCGTGATCGTGTCGCCGACCTTCGACTGACGCACGTCCTTCACACCCGTGATCAGGTAGCCGACCTCGCCCACCCCGAGTCCCTTGGTCGGGGTCGGCTCCGGGCTCGACACACCGACCTCGAGCGCTTCGTGATTCGCTCCGGTCGACATCATCTGGATGCGCTCGCGGGGCGAGAGGCTGCCGTCCACCATGCGCACATAGGTGACCACACCGCGGTAGGCGTCGTAGACCGAGTCGAAGATCATCGCGCGCGCCGGCGCGTCCGCGTCGCCCTTCGGGGCGGGGATCTCCTTGACGAGCCGGTCGAGCAGCTCCTCGACGCCGACGCCGGTCTTGCCCGAGACGCGGAGCACGTCCTCGGGCTTGCCGCCGATGAGGGATGCGAGTTCCTTCGCGTACTTCTCGGGATCGGCGGCCGGCAGGTCGATCTTGTTGAGCACCGGGATGATGTGGAGGTCGTTCTCCAGCGCAAGGTAGAGGTTCGCCAGCGTCTGGGCCTCGATGCCCTGCGCCGCGTCCACGAGCAGGATCGCGCCTTCGCATGCCGCGAGCGAGCGCGAGACCTCATAGGTGAAGTCGACGTGGCCCGGGGTGTCGATCATGTTCAGGGCGACGGTCTGGCCGTCGAGCTGCCACGGCATGCGCACGGCCTGGCTCTTGATGGTGATGCCGCGCTCGCGCTCGATGTCCATCCGGTCGAGGTACTGGGCCCGCATGTCGCGATCCGAGACGACGCCGGTGATCTGGAGCATCCGGTCGGCGAGGGTGGACTTGCCGTGGTCGATGTGGGCGATGATGCAGAAATTGCGGATCTGCGCAGCCGGCGTCGAGGCAGGCTGAAGAGGTGTGAGAGCGCGTGGGGACATGTCCCCTCGATTCTACGGTCAGGCGGTGTGAATCCCCGATTCGCGCGCTGCTGTGCCGGGGAAAGCACACTGGGCGGCCCCGAAGGGACCGCCCAGTGTGGGGTGCGAACGGGGCTTACTTGGCCCAGCCCACGTTCTCCCAGAACTTCGCGCCGGTGACCGACTCGAACTGCGAGGGACCGTAGTTCACGAGGCCGTCGGCGATCGCGTACTGGTTCGGTCGTGCCGCGAGCGGGATCGTCACGGCTTCGCCCATGATGATCTTGTCGATCTCCTTCGCGATCTCGAGGCGCGCCTCGGGGTCGAGCTCGGCGTTGGCCTTCGCCCACAGATCGTCCAGACGCTCATCCGCGACACCGGGGAAGTTCTGCCCCGAGTCGGCCGGGTTGAAGATCGATTCCGTCGAGGAGATCGGGTACGGCGTACCCTGCCACGCGAAGATCGTCGCCTCGAAGTCACGCGTCTCGGTCGTGATGTACTTCGTGAAGAAGTCGGCCGACGGGACGGTGTCGATCTTGACGTCGAAGCCCGCCTTGGCGGCCATCGGCTGGATCTGCTGCGAGAGGATCGCCGAGTTCGGGGTCTCCGAGGGGATCACGAGGCGAACGGTCAGCTTGGTGCCGTCCTTCTCGCGGATGCCCTTGTCGCCCTCGACCCAGCCGGCGTCTTCCAGCTGCTTCTTCGCGGCGTCGACATCGAACGCGATGTCCGCACCGTCGTCTTCGTAGCCGTTCTGGCCGTTGAGGAAGATGAGGTTGTTCAGGACCTCGGGCTCGACACCCAGCGGCTCGATGACGGCCTGAGCCATGATCTGACGGTCGAGCGACTTCGCGAAGGCCTGACGGACCTCGACGTCCTCGAACACGCCGGCGGTGCCGTTGAGCGTGACGTGGCTGTACGTCACACCCTTCGAGTTCAGGATCTCGGAGTCGGAGCGCGCCTTCGCGGACTCGAGCGTGTCGACGCTGGAGTTGATCGGAACGGCGTCGAACTCCTTGTTGGCGAACGCCTGGCCGACGGTCGACCGGTCGGTCGCCTTGTAGTTGATCGTGTCGAGCTTCGGCTTGTCGCCCCACCACGTCGGGTTCGGCTCGAACGTGATGGTCTTGCCGGTCGCGTCGAACTTGCTGACGATGAACGGACCGCCGGAGACGTAGGTCGAACCGTCAGCAGCGAACGGACCGTTCGCCCACGCGGTGTTGAAGCTCTCCGGCGTCTCCGTGAGCCAACGAGGGTAGATCGTGCCGGTGCCGAGGATGGAGGGCCAGTCGGCGTTCTTGTTCGCGAACGTGATCAGCACATCCTGGTCGTTCTCACCGGCCTCGACGGAGGCGATGTCGGACCAGACGTTGGTGGACGTCGGGGCGTACGCCTCGTTCTTGCCGTTCAGGGCGTTGAACTGGCCCTGGAAGTCCTGGACACCGATGGGAGTGCCATCGGACCAGACGGCGTCGGGGTTGATCTTGACCTCGACGACCTGAGGGTCCTCGCTCTTGAGCTCGACCGACGTGGCGAAGTTCGGGTCGGCTTCCCAGCTGCCGTCCTCGTTCACGACGACGAAACCGGGGGTGAACAGGCTCGCGATCGTGTTGTCGTCGACGGTGCCGGAATCGAGGTTGTAGAGGTTCCAGTTGGCCGGCGTCTCGTCGAGCGGCAGGTTGAGCGTGCCGCCGTCCTTGACGGCGTCGCGGTCTGCGGCGACCCAGCCGGTCCCGGGAAGCGCCTCGGGCGAGGAACCGCCGTCCCCCTCGTTTCCGCCGTTCGTGGCGGGCGCGCACGCAGAGAGCGCCAGCGCGACCGCGGCGATCCCGGCGAGGCCCGCCCATTTCTTGGAGTTCGACTTCATCGATCTCCCCCTTCTATCGTTTCGTGCAGACTGCACAGGACTCGTCCGAGCCGGGTACCGAAGACAGCGACCGGCTATGGAGCAACATCATCGATAATCGCCCCGTACACCGGCATGTCAGGCACGTGTTGTCCGGATCGTTACCTAGTTGTCGTTCAAGCCGCAGGATCGTGTGGCTGAAACGGGGTCGCGTCGTGGCTGACACCGCGTCGCGCCAGCCTGACCACCGTGAACATGGCAACATGGGGAGCCTGCCGGCGATCGAAGAGGATATGCCGGAGTTTTGGAAAGCGGGACTCGGGTGCCTAGAGTAGCGAGGCCGCAACAGATGTCGGGTGCGCGGCGATCCCGCGCCGAAGGAGCTCCATGATCGGATTCATCGCCAAGCGATTGGTGAACTATCTCATCCTCACCGTCATCGCCACGTTGGCCGGTTACGCCCTCGTCTCCACCACACTTCAGCCGGCGGCGCGGTTCCTCGGCAAGAATCCCCCCGTCCCGCAGTCCAGCATCGACGCCGCGCTCGACAAGATGGGCGTCAATCCTGACGTATCGCTGCTGCAGCGCATGTGGGACTGGCTCGTCCAGTTCGTCACGACCGGCTCCCTCGGAATCTCCACTCGCAGCACCGAGGTGACGGCTGACATCATCGAACGGGCCGGCACGAGCCTCCGACTGCTGATCATCGGCTCCATCCTCGGCGCGATCTTCGGCATCCTGCTCGGTGTATGGGGAGCCATCCGCCAGTACCGCGCGAGTGATCAGATCATCACCTACGCGTCGTTCACCGTTCTCGCGACGCCGATCTTCGTGATCGCGGTACTCCTCATGATCGGCGCGACCTGGGTCAACAACGCGTCCGGTCAGCAACTCATCAACTTCACCGGCGAGTACAGCGTCGGGGTCACCGGGTTCTGGCCCGTCATAGGCGATCGAATAGCGCATCTGCTGCTGCCCACGATCGCGCTCACCGTGACCGCGGCAGCCTCCTACTCCCGGTACCAGCGCAGCGCGATGCTCGACGTGCTGTCCTCGGACTTCATCCGCACGGCACGCGCGAAGGGCCGCACCCGCGGATCCGCCATCATGCGTCACGGCGTGCGCGTCGCACTGATCCCCATGTCGACCTTCTTCGCCTACTCGTTCGGCACCATCCTGGCGGGCGCGGCCGTGACGGAGAAGATCTTCAGCTGGCACGGCATGGGCGAATACCTCATCGACTCCGTGTCGAACAACGACATCAACGCCGCAACCGGATCCATCCTGTTCGCCGCGATCCTGGTGCTCATCGCGGGCACGCTGGCCGACGTCCTCTACGCGGCCCTCGACCCCCGAGTGAGGATGTGACATGACGCTCGATCCCACACAGCTCGACGCTCCACCGCTCGAGCCGGAGAACGAGGAATCTCCCTCGATCCCCCGGTGGCGGCTGATCCTGGTCCGCACGTTCTCGACCAAGCGGGCCTGGATCGGCGCCGGCGTGCTCGTGCTGATGTTCCTGCTCGCGTACGTCGGACCGCTGCTCTACCCGTGGTCGTCCACCGACCAGGACTATCTCGCGTTCAACAAGGGGCCGAGCCTCGACCACTGGTTCGGCACCGACACGATCGGGCAGGACATCTTCGCCCAGTCGATGGCGGGTCTGCAGAAGTCCCTGCTCATCGGCCTCATCGTCGGACCGGTCACGGCACTCATCGCCGGGCTCGTCGGCGCGATCGCCGGGTACGTCGGCGGTGTCTGGGACCGGGTGATCGTCTGGATCATCGACCTGCTCCTCGTGCTGCCGAGCTTCTACATCCTCGTGCTGCTGAGCCCACTCTTCAAGGACCTGGCCTGGGTCGCGCTCGTCGTGTTCCTCCCCCTCTTCGGATGGATGGTGCTCGCGAGAGTCATCCGCGGTCAGACCATGTCGCTGCGCGAGCGCGACTACGTCAAGGCGGCTCGCTTCATGGGCGTCGGCGGTTTCACCATCATCCGCCGCCACATCATCCCCAACGTGGCATCGCTGCTGATCATCGACGCGACGCTGGGTGTCGGCGCCGCGATCCTCGCCGAGACCACGCTCAGCTACTTCGGCTTCGGCATCCAGCCGCCCGACGTGTCACTCGGAACGCTGCTCGCTGCGGGAAGCGCCGCGGCGACCACCCGTCCCTGGCTCTTCATCCCGCCGGCGATCATCCTCGTCGCCACCGTGCTCGCGTCGAGTCTGCTCGGAGATGCCCTGCGTGACGCCGTCGACCCGACCTCGGAGAACAACCGTGCCTGAACCCCTGCTTCGCGTCCGCGACCTCAACGTCACCTTCGAGACGAAGGCCCGCACCGTCCACGCCGTCCGCGGTGTGAACTACGAGGTCAATCGCGGCGAGTTCCTCGCCATTGTGGGTGAGTCCGGTTCGGGCAAGTCCGTGTCGTCGATGGCGGTCATGGGCCTCCTCCCGAGCACCGCCAACGTCTCGGGCTCCATCACGTACGACGGCACCGAGCTCCTCGGCTCCACCGACCGGCAGCTGTCGAAGATGCGCGGTTCCGACATCGCGATGATCTTCCAGGACCCGCTCTCGGCACTGACGCCGGTCTACACGATCGGTCAGCAGATCATCGAGGGCCTCAAGCTGCACCAGCCCGGGCTCAGCAACCAGGCTCTGGAGGCCCGCGCGGTCGAGCTGCTCGACATCGTCGGTATCCCGGAGCCGCGCCGACGGGTGAAGTCGTTCCCGCACGAGTTCTCGGGCGGCATGCGCCAGCGCGCGATGATCGCGATCGCCATCGCGAACGATCCGAAGCTGATCATCGCGGACGAGCCGACGACGGCACTGGATGTCACCATCCAGGCCCAGATCCTGGATGTCCTCCAGAAGGCGAAGGAAATCACCGGCGCTGCCGTGGTGCTCATCACGCATGATCTCGGCGTCGTCGCCGGCAACGCGGATCGCGTGGCCGTGATGTATGCGGGCCGCATCGTGGAGACCGCACCGGTCGACGAACTGTTCGCACGTCCGGCGATGCCGTACACGATCGGACTCCTGCGCTCGATGCCGAGCATCGCCAACGGGGCCTCCGAACGTCTCGTCCCACTCGAGGGACGTCCGCCGCTGCTGACTGAGGTGCCCACCGGCTGCCCGTTCGCCGATCGCTGCCCCGCCGTGATCTCGGCGTGCCACGACATCGAACCCGATCTCGTCCCCGTCGCACCGCTGCAGTCCGCGGCGTGCATCCGTGCGGAGGAGATCGTCGACGGCCGGCTCCCCCGCGACGAGGTCTTCTCCCCGCCTGCCCCGGTCGAAGAGGTCGTCCGCGAGGTCGAGACCCGCGGCACCGTGCTCAAGGTCGAAGACCTGAAGCGGCACTACCCGCTCACCAAGGGCACCGTTTTCCGCCGCCGCATCGGCACCGTCCGCGCGGTCGACGGCGTCAGCTTCGAGCTGGACGGCGGCAAGACCCTCGGCCTGGTCGGAGAATCGGGCTGCGGAAAGTCGACCACCGTCATGGAGGTGATGGAACTCGCCCAGCCGCAGTCGGGGCGCGTCTCCGTCAACGGCATCGACACGGCCACGCTCTCCGCTTCACAGCGTCGCGCGCTCCGGACCGACATCCAGATCGTGTTCCAGGACCCGGCGGCCTCGCTCGACCCGCGTATGACCGTCGAAGAACTCATCGGCGAACCGCTCACCGTGCACGACGTCCCGGCGAAGGAGATCTCGCGCCGCGTGCGCCGGATGCTCGAGCTCGTCGGTCTCGAGCCGAGCTATGCCCGTCGCTACCCGCACGAGTTCTCCGGAGGTCAGCGCCAGCGCATCGGAATCGCGCGTGCGCTCGTCGTCGAACCGAAGATCCTCGTCCTCGACGAGCCGGTTTCCGCGCTCGACGTCTCGGTGCAGGCCGGCGTGATCAACCTGCTCGAGGATCTGAAGCAGCAGCTGGGACTCTCCTACCTGTTCGTCGCACACGACCTCGCCGTGGTGCACCACATCGCCGATGACGTCGCCGTGATGTACCTCGGGCGCATCATCGAGTACGGCGATGTCGACGCGATCTTCAGCAACCCGCGCCACCCGTACACGCGCGCGCTGCTGTCGGCCGTGCCGATCCCCGACCCGCAGATCGAGCGGACGCGCGAGCGCATCCTCCTCTCCGGAGACCTGCCATCGCCGACCGAGACGATCACGGGGTGCGCGTTCCGCTCACGGTGCCCGCTCTACGCGATCCTTCCTCCCGCACAGCAGGCCGAATGCGAGACCGTTTCTCCCGAGCTGCGCCCCGTGGAAGGACGCGACGTCTCCTGCCATTGGGCGGAGCAGGACATCCTGCAGACCGCGTGATCCGTGGTGACGGCGTGAGCGGCCGCGGCACTGACCGCATCGTCATCCGCGGTGCATCGGGCTGGTGGATCAGCGGTGTTCTGGCGGCGCTCTTCGCCTACCTGCTCATCGATGCGGCCGTTCGCGCGGAGTGGGCGATAGTGCTCCTCTCCCTCCCCTGGATGGGAGTGGTGCTGCTCGTGTGCTGGATGCTGCTGATCCGGCCGTGCGTCATCGTCGCGCCTGCCACGCTCACCGTGGTCAACGTCTTCCGCACACACACGATCCCGTGGCACGAGGTGGCCGAGCTCCACGTGCGGTATCAGCTCGTCGTCGAGTTGACCGACGGCACCGCGATCCGCGCCTGGGGTTCACCCACCGTCCGGCCGCGTCGGGACCGGGAAGCCGACGTGTCGACGTCCCATCGTTCCCGCGCCTTCGTCGGTGTGGTGGAGGCGATCGACCACGCGCGTGATGACGTCGGGCGGGCTCCGACGGGTGAGGCGGCGACCGTGAGCGTTGCGTGGCTGCCTCTTCTCGCTCTCGCCCTCGCCGTGGCTCTCGGCGTCACGGCAGCCGGCCTGCTGTTGTGACGCGGGGTCTCGGCATAAACGCCGAGATCCTAAGCTGAACGCGTGAGCGCACAGATCGTCCTCGTGCACGGCATCCGCACGTCCGCCACCATGTGGCGCGCGCAGCTCGCCTATCTGGAAGCGCACGGATACGCCGCCACAGCCGTCGACCTGCCGGGACACGGCACCCGGATGGGCGAGGACTTCACGCTCCATGAGGCGCTGCACACGATCGACGTCGCGGTTCGCGCTGCGGCGGAGAAGGGGCCCGTCGTGCTCGTCGGGCATTCGATGGGCGGGCTCCTCTGCCTCGCCTACGTCGGCGGCGCGGAGACGCCGCCGGTCGCCGGACTGGTCGCGGCCGCGTGCACCTCGCTCCCCTCCGGCGCGGGCCTGCGCGCCTATCGGCTCTTCGCGAGGGCCGTGGACTCGCTCCCCGACCGCGGGATGTGGCTCACCGCGCGGATGCTCGAGGCCACCATCCCCGCCGAGACGCGGTCGGACTTCGCCGCAGGCGGCTACGCACTCGACACACAGGATGCCGCGCTCCGCAGCCTCGCAGCCCTCGACGTCGCCGCCGCGGTCCCCCGCATCAAGATCCCCCTCTGGTTCGTGAACGGTCAGTACGACCAGCTGCGTCTGAACGAGACGCTCTTCCGTCGTCTCGCCTCACACGCCGAGCTGATCATCGTCCCCCGCACGACTCACCTGGTCACGGCCATGAGGCCGCGGATCTTCAACGCGGTGCTGCAGCTCGCGATCGCGACGGTGGAGCAGGACGCAGAGCCGTCATGAGCGCTTCGGCTCTCGCGCGAACGCCGTGAGCAGTCCCCCGACCAGGGACAGCACCGCCGCCGCGACGAACACCAGCCAGAACCCGCCGACCAGAGCGACCAGCGCGGCCCCGAGCACCGGTCCGATCAGCTGGCCGAGGGCGGCCGTGACGTTCACGATCCCGAGGTCACGCGCATGGTCCTGTTCATCCGGCAGCAGATCGGCCGCGAAGGCGAGTCCCACCGTCGAGAACGCGCCGTACCCGAGCCCCATCAGAGCCGCGGCCACCATCGTCATCTCGAACGTCGGCACCAGCGCGATCGCAACGCCCGATGCCGCCTGCACCACCGTGGCGGCGACCGCGAGCGTGCGCCGATTGCCCGTACGGTCGGAGACGAGACCGGTCACCACGGACGCGATCACCACAAAGACCGTGTACACGACGATGAGCAGTAGGAGGTTGTCCTGCGCGACGGCACTCGGCTGGCCGAGCCCGTGCAGGAGGAAGAACAGGAACAGCGCCGTCCCGAGTGCATTGCCGATGTTCGTCACCAGGCGACCGGAGAGCATCCAGGCGAAATCCCGGTCGCGCAGAGACGCCAGCCGACGGCGCCCCACCGTCTTCGGGCGCATCGCCTCGACACTCGGCGGGTCGGGCAGGAGCAGGGCGGCTGCCGATCCGATGACCGCGATCACGCCGGCGAGCAGCAGGTAGCCGTCGCGGATGCCGAGTCCGAGGAGAACGACGAGGCCGACGCCGAGCACGATGCCGACGGCCTGACTGGAACCGACCGCCGCGGAGGCCGCACCGCGCTGCGTGGACGGCAGCTGGTCGGCGATGAGAGCGGTGAAGGCGGCGGACGAGACCGCGACGCCGATCGACACACCCACCCACCCCGCGCCGACCGCCCAGGGACCTTCCGCGTATCCGGTCAGGACGAGGCAGACCGCGGTGACAAGAACGCCGCCGAGCGCCCAGGGACGGCGACGGTGGCGCCCCGCCGCCACACGATCGGAGAGCGCTCCGGCCGCGGGACCGGCGATGATGCCGGCGAGCCCGCCGATTCCGAGAACCAGACCGGAAGAGACGACGCCGCGGATCCAGTCGTCTTCCGGCGTGTCCAGCTGCAGGGGAAGGAGCAGCTGCACCGGCGTGAGCTGCACGGTCCAGATCGCGAGCCACGCCAGCGTGAAGAGCGACATCCATCGTGCTCCCGCTCGAACGGTGCGCGTACCGGTGACTTCGGTCATCTCCCCACCGCCGTCGCTGCCGCTGCGCGCGCACTCGCGATGACGTCGCGATACCAGTCGTAGGAGGCCTTGGGCGTCCGCTCCCGCGTCTCGAAGTCGACGTGGACGAGCCCGAACCGCTGGGTGTAGCCGTCGGCCCACTCCCAGTTGTCGAGCAGTGACCACACCGTGTACTCCTCCACGGGGACTCCGGCTGCCATCGCCTCCCCGACGGCGGCGAGGTGCCCGGCCAGATACGCGATCCGGTCCGTGTCGTCGACGCGGCCGGCGCGCGGCGGTTCCGGGAACGAGGCTCCGTTCTCACCGATGATGACCGGGGGAAGACGGGGGTGCCGGGCATGCAGGTCGACCAGGAGGTCGCGGAGGGCTCCGGGCACGATCGGCCACTCGGGACCGAAGCCGGTGACGGGAGCCCCGGGAGTGGGCACGATGTCGAAGGGGATGGGACTCCCCTCCTCTGCTGCCGTCACGGTCGTGGGGTTGTAGAAGTTGATGCCGTAGAAGTCGATCGAGCCGCCGATCTCCTCGAGGTCCCCGTCGCGCACCGGCATCGGCGGGAGGCCCAGCGACTCCAGGTCCGGGTAGGAGCCGGTGAGGAGCGGCTCGCTGAAGACCCGATTGTGGATCAGGTCGTAGAGCGCGGCCGCCTGGTGGTCGTCGGCTGTGTCGTGCAGCGGAAGCACCCACGTGTGGTTGTTCGCGAGCCCGACGGCGGAGGCGCCTCGCTCCCGCAGCACGGAGGCAGCGCGGGCATGGGCGAGCAGCTGGTGGTGGGCGGTCGGCAGCGCGCCGAAGAGCAGCTGTCTCCCCGGCGCGAGTGCGCCGACCGCGTATCCCTGCAACGTCGTCATGGCCGGCTCGTTGAGGGTGTACCACTGCCGCACGCGATCACCGAGGCGGTCGGCCACGATCGTCACGTAGTCGGCGAAGCGCTCGGCGGTGTCGCGCTCGAGCCAGCCGCCGTCGGCCTCTACCGCACTCGGCATCTCCCAGTGGAAGAGGGTCGGGAACGGAGCGACCCCCGCCTCCAGCAGAAGGTCGACCAGCCGCGAGTAGTGGTCGAGGGCGGTCTTGTCACCGTCACCTCTGCCGTCCGGCTGCACGCGCGCCCACGGAATGGAGAACCGATAGCGGTCGAGCCCCAACCCGGCCGCGAGAGCCACATCCGCCTCGGGATGCCGATAGCTGTCGCATGCCGGGTCTGCCGTCGATCCGTCGATGATCGCGCCGGGCCTCTCGAGGAAGTCGTCCCAGATGGAGCGTCCCGTACTTCCCGTCGGACGCGATCCCTCGATCTGGAAGGCGGAGGTCGCGGCGGACCAGCGAAGGCCTGCGGGCACGGACGGAGGAACGCGTTCGGGGGTCATATGGCTCCTTGACAGCGGTGTCGGGATAGTGATGATTCTGCACCCAGTACCATGAGATCCGCGACGGAGTTTCGCAATCCGTCGGCCGTTTCGCGTCTGCACCCCCTCTGCTGGTAGACTCGGCTCTTGGCTTGCGTGTGGGTTCTTCCCTCACGACCGCCGTGCAGCAGCCCTCTTCTGCTGCCGGCATTCCGAACACTCCTGTACAGAAAGCGTCCACACGTGGCAAACATCAAGTCGCAGATCAAGCGCAACAAGACCAACGAGAAGGCGCGCGAGCGTAACAAGGCCGTGAAGAGCGAGCTCAAGACGGTCATCCGCACGACTCGCACGGCAGTCACCGCCGGCGACAAGGCCGCAGCCGAGGCCGGCCTGAAGAAGGCCGCCGTCAAGATCGACAAGGCCGTCAGCAAGGGTGTCCTGCACAAGAACCAGGCGTCGAACCGCAAGTCGGCTCTCGCCAAGCAGGTCGCTTCTCTCTGAGCTGAAGCTTCTGAGAAAGGCCCGTCCCGTCTTCGGGGCGGGCCTTCTTCGTTCTTCGGCAGTGATCCGCGGCGTTCCGCGGCGTGAGGACGCGTGACTACTCCTCGCCGAACGGTCGACGAGTGGCGATCACCGTGACCATACGCTCGAGCGCGAAGATCGGATCGCGGGCGGCACCCTTGACCTCACCGTCGGCGCGCGCTGTGGCCTGGATCGCCATTCCGAGCGAACGCTCGTTCCACCCGCCGAGGTCACGGCGGGCACGGTCGACCTGCCAGTCCTTCATACCCAGGCGCTGGGCGAGCTGGCGGCTCGGTTCGCGGTTTCCGGCGACCCGCGCCATGGTGCGGAGCTTCATCGCGAAGGCTGCGACCATCGGCACCGGATCAGCACCGGATGACAGTGCGTGGCGGAGCGCGACCAGCGCCTCACCGTAGCGGCCGGCGATCGCCGTGTCGGCCACGACGAATGCCGACACTTCGACGCGCCCGCCGTAGTACTTGGTGACGACTTCTTCGGAGATGTCGCCCTCGACGTCTCCGATGAGCTGCTGGCAGGCCGCCGCCAGCTCGGTGAGGTCATCGGCGAACGCGGAGACCAGCGCACGGAGCGCCGCCGGCGCGATGCGCTTCTTGGCGGTGCGGAACTCCCCCGCTGCGAAGTCGACCCGGTCGCCGTCGCGCTTGATCGCCGGGCAGGCGATCTCGATGCCTCCACCGGTGCCGGCGCGGACCGCATCGAGCAGCTTCTTGCCGCGCACGCTCGCCCCCGTGTGCCGGAGGATGACGGTCGCCCCCTCCTGCGGGTTGTCGAGGTACGACACCGCTTCCTGGATGAAAGCATCGGAGCACTTCTCCACGCCCGAGACACGCACCAGGCGTGGTTCGCCGAAAAGGGACGGGGAGGTGAGGGACAGCAGCGTTCCCGGCGCGTAGTCGTCGGCGCGCACATCGCTGACCTCGAGAGCGGGGTCTTCGGCGCGGAGATAGTCGCGGACGCCGGCGATCGCCCGCTCGGCGCACACCTCTTCCGGCCCGGAGACGAGCACGAGCGGAGCGGGACGAGGCTCTCGCCAGGAGACCTGGGGGACCTTCGTGGGTTTCGCACCACCGCGGGAAGGGGGACGCGAAGCTGCCATGGATCCAGACTACCGGCGGTCACCGACACCGCTGCCCGCTCGCTCATGGTGCAACCTTCTCCGTCCACACCTGCAGCTCGCTGTCGCCGGTGCCGAGGAGGATGCGTCCCTGCCGATCGGTGCGCAGCGCCTGCGCCCCGGTCGCCGACAGAAGGTCGAGTGTCTCGATGCGCGGGTGGCCGTAGTCGTTGTCCGCTCCCACGCTGAACAGCGCCACGCGAGCCTGCACGGCCTCATAGAGACCCGCATCCTGGTCCGCGCTGCCGTGATGGGCGACTTTGACGACGTCGTAGTGACCCAGCCGAGCCGTGCGGAGCAGCATCCGCTGGGGTGCCGCCGAGAGGTCGCCGAGGTAGAGCGAACGGGGCACTCCTCCCCCATCGAACTCCATCACCACGCTCGCGTCGTTGCCCGCCGGAAAGGCGGCCGAACCCCGCACCGGCCACAGCACTCGCCACGCGGCATCGCCGAGGTCGCCGCGTTGGCCTGCCCACGCCTCGTCGACCTGTGCACCCGAGGCGGCGAGGTCGGCGAGGAGACGTCGTTCGTCCTCCTCGAGCGCCGGCCCGTGGAGGACCGCGCCCACCCGTCCCTGCACCGCGGCGACACCGCCGACATGGTCGAGGTCGAAGTGCGTGAGGACGAGCAGGTCGATGTGTCCGATGCCGAGAGACCGCAGACACGCCGCCAGCGGCTCCGGGGCGGGCCCCGTGTCGATCAGCGCCACTCTCGCCGCCGAGCGCACGAGCAGCGCATCGCCCTGTCCGACGTCGCATGCGGCGATCGCCCACCCCTCCGGCGTCGTCGCCGTGGCGAGCGGTCCGTCGAGGACCACACGGGCGCCGGCGAGCGAGAGTACGACGATCAGAACCGCGGCTGCGGCTCGCTGCACAATGAGTCCTCCACGCCCGGTCGCAGCTCCCCTGCTCTGGGGGCCGGACCTGATGACGACGACCGCGATACACGCGCTCACGAGAGCCACGAGCAGTGCGCTGCCGATCCCTGCGGGCAACAACAACTGTGCGCCCGGCAGGCGAGCGGTCGTCGTCGCCGTCGTCGCGATCCAGGCGGCCGGCAGCCAGGCCGACGACGCCAGCAGATCAGCGAGACCCGGCAGCGGAGCGGCCAAACATGCCAGCATCCCGACCACGGTGGCGATGGGCGCCGCAGGAGCCGCGATGATGTTCGCGGCGATGCCGATGAGCGACTGCTGCTCGGCGAACAGGGCGATGATCGGGCCGCAGGCCAGCTGCGCGGCGAAAGGGACGGCCAGAGCGAGAGCCACCGGTCCGGGCATGATCCGGCCGAACCCCCGCGCGAGTGGAGGCGCGAGCAGGATCAGCGCTCCGGAGGCCGCGACCGAGAGCGCGAATCCCGGGGTGGCGGCCAGCCAGGGGTCGACGAGAAGGATGCCCGCCGCGCACAGCGAGAGCATGCCGGCTCCGGCACTCGGTTTGCCCAGAAGTAGGGTGAGCATCCCGACGGCCGCCATGACCGCCGCACGGATCACACTCGGCTCCGGCGTGACGAGGACGACAAACCCGGCAAGCCCCACGACAGCGAGGACGACCCGCAGCATTCGCCCCGCACCGCACAGGGCGGCGATCCAGAAGATCCCGCCGACGACGATCGCACAGTTCGCCCCGCTCACCGCGGTGAGGTGACTGAGACCGCTCGTGCGCATGTCGTCGTTCAGCTCGATCGACACCGCCCGGGTATCCCCCACGGCCAGGCCGGGAAGCAGGCCGGCGCCGGGCTCGGGAAGCCGCAGGGAGCGCTCGACGAAGGCGTGCTTGAGCGCCGCTGCGACGCCGAACACTCCGGAGGCGGGTTCGACGACCTCGGCATCGTTCGCGAAGACGACGAGCGCCGATCGCTCGCCCGAATCGGTGGCGGCGGCCTCCCCGATGACGCGGATGCGCGCGCCGAGGTCGAACCCGTCGCCCGGGTCCACTCCGATGCGCACGGGCACGGGCGCCGACGCCCCGCTCGCACGCCCCGGCGGTCCGAGCGTCGTGGTGGTCGCCTCGAACCAGAGCCGCCCGTCGCGCCCCACCGACGCCGAGGAGGTGATCTCCCCTGTGGCCTCCACCACGCGGCCGTCCCAGGACATCGCCTGCTCCCGTGCGGGGAGGGCGAACCCGACCGTCAAGGCCGCGGCCGCGGCTCCCGCGAGAAGCACGACGGCCAGACCGCCGGTCAGCCGCGAGACCCAGGTTCGCGGGCACCGGACGAGCAGCATCAGCACCAGACTCGCCACGAGACCGCAGGCGGCCGCACACCACCAGGCCGCCTCGGGTATCAGTACGCAGAGCATGGCGGTGCCCCAGACAGCCAGCGCGAGAGGGAGGAGACGGAGGTCGCGCGCCTTCACACCCTGACTCCGTCGCGCAGGCCAGCGAGCAGCTTCTCGCCGATGCCGGGAACCGCGAGCAGGTCGTCCACCGATCCGAAGCGTCCGTTCTCGTCGCGCCAGGCGATGATCCGCTCCGCCAGCGCCGGACCGATGCGCGGCAGCGTCTCCAGAGCGGCCTGATCCGCGGTGTTGAGGTCGATGCGGTCGTCACCCGGCGGACCCGCTCCCGGCGCATCGGTCGCCGCCCCCACGGCCGGGACGATGATCTGCTCGCCGTCTTCGAGGAGCCTCGCGAGGTTGACCGCCGCCAGGTCGGCATCATCAGTGGCTCCCCCGGCCGCTGCCAGCGCATCGACGAGGCGGGCGTCCAGGTCCAGCACGTAGATACCCGGACGGGCGACCGAACCCAGCACGTGCACGTACAGCTCACCGGGCGCGCCGGCGGCCGTCGCGGCTTCCGTCAACGGTACGGATGCGGTCGGCGCGGCCTGGCCGCGGAGGATGCCGAGGCCGACGGCGGCGGACAGCACCACGAGTGCGAGAACCACCCCGGCGCCGATGCTCAGACGCAGTCGACGCCGCGGCGGAGGTGGTGCCTGGGGAGATGCCATCCGGCCACGCTAGGTGGGTGAATCGGGCTTCCCGGGCGCCGGACACCTGAGCCGTGGACAACCTCCGCGCTCTGGCAACGGTGCAGAGAAGCACTATCCCGCGCATCTCCACCGCACGGCGGACCCGGCTACATCCTCCGACCGATGCTCACCCGAGCCCACTGTCCGTAGCGTCGTGAGCATGCCCTCCACTCGTCTGTCCGTGCGCTCCGTCCTGCCCCTGGGCATCGCCTCGGCACTCGCCGCCCTCCTGTTGATCGTCCCGTTGCCGGGGAGCCTCAGCGTGGTCGGCACCCGATGGCTCAGCTCTGCAGGCTCGGCCGTCCCCGCGGTCGAGCTGATCTCCGAAGCGGGGCTCCTCCTGCTCGCCGCCGCCACGGCAGCGGTCATGGCTCGTGCATGGTGGAACCACCATGAACGACGCGTGCACATCGCAGCCTCCGCCGTCGGCGTGGTCCTGGCCTACCTCTTGAGCGAGGGCGGAAAGCTGCTCTTCGCCCAGGCGCGTCCGTGCGCGGTCTGGCAGATCGCCGGTGAGTGCCCGCCACCCGGAGACTGGTCGTTGCCCTCGAACCACGCGACCCTCGCATTCGGCGCTGCTGCGGTGATCGCCATCACCCTCGGACGGTCGTGGCTCACATGGTCGGCGATCGCGCTCGCCTCCGTCGTCGCCGTCGGGCGCGTCTCGCAGGGCGTCCACTACGTCCATGACGTCGCCCTCGGAGCGATCCTCGGCGTGGCCGTCCCGCTTCTCGTCGTCATCGGCATCGAGGCGATCATGCGCGTCGCTCAGGCCCGCAGAGCAGCGCGAAGGGGATGACGGCGACAGCCCCTGGCGCTCACGAGAGCGAGCACCAGGGGCCGGAAGCAGTCCGTGCGGTGAGAGCCGATCAGCCCTTCACGACGATGCTGACGATCTTGGGCGCGCGCACGACGACCTTGACGATCTCGCGGTCACCGATCGAACGGATCACGCGCTCGTCCGCGCGAGCCAGCGCTTCGAGCTCACTCTCGCCGATGCGCGCCGAGACCTCGAGCTGTGCGCGGACCTTGCCGCCCACCTGCACGACGGCGGTGATCGTGTCCTCGACCAGCAACGCCGGATCGGCGGACCGCCATGGCACCAGGCCGACGGAGGGCTCGTGACCGAGGATCTCCCACACCTCTTCGGCGGTGTGCGGGGCGAACAGGTCGAGCATCACGGCGATCGTCTCGGCGGCCTCACGCACGGCGGGATCGGCGGCACCGGCAGCACCGTCGATCGTCTTGCGGGTGAGGTTCACCAGCTCCATGAGGCGGGCGACCAGCACGTTGAACTTGGTCTGCTCCACGAGAGCCGGGGCCTCGGCGAGCAGCTTGTGCGTCGCGCGGCGCAGTGCGGGGTTCCCGCCGTCGAACACGACGTCGACCGGACTCGCGACGTCGCCGGCGATCCGCAGCACGCGGGCCAGGAACTTCTGCGCCCCGGCTGTGGAGACGTCCTCCCAGTTGATGTCATCCTCCACCGGGCCTGCGAAGGCCAGAGCGACACGGACGACATCGGCACCGGGGTCGATCATGCTCGACGAGAACTCGACCAGATTGCCCTTGCTCTTCGACATCTTCGATCCGTCGAGAAGAACCATGCCCTGGTTGATCAGCGTCGTGAAGGGCTCGGTGAAATCGATCAGCCCCATGTCGAACAGGACCTTCGTGATGAAGCGCGCGTACAGCAGGTGCAGGATCGCGTGCTCGACACCACCGATGTACGAGTCGACAGGAGCCCACCGGTCGGCCTGAGCCGGGTCGAATGCGACGGTGTCGCTGTTCGGCGACAGGAAGCGCAGGAAATACCAGGAGCTGTCGACGAAAGTGTCCATGGTGTCGGTGTCGCGCAGCACCGGGTCACCGGTCCCGGGGGCCGTGGTGCGCACCCAGCGCTCCGCCGCCCCGAGCGGCGAGGTGCCCTTGGGCGAGAGGTCGAGACCTTCCACACTGGGCAGCTTCACCGGCAGCTGGTCTTCGGGAACCGGGATGATGTCCCCGTCCTCGGTGTGCAGCATCGGGATGGGAGTGCCCCAGAAGCGCTGACGCGAGATCAGCCAGTCGCGCAGGCGGTAGTTCTTCGCCGCGCGTCCGGTGCCGGATGCCTCCAGCTGCTCGATCGCACGCGCGATCGCGTTGCGCTTGGACAGTCCGTTCAGCGCACCCGAGTTGATCATGCGGCCTTCGCCGGTCAGGGCGATGCCGGTGGATGCGGGGTTCTGCTCGTCGAAAGCGGCGCCGGTGTCGATCGGCACCCCTTCGTCGTCGACCTCGATCACGGGCATCGCGCCCGTGACGGGAGCCGTCGTGTCGACGACGACCTTGACCGGCAGGTCGAACGCGCGGGCGAAGTCCAGGTCGCGCTGATCGTGGGCGGGCACGGCCATGACGGCGCCGTGGCCGTAATCGGCGAGGACGTAGTCGGCTGCCCACACCGGGAGCTTCTCGCCGTTGACCGGGTTGATCGCGTAGCGCTCGAGGAAGACACCGGTCTTCGGGCGGTCCGTGGACTGCCGGGCGATGTCCGTCTCCTTCTGCACCTGCTCCAGGTAGGTGCGGAAGCGCTGGCGCACCTCGTCCGGCGCATCCGCCGCCAGCTCGGACGCCAGATCGGAATCGGGGGCGACGACGAAGAAGGTGGCTCCGTGCAGCGTGTCGGGGCGCGTCGAGAAGACGGTGACCGGCTCTTCGCGACCCTCGATGACGAAGTCGACATCCGCACCGACCGAGCGTCCGATCCAGTTGCGCTGCATCTGCAGCACCTTGTGCGGCCAGAAGCCCTCGAGCTGGTTGAGGTCGTCGAGCAGACGGTCGGCGTAGTCGGTGATGCGGAAGTACCACTGCGTGAGCTTCTTCTTGATGACCTCGGCACCGCAGCGCTCGCAGCGACCGTCGACGACCTGCTCGTTGGCCAGCACGGTCTGGTCGTTGGGGCACCAGTTGACCGGGCTCTTCTTGCGATAGGCCAGCCCACGCTCATAGAGCTTCAGGAACAGCCACTGGTTCCAGCGGTAGTACTCGGGGTCGGACGTGTGGAGGACGCGCGTCCAGTCGTAGGAGGTGCCGAACTCCTTCAGGCTCTGCTTCTGCTGATCGATGTTCGCGTAGGTCCACTCCCGAGGGTCGGCACCGCGCTTGATCGCCGCGTTCTCCGCGGGCAGGCCGAAGGAGTCCCAGCCGATCGGGTTGAGCACGTTGTGCCCGCGGTGACGCCAGAACCGGGCCACCATGTCGACGTACGCGTAGTTCTCGGCGTGCCCCATGTGCATGTCACCGGACGGGTAGGGGAACATCCCGAGCACGTACTTGCGCGGGCGGGTGTCTTCCTCCCCGCCGGTGAGGAACGTGCCGTTCTCCGCCCAGTACTTCTGCCACTTCGTCTGGATGGCGTGCGCCGACGGAGTCTCGTCATCGGCGGGAGCGGTGGACAGGTTCTCAGACAACGAACGCACGACCAATCTGAAGGAAAAAGCGGGATCAGTTCAGGATATCGGAACGCCAGACCCCCGGCATTTCCGCACCGAGCGCGGCGAGGGGAGCTCGCGCCTTGGTCGCGACCTCGGCGACTTCGGATGCGGCGACCGATCCCCAGGTGATGCCTCCGCCCGCGCCGACGACCGCCTGGTGGCCATCGATCAGGATGCTGCGGATGACCATGGCGAGGTCGAGCACGCCGTCCGCCCCGATGTACCCGAAGCAGCCGGCGTAGACGCCGCGCGGCCCGCCTTCCAGCTCGTGCAGTCTCGTCATCGCGGAGAGCTTGGGGGCACCCGTCATGCTGCCGGCGGGAAAGGCCGCGTCGAGCAGCGAACCGACGGCCGTCCCGGCCGCGGCGACACCGCTCACGGTGCTCACGAGCTGGTGCACGGCCGGGTAGCTCTCGACCACCCACAGTCCGTCGACGCGGATGCTCCCCGGCTCGCACACGCGGGAGAGGTCGTTGCGCATCAGATCGACGATCATGACGTTCTCCGCGCGCTCCTTGCGATCCGCCGCGAGTTCTGCGGCCAGCGCGGCATCCTTCTCCGGGTCCGCACCGCGGGGCCGGGTGCCCTTGATGGGGCGGGTGCGGATGACACCCCCCTCGGCGTGGAGGAACTGCTCGGGGCTGGCGCTCAACAGGGTACGGCCGCCGATGCGGACGAAGCCGCCGTGGTGCGCGGGCGTCGCAGCGCGCAGGCGACGGTACACCTCGACGTCATCATGTGCCCCGGCCACTGTGAACCGCGTCGTCAGGCACAGCTGGTACGCGATGCCGGCGCGGATCAGGTCGCGGCAGCGTTCGATGAGCACGGCGTACTCGTGCGGATCGTGGCGCGCTTCGGCGACGCGACGCGCACCGTCGGGGACCTTCAGGGGGACCGTGTCGTCCGCCGGCTGCGGGACGGCGGAGACTTCCGCTGTCCACGAGGGGAGCTCGTCGTCGGCGCTGAGCACCCAGGTGCGCCGCGCGGCATGGTCGAACGCGACGACATGTGTGGCGCGCAGCCAGGAGCCGCCGGGCTCGTCGACGGGCCCACTCACCGGGGCGCCGGCGGCCGCGGCACCGGACTCATAGTCGAGCCAGCCGACCCACCCACCGGAGAAGGGCGGACGGGTGCGATCGGTCGGAGCCGCATCCAGTGCCACATCCCGCGGCAGCGACGACGGCTCCCCCGTGCCGACGAAGCTCCACACCTGCGCGGCATCCGCGCCGGCGTCGAGCCAGAAGACATCGGCGACGCGCGCTTCGAGCATCCGGAACACGGCCCACGGCTCCACCCAGGAGGAAAGGGGGCGAGCGGTCAGCTGTTCGGGCACCTTTCCAGCCTAGGACCGGGTCGCTCCCGTATTCTCATGACGTGGACGACCTCCTGCTCTGGCTCCTCGACACCGTGCAGTCGATCGATCCGATCACGCGCACACTGGTCGCGGGGCTCGCCGTCATGCTGGAGACCAGCATCCTGATCGGCCTCATCGTCCCCGGAGACACCATCGTCATCATCGCCTCGATGGGCGTCGCCACCGCGTGGGAGGGCATCGCGATGGGCGTCGCCGTCGTGATCGGAGCGCTGATCGGCGAGAGCGTCGGATTCTGGCTCGGACGCTGGCTCGGCCCGCACATCCGCGTGTCGTGGCTCGGCCGCAGGATCGGCGAGCACAACTGGGTCCGTGCCGAGAACTATCTCGAACGCCGCGGCGGCATCGCGATCTTCCTGTCCCGGTTCCTCCCGGTGCTGCACTCCCTCGTGCCCCTCACCGTCGGCATGAGCGAGTACCCGTATCGCAAGTTCCTGGCCTGGACCGCTCCGGCGTGCGTGCTCTGGGCGACCGCGTACGTGAGCGTGACCTCCCTCGCGGCCGGCAGCTTCCGCGAACTCGTCGATCGCGTGCACTTCGCCGGCTACATCTTCGTCGGCGTCATCGCGCTGTTCCTGCTCCTCGCATTCCTCGGCAAGAAGCTGCTGCAGCGGCTCGAAGCCCGCCATCAGGAGGCCCCGGAGTCGGCAGCCGACTCCGACGTGAAAGACTGAGTCAATGGCATCGGCTCCCCCAGCCCCCCGGATCCACTGGTTCGCCCGACTCGAGCATCGCCTCCATGTCTGGCGTGAAGGTCGTGCGCGCCGTCGTGGCCGTGTCGCCACGATCCTCCCGTTCCCCGGCTACGGCGGTCCGGGCTGGGTGCGGGTCGTGGGTCGAGTGCTGATCGTGCCCCCGCAGCGTCGCACCCGCGACGGCGAGCCGGCGAGCGTGCGCGGCTGGCGCAGCTTCGTCGGGATCCCGGTCGGGTACGCGACCGTGACCGTGCATGTCGGCGAGACGACGCATCAGCTGGTCGCCGATCGCGGTGGCGTGGTCGATGCGAAGATCCCCGTCGACCTGGAGCCCGGCTGGCAGAACTTCATGATCTCGGTCGAGGGGCAGGAGCCCGTCGAAGCCGGCGCCTTCATCGTCGCCAAGGACACCACGTTCGGCGTCGTGTCCGATGTCGACGACACCGTGATGGTCACGGCCCTGCCGCGTCCGTTCATCGCCTTCTGGAACTCCTTCGTGCTCGATGAGCATGCCCGCCTCCCCGTGCCCGGAATGGCCGTGCTGCTCGACCAGCTGCTGCGACAGCACCCCGGAGCACCGATGGTGTACCTGTCGACCGGTGCGTGGAACGTCGCTCCGACCCTCTGGCGCTTCCTCGGTCGCCACCTCTTCCCGGCGGGGTCGATGCTGTTGACCGACTGGGGCCCGACGCATGAGCGCTGGTTCCGCAGCGGGCGTGAGCACAAGCTCACCAACCTGCGCCGGCTCGCGGCGGAATTCCCCGACGTGAAGTGGTTGCTGATCGGCGATGACGGCCAGCACGACGAATCCATCTACTCGCAGTTCATGGACGAGCATCCCGATTCGGTCGCCGGGGTCGCCATCCGGCGCCTGCTGCCCGCAGAAGCCGTGCTCGCCGGCGGTCGTGCCGGCCGAGAGCCGCATTCCGAAGACGTGGCACCGTGGGTGAGCGCCGAAGACGGCGCCGGGCTCCGCGACCTCCTCGGCGAAGCCGGCATCCTGCACTGACGAGACCAGGCCAGACATGCACACGCTGATCGAGAGGGCGCTCCCCCGCGAAGAATGGCTCACCCGTGAGCAGGCGCATCACGAGCGCGCCGACGCGCTGACCGCCGCGCATCGCGAGCGCTCCTCCCGATCCGAGAAGCACCCCGTGTGGGACTTCCTGTTCACGTACTACTCGTACAAGCCGGCACAGCTTCGGCGCTGGCACCCGGGAGCCGATGTCGAGCTGCAGGATGCGCCCGAACGTCTCTCGTGGCGCTGGTATTCGCCGGGCGAGAGCGAAGGCGGCGTCGTGCCCGACCCCCGATCCTTCGCGCAGGAGAAGGCGGAGCTCGCCGCGCTCGTGGAGCGGATGCTGCGCCGCACGGCGTCGCGCCCCGGCCAGTTCGGCTGCTTCGGCCTGCACGAGTGGGCGATGGTGTACCAGGCGGACGAGCACCGTCACGCGGTGCCGCTGCGTCTGGGACGGGCGGGCACGGATGCGGTCGTCGAGAGTCATGATCTGCGCTGCACGCACTTCGACGCGTTCCGGTTCTTCACCCCGGAGGCGGTCCCCCGCAATCGCACGCCCCTGAGCCGCGAGGACCAGCCGCTGTTCGAGCAACCGGGGTGTCTGCACGCGGGGATGGACCTCTACAAGTGGGCGACGAAGCTCGGGCCCCTCATCCCCGGCGAACTCCTCCTCGACTCGTTCGAGCTGGCGCGTGACATCCGGCTGCTGGACATGGAGGCCGCGCCGTACGATCTCTCGGCGTGGGATGTCACCCCCGTCCGCATCGAGACGCCGGAGGGCAAGGCGGAGTATGTGCGCCGGCAGCGCGTCTTCGCCGAACGCGGCACCGCGCTGCGCAGGGCTCTGCTGGACGCGTGGCTCGGCGACGGCACACGAGAAGCGGCCTGAGCGTCACTCCGCCTGTTCGCAGTCGGCGCAGAGCGTCCATCGCGCCGACGCCGCGGACAGTTGGGTTCGCAACGTGAGCACCCGCGTCGCCGCTTCTTCGAGCCGCTCCTTCGGCAGAGTGCCGGCTTCGACCGCCGCCGCGATCCCGGCCGCCATCTTGCCCGCGGTCTGCGCATCGGAGCCCGCGATCATCAGCACCAGGTCGTTGCCGGCGGCGATCGCGGCGACACCGTTGGCGACGGGATCCGCGTAGGCGGGATTCCCCGACGACAGCAGCATCCCGAGGTCGTCGGTCACCGCCACCCCCTCGAAGCCGAGTTCCTCCCTGGCGATCTCGTGCCACTTCGCCGAGAGGGAGGCTGGCAGGGTGTCCACTGCCGTGTAGGCGAGATGCCCGTACATGAGGAGAGATGCTCCGGCATCGATGCCAGCCGCGAACGGGACAGCCTCCGTACTGCGCCATTCGTCGAGCCCCATGCTCGTGCTCGGGATCGCGGAATGCGAGTCTCCGGGGGCTGCGCCGTGTCCGGGGAAGTGCTTGAGCGTCGAAGCGACGAACTGCTCCTGCGCGGTGGTGGCGGCCGACACGCGATCCGCGGCGCTCGCGGGATCGGTGCCGAGCGCGCGACCGTAGATGAAGGTTCCCGAGTCGGCCGTGAAGTCGGCCACGGTGCCGAAGTTCACCGTGATCCCCGCGCGGGCCACCAGCGACCCTCGAGCCGTGAACGCCGCCGAGGTGGCGTCGACCGGCTGCCGCTTCAGCGTGGTGGAGGCCGCGTACTCATCGCCGTGCAGACGCGAGACGATCCCGCCCTCCTGGTCGACAGCGATCAGCGGCGGCAACGCGGGATCGATGGTCATCGCGGCGGTGAGGGCCTGCAGCTGGGACTCCGAGTCGGGGATGTTCGCTCCCATGAGGATGAACCCGCCGAGACCGGAACTCATGTATGCCCGGAGCGCGGCGGGATCCGTTCCCGACACGTGCCCCATGACCACGGCGGAGGCCTGCTCGGCCACCGACATCTCCTTGACGAGAGCGGTCGCATGCGCGGCCGGGCCGGTTGGCTCCGCGACCGGGGAGACCGCGGCGGAGGTGCGGGAGGCAGCCGTCGACGGGACGGTCGAAGCGCCGGCGGCCGGTGAGGCGCACAGTGCCGCCGTCGCGACGACCGCCAGCGCTCCTGCGGCCCAGCGACGGTATCGGGACATGACGGGTCCGGTGCGGTGTGGACGCGTCAGCAGCCGAGCGCCTCGGTGATCGGCACCGCCGTGGCGGCGTCGCCGTTGCCGAAACGGATCGTGCGCCCGATGGTGCACGGTCCGTGGAGCGATGCGGCGATGACCCCGGCGACGTCTGCCCGCGACACGGCTCCGCTGCCCGCTGGGTCGATCTGGATCCGCGCGGTCGGCTCGTCGAACGTGAGCGTGCCGGGAGCGAGGATCGTGCCTTCCAACCCGCTGCCGCGCAGATGCTCGTCGGCCGCCCACTTCGCATCCGCGTACGGGAAGAAGGAGTCGCCCTCCGGGACACCGTGATCGGCCGTGGATCCGAGCCACGACACCATCACGTAGCGGCGGACGCCCGCCCGCTCGGCCGCATCCATCGATCGCTGAGCGGCGTCACGATCCACCGCGTACGTGCGCTCCGGTGATCCGCCACCGGCACCGGCCGACCACACGACCGCGTCGTGCCCGCGGATGATCTCGGCGAGCTCGTCCACGTCGAGATTCTCGATATCCGCGACGAGGGCCTCGGCCCCCGTCGCTTCGACATCGGAGGCGTGCTCCGGGTTGCGGATCACGCCGGTGACCTCATCACCGCGAGCGACGAGCAGTGGCGCGAGCAGAAGGGCGATGCGGCCGTGGCCGCCGAAGACGATGATGCGCGACATACCCTCACCCTACGCGCCCCCTCCGACCTCAGCGCGGGGTCTGGTCGCTGTCGATCACGAACGCCTGCGGATGGCTCGGCAGGTAGCGGACGACCACCGGCTCGCCGCTCGTCAGGTAGACGTCGCGGTCCGGGTACACGGCGGGCGTGAAGAAGTTGCTCTCCAGCGTGTACTCGACGCCCTCGGCGGTCGTGAAGGTCACCCAGTCCCCCTCCAGTGTGCCGGTGGTCGGGCGGCCGTTGTCGTAGATGTAGGCCCGGGTCACGGGCACTCCGGTGAGGCTGAGGATCCCGATCACGAGCGATCCGACCATGACCAGCGCCAGCACGCGGGCACCGATACGAACGACGCCGGCCCAGACCCGACCTCGCGGGTGCTCCGTGGGGTGCAGGAGGCCCTCCCGCTCCCGGATGCTCCGCAGCGCCTCACCCGGAACCGCACCCCGCGCCGACAGCGCGAACAGCCCGAGGGTCGAGAACCCCGCGATGAAGACCATGGCGTATCCGTGAGAGGCCGGGAAGTTCACCAGCCAGACGAGGGTGTCCATCGGGTTCATCGTGCCGTCTCCTTCTCGATGGTCACCGCGACGGTCTGCGGGTCCTCCCGGCGGTAGAACGCCCATACGGGAGCTCCCACCTGGAGATGCGGGATCGCCTGGGGGTAGACGAACACGGTCGTGTCGGCCTCCCACGTCGCCGCTCCTTCGGGTGCCATGAGCACGCGCAGCGCGAGTTCGCTCTGCCCTTCGCGACGTCGGCCCGTCGGCCGCACCTCGAGCACGGACGCGGGCACCTGTGTTCCGCTGGTGCGCGCCCGCACCTGGCGGGGGTCGATCAACCCACGATCGATGCGCCACTGCAGCATCGCGTCGCGCACAGCGGGGTCGCTGAGGTCCGCGAGCTCGACCGTGTCCTGGTCGGTCACGCTGTAGCGCACCGGGACCGGAAGCCCCACCTGGAGCGTCGCGAGATCCGTGGGCTGCACGAGCGTACGGAGCTGCCCGATGAAGTCATCGGCCGCACCCGGGTTCACGCGGATGAAGAGGTCGTACTGCGGCACATCGTTGACCGTCATCCCGGTGCGGGTGACCTCGACGATCGTGCCGACCCCGATCTGCGCCTCACCGCGCGGGGTCCTGCGACGCGCCAGGCCCGACAGCATCCCGCCGAACGTCAGCAGCAGGCCCCACGCGACGCCGATGATGATCGGGCCGCCGAGGGTGTCCTCACCGGCGAACGGGAGGATCGAGTGACGCTGATCCACGCCGAACAGCCCTTCGCCGACCCAGATGACGAGCCAGGCGGAGAGCAGCAGCCAGACGACGAGGAACACGATGCGGAGCATGCTGTTCAGCGTAGCCAGGCACCGGTCTCCGCCCGAACACGGATCCGTGTGCCGGGTCCCTCGTACGGCGGCACCGGGTCCTCTACACTCGGGTCAACGATGCCGACCCGAACGGTATCCCTCCCGACAGCAGGACGACGATGCCCACACCGCTGATCGAGCGCGAGATCACCGCGCCCGTCTCGCTCACGACTCCCGACGGGGCACTGAACCGCGATGCGCTCGGCTGGTCTCGAACGCCTCTGCACGACACATCCGGCATCCCCGGTCGAGGCCACTGGGGGCGCAACAAGCGCTGGGAGTACTGGAACGTGATGACGCCGTCGCACATCATCGCGTTCACCGTGTCGTGCGTCGACTACCTGGCGCTGCACGAGGTCTGGGTGCTCGACCGGGCGACCGGCGAGGACATCGGATCGACCGTGATCTCCCCCGGAGCGCGCACCGCGACACTGCCGCCATCGCTCGGGGAAGGCCCGGTGCGGGCCCGCACCCGCCGCATCACGCTCGACGTCGACGAGGTGTTCGACGGCACGCGCCTGCGGGGCACCGCTCCTCGCGTGTCGTTCGACCTGCTCGCCGCCAGGCCGCCCGAGCACGAGTCGCTCGGCGTGGTGGTGCCCTGGCGTCGTGGAGACGACATCCGCCGGTTCCAGTACACGGTGAAGGACGTGGCGCGGCCGACGACCGGCAGCATCGCCATCGACGGCACCGCCCACGACGTGCCGGTGGGCAGCTGGGCGGTGCTCGACCACGGACGCGGGCGCTGGCCGTATCAGGTGCAGTGGAACTGGGCCGCGGGTAGCGGCATCGTCGACGGCCGCACGATCGGGTTGCAGCTCGGCGCGAAGTGGACGGATGGCTCCGGTGCCACCGAGAACGCCCTGCTCGTCGACGGGCGCCTGTCGAAGATCAGCGAGGAACTCGTGTGGGACTACGACCCCGAGCAGTTCATGCGCCCCTGGCAGGTGCACGGTGCGACCGCCGACCTCACGTTCACACCGTTCTACGACAAGATGTCACGTACGAATGCGCTGGTCATCGCGAGTCGGACCGATCAGCTGTTCGGCGTCTGGTCGGGTTGGGTGCACGACGACACGGGTACGCCGGTGCGCGTCGACGGCATCGAGGGCTTCGCCGAAGAGGTGCTCAACCGCTGGTGACGCTCGCCCCGGCGGACCGCAGCGCGCGCTGCACACCTTTCGCCGCCGAACGCCCGGCACGATTGGCGCCGATCGTGCTCGCCGACGGCCCGTAACCGACCAGCTGCACCCGCGGGTCGGCGACCGCGGTCGTGCCGCGGCCGTTCCGGTCGAGCTGGATGCCGCCGGCCGCGCTGCGCAAGTGCAGGGGCGCCAGGTGGCTGATGGCCGGACGGAAACCCGTGGCCCAGAGGATGACGTCGACGTGCTCGAACCTGCCGTCGGCCCAGCGCACGCCGTCGGGCTCGATGCGCTCGAACATCGGGCGACGTGCGGCATAGGCGCCCAGACGCTCGGCTTCGCGTTCCTGCGGGCGCAGCATGAGTCCGGTGACGCTGACCACGCTCTCGGGAGGGAGTCCTGCGGCGACGCGCTGCTCGACCAGAGCGACCGCGGCCGCACCGGCTTCGGGCGTGAAGTCGTCGTTCCGCCACACGGGTTCCCGGCGGGTGGCCCAGAGCGTGTCGGTGATCGGGGCGAGGGCGCCGAGGAACTGCACCGCGGACGCCCCACCCCCGACAACGAGGACTCGTCTGCCGAGGAAGTGCTCGGGGCCGGGATAGTCGACCGTGTGCAGCTGCTCTCCGACGAAGGTCTCCATCCCGGGGTAGTGCGGGAGGAACGGATGCGACCACGTCCCCGTCGCGTTCACCAGCGTGCGGGTCGTCCACTCCCCCTCCCGCGCTCGCACGACAAGGAGTCCGTCTTCGTCCTCGACGCGTTCCACGTGCACCGGTCGGAGCACCGGGAGTGCATGCGTGCGCTCGTATGCCGCGAAGTAGTCGGGGACGGCCACGTTGGCACGGGCTCCGTCACGCGGCGGCGGCGTGTCGCCGGGCAACTCGGCGACACCGTGCACGTCGCGCATCGTCAGGGCGTCCCAGCGATGCTGCCAGGCGCCTCCAGGTCGCTCATCCGCGTCGAGGACGACGTGCGAGATGCCGAGCCGCGACAGGTGGAAGGACGCCGAGAGGCCGGCCTGCCCTGCGCCGATCACCAGACTGTCGAGGATGCTCACGAAGAACAGAACGCCCCGCCACTCCCGGTTGTTCCAGCCCGGTGACGACACTCCCGGGCGGCTGCCGCCGATTGGTGCTCGCGCGGATTCGTGTAGTACTCTTTTCAAGTTGCTCCGGCTTCTACGGAGCGGCATCTGGGCCTGTGGCGCAGCTGGTAGCGCACCTGCATGGCATGCAGGGGGTCAGGGGTTCGAGTCCCCTCAGGTCCACAACGAAACCCGCGAGAGATCGCGGGTTTTCTTGTTTTCCGGGGCCTTTCGAAGCTGCGATGATCACCGGGAGCGGCGGGGAACGTCGCCGTCATAGGCTGACGATATGAGCAGAACCGATCGCGCCAGTCTCCTCGTCCACGTCGGCCGCGACGAGACGTTCGCTGCCTTGACCAGCCGCGAAGCGCTGCTCACCTGGCTGCCTCCCCACGGGATGCACGGGCGGTTCGAACGCTTCGACATGCGTGAAGGCGGCTCGTATCGACTGGTTCTCACGTATGACGACCCCACCGACTCGCCGGGCAAGACCTCGGCCGACTCGGACGCCTCCGAGGTACGCGTCGCGCGGATCGTGCCGGGCGAGCTCATCGTGCAGGAGGTCGACTTCGACTCCGACGACCCGACGTTCCACGGCACTATGCGGATGGAGTGGCGTGTCCGCAGCGTGGCGGAGGGGACGGAGGTCGAGCTGACGGCCCGCGACGTGCCCGAGGGCGTCCGCGCCCGCGACCACGCGCAAGGACTGACATCGTCGCTGGCGAATCTCGCCGCGTATCTCGAGCCCTGATTCCCGGCGCCGTGGCTAGCGTGCGACTTCATGAGCGTCAACCCGGTTCATTCCGCACGCTCCAGGATCTAGCGTGAACGCACCTCGACGAAAGGATGCGATCATGTCGAACCCCATCATTCCTCCGGTCCCTCCCGTCCCCCACGATGACGATGCGGCCGACGTGCCCACCAGGGACGTCGACGGTGAGCGCGTCCTCGATCCGGATGTCGATGACGCTCTCGTCGACAGCGCCGAGGCCGATCGCGTCGCCGCGGGAGCGGACGAGGACGCAGACGCCACCGGGGTCTGAGCGGGCCGAGCCGCACCACCCCGCTTAGACTTACTCCATGGCACCGGTGGCGGCGACGCGGTTCGGAAGGAGCTCATCGAGCATCTTCCGGGGTGTGCTGTCGGGTGTGCTGCTCGTCGCCGCGGTCATCATCGGGCTGCTGGGCATGCACACTCTGAATCTGCACGGGACCGCAGCGGCCGATGCACCGGCTGCACTGACGCTGACCGCTGTCGAGTCCTCCTCGGCGCACCACGGCACAGCTCAGGCGCATCCAACCGGGAGCCCCGCAGGCGCGGCCGATATGTCCTGCGCGGGTTGCAGCAGCGATGATCACACCGGGGCGGCGATGATGTGCATGCTCGCCCTTCTGCTCGTGCTCGTCCTCCTCATCGCGCCCGGAGTTCTCCGCAGCTGGTCGGGCACTCTGTTCCGGTCCCCCCTCATCGAGATCCTCACGGCACGGGTCCTCCCCCGCGCCCCCTCGCTTCACGTTCTCTGCATCAGTCGCACCTGAGCGGCTGTCGAGCCCGCGCTCTCGCGCACGGCTCCACACCTCTCACACACTCGCGCGCCGCCGCCCGGCGTGTGCGCCACGACTATGCCTATTGGAGAACACCCATGAAGATTCGTGCTGCGGCCACAACCGCACTCGCCCTGTCTGCCGTCCTGCTCATGTCCGGCTGTACGACCGGCACCGATGACGGATCCATGCCTGGCATGGATCACGGCTCGTCGCCGTCCGCGGGCGTCGGTGATGCCGACGTCATGTTCGCCTCGATGATGATCGTCCACCACGAGCAGGCGATCGAGATGAGCGACATCGTGCTCGCAGCGAGCGGGATCGATCCCGCGGTGACCGAGCTCGCAGAGCGGATCAAGGCCGCTCAGGGCCCGGAGATCGAACAGCTCGAAGGCTGGCTGGACGAATGGGACGTCAGCTCCGATGACCGCGACGCGAGTGGGATGGATCACGGAGACGGAATGATGAGCGAGGACGACCTGACCGCGCTGCGGGACGCGGAAGGCACCGCGGCCTCTCGCCTCTTCCTCGAGCAGATGATCATGCACCACGAGGGTGCCGTCGAGATGGCGCAGGCGCAGGTCGACGAGGGCAGCGACCCGGAAGCAGTCGAACTCGCCCAGACGATCATCGACGCGCAGACGGACGAGATCCAGGAGATGAAGGACCTCCTCACCGCCCTCTGACCCGTTCGGCGGCCGGTGTCGGTGCGCCCGGCACCGGCCCCACTCCGTATGAAGGACCACGCCATGAACCACGACACGTCCACCCTTTTCACATTGCCTCGACGACGCAAGCTGTCCGCAGTGCTCGCCGCACTCGCCGTCGCCGGCATCGCCCTGCCCGGATGTACCGCGCCCACACCCGACGCCGACCCGGCGGCGGCGCAGGAGATCCTCGCATCGCATGAACTCGCCGGACTCGACGTCGGAGAGGTGATCGAACGACTCGAGGCGATGCCCGTCGCGGACCGACCGGATCGTCTGCTCGCGTCGGTGCAACCCGATGCTCTCGTGCTCCGCGACGAAAGCGGTCGGGAGAGCCGGCTGCCGATGCCCCGAGATACGGTGTACGTCTCGATCGCACCGTTCCGCGAGCACACGCACGAGTGCCACTTCCACAGCCTTACGACGTGCCTCGGTGAGCTCTCCGATACCGAAGTACGGGTCAGCGTCACCTCTGAAGACGGCAAGACACTCGTCGAGGAGACCCGGCCCACCGAGGACAACGGCTTCATCGGCATCTGGGTGCCCCGGGACATCGAGGCGACGCTGACCGTCGAGAGCGAGGGCCTCACGGGTACCGTGCCCCTGTCGACCACTTCGCCGGACGACCGTACCTGCATCACCGATCTGCAGCTGCTCTGACCGGACGCTGTTCCGATCGGACGCTGCTCGGACGACTGGCCGACGCAGCGAAACGCCCAGGGGACCCAGAAGCGCACCCCCTCGAGCATCGAGGGGGTGCGCTTCTGTACGGCGTGGTGGAGACGGTCAGGTCGCCATCAGCGGGGGGCGGTGAGGAATCGTGATCGGACGGGTCGCGCGGCTGGAACCACGCATCCGCTCGACGTCCTCGAGCACCTCGAACGCGGTTCCGTAGCGGGTGGCGAGCGGCAGGTCACGGAGCCAGGTCACCTCGACCTCGGTCTCGGCGAGCTCGTAGACGCAGGCGACCACGTGGCGCGGATCGTTGGGGGAGTATCGAAGGTCGTTGATGACCCATTCCGACGCGGTGATGCGATTCAACATGAAGCGCGGATCGGGGAGTTCAGACATGCGGGGGCCCTCCAGGACTCTCTCGAGAAGAGCTTGCGCCCTCAGCGCTCCGAGAAGAAGCCCCTTGACAGCACCTGCGGAGGATGCGGGTCGGCTCAGCGGCCGGGGCGCACCGTCAGGTCGGTGATCTGTGCGTCCCGCGGAAGGTCGAGCGCCGTGAGGATGGTCGTGACCACGGCCTCCGGTGTGGCGTAGCGTTCCGCGTCGTACGCCTGGCCCTCCTGCTGGTGCACGCGCTCTTGCATCGGCGTCGCCGTGCGGCCGGGGTAGATCGAGGTCACCCGCACTCCGTGCGGCGCCTCCTCGGCGCGCAGGGCGTCGGCGAGTGCCCTGAGCCCGTGCTTGGACGCCGCATATGCCGACCATCCGGCGTTGGCGCGCAGGCCGGCGCCGGAGTTCACGAACACCACCTGCCCCTGCGACACGCGCAGCACCGGAAGGAGAAGCCGGGTGAGCTCCGCCGGAGCGATGAGGTTGACGGCGAGCTGCTGCTCCCACAGCGCGGCCGGCAGATCAGCGACGTCGCCGAGGTCGACGACGCCGGCGACATGCACCAGCGAATCGATGCGGTCGGGCAGCTGCTGCTTCGAGAGCGCCCACGACAGTCGCCCCGGCTGCGCGAGGTCGCCGACGATGACGGACGCCCCGGGAAGGTCTTCCGCGATCTGCTTGGCCCGCCCTGCATCCCGAGCCATCGCCACGACGACGTCGCCACGGTCCAGCAACCGGCGGGCGAGAACCGACCCGATGCCGGAACCCGCACCGGTGATCAGGTGCGTGGTCATGTCAGCTGGCGTCTGCCGCAGGCTCGGCCACGTCGATCGGAACGATCGGGCAGTCCTTCCAGAGGCGCTCGAGCCCGTAGTAGACGCGCTCCTCCTGGTGGAAGACGTGCACGATCAGGTCGCCGAAGTCGAGCAGCACCCAGCGCGCCTCCGCCCGCCCCTCACGACGCACGCGCTTGTGACCGGACTCGATCAGGCGGTCCTCGATCTCGTCCGCGATCGCGGCGACGTTGCGCTCGCTGTTTCCCGTCACGAGCAGGAAGATGTCGACGAGCGGCAGCGGCTCGGAGACGTTGAGCGCGACGAGATCCTCACCGCCCTTGTCGATGGCGGCTTGGGCTGCGAGGCGCAGCATCTCTTCGGCAGTTTCAGGTGATTGCATCAGATCATTTTCGTGGTGAAGGCGATGACGAGAACGACGCCGATCGCGAGGGCGAGTCCGCCGGCGATGATGGCGAGGGTCACCATCAGTCGGTTCCCCTTCTCGGGGGCAGGAGGTCGGATGACCTCTCCGGCCGGCTTGATGGTGCTGACGGCCGCACTCGCGGCGATCGGCGTGGGCGAGGATGCCGGCGGCAGCTCGCCATCGATGAGAACGGCGTCGACGTCCTTGCCGTCGGTGGTGCCGAGCGCATGACCCTGCGAGCCCATGCCCTTCGGCAGCTCGTAGGAACCGGTGACGAGGATCTCTCCGGTCGACGCGACCGGGCCCGAGAGCGAGCCCTCCCCCGGCGACGGGGTGAAGATCAGCGCGTTGGGCGCGGAATGCTGTGACCCCGTCGAATCTCCCACGCCGATCAGCTCGTCGAACGATGGCCGGAAAGGCGTGTGCGCTTCGGGAGCGTCGGCGAGAAGGCCTTCTCCGAACGAAGAGTTGACGGTCGGACGCACGTCGTCGTCTTCATCGTCGTCGGCATCGTGCACGTCGGCGAGGACGTCACCGTCGGCAGCCTCGTCGCTGCCCTCGACGGGAAGTCCGAGCACCGCCTCGACATCGTCTTCGTCGACCGCGGCCTCTGCAGGGGTCTCGACGGCCTCGAGCGGGACGTCGCCGACCGTGTCGGCCGCGACTGCTGCGCTGACGGGGGCGACGGCGACCTCGTCATCCACATCGTCGTCCTCGTCATCGTCGACATCGACGGTCCGAGCGAAGTCCGGGACCCCGGAGACGAGCTCGACAGGGGCTTCTGCAGCGGCCACCGCGGGAGCTTCCTCCTGCTGCGGCGCCTCTTCTTCGACCTGCGCTGCGGCTGCTGCCTCGACCTCATCGGCGGGCTCGGCGGATGGCACCGCTTCCGCTTCTTCGGCACCGATCACGGAGACGGAACCGGTGCGGGCCTTCTCCTGCTCGCGAACCTGGCGACGGGTCAGCGGGGCATCGCCGTTCGCTTCGTCGGTTACGGCGACCGGCACCGGTGCCGGTTCGATCTGGACGGGTTCCGCGGCACGGGGCAGCGGGGGCGCGGGGGGAGCCGCCTCGGCCGCCGCGGCGGCCTCCTCGCTGGAGATGACCGGGGTCGATCCCGTCAACCGGATCTCCCGCAACTGCTTGCGCGTCAGCGGACCCTGCCCTTGCTGATCCGATGTACTCATGCCTTGCTCCGATACAGGTGATGCTTCGCGATGTACTGAACGACCCCATCAGGGACCAGGTACCAGACCGGCTGATCGTCACGAACGCGTTCGCGGCAGTCCGTCGACGAGATCGACAGCGCCGGCACCTCGAGTTGGCTGACGTTGTCGCTCGGGAGGCCGTCAGTGCTCAGGACATGTCCAGGACGTGAGACCGCGACGAAGTGGGCCAACTCCCACAACTCATCATGGTCCCTCCAACTGAGAATTTGCGCCACGGCGTCGGCTCCCGTGATGAAGAAGAGCTCGGCGTCGGGTCGATCCCGCTTCAGATCGCGCAGGGTGTCGATCGTGTAGGTGGGGCCTTCGCGATCGATGTCGACCCGGCTCACCGTGAACTGCGGGTTCGAGGCGGTCGCGATCACGGTCATCAGATAGCGATGCTCGCTCGGCGAGACACCCGACTTCTGCCACGGATGCCCGGTCGGCACGAAGACGACCTCGTCGAGGCCGAAAGAGTTCGCGACCTCGCTCGCTGCGACCAGGTGGCCATGGTGGATGGGGTCGAACGTGCCGCCCATCACGCCGATGCGCGGGGGGCGCGTGGTCGCAGCGTCGTTCATGCGGGCCTAGTGGCCGTGTCCCGCCTCGTGGCCGTCTTTTCCGTGCTGCGCAGCCCATGCCTCGGCCTTCGCCGAGTGACGGTTGGCGACGTTCTTGTACGAGAACGTCACGAGGCCGAGCGCGCCGAACACGATCGCGGCGATGACCCCGAAGATCAGCGTCTCGAGCGCGACGTTGCCGTGGTGCTCGGTTTCGGCAGCGGCCATCGCGATCTGTGCGACGAGGTTCATCCTGGCTCCGTTTCGTGGCGTGCTGTTCGGGATCCTGCGGGGGTTACAGCGTCCCCCAGTCTAGCCCTCAGCCGCGCGTCTGCCCCGACCCACGCGCGAGCCATTTCGTGCTGGTCAGCTCGGAGAGCCCCATCGGTCCCCGCGCATGCAGCTTCTGGGTGGAGATGCCGACCTCCGCACCGAACCCGAACTCGCCTCCGTCGGTGAATCGCGTGGACGCGTTCACCATGACCACAGCCGAGTCCACCTCGGCGAGGAACCGCTCGGCATTGCGCGAATCCGTCGTGATGATCGACTCGGTGTGCCCCGTGCTGTACCGACGGATGTGCGCGAGGGCCTCGTCGAGCGAGTCGACGACCTTCATCGCGATGTCGAGGCTCAGATACTCGGTCTCCCAGTCCTCCTCGGTGGCGGGGATCACGTTCGACATGAGCCCCACGACCATGTCGTCGCCGTGGATCGCGACACCCTCGCTCTCGAGAGCACTGGCCACCAGCGGCACGAGACGCGGCGCGGCCTGACGGTGGACGAGGACCGTCTCGACGGCGTTGCACACGCTCGGACGCTGCACCTTGGCATTCACGACGATATCGCGCGCCCAGTCGTCGGGGGCGGTCTCGTCGAGGAAGATGTGGACGTTGCCCGCCCCGGTCTCGATGACGGGCACGGTCGACTCCGTCACCACGGTCTCGATGAGGCCCGCACTCCCCCGCGGGATCAGCACATCGATGAAGCCGCGACCGTGCATGAGCGCCTTCGCGCCGTCGCGGCCGAAGTCGTCGACGGTCTGGATCGCCTCCGCCGTGAGTCCGGCGCCCTCGACCGCCGCGCGCATGATGTCCACGAGCACGGCGTTGGACTCGTAGGCGGCGCTGCCACCGCGCAGCACCACGGCGTTGCCCGATCGCAACGCGAGCGCGGCGATGTCGACGGTCACGTTGGGCCGGGCTTCGTAGATCGCACCGACCACACCGAAGGGGACCCGCACCTGCTCGAGCGCCACGCCGTTGGGCATGCGGTGACCGCCGACCACGCGCCCGACGGGGTCCGGGAGAGCGGCGACCTCGCGGACGGCGGCAGCCAGAGCCGCGACCCGCTTCTCGTCGAGTCGCAGCCGATCGATCAGGGACTCACCGATGCCGTCCTGCTGACCGCGCGAGATGTCACGACCGTTCGCCTCGATGATGCGCGGCGCGTCCGCCAGAAGCGCGAGAGCGATCGCTTCGAGCACACGAACCTTGTCAGCGCTGGTCAGGGCCGCGGTGGCGCGGGAGGCCTCTTTGGTGCGCTCCAGGCGCGCCTGCGGGGTCTGGTCGGTCATCCGTCCAGTTTATGAGGTGGCGGGTTCGAACCAGGTTCCTATTTCGGCGCCGGAGAGCGCCTTGTCCACCAGATCTGCGCTGGTGACGAGCACGCCGATGCCGGACGCCGCGGCCAGGCGCGCCGCCGAGACCTTGGTCGCCGCTCCGCCGGTGCCGACGCTGTTGACCACCGTCGCACCGAATTCGAGCCCGGTGAGATCGGCGTCGGGGGCGACGATGTCGATCGGCTCCGCACCCGGATCCGTCGGCGGCTTCGTGTACAGCGACTCGATGTCGCTCAGGAGGATGAGCGCGTCGGCCTCGATCAGCTGCGCGACCAGGGCGCCCAGACGATCGTTGTCTCCGAACCGGATCTCCTGCGTCGCGACCGTGTCGTTCTCGTTGACGATCGGCAGAGTCCGCAGACCGAGAAGTCGCTCCATCGCACGCCGTGCGTTCGAGCGTGAGGTGGGATGCTCCAGGTCGCCGGTGGTGAGGAGGACTTGACCGGCGACGATGTCGAACGGGCGAAGCGATTCCTGATACCGGTACATGAGGATGTTCTGCCCCACGGCCGCCGCCGCCTGCTGGGTGGCGAGGTCGTTCGGCCGCGAGTCCAGACGCAGGAACGGGATCCCGGACGCGATCGCGCCGGAGGACACCAGCACGACCTCGGCCCCGCGTGCGTGCGCTGCGGCGAGGGCCTCGACGATCACAGGGATGCGCCACGACGACTCGCCGCTGATCGAGGACGAACCGACCTTGACGACGATTCGCGAGGCGGTCGCCAGATCAGCGCGGGTGCGTGCGGTCACTCGCCGTCCTCGCGGTACGCGGCCAGGCGCTGGGTCTCCACCTCAGCACGAGCCTCAGCCTTGGCATCCATGCGCTCGTAGTACTGCTCGCGGCGCTCCGACGTCGTCCGGCGCGAGTTGGGCGCCAGTCGGGGGTCGGTACCACGGGGAGCGCTCATGAGCTCTGCCGCCGAGGTCATCGTGGGTTCCCAGTCGAAGACGATGCTGTCGCCCTCGCCGATCACGACGGTCGACCCCTGCACCGCACCGAGGCGGAAGAGTTCGTCCTCGACGCCGAGCTTCTCGAGGCGATCCGCGAGGTAGCCCACAGCCTCTTCGTTCTGGAAGTCGGTCTGCTGAACCCAACGCACCGGCTTCTCTCCCATGATCCGGTAGACGTTGCCGTAGGTGCCACCCTCGACGCGGATGGTGAAGCCCTTCTTGGAGCCACGCGGGCGGATGACGACGCGCTCCGGCGGCGTCTCCAGCGCGGCTTCGGCGCGGGCCTTCTCGACGAGCTCGCCCAGCGCGAACGTCAGCGGACGCAGCCCCTCGTGCGAGACCGTGGAGATCTCGAACACACGGAAGCCGCGCGCTTCGAGATCGGGGCGCACCAGTTCGGCGAGGTCGCGCGCCTCGGGCACGTCGATCTTGTTCAGTGCGACGAACTGCGGGCGCTCGAGGAGAGGGGTCTGCCCCTCGGGCACCTCGTAGGCGCCGAGCTCGGCGAGGATGACATCGAGGTCGGAGATCGGGTCGCGCCCGGGCTCGAGGGTGGCGCAGTCGAGGACGTGCAGCAGGGCGGAGCAGCGCTCGACATGGCGGAGGAACTCGAGTCCGAGGCCGCGCCCCTCGCTCGCGCCCTCGATGAGGCCGGGCACGTCGGCGACCGTGTAGCGGAAGTCTCCGACCTGCACGACGCCGAGGTTGGGGTGCAGGGTGGTGAACGGGTAGTCGGCGATCTTGGGCCGAGCGGCCGAGATCGCGCCGATCAGACTCGACTTGCCGGCAGACGGGTAGCCGACGAGCGCGATGTCGGCGACGGTCTTCAGCTCGAGGACGACGTCGCCCTCGTATCCGGGCGTACCCAGAAGTGCGAAGCCGGGAGCCTTGCGCTTCGGAGTGGCGAGGGCGGCGTTGCCGAGCCCGCCCATCCCGCCCTTGGCGACGACGAACCGCTCGCCGGGGATGATCATGTCGATCAGGACCTCGCCCGCGGTGTTCTTCACCACGGTGCCCACCGGCACCGGCAGTTCGAGCGTCTCGCCGAGAAAACCGGAGCGGTGGTCGCCCATGCCGGGGCCGCCGTTGCCCGAGGAACGGTGCGGAGAGTGGTGGTACGAGAGCAGCGTGCCGGTCTGCGGGTCGGCGACGAGCACGATGTCGCCGCCGTCGCCGCCGTTGCCCCCGTCGGGGCCGCCCAGCGGCTTGAACTTCTCGCGGTGCACGGAGACGCAACCGCCGCCGCCCTTACCCGCACGCAGGTGCAGTGTGACGGTGTCGACGAACGTGACCATGTGCGGGTTCCCCTGGGTTCCTGTTTATGACGGTGTGCAGATACACGGACGGGGCGAGCCGAAGCCCGCCCCGAACCGGATGACTAGTGTCGTGCTGAGATCACTCAGCTGCAGCGACGATGTTGACGACCTTGCGGCCGCCCTTCGCTCCGAACTGGACCGCACCGGCGGCCAGAGCGAACAGCGTGTCGTCGCCACCACGGCCGACGTTGACGCCGGGGTGGAAGTGCGTGCCGCGCTGGCGGACGATGATCTCGCCGGCGAGGACCTGCTGACCGCCGAAGCGCTTCACGCCGAGGCGCTGAGCGTTGGAGTCACGACCGTTACGGGTGGAGCTTGCGCCCTTTTTATGTGCCATGTCCTAGTCCCCTCTGGCTTACTTGATGCCGGTGATCTTGACGCGCGTGAGCTCCTGACGGTGGCCCTGGCGCTTCTTGTAACCGGTCTTGTTCTTGTACTTCTGGATGATGATCTTCGGGCCGCGGAGGTTGCCGATGACCTCAGCCGTGACCTTGACCTTCGCCAGCGAGTCAGCGTCGGTGGTCACCGTGGCGCCGTCGACGAGCAGCACTGCGGCCAGCTCGATCTTCTCGCCCTGGGCAGCCTTGACACGGTCGAGCTGAACGATCGTGCCGACCTCGACCTTCTCCTGCCGCCCACCGGCGCGCACTACTGCGTAAACCACTTCATACCTGTTTCGTTGGGGAGCTCGCGGCTCCGAGATCTCACGGGAAGACTGTTGCTTGCATGCACCGTGGAACGGCGGGCGCGAACGCAAGACTCTCCGCTTCGACCGACGAGGACGACGCGGCATACGCACCAAGGGACTACTTTACCGGATGCGGGTCGGTGTCGCAAAGCGGGGCCGCTCCCGCTCCCCCGCGTGTCGCTCCCCCGGCCGCCAACGCCGGGAGCGGTCGTAGGCTGACGAGGTGACCGTACTCGTCGACGACCCCCTCTGGCCCGCCCACGGACGCCTGTGGGCGCACCTGGTCAGCGACGAGAGCCTCGACGAACTGCACACCTTCGCGAAGGCGAACGACGTGCCGGCGCGCGCCTTCGACCTCGACCATTACGACGTGCCGGAGGAGATGATCCCCCGGCTCGTCATCGCCGGCGCCCGCCCGGTCAAGGGCAAGGAGCTGGTGCGACGCCTGATCGCCTCAGGACTCCGAGTCCGCGGCCGCGACCGGCGCTGACGGCTCGTTGTTCACCGACACCGGGGTGCCGGTGAGTGCAGCAGTGCTCACCCGACGGCGACCTCGGCCCTGACCCGGAGCCTTCGGCTCCGGAAGGGCGTCGAGAACCGAGTCGAGCAGCTGCTCCGCCGGCGACTTCGGTGCCGAACGATCGCCACCGCGCTTCTTGCGGGCCTTCTTGGGCCGTTCGGCCGCCGTCGGCGCCTCGGACGCTGCCGGGGTGGTCTCCGCCTCTGCAGCGCCTTCCGCGGCCGGAACGATGGTGGAGGCCGCGATCTGAGCCAGCGCCGACTTGGCACCCTCGGTGATGCTGTGGGTCACGCTCGGAGCCGCAGGCGCGTTCTGACTCTGGCCGTTACCGCCGTTGTTTCCGTTGCCGCCGCGCTGACGACGACCGCTCTGGCCGTTGCCGTTGCTGCTGCCGCCGTTGTTGCTGGAGCGGTGCTTCACGACCGGATCGTGATGCACGATGACACCGCGGCCGGCGCAGACCTCGCAGGCCTCGCTGAAGGTCTCGAGGAGTCCGAGGCCGAGCTTCTTGCGGGTCATCTGCACGAGCCCGAGCGAGGTGACCTCGGCGACCTGGTGCTTCGTCCGGTCGCGGCTCAGGCATTCGATCAGACGGCGGAGCACGAGGTCACGGTTGGACTCGAGCACCATGTCGATGAAGTCGACGACGATGATGCCGCCGATGTCGCGCAGTCGCAGCTGGCGGACGATCTCCTCCGCGGCCTCGAGGTTGTTCTTGGTGACCGTCTCCTCGAGGTTTCCGCCGGAGCCGACGAACTTTCCGGTGTTGACGTCGACGACGGTCATCGCCTCGGTACGGTCGATCACGAGCGAACCGCCCGACGGGAGCCAGACCTTGCGGTCGAGGGCCTTCTCGATCTGCTCCGTGATGCGGAACGCGTCGAACGGGTCGGCCTCCTCCTCGTATGCCTCGACACGCTCGAGCAGGTCGGGCGCGACGCTCTCCAGGTAGGCGCGGATGGTCTGCTGCGCGTCCTCACCCTGGATCAGCATCTTGGTGAAGTCCTCGTTGAAGACGTCGCGGACGATCTTCACGAGCAGGTCGGGCTCTGCATGCAGGAGGGCAGGTGCCTGCTGGTTCTCGACCTGCTTCTGGACGTGCTCCCACTGCGCGGTGAGGCGCTGCACATCGCGCGTGAGCTGGTCCTCGGTCGCGCCCTCGGCCGCAGTGCGCACGATCACGCCGGACGACTCGGGGAGGACCTCCTTGAGGATCCGCTTGAGTCGCGCACGCTCGTTGTCGGGAAGCTTGCGGCTGATGCCGTTCATCGAGCCGCCGGGCACGTAGACCAGGTAGCGGCCGGGAAGGGAGATCTGGCTGGTGAGGCGGGCGCCCTTGTGTCCGACCGGGTCCTTGGTGACCTGCACGAGCACGCGATCGCCGGGCTTGAGCGCGAGCTCGATGCGCCGCGGCTGGTTGCCGGTCTCCACGCCGTCCCAGTCGACCTCGCCGGAGTACAGCACGGCGTTGCGGCCACGGCCGATGTCGACGAACGCGGCCTCCATGCTCGGCAGCACGTTCTGGACGCGGCCGAGGTACACGTTGCCGATCAGCGAGGCGTCCTGGTTGCGGGCGACGTAGTGCTCGACGAGGACGCCGTCCTCGAGGACGCCGATCTGGGTGCGACCGTTCTTCGAGCGCACGACCATCTTGCGGTCGACGGACTCGCGACGCGCGAGGAACTCGGCCTCGGTGACGACCGGACGGCGGCGACCCGCGTCGCGTCCGTCGCGGCGACGCTGCTTCTTCGCCTCGAGCCGGGTGGAACCCTTGATGGCCTTCGGCTCGGTGATGTACTCCACGACGCGCTGACGCTGACGCGGCTCTTCACGCTGGTCGTCCCCGTCGGATCCGCCACGGCGACGGCCACGACCGCGGCCACGACCCGACGACTCGTCCTGCGACTGCTCGCGCTCGGCGATGCGGTCGAAGATGCGCTCTCCGCGGTCGGGCCGTGCGGGCAGCGGGGTGATCTCGGGCGCGTAGAAGTGCAGTTGCGTGGAGACCTGCGACACGAAGACCTCGGGCAGCAGACCGAGCGACACGGCGGTCACCACGGCCGGGGCCTCGGGAGCAGCCGGAGCCTTCTCGGCGACAGGCGCCTCGACGGTGGAATCCTCGGCAGCGGTCTCAGTGACGGCCGCTCCTTCGGCCGGAGCGTCGGGGACAGCGCTCTCCTCGACGATCGCCTCGACGTCGGCATCCGAGCGAACCACGGCATCGCCGCTCTCCGCCGCAGCGTCTGCCTCGACCTCGGATCCCGAAGCGTCAGCAGCCTCGGCAGCGATCACCGCGGCCGCCTCGTCGTCGGCAGCGGCATCCGCGGCGGCACCCGCCGCAGCGTCGTCCGCAGCGGCGGCTGCGTCTTCGGCGGCCGCGTAACCGGCGGCGACATCATCGGCGGCAGCGTCGGCCGCGACCTCTGCGGCATCCGATGCGGCGTCGTCCTCGTTCGCCGGCCCTTTCGGGTCGTCGGCGTCGGGAGCAGTGGGCTCCGTCAGCGGCTCCGCGGCGTCAGCCCGGAAGTCGAGGGTAGGTACGTTGTTGTCATTGTTCTCATCGGCCATCTCTGGCTTACTCCCTGCACGGGGCACTGGTGCTCCGTGAAATCTCATGCGGTACCCGCGGGTTCCGCGAACTCACTCGGTGTGCGACCGGCTCATGGCTCTGATCACGTGGGGCATGGGGCCCCGAAGTCTGCGTCGGCACGTGTCGCGGCAAGGCCGTTCATCGTGTCACAGGCCATTATCGCACCAAGTGGGTCCGTTCACGGCATCCCATCGAGACCAGCGCGTTTTGTCCGGCCTGTTCTCGCCACATCCATAGCCATCGCAGGGATAATCCTCAGTATGAGCGAGCAGCGCACCCGCCCCGTCGTCTACGCCGTCTGGCTGATCATCGCGAGCGTGATCGGGTGGTTCGCCGCCTTCCAGCTCCTCACCGAGAAGCTCGCCAAGCTCGAGAATCCCGACGCGGTGTCCAACTGCTACGTGAGCGTGATGATCCAGTGCGACGTCAACCTCAACTCGTGGCAGGGCGAGGTCTTCGGCTTCGCGAACCCGATCATCGGCCTCACACTGTGGATGGCGCCGCTGGTCGTCGGCGTGGCGCTGCTCGCCGGCGCGCGCTTCCCCCGTTGGTTCTGGCTGGCTTTCGGTGCCGGGATCACGTTCGCGTTCGGCTTCGTCGTCTGGCTCATCAGCCAGAGCCTGTACGCGCCGAACCTCGGTGTGTTGTGCCCGTGGTGCATGGCCACGTGGGCGGTCACCATCCCGACCTTCTTCGCGACCATGGTGCATCTCACCCGCAACGGCACGTTCACGAGCAGCGAGCGGGCGCAGGAGCGCGCGAACCGGCTGATGCCCTGGGTGCCACTCGCGACGATCCTCGCCTACGCGTTGATCATCCTGCTCGTCCAGCTGCGCGGCCTCGACCTCCTCGGCGAGGTCATCGGCATGATCTTCTGATCTACCGCACGCAAAGACGAACCCGCCGCCGATCCTCGGATCGACGGCGGGTTTTCTCTCTGTCTCGGATCTCAGTCGAACCAGATGCCGAGCTCACGTGCGGCCGACTCGGGGCTGTCCGAGCCGTGCACCAGGTTCTGCTGCACCTTGAGGCCCCAGTCGCGGCCGAAGTCACCCCGGATCGTGCCGGGCGCGGCCGTGGTCGGGTCGGTCGTGCCGGCGAGCGAGCGGAAGCCCTCGATCACACGGTTGCCCGCGAGACGGATGGCGACCGACGGTCCCGAGAGCATGAACTCGAGCAGCGGCTCGTAGAACGGCTTTCCCTCGTGCTCGGCGTAGTGCTCGGCGAGCAGATCGCGGTCGGGCTCGACGAGGCGGATGTCGACGAGGGCGTACCCCTTCGCCTCGATGCGGGCGAGGATCGTCCCGGTGAGGCCGCGGGCGACACCATCGGGCTTGACGAGGACGAGGGTTTCTTCGGTGGCCATGTCATTCACTCTCTGTCTGAGTCTCGGTCGTGGGCTCGGCGGGGCGTCGTGCGTCCAATCGGGCCCCTCCGATGGTCGCATACGCCCACATGCCGCCGAAAATCAGGACGACGAGCAGGATGGCCGGAACGAAGAACGCCGACAGTGCGACGATGGCCTGGACGACCCACCCGGCCGTGAGGGCCCAGGGCTTCGTGATCATTCCGGCGATCGCGATGCAGGCGATCGCGAGGACTGCACCGCCGACGATCCCCCACCACTGCTCGATGCCGGCAGGAAGCTGACGCAGGCCGAAGATCGTGAGTCCGACGAGGAACACCACGATCGCCTCGAACCCGAGCACGATGGGCGCGAGCTTCTGCACGAGTGTCCTCGGCGGGCGAGGCGCGCGTGCGGGAGCGGCATCCGCGTTCACGCGCGCCACCCCGACTTCCAGTCCTCTTCCTCGGCAAGGGCGATCGCCTCACCGGCGAGCACGACCGAGCCGGCGATCACGACGGCGCGGCGATCGGATGCGGCCGCCCACTCGCGCGCCGCGTCGGCAGCGTCGGAGAGGGAGTGATGCACGGTCGCCCGCTGACCCGCCTGCTCGACGAGGTCGGCGATCGCGTCGGCGTCGCTCGCGCGATCCGAGTCCGGCGCCGTGGCGAAAACGTGCGCGACGGCGGGAGCGAGTCGGCCGACGATGCCTGCGGCGTCCTTGTCGTCGAGCACACCGAGCACGAGGCCCCACTCGTCGAAGTCGAAGCTGTCGTCCAGCGCCTGGGCGAGGGCCGTGGCTCCATGGGGATTGTGCGCGGCGTCGACGATCACGGTGGGCGCGATCCCGAGCAGCTGGAGCCGTCCGGGAGACGTCGTGCCCTGGAGTCCATCGGAGATGATGTCGCCCGCGATCGCCTGGGTCGCCCCGCCGATGAGCGACTCGACGGCGGCGACGGCGAGTGCGGCGTTGTGGCCCTGGTGGGCTCCGTACAGCGGCAGGTACTCCTCGGCGTACTCCCCCGCGAGTCCGCGGATCGTGAGCAGCTGGCCGCCGACGGCGAGCTTCTGCTCCGTGATGCCGAACTCCTCGCCCTCGAAGGCGATGGTCGCGTTGCGCTCCGCCGCCACGCGACGCAGCACCTCGGCGGCCTCGGGAGGCTGCTGGGCGGAGACGACCGCCGCGCCCTCCTTGATGATGCCCGCCTTGACCTCCGCGATCTCGGCGATCGTGTCGCCGAGCCGATCCGCATGGTCGATGTCGATCGGTGCGAACACCGCGACGTCGCCTTCGGCCGTGTTCGTGGAGTCCCACTCCCCGCCCATGCCGACCTCGAGCACCAGCACATCCACCGGCGCATCCGCCACGGCGACGAACGCCAGGACCGTCAGTAGTTCGAAGAAGGTCAGCGGCGCATCCCCCGCGGCCTCGAACTCGGCATCGACGATGTCGACGAAGGGCTCGATCTCATCCCACGCGTCAGCGATCGCCTCGTCGGCGATCGGCTCGCCGTCGATCATGATGCGCTCCGTGAAACGCTCCAGGTGCGGGCTGGTGAACAGCCCCGTGCGCAGATCGTGGGCACGCAGGAGGCTCTCGATCATGCGCGCCGTCGAGGTCTTGCCGTTCGTGCCCGTGATGTGGATCACGCGGTAGGTGCGCTGCGGGTCGTCCAGGAAGGCGAGGATGCGCGCGGTGCGCTCCTTGCGCGGCTGCACCCAGCGCTCCCCCGCACGGCTCAGCAGCGCCTCGTAGACGGCGTCCGCTCGTTCCCTCTCCCTCATGCTCCGGCCTTTCCGCTCGCGACCGCAGTCGCATCGATCGTCACGATCACCGGGGCCTTCGTCGCACCGAGCGCACGCGCTCCCGAGCGGAAGACGCCGTCGCCGGGGCTCGTGACCTCATCGACCAGGGCCTCGAGGTCGTCGGTCGGCTGCACGGCGAAGGCGACCGCGAGCGTCTCAGCAGCGATCAGCTCTGCATGGGCCTCCAGCGCGGCGGCGTCGTCGGGCGACGCGTTCAGTGCCAGGACGATGCGGTCGCTGACGTCGAGACCCGCATTCTTCCGCGCCTCCTGGACCACGCGGATCGCGTCGCGGGCGAGCCCCTCGGCCTCGAGCTGCGGCGTGGTCTGCGTGTCGAGCAGCACGAACCCGCCCGAGGGAACGATCGCCAGCGCCTCGCCGTCCGGACGCCCGGTGGTCTCCAGCGCGAGGTCGTACTCGGCGGGCTCCAGGGCGATCCCACCCGCGGTGACGACCCCTCCCTCCTCGGACCAGTCCCCCGCCTTGGCCGCCTTGATCACGGTCTGCACGTTCTTGCCGAGACGCGGACCCGCGGCACGCGCATTCACGCTCAGGCGGTGCGTGATGCCGTATTCGGCGGCGGTCGAGTCCTGCAGGGCGACGAGCTCGACCGACTTGACGTTGAGCTCCTCGCGCAGGATGTCCTCGAACTGCCCCAGCGTTCCGGCCAGCGGCGACACGACGGTCAGACGCGCCAGCGGGAGTCGCACGCGCAGCTTCTCCTTCTTGCGCAGCGCATTGCCGACGCTCGAGAGCTCGCGCACCGCATCCATCGCGTCGCGGATCTCGTCGGCGGCCGGGAACTGCGTGTCATCCGGCCAGTCGGTCAGGTGCACACTGCGCCCGCCGGTGAGGCCCTGCCACACGCGCTCGCTGATCAGCGGCACGAGCGGTGCCGCGACGCGGGTGAGCGTCTCGAGCACCGTGTACAGCGTGTCGAATGCCTCGCGGCTCTTCGGGTCCTCGGTGACACCGACCCAGAAGCGGTCGCGCGAGCGACGGATGTACCAGTTCGTCAGCACCTCGGCGAAGTCGCGCAGGCGCGCCGATGCCGTGGTCGAATCGAGCCCTTCCAGGTCCGCTCGAACCTCGCGCACGAGGTCACCGAGGCGAGCCAGGATGTAGCGGTCGAGCACATCCGTGGAATCCGTGCGCCATTCGGCCTCGTAGCCGTCGACACCGGACGCGTTCGCGTAGGTGGCGAAGAAGTACCAGGAGTTCCACAGCGGCAGCAGGAACTCGCGGACGCCGGAGCGGATGCCCTCTTCGGTCACCGCGAGGTTGCCGCCGCGCAGCACGGAGCTCGACATCAGGAACCAGCGCATCGCGTCGGAGCCGTCGCGATCAAGCACCTCGGAAACGTCCGGGTAATTGCGCAGCGACTTCGACATCTTGTACCCGTCGCTGCCCAGCACGATGCCGTGGCAGCTGACACCGGTGAACGCCGGGCGGTCGAACAACGCCGTCGACAGCACGTGCATGACGTAGAACCAGCCGCGGGTCTGACCGATGTACTCGACGATGAAGTCCGCCGGCGCGTGCGAGTCGAACCACTCCTGGTTCTCGAACGGGTAGTGCACCTGGGCGTAGGGCATCGAACCCGAGTCGAACCACACGTCGAAGACGTCTTCGATCCGTCGCATCGTGCTCTTGCCCGTGGGGTCGTCGGGGTTCGGGCGCGTCAGGTCGTCGATGTACGGGCGGTGCAGGTCGATCTCGCCCTCGGGGTTGCGCGGCATCGTGCCGAAGTCGCGCTCCAGATCCTCGAGCGAGCCGTAGGCGTCGACGCGCGGGTACTCCGGGTCGTCGCTCTTCCAGATCGGGATCGGCGAACCCCAATAGCGGTTGCGGCTGATCGACCAGTCGCGCGCCCCCTCGAGCCACTTGCCGAACTGACCGTGCTTCACGTTCTCCGGCACCCAGGTGACCTGCTCGTTGTTCGCGAGCATGTCGTCCTTGATGTCCGTCACGCGGATGAACCAGCTCGACACGGCCTTGTAGATCAGGGGATTCCGGCAGCGCCAGCAGTGCGGGTACGAGTGCTCGTAGCTCTGCAGACGGATCAGACGACCGTTCTCGCGGATCAGGCGCACCAGCGGCGTGTTCGCGTCCATCCACAGCTGACCCGCCACATCGGTGACGTTCGGGAGGAACTTCCCGCCGTCGTCGAGAGACAGGATCGTGGGGATACCGGCCGCGCCCGCGACCCGCTGGTCGTCCTCACCGTAGGCCGGGGCCTGGTGGACGATGCCGGTGCCGTCGCTGACCGTGACGTAGTCGTCGACCAGGATGCGCCAGGCGTTCTCGGTGCCGTACGTCTCGGTGTCGGCGTAGTAGTCGAACAGACGGTCGTAGGTGACGTCCTGCAGCTCGGCGCCGCGGACGGTGGCGTCGACCGCGGCGAGCGCCTCCTCCGCACTCTCGTATCCGAGGTCCTTCGCGTATCCGCCGACGAGCTCACGGGCGAGCAGGTAGCGATGCGTGGACGACTCGATCGCGGCGTCCGTGGTCCCGGCGACCTGATGCACGTCGGCCGCGCCGAGGGGACCGGCCGGCAGCACGACGTACTCGATCTCCGGCCCCACGGCGAGTGCGACGTTTGTCGGCAACGTCCAGGGCGTGGTCGTCCAGGCGAGGGCGCGCACTCCCGTGAGCCCGAGCGACTCGGCCTTGGCCCCGGTCAACGGGAAGGTCACCGTGACGGAGGGGTCCTGACGCATCTGGTACACGTCGTCGTCCATGCGCAGCTCGTGGGCGCTGAGCGGGGTCTCATCACGCCAGCAGTACGGCAGCACGCGGTAGCCCTCGTAGGCGAGGCCCTTGTCGTACAGCGTCTTGAACGCCCAGAGCACGCTCTCCATGTACCCGAGGTCGAGCGTCTTGTAGCCGCGATCGAAGTCGACCCAGCGCGCCTGGCGGGTGACGTAGTCCTGCCACTCGTGCGTGTAGGCGAGCACGGAGCTCTTCGCCTTCGCGTTGAAGACGTCGATGCCCATCTCCTCGATCTCGGCCTTCTCGGTGATGCCGAGCTGCTTCATCGCCTCGAGCTCGGCGGGAAGTCCGTGCGTGTCCCAGCCGAAGACCCGGTCGACCTTGTGGCCGGTCATGGTCTGGAAGCGCGGGAACACGTCCTTGGCGTACCCGGTGAGGAGGTGGCCGTAGTGCGGCAGGCCGTTCGCGAACGGCGGGCCGTCGTAGAACACCCACTCCGGCGATCCCTCACGCTGCTCGATCGAGGCGCGGAAGGTGTCGTCGTCCTTCCAGAACGCGAGCACCTCCTCCTCGATCTGCGGGAAGCGGGGGCTGGGCGCGACGGAATCGGCGGCGGGGCCGAAGGAGGAACGGGGGTAAGTCATCGTGTCTCGCAGTGGTCGTCGTGGCGGATGCTCCTGCGAGGACGACCCTCACGGACCGCGGTACCACCTCGCGTGCCACGCCTTGCGACGCGACCACTCTCACTGCGGCTGTGACGGGCCTGCCCCGCTCGGTTCTAGTGAGCACACCCCGAGGGATGCGCCGTTCTTCCGAGAGCTCCCCGGTGATGCCGGATCGATGCTCGTCCCTCCAGTGTACGCGGGTCCCGCGCGGTGGGCCGCCCTGCGCTTCCCGCGCTTCCCGCCGTCCTGCGCTTCCGCGGACTTTCGCGCTTCCCGCGGCCTTTCGCGCTTCCCGCGGTCGAAATCGAGGAGATTGGCCGAACAAAAGACGAAAGGCCGAGGGAGCGACGCCTCCGAATACCGACAGGCCCCGTGCCCCGTGCACGTCTCGGCGACTCAGGCCTCGTGCATCCCCTGCGCGACGGCGCGCATGATCAGGTCCTGCACTGCTGGCCACTCGAACATCATCTGAGAGTACGAGACTCGGATGACGTGGTATCCCCCGAGCTTCAACACAGCGTCATGCCGGATGTCTTCACTGCGCTGTGCACCGACATGATGCCCACCGTCGATCTGGATGACGAGGCGGCTGCCGATCAGAGCGTCGACACGGTGACCTGCGATCCAGATCTGAGCGCGCACGGGCACCCGGAGCCAGCGGAGCCGCTCGCGGAGGTACGTCTCCAATCCCGCATCCGAGAAGGGCGTGGCGGTCGCCAGAACTCGACGAGCGGCTGGTCTCCAGGGAAGGCCCCTCAGGTCCTCGATCTTCACAAGCGATCTGTTCAATGCGGACTCCCACGTGGCGAGCGCCTGCTCAAACGGTTCGCACTCGGCGATGTGCGCCAGCACGTTCTCTACCGGATCGACCAACGCGTCAGGGTGACGCGGGATGACCGGTGCTCCCCAGTGCACTTTGGCTCGGAGGTCGCGCCGACTCGCAGAGTTCGTCCCGACGGCGACGTGCGGGACACCGTTCGGGTCATGCACCCAGAGCCCGAGGCGGCCGGCCTGAGTCCGACAGGTGAGTACCACCCCGTGTCGGGCTGCGCCCAGCAGGAGCGGGTCTGCCGTGGGCGAGGCGAGCCATCCACGTCGAGGACGGGTGATGGCTCCGGCTCTGAGCGCAGCTTCCACTGCCGTCCTGCCGAACCCGAGATCAGCGACGCGTCCGGACCGCACGATACCGCCGAGGTCGACGATTCGCTCCGTGAGTCCCTCCGCCGTTCGCCGCACCCGTCCAGTGTGAAGCTGTGATGCTCCGTCGCCGAGCGCGAAAACGCCATCTGTGCACCGCTGTGCGCTTCCAGGTCGGGTGGAGGACAAGTCGCGGTCGCATGTCTTCAGGTATTTCGCGCTCCGCTCGGCCGAAATCCGTGCGGGTGGCCGCGCCGAGCGCAGAAGGCCGGGGCGACTGTGAGTCGACAGCCTGCAGCGCCCGGCAGGAAGTCGGAGCGTGCGACTCGGGTGTGAATCTGCGTGCCGAGGCCGGGGCCAGGCCGGTGTCTGTGCCAGGCCATAGCCTCGGAGCATGGCCCGCACGACAGAGTCCCCCGCACCGCCCCGCATCAGCGACCCCGATCTGCCCCGGGAGTTCGAGCCCGCATCCCCCGCGCGCAGCGCCGACATCATCGCCGCGAGCCTCGATCTCCACGGAACGGTGGACCTCGCCTACGCGACACTCGAACAGTGCACCGTGTCGGCGGATGCCGAAGCCGTCGACCTCACGGGCGCGACGGTGGTCGACGTCGAGATGTCCGGGGCACGCATCGCTTCACTGCGGATGCGCGACACCGGTGTGCGACGACTGCGGATCGCTGGCGGCCGCATCGGCACCCTCGACCTCAGCGAGGCACGCATCTCGGAACTCGAGCTGCGTGACGTACGGATCGACTACCTCAACCTCGGTGCCGCGAAGGTGACCGACCTCGAGATCTCCGGCTGCGCGATCCGCACGATCGACATGCCGCAGGCCGACCTCACCCGCGTCCGGTTCACCGCCACGACCAGCGACGAGGTCGACCCGCGGGGCATGCGCGCCACAGACGTCGATCTGCGCGGTCTCGATGCGATGACCTACCTCGACGCCAACAGCCTCCGCGGGACGACACTCTCGTCGTTCCAGGTGCAGCAGCTGGCGCCCGTGATCGCGGCGGGCCTGGGCATCCAGATCAAGGACTGACGGGACCGCTCGCCTCCCGCAGCTCTCGCGTGAACGGATGCTGCGGCGCCGCGAACACCTCGGCGGTCGCGCCCTGCTCCACGATCCGGCCATCCTGCATGACGAGCACCTCGTCGGCGACGGCTCCGACCACATCGAGGTCGTGCGAGACGAGGATCATCGTCAGTTTCCGTTCTTGCTGCAGTCGGGCGAGCAGCTGCAGCACGCGTTCGCGGACCGAGGGGTCGAGCGCCGACACGGGTTCGTCGAGGACGAGCACCTCGGGGTCGGCGGCGAGCGCCCGGGCGATCGCTGCGCGCTGACGCTGCCCGCCGGAGAGCGCGCGAGGACGACGGTCGGCGAGTTCGGGTGCGAGGCCGACCTCGTCCAGCAGCTCGGCGACCCGCTCGGCCCGTCTGCCCCGGGGCACGCCCGCGGCCTCGAGCCCCTCGCGCAGGGAGCGCCCGATCGTCCATCGGGGGTCGAAGGCACCGAGCGGGTTCTGGTGCACGAGCTGCACCCGCGGCTCGCCGATCCAGCGCAGCGAGCCGGCGTCCGGCTGCTCGACACCGACGATCATCCGCGCCAAGGTCGTCTTCCCCGATCCGGACTCCCCCACGACGCCGAGCGTCCGCCCCGCCACGACGGTGAACGACGCCTCGACGACCGCCGGCACCGCGTCGAAGCTCTTCGAGAGTCCGTCCACGACCAGCACCGGCGCCGACTCCGTCCGCACCCCCGCACGCGGTTCGTGGATCGTCGCCGCGATCAGCTGACGCGTGTACTCGTGCTGCGGGCTCTCCAGCACCTCGGACACCGGGCCGGACTCGACCACCTGCCCGCCCTTCATGACCAGCACCCGGTCCGCGAGCCGCCGGACGGCCGCGAAGTCGTGGCTGATGAAGACGAGCGCGGTCCCGGCGTCCGTGATCTCGCGCAGCAGGCCGAGGATCCGCGCCTGCACCGTGGCGTCCAGCGCCGTCGTCGGCTCATCGGCCACGAGGACGACAGGAGATGCGGCGATCGCGGAGGCGATCAATGCCCGCTGTCGGAGTCCGCCCGAGAGCTCGTGCGCATACTGCCGGGAGCGACGCTCCGCATCCGGCATCCACACCCGCCGCAGAAGCTCTCGCACCCGGGCGTCGAGCGCCGCCCGGCCCCGCACGATACCGTGCAGGCGCAACGGCTCCGCCACTTCCGCACCGATGCGGCGGAGCGGATCGAGCGAGACCAGGGCGTCCTGCGAGACGAGGCCGATGCCGGCGCCACGGAGCCCTCGCCAGCCGCGCTCGGAGAGCGTCGCCGCATCCCTCCCGTCGACGGTGAGCGTGTCGACCGTCACCGTCGCATCCGACGGCGTGAGCCCGAGGAGTGCGCGCGCGGTGAGTGTCTTGCCCGCTCCGGATTCCCCGACGATCGCGACGCACTCCCCCGGCTCCACCGCGAACCCGACACCGTCGACGACCGGGTCCGCGCCGAACGCGATCCGCAGTCCCCGCACCTCCAGCGCACTCACGACGTCCGCCCTTCTGCGCGTGCCCGCAGGATGCGCCCGATGACGGTCGCCGAGATGACGGTGAGGGTGATGGCGATTCCGGGGAAGACCGCGATCCACCACGCCTGTCCCAGCACGTTGCGTCCTCCGGCGAGCATCAGCCCCCATTCGGGCGTCGGCTCGGACGGGCCGAGACCGAGGAAGCTCAGGCCCGCCGCGGCCAGGATGCTCGACCCGATGCCGATCGTCGCGAGCACACTCAGCGCCCCGAGCACACCGGGGACGACGTGACGCGTGAACGCCTTCACCCTCGGTACGCCCAGGATGCGCGCGGCTTCGACGTGCTCGGCGACCCGCAGGGTCTGCGTCTGCACGCGGGCGAGCCGGATGTACACGGGCACCGCGGCGAGAGTGACCGCGATCGCGATGTTCACCGGCCCCGGGCCCAGCACCGCGACCACGACGAGAGCGACGAGGAACTCGGGAAAAGCCATCAGCACGTCGTTGACCCGCATCACGGTGGTGTCCACCGCTCGGGGTGCGACCCCGGCGAGAGCTCCGATGACGAGGCCGACCGCCAGCGCGACCGCCGTGGCGAGAAGCCCGATCCCCAGCGAGCGCCCAGCCCCGTAGACGACACGCGAGTACACGTCGCGACCGCTCTGGTCGGTGCCGAAGAGATGCTCGGCACTCGGCGGGAGCAGCGCCGAGCGGACGTCGGTCTGCAGCGGATCGTGAGTCGCGAGCATTCCGGGGAAGACGGCGGCGAAGACGATCAGGGTGAGCATCGCCACGGCCGCCCACAGCAGCACGCGCTGCGCACGCTTCATCGGACACCTCCGGCTCGGGCCGCTCCGACGCGCGGATCGATGAGGGGATGCACGAGTTCGATCACGAGGTTCACCACGACGAACACCAGGGCGCTCAGGAGGATGATGCCGGTGATGACCGGAAGGTCCCGGTCGCTGATCGCGGCCAGCGTGACACGGCCGAGTCCCGGGCGGGCGAACACGGTCTCGACGAGCACGGCACCACCGAGCACGGAACCCGTGAGGTACGCGGCGAGCGTGATGGCGGAGGCCGCGCCGTGACGCAGCCCATGACGCACCGTGAACCACGAGGGACTGGCACCGCGGGCACGCACGGTCTCCGCGAACGGCATCCGCTCCGCCTGCATCAGGCCGTCCCGCAGCACCTGACTCAGCAACGCCGCGACCGGAAGGGCGAGGGTGATCGCCGGCAGCACGAGAGTGGCCGGGTTCCGCGCCCCCGAGACGGGGAACCAGCCCAGGCCGAAGGCGAAGACGCTGAGCAGGATGAGCCCGATCCAGAACACGGGTGACGACAGCACGACCAGTTCGATGCCCGCGGCGACGGTACGAGCCACCTGGCCGCGCACGAGCACCGCGACGGCGAGCGCCAGCACCAGGGCGATGAGGAGCGCGAGCACCGAGAGCTGCAGGGTCGCGCCGAGCTGCCGGCCGATGACCTCGGACACCGGCATCCGCAGCTGGTACGACTCGCCCAGGTCTCCGCGGGCCAGCTGCCCGATGAAGCCGAGGTACTGCTCGAACGGCGGCCGATCCAGCCCGAGGTCGGCGCGGATCCCGTCTTTCACCGCCTCGCTGACCTGCGCCTGGGGACCGAGCATCACCGACACGGGATCACCCGGGATCACCCGGAACGCGAGGAAAGCGACGGTCGCGGCACCCCACAGCACGATGACGACGGATGCAGCGAGGCCGACGATGCGGACGAGAGCAGCCTTCACCACCCCTGCCCTCCGCTCAGCCGGCGGTTCAGCCGACGGTCACATCGTAGAACAGCGGCCGACCGTAGAGGTCGTACTGCAGTCCCTCGACGCGCTCGCCGACGGCGGTGATCGCCGACGGGCTGTACAGCGGCACGATGGCGGTGTGTTCGGCGTTCCACTGCTGCAGCTGCGCGTAGAGCTCGTCGCGCTCGCCCTGGTCGCTGCTGGCCACGGCCTGCTCCAGGAGTGCGTCGATCTCGGGGTCGCTCACCTGCGACGCGTTCTGGACGCCGTCGGTGTGCAGGTGGCTGCGCAGCAGATCGGGGTCGACTCCCGAGAAGCCCCAGTCGGTGAGGTCGAACGTCTTGGGCTCGTACTGCTCGTTGTAGGCGCCCGGCTCGAGCACCTCGCGCTTCACCTCGAACCCGATCCCCTTCAGGTCGGACTGGATCGCGTTGGCGAGCGCCGCGCGGTCGTCGGGAACCGGGGTCCAGGCGATCCAGCGCACCGACAGCCGCTCGCCGTCCTTCATACGGATGCCGTCGGCGTCGCGCTCGGTCCATCCGGCTTCGTCGAGCAGCGCGTTCGCGGCGTCCTGATCGAACGGCCAGCTGCCCTCGAGCGAGGCGTCATAGCCCGGGGTCGTCGAGCCGAGGATGCTCCATGCACGCGGGAACTGTCCGAAGTAGATCTCCTCCACCGCCGCGTCGATGTCGATGCCGCGCGCGAAGGCCTGACGCACCTTCTCGTCGGCGAACACCCCGTACTTCTCGTTCAGGTACAGCGAGTACGGCAGACCGGGGTACTCGATCGAGTCGACCGTGACGCCGTCGCCGAGGTCCTGCGCGAGGTTCGGCGGGATGTTGCTGGCGAGATCGGCCTCACCGCTGGTCACCACGCCCGTGCGCACCGAGGCCTCGGGCTGGATCTCGACGCGCAGCGTCTCGAACTTCGGAGCCTTCGTGTCGTGCGGGCCCCAGGCGTAGTCATCGTTGCGGGTGTACACGATCTCCTGGTCGGGCGTGTACTCGGTCAGCTCGAACGGACCGGTGCCCACGGTGATGCCGGGGCCGCCCGCCTTGAGCTTGTCGCCCGACTCCTCGAGCACGGCGGGCGAGTAGAACCCGAGCTGCGGCGTGCTGGCCGCCTGCAGGAAGGGTGCGTACGGCTGGGTGAAGGAGACCTTCACCGTGTAGTCGTCGATGACCTCGGTGCCCTCGTAGAAGGCCGCGCCGAGCATGCTGGCTGCCTGGGCCGAAACCGTCGCGGGGTCGACGATGCGGTCGAAGTTCGCCTTGACCGCCGCCGCGTCGAAGGGCTCGCCGTCGGTGAAGGTCACGTCGTCGCGGAGCGTGAAGGTGTACTCGGTGCTGTCCGGCGAGACCTCCCACTCTTTCGCGAGCCAGGGCGTGAACGTGCCGTCGGTCTCCTGGAAGACGAGCGAGTCGAGCACCGCCCGCTGCACCATGCCCGAGACATCGAGCTGGCTGATCTGCGGGTCCATGTGCCCGGCCGACAGGTTCGCGCCCTCGATGGACCACACGAGTTCTCCGTCACCCTCCCCCTCCGAGGCAGGAGCAGCGCAGGCGCTGAGCACCAGGGCGGTGGCGGCGGCGAGCGCGGCGAAAGGCAGGAGACGGCGCACGGGGTTTGCGGGCATGACGATCCTCAGAACGGACGGGGCGGGATGCGTCCATTCTACGGCGATTTCTTGGACTGGGTCGAAAAGCATGCCCCCGCGGCTCCGGGGCTCCTCACTCCCCGTCGAACACGATGCGATGGCGGTCGGCGGGCGAGACGATCTCGTCTTTCGTCCTCGTCTCGCCGTGGACGATGACGGCGACATCCAGGTTCTGCACGCGAGGCCGGGGCACACCCACCAGGCGCGCTTGCACGCGCAGGTCTGCCCTCTCCCCGGCGATCCGCCAGAGCAGCTCGGCCTCGGTGGCGGATGCGATCACCCGCTCAGCGAAGGGCTTCTGAACGGGGTGCATGCCGCCGATCGTGGCGATGTGGGCCGCAAGGCGGGAATCACGGATGCCCGGCGGCACATCCTCGAGGACGTGATCGGCCAGGCCCGGATACTCGGCGGCGGATCGGCCCTCTCGGATGGCGTCATCGATCGCCCGCGCCGCGGTCACGGTCTCCGGCCACGGCTGCACCACGGCCGACGGCGCGTCGGTGCCGTCGAGCGCGTCCTGCAGTGCGGCACCGGCCACACGCCGCGCACCGAACTCGTCCGAGTTCCCGAACGCCACCGCGCCGATGCCGGTCGCCGCATGCCAGCGCATGTGGGCGGAGAAGCCCGGAAGGCCGCCGGAGTGCTGCACGATGCGGCCGAACCGCCGGTCGTGCTCCACGAAGAGTCCGTACCCGTAGCCGGCACCGGCGAGGTCGCGTCCGTCGAACATCCCCGATGGCACGTCGATGGGTGTCCTCGGCTGCTGCATCTCGATCCGCGAGGAGGGCGCGAGCACGTGCGGCGCGAGCGGGTCGTCGGTGAAGGCCGAACCGAGGAACCACATCCAGGTGGCGATGTCGTCCACGGTGCTGAACATGCTCCCGATGCAGCCGAGGGCGCCGGTGCGCACATACGGCTCGGGGTGGAAGGTCGCGCCGTCGTCGAAGGTGCGGAAGCCGCGGGCCAGGGTGTCGTGCGCGTAGCCGTCCGCCGAATGGGCGGTGCTCGTCAGTCCCAGTGGCTCGAGCAGTGTCTCCCGCACCACGTCCTCGACGGCTCGTCCGGTGACGGCCTCGACCGCCGCGCCGACCAGCGACTGCCCGAGATTGGAGTACTGGTACGTGGTTCCGGGCGCGGCGGAGAGCAGCATCCCCTCGGAGAACAGCGCAGCGATCTCCGCTCGGGAGTCGCCCAGGTGGCGGTCGACCCAGGCGTTGTCCTCGCCGAGCCCCGACCGGTTGGAGAGCAGCAGGTCTCCGGTGAGCAGGGCATCCGCGCCCCGGTGCCTGGCGCGCACGGCGGGGAGATACTCGGTGATCGGGGCATGGAGATCGAGGGCGCCGCTGTCGCGCAGGGCGAGTGCCGTCGCGGCGAGAAAGCTCTTCGACATCGATGCGATCCGGAACACGGTGTCCCGACTCGTCGTCGCGGCGTCGGCGCGCGGATGTCCGTGGGCGCGGACACCCCGCACCTCCCCGCGCTCGCACACGGCGACGATCGATGCGGGGGCGGTCCGACGCGCCCTCCCGTCCAGCCCGCGCCGGAGTGCGCGGTCTACCGTCGTCGTCGCGAGCGGAGCGGCCGCCGCGTTCACCCGCGACCTCCGACCAGGATCTCGTCCGCGAACGCCTCGACGATCGCACGGCTGACCTCGGTGTTGTGCGCGTCGACCTCCTCGGCGGCGGCGATCAGGCGCGCCAAGGATCGTCCTTCTCCGCGCAAGGCGGCATCGTCCCAGCGGGCGAGATCGGCAGCCGAGGCCTCCGGGTGGAACTGCACGCCGCGGACGTGCCGCCCCAGCCGGAAGGCCTGAATCTCGATGGCGTCGCTGGATGCGAGCAGCACCGCCCGCGGCGGCAGACGGGTGATCATGTCCTGGTGGTTCTCGATCATCGGGGCACCGTCGCCGAGCGTCGCGATCACCGCGTCCTCCCGGCCGGACGGGGTCGGACGGATGGGCGTCGCCCCGCGCTCGACGGGGCCGGTCTTCGCCTTCACCTCTCCTCCGGCCACGTGCGCGAGCACCTGCGCGCCCAGGCAGATGCCGAGCGTCGGGAGGTCGTGGTCGATGGCCTCGGCGGCGAGCGCGCGCTCGACCGCGAGCCAGGGCGCACGGTCGTCCTCGTCCGGCATCAGGCCGCCGCCGAGGAGCACCAGTCCGGCGTAGCCGTCGAGAGTGGCGGGGAGCTCCTCCTCCGCTGCGACCACGGCGTCGACCGCGATGCCGCGGTCGACGAGCCAGGCCCCGAGGCGCCGCGGTCCGGAGCTCGCGGAGTTGACGACGACGAGCACGCGCGGGCTCACAGCGCTCCCTCCCGCGTCGACACATCGACGGCGGGCACCAGCGCGGCGGTCGCGGGCGGTGCTGCCCGCCCTGCCAGGAAGGACTCGTGATCGCGATCGGAGGCCTCCAGGACCCGGAGCACGTTCTCGTGCGCGAGGCCGGCGAGTTCGGCCTCCGACCATCCCCGCGCTCGCAGCTCTGCGAACAGCACCGGGTAGCCGGAGACGTCGGCGAGTCCGTCCGGCATCGCATCGGTGCCGTCGTAGTCCGCGCCGATGCCGACGGCGTGTGGTCCCGCGACCCGTCGGATGTGGTCGAGGTGATCGGCGACGTCGCGGACGCTCACGGCCGGCGCCTCGCCCTCGCCTCCGGCCTCCCACCAGTCGCGGCGGGCCTGCGAGACGAACGTGGGTACGAAAGCGACCATCACCACTCCGCCCTGGGCACCGATCGCGGCGAGCACGTCGTCGGGGACGTTGCGCGGGTGATCGCAGAGGGCGAGAGCACCGGAGTGGCTCACCATCACGGGGCGGGTGGTCTCCTCGAGGGCGTGACGCATCGTCGTCGGGGCAACATGGGAGAGATCGACGAGGACCCCGATGCGGTTCATCTCGCGCACGACCTCGCGGCCCCACGCACTGAGACCGCCGTGATGCGCGTCGTCGGTCGCGGAGTCGGCCCAGGTGGTCGTCCGCGACCAGGTGAGCGTCATGTACCGCGCGCCCAGACGGGCGTACTGGCGCAGCACCGCGAGCGAACCGCCGAGCTGGCTGCCGCCTTCGATGCCGATGAGCGAGGCGATCCGCCCTTCCGCCATCGCCTGGCGCACATCCGCTGCGGTCCGCGCGAAGGCGAGGCGCTCGGGGTGCGCGTCGACCAGACGGTGCACGAAGTCGATCTGCTCCAGCGTTCCGACGACCTGCTCGGCACCCTGCAGCACCGGATCGACCCATACCGACCAGAACTGTCCGGCCACCCCGCCGATCGCGAGCCGGGGAAGGTCGGTCTGCGTCGACGGCACGCCGTCCGCGAGTTCCTCCACCCCATACCCGAGCAGGGTCCTGCTCGCCCACGCCAGGTCGTTGTGTCCGTCGATCACACTGTCGAGCATCCGCTGTGCACCTCTCTCAGTCCTCGCGCGCGTCCAGCGCCGCGTTCATCCGCGCGGTCAGGTCATGGTCGATGAACCGCTCCGCACCGTCGAGCTGCCCCACCGGCACCGCGCCGCGCGTGCTGGAGCACAACCACAGCGCGTCCGCCCGATCCAGATCGTCGCGCATGAGCACCCCGATCCTCGTCGGGACGTCGGTGATTCCCGAGAATGCATCGGCCTGGGTCGTTCCGGGGAGGACGCCGAGCTCGGCGGGTGGTGTGACGAGCTCGCCGTCGATGCGGGCGATCAGCGTCGAGCGCGGGCCCTCGAGCACGAATCCGTCTGCGCTCACGAAGATCACGTCATCGGCGCCGCGACGGGCCGCCTCCCGAAGGGCAGCCTGATTCACCGCATAGGCGAGCGACTTCGCTCCCTGCAGCAGCCAGGGGGCGGTCTGCATCACGTCGTGCCGGTAGCCGCGATCCAGCACGACGGCGCGGACGCCGCGCATACGGACGGCGGAGGGGTCGCTGCCGGCGAACCCGAGCACCCAACCGGTCGGCGCTCCCTGGTCGAATTCGTCGCCTCGGGTCATGACGAACTTGACGGACGCGATCTCCCCGTCCTCCAGCACTCCGGGAAGGGACACCGCCGCGGCCGCCCGGAGCACCGCGGCTCGCCACAGGTCACGTCGGGGCGCGGGCAGCTCCATCAGCGCCGCCGAGCGTTCGAGGCGCGTCAGATGAGCCTCGAGTGCTTGCGGCCTGCCGCCGCGGACCACGGCGGTCTCGAACACCCCGTCGCCGCGATTGACGCCGAGGTCGGTCGCCCTGACGATCGGCTCACGCGGGTCGATGGGGTGGATGCTCTCCTCGACGGCGGACGTGCCCGACAGGTCGAGGCGAAACAGCAGCAGCGCACGCATGATGGTCCTCTCCGGAATGGGCGTCTCACCCGTGTGTGAGCGCGGGATCGCGGACGGTGGTGTCGGCGGAATCCCAGGTGCGGAACGCGGCCCGCTCGATCCGCTCCACGAGGACGTCGTGGCCGATGCCCGCTCCGCGAGGAACCTGCACCCTGCCCTCCACCGCGGTGACGGGTGGGGCGATGATGTCGTCGACGTAGTACTTGTCGGAACCGGAGACGTCCGACGGGAGGAGGAACCCGGGCAGTGCCGAGATCGCGACGTTCGCCGCCCGACCGATCCCGAACTCGTGCATGCCCCCGCACCAGACGGGGATGCCGGCGTCGACGGCGAGGTCGTGCGCCGCCTTCGCGACGGTGAGTCCCCCCATCCGCGACACCTTGATGTTGAGGATGCGCGCGGCGGAGAGCCTGATCATCGTGCGCAGATCGCCGAGCCCGATGACGGACTCGTCCAGGCACACCGCCGTTCCGATCCGGGCCTGGAGCGTCGCGTGCGCCACCATCTCCCGCGGGGCGAACGGCTGCTCGATCATGGTCAGACCCAGTGCGTCGAGCTGTGTGAACACGGCAGCGGAGTCGTCGTCGTCGGGATACGCGCCGTTCGCGTCGACGTGGAGGTCGAGGTCGGGGTGCGCGTCGCGCACCGCTCGCACCGGCTCCACGTCCCACCCGGGGGCGATCTTGAGCTTCACGCGCGGATATCCTGCGGCGCGCTGCAGCTCCACCTGGCCCAGGAGCTCGTCGATCGACGGCTCGATGCCGAGCGAGACTCCTGCCACCACCTCGTCACGGGTGCCCCCGAGCGCCGTCGCGAGGGAGAGCCCCCGGCGGCGGGCGAAGAGGTCCCACACCGCGCCGGAGAAGCCGGCTCGGGCGAACTCGTTGCCGCGTACCCGCGCCCACGTCATCTCCAGATCGGCAGGTTCCTCACCCTCGGCACCGACGAGGGCCGGCACGAGGTAGCGGGTGGCGATCTCCCACGCCGTCGTGGTCGTCTCCGCGCCGAAGTACGGGTCGCTGGGCGCGGCGATCTCTCCCCAGCCACGACGGCCTTCCTCGTCGGTGGCCTCGACGATGATGTGCTCGATGCCCGATTTGCGATGCGAACTGGTCTCGAAGCTGTGCCGCAGGTCCTGACGCACCGCGAACAGCCGGATGCGGGTGATCTTCACGTCTCCACCTCCTCGTCGACCTCGGGCCGCGAGGGATCCGAACTGTACAGTCCCAGTCGTGCGACGAGCCGATCGCGCTCGGCCAGGCGACGGCGGGCTCCCTTCGCGCTCGCCGTCGTCAGCGCACTCAGCAGGTGGCAGACGGCCGCGACCGGGGTGGGCGAGTCCGCGTAGGACGCCGACCCGGTGCGCACCCGGATGAGCGAGGTCGCGAGCGGCGCCAGCGGGGCGTCCTCGCTGTCGGTGATCACCACGAGCTGCCCGCCGGCCTCCCGGAACAGCTGCCCGAGCCGCACGGTCTCCTCGCGGTAGCGCCGGAGGGAGAAGGCGATGAGCACGTCGGAGGCCCGTACATCCGTCAGCACGGTCAGCGGCTGCAGCGCATGCCCGTCGACGAGGAAGACGTTGGACAGCGTCGCGGACAGGTCGGCGTTGAGCAGCTGCGCGTAGGCCGCCGCCTTCCCCTCACCCGCGACGTAGCGTCGTCGGGCGCCCAGCAGCAGCGCCGCGGCCTGCGGCACCTGGGCCGACGTGCTCAGCTCCTCGAACGTGAGCGCGAGCGTGCGCAGCTCGGTCTCGATGATGCGCGCCTGGATGCTCTCCGCCGAGAGGTTGGTCCGGATGCGCTCGCCGAAGCGGTCCCGCGGTGAAACGAGCTCGCGGTCCTCGTGCTGCTGGTCGCTCATGCGATGGCCTTCCCTGATGTGGCGCGGTAGACCGCGGTGTGCTCGTCGACACGGGAGGCCGCGACGAGCACGTCGCCTCGCCGGAACACCTCCGTCATCGCACTCTCCAGCTGCCGCCGCAGCGCCGGGCGCTCGCCGGGGGCGAGCTCATCCGCACGCGCGGGGATCGCGATCCAATCGGCGTCGCCGACGTGCACGACGCGCCCCCAGTCCTCCCTGCCCAGTCCCGCCGGAACGCCCGATCGCGGCGCCCGGGGTGCGGTCGTGGTCGCGGTCAGATCCCAGGAGACCACGAGCCGGTCGGTGTCGGGCCGGGCGTAGTAGTCGCGTTCGAACGCGATGCCGACCGCACCGAGCGAGCTGAGGTTGAAGTGCGCGTTCCGCGCCAGCAGCGGATCGAAGGTCCAGCGCATGGACTGCTGCCCCCACCGGAGCGCGACGTCGCGTTGGGCGAGCTTGAGCGCCTGACCGACTCCGCGGCCCTGCTGCGCGGCATCGACCGCGGCCGCCTGCGAGTAGTGGAAGTGGGTCCCGCTCGCATCGCAGCCCGCGAAGCCGTACGCGAACCCGATGAGCCCCCCGTCGTCTGCGAAGGCCCCCACCGCGGATCCGCCGTTACGTGCGAGCGCGGTGAGCAGATTGGCGTTGAGCGCGTACTCCTGCTCGGTGTACGCGAAGACGCGCGCATAGAGTGCCGCCGCCTCACGGAACTCGGAGTACTGGGTCAGTTCGCGGCAGTCGTAACCGACGCCCGCGTCGGCGGCCACCGAAGAGTGAGGCACGATACGTTTCCTAAGATCGAACGAGTGATGCAGCTGGGAGCGATGTTATCGGCGGCTTGCACCTCAATCAAGAGGCAGATACGGTTCGTAACTGTGACCACTTTCCCGGCAGCTCCCGGAGCGGACCACCCTTCAGACGACATCATCGCACTCGTGCGCGAACTTGTGACCCGCGAGTCGCCCACCCGCGATGCCGTGGCGAGCCGCAGCATCGCCGATCTCCTCACCGGATGGTTCGAGGGCGTCGGCGGGGAGGTCCGCCAGGAGCCGACCGCCGCGGGAACGGATCTCGTCATCGACGTCGCCGGAGCCGGCGATCCGTACCTCCTGATCGGTCACACCGACACCGTGTGGCCGGAGGGCACCCTCGACGGCGCGCTGCCCTGGTCTCAGCAGGGCGACGTCGTGCGCGGGCCCGGCGCCTACGACATGAAGGCCGGGATCGTGGTCATGCTCGAAGCCCTGCGGCGACTTCAGCCGCTCCCGCGCGAACGCCGCAGAGCCGTGCGCATCGTCCTGGTCGCCGACGAGGAGGTCGGCTCGCCCGAGTCGGGTCCCCTGCTCGCCGAACGCGCACGCGGAGCTGTCGCGGCCATCGGATTCGAGTCGCCACATCCGGACGGCGCCCTCAAGGTCGGCAGGCGCGGGAGCGCACGGGTCAGGATCGCGGTCACCGGGCGCGCCGCACACGCCGCCCTCGACCCCGAGCACGGCATCTCCGCCGTGGACGAGCTCGTCGATCAGTTGATGCGGGTGCGAGAGATCGTCGCGGATCCCGCCTTGCCGGGACCCGTGCTCTGCAATGTGGGGACGATCTCCGGTGGCGCCCGCGCCAACGTGATCCCCGCACGGGCAGAGGCGGAGATCGGTCTCCGCTTCACCGATCCGGTCACCGAGGAGCGGGTGATGCGGGCACTCGCCGCACTGCGGCCCGTCCGCGCCGGTGCGGAGATCGTCGTCGAGACCCTGAGCGCCCGCCCTGCCTGGGTCGCCTCCGCGCAGGACGCCGCGCTGGTGGCGGCCATCGAACGGTCCGCCGCCGGCATCGGACAGCGCATCGAGGCGCGTCCGGCGGCCGGCGCGGGCGACACCAATCTGCTGGGCGCCCTCGGGCTGCCGACGGTCGACGGATTCGGACCCCGCGGAGGCGGCGCGCATGCGGAGGACGAGCACTTCCTGCGCTCCTCCCTCGGCGAGCGCATCGCACTCCTGCGTGCCGTGCTCACCCTGCCCGCGGAGTGAGGATACGATTCCCGTTTGCGCCCTGATCACGCTGATCCGAGGGATACGTTCCGGATCTCAGGACGGAAATACCGCATCTTCGAACTCCCTTCGCGTGGGGCGCATCCTTGCATCCGCATGTTTCCGGGCTGTTACACCCGGAAAGCAACCTGCGCCCAGATGCCGACTAGCGAAAAATCTTCGACGATACGCAACGAATCCCTTGACCCGGAGGCAGACTTCCGCTTGCATGGTCTCCACCGACCCGGCTTCATCGTGGATCCGGGCGGTGCCCGAAGGGACTTCTTCTATGCGTCTTGCCCCCCGCTCCAGAACAGCACGAAGTCTGACCGCCGCTGCGATCGCCTCCGCGCTCCTCATCGCTGCTCCCGCCGGTGCCGCTCAGGCGCAGTCCGTGAGTGCCGCGACCGAATCCCCCGCCTCCGAGACCACGTTGCGCATCGCGACGTCCGGCTTCGTCGACACGTTCAACCCGTTCATCTCGATCTACCTGACGCCGACGAACATCATCCGCTACGTGTACGAGTCCCTCGTGCAGAACGACGCCGAGGACGGTTCCCCCACCAAGGGCCTCGCCGACTCCTGGGAGGCCAGCGACGGCGGCCAGACCTGGACCTTCACCCTGCAGGACGATCTCACCTGGTCGGACGGCGAGCCGATCACCTCGGCCGATGTGAAGTACACCTACGACCAGATGATGACCGTGCCGGCCCTCGGGACCGCGAACGGCAACCTCGTCTCCAACTTCGACTCGGTCGAGACCCCCGACGACAAGACCGTGGTGATCTCGCTCAAGACGCCGCAGGCACCCAACCCCGGCTCCGAGATCCCGATCGTCCCGCAGCACATCTGGGAGGCGGTCGACGACCCGACCACGTTCGCGAACGACTCCGAGGTGGTCGGCTCCGGCCCCTTCGTCCTGGACAGCTACTCGGCCAACCAGTCGATCGTGCTCAAGGCGAACAAGAACTTCTGGCGTGGTGCCCCCAAGATCGACGCGATCCAGTACGTGTACTACACCAACTCGGACGCCCAGGTGCAGGCGCTGAAGGCCGGCGACGTCGACCTCGTCTCGGGCCTCACCCCGACGCAGTTCGAGGCGCTCGACGGCGTCGAGGGCATCACGACCCATTCCGGGATCGGCCGCCGCTATCACTCGATCAGCATCAACCTGGGCCAGCAGACCCGCGAGAACGTGCCCTACGGCACCGGTAACGCGGCGCTGAAGGACCTCGAGGTCCGACAGGCGATCCGCCTCGGCACCGACACGGAGACGCTGCTCGACAAGGTGCTCTCCGGCGAGGGCGTGCAGGCCACCAGCTTCATCCCCGCGTCCTTCCCGAAGTGGCACCTCTCGGACGACGACGAGGTGATCGTCGGATTCGACCCCGACGCAGCGAAGGCGAAGCTCGACGACGCGGGCTGGGTGCCCGCTGCCGACGGCATCAGGGAGAAGGACGGACAGCGTCTGAGCCTGCGCCTGCTGACGGACGCCGACGACTCGAACGAGCAGTCCATCGCCGAGTTCTTCGTCCCGTGGATGAAGGACATCGGGATCGAGATCGCGGTCGAGTCGACCGACTCGGACACCATCAGCGCGAAGGCCACGTCCGGCGACTACGACCTGTACTTCAGCGGATGGTCCGTCAACCCCGACCCCGACTACCAGCTCGGCATCAACACCTGCATGAACCTGCCCACGGCGACAGACGGCACCGGCGGCACCACGCAGGACGGCTACTGCAACCCCGAGTTCGACGAGCTGTACGCCCAGCAGCGCTCGGAGACCGACGAGGAGAAGCGCCAGGAGATCGTGCACGACATGCTGGCACTGAACTACACCGACACGGCGCAGGTCGCCACCTGGTACGCCAACTCGCTCGAGGCCTACCGCTCCGACCGCTTCACCGGCTTCACCCTGCAGCCCAAGGACGGCGGCATCATCGCGAACCAGGCCGGCTACTGGGGCTACCTCACGGTAGAACCCGTCGAGGGCGCGACCGCCAGCGGCACCGGCACGAACACCGGACTCATCATCGGAGGCATCGTGGTGGGAGTGGTCCTCATCGGAGGACTGGTCTTCTTCCTGATCCGTCGTCGCAACATCGCCGACGTCGAATGACTCCAGCGAGACGCCGCGGGCGGCGGGCATCCGCCCCCGCGGCGTCTCCCGGTCCGCTGTAAGGAGACTTCATGTCGAACGCGGTTCCCCCATCCACATCCGCCATCGCCACCAGCGCCGCAGCCGAGGAGCAGCCGAGAGGTCTCGGCGGCCTCCGCTACTTCCTGGTCAAGCTGGGCGGCGCGGCCATCAGCATGGCGATGGTCATCCTCCTCGGATTCTTCGCCTTCAAGATCCTGCCCGGAGACCCGGTCGCATCGATCGCGCGCGAGCGCGGCATGAGCGCCGAACAGGTGGCGCAGCTGCGCGAGCAGCTCGGCCTGAACAAGCCCCTGTGGCAGCAGTTCTTCGACTACCTCGGCAACGTCTTCACGCTGAACTTCGGCACGAGCTACGTGTACCGCACCTCGGTCTCCGAACTCATCGGCATGTATTTCTGGAACACGATCCTCCTCACCGGCACCGCGGCGATCATCGCCATCGCCCTCGGCCTGTGGCTCGGGCAGAAGGCCGCGTGGAAGCACGGCTCCACCTTCGACCGCATCGTCTCGGGCACCTCGCTGGTGTTCTGGTCGGTCCCGACGTTCTGGCTCGCCCTGCTGCTGCTGATGATCTTCGGCGGCACGCTGCACTGGTTCCCCACCGGCGGGATGGTCTCCCCCAACCCGCCCACCGATCCCGTCGGCGCCGTCCTCGACGTGATCTCGCACATGGTCCTGCCCGTGATCACGATGGTCGCCGTCGTCTATGCGCAGTACCTGATGGTGATGCGCAGCTCGCTCCTGGAGGAGATGGGCGCCGACTATCTCACGACCGCGCGCGCGAAGGGACTACGGGAAGACCTCGTGCGCCGCCGCCACGCCGTCCCCAACGCCCTGCTCCCGACCGTCACCCTCGTCTTCATGCACATCGGCGGGCTGATCGCCGGGGCGGTGACGGTGGAGACCGTGTTCTCGTGGCCCGGACTGGGCAAGCTCACCTTCGAGGCCATCTCCGGTCCCGACCTGCCCCTCCTGCAGGGCACCTTCGTGGTGTTCTCCACGATCATCATCGTGATGAACCTCATCGCGGACCTCATCTACCGTCAGCTCGACCCGAGGGTGAGGCGCGCATGAGCACGGCATCCACTTCCATCCGCTCGCCCCGCGCGCTCGCCTGGCACCGCCGTGGGGCGGCGTTCGCCGACTTCTGCCGCCAGTTCACGCACCACCGCGCGGGCATGGTCGGTCTGATCTTCCTGGTCATCGTCGCGGCAGTGGCGATCCTGGCACCGGTGATCGCACCCTCGAGCATGCTCGACGTCACCAAGCTCGTCGACCCGGAGCGGTTCGCGCCGCCCTCGTGGCAGCACCCGCTCGGCACCGATCAACAGGGCCGCGAGATCTGGGTCCGCATGGTGTGGGGGGCGCGCGTCTCCCTTCTGGTCGGACTCGCGGCCACCGCCATGTCGATGGTCATCGGCACACTGGTCGGGCTCTCCGCCGGTCACTTCACCGGCTTCTTCGGCGGCCTGATGATGCGCATCATCGACTTCTTCCTCGTGCTGCCCTCGCTCATCCTCGCGATCGTGCTCTCCTCGGTGCTCAGCCGCGGTGTCTGGACGATCATCATCGCGATCGGGCTCACCTCCTGGGCGGGCACGGCGCGCGTGGTGCGGGCGCAGACCCTGTCGATCGAATCGCGCGACTACATCGAGCGCTCGCGGGCCCTCGGCGCCGGCCACTGGCACATCATCATCAAGCACCTCCTCCCCGGCGTGCTGCCTCTGGTGCTCGCCAACACCACGCTCACAGTGGGTTCGGCGATCATCTCCGAGTCCACGCTGGCGTTCCTCGGGCTCGGCGACACCACGCTGCAGTCCTGGGGCTCGATCCTGAAGAACGCGATGGACGTGTCCGCGGCGACCAGCGGCTACTGGTGGTACGTGCTCGTGCCCGGTATCGCGATCGTCCTGGTGGTGCTGTCGTTCACCCTGATGGGCCGCGCCGTCGAGAACATCACGAACCCGACGCTGAGGAGCCGATGACATGCCCGATCTGATCTTCGACGACGTCTCGATCACCTACCGCACCGCCGGGCGCGCCGGGCGGGACGAGGTCGCCGCCGTCCGCAACGTCTCACTGACGCTGCCGGCGGGCCAGACGCTCGGCATCGCCGGGGAGTCGGGGTCCGGTAAATCGACCCTGGCGATGAGCGTGCTGCGCCTGCTGCCCCACAACGCACGCCTGAGCGGCCGCGTGCTCCTGGGCGACCAGGACGTCGCGGAGCTCTCCTTCGGCCAGCTCCGCGCGGTGCGCTGGGCGCAGACCTCCATCGTGTTCCAGGGGGCGATGCACTCGCTGAACCCGGTACGGACCGTGGGCTGGCAGCTGCTCGAGGCCCTGGAGCTGCACGCGTCGGATCGCTGGAAGAGCGAGAAGGGCCGCAAGCAGCGCATGGCGGAGCTGCTGGATGTCGTCGACCTCCCGCAGCAGAAGTCCGAGTCGTACCCGCACGAACTCTCCGGCGGCCAGAAGCAGCGGGTGATGATCGCGATGGCCCTGGCGTGCGACCCCGAGGTCATCATCGCCGATGAGCCGACGACCGCTCTCGATGTCATCGTGCAGAAGCAGATCCTCGACATGATCTCGCGGCTCGTCTCCGAGCGCGGCATCTCGATGCTGATGATCAGCCACGACCTGTCGGTCCTCGCGACGGCGTGCCAGCGCATCGCCATCATGCGCGACGGCGAACTCGTCGAGGTCGGTGAGAGCTACGCCGTCTGCACGCGTCCGACGCAGGACTACACCCGGCAGCTGGCCGACGCCTTCCCCACCATCGGCGACCCGGCCTCCCGCCTGGCGCCGGTGACCCGGCACGGGCAGGACGCCGACGAGGTGCCGGACATCGCCCATGGCGACGAGGTGCTGCTGGAGGCCCGCGGGGTCAACGTCACTTATCGATCGGGTAGTCGGCCGGTGCACGCCGTGCGCGACGTCGACCTCACCGTGCGTCGAGGCGAGATCGTCGCGCTCGTCGGACAATCCGGTTCAGGGAAGTCGACACTCGCCAGGGCGCTCATGGGCCTGCAGCCCGCCGACCCCGGCTCCCGGATCCTCTTCGACGGCGCGGAGATGCCCACGAAGGGCCGCGACCTCGCGCACTTCCGCTCCCAGGTGCAGCTCGTGCTCCAGGACCCCTGGGCCGCGCTGAACCCGAAGCACAGCGTGTACGAGTCGGTCGCCGAAGGTCTACGGGTGCAGCGCTTCACAGGCGACGAACGCGAGCGCGTGGCCCAGAGCCTCACTGATGCCGAGATGACGCCGCCGGAGAGGTTCTTCAGCGCCATCCCGCAGGAGCTCAGCGGCGGGCAGCGCCAGCGCGTGGTGATCGCCGGTGCCCTCGCCGTGCAGCCGCAGATGCTCATCGCCGACGAACCCGTCGCTTCGCTCGACGCCTCGGTGCGGGGAGAGATCCTCGGCCTGCTGCTCGACCTGCGCCGGCGGCTCGGACTCTCCGCGCTCGTCATCACGCACGATTTGGGTCTCGCCTGGAACATCGCCCACAGCGTCGCCGTGATGTACCGCGGGGAGATCGTCGAACGGGGCACGACCGAGGAGGTCCTGTTGAATCCACAGCACGAGTACACCCGGCATCTGCTCTCCGCAGCACCGCGCATCGAGGAGCAGCCGGCATGACCCGCACGACCTCTCCTTACCTCGACTCCGCCCCGCTGCAGCCCGGAGACACCGTGGCGATCGTCTCGCCGTCCGGGCCGGGGAACGAGGAGAACACGCAGCGCGCGGTCGACTACTACGAGTCATGGGGTCTGCGGGTGCGGGTGGGCGACCACGTGCTCACCCCGCACCCGCGCGCGTCGTACCTCGCCGGTCCCGACGATGTGCGCCGCTCGGATCTCGTCGATGCGTGGATGGACCCGGACGTGGATGCCGTCGTGGCCGCCCGGGGCGGGTACGGGGCACTGCGACTGCTCGACGGCATCGACTGGGCGGAGATGCGCCGCGGAGCGCTGCGGCGCGACGGTCGCCCGAAGCTCCTCACCGGCTCCTCCGACATCACCGCGCTGCACGAGACCATGCGCGCGCACCTGGACCAGGCGACGCTGTTCTGCCCGATGGCGGGCAACAACGTCTTCCGCGACTCGGAACAGGTGCGCGCCGACGTGCAGCGGTGGTTGTTCGAGCCCTGGCGCGGACGCGAGCTGATCGGCCCGAAGACCGAGGTGATGACACCGGGGCGCGCGGTCGGGCGTTTCACCGGCGGCAATCTCAGCCTGCTCGCCGCCGGGCTCGGCGCCCCCGAGGCTGCCGTGCCGGCTCCCGGCATCCTTTTCCTCGAGGACATCACCGAGGAGCCCTACCGGCTGGACAGCTTCGTGACGCAGCTGCGGAGGGCGGGGCGACTCGCGCAGGCGAACGGGATCGTGCTGGGCTCCTGGCACGAATGCGGCGACCTCGAGCTCGTGCACGCCCTCATGCGCGACGAGTTCCAGGACACCGGCGTGCCCGTGCTGTGGGAGCAGGGCTTCGGGCACGACCCGCACGCCCTGACGATCCCCCTCGGCGTCGACGGCGTCCTCGACGCGATGACGGACGAGCCGCGACTCACGGTGGGAGTGCCCGGATGATCGCCGTGCCGACCCTCGATCCCCGTATCACCTGGTCGGTGCGGATGATCGACGCCGACAGCGGCGCCACCCTCGCCGAGCACGACCCACACGTGCAGTGCGAGACCGCCAGCATCGGCAAGATCTTCCTCCTGCTCGAAGTCGCGCGCCGACTCGAAGACGGCACGCTCGATCCGGATCAGCCGGTCGCCATCCCGGAGGGGCACCGCGTGGAGGACTCCGGTCTGCTCTACCGGATGCGCAATCAGGGTATCGGCGTGCACGACGCCGCCCTCCTCGTCGGCGCGGTGAGCGACAACCTCGCCACGAACGCCCTCATCCACCTGTGCGGCCTCGAGTCCGTGCGCGCCGTCGCGCCGGCCCTCGGATACACGCAGACCTCGCTGCACGACTACATCCGCAACGAGCGCACGCCCGACCTGCCCTGGACACCGTCGTACGGCACCGCGGCGGAACTGGCCGACCTGATGCGCCGCCTCGGTGCCGGTGAGGCCTTCTCCCCCGCGGTGAGCGCACGCGTGCTCGACTGGCTGGCCGCCGACACCGACACGTCCATGACCGCCGATGCCTTCCTGCTCGACCCGCTCGCCCACGTGGACGCCGAGTACCAGGGCATGGTCCTGCGGCACAAGACCGGCAGCGTCGGATTCGCCCGCGTCGACACCGGCCTGCTCCGCGGCCCCGTCGCGACCGTCGCCTACGCGGTGGCCGCGAACTGGAAGCAGAGTCCGACCGATCTGCGCGCGCCCGTCATCGACGGTATGAGAGACATCGGAGAGCGGATCCGACTGCATGTCACCGGGCTCGCGCGTGACGAGACGGGGCTCGCATGAGCGTCATCGGCGCGGAACTGCCTGCGGATCACGGCGCGGTGTGGTCCATCCTGGTGAAGGACATCGACACCGGCGAGGTGCTGCTGCAGCATGAGCCCGAGGCGGCGCTCGATACCGCGAGCGTCGGCAAGATCTTCCTGCTTCATCGGCTGCTCACCGAGGTCGATGCCGGGACGCGGAGCCTGGAAGAGCGCGTGACGCGCCGCCCCGTGGAGTCCATCGACGACTCCGGGCTCTGGTACCTGCTGCAAGCGGCGGAGCTGTCGCTCCACGACGTGGCCGCCCTCATCGGCGCGGTCAGCGACAACGCCGCGACGAACACCCTGGGCCGGGTGATCGGGATCCCCGTGGTCCAGGAGCACACGCGCGCCCTCGGCTACACCTCCTCCGCGCTGGACGACATCGTGCGATGGCCGATCCCGCCCGGCGCTCCGACGACGCTGTCGCATGCGAGCGCCACCGAACTGGTGCGATTCATGACGCGTCTCGCCGACGGGACCGACCTGACCCCGGCATCGGCCGACACCTTCCGACGCTGGCTCGGCGCGGGCATGGACCTGTCGATGGTCGCGTCCGCCTTCGACCTCGACCCGCTCGCACACTGGGGCTTCGACCGCGGCATCTGGCTGCTCAACAAGACCGGCACGATCTCCCGGGTGCGCGCCGACACGGGCATCGTGATGTCGCCGGATCGCCGGATCGCCTATGCGGTGCTGGCGAACTGGGACCGCGGCGCGGACGGGCGCGGACCGGTGCTGGCCGCGATGCGCACGATCGGCGAGGGCATCCGCAGCGCGCTCGCCGGGTGAGTCCACGGCTGTGCACGCGGGTCAGACGGCCCCGGCGCGGGCGAGACGCGCCCGGACCTCGTCGATGGGCACCGCACGCGCGGTCCGACCATCGGGGCCGACGGTCGTCTCGGCGGCGAGCACGGAGTTGATCAGGGCCTCCTCCACGGCATCCATCGTGGCGGCGAACAGCGGCGACAGCAGGTCGTCCGCCACCGGCCCTCCGAGCGCCGGATCGTGCACCGAGAACGCGATCGCGTAGTCGCCGCTGCCCTGCGCGTAGTCGGCGCCGACGCCCCGCATCGCGAACACCGCACGGGCGGCCACCCGCCCGAGCTGGCGTCCGTCGACGGGCGCATCCGTCGCGACGACGATCATGCACGAGTTGCCGACGGGTTGAGCTGCGGCCTCGGCCAGCAGCTCCTCCGCGGGAAGCGGTACTCCCGCGATCCGCAACGTCCCACTGAAGTTGGTCTGCACCAGGGCACCGACCGTGCGCATCCGTCCGGCGACGTCGACGAGTCGGGACGACGTGCCGATGCCGCCCTTGTAGCCGAGCGCGACCGTCCCCGCACCGGCCCCGACGCACCCCTCCACGACGGGGCCGGCGGCCGCCGCCTCCAACGCCTGGACCACCTGCTCCTCGCCGACGGCCCGGCGCCGGATGTCGGAGAGGAAGCCGTCGTTCGTCTCACCCACGACCGGGTTCAGCGTCATCGTCCGCGCGTGGGACGGGGTCGCCAGCAGGTGTCCGAGCAGCGCGTCGGCGACGCGGAAGACCGACAGGGTCGAGGTGAGGAGGATCGGGGTCTCCAGTGCGCCGAGCTCGCGGAGCTGCGTGGCACCGACGAGCTTGCCGTAGCCGTTGCCGACCGAGAGGTTCGCGGGGAGGCTGCGGCGCTCCCCGGTCAGGGCATCGGGCACGATCGCGGTGACCCCGGTGTGGAGACCATCGCCGTGCAGCGTGGCGTGCCCGACCCGGACACCGCCGACATCGGTGATCGCGTTCTCCGCACCGCGCGCGAACGCCCCCGACGGGACGCCGAGGTCGGCGAGGCGGGGACGGGAGGAGGCGGACGACAGCGGTGTCATGCTCCGATCCTTCCAGGGGCGGAGGTGCGAACATCCGCGCCGCGCCGGGCGACTCCGCCGTGTCCAGCCGGCCTTCCGCTCGCTCGGTAGACTGGTCCGCACACCCCACACTCAGGCACGCTCACACAGTGCCGCATACATCGCTCGAGGAGACCCCATGCCTGCTTCCGAATCGATTCCCACCGGGATTCCCGACAAGCCCGTACTCGAAGGTCTCGAGGCGAAGTGGGACGCCGCCTGGGCGGAGCAGGGCACCTACCTGTTCGACCGTCTGCGCGCGGCACAGGCCGGCCGTGAGGGCGTGTACTCGATCGACACCCCGCCGCCGACGGCATCCGGAAGCCTGCACATCGGGCACGTGTTCTCGTACACGCACACCGACGTGAAGGCCCGCTACGAGCGCATGCGCGGCAAGACCGTGTTCTACCCGATGGGCTGGGACGACAACGGCCTTCCCACGGAGCGCCGCGTACAGAACTACTACGGCGTGCGCTGCGATCCCTCGCTCCCCTACGACGCCGACTTCACGCCCCCGTTCGAGGGCGGCGACAACAAGTCGAGCCGCGCGGCCGACCAGCAGCCGATCAGCCGCCGCAACTTCATCGAGCTCTGCGAGCGCCTCACCATCGAGGACGAGAAGCAGTTCGAGGCGCTGTTCCGTCAGCTCGGACTGAGCGTGGACTGGACCCAGACCTACCGCACGATCTCGGACGACACGATCCGCCAGAGCCAGCTCGCATTCCTGCGCAACATCGAGCGCGGCGAGGCCTACCAGGCACTCGCACCGACCCTGTGGGACATCGACTTCCGCTCCGCCATCGCGCAGGCAGAGCTCGAGGACCGCGACCAGCAGGCCGCGTACCACACGATCGAATTCCCCTTCGCGGACGGCTCGGGATCGATCGCGATCGACACCACGCGACCGGAGCTGCTCCCCGCATGCATCGCCCTCGTGACGCACCCGGAGGGTCCGCACAAGCACCTCATCGGGAGGAAGGTGAAGACGCCGTTCTTCGGCGCCGAGATCGAGATCCACGGACACCACCTCGCCCAGCCCGACAAGGGCACGGGAGCGGCGATGGTCTGCACCTTCGGCGACGTGACCGACATCGTGTGGTGGCGAGAGCTGCGCACCACCGAGAACGAGCCCCTGCCGAACATGACCACGATCGGCCTCGACGGACGCTTCCTCCCCGAGGCGCCCTCGTCCGTCGAGAACCCGGAGGCGGTCTCCTGGTACGCCGAGGAGCTCGCGGGCAAGACCGTGTTCAGCGCGCGCAAGGCGATCGTCGAGAAGCTGCAGGAGACCGGCGACATGACGGCCGTCGGCAAGCCGTTCAACCACGCGGTGAAGTTCTTCGAGAAGGGCGACCGTCCGCTCGAGATCGTGTCGACCCGCCAGTGGTACATCCGCAACGGCGCCCGCGACGGCGAACTGCGCGACACGCTCATCGCCCACGGTCAGGAGCTCGCCTGGCACCCGGAGTTCATGCGCGTGCGCTACGAGAACTGGGTCGGCGGCCTCACCGGCGACTGGCTGGTGTCGCGCCAGCGGTTCTTCGGAGTGCCGATCCCGCTCTGGTACGCGCTCGACGAGAACGGCGAGCGCGACTACGACCGTGTGCTCGCCCCCGACGCGGCGACGCTCCCGATCGACCCGACGACCGATGTCCCCGCCGGATACACCGAGGACCAGCGCGGCGTGGCCGGCGGGTTCGACGCCGAGGCCGACATCCTCGACACCTGGGCGACGTCGTCCCTCACGCCGCAGCTCGCGGGTGGCTGGCAGCGCGACGAGGAACTCTGGAACCTCACCGCGCCGTTCGACCTGCGCCCGCAGGGTCAGGACATCATCCGCACGTGGCTGTTCTCGACCATGCTGCGCTCCACTCTCGAAGACGACCGGACCCCGTGGCGTAACGCCGCGATCTCCGGCTTCATCGTCGACCCCGACCGCAAGAAGATGTCGAAGTCCAAGGGCAACGTCGTCACCCCGGCCGATGTGCTCGAAGCTCACGGCTCAGACGCGGTGCGCTACTGGGCGGCATCGAGCCGACTCGGCATGGATGCGGCGTTCGACCCGCAGAACCCGACGCAGGTGAAGATCGGCCGTCGCCTCGCCATCAAGGTGCTGAACGCGGCCAAGTTCGTGCTGTCGTTCCCCGTGCCCGAGGGCGCGCAGGTGACGCATGCCCTGGATGCATCGATGCTGACCGCCCTCGACGGTGTGGTGACCGAGGTGACCAAGGCGTTCGATCGCTACGACGCCGCCCGCGCGCTCGAACTGACCGAGGCGTTCTTCTGGACCTTCTGCGACGACTACCTCGAGCTCGTGAAGGAGCGCGCCTACAACCAGGCCGACGTGGGTCAGGCTTCCGCCGCGCTCTCGCTGCGCCTGGCCCTCTCGACGCTCCTCCGCCTGCTGGCGCCGGTGCTGTCCTTCGCCACCGAGGAATCGTGGTCGTGGTTCGAGGAAGGGTCCGTGCACACGGCGGAGTGGCCCACGCCGCTCGGCATCGACGGCGACCCGGCCGTCCTCGCTGCCGCGAGTGAGGCGCTGATCGGCATCCGTCGGGCGAAGACCGAGGCGAAGGCGTCACAGAAGACTCCGGTCTCGCGCGCCGCGATCGCCGCTCCGGCTGCGAAGCTCGAGGCGCTCCGTGCCGCCGCCGATGACCTCCGCGCCGTCGGCCGCATCGCCGAGCTCGAGTTCAGCGAGGCCGAGGAGTTCGCGGTCACCGCGATCGATCTCGCACCGGTCGAGGGTTCCTGATGCAGCTCGGCACTCGATGGGCGGCCGGATCCGAGGCACCGGCCTCGGTCCCCGCATCGCTGCGTCCCGCGATCGCCGCGGTGGAGGCGAAGGGCCTCACCGGCCACTGGACCCTCACCTGGCTCGAGGGCCGCGCCATCGCGGAGCTCGACGCCGGCTGGGAGGTCTTCCAGGCCGCATCCGGCGAGGTCGTCGCCCGCCCCTTCACGGACTGAGCCCGCCCGCACGGAGAGACTTCGGGCTCGTTCAGAACCGTGGGATGTCGAGCTGCGCGAGCGCGCGGGTCAACGACTGCGGATCCTGTGTCGGTGTCTGCTGCTGCCGCAGTCTGTCGAGAACGCGCGCGTGCCGCTCGGCCCGGCGGGCGACGCGGCGAGCGACCCATGCGGTGAGAGTCTCGGCCAGCCGAAGCAGCCGAGCCTCGGTGTGGGTCGGAGCCATCAGGTGAAGCGTTGCGGTGGTCATGATTCCTCCTCCGAGTCGGTGGCGGGTGCGGATGACGCGGTCGACGGTGTCGACAGGTCGAAGAGCTCGGTTCGCAGCGACACCCGCCGCACGTCCGGGCCGGTCTGACCCCGGTAGCGCTCGATCGCGCCCTCGACAATCGCCTCGAGCTCATCGCGGAGCGACACCGCCTGCTCCGGCGTCAGATCCAGGTGCGTGGTCATGATGACGCCGGTGTCGCGCCACTCCTCCGGCACGTCCGCCTGAGGGCGATTGACGTAGGCCATGAGGGTCTCGTGACGAAGACGGAAGAACTCCGAGTTGACGATCTGGGCCGCCGCGCGATTGGCGGGCGAGGTCATCTCGTCGGGACCGGGAACGTCGATCCGTCCCTTCGGCCGTTCCCACCACCGCTCGCGGGCGGTGCCTCGCCCCTCGACCTCGCGGATGAGGTCGTGCGCGGCGAGTGCGCGAAGGTGGTAGCTCGTGGATCCGGAGGTCTCCCCCACGAGGGCCGCCAGCGAACTGGCGGTCTGCGGGCCGCGAGCCGCGAGCAGGTCGAAGATCTTCACCCGCAGCGGGTGCGCGAGCGCCTTGAGTGCCCCGGCATCGAGCGTCCGTACCTGCGTCCCGTTCGTCATGTATGCAAAGATACCTTTGCAAAGCTTTCTTTGCAAGTGTTTCTTTGCAAGACTCTCCTGACGATTCCTGAGCTCTGATAACCTCGGTGGATAGGCTCGGAAGATGACCGACGCCACGAATCCGCTCCTCCAGCCGTCGACTCTCCCCTTCGGGCTCCCCGATTACCCCGCGATCCGGCCCGAGCACTATCTCCCGGCATTCCAGGCCGGGTTCGAGGAGCAACTCCGCGAGGTCGCCCGCATCACGATGGTGCGATCGATGCCGACCTTCGAGAATACCCTCGAGACGCTCGAACGCTCGGGCGAGCTGCTCGACCGGGTCGCGCACGCCTTCTACACGGTCAGCTCCGCGGATGCGACGCCGGAGATCCAGGAGATCGACGAGCAGCTCGCACCCCTCATGGCCGCCCACCAGGACGCGATCACCCTCGACGCGCAGCTGTACTGGCGCGTGCAGCAGGTGTTCGAGCAGCGGGATGCTCTCGGTCTCGACGCCGAGCAGCGCTACCTGGTGGAGCGCCACCACCGCGAGATGACGCACGCGGGTGCCGGCCTCGACGACCAGGCCAAAGAACAGCTGACGGCGCTGAACCAGAAGCTCTCGACACTCACGAACACGTTCGAGCGCAACCTGCTGAACGACACGAACGACCTCGCCGTCGTGTTCGACACCCCCGCGGAGCTCGATGGTCTGAGCACCGGAGAGCTTTCGGCCGCGGCGCGTGCCGCGACGGACCGCGGGCTCGACGGCAAGCTGCTCATCACGCTGCCGCTGTTCACGGGACACCCCGCCCTGGCCCAGCTGCGAGTGCGGGAGTCGCGACGGCGCATCATGGCCGCCTCTCTCGCGCGCGGATCCCGCGACAACGCGAACGACAACCGCCCGGTCCTCCTCGAGATCGTGCGGCTGCGGGCGGAGCGTGCGGCTCTGCTCGGGTACGAGTCGCACGCGGCGTACGTCACCGCCGACGAGACGGCCGGGACTCCCGATGCCGTCGAGCAGATGCTGCGTCGGCTCGCCGCGCCCTCCGCACGTAATGCGACGGCCGAGCACACCGCTCTGCAGGCGATCGTCGACGAGACCGAATCCACGCCGTTCGCCGTGGAGGCCCACGACTGGGCGTACTACACCGAACGGGAGCGCACGGCGCGGTACGACATCGACTCCAGCGCCCTGCGCCCCTGGTTCGAGGCGGAGCGCGTGCTGCAGGACGGAGTCTTCTTCGCCGCGACGCAGCTGTACGGTGTGACGTTCGCGGAGCGCGAGGACCTGGTGGCTTACCACCCCGGGACTCGCGTGTTCGAGGTGCGCAACGACGACGGAACTCCCGTCGGCCTGTACGTCCTCGACCTGTACACGCGCGATTCGAAGCGCGGAGGGGCGTGGATGAACGCGATCGTGAGTCAGTCCCGCCTGCGCGGCACCGCACCGGTCGTCGTCAACAACCTCAACGTGCCGCTGCCCGGCGACGGCGAGCCCACACTGTTGACTCTCGACGAAGTCACCACGCTGTTCCACGAGTTCGGACATGCCCTCCACGGACTCTTCGCGACGGTGACCTACCCGCACTTCGCCGGGACGAACGTGTTCCGCGACTTCGTCGAGTTCCCGAGCCAGGTGAACGAGATGTGGATCCTCTGGCCGGAGGTCCTCGACAACTATGCCCGACACCACGAGACCGGCGCACCCCTCGACCCCGCCATCGTCGAGCGTCTGCGCGCGACCGAGACGTTCGATCAAGGCCACGCGACGAGCGAGTACCTGGCCGCCGCATGGCTGGACCAGGCGTGGCACCGCGTGGGCGTCGACGCGGAGATCGGCGACGTCGCCGCGTTCGAGGCCGCCGCCCTCGCCGACATCGGCCTCGACGACCCGGCTGTCCCCACCCGCTACTCGTCCACATACTTCGCGCACGTCTTCTCCGGCGGGTACAGCGCGGGCTACTACTCCTACATCTGGAGCGAGGTGCTCGACGCCGACACGGTCGACTGGTTCCGGGAGAACGGCGGGCTCACCCGCGCCAACGGTGACCGGTTCCGCGGGCGCTTGCTCGGGGTCGGCGGTTCGAAGGACCCCCTGGAGGCGTACCGCGACTTCCGGGGTCGCGACGCCGAGATCGAGCCGCTGTTGAAGCGCCGTGGTCTCGGCGGCTGAGTCGTGAGACCCTGAGGGCATGAACGCATTCCCCGACGCACCGTTCGGCCCGGCTGACCGTCTGGACCTCGACGCCGTTCCGCTCGCGGTGATCCGTCACAACGGCATCCGCATCGCCGACCTTTCCGACGCGTTCGACGCGGGCTACTCGGCGATCGCCCTGACGTTCGCCGGCGACGTGCTGACCCCGGCCGGCCCCGCGCTCGCGATCTACCACGGCGACCCGATGGACGTCTTCGATCTCGAACTCGGCTACCCCGTGGTCTCCCCGCCGGAGAATCCGATCCCCACGGCGAGCGGGAGTGTCATCATCGGCTCGGCCCTGCCGTCGGGGCCCGCTGTCGCGACGACCGTGTTCGGCTCCTACGAGGAACTCGGTGCCGGGTGGGCGGGTCTCGTCGAACGCGCCGGAGCGCAGGGATTCCGTACCGGAAGTGTCTGGATCGAGGTGTACGTGTCCGATCCGAGCACAACGCCGGCAGAGCTGCGCACCGACCTCATCTTGCCGCTGGCCTGATCGAGGTCACGCGCTCTTGCGCTTGCGCTCCATCACGATGGTGGGCGGCGCGCCTTCGTCGACGGCCGCGCGGGTCACGATGACCTTGGCGACGTCTTCTGCCGAGGGGATCTCGAACATGATCGGCCCGAGGACGTCTTCGAGGATGGCGCGGAGCCCACGGGCACCGGTCTTGCGCTCGACGGCGAGGTCGGCGATCGAACGCAGCGCGTCTTCTTCGAACTCGAGCTGCACGCCGTCGATCTCGAACATGCGCTGATATTGCTTCACCAGCGCGTTGCGCGGGCCGGTCAGGATGTCGATCAGCGCGGCCTGATCGAGCGGCGAGACCGACGTGACGACGGGAAGACGGCCGATGAACTCGGGGATCAGGCCGAACTTGTGCAGGTCTTCGGGGAGCACCTCGCTGAACAGGTCGAGGTCCTTGCCCTTGTCGTGCAGCGGCGCACCGAAGCCGATCCCGTGCTTGCCGACACGTGCGGACACGATGTCCTCGAGCCCGGCGAAAGCCCCGGCGACGATGAACAGCACGTTCGAGGTGTCGATCTGCAGGAACTCCTGGTGCGGGTGCTTGCGGCCACCCTGCGGCGGAACCGACGCGACCGTGCCCTCGATGATCTTCAGGAGCGCCTGCTGCACGCCCTCACCCGAGACGTCACGGGTGATCGACGGGTTCTCGGCCTTGCGGGCGATCTTGTCGACCTCGTCGATGTAGATGATGCCCTGCTCAGCGCGCTTGACGTCGTAGTCGGCGGCCTGGATGAGCTTGAGCAGGATGTTCTCGACGTCTTCGCCGACGTACCCTGCCTCGGTGAGCGCGGTGGCGTCGGCCACGGCGAAGGGCACGTTCAGGCGCTTGGCGAGCGTCTGCGCGAGGTAGGTCTTGCCGCAGCCCGTCGGACCGATGAGCAGGATGTTGCTCTTCGCGATCTCGACCTCTTCGGCCCGCTGCTCGGCGGACTGCAGAGTGCCGAGTGCACGAACGCGCTTGTAGTGGTTGTAGACGGCGACGGAGAGAGCGCGCTTGGCGGGCTCCTGACCGACGACGTACTCCTCGAGGAACGAGAAGATCTCACGCGGCTTGGGCAGCTCGAACTCCGCGACACCGTCGCCGGAGGACTCGGCCATCCGCTCTTCGATGATCTCGTTGCAGAGCTCGACGCACTCGTCGCAGATGTACACGCCGGGTCCGGCGATCAGCTGCTGGACCTGCTTCTGACTCTTTCCGCAGAATGAGCATTTGAACAGGTCAGCGCTTTCACCGATGCGGGCCATGCGCGTCCTCCTATGGGGGATCAGAGATCGTCCTTCGAGCCTAACCGCTGCATACGACACTGGGCCGCATTGGACCGTACTCGGCATCGGGTCGCGACACGTGAGGAGTCAGGAACCGCCGCTATCCCCGGTTCCGAGGCGGCGATTCCCGACCCCTCACGAGATCTGCAGAGCCGCGTCAGACCATGCTCTTGGTGTGCCAGACCGTCTTCACCTCGGTGAAGACGCCGATCCGCTCGGGAGAGGCGACGACCTCACCCGGAGTGAGCACACGCTTGAGGGTGTCGGCGGCCGCGATCTGCATGTCGACCCAGTCGAGGTCGCCGGCACCCGCGAGGTCGAGGGCGTTCACATCCTGGTGCGACGCCAGCCACGGGGCGACCTCCGCAGGCGAACCCGTCAGCACGTTGACGACGCCGCCCGGCACGTCACTCGTGGCCAGGACCTCGGCGAGGCTGATGGACGAGAGCGGATGCCGTTCGCTGGCCACCACCACGACCGTGTTGCCCGCCACGAGCGCCGGAGCGACGACCGAGACCAGCCCCAGCAGCGCGGAATCCTGCGGCGCGATGATCGCGACGACGCCCGTCGGCTCCGGAACCGAGATGTTGAAGTACGGGCCCGAGACCGGGTTCGCGTTACCCGCGACCTGGGCGTACTTGTCGCACCACCCGGCGTACCAGACCCAGAGATCGATGGCCTCGTCCACCTGCGTGGCCGCAGCGGAGGACGAGAGCCCCTGCTGGGCGACGATCTCGTCGATGAACTGCGCGCGCCGCCCCTCGAGCACCTCGGCGACGCGGTAGAGCACCTGGCCGCGGTTGTAGGCGGTCGCCCCGGACCAGCCCTTGACCGCGGCGCGCGCGGCCACCACGGCGTCACGGGCATCCTTGCGGGAACCCTTCGCGGCATTGGCGAGGAATTCACCCTTGGGCGAGAGCACCTCGTACGTGCGACCTGACTCGCTGCGCGGGAAAGCCCCGCCGATCGCGAGCTTGTACGTCTTCGGGACGGTCAGACGCTTGCTCATGCTGCAGCTCCCTTGAGGTAGGCGGTGAGACCCTGACGTCCGCCCTCGCGGCCGTATCCGGACTCCTTGTAACCGCCGAACGGGCTCGACGGATCGAAGCGGTTGAACGTGTTGGCCCAGATCACCCCGGCGCGGAGCCGGTCGGCCACCGCGAGGATGCGGGATCCCTTGTCGGACCAGATGCCCGCCGACAGCCCGTAGGGCGTGTTGTTCGCCTTCGCCACGGCCTCGGCCGGTGTGCGGAAGGTGAGCACCGAGAGCACGGGACCGAAGACCTCGTCACGCGCGATGCGGTGCGACGCCTCGACTCCGGTGAAGATGGTCGGAGCGAACCAGAACCCCTGCTCGGGGATCGCGCAGTCGGCCGTCCAGCGCTCCGCACCTTCGGCCTCGCCGATGTCACTCAGCTCGCGGATGCGGGCCAGCTGGGCGGCGGAGTTGATCGCACCGATGTCGGTGTTCTTGTCGAGCGGGTCGCCGAGGCGCAGAGTCGACAGGCGCGCCTTAAGCCGGTCGACGACCTCATCGTGGATCGACTCCTGCACCAGCAGGCGGCTCCCTGCGCAGCAGACGTGGCCCTGGTTGAAGAAGATGCCGTTGACGATACCCTCGACGGCCTGGTCGATCGGAGCATCGTCGAACACGATGTTCGCGGCCTTGCCGCCGAGTTCGAGGGTCACCTTCTTCTTGGTACCGGCCACCGCGCGCGCGATGTCGCGACCGACACCGGTCGAACCCGTGAAGGCAACCTTGTCCACATCGGGGTGACGCACGAGCGTCGAGCCCGTGGCTCCCGCTCCGGTGACGATGTTCACGACACCGGCCGGAAGGTCGGCCTGCTGCAGGATCTCGGCGAAGATCAGCGCCGTCAGCGGCGTGGTCTCGGCGGGCTTGAGCACGACCGTGTTCCCGGCGGCGAGAGCGGGCGCGATCTTCCACGCGAGCATGAGCAGCGGGAAGTTCCAGGGGATGATCTGTCCGGCGACGCCGAGAGCGCGGGGGTTCGCGCCGAGCCCGGCGTGATCGAGCTTGTCCGCCCAGCCCGCGTAGTAAAAGAACCAGGAGGCGACGAGCGGCACGTCGACGTCGCGACTCTCCTTGATCGGCTTGCCGTTGTCGAGGCTCTCCGCGACGGCGAGCTCGCGAGCACGCTCCTGCACGAGGCGGGCGATGCGGAAGAGGTACTTGCCGCGGTCGCGGCCGCTCATCCGCGACCAGGTCTTCTCGTAGGCGCGACGCGCCGCCTTGACCGCACGGTCCACGTCGTCGTCACTCGCGGAGGCGATCTCCGCGATGTGCTTCTCGGTCGCCGGGGAGATGGTGTTGAAGGGCGTGCCCGACCCGTCGACGAACTCGCCGTCGATGAACAGCCCGTAGCTGTTCTTGAGGTTCAGGACCGCAGTGGACTCCGGTGCGGGAGCGTATTCCAGAAATGACATGTTCGTCTTCCCGTCAGTCGATCGTGACGTAGTCGGGGCCCGAGTAGTGGCCGGAGCTGAGCTTCTGACGCTGCAGGAGCACATCGTTGAGAAGGCTGGACGCACCGAAGCGGAACAGGTGCGGCTGCAGCCACTCCTCCCCCACGGTCTCGGCCACCGTGACGAGGTACTTCACCGCGTCCTTCGAGGAGCGGATGCCGCCGGCCGGCTTCACGCCGATCTTCTCACCCGTGCCGCGGTGCCAGTCGCGGACCGTCTCGAGCATCAGCAGCGTGGTCGGCAGGGTCGCCGCCGGCTGCACTTTTCCGGTCGACGTCTTGATGAAGTCGCCTCCCGCCAGGATGCCGAGCCAGGAGGCACGCTTGATGTTGTCGTAGGTGTTCAGTTCACCGGTCTCGAGGATCACCTTGAGGGAGGCGGACGAACCGTCTTCGCGGCGGCAGGCTTCCTTCACCTGGGCAATCTGATCGAACACGAGGCCGTAGCGCCCGGAGAGGAAGGCTCCCCGATCGATGACCATGTCGATCTCGTCTGCGCCCGCGGCGACCGCCTCGGCGGTGTCGGCGAGCTTGATCGCGAGCGACGCACGGCCGCTCGGGAACGCCGTGGCCACTGCCGCGACCGAGATCAGACCGTCGTCGGGGTCGCCGTGCAGGCCGCCCAGGGCGGTGACCGCGTCGCCCACCATGTCGCCGTACACGCACACGGCCGCGACCCGAGGGGTCGAGGGGTCGGCGGCGTCCGGATTCTTCGCCTTCGCGACGAGCGATCGCACCTTGCCAGGAGTGTCCGCACCCTCGAGTGTGGTGAGGTCGATCAGCTTGATGATGGTGTCGAGGGCCCAGGCCTTCGACGTGGTCTTGATGGAGCGGGTGCCGAGGCCCGCAGCGCGCTGCTCCAGGCCGACCGCGTCGACGCCGGGGAGCCCGTGCAGGAAGCGACGGAGGGTGGCATCGTCCGGCTCACCGCCGAGGACATCCACCGCCGTCCTGCGGCTGATTTCTGTGGTCGTCACTGTTCCTCCAACAATGCTCGTGCTGTGGTCTCATCGGTCACCAGTACGCCGCACAGGCCACTGGTCACGACCGTACGTGCGATGTCGTGCTTGGCGGGGCCCGCCGTGACGAAGATCGCGTGGGCGGCTCCGCGCAGCCGGTCGAGCGACACGCCGACCGTCCGGGCATCGAGCTGCGAGTCGACGATGTTGCCCTCGGCATCGACGTAGCGGCCGAGAACGTCGCCGACCGCGCCGCGCCGCGCCAGCTCCTCGACCTCTTCGCCCGTGAGGTAGCCGTTCTCGACGTGGGCGGACGAGGCATCGCAAGGTCCCGCGGTGAACAGGAACGCCTGCGCCTCGGCAGCTTCTTCGAGAACCGCCGCGACCGTGCGGTCGGACTCGATGGCCTGTTTGGTCTCCACGCGCTCGAGGATCGCCGGGCTCGGCAGCAGCGACACCTGCCCGGAGGCGCGCTGGGCGATCGTCACGGCCAGCCCGGCCGCACCGCCGGAGCGGCGGTTCAGGCTGACGCCGCCGTTGAGCTGCACGACGGTGACGCCGTTGGCCCATCCGTCGGGGAGGGCTTCAGCGACGGCACGGAGCGTACGCCCCCAGCTCACGCCGAGGGTGCGCGGAACCGGACGCAGCGCGGTAAGGAAGTCGGCGGCAGCCTGCGCGACGCGCTCGAGCGTCCCGTCGTCGCCGTCCGGCGCGGGCACGACGACGGCATCGGTGAGGCCGAACCGCTCCACCAGCATCCGCTCCAGACCGAGCCGACGGGCACGCGGGTGCACGATCTCGATGCGCACGATGCCGCGGTCCTTGGCCTGGACCAGAAGTCGGCCGACCTTCCAGCGGGAGATCTTGAGGAGCCCGCCGATCTCGTCCTGGGTCTTGTCCTCGTCGTAGTAGAGCTCGGCGACGCGAACCATGAGCAGATCTTCTTCCACGGCATCCTCCTTCCTCACCCAGCGTAGGCCGGAAACTGCGTTCGCGCACGCAATTGCTCATATGAGCAGAACGCCCGCAGCGCGTGCACATTCGCCGGACACGGCGAAGGGGCGCCCGTCATGATGACGGACGCCCCTTCAGAACCGAACGGTCTCAGACCCGCTTGCGCGTGGTGAGCACCTGGTCGACGATGCCGTACTCCAGCGCCTGCGCGGCGGAGAGGATGTTGTCGCGATCGATGTCACGGTTCACCTGCTCCGGGGTGCGCTTGGTGTGCCCGGCCAGGGTCTCCTCGAGCCAGGTCCGCATACGGAGGATCTCCGCGGCCTGGATCTCGATGTCCGAAGCCTGGCCGTGGCCGGCCTCGCCCATCGCGGGCTGGTGGATCAGCACTCGGGCGTTCGGCAGCGCGAGACGCTTGCCGGGTGCGCCGGCCGCGAGCAGCACGGCCGCGGCGGATGCCGCCTGGCCGAGCACGACGGTCTGGATCTGCGGCGCGACGTACTGCATCGTGTCGTAGATCGCCGTCATCGCGGTGAACGAACCACCGGGCGAGTTGATGTACATCGTGATGTCACGCTCGGAGTCCTGGCTCTCCAGGACGAGGAGCTGCGCCATCACGTCGTCGGCCGACGCGTCGTCGACCTGCACGCCGAGGAAGATCACGCGGTCTTCGAACAGCTTGTTGTACGGGTCCTGACGCTTGAACCCGTAGGCCGTGCGCTCCTCGAACTGCGGGAGCACGTAGCGGCTGGAGGGCAGGTCACCGGCAGCGCGGAAGGTGGGTGTGTACATGAGCGTCCTTTCGCTTTCCGTTACTCGGTGTCCTGGTCGGTTCCGCCGCCGCCGATGACGTCGGAGGCCGATTCGCGGATGTGGTCGACGAAGCCGTACTCGAGCGCTTCCTCGGCGGTGAACCAGCGGTCGCGGTCACCGTCGGCGTTGATCTGCTCGACAGACTTGCCGGTCTGCGCTGCGGTGATCTCGGCGAGGCGGTTCTTCATCGACATGATGAGCTGCGCCTGGGTCTGGATGTCACTCGACGTACCGCCGAAGCCACCGTGCGGCTGGTGCAGCAGCACCCGGGCGTTGGGCGTGATGTAGCGCTTGCCCTTGGTGCCCGCGGTCAGCAGCAGCTGGCCCATCGAGGCTGCCATTCCGATGCCGACGGTGACGATGTCGTTCGGCACGAACTGCATCGTGTCGTAGATCGCCATACCCGCGGTGATCGAGCCACCCGGCGAGTTCACGTAGAGGTAGATGTCTCGCTCGGAGTCCTCTGCGGCGAGAAGAAGGATCTTCGCGCAGATCTCGTTCGCGTTCTCGTCTCGCACCTCCGAGCCGAGCCAGATGATGCGGTCCTTCAGCAACCTGTCGAAGACGCTCGTTGCGAGGAGGGGTTCTGCAGCCATGTCAGCTCCTGATTCCGTGTTTCAGTGATTCGAATCTACCGGCGACAACGCAGCACTCAGGCCGTGTTCGCCGTCGGCATATCAGGTGTCGATGCCGGCGATCTCGTGGGCGTAGGCCGTCATCGAGCGGTGGTACCGCGGGAGGTGCGGCACGAGGGCGAGCAACGCGACCGAGAGCCCCTGCGCCGGTCGCCCGGCACTCGCGAGGATGAGTGCGTGGACCGTCGCGACGGCGTCGCGATAGGGCCCATCAGCCGACAGCTCCTCCTCGGCACGGATGACGGCGAGAGCCTCGTCGTACTCCCCCAGGTTGCGCAGGGAGCTCGCCAGCTGGATCACGCACTGCGGGCGGTGCTCCTCGTCGAGACCGAGCTGCAGGGCGCGCCGGTACAGTTCCACGGCCTCGGCCGGCTTCCCCGCAGAGTCGCGCGCACCCGCACGTTCGAACTCCGCGCGTGCGTCGTCCGATCCGCGCTCGGCGGCCAGGGCATCGATCCGCGCGATCGTGTCGTCGCCGACCTCTTCGCCCGTCGCGTCCTCCCACACCTCGTCGATGCGCTCATCCCACGTCTTCATCGCTGCTCCCTCCCTGGATGGAAAAGAGGGCGGATGCCGCAGCACCCGCCCTCTTCACTGGATCGTGTCCGATCACTCAGCCTTGTCGGCAGCCTTCTTGGCCGGAGCCTTCTTGGCGGCGGGCTTCTTGGCAGCCGGCTTCTTCTCGGCGGTCTCGTCCGCAGCGTCGGCCTCGGCCTTCTTGGCCGGAGCCTTCTTGGCGGGAGCCTTCTTGGCCGGAGCCTTCTTGGCCGGCTTCTCCTCGGCTTCCGCCTCGGTCTCGGCCTCGTCGTCCGTGACGATGAAGTCGGAGAGGTCGACGGCCTTGCCATTGCTGTCGACGACCTTGACCTTGCCGAGCGCGATGGCGAGGGCCTTGTTCCGGGCCACCTCACCGACGAGCGCGGGCAGCTGGTTCGAGGACTGCAGCGCCTCGACGAACTCCTGCGGAGCCATCCCGTACTGCGCGGCAGACTGGATCAGGTACTGGCTCAGCTCTTCCTGCGAGACCTGCACGTCGGCCTGCTCGGCGATCGTGTCGAGCAGCACCTGCGTGCGGAACTGCTTCTCGCTCGCCTCGGTGACCTCGGCGCGGTGCACGTCGTCCTCGAGACGGCCTTCGCCCTCGAGGTGGTTGTGCACCTCGTCCTCGATGAGCTGCGGCGGAACCGGGATCTCGATCTTCTCGAGCAGCGCCTCGACGAGCTTGTCGCGCGCGGCGGAACCCTGCGTGAAGACGCCCTGCTGTGCGACGCGCTCAGCCAGGCTCTCGCGGAGCTCCGCGATGGTGTCGAACTCGCTCGCGATCTGCGCGAAGTCGTCGTCGGCCTCGGGAAGCTCGCGCTCCTTGACGGCCTTGACGGACACGGAGACTTCGGCCTCGGAGCCGGCGTGGTCGCCGCCCACGAGAGCCGAGCGGAACGTGGTGTCCTCACCGGCGGTGAGCGACTCGATCGCGTCGTCGATGCCCTCGAGCAGCTCGCCGGAGCCGATCTCGTAGGAGACGCCCTCGGCGCGGTCGATCTCTGCGCCGTCGATCGTCGCGACGAGGTCGAGTTCGACGAAGTCGCCCTTCGCTGCCGGACGGTCGACCGGCACCAGCGTGCCGAAGCGCGCACGCATGTTGTCGAGCTCGGCATCCAGTGCGGCCTCGTCGGCCTCGACGGCGTCGACCGTCACGGTGATGTCGTCGTAGGAGGGCAGCTCGATGTCGGGGCGGACGTCCACCTCGATGTCGACGAGCAGGTCACCGGAGAAGTCCTTCTCGTTCGGCCACTGCGTGATGTCGGCGGCCGGACGGCCGACGACGCGCAGCTTGTGCTCGACCGTGGCGTCACGGAAGAACTTGTCCAGGCCCTCGTTCACCGCGTGCTCGATGACCGCACCGCGGCCGATGCGCTGATCGATGATGGGCGCCGGGACCTTGCCCTTGCGGAAGCCGGGGATCTGCACGTCCTGAGCGATGTGCTCGTAGGCGTGCGCGATGCTGGGCTTGAGGTCGTCCGGGGTGACCGTGATGGTGAGCTTGACCCGGGTCGGGGTCAGCTTCTCGACGGTGCTGTTCGCCATGCTGGTGTGTTCTCCTTGTGATTTCCGCGCGGTATCGCGGCTGTAAGGTCCGTGGGGCCGTGTCGGGGCGACAGGAGTTGAACCTGCGACCTCCCGCTCCCAAAGCGGGCGCTCTACCAAGCTGAGCTACGCCCCGGGGAATCCGCACGCAGATTCAGCCCCACCGAGTCTAACGGACGAGAGCACCCCCGACTGTCCGGTATGATCGATGAGTCCGGAGATGCGACTCCGGCCCGTCCCCGAGATTCCGCGGGGATCCGGGGCTGTAGCTTAGTGGTAAAGCCTTAGTCTTCCAAACTAATGATGCGGGTTCGATTCCCGTCAGCCCCTCCGGATCAGAAGGCCCCCATCGGAAACGGTGGGGGCCTTCTCGCATGCTCGGCGGTCGGTCCAATACTCTGAAAGCATCGACTCTCGCAGTCTCCGACCGGAAGGCACCATCGAATGGGCACGACGTGACCGCCCCGCTTCCGTCCGGCCTGGAGGCTTCGATCCCCCTGACACGCGGGCCCCACGAGCTGCCGGCGCGCTTCTCCTCGAGTCCGAATCCGACCGCGCGTCCCCGTGCTCGCCGACGCCCGCATCAAGGCCTCCTCATCGGCGTTCTCGGCGGCGCCGCGGTGATCGCCGCCCTCGGCATCACCCAGCTGTCCGCGAACCTCGGCTACGACGCTGCCGCGGACCGATTCGCCGACACCCTGCGGACCGCGACGGCGATCACGTCGGAAACCGCTCACACCCGAGACGTGCTGACCCGGGCGACGGATGCCGGCCACGTCATCCTGGACGCGGGCAGCGCACAGATCGCCGTGCCGGAGGAGACCGTCTCTGCACTGTCGACCGCCGTCGCCGAGGGGGAAGAAGCCGGAAGGGTCGCGGAGAAGCTCCTCGCCACCGCCTTGCCGTCCCCCGAGGAGAAGCCGGTCTGGTTCTGGGAGCTGTTCGGAGCGTCCGCGGCGCTCGTCGAGGACGAGAGCGCGCTCGACGAACTGGCGCAGGAGCTCGAAACCGCGTCCGAGAGCGCCGTCGAAGCCGAGGAGGCCGTTCAGGAGAGTGGCCTGGGCGTGCTCACCGCAGCCGGTGAGGCGGCAGCGGGTTTCGAGACGGCACACCCCTCAGCCCGCAACGATGCCGTGATCGCGCTCCGGAGCGCCGCCGCGGATGCGCTGGCGGCGACGACCGTCGATGACGACGCGGCGACCACCTATGTCGCATTGCAGGACGCCGGCGCGCAGGTCATCGCGACCGAGTCCGAAGAGATGGCGGAGAAGTCGGGGCCGTTGCGAGGTGCTCGCCTGGAGATCGAGGCCTTCGCCCGCTCGCTCGCCCCCGGGGTGCTCCTCGAATTCGACTGGTCCCCCGTGGTCAACGGCGCGGGTTACAACGGCAGCATGGGCGGGTACACCACGTGGTGGTGGGATGACCCCGGCCGCGCCAACATCGAGCTGTCGAACTCGGTCGCCGAGCAGTGGCCGGCGGAGCGGAGCAAGGCACTGGTCGCGCACGAGGTCGGTCACGCGATCAGTGTCAAGTGCGAGGACATGTACGACGCGTCGACACAGGACAGCATCGAGAAATGGGCGACTGCGTGGGCCATCAGCATGGGATACACCGACGATGCCAACGGGGTCTGGGCCTACGGATACCCGCCTCAGGAGTACATCGACGCCGCAGCGGGCTGCCGCTGAGCCACGAAACAGACCCGGGAACGGAAGAAGCCGCCGTGATCGCTCACGGCGGCTTCTTCGATGTCAGCTCGAGGTCACTGTCCCCGACGCTCGCGCAGCTGCGTGAGTGCGTCGTCGAGAAGCTGGACGGCTTCCTCGTCGGTACGACGCTCCTTCACATACGCGAGGTGCGTCTTGTACGGCTCCGCCTTCGCGAGAGCAGGAGGGTTCTCCTTGTCACGCCCGGCCGGGAGACCCGACTGCGGGTGATCGATCGTCTCGGGGATCTCCTCTTCGGGGAGTCCCGCAGCGAAGTAGCGCACGGTCTCGTTGCCGAGTCCGTCCCAGTACGAGACCGCGATGCGGTCGGCGTGATAACCGTGATCCTGCTCGCCCATCGGGCCGGAGCCGACACGGGTGCCGCGGATGGCGTTTCCACCGGTAGCCATCAGATGACCTCGAATTTCGTGATGAGGCCCAGCGCGACGATGGCGACGAACCATGTCAATGCCAGGACGACGGTGAAGCGGTTCAGGTTCCGCTCCGCAAGACCGGAGGAGCCGACCGCAGAGGTCATGCCTCCACCGAACATGTCGGACAGTCCACCGCCCCGACCTTTGTGCAGGAGGATGAGGAGGGTCAGCAGAACGCTGGTGATGCCCAGCACGACCTGCAGGACGAACTCGAGAATTGCCACGAGAAAGAGCCTTTCGCTGGGGCCGGAACGCCCCCGTAACGGTCAAGTATACGGTGCAGCGGGGCCGCAGCCCCGCTGCACTCACACTCCGACGTGCTTCTCGAAGCGGATGATCGCTGCGAACTCGTCCACGACGAGGCTCGCCCCGCCGACCAGTGCGCCGTCCACATCGGGCTCGCGCATGAAGCTGGCGATGTTCGCCGCCTTCACGGAGCCGCCGTAGAGGATGCGCGTGCGCGCGGCTGCCTCGTCGCCCAGAACCTTCGCGACGACCGCACGCAGAGCGGCGCAGACATCCTGCGCCTGCTGCGGCGTCGCGGCCTGGCCGGAGCCGATCGCCCACACCGGCTCGTACGCCACCACGATCTCCGCCTTCGGGGACACGCCCTGAAGCGCGGCCTCGAGCTGCGACACCGGAACGGCGCTCGCACCGAACTTCTCCAGGTCGCCCGCGGTCTCACCGACGCAGATCACCGGCACGAGACCGTGCTTGAGCGATGCCTGCACCTTGGCCGCCACGACATCGTCGCCCTCGGCGTGGTATTCACGACGCTCCGAGTGGCCGATGATGACGTACTTCGCGTCGAGCTTCGCCAGGAAAGCACCGGAGACCTCACCAGTGTACGCACCGGAGTCGTGTGCCGACACATCCTGCGCACCGAGCGCGAACGGGATCTTGTCCGCGTCGATGAGCGTCTGCACGCTGCGAATGTCGGTGAACGGCGGGAAGACCGCGACCTCGACGGATCCGTCTTCGTGCTTGGCATCCTTCAACGTCCAGTGCAGCTTCTGCACGAACGCGACCGCCTGAAGGTGGTCGAGATTCATCTTCCAGTTTCCCGCGATCAGCGGGGTACGGGAGTTCACACCCATCCGAGGACCTCCAGCCCAGGTAGTTTCTTGCCCTCGAGGAACTCGAGGCTCGCGCCGCCGCCGGTCGAGATGTGACCGAACTGGTCGTCGGTGAATCCGAGCTGACGCACGGCCGCGGCGGAATCGCCGCCACCGACGACACTGAGGCCGTCGACCTCGGTGAGCGCCTGCGCGACGGTCTTGGTGCCGGCCGCGAACGCCGGGAACTCGAACACGCCCATCGGGCCGTTCCAGAACACGGTCTTCGATTCGCGGATGACGTCGGCGAAGCGTGCTGCCGTCTCCGGACCGATGTCGAGTCCGATGCCGGAGGCACCGAACGGCGTCGACTCGATCGCGTCCGCCGCGGCGACTTCGTGCGCGGCGTCCGCGCCGAACGATGCGGCGACGACGACATCGGTGGGGAGCACGAGCTCGACACCGCGTTCGGCCGCCTCGGCGATGTAGCCGCGAACCGTCTCGAGCTGATCCTCTTCCAGCAGGCTCGAAGCCACAGCGTGCCCCTGCGCCTTCAGGAAGGTGAAGAGCATTCCGCCACCGACGAGAATCCTGTCGACGCGCGGCAGCAGGTGCGAGATGACGCCGAGCTTGTCGCTGACCTTCGACCCGCCGAGCACGACCGCGTACGGGCGCTCGGGGTTCTCGGTCAGGCGGTCGAGCACGTCGAGCTCGGCCGCGATCAGCAGACCGGCCGCCGACGGGAGCAGCTCGGCGAGCTCGTAGACGCTCGCCTGCTTGCGGTGCACGACCCCGAATCCGTCGGAGACGAGCACGTCGCCGAGCTCGGCGAGCTCAGCCGCGAAGGCTGCGCGCACGGACTCGTCCTTCGCGGTCTCCCCCGGGTTGAACCGCAGGTTCTCGATGACGACGACCCCGCCGTCCTCGAGCGAGGCGACGGCCTCCTTCGCCGACTCGCCGACCGTGTCGCGTGCGAACGCGACCGGAGCGCCGAGCAGCTCGGACAGCCGCTGAGCCACCGGCTCCAGGCTGTACTGCGGGTCGGGCGCGCCATCCGGCCGTCCGAGGTGAGAGCACACGACGACGCGGGCGCCCGCGTTGATGAGTGCATTGAGGGTCGGCAGCGAGGCGCGGACACGGCCATCGTCCGTGATGATCCCGTCCCGGAGCGGGACGTTGAGATCACAACGGACGATGACGCGCTTGCCCTCGAGCGACCCCAGTGTGTCCAGGGTGCGCAGAGTCATGTTCCTGAGCTTAGAGGCGCTCGGCCACGTACTCGGTCAGGTCGACGAGACGGTTGGAGTAGCCCCACTCGTTGTCGTACCAGCTCGAGACCTTGATCAGGTTGCCGCTCACGTTGGTGAGCGTCGAGTCGAAGATCGACGAGTGCGGGTTGTGCACGATGTCGCTCGACACGATCGGGTCCTCGTTGTACTGGAGGTAGCCGGCGAGGCGACCCTCGGCAGCAGCCTTCTTGTACGCCTCGTTGACCTCGTCGACCGTGAGGTTCTCACGGTCGGTGATGAGGGTGAGGTCGACGATCGAACCGGTGGGAACCGGAACGCGGTACGACGAGCCGCTGAGCTTGCCCTGGAGCTCCGGGAGCACCTCGCCGATGGCCTTGGCAGCACCGGTGGAAGCCGGGGTGATGTTGATCGCGGCGGCGCGTGCACGACGGAGGTCGCTGTGCGGGCCGTCCTGCAGGTTCTGGTCGGCGGTGTACGCGTGCGCGGTCATCATGAAGCCGCGGTCGATGCCGAACGCGTCGTTGAAGACCTGCGCGAGCGGTGCGAGGCAGTTCGTGGTGCAAGATGCGTTGGAGATGATGTGATCCGTCTCCGGGTTGTACGTGTCCTCGTTCACGCCCATGACGAACGTGCCGTCGACACCGGTGCCCGGAGCCGAGATGAGGACCTTCTTCGCGCCGGCCTCGATGTGCTTCTTGGCGAGCTCGGCCTTGGTGAAGAAGCCGGTCGACTCGATGACGATGTCCACACCCAGCTCGCCCCATGGGAGGCCGGCGGGGTCGCGCTCGGCGAAGGCCTTGATGACCTTGCCGTTGACGGTGATGCTCTCGTCGTCGTAGCTGATCTCGGCGTCGAGGACGCCGCCCACCGAGTCGTACTTCAGCAGGTGCGCCAGGGTCTTGTTGTCGGTGAGGTCGTTGACGGCGACGATCTCAAGGTCCGCTCCCTGCGCGAGAGCCGCGCGGAAGTAGTTGCGTCCGATGCGGCCGAAGCCGTTGATACCGATCTTGACAGACACTCAGGTCTCCCTGTTTCTCGTGCGCTGCACACAGCTTTCCAGCATGTATGAAGCGCGGGGTTTTTTGGCTGAGAGGGCGTCCCGACGAGCCGTGGCCCGTCGGGACGCGACCCGATTACGACAGTACCAGCAGGCCGTTCGTCTGCTTGCGGGCGACCTCGAGGCGCTGGGCGACGTTCTCCCAGTTCGCGATGTTCCACGCGGCCTTGACGTAGTCCGCCTTGACGTTCAGGTAGTCGAGGTAGAACGCGTGCTCCCACATGTCGAGCTGGAACAGCGGGATGGTGCCCTGCGCCGTGTTCGACTGCTGGTCGAACAGCTGCTGGATGATCAGGCGCGAGCCGATCGAGTCCCAGCTGAGCACGGCCCAGCCGGAGCCCTGGATGCCGGTCGCCGCCGCGGTGAAGTGCGCCTGGAACTTCTCGAACGAGCCGAAGTACTCATCGATGGCCGCCTTCAGCTCGCCCTCGGGCTGGCCTCCGCCGTTCGGCGACAGGTTCGTCCAGAAGATCGAGTGGTTGACGTGGCCGCCGAGGTTGAAGGCGAGGTCCTTCTCGAGCTTGTTGACGTTCGCGAGGTTGCCGCTCTCGCGGGCTTCTGCGAGCTGGTCGAGCGCGGTGTTCGCGCCCGCGACGTACGTCGCGTGGTGCTTGTCATGGTGCAGTTCCATGATCTTGCCGCTGATGTGCGGCTCGAGGGCTGCGAAGTCGTAGGGAAGGTCGGGGAGCGTGTAAGTCGCCATATCGCTTTCATCCAATCCGCGCCGCGCCGCGGCGCTTGCCGATCCTCCGCGCCGCCGATGTGCGGCGTAGAGCGGACATCTTTCATCCTACTGACGACAACGCGGGTGCGCCCCGGAACCTTCCGCCATATGACGGTTCGGACCGGTCGACCCGGATCAGGCGTTCAGCCCCATCTGCGGGATGCCGAGGGCGAACGGACTGAGCACGAGCTTGCGACGGTCGACGTACATCAGCGAGTCTTGTCGGAGCGCCGCCGGATTCGGCGCCCCCGTAGCCACGATCTGCTCCAGGAGCGCGCCCGCGGCGATGGATGCGTTCTCGGAGATGGCGGGGAACGAGATCCGCTCTGCGTGCGCCTTCCCGCCCACCGGCATCACATGTATGTTCCCGGTCCCCGCCTTGAACGCGATGCTCAGCGAGGTCTTGCGACGCGCCGCCCAACGGTCGGCCCTGGCGAGGGCGTCATGTGCCGGTTCGGCGTACCAGACGTGCAGTTGCGCCTCGGAACGCCCGTCCCCCAGCGCGGCCGTCGCCTCGCACAGCGTGACGAGTGTCCGGGTCAGGACCGGAGCCAGCGCGTCGAAATCGTCGACGACCCGCTCCCCCGGCAGGTAGCTGCCGTCGGGGAGGAGGCCGATGTCATCCGCGCGCCACCGGTAGGGAAGAGCAGAGTCGGGCAGGGACTCGAAGTTCCGATACTCCTCGTCAGCGATGGCATCCATGTGCGCGACGAGGATCTGCGCACCGCCACTGCGCGACGGACGGACGGAGATCTGCCGCGCGCCGTCGTACCAGCGGACGAAAGGCCCCTCGGTGATCGTGGGAGCGACGCCGAGGACCGTGATCGCATCACGGATCGTCTCTGCGAACGGCGTCTCGACCGTCGCCTCACCGAACTCTGCACTGCGCCAGCCGAAGACACTCATGCAGGGATTCTCTCAGACGTCGAGTCCCACGGGCACGGCGGCCTCGGTGCCCGGAATACCCTCCTGCTGAGCGCGCTTGTCGGCCATCGCCAGCAGGCGGCGGATGCGGCCAGCGACGGCATCCTTCGTCAGCGGCGGGTCGGCGTGATGGCCGAGCTCGTCGAGGCTGGCATCCCGGTGAGCCAGACGCAGCTCTCCGGCGACCTTCAGATGATCGGGCACCTCGTCGGCCAGGATCTCGAGTGCGCGCTCCACACGCGCGCAGGCGGCGACCGCGGCCTGCGCCGAGCGGCGCAGGTTCGCGTCGTCGAAGTTCACGAGGCGGTTGACCCCGGCCCGGACCTCGCGGCGCTGACGGAGTTCTTCCCACGCGATGGCGGTCTTCTGCGCGCCCATCTCGTTGAGGATGGTGCGGATCGCCTCCCCTTCGCGCACGACGACACGCGGCATGCCGCGGACCTCGCGAGCCTTGGCGGCCACGCCGAGCCGGTGCGCGGCACCGACGAGGGCCATCGCCGCTTCCGACGACGGGCAGACGACCTCGAGCATGGCCGAACGGCCCGGCTCGCTCAGGGTGCCGGCGGCGAGGAACGCTCCGCGCCACAGGCCGGCGACCTCGGCCCGAGAACCGGTCGTGAGGCGGTTCGGGAGCCCGCGCACGGGACGCCGCCGCTGGTCGAGGAGCCCCGTCTGACGGGCGAGCGTCTCGCCCTGGGCGATCACCCGCACGGCCCACCGGGCACCGTCGTTCGCGGTGCTCGACTGCACCTGCGCGATCTCGGGACGCACGCCGTAGATCTCGGCGAGGTCACGTGCGACGCGGCGCGCGAGAGTCTCGGCGTCCACCTCGGCCTCCACGGCCACGCGGCCGGCGATCGAATGCAGACCACCGGCGAACCGGAGGATCGCGGTGACTTCCGCAACTCGCACCGTCGGGGGTGCATTGCGGATGCTGACCAGCTCGGCCTTGACGTCGGTGGTTAGTGCCACGACACTCCTTCACGTTCACGCGCCGGGTCGCGGCGCAAACGTCCAGCTTACTCGGCCGGGCGGACCGCTATTCTCGGCCGAGGTCTCGATGGCGGACGTTGACGGCGACGCCGGGGATCGCGGACAGCCTGCGCGCGAGCTCCTCCGACATCGCGACCGAACGGTGCTTTCCCCCCGTGCAACCGATCGCGATCGTGGAGTGGCTCTTGTTCTCTCGCTGATACCCCTCGAGGACCGGGACGAGGGCGGTCGAGTAGGCGTCCAGGAACTCCATCGCACCGGGCCGCGAGAGAACGTAGTCACGAACCGTCTCGTCCTGGCCGGTGAGGCCGCGGAGTTCTTCGTTCCAGAACGGGTTGGGCAGGAATCTCATGTCGGCGACGATGTCGACGTCGGTCGGCAGGCCGTACTTGAATCCGAAGCTGAGGAGCGTCACGCGGTGGCGCGCCGCGCCCTCCTCCGAGAAGATGTCCGAAACCTGCGTCGCCAGTTGATGGATGTTGAGCCGCGAGGTGTCGATGACCAGGTCGGCCGCCTCACGGATCGGTGCGAGTCTGGTGCGCTCGATGCGGATCCCGTCGAGGAGCGTCCCATCCCCCTGGAGCGGATGCGGCCGTCGGACGGACTCGAAGCGCCGCACGAGGACGTCGTCGGAGGCGTCGAGGAACAGGACGCGGACAGACCCTCGAGACCGGAGAGCGCGCGCGACGCCGGGGAAGTCGTCAAAGAGGTTGCGCCCCCGGACATCGACCACGGCGGCGACCTTGGGAAGCGCATTGCCACCCATATCGGTCAGATCCAGCAGCGGCCGGAGGATCTGGGGCGGGAGGTTGTCGACGACGTACCAGCCGAGATCCTCCAGCGCATTCGCCACCGTGGTCCGACCCGCGCCGGACATTCCCGTGACGATGAGGAACTCGCCCTTTTCCTCGTCAGACATTGCTCAGTGCTCCCTCTCCCCCTCGGCCTCCAGCCTAGCGAGTGGACAGGTGCGAATGGATGTTCTGGGCGAGCACGGGCCCGATTCCCTGCACTTCTTCGATCTGTCCCGGTTCGGCTGCGCGCAGCGCCGTCACCGAGCCGAAGTGCTTGAGCAGCACCTTGATGCGGGATGCCCCGAGCCCCGGCACCTCGGCGAGCACGGAGGAGATGTCGTTGCGCCGTCGCTTGCGCTGGTGCGTGATCGCGAAGCGGTGCGCCTCGTCACGAAGACGCTGCAGCAGATAGAGCGCCTCGCTGGTACGCGGCAGGATCACCGGGAAATCGTCACCCGGGAGCCACACTTCCTCCAAACGCTTCGCGATTCCGCAGACCGCGATCTCAGTGTGCCCGGCGTCACGGAGGGCCCGGGCCGCTGCTTCCACCTGCGGTTGCCCACCATCGACGAGCAGGAGCTGCGGCGGGTAGGCGAATCGCGGCTTTCGCCGCGCGGTCGCCTCTCCCACGTCTTCTCCGACGACTGCCTCGGTCGTCGGATCGATGACCTCCGGTTCCTCGGGACGATCGAGGTAGGCGAGCCGACGACGAAGCACCTGGTACATCGAGTCAGTGTCATCCGTCGTCTCGGCGATGTTGAAGGAGCGGTACTGGTCCTTGCGGGGAAGACCGTCCTCGAACACGACCATCGATGCCACGACGTTCGTTCCGCCGAGGTGCGAGATGTCGAAGCACTCGATGCGCAGCGGGGCCTCGGACATCCCGAGAGCCTCCTGCAGGTCGGTGAGCGCCTGCGTGCGGGCGACGTAGTCGCTCGTGCGCCGGGTCTTGTAGCGGATCAACGCCTGCTGCGCGTTCAACGTCGCGGTGCGCATGAGGTCTGCCCGCTGCCCGCGCTGCGCGACCGCGATCTCGACTTTCTTGCCGCGACGTTCGCGCAGCCAGACTTCGAGCTCGGCAGCGTCGTCCGGAAGGGTCGGGACGAGGATTCGGCGAGGGACGTCCTGCGCCTCGCCGTATGCCTGCTGCAGCACCTGTTCGACGAGATCACCACTCGAGATGTCGATCTCTTTCTCGATGGTCAGCGCACGCACACCGCGTACCCTGCCGCCGCGGATCACGAAATGCTGCACAGCTGCCGCCAGCTCATCCTCGGCGATGCCGAAGAGATCGGCGTCCTCGTCGGCCGGGAGCACGAGCGCGCTCTTGCCCAGAACTGCTTCGATCGCCGAGAGCTTGTCCCGGTACTTCGCCGCCGCCTCGTAGTCCATCGCCGCCGAGGCAGCCAGCATCCGCTTGGTGAGCTCCCGGGTGAAGCGCTCATCACCGCCGGCCATGAACGCCACGAAGTCATCGACCATGGCCCGGTGCTCCTCGATGCTCACCGTCATAGAGCAGGGGCCGCCGCACTTGCCGATCTGCCCGGGGAAACAGGGCCTGCCGGTCTGCATCGCGCGCTTGTAGCTGGAATCGCTGCAGGTGCGGATCGGGAACGCCTTGATCATCAGATCGATGGTCTCGTGCACCGCCCACACCTTCGGGAACGGGCCGAAGTACCGCGCACCGGGGATCTTGCGATTGCGTGTGACGATCACCCTGGGCGCTTCGTCGGCGAGCGTCACCGCCATGAAGGGATACGACTTGTCGTCTTTGTAGCGCACGTTGAACGGCGGATCGAACTCCTTGATCCACATGTACTCCAGCTGCAGCGAGTCGACGTCCGTCGACACGACCGTCCATTCGACGGATGCCGCTGTCGTGACCATGCGCCGGGTGCGCTCGTGGAGCGTACGCAGCGGGGCGAAGTAGTTCGACAGGCGCTGACGCAGGTTCTTCGCCTTGCCGACATAAAGCACCCGCCCGGACGCATCACGGAAGCGGTACACGCCGGGATCGGTCGGGATCTCCCCCGGCCGCGGCTTGTACGGCAGCACGTCGGCCATCAGCTGGCCTTCCGCGCGGCGCGCCCCTCACCCAGGATCTCGCCGAGGAACAGCCCGGTGTGGCTCGCCTCGACGCGTGCGATCTGCTCCGGGGTGCCGGTGGCGACGATCTGGCCGCCGCCGGAACCGCCCTCGGGGCCGAGATCGATCACCCAGTCGGCCGACTTGATCACATCGAGGTTGTGCTCGATGACGATCACGGTGTTCCCCTTGTCGACCAGTCCGTTCAGCACCTCGAGGAGCTTGCGGACGTCTTCGAAGTGCAGACCTGTCGTCGGCTCGTCCAGCACGTAGATGCTGCGTCCGTTGCTACGACGCTGAAGCTCGGTGGCGAGCTTGACGCGCTGCGCTTCACCGCCGGAGAGCGTCGTCGCCGACTGTCCGAGTCGGACGTAGCCGAGCCCGACGTCGACGAGCGTCTTCATGTAACGGTGGATCGCCTGGATCGGCTCGAAGAACTCCGCGGCCTCCTCGATCGGCATCTCGAGCACCTCGGCGATGTTCTTGCCCTTGTAGTGCACGGCCAGCGTGTCGCGGTTGTACCGCTTACCGTGGCAGACCTCGCAGTCGACGTACACATCGGGCAGGAAGTTCATCTCGATCTTGATCGTGCCGTCGCCGGAGCATGCCTCGCAGCGGCCACCCTTGACGTTGAAGCTGAAGCGACCGGGCTGATAGCCGCGGACCTTCGCCTCCGGTGTCTCGCTGAAGAGTGTGCGGATGCGATCGAACACGCCCGTGTACGTGGCGGGGTTCGACCGCGGGGTGCGGCCGATCGGCGCCTGGTCGACGTGGACGACCTTGTCGAGGTTGTCGAGTCCGGTCACACGCGTGTGCTTGCCGGGGACCGTGCGAGCCCCGTTCAGCCGCGACGCGAGCACCTGGTACAGGATGTCGTTCACGAGCGAGGACTTGCCGGAGCCGCTGACACCGGTGACGGCGGTGAGCACACCCAGCGGGAAGTCGGCCGTGACGTTGCGGAGGTTGTTGGCCCGAGCGCCGACGACGCTCAGCATCCGCTTCTTGTCGATCTTTCGGCGCTTCGTCGGCATGGGGATCTCACGGCGACCCGAGAGGTACTCCCCCGTCATCGAGTCGCTGTCGTCGAGCAGAGCCGAATACGGACCCGAATGCACGACCTCGCCACCGTTGACGCCGGCGCCGGGGCCGATGTCGACCACCCAGTCGGCCGCTTCGATCGTCTCCTCGTCGTGCTCGACGACGATGAGGGTGTTGCCGAGGTCGCGCAGCTTCAGCAGCGTGTCGATGAGGCGCCGGTTGTCACGCTGGTGGAGTCCGATCGACGGCTCGTCGAGCACGTAGAGGACACCGGTGAGGCCGGAGCCGATCTGCGTGGCCAGGCGGATGCGCTGCGCCTCTCCACCGGACAGGGATCCGGCCGAGCGGCTGAGGTTGAGGTAGGAGAGTCCGACCTGGAGCAGGAAGTCGAGGCGCAGGCGGATCTCGCGCAGCACCTGAGCGGCGATCTTGGCCTCACGGTCGGTGAGCGTGAGCGTCTCCATGAACGCGCGGGCGTCGGCGAGGCTGAGGTGCGAGACTTCGGCGATGGAGTGTCCGTGCACCTGCACGGCCAGCACCTCGGGCTTCAGACGATTGCCGTCGCAGACCGGGCACGGCACTTCGCGGAGGTACTCGCCCCACCGGCTGCGCTGGTTGTCGGACTCCGCCTGCAGATACTGCCGCTCGATGTAGGGGACCACGCCCTCGAAGCCGGAGGCGTAGCGCATCTCGCGTCCGTAGCGGTTCTTCCACTTGACGGTCACCTTGTAGTTCTCGCCGCGCAGGATCGCGTTCTGCACATCGGAGTGCAGCTTGCGCCACGGGGTGTCCAGCGAGAAGTCAAGATCGCGGGAGAGTCCCTCGAGCAGGCGCTCGTAGTACTGGAAGAGGCCCTTGCCCTGAGTGGTCCAGGGGATGATGACGCCCTCGCGGATCGAGAGATCTTCGTCGCCCAGCATCAGGTCGACGTCGACCGACATGCGGGTGCCGAGCCCGGAGCAAGCCGGGCACGCACCGAACGGCGCGTTGAACGAGAACGTGCGGGGCTCGATCTCGGTGAGCGTGAGCGCGTGCCCGTTCGGGCAGGCCAGCTTCTCGGAGAACGTCTGCCATGCGTCGTCGCCCTCGCCGTCGACGTAGTTGATCTGCACCACTCCGCCGGCGAGACCGAGCGCGGTCTCGACCGAATCGGTCACGCGGCCGAGGATGTCATCAGACGCCACGAGGCGGTCGACGACCACCGCGATGTCGTGCTTGTAGCTCTTCTTGAGCGTCGGCGGCTCGGCGAGTTGGACGAGATCTCCGTCGACGATGGCACGCGAGTAGCCCTTCGCACCCAGTTCGCGGAACAGGTCGACGAACTCGCCCTTCTTCTGGGAGACGATCGGTGCGACGACCTGGTAGCGGGTGCGCTCCGGAAGTTCCATGAGCTGATCGGCGATCTGCTGCACGGTCTGACGCTGGATGCGTTCACCGCATTCGGGACAGTGCGGGATACCGATGCGCGCCCAGAGCAGGCGCATGTAGTCGTAGATCTCGGTGATCGTGCCGACGGTGGACCGCGGGTTGCGGTTGGTCGACTTCTGGTCGATCGAGACGGCCGGGCTGAGGCCCTCGATGAAATCGACGTCGGGGCGGTCGACCTGCCCGAGGAACTGGCGCGCGTACGCGCTCAGCGATTCGACGTAGCGACGCTGCCCCTCGGCGAAGATCGTGTCGAACGCGAGACTCGACTTGCCCGACCCTGACAGGCCGGTGAACACGACCAGCGAGTCGCGGGGGATGTCGATGTCGACGTTCTTGAGATTGTGGACGCGGGCACCGCGGACACTGAGTTTTCCTGGGGAAGCAACGGGGACGATGGGCACCGAACAAGTCTACGAGGGACCACGGACATCGGCTCCGACTCCGGCATCCACTCCGGCCTCTCCCCCGCCCGAGGCCGCGTGCGCCGGATCGCCGTCCGACCGCTTCGCCGCCCGCAGAGCGAGGAGCACGCCCATGACCAGGGCCGCGGCCGCGACCGGCGCGAGCCACTCCGTTCCACGGTCGACACCGCTCGGAGCGAGCAGCCACATCGCGAACACCAGCGGCTGCGACAGGAGCTGCACGATGCCGAAACGCAGGAAGGTCGGCCGGAGCACCCGCACCGCGAGGCGCGACCTCAGCGGCACGACCAGGCTCAGCGCGGCGAGGACGTGGATCGCGTGCACGAGTAGGAGCGCAAGAGCCGTCCGCCCCGGGGACGGCTCCGTGAGGATCACCCCGAACGGGAGGCATGCCGCAGCCGCCCACGCCGCGAGTGTGCGCGGGATGACGACGGCGACGACGACCGCGACCACGGCGATCGCCTGCCAGAGCGGGAACGGGACCAGCGTCACCGCCCCGACCGCGACCACGCCGACCAGCAGCAACCGGACCGTGACCCCGGGTACGGCACCCGGCACCCGAATCTGCCGGATCGCGCGACTCATCGTCGCACCGCCCTCATCCGCTGCTGGCGCAGGTCCGCCAATCGCATGGCGGCATCGACGTCGGGCGCCGCCCACGACACCACCTCGATGCCCGCATGGCGCAGCTCGGTCAGGATGTCGGTGCGCTCCGCGAGGACGGTGCGCAACGCGATGTGCTGCTCCCGAGTGAGGCGTGACGCGTCCGGCGTCGGAAGGACGTCCACCGCGACGACGGCGTGGCCGGACGCTCGCCATCGGGTCGCCAGCTGGGCAGCCACCCCGTCGAAGAAGGTCGAGAGCACGAACACGATGGAGCCGGAGGGGACGACGGGTGATCGGCGATAGGGCGAGCCGTCGGTACTCGGACCGGTCGCGGCGATGACATCGCGCACCCGGGCGAGGTGTCGTGCTCCTCCGCCCGAAGGGATGCTCCGCCCGCCGCTCGACAGCGCGTGGTAGGCGATCCTGTCGCCCGCGCCGACGGCCGTGGTCGCGATCGACAAAGCCGCTTCTCGGGCGAGGTCCAGCGAGGTCACGCCGGACCGGTCGGGGTCGGCGGCGCCCCAGCCCGCGACCACGACACCGAGATCCTCTGCCGTGTCCACCGCGATGACGACCGACGAATCGCTCAGGGTGTTGTTCCGTCGCACGAGGAGCTCGCCGGGCCGCTGGGCAGCCCGGGCAGTGGCCCGCCAGTCGACGCGGCGCAGCTCGTCGCCCGGCGCGAACGGATGGATGTCGCGGAAGTCGCCACCCTGCCCCGGGCGTCCGCCCTCATGAGCGCCATGAAGCCCGGTGAGTCGCGGTGCCACGGGGAGTCCAGCGAGGCGAAGTGCGCGCGGCGGCGTGTTCCACCGGATACCGGCGGCCGGAGCCTCCTCCGTGATCCAGGCGCCGTCCTGCGCCACGCACCGCGCCGTCACGCTCAACAGATCCAAGGGGCCGGAATGCTGAAGGCGTGTCCTCGTGGTGAGCACGGAGCGACCGACGCCGACGTCTGCGAGTCGCTGCGGTCCTTTATCCTGTGTGACAGAGAGCTGCACCCAATCCGCATCGACGTGGATGTCGACGTCGCCCCGCGCCTCCGCCTGCTCACCGCCCACGCCGGCCTGCGCGCGCAGTTCGACCCGCAGATCGGCCGTCGCAGGCCGGCGCACCAGCATCCAGGCCGTCGTCAGCGCGAGAGGCAGGCCGATGCCGATGATGTCCGGCCGCGAGAAGGCGAGCCCCGCCGCGACGAGCAGCGCCGCCCCGGCCACACCGATCGCGACGACGGGGGTCCGCCGCCAGCGGAGAGTCGTGCGCTCGGAGACGCGGATCGGATCGGTCATCGCACCGCGGAGACGGTCGGCGGCACCGACGTCTTCGCGACGACCGCCGCGACGACCGCTCGGGGATCCACGCCCTGCGCCCAGGCCTGCGGGGTGAGGGTGAGGCGGTGCGCGAGCACGGGCTCCGCGATGCGCTTGATGTCGTCCGGTCGCACATACGCACGTCCGTCCAGTGCCGCGAGAGCGCGTCCGAGCAGCACCAGGGACTGCGAGCCGCGTGGAGAGGCGCCCACCGAGACGTTCACCGCCTCGCGTGTGGCGCGGACCAGCTCGACGCAGTAGCGGGCGACATCCGCGTCGACGTGGATCCGTTCGACCGCTCGCTGGATCGCCAGCAAGCCGTCGCCGTCGACGACCGGTTCGACGGACACGTCGGGCGACTGTCGTCGCACCCGGTCCAGGATGATGCGAGTCTCGTCGTCCGCGTCCGGATATCCGACCGAGAGTCGCACCATGAAGCGGTCGAGCTGGGCCTCGGGAAGCGCGTAGGTCCCCTCGTACTCGATCGGATTCGATGTGGCGATGACGTGGAACGGCCGGGGCAGTGGGAAGCTGTTGCCCTCGACGGTGACCTGACGCTCGGCCATCGCCTCGAGCATCGCCGACTGCGTCTTGGGGGTGGTGCGGTTGATCTCGTCCGCCAGCAGCAGTCCGGTGAAGATGGGCCCCGGCCGGAACGGGAACTCGCCCGTCGCCGGCGCGTACACGTACGACCCTGTGACGTCACCGGGGAGCATGTCGGGAGTGCACTGCAATCGCCGGAAGTCCAGGCCCAGCGCAGAGGCCAGGCTCCGCGCTGCGAGTGTCTTGCCGAGTCCCGGGACGTCTTCGAACAGCACGTGACCACCGGCGAAGATCGCGGCCAGGGCGATCGTGACCGGCTCGTCCATGCCGACGACGACTGCGCCGACGCTCTCCCGCACTCGACGCCCGAGGGCGGCGATCTGTGTGACGTCTTCCGTGTTCATCGGTTCTCCTCTGTGCCGACTTTCGCGGCGGTCTGGGGGTCTGAGTTCGCGGGGACCTCGGTGGTGATGCGCTCGACCGCGTCGAGGACCCGCTCGAGATCGGCAGCCTGAACCTCGCGATTGTGCAGAGAGTCACGTACTCCCGGCCCGAGGAGCGCGTCGATCGCCGCGTGTTGAGCGGGGTCGTCGAGGTCGAGCCCCCGGTGGGCCAGTCGTCGCCGCAGCACGTTCTGCACCCGACGGACGACCACGTGCCCGGCGACACCGGTGCGCGAGTTGATCGACCAGGCGAGCCGAGACACCTCGGAGCCGCGCTCCGCACGTCGGCGTCGCTCCGGGGGCCAGAGGGAGGCTTCGTCGAAGAAGACCTGACGGCTCACGAGCGCGATCGTCAGCACGATCAGCAGCCAGGACGCGGCGAACAGCGTCGGCACGCCGAGTGCGCCGAGCAGCACGAGGACCACGGCCGCGACAGCCGCCCCGACTCCCAGGAGAATCAGCCGTCCCTTCATCGCCACCCCGCCTGGATGCCACGTAGACACGCTGCTGCCGTGGCGCGGTCGCGTTCCTCCGCGACGAGACCGCCGAAACGGACCTGTTCGTACAGTCCGAGCAGCGCGACGACGTCAGCCGCGATTCCCGCGCGGCGTCCGATGATCCGGACCGTGAACTCGGACGGCGTCTCGTGCGGGGCCCGACCGGCACCGGCATCCGTCGCCGATTCCTCCAGACCGACCCACGCGGCGACGATGCTGTCACCCGGCGCCGGGTCGACATCGATCGTCCGCAGCGCTTCGTCGATCCCTCTTCGGATGATCGCGGCGTCGGGCTCGGCATCCGTCCCGGCGATGACCACGCTCATCGCGTCGACGGCGGCCGCCTCGCGCCTCTCGAGCGGTCGATCTCGCCAGAGTCCGCGCAGGTAGCGGACCAGCATGCGCGCGCCGAAGAACAGCAGCGTCAGCACCGCGATCGCGACGAGGACCGCCAGGATCACCTTGAACAGTGGCGATTCCTCGGTCTGTTCCATCGGCCCGGGCGTCATCTCGGCGGGCGCCGGCTCGGAGGTCCCGACGTCGACGAGTTCCGTTCCACCGCCCGGCAGCGGGCGGAACTGCGGAAGGCCCTGCTGCGCTGCTACGAACATGACGACGGCGAAGAAACCCGCGACTGCGACGAGAGGCAGCAGAACCCGGAGCACGCGCGAGCCGCCGACGCGCCGGTCCCCGGAAACCGGGGCTTCGTGGCGCGACATGACTCCACCCTAGGACGCGACTCCCGAGGAATCCGTCGTCGGGACGCGAGCCGCGCTCGGCGGAGTCGGTCGGACTCAGCCGAGATCGGGACGCCGCCCGGCGAACGGACCGAGGCCGTCGCGGAGTGCGGCGACCTCATCGATACCCATGCCGACCGCCGCCATGACCCGGTGCGGAACGTCTACAGCCCGTTCGCGCAGCGCCGCGCCCGCCGCGGTCAGGGTGATCTCCAGACGCCGCTCGTCCTCACTGCTTCGCTGTCGGGCCACGAAGCCTTCTGCTTCGAGCCGCTTGACCAGGGGCGATGCCGTCGCGGGTTCCAGAGCGAGATCCAGAGCGAGATCGTTCAGCGTCCGCGGCGCCCGCTCCCACAGGGCGAGCATCACGAGGTACTGCGGGTGCGTGAGACCCAGAGGCTCGAGGATCGGGCGGTAGAGGGCGACGACGTTGCGCGCCGCGGTCACCAGGGCGAAGCACAGCTGGTTCTCCAGCTTGAGCAGGTCGTCTGTAGCCGTCACAACCTCGACTATACATCTGCACTAATCATTAGTACACTAAGCAACATGGCACAGGACCCGGACCGCCCACCCCTTCGCACCCGCATTCGCGAAGCAGGTGGCCTCTATTCCTGGGTGAACACCAATCTCATCCGGCTCGCCGGTCCTGCCTCCGTCGGCCCGTATGAGAAGACTCCCCCACCGAGCGCCGCAGAACGCGCCGAACGCGCGTGCCCGCTGTGCGGCGCCCCGATGACGCAGCACGAGATCGACCGCTCGGGTCCCAAGCCTCTGATGCACTGCCCGTAGGGTCAGTCCTGGTTGGATCCATCGGTCGCCGAGCCGGAGGACTCGCGCGCGACGTCGAGCCAGAACATCAGACCGCCGTCGTCCTCGATGACCTCGGGCGAGACGTCGAGCCATCCGGATCCCATCGTGCGCGAGCCCATCACCGCCCGGGCGACACCCGTGCGCGTCACGAGCGCCGCTCCGTTCTCGTCGTCGACACGCACCAGAAGCACGCCGCCCGGCCGCGCTCCGAGAAGGATGCGCCCGTCGTCGAGGAAAGCCCGGGTTCCGAACATCCGCCGCTCCTCGATTCCGACGTCGGCGCTCAGCAGCGCCCGGATCCGATCGGCCAGCTCGTTCCCCGCAGCATCCATGGTCCGAGTCGCGCCTTACGCGTGCCCCGCGCGTTCCATCGCCCGCAGCTCCTTCTTGAGGTCTTGCACCTCGTCGCGCAGGCGTCCGGCGAGCTCGAATTTCAACTCCGCGGCTGCCGCAAGCATCTGGTCGGATAGATCCTGGATCGTGGCTTCGAGCTGTTGCGCTCCCTCGGCCGCGATGCCCGTGCGACGCAGGTTGGGCGTCGGCGACTTGCCCTTGCCCGATGCGCGACCACGGCCCGACATCATCTCCGCCGTGTCTGCGCCTTCGCGGGCGAGCACCTCGGTGATGTCCGCGATGCGTTTGCGGAGGGGCTGCGGGTCGATGCCGTGCTCCTTGTTGTACGCGACCTGCTTCTCGCGGCGACGATCCGTCTCCTCGATCGCCTTCGCCATCGAGTCGGTCATCTTGTCGGCGTACATGTGCACTTCGCCCGAGACGTTTCGGGCGGCGCGACCGATGGTCTGGATGAGTGAGGTCCCCGACCGCAGGAAGCCCTCCTTGTCGGCATCCAGGATCGCCACGAGCGAGACCTCCGGAAGATCGAGACCTTCACGCAGCAGGTTGATGCCGACCAGCACGTCGTACACGCCGGCACGCAGCTCACTGAGGAGTTCGACACGACGCAGCGTGTCGACATCGGAGTGCAGGTAGCGCACGCGCACACCGTGCTCCCCGAGGAAGTCGGTCAGCTCTTCGGCCATCTTCTTCGTGAGGGTCGTGACGAGAACCCGCTCGTCCCGCTCGACGCGGACGCGGATCTCCTCCAGCAGGTCGTCGATCTGCCCCTTCGACGGTTTGACGACGATGTGCGGGTCGACCAGACCGGTGGGACGGATGATCTGCTCGACGATGCCGTCGGCGATCCCCATCTCGTATTTGCCGGGCGTGGCCGACAGATAGACGGTCTGTCCGATCCGGTTCTTGAACTCGTCCCATCGCAGCGGACGGTTGTCCATCGCGCTCGGCAGCCGGAAACCGTGATCGACGAGGGTGCGCTTGCGGGACGCGTCTCCCTCGTACATCGCGCCGATCTGGGGCACGGTGACGTGCGACTCGTCGATGACCAGCAGGAAGTCGTCGGGGAAGAAGTCGAGCAGCGTGTGCGGCGGCTCCCCCGGCATGCGCCCGTCCATGTGACGCGAGTAGTTCTCGATCCCCGAGCAGAAGCCCAACTGCTGCAGCATCTCGAGATCGAACGTGGTGCGCATGCGCAGACGCTGCGCCTCGAGGAGCTTGCCCTGCCGCTCGAACTCGGCCAGGCGCTCTTCCAGCTCGTGCTCGATGGTGCCGATGGAACGCTGGATCACATCGGTGCCGGCAACGTAGTGAGACGCAGGGAAGATCGGGACGGCGTCAAGTTTCTCGATCACCTCGCCCGTGAGCGGGTGGAGCGAGTACAGGGCCTCGATCTCGTCGCCGAACAGCTCGATACGGATGGCGTGCTCTTCGTAGACGGGGATGATCTCGATCGTGTCGCCGCGTACCCGGAAGTTGCCCCGTGAGAAGTCGACGTCGTTGCGGTTGTACTGCATCGCGATGAACTGGCGGATCAGCGCGTCGCGGTCGTATCGCTCCCCCACCTGCAGGGCCACCATGGCGCGCAGATACTCTTCGGGAGCGCCGAGTCCGTAGATGCAGGAGACGGTCGAGACCACGATCACGTCGCGACGGCTCAGCAGCGAGTTCGTCGTCGAATGCCGCAGCCGCTCGACCTCGGAGTTGATCGACGAGTCCTTCTCGATGAAGGTGTCTGTCTGTGGAACGTAGGCCTCAGGCTGGTAGTAGTCGTAGTACGAGACGAAGTACTCGACGGCGTTGTTCGGCATGAGCTCGCGGAATTCGTTGGCCAATTGGGCCGCGAGCGTCTTGTTGTGCGCGAGCACGAGCGTCGGTCGCTGCACCTGCTCGACGAGCCAGGCCGTGGTCGCCGACTTTCCGGTGCCCGTCGCGCCGAGCAGCACGACGTCGGTCTCGCCCGCATTGATCCGCGCCGCCAGATCGGCGATCGCCGCCGGCTGGTCGCCGGCGGGCGCGTACTCGCTGATGACCTCGAAGGGGCGGACACTGCGCGTGGGTTGCATACCTCCAGCGTATGCCGCCCCTCCGACATCGAGGCCGTCAGGCGACGATGGTCGCCGTCTTCACGTGCCCGGGTAAGATCACTGCTGCCGGAGCCGCCCCCAGAGCGCGTCGGTCTGCTCGTACGTGCGCTCCAGGGTTCCTGCCGTGTCGATCACGACATCCGCGATGGCGAGCCGCCTCTCGTCGGAGACCTGAGCGTCCACCCTCTCCTGCGCCGCTTTCTCTTCCATGCTCCGCAGCTCGGTCAGCCGCTGGAGCCGCACCGCCGCGGGGGCGTGCGCGACCACGATCAGGTCCCACGGATCGTCGACTCTGGCCTCCACCAGCAGGGGGACGTCGTAGACGACCACGGCATCCGCATCAGTAGTGAACGCCGCATCGAATCGGCGCTGCGACTCCTCCCGAACGGCGGGGTGCACGATCGCGTTCAGCTGAGCGAGCAGCTCGGGGTCTCCGAAGACCTTCGCACCCAGGGCTGCGCGGTCGAGCGCGCCCTCGCCGTCGATCATCGATGCTCCGAACGTCTCCGCTATTCGCTCCAGCACCGGCGAGCCCGGCGCCTGCACGTCGCGGACGATCTGGTCGGCGTCGACGATCACCGCACCGTGCTCCGCCAGTCGCCGGGCGATGGTCGATTTCCCCGAGGCGATGCCGCCGGTGAGCGCGATGAGTGGCATGTCGCCAGTCTATGTTTCGATCCGATTGATGCTCAGCGGGCGAGCAGCTGGCGCCGCGAGCTGATCACGCCGGTGTCGAACCCGGCGAGGTGCAGACCGCCGTGGAATCGCGCGTGTTCGATCTTGATGCAACGATCCATCACCACCGACATCCCTGCCGCCTCGGCGACCGCCGCAGCGTCTTCATTCCATGAGCCGAGCTGCAGCCAGAGCGTCTGCGCGCCCGCCTCGATTGCCTCCTGCGCGACACCCGGAAGGTCGTCGTGCCGGCGGAACACATCCACGATGTCGGGGACGACGGGAAGGTCGCTCAGCGACGCGTAGACCGGCTGCCCGAGGATCTCGGTCTCGCGCGGGTTGACGAGATAGACGTCGTAGCCGGTGCTGGAGAGGAGGTAGGTCGTCACGAAGTACGACGCCCTCGCCGGGTTGTTCGACGCCCCCACGATCGCGATGGATTTGGCCCGCCGGAGCAGTCCGAAGCGCTCCTGTTGGCTCGGGCCGACCCAGCTCCGCTCGGGATGAGCTGCGGGCGCACCGGGCAGCGCACAGGCCACCCCGTCCGACACCGCCGGAACAGCGCAGGACTCTGCGGTGGCCGTCTGCGTCTCGCTCATCGGTTCGCTCCTGTCGCGGTCGTGAGGGCCTGGTCGAGATCCCAGATGATGTCTTCGGCGTCTTCGAGACCCACCGAGATGCGGATCAGGTCGGGGCGCACGCCGGCGGCGACGAGCTGCGCCTCGGTGAGTTGGCGATGCGTCGTCGAGGCCGGGTGGATCACGAGGGTGCGAGCGTCGCCGATGTTGGCGAGATGCGAGGCGAGCTGCAGGTTCTCGATCAGCGTCTCCCCCGCTTTCCGGCCATCTTCCGCCGCGACGCCGAACGCGAACACCGAACCGGGGCCGAGCGGCAGGTACTTCGCCGCCCGATCGTGGTGCGGATGCTCTTCGAGACCCGCCCACGTCACGTAGGCGACCCGCGGATCGGAGGCGAGCCAGTCGGCGACGATGCGTGCATTCGCGAGGTGAGCATCGATGCGCTGCGGAAGCGTCTCGATGCCTTGGAGAAGATTGAAGGCCGACTGCGGGCTGAGTGCCGGGCCGATGTCGCGCAGTTGCTCCGAGCGAAGCTTGGTGAGGAATCCGTACTCCCCGAAGTTGTCCCACCATTTGATGCCGCCGTAGGAGTCCACGGGCTCGGTCATCTGCGGGAACTTGCCATTGCCCCAGTCGAAGGTGCCCTTCTCGATGACGACGCCGCCGAGGGTGGTGCCGTGTCCGCCCAGGAACTTCGTCACGGAGTGGATCACGATGTCGGCGCCGTGCTCGAGCGGCCGTGCCAGGTAGGGCGTGGCGAGAGTCGCGTCCACCACGAGGGGAACCCCGGCCTCGTGGGCGACGGCGGCCAGTCCTTCGATGTCGGCGATCTCCCCGGACGGGTTGCCGATCATCTCGACGTAGACGACCTTGGTCTCCGGACGGATGGCCGCCGCATAGTCGGCAGGGTCGGAGGACGCGACGAACGTCGTCTCCACGCCGAACCGTCGCAGCGTCACGTCGAGTTGCGTCACGGTCCCGCCGTAGAGCTGAGCCGCAGCGACGACGTGGTCGCCGGCCCCGACGAGGGCCGCGAACGTGATGAACTCGGCGCTCATGCCCGATGCGGTCGCGACGGCGCCGATGCCGCCTTCAAGCGATGCCAGGCGCTCCTCCAGTGCGGCGACCGTGGGGTTGCCGATCCGCGAGTAGATGTTGCCGTACTTCTGCAGGGCGAACAGGTTCCCCGCATCCGCCGCATCCTCGAAGACGAACGAGGTCGTCTGGTAGATCGGCACCGCTCGGGCACCGGTCGCCGCGTCGGGCGTGCCACCGGCGTGCAGGGCTCTGGTGCGAAATCCGAAGCGGTGTTCTTCCGTCATGCTGTCCTCAGTTCGGCGGCGGCGAGCACGTCGGCGATGTCGTCGACGGCCCAGGGGTTCTGCAGCGATGTGGTGTCCCCGAGGGGGCCGGGGTCGCGGCCGGCTCTGCGATCCTGCTCGGCCTCCCACAACTGTGCCAGGAGTCTGCGCATGATCTTGCCCGAGCGGGTCTTCGGCAGGTCGGGCACGATCACGATGTGCTTCGGCTTGGCGACGGGGCCGATGGATCGTGCGACCTGGGTGCGCAGGTCGGATGGGGTGATCTCTGCCCGGCCGGACGGGGTGACGAAGGCGACGACGGCCTGTCCGGTGACCGGATCGGACACGCCGGCGGACCCGGCCTCCCCCACGGTGTCGTGTGCGACCAGAGCCGATTCGATCTCGATCGTGGAGAGTCGGTGTCCCGAGACGTTCACGACGTCGTCGAGTCGGCCGAGGATCCAGATGTATCCGTCGGCGTCCCTGGTCGCTCCGTCACCTGCCACGTAGAACCCGCCGTGGTCACCCCTACCTGCGAACGTCGACCAGTAGGCGTCGCGATACCGAGTGGGGTCGCCCCACACGGTCCTGGCCATTCCCGGCCAGGGTCTGCGGACGACGAGGGTGCCCGAGCGGCCGGGCGCGACCTCGTCGCCCCGCTCGTCCACCACCGCCGCATCGATGCCCGGGAGCGGGACCGAGGCAGAGCCCGGCTTGAGGGCGGTGACTCCCGGGAGCGGGGCGATCATCGCCGCGCCGGTCTCGGATTGCCACCAGGTGTCGATGACGGGCAGTTCGTCGCGGCCGAAGTTGCGTCGGAACCACACCCAGGCTTCCGGGTTGATCGCCTCCCCGACGGTGCCGAGCAGTCGCAGGGTGGAGAGGTCGTGGCCCTGTGGCAGCTCTGCACCGAACCAGGTCATGAACGTGCGGATCAGAGTGGGCGCCGTGTAGTAGACGGTCACCCCGTAGCGCTCGATGATCTCGAGGTGGCGTTCCCGGTGCGGTGCGTCGGGAGTTCCCTCGTAGACGACTTGCGTGAGTCCATTCGACAGCGGACCGTAGATCTCGTAGGTGTGCGCCGTGACCCACGCGAGGTCTGCGGTACACCAGTGCACGTCGTCGGGCTTCGCGTCGAAATGGGCCCAGTGCGCCCAGCTCGCGTGCGTCAGGTACCCGCCGGACGTGTGCACCAGCCCCTTCGGCTTCCCCGTCGTACCGGACGTGTAGATGATGAAGAGCGGATGCTCGGCGTCGAAGGATTCCGCTTCGTGCTCCGGCGACGCCGTGTCGACGACGTCATGCCACCACACGTCGCGACCGTCCGTCCACGGGACGTCCTGACCGGTGCGGCGCAGGACGAGGACGTGCTCGAGATCGGGAAGATCCGTCGCGGCGACATCGGCCGTCGACTTCACCTCGGTGGCGGTGCCGCGGCGATACTGACCGTCACTCGTGACGAGCAGCTTCGCGCCGGTGTCGTCGAGACGGAACCGCACGGCTTCGGCCGAGAAGCCACCGAAGACGAGCGAATGCACGGCGCCGATCCGCGCACAGGCGAGAGTGATCACGATCGTCTCGACGAGCACGGGGAGGTAGATCACGACGCGGTCCCCGGGACGGATGCCGAGAGCTGTGAGCGCGTTGGCGGCCTGCGACACGCGGCGCTGCAGATCGGCGTAAGTGACCGAGAGGCGGTCGCCCGGCTCCCCCTCGAAATGCAGGGCCACCTTGTCGCCGCGTCCGGCGTCGACGTGACGGTCCACGCAGTTGACCGCGACGTTGAGTCTGCCGCCGACGAACCAGCGCGCCGCCGGAACGGCATCGCCGACCGGCGGATCCCATTCGTGGGCGGTGTTCCACGGCTCGGACCAGTCCAGGCGGCGCGCGGCCTCTTCCCAGAACGCGATCGGATCCGCGGCGGCGCGCGCATACGCCTCCGCGGTGACGTTCGCGTCGCTGAATCCGCCGCCGGGCGCGTACACACGCGACTCCTGCAGTCGAGCCTCGGTCACCCTCACACCCACCGACGGAGCAGGTATTTCTCGACCAGCACGAGGATCCCGTTGGTGAGCGTGCCCAGAAGTGCGAGCAGCACGATCGAGAGCAGGATGCGGTCCACGCGCCCGCTGCTCTGCGACTCGGTCAGCAGGAAGCCCAGGCCCATGGACGCTGCGATGAGTTCTGCGGCGACGAGGAACAGCCACGCTTGCGCGAGTGCCAGACGCAGCCCGGACACGACGGACGGCACCACCGCCGGCAGCTGCACGATGCGGAACAGCGACCAGCCGCGCAGGCTGAACGAACGCCCGGCTTCGACGAGCTGCGGATCGACGTGTCGGAGCGCCGACGAGACCGTCGTATACACCGGGAAGAACGCACCGATCGCGATCAGAGTGACCTTCGACTCCTCGCCGATCTGCATCCAGAGGATGAGGAGCGGCACCCAGGCCAGCGACGGCACGGCGCGGACTGCGGTGAGTGTCGGACTGAGAAGCACCTCTCCCAGCCGGGAGAGCCCGACGATGCCGGCCGCGGCCAAGCCGATGACGGATCCGATCGCGAAACCGAGCAGCACGCGCTGCACCGAGATCGCGATGTGCGTCCAGAGCTGTCCGGTCTCGGCCAGCTCCACACCGGCCTGGAACACCGACGCCGGTGTGGGCAGGCGGTACGGCGGCACCATCCCGCTCGTCGTCACCACCTGCCAGGCCGTCAGGATGATCACGGGCAGCAGGAGACCGGCGATGATCCGCACGACCGGCCGGTCCCACGAGCGCCGCGTAGCCCCGCTCCGGGGCTGGGACGTGCCCTTCGCGAAGTCGAGCGCGTCCCGAGACTCCTCGGGAACGATCAGTCGGTCGGGAATGGTCACTCGCCGTCGACCGCCTTCTTCGCGAACGTGTCGTTCACGATCGATGAGAGCGCCTTGTCGACGGAGTCCTTGCCGCCCTGCACGTCACCGGACTCGACGAGAACGGGCGCGATCTTCTCGAGCACCGCGATCTGGTCGTCACCGGGGACGCCGCTCACGTCGAGGTTCGAGCGCTCCTCGATCACAGTGGTGGCGACTTCGGGGTCGATGCCGGCGACCTCGGCGAGCAGCGCGGCAGTCTCCTCGGGGTTCTCGAGCGCCCACTCTCGCGCCTGCTCGTACGCGTCGACGACAGCCTGTGCGAGGTCGGGATGGTTCGTGATGAAGTCCTCGGTGGCGTTGAGGAAGCCGTACGTGTTGAAGTCGACATTGCGGTAGATGAGCTGGTCACCCGACTCCACCTCGGCCGCGGCCATGATCGGGTCGAGTCCCGCCCAGGCGTCCACGGAGCCACCGTCGAGCGCGGCTCGGCCGTCGGCGTGCTGCAGGTTCTGCACCTCGACGTCGGAGAGCGACAGGCCGCCCTCCTCGAGTGCCTGCAGGAGGAAGAAGTAGGGGTCGGTGCCCTTGGTGGCGGCGACGGACGCACCCTTGAGGTCTTCGAGGCCGGTGATGTCGCTGTCCGGGCCTACGACGATGGCAGACCACTCGGGCTGCGAGTAGATGTCGATGACCTGGATGGGCGAGCCGTTCGCCCGAGCGAGCAGTGCGGCCGATCCTGCCGTCGAGCCGACATCGACGGAGCCGGAGCGCAGCAGTTCGTTGGCCTTGTTCGAGCCGGCGGACTGCACCCACTCGACCTCGACGTCATCGCCGAGGATCTCCTCGAGGATGCCCTGGTCCTTGACGACCAGACTCAGCGGGTTGTAGGTGGCGAAGTCGATCGACAGGGTGTCCGCCGACCACTCGGTCGTGCCCGGTGTGCTCTCGGTGTCCGATGCCTTGGCATTCTCTCCGGCCACGCACCCGGTCGCGACGAGCATCATCGTCCCGGCGATCGCGATCGCGGGGATGATTCGGCGTGTGGTGGTGCTCATCGGGACTCCTCGGTGATGCGGTGGTGGGTGTCGACGCCGAGTCCTTCGAGAAGGTCGGCGCGCAGGTCGGCGAGGCCACGGTCGGCGCGGTCGCGGGGACGGACGCCCGGCACGGAGATCGTGCGGGCGATGGATTGGTCGTCGTCGGCGCCCGTGCCCGAGCTGTCCAGCGTGCGCAGCAGCAGCACGCGGTCGGCGAGGTAGAGCGCCTCTTCGACGTCGTGGGTGACCAGCAGGATCGTGGTGGGCTCGGCCGCATGGATCTTCAGGAGCAGATCGTGCATGCGCAGACGCGTCAGGGCGTCGAGCGCGCCGAACGGCTCATCGAGCAGCAGCACCCCGGGGTTTCGGGCGAGCGCCCGGGCCAGGGAGGCGCGCTGGGCCATACCGCCGGAGACCTCGCGCGGGCGCTGGTCGGCCGCGTGCTCGAGCCCCACGAGGTGCAGCAGCTCGCGCACTCGCTCACGGCCGACACGGCGGGCGGTTCCTCGCGGCAGGCCGAGCTCGATGTTCTGGGCGATGGTGCGCCATGGGAGCAGTCGCGGCTCCTGGAAGGCGATGGCGGTCCGCTCGTCGACGTCGGCGACACCGATGTCGTCGAGGAGGATGCGTCCGCTCGTCGGAGCATCCAGTCCGCCGACGAGACGGAGGAGGGTGGACTTGCCGCACCCGGAGGGACCGACGACCGCGAGGATCTCCCCGGCCACGATGTGGAGGTCGATGCCGCGGAGCACGTCGCGCCTCCCGCGCGGCAGCGCGAAGGAACGGTCGATCCCGTCGAGACGGACAGCCTGCGCAGTTCCTGCCGACGGCGAAGCGTCAGCGGTGCGCGACGCGGGCAGCAGAGCAGTCATGACCCCATGCTGGCGGGGCGGACCGATTGTTACGAATGCCGACGTAATGTTCCGTCACGCAAAAGCAGCAGCACCCCGGAAAAGCGAAACGGGCCGCCACACCCGCCCGAAGGCGAGGTGGCGACCCGATTCAGAGTGCTGCTTAAGCGTTGCCGCCCGAGAGCTTCTCGCGCAGAGCCGCGAGAGCCTCGTCGTCGGCGAGGGTGCCGGCGCCGGCGACCTCGCTGGTGAAGGACTGGCCTCCGCCGAAGTCCTCTCCGGCTGCGGCCTCGGCCTCGGCCGCCTTGACGACCTGAGCCTTGTGCGCCTCCCAGCGAGCCTGGGCTGCAGCGTACTCCTGCTCCCATGCCTCGCGCTGGGCGTCGAAGCCTTCCTTCCACGCACCGGTCTCGGCGTCGAAGCCCTCCGGGTACTTGTACTCGCCGTTCTCGTCGTACTCGGCGAGCATGCCGTAGAGAGCCGGGTCGAACTCGGTGCCGTTGGGGTCGACCGACTCGTTGGCCTGCTTCAGCGACAGCGAGATGCGGCGACGCTCGAGGTCGATGTCGATGACCTTGACGAAGACCTCTTCGCCGACCGACACGACCTGCTCGGCCAGCTCGACGTGCTTGCTGGAGAGCTCGGAGATGTGGACGAGGCCCTCGATGCCGTCTGCGACGCGGACGAACGCACCGAACGGAACGAGCTTGGTGACCTTACCCGGCGTGACCTGACCGATCGCGTGGGTGCGGGCGAAGACCTGCCACGGGTCTTCCTGCGTCGCCTTCAGCGACAGGGAGACGCGCTCGCGGTCGAGGTCGACCTCGAGGATCTCGACGGTGACCTCCTGGCCCACCTCGACGACCTCGGAGGCGTGCTCGATGTGCTTCCAGGACAGCTCGGAGACGTGCACGAGGCCGTCCACGCCACCCAGGTCGACGAACGCGCCGAAGTTGACGATCGACGACACGACACCCTTGCGGACCTGACCCTTGTGCAGGTTGTTCAGGAACGTGGTGCGCGACTCCGACTGCGTCTGCTCGAGCAGCGCGCGACGGCTGAGGACGACGTTGTTGCGGTTCTTGTCGAGCTCGAGGATCTTGGCCTCGATCTCCTGGCCGAGGTACGGCGTGAGGTCGCGGACGCGACGCAGCTCGATGAGCGACGCCGGCAGGAAGCCACGGAGGCCGATGTCGACGATGAGTCCACCCTTGACGACCTCGATGACCGTACCGGTGACGACGCCGTCGTTCTCCTTGATCTTCTCGACGTCTCCCCAGGCACGCTCGTACTGTGCGCGCTTCTTGGAGAGGATCAGACGGCCTTCCTTGTCCTCCTTCTGGAGAACGAGGGCCTCGACCAGGTCGCCGACAGCGACGACCTCGTTGGGGTCGACGTCGTGCTTGATCGAGAGCTCGCGCGAGGGGATGACACCCTCGGTCTTGTAGCCGACATCGAGGAGGACCTCATCGCGGTCGATCTTGACGATCGTGCCTTCGATGATGTCGCCGTCGTTGAAGAACTTCAGGGTCTTCTCGACCGCGGCCAGGAAGTCCTCAGCAGATCCGATGTCGTTGATGGCGACCTGCTTGGTGGCCGGGGCGGTCGTTGCGGTAGTCATGTAGTGGGTTGTCCTTGTTGAATGGAGACTCGGGCTGAGACTCAACGGCCGCGCACGGCCGACTGCATGCTTCTCAGCGGTTGGATTTTGGTTTTCTCGCCACGAGGGCATGCGCATGCACGCCACGAGTGACGGTTAAGGCTATCAGAACTTCGGATCCCGGAGGAAGTCGGATTCCGGCGTCGCGAGCTGTGGATAACTCGAACGGGCAGGCGGCCCTCCGAGTTAGCGTGACCGGGTGATCTCCCCGACGCCTTCCTCCCGCTCGTTCGCGCGCGCCGCAGCCTTGACGAGCGCCCTCCTCCTGCTCGTCGGCTGCGCGCCCGATCCTTCACCCTCACCCACTCCGACGCCCGCCTTCGCCTCGGAAGAAGAGGCCTTCGCCGCCGCCGAGGCGACGTATCGGGAATTCACTGCTCGACTAAACGAGCTCGATACGGCAGACCCCTCCACGTTCGAGCCACTATTTGACTTGTCGAGCGGGGAGTTCGAAGCGGCTGACCGCGAGGCCTATTCAGCCATGCACGCGGATGGAATGACGATCCAGGGACAGACAATAGTCACGTCCTTCGTCGGAACGCTCGCAACCGAGCCGTTCGAAACGGTCACAGCCAACGTGTGCCTCGATGTGAGCGATGTGACGGTCACGGACTCAGAAGGCAATTCGCAAGTAGATCCAGGTCGCCCAGACGTTTATGCGCTCAACGTTACCTTCGTGCGCGACCATGCACGCCTAACCATCGACTCCGCAAGCAGAACCTCCGAAGTGCAATGTTGAGGTCAGTGGTTCTAATTGCCTTTGCAATCTCGGCCTCTCTGTTGACGACCGCAGCCGACTCTCAGGAGGAATCCCCTCTCGGGAGTGCGGCAATCTCTATGGGAAATTCCAGCTTGTCTGTCTCCGGTACCGATACCCGATCGCCCCACGACACCTCCCGGTCCCCCAACTCTCCGACCGACCCACGTACGAGTCCCGAGAAACCGAAGCCCTGCACAACCGACCCCGTCCGCCAGGCGTCCTGCAACTTCACCGCTGAGCGGGTGACGAACGACGAAGGCCACCCCCTCACCATCACCGACGTCGCACAGTTCGCTCCTGCACCCGTCACCACCGCCGGGGAGCCGGGCAATGTCGGCATCGCAGGCATGCCCACGAACTTCGTGGCCGCGGCATCCGTGCACACGCGCGCCGGCACGCTCTTCGACAGACCGATCAGCGTGCGCTTCACCCCGGTCCGATTCACCTTCGCGTTCGGCGACGGCACCTCGGCCACCTCGAATACGGGCGGCCAGTCCTGGGCGACGCTGGGTCAGGCGCAGTTCACCCCGACCCCGACAAGCCACTCGTATCGCGAGCGCGGAACGTACTCGGCGCACGTCACCGTCCACTACACCGCCGAGGTCGACATCGGCGGTGGGTGGTTCCCGATCGACGGCGAGCTGTCCATCGATGGCCCGGCGCGGCAGATCCGTGTCTACGAAGCAGAGACCGCACTGGTCGCTCGCACCTGCGTCGAGCAACCCGGTGCGCCCGGTTGCTGACCGCGGGCCGACCGCGCTCTACGCTGAGTCCATGACCCGCGCCGACCGCCTCATGCTGCTCGACACCGCCAGCCTCTACTTCCGCGCCTTCTACGGCGTTCCCGACAAAGTGACGGCGCCGGACGGATCGCCCATCAACGCGGCCCGCGGTCTGCTCGACATCATCGCCAAGCTCGTCACCCTGTATGAGCCGACGCATGTGATCGCGTGCTGGGACGACGACTGGCGCCCGCAGTGGCGCGTCGATCTCATCCCGAGCTACAAGACCCATCGCGTCGTCGAGATCGTGGCCAGTGGGCCGGACGTCGAGGAGATCCCCGACCCGCTCGAGGCGCAGATCCCTCTGATCCGCGAGACGCTCGCCGCCATCGGCATCCCCATCATCGGCGTCGCGGAACACGAGGCCGATGATGTGATCGGCACACTCGCGACCGACGCCACGATGCCGGTCGACATCGTCACGGGCGACCGCGACCTGTTCCAGCTCGTCGACGACGCCCGCGACGTGCGCGTCATCTACACCGCGCGCGGCATGAGCAACCTAGAGATCGTGACCGATGCGACCGTCGTCGCCAAGTACGGGGTCCTCCCGTCTCAGTACGCGGACTTCGCGACCATGCGCGGTGACGCCTCCGACGGGCTCCCTGGCGTCCCCGGCGTGGGAGAGAAGACAGCGGCGACCCTCCTCCAGACGCACAGTGACCTCACCGGCATCCGCGCCGCGGCGGAAGCCGGCGAGGGGATGAGCGCGGGAGTCCGCGCGAAGGTCCTGGCGGCTTCGGACTACCTCGAGGTCGCACCCACCGTGGTCGCCGTGGCGACCTCGCTGCCGATCAGCGCCCCCGGCATCCCGCTCCGCGTCCTCGACCCCGCCGAGGTCGACGCCGCCACCGCTCTCGCCGAGAAGTGGAACCTCGGCGGTTCCATGACGCGGGCGGTCGCAGCCGTGTCGAAGGCTGCCCTGCAGGCCGACTGATCGGCGTGCGGGCCCGACTCACTCGGCCCAGGCGAGCAAACGGGATAGGCCCCAGGTCGTCACGATCCGTGATGCGGGGATCCCCGCCCGTTCCGCGCGCTCGGCGCCGTGATCCAGCAACGACAGCTGCCCCGGTGCGTGCGCATCCGAATCGATGGAGAACAGGCACCCCGCGTCGAGCGCGATGGCGATCAGTTCGTCCGGAGGGTCCTGCCGCTCGGGCCGCGAGTTGATCTCCACCGCCACGCCGTTCTCCGCGCAGGCGGCGAAGACGGCTGCGGCGTCGAACGCCGACGGCGGACGCGTTCCCCGATCGCCCTGCACGAGCCGGCCCGTGCAATGCCCGAGTACATTCACCCGAGGATCCGAGACGGCGGCGATCATCCGCGCCGTCATCGGCCGTGCGTCCATGCGCAGCTTGGAGTGCACGGAGGCCACGACGATGTCGAGTTCCGCGAGCAGCCCATCCTCCTGGTCGAGTGTGCCGTCCTCCAGGATGTCCACCTCGATCCCCGCGAGCAAAGTGAATCCGTCGCCGGACTCGGCACGCACCAACGGCATCTGCTCACGAAGGCGCTCGGCAGACAACCCGCGTGCCACCCGGAGTCGTGGAGAGTGATCCGTGATCGCCTGATACTCGTGTCCCAGCGCCCGCGCGGCCGCGGCCATCACCGGGATGGGTGTCGTGCCGTCCGACCAGTCGGTGTGCGCGTGCAGGTCACCGCGCAGCTTGGCACGCAGCGCCGAGACGCGCTCCGGCTCGACGTCGCCGCGCAACTCGACGAGATAGTCGGGAATCCGACCCGCCTGCGCCTGACGGATGACCGCGAATGTGGACTCTCCGATGCCCTTTGCCGCACGAAGCCTCGTCGGATCGGCCTGCACGTCGTCGGGCAGATCCTGCAGAGTCGCCGCGGCCTGGCGGAACGCCTTCGCCCGATACCGCGACGCACGCTCGCGTTCGAGGAGGGAGGCGATCTCGAGCAGCGCGTCGACGGGATCCACGATCACTCCTGGGGTGCCGCCAGCTCGCGGCTGACGCCGATCCACTGATCGAGCTTGGCCAGGGCACGACCGTCGTCGACCGCCGCCGCGGCCTTGTCGTACCCCGCGCGCAACCGCTCCAGGATGGGCCGCTGCACCTGCGTGGCGTCCTGCGAGAGCTCGAAGGCGACGATTCCGGCAGCGGCGTTGAGGAGCACGATGTCGCGTACCGCGCCGGTCTCCCCCGCGAGCGTGCGCCGGAGCACCTCGGCGTTGTGCTGCGGTGAGCCGCCGATCAGGTCGGCGAGATCGGCGATCGGGATGTCGAGGTCGCGGGGGTCGAGGTCGTGCTCGTGGATGTCTCCCCGGGTGACCTCCCAGATACGACTGTGTCCGGTGGTCGTCAGCTCGTCGAGCCCGTCGTCGCCGCGGAAGACGAGTGCGGTCGCGCCGCGGGTGCGGAACACGCCCGTGATCAGCGGCACCCGTTCGATCTGCGCGACACCGACGGCATTGGCTTCGGCACGCGCCGGGTTGCACAGCGGGCCGAGCATGTTGAAGACCGTCGGCACCCCGAGCTCGGCACGCACGGTGCCTGCGTGCTTGAAGCCCGGGTGGAACGCCCCGGCCCACGCGAACGTGATGCCGGTGCGGTCGAGAATGGATGCCACGTCGGCGGGGTTCAGAGAAAGCTCCAGGCCGAGCGCTCCGAGCACGTCCGACGATCCGGAGGCGGAGCTGGCCGCACGGTTGCCGTGCTTCACGACGGGCACGCCGGTGGCACCGATGATGATCGCCGCGGTCGTGGACACGTTGACCGTACCGACGCGGTCCCCTCCGGTTCCGACGATGTCGAGCACGTCCGGGGAGACCGGCAGCGGCACGGCGGCCTCGAGGATCGCATCGCGGAACCCGACGATCTCGTCGATCGTCTCGCCCTTCGCACGGAGAGCGACGAGGAAACCGGCGAGCTGCGCCTCGCTCACGCCACCCTGCATGATCTGACGCATCGCCCACGTGGACTCCCAGACGCTGAGATCGCGGCGCTCCAACAGCGAGGTGAGCACGTCGGGCCAGGTCAACGAATCAGGCATGTGTGCGATCCTATCGGCGTGGAGAAAACATGCAGATGCTTCCGCACGCATGCGCACTCCGTGCCCACCCCCTGTTTCCCGCGGATTCACCGGGTATTCGCAGTGTTTTCTTAGGGTCCCCTAAGTCCAGGTCCGGCGATTCGAAGGTCGTGGGTGCAAGAATCACGCCCCAGGATCGGCCATAATGGAGGGGTGACGACCTCAGCGACGTATGCCCCGGCGGCGAGAACGATTAAGCGGCCCAACCCGGTAGCTGTCGGCACCATTGTGTGGCTCGGCAGTGAGGTGATGTTCTTCGCGGGACTCTTCGCGATCTACTTCACGCTCCGCAGCACCTCCCCGGAGCTGTGGGCAGACCGGACCGAGCTGCTGAACGTCCCGTTCGCCGCAGTGAACACTGCAATCCTCGTCCTCTCCTCGTTCACGTGCCAGATGGGCGTGTTCGCGGCAGAAGACCTGCAGCCCTACAAGATCGGCAAGGGGCAGAAGAACGGCGCCGGACGCCGTCGCCTCTTCGGTTGGGGAATGGTCGAGTGGTTCTTCCTCACCTTCGCCCTCGGCGCGATCTTCGTCTCCGGCCAGGTGTGGGAGTACGCACAGCTGGTCGCTGAAGGCATGCCGATCAACGCCGACTCGTACGCCTCCGCCTTCTACCTGACGACCGGCTTCCACGCCCTTCACGTCACGGGCGGCCTCGTCGCGTTCCTGCTCGTCATCGGACGCGCATACGCCGTCAAGAACTTCCGGCACAAGGAGGCGACCTCCTCGATCGTGGTGTCCTACTACTGGCACTTCGTCGACGTCGTCTGGATCGTGCTGTTCCTCGTTATCTACTTCCTGAAATAAGAGCGGAGCTGATCCCCGAGATGGCACGAGAGAAGAAGCGCCGTTCCAGCGGTCGTCGCAGCCCGTTGGCGGCGGCCGCGCTCATCGGAGCAGGCCTCATGATCACCGGCGCCGTGTACGCCGGTGCGACGGCTGCGTTCGCCGCATCCGACACGCCGACCGCGTCGACGCAGCTGACCGTCGAAGACGGCGAGAAGCTGTTCCAGGCGAACTGCGCCACCTGCCACGGTCTCGACCTGCAGGGAACCGCCAACGGCCCCAGCCTGTACGGCGTGGGCGAGCTGGCGACCGAGTTCCAGCTGTCGACCGGTCGCATGCCCCTGCAGATGCAGGGACCGCAGGCGCCGCAGAAGGCACCGCAGTTCACCGAGGACCAGATCCTCGCGATCTCCTCGTTCGTGCAGTCCGAGGCTCCCGGCCCGACGTTCCCCGCCGACCACATCCTGGACGGAGAAGGTGACGTCGCGAACGGCGCCGAGCTGTTCCGCGTCAACTGCGCGATGTGCCACAACGTGGCCGCAGCGGGTGGAGCGCTCACCGAGGGCAAGTACGCACCCGGTCTCCAGGAGACCAGCGCGCTGCACATGTACGCGGCGATGGTCACCGGCCCGCAGAACATGCCGGTCTTCGGCGACATGAACCTGTCCGACGAGGACAAGCGCGACATCATCTCGGCGCTGCTCTTCCAGCAGCAGTCCGTGCAGATCGGCGGATTCTCGCTCGGTTCGCTCGGACCGGTCTCCGAGGGCCTGTTCGTCTGGATCTTCGGAATCGGCGCGCTCGTCGCCATCACCGTGTGGATCACGGCGAAGTCCAACTGACGCTTATTCATCGAAGAGGAACGTACGAGGAGCACCATGGCACACGACGACGACTCGCAGGCTCTTGACAGGGCCTACCAGCCCTCTCCGGGGCTGGGTGTCGCAGTCAGCGATCCCGTGCAGAACCCCGGGCTTCCGCCGCACCGCGAGCGGATGACCGACAAGGACCCGCGCGCTGAGAAGGCCGCTGTCCGCACTGTCTACACGCTGTTCTACCTCTCGCTGGCCGGGAGCATCTGGGCGGTCGCCGCCTACATGCTGTTCCCGATCGAGAGCGGCGCGCTCATCGACATCCGGCAGAACAACCTCTTCATCGGTCTCGGCATCGCCCTCGCGCTGCTGGCCCTCGGCATCGGTGCGATCCACTGGTCCAAGGCGCTCATGTCCGACAAGGAGTTCATCGAGCACCGCCACCCCACTCGTGGCAAGGACGCGACCCGCGAGGCGGCCATCCAGGCCTTCTCCGACGCGAACGAGGAGTCCGGTTTCGGACGCCGCACGGTGATCCGCAACTCGCTGTTCGCCGCACTCGTCGCCTCGGTCATCCCGGGCGTCACGCTCTTCCGTGGTCTCGCTCCGCACTCGACGCCGGATGACCCCACCGCGGGCGACCCGGTCGTTCTCCTCAAGCACACGATGTGGGAGAAGGGTGCGCGCCTCGTCCGCGACCCCGACGGCACCCCGATCCGCGCCGCGGACGTGACCCTCGGGTCGGCGTTCCACGTGATCCCCGAAGAGCTCGCGACGCTCAGCCACCACGACGGCTACCTCGAGGAGAAGGCCAAGGCCATCGTGCTGATGATGCGTCTGCGCCCCGAGCAGCTGATCGAGGCCGAGGACCGCAAGGACTGGTCCTACGACGGCATCGTCGCCTATTCCAAGGTCTGCACGCACGTCGGATGCCCTGTGGCTCTGTACGAGCAGCAGACGCACCACCTGCTGTGCCCGTGCCACCAGTCGCAGTTCGACGTCACGGACCACGCCAAGGTCATCTTCGGCCCGGCGGCTCGTCCGCTGCCGCAGCTGCCCATCACCGTCGATGACGAGGGCTACCTGGTCGCACGCAGCGACTTCAAGGAACCCGTCGGCCCGAGCTTCTGGGAGCGCCATTGAGCACCGCAACGCTGTCCAAAGAGGACAAGGACACCAAAGCGCCCCTCGGCGGTCGCTTCGTCGGTGCCGCGTCGAACTACATCGACGAGCGCACCAGCCTCTCCGGCTTCGTCAAGGAGCTCGGACGCAAGATCTTCCCCGACCACTGGTCGTTCATGCTCGGCGAGATCGCGCTGTGGAGCTTCGTCGTCGTGTTCCTCTCCGGAACCTTCCTGACGTTCTTCTTCCAGGCATCCATGGTCGAGACCCACTACACCGGCGCCTACGCGCCGATGCGTGGTATCGAGATGTCGGCGGCGCTCGAGTCGTCGCTGCACATCTCGTTCGACCTGCGCGGCGGGCTCCTGGTCCGCCAGATCCACCACTGGGCGGCGCTCGTGTTCATCGCCGGCATCGGCGTGCACATGCTCCGCGTGTTCTTCACCGGCGCGTTCCGCAAGCCGCGTGAGCTCAACTGGGTCATCGGCTTCGTCCTGTTCATCCTCGCAATGGCAGAGGGCTTCACCGGCTACTCGCTTCCCGACGACCTGCTCTCGGGTAACGGCCTCCGCATCATCGACGGCATGATCAAGGGTCTCCCCTTGATCGGCACCTGGACCTCGTTCCTCCTCTTCGGCGGCGAGTTCCCCGGGACCGACATCGTCGGACGTCTGTACACGCTGCACATCCTGTTGCTGCCGATGCTCGTCATCGCGCTCATCGTCGTGCACCTGATGCTGATGATCATCAACAAGCACACGCAGTTCGCGGGCCCCGGCCGCACGAACGACAACGTCGTGGGCTACCCGATGATGCCGGTCTACATGTCGAAGATGGGCGGCTACCTGTTCATCGTGTTCGGCGTGATCGTCATGATCGCGACGTTCTTCCAGATCAACCCGATCTGGAACTACGGCCCGTACGACCCCTCCCCTGTCTCCGCCGGCACGCAGCCGGACTGGTACATCGGCTTCGCCGACGGCGCTCTGCGTCTGGCGCCGTCGAACTGGGATATCGTGTTCCTCGACCGCACGTGGTCCTTCGGAATCATCGCGCCCGTGCTTGTGCTCGGCCTGTTCATCGTGGTCGTCGCGATCTACCCGTTCATCGAGGCGTGGGTCACCGGCGACAAGCGCGAGCACCACATCGCACAGCGTCCCCGCAACGCGGCGACGCGTACGGCGATCGGCGTGGCCGGCGTCATCTTCTACGCCGTCCTCTGGGCTGCGGCCTCGTCCGACCTCATCGCGACGCACTTCATGCTCACGATGGAGGGCGTGATCCACACCCTGCAGGCGCTGCTCTTCCTGGGCCCGATCCTCGGATACTTCGTCACCAAGCGCATCTGCATCGCGCTGCAGAAGAAGGACCGCGAGATCGTGCTGCACGGCTTCGAGTCGGGGCGCATCGTGCGCCTCCCCGGCGGCGAGTTCATCGAGGTGCACCAGCCGGTCGACCAGTACGACCGCTGGAAGCTCATCGATGTCGACTCCTACGAGCCGCTCGTGGTGCGCCCGAACGCCAAGGGCCGCATCCCGTGGACGGAGAACCTCCGTTCCTCGATCTCGCGCTGGTTCTTCGAAGATCGTCTCGCCCCGCTCACGCAGGCCGAGGTCGAAGCAGCCGATGCACACCAGCACCACGTCACGGCTCAGAACGACGAGACCGAGGCCGCAGAGATCCAGGGCGCTCACGAGCGCGCCGGTTTCCCTGATGCCCCGCTCACGGTCGATGAGACGCACGTCGACGAGACGCCGAACACCCCCAGCACGGTCATCGCGACGGAGCCGGTGAAGAAGCCTCGCAAGAAGAAGGAGGATGGCGAGTAGTCGCCACTCCCCCACGATGAAGGCCTCGTCCGCACGGACGGGGCCTTCATCGTTAATCCGTGAATGAGAGGATCGAACCATGTCATCCGCCGTCCAGCTGATCCGCGCCACTGCCCTCGCCGACGCCCCCTACGCCTATGCCGCCACTGCACCGGCGGGTTCGCGTTTCATCTTCCTCGCGGGAGCCTGCCCTCTGAACGACGACGGGACGACCGCCGCACCGGGCGACTACGCGGCTCAGGCGGCCCGATGCGTGCAGACGCTCGAGGCAGCACTCGACGTCGCTGGCGCGAACCTCACCGATGTCATCAGCACACGAGTGCTGGTGGCCTCCTCCGCGCAGGCCGACCTCGTCACGGCGTGGGACGTGGTCCACGCTGCCTTCGGCGACCACGACGTCCCCAGCACCCTCCTGGGTGTCACGGTGCTCGGTTACGATGACCAGCTCGTCGAGATCGAGGCCATCGCCGCCGTCGCAGGAGAGTGACCATGGAGATCCGAGTACGTCCTGCGCATCCGGCGGATGACGCGGAGACCGAGCAGATCGAAGCCGCGGCGGATACTTTGCTCGTCGACCGTTTCGACGCGGTCGACTGGCCGCCCCCGACCACTGCTCGGGAGCGCGCTTCGATGCCGGGCTTCGTGCTCGTCGCTGAGCCCCACGAGGCCTCAGCCCCCTCTTCGGGCCCCGTGGGCTTCGTGCACGTCCTGGAGATCGACGGGCACGCTCATCTGGAGCAGCTCTCTGTGCTGCCCACGTACGGCCGGCGCGGGATCGGGCGTCGGCTCGTCCAGGCGGCGCTCTCTGAGACCCGAGACCGCGGACATCGTACGATCACCCTCCGCACCTACCGTGACGTCCCCTGGAACGCGCCGTTCTACGCCTCCTGCGGCTTCACGGAGACCGAGCCGGACTCCGCTCTGCTCCGCTCCCTCATCGACACGGAGACCGCCCTCGGGCTCTTCAGGTACGGCCCTCGCGTGCAGATGACTGCCACCCTCTGATGCGTACACGCTGACGGCATTCGCTCTCTGGGCGACGCCGACGGTGTGCACTGCCGTCCTGTCGACCCACTGACCGGCATCGCACGGGCCCGAACGAGGTCATGAAGATCCCGCCGCCCGCACACGAACCGGCCCACTGGCGCGTACACGAAGAAAGCCCCCGGACGAATCCGGGGGCCTTCTTCTATTCAGATGTCTCAGCGGGCGAAGTTGCCGCGGTAGTACTCGTAGACCCAGCCGACGATCGCGACGACGAAGATCGCGAGTCCGATCGGGAGCAGGAAGTGTCCGACAGCAAGGCCGACGACGAAGACACCGGCCGAAGCCGCGAGCACGATCGGCCACCAGGACCACGGGCTGAACTCGCCGAGCTCGGGGTCACCGTCGTCGATGTCCGCCGTCAGGATGTCTTCCGGCAGCTCACCGTTCTGCGCCTTGTGCGTGCGATCGAGATAGAACGCGACCATCGCCGCCATGAAGGCTGCGAAGAACAGGGCGACAGTGCCGACCCACTCGATCCGCATCGCGAAGTTGTCGGACGGAGTGACCAGGATGTGCCAGCCGGTGTAGACGACACCGACGAGGGCGAAGAACGCTGTCAGCACCCACCAGAGAATGACGTTGTCGCGCATGACTTAGTGGGCCTCTCGCTCGCCGGGCGCCGTGGTCGCGAACTCGGCAGCCTCCGGGTGATTCAGGTCGAACGCGGGACGCTCGCTGCGGATACGCGGGATCGACGTGAAGTTGTGCCGCGGCGGCGGGCACGACGTCGCCCACTCGAGCGAAGCACCGTAGCCCCACGGGTCGTTGACCGTGACCTTCGGAGCCTTGCGGGCCGTGATCCACACGTTCAGGAAGAACGGCAGCATCGAGGCGCCGAGGATGATCGCACCGATCGTGGAGACCTGGTTCTGCCAGGTCCAGCCGTCTGCTGCGGAGTAGTCCGCGTAGCGGCGCACCATGCCGTCGACACCCAGCCAGTGCTGGATGAGGAACGTCATGTGGAAGCCGATGAACAGCATCCAGAAGTGCACGTACCCGAGACGCTCGTTGAGCATGCGACCGGTCCACTTCGGCCACCAGAAGTAGAAGCCGGCGAACATGGCGAACACGACGGTGCCGAACACCACGTAGTGGAAGTGAGCGACGACGAAGTACGAGTCGGAGAGCGCGAAGTCCAGCGGCGGGGCCGCGAGGATGACACCGGTCAGACCGCCGAAGACAAACGAAACGAGGAATCCGAGTGCGAAGACCATCGGAGTCTCGAAGGTCACCGATCCTCGCCAGAGCGTGCCGATCCAGTTGAAGATCTTCACCCCCGTCGGCACGGCGATGAGCATCGTCATGAGGGCGAAGAAGGGCAGCAGCACGGATCCGGTCACGTACATGTGGTGCGCCCACACCGCCACGGAGAGAGCGGCGATCGCGATCGTCGCGTAGACCAGCGTCTTGTATCCGAAGATCGGCTTACGGCTGAAGACCGGGAAGATCTCCGACACGATGCCGAAGAACGGCAGAGCGATGATGTAGACCTCGGGGTGGCCGAAGAACCAGAACAGGTGCTGCCACAGCAGGACACCGCCGTTGGCGGGGTCGTAGATGTGAGCGCCGAGGATGCGGTCCGCTGCAGCGGCGAAGATCGCTGCCGCGAGCACGGGGAACGCCATCAGGATGAGCAGGCTCGTGATGAGCGTGTTCCAGGAGAAGATCGGCATGCGCCACATCGTCATGCCGGGAGCGCGCATCGTGATGATCGTGGTGATGAAGTTGACGGCACCGAGGATGGTTCCGAAACCGGAGATGCCCAGTCCGACCATCCAGAGGTTTCCACCCGCGCCCGGCGAGAACGACGCACCGGCCAGCGGTTGATAGGCGAACCATCCGAAGGAGGCCGCGCCCTGCGGGGTGAGGAAGCCGGCGACCGCGATGGTCGAGCCGAAGAGGAAGAGCCAGAAGGCGAACGCGTTCAGACGCGGGAAGGCCACGTCGGGGGCGCCGATCTGCAGCGGCAGGATCGCGTTGGCGAAGCCCGCGAAGAGCGGCGTCGCGAACATCAGCAGCATGATCGTGCCGTGCATCGTGAACAGCTGGTTGTACTGCTCCTTCGTCGGGACGATCTGCATGCCCGGCGCGAACAGCTCGGCGCGGATGACGAGGGCCATCACTCCACCGAGGAGGAAGAACAGCACGGACGCGATCAGGTACATGTACCCGATGGTCTTGTGGTCGGTGGAGGTGATCCACTTGACGACGATGTTGCCCTTCTGCTCCACGCGCGAGGAGCTCATGAGAGCGGCCTGGCGGGCGGGCAGAGTGGTCGGACGCGACTGGGGAGTCTCGTCGGTACGGGGAGCTTCTGTGGTCGACATGACTTACTCCCCTCCTTCCTCGGTGTCGGTCTTCGGGGTCGTCCCCGGGAAGTTCGAGAGACGGTCGTACGCGTCGGTGATGTCGCCCGTGTTGCCCTTCTCCTCGAGCGACTCGAGGTACGCGTCGTAGTCGTCCTGAGAGACGACCTTGACGTTAAAGAGCATCATCGAGTGATACTCACCGCAGAGCTCGGCACACTTGCCGGCGTACTCGCCCTCACGGGTGGGGATGAACGACCAGGAGTTGTCCTTCCCGATGAACATGTCCTTCTTGTAGAGGAAGTCGATGATCCAGAAAGAGTGGATGACGTCGCGCGACTGCAGGTCGATCGTGACCTTCTTGTCGACCGGCAGAACCAGGGTCGGCAGCTGCGACTGATCGATGTTGCCTTCGGCGTCGGGCTGGGCCTGGATGCCCATCGTCCACACGGCGTCGGAGTTGTCTTCCTCTTCACCGTCGTACTGGAAGTCCCACGCCCACTGCTTGGCGATCGCCGTGATCTCGACGTCGGGCTCGTCCCACTTGGCCTCGATCTCGGTCTGATCACGAGCGGTGAAGAAGAACATACCCAGCACGAGGATGAGCGGCACGATCGTGTAGAAGATCTCGATCGGCATGTTGTAGCGCATCTGCACCGGGAGGCCGGTCTGGCCCTTGCGGCGACGGTACGCGATCGCGGCCCAGGCCATCAGGCCCCAGGTGATGATGCCGACGGCGAGAAGCACGATCCAGGAGTTCACCCAGAGCGAGGAGACGCGCTCGGTCTGATTGGTGGCTGCGGGGCCACCCTCCACGAAGCCCGGAAGAAAGCCGTTCAGCTCGGTGGGAGAACATCCCGCCAGGGCCAAGGCTGCCACGACTCCCACAGGGAGTGCGGCCCAACGAAGGCTGCGTTTCGAGGGCACGATGCACCTTTCAGATCGCGAACAGAGCACACCCAAGTCTAGGGCAACCTCACACCTGATTCATGCCAACCACGCAGGTTCCGAAAGCGGAACGGCCACCGTCACCCATGGTGACGGCGGCCGTTCGGCAGACGGACGATCAGTGGAAGCTGTCGCCGCAGGCGCAGCTGCCCGCTGCGTTGGGGTTGTCGATCGTGAACCCCTGCTCGGAGATCGTGTCCTTGAAGTCGATCGCCGCACCGTCGAGGTACGGGACGCTCATGTTGTCGATGATCACCTCGACGCCGTCGAAGTCGACGGTCTCGTCGCCTTCGAGGTAGCGCTCGTCGAAGTACAGCTGGTAGATCAGGCCCGAGCATCCGCCGGGCTGCACGGCGACGCGAAGACGGAGATCGTCGCGGCCTTCCTGCTCGAGGAGGTTCTTCACCTTGACGGCGGCAGCGTCGGTCAGGGTGACGCCGTGTGCGCGGGTGGTCTCTGGGGAGAGTGTGGTGTCGCTCATGTCGCTCCTTGTGACGGGCCGCAGGTGCACGGCTTCTCGGACGATTCTACCGCCGCAGATCCTGTGAGGCTCAGAGTTCTGCAGCATTCATGCGGGTGAGCAGCAGCGCCTCGGTCGCGACCGCATGGCGGAAGCTGTCGAGGTGCAGCGACTCGTTGGGGCTGTGCGCCCGCGAATGCGGGTCCTCGACACCGGTGACGAGGATCTGCGCGGCCGGGAACTCCCGCACCAGGTCGGCGATGAACGGGATCGAACCGCCGACGCCCAGGTCCACCGGCGGAACCCCGTAGCCGTCGTGCATCGCGTCGCGCGTGAGCTGCACCGCCCAGCCGCTGGTGTCGACGAGGAAGCCATCCCCCAGGTCGACATCCGAGAAGGTGAGCTCCGCGCCGAACGGAGCGTGAGCCCGCAGGTGGCTCTCGAGGGCGTCATACGCGGCCTGCCCCGTCTGCCCGGGCGCGACACGAGCGCTGATCACGACCGTGACCTCGGGAAGCAGGGTGTTGGATGCCGCCGCCACGCTCGTCGCGTCGATGCCGATCACCGTCACCGCGGGCTTGTTCCAGATCCGGCTGAGGATCGTGCCGTCACCGATCGGAGTGGTGCCGGGCAGGAGCCCTGCCTCGTCACGGAGTGTCGCCTCGGTGTAATCGGGAGTGGGCGCATCGCGCACAGTCATCCCCGCCACCGCCACCGATCCGTCGGAGTTCCACAGCGTGGAGAGCAGCTTCACGGTCGACATCATCGCGTCGGGCACCGCTCCCCCGAACATCCCCGAGTGGGACGCGTGATCGAGGGTGCGCACGCGCAGCGTGAAGCGCGCGTTCCCGCGAAGCGAGACGGTGAGGCCCGGGGTGACCGAATCCCAGTTGCCGGAGTCGGCGACGACGATGGCGTCCGCGCGGAGCGCCTCCTTGTTGTCGGAGAGGAACTGAGCGAAGGAACGAGACCCGTACTCCTCCTCCCCCTCGATGAACATCGCGATACCGAGGTCGAGGTCGTCCCCCAGCACCTCGTGTACGGCTCGGATCGACGCGATGTGCGCCATGATCCCCGCCTTGTCGTCTGCGGCGCCGCGTCCGTACAGACGCCCGTCACGGACCGTCGGCTCGAACGGCGGGGTCTCCCAGAGGGCGTCATCACCGGGAGGCTGCACGTCGTGGTGCGCGTAGAGCAGGATCGTCGGCTTGCGGTTGCGGGCCGCGCGCGTGGCGAGGACTGCCGGCTGTCCCTGCTCATCGGTGCCCGGGATCGCGGCACGGAGCACACGCACCTCGTCGAAGACACCGGTGTCCGAGGCCAGCGCAGCCACGGCTTCCGCGCTGCGCTCCAGCTGGGTCTGATCGAACGCGGGCCAGGCCATTCCCGGGATGCGCACGAGGTGGCCGAGGTCCGACAACGCGGAGGGGATACCGGTCGCCACAGCCTCGAGGACGGCGGCATCGGGCTCACGGGGAGGAACAGGAGAGGTCATGCGAGTAATCTTAAGGTGATCCCCCGCAGCGAACCGAGGAACTCCGTGGCCACTACCCCTGTCTCCCCTTCGACGAACGACGACGCCCCCGAGACGCCCGCCGTCGGAAAGGGGCGCGCGACGCCGACCCGTGCGGAGCAGGAGGCTGCCCGCCGCCGCCCCCTGGTCGCCAACACCAAAGAGGCCAAAGCCGCCGCCAAGGCCGAGCTCAACGAGCGCCGAGCCAAGGCACAGGCCGGCATGGCCGCCGGCGAGGAGAAGTACCTCCCCGTCCGCGACAAGGGGCCTCAGCGCCGCTGGGTGCGCGACTACGTCGATGCGGGCTGGCACCCGGCCGAGTTCGTGATGGGCGTCATGGTGCTGGTCATCCTCGCCTCGCTGCTGCCCACGAACATGATGATCTCGTTCTACGCGTACCTGGTGATGATGGGGTACCTGGTGATCGCGATCGGCGGCATGGTCCTGCTGGCCATGCGGGTCAAGCGCAAGGCTGCGGCGAAGTTCGGCAAGGAGCGTCTCGAGCGCGGTCTCGGCTGGTACGCGGCGATGCGGGCCCTGCAGATGCGATTCATGCGCTTGCCGAAGCCGCAGGTCAAGCGCGGGCAGTACCCCGACTGATCAGTCCCCTGTTGATCTCGCGGCCCCAGAACGGACCGCGGTACAGGAACGCCGTGTAACCCTGCACGAGAGTGGCGCCGGCTTCCAGACGCTCCTGCACGTCTGCAGCGGTCTCGACACCGCCGACCGCGATCACGCAGAAGTCGGCGGGAACCGCGCCTCGCACGACGCGCAGCACCTCGAGCGAGCGCCGCTTCAACGGCGCCCCCGACAGACCACCGGCGCCGGCGGCCTCGACCTTCGCCGCATCCGAGAGCAGGCCGTCTCGGCTGATGGTCGTGTTGTTCGCGATGATGCCGGCGAGTCCTTCGGCCACTGCCAGCTGCGCGATCGCCGCGATCTCCTCGTCCGGAAGGTCCGGTGCGATCTTCACGAGCAGCGGCGTGGCACCGGAGGCCTGCTTGACCGCCCGCAAGAGCGGGGCGAGGGTCTCCACCGCCTGCAGCCCGCGCAGCCCCGGCGTGTTGGGCGACGACACGTTCACGGCGAGGTAGTCGGCGAGCGGGGCGAGACGAGTCGCGGAAGCCACGTAGTCGGCCGTCGCGTTCTCCACGTCCACCACCCGACTCTTGCCGATGTTGACGCCGACCACCGTGTCGGGCGCTCCACGGCGCAGACGGGCCAGACGGCGCGCTGCCGCGTCCGCGCCCGCGTTGTTGAAGCCCATCCGGTTGATGACGGCACGATCGGCGATGAGACGGAACAGACGCGGCTTGGGGTTGCCCTCCTGCGGGATCGCGGTGAGCGTGCCGACCTCCACGTGCCCGAAGCCGAGAGCTGCCAGGCCCCGCACCCCGACCGCGTTCTTATCGAACCCGGCCGCGATGCCGAACGGCGAGGGGAAGGTGAGACCGAGAGCCTCGACACGCAGCGATGGGTCCGGGCGCGTCATGGCACGCGTCGCCCAGGAGAGGGGGCGCACGCCGAGAACGCGGATCACCGCCATGCCGGCGTGGTGGGCGAACTCGGGGTCGAAGCGCGAGAGGACAGCGCGGAAGAGCAGCGGATACATCCCTGCCAGATTACCGCTCCGCGGACTCCTGCTTCGTGTGGTCGGCCCGCAGATCGGTGATCGCCGCCTCGAAGTCCTCGAGCGAGTCGAACGCCTGGTAGACGCTGGCGAAGCGGAGGAACGCGACCTCGTCGAGCTCACGCAACGGGCCCAGGATGGCGAGACCGATCTCGTTCGCGTCGAGCTGCGAGACACCGGTCTGGCGAACGGCCTCCTCCACACGCTGCGCGAGGATCGCGAGGTCGGCCTCGGTCACCGGCCGCCCCTGACAGGCCTTGCGCACGCCGGAGATGACCTTCTCGCGGCTGAACGGCTCCATGACGCCGGAGCGCTTGATGACGTTGAGGCTCGCCGTCTCGGTCGTGGTGAACCGGCCCCCGCATTCCGGGCACTGGCGGCGGCGTCTGATCGACAGCCCGTCGTCGCTGGTGCGCGAGTCGATGACACGGGAGTCGGGATGACGACAGAAGGGGCAGTGCATCTGACCGATCCTACGCCGTGAAACGCGCCTCGATCGCCTCGCCGTGTGCCGGGAGCACCTCGGTTTCGGCGAGGGCCACGACACCGGCGCGAACGACTGACAGCGCCGCGCGATCATACGAGATGACCTGCTGCGGGCGCAGGAACGTGTAGGACCCGAGACCGGGCGCATACCGCGCCTGACCACCGGTCGGAAGCACGTGGTTGCTTCCCGCCATGTAGTCACCGAGGCTGACGGGAGTCTGGTCGCCGACGAAGACGGCACCGGCGCTGGTGAACGCCGCCGCCGCATTTGCGGCGTCGGCGAGGTGCAGCTCGAGGTGCTCCGGAGCATAGGCGTTGCTGAAAGCCGTCGCCATGGCACGGTCGTCGACGAGGACGATCGCGGATTGCGGACCGCTCAGAGCCGCCCCGACACGCTCGCTGTGGCGTGTGACCGCCGCCATCCGCTCGACCTCGACGGCGACCTGATCCGCGAGCCCGGCAGCATCCGTCACCAGGACGGCGGAAGCCTGTTCGTCGTGCTCCGCCTGGCTGACCAGATCCGCAGCGATGAGTCTCGCATCGGCATCGGCATCGGCCACGACGAGGATCTCGGTCGCACCGGCCTCGGAATCCGTCCCGACGACGCCGGCGACGGCCCGCTTCGCAGACGCGACATAGTTGTTCCCCGGGCCGGAGACCACGTCGACGGGGTCGAGGCCGAGCGACGGAACGCCATGCGCGAAGGCGCCGATCGCGCCGGCTCCCCCCATGGCGTAGACCTCGGTGACGCCCAACAGGCCGGCGGCCGCAAGGATCGTCGGATGGATCCGACCGCCCTGATCGGCCTGCGGTGGAGACGCCAGAGCGATCTGCTCGACGCCCGCCACCTGCGCGGGAACCACGTTCATGATCACGCTCGACGGGTAGACCGCCTTGCCGCCGGGAATGTAGACGCCCACGCGGTGCACGGGCTGCCACCGCTGCAGAATGCGCGCCCCAGGGCCGATCTCGGTGGTCTGAGGCGCCGGCACCTGGGCCTCGGACCCACGGCGCACGCGCACGATCGCCTCTTCGAGCGCAGCGCGGACGGGGGGCTCGATGGATGCGAGGGCGTCGGCGATGTGCGCGGCGGGAACCCGCACCTCGTGGCCCGTCACCCGGTCGAACTGCTCCGCCTGCTCACGGAGAGCGGCCTCACCGCGAACGCGCACGTCCTCGACGATCCGGGCGGCGGTGTCGAGCGCCTCCGCCCGAGCCTGCGTGGCGCGCGGCACGGCCGCGAGCATGTCAGCGGGCGAGAGCTCGCGCCCCCGCAGATCGATCGTGCGCATTTCAGCCCTTCGAGATGTCGGAGATGTCGTGGAGGTAGCCGATCCGTCCGTCGTCATGTCGGACAACGTACGCACCTCCACGGTCCTCGATCACGAGGGCCCAGGCACTCGGCCCGATGCGGAACAGCGGTTCTCCTCGCTCGTCATGCACATCCCGTTCGGAGGCGGCGAGGATCCAGAACGGCTGCGCGGCGGGAGCCGCCTCGCGAGGATTCGTCGCGTCGAGATCAGCATCGGCGTCGGCGAAGCCCTCGACGATGCGGGGCTCCGCTTCGGCCAGGACATCGCCGGTCTCGTAGGTCGCTGCGGTCTCGAGCAGCGACTCGATGCTTCCGGTGTCCGAGACGATCTCGGGCTCCTGTCCGCGGGATCGACGGGAGTAGGCGGGCACATAGTCCTCGTCGGAGGTGTCCTGGTCGGTCCCGACGCCACCGCCGGAGGCATGCGCCGTGAGAGGCACCTGCTCCGCGAGGTCGAGTCGGGCGATCTCGTCAGTCGCCTGTCGCCCGGTCGTCTCGATGTCGAGGCCGGTCACCGGGGGCAGCCCTGACGCATCGACGGTGACCTCGGGCTCGGTGCTGCTGGGGGAAACGGTCGACTCGGCGACGGGAGCGGGCTCGGGGCGCGGGCGCGCGATGACCGGGCGCACCGGATTCGCATTGCGATGCGCGAGCGTGACGAGGCGGCCGTGGAAGTCCTCCTTGAGACCCGGAATGATCGGGGCGAAGACCGTGAGCACGACCAGCGCGAGAGACGTGATGACCATCCCCACGCCGTTCCACGGGAGCCCCCAGTAGCCGGTGGCGATCAGCCCGGAGATCGAGAGCCACAGATTCCCGACCCAGACGACGGCCGCGACGGAGAACGCCACGGAGGCGAACTGGTCGATGCCCAGCGAGCCCACTCGGCGGATGCCATCCGGCGAGAAGCGGCGCAGCACCAGCAGGAAGACGGCCACGGTGGGAAGCGCGATGGGGAGGATCCACTGGATACCGATCCCCCAGAGCGAGAGGCCGCCGGTCAGCGGGAAGAAGGACAGCACGAAGGCCACCACCCATACGCCCACGATCAGCAGTTCACGCAGCGTGAATCCGAGAATGCCGAATTCCGGAGTCACCTCGTCGTCGTAGAGCACGCCGTCGTCGTCGCTGAAGATCGAGTCCTCGGGGTCCGACTCGGGAAGGTCGGGTTCGGAGGTGTCCGTACTCATGGTGGTCCTTTCGTCACAGTGCTCGACGGGGGTGTTCGTCGTGCTGCCGACGGCTCACGATCCTACCCGCTCACCCCAGACAGGTGGGTCCGAGCAGTGACTTGAGGTCACCGAAGAGGTCTGCGGAGACCTTGACCGGCATCGGCACTTCGAAGACCTTCGCGGTCCCCCCTCGATGCACGCGGAGCAGCACTTCGGTATCGCCGTTGTGGCGGCGAAGCACCTCGGCGAGCTCGGTCATCACCCGCTCCGTCGCGCGCTGCTCGGCGAGGACGAGCGACAGCGGACCCGCCGCATCGAACGAGCCGATGTCGGGCGCGAACGCCGATTGGGCGTGCAGGTTGAGCCCGTCGTCACGTCGGGAGACTCGTCCGCGGACAGCGAGGATCGCATCCTGCTGCAGCGTGTGCTGGAACTCGGTGTAGGTCTTCCCCATGAACATCACGGTCACCTCGCCGTTGAAGTCCTCGACGGTGATCATGCCGTAGGGGTTTCCGCTGGCCTTGGCGACGCGGTGCTGCACGCTGGTCACGAGTCCGGCGACCGTCACCTGATCGCCGTCCTGAAGGTCCTCGGAGTTGTTGAGGTCGTGGATCGAGATCGACGCGTGCTTGGCCAGCGGGACCTCGAGGCCCGCGAGCGGGTGATCGGAGACGTAGAGGCCGAGCATCTCCCGCTCGAAGGCGAGCTTGTCCTTCTTGATCCACTCCGGGCGGGCAGGCACCTTGGCGGGAGCCGCCTCTTCCATGCCGTCGTAGAGGCTGTCGAAATCGAAACCGATCGCTCCCTGGGCCTCATTGCGCTTACGGTCGACGGCTGCCTCGACCGCGTCCTCGTGTACCTCCATGAGAGCCCGCCGCGAGTCCCCCATCGAGTCGAAGGCACCGGCTTTGATCAGCGATTCGACGGTGCGCTTGTTCGAGACGTGCAGAGGGACTTTGTCGAGGAAGTGATGGAACGAGGTGAACCGCTCGTCCTTTCGAGCCCGCACGATGCCGTCGACGACATTGCTGCCGACGTTGCGCACAGCGCCGAGACCGAAGCGGATGTCATCGTCGACGGCCGCGAAGTAGTTGATCGAGTCGGACACGTCGGGAGGGAGCACCTTGATGCCCATGCGACGGCACTCGTTGAGGTACAGCGCCATCTTGTCTTTCGAGTCACCGACGCTGGTCAGCAGTGCCGCCATGTACTCGGCGGGATAGTGCGCCTTGAGGTAGGCGGTCCAGTACGACACGAGGCCGTACGCGGCGGAGTGGGCTTTGTTGAACGCGTAGTCCGAGAACGGAAGCAGGATGTCCCAGAGGGCCTTGATCGCCGCCTCTCCGAATCCGCGCTGCTTCATGCCCCCCGCGAAGCCCTCGTACTGCTTGTCGAGCTCGGACTTCTTCTTCTTTCCCATCGCTCGGCGCAGGATGTCTGCTTGTCCGAGGCTGAATCCGGCCACCGCCTGAGCGATCGCCATCACCTGCTCCTGGTAGATGATGAGGCCGTAGGACTCCTCCAGGATCTCCGCCAGAGGCTCCTCGAGTTCAGGGTGGATCGGCGTGATCTCCTGTAGACCGTTCTTGCGCAGCGCGTAGTTCGTGTGGGAGTTCGCTCCCATGGGGCCAGGGCGGTAGAGGGCGATGAGGGCCGAGATGTCACCGAAGTTGTCGGGCTTCATGAGGCGCATCAGCGAGCGCAGCGGCGGACTGTCGAGCTGGAAGACACCCAGGGTGTCGCCGCGCGCGAGCAGTTCGTACACCCCGGGATCATCGAGGCCGAGGTGCTCGAGGTCGAGTTCCTCGCCACGGTTCGTGCGGATGTTGTCGAGCGCGTCGGAGATGATCGTGAGGTTACGGAGCCCCAGGAAGTCCATCTTGATCAGGCCGAGCGACTCGCACGACGGATAGTCGAACTGCGTGACGATCTGACCGTCCTGCTCCCGCTTCATGATCGGGATGATGTCGAGCAGCGGGTCGGACGACATGATCACGCCGGCGGCGTGCACGCCCCATTGACGCTTCAGACCTTCGAGACCGAGCGCGCGGTCGAAGACCGTCTTCGCCTCGGGGTCGGTCTCGATCAGCGCACGGAACTCGCTCGCCTCTTTGTACCGCGGGTGCGCCGAGTCGAACATACCGTCGAGGGGCATGTCCTTGCCCATGACGGGCGGCGGCATCGCCTTGGTCAGACGCTCCCCCATGCTGAACGGGAAGCCGAGCACGCGGCCCGCATCCTTCAGCGCCTGCTTGGACTTGATGGTGCCGTAGGTGACGATCTGGGCGACGCGCTCCGAGCCGTACTTCTCCGTGACGTAGTCGATGACCTCGCCACGACGGCGATCATCGAAGTCGACGTCGAAGTCGGGCATCGAGACGCGGTCGGGGTTCAGGAAGCGCTCGAAGATCAGGCCGTGCTCGAGGGGGTCGAGGTCGGTGATCTTCATCGCGTACGCGACCATGGAACCGGCACCGGAGCCACGTCCGGGACCGACGCGGATGCCGTTGTCCTTGGCCCAGTTGATGAAGTCGGCGACGACCAGGAAGTACCCGGGGAAGCCCATCTGCAGGATGATGCCGGTCTCGTACTCGGCCTGCTTGCGCACCTTGTCGGGGATGCCACCCGGGTACCGGTAGTGCAGGCCCGCCTCGACCTCTTTGATGAGCCAGCTGTCTTCGGTCTCGCCGTCCGGCACCGGGAACCGCGGCATGTAGTTCGCCGAGGTGTCGAACTCGACCTCGCAGCGCTCGGCGATCAACAGAGTGTTGTCGCAGGCCTCGGGGTGATCGCGGAACAGCTGCCGCATCTCCGCGGCGGTCTTGATGTAATAGCCGTCGCCGTCGAACTTGAAGCGGTTCGGGTCGTCCATGGTGGAGCCCGACTGCACGCACAGCAGAGCCTCGTGCGCATCGGCCTCGTGCTGATGCGTGTAGTGCGAGTCGTTGGTCGCGACCAGCGGGATGTTCAGGTCTTTCGCGAGGCGGAGCAGATCGGTCATCACCCGACGCTCGATGGAGAGACCGTGGTCCATGATCTCGGCGAAGTAGTTCTCCTTGCCGAAGATGTCCTGGAACTCTGCCGCCGCCGCCCGTGCCGCGTCGTACTGCCCCAGCCGGAGCCGCGTCTGCACTTCGCCAGACGGGCACCCCGTCGTCGCGATGATGCCCTTGCCATAGGTCTGGAGCAGCTCGCGGTCCATGCGGGGCTTGAAGTAGTAGCCCTCCATGCTCGACCGTGAACTGATCCGGAAGAGGTTGTGCATGCCCTGGGTGCTCTGGCTCCACATCGTCATGTGGGTGTAAGCGCCCGAGCCGGAGACGTCGTCGCTCTTCTGGTCGGGCGACCCCCACTGCACGCGCGTCTTGTCGCTGCGGTGTGTGCCCGGCGTCATGTACGCCTCGAGCCCGATGATGGGCTTGATGCCCGCGTTCCGCGCCGCGTTGTAGAACTCGAACGCCGCGAAGGTGTTGCCGTGATCGGTCACCGCGATGGCCGGCATGCCGTAATCGGCGGCAGCCTGGGTCATCGCATTGATCTTCGCCGCACCGTCCAACATGGAGTACTCGCTGTGCACATGAAGGTGGACGAAGGAGTCGGATGCCATGCCTTCGAGTCTACGGCGGAGCCCCGACACCGCAGGTCGGTGTCGGGGCTCAGCCTCGGCCGCTAGCCCTGGGGCGCGGAGTCCACGACGGAGGTGCGCACCGTGGTGACGGAGTCGACCGTGTCGCCTGCAGGTCCTCCGCTTCCGTAATTCTCCGAGATCGAGTCGACGAGGCCCTGCTCGGTATCGATCGCGATCTCCGTCGTCCGGTGGCCGGGAACGACGTACTGCAGCGTCGCCGTCGAACCCTCCTCCGCCACCACCTCGAATCCGGGGATCAGCGCGATCGCGAGGAAGAACGCCGAGCGCAGGTCGGCCGGCATCAGGTTGATCGCCGACGGGTCGCTGAGACTCGCCACGAGCCAGCGGTCCCCCTCCTCCCCCGTCATCCCCGACTGCGCGCGGAGCCAATCGAGCAGCGTCTGAGGATCCCTCGGCATATCGTCGTAATACGGCCGGTACTGGTCCGCCAGGTACGGCATCGGCGGTTCGTCGCCTCCCACGGCGAGATACTCGCCCGCCGGGAGCGTCTCGATCGTGCCGCGTCCACGAATCGCGGAGCCGGGCGAGGACGACCATTCCCGTGCTGCCTCCGCGCCACGGGGTCCGAAGGAGTCCACGACCTCGGAGGAGCCCCAGTCGTAGAACCAGTCACCTGCCCGGTCGGCCGGGACGTAGAGCACGCGCGTGTCGCGCTCCAGCACGGCGGCGTCGCCGCCGTCTCGCGAGGCGTTGAACGCGAACGTGTTCTCGTCATCATCATCGGCCCATTCGGCCTTCCAGAAATGGAGGTACTCACCGACGGTCTCGATCCGCAGGTACTGCCCGGGGACGAGTGTGGTGTCCTCCGCATCGAATGTCACCGCTGACGCACGCTCCAGCACCTCGGCTGCGGCCGCATCAGGTGCGTTCGGTGGCGCGATGACAGAACCGGCCACGACCGCGGTCACGGCTACTCCGGCCACGAGACCACCGAGACCGATCCCGGTCCACGTGCGTCGTCGCGACGGCCGCGCTCGCTCCGGACGCGCACTCCGCGCCATCTCTCGCGTCAGCGCCCGTCGCGCAGCGAGAACGGTGTCTTCATCCACACGGGACTCATCGATCCCGATCTCACGAACTTGTTCCATAAGCTGCATCGCTCTCCTCCTTCGCCATCCATGTCAGTCGGGCTGCTCCGTGCGAGCCCGGCGGCGCGAGCTTGCGACGAACGCGATTCAGTCGGGACCGCACGGTTCCGACCGGCACGCCCAGCGCAGCGGCGATCTGCTCATACGTGAGGTCGCCCCACGCATGCAGCAGCAGGGTGTCGCGATCCTTCGCCGCCAGGGCCGCGATCCGCGGGGCCAGCGCTCGCAGAGCGGCATCGGCATCGATCCGCGACTCGGAGGCGACCTGCGGAGTCTCCACGGCGACCTCCTCCGCTGATGCCGAAGCCTCGAATGCGCGCCACTGCCGCGCTTCCGCAGCCCGATGGCTCTTCACCACCCTGGTCGCGATGCCGAGCAGCCAGGGCCGCGCCGACTCCGTCCCGAGGCCGAACGACGAACGCCGCCGGAATGCGACGAGGAACGTCTCACTCAGAACATCGTCGACGGCGTGCGCCCCGACCCGTCGCCGGATGTACCCACCGACGGGTCGGACGTGCCGCTCGAAGATCTCGGAGAAGACCCCGGGTTCTTCGAGCGACCGCTGGATGATCTCGCTGTCCGTGCTCACACTGAGTATTGGGGCGATTCACGAAAACGGTTCACGCTTTCTTCGACGCCTTCCGTGAAGTGCCCAGATCGAGCCGCATCAGCACCCGCGGGAACCCGTCGAGGACGGAGCCCGTGTCGGCTGCCTTCACGAATCCTGCGCTCTCGAAGAGCGCGCGCGTGCCGACGTACGCCATCGTCAGGTTGACCTTCTCCCCGCCGTTGTCGACGGGATACCCCTCGATCGCCGGCGCGCCGCACTCCCTCGCGTAGGCCACGGCACCGTCGATCAGCGCGTGCGTGATCCCTTGCTTCCGATGCCCTGGCCTTACGCGGAAGCACCACAGTGACCACACATCGAGTTCGTCGACGTGCGGGATCAGCCGATTGCGTGCGAAGCTCGTGTCGCGCCGCGGATGCAGCGCCGCCCAGCCGACCGGCTCGTCATCGAGGTAGGCGATGACCCCAGGTGGCGGATCCTGATGGCACAGCTCGCGCACGCGATCAGCGCGCTGCGACCCGCGCAGCGCCACATTCTCCTTGCTGCCGATGCGATAGCTCAGGCAGAAGCACACGTTGGACGTCGGCTTCTTCGGGCCGACGAGCGTCGCGACATCGTCGAACTCCGTTGCTGGTCGAACCTCGATGCCCATGCGATCAGTGTGGCGCACGACGCAGACATCGCGTCGATGAAGCGCGGGCTATTCGCCGCGGAGCACGTCCAGCGCGTGCCGGAAGTCCTCGGGGTACGGCGACTCGAACTGCACCCACTCCCCCGTCGCCGGGTGCGCGAACGCCAGCTGATGCGCATGAAGCCACTGTCTCGTGAGTCCGAGGCGGGCCGACATGGTCGGGTCGGCTCCGTACAGTGGATCACCGACGCACGGATGCCGGTGGGCGGCCATGTGCACACGGATCTGGTGGGTGCGCCCCGTCTCGAGATGGATCTCGAGGAGCGAAGCACCGGGGAACGCCTCGAGCGTCTCGTAGTGGGTGACCGAGGGCTTGCCGTCGGGAACGACGGCGAACTTCCAGGAGTGGTTCGGGTGGCGCCCGATCGGCGCGTCGATCGTCCCGGCGAGCGGGTCGGGGTGCCCTTGCACCACGGCGTGATAGATCTTCTCGACCGTACGATCCTTGAACGCCTGCTTCAGCACCGTGTAGGCGTGTTCGGATTTCGCGACGACCATCAGACCGCTGGTGCCGACATCGAGCCGATGCACGACGCCCTGACGCTCGGGAGCGCCACTCGTGGCGACGCGGAATCCCGCGGCGGCAAGAGCGCCGACCACGGTCGGCCCCTCCCAACCGACCGACGGATGCGCCGCGACGCCGGTGGGCTTGTCGACCACGACGATGTCGTCGTCGTCGTACACGATGCCGAGCTCGGGCACCGCGATCGGAATGATCTTCGGTGCTTCCTTCGGCTGCCACTCGACATCGAGCCAGCCGCCGCCGCGGAGGCGGTCGGACTTGTCGAGTGTCACGCCGTCCAAGCGCACACCGCCTGCTGCGGCGACGTCGGCGGCGAAGGTACGCGAGAAGCCCATGAGCTTCGCCAGCGCCGCGTCGACGCGAGTGCCGTCCAGACCGTCGGGCACCGGCAGAGACCGCGACTCCACGGTCAGCGTCCTTCGGATGCGGGAGCCGCACCCTCCGAGGGCGCATCGTCGTCGATCGAGCGATCCGCGCCGACGGTGTCCGCCGCCGCGTCGTCCGCATCGGCCGACTCGGCATCCGTCTCGGTCGCGACCATAGCGGCCACAGCAGCCGCTTCGGCTTCTTCCTCGGTCTCGATGACGGCGTGGTCACGCTCGCGCGTCCCGTCGAAGCGGAGCCCGAACACGACGAGAAGGGCGACCGAGATCATTCCGGTCACGATGAAGACGTCTGCCACGTTGAAGATCGCGGGCATCATCCACGGCATCGAGATCATGTCGACGACGTGCCCCACGGGGAAACCGGGTTCGCGGAGCAGACGGTCCGTGAGGTTGCCCAGCACACCGCCGAGCAGGCAGCCGAGAACGACGGCCCACAGTCGGGACTTGATCCCGAACGCCTTCCAGATGATGATCGAGGCCACCACCGCGAGGGCGATCGTGAAGATCCACGTCACCTCGGACCCGAGCGAGAATGCCGCGCCGGGATTGCGGACGTAGTACAGCTGAAGGAACTCGCCGAGAACCGGAACCGGCTCATGCAGGGGCAGGTTCTCGATCGTGAGGTACTTCACAAACTGATCGGCGGCCAGCACGAGCGCTGCGAGAATCGCAACGATCGCACCGGCCGCCGACCGACGAAGGGGCGGGCGTCCTGACAAGGGGCGCCTTACAGACCGATCGCGGAGACGGGCGTGGAGTCCGTCGATGCCGACTTCTCGTCGAGCTCGCGGAGCTGGCCCTCGATGTAGCCGCGCAGCTGCGAGCGGTAGTCGCGCTCGAAGTTGCGGAGTTCGGTGATGCGGGCTTCGAGCGTGTTGCGCTCACGCTCCAGGCGTGCCGACTCTTCGCGCTGCTTCGCCTCGGCCTCGGTGCGGATGCGGGCCACCTCGGTCTCGGCCTCGGCGATGAGCGCATTGCGCTTCGCCTCACCCTCGGCCACGTGCTCGTCGTGCAGACGCTGCGCGAGCTCGATGATGCCGGCAGTCGCGGTGGCGGAGCCGGTCGGTGCGGGCTCGGCAGCAACCTCGGCGACGGGCGCGGGGGCCTCGGTCGCGACGGGTGCAGCGGCGGGCGCGGCGGCCTCGGGGGCAGCACCGGACTCGTACGCGGCCAGCTTGGCCTTCAGCTCGACGTTCTCCTCGAGAGCCTTGCGCCACTCGATGACGATCTCGTCGAGGAAGTCGTCCACCTCGTCCGGGTCGAAGCCGTCCTTGAATCGGACGTGCTGGAACTGCTTGGTGACGACGTCATCCGGGGTAAGTGCCATGAGTGGCTCCTCTTTCGATGAGTTCGAATGCCAGTATCGATGTATGGCGTGGTCGTGATGTGGCGCGAACCCGGGGCGCGCACCTGGGTGCCAGCATAGCCCCCGCGCCTCAGCCCCGCGATGTCGCGACACCCAGAGAACACGAACTCGGGGCGTGCCCGACACACGGAGCGGGCGGAGTTCAGCGGATGAAAAGCCGCACGATGTTCATCAGGATCAGCACCACCAACAGGGTGAGTGTGAACCCGAAGTCGAGTGACAGCGAGCCGATCCGCAGCGGTGGGATGAGCCTCCGGAAGAACCGGATGGGTGGATCGGTGACCGTGTAGACGGCCTCAGCGGCGACCAGACCGAAACCCTTCGGACGCCATTCCCGATTGAACATCGGGATGTAGTCCAGGATGAGGCGCGCGAAGAGCACGAAGATGTACAGCAGCAGCACCAGGTGGACGATGCTCGCTGCGACGGAGACCAGCTCCACGGGCTACGACTGGTCGAAGCCCGCAGACTCAGCGTCTGCGTGTGCGATGCCCCCGTGGCCCGAAACCGCGATGTTCTCCGGCGAGAGAAGGAACACCTTCGAAGTGACGCGCTCGATACGGCCGTACAGACCGAGGGAGAGCCCGCTCGCGAAGTCGATGAGGCGACGCGCGTCGGCATCGCTCATCTGGGAGAGGTTGATGATGACGGGGACGCCCTCACGGAAGCTCTCGGCGATCAGCTGTGCGTCGCGGTACTGCTTCGGGTGGACGGTGAGGATCTCGTTCACGGCTCCTGCAGACGGCTGGCGGACGGCGACAGGGCGGCGCAACGGCGTGACGGGGGCCGGTGCCGGCTCCTCGCGGTCACGGTCACGTTCGCGGTGAGCGCGGGCAGGAGCCTGCGCCTCTTCCTCATAGACCTCTTCCTCGTCGGCGAGGCCGAGATACACCATGGTCTTCTTCAGCGGGTTACCCATCGTGTCCTCCGGTTCGAACGTTTGGGGCTGGTCTTTTCACAGGTTAACCCCGGTCGGGCCGGGGTCCGGTGATTGCGGAGCCGATCCGCAGGTGTGTCGCGCCGGCGGCGATCGCCTCGGCGAAGTCGCCGGTCATCCCGGCCGAGATCCAAGTCGCGTCAGGGGCGGTGGCTCGGACGACGTCGGAGACGTCGCGCAGCCGAGCGAATGCGGCAGCAGGCTCCTCATCGAGAGGAGCGACAGCCATCACGCCGCGCAGACGCAGGGAGGGCAGGGCGAGCACATGCTCGACAAGACCGACCGCATCGGCGGGGGCCACGCCTCCTCTACCCGGATCATCCGTCAGGTTGACCTGCACGAGCACGTCGAGCACATCGTCGCCGTCGGCGGCTCTGTGCAGGGCATCGGCGAACCGGTCTCGGTCGACCGAGTGCACCACATCGGCGCTGCGACGGATGGCCGCCGCCTTGTTGGTCTGCCCCTGGCCGATGAAGTGCCAGGCCAGGTCGAGGGCGGCGAGCTCAGCCTGCTTGGCCGACAGCTCCTGCTGTCGGTTCTCGCCGACCGCGCGCACACCGATCGCATGCAGGTCGCGCACGAGCGATGCCGGGTGGAACTTCGTCACCACGATCCTGGTGAGCTCTTCTGGATCTCTGCCTGCGGCACGCGCGGCGGCGGCGATCCGTTCGTCGATCGCCGCCAGCCGCGCAGCCAGGCCCGATGGCTCCTGGCCGTCGACCGCCGAGGTCACTTCAGGAATTCGGGGATGTCGATGTCGTCGTCGGCGAAGGCCGGCTCGATGCTCGTGGCGGGCACCCGCTGGTGCACGGGCTCGGCCTGTGCGGGCTCGCTCTTCGTCTCGGACTCTTCCGGGAGGGACACCTCGGGAAGCGTCGCAGCCGACGGACGCGAGACCACCATCGGGTCGAGGCGCAGCGAGGGCTCTCCCCCGTCGAACCCGGCGGCGATCACGGTCACGCGCACCTCGTCACCGAGGGTGTCGTCGATGACCGTACCGAAGATGATGTTCGCCTCGGGGTGCGCGGCCTCCTTGACGAGGTCGGCGGCATCGTGGATCTCGAAGATGCCGAGGTTCGATCCTCCCTGGATCGAGAGCAGCACACCGTGCGCTCCCTCGATGGATGCTTCGAGGAGCGGCGACTCCACGGCGAGCTCTGCGGCCTTGATCGCACGGTCGGCGCCGCGAGCGGAGCCGATGCCCATGAGCGCCGAACCTGCGCCCTGCATGACCGACTTGACGTCGGCGAAGTCGAGGTTGATCAGACCCGGGGTCGTGATGAGGTCGGTGATGCCCTGGACACCGGCGAGCAGAACCTGGTCGGCGGTGGCGAAGGCCTCGATCATCGAGATGCCGCGATCGCTGATCTCGAGGAGACGGTCGTTCGGCACCACGATGAGGGTGTCGACCTCTTCCTTGAGCTTGGCGACACCGGCCTCCGCCTGGCTCTGACGGCGGCGACCTTCGAAGGAGAACGGCTTGGTGACGACACCGATGGTGAGGGCGCCGATGGACTTCGCGATGCGAGCGACGACCGGGGCGCCTCCGGTTCCGGTTCCGCCGCCTTCGCCGGCGGTCACGAAGACCATGTCGGCGCCGGTCAGGGCCTGCTCGATCTCCTCGGCGTGATCCTCCGCGGCGCGTCGACCCACTTCGGGGTCCGCGCCGGCACCGAGGCCGCGGGTGAGCTCACGGCCCACATCGAGCTTGACGTCGGCGTCGCTCATCAGCAGCGCCTGCGCGTCGGTGTTGACGGCGATGAACTCGACTCCGCGGAGACCGAGATCGATCATGCGATTGACGGCATTGACGCCGCCACCGCCGACGCCGACGACCTTGATCACGGCGAGGTAGTTCTGGTTCTGGCTCATGGCCGGCCTCCGATTATTCGAGCCTGGAAAAGGGTGAACCTTAAACCTCAACTAGAGGTGTAAAGTATTTCCCGGTATTGCGTTCTCTTTGATCGAAGGTAAGCGCCGCCTGCCTGCGCGCGCGCAATCGCCTGGGCGTGTCGCGCCATTCCCCCGGGAAAGCCGTCGGCTCGACCTCGAAAGGCGTCAGCCGACGACGGCTACCTCAGGAGAAGTGACGTCGATGGAGGCGGCGTCCGGGTTCTTGACCATGGCTGCCGAGAGGGCGAGCGCCTTGAGCGCAGACTCCTCCGCACTTCCCCAGACCACGGTCAGCCCGGAATCGAGGGTCAGGGTCACATCGTCCGCGGTCGTGGCACGCACGCCTGTGAGAGCGGCACGGACATCTGCCGGCAGCGCGCGCACGACGAGACCGGCGCTCTGGAAAGCACGCGACTCCACGCCGCCGTCGACCTCGATCACCGGCTGTCCCGCCGGTTGATCGGCCGTGGTCGAGAGGGCGACTCCTGCGGCATCGACGAGGGTGTACCCGGCGCCCGATCGGATGACGCCGACCGGCGTGCGTTCCACGATCCGCACCGTGAGGTCGTGCGGAGGACGCGCTTCGAGTGCGTAGGTCTCGATGAGCGGGAACGCCAGCAGCGCAGCCTTCACCTCGCTGGTGTCCACGAGCGCCAGTGGTGTGCCGAGCTGGTCGCCCAGGGCCGCCTCGATGACGGCGGGGTCGAGGCTCGCGGCCCCGACCACGGAGATCTTCTCCACGGCGAACAACGGGCTGTACGCGGCCGCGACACTGCCCCCGATCAGCAGGACCACGGCGCCGATACTGCTCAGCCAGACGATCCGCCGACGCCGGGAGCGCTGCGTGAAGCGCCGGATCTCGGAGCGGAGAGCCTTACGTCTGGCCCGTGCTGCACGCCACACGTCCCTGGTCGAGGTCGGCTCCGGCTCGTCCGCGCCAGCAGCGTAGAATCCGTCGTGGGCCGGAGGCTCCGGCACCGACCCATCCGGTTCGGACCGCACCCCGCTGCGGTCGCTCCGCCGTCCGTGACGTGCCCGTGCTTCTGACGCGTCGCCCTTCTCCACCGGGCTCTCCGGTGCGGACGGAAGCGGTGCGGGACGGCGCATCGTTACGCCTCGTCGGTCCGGCGCAGCGAATCCAGGACCTGCGGGATGATCTGGTAGACGTTGCCGCAGCCGAGCGTCACGACGAAGTCGCCGTCACGGGCCACCGCGGCGGTGTAGTCGGCCGCCTGCTGCCAGTCGGCGACGAAGTGCACATGCGACGGATCGCGGAACGCCGTGCTCACCAGCTCGCCCGTGACACCGGGGACGGGGTCTTCGCGAGCGCCGTACACGTCGAGCATCACCGTGTGATCGGCGAACTCCTCGAGGACGTCGGCGAACTCCTGATACATGTGCTGTGTGCGGGAGTAGGTGTGCGGCTGCTGGATCGCGATGATCCGTCCCGACCCCGCGATGCTGCGCATGGCCTCGAGCGCCGCCCGCACCTCCGTCGGATGGTGCGAGTAGTCGTCGTAGACCGTGACGCCTCGTTCGACGCCGTGCTGCTCCAGGCGGCGCACGGTCCCGGCGAAGCCCTCGACCGCGCGCACGGCGTCGACGAGCGGGTACCCGAGTGCTCGGAGCACCGCGACGACTCCGGCCGCGTTGATCGCGTTGTGCACGCCCGGGACCGCGAGCTGCATGCGCGCCTGCTCATCCCCTTGGCTGATGGTCGCGGCGACCGGTCCGGCCGCGACGATGTCGGTGACGCGCACGTCGGCGTTCTCCGCCTGGCCGAACGTGAGCACGTTCGGGTGGGACAGCCCTGCACCGACGCGGAGTGCACCGGCGTCGTCGCTCGAGATGACGACGGCTTCGGTGGCCGCGTCGGCGAACCGCATGAAAGCGTCGTGGAATGCCTCTTCCGAGCCGTAGTGGTCGAGGTGGTCGGGATCGACGTTGGTGATGAGCGCGACCGCGGTGTCGTAGAGCAGGAAAGTGCCGTCGGACTCGTCGGCCTCGACCACGAACAGGTCGCCCGTGCCCGTGGCACTCGAGGTGCCGAGTTGCTCGATGACGCCTCCGTTGACGAAGTGCGGGTCGGCGCCCAGCTCACGCAGCGCCGTGACGATCATCCCGGTCGAGGTGGTCTTCCCGTGGGCACCGGCGACCGAGACCAGCCGCCGCGAACCGATCAGCCAATGCAGCGCCTGCGACCGGTGGATCACGTGCAGGCCGCGAGCCTTCGCCGTCACGAACTCGGGGTTCTCGGGCCAGATCGCGCCCGTGTGCACGACGGTGTCGGCATCACCGAGGTGGGCGGCGTCGTGGCCGACGTGCACGGTCGCCCCGGCGGCTGCCAGGGCGCGCAGATTATCGCTGTCCGCACGGTCGCTGCCGGAGACGCGGATACCCGCGTCGAGGAACATCTTCGCGAGGCCGCTCATGCCGGAACCGCCGATGCCGATGAAGTGCGCAGCGGTGATCGTCTCGGGAATGGGGAGGGAGAGGTCGGGTCTGATCATGTCCGCTTCAGTCTACTTTTCTTCGGTGTCGTCGACCGTGTCAGACCGCGTCCAGTGCGCGGTCGATCAACCCGATCACGTTCTCGGTGCCGTTGCGGGTGCCCGCCGTCTCGGCCGCGGCGGACATCCGGTCGAGCCTGTCCCTGTCTCCCAGGACCGGCACGACGATCCGCCGTACGGCGTCGCCGTCGAACGTCGCGTCGTCGAGAAGCTCGGCCGCTCCTGCCGCCACCGCAGACGCCGCGTTCAGGCGCTGCTCGCCGTTGCCGACCGAGTACGGCACGTAGAGGGCGGGGATGCCCAGCGCACTGATCTCGCTGACCGTCGCCGAGCCGGACCGCGACACGATCAGGTCCGCCAGCGCGAAGGCCAGATCCATGCGGTCGACGTAGCGCCGCAGCGCGTACCCCTCGACGCCCGGATCGGCGAGATCGCTGCGCTCACCCGTCACATGCAGCAGCTGCCACCCGGCTGCGAGGACATCGCGCCAGGAGTCCGCGAGGGCCTCGTTGAGGCGCTGAGCACCGAGCGAGCCGCCGAACGCGAGCAGCACCGGGCGATCCGGGTCGAGACCGAAGTACTCCGCGGCCTCCGCGCGCGTCGCCGCACGATCGAGCGTGATGACCTCCTGGCGCAGCGGCATCCCGACCGTCTCGCTACCCCGGAGCGGCGTGCCCTCGAACGCCACGCCCACGGCCGCGGCACGGCGGGCCCCGAGCACGTTGGCGAGACCGGGCTTGGCGTTGGCCTCGTGCACCACGAACGGCACGCCCTCGCGCCGCGCAGCCACGTAGGCGGGTGCGGATGCGTAGCCCCCGAATCCGACGACGACATCGACGCCGTGTCGGCGGATGTGCGCGCGCACCTGAGCGATCGCCTTGCGGAACCGCATCGGGAAGGCCGCGGCCTGGCGGTTCGGACGACGCGGGAACGGGACCTTGTCGACGACGAGCAATTCGTAGCCTCGAGCGGGCACCAGCCGGGACTCGAGCCCCTCGGCCGTACCGAGCACGAGCACGGTGGCATCGGCGTCGCGTTCACGAAGTGCGTCGGCGACGGCGAGCAGGGGGTTCACATGGCCGGCGGTGCCACCGCCGGCGAGGAGGTACGAGGTCACCTGGTGACCCTACCCCGCTCGGCTGAGGGCTTCTCGACCACGGGAATGGTGCGCGCGAAGGCGAGCAGCACCCCGCACGCGATCAGCACGGCGAGCAGTGCCGTGCCTCCCTGAGACATGAACGGGAGCGGGACTCCCATCACCGGGAACACACCGATGACGACGCCGATGTTGAGCACGGCCTGACCGACGATCCACACCGTGATTCCGCCGGCCGCGACGCGGATGAAGGGATCCGGCGTCTTCCGGATCACGTGGAAGGCACCGACCGTGAAGAACGTGAACAGCGCCAGAACGACGATGCAGCCGATCAGCCCGAGCTCTTCCCCGACGATCGCGAAGATGAAGTCGTTGCCGGCGGCGGGCAGCCAGCCGTACTTCTCCTGGGAGTTGCCGAGTCCGAGCCCGAATATCCCGCCCGATGCCATCCCCCAGATGCCGTGGATGGACTGGTAGCAGTCGCTCTCGTACAGCGCCATGTTGTCGCAGGTCGCCGTGATGCGCCGCATCCGGTCCTGGCTCGACAGCGCGTAGGCGAGGACCGCGCCGATGCCGATCACCACCGGGATGATGAACAGGCGAAGCTTGACGCCCGAGAAGAAGAGACAGCCCAGCAGGATGAGCACCAGCACCATCGCGGTGCCGAGGTCCTTGCCGGCGAGCACGGTACCGATCGCCAGCGCCCCGACCGGGATCACGGGGATGAAGACGTGGTGCCAGGTGCCGAGCATGGCCTGCTTGCGCAGCAGCACCGCGGCGATCCACAGAGCCAGTGCGAGCTTCAGGAACTCGGAGGGCTGCAGCGTGAAGCCGCCGATGTCGATCCAGTTCCGGTTGCCGCCGTCTTCGATCCCCAGGGGGGTGAACACGAGTAGCTGCAGGGCGACGGCGCCGAACAGCGCGGGCCACGCCATCTTCTTCAGGAACGCGACGGGTAGACGGCTGATCAGGAACATCAGCGGGACTCCGAGGAGCGCGAACACGCCCTGGCGGAGGACGCCGCCCATCGGATCGGCTCCGCTCGCGACCGCGGTCGCGCTGGTCGCGGAGAGCACCATGACCAGGCCGAAGAGTGTCAGCAGCAGGGCGGTCGACGCGATGAGGAGGAACTCGGTCGACACCGGCGTGAACCGGCGTCCGAGCGACACCCTGGCGGCGAGTCCGCCGGACTCAGAGCGCGGAGGGCGGGACACCTGCGTCATCGGCGCTCCCCCGGTCTATCCAGTCACGCACCGCCTCGGCGAAACGGTGACCTCGATCCGCGTAGCTCGAGAACTGATCGAACGATGCCGCCGCCGGGGCCAGCAGGACTGTGCCCTCGCCTTCGACGATCCCCGACGCGATCTCCACGACACGGTTCATGACCTGTCCAGTCTCGCCAGCATCGACCTCGAACACCGGTACCGACGGCGCGTGTCGCTGGAATGCCGCGACCACGGAGTCCCTCTCGACCCCGATCACGACAGCGGCTCGCGCCGTGGCACCGACATCGGCGACCAGATCGGCGATGTCGACGCCCTTCAAGTCACCCCCGACGATCCACACCGCGCCGGGGTAGGCCCGCAGCGACGACGCGGCGGCGTGCGGATTGGTGGCCTTGGAGTCGTCAACCCAGGTGACGCCCGCATGCCGCGCGATGACCTGGATGCGGTGCGCGTCCAGCCGGAAATTCTGCAGCGCCGTGTGGATCGCCTCCGGTTCGACTCCCCGTGACCGCGCCAGAGCACTGGCGGCGAGGATGTTCTGGACGATGTGCGGAGCCGCGAGCCCGGCCTCGTCCAGGGCCGCGATGGTCGTCAGCTCGAGAGCGCTACGTGCGCGGTCGTCGAGGAAGGCGCGGTCGACGATGAGCCCCTCCACGATGCCGAGGTCGCTCGGTCCGGGGATGCCGAGATCGAAACCGATCGCGCGGGCTCCTTCGACGACCTCGGCCTCTTCGACCATGAGCCGGGTCGCCTCATCGGCCTTGTTGTAGACGCAGGCGACGCGGGTGTTGCGGTAGACCACGGCCTTCGCGTCGCGATATGCCTGGGCGCTGCCGTGCCACACCAGGTGGTCGTCGGCGAGGTTGAGGCACACGGCCGCGTAGGGGAAGAGCTCACCCTCGGGCCGCGACTGGCCGAGGTACCAGAGCTGGTGGCTGGAGAGCTCGACCACGAGCACGTCGAAGCCGGCGGGATCCCGCACCGCGTCGAGGACGGGTACGCCGATGTTGCCGCAGGGCGCCGCACGAAGGCCACCCTCGACCAGCAGCGAGGCCGTGAGTTGCGTCGTGGTCGTCTTGCCGTTGGTCCCGGTGATGAGCACCCAATCAGCCGGCGTTCCGTCGGAGCGGAGCACCTTGTCACGGACACGCCAGGCGAGTTCGACATCGCCCCAGATCGCGATTCCCGACGCCTGGGCCCAGCGGATCACGGAGTGCGACGGCGAGAAACCGGGCGAGGCGATCACCACTTCGGGGGCGAAGTCCACCAGTGCGGCCGGCACCTCGGCCAGGGGGCCGAGCTCGAGCGCGGCACCGATCACCGGGAGCAGACGCGCATACTCCTCTTCTGCGGACTCGCTGAGGACGAGCACCTCCGCACCGAGCTCTGCGAGAGTGTCGGCCACCGAGAAGCCCGTCATCGACAAGCCGAGCACGGCGACGCGGAGATCACGCCAATCGGCGTTCCAGCTCGTGAGTCCGCTCAGGCGATCAGTCGACACGGGTGAGCCACTCGACGTAGAAGAGGCCGACCGCCGAGACCGCAAGGAGTCCGGCGATGATCCACATGCGCACCACGATCGTGACCTCGGACCAGCCGCGCATCTCGAGGTGGTGATGGAAGGGACTCATCAGGAACAGCCGCTTGCCGCGCGTGATCTTGAAGTACGCCCGCTGCAGGATGACGGAGCCGGAGGACAGGACGAACACGCCGGCGATCACCAGCAGGAGAAGCTCGGTGCGGGTCAGGATCGCCATCGCGGTGATCACGCCGCCGATCGCCATCGAGCCGACGTCACCCATGAAGACCTTCGCCTTGGGTGCGTTCCACCAGAGGAACCCGATGAGGCTGGCGGCGACCGATGCCGCGATGATGGCCAGGTTGAACGGGTCGCGCACCTCGTAGCAACCGCCGAGGGCGTCGGGATCACCGCCGATGCAGGGCTGCTTGAACTGCCAGAACGCGATCACGCTGTAGGCGCCGACGACGATGACTCCGGCCCCGGCGGCGAGACCGTCGAGACCATCCGTCAGGTTCACACTGTTCGAGGTCGCGACGCCGATGATCGAGATCCACACGAGGTAGAGGATCCAGCCGAGGACGACGCCGAAGGCGAAGAGGTTGAGCCAGGTGATGTCGCGGAAGAGCGAGATCGCGGGGCTCGCCGGCATCTGCCCCCACCTGTTCGGGAAGTTCAGAGCGACGATGCCGAAGGGGATGATGACCAGCAACTGGCCGATCACCTTGCGCCAGCCGGACAGCCCGAGGCTGCGCTGGCTGCGCACCTTCATGTAGTCGTCGATGAAGCCCACGGCGCCGAAGCCGACCATCAGCCAGATCACCAGGATCGCCGAGAGTGCCGGCACCTCGCCGCTCACCAGCACGCCGGTGAAGTAGCCGACGATGGATCCGACGATGAAGATCACGCCACCCATGGTGGGGGTTCCGCGCTTCGCCTCGTGGCTCGGATTGTGCACCGACTCCGGGGTGCGGATGACCTGCCCCCAGCCCCACTTCCGGAAGAGTCGGAGGAAGACAGGAGTCAGGAACAGGGTGAAGGCGAGCGAGATCGCCGCCGACATGATGAGAGACCTCACGAGAACAATTCTCCCAGACGATCGCCGAGATGCCGGAGGCCCACGGAATTGGATGACTTCACGAGTACACGGTCACCGTCGCGGAGCTCGGTGCGCAGGTACTCGAAGGCTGCGTCCTGGTCGGCCAGGTGGATGGCCTCACTGTCCCAGGAGCCCTCGCCGACCGCAGCGAGGTAGAGCCGCCGCGCCTCAGGGCCGACGACGACGATGCGTTGGATGTTGAGCCGCACCGCGAGCAGACCGATACGGTCGTGCTCCTCCCCCGCACCTTCTCCGAGCTCGGTCATCGCGCCGAGAACGGCGACGGTGCGCTCCTCCGGCCCGGTGATCTGCGCGAGAGTCCGCAGCGCAGCGGCCATGGAATCGGGGCTCGCGTTGTAGGCGTCGTTGATGATCCGCACACGGTCGCTGCCCAGCGGCTGCATGCGCCACCGCTCGGCGATCTCGACCGTCTCCAGACGCGCGACCGCGTCTGCGGGCGTGACGCCGACGACGAGCGCTGCGGCGATGGCTGCCAGCGCGTTGGACACGTGATGCGCACCGAGGACCCGCAGGCGCAGCGTCAGGCGGTCACCGCCGACCTCGACGGTGCAGGTCGTGCCGGAGGCGGAAACGGAGATGTCGTGCGCGCGGACATCGGCACTCGGACCCTGCCCGAAGCCGACGACCTGCAGGCCACGCGCTTCGGCGAGCTCCTGCATGGCGGCGACCCTGCTGTCGTCGACGTTGAGAACGGCGGTCCCGGGCACGCGAGCCGCTTCGACGAGCTCGGCCTTCGCCTTCGCAGTGGCTTCGATCCCCCCGAATCCGCCGGCGTGCGCCATGCCGACCATGAGCACGACGGCCACGTCGGGCTCGACGAGACCGGCAAGGTGCGCGATGCTGCCCGGTGCCGCCGCCCCGAACTCGCTCACCAGGAACCGCGTGTTCTCGGTGACGCGGAGCATCGTGACGGGGGCGCCGACCTCGTTGTTGAACGACTTGACCGGCGCGACGGTTTCGCCCTCACCCTCGAGGATGCGTGCGAGGAAGTTCTTCGTGGTGGTCTTGCCGTTGGATCCGGTGATCCCGATGATGCGGAGGGAGCCGCCGGCACGCACGCGAGCCACGACCTCTCTGGCCAGCTCTCCCAGCGCCGCGACGGCGTCGGCGACGACGATCTGGCTGACGGGGACATCGACCGGGTGCTCCACGATCGCCAGCACGGCGCCGGCCGCGACAGCAGCTCCCACGAACTGGTGACCGTCGGTCTCCGCGCCGGGCTTCGCGACGAAGATCGAGCCGGGAACCATCGTCCGCGAGTCCGTGTCGACGAGGCCGTCGACGACGGTCTCGGCCGTGTCTTCTCCGGCCACGCGCAGATCACCGCTCACTGCGGCGGTGATCTCAGCGAGCGTCAGGGCGATCATTTCATCTCCATGCGCGGCTCTCGCCGACTATCCGAACTTGGGAAGGAGCTCGTCCATCGGGACAGAGGACGGCATCACGCGATACGTTTTCATCACCTGCGTCATCGCCTTCTGGAAGGCGGATGCGGTGGCCGCGGACGATACAACCTTAGTCGGCTCATCGAGGGTGACCACGACGACGTACTGGGGATCGTCCACCGGCGCGAAGCCCACCATGCTGGTGTAGTACACGCCGTTCTTGTAGCCGCCGTTGACGGGGTCTGCGACCTGAGCGGTACCGGTCTTGCTGGTCACACGGTAGCCGGGCACCTGGATCCGCTCGGCGTTACCGCCCTGAACGGCCACGTTCTCGAGCATCCGGGTGATCTCGGCCGCGGTCTGCTTCTCGATGATCTGCTCGTGCTTCGGCTTGTCGGGCGCGGCGACGGTGCCGTCCGATTTGGTGCAGGACTCGACCAGCGAGAGATCGATCTTCTCGCCGCCGTTGGCGATCGCCTGGTACGCGCCGGCGAGCTGCGCCGCTGTGACCGTGTAGTACTGGCCGAAGGTCGTCGTGTAGAGCGACTGGCTGTCCCATTCGCTGACCGGGTGCAGTGTTCCCCCGACCTCGGAGGGGAAGTCGATCGTCTTGTCGCCGACCCCGAACCGCTCCAGGTAGTCGTAGCGCACCTCGGGACTCACCTTGGTGCCGAACTTCGACAGCGCCACGTTCGAGGAGTCGATGAGTCCACCGGCGAGGGTGTAGTTGTACGCCGGGTGGTTGAACGCATCGTTGATCACGGCGCCGTTGGGGAATGTCTCCCGCGACGACGCGGTGACCGTGCTCAGGGGCGTCAGCCCTGCGCCTTCGATGACGGCGGCGGCGGTGATGGCTTTGAACGTCGATCCCGGCTCGAAGTCCCGGTGGAAGATCTGGCTGTATCGCGTCTCGGGTGTCGAGGAGTCGAGGTCGTTGGGGTCCAGGGACGGCCACTCCGCCGCCGCACGGATCTTCCCCGTCTTCGCCTCGACGACGGTGACGGTGCCGCCCTTCGCTCCTTGCTTGCGCGCCTCTTCGCCGACCATCTGCTGCAGGTACCACTGCAGATCGCTGTTGATGGTCAACTGCACCGAGCCGCCGTCCACGGCATCCACCGTGCGCTCGCTTCCCGGGATCACGACGCCGTTCGCGCCGCGGCGATAGGACTCCTCGCCGTCGATCGGCGCCAGGCACTCTTCGCCCAGCTGCTCGACACCGGCCTGCGCCGTTCCGGAGCCGTCGAGGAAGCCGAGGATGTTGCCGGCGACCGCGCCGTTCGGGTACACCCGGGTCTCCCGTCCCTCCATGTGGAGGTAGGCGAGCTTCAGGTCACGCAGCTCGATGTACTGCTCGGTGGTGAGGGACTTCTTCAGCGGTGCGTACTGACTCTGCGAATCCTTCGCGAGTGCATCGGCGACGAGCGCGCGGACCTCGTCGCCGGTCTGCCCGGTGATCGCCGCGATCTTCTCGGACGCTTCCGCCCAGGGAACCTTCGGGTCCTTCTCTTCGAACTGGTTGATGACGAGCGGGCTGAGTTGCGCGTCGTACACGAGCACGCTCGAGGCGAGGACCGTTCCACCGGCGTCGACGACCGATCCGCGCTGACCCGGGATCTTGTCGCCCGCGCCGATCTTGGTGAGCGACTGAGCGACGTGCTCGTCGGCGCTCACGACCTGGATGTCGACCAGACGCACCACGAAGGCCGCCAGCACGGACAGGATGACGGCGAGGGCGACGACGGTGCGTCGCCGCGGTCCGCGGGTGGCTCGTGTCGTCATGGGTCTCTCCGTCGATCGTGGGCGTTCAGCGTGTGGTGGGGCTCGGGAGTCCGTCGGTGATCGCCGGCGGCAGATCTTGGGTCGTCGCGTCCGAGGGGCCGTCATCTGTTGCCGTCTTCGTCTCCGTCGGCGCGGGCTTGACGATCAGTGAGTTGCTCACCGCACCCGCTCCGCCCGGGTTCACGGTCGACGTCCAGTCCGCTCCCGCCCCGGTGCCGAACACCGCGCCATCGCTCAGACGCAGGTAAGACGGCGATCCCGCCACCACCATCCCGAGTCCCGCAGCACTGTTGGCGAGCACCTGCGGTGAGCTCAGACCGGTGAGCTCCTCCTGGAGTGCGTGCGTCTGCAGACTCAGCTCACGCTGCTGGGATGAGAGACCGGCGAGCGTGAACGAGTCCTGCGTGATCGCGAGCGACAGCGCGACCTGGGCCGCGCCGATCGCCAGCGCACCGCCCAGGGCGACGAGCGCGTAGGCGAGCTTGGGCTTGCGGCGGACTGCAGGTCGGGTGACCGGCTGCAGTCTCCGTTGGGGCTCTCGCGCCGGGGCGACCGGCTGGACCGGTTTGCGGACGACGGCGTTCAGGCTCATGCGCTCTCCCGCAGCTTCTCGGCGGCGCGGAGCCGCACCGGTATCGCCCGCGGGTTGCGCGCGCGTTCTTCGTCGGAGGCGAGTTCTGCCCCCTTGGTGAGGATGCGGAACTTCGGAGCATGCTCGGGAAGCTCGACGGGGAGCCCTGCCGGAGCGGTCGAGGCTGCGGCGGCGGCGAACGCCTGCTTGACCAGACGGTCCTCGAGCGACTGGTACGACATCACGACGATGCGTCCGCCGACGCCGAGCGCATCCATCGCGGACGGGATGGCATCGGCGAGCACGTTGAGCTCGGTGTTCACCTCGATGCGCAGGGCCTGGAACACACGCTTGGCCGGGTGCCCGGCGCGCTGAGCGGCTGCCGGAGTCGCGGCGATCAGGATCTCGACCAGCTGGCCGGAGCGGGTGATCGGCTGCTTCTGCCGGGCATCGATGATGAAGCGCGCATAACGGCCGGCGAGCTTCTCCTCGCCGTACCGCTCGAAGATGCGACGCAGGTTGCCCTCGTTGTACGTCGCGATGACGTCGGCCGCCGTGACGCCCTTGGTCTGATCCATACGCATGTCGAGCGGAGCATCCTTCGAGTACGCGAATCCTCGCTCGGCCTCATCCAGCTGCAGCGAGGAGACGCCGAGGTCAAACAGGATGCCCGCGGCCCCCTGGGCGTGCAGGCCGATCTCGTCGTACACCGTGTGCACGAGCGTCACGCGGTCTTTGAAGCGCGCGAGCCGCTCCCCGGCGATACGCAGGGCGTCGGTGTCGCGGTCGAGTCCGACGAGGCGGATGTTCGGGAAACGCTCGAGCAACGCCTCCGAGTGGCCGCCCATGCCGAGCGTGGCATCGACGAGCACCGCTCCGTCCGTCTGGAGGGCGGGAGCGAGCAGCTCGACGCAGCGGTCGAGCAGTACGGGGGTGTGAATGTCTCGGAGGTTCATGATCTTTCTCGGGGTGACCTTCGGCTCTGATCCCCCTCCGCTTCTCGACCCGGCACCGGGGAAGTGTGTCGGGGCGGGAGCGGCGGGGCATCACAGCCGTGGTCAGAAGAGTCCCGGAATCACCTCCTGCTCGAGGTCCGAGTAGGTCTCCTCGCCGGCAGCGAGGTAGGTGTTCCAGCTCTCGGCATCCCAGATCTCGGCATGGGCGCCGACTCCGGTGACGATGAGCTCTTTCTGCAGACCTGCGTACTGACGCAGGTGCGCGGGGATGGTGATGCGGTTCTGGCTGTCGGGCATCTCCGCGCTTGCACCGGAGAGGAACAGTCGCATGAAGTCACGCGCCTGCTTGTTGGCGAGCGGGGCCTGACGGATCCGCTCGTGCATCGCCTCGAACTCGGCCGTGCTGAACACGTAGAGGCAGCGTTCCTGGCCTCGGGTGACGACGATGCCGCCGCCGAGGTCTTCGCGGAACTTCGCAGGAAGGATGACCCGTCCCTTGTCGTCCAGCTTGGGTGAGTGCGTACCCAGCAGCATCGGCCACCACCCCCTCTCCGTCCGGCCAACTCGAGGTGCGCCCCACTTTACTCCACTTTCCTCCACTTACCTACGACCAATCCGCAGATATCGCGCCATCGGCCCGAAGGGCACGCCGAAGAACCGCGGAATTCCGCGGTGGAGGAAGGTGGAGGCTCAGTGGAGGAGCCGAGCGGCGCGCGCGTTAACGACAGAAGCCCGGATGCTCAGCATCCGGGCTTCTGTCGTGAAAATCTGTGGGGGTCAGTGACCGTCCTGGCGCCGATCCCAGCGATCGTTCATACGGTCCATGAACGAGGCGGAATCCTGACGCTTCGGGGCGGAACGCTCTCGCGGCTCGGCGGGAGTCGCTCGACGCACGGGTGTGACGGCGACCATGACCCCGGCGAGCATCGCCGCGAATCCGATCACACCGACCACGATGCCCCACACGCCGCCGAGGATGACGCCGGCGACGAGGCCGCCGACTCCGGCGAGCAGGAGAAGAGCCCCGTAGACCAGATTTCGGTAGCTCAGTGCACGGTCGCCGGACGGCGCGGTGACCACGTCGGCATCGTTGTGAAGGAGATGGCGTTCCATCTCGTCGAGCAGACGCTGCTCCTGTTCGGAGAGTGGCATTTCGTCCCCCTCGGGTATCGTGCGTTCCATTCTACGCGCGCCCGGGCGTCCGGGGCTAGCAGTTCGGCGTCCCCTTGCTTTACGTATGCTGGGAGTCGTGCCGACTTCCTCCCCCGTTCCCGGTGCGGTCGCCGCACGCCTCGACCGATTCCTCACTCGGATGCGCGAGGAATCCTCGGAGTACGGCCCGGATGCCGCCTCCTTCTTCGATGCCGCTGCCGGCACGCTCGAAGGAGGGAAGCGGCTGCGCGCCCGGTTCTGCCACGCCGGGTGGCGGGCCGTCAGCCGATTCAGCGATCGCACCGCGACCGAGACGGATGCCCTCTGGGACATCTGCACCGCGTTGGAGATCTTTCAATCGGCCGCGCTCGTCCATGACGATCTGATCGACAACTCGGACACGCGCCGCGGCCGCCCGGCCGCCCACCGCGCCCTCGAGGAGTCGCACCGTTCGGCCGGCTGGTCCGGCGATGCTGAGGCCTTCGGCCGCGCTTCCGCGATCCTCCTCGGTGATCTCCTCGTCGCCTGGAGCGACGACCTGCTCGAGTCCGCCCTCGAGGGGCTCCCGCACGCCGGGGACGTGCGCTCCGAATACGCCAGGATGCGCCGAGACGTGACCACGGGGCAGTTTCTCGACATCGCCGAGGAGTCGGCCTGGAGCGTCAACGACGGTGGACTCCATGCCGAGCGAGCGCTGCGCGTGGCGTCGCTGAAGTCCGCCAGGTACAGCATCGAGCAGCCGCTGGTCCTGGGCGCGGCCCTCGCCGGCGCCGAGCCCGATCAGACGGCGGCGCTGCGTCGCTTCGGCCACCCGATCGGCATGGCCTTCCAACTCCGCGACGACGTGCTCGGGGTCTTCGGAGACGCGTCCGTCACGGGCAAGCCGGCCGGGGATGATCTTCGAGAGGGAAAGCGCACGGTACTCATCGCCCTCACCCGGCAGGCCCTCGACCCGTCGGCGCGGAATCTTCTCGACGAGATGCTCGGCGACCCGGAGCTGACCGCGCAGCAGGTGTCGTTCCTGCAGGCCACCATCACCGACTCCGGTGCACTGGACCGGGTGGAGGCGATGATCGCCGATTATGCGCGCGAAGCGGATCGCGCCCTATCGGGTGCTCGCCTCGACAACGCGGCAGTCGGCGAGCTGCGCGAGCTGGCGCGAGCCGCCACCGTCCGCTCCGCCTGACGCGGAACCCGTCTCAGGCGAGGGTGCGCGCGAGCCGCCGGACCGCGCTCTTGTGCCCGGCCAGCAGCGCGTCGATCGGCGAGCGACCGAGGGTCTCCTCTTCTGTGAGAAGCCAGTCGATGAGCTCATCGTCGGAGAAGCCGGCATCCTGCAGCACGATGATCGTCCCCCGCAGCGAGCTGAGCGGATGCCCGTCGACGATGAACACCGCCGGAACCGCGAAGGTGCCACTGCGACGCGACCCGACCAGATAGTGGTCGTCGATCAGGCGGCGGACACGACCGAGGGGCTCGTCGAGCACCTCGACGAGATCGGGCATGGTCAGCCACTCGACGTCAGCGGCGGCAGGGGTTCCAGCAACGTTCTCAGACACGTTGCCCACTATCTCATCTCTGCACGGGCATCGCATGTCGCCCCTCCAGTCACATCCTTCACTTGCGTCACTTCTGTTGACTTCCGTTTACATCCGTGTCAGCGTGAAGTGCTCGAAAAGGGGGCCCGCCTTGAGAACCAAGACCGCCACGCGTCGGACGCGAAGCCTGCAGTTCGGAGTGCCCGCCGCCGTGCTCGGCGCTCTCGCCGCTACTCTCACCGCCGCGCCGGCCGAAGCCGCCGCGACGACCACCGATCTCGCTCCTGTCGAGCGCCAGCGCAGCACGCCCGTGCGCGTGGTGCCCGCCCAGGCCGCACCGGCGAGCTATGTCGTGCGCCCGGGCGACACGGTCTCGTCCATCGCCTCGAGGTTCGGACTCCGCACCGTCGACGTGCTCACCTGGAATGGTCTCTCCTGGCGCTCGGTGATCTACCCCGGCCAGACTCTGACGCTGCGGACGGCAGCCACGGCGCCCGCCCCTGCTCCTGCTCCCGCTGCTGCGCCCTCCGCCTCGCACAAGGTGGTTGCGGGCGACACCGTGTACGCCATCGCGCAGAAGTACGGAACCACCGTCGATGCGGTCCTGGCCGCGAACGGACTCACGCGCGCATCGGTGATCTACCCCGGTCAGAGCCTGTCGGTGGCCGGATCGGCTGCGCCCGCCGCCGCACCGGCAGCAGCACCGGCGTCCGCGCCCACGCCCGCCGCCACGGCATCGCACACCGTCGTCGCCGGCGACACCGTGTTCGGGATCGCCCAGAAGTACGGCATCACCACGCAGACGGTGTTCGCCCTGAACGGACTGGGCCCGTCCTCGATCATCTACCCCGGGCAGAAGCTCGCGGTTCGTGCGGCACCTGTTGCCGCACCTCCCGCGGCGGCAGCAGCCACGACGGGCGGACAGCGGTCCGCGACCCTCGACAGCGAGCAGGCGGCGAACGCGTCGCTCATCATCCGCGTCGGTCGAGAGCTCGGCGTCCCCGATCGGGCGATCGCCCTCGCACTCGCGACCGGCATGGTGGAATCGGGACTCCGCAACCTCGACTGGGGCGACCGCGATTCGCTCGGCATCTTCCAGCAGCGTCCGAGCACCGGGTGGGGAACCCCCGCGCAGATCATGGACGCCGACCGGAGCACTCGCGTCTTCTACGGCGGCCGGAACGACCCCAACGGACATGTGACGCGCGGCCTGCTCGACGTCGCCGGATGGGAGAGCATGCCGTTCACATCGGCCGCTCAGGCCGTGCAGATCTCCGCCTATCCGGACAAGTACGGGCAGTGGGAGACGCAGGCCTACAGCTGGCTCGCCCTCCACGGCTGACCACTTCCATAAAATCCGCAGGGTCGAGAGGTGAGCCGCTCCCCTGTCTTTCAGGCAGTTCTCAATAGAATTCTGACGTGACGACCAATCAGCAGGCCGACCCCCTCATCGGGCGGCTTGTCGACGGTCGCTACCGCGTCCGCGCTCGGATCGCACGCGGAGGGATGGCGACGGTCTACGTCGCCACCGACCTCCGCCTCGAGCGGCGCATCGCGCTCAAGGTCATGCACGCCCACCTCAGCGACGATTCGGCATTCCAGAGCCGCTTCATCCAGGAGGCCCGCGCAGCCGCCAGGCTGGCGGATCCGCACGTCGTCAACGTCTTCGATCAGGGGCAGGACGGCGAACTCGCCTACCTCGTGATGGAGTATCTGCCCGGCATCACACTGCGCGAGCTGCTGCGTGAGCAGAAACGACTCACCATCCCGCAGACGATCACGATCATGGATGCGATCCTCGCCGGGCTCTCGGCCGCGCATCGCGCCGGAATCGTGCACCGCGACGTCAAGCCGGAGAACGTGCTCCTCGCGGAGGACGGGCGCATCAAGATCGGCGACTTCGGGCTGGCCAGAGCGACCACGGCGAACACGGCGACCGGGCAGCAGCTGCTCGGGACGATCGCCTACCTCGCCCCGGAGCTGGTGACCCGTGGGACCGCGGACGCCCGCAGCGACATCTATGCCCTCGGCATCATGCTGTACGAGATGCTCGTCGGCGAGCAGCCCTACAAGGGCGAGCAGCCCATGCAGATCGCGTTCCAGCACGCCACCGAGTCGGTGCCGCGTCCGAGCGTGCGCAACCCCGCCGTGCCGGAACAGCTCGACGAACTCGTGCTCTGGGCGACGGAGAAGTCTCCCGACGAGCGACCGGACGACGCCCAGCAGATGCTCGAGCGCCTGCGTGCCATCGAGCGCGAACTCGGTGTCACCCCGACCGCAGCGAGAGCGACCGCTCCGCAACACAGCCATGCCGACTCCGGAGACCTCACCAAGGTGATGCCGGGGACGATGGTCATCGCGGATCCGACTGCGCCGGTCCCTGCCGAGATCGACAACGCGACGCTCCTTCGACGCCGAGCGTCGAAGCGCCGGGCCCGCGGAGCGTTCCTCCTGACACTGGTGCTGCTGTTGGCGGTGCTCGCCGGCGGTGTGGGCTGGTGGTTCGGATCCGGCCCCGGCTCACTGATCGCCGTGCCGGGTGTCGCCGGCAAGACGTACGACGAGGCCGCGGCCCTCCTGGTCGACGCCGGGTTCGTCCCGACGCAGAAGGACGAGCCTTCCGTCGATGTCGAGGCCGGTGCGGTGATAGAGACCGACCCCGAAGAAGGTGCCCGCCTCGACAAGGGGACGACCGTCACGGTCGTGGTGTCGTCGGGTCCTGCATCCCACGACATCGCCCCGGTCGCCGGCGTGGCGTCGGACGACGTCCGCGCGGCGCTGCAGGCGGCCAACCTCGAACTCACGGACGACGAGGAATACTTCGGTGACCTCGACGACGGCAAGGTCATCAACGTCCGCATAACACCGCGCGACGGCGGAGACGCATTCGGCTGCGCCGAGGGCTGCACGGTACATGAGACCGACACGGCGACGATCCAGGTGTCGCGCGGCGCGGTCCCCGATGTCAGCGACCTCAGCGTCGCCCAGGCCACGGACGCGCTCACGGGCAAGGGGCTGAAGGTCAACCCGGACAGCCTCTACCAGACCAGCGACGGCATCGGGAAGGACCGGGTCATCGGGATCGCCGACCGGCCGACGGAAGGCGCCTGGCGCCCGGGCGAGACCGTGCAGCTCATCATCTCCGAGGGTCCCCCGCTGTTCGACGTGCCCGATGTGTCCGGAAAGACCCGTGACGAGGCGACGCGCGCGCTGAACGACGCCGGCTTCAAGTGGTCGTACACGAGCGGCACCGGACTCCCGGATTCGGTGTGGGATCTCTTCGCCAACGAGAACACCAAGGTCGAGTCGTACAGCCCGACCGACGCCCAGCGCAAGGGTACGACCATCACCCTCACGATGAGCTTCTCCGGCTGAGGCCGAACAGACGAAGAGGGGGCCGGAATGCGATTCCGGCCCCCTCTTCGTCTACAGCGTCAGCGCTTCTCGAGCTCCTCGGCCACGAGGAACGCCAGCTCCAGCGACTGCATGTGGTTCAGGCGCGGGTCGCACAGGCTCTCGTAGCGGGTCGCCAGCGCGGCCTCGTCGATCTGCTCGGACCCGCCGAGGCACTCGGTGACGTCGTCCCCGGTGAGCTCGACGTGGATCCCGCCCGGGAACGTGCCGACCGCACGGTGCGCCTCGAAGAAGCCGCGCACCTCGTCGACGACGTCGTCGAAGCGACGGGTCTTGTATCCGGTCGGCGTGGTGATGCCGTTGCCGTGCATCGGGTCGGTGACCCACAGCGGCTGCGCCCCGGAGTCACGGACGGCCTCGAGCAGCGGCGGCAGAGCGTCGCGGATCTTGCCCGCACCCATCCGCGTGATGAAGGTGAGCCGACCGGGCTCACGCTCGGGGTCGAGCTTGTCGATCAGGGCGAGCGCGGTCTCGGGCGTCGTCGTCGGTCCGAGCTTCACTCCGATCGGGTTGCGGATCTTGGAGAAGTAGTCGACGTGCGCGCCGTCGAGCTCTCGCGTGCGCTCGCCGATCCAGAGGAAGTGTGCGGAGGTGTTGTACGGGGTGTCGGTGCGCGAGTCGATGCGCGTCATCGGACGCTCGTAGTCCATCAGCAGGCCCTCGTGGCCGGTGAAGAACTCCACTCGCTTGAGCTCATCGAAGTCGGCACCCGCCGCCTCCATGAACTTGATCGCACGGTCGATCTCGGCCGCCATACGCTCGTAACGCTGGTTGGCCGGGTTCTGCGCGAAGCCCTTGTTCCACGAGTGCACCTCGCGGAGGTCGGCGAACCCACCCTGCGTGAACGCACGGATCAGGTTCAGCGTGGATGCCGCCGTGTGGTACCCCTGCAGGAGACGAGCAGGGTCCGCCGTGCGGGATCCCTCGGTGAAGTCGTAGCCGTTCACGATGTCGCCGCGGTACGCGGGCAGGGTGACCTCGCCACGCGTCTCGTTGTTGCTGGAGCGCGGCTTGGCGAACTGACCGGCCATGCGGCCCATCTTGACGATCGGCATCGACGCGCCGTAGGTCAGCACCACGGCCATCTGCAGCACCGTCTTGATGCGATTGCGGATCTGCTCGGCCGTCGCTCCCGCGAAGGTCTCGGCGCAGTCTCCGCCTTGCAGGAGGAACGCCTGCCCGGAGGCGGCGCGCGCGAGGCGCTCGCGGAGGTTGTCGACCTCACCCGCGAACACCAGCGGCGGGAGGCCTGCGATCTGACGGGAGACGTCGGCGACGCGGTCCGCGTCGGGCCACTGCGGCTGCTGCTTGATGGGAAGCGAGCGCCATGCATCAAGGGCTTCGATGTGGTGCGGGAGCATGCGTTCCAGCCTAGTGGTCGCGCGTACCGCCCAGACGCGCGCCGAGGGCTATGTGACGCGGGTCGGGAGGCGGTCTTTGACCGTCGACGCGTAGACGTCCTCGTAGGTCTGCTCGCCGAGGCGCTGCAGGGCCACCATGATCTCGTCGGTGACCGATCGGAGGATGTAGCGGTCGTTCTCCATGCCGGCGTACCGGGAGAAGTCGAGAGGCTCCCCGATCACGATGCCGACGCGCACGATGCGCGGCAGGCGCCGACCGATCGGCATCGCCGTGTCGGTGTCGACCATGATCACAGGGACGACGGGGACTTTCGCCTCCAATGCCATCCGGGCGATACCCGTGCGGCCGCGGTACAGCTTGCCGTCGGGGCTGCGCGTGCCCTCGGGGTAGATGCCGAGCAGGTCGCCACCGCCGAGCACCTGAAGCCCCGTGTTCAGGGAGGCCTCCGAGGCCTTGCCGCCGGACCGGTCGATCGGGATCTGACCGGTGGCCTTCATGAAGAACTTCGTCGCCCAGCCTTTGAGCCCGCGACCGGTGAAGTAGTCGCTCTTCGCGAGGAAGGACATCGACCGGTCGATGACCAGCGGCAGGAAGATGGAATCGGCGAAGGAGAGGTGGTTGCTCGCGAGGATCGCCGCACCGTTCGCGGGCACGTTGTTCCGCCCCACGATCCAGGGGCGGAAGACACCCTTGACCACGGGGCCGATAACGACGTACTTCATCAGCCAGTAGAACATCGAGGTGAAGTCTAGCGCCGCCGCGGCCCGTGCCTCGGAGTTCTCGCGTTCTCGACCTCAGGAGCGACTGAGTCTCACCTCGGACGCGACCCGATTCCATGCCCTACACTCGAAGGACACCCGTGCCCGACCGGTACCGAAGGAGCTGCCGTGGTCCAGTTTGAAGTCCCCGCGATCGTCCCCGCCGATCCCGACGCGAACGTCGCCGACCTGCTGGTGAAGCGCGTCGAAGCCACTCCGGATCGTGCGCTCTTCTCCGTGCCCGACGGCGACGGCTGGCGCGACATCTCCGCAGCCGACTTCCAGACGGCCGTCGTCGCTCTGGCGAAGGGCTTCGCCGCGGCCGGCATCCAGCCCGGCGAGAAGGTCGGCTTCCTCGCACGCACGACGTACGAGTGGACGCTCGTGGATTTCGCGCTCTTCTACGCCGGCGCGGTGATGGTGCCGATCTACGAGACCAGCTCGCCGTCGCAGATCCAGTGGATCCTCGAAGACTCCGGTGCGATCGCTCTGATCGTGGAGACCTCCGAGCACTTCGCACGCGTCGATGAGGTGCGCGGGGACCTGCCGCTGCTCCGCGAGGTCTGGCAGCTGCACCTCGGGGCCATCGACACCCTGACCGCTCAGGGCGCCTCGGTGACCGACGCGGAGATCGAACGACGCCGCACCCTCGCCGTCGGTTCCGACATCGCGACGCTCATCTACACCTCCGGCTCCACCGGACGTCCGAAGGGCTGTGTCCTCACGCACAGCAACTTCGTCGAGCTGTCCCGCAACTCCGCCAAAGCGCTCGACGCCGTCGTGCAGACCCCCGGCGCGTCCACGCTGCTCTTCATCACCACGGCACACGTCTTCGCGCGCTTCATCTCGATCCTCGACATCCACGCCGGGGTGCGCACCGGTCACCAGCCGGATACGCGCCAGCTCCTGCCGGCGCTCGGGTCGTTCAAGCCCACCTTCCTTCTCGCCGTGCCCCGCGTGTTCGAGAAGGTGTACAACTCCGCCGAGCAGAAGGCCGAGGCCGGGGGCAAGGGCAAGATCTTCCGCGCCGCGGCCGACGTCGCCATCGAGCACTCGAAGCTGCTGGAGGCGGGCAAGAAGATCCCGTTCGGGATGAAGCTCAAGTTCGCCCTCTTCAGCAAGCTCGTGTACAGCAAGCTCCGTGAGGCGATGGGCGGCAATGTCGTGTACGCCGTCTCGGGCTCCGCTCCCCTGGGCTCGCGGCTGGGTCACTTCTTCCACAGCCTCGGCGTGGTCATCCTCGAGGGATACGGTCTCACCGAGACGACGGCACCCGCGACGGTGAACCTGGCGGACAAGTCCAAGATCGGGACCGTCGGCCCTGCGCTCCCGGGTGTGGGCGTACGCCTCGCCGACGACGGCGAGATCGAAGTGCGCGGCATCAACGTGTTCAAGGAGTACTGGAACAACCCCGAAGCGACGGCGGAAGCCTTCAGCGAGGGCGGCTGGTTCCACACCGGTGACATCGGCAGCTTCGACTCCGAGGGCTTCCTCACGATCACCGGACGCAAGAAGGAGATCATCGTCACCGCCGGCGGCAAGAACGTCGCTCCCGCAGCACTCGAGGACCCGATCCGCGCCAACCCGATCATCGGACAGGTCGTCGTGGTGGGCGACCAGCGTCCGTTCATCTCGGCGCTCGTCACCCTCGACCCCGAGATGCTCCCGACGTGGCTCGCGAACAACGGCCTCGAGGCGAAGATGTCGCTCGAGGACGCGTCCAAGAACGCCGCTGTCCGCGCCGAGGTGCAGCGAGCGGTGGACATCGCGAACGCCCACGTCTCGCGTGCCGAGTCGATCCGGAAGTTCACGATCCTCGACTCGGAGTGGACGGAGGCTTCCGGTCACCTGACGCCGAAGCTCTCGATCAAGCGCAACGTCATCATGAACGACTTCGCCGACGAGATCGCCGCGATCTACGACGAGCCCGTCGCCACGACCAACGTGGCGATCGGCGGCTGACGCTTCGACGGACGATCTTCACGAAGAAGGGCCCCGCTCACGCGGGGCCCTTCTTCGTATGTTCAGAACCAGGCGCTCTCGCGGACCTCGCGCATGGCGATCTTGCGGGTCTCCGCGTCGAGACGCGTCAGGAAGAGCTTGCCGTCGAGGTGATCGGTCTCGTGCTGCAGCGCCTGGGCGAGCAGCCCCTCGCCCTCGAGCACCACGGTCTCACCGTCGAGGTCGATGCCCTCGACGCGCGCCCACGGGTAGCGCTGGGCATCGTGCCAGAGGCCGGGAACCGAGAGGCATCCCTCCCCCGTCGGCTGCGGCTCACCGCGCACCTCGGTGAGGACGGGGTTGAGCACGTACCCGATGTCGCCGTCGATGTTGTAGCTGAAGGCGCGGAGCGCGACACCGATCTGCGGGGCGGCGACGCCGGCACGTCCGGGGAGTTCGACGGTGTCGACAAGGTCGGCCACGAGCGCCCGCACACCGTCGTCGATCTCGTCGATCGGTGCGCAGACGCTGCGCAGAACCGGGTCGCCGAAGATGCGGATCTCACGAACCGCCATCAGGCAGCCTTCGCCCGCAGGCCCTCGACCAGCAGTGCCGCCAGCTCTCGGGCGGCGATCCGGGTCTCCGGGAGCAGGTTCGCGAACACGATCGTCCCTCCACCCGCGATCTGCGGGTCATAGGGGACACGGACGACGCTGCGGGCACGGGTGGCGAAGTGCGCCTGGAGTTCGTTCAGTCGCACCAACGGGGTTCCCGGCGTCGACTGGTTGAGAACCACGATCGCGTCGCGCGCCTGCTCCGCATAGCCGTTGGTCTCGAGCCAGGTGAGGGTCTCGGAGGCCAGCCGGGCCTCGTCGACGCTGAGTCCGGAGACGATGACGATCTGATCCGCGAGGTCGAGGGTCGCCGACATCACAGAGTGGACGATGCCGGTTCCGGTGTCTGTGAGGACCAGGGAGTAGTAGTGCGCGGCGACACCGGCGACGTCACGGTAGTCGCTGTCGCTGAAGGCCTCGGCGATGCGCGGGTCGGAGTCGGAGGCGAGCACGTCGAGTCGTGTCGCGTCCCTGGCGACGATGGCCGAGATGTCGTGGTATCCCTTGACGTCGTCATGGATGCGGACGAGGTCGCGCACGGACTTGCTGTGGTGCGGACGCACGATGCGCTCCGCGAGCGTGCCCCGATCGGGGTTGGCGTCGACAGCGATCACGCGATCCTCGCGTGCGTCGGCGAGAGCCATGCCGAGCAGCGCGGTGATCGTCGTCTTGCCGACTCCCCCCTTGCGCGAGAGCACCGGGACGAACCGCGCTCCGCCGGCGAGCGGAGCGGCGATCCGCGCCGACAGGGCCTTGCGCTCGCGCGCACGGCGCCCGTCTCCGATGTTGATGCGCCGCCCGGAGACGGCATAGAGGAAGTGGCTCCACGCGCCTTCCGGTTCGGGCTTCGCGAGCCGGTGCGGGTCGAGCAGCCGGTCGGCGGTCAGCAGGTCAGCCGACTCCCTCGAGGCATCGCCCAGGTCGTCCAGACGTTTGGACGTGAGCGTGACGTCGACGCGCGGAGCGGGTCGGACGGGCTGGGAGGCGACGGACTTGTTCTCATCGGGAGTGGACACGGACCTGTTCTCCTTCTCGACGGACGCTCGGGCAGGCACGGACGCGGCGGGCGCCGGTGCGGCATCGGCCTTCGCTCTGGCGAGGAAGCGTTCCGCAGTGGCCGCCTCTTCGGACTGCTCGTCGTCGTCCGGCGTATCGACGAGCGCGGTGGCGTCGGGCTCTTCGATGACCACGGCATCGATGATGTTCTCCGAACGCGGATGGACCAGCGGAGGCGAGGACACCGGGGCCTCGTCGATCGCGGCGGCGTGGACGACCGCCGACTCGACGACCTCGGCCTCGGGCTCGGGCTCGTCGACCGCGGGCTTCTCGACCGCGGTCTCGTCGACCCCTCTCGCCGGACGCCCGAGATCTTCGACCTTCTTCGGAGCCGGGACCGGGGTCGGGATCGGGGTCTTCGCCGCTGCCTTCTGCTTCTTCGGCTTCTTCGCGGGGGCCGCACGCTCGGTCGGAGCGGCGGTCGCCTCCACGGCGGGCTCCCCCGAGGCCAACGGCTTCGCCGCGGACGCGGTCGCCACCGCGGATTGCACGGCAGCGGGAGGGTCGATCACGAGGTCGCCGACCACCTCTCCCTCGACGACCCCGTCGTCGGTGAGGTCGTCATCCTCGTCCTTGGGCAGCGTCACGCTGACCTGCGCGGTCCCGCCGAGGATGCCGATGCCGGCCGTGTCGAGTGACGCGGCTTCATCGAGCACCCCCAGCGGGCTCTCGTCGGGGTCAGTGATGTTCTTCGGTGTCACGATCTCGCTCCCAGCCTGTGCGGGCCTCGGGTATGCGCACATGGTGCACAGGCCTCGCCCGCACAAGGTTAGTGCGCGGGGCGGATCACGACCAAAAGATCTCCGGCATCCACCTGCTGCGTCTCGGCGATCGCATGGCGCTCGATGACGCCATCGACCGGCGCGGTGATGGCCGCTTCCATCTTCATCGCCTCGATCGACGCGACCGGCTCCCCGGCCCGCACTGCGGCGCCGACTTCGGCCTTCAGAGTCACGACGCCCGAGAACGGAGCCGCGACCTGCCCGGGAACAGAGGTGTCCGCCTTCTCCACCTCGTGCGCGTCGACGACGATCGAGCGATCGCGCACGAACACGGGGCGGAGCTGTCCGTTGAGCGTCGTCATCACGGTCCGCATGCCCTTGTCGTCCGCTTCACCGATCGCTTCGATACCGACGTAGAGCTGCACTCCCCGATCGATCTCGATCATGTGCTCCTGCCCTGCGACCAAGCCGTAGAGGTAGTCGCTGGTGTCGAGCACGGAGAGATCGCCGAAGAGCTCACGGCGCTGCGCGAATTCCGCGGTCGGTCCGGGGAACAGCAGGGTGTTCAGTCGTGTCCGCCGCTCGGCGCTGGTTCCGGCGAGTGCTGCCTCGTCCTCCGAGGTGATCTCCGTGAGACCGAGCCGCACCGAGCGTCCGGCGAGAACCTTCGTCCGGAAGGGCTCCGGCCACCCGCCGGGCAGATCGCCCAGCTCGCCCGCCATGAAGCCGACGACCGAATCCGGCACGTCGTACTTCTCCGGGTTGGCCTCGAAGTCGGCGGGATCCGCCTTCACGGCTGCGAGGTGAAGGGCCAGGTCGCCGACCACCTTGGAGGAGGGAGTCACCTTCGGCACGCGTCCCAGGATCCGATCGGCGGCTGCGTACATGTCCTCGATGAGCTCGAAGTCGTCCGCGAGGCCCAGAGCCTTCGCCTGCTGACGCAGATTCGAGAGCTGACCGCCGGGGATCTCGTGGTGGTAGACGCGCCCCGTCGGCCCCGGAAGCCCGGACTCGAACGGAGCGTACGCCCGACGCACCGCTTCCCAGTAGGGCTCGAGGTCGGACACTCCGTCGAGCGAGATCCCGCTGTCCCGCTCGGTGTGCGCGAGAGCTGCGACGAGCGAAGACAGGGACGGCTGGCTCGTGGTGCCGGACAGAGGTGCCGACGCCGCATCCACGGCATCGACGCCGACGGCGCTAGCTGCGAGGAGCGTGGCCAGCTGACCGCCCGGCGTGTCGTGCGTGTGCAGATGCACCGGGAGGTCGAACCGCTCACGCAGCGCTGCGACGAGCTTCGCCGCGGCCGCCGGGCGCAGCAGGCCCGCCATGTCCTTGATCGCGATGATGTGCGCGCCCGCCTCGACGATCTGGTCGGCGAGGCGCAGGTAGTAGTCGAGCGTGTAGAGGTCTTCTGCGGGGTCGAGCAGATCGCCGGTGTAGCAGAGCGCCACCTCGGCGACAGCCGTGCCCGTCTTGCGGACGGCCTCGATCGCCGGTCGCATCTGCTCCACGTCGTTGAGCGCGTCGAAGATGCGGAAGATGTCGACACCACTGGCAGCCGCCTCCGCGACGAACGCCTCGGTGACCGCCGTCGGGTAGGGCGTGTAGCCGACCGTGTTGCGGCCGCGCAGCAGCATCTGGATCGCGACGTTCGGCAATGCGGCACGCAGCTTGTCGAGCCGCTCCCACGGGTCCTCTCCCAGGAACCGCAGGGCGACGTCGTAGGTCGCGCCGCCCCAGGCCTCGACGGACAGCAGGCCGGGAGTCAGCCGCGCCAGGTAGGGAGCGGCGGCGACGAGGTCCTTCGTGCGGACCCGGGTCGCCAGGAGGGACTGGTGCGCATCCCGGAAGGTGGTGTCGGTGATCGCCAGTGCGGTCTGCTCTCGGAGGCTGCGGGCGAAGCCCTCCGGCCCGAGTTCGAGGAGCCGCTGACGAGAGCCTGCCGGCGGTTCCGCGGTCAGATCGACCGTCGGCAGCTTCGACGAGGGATCGATCACACCCGGGTGGGCGCCGTGCGGCTTGTTGACGGTGACATCGACCAGCCAGTTCAAGTACTTCGTCCCACGGTCCTTCGACACCCGGCCACGCAGAAGCTCGGGCCGCTCGTCGATGAACGAGGTGCTCACATCGCCCGCGATGAATGCGTCGTCTTCCAGCAGCGCCTGCAGGAAGGGGATGTTGGTGGAGACCCCGCGGATGCGGAACTCCGCCAGGGCGCGACGCGCTCGGGCGACGGCGGCGGGGAAGTCGCGACCACGGCAGGTCAGCTTCGCCAGCATGGAGTCGAAGTGCGGGCTGATCTGCGCCCCCTGGTGGACGGTTCCGCCGTCGAGACGGATGCCGGCGCCACCGGGCGAGCGGTAGGTCGTGATCTTCCCGGTGTCGGGGCGGAAGCCCTGCGTCGGGTCCTCCGTCGTGATCCGGCACTGCAGCGCGGCGCCACGCAGATGCAGGTTCTCCTGCTGCAGGCCGAGGTCGGCGAGGGTCTGCCCGGACGCGATGCGCATCTGGCTCTGCACGAGGTCGACGTCGGTCACCTCCTCGGTGACCGTGTGCTCCACCTGGATGCGCGGGTTCATCTCGATGAAGACGACCTCGCCCGTGCGCTCCCCCGCCGTCTCGAGCAGGAACTCGACCGTGCCGGCGTTCTCGTAGCCGATGGACCGCGCGAACGCGACCGCGTACCCGTGCAGCGCGGTGCGGACGCTGTCGTCGAGGTTCGGAGCCGGAGCGATCTCCACGACCTTCTGGTGACGTCGCTGCACCGAGCAGTCGCGCTCGAACAGGTGCACGGTCTCGCCGGTCTTGTCCGCGAGGATCTGCACCTCGATGTGCCGCGGGCGCACGACCGCCTGCTCGAGGAACATCCGGGCGTCTCCGAATGCGCTGGCCGCCTCGCGCATGGCCTCGGCCAGCGCGGGGGCGAGATCACCGAACGTCTCGACACGGCGCATGCCGCGACCGCCGCCGCCGGCGACCGCCTTGGCGAAGAGCGGGAACCCGATGTCCTCCGCCTGGGCGACGAGAGCATCGACGTCGTCGGAGGCTTCCGTGGATCGGAGGACGGGCACGCCCGCCTCGATCGCATGACGCTTCGCCTCGACCTTGTTCCCCGCCATCTCCAGGACTTTGGAGGGCGGACCGATGAACACGATGCCGTTGGCTGCAGCCTTCTCGGCCAGCTCATGGTTCTCCGAGAGGAAGCCGTATCCGGGATAGATCGCATCCGCTCCCGATTCGAGAGCGACGCGGATGATCTCGTCGACGTTGAGGTATGCGCGCACCGGATGGCCGCGCTCCCCGATCTCGTAGGCCTCGTCGGCCTTGAGCCGATGCACCGAGCCGCGGTCCTCATGAGGGAACACCGCGACGGTGCGCGCCCCCACTTCGACTGCTGCACGGAATGCGCGGATCGCGATCTCGCCGCGGTTCGCCACAAGGATCTTCTGGAACATGCACACCTCTGAAAGCTCGATGCGCAGCGTTTTCGATGCGCATGGGGCGGGGCTGAGTGTTCCCTCAGCCTAGGGGAAGGTAACGTGGTGTCCGTGCACGTACTCAGCGTCAGCTCTCTCAAGGGGGGCGTCGGCAAGACGACCGTGACACTCGGGCTGGCCTCAGCGGCTTTCGCCCGAGGCGTCCGGACTCTCGTCGTCGACCTCGACCCGCAGTCCGACGTCTCCACCGGGATGGACATCCAGGTGGCCGGACGACTCAACATCGCCGACGTCCTGGCGAACCCGAAAGAGAAGGTGGTCCGTCAGGCGATCACCTCCAGCGGCTGGGCGAAGGTCCACCCCGGCACCATCGACGTGCTGATCGGGAGCCCTTCTGCGATCAACTTCGACGGCCCGCACCCGAGCGTGCGCGACGTCTGGAAGCTCGAGGAGGCGCTCGCCTCCGTCGAGGCGGACTACGACCTCGTGCTCGTCGACTGCGCGCCCTCGCTGAACGCCCTGACCCGCACCGCCTGGGCCGCGAGCGATCGCGTCATGGTCGTCACCGAGCCCGGTCTCTTCTCCGTCGCCGCAGCCGATCGCGCCCTCCGCGCCATCGAGGAGATCCGTCGCGGTCTCTCTCCCCGGCTGCAGCCTCTCGGCATCGTCGTGAACCGCGTGCGCCCGCAGTCCATCGAGCACCAGTTCCGCATCAAGGAACTGCGCGACATGTTCGGCCCCCTCGTGCTCTCCCCGCAGCTGCCGGAGCGCACTTCGCTGCAGCAGGCGCAGGGTGCCGCCAAGCCGCTGCACATCTGGCCCGGCGATTCCGCCCAGGAACTGGCGGCCGACTTCGATTCACTTCTCGACCGGATCATCCGCACCGGTCGGATCGCCGTGCCCGAGAGCGGTCCACAGAGCTGATCCTCCCCACGCGCACAGCGAAACGGCCATCCTCATCGAGGACGGCCGTTTTCTGTATGTCGGGGAGGCGCGGTGTCAGGCGGAGCGCTTGGTCCGACGGGCGGAGAGCTCGTCGACCGGATCCGGAGCGGTCGCATCGAATGCGACCAGCGTCGACTCCACCTCACGGAGGACCTTGCCGACGGCGATGCCGAAGACGCCCTGGCCGCGGCTCACGAGGTCGATGACCTCGTCGTTCGAGGTGCACAGGTAGACCGACGCACCGTCGCTCATGAGCGTCGTACCGGCGAGGTCGCGGATACCCGCACGTCGCAGCTCGTCGACGGCCGTTCGGATCTGCTGCAGCGAGATGCCCGTGTCGAGCAGGCTCTTCACGAGCTTCAGCACGAGGATGTCGCGGAAGCCGTAGAGACGCTGCGAGCCGGAACCGTTCGCCCCGCGAACGGTGGGTTCCACCAGCTCGGTACGCGCCCAGTAGTCCAGCTGACGGTAGGTGATGCCGGCGGCGCGAGCGGCGACCGCGCCACGGTAGCCGACCTCGTCATCCATGGCCGGAAGACCGTCGGTGAAGAGGAGTTCGGGTACGAACCGCGGGTCTCCTGCGAGCTCATCCGCATTCATCTGAAATCCTCCCTGGAACGGTTATCTTCCACGGTAGAGCAGTGCCTGGGCACCGGCAATCACATCCGCGGGACCGCGAAGGTGTGTCGCAACCAGTTCGTTACGAAAGCACTCGTGACAGTGCGTCCCTGACGAAGAGCGAGCGCACTTCGTCGATCTTCGTCGCCAGTTCGGGCGCGAGTTCGCTGGCCTTGGCGCGAGACGGTGCGTCCGTCCGACGCAGCAGCGCGGACATCGCCGATTCGATGAGCGCGACCTCGCGCTCCGCCCCCTGACGCAGGGAACGCAGGTGCCGCGGCTCGATGCCGTGGCGGTCGAGGGCGACGAGGCCGCGCAGCAGCGTGACCGTCGTCTCCTGGTAGCTCTCCTGCGCGATGATGACGCCGGTGCTGATCGCATCGTTGAGCAGCTGCGGGCCCGCACCGGCTGCGGCCAGCAGCTCGTCGCGACGGTATCTGCGCGGCGCCGGCATGATCGAGGGCGGCGGAGCGAGCGGTGTCGCCTCCCCACCCGCATCGACGTCGTCGAGCTGCTCGCGGATCACGCTCAACGGAAGATAGTGGTCGCGCTGCAGGGTGAGGCCGAGCCGCAGCCTCTCGATGTCCGACGCGGAGAACTTGCGGTAGCCGGACTCGGTTCGAGAAGGACTGACGATGCCCTGCACCTCGAGGAAGCGCAGTTTGCTGGAGGTGAGGTCGGGGAACTCCGGTGTGAGCCGAGCGAGGACCTGGCCGATGCTCAGCAAGCCCGCGGACGCGGAACGTTCGCGGGCGGGAGTAGCCGCCATCAGTCGTTCGCCGCCGCGCGATCGCGAGGGGAGGCGAAGAAGTTCAGGCGGAACTTGCCGACACGCAGTTCTGAGCCGTCCACGAGCGGGCTGCGGTCGACGCGCTCCCCGTTGACGTACGTTCCGTTGAGCGAGCGCTGATCGATGATCTCGAACGTCGACCCGGTGCGGGTGATCTCGGCATGACGACGGGACACGGTCACGTCGTCGAAGAAGATGTCGGCCTCCGGGTGACGGCCGACCGTGGTCACATCGGTGTCGAGGAGGTAGCGCGCACCGGCGAGGGCGCCGGAACGGACCAGCAGCAACGCCGATCCTGCGGGGAGGGCGCTGATCGCGCTCTGCTCCACATCGGTGAGTTCCACCCCGAACGGCACGAATGACAGGTCGGAATCGTGCCCGAACGTCTGCGTCACGTCATGTCTCTGCTCACCGGAACGGTGGATCGCGGCTTCTCCGGCCGGTCGGCTGTCGCTGTCAGTCACTGTGCCCTCCTTGGTTGTCCAGACTAACGGATGCCGAGGCCCTCGCGGGAGGCCGCTTTCGCACTCAGCCACCACATACCGGTGTTTCCTAGGGTGGAGCCGTGAAGACCAAAGCCCTGCGGCGCCCGGCGACCCCGATCGCCCTCGCCGCCACCCTGCTCGCTGCGTTCCTCGTTCTCCTCTCGCCGCTCTCGGCCTCCGCGCACGACGCGCTCGTGTCGTCGTCTCCGGCCGCGGACGAGTCCGTCGAGACCGTGCCTTCGGCGCTGACCCTCACCTTCAGCGCGAAGCTCATCGACGGCGACGGCGCGACCGAGGTCGTCGTCACCGGCCCCGACGGTTCCTCGATCACCGACGGCGCCGCGACGGTCGACGGCGCGATCGTCACCCAGCCGCTGCAGGGCTCGGGCCCGGCCGGCGAGTACCACGTCATCTGGAAGGTCGTCTCGAGCGACGGTCATCCCACCTCCGGCGAGTACTCCTTCACCGTGACCGTCGGCGACGACGCGGCTCCGACAGAGGAACCCACTGCCGCCCCCACGTCCGCGGCACCGACGGCCGAGCAGACTGCCGCCCCCGAGGCGACCACGACGCCGGCGGCGGATTCCGGTGACGCCGAAGGTGGGTCCCCGTGGATCTGGGTACTCGTGATCGTCGCGGTGCTGGTCGTCGCCGGCGTGGTCACGTGGATCGTCGTGAGCCGCCGTCGTGGCGGTTCCGCGACCGGTTCCGACGCCCCCGTAGAGCGATAGGCTTAAGGCATGCCACATTACGACGTCGTCATCCTTGGTGCAGGTCCTGGCGGATACGTCGCTGCGGTTCGCAGCGCGCAGCTCGGTCTGTCCACCGCCATCATCGAGGAGAAGTACTGGGGCGGTGTCTGCCTCAACGTCGGCTGCATCCCGTCCAAGGCGCTCCTGAAGAACGCGGAGCTCGCGCACACACTGAATCACAAGGCTGATTTCTTCGGAATCTCCGGCGAGTTCACGATCGACTACGGCAAGGCGTTCGACCGCAGCCGCGTGGTCGCCGATGGCCGCGTCAAGGGCATCCACTTCCTGATGAAGAAGAACAAGGTGACCGAGTACGACGGTCGCGGCACCTTCACGGGCCCCAAGGCCATCTCGGTCGCCAAGGCCGACGGCTCGACTGAAGAGGTCACCTTCGACAACGTGATCATCGCGACCGGCTCCAAGGTGCGCCTGCTGCCCGGTGTGACGCTCAGCGAGAACGTCGTCACGTACGAAGAGCAGATCATGAGCCGTGAGCTGCCCGAATCGATCGTCATCGTCGGCGCCGGCGCCATCGGCATGGAGTTCGCCTACGTGATGACGAACTACGGCGTGAAGGTCACGATCATCGAGTTCCTCGACCGCGCGCTCCCCAACGAGGACGCCGACGTGTCGAAGGAGATCGCGAAGCAGTACAAGAACTACGGCGTCGACATCCTCACCTCCACCAAGGTGGAGTCGGTCGTCGACAACGGCTCGTCCGTCACCGTCACCTACACCGCCAAGGACGGGCAGCAGTCGTCGATCGAGGCCGGCAAGGTCCTCATGTCGGTCGGATTCGCCCCGAACATCGAGGGCTTCGGCCTCGAGGCCACGGGTGTGAAGCTGACCGAGCGCGGCGCGATCGACATCGACGACCACATGCGCACCAACGTCGAGGGCATCTACGCCATCGGCGACGTGACCGCCAAGCTGCAGCTCGCCCACGTGGCCGAGGCACAGGGCGTCGTCGCGGCCGAGACCATCGGCGGCGCGGAGACGCAGACACTGGGCGACTACCGCATGATGCCGCGCGCGACGTTCTGCTCCCCGCAGGTGGCCTCGTTCGGCCTCACCGAGCAGCAGGCCAAGGACGAGGGGCGCGAGATCAAGGTCGCCACCTTCCCGTTCATGGCGAACGGCAAGGCGCACGGTCTGGGCGAGCCGGTCGGCTTCGTCAAGCTGATCGCCGACGCCGAGCACCTCGAGCTCATCGGCGCCCACATGATCGGCCCGGATGTCTCCGAGCTCCTGCCCGAGCTGACGCTGGCCCAGAAGTGGGACCTCACGGCCCTGGAGCTGGCCCGCAACGTGCACACGCACCCGACGCTGTCGGAGGCGCTGCAGGAGGGCTTCCACGGGCTCGCCGGCCACATGATCAACTTCTGATCCACCCCCTCGAAGGCCCGGTCCCGCGCACTGCGGACCGGGCCTTCGTGCGTCAGAGGCCGTACGTCAGAGACCGCGCATAGTGAGGAGTCCGGCCGTCCATCCTCGCGCCGGCGGCGAGCCGAGTGCGCGCATCAGGAGCTCCCTGCTGCGGACCACGGGCATCGGCGCCGGAGCACCCATCGACATGTAGAACGCCGAGCGCCGCTGTGCGCGCGACGCAGAGCGCAGGACGTGCCACTCGAACCTCGCCAGCTCCGGCATCCGATGCGGCAGCGACCGCGCGAGCTCGGATGCGAGGCGTCGGGCATCCACCCACCCCAGGTTCATCCCCTGCCCGCCGATGGGACTGATCTCGTGCGCGGCGTCTCCGAGGAGCACGACCCGACCCCTGGTCAGCCGTGTCGCCCGGTGCTGTGCGGCGACGAAGGAAGTCGGCTCCGCGTCGGGCGGGAGCGGGATGGCGATCCCGGTGCGCGCCTCGATCACGGCGCGAAAGGCCTCGGGGTCACGCAGATCCCCGTCGGACCCTTCACGTACGACCCAGCGCCGCACTCCACCGGGAAGCGGGAAGGACTCGACGAGACCGGCGGGTTCGCAGTGCAGGACGGCATGCTCACCCGGTGAGGCGTCTGCGACGTCGAGCATCGAGTACGACGCGCGTCCCGGACGACGGCCCCAGCCGAGATCGAGATCATCGCGCAGACGGCTGCGCACCCCGTCCGCCCCCACGACGATCGACGCCGTGAACGTCCGCGGTCCCGCCCCACTCTGCGTCAAGACCTGAACAGCATCGGCGGTCCCCCGCACACTCTGCACCGTGCATCCGGAGATCAGCGCATCCGGAGAGAGTGCCTGCAGCCGGGCTCGGAGCAGCGCACTCGTCCGCGGCTGCGGGAGGATCAGGACGGGGCGATCCGGCGCGAAGGTCAGCGTGGCCAGGGCCCTGCGGCGGCTGCGCACCTCTCCGCCTTCGAGCCGCAGCGCTTCCGACCGGACGTCCGTGCCGATTCCGACCGCATCGAGAGCGTCCAGCCCCGGCCGATGGATGCCGATCGCCCTGGTCCGATCGTCGGCATCCGTGCGCCGCTCGCAGACCACCACCCGCAATCCGTCCTGCAGCAGCAGGCAGGCCAGGAGCAGACCGACCGGCCCTGCTCCCACGATCAGCACGTCATGATCGGGCACTGCCCTCCTCCCACCGCAGCTCCAGTCGCGAGGGCAGTCCCCCGCGGACGGTCCACCCGGTCGGAGCGATCGCCGTCAGCTCGGCGACCGTGTACGAGCGTCGGATGCTGATGAGACCGTCTTCGCGGATGAACGAGTCGGCGAGGAGGGTGCGCGAGATCGGCCAGGTCGCCGCGGCGAACAGCACGTGAGCGGTCCGGCTCCGGGCGATGTCGTGGTGGGACACCAGCCCGTTCGGCGCGACGAGTCTCAGCGAGTCGCTGAGCACCGTCTGGAGCTCGCCCTCATCCAGATGGTGCAGCACGTGGTTGGACAGCACGACGTCGTAGGTGTCGCCCGCGTCGACCAGCTCGGTGGTCAGCGCCCGTCGATAGCGGATGCCGGCGCCGCGGTCGTGCGCCGAGGCCCACCGGATCGCCCGCTCATCGGCATCGAGTGCGGTGATCTCGGCGTCGAACCCGTCGTGACGCAGCCGCCCCGCGAGCAGGCGGCAGAGGTCTCCGCCGCCGGCGCCGACATCGAGGATGCGCAGCCGCCCCGCACGCTCCGCACGCGGGAGGATATCGCGGCGATAGAGGGTGCCAGGACGCGAGACCAGCGCGTTCACGAAGCCGAAGCGTCCGTAGGTCCGCGCCAACATTCGCGCATCGGCGTGCGGATCGTCCATCAGCTCACGGGTCTCGACGTCCCTGACCGCCAGTGCTGGACTCATGAGGCCGAGGGGGCGACGACGGTGAGCAGCGCGCTCTCGGCGGTCAGCCCCGGCCCGAAGGCCATCGCGGCGACACGCTCGCCCGCAGCCGCGCCCTCCTCCTCCAGGATGCGCTTGAGGACGAAGAGCACCGTGGCGCTGGACATGTTGCCGTTCTCGCGCAGCACTTCGCGGGCGGGGTGCAGCTGCGCATCGCTGAGATGCATCCGCTCCTGCACCCGGTCCAGGATGCTGCGGCCCCCGGGGTGGATCGCCCAGTGCTCGACCTTCTCCCCCACCCGCCCCGCCTCGAAAGCTTCGGCCATCTCCGCATCAGCGGAGTACAGCGGCCGGAGCGCGCCGATGATGGTCTCCCCGATGATCTGCGGGACGGCGGTGGAGAGGATCATCTCGAATCCGGTGTCGCCGATCGTCCAGGCCATGTCCTTCTCGCCCTCCGGGGCGATGGCCGTGTGGAACCGGTCCAACCGCAGGGCGGGTGATGTCGACGGAAGGTCGCGGGCCGTGACGATGCCGGCCGCCGCACCGTCGGCGAACAGCGAGGAGGCGACGATCGTGTCCGGGTTCTCCGAGGAGCGCAGATGCAGGGTGCACAGCTCGACGCTGACGACCAGGACGACCGCGTTCTCGTCGGCGATGCAGAACTGACTCGCCGCCCGCAGCGCCGGCATCGACGCGTAGCAGCCCATGAACCCGAGGTGGAAGCGCTGCACCGCATCGGACAGCCCGAGAGCGCGCACGATCTCGTATTCCGGTCCGGGAGCGTGGAACCCGGTGCAGGACACCGTGATGACGTGCGTCACATCCTCCGGGCCGATCTCGGGATCGGCGTCGAGGGCCCGCCGCGCGACGTCGACGAAGAGCCGGGCGGCCTCCCGGGTGTAGATGTCGTTGCGCGCCTTCGTGCCCGGAGCCAGCAGCTCGCCGGAACGCCGGTCGAAGAAGACGGGATCGGCCACGTCGGAGTCGAGCGACAACTCGTCGATCACGGTGTGGCGCCGGTCGATGCCCGAGACGTTGAACGACGTCGTGACGATCCGCTGCGCCAATCGTCCGAGGTCGGGCTGCTGGGCGAAGACGTCGCGCACCTGCTCCTGGACGAGGACGGTGTCGGGGACGATCGTCTGCAGCGATCGGAGCACAGGCGGTCGACTCATGCTGTCACTCAAGCACGCGGTGTCGTCCCGGGAAAGGGGTTGCGTTCGGCTCGGCCGTCTGACTAGAAGCCGAGGGCGCGGGCGAGCTTGGAACCGGATGCCGATTCCCGGCCTCCCGCGGCCAGGACGGCGCGCTCCACCGCAGCGAAGAAGGCGGTGCGCGCCTCGTCGTCTGCCGGGGCCGCGGGACCGAGTTCCATCTCCCACTCGCGCCATTCGCGCTGCACGTCGCTGCGGAGATCCGTCGCCTGCACCCGGTCGTCGACGAACTCGGCCACGACTCCCGCGGGACCGGTGAGCAGGTAGGCGGTGCGATCGTTCCGGATGCGGGCGAGCGGGGTGAGCGGTGCGGTCGTCCAGGCGGACACGGTGTCGGCGACGGCCGCGGGGAGCTCGTCATCCTCACCGAGCGGCCACCCGAGTTCGAGCCGACCGTCGCCCTGCCGCGGTCCCTTCACGTGCCAGCCCTCGTCCGGACCGCCGGTGCGACGACGCAGCGCCACTCCCGCGCGGGCGAGTTCACCGTCTGCCGTGTCGAAGTACTGGGCGTCGAGCGCCCGGGCCTCCCCGGCGGTGACGGCGTCGACCCCGGGGATCGCTTCCCAGACCGGCAGCGGGGTCTCGCCGTCGACGTCGTATTTGCGCTCGACCTCGACCGTGCGGGACGGTTCAGTCATCGTCGTTGAGAGTGAGATCCTCGAGAGACTCTTCGAACCAGTAGTCGACCTCGGTCGGCCCATCGTTCGGGCCGGTGTTGTGCGGTTCGCTACGGCGGTTGTACACCACCTGCGTCTCGCTGTAGGGGACGATCAGCTTGTCGTCCGCGTCGCCGAGGGGGATGATCTGCCCGTCCAGCGGGCCGCCGTGAAGCCGTGCAAGTGCCATGTGCTTCAGGGTAGCCCCGACATTGGACTATCCGTGCGAGGCCCGGCGGATTCAGCCGAGGACGATGCCGAGGAACGCGCCGATGATCATCCACGGTCCGAAGGCGATGCGGGTGGCCCCGTGTGCTCGGCGCAAGAGGATGAGCACGAGCGCGTAGAGCGCCCCGAGCACGAACGCCGAGGCGGCTCCGATCGCGAGCGACTGCCAGCCGTGCCAGCCGAGCACGAACCCGATGACCGCGGCGAGCTTCACATCGCCGCCACCCATCCCCGCACGGCTGATCCCCCGCAGCACGGCGTAGAAGCCACCCAGGATCACCATGCCGAGGAGGGCGCGCAGGAACGCGGTGCTCTGCCCCGTGACCAGGGCGTCGCCGGCACCGAGCACGATCAGGGCGGCGAGCGTCGGCAGCACGATGCGATTCGGGAGGCGGTGCGTGCGCGCATCGATCACGATCAGCCATCCACCGACGCCCGCCAGCATCACGTGCACGAGCGAGAGGAGTGCGAGCCGGGGGTCCATACGCGCAGGTTAGGAGATCTGCAGGCCCGGCACCGACGCCCTGTGGAGAACTCCGCCGATGTCCGATGTACGAACTATCGTCATCCACAGGACTTGGTATATTAGAATATATCTTCGAGAAAGGATGCAGGGTGATCGGTCTCGATGCGCTGGCCTCCCTCTCGCCGGCGAGCGACTCCCGCGCGGGAGAAGTGCTGCGACTGCGCCGCGAGATCAGCCGGATGCAACGGCGGCGCAGCGAGCATACGCTGCTCCCCCTCGACCCCGCCTTCTCCGCGCTCCTCCCCGAGGAGGGACTGCAGACCGGCACCTCCTACACCGTCTCCCCCTCGCCGAGCCTCGTGCTCGCACTGCTCAGCGCCGCATCGCAGAAGGGGCACTGGTGCGCCGTCGTCGGCATGCCGACACTCGGCGTCGAAGCGGCGGCCGCATTCGGCATCGATCTCGCCCGTCTGATCCTCGTCCCCGACCCGAGAGAGCGCTGGCTCGCGGCGACCTCCGCGCTGGCCGAGGTCGTACCCCTGATCGTCGTGCACCCCGCCACACGGGCGCGGGATGCCGATGTCTCCCGTCTGAGCGCACGCCTGCGCGATCGCGGATGCACGCTCCTGGTCACCGAGACGCCCGGCACCGGACGGTGGCCGCAGAGCGAGGGGACGATACGCCTGCAGGACCCGCACTGGCACGGCCTCGGCGCCGGCTGGGGCCTGCTCTCCGACTGCACGGTGACCGTGACCGCGCAGACCCGGCACACCTCTCGCCCGTCGAGCGTGCAGGTGCGGCTGCCGGGAGGACACGGCGCCGTCGAGACCGTCGGGGCCGAGCTCACCGCGCTGCCCGCGCTCCCGCCCGAGCTCGTCGGCCAGGACGATTCCGCACGGCCCGAACTCCTGCGATGGGCGGAAGCCGGATGAACAGCCCGCTCCGCGTGCTCGTGCTGTGGTTCCCCGACTGGCCCCTGCGGGCCGCGCTCGGCAGTCCGCCTCCGCACCCGCCCACCGCCCTGGTGCAGGCGAACACGATCGTCGCCTGCACCGCCTCCGCCCGCGAGCACGGCGTGCGCACCGGTCAGCGCCGCCGCGTCGCACAGGGCCATCTCTCCTCGCTGCGCGTGCTCCCCCACGACCCCGACCGCGACGAGCGTGCCTTCCTCCCCGTGCTGCACCTCATCGAGAAGCATGCGCCCGGGGTGACGCTGCTGCGACCGGGACTCGCGATCGTCCGCGCCCGGGGCATCTCCCGCTATCACGGCGGGGAGGCGGAGGCGGCCGAGGCGCTCACCACCGTCCTCGCGGAGGCCGGTCTCCCCGAGGTGCGCATCGGCGTCGCGGACGGCCCGTTCACCGCCGAGATCGCCGCGCGGGGCCCCACCCCCTGCACGGTCGTGCCACCCGGTGGATCCCGGGAGTTCCTGGCGCCCTTCCCCGTGCAGGTGCTGCGCGACGAGCAGATCGCCGGTCTCCTCGTCCGACTCGGGGTGCGCACCCTCGGCGAGTTCACCGCGCTCACCCCGCTCGACGTGCGCGACCGCTTCGGTGAACACGGCGCACGTCTGCACGCTCTCGCCGCCGGCGCCGACTCCCGCCCGCTGACGCCGCGTCCGCCCGACCCCGAGCTCGTTCGGGACATCGAGTTCGACTCGCCGCTGGCCGGAGCGGATCAGGTCGCCTTCGCGGTGCGGCAGACGGCGGATGCGGTCATGCTCGCACTCGGCGACGCCGCGGTCGTGTGCACGGAGGTGCGGATCGATCTCACCGATGACAACGGCGTGGTCTTCTCCCGGTCCTGGCTGCATCCGACGTGCTTCGACGCCTCCGACCTCGTCGACCGGGTGCGCTGGCAGCTGGAGGCACTGGCCGCGCAGTCGGCGAAGCAGCCGGTCGATGAGGCACGGGCGTTCGGCGGCATCATGGCGGTGCGCATCGTCCCCGCCGCCGTGGACGACGCCGCCCATCACCAGCCGGGGCTCTTCGGATCCGGCACCGATGAGCGCCTGCACCATGCGGTCTCCCGCGTGCAGACCATGCTGGGTCATCAGGGTGTCGTCACCGCCGCGGTCGCCGGCGGCCGCTGGCTCGCCGATCGGCAGGTGTTGACGCCCTGGGGCGAGCGTACGGTCCCCCCGCGCGACCCGGAATCGCCCTGGCCGGGGAGCCTGCCCGATCCGCTCCCGGCAGAGGTGTTCCGCCCGCCGCGTCCGATCGGAGTGCTGTCCGCGGACGAGACCACGATCACCGTCGACGAGCGCGGGGCGCTCTCGAGCGATCCCGCCCGCATCGACGGGGCGACCGTGCAGGCGTGGGCCGGCCCCTGGCCCATCCACGAGCGCCGCTGGGCGTCCGGCGGCGGCAAGCGCGGGCACCGACTGCAGATCGTCGACGACCGCGACCGCGCCTGGCTGGTCTTCCACACCGGCGAGCGCTGGTGGGCCGAGGGGAGGTATCGCTGATGGGCTGGCACAACCCGCCCCTCTCCTGGAAAGACCTGGAGCGCACCCTCAGCGGCGACGAGTCGCCCCCGGCCCCTCCCGGCGCCGAGCCCCGCGGCCAGCGGACGGACCCAGGACCGGTGAGCCGACGCCGCAAGCGCACTCCGCCCACCGCCAGCGCACGCCCCGAGGATGCGGTCCCCTATGCCGAGCTGCACGCCCATTCCTCGTACTCGTTCCTCGACGGCGCCTCCTCCCCCGAGGACCTCCTCGCCGAGGCGGACCGCCTCGGTCTGACCGCCCTCGCCCTCACCGACCACGACGGCTTCTACGGCGCGGCCCGCTTCGCCGAGGTCGCCGACCTCATGGAGAGTCCGCTGCAGACCGTGTTCGGAGCCGAGTTGTCTCTCGACCTGCCCGCACCGCAACGAGGCTCCGCCGATCCCGCCGGCGAACACCTGCTGGTCCTCGCCCGCGGGATGGAGGGCTACCACCGGCTCTCGGGCGCGATCTCCGCCGCACAGCTGCGCGGTGGAGAGAAAGGGCGTCCGGTGTACGACCTCGATGACCTCGCCGCGCGCGCGGGCGGGCACTGGACGATCCTGACCGGATGCCGCAAGGGTGCGGTGCGCCGTGGGCTCGAGGCCGGAGACGCGGCCGCTCCGCTGCGCTCCCTCGTCGACCTGTTCGGAGCCGACAACGTCGCCGTCGAGCTCTTCGACCACGGCGACCCCCTGGACACCCGCCGTAACGACGCCCTCGCCGATCACGCCCGTCGGATGCGGCTGCCGGTGGTCGCGACCAACAACGTGCACTACGCCACCCCCGCACAGGCACCGCTCGCCGAGGCGGTGGCCGCGGTCCGCGCGGTGCGCAGCATGGATGAGCTCGACGGCTGGCTGCCCGCGCACGGCGGCGCGCATCTGCGCAGCGGAGCCGAGATGTCGGCCCGCTTCCAGCGCTACCCCGGCGCGATCTCGTACGGGCTCGAGCTGGCCGCGGCATCCGCCTTCCCCCTGCGTCTCGCACGACCGGCGCTCCCCCAGCAGCAGGTACCGGAGGGGCACACGCCGATGAGCTGGCTGCGCCACCTGGTCTGGGAGGCCGTGCCGTCGAAGTACCCCCGGCTGGACGACGCCGGCCACCGTCGCATCGAACGCGAGCTGGACGTGATCGAGGAGAAGGACTTCCCCGGATACTTCCTGATCGTGCACGGCATCGTCGCGGAGGCGCGCAGACGCGGCATCCTCTGCCAGGGCCGGGGGTCGGCCGCGGCGAGCGCGGTCTGCTACCTGCTGGGGATCACCGCGGTCGACCCGATCCTCTACCGCCTGCCCTTCGAGCGATTCCTCGCGACCACGCGGACGGAGGAGCCGGACATCGACGTGGACTTCGACTCCGACCGCCGTGAGGAGATCATCCAGTGGGTGTACCGGGAGTACGGGAGGGAGCGGGCCGCCCAGGTGGCGAACATCATCCAGTACCGTCCGAAGAACGCGGTGCGCGACATGGCGAGAGCGCTCGGCCATTCCCCCGGGCAGCAGGACGCCTGGTCACGTCAGGTGGACGGCTGGGGTGTGGGGCTCGAACCCGTCGAGGGTCATGACATCCCGGAGAACGTGCTCGCCTACGCGGGTGAGCTGCTGAAGGCACCCCGCCACCTCGGCATCCACTCCGGCGGGATGGTGCTCACCGCACGCCCGGTCGGCGAGGTCGTGCCGGTGGAGCATGCCCGCATGGAGAACCGCACCGTCATCCAGTGGGACAAGGACGACTCCGCCTTCATGGGCCTGGTGAAGTTCGACCTGCTGGGCCTCGGGATGCTCGCCGCCCTCCAGCACTGTTTCGACCTGATCCGCGAGAACACCGGCGAGGAGTGGACGCTGGAGAGCATTCCCAAAGAGGAGGCGGGGGTGTACGACATGCTCTGCCGCGCGGATTCGATCGGGGTCTTCCAGGTGGAGTCCCGTGCGCAGATCGGCCTGCTCCCCCGCCTGCAACCCCGCTGCTTCTACGACCTCGCCATCCAGATCGCGCTCATCCGGCCCGGTCCCATCCAGGGTGGGGCCGTGCACCCCTTCGTACGGCGCAAGATGGCGAAGGATCGTGTCGACGAGGAGAACCGGGGGCGCCTGGCACGGGGCGAGGAGCCCGTGGACTTCACGATCCCCTACCCGCACAGCGACCTGGAGGACATCCTCAAACGCACGCTGGGCATCCCGATCTTCCAGGAGCAGCTCATCCAGATGGCGACGGCCATCGGCGACTGCACGGCCGACGAAGCCGACCTGCTCCGCCGGGCCATGGGATCGAAACGCGGCCTGGAGAAGATCGAGAAGGTCAGGGACAAGCTGTACGCCGGCATGGCCAGGCGCGGCCTCGTCGATGAGGCGGCCGATCGCATCTACGCCCAGATCCAGGCGTTCTCCAACTTCGGCTTCGCGGAGTCGCATTCACTGTCGTTCGCTCTGCTCGTCTACGCCAGCTCCTGGCTGAAGCTGCACTACCCCGCCGCCTTCCTCGCCGGCCTGCTGCGCTCGCAGCCGATGGGCTTCTACTCGGCGTCGACCCTCACCGCGGATGCCCGACGGCACGGGGTGGAAGTGCGTCGTCCCGATCTGCACGTCTCGGGAGCGACGGAGATGCTGGAGCCTCTCGACGAGGGCGCGTCCATGCACGGGCCGACGGGGCGGGAGGACTGCCTCGACGATCCGCAACCGCCCACCCTCCGCTTCGACAGGGGGGCTCCAGACGAGTCCGCGACGCATCGGCGGGACGGTGGATCCGCGGTGCGACTGGGGCTCAGCGGCATCCGCGGGATCGGCGTGCCGATGGCGGAGAAGATCGTCGCCGAGCGTGAGGCGCATGGACGCTACCGGGACCTTCACGATCTGGTTCGCCGGACGGATGCCACCGCCACGCAGCTGGAGGCGCTCGCCACCGCCGGCGCTTTCGACTGCCTGGGGCTGGAGCGCCGAGAGGCCATCTGGCTCGCCGGCGCCGCGGCGGACGACCGCTCCCGCTTCCTTCCGGGGACCACTGTCGCCGTGCAGCCGCCCCTGTTCGCGGATCAGACCAGCTACGAGCGGCTCTCGGCGGACCTCTGGGCGACCGGAGTGTCGACCGACGACCATCCGATGGCGCACTTCCGGGAGGCGCTGCGCACCCGCGGGGTGCTCACCGCCGCCGATCTGCAGGGCCACGAGGTCGGTCGCCGTATCGAGGTCGCCGGCCTCGTGACCCATCGCCAGCGGCCGGCGACGGCGTCCGGGATCACCTTCGTCAACCTCGAGGACGAGAGCGGCCTGGTGAACATCGTCTGCTCGGCCGGGGTCTGGAACCGTTACCGCCGTGTCGCCAGGGAATCACCGGCGCTCATCATCCGCGGCATCCTGGAGCGGTCGGCCGAGGGCGTGGTCAACGTGCTCGCCGACGGTTTCGAGGATATGCGCACCGGCCTCACGCATCGGTCTCGGGACTTCCGTTGAGGGCGACCGCCCCGCATCACCAGAAGCGCTCGGGCTCCTCCACCGGGGGACGATCCGCGCCACCCCATCGGTCGGCTTCGGCCTTCGCCGCATCGGCGGCCGCGTCGGCGCCGCGCAGCGCGATCTTGGCTCCGGTCGCTCCGGGGCCGATGGGATCGACCAGCAGAGTGGTGCGCGCCCCGATCCCGCCGATGGTCACCGTGCACTCCAGCACCCGGCCGATCCATCGCGAGAAGTCGCCGCCCGGCTCCTCCGTGCGGCGGTAGCGGATGCCCGTGTCGAGGTCGACGAGAGCGAGGACGACGGGTCCATCGGTGAGCGGATCGACCTGCTCCGTCACCTCGACCCGGTGGCCGTGGGTGATGGCGACCTGAGCGGGGAGCACGAGCATTCTGTCCATGGGTCCACCCTAGGCATCGCCGCCGGGAAGACAACAGGCGACCGGAATCGCAACATTCGTAAATTTCTTTGTCCCCCAAATGGCGGACAAGCCGATTAAGCGGTACTCTGCTCAGGTAGCGGGGGCTACAGGCTGAGATCTGGGGAGATCAGCCGAGAGCGCAGCGAGAACTTCGCCGCCTCCCCAACCGTCCGGGAAGGACGGTCAGCCCTCTCGGCGGTACCGTCTGGGGCGGATCGTTCGGGAGGGCATACCCCGCCGACTAGCCCTGATCCCCGACGTGGCCCGGTGCGGTGAGCGACAGCACCCGCTCGACGAAGGCGGCGTACTCGTTCATGTAATGCTGGAGGAACTCCCGCGTGCCGGCATCCTTCACCTCGCCATCCGGACCGAAGGCCTCGGGATCGAACGTGATGTACGCCTCCGGGGCGTTCAGCTGCGGGGCGTTGAGGAAGCTCAGGACGCTGCGCATCGACGACTGCATGACGGCCGTACCGATGGCACCCGTGGATGCTCCGATGATGCCGGTGGGCTTGCGGGCGAAGGAGTTGTGGCCCCAGGGGCGGGAGCCCCAGTCGATCGCGTTCTTCAGCGCACCGGGGATGGAGCGGTTGTACTCGGGCGACACCAGCAGCAGCCCCTCGGAGCTCTCGATGGCGCGTTTGAACTCCGTCACCGCGGCTACCGGATCGAGCTCATCGTCGCGGTTGTAGAGCGGGAGGTCCCGGATCGGGATCTCGAAGAGTTCCAGGCTGGGCGGCGCGAGCCCCACGAGCGCTTTCGCGAGGATCCGGTTGATCGAGTCCTGCGCGAGACTTCCGATGAGATAGCCGATGCGATGCGTCATGGTGTGCTCCGCAGGGAGGGCAGTCGGTCGAATGCGTCAGCGTGGTCCCCGCGTCCTTCCATTTCCAGGATATCTCCGGGATGGGGGCTTGCCGCAAGGCCCCCTCCATGCGGCAGAATCGACCCTCGCTCGTGCGATCCGGCCCTCGCGCGTGAAGGAGACCCATGCCCTTCTATCCCTTCCACCTGCCCGAGAATCTGAGTGCGAAAGCCACCCCCGCCCTTCTCGATGCCGACCGCGAGCACCTCCGACGGATCGTCGACACCCTGGAGGAGCAGCGCAGCGAAGTCACCAGACGCCTCGCCGAGGTACGCCGCCAGCGTGCGGGATTCGGCGACAGCGCCGTGGACCGCGACCTGGAGATCCGACGCCTGAGCGGGCGACTCCGGATCCTGCAGCGGTTCGGCATCGACATCTGCCTGGGCAGGATGACGCCGGCAGAAGGCGAACCGATCTACATCGGCCGCACGGGGCTGGCTGCGGCCGACGGCACCCGTCTGCTCGTCGACTGGCGGACCCCGGCGGCCGAACCGTACTTCGCCGCGACCATGGAGGATCCGCGCGGCATCGTCTCGCGCCGGCGATACCGCTGGACGGACGGTCGCATCAGTGACTACTGGGACGAGGCGCTCACGCCCGCCGGGTTCGACGGCGCAGCGTCTCTCGACGATCAGTCCGCATTCATCGCCAGCCTCGGCACGCATCGCACATCACGGATGCGAGACGTGCTCGCGACGATCCAGGCCGACCAGGACGCGATCATCCGCACGCCCTCCCCCGGCGCGCTCGTCGTGGACGGCGGTCCCGGGACAGGGAAGACCGTCGTCGCTCTGCACCGGGCCGCGCAGCTGCTGTACGCGGAGCCGCGCCTGACCCAGAGCGCCGGGGGCATGCTGCTCGTCGGGCCGAACGCGCACTATCTCGCATACGTGGAAGATGTGCTGCCGAGTCTCGGCGAGGACACGGTGCGACTGTGCACCCTGCGTGACCTGGTGCCCGAAGGCGTGACAGCCGGCGAGGAGCCGGATGCGCGCGTGGCTGCGCTGAAGGCCTCCCTCTCCCCCGACCTGATGCTCGATGCCGCGGCGCGGTCTTTCGAGCGTCCGCCGCAGCATGCCATGCGCCTGGAGTCTCCCTGGGCCGACCTCTGGCTGGGCCGTCAGGAGTGGGTCGAGGTGTTCGCCGCCGCCGACCCCGCCGCGTCGCACAACGAGGCGCGCGACGAGGTGTGGGAGGAGATCCTGGAACTCCTGGTCGATCAGGTCGACGACGACGAGGTGCCGCCGCATGTGATCCGGCGCTGGCTGCGTCAGGACGACGACCTCACCGGGACGTTCGTGCGCGCCTGGCCGCTGCTGTCCCCGACCTCCGTGGTGGGGCGGATGTGGAATCCGTGCGCGAGGAGCACCGCCGTCAGGCCGTGATCGCCTCGGCGCAGGAGCAGATCTCCCACGTCGTCGACCACCTGATCGAAGATGACGACAGCGAGATGAAGGTGATGTCGATCCTGCGCGGGCAGGACGCACGGAACGTGCTGCTCGGCGTCGACGCCCCTCCGGCGCTCACTCCCGACGAGCTGGCCGGCCCCTTCGGCCACATCGTCGTCGACGAAGCGCAGGAGCTGACGGATGCGGAATGGCGGATGCTCGTCGCCCGCTGCCCCTCGCGCAGCTTCACGGTCGTCGGCGACCGCGCGCAGGCGCGGCAGGGCTTCACCGAGACCTGGGAGCAGAGGCTCACCCGTATCGGCCTCCACGACGTGCGGATCACCCACCTCGGAGTGAACTACCGGACCCCCGCGGAGGTGATGGCGACGGCGGCCCCCCTCGTGCTGGCGGCGATCCCGGACGCGAACGTGCCGACGTCGGTGCGAGAGAGCGGCGTTCCGGTGCGCTTCGGCGAAGCCTCATCACTGCCGGCGGTGCTGGACACCTGGCTCGACGCCCATCCCGACGGCGTGGCGTGCGTCATCGGCGACCCCGGCTTCGCACCGACGGAAAGGGTGCGCTCGCTGACCCCCGAGGGCGCCAAGGGGCTCGAGTTCGACCTGGTCGCCCTCGTGCGGCCGGAGCAGTTCGGTGACGATGTGACCGGCGCCGTCGACCGCTACGTCGCCATGACCAGGACCACTCGAGAGCTGGTCATCCTGCGGTGAGCGGCCGGACCGACGCCGTCAGGCCAGCGCGTCACGCAGCGCGAGGAGGTGGGCGCGGCTGAGGTCGGCCGCGCCTTTCGCGTCGCGGTCGGCGATCGCCTGGGCGAGCACGGCGTGCGCCTCGTGGTCCTCATCGCTGCCGAACACCCGGCGGATGCGGAGCATCTCGACCATGGCCTCCCGCAGCCGCGGGGTGAAGCTGTCGAACAGATCGAGCAGGACCGGGTTGTGTGCTGCGGCGACGATCGACCGGTGGAAGACCGTGTCGGCGTCGACGTGGCTCTCGATATCGGAGCGGTGCGCAGCACGATCGGCCAGGGCACGGCGGATGGCGCGCAGATCGGCGGGCGTGCGTCGTGAGGCGGCGAGCGCCGCCGCCTCGGTCTCGATCGCGACCCTCGCCTCGATCACCGCGACGACTCCCGCTCGGCGGAGGACCGAGTCCCAGTCCTCCGGGGCGTCCAGCGCGGTGACGAAGACTCCTGACCCCTGCCGCGAGGCCAGCACCCCGCGCCCGGCGAGCTGACGGATCGCCTCGCGGACCGTGGAGCGCCCCACTCCGAGCTGCGGTGCGAGAGTCGTCTCGCCGGGGAGCTTCTCCCCCAGCGTCCACTCTCCCCCGCGGATCCGCTCCAGCAGCAGCTCCGCGGCCTGATCCGCCAGCGGTGCGCGCTTCACCTGCGCCATGATCGTCCGATCTCTCATCGATAGGTTTCGTCTACTTGTCTGAGGAGTTCTGCTACAGTCTAGCCATGTTCATGTCAGAGCACCTTCTTCTTCGCCGCCACGGCGGGGCATAGCCGGACCGGCTCCCCGTCGTGGAGTCGAACATGCGCCGGTCGCCTCTCTGAACGAAGGAAGCAGCACCGCCATGACCACGACACCCGCCTCCCGCATCTCCACGCCGGCCGGTCCGGTACCCGTACACGCACCGTCCTGGAACCGGCAACGGCACTCGCAGATGCCCTCGCACCGCTACCGCGACGTGTTCTCGCGAGTGGAAGTTCCCCTGATCGAGCGCGACTGGCCCACACACCGCCTGACTGCGGCGCCCCTGTGGGTGCCCGTCGACCTGCGCGACGGCAACCAGGCGCTCGCCGAACCGATGGACCCCGACCGGAAGCGGCGCTTCTTCGAGCTGATGGTCTCGATGGGCTACAAGGAGATCGAGGTCGGATACCCCTCGGCGTCGCAGACCGATCACGACTTCGTCCGCCTCATCGCCGAGAGCGACATCGCGCCGGACGACGTGACCATCGTCGTCTTCACCCCGGCCCGTCGCGACCTCATCGAGCGCACGGTCGCCTCCATCCGCGGCATCCGCAATCCGGTCGTGATCCACATGTACACCGCGACGGCTCCGACCTGGCGCGACATGGTCCTCGGCTACGGCGAAGCAGATCTGAAGCAGCTCATCCTCGCCGGCGGTCGCGACGTGCTCGAGTTCGCGGCCGACCTGCCGAACGTGCGGTTCGAGTTCTCGCCCGAGGTGTTCAACCTCACCGAGCCCGACTACGTCCTGGACATCTGCGACGCCATGACCGACCTGTGGGATGCGACTCCCGAGCGCCCGGTCATCCTGAACCTACCGGCGACGGTCGAGGTGGCGACTCCCAACGTGTACGCCGACCAGATCGAGTACATGCACAAGAACCTGGCTCGCCGCGATGCGGTGATCCTCTCGGTGCATCCGCACAACGATCGCGGTACCGGGATCGCCTGCGCAGAGCTGGCCATGCTCGCCGGAGCTCAGCGGGTGGAAGGCTGCATCTTCGGGAACGGCGAGCGCACCGGCAATGTCGACATCGCGACCCTCGCACTGAACCTGCACGCACAGGGCATCGACCCGATGATCGACTTCTCGGACATCGACGAGATCCGCCGCACTGTCGAGTACAGCAATCGGATCGAGGTGCATGCCCGGCATCCGTACGTGGGCGACCTCGTGCACACGGCGTTCAGCGGGACCCATCAGGATGCGATCAAGAAGGGCTTCGCCGAGCACCGCGCCCGTGCGGCCGCAGAGGGGCGCCCGGAGCACGAGGTCGAGTGGCGGGTTCCCTACCTGCCGATCGATCCCGCCGACATCGGACGCGACTACGACGCGGTGATCCGTGTGAACTCGCAATCCGGCAAGGGCGGCATCGCCTACCTGCTGGAGACCGAGTACGGCGTCGAACTGCCCCGGCGCCTGCAGATCGACTTCGCCCGCCACGTGCAGCGCCACGCGGATGCGACCGGAGCGGAGATCACGGCCGCCGAGCTGTGGGACGTGTTCGGGAGCACGTACATCCGCCCGGCCGCCGCTGCCGTCGAGCTCATCGCGTACGACATCGCCGAGAGCGCCGGGCGCACCCACACCGCCATCACGCTGCGCATCGACGGACACGCGCACGTCACCGACCACACCGAGGTCGGCCCGGTCGAGGCCCTCACCGCTGCACTCGACGCCCACGGCATCCGCGTCGATGTGGTCAGCCTGCATCAGACGAGCGTCGGCTCCGGCAACGACAGCGACGCACTGACCCTGTTGGAGCACCGTTCGTCGGGCGGCGACCGATGGATGGCCGGCCGAGGGCGCTCGGTGCTGGCGGCCACCCTGTCGGCCGTGATCGCCGCCGCGAACAGCATCCGCACCACCGTGCCGGTGGGTAGCGCCGCCTGATCGGGCTGACGCGCTCGCGCCACCCCCGTCAGTGCACGAGCGCCTTGAGCACGACGAACGCGATCCCGAACGACGCCGTGGCCAGCGCCCCGAGCAGGCGGACGACCTGGGGGCTTCCGCGGCGGAGGAATGCCACGTAGCCGAGGAAGGCGAGGATCACGACTCCCGACCACAGCGCGAGGTCGTTCGCGAGCCCGTCGGGGATCACCCGTGTCGTTCCGGCGAGCAGGATGATCGCCGGAACGGCCGCCGAGGTGAGCATGCCCAGGGAGTGCTTCACCGACGCGACGAACGCCGCCCGCACACCGACGCGCTCACCGCGAGCTCGCTCATCACGGTCGCTGACTCTCGCCACGGTGCCGGCGTAGACATGCGCACCCCAGAACACGAGGACCGTGACGGCTACGGAGATGAGAACCGCGAAGGATGTCTCCCCGTGCGCGGACGACACCGCGACGAGACCGCTGACGAGGATGGTGCCGTAGACGGCGGCCTCCGTCCCGAATCCGGGGCGCAGCGCACGGTGCACACGGAGGATCCCGTCGTCCGCAGCAGACCTGTTCGTCGTCATCTCCGTCGCCGCTTCCGCTCGCCGCGCACCGCCCTCGTCGAGTTTCACTCATCTCCCGCCCGGAGTGGGACCTTCACGTCGCCACCGGCCTCCTCGGTGAGCCGCGCGCCCATCTGCACGAACGTCGGCTCGGCGATGAAACCACCGGCGAACAGCGCCTGCCCCTGCACGAACTGCGCGGACCGACGGATGGCCTCCTCCGAGGCGAAGCCGAACACGTCGGCGAGCTCGGCGAGGTCCCGGGGTGCATTGACCCGCATCAGCGCGAGGTTGTCGCACTGTGAGAGGACGTTGGGGTGGATCTTCGTCGGCCGCTGGGTGGAGAGCAGCAACCAGAGCCCGAACTTGCGCCCCTCGGCCGCGATCTGCACCAGCTGCTCCGTGAGGGCTCGCTCGACCGCCGTCTCCGGAGTCGGCGAGCACAGGTTGTGCGCCTCATCGATCACGATCAGCAACGGGCGGCGCTCCTCCCGCCGGGACCAGAGGTGCTCGAGCACGGCGAGCGCGGCGACCTTCGGCTCCGGCCGGTGCTCGAAGCCACCGAGGTCGAGGACGGTCGCCCGCGGGCGCTGGTCGATCGTGTCCACCACCGACAGGGCACCGCGCGACCACAGTTCCCACTCCAGGACCTCGAGGTTCTCCATCCGGTTCGCGAGTCCGACCAGGGCGGGGTCGTCCGACGCGCGCAGGTCGGGGAGCATGTCGCGCGCGTCGAAGCTCTCGGCCTCCTGCTCGACATGGATCAGAGCGTTGTACTCCTCGGCGTCGGCGATGGGATCCATCCGCAGCACGGCCGCCTTCGATGAGGGCACCAGATCGACGAAGCGCACATGCAGCCGGTCCCCGTCGCCCACCCCTGCGCCCGAACGGAACACCCGGATGTCCGCCGCGGCGATCCGCGACGCATCCGCATCGTTCGCCGTGGCCCTGGTCTCGCGCAACCGGGTGAAGTCGCCGTTCGGATCGAGGATGAGCATCGGCAGCTCGGTCTCCAGCAGCAGCTGCTCCAGCAGCACGCCGAGCGCGTACGTCTTGCCGCTCCCGCTCTGACCGACCCAGAAGGTGTGGCGGTTGAAACGCCGCGCGTCGAGTTCGGCTCTTGCCCCGGCATCGCCGAGAACAGTTCCGATCGTGAGGTTCGTCATCGTCGCGGTACGCCCTTTCGTTCACGGTGTCCTGGCGATGATCGATATCATCCTCGATCCCGCGGGTGGGCGCTAGAGTCGGCGGCGTTGCGTCACGGGATCCCGATCGCGAAGCCCGGGGCCCAGGCCACGACCGCGTAGGACACGAACGGAGCGATGGCGAGCAGGATCACCCCGGTGACGACCACGCCCCGCTCTCACCCGATGACCTTGCCGGGGTTGAGGATTCCGGCGGGGTCGAGCGCGGCCTTGATCGCTCGATGCATGTCGAGGACGGCGGGAGCGAGCTCTGACACCAACCCCTCGCGCTTGAGCAGACCCACGCCGTGCTCGCCGGTGACAGTGCCTCCGAGCGCGAGGGCGGCGTCGATGATCTCCGTGAACGCCTTCTCCGCGCGAGCGCGCGCCTCGTCGTCACCGGCCGGAACGACGAGGAGCGGATGCAGGTTGCCGTCGCCCGCATGCGCGATGTTGGCGATGAGCACGTCGTTCGCGAGCCCGATGGCCTCGATGCGTCCGAGCATCTCCGCAACGGCGGCTTTCGGGACGCACACGTCTTCGGTCAGGACGGGACCGAGGCGTTCCAAGGCCGGATAGGCCAGTCGTCGGGCGGCGAAGAGCGCCTCCCCCTCGGCCTCGTCCGTGCTCCGATCGGCCCACGTGGCACCGCCGCGCTCGAAAGCGGCCAACAGTGCGGCGGCCTCTTCCTCCCCCGCGGCACCCGGGGTGTCCACGCGCCCGAGCAGCACGACCGCGGCATCGGCCGAGAGCCCCATGTTCTTCCAGTCGTCGACCGCGCGCAGGCAGTTCCGGTCGATCAGCTCCAGCGCCGACGGCGTGAGCCCGGCAGCCGCGACCTCGCGCACCGTCTCCCCCGCGTCGGCGAGCGAGTCGAAGAACCCGGCGATCGTCTGCTCGGGCGGGCGAGCCGGCCGCAGTCGCACCGTGATCTCGGTGACGATACCGAGCGTCCCCTCGGATCCGACCAGAAGACCGGTCAGGTCGTATCCCGCGACGCCCTTCGCGGTGCGGCGTCCCAGGCGGACGAGCTCTCCCGTCCCGGTCACGACCTGCATCCCGAGCACGTAGTCCCGGGTGACGCCGTACTTCACGCAGCAGACCCCGCCGGCATTCGTCGCGACGTTGCCGCCGATGGTCGACCAGGGCGAGCTCGCCGGATCCGGTGGATACCAGAGGCCGTTCTGGGCGACGCGGGCGCGGAGGTCGTCGTTCACCACCCCGGGCTGCACGACGGCGAGGCGCTCGAGCTCGTCCACCTCGAGCACGGCGTTCATCCGCTCCAGGGAGATCACGACGCAGCCGGGGAGCGCGTTGGCACCGCCGGAGAGCCCGGTGCCCGCCCCACGGGCGACAACCGCGGTGTCATGGCGCAGGCATGCCCGGACCACTGCCTGCACCTCCTCGGGGGTGCGCGGTCGCACGAGGCAGGCGGGCAGCGACCACTCCGCCCACTCGGCGTCGTCGTGCGCGTAGCTCTCGAGCACATCCGGGTCCGTCGTCAGACGGTCAGCGGGAAGCACCGCGGAGAGATCGGCGAGGAGCGCGGACTCAGTCACGGGCATCGTCGCCGTGGATGGATCCCGAGCGCGTGTGGCAGGTCTTGAGGTAGCTCAGGAACGAGGCCTGCAACCCGGTGAGGTGGGTCTCGTGCAGCATGGCCCTCGAGACGTCCCCCGCGCGTCCCCTCGCATGCAGTTCTTCGAGGACGGTGAGCAGGTTGCGCCCGATCTCCCGGTAGATGGGAATCTCTCCGAACAGCTCGGCTTCGTTCAGCGTGACGTGCAGCCGCCGAGCGGAGGAGGCGGGATCGTGGTCCGAAAGCGCGGCGATCAACGGGAACACCTGGCTGTCCGTGGCCGCGACACCCGGGCTACCGGCGCCGAACGTCGCGAACGGAGACGTCTCACGCAACCACGCGTACAGGGCGAAGAGACCTCCGTAGGAGTAGCCGAAGAGGCCATGACCGGTCCCGCTCACACGGAACTTCGACTGCAGGAGGGGGTGGAGCTCCTCCGTCAGGAATTCGAGGAAGACGTCGGCGTGGGTGTCGGCCAACTGGGCGAGGTAGGCGTCGACGTGCTCCGGGGTCATCGCTCCGGAATCGCGGGCAGCCGTGAGTGTCCTCCGCATCTCGTCACCCACGGGTTCTCCCGGCGGCACGAGGTCGCGGTTGCGAAGCTGGGCCCACTGCGCGGCCTCGTCACCGGCATAGCCGACGCTGACCTGGATGTAGGGGGCGATCGTGAGGTAGGGGTCCGCCTGGGTGACGATGAGCGGGGCCGTGAGCCCGACCGCCCAGTTCCCGTCCGTCACGTAGATCAACGGCAGGGGGTCGGCGGATTCCGCATAGCCCGGGGGCGTCGTCACCCAGACCGCGTAGCGATGTCCCGACCGTGCCGTGACCTCGAGGTACTCCGTGTCGGCCAAGCAGCCGTTCAGCATCGCGCTCACTGGGTGTCTCCCTTCATGATGCGGCCGGCCTTCACGACGAAGGCGGCCATGTCCGGATCCGCGAAGACGCGGGCATCGTCGAGCGGGTTCCGCTCCCACGCGACCATGTCGGCGGCCATGCCCACGCGGAGCATCCCGACGGTGTCTCCGATGCCGAGGATGTCGGCATTGACGCGGGTGGCCGAGACGAGCGCCTGCATGGGCGACTCCAGCTCGGCGCGCAGTCGCAGCTCCTCGCCTCTGCGGTATTGCTCGGGTCCGAGGAGGTCAGAGCCGAGGCCGATCCGCACCCCCGCTGCGCGGGAGATCTCGAGCGCGTTCGCCATGCGGCGACGAGCGCCGGCCAGGCGGTCGCGTGTCGATGGGTCCACGTCGAGGCTCCCGGGGTCCATGATCTGATCGACCACCGCGAAGGTGGGGACGAGCGCCACGTCGTGCTCCCGCATGAGCTGTGCGGTCGGCTCGTCGATGTCTGTCCCGTGCTCCACACAGCGCACGCCCGCCCGCACCGCATTGCGGATGCCGGCGTTGTTGTGCGCATGCACGGTCACGTAGGTGCCGCGCGCGGCGGCCTCCTCGACGGCGACCGCGATCTCCGCCACCGTGAACTGCGTGTCGTCGAGGCGGTCGTGACCCCCGACGACACCGCCCGTGACGCACAGTTTCAGGAAGGTCGCCCCGCGCCGGAACGACTCCCGCACATTGCGCCGCAGCTCGTCGGCGTTACCCGACATGAGGGACAGGGCCGTGAGCCCGGGGATGTGGTGCGTCTCCCACAGCTCGGTCGGCTCCCACGCCGCCCCGTAGTAGCCATGTCCGCCGGTCTGACACTGCACGGGGCCGCACGACAGCACCCGCGGACCACGGACCTTGCCCTTCGCGATGACGTCGACCACTCCCCCATCGATGCCTCCGGTGTCGCGCACGGTGGTGAATCCCGCGTCGAGGGTGCGGCTCGCGGTGTGGAAGATGTCGGCGGCGATCTCGGCGGCCGAGAGCTGGAAGCCGAACTGCGCGCGGATCGGGCTCGAGAGTCCGAAGTGCACATGGGCGTCGATCAGGCCGGGCGTCAGCAGCATGCCGTCGAGGTCCACGGTGGTCACGCTCGCCGGAGCCGATCCGATCCGGGTGATCACGCCGTCTTCCACGCAGACGTCCGCGGGCGAAGGCTCGGCGCCGGACCCGTCGGCGATGATCCCGCCTGCGAACCAGATCTCGGTCATGACGCCTCTTCCGAGAACGACTGCGTCCTCAACAGTGGTGAATTGGTTGTGCGCTAACGTACTCAACAGTGGTGAAGAAGTCAACGGAGGCAACATGCGAGCACCGGTGGGCGAAGGAAGGGCACGGCTCCTGGAGGCGCTGTTCGACGAGTTCGGCGAGAACGGCCCCAGCCCGAACCTGTCGATGCGGCAGGTGGCGGAGCGCCTCGGCGTGCACCACACGCTGCTGACCTACCACTTCGGTTCGCGGCCGGGTCTGCTCAGCGCTGTGCTCTCCGAAGCACGCCGCCGCGACAATCTCATGATCGCGGCGACGAGCGAAGGCCTCGGATTCCTCGAGCTGTTCCGAGCGATCTGGGACTTCTACTCGAGCGCGGCACAAGAGGAGCGGACCCGCGCCTTCTTCCACCTGATCGGACTGGCCGTGTATGAGCGCGGCGCCTACGACGAGTTCGTGGCTGACCTCGACGACCTGACGCACCTGCTCGAAGCGGCCGCCCGTCGCGAGGGATTCACGGCGACGGATGCCGCGGAGCGCAGCCTCGTCGCCGTCGCCGGCATGCGCGGGCTGCTGCTGCAGCGGCTGCTCAGCCCCTCGGCAGAGGTGGATGCCGCCGCAGACCGTTTCATCGCATCGTTCACGAAGGAGTCGACAGCATGACCCGGGGTTACTCTCACATCGTCATCGGCGCCGGAGCCATCGGCTCCGCGGCCGCCTACTGGTTGTCGCAGGCCGGCGCAGAGCGCGTGCTCGTGTTGGAGCAGTTCGAGCTCGGCCATGCCCTCGGATCCTCCGGCGACCACTCTCGGATCATCCGGCGGGCGTATCACCGCGAGGAGTACACGAAGCTCACCGATGCGATGTTCGCCGCCTGGGCGCACGTCGAAGAGCGTTCGGGTCTGCAGGTCTACACGAAGACCGGAGGGATCGACCTCGCGGCCGCGGGCAGCCCCGGCGCGGCGGAGATCGACGGGTACCGCCGGGCGATGGATGCCGCGGGCATCCGCTACGACGAGCTGACGATCGACGACATCCGCACGCAGTATCCGCAGTGGAACGTGAGCGACGACACGATCGGGATCCATCAGGCGGACGGCGGCATCCTCGACATCCGCCGGTCGGTGTCCGCTCATGTGTCGCTCGCCCGGGCCGCCGGGGTCGAGTTCCGCTCGGGGGTGGTCGTGACCGGTGTGCGGGTCACCGCCGAAGGGGTCACGGTGACGACTTCGGAGGGCTCGTTCGACGCTGGCCACCTCGTCGTCGCCGCCGGTTCGTGGCTGGGCGACCTCATGCCTGACCTCGGCCTCTCCTTCGAACTCACGCTGAGCCAGGAGCAGGTCGGGTACTTCTCCTCATCGAACCTCGCGGAGTTCACTCCGGACAGGTTCCCCATCTGGATCCATCACGCCGACGAGGTGCACTACGGGTTCCCCGTCTACGGCGAAGCGGCGATCAAGATCGCCCGGGACATGCGCGGGCGCTTCATTTCATCTGCCGAGCGGACGTTCGTGCCCGACGACACGGAGCCGCTGCTGCTCCACGACTTCCTCCGGGAGCACCTTCCGGCCGCCGCCGGCCCGCTCCTGGTGAGCAAGACCTGCGTGTACGACATGCCCGCCGACCGCGACTTCGTGCTCGACACCATCCCCGGCCATCCCCATGTCGCGGTGTTCAACGGCGCCGGCCACGCGGGCAAGTTCGCGAGCCTGATGGGGCGGATCCTCGCCGAGCTGCTGACCGTCGGCCGCACCGAGCACGACATCTCCGCGTTCAGCCTGCGGCGGCCGGCGATCGTCGACCCCGACTTCGTGCCCGTCTTCCGGCTGGGGCCGGGGTGACGGGACGTCGGGCGCGTCAGCCTCATCCAGCAGTGCCGTCCCGCACCCCTGAGCGGAGGATGAGACCTCGGAGAAATGCGGCTGTGTCCTCCCAACCTGCAACGGCTTTGCAGGGGACGCCCATCGCGAGCACCGGATAGTCGTTCCCGTCGACGTCCAGACGGTCGCCGACGAAGAGCATGTCGTCGAGCGGGATGCCTGTCTGCTCGACGAGCCGCTTCATCCCGTAGGCCTTGTCGATACCGCGCTCGGTGATGTCGACCGAGGTCGAGCCACCCGACCGCACCTCCAGCTCCGGGAGGCGAGCGGCGACGGCGGCGCGCAGCGCATTCTTCTTCGTTCCGGTCGGGTCCCACGCGGACTTGGCACCGACGGGAGCGTGCTGGCCCAGCGCGGAGAATGTGACTTGCGACCCTCGGTCTTCGACGATCTCGCCCCAGGGCCTGGTCTCCCACAGGCCGAGTCGCCGCGCCTCCTCCTCCACGACAGCCATTGCCTCGGCTCGGGCGTCTGCGGCGAGGCTGCGGGCGTACACGGTCTCGACGCCGGCGAGTCCGATTCGGTAGTACTGGGTTCCGCAGGCAGGAAGCAGGTGAAAGCTGGAGAGAGTCGCGGCATCCGCCTCGGGCAGTCGATCCACGACTTGAACGAGAAACTGCTCGAGGCTTCCTCCCGAGATGATGGCGACGTCGATGCGGCCGGCGAGCGCACACAGCAGCCTTCCCATCACGGGGTGGATAGCGCTCTTCGACGGCGCGAGCGTGTCGTCGAGATCGAACGCGATCAGACGGGGAGCGCCGTCGTTCATTCGTTCCCTTCCGGGAGGGTCTCCGACGGCATCGGCACCTTCGCCGTGCTTCCCCGCACCACGAACTCGACCGCGGGCAAGTCGATCGGCGCGTGCTCCCGCTCTTCGATCAGCGCCACCAGTGTGCGGGCGCAGGCATTGCCCCACCGGAAGACGTCTTGTCGCACCGTGGTCAGCGGCGGTGTGATGTACGGCGCCAGCGGGATGTCGTCGAATCCCACCACCGAGAGGTCCTGCGGCACCCGCAGACCCCGGTCGATCGCTGCCGAGATTCCCGCAATCGCCATGATGTCGTTGGCGTAGATGATCGCCGTCGGCGCTTCCGTCTGGTCCAGCAGCTCGTGGGTGGCTCGTGCTCCCGATCCTCCGGTGAAGTCCCCCTGCGCCACACCACCCGGCTCGAGCCCGAGCCGTCGCATCTCCGATTCCCAGGCTTCACGGCGCACGCGCGAGTGCACGTACCTGTCACCCCCGGCGACATGGGCGATGCGCTGGTGACCGAGCGCATGCAGATGACGGACGGCGCGCCGGACGCCGGCCGCGTCGTCCAATCCGATGGGAGCACTCCCCTCACCCTCGGGCGATCCGAGGACGACGTAGGGCACACCCAACGCGGCGAGCGCGCTCGGCCGCTCGTCGTCGACACGAAGGTCGGTGATGAACACTCCGTCGACGCGCGCTTCTCGCGCGAACCGCGAGTATGCCTCCTTCTCGGCGTCCTGTCCGTCTACGACCTGAAGCACCAGGGCATATCCGACCGTCGAGAGGTGGCTTTCCACACCGGCGACGAACTGAGCGAAGAACGGATCGGTGCTGACCAGTTCAGGGTCACGGAGGATCACGAGCCCCAGAGCCTGTGCGCGGCTCCGCGACAGGGCACGCGCTCGCGCATCCGGACGCCACTCGAGTTCACGGGCCGCCTGGAGGATGCGCTCCTTCGTCTCCTCACCCACACCTGGCCGACCGTTGAACGCGAACGACACCGCGCTCTTGGAAACGCCGGCCCGAGCTGCGACGTCATCGATCGTCACTTTGCGGTCGCGCGGAGCCGCCGCCGCGATGGAGTCTCTCGCACCCGTACCACTATCCGGCGCTTCGGAGGGGGTCGCTGTCATGCTCGAATCGTATCCCACGTTTAGCCGGATTTAGTCACTCTGAGATCTCCAATATGGCCTGTGTCGCGCCGAATCCCGCAGCCATGATCCGGGCGACCCCACCAGTTGACCAGATTGACCAAAACCGGTTTACTAAGAGAGTTGTCAACGCCGGGACCCGTCCGAGATCGATGCACGGGCACTCGGCGGACGGTCGTATCAGTGAGGAACACACGCCATGGGCAGTGACGCACCAGCGCAGGAATCGAACGTCGGGGTCCGCCGACGCGGCAGCACGCTGCGTCGCTGGCTCGGCGAGAATCCGCTCGGCCTGCTGTTGAGCGCCCCCTACATGCTCTTCGTCATCGTGGTGTTCCTGATCCCCTTCGGCTTCGGCATCTGGATGTCGGTGCACGACTTCTACTTCACCGCCCCTGGGGTGGAGGTGCCCCACCCCTTCGTGGGCTTCGAGAACTTCGCGACGGTCCTCGGCGACCCCGTTGTGCATCAGGCGTTCGGCAACCTCCTGATCTTCCTCGTGATCAACGTGCCACTCACCGTCGTCCTCGGACTGCTGCTCTCGTCCGGGCTCGACGCCGTCGTGCACTGGAAGGGCTTCTTCCGCATCTCGTACTACGTTCCGTACGTGACGGCATCCGTCGCGACGCTCGCGGTCTGGATCTTCCTCTTCAACGGCAACGGCGTCGTGAACTCGATGCTCGGATCGCTCGCGCCCGACCCCTCGTGGCTCGCGAACCCTGCCCTGATCATGCCGCTCATCGCGGTGTACGTCACGTGGAAGAACCTCGGTTTCTACATCCTGCTCTACCTCGCCGCCCTGCAGAACGTGCCGAAGGAGCTGCACGAGGCCGCGCAGCTCGACGGGGCAGGACGCTGGCAGCGCTTCCGCTCGGTCACGCTCCCCGCCGTGCGCCCCGTGACCTCCCTCGTCGTGCTGCTGTCGATCATCACCACCGGCCAGATCTTCACCGAGCCGTACCTGCTTACCGGCGGCGGGCCGAACGGCGCATCCATGACCCCGGCGCTGCTCATGTACCAGCAGGGGATCCAGCAGGGCAAGCCCGACATCGCCGCCGCGATCGGGATGATCCTCGTCATCGCGGTGATGATCGTCTCGCTCGTCTCACGCCGCATCACGGAAGGCAGGACCCGATGACCGCCACGACCACCCGGGCGAAGCGCCACGGCCGCAGCGGCCGGGTGATCTCCGCCCTGAGGTTCGCCCTGCTCCTCGTCGGAGCCCTCGCCGCCCTCGTGCCGTTCTACTACATGGTGATCGGCGCCCTCCAGCGCAAACGCGACACCAGCCTCCTCGGCCTTCTCCCGCTGCCGCAGAACCTCACCTTCGACAACTTCGTCGAGATCAACGAATCGGTGAACCTGTTCGGCTCGCTGCTGAACTCGCTCATCTTCACCGCCGGCGTGGTCGGCTGCACGCTCGTGTTCGGGCTGCTCGTCGGCTATGCGCTCGCGGTGCTGTCGTTCCGAGGACGCGGGCTCGTGTTCGCGCTCGTGCTGCTCGTGCAGGCGATCCCGTTCCAGTTGCTCATGATCCCGCTGTACGTCATGGTCGTGCGCTACTTCGGCCTGGCCGACAACTTCATCGGGATGATCCTGCCGTTCGCGATCAACTCGGTCGCCGTGCTGATCTTCCGCCAGTACTTCCTGCAGATCCCCCGCGACGTGTTCGACGCCGCACGCATCGACGGAGCCAGCGAACTGCGCATCCTGCTCCTCATCGCGGTTCCGCTCGTGCGCCCGGCCGTGCTCACGGCGATGCTCGTGACGTTCATCGGTCCGTGGAACGAGTTCCTGTGGCCGTTCCTCGTCACCAAGGATGCGACGAAGCAGACGCTCGCCGTCAGCCTCGCGAACTTCTCGCAGACGAACGGGTCGTTCCTCGAGAACCCGATGGGAGCCGTCCTCGCGGGCGCGTGCGTGCTCGCCGTGCCGGTGGTCGTGCTGTTCCTGATGTTCCAGCGACACTTCACGTCCGCGAACCTCGGCTCCGCCATCAAGGGCTGAGCCGTCGACCCCGAAACACCCCGAAAGCAAGGCAATGACCCCATTCCCCTCCTCCGCTCCGACGACTGCGATCCCCTACGCCCTGACGCGACTGGGCACGATCATGACCGCCGACCCCGCCGACCCGCTCGAGGCCGAGGGCGTCCTCAACCCCGGCACCGCCTGGGGGCCGGACGACGAGCTCTACCTCTACCCACGGGTCGTCGCAGAGGGCAACGTCTCACGAATCGCGCGAGCCCGCGTCATCATCGAGGACGGCGTGCCGACGGGTGTCGAGCGCCTCGGCCTCGTGCTCTCCCCCGACGAGCAGTGGGAGCACGGCCACCAGAACGCCGGAGTCGAAGACCCGCGCATCACCTTCCTGGAACCGCTCGGTCTGCACGTCATGACGTACATCGCCTACGGACCGCTGGGGCCACGACCGGCGCTCGCGTACTCGCGCGACACCGTCACGTGGCACCGTCTCGGCCCGATCCAGTTCGCCTATCAGCCCGAACTCGCGACCGACCTGAACCTGTTCGCCAACAAGGACATCGTCTTCTTCCCCGAGCCGGTGCCCGGTCCTGACGGGAAGCCGCGCATCGCCGTGCTGCACCGCCCGATGTGGGATCTCGACTGGCTGCGACCCGGCGAGGGGGCACGACCCCCGGCAGGCATCGACGAAGTACGTCCCTCGATCTGGATCGGCTACATCGACCTCGACGAGGCGACGGCAGACATCACGGCCCTGACGCGCCTGCACGACTCGGCGATGCTCGTCGGGCCCGAGATGGCCTACGAGAGCGCGAAGATCGGCGCCGGACCCTCGCCGCTGCGCGTGCCGGAAGGCTGGCTGCTGCTGCACCACGGCGTCTCCGGCGCCACTCCGAAGGGCTTCGAGCTGGCCTACGGCTCGCGCTACTCGGCCGGTGCGATCCTGCTCGACGCGGAGGACCCTCGCCGCGTGCTCGCCCGCTCGGCGGAGCCCCTGCTCGCACCCGAGACCGCGGAGGAGCTGCGGGGAACCCTCGGAAACGTCGTGTTCCCCACTGCGGTCGAGGAGATCGGAGGACGGACCTTCGTCTTCTACGGCATGGCCGACTCGTCGATCGGTGTCGCGGAGCTCACCCGCCTCTGATCCGCAGCGTTCGAAGGGCCGTCTCCTGATCGGGGAGGCGGCCCTTCCGCATGCGTGGTCCGAACAAGGGCCTGGCGTTCGCGCGAGGGCACCGACGAAGGGCCGCCTCCCTCGGGAGACGGCCCCTTCGTCGGTGCCGCGGTTCAGTCGCGGGGCTGCCGTCGCGCCTTCATCGCTACAGCGCCCGAGAGCAGCAGCAGCAGCGCCATGGCGAGCGTCCACGGCAGCCAGGCGAGGTCGCCTCCGGTGGCGGGGAGCGCGCCGGATCCGTCGGTTCCGCCGTCGCCCGGCCCGCCCGGCGCACCCGGGCCGGCGGCGGCGATGATCCGCACCGGGGTCGAGGCGATGTCCGCCCCGTCGTGCATCACGACGAGCGTATGCGCGCCGGCCTCGACATCTTCGGGCACGACTCCGCGGAAGGCGAAGCTGCCATCCGTCTCGGCGGTCACGGTCCCGAGATCGGCCGGAGTGGAACGCAGCTGGACGGTGTACTCGATCCCCGGCTGGAATCCGACGCCGCTGACGTCGATGCGTCCACCGACCTTCGGCGAGCCTTCGACCGTCACGCTCGGGGTCACCACCTCGGGATCGACCACGACGACGATCGCGGCGGAGGGCACGGACCACCCGCCCGCGTTCTGCGCCCGCACCGTCACGGCGTACTCGCCGGCGGCGAGCCCGGTGACGGCTGCCGTGAGCACGGCCCCTTCGGCCTGCACGACACGGTCGCCCACGGCGACCTCGTACGCGATGATGGGCGATCCGCCCACGTTCTCGGGCACCGTCCACTGCACGTTCACCCGGTCGCCGGAAGCGGTCGCGACGACATCGCGCGGCGCGCTCGGAGCGGCATCGAGTCGGATGAGCCCGGCGAGTGCCGCCGCGAGAGCGTCGGCCGCCGCATCCACCTGACCCTGCGCGGACCCGGGCGCGGCGAGCACGTCCTTGCCCGCCTCGAGCGCGGGCAGCAGCGGCTTCCAGCTGGCCGACGTGTAGGCCGTGCTGTCGAGGGTGTTCGCCGCGTCGACCTGTGCCTGCAGCCGACCCGTGTCGGCGATCACGGTGACCGTGCACCAGGCGATCTCGCTGCCGCCCTGATGGCGGATGCCGACGGTCGTGCGCCCGGGTTCGCGGGTCGCGAGGTCGACCTCGACCCGGCCGTCTGCCGAGACACGGGCGTCGCCCTTCACGGTTGCGACGGAGTCGTCCATCACCACCGCCGTGAACGTGTCGGCGGGGTTCACCGGCGACACCGTCGCGGCGACGACGGCCGCACCGTCGCGCCCGGCCGAGACCGGTCCCGCGCACTCGAAGGTGTACCCGCCGTACAGCTCGAGCTCCCAGATGTTGAGCCCGTACTGCGTCGCCGGCATGCCGGACAGGCGCACGTACCGCACGTCGGTCGCCGCGAAGTCGTGCTGATGGATGAGCGTCGGCTGCGCAGCCTGGACGCGGGCCAGGGGCATCCAGGTCGTGCCGTCGACCGAGCCCTCGATGCGATAGTCGTTGGACGTGCCGGCTTCCCAGGCGACCACGGCGCGCGAGACCGACCGCACGCTCTCCAGGTCGACCTGAAGCCAGTGCTCGGCGGCTGCTCGCGCCGACGACCACTTGGTCGAGCGGGAACCGTCGGTCGCCTTCGGCCCGGTGATCGTGGCGTTGTTCTGGTGGACGCTGTCGGCCGTCGTCGGGCGACCGAGCGCGAGGTTGGCGTTGCCCACCGGAACGGCGGGGGCCTCGGCGACCAGCCGATCGGAGAAGATCTCGAACTCCCACAGCGAGGGTCCGTAGTCCAGAGCACGCGTGACGGTCTGCATCCGCACGAAACGGGCGCTCTGGTCGTTCAGCGTGATCACATCGACACCGCCGTCGCTCCCGGCTGAAGGGGTGACATAGGCGTCGCGCCAGTTCCTGCCGTCGTCGGACAGCTGGATCCGGTACGCCTTGGCATACGCCGCCTCCCACGAGAGCCGCACCGTCGACACGGGCTTCGATTCGCCGAGATCGACCTGCGCCCAGGCGCTGTTGGCGTTGTTGCCGCGCCAGCGCGTGGACGGATCGCCGTCGGCGAGGGCGTGGACGAGGTTGTATCCCGCGTAACCCGAAGCCCGCGTCGCACCGTCGATCGAGAGATTGACGCTCGACGCCACCGACAGCTCGCGGATGCCGTAGCCCTCCCCCTCGCCGTCGAGCAGAAGCACGCGCACATGCTCCGCCGGGGTCGGGTCGAGCGGGATCTCGTCGACCCCGCCGTCGCCGTCGGTGACGTGGGCTCGGTCGGTCCAGTCGACGCCGTTCTGCGACGTCTGCACGACGAAGTCGCCGGCGGGAGCATCCGTCCAGTCGATGGTCGCCTTCGTGACCCACGATCCGCGGGGCAGCGTGACGGCCGCCCACTGCGTGCCGTCGCCGGCCGATCGCCACGCGGTGTCCCGGTCGTCATCCCCGAGCGCGGCGGCGGACGAGCCGTCTGCCGTGCTGCTCGCCGAGAACGCAGAGGTCGCCGGGAGCGGGCCCGCGGCGAGCGCGGAAGTGACGGTCCTGCCCATGTTCTCGCCCGATCCGAGCGCGAACCTCGCGTGCTGGTCCTGGCCGCCGCCGGTGAGGGAGACCCCGACGGACAGCCCGGGGCGGTCGGGGTTGGAGAGGCTGACGACGGGGGTCTCGCCGCGCTCGTCCAGCAGGACGATGCTGGGCTGGTCGACGGTCAGCGCGCGGCCGCCGCCGAGATCGAGCGTCCCGGCGGCGTAGAACGTCGCCATGGTGATCCCTGCCGCGTCGTGCCGCACCGCCTGCACCGAGGTGTCGTTGCGGAGCGTGCGCATGGCGGGCGCGTCGGCGAAGGCGGCGACCTCGGCGGGGGTGGCCGCCGGCAGCACCGTGTAGTCGTACGTGCCGGCGGTCGGCTTGGTCCCATGGTCGACGTACAGCGTGAAAGCGTCGCGGCTGACGGCTTCCTGCCCCTCCCAGCTGCCGGACTGGGCCCGGTTCGAGACCCTCACGTCCTGGCCGTCTGCGAAGACGTATCCGACCTCGTCGTTGTAGGCCCACCGGGCGCCCCCGACGCTCTGGTCGTCTGCATCGCCCGCGACGGGCTTGCCGCCGACGGTCGCGTTCTCCTTGGCGGATGCCTGATTGATCGTCGTGTGCACGGCCGCGCCACTCGTCGAGGCGATGCCGGCGCCGAGCGCGACCATGCCCTCGTCGAATGTGAAGTAGCTCTTCCGCGCGCCGGTGCCCGCGGCGTCGAGGGTGAGCACGCTCGCGCCGAACTCCCCGTCGGACGTGCCGCCGGTGAAGCTCGCGCCGTCTCCGTTGCGCCCACGGTTCTCGAATCCGCGTTCCGTTCGCTTCTCGTCGGGAGCGGTCACTCCGGGGTAGTGCCACCAGTCGAACGTGGGACCCAGATCGAGGTACTCGCGGTTGTTGACCTGGATGGCGGTCGAGCCCATCGCGTTCCAGAAGACGGGGTTGCCGAGATCGTCACGGTAGGACGTGCGCAGTTCGGCGCCGAACGTGCGAGACGAGTTGAGACGGGTGAAGATGCCGTAGTCATCGCGCTGGTGAGATGCGAACTCCGAGCGCCAGAAGTACTTCGCGCCGGTGACGCCGTTCGTCTCGGTCTTACCGAGCACCCCGTCGAGCACGGCCTGGTAGGCGGTCGAGTAGAGGGCGTCCGTGCGCACCATGCGCTGCAGCGGCTCGATGAACTCGGAGGCGTGGCTGGTGATGTCGCTCACGGTCTTCGGCGGCCGGTAGTTGAGGTAGAGCATGCCGATCTCTCCGCGGATGAGCCAGCGGGTTCCCTCGATGAAGTAGAAGGCGATCGAGTCCAGCTGCGCGCGCGTGAACGCGAGTCCGGTGCCGCGTGCGACGTCCGACCACAGGGCCGCGTAGGTGAACAGCACCATCCCGTAGCCCTCGCTGTACAGCTGCGCGCCGTGGGCCCAGAAGCTGGCGTCCGGCTGGACCGCCTCTTTCACGGTGCCGGAGTGGTCGACCGCGATGGTGGCGACGATCGTCGCGAACCCCTCCTTCACCTTGGCGATGTCGCCGGTGGAGAGGGCCTCGAAGATGTAGTTCGACGTGCGCCACGAGCCGTTCGCCCCGACCGGGTCGAGCTTGCCGGTGTTGTGCGCGAGGCTGACGCGGAAGGCGTCTTCACTGAGCTCGGAGCCGAGGAACATCGAGATGCGTCCCATCGCGATCGACTCGCCGATCTCGGTCTCCCACCAGTTGGTGTTGCCGGGGTTCACCCGGTCCCAATGCAGCAGCGCCCGCTGCACCGCGTCGACCAGCCGCTTGTCACCGTGGCCTGCGGCCTTCGGGTCCTTGTACGCCTGCGTCATCGCGAGCATCCGGTAGAGCGCCGTGTACGCCGACCAGACGCTGCCGTTCGCCGAGCTCGTGCGATCGGCGTAGTTCACGTCGGCCCACGACCCGTCTTCCTGCTGCGACGCGACGTAGTCCAGCGCCTCCGAGGTCTTGGCGAGGTAGATGCCGTTGGCGATGATGATGTCGTCGCCCTGCCCGAGGTAGTACTCCTCGAGGCGGTCGATGACCGTCGCGACATCGTCTTCGGGGGCGGCGGATGCCGGCACCGTGGTGAGCGCGGACGAGCCGATGACGAGGGCGACGGTGAAGGCGATGAACGCGGTGATGCGTCTCATGGCTGGGCTCCTTTGCCGGTGTGCCGATGGGCAGGCGAGGCGGATGCCTCAGCGGGAGGAAGAACGCGACCGCGCGCGCCTGCGGGTGCACGGAGCGAAGCCCGGGGTGCGCGATCGCGCGCACCCCGGGATGATCGGCGGGGGACCGATCGGATCGATCAGCCCTGGGCGATCAGGGCGTCGATCTTGTCTGCGGCGGTCGAGAAGGTCTCCTTCAGGTCGCCCTCGCCTGCCTGCACGGCCTGACTCCACGCGTCGCGGAAGGTCTGCCACATCTCGGTCGCACCGGCGACGTTGGGCACGTCGACCGTCAGCGGGACGGAGGCGGCGAACGTCGACAGCACCGGGTCGCCGGCCAGGAAGTCGCCGGCGATCGCGTCGATGTCACCGCGGATGGGGAACTGCCCGGTGGTCTCGAGCAGGGCGAGGTCGTTGTCGGCATCCATCGAGAACTTCGCGAAGTCCCAGGCGGTCTGCTTGTTCTCGCACGAGGTGTAGAGGCCGACGTTCTTCGAGTCACCGAACGTGTACGTCTCCTCCGGCGCGGTGCCGTCGGCGGTCGGAAGCGGCACGATGCCGTAGTCGACCTTGCCGTCGAACGCTCCGGCACCCCACGGGCCCGCGATTCCCATGGCCGACACTCCGTCTGCGAAGGGACCGGCCCAGGCGTCGCCGCTGTACGCCTCTGCCGAGGAGTAGCCCTCGGCGTAGAGCGTCTTCCAGAACTCGAGGGTCTCGAGACCCTCATCGCTGGTGAACGCGGCGGCGCCGTCGCTGACCAGCTGGGTGCCGCCGGAGTTGGCGAGGAAGAACGGATAGAAGTCGAAGAGCGCGTTGGTGTAGTCGCCGGATGCCGGCGGGTAGAGCGAGTAGTCGGCGGCACCGCTCTCCTTGATCGCCGCCGCGGCCGCGATCACGTCGTCGTAGGTCGCCAGCTCGGGGTTCTCGGGGTCGAGTCCGGCCGCCGCGAAGACGTCCTTGTTGTAGTAGAGCATGAAGGGGTTGGCCTTCCACGGCACCTGGTACAGGTCGCCGTCGGGCGAGCGGAAGCCGTCTGCCGCGGCCCCCGACCGCTCGGTGATGAACGACTCCCCGTCGTCGAAGGTCGTCGAGATGTTGACCAGACCACCCTGCTTCTGGAAGGCCGGCACGGCGGCCGGGGCCGTGTTGTAGACGAGGCACGGTGTGTTGCCCGCCGTGATCGCCGCGCCGATCGCGTCTTCGGACGACTTGCCGGACGGGATCGCGGCGGCCGTGACCTTCTCATCGGGGTGGTCGGCGTTCCAGGCCTCGACCACGGCTTCCGCCCAGGCGATCTCCTGCTCGTTCGTGGAGTACCAGATCGTGATCGGGCCCGAGGTCAGCTCTGCGCTCTCGGGGGCGTCGCCGCCACCGGTCGAGCCGCAGGCGGCGAGGGGCAGGGCGAGGGCGGCCAGGGCGAGGACACCTGCATAACGCTTCATTGCGAGAAACTCCTTCGTTCGGAAGCTCGGGTGACGGCTTCCTTGCTGTCGGGACCGGGCGCTGACGGGAGGCCGGGCATGATCAGTAAACCGGTTTGGTGAGGATAAGTCAATGCTCGCGAGATCCGCGCATAAAGCCTCCCATGACGGGCTATTCGGCACCGTTGCCAGGGATAGCGGTACTAAACGCTACTAAACCAGCGGTTCCCCGAAGCGTCCGTTGCCCGCAGCAAGACTCTGAGCGACAGGGCCGCTGCCGCCTAGTGAGTGAGCAACACCTTCGCGATCCCGATCCCGAAAGCCACCAACGCGAGCACCACACCACTCCACAGCGCCCCCCACGTCAGAGCCCTTCCGCTGAATCGCTGCGTGAAGAACCCCACGAAGCCGATGCGCACGGCAAGGACAATGACCGCGGCAGCCTGTCCCCATGCTGACGGCAGCCAACCCAGCCACGCGGCTGCGAAGAGTGCTGCCGGTATCAGAGCCGAGCTGGCGATGGGGCGGGCCGTGCTGAGCACCTCGCGCAGAGCGGCACGGTGCGCAGTGGGTTCCTGTTCGTCGGGAGTCTGACCGAACCCGTGCGCGACCACGTGTGCGAGTACGTGTGCGAGGAACGTCAGGAGACCCGTCGCGAGTACCGTCCACACCGCCGCACCATGGTGGATCTGCTCGGGCGTCACCGCGATCGCCGCACTCAGGACCGTGATGTTTCCGTAGACGTAGGACGACAACCATTCCCGCACCTTTCCCACGGGCATGTCCGGTGACGGGTGGCGCCGACCGCGCCCGAGCGGTCGACGAGGGTTCCGGGCGTCGCCGGAGTGGGATGACATGGACATGACCTTCCTTTCACGTTGCCGAGCATCTCAATCGGCGAGGCATCGAGCTAGTCGCCGGGTAGGCCGAACGACACTCCCGCCTGATGCGCGATGATCACGGCATGCACGCGATCACGCGCACCGACCTTCGCGAAGATCCGCCCGACGTTGTTCTTGACGGTCGATTCCGCAAGATGCAGCGTCGCCGCGATCTCGGCGTTCGTCGCCCCGCGTGCGATCTCGAGGAAGATCTCGTACTCACGGGGGCTGAGCTGGGCGACGGAGGTTCGCGCCGACGAACTCGACGAGGCCGCGTTCGGCATCCGGGCGGTCAAGCGAGAGAGGAGACGACGTGTGGCGCTGGGCGCGATCACCGCGTCCCCGGCGGCGACGGCGCGAATGGCCGAGAGGATATCGCCGGGTTCGGCGTCCTTCGTGAGGAATCCGCTCGCTCCCGCTTCCAAGCCATCGATCACGTACTCATCGAGATCGAAGGTCGTCAGCAGCAGTACCCGGACTTCCGGAGCCTCCGCGACGATCCGCCGCGTCGCCTCGATGCCGTCGGTCCTGGGCATTCGCACATCCATGACGACGACGTCCGGCCGTACCCGAAGCGAGTGCTGGATGGCCTCGACGCCGTCCGCGGCCTCACCCACCACTTCGACTCCGTCCTGTCCAGACAGGAACATGCGCATTCCCATCCGGTGCAACGCCTGATCATCGACGAGGAGAACTTTCATCGGATACACCGCCTTGCCGGGGAATCACTGCCCTGACGAGCCACCCGGCGGCGGTCGGACCGACCTCGAGGGTGCCGCCGAGCGTCTCGACGCGCTCTCGCATGCCGATGATGCCGTGCCCCTCCGTCCTCGGCGCCGGCGGCTCCGCCCCGGAAGTGGAGCCACGATCCGCGACAGAGACGATCACATTGCGCACGCTGGCGGCGACGCGCACTGTGACCGCCGTCCCGACCCCGGAATGACGCAGAGTGTTGGTGAGGGCTTCTTGGATGATCCTGTACACCGTGAGTTGGTGGGCCGGCGGCAGCTCACGAAGGTCGCCGTGACGTTCGTCGTCGATTCGGAGCCCTGCACCGCGTACCGCGTGGATCAGATCACCCAGCTGAGACAGATCAGGTTGCGGCGCGAGGGGGAGGACGTCGTCGTCATCGGCGGAACGAAGCAGACGGAGCACCTGCCGCAGCTGACCGACCGACGCCCGGCTCACCTCGCCGATCGCGGCGAAAGCGCGTTCGGCTTCCTCGGGCGAGGAGCGCGCCACGTTCTGACCGCCCGCGGACAACGAGGCGATGACGGAAAGGTCATGTCCGATCAGGTCATGCATCTCTCGAGAGATCCGTGACCGTTCAGCGACTGCCGCTGCTCGTGCCGCGTCATCGCGCTGTTGCCGCTGCACGTCGCGAGATGCTCGCAACTGCGCTCCGGCGAGGAGCGCCGCTGCGCTCATGGCTGCGACCGGAAGGAGGGCCGCCGCGCGCTCTTCGAGCGCAAGCGTGCCAACCCCGACTGCCCCGGCGAATGCGGCGAGCACCACGACGCCGGCGAGCGCCGCGGCGATCGCGAAACCCCTCTTCCGACGCAGTCCCACGTGGAACAGCAGTATCCATATCGGGAGGTACCCCCACGGCGCGTCCTCCCCCGTCAGCGCGCTCGCCACGACGCCGGCGCTGAGCGCGACGGTCGCGATGACGAGCGCGAGCAGAGGAGTCCGGCGGCGCAGCACGACCATGCCGCACGTGACCAGGAGGACCGGCGTGCCGACCACGCGGAGGCCCACCGAAGCGCTGGCGCAGGCGAGGAAGACGAGGAGCGCCAGCACGACATCCCACACGAGGGGGTGAGCAGCGTCGAACGCCCTCACCTTGCCTTCTCGCCGCATCATCCCGCCACCCCGCTTCAGCCGTCGAACCTCTTCAGCCGCCACCAGGCCAAGCTACCAAGCACGGCCAACCACGCCACCAGGATGATTCCGGCAGTGACGGCACCGTACGGTTCGGTGCTCAGCCCACCCGATCTCAGGATGTTGACCGCTGCGAGCGGCATGTAGTCGGTCACCGCGGCCAGGGGCTCCGGGAGGAAGGCGGGGAGGATGTGGGGGCCCATCTGGAACAGGCCGAAGTACAGGCAGATCGCCCCGGCCGCGTTGCGCAGCAGCCAGCCCAGCAGCACGCCGAACAGTGCCCCGTACGGCAGCATGAGCGTGCCGCCGAGCGCTCCCCAGAACATGTCCGGGGCGAACAGGGACATCCCGATCGCAGACGGAACCGTGCCGACCGCCTGAAGCAGCAGGTACAGCACGGCGGTCGTGACGACCGCGAGAACCGCGGAGACGCCCGTGACGACCGCCGCCTTCGCGAGCATCACGCCCGTCCGACGGGGAGCGACGGTGAGGCTGGTGCGGATTGAGCCGCTGGCATACTCGGTACTCACGCTCAGCACGCCGAAGACGACGAGCACCAACATGCCGACGGGATAGATGCCGGTCCAGCCGAACGGTATCCGGCCGGCGTCGCCGCCGCCGAGTGTCGTGCCGTCGATGATCATGTAGGCGCAGAGCCCGATCGTGAGCGCGAATGCGGCCGTCACAGTCATCCAGAGCGGGCGGATCGTCCAGAGCTTGCGCCACTCGGAGCGGAACAGACCGGCAGCCGTGATTCGTTCTCGGCCTCGCGGCGCGGTCAGGACCGCGGGCGGGGCGGCAGTTGCGGTGGTCATGCGGCGGTCTCCTCGTGAGATGTGTATTCGACGGCGTTGCGGGTGATGTGCATGAAAGCCTCTTCGAGCGATGCGCGCTCGGTGGAGAGTTCGTAGAGCGTGACCCCCTGGTCAGCGGCGATGACCCCCACCTCACGGGTGGTGAGCTCGCTGATGAAGAGCGTGCCGTCATCCACCCTGCGCACCTCGACGCCGGAGTGCCGGATCGCATCGGAGAGGCGTGAGGCATCGGGCGTCACGACGCGGGTCCTCTGCGGCGCGACGGACTCGATGACGTCGTCCACCGTCCCCGCCGCGAGCAGACGGCCCTGCCCGATGACGACGAGATCCTCCGCGATCAAGGACAGCTCGCTCATGAGGTGCGAGGAGAGGAACACGGTCCGCCCTTCGGCGGCGAGACGCACGAGAAGGTGCCGTAGCCACAGCACTCCGTCCGGGTCGAGTCCGTTGACGGGCTCGTCGAGTACGAGCGCGGCCGGGTCGCCCAGGAGCGCGGTCGCGATACCGAGCCGTTGACTCATACCGAGCGAGAAGCCGCCCGCCCGCTTGTCGGCCACGGCTCCCAGTCCCACCATCTCGAGGACTTCCATCGCTCGGACACGGGAGATGCTGTGGGTGTCGGCGACGACGAGAAGATGATCGAGAGCGGTCCTGCCGGGGTTCACGGATCTCGCGTCGAGCATGACGCCGAGGTGACGCACCGGATCGGGGAGGTCCTGATACCGGCGTCCACCGATGGTGATGTCGCCACGGGTGGGTCTGTCGAGGCCGACGAGCATGCGCATCGTCGTGGACTTCCCTGCACCGTTCGGTCCGAGAAAGCCGGTGACGACGCCCGGGCGCACGGCGAACGTGAGATCTTCGACGACGGTCTTCTCGCCGTATTTCTTCGTGAGGTTCTGACTGGTGATCATGTCTTCAATGCTGGTTGTCGCCGGTCGTCGGGACATCTGCCTGCGGTACCTCCCGCTACCACCCGTGGTACTCCTTTGCGTCTCCCGCATCGGCATGGACGAGTTTCTGCCCGTCGCGCAGGTGCGTCACCGCATCGACCACGGTGAGCGCCATCGCGAGGGCTCCGTCGACGATCGCTGCTCCGGCAGCGGCGCCGATTGCAGCGTCGGCGAACTCGCGTGTATGCGGAGCCGAGGAGCATCCCTCGATCGCGATGAGCGGATGGATCGAAGGAACGACATGGGAGACGTTGCCCATGTCGGTCGACCCGCCGGGCGCCCCTGTATGGGGGCGCGGCGAGCGCCCGAGGGCGAGGAGGTTGCGGTCCCACGCCCGGGCCAGGACGGGGTTCTGAACGACGTGGGCATATGTGGGCTCGGCATGCTCCCACTCCCAGGAGCAGCCGGTCGCGATCGCACCGCCCTCGAAACACGCGAGGATTCGGCGCTGAGCGACCTCCACCGCCTCCAGCGTGTCCGCGCGCACCTCGGCGCGCACTCGTGTCGAGGACGGGATGATGTTCGTCGCCTCGCCGCCTCGAGAGACGAAGGCATTGGCTCGCACGCCGTCCGGGAGGTGCTGTCGGAGGAGCCCCATGGCGACGAGCCCGATCGTCGCCGCATTCGCCGCGTTGACTCCGTCAGGGCTCGGGGCTCCTGCATGCCCGGGGTGCCCCTGGAACGATATGTCGAATCTGGCCACCGCCTGCGTGCGCACGTCGGCACAGTGCAGATCGTCGCCTGGGCCGCCGTGCACCATCAGCGAGAAATCGACGTCGTGCCATGCGCCCGCTTCCAGCATGAGGATTTTTCCCCCACCGTGCTCCTCCGCCGGCGTCCCGAGGAGTTTCACGCGGATCCCGAGGTCGTCGGCGACGCGCGACAGTGCGATCGCCGCACCGACCCCGGCGGCGGCGATGACGTTGTGTCCGCAGGCGTGGCCGAGGCCGGGAAGAGCGTCGTACTCGGCGCAGATCGCGACGGTGATGTCGCCTTCGCCAAAGGTCGCTTCCACGGCGGTGTCGAGTCCGAAGGCCCCAGTGTGCGCGGCGAATCCGGCGTTGCGCAGAGTTCGGGCCACCTGCACGGACGCGTGGTGTTCTGCGAACGCGAGTTCGGGGTGCTGGTGGATCTCAGCGCTCAGAGCCAGCACCTCCGCTTCCCAGTTCGCTCGGGAGGCGATGACGGTGTCGCGGGAACCGGCGGCGACGGGGTGGGACGGGGGCGGGGGGACGATTGTCATCTTTCCTCGATCGATTCGGCGGCGGTGGATGGAAACTCTCGCCATGGGTCATGGTCACCCCGCGAATCGACCACGGCACCTAAGATGCAGCTTTATGAACAAGACTGATGATCTTGCGCAGGTAGCGAGTCTCGACGAGACGGACAAACGACTGATTCAAGCGCTTCAGATCAATCCGCGCGCCCGGTGGGCCTCCCTCGCGCCGATCATCGGCGTGGACTCGGTCACGCTGGCCCGGCGCTGGGAGCGGTTGTCCGATGACGGACTCGCGTGGGTGGCCGGGCACCCGGGGTCTGGAGCGAGGGGACCGTCGGCGATCCTCGAGATCGAAGCCGAGCCGGGTGCCACCCTGGAGATCGCGCAGACGCTCGCCGCCGATCCCGAGGCGTTCACGATCGATCACACGGCGGGAGGACGAGACCTGCTGGCCATCGTCGGCGCCAAGGATCTGGACTCGCTGAGCGAGTACATCATGGGGAGAATGCGTCGACTCTCGGGCGTGCGTGCGACACGCACCCTCCTTCTGTCCTCGCCGTTCACCGACGCGGGCCAGTGGCGCCTGCGTTCCCTGTCGACTGATGAGACGTCTGCAGTCGAGCGCACGATCGATGCGCCCGTGTCCACTCGCGGCCAAGTCGATCCGCAGCTCGAGCACGCCCTGCTGCACACCCTCGGGCAAGACGGGCGCGCCACTGTGACGAGCATCTCGCGGGAGTTGGGAGTGGGCCAGCGTCGAGTCCGCGAGGCGATCACCACCCTCACCGCCCAGGGACGCCTGGTCGTTCGCACCGAGGTTGCGCGCGCTCATTCGGGTTGGCCCGTGCATGCGTGGTATTTCCTTCGCGTTCCGGCGACTGTGGCCGAGCGCGTGGGCTCTGCCATGACGAGGCTCAGCGAGGTGCGCATGGCGGCGTCGACGATCGGTCCGTACAACCTCGTGCTGTCGGTGTGGATGCGAGCGCTCGCCGACGTGCAGCGACTGGAAGTGGCGATCGAGGAAGGCGTTCCGGGGGTGTCGATCGCCGACCGATCGGTGGTCCTGCAGAGCCTGAAGAAAGAAGGACGATATCTCGGCGCCGGCGGGCTCGCAACCGACACCATGGTGCCGATGTTGACCTAGATACTGCGCGATACGTGCGTGTTCGGTAGGGAATCATCAACTCGCCATGCCTGAGGTTTTCGCTGCCTAGCGTACGTTCCATGACGCACGCACAGCCGACCGTCGGAGTCTTCGACCTCTTCACTGTCGGGATCGGTCCCTCGAGCTCCCACACGGTCGGCCCCATGAAAGCTGCCGCAGACTTCGCCGCATCGCTCGAGGAGCGCGCGGTGATTCAGCGAGTTTCGAGGGTGCACGTCGAGATCTTCGGGTCCCTCGCTGCGACGGGCGCCGGCCACGGCACCTTCACCGCCGTGCTGCTGGGGCTGTCGGGAGCGCGCTCGGACGAGATCACCCCCGAGCAGGTCACGGCACTACTCGACGAGATCACGCGCACCGGCGTCGTCGAACTCGCCGGGCGGCGCCCTGTCCCCTGCAAGGTCGAGGACTTCGTGCTGCGTCCGCTGACTGTTCACCCCAGGCATCCCAACGCGCTGTCATTCACCGCCGTCGATGCCGTCGGAGATGAGATCGCGAGACAGACGTACTTCTCGGTCGGCGGTGGGTTCATCATCCGCGAAGGCGAGGAGTCCGCCGCAGCCCCGACCGCACCAGAACGTCCGCCCCTGCCCTTCTCCTCGGGAGCCGAGCTCCTCGCCGTGAGCGAGCAGACGGGACTCGCCATCAGCGAGGTGATGCGCGCGAACGAACGTGCGAGGCGGTCGGACGACGAGATCCGCCTGGGCCTGCGGCGCATCTGGCACGTGATGGAATCGAGCGTGCGCTCATCGCTCGGCAGGGAGGGTGTGCTCCCCGGCGGCCTGAAGGTGAGGCGTCGCGCCGGCGCATGGGCCGCGCGTCTCGCCGACGAGGATCCCGACCACGGCCACGAGCACTGGCAGCAACGGGTGAACCTCATCGCCCTCGCCGTCAACGAGGAGAACGCGAGCGGTGGACGCGTGGTGACGGCGCCGACGAACGGCGCGGCGGGCATCGTTCCGGCGGTGCTGTACTACGCCCTGCACTACACGCCCGCTGCGGTGTCCGGTGGCGACGCGGAGCAAGAGGACATCATCGAGAGGTTCCTGCTCACTGCGGCCGCGATCGGCACGCTCTACAAAGCGAACGCCTCGATCTCCGGTGCCGAGGTCGGCTGCCAGGGCGAGGTCGGGTCGGCATCGTCGATGGCCGCGGCAGGTTTGGCGGAGATTCTCGGCGGCACGCCGCGTCAAGTGGAGAACGCCGCCGAGATCGCCATGGAGCACAACCTCGGGCTCACCTGCGATCCGATCGGCGGGCTCGTGCAGGTCCCCTGCATCGAGCGCAATGCGATCGCCGCGTCGAAAGCGATCAATGCCGCGCGGATGGCACTGTGGGGCGACGGAGAGCACCGCGTCTCCCTGGACCAGGTGATCGCGACGATGCGCGACACCGGGGCGGACATGAGCGACAAGTACAAGGAGACGGCCCTGGGCGGACTCGCCGTCAACGTCGTCGAGTGCTGAACTTCAGGTGCGGGAGTCTCGGCGCGCGAGGCGGCCTGCTCGGAGAACTCCTCCGGCGGCCGGGGATCATGCATTCACGGAGTCGAGCGACACGGCGCTGAGGAAGGCGGTGATGGCCGATGCGGCGCGAGCGGGATGCTCGTTCTCCCACGAGTGCCCGCAATGCGCGAGTAGCAGTGCGTCCGCGCTGCGGATCTCGCCGACCATGGACAGGGCGTCGTCCAGCGGCACCGCGGCGTCATCACGCCCGTGAATGACCAGCGTTCTGGCGACGATCGCCCCGAGTCGACCACGCGTGTCGAAGCCGCGGGTCGCGGCGAAGCGCCGCATCAACCCGTCGCCGCGATCCGCCCGCATCGATGTGCCCGCCGCCGGCGCCGCAGACGTCGCCGCCGGCACCATCTGTGCGAGCACGGCCGCTGCACTGTGCTCATCTCCGCTTTCGAGTGCGATGAGCAGGTCCGCGACGGGACCCGCGATCCGCTCCCTGCGGAACGGGGCCTGCGAACTGGCGCCGAGCACGAGGCCCCCGAGACGGTCGGCATGACGCAGGGCGAAGGCCTGAGCCACCATTCCCCCGAACGATGCCCCCAAGACGTGTGCGCGTGCGAAGCCGAGCGCCTCGATCAGTGCGGCGAGATCATCGGCCAGGTCGTCGGTCGTGTAGGCCGAGGGCTCGAATGCCGTGCTCCCGCGGTCGCGCTGGTCGTAGGTGATCACCGTGAACGATTTCTCGAGGTGCACACGGAGCTCATCGAACAGCTCCTGGCCGATCTGGAGTCCGTGGACGAGGATGAGCGGAGGCCCGGCACCCTCGGCACGGAACGAGGTGACTCCCGCGCCTGTGCGTACGAGAGATGCCGACGCCTCCGCCATCCGTGTCACCAGACCTTGCGCTCGCGCGCGTCGGCGACCAGTTCGGGGTCCGGGATGAGCATCTTGGCTGCGACGGTGGCCAGCGACTGCTGCGAGAAGTGGAAACCGAAGTCCTCGGTCACGAGCTTGCGCCACGGTCGGTTGATGATGTTGTGCGTCGACCAGCGTGCGAAACGCGGCCGCTTCATGATGTCGCGTGCGAGCTGCCACGCCTTCGGCAGGAGATCCTCGCGCGGCAGCACGTCGCTGACGAGACCGTACTCCAGAGCCTTGCGTGCGGGGATACTCGTTCCCCCGTAAATGGCGTAGGCGGCGCGCTTGGTGCCCATCAGATGCTGCAGGGCGAGGGCGAGGCCGTCACCAGGCGCCGTTCCCACCATGAAGTGGGGGTCCATGAAGTCCGCGTCCTCGGCGGCCAGGGTCACGTCGCACATCAGCGCAAACTCGGTGTGGATCCCCGGGCCGTTGACCGCCGCGATGGTGGGGATGTCGATGTTGTTGACGAAGTTCTCGATCAGCTTCCAGGCGTCGATCGTCTGCTGGAAGATGTAGTCCGGCGTCTCTTCGACCAGCGGCTTGGGCCAGGTCTGGCGCGGATCCCCCCGGAACCAGGTGTCGCCGGTTCCCGTGATGATCAGCACGTGGTTCTCGGGGTCGTTCCCGACGTCCTGCCATACGCGGTTCCACGCGTTGTGCGCCGCCCAGTTGTGCACGTACGGGCCGCCGTCGGTGTGCAGGCGCAGTTCGAGGATGCCGCCCTCTCGACGCATCTCGAAGAAGTCGGCGTAGCGCTTCGAATACTCCTCCAACGGCGTGGGCGCGACGTGGCCGTCCCAACCGAAGCTCGAGGTGTCAACCATGATGAGTCCCTTCGTCGGAGTGAGCCGTCCTCACTCATTAACGAGACACACTATCTCGCTAAGCAGAGTCAGGAGCCGCGTTTCCGGCGAGACGCAGGGAATGTCCGCAACGGACATGACAGGCGAAGAATCAGAGACTCAGTCGGCGGCCGTGCGCCACAATCCGGCAACGACGAGCTCGACGATCGCGCGAGCATCGTCGAGGACGAACGGCTGCTCCCGACGCAGGACGAACCATTGCACCGGCCCTACGAGCATCATGTTGACGAAGGGGGCTTCCACTTCGGGCAGCTGCCCAGCCTCGGCCGCCCGGTCGAGTCGTCGTTGCAGTTCCTCGGTGCGACGGTCCAGCAGCTCCACTCCCACTCGGAGAAGCCCATCGTCTTCACCGGCACGGCGCAGCAGGATCTGGAGCACCGCGCGGCCGGCGGGTGATGCGGCGGCGTCGGCGAAAGAATGCAGGAAGGTCGTCAGGTCACGGACGATGTCGCCGGTGTCTTCGATCGACACCGAGGTCTCGGCGAAGCGCGCGAGTACATCGCGGAAGAGGTCGTCGCGGTTCGGCCACCGCCGGTAGACCGTCGCACGACCGACCTGCGCTCGGGACGCGAGCTCTTCGTACTGCAGGCCGTCGATCCCTTTCTCGGCGATGATCTCCAGCGCCGCCGCCCACAGTCGCTCCGTGACGAGTCGCGTACGACCGCCAGGGCGACGCGCGCGTGAACCATCGACCGTCATGAGTCACCTTCTCCCCCGACGCAATCCGGAGCCACCGCGAGCAGCGGCAGCCGAGCAACCTCAGCCGATGCTAGCCGTTTCATTCGCGCTCGACTCCCGGAACGACATTTTCTTCGGAGAAGCCTCTCCGCGCGTCCGTTTCCTGCATCCTCGACCGACGGCAACACCCCGCTCTCACAATGTCCAGAACATTCGGCGACGATCCGTCGCACCGACCCCTGGAGCGAGCCATGACCCAATCCCCTTCTGCCACGACCGAACCCGCGCGCCGAGACCGCGACGGATGGAGCGGACGGCTCGTCTGGTGGGTGGCGATCCTCATCGTGGCGAACACCCTCGTCGACACGGTCATCGTCGCCCCTTTGCTCGTGCTGCCGCAGATGGCCGAATTCTTCGGCACGGACCAGAGCGCCTGGCTCAACGCCAGTGCCGTCCTGGCAGGGGCGATGTGGGCACCGCTACTGGGCAAGAGCGCAGACATCTACGGTAAACGTCGCATCCTCGTACTCGCTCTGCTCGCCGGCGGCATCGGGGCGCTCATCTGCCTGGTCGCCCCGAATATGGCCATCTTCCTGCTCGGCCGCGTCGTCCAGGGAACGGCCGTGGGTTCGGTCTTCATCACCGTCGTGTACATCCGTCAGATGTTCCCCGCGAGCGTCGGGATGACGTCTGTCGGCATCGTCACCTCCGGTTCGGCGATCCTCGGAATCGCATCGCCGTTCCTCTTCGCGGCGGTCGTCGAAGCGTTCGACTTCCGCGCGGTCTTCGTGGTGTCCGCCGCGCTTGCGTTCATCGCCGCGATCGCCGTGCGCGCCTTCCTACCCGAATCGCCCGTGCACGTCCGCAGCCGACTCGATGTCGTCGGCGCCCTCCTCCTGGGGCTCGGACTCGCCGGAGTGCTCGCATACATCAGCCTCGCGCCGACCGCGGGATGGACGAATCTCGGTCTGCTCGTCACGCTTCTCACCGGTGTCACCCTCCTGGTCGCCTGGATCTTCTCCGCGCTGCGCACCTCCGAGCCCGTCGTCGATCTGCGCAAGCTCACTCGACCCCTGGTGGCGACCTTGATGGTCGTCGTCCTCGGCACCGGCGCATATCAGGCTCTACTGCAACTGATCGGCATCATCGGCCAGACCCCACTCGAGGCGGGGCTCGGGTACGGCCTCGCGGGCGAATCGAACTCGCTCGGTCTCATGTTCGCGCTGCCGGCGCTCGGCGCCGCAATGGGAGGGGTCGTCGCCGGATGGCTTGGAGGTCGCATCGGCCCCGCACGCACCCTCGCCGGGGGCGCGCTCATCGGGCTCGCATCCGGGTTCGGCCTCTTCCTGTCGACGGGGTCTTTCCTGCCCGCTGCGATCTGCGCCGGCTTCCTCGGGCTGACCGCAGGGGCGCTGGTCACCTCCGGCTTCAACCTCGCGACGACGCTCGTGAACGAAGAGAGACAGGGCGTGGTGGCCTCCCTCGTGCAAGTGATGCTCGGTGTCGGCGCTGTCGTGATGAACATCGTCGGAGGCAGCATTCTGAGTGCCGCCACGATCCCCGGCAGTTCGTCACCATCAGCGTCGGGCGTGAATCTCTACATCGTCGTGATGCTTGCCGCCTTCGCCGTCGCCACGGTGATCGCCGTCGGGATCTCGACACGCACACGCCGGACGACCGCGACGGACGGTCCTCACTGAAGACTGCGAAACACGATCGTGGTCGCCGGGCATCTGCTCGGAGGCCGGTGGGTACGGTAGGACGGTGATGTTCGAGCACCGCGCATGGGGTCCCGTGCAGATCGCGTGGGCATCGGCGCATCCTTCCGCCACCGACCTCGATGCCGGGATGCAGGAGCTCGGCGATGCCGCGCTGCGTCGATACCGGAGCCTCGATGCCGATGCCGGACGACGCTTCGCCGTCGGCCGCCTGCTTCTCGCCGAGCTCATTCCCGCACTCGTCACGGATGCTGCGACGATCGAGAGCCTCTGCGAACACTGCGGCAGCAGCGACCATGGCCGCCCTCGCGTCGCGGGCACCCCGTACGCGGTCAGTGTGAGTTATGCGGGCGAGATGGTGATCGCTGCGGCTGTCCCCCTGGAAGCGGCATCGGCACTCGGCATCGACATCGAGCCGGGCTCGACGGACGACGACGCTCCGCTCACGGAGCTGACGGGCCTGTTCTCCCCGCACACACCGCCGAGCCTGCGGGCGTGGACCGAGATCGAGGCCGTCGTGAAGGCCGACGGTCGAGGGATGCGCGTCTCCCCCGCAGACGTCTCGTTCGGACGGCCATCGGCGGTGCTGCTCCCCGATGGTCGAGCCGGAGGAGTGCCGGGGAATCCGGGCGGCTTCGAGGTGGCCTCCGCACCGGGACCCGCGGGCCACATCGTGAGCGTCGCCCTCGCGCCGTCATCCGCTCCCGGTTGAGCTCGCGGGCCGACCCCGATCACGCCGCCACGACAGGGAACGCCGGCAGCTCCGGCTCGTGCACCCACGCACGAAGCAGCCCGGCCAACGGGAGCGCGGCGACCTCCTCCACCAGCGCGACGTAGTCGGCGGTCGTGGCCGTCGACCAGCGGAAACGCGCTGTCCACTCGTGGAGAATCCGGAAGAAGATCTCGTCGCCCACCGCCATGCGGACGGCATGCAGAGCGAGCGCGCCGCGCTTGTAGATCCGATCGTCGAACATCAGATCGGGGCCGGGCTCGTCGATCACGATGTCCTGCGCGAGCACAGCGAGTCGGCCGTAGTGCGTCAGCGCCTTCTCATGAGCACTCGGTCCTCCCGAGTGCTCGGACCAGATCCATTCGGCGTAGCAGGCGAATCCCTCGTTGAGCCAGATGTCGCGCCAGGATGAGAGCCCGACGCTGTTCCCGAACCACTGGTGGGCGAGCTCGTGCGCGACCAGACGCTCCGATCCCCCGGCTCCGTCGGCGTGGTTCGATCCGAAGATCCCCACGCCCTGCGCTTCGAGGGGGATCTCGAGTTCATCCTCCGTCACCACCACCCGATAGTCCGGCAGCGGATACGGGCCGAATGCCTCCTCGAACACCGTCATCATCGCCGGCAGATCCGCGAAGTCCGCCTGCACCCGCGACTCCAACGCGCGCGGGTAGTGAAGCTCGCCCTGCACTCCGCCGAGAGCGACGGGCCGCGAGACGTACCGTCCGATCTGCACGGTCGCGAGGTAGGTGGGAGTCGGCACGTCGCGCCGGAACGTCCACGTCGTCTTGCCACCTCGAGTAGACGACGAGGTCGCTCCGCCCGCGACGACCGTGTAGGCGGATTCGGTGGTGAAGGTCAACGCGTAGGTCGCCTTGTCGGACGGCAGATCGTTGCAGGGGAACCAGGTCGGGGCACCCGTCGGCTGCGAGGCGACGATCACGCCGTCTTCGAGTTCCTCCCAGCCGATCGTTCCCCAGCGAGACCGGCGAGGGCGGGGTGCGCCCGCGTACGCGATCGTCACCGAGAACGGGGCGCCGGGAGCGAGTGCCTGCGGGAGCGATATCCGGAGCTTGCGGTCGCTCTGGCGGAACTCCGCCGCTGCGGCCCCGAGGCGCACACGCGACGCGCGCAGCCCGGTGAGGTCGAGGGACAGCGCTCGGGTCGCGGCGACGGCATGACCGTGCAGGACGGCGGTCCCGCTCAGCCGATTGGTGGAGACCTTGTAGTCGAGGGTGAGGTCGTAGTGGTCGATGCGGAGGTTCTCATCACCGCTCTGGGGGGTGTACGGATCGCCGGTCATGCGTCGGCCGACTGGTAGGCGCGGACCTTGACCGCTCTCCAGGGCCCGATCGGGTTGCCGCTCCATCGACTTCCCTCGGGTACCGATTCCCCGCGCATGACGAGGGATGCGGGGCCCACCGTCGCGTTCGCGCCGATCGATGCCGCAGGGAGGATCACGCTGTGCGGGCCCAGGGTTGCACCCTCTTCGAGGGTCACGGTGTCGGTGCTCATCACTCGATCATGGAACAGATGCGTCTGAACCACACATCCGCGGTTGACCGTGGCGCCGTCGCCGAGGGTCACGAGGTCGGGTTCCGGCAGCCAATAGCTGTCAGTCCAGACGCCGTGGCCGATCTTCGCGCCGAGGGATCGCAGCCAGATCGCCAGCGCGGGTGTGCCGGCGGCAGCGTTGGCGAACCAGGGCGCGGCGACCATCTCGGTGAAGGCGTCGGAGACCTCGGTCCGCCACACGAAGCTCGACCAGAGGGGGTGCTCGCCGACTCGGATGCGGCCGACGAAGAGCCACTTCGCCGCGGTGCTGACGGCCGCCGCGACGCCGCCCGCGACCACGATGACCGCTCCGGAGAGCACGACGGCGATCGCGGGTCCCCAGGTCTCGATCATCGTCGCGAGGACGAGGAGCACGGCCAGCCCGAGCGCGCAGCTGATCACGACCGGGATGATGCGGCACAGCTCCCACAGTGCGCGAGCCACGCGGAGCCCCGGGCGAGGCTGGAACGTGCGCTCGAGATCGGCGTCGTTGACGACTCGGCGCAGTCGCATCGCCGGGGACCCCAGCCACGAGGATCCCGGCTTGGACTTCTCGGGAGCGACGGACAGCACCGCCACGAGGCCGTCTCGCGGCACGCGATGCCCCGGGCCCGCCATGCCGGAGTTGCCGAGGAACGCGCGCTTGCCGATCCGCGCCTGATCGATGCGCATCCAGCCGCCCTTGAGCTCGTAGCCCGCGACCATGGTGTCGTCCGCCAGGAAAGCGCCGTCGTCGATCGTGGTCATCGAGGGGATCAGCAGCACCGTGGATGCCTCGACGTCCCGGCCGACCTTCGCGCCCAGCATCCGCAGCCAGATCGGCGTGAACAGGCTCGAGTAGATCGGGAAGAGGATCGTCCGTGCCGAGTCGAGCAGTCTCTCGGTCGTCCACGCCTGCCAGGCCACCCGCCCTCGAACGGGGTGGATGCCTTCGACCAGTCCGATGGAGAGGAGTCTCGTGAGCACGAGGACGGCGGCGGCCAGGGTGACGCCGGCCGCAAGCGTCGCCGGAACGAGCCAGGCGATGACGGCGGGCACAGCGGCCAGCACCGAATCTGCTCCCCGGATTCCCTGCGCGATCACGAGCGCACCCACCGCGTAGGCGACGAAGGGCAGTAATCCGAGCCCCGCCGAGGAGAGACCGTAGATCCACAGCCAGCGACGGGGAGCGGGGGGACGCTCGGGAGCCAGCGGGCTGGAGACGCCGCCCACGCGCGCGGCGGGAGAACCCGCCCAGCGCTGCCCCGCGCGCACCCGGCCGAACACCGCGGAGCCCGGTGCGACCTCGGCGTTCCTGCCGATCTTGGCGCCCGGTGCGAGAGTGCTGCGGGCACCGATGGTCGCACCGGCACCGATGCGGATGCCGCCGATCCGCACAGTGTCTCCGTCGATCCAGTACCCGGAGAGGTCGACTTCCGGCTCGATCGCCGCGCCCTCGGCGATCTCGAGCATCCCGGTCACCGGAGGGAGGGCGTGCAGGTCGACGTTCGGCCCGATCTTCGCGCCGAGAGCTCTCGCGTAGTACGTCACCCACGGGGCACCGGCGAGGCCGACGGGATCGATCTGGTGGGCGATCTGCTCGGCGAGCCAGAGACGCAGGTGCACGCCCCCACCGCGCGGATGATCGCCCGCGCGCACACCGCGGAGCAGGATCCTCGCGAATCCGGCGGAGAGCGCCATGCGACCGAGCGGCGTCACGAAGACGAGGAGGCCTATGAGGATCGCCCACCCCGGCACATCGGGCAGGAACTCGAACCCCGGCACCAGCTGAAGGATCCAGCTCGCCGTGAGCAGCCAGAGCGTCCACCGCAGCCCGGTCAGGATGAACAGGGGCACGCTGGCGATCGTCTGCACCCACTGCATCGCTCTCGGAGTGGGATGCGCGGTACTGAAGTTCTGCGCGTCACCACCCTCTGTCGCATCCTCTTCGATGGCATCCGCCATCTGGCGAAGGCGCGGCAGGTCATACACGTCGGCCATCGTGAATTCCGGCGCTCGGACGCGGATCCGCGACACGAGCTGAGCGGCGGCGAGCGAGCCGCCGCCGAGCTGGAAAAAGTCGGCCTTCTCGCCCGCGGGCCGGATCCCGAGCACGGCGACCCACTGCTCGGCGAGCCACGCAGCCGTCCCCGACAGCGAGGAGTCCGACGCGTCGGTGTCGACCAGCGGCCAAGGCAGCGCGGCTTTGTCGACCTTGCCCGAGGTGCGCACCGGCAGGTCGTCGACGACCGCGAGCAACGGGATCAGCGGGGCGGGCAGCGTGTCGGCCAACTCCGCTCGCGCGGTCTGACGGTCGAAGCCGTCGCCGGGGACGACGTAGCCCACCAGCAGTGGGACCCCCGCCTCGGAGCGTTGGACGACCACGGTGGCCGCGGAGACGGCCGTCAGAGACTGCAGGGCTGATTCGACTTCACCCAGTTCGATCCGTCGTCCACCGACCTTCACCTGGTCGTCGGCACGCCCTTGGAAGAGCAGCCCGGCAGGATCGGCCCGGACCAGATCGCCGGATCGGTAGGCGCGGTCCCATCCGAGGGACGCCATCGGCGCGTACTTCTCGGCATCCTTGGCCGGATCGAGGTAGCGGGCGAGTCCGACGCCGCCGATGATGAGCTCGCCGACCTCGCCGTCGGCGACCGGGACACCATCGCTTCCGACGACGGCCAGACTCCAGCCGTCCAGCGGAAGGCCGATCCGGACCGGACCCTCGCCGTTGAGCAGGGCGGCGCACGCGACGACCGTCGCCTCGGTCGGTCCGTAGGTGTTCCAGAGTTCGCGACCGTCGGCGACCAGCCGGGAGACGAGCTCGGGCGGGCACGCCTCTCCCCCGAAGATGAGGAGGCGCACGTTCTCGATCGCATCCTGCGGCCAGAGCGCGGCGAGCGTCGGGACCGTCGACACGACGGTGATGCCGTGGCCGAGAAGCCACGGCCCCAGGTCCTCGCCCGAGCGCACCAGCGCCCGCGGGGCCGGGACCAGGCACGCGCCATGGCGCCAGGCGAGCCACATCTCCTCGCAGGACGCGTCGAACGCGACGGAGAGGCCGGCCAGCACGCGGTCGCCGGGGCCGAGCGGCGCGTCCTGCAGGAAGAGGCGCGCCTCCGCATCGACGAAGGCCGCGGCGGAACGATGCGTCACCGCGACGCCCTTCGGCACACCCGTCGAGCCGGAGGTGAAGATGATCCACGCATCCTGAACGGGCGTCGGCGGAGGGACCGTGGGAAGCGTGCTCGTGCTGGGGTGCGGGGCCTCGCCGTCGAAGAGCCTCCTGCTCGTCGCCGGCCGCGCGTCCGCGTCCCGCGGCTCATAGTGCCCTCTGCCGGTGATCACACCGACGACCGCGGCTTCGCGGAAGACCAAATCCGCACGCTCCGGCGGGTCGTCCGCATCGACCGGCACGTAGGCCGCACCGGCCGCCAGGATGCCGAGGATCGACACGTAGAGCTCTCGATCGCCCGACGGCATGCGGACGCCGACCCGATCTCCCGCCTGCACGCCGAGCGCGTGCAGGCGTGCGGCCGTCTGCCGGACGAGCGCCATCAGCTCGGCGTAGCTCAGCGCTCCTGCCGCATCCTCCAGAGCCGAAGCCTGCGGATACTCCGCCGCCGACGCCCGGAGGATGTCGATCAGCGTTCGCGGTTCGGTCGCAGCCTTCGAGCGGTCCAGATACTCCTGCACGGCGGTCAAACGGAGAGCAGATCGAGCAGCTGCGCCTTGGTGAGTCTCGTGTATCCGGAAAGTCCGCGGTCCCGGGCCTGCGCGCGCAGCTGGACCACCGTGAGCGTCGAGAGGTCTGTCGACGATCCGGCGTTCTGCGGCGTGCTGCGTGCCGATGCGGCCGGCTTCGCGGCTGTCTTGGCGGGCGTCTTCGCGGGTGTCTTCGCGGCCGTCTTCGCGGGCGTCTTGGCGGGCGTCTTCGAGACCGGCTTCGCGGCCGGCTTCGCCACGGGTGCAAGTGGCTTTTCGGCGGCCTGCTCGTCACCGACCTTCGCGACCGAGTTCGTGGCCGGGATCGCGACGGGCTCCGCCGCCGGGAGGGCGTCGGGGCTCGCGTCCGGGATGGCAGCATCCACCGGCACCCGAACGGGAGCCTGTTCCTGCTCGGCCTTCTGCGACTTCTTCGCATCCTTCTCCGCCGTCTTCGCGGCAGCCTTCTTGGCCGCCTTCGCCGCCTTCTCGGAGGCTTGCTTCGCGGCATCCGCTTCGGCGGCGAGCCGCGACTCGATCTTGCCTGCAGCCTTCTCGAGGCGGTCGATCGCGGCGACCGCCTTCTTCTCGACCTTGCGCGGGCTGCGCTCCACCTTCTTCTTCTTCGCACCGGCGACGTCCTTCGCCTCAGCGGCGAGATCGCGGAGCTTCTTCGCATCCTTCTTCGGCAGCGTCTTGCTCAGGCGCTTCGCGTCCTTCGCGGCTTCCGCTGCGGCATCCAGGGCTGCGTGGGCCGACTTCACGGCCTTCTTCGTCTTCGCCATCGTGACTCTCTCCACTCCACATGCGCGCCGAGGGGGACGGCGCGCTGCCTGCGGCGCACAGCGTACCGCGCCAACAAGAACAGTTGGAGAACTCCTCGAGCGACGGCGAGGAGGGGCGTAGCATCGCGATCGTGGCAACAAACATCGACTCGAAAGAAATCGTGAAGCAGGTCACGGACCGCATCGCGGAGAGCTATCCCGACATGGACCGCGAGCACATCTCCTCACTGGCATCCGAAGAGCTCGACAAGATCTCGAGCGCCAGGGTCACCGACTACTTCACCGTGCTCACCGAGCGCGCGGTGCGGAGCCGGCTGAAGGACTGAGCAGATCGCGACCCGCAGCACTCTCCCTCAGGATCTGCTTCGGATCCCGGGGCTCTTCACCCCGGCCCGTCGCTCGCCGCGGCGAGCAGCGGAACCACGACATCGCTGAGCGGTGTCGGGATGCCGTGCTTCCGCCCGAGTCTCGCGATGACGCCGTTGCGTATGTCCCACTCGAGGGGTCGACGAGCTTCGCGGTCGGTGAGGATCGACGTTCCCATATCCGCCGGGAAGCTCTGGAACGCGCTGACGATCTCGCGCGGCACCTCGTCGCTCAGAGCAGCACCCTCCGCCCGGGCGACAGCCAGACACTCGCGCGCATATGCCAGAGCCAGTTCGGCGATGTCGTCGCGGGCGAACATGCCCGCCCGACGACCTGTGAGGACCATGAGCCCCGCCACCGCGTTCTGCAGCAGCTTGCGCCAGGCGACCGTCGTGAAGTCGGCCGTCAGCTCGACAGCGCATGAGCTTCCTCGCAGTGCCTCCTGCACCACGCGGGCCGGGTCGACGTCAGGCAGGGTCAGGCGCGCATCGCCCCGCAGCCACACGGACCCGTCGGTCTGCGGCTGCGCGGGGAACCAGACGACGGCCGGCACGACGGGCGAATCTGGGACGTGGGGCGCCACCGCCGCCGCTTGCTCGACGCCGTTCTGCAGCACGCACACCACGGTGTCCGGGCGACACAGTGCGGCGAGCCACGGTGCCGCCGCATCGGTCTGCGTCGCTTTGACGGCGAGGAAGACGAGATCGACGGTTCCGACCTGTGCAGGGTCGGTCTGCACCGGCCCCGGCACGGTGACGATGTCATCACCGTGCCGCAGCTCCAGCTGATCGCGTGGAGAGCGGCCGCAGAGCAGCGGAGTCCGTCCCGCCTGCTGCAGCGCCGCCGCCACCGTGGTGCCGATCGCCCCGGGGCCGACCACGGCGATGAGCTTCTCCCCCGGCGTGTTCGGGTCGGACAGATCGGGCATATCGCTCCCTCACACGGACGCAGTATCGCCAGCCTACCGAGCGCGGGATTGCATGGCTTGCATGCATCAGGTCCCGGCCAGGTCCCGGCTCTTTCGGTAGTCGTCCGCACCTTCGTCAGGGAGGCACGCGGTCTACCCCGGGATGACGCTCGGGATGAGCCGCGGCGCGGGAGGTAGCGGTCCGTGCCGGTCGGACGCGCGTAGTCCGTCGATGACGAGCGCCGCGTAGCGACGCGCGGCACGGGTGCGCTCCGCCTCCGTCGTGCGAGAGAGTCCACGCGCCGCGAGCAGGACGATCAGGAAGTCGTCCAGGACGAAGTCGGCGCGCAGTGCGCCGACGTCGATGGCACGACGAGCGACGGCGACGATCGCCCGCACTGCATCCTCGCGCTGTGCCCGGAAGTCGACGGCATCAGGGTAGGCGGAGAGGAAAGCGTCGGTGAAGCCCTGGTTCCGGGCGTTGAGCACCAATACCCGTTCGATGATGCCCCGGAAACCGCGCCACGGATCGGTGTCGGCAAGCGCGTCGACGACGATCGAGCGACAGGCGTCGAGCTCGTGCACGAAGGCCGCGCGGACGAGATCGGCTTTCGTCGGGAACCGCCGATAGAGGGTGGCCGGGCCCACACCGGCGTGTCGGGCAATCTCTCGCATCGTCACGTCGAGGCCGTCGGTCGCGAACAATTCGCGCGCTGCGGCGAGCACCCGGTCACGGTTCTCCTTCGCGTCGGAGCGCAGGTCCTGAGGCAGAGTCGTGGACATGTGTCTCACTTTAGCTAAGTGGACGCAGGCGTCCATTACGTTTCCGGAGGCGGGTCCGAACCTCCCGCCGCGAAACGGAGTGCACCCATGCGCGCAACGATCATCCGGACCTTCGGCGACCCGAGTGGAATGGAGTTGACGGACGTTCCCGTCCCGATGCCCGGACTCGGCGAGGTCCTCGTTCGAACGGAGGCGATCGGCGTCGGCGGGGTCGACGTCGTGATCCGCCGAGGCGGGATCGCCGAAGCGACCCGCGACACGGGGATGATCCCGGGAAGCGAGGCAGCCGGTGTCGTGACGGCGACGGGGGCCGACGTCGATCCCGTGTGGGTCGGCCGACGCGTCTGGGCATTCACAGGGATCTCGGGCGGATACGCCGAGTACGTGATCGCACGCGCCGACGACGTCGTCGCACTGCCATCCGAACTCTCGTCCATCCAGGCCGTGACCCTGGGTGGCGCGGCGCCGGTCGCGCATTTCGCGCTCGAACGCGCTCACCTCGTCGAGGGCGAATCCGTGCTCGTGCGGGGTGCCGCCGGAAGCATCGGTCTGGCCGGCGTCGAGCTGGCCGCTCGCACCGGCGCCGCGACCATCGCCGTCACCACGTCGTCTCGCGAGCGCGGGGAGCGGCTGCGGGCGTTCGGCGCCACGCACGTGCTCGACCGCGCCGGCGCGGGCGATCCAGAGGCCCCGTCCGAGTTCGACGTCATCCTCGACATCGTCGGCGGCCCCGATCTTCCCCGGTTCATCGAGCGACTCGCGCCCAACGGCCGCGTGATCGCCGTAGGCGTGGTCGGCGGATTCCCGCCCGCCGACTTCGGCACCGCGCTTCTGGCCGGCTTCCGCCGATCGATCACCTTCGGAACGCTCAGCCTCGACACGGTGCCACGCGACGAGCTCATCCGGGTACGAGGCGAGATGCTCGATGACGCCGTCCGCGGCATCCTCTCCCCCGTGATTCACGACACCCTCCCCCTGAGCGCCGCCGCCGAGGCGCACCGACTCATGGATGCCGGTGAGGTGTTCGGGCGCATCGTGCTCGTGCCCTGATTCCCTCACCCTCAGGACCCTCCTCCTAGAATCGATCCATGCCTGACGAGTTGACGGTGAATGGTCGTCCGACTCTCGAACACGTCGATCTGGAGCTTCTCGATTCGTACCGTTTTCCGGACGGAGCAGGGTTTCCCGAGTCGTATCGTGCGTTCATCCGGCATGCGGGCTGGGCTCGACTCTTCGGCCTCTGGCTGATCTATCCACCCGTTCTTCCCGGCTTCGCCGACGGCCTTCAGGGGCGCGGGGAGAATCTCACCGCTCGATTTCTTTCCGTGTATCGGGAGGGCGAGGAAGAGGAGTTCGAGTGGATGGTCGAGCCCGATGCCGATTGGTCGCGGCCGGTGTCGTTGCGAGTGTTCGGGTGGAGCGAGAACGGTGACGCGCTGCTGTGGGACACTTCGTCGCGCACCCCGGACGGGGAATTCGCCGTCTGGGAGTCTCGCTCGCTCGATTCGCTCCACCGACTCGGCGGAAGTCTCTCCGAAGCGTTGCCTCTGATCCAGGCGCGGGCGCGCGGATCGTTCGGCGCCCGGGGTCACGACGTCAAACCGCTGCCCGCCGTCAGGCTCTGAGATTCCTCGCGGTCAGCTCCTCAGCGCTCGACGGTGAACCAGGCTGTGGGGCCGTTCGTGAGCAACGGAGCATCCTTCGCCCCGAAACGGGATGCGGCATCCGGCCAGGCGACGAAGCTCCTCTCCGCGCGCGGCGCCACAATCTTCGTCATCGGGTCGACCGCGAACACGCCCCTCCCGCCGGTGCGCGCCACACGCATCAGGTCCCGGACATACTCGGCAGTGCGGCTGTCTTCTTCCGGCACGGATGCCCGCAACTCGCCGTTCCGCAGACCGTCATCGTCGGAACGTGACCGCACGAGGCTCGCGAGGCCGGCGCCGACGATCGCATACACCCACCCCTGACCGGAGGGGTGAGGCACCACAAGATCGCGATGGAACATGCTCTCGGAGATGATGCTCGTGTCCACGAGGGTGACGTGAGGGCCCGCGCACTCGCTCAGTGAGGAGCGAAACTCCGGGGTGAGTGTCTCGGGTTGTTGGGTGGCGTCGACGAACCTCACCGCAGGAAGACTGGTTCGCACGGCGTCGCTGAACTGTTCTTCATCCGCGGGCGTCATGAAGACGCAGAGCCGATGGAGCTTCGAGGGCGTGCTCATGACACCAGCGGTGACGTGATCTTGGTCGCCCGGTACGACTGCCCGTCTTTCGTGGCACGCCACCGGCGCCAGTGCTTCGCCGACAGACGGAAGGGCAGGTGCTTCTGCACGTGAGCGGCAGCATGGTGCAACCGGTCGTCGGCGGGGAACGCGAGCCAGAGCGAAAGAGAAGAGGCCGTCGTGCCGAACGTGGCACGCACGCCGGAGGCGCCGAGGAGGCGCCCGTAGCCGTCCACCGCGAACCCACCGAACGCAGCGGCATCGATCCCCTCGTACGGCGATCCTGTCCCCGGGTCGACGAGAGCCACCGGCGCGTTCCAGACCAGCGAGGCCAGCGGGTGCCCAGGGGCGGTCACCGCTCTCGAGTCCGCACCATTCAGGGCGTCGAGCGTGGCATCGACGTCATCTGCGCGAACCCGCCATTGCGTGTGCGTGCGCTGCCGGCTCTGCGGCCCACCGAGATGCGCGGCCGCGAACGATTCGAGACGGTCTGTTTCGTCGGGCGGGCCTCCGGCCCAGAGCTGGAAGGACATCTCCGGCGCGCCGATGGTCACCACGGCGGCGTCGAGGAAAGCCTGCACGCTCTCGTAGGCAGTGCGGGGATTCTTCGTGCGAAGCGAGTGCGCGCCTCCTGCCGAGGCCGGCAAACCGTCGTAGGTCACGACCTCCTGAGTCAACGTCACCTCTCCATTATCCCGACGACCAGGATGCGCGCGGAGCGTGCGCAGGCGCTGCGGGACCGGCCCGGCGCGGCAGGAGCGACGACAGCACCACAACTAGTCTGAGTTGTGCGGCGGGGACGACAGTCCGCGGACGCACACCGGTGAATGGATGAGGACAGCATGAGCAAACGGACCATGGTGCTGCACAGTGCGCACCAGGATCAGTTCGACGTGCCGGACAGGGACCTCGTGTTCTACGACCAGCCCTACGATGCCGAGCAGCTGTCGCGCATCACCGATGTGCACCTGTGGTCTCCGCTGGACGGACCGATCGACCGTCTCCCGGAGATCATCTCGGCGATGACGAGCTTGAAAGCCCTCAGCATCGGCCCGGGGCGGGTCCTCCCCACCGTCGTCACCGAGCTGCGGCAGGGCGATCTCCCCGAGAGTCTGGAAAAGCTCTCGGTGCACATCGGTGAGCGGACCCTGGTGTGGCCGGATGTGGTGGTGCCGAACCTGAGGACCCTCTACGTCGGCGAACCCTTCCGTTTCAAGAACGAGCACTTCCCCCAGCTCCGGGCCCTCTCCCTCTACCCGCAGAGATCTCTGAACAATGTGCGGCAGGCGCTCGAACTGCCGCTCGAGGAATTGAACCTGTTGAACGTTCCCACAGACGAGGGGATCTTCCGCCTCGTCGAACCGGTCGGGCTTCGCCGGCTCGGGTTGATCGGTGGCCGTACGCTGACGAGCCTCACCGGGATCAGCGTGCTCCCCCAGCTGGAGTCGTTGCGGCTGAAGAATCTCACTGCTCTCGGTGACATCTCCGAGCTGGCTGCCCTCCAGCGACTCGAGATCGTCAACATCCAGTACTGCAAGAAGATCACCGGCATCGCCGCCGTCAACGACCTTCCCCGACTGCGCCGGCTCACCCTGGTCGGATGCGGTCACGTCGGGCTCGAGACGATCGAGGCGAAGCTGTCGACACTGGAATGGGCCAACACCGGCGCGACCACGTGACCTTCTGCCTGAAGAGACTGCTCGGTAGCCTGGGCTCATGACGGAACTCTTCCGACGCGCCACCGCATGTTTGCGGGAAGCCGGCTGGACGTGTGAGCCGCCGCTGTCCATGGAAGACGGAATTCCCTCAGCGCTGCACACGGCGCCCGAACCGGTGATCCGCTGGGTGTCTTCGTTCTCACAGCTGTCGAACGCAGACGAGACCGTGTGGTTCCTTTCCCGCCACGACTATTCGACCGGCTCGGAGGATGCCTTCGCGTGGAACGAGTTCGAACAGCTGAGCATCCAGGCGGCGACAACGGATGATGAGTTGGTCGCGGTCTCCCGTTTCTGGAAGCGCCACGTGCCCGTCCTGCTTTCCGTCCGCGGCGGATACGAGTACCTGGCCGTGCGAGACGATGGAGCTGTCGTCCACGGAACGGAGCCGGAGTTCGAAGAGGCGGTTGTCGTGTTCTCTCACTTCGAGGATCTGCTGAGGTACATCATCGCGCGGCCGGCAGCACGGAACGACGTCGTCGAGAGACTCCTGTTCGACGGCAGCGGCACGACGCTGAGCCGCTAACTCTCGACCTCCGGGTCCAAGGGCAGATCGTCCGCACGCCCCGCGGCCGCGGCACGCGCATAGCGCTGCGCGTACGCTTCACGCGCGGCGTCGGCGTGCTCCTCGCCGTCCCATTGGTCCGGCAACGGCTCGCCCTCACGATGGGAGCGTGTCACGCGCGCGAGACCGAACGCGACGGACGTGTTCAGAAATGTGCACCGGGTGAAGCTCGTGCCCGCGGAGAAGGTGGCATCGACGAAAGTGCAGTCCGTGAAGGTGGCATCCGAGAAGTCGGCTCCGCTGAGGTCGGCACCGTCGAAGATGCAGCGTTCGAATCGAGTGTTCGGCAACGATCTCACCGTGCGCAGGTTCGCGCCTGTGAAGTCGCACTCGGTGATCTGCGTGCCGATCGCCAGTCCCTTCAGTGAAGCTCCGCGGAAACTGCATCGCACGAAGCTGCGATCGAAACGGGGCTGCCCGGTCAACGACACCGAATCGAACAGGCAGTCGGAGAGCTCGGACTCGAAGAACATCAGGCGGCCGCGCGCACGGCGGAAATCAACGCGGGACAAGGTGACGAACCGGAACTGCAGACCTTCGCGCCCCGATTTCACGCCGCGCAGATCAAGCAGTCCCTCGTCCGTCGCCGGCCAGTCGGTATCGAACCGATGCGGACCCTTCACGATGCGCGCCTGCTCCAGGATCTGCTCCTGCAGCGCAGCCAGCCGATCAGGTGTCCACCGGCGTGACAGCTCGGCATCGTTAGGCGCTTTCACTCGCGCATCCTCTCGGCAGCAGGCGTCTCCGCAGCGGGAACGGCCTGAGCGTCGACGGTGGCCTCGTCTTCGATGAGGAAGGCGATCTTCGCTCGCTCCGCGTCCGCGTCGAAGGCAGGGTCACGAGCAGCGATGCGACTCAAGAGGTCGGCGATCGCCTGGTGGATCGTCTGCCGCAGGAAGGCGACGGGAGCAGCGGCGGCGCTGACATCGTCGTTGCTGATCCGGATCTCTCCCGTGGCAGTGCGTCGCGACAGGAACACCCGCGGTGTCCGCAACCCGGACGGCGCGAGCACGGGCGTGATCTCGCCTCCGACCGTCAGGAAGAGGTCGAGATGATACGAGAATTCCACCGTGCGTAGGCGCTGCTTGATCCGCTCCACCTCTTCGATGAAGCCCGTCTGCGGCGACGGACCACCCCACACGGTGCGGAACGTGAGCCGCCCAGTCGGCGCGCCGTCGATTCCGGACGGATCAGTCATCGTGAGGTCCCACCGGGATCGGGTCTGTGTCGCCGTCCGGCGTCACGACCTCATATTCGACGGTGTTCACCGGGGCAGTTTATCGACAGCGGTTCGAGGGCTGCGAGCTGCCAGCGGTGTTCTCGCGTTCGGCTAGAAATCGAGAAAGCCTGCGACGACGTCGCGCACGATCCCGTCCGCGCCCGGTGTGCCGTAGAAGTACACCGAGCCGAATCCCCACAGATACTCCTCGATGAGGTCTTCGAGCTCGCCCTCCACGGGCCACCCGTCCTCATCGATCTGAAAGAGGAAGCGATGCCCATCGGCGCGCACGGCATCAGCGAATGCCGGCTCGCTCTGGATCAAGACGGGTTCGTCATCGATCCGCACCAGGGCCGGCGTGGACGCGGCGTCCGGGCGTTGGATGAGCGCTGTCGCACGCAGCCCTGGCCACCCCAGGTCGTCCCGCCCGCCACGCGGCGAGGGGTCATGGACGATTGCCCGCATAGCCATGTCCGGATAGACGACATCCTCGTCTTCGATGCCGAAGCCGGCACGCAGCACCACCGACACCTCACGGCCGCCCGTCCACGACGCGCAGCCCGCGGCGAGAGTCAGCAGATACCGATGCGTCTCCAGAAGCGGATGCGTCTCGATCGCCGATGGCGGAGCGCCACCCAACCGCGCCCCATCCCCGCGATCCGGTAACGCGGGATACAAGAACGCAGGCATGCGCCCAGCCTATGGGCACGCCGACGCACGGCGGCGGACACGGGTAACTCGGTTGGGAGAACGCCCAGGTCGGCGGACTGACTATGGCTGTTCGGTACCGGCGCGCGGACTGCGTGGCACTCGCATGCACGAGGTCACACGACTCGCCTATTGACGGGTGGTGATGATGCGCATGCGATCTTCCGGACGGATGAGGTGATCGTGTGCGTGGGCGTCGTCGCCGAGATCGATCTGCACGCGGTGCACCTTTCCGGAGAAGATACTGCCGCGGCTCGTGTAATCGTCGCTGACGGGGGTGCCGGTGTCGGAGCCGACGTCCATCGTCTCGTCCCCTGAGAATGCCAGCGGCACGGTCGCGTCGATGCGGCCAGTCGCGACCTGCTCACCGTCTAGGTACAGTTCAGCGGTGGCACCTTTTCCGAGTCCGCCGCCGTCGTAGGTGAACTCGAGCCGCACCTGGTGGTCGCCCGCTGCCAGAGGCGCTTCGGCGCGGACGTGGGTGCGGTGCATGCCGAAGAGGTTGTAGCAGTAGCTCGGCCGCCCCTCGTGCAGGTAGATTGCCCACCCTCCGAACGCTCCGCCCTGGGCGATCACGACCCCGGTCGCGGTCTCGTCGGAAACCGTGAGGTCAGCAGTGATCGCGTGCGACTTGTTCTTGACGTTGAGGACGACGTTCTCGGTGAGCCGGCCCATGCCGCCGAACAGCACCTGCTGCTTACCGCGGATCAAAGTCGGCCGTCCGGCTAGGTCGGAGTTGAACCGTTCGATGCGCCGGTCATCGAGCGGGAACACCTTGTACTTAGCCGCCTCGAGAAGGAACTTCTGCTGCAGGTGCGCGAGCTTGTCGGGGTTGTCCGCGGCGAGATCGTGCGCCTGGGTCCAGTCGTCGGGGCCGTACAGCTCCCACACGTCGGTGTCGATGGGCGGAAGCGGCTTGCCCTGGTCCCAGGGGATCGAGTGCCGGGTGACGGCCGTCCACCCCTGGTGATAGATGCCGCGGTTGACGAACATCTCGAAGTACTGGGTGCGCCGCCGATCTGCAGCCTTCGCGTCGTCGAACGTGTACGCCATGCTCACGCCCTCATACGGATGCTGCTGCACGCCGTGCACGAACGTGGGCTCCGGGATGCCAGCCGCCTCGAGAACTGTCGGGGCGACGTCGATCACGTGGTGGAACTGGTGGCGCGTCTCGCCGGTGGCCTGAATGCCGCGTGGCCAGTGCACTATCGTTCCGGTGCGGGTGCCACCCCAGTGCGAAGCGACCTGTTTCGTCCACTGGTAGGGCGTGTTCATGGCGTGGGCCCAGCCGACCGCGTAGTGGTTGTAGGCCGCCGGGGTGCCGAAGTCCTCGATCCGCTCGGCCATGAACTCCGGGGTCTGCATGGCGCCGGCGCCGTTGAGGTTGATGAGTTCGTTGAAGCAGCCGTTGACGTCGCCCTCAGCGGAAGCGCCGTTGTCGCCGATGATCACGTACACGAGGGTGTCGTCGAGCACACCCAGCTCGTCGAGCGCGTCGATCAGGCGTCCGACGTGGTGGTCGGTGTGCTCGAGGAACCCCGCGTAGACCTCCATCTGCCGCTGGAGCACCGGCTTGAGTTCGACGGGCATGTCGTCCCACGCTGGAATCTGCTCGTGCCGCGCGGTGAGTTCGGCCGATTCCGGAACCACGCCGAGCTGCTTCTGCCGCGCGAACGTCTGCTCGCGCAACACGTCCCAGCCATCGTCGAACGCACCCTTGTACTTGTCCGACCATTCCGTCGGAACGTGGTGAGGAGCGTGTGTGGCGCCAGGAGCGAAGTACGTGAAGAACGGCTTGTCCGGCATCAGCGCCTTCTGCTGGCGCACCCACGCAATCGCCCGATCCGTGATGTCCTCCGTGAGGTGGTACCCCTCGTCGGGAGTCCCCCAAGGCTCAACCGGCGTGGTGTTCTCATATAAAGCCGGGGCGTACTGGTTCGTCTCGCCGCCGATGAACCCGAAAAAGTGCTCGAACCCGCCCCCGCCCGAGGGCCAGCTCTCGAACGGACCCATCGGGCTCGTCTGCCACACGGGCACCTCATGACACTTGCCGAACTGCGCCGTCGAATAGCCGTTGAGCTTCAAGGTCTCTGCCAGCGGCGCGCAGTCGTTCGGTCGCACCGAGCTGTACCCCGGAGCCGATGTGGCGATCTCGGTGATGCCTCCCATCCCGACGGTGTGGTGGTTGCGGCCCGACAGCAGCGCCGCTCGCGACGGGGAGCACAGCGACGTGTTGTGGAAGCGGGTGTACTTCAGCCCTTGGCTCGCGAGTTTCTCGAACGTCGGGGTGTTCGCCGGTCCACCAAAGGCACTCGATGCACCGAACCCGCAGTCGTCGATCAGTACGATCAGCACGTTAGGCGCTCCTTCCGGAGGCAGCAGTGGCTCGAGCGGCGGGAACTCCGTGTCGGGATCCTTCGCGTCGTACGTCGCCGGTGAGTTGCTGCCCTGATACGGGATGGGCAACACCTGCCGCATAACCGAAACACCCATGCCAACCTCCGATGATCGTCCGGCCCCTCGAAAAGACCTTTCGGCGCGCGCCAATCGCGCTGGTGCCAGCATCCTCCCGACAATCCCGCGCCGGGGATACCTCTCACCCCAGGCGGGCGATGACCACCGTCCCGCCGCGCCCCGGACACGGGGTCTGTGACCATCGGAGGGGTTTTGGAGAGGTTGACCTTCCCGGACATGCAGAAGGCCCGGAGACTCTTGCGAGTTTCCGGGCCTTTCTGGTCGGGCTGACAGGATTTGAACCTGCGACCCCTTGACCCCCAGGTAGACGGTTCGGCCCGATTGCTTGGTTTTCCGGGCTTTTCTGCACTTCAAACAGCCTGATTTCACGTCATGGATTGCATGGTTTGCATGCACCAGGTCCCGGCCAGGTCCCGGCTCTTGGTAGCCATCGACAGATCCGTCAGGGGTTTACGTGGGGTTTCTGGATGCATTGCCGAAGGCCTCCGTAGTGGGAAGGTACGTCCCACCGTCACGAAGCTCTAGAGGAGTTCGCGCGCTGCGTGGACACTCGCGACAGCATCTTCCACGGAGACCAGGTCCCCGTAGATGAGTTGCTGCGCAGCGTTGTACCCGGCCTCGATCGCTTCGCGGGAAGGATGATCTGAATCGAAGGCGGGGCTGGATGCGTATCCTTTCACCGGTCGCGGCGTGGACGAGAAATCCGCGGCTCGGCTTTGCTGGTCGATGTCGTCCACGAGGCTCTGCTTGGACTCCGCACTCATCGCTTCGAGCGCCGCTGCCACCAGCGGGCTCCGAACGAGACGGTGGATGTCATAGAAGTGGCGACCGTGCTTCAAGAGGGCGCCCGTGTCGTTACGGCTTGCCGCATCGTGCACAGCGGCAAGTTTCTCGAAGAGTGTGCGTTCGGGAGCCAGCACGTTCACCTCGAAGACCGCGAACTCCTCCCACGCCGACTCATCCTCACCGAGCTCAGCGATCGCGTAATCAGCGATAAGGGATCGATACCGGTGCGGCGCAGACGGGTGGGTCCCGCCTCGACTACCGAGCTCGAGGAGTACGCCCTCCTTCAAAAACGGATCCTGGGCTGCAGTCGGATACGCGTAGGTCGCGTAGCGCTTGACGCCTTTCGTCGAGGAACCAACGGCTACCCGATCGTCGTCGAACGAGAGATGAACTCTGACGGCGCTATCGACCGCCTTCAGGATCTTGTGCCGCGCACTCAATGAGGCCTCGACGGGGAACTCCGCGAGAAGGTCGACGTCTTCCGAGAAGCGTTCCACGATGCCAAACACCCGGCTCAGGCTCGTCCCTCCCTTGAAAGTGAACGTCACCGGAGCGACTGACCCATCCGGAAGAGCGATCGCCTGTTCCGCGCTGGCAGCTCTCAGCACTTCGGTGACCCAGAAGTCCTTCTCTACATAGACCGCTGGCATCCCCAGAGCCTCGGCCGTGAGACCAACGAGGGCGTCGAGATCGTCCGAGTTGTCGCGAAGTCGCTCGCTCACCTGGCTACCAGATCGGCAGTGAGCTCGGCGAACCCCTCCCGCACAGCGGTGTTTCGTTCGCCAGCAACAGCAGCTCGGAGCGCGTCCTCGCGCACTACCTTCTTAGCAAGCGCGTCCCGGACTCGCTCAACCAGCGTGCCCCACCCCGCTTCGACATACAGGTCCGGGGCGCGCAGAAGCTCCAGGAGAGCGATCTCCTTCGCGTTGAGCTTCGTCCGCTCCTTGTTCCGCCGGGCATGCTGCGTCACACCCGCGATCGGATCTGTCGTCCAAAGCGTCGCCAAATGGAAAGACGAGGGAACTTGGGTCGTCACACCCCACTCCCGAGCAGCAGAGTACCCAGCGGGACCAGTACCCTCTTCTCCGAGCACTTCCCGGGCGATGTCTTCCACGCGAGGACGCGTCATGCCGTACCTCGTCTTGGCGCCCCGGTAGTACAGGCCCCGACGGACAGGAAGCAACTCGCCGTTCCGCGCAGCTCGCGACGCGGCCTGCCGCGCGGCGACGGCAGTGCCAGGCAAGTTGCTGACGCGCACGAAGGAACGCTCAGGGACACTCCGGATCGCTGCCGCCGGTGACATCATGCTCATGTCACGAAAGCTTACCGGGAACGTGACATCAAGACAAGCCACGTCGAAGCCCGGCACGACGCCCGATAGCTCGTGTGGATAGGCCCTCCGGGGCTTCAAACCCCTGGCGGGGCAGGATGCACTCAGAGCATCTCAGCTCACCGGCTTCTGCGAGTGCAAGGTATTCAGGATCCGAAACCCCCTAGGGAAAGCACCTCTACTCAAGCCAGCGGATCGCGGGGACGGGCCACAGTCGCAATGGCGGACGCTTGAAATGACACCGCTACGTTGCGTGCAGGCACCTGCACTGTTTCACCATCTCGATGGTCACAGTTCTCGATGAGGCAGGCATTGCAGGCTGGTCTCGACCGATCGACGATTCCGCTCAGGCCTGCCTGCAACCGGAACGCCCGAACGTCAGGCTCCGCGCAGCCAGAGATACGGGGACCAGTCAGGTCAGCTTCGCGAAGGAGAAGCTGACCTTCTTGACGTCCTATTCGAGCTCCTCTAGTCGGGGATAGGCATCCATCGCTCCAGACGCGCCGACCGCTCGCCCGGCGACCCTGTTCGCGAAGTGCACAGCTTCGGGAAGGCCGTGTGATTTCGCGAGCGACACGGCCACGGCACCCACGAACGCATCGCCTGCACCGGTGGTGTCGATCACCTGGACACGCTCGGCTCGGACCATGATCGTTGTCTGTGCTTCTGCGGCGAACGCGCCCTTCCCCCCTCGGGTGATCACCAGGGATCGGCACAGCCCGCGGAGCGCATCCTCCACAGCGCCTGGACGACGGAGATCAGCATCGGCCACACGGTGGGCGAGCTCGAGCGCTTCACTCTCGTTGACGATCAGCGGATCAGCGAGAGCCAGCACCTCGGCGGAGAGCTCCCCCACCGGCGCGAGATTGAGGACGAGCCTCGCAGAGACCTCCTCGGCCCGATTCGCGACAGCAGAGGTGATGGACCAGGGCAACTCGCCCTGCATGACGACGAGATCACCGCTCTGCATCGATTGGCACGCACGCACTGCCAACTCACCGTCGGCATGATTCGCCCCGGACCGCACGACGATCGAGTTCTCTCCGGCGGCGTCGACCAGAACGAACGCGCGTCCGGTCTCCCCTGCGACGCGAACGACACTCGAAGTGTCGATGCCCTCATGGTGGAGGCGATCCATCGATTCCACACCGGCGGAGTCCGAACCGACCGCTCCGACCATCGAGACTTGCGCTCCTAAACGCGCGGCGGCAACAGCCTGATTCGCCCCTTTGCCCCCGAGTTGGATTCGCGTTGCGAGGCTTCGCACGGTCGCACCCGGCACAGGTAGGACATCGACCAGGTCGACCTCGTCCTGGTTAATCGATCCGATGACGACGATGCGCCGCATCCCGGTCATTCGTCCGCCGTCTGCGGCATCGCGTCGACCGCGTGAACAGTGAAGGAATGCCGACCGCTACCTACCTGCACGATTTCGCGCCCCACGTGCACTCGCGCAGTGCACCCAGGAGGAATCTCCACAGACATCTCCACATCACCGGACTCCTGGCGGCTCCAGCCGCTGCGAATCAGACCTCGCGGGGCGAGGAACTCCGCAGAGGCCGCGTCGAGCCGATGCGTCAGGTACGGCCGGATGACGAGATCGGCGAATCCGGCATCGTCAGGGGCCTGATCGATGCCGGCGACGCCGCGGTAGAGCCACTCGCCGACCGAGCCGAGCGAGTAGTGATTGAAGGAGTTCATGGAGATCGATTGGAAGCCGTGCTCCTCCGTCCACCCGTCCCATCGTTCCCAGATCGTCGTCGCGCCGTGCCGAATCGAGTACCCCCAGGACGGATACTCCTCCTGCAAGAGCAGCGCATAGGCGAGATCAGATCGACCGTGGGTTGCGAGCACCGGACACAGCAAAGCGACTCCGAGGAAGCCGGTGGTGAGACGCCTGCTACGACTCTCGATATCCGCAATGAGCTGATCTCGCACGAGAGGCACGAGTCCAGCCGGAACGAGATCCCATGCCAACGCCATAAGACAGCCTGTCTGCGTAGGGTGGGTCAGTCCATCCTTGTTGAGGAAACTCCGCTGGAACGCCGCTGTCGCCTCCTCCGCGCGTGCACGGAAGACAGACGCCTGATCCGCATCGTCCAGAATGGCTGCCGCGCGGGCGGCGATCTCTGAACTGTGCGCGTAGTAGGCAGTGGCGACGAGCGCGGGGTCGGTGATGGCCTCTACCGATAGCCAGTCGCCATAGTCGTTGCCCCGCCCTGTCTCCCACAGCCCCCTCGGAGCGCGTGCCGCCGTGTAGTCGCTCCACCGGCGCATGCTCTCCAGCGCTTCTGCGAGCACGGACTCGTCTCCTGTCGCCCGGTAGATCGCCCACGGCACCAGGGTCACCGCGTCACCCCACGCAGGAGCACCCCACGAGAACTCGGTTGTATGCGGAGGGAGCGGAATGACATCCGGAACAGAACCATCACGGCTCTGGCTGGTGCGGAGATCTACCAGCCAGCGTCGAAGGAAGCCCGCGGCATCAGAGTTGAAAAGCGCCGTCGGGGCGAAGATCTGGGTGTCTGCGGTCCACCCGAGCCGTTCGTCACGCTGAGGGCAGTCTGTGGGGATGGCGACGAAATTACCCGTCTGCCCCCAACGGATGTTCGAGTAGAGCTGGTTGACCATCTCCGAAGATGACGAAAATTGTCCCGTGGACAGGAGGTCGGTACCGACCACTACGGCCTCGATGTCTTCGAGCGCGACGCTACCGGCCACCCCTTCGAGGGATGCGTATCGGAAGCCATGAACGGTGTGGCGTGGTTCGAATTCAACGGATCCTGCGTCGCCCAGCGCGATGATGTCCAATGCCTCAGCCGTTCGGAGATTGGCCGTGTAGACGGCCTCCCCGTCAAGCGTCTCACCGTGCCGGATCCTGATCACGGCTCCTGCGGGCTGGCTTCGCAGACGAAGTCGCACATGCCCGACGAGGTTCTGACCGAAGTCGACGACCTGCGCGTTGCCCACGTGACGCACTGATAGCGCCGGGAGATCAAGAAGCGCACGCGCCGGAGGCCCGGACGCCACCACGAGAGTGGAGACGTCGTGGTCCAACACCACCGCGTCCCTCCACCCCGCGTCGTCGAATCCGGGACGATCCCATCCGGGAGTCTCCAGGCCGAGATCGTGATACTCCCCCATAAGGAGATCAGCCATCACGATGCTGCCGGGCTTTTCTTTCCACCCTTCGGTGGTGTCGATGACCTCCGAGGAACCGTCATTCCACACCACCTCCAGCAGGCATACGAGTTGTGGTGCGTCGCCGTACAGCCGGGCGTGGCGGCGCGTGTCGAATCCCACGTAGCCGCTCCACCATCCGTCAGACACCTCTGCGGCGAGCACGTTCTCACCCTCCGACAGCAACGCTGTGACATCGTGGCTCGCAAGCTCGATCCGGGACTCATAGTCAGTCCACCCAGGCGAAAGCTGCTCGTCACCGGCTTGCGTCCCGTTGATGAAGGCGCGGTAGACACCCCTGCCTGAGATGTGAAGCACGGCGAAAGCCGGAGTCCCGCGCAGAGTGAACGAACGCCGCAGTTGCAGCGGCGGCTGCGAGTACATCGTCTGCCAACTGCGCGCGAGATCGGTCGGGACCGCCGTCGGCGACGAGGCTGCACCAGGCTCGGGATCTCTGCCAATCCATGGCGACTGCCACTTCTCGAGGTCGGGTCCGGTGAGCAGGAACGCGCTCGCCCCTGCCCCTTCGCGACCGCTTCCGTCGCAAACATCGATCCGCACCCAGTGAGGTCGACCCGCCGCGAGCGGAACGGTCACGCGATGCGTCACCGCGGCGTCGATGACCCACCCCGAGGTCCACACGGTGTCGCCGTCGTTCCCTGTAATGGTCAGACGGAAGCTCCCCTGATCGAGACCGTTCTGATCGGTGCGCAGACGCCAGCGGAACACGAGGTCGATCCCCGAATCGGTGCGTCTCTCAAGGCCATCAACGGTGAGGGAGTGAGCAGCAAGCATGTCTTCCTTCTTCGAGGCGTCATGTATAAGGTCAGTCTCGAACGATCTTTAAATCGTTTTAAAGATCTTATCGCATTTCACAGAATAGGACCGACATGAGACGAAGAAGACTCAGCACCGCGCTGACGGTGTTCACGGCCGCAGCACTCGCAGGCACTATGACAGGAATGACACCGCACGAGAGCCCCGTCCCATCGGAAGCGGCGACGCTGACTTCCACGCCGCTCGACATCACCGATCGCGACGATCTGGTCTCGATCCTCTACTCGGTGTGGTTCAACCCCGTTGTGAGCGCGTCCGGCTCACCGACTCCCCCGGACATCAGCACCGTATTCGACACTGCGAACGCCGCCGCCACTGCCCCGGCGTGGGGGCCTCTGGGCGCCTTCCACTACTGGTCACAACCAGCGGGAGGCTACTACCGGTCAGATGATCGGGTTGTGATCCGGCGGCATATGGCGCAGTTGCAGTCGGCGGGTGTCGACTTCATCGTGGTCGACAATTCCAATGCCGACAGCACCTGGCCCGCGGCATACTACGAGGATCTGTTCCTCGACCCGGTCCGGGTGCTGCTCGACGAGATGCTCGAGATGCGCTCTGAGGGTCTCGATACCCCGCACGTCGTGTTCTGGAACAAGACGTCGCCGAGCGAGCCCGATCCCGCGTTCGCCGGGGCGGGCCTGCGCGACGAGTTCTATCTTCCCGGTACCTACGACAAGCTTTTCGTGGAGTGGGATGGCAAACCGCTCATGCTCGGCACGAATGTGGCACCGGCATCACTCGATGCCACATTCACGCAGCGTGTCATGTGGGGCCTCCAGCCCGCCCTCGCACCCAGCGAATGGTCGTTCCTCCAGCCACACCCTCAGAACGTCGCCATGACAGGAGGGCAACCGGAGCAGATCACTGTGGCGACCGCTTTCCAGGAGAGCTATATGTCCCATCCCCTGACAGCGACTCCTCGCCGTGGCGGGACGACATTCGCAACGCAGTGGGAGCGCGCCTTCGAGGTTCGCCCGAAGATCGTCACCGTCACATGGTGGAACGAATGGATCGCTCAGCGTTTCGAGGATGAGACGGGTGCGAGCAGGTTCGTCGACAACTTCTCGCCGGAGTACAGTCGCGATATCGAGCCCACCGCGGGCGCCCTCGGCTCACGCTATCTGGACTACCTGACGGCCTATGTATCCGCCTACAAGGCGCACGCATCGTTCCCCACCGGGCTCGTCGACGACGTCATGCCGCTCGGCGGATTCGAGACCGGAACAGAAGGGTGGCTGGCGAGTTCCGGGACGACGAGCGTCGCTTCTTCCTTCGCGTCGACGACGGGTTCGGTGCCGACAGCCGCAGCGGGCGCCAAGCTTTTGACCGCGAGTTCCACGGCCGTCGTGGGAAGCACCTGGCGAACGATCGCGCGGCAGTTCGAGCGTGGGGTCGACGCCACCGAATACTCGCACCTGCGACTCCAGTTGGATCACTGGGGCGGCGCACCGGCAGCGACGGACTACGAAGCGTTCGTGACCGTCCGGTCAGCAGACGGTTCTAGCCGGACCACCACAGTGCTCAGCCCTGGGGGTTTCTGGCAGACGATCGAGGTCGACATCAGCGCATGGGCATCTCGCGACGCACTGAGTTCCATCGAGATCGGCTTCCGCGCGATCGGATCCGCGTCACCGTGGTCGTCCAAGTTCTTCATCGACGACGTGCACTTGACGGTTCCGTGACCGTTGAGGGGTGCGCGGATGACGCGCACCCCTCAACCCACTGTCGACTGCCGCGCGACGAGATGGGGTGTGAAGACGACCTGGCGCTCGCATTCCGGCACGACGATGACCTCGAAGAGCAACTCGATCGCGCGACGCCCCATGTCTCGGGCTGACTGTCTCACGGTGCTCAGGGGAACGCCTGCAGCACCGGCCACGTCGATGTCGTCGTATCCGATCACCGCGATGTCTGAAGGAACCTTGATGTTCCTCTCGAGGAATGCCTGGAGGACACCGAGAGCGATCACATCGTTCCCGGCGATCACCCCGTCGAAGTCCACTACATCGATGCCGGCTCCGACGGCGCGTCCGGCGACGATCGTCGCTTCTCCCTTCACCACCGTGACCGAGGCGCCTCGAACGAGCGCGATCTCCTCCATCGCACCTTGCGCGCGCTGATCGAAAGCTCGCTCGCCCTCTGGGCCTGTCACGACGAGGAGTCGCCGCCGCCCGATGTCGAGAAGATGGCGAGCAGCGAGCCGCCCCCCGGCGAGATCATCCCCGGAGACGGACGGAACGTGCACGTCCGACGGAGGCGGGTCGAGGAGCACGACCGGGATCCCACGGGCTCGCAGCTTGTCGAGCGATTCGCGAGAGAACTCGTTGGGCTGCAGAAGGACTCCCTGCACCCGCTGCTCTTCGAAGAGCGCGAGGTATTCGCGTTGCTTGTCGGAGGAGCCGTTCGTCGTCGCAATCAGCAGTGAGGATCCGCGCAGGCCAGCCCATTCCTCTGCCCCCTCCCCCAGTGCCGCGAAGAATGGGTTCGTCAGGTCGTGCAGAACGAGACCGACGGTGCGACTGGTGCCGACTCGGAGCTGACGCGCCGCGCCATTGGGCACATAGTTGAGTTCGGCGACGGCCGTCATCACGCGCGCAAGAGTGTCCGCCGCGACGACACCCGGTTTGTTGAATGCGTTCGATACCGTCCCCGGAGACACGCCGGCGAGCCGCGCGACCTCAGCGAGTTTCGGATCCCTCACGAAGCGCCACGATACCGGACGCGGGCCGATCCGTTGGGACGACGCAGGAGACCATCGATCTCGGCCGCCACCCCGGCACCGTCAGCATCCGGCAGAATCAACGTGCGGTGCGAGCCTTCCGAGTCGGCAGAGAATCGGTTCACCCCGTCCTGTTCGATTGTCACGCTGCCGGAATGACTCCACCCGAATCGACCGGGATGCGCCGCCACGAACACCGTGAGCGGATCCCAGCTGTCACGACCACTCTCGCCGCGGTTGTACACCGCGTAGGCGTGGGCCACCGGATCGTCACTGCCACGGTCTCGCGTGAGATCCGCTCCCGTGATCATGCCCGCAGCAGTCTCGAATCCGACGAATTCAATCGGCAACGGCCATTCCATGAGAAGTCGTCTCGTGAGCGCGACATCGCCGACGAAGTTGAACTCTCGCCCCTCGGGAAAGACGCCCCCCATCACGAGAGTGCGCCCGACAGCGCTGCGGACCAGATCGGCTCCGCTCAGAGACGAGTGTGTGTCGGGGGCGCTGTCGAGTAGGGCGATGAGGTTGTCGAAGAACCCGATGGAGACGATGGTCAGGGAGCCGGGTTCCGCTTCTGAGAGGAGTCGCCGGTAGAGCCCGACGGCGTCTTCGACCGGGGCGCCCGGTTCCTCACCGAAACGTTCCACCACAGACCGCGCGTACTCGGGTTCCGGCACGCTCTCGTCGCTGTGGGGTAGCGTCCCGATCGGCAGTCGTCGCCCGCACGCTCGATTGACGATGTCGAGCGCGGGCGCACCCCAGCGGCTGGGGGTGTTGAGCATCACGGCTCGGATGCTGACGACACCGTCATCTGCCAGAGCGTGGGCGACGGCCAAGGCGCCGGCATCGTCGACGTCCATCTGGAAGTCTGTGTCAATGATGAGATGAATCATGTCTCTCTCTGCGCTGAGGGCGTGAGGGGTGCGGAGCCGCACGTGGCCTCCGCACCCCTCCGGATCAACCCTGAGCCCAATCCTCCGTCCACCCGCCGTCAGCAGCGAGCTCCTGAGCCCAGAGGATGAAGTCGGCCTTCAGCTCGGCGAGCTGCTCCTGTTCGGTCTTCGTCTCCAGCAGATATCCGCTGAAATCGGGCAGACCCCCCTTGGCCTTGGAGCTGATTCCGATGTCCTTGACAATAGGCGTCTCTGCCCACTGCCCGGACGTGAGGCCCTCGAGCCCGGGCGCAGCGACCGTGTCGTTCGTCGAAGGAATACCCCCGGATGAGTCGAGCCAATCCTGGGCCCGCGGCGAGGTGATGAACTGCATGAAACGCACCGCGGCATCGAGCTTCTCACCCTTCGTCGTCGCGGGAATCATGTAGCTCGTCCCTCCCGGGGCCGCACCGAACCGGGACGGCGTTCCATCGGCGTACTCCGAGTCCGCCGTCGACACATCCGGGAACCCGAGGGTGTTCCACTCCCACGAAACCTCATCGAGAGCCGGCGCCGAGAAGTTGGAGCCCCAAGCGATGGCCGCACGTCCAGAGAGAAAGTCCTCGGCACCGTGGAAAGCGCCACCGGTATTGATCCCGGACCAGTTGGGAGTCATGCACGCGTCGTAGACGTCCTTCATCAGACGAAGGCTCTCACCGAACTCCGGTGTCGTGGTCGGGTCGAGCTCGCCGGTCAGATACGCCTTCGCAAGACTCTTCTGGGTCACCTCCGAGGCGGTTCCCTGGTTGCCTTCGGCATCGAACTGGTTTAGCTCATCCTTGTACTTGTCAAGGAGCGCCGAGCTGATGGTATTGAAGATCCAGGTGGCTGTGAGCGGACCGCGGTCGGCCGCGATGCCGTCATAACCGGCATCCTGGAGCTTGCCGCAGGCATCGATGAGATCACCGACGGAGTCGAACGGGGCGGCGACCCCGGCCTCCTCGAAAGCATCCGCGTTGTAGAACATGCCCGCGATGACGAGGTTGAACGGTATCCATTCGAACTCGCCTGCCGCGTTGCGGGCACGGGTCGCGGATTCGCCGAAGTAGGCCTGGTTGAAGGTGTCGATCCAGCGCTCCTCCTCACCCTCAGCGTAGGGACTGGGCGCATCGAGATAGTCGTCCAGCGCGACGATCTGCTCCGGACTGTGCGGCGCCTGGTTGAAGATGAGCTCCGGGGCTGTCCCGGCGGAGAGCTGAGTCGACAAGGTCTGCGACCAGTCCGCTCCTGGCAGGACGTTCGTCTTGACCCGGATACCGGGGTTTGCCTCCTCGAAGTCAGCGATCAGTTGGTCCCAGCCCGCGCCGAACGTGGTCGTCTCCGAGTTCCACTGGTTCGGCCCGGCGATCGTGATCTCTACGACGCCGTCTTCCGCCCCGCTGGCAGCGCAGGAGGTGAGAGCGAACGTCGATACGCCAAGCAGGGCGACGCTCGCGAGCAGAGGTGATCTGCGGTTCATTGAATGTCCAATCATCAGTGTGGTGGCGGGTGCCGTTGATCCGATCTCGCGTCAGTGCGAGCCGGGGAGGCCTCCCTGCACTCCGGCGAGGAAGTACTTGGAGAGGAATGTGAAGAGGAGAAGGAGCGGAACGCTTGCCAGCAGGTAGCCGGCGAACATCGGCCCATAGTTCACTCCCGCTTGAGATTGGAAGAACAGCAGCCCGACGGATGCCGTGCGAAGTTCGTTCTCCGTCACAGTCAGAAGCGGCCAGAAGAAGTCGTTCCAGACGCCGTTGATCGTGATGAGACCGACGGTGCCGATGACGGGCAGCGAAAGCGGGAGCATGATGGAGCGGAAGAGGCGGACGCCGCCGGCACCGTCGATCTGCGCCGCGTCGAACAGCGACTGGGGAATCCCTTCGATGAAAGTCTTCATGAGAATCGTGCCCAACACGACCCCTCCGGCGACGTGCGGGATCATCAGCACGATGTAGGTGTTGATGAGACCCAGGTCTCTGACCATCACGAACAGCGGGATGAGGCTGGCGATGCCCGGAATCATCATGAGGGCCGCGATCATCATGAAGAAGAAGTTGCGGCCGACGAACCGGTACCGGGCCAGAACGAATCCGCTGAGCAACGAGATCGCGATGATGAAGACGATCGAGCCCGCCGCGACGATGAGCGAAGCGAGAAGATACGGCGCGATCTGCTGCCAGGCAACCGCGTAGTTGTCGAATCGAAGTGGAAAGGCAGGCAGCCAGTAGCTCGCCGCGAATTGCTGGTTGTCCTTAAGAGACGTTGTGAGCATGAAGAGATACGGCGCAAGGCCCACGAGCACGATGAAGCCGATTGCGATGTGCAGCCCCTCCTGCCCTCTCCTCGATCGACCTCGACGCCTCCCTCCCGCGCGCGCAATGCCTTGCCCTTTGTCTGTCGTCATCGGTGCAGGCACGCTGTCGATGTGCTCCAAGATCGCCATCACATTCCCTTCACGTCGGACGTATCCGACTTTCGCTTCATGAACACGATCACGCAGCTGAGAACGAGCGTGATGAGGAAGAGCGTGGTCGACAGCGCTGCCGCGTAGCCCCAATCCTGCGCCTGGAAAGCAACGCCGAACATCCGCAGGAGAGGAACGATCGTCGCGTTGTCAGGCCCTCCGCCCGTGACGACGTAGGCCACGAATCCGTACTGGACGGTGCCGACGACCGCGAGGAACACCAGGAGCTTCACCTGGTTCGCCATGAGGGGGATATCGATCGTCCAGACGCGGCGCAGACGACTCACACCGTCCAGCTCTGCTGCCTCGAGCACCTCCTTGGGCACGTTCCGCAAGGCCGTGTAGAAGATGAGGAACGGCAGACCCGCGACGAACGGGAACCCGATGAAGAGCAACGAGATCAACGCGAGATCGGGGTCTCCGACCCAGTTCTGCGCCAGCGCCCCCAAACCGAGCGCCGCGAGCGCCTCGTTGAAGACGCCGCGATTGGGCTGGTACATGAAGGCCCAGATCAGCGCCGTGACGATACCGGGAAATGCCATCGGGATAATCAGCAGTGTGCGGTACACGAACTGGGCGCGCTCGCTGCGGAGAGACGTGACGAGTTCCGCAGCCAACAACGGAAGCGCCCACGCGACGACACTGAACGCGAAGATGAGCCCGAGGTTGCGGAACGAACGCCACCAGAGCTCGTCGCCGAACATGCGCACGTAGTTGTCCACCCCGATGAACGGTGAATCGCCCGCCGGATTCCAGTCGAAGAAGGAGTACACGATACCGCTGAGGGCGGGGTAGTACTGGAAGGCGATCAGGACGACTGCGAGCGGAAGCAGTGCGAGATACGCGTACCAGGGGAACTTTGGTCTGCGTGCGCGAATCCCGCGCGGCGTCGCCGTCGTCGACTGCTGAACCATGAACTCTCCTTCGAGGCTTTAAATCGATTTAAAGCCTAGCGCATCTCGTTTGTTTGAAGCAACGCTCCTCAGAACTCGCGTAGGACGACATCGGCCAGCTGACGCAGCGGACTTCTCAATCTGCGGAGCGAGCGCGGAAGCGCTGCGTCCAGGGAGACCCTTTAGGCGGCCCCTGCGCGCCTCGCGTGTTGTGGGCGCGACTCGCTCCCACGCGTTGGTGGAGTGTGAGCACCTTCCGCGGTTCTCGCCGCTTAGGGTCGGCTCTCGTCTTCATCGGAGACGTATGTGAGACGCCGCCGGCTCAGCCTTCGGGCGGGCATAGAAAAAGCCCCGGAGTTCCGCGTAATCCTGCGGTTCTCCGGGGCTTTCTGGTCGGGCTGACAGGATTTGAACCTGCGACCCCTTGACCCCCACGTAGACGATTCAGCCCAGATCCTTGGTTTTCCGCGGTCCGCTGCGCCTCAGATTGTGTCGTTTCGCGTCATGACTTGCATGGATTGCATGCATCAGGTCCCCGGCAGGTCCCGGCTCTTAGTACCCGCTCCGCGTCCTCGCACGATGTTCGTACCGGCCAGAGACAGCTTCGGAATGTCGGCGCGGTTGTGGAAATCTCGAAGATCTCGGTGCGCCCTGTTCGTCGTGATATGGCGTGGGCGGAGAGCAGACCCGAATCGCAACGTCGCGCCCGCGGGCACCGTCTGTTGTAGCGGCTTCTGAGTCCCCTCCGACGAAGCCGATGCGATAGCCCAGCGGTTTATTATCATCGCATTCGCGGCGGTAACGGTTGCTGCGCCGCGTGGCAGGCAACTACCGCGTACGCCGTCGGGGGGGGGTGCGCACAAAGCCGACGATCACCGTCCGTCAGCATGCTCGGGCCGCCTGTGCGGGGTCACCGACCTAGACAGCGCTCTCGGAAGAAGGGTTCTCCGTGGCCAAGTCCGATAGGTCCGCGCCTGGCCGCGAGCGTGACGCAGTAGCCTACAGGCACGCGAGATCTACTCAGGGTTCTATGAACCCCGACTAACACACCGGAAGGCACCTGTGGAAGACGTACTTTGGGACCATCAACGAAGTGCGCTGACTGTTCTGCGTGAATACCTTTCTCAAACCGAAACTCGGGGAGCCGCTCTCGTATCGATGCCGACAGGGACTGGGAAATCGGCTGTGATTGCTTCGCTCCTTGCTGGCGTCGAATTCGGAGCATCGGGCAGAGACGCGCTCGTCCTCGCTCCCTGGTCCGGACTCAGTAGGCAGCTCCGCGAGGACATCGACTCACGAGTGTGGGATCACCTAGGAGTTTCTAGGCCTGACGGACTCGCACCAGTCGTTCAGGTGCGCAGCGCGCGATCCTTCGTAAAGCACGTTAGAGAACCCCACGCTGCGACAACCTTCGTGACCACGATGGCAATGGCTCTCCAGATCTACAAGGAGGTCGACAGTGATCCCGCGCAAATGAACGCACTCTTCGCAGGGTTCACCGCGATCGTGGTCGACGAATGCCACTACGAACCGGCTCCGGGCTGGTCCGCCGCGGTTCGCGCGACCAACGCCCCAATCTGTCTGCTCACTGCAACTCCATTCCGGAACGACAATCGCCTGTTCATCCTTGATCCCGACGCTCACTACCGATACAGCCACCGGGACGCGATCCGGGATCGCGTTCTTCGGGAGCCAGTCTTTCTCGTCCTGGATACTGTGAGATCAGTGTCAGCGTTCGTTGAGGCCGTACTCAACCAAGCCCAGGCGCTGTCCGCGCACGAGCGTGTGATCATCCGTTGCGGCAACAGTGCCGACGTGGAGGCGATTGCACGCGCCCTTCACAAACGGGGGGAAACGGTGATAGGCGTACACGAGACGTTCAAGTCCGGCGGCCCATCTGGAATCTTGCGCCGTTCTGTACCTTCTCCCAGTGATCGCCCTGACGTTCGCTATTGGGTCCACCAAAACAAGCTCATCGAGGGATTCGATGACCCACGTGTCAGCATGCTCGCAATCTACGAAGATTTTGGGAGCGATCGAGCGCGGGTCCAGCAGCTGGGACGGACCATTCGCAACCCGGATCGTCAGGAGACGAAGGCTCCCCTAGTCGTCTCCCACGATCCAGAAATGGAAAGAGCCTGGCAACGTTATCGACGGTTCGACGAAGGAGACACGCCAAAGTCGATTGCCACCGACCCAGCGGGTGTCGAAGCGCTGCTCTCCGCACAGCCAGAATCGTTCTACTGGGATCGACTCTTCCGAGAGTCGATGGACACGGGGTCCTCTGACAGCTGGAAGCAAATCAAATTCCGTCTCAACACCGTGATTCGTCAGACGCCATCCCAGATGGACCTTGATGTGTTCGTCAAGCGTGTTGCCCAAGACATCATCAGCGACAATCGCCAGGTCCTCAGCATCGGGTCGCCTGACAGTTCCACCCGTGTACTGCTGCACTTAGGCGTCTGGAATTCTCCTGTCCTCCGCGAGGCCGCCTTCGTTGAAATGGCACTCGGATACACCGTGGTGCATCAAAACGAAGAGCTTCTGTTCGTCTCTGACACGGGATCCCTTCCTGAAACGGTCAGAAGCGATACTTCGCCGATCAGTGCGACTCAACTACACAGCCTTCTACCAGCCGGCACCCGCATCTCAGCGATCTCCCTGGCAAACAACGATCTGAGCGAGTGGAGCGTGCGCTCACGCTCGCTCCGTGCCCGGGATATCCAGTCGATCGCATCTGAGGTAGGTGATTCGACATTTGGCTTCGCTACCGCGCAGGGAAGCTTCTCGAACAACGACGAGGACGTCGTGCGCTACGCGGGCGCCAAACACGCACGTGTCAGCGATTCGAGAAAGATGCGAGGGACCTACGATGAGCTGCGACGCTGGTACGACGATCTCGCCGTTTCACTGAGATCCGGCGCAGCGCCAACTACTGCTATTGCTCGTTACAGCACGCCGATGAAATCACCCGACCGCCCGCTTGCCGCCCATGTACTTCTCGATATCGACGACAGTCGATTCGAACCGCTTGACGACGGGCTACCCGCTTTGACGATAGAGCTAACCGGAGGGATCGTCGACGACGGCGTCTTTCAGGTCGAGATCAACGGCGAAACAATCGACGCGTCGATCCATTGGAACGAAGAAACGCTTCGGTTCGTAGTGGCCCCGTCGAAGGAGATCCCCTACCGTTCAATGATTGATTCACGCCTCACCTTCTGGCAGTTCGTGAACCGGGAGCAAGCGATCCGAGTCGCCACCGCAGATGGGCTTGTCTATGCCAATCGGAACTTCTGGGCGTTGCAACGCACCGACTCGGCTTCGGAGAACGGCCTGCTTTCAATCCTGGAACCCATCGCAGCCCTTGCCGCCGTCGCAGGCGAAAAAGGGAACCTGGATGCCGGAGGAAAGTGGAAGGATGACTCGGTTTTCGGGTTAGTCGATAATGCCCTTCTCCCCGAGGAACTCGAGGACGACGCAACAGTGCTCTGCACTGATCTCGGAGCCGAGATCGCCGACTTCATCGGATTTACCCGACGCCGCGTGATCTTCGTCCATGCAAAAAGCAAGAAGGAGTCTAAGGCGACAAAGGTCTCCGCCGCCGCACTCCATGACGTGGTCTCACAAGCAAACAAAAACCTGCGCTACCTCACCCTCGGCAACACCGATCACCCGAAAACGGACTACTGGACCAACGCGTGGACGACCGGAGAGTTCGGACCGGCCGCGCGTTTGCGCCGGGGCGACGCGCAGCCTTCGGGGCCGGAGTACTGGAAGGCTATCGACGCCGTCATACAGTCTCACGCGGCCATGAGAGAGGTTTGGCTCGTGCTCGGTGCCTGCCTCTCTAAAGGGGCCTTGCAGGAAGAACTGGCGAAGCAGTCGCCTTCTCCGTCCGCTCTCCAAGCACACGCGTTACTTACCTCAGCCTGGAGCTCTGCACAGCAGTGCGGAGTACGACTCCGCGTCTTCTGCTCCGACTAGCACGGGACATCGACGCAGCCGAGCCCCATCTAAGGGACGCCCTCGACTCACGGCGCCACGGAACGAACCGAAACTAGCGACGGCCTCTACGCGCACTCAGATCTGCGACCGGGGCAGACGAGACCTCTCGAAGCTCTGCGGCGCTGCGAGACTGCCCCAGACCGTCACCCTGAATCGCGAAGGTCACGATCCCAAGCATGAGGTCCTGAACGTCCTGTGCGCGTACGTCGAGGATACGCGCCAGCTCGGCGAAACCGTGACCGCGACTGCGCATGTCGCTCATCACCTGGGTGAGGAGGCTCGACGACTCCACACGGAGATCTGAGCCAGGTTCACCTCGGCGGAAGCCGGCCATCGAGAGTTGCTTAGCGAGTGTGCTGTAGGTCCAGTCGGAGATGATGCCGAGTCTGTGTGCACGCAGGTTCAGCGCCATGGCGCTGACGCGCCAGCGGCGCTTCAACATCAGGATGTCTTCGAGCATGAGGTTGTTACCGCGGATCGCCCCGATCACATCGGAGCGGGGGATCAGAAACGAGCTGGCGAAGTCATTTGCCGCCTGTTCTTTCTCCCTGCCCGGGTCGACGTGCAAGGAGCCACCGTGCATGACAAGGTGGCCGAGCTCATGCGCAAGATCGAAGCGCAGCCGTTCGGCCGATTTGTGCACATTCAAGAAAATGACCGGCGTTGGCCCGTGGCGGAACGAGAACGCATCGATCGCCTGGAGTGGACCGCCCGCCGAGTAGACCTTTGCTCCCTTGGATTCGAGAAGCTGCAGGAGATTCTGGATCGGTACGACACCCAGTCCCCAGGCGCCACGAAGTGCCTCGGCCGCCTGTTCGGGTGCCAGCTCGTCGTCGGAGCCGATCAGATCTTGCTGCTCGGGTACATCCGGCGATGGCGCACGGTATGTTGCCTCGATCCAGTCCGACAGCTCGATCGCGAGCGTCGACAAGCTACGTGCCGTCGCCTCGTCCTTCTTCGCGAGCTTCGATGACGCCCGGAAGTGGAAGGCATCCAATGGTGGCTGACTCTTGACTGGTCGATAGAAGAACTCGACGGGGAAGTTCAGGACGCGTGCGAACTCCCGGACGAGCTCCGGACCGGGCGTCTTCTTGACGTTCTCAATCTGCGAGATCCAAGGCGCACCAATGCCCGCGGCCGCGGCCAGCTCGACTCCCGTCATCTGACGGATGGCGCGCGCCATCTCAAGGCGCGCCGGAATGAAGGTAGTGCTCATGGTGGGGACCTACGCCCCGTCAGCGACGGGCGATCGTGAAGCCGAAGCCCTCGTCGTCGCCCGCGTTCTCATCGAACGTGAAGGCGCCCAAGGCGAGGTCGAACGGCGGGAAGATGATGCGATCGAGCCAGCTGTCGATCTGCTTCCCAGCCATCGACTTCGGGCGCGACAGCTCTAGGTACACCTGGCCATCGCGCTCGGTGTAGAGCAGGATCCAGAGGTACTTGACGTCGATCTCACCGCCGTCTGTGGTCTGATGCGGGATCAGGGCGCTGAGGCCGTTCTCGTCGACACGCTTCGCGAACGCCGAACCCTTAGGGTTCTTCGTGCTCGGGGTACCCCAAGCCACGCCGGTGAACTCATCACCGCTGCTCGTGATGAGCCCGAGGTTGAGGTAGGCCTGCGAGAAGTACGGCAGGTTCTGCGGGTCGGAGCGCTTCCAGTCGAGCTTCAGGAGCATCAACTCGTCGTGCAGGTACTCGACGGTGCGGAACCAGCGCGTCATGTTAGGCGCAGACTTCGGTGCGCCCTTGGAGTAAGTGCGACTCTCGGCGGCGCCAGCAACGACGGCGTGCTCGAACACCTCCGCGGTGAGGCGCATCGGGGACAGAAGACGAGCGAGATCCTCGCGGGTCTTCGGGGTGTGGATCGCCATGTGCGGTTCCTCTCGCGGCCGGTGGAGTTTCCAGAGTAACGGACTGAGTGAAAGAATCACTACTTCAAGTAAGGTATGGCGTGTCGCTGTCTTAGCTCGGGAAGTTGGGCTCGTCCCCCAGGACCGCCGCCGGCACGGCGGGCACCACGGCCAGGCCGACGCGAGGCGCTGCGATGGACGGGCTTGCGATGCGTGCCGAGTCGACCGCCCGGTAGACGACGCGATCTCCATCGATCGTGCCAGCGTATTGGCCGGTCGTGTCGAACACGTGCCTCCCCTGGATCACGCCGAGATACGTGCCGGATCCCGACCAGAGCTGGCCACCGGCGCGTTGCAGTGGACGGCCATTCTTTGTGTAGAGGTGAGACATGCTGACATTCTGGAGCATTCCCCCGACACTGCGACTGGGGCAGCCGACGTGCCGAAGCTGACAGAGGAGCAGAAGCGGTCCGTGCCGCCAAGCGTCAGATGATGATCGCCTTCAAAGCGGAAGCCCGAGCGCATCGCGACGAAGCAACGCGACGAGAGCGGCGAGAGAAGGGGAGGCAGCGGACGTTGCACGGGAAACTGGCGAAGATCAAGCCGAGCCGCGAGGGCAGTTCACCATCCTCCAGAATAGAGTCACGCGGGAAGAAAAGCACCGGATGAGTAGCGAAGAGTTCTTGGATGTGGTCGGCAAGCTACCGCGCTTTGACGCGTCCGGGCGCGATCTCCTCGAGGACATCCTGAGCACCGGTGGTTTCCGCCGCGACGACGGAACACTCTCAGCCATGGCATTTGACCTCAGGATCGTCAAGCAAGGCGAGGACGTCGCTCGGGAGATCGGGGATACGCTGCCCGACCTCTCCAGCGACGTACCCAGGCTCAGGATCGCTGCCGCAGCGATCCTGACCGCCGGAGTCGTCGGGGTAGTGGTGTTCCGAAAGCCCCTCACTACCTGGTTCCAAGAGAAGACCCTCCCAACGCTGGCGAAGTGGTGGCCGAACAACCGTCCACTCTCGCGATTCCTGCCGAAAGACGTGCAAGTCGATAGGGCGCCGTTCGCGCATACCACTGCCGTCGAACATGCTCCCGAAGACCCATCGTCCGCCATCGAGAAAGCGGTCGAGGACTCGCGGCAACCAATGGGAAGAGCCGAAGCAGAGCTACGGCTCGCTCGGATGCTCGCCGCAGCGGCAATACTCGTCAAGGAATATCGCGTGCTCTCAAACGCTCGTCTCGACGACGATGGTTACCCGGCGCTGAAGAAGGCAATGGAGGCTTTGACGGAGCAAGAAGTCACGGACCTCGTCAACCGAGCGCTCGCGTCCTCCGCGGAAGTCGACGAAGAAACCACCGAGACGCTCATGGCCAACTTCGGAGGCGGGCAAGTGCTCGTGCTCTACCTGCCGAAACCTGACGAAGCAGATGCGGATGACATCGAGACGCCTCACGAGCCTGGCGACGAAAAGTCGTGACGGACCGACCGAGCTTGCTCGACGCCGAGCCGCTGCTCGGTGCCTCGGACCCCGGGAGCGTCGCGAACCGAAGATGCGAGCTTCGGGACTGCTGAGGGGTTCGGCGTCATCTCGCTCTCACACGGAACGCCGGCGACGAATCGTGCCGGAGCGGAGCACCCGCGGACACTTGCAAGGCACGTTGAGCCTACCTAGCCCAGGCTCTTATCTGCGAGGACGAACGGGATCACCTTCCGGTTAAGGAGCACAGTGATCTTGGATAGTTGCGGCCTGGTGAACTCGTCCTTCTTGTGCTTGTTGAACATGTCGAGCATGAACGCATACCCACCGTCGGAGTCCCACCGGTCAGGTGTGAAGGCGCCTTCGTCGTTGAGGTACTCGATCATCGCCCGTGAGAAATGGTTGCTGGTGAGTGTGATCTGCGTGTTGTTGAGGATGGCGGCGCGTAGGCGGAATAGATCACTGTAGAGGGTGACCTGTCGGTTGAGATCAGTGCGGCCGAACTTTTGCACGCAGGTGCTACCGATCGGGTACAGCTTGGCACCGTTGCGCTTGTTCGTGATCGTGAACAGCAGCACCAATTCTTGTTGACCGCAGGCGCATTCCCCGCTCCCAGTGGGGTCTTCTTCGAGTTCGGTGACGTCCCACTCCAGAACTGCGGCGGCCCAGTCTTTCGCAACGGACGCCGCGATAACGGCGCTCGTCAGTCGGCGAAAATTCTCGGTTGTCATCGGGCGCCTCCGTGTCAGCACTGTATCGGGCGGGAATCGGCAACGTCGATATGAAAGCGGGCGCTGGATGGCGTCCGCTCTCATATCGGACGTTGTTCAGAGGCTGGGGAGGTCATCCAGGTTGTTACGGGTGGTGTTGTCGCGATCGGTGCGAAGATACTTGCCTGTGGCGCCGTTGACGACACGGATCTCCGTGCGCTTCTCCGGCCACTGGACGTAATACGTGTGGCTGCGAAGCTCGATGTCCCTGATGGCGTCGGCCTTCGCACGCGGCGACCAGTACTGGCCGGGCGTGCCGATGGCGGTGATGTCACCGTCACGGTTCTTGCGGGAATGGGTTACTCGTCGATCTGCCATGATTCCTTGCTCTCTTGGTGAGGGTGAGATGAAGCGGTGGTGACGAGCGGAGCCAGCGCGGGGCCGGCTCCGCATCGGTCACCTCTCGTCGCGGACGCCCTTGTGCTGGTTGGGGCTGCCGTTCATGATGCGGCCCGTCGAGGTGTCGCGCTTGAACCAGGTCTTGCCGACCTGGAATTCGCTGCGCCCCTTAACCGCTCCGACTCGGTGGCCGCGTCCCGTGTTCTTTGCCACTTCAAGCTCCATCTCCGGGGCTGACCATCAACCCCTCACTATGTAGTCGGAGCAAAGAGCGATCGAGTTAGCGGCAGCTTTCGCAGAGCCCGTCGACGAGCAGGTGGCGCTGAAAGAGCATGTAGCAGCAGGTGCAGGCCTCTTCGCTCTTGGCTATGCGGTCGCACTGACAGTTCTTGCAGACGGGGCAGAATCCCTTGCCGCAGGTGACGCACGGGTAGCCACGGAACGTGCGGCTCTGTCCGCAGCAGTAGACGGTCAGGAGGGGGCGCGTGTCGAAGTCGCGCGGCGGGATCATATAGCCAGGGTCGATCTTCCAAATGTCATGCCCTGCCAACACCGCGATGATTCGCCTGTCGTCGGCAATGGCATCGGCGTAGAAGTCGGCGGTCCTCCCCCACGAGTCGCGCCAGGTGATCCTGCGCGTGAACACCCTCCCCGGAGTGATCTGTCGGAGGGCGTGGGCATCCGGAAGAGTCTGGCCGCGCCACGGATAGACAACGGGCCACCCATCGTCAGGCTCCGGCTGGATGCTCGCGTGCGCGACTTGGCCGTCGACGCGGTCGATGAGCACGACGGCGCCTAGTTCACGGATGCGTCGTGAGATCGCGATTGCGCAAGCTTGATAGCTGGCCTGGCTGTTGTCGAAGAGGTCCTGAATATGGTGCGCCCGCACAAGGTCATCGCCGATGACTTCGGCGATGAGGGCCTCAGGCAACAGGAGCCGCTGCGCGATATGGTCGCACACCGTCTCGAGCAGCGCCGGCGGATCCGACTGATCGGCGATCCAGTCGAACAGCCCCTCGTCTTGCTCCACGATCCAGTGGCCAAGTTCATGCGCGAGTGTGAAGTTCTGCCGGCGGCTGTTTGGCGTCGGAGCGTACAGAATCACCCCGTCTTCGAGGAACGACATCCCGTCGCAGAAGCCGCCGTCGCCTCGACTGCTCGACAGGGAGTCCACTGCACGGACCGTCAGCTGCATACCCGTGGTGAGCGCGTCGAGCGGGTCGAGCACAAAGTGTTCCTGCACCACGTGATCGAGGATCTTCACGGCGCGCTCGACCCACGGCCCGAGCCTCATGAACCCTCGGGGCCTTCGACAGAATCGACCAACGCTTCGAGGGACTCGAGCAGGACGTCAGCCTCGGGAGAGCCGCCCCGATGCACCGCCACCAACATCCGCGACTCGAGCGCAGAGGCGGCCAAGGCAACCGTCGTTCCCTGGATCCGCGCCCACCGCTGTGCGAGCCCTCTGAACGCCTCCGAACTCACAATGGCGGCGAGCCGAGTACGCTCGGGATCTGCCCCAGACGTGTGGCGGAGCCGATCCGCGTCGACGCCGGTCTCCTCCGCGATCGCGTTGATCAGCGCCGGGACGTGAATCGGGTTCTTGCCACTTTCCCACGCGAAGACGTCCCTGTTCGCCACTTCCCAGCCGCGCGCGGTGAGTCGTTGCGCCAACGCGCTCACCGTCAGACCCGCGCGCTTGCGAGCGCTCGACAGCGCCTTCCCATCCAGCTCGAACTCCGAGTCAGGCACTAGCCCGAGCATCGCCGCAACCGGGTCTTCGGAAAGCGGTGGAGCACTCTGCTGGCTTGCCCAGGCAACATCGGCGGCCGCGAGCAGCTCCTGAACCTCGGGTCGATCAGAAGACCCATCTGTTCCTGCGGCAAGCGCCGACTGACCAGCGCGAGCATCGAGGATGGCTGCGATTTCTTCATCACGGTCGTCCGGTTGCATCGTCATCCTCCTTCCACAGCGGCGTTGATCTTCGACAGGACTTTCGTACTAATCTGGCTGATCCGAGCCGGCGTGACACCGAGCTCTGCTGCGACATCACCACGCGGGCGGTCCAGCACGATGTACTGTGTCAGGACGTAGTGCTCCTGAGTATCAAGGCGCGCGATCGCAGGCCGTGCCCGCGCCATCTTTTCGAACCGGTCCATGGCGTCGTCCTCGTCTGGCGCCGCACCTCCTGACACATACTCTTCTGAATACTCCACGCCTCGGACGACCGCGGCGGATCGAACGATGTCGAGCGCCCTCCGCTTCGATGTAGCCACCAGCAATGCCTCCCAGCTGCGAGGCGGCTGTGCGGGAGGCGCTTTCATAAGCGAGACCATGGCCTCTTGGACTGCGTCGGCAGCCAAATCCACCCGTCCGCTCCCGCGCAGCACTTCGTAGGCGACCCCGTACATCGCGTCGCGATGCTTCTGATATAGAGCCGCCCAATCGTAGGAGGGATCAGCCATGTGCAGGCTCCTCGCCGCATGCAGTCATCCCGTCACCCTCCATCAGCGCCGATGTCGTCGCTTTAAAGGGTAGTCGGGTCAGACGACTGGAGAGTTAACGACGCGTTGGGCAGTCGACGAGTTGGTGATGTCACCTGGCATGGCTCAGTGCTCGAGGTCGTGTCTGCGTCGTAGACATGGCGAGTTACCGCGTCCTCCGTTTGCGTAAACGCAATCAGACCCGGAGGTGCGGAGCTGGGCCAGATCCGTCGTCGTACTGCGTCTGAGTGGCGGTCACTTTTGACTGAGCGTGAGGCTCTCAACGCACACGGCAAAAGGAACGACGACACGGCGTCTCTCACCCCGTGAATGCGGTGCGCAAGCGACCGCTCGATACCCTTGGGACATATGGCACATCGATCCGAGGCCGGAAACCCTGTACCCCGGATACTCGATCGGGGCGATCTCCGAATCGGTGGCCTTTGGCTAGACCGAGAATGGCCGGGCCAGCAGCGCTGGCGCGGAGATTGGTGAGTGAAATGAAGGAACTGGAGGTAGACCTCGAAGCGTTCGGGAGCATCTTTTCCACGATTCAGAGCTCGCCTTTCACGGTTGTTGAGATCGACGTGGCGTCGGCGTCGACCATTGCGGAGCAGCTCGGCGTCCCGGTTCGTCGTTGCTACATCTCGGACGAGACGCTCCAGGATCGCATCGCGAAGACCTCGGTGTCGGCCCAGGAGATCATCTCCACGAAGCTCCCGGATCGGGGCTCAACGATGGCCGGCGACTTCGGGGAGATCCTGACGGCTCTGTTCCAGGCGGCCTGCGAGCATCCGGGCGAGGTCCTGGACCCGAAGAAGTGGCGGCTGAAGCACGATCGTACGAAGCCTGCTTCGGGGTCCGATGTCGTGCAGATGGTCCTCCCGCACTGGCCGGCGGCGTCGGATGAGGATCGCATCATTTGCTCGGAGGTGAAGACGAAGTCGACTCGCGGCAGATCGAAGCCAATCGAGGAGGCGATCACGGACTCGGATAAGGACAGCTCCCGGCGCTTCGTGAAGACGCTGAACTGGCTCAAAGAGCGTGCCTTGGACACGGGGCTGTCGACGGTCACAGTGGCGCAGCTGGACCGCTTCATACACCCCATTGACCATCCGACGGCGCGACGTGAGTTCCGCGCCGTGGCGGTCATCGCCGCCAGCCTGGTTGCGGCTGAGTTGGTGGGTGCGGTGGCTCCGCCAACGAGCGAGCGAGCGCTGATCGTGATCTCGGTGCCCGATCTCAAGGCGAACTACGAGTTGGTTTACGACGCGGCGCTGGTGAGTGCTGACGAGTCGGAGGCGGTCGCGTGAGAGACACGCTGGCGCGATGGATCGCGGACGCGGAGACCCACTATGCGATCGAGGACTTCCGGCTGGGAGCGCCGCTAAGCCAGCTCGACTATCTCGAGGACCGCACGACTGATCTGTACTTCTCCCTTGTCGGAGAGTTGTTCGACATGGTGCGGGCCGGGGCGGGTGATCCACTGGACTGGGCATCGCTAGGCCGCGGATTGGATTCGGTGAGCCGCGAGCTGGAGAACGGTGCGCGCGCAGATGCATTGTTCTTCGCTGCAGTTGCGTTCTACCTGGGTGGGTACCCGGCGTCGGCTGTAATGATAATGCGCCGCTCGGACCCGCGGTATTGGGAGAGCGAGGTCCAGCGGGCGGCGCACGAGCTGCTGACACGACCGGCGAACCCGGCCGTGGCATCCACGCGCGCGCTGGTGGACTCGGTGCGCAGCGGGGACATCATGGTCGTCGACGCGGCCGTCACTGCAGCGCAGACGGACGCAGCGCAAGCGCTTGAGGTCGGCCCAGAAGAGTGGGTCGCGAACCGCCTCTACCTGGCGCTGCTCCAGCGGTTCCACGAGACGAACCTGCGCGCGGTGCTTCCGGATGGGACGGCGGGCAGGTGGGATCCGCTCGTCGGGTCGTTCCTCGATCGCCGGCAGCCGGTATGGGACTTCTTCCCGTCGCAGATCGAGGCGATCGATGCGGGACTGCTGACCAGCGGGCAGTCGTACTCGCTGCAGATGCCGACGGGCGCGGGAAAGACCGCACTCACTGAAACGCTGATCTTCGACCATCTCACCCGTTCACCGGAGAGCAAGGCTGTCCTACTCGTCCCGTACCGGGCGCTGGCCCGAGAGCTGCGCGGAAGCCTCGGCCTCCATTTGAGCGCAATGGGCTTGCGCACCCGCACGGTGTACGGGGGGACGGTACCGGGCATCGAGGAGAGCGAGGACCTCGACGAGGTACGCGTCATCATCGCGACACCGGAAGCCCTCACCGGCCTGGTCGGTGCGCATCCTGAGCTGCAGACGACGATCTCGCTCGTCGTCTGCGACGAGGGGCACCTGCTCGACAGCGGTGCACGCGGGGTGGGTCTGGAGCTGCTGTTGGCGCGCCTGAAGGCACCTACTCCGAGCCCGCGGATCGTGTTCGTCTCGGCAATCGTGCCGAACGTGGAAGAGATCAACACCTGGCTAGGAGGGTCCGACGCGACGGTGGTCAGGAGCGATTACAGGCCCTCGACCGCCGAGTTCGCGGTGTTGCGCCCTATCGGCACAGGCGGGCAGACGAGGATCGGGTTGGAGCTTCACGAACCGTCGACTTCGGTGCCGTCGTACACGCTCCCAGACTTCCTACGCCCGCAGGACTTCCACTTCACGAACCCGTCCACAGGCCGCCGCAACACCTACTCGTACTCCTCAACGAAGACGCAGGCCGTGGCCGCCGCACGGAAGGGGCTGACGCTGGGATCTGTAGCGATCTTCGCTGCGGAGAAGGGCGGCAATCGTGGCGCCGTGGGGCTGGCAAACGAGCTCCTCAAGCAGCTCAAGGCAGGGCTGGACCTTCCCTCGCCACTGGACCACATCGGCGATGACGCAATGGTTGAGTCGGCGGTGGCGTACCTGAGCGCGGAGTTCGGGAACGACTGGGTGGGCACGAGATCGCTACGGGCAGGCGCGATCGTGCACCACGGGGACGTGCCGCAGGAGACCCGCGAGGTCCTCGAGGAACTTGTCGCCGACCGACACATCAGGATGGTGATGTGCACCAGCACCTTGGCGGAGGGTGTCAACCTCCCGTTGCGCACGATGGTGTTGTACTCGGTGAAGCGCAGCGCGGACAGGGCCGCCCCCGTGCCAATGCTGGCCCGTGACATCAAGAACTTGGTGGGGCGTGCTGGGCGCGCGGGCAGCTCCACCCGCGGACTCGTGATCTGCGCAAACCCGGACGACTGGGACGTAGTCAGCCCGGTCGCCGAAGGCCAGCCCGGCGAGCCTGTCGACGGCGCACTCATCGACCTGATCCGCCAGCTCGAGGGGGCGCTGGCGCGCGCTCAGCGGCAGCTCACCAACGAGGTGCTCGAGGCGAACTCCCCCCTGTTCTCGCTAGTCGATGGCGTTGATGCGGCCTTGATCGAGCTGATCCGCGACGAGCTGGGAGCGGACGAATTTGCACGAGTCGCGGAGCGGTTCGCCGCTGAGACCTTCGCCGCGGCTAAAGCGACCGAGCAGGAGCGGGTGCTGCTGCTGAGCGTCTTCGAGCTGCGGGCACGACGGCTTGTGGAGATGCGGGAGACAGGGCGCCTCGCGCTAGCCCGCACGACGTCGGCACGCCCGCGACTTGTGGACCGGGTGCTCGACGTCCTGATCCCTCGCTACCCGGCCTGGGGTACGGCGGAGTCGCCCCTTGATCCCGAACTGATCGGTGTATTCGTGACGTGGGCCCTGGAGCAGCCGGGATTCCAACGCGAGGCCGAGATCGCCTACCGGAGCACCGAAGTGGCGGATTTCGGCGGGTCGTTGACGCGGCTGCTGCTGGCCTGGCTCGAAGGGCAAACCTTCGAGGAGATAGCCGTACGCGCGGGAGTCAGCGTCGATGTGCTGCTTCGCATCCACGCCAAGGTAATCCTGTATGACTTCGTGACCCTCGTCGAGCAGGCCGTAGCCCTGATCCAGGAGCACGCCACCGAGACCGGCGAGTCGCTTTCCCCGGTGGTCTCAGCATTCCCGGACTACCTCCGCTTCGGTGCCTCGACCCCGCCGGCGCGCGATCTGATGGCGCGAGGGGTCAGGCATCGGGCGGCCGCGATCGCGCTGGGATCCGACCCGGCGATGCTGGCGCCGACAAGCATTTTCGCAACCCCTTGGTCGATCGCCCGAGACCTACTGACCGACGAAGCCACCTGGCTTCCCCGCTTGGGGGCGCTCGTGTATCGGAGGACGGTCGCCGACGTGGTAGCTAGGAGACCTGTATCCTGACGCATGCTCGGAGTGGTGGTGATCGCGCCGAAAGTACCTATCGGATTGCGCGGTCTAACCACCAGCCACCGCCGTCACTGTCGTCGTTCCCGAATGGCGCGGGGGGTCGAACTCGCTGGGAAGTTGTATTGCGTGCATCCATCAAGTCTGGGCTGCTCCCCCGGACCGTTACGAAACTGGGATGCTGGCAGACGGACACGCGCGTCGGTCTTCTAACCGCGATAGCGAGGAGTACGAGGCTCCACGGTCCGAAGCGGAAGAATTTGACTACGTTCCACGGGGCGAGGCAGAGCGAATTGCTCTAGTCCGGCTCGAGGAGTCCTCGCGCTAAAGTCGTCCGTCGACGGCGCTAATCCCTCGATCGCAAGTCCCCCCTCGGCGATCTCAGTTTTCGCTTCCCTCGTGGTCGAGGAGATGGTCGCGACCTCTGAAGGAACAGTGCTGCCGCCAGTACATGGGCCAGCCGCCCCCCTGCCGCTCGCCGTGTGGACGACGGCGTCGACGACAGCGGTTCCTCGGCCCCAGGGTCGATCGTGGGCGAACGGCCTAGCGCTTCATGGCAGTGATCACTTGTCGGTAGAAGGCACCGCTGCGCTTCATGGTGCGGCGTTGTGTGTCGTAGTCGACGTGCACAAGGCCAAAGCGCTTTGCGTAGCCTTCTGCCCATTCGAAGTTGTCGAGGAGGGACCAAGCGAAGTAGCCGGCGAGTGGTGCTCCGGCCGCGCGCGCACGGGCGGCGGCTTCGAGGTGGCCGCCGAGGTACGCGACCCGACGTTCATCGTTGATGCTCCCATCGGCGCCCACCTCGTCGTTCCAGGCCGAGCCGTTCTCGGTGACGTAGATCGCGGCGGGGCCGTACCGCAGATGGGTCTCGGTGATGATCGATTCGAGGCCGGGCGCATGCACCTCCCAGCCCATCGCGGTGTACTCCCCCACGGGCTCTTCGAGACGGGCTCGTGTCACCGCGATCGCGTCGTCGTGCGTCACCACTCCTCGGGCGTAGTAGTTGATGCCGACGAAGTCGATCGGTTCGGAGATGATCTCGAGGTCTCCTTTCTGGACGGAGGGCGCGGTCGTGAAAAGCTCGGCGGTGGCGGGGTGATATTCGCCGCGCATGATCGGATGCAAGTAGAGCCAGTTGCGATAGAGCGAGTACCGCTCGGCCGCGGCCTGATCGGATGCCGAATCCGTCGCCGCTTCCGCCGGCGTCATGCTCAGGGCGATGCCCACCTGCGCGTCGGCCGGGAGCGCCGCCCGCAGCGCGCTCATCGCGAGCCCATGCCCGAGCAGCGCATGGTGCATCGCAGACACCGCCGCAGATTCGTCACGCACGCCCGGCGCATGGATGCCTTCGAGGTGGCCGAGGAAGGTGAAGATGAAGGGTTCGTTGAGTGTCGTCCACGAACGCACTCGGTCGCCGAGCCGCTCGACGACCGCTCCGGCGAACTCGGCGAAGCGATACGCCGTGTCCCGGGAGGGCCAACCACCGCGCTGCTGCTGCCATTCAGGCAGATCCCAGTGGTACAGCGTGAGGAACGGGTCGATATCCGCGGCGAGGAGACCATCGACGAGTCGCTCGTAGAAGTCGAGTCCCCGGGATTCGATTCGTCCGTCGGCCTCCGGAACGATGCGGGGCCAGGACACTGAGAAGCGGTACGCGTCGAGACCGATCTCTTTCATGATGCGGACGTCGCCTGCCCACAACCGGTAGTGGTCGTCGGCTGTGGACGGAGTGTCCCCTCCGGCCACAGCTCCAGGTCGCGCGGCGAACGTGTCCCAGATGCTCGGCGTGCGACCATCAGCGGCTACCGAACCTTCGATCTGCGCGGCCGCCGTCGCCGCACCCCAGATGAAGTCGGCGGGGAACCGGGCGGCCAGTTGCGCGGCGGTGAAGGAGTCGCTCATGCCGAGACCACCTCGTTGCTGATGTGGTCGTGCTCGAGCCGGCGGGTGCGGATACTCTCCGGCCAGGCGAGCGGCACACCGAGGTTGGTCAACACGCGTTGCAACCCCTCGGTGTCGTGCGCCCGGACCGCTTCCGGGCTCTGACCGGTGCGCAGTGCGTGGGCGGCGAGGGCACCGACGGCTTCACCGATCGACCATTCGACGGGGTGGAGTCGGTACGCGCCGTTGGTGATGTGGGTCGTTCCGATGTTCTTGTTCGCCGGCAACAGGTTGTCGACGTCGCGGGGAATGAGCGCGCCGAGCGGGATCTGGAACGGATAGCAGCCGATGTCGACGTAGTTGCGCCCCGAGGTGGAAGGATGCAGGTCGATGCGGTAAGAACCGATACCTACGGAGTCGGCGAACTGAACCGCCGCGGCATCGCCTCGCATGTCGTGTCCGATATGCCCCTCGGTCACGGTGAAGAGGGCTCGAATACGCCGTGATTCCCTGATGTACGCCTCCATCGCGAAGCCGTCCTCGGTGCCGACGACGTCACCGCGCAGGCGGAGTCCGGGGAACCCGGTCCCGGAACCGTCGTCGTGCGGCGCCTCGGTCTGCATCCAGTACAGGAACGATTCGGACAGGCTCCGGGCACCCGCCAGGGCGCGTTCCCGCGCGGCGCCGTCGACTCCTGGGCCGACGAGCGGAAGGTTCCAATAGTCGATGTGAGGCCAGTTCACGAGCGATACGTCGGGCAGCCCGGGGAAGTTGCGCTCGCCGATGACACGACGGAAGTGCCACAGGTCATCGGCGTCCGGTCGGCTCGCCTCCGCCGGGGCGCCGGCGAACAGCGGCAGATAGCGCTCGGCGAGCGTGTACGGCACGACGTCGGTGAACGACAGCTGCGACCCTGGCCAACGCGGATCGTGCGTCCGACGCCAGTAGTCGTAGGCGGCGGGCTTCGCGATCGTGTGGTCTTCGCCTCGGCGGTGTTCCACTGCGAAGCACCACGACACCGCCTGCTGGTCGAGCGGGTCGGCGACCTCGGGCGCGTGCATCTCACCGGTCTCGGACGAGCTCTCGGCCCCGGTGACGAACTCGAGCCCGCCGAGCTCGAGCAGGTCTCCGAGCTCGGTGGCATCGACCACGACGCGCCCCTCGAGCGGGAGGACGCTGCCGTCGCGTCGGTCGCGCACGTCGACGCCCACGATGCGTCGGCCGTCGCGGTGCACGGCGATCGGCTCTCGGTGGCGGAGCACCGTCAGCCTCCCCGACGCGACCATCGGCGAGAGGAGCAGTTCGAGTGCGAGCATCCCCACCCGCGGCTCATGCGTGACTCGCGAGACCGAGCCGAGCCCCGGATTCAGGTGTGCTCCTTGTGCTCTGGCGTGCTCGCTGAGCGGGTAGTGCGAGGCGTAGATGCCCCGGATGGTCTCTCGCAGGCGACGGTAGCTGGAGGAGGACACCTCCTCCACCCAGGGACTCTCGTCGGGCGGAACGGCCTGTGTCGTGAGCTGCCCGCCGAGCCATTCGCCTCGCTCGACGAGGATGACCGTGCGGCCGAGTTCGGTGGCGGTGAGGGCTGCGGCGACTCCGCCGAGGCCGCCGCCGATGATGAGCACGTCTGCGGTGCGGGGGGTGATGGTCATGGACGTGGCGTTCTCTTTCATGTCGGATGCCAGTGAGGCGGGTCGCTCAGCCCTTGACGCTTCCCTCGGAGAGCCCCGAGATGAAGTGCCGCTGATTGAACAGGAAGACGAGCAGCACGGGGAGGGTGGCGAGCACAGCGCCCGCCATCATCGGCCCGTACTGGATGTTTCCGGAGCTGAGGAACCGCGTGAGCGCGAGCTGCACGGTCTGATGCTCCGGCGAGGTGACGGTGACGAGTGGCCAGAGGAAGTCATCCCACACCGCGGTGAAGGAGAAGATCGCGATCACCGCGACGAGCGGCCTGGCGAGCGGGAGGTAGATCTTCCAGAACACCCTCAGCTCCCCCGCCCCGTCGATGCGGGCGGCCTCGGCGAGATCGAGCGACGACGAGGAGAAATACTGTCGGGCGAGGAAGATGTTCAGTGGCAGCACGATGAACGGCAGCACGATGCCACCGAGTGAGTCCAGCAGACCGATGCCGCCGTGGCCGAGGATGTCGTTGCCGCCGGCGAGCGGGAACCCGCGAGCCATCAAGAACAGCGGGATGAGCGTCACCGAGATCGGGATGGCCGTGGTGGCGATCAAGGTGTAGAACAGCGCGGTGCTTCCGCGGAACGGCAACATCGCGAACCCGTACCCTGCCGCGACGGCGAAGATGCAGTTGGTGACGACGGCCACTCCCCCGACGATGAGCGAGTTCGCGAGCGCCGGGAGCAGATTCGCCTCTTCGATGGCCCGCACGAAGTTGTCGAACGTCGGCTCGGCCGGGATCAATGTGGCGTCGCCGAAGGCGCTCTCTGCCGGAGTGAACGCCATGCTGATCATCCACAGGAACGGGAAGAGCACGAGCAGCGAAGCCGCGAGCAGCACGACGAAGGTGCCTGGGCGGAATCTGCGGCGGAGGCGCCGCGCCCGCACCCTCCGCGAGAGGGGCTCGGGCGAGTTCGACGACACGCCCCCCGACCCGGGTGCGATGGGGGCCGATGCGATGTCTGCGCTCATGACGACCTCCTGGTGAAGCTGCGCACCGCGAGCAGCGAGAACGCGGCGACGAGGGCGAAGAGCACGAAGGCCATAGCCGACGCGCTGCCCATCTGGTTGTACTGGAACGCCTCGTTGTAGATGAGGTAGTTCGCGACGGTGGTACTGCCGAGAGGGCCGCCCTTGGTCATGACGAACATCTCGGCGAAGGACTGCGCGAGGAAGATGATGTCGGTCGCCACGACATACAGGAGGATCGGGCGGAGCCCGGGCAGGGTCACATAGCGGAAACGCGCCCACGGTCCGGCGCCGTCCATCCGCGCCGCCTCGTAGAGCTCGCTCGGAATGGTCTGCAGGCCCGCGAGCAGCAGCACCATGTTGCTGCCGAGCGCCTTCCAGATGCGCATCACCGCCACGGCGGGGAGGGCGGTGTCTGCATCGAGGAGCCACGCCTGGGGGTCGAGGCCGAAAGCACCGAGCAGCTGGTTGATGGCTCCGTCGTTCGAGTACAGCCAGAGCCAGATGATGCTCACCGCGGTGAGCGACACGATGTGGGGGACGTAGAGCATGGAGCGGAAGACGCCGATGCCCTTGAACGGTCGGTTCACCAGCATGGCGAGCCCGAGGGCGAGCACGAGGAGCACCGGCAGCACCAACAGCACGTACTTGCCGGTGACCAGCAGCGAGTTCAGAAACTGCGGGTCAGTGAGGATGGCGACGTAGTTCGAGCCGCCGACCACGTCGGGGTTGCCGCGCGCGACCGGGCTGTAGTTCGTGAAGCTCAGGACGAGACCGTAGACGACGGGAACCAGCTGGAAGCCGACGATGTAGACGGCTGCCGGGAGCACGAAGAGAAGACCTGCGATGCGAAGGCGGCGGCCGGCACGGCCACGGCGGCGAGCCCCGGTGGGAGCCGGAGTACTCGATTCGGTCGTGCGCCCTCGTCGGGCGGCCGGGGAGCTCGTGGCGAGCTCCCCGGAGTCGGAAGTGGTGATGCTCATGAGCGGTGGATCAGCCTCCGATGATGCTGGTGGCTTCGGCGGCGGCGCTCTTCAGCGCCTCGGCCGGAGTGGCCACACCGTTCAGTGCCTGCTCGAGGTACGTGTCGAGTACGTCGCGGATCTGCGTCCACTTGGGCACGTTCGGGTTCGGAACGTAGTTGGGCACTTCGGCGAGGAAGGCCTGCAGGATGGGGCTGTTCTTCACGTAGTCCGAGTCGACGGCCGAAGCACGGATCGGGATCGTTCCGGTGCCCTCGGCGTACTCCGTGCTGATCTGCGCGGAGGTCATGAACTCGATGAACTTCCACGACAGGTCGGCCGCTTTCGAGTCGGCGTTGATGAACAGTCCGGCTCCGGCTCCCCCGAAGGCTGCGGGCTCCTCGAACGACAGGGCGGGGAGCACGCCGAGCTCGAGGTCGGGGTTCGCCGCGACGATCGCGGCAGCGGCCTGTGAGGTGAGCACCGTCATCGCGGCATCGCCGGTGACCAGCGGCTGCTGGGCGGGCGGGCTGTTGAGGTAGTCGTTGCCCAGTCCGTTGGCGACCGCGTCGGGGCCCTGGTACAGATCGGTGAAGAACTGCAGCGCCTTCTCTCCCTCGGGGCTGTCGAACTCGACTTTCGAGCCATCGGCGTTCATCAGAGAACCGCCTTCGCCCGCGATGAGCGCGTTGAAGTTGAGGCTGCGCTGGATGGCGGCGCTGCCGAGGAGAAGTCCGGCCTGAGTGACCTTGTCGCCCTCGCGCACTGTCAGCTTCTCGGCGGCGGCCCGCGCGTCGTCCCAGGTGGTGATGGTCGCGGGATCGACTCCGGCGTCCTCCAGCAGGTCCGCGCGGTACACGACCAGCTGGCCGGTGATCGAGAGCGGGAGCAGATACTGCGTCCCATCGACCTGGCCGCCGACGAGCGAGTCGGCGAGGTCGTCCTGATCGGCCTGCGGCAACTGGGCGACGTCGTCGTCGAGTGCGAGCACCCGGTCGTTCGCCACGAAGTCCGCGGCGGCGGCGGGCCCGTGGCCGAACACGTCGGGTGCGGTGCCGGCAGCGAAGGCCGCGTTGAGCTTGGGCGACAGGTCGCCCCAGTCGACGAAGGTCACCTCCACATCGACGTCGTTCTCTTTCTCGAACTGCGGAACCAGAGTGTCCGTGACGAGGTCGATCTCGGGCTGGCTGTTGCCGGGGAACCACACGGTCAGGGTGTCGCCGCTTCCGGATGCCGTCTCACCGGACGGCGAGCTGCATCCGGCGAGCGTGAGAGCGAGCGTCGCCGAGATCGCCAAGACGAGAGTGGGCGATGTCGCGTGTCGACGGGGAGTGAACTTCATTGTGATCTCCATATCTGTGTCGTGCGTTGTGCGGGGGGTGCTGTTTCGTATTAGTAAGCGCTTCTGGCGCATCGGTTACGACGTCGCCTTCGGTCGCGTCAGCCGACCAGACGGGGGCGCGCGGCGCGGCCCACGGTGGCAGTGCCTGGTGCCACGATCGGCAGAACGATCGATTCGCGAGCGTCAGGATCGTCGAGGCGCTCGAGAAGCAGTGACACTGCCGCCTTGCCCATCTCCCGGCGGGGGAACCCGATGTGACTCCAGCCTGCCGCAGCGGAGCGCGGAGCCGGGGTGTCGAGCACCACGACGGAGATGTCGCGTGGCACGACGACTCCTCGAAGGGCGAGTGCCGCTTCCAGAGCTTCGGCCACCTCGTTCGTCTCCACCATGAGGGCCGACGCGCTCGCGACGATCCGGTCAGCGGCGGAGTCGAGTTCGGATGGGGCGACCTCGACGACGTTCTCGCCGATCCCGCGCAGCTTCACTTCGGCGGAGAATGCGGCGAGACGCTCATGCTGCGGAAGGGCTCGCTCCGTCGAAGCGAGATAGCAGATGTCCGAATGCCCCGCATCCTGCAGCACGTCGAGCGTCGCGGCGATGCCACCGGCATAGTCGGCACTGACGTAGGGCACATCTCCCCCGGCGACAGTGCGCTTTCCGATGAAGACGAAGGGATAGCCATCGTTCTTCAGGTGGAGGAGCTCGGCGTCGTCCTTCTCCAGTCCGAAGAAGATGGCGCCGTCCGCGAGACGCAGCCGGTTCATGCCGTCGCTGTAGACGGCCCGCTTGCCATCGGTGCGAAGGGTCGAGGTGAAGAGCACGAGGTCGACGCTCTTCTCGACGGCTGCCTCTTCGATGCCGATGAGGAACTCGTGGTAGTAGTCGTCTTCTGCGACCGGGAAGACGCGTTCGTAGGTGTGCACGCCCAGCAGTCCGTTACGCTGCCCCCGGAGGAGCCGAGCCGCCACGTTCGGCACGTAGCCGACCTCGCGCATCACCTCGAGGATGCGCTCCTGGGTCGCCTTCGGGATGCGCTGGGCGTCCGCCTGGCCGCTCACGACCATCGAGACGGCCGACTGCGACACGTTCGCGCGCTCGGCGATCAGCCGCTGGCTGGGGCGTGCCCGTGAGGTCATGTCACTCTCCGTCGAGTATTCGCGGTCCGGAATCCGGGCGCTAATTCGTAATAGCGAGCGTAGCCGTCGGCGCGCAGACCTGTCAATCTGAAACTTGCACATGTCATCCGTTCGACACCGGAACCCACGCCGAGACGTTGCCGTCACCGTCGACCGTCCGCAGTTTGTAGGTGGTGGCCGTCGTCGCGCCGGCATCGAAGAAGTACTCGCCGCGGCTCACCTTCGAGTAGGACTGGCCGTCCTTCTGCACTTCATAGTGCGACAGCCAACGGTCGTCGAGACCGGCCGTCCAGGTCAACTCACGTCCGGTCTGACCGAGGTGGCTGGCCGTCCGGGCGCTCGCAGAGCTGGGGGCCGTCGGCGCGACCGCGTCGGTGTGACTGCCGGGACGGTCCTGCAGGTTGAAGTAGACGATCTCTCCCTCGACATACGACGACATCGTGATACCGCTCGCCATCCACTGGGCGCCGGTCTTCGTCTGCGTGGCCACCGAGCCCTCCTGGCCGGCGACCGTGTAGTCGGCGGAAGGAATGAGCCCCTTCGGGAAGATCGTCACACTCGATCCGAGCGCGAACGCGGACTTCGGGAACGTGATGTAGCCGCGGTTCGAGTCGCTGCTCATCTTCTGGATGATGCCCGTCGCGCTGCCGCTGGCCGCGGTCGGGCGGTAGACCTTCACCCACCGACCGATCACACCCTTGGTGTTCAGGTAGCGGTAGAGTTCGGCATCGATGCGCAGCGGCTCGAGCGCCGCCGGGCCGGCCGTCGTGTCACCGGCCACCGTGAAGTGGAAGCTCAGCAGGTGCCGATTGCTTTTCGTGTATGCGCCGACATCTCCGCGTCCGTAAGAGACGATCAGCTTCTCAGTCGGGTACAGCATCGAGGTCCAGTAGCCGTCCTCCCGACCTGCTGTCCCATCGCGCTGCAGGGCGAGGTCGGAGAGGGCGACGGTTCCCATGTTCATCAGACCGCCCCCGTCACTGCAGAGCTGGAGACCCGCATCGGGATTGTCCGCGACGAAGTCGGCCAGGATCTGCCTGGTCGCGTTCGCCTTGGCGAGGTTGCCGGAGTCGGCGCCGAAGTCGGTCTTCAGCATGAACGGGCCGTAGCTGTCCTGCCGCGCGGAGAGCATGTCGCCGATGTGATCGGTGACACCTGGCAAGGTGGTGTCGAGACCGGCCTTGCGGTCCGTGGGGTTCACCATCCAGTCCGGATGCGCCGCAGCGACGGCAGACGTGGCTTCGGCTCCCCAGGGAATGAGCCAGTAGCCGACCTTCTGGCCATGGAGAGCGGCGAAATCACGGTACTCGGCGAGCGGCTCCCCCGGCTTGGCATTCCAGTCGCCGACCTTGTCCTGCCATCCGTCGTCCATCCACACCATGTCGCCGCCGATATAGGAAAGCTGGTGGATCTTGGCAGCGATCGTCGCCGGGTCGCTGCCGTAGCCGCCGTACCGGATGAGCGGGAAGTAGTCGTCGTCGGTGTGGCTCCAGAGGTAGCGGTACGTGAAGTCGAGCAGTGCGTTGCCCATCGCATCGAGATCGCCCTGATAGAAGCCGATGCGGCCGAGCGGCCCCGCGATCGTCGCGCCAGCCGCCAGAGGCGTGGAAGCGGTGGCACGCGGTTCGATGAGGATCTTGCCGTAGGAGTCGCCGACGTTCATGACCCAGTTCCCCGTATGGTCCCAGGTCGCCACGATTCCCTCACCAGCCACCCGGTCGCGAAGGGTCACGAACTCCTGATGCCCGTTTCCCCCTTTGCCGCCGGGATTCTGCAGCCCGCTCGCCAGAGGGATCGGCCCCTTGAGCTGCTGATACATGCCCGTCGCCTTGTCGCCCGATATGTAATACATATCCACGTCTGAGGCATCATCCCCGAGCACGCGCATCGAGAGCGCCGAGTAGTCGTTCAAGGACTTCGCAGTGGAGGTCTTGTTCGTGATGTCGGTGCGTTCCTCGATGAACGAGGTCTGCGGGTAGAGCCAGTAGTGCCGCACGATTTTCAGGTACGGCGTGCTCAGAGTGACGGCGAGTTCGATCGATCCGTTCGGCTGCACGACAGAGGTGAAGCCGTCGTAGCTCCACCCTCCGGTCGAGCCGCGGTAGTCCGTGGCCGGGGTGGCGCCGTTGGCCTCGATGCGGATCCGGAACTCCGACGACGCCCCGCTCTGCTGATACTCACGACCGGTCGCCTTGTTGACGAGTGATGTCTGCGCCAGGGTTCCGCTCTGGAAGCGGATCACGCGGCGCACCGCACTGGTCTCGAGTGTCCACGTCTTGGCTGCCGGATCGAAGGTGACGGATGCGTCTCCAGAACTCGTGATGTCAGCGGCATAGCCGGGTGGAGCCGCGACAGCTCCGGCCACCGCCAAGGCGAGTACCAAGAGGCCTGTCGCGGCCGTGCGCACCGCCCGTCGAGACCGGCTCATCCGGGGGTGCCTGCGCAGAAGTATCACGGACATCTTCACTCTCCATTGAGTTACTGGTTCGAATTACTAGTACGAATTAGCAGAGTAGGCCATGCGTGGCACGCGCGCAACGGCCGCGTCGATCGCCGCAGCTGTGCGCACGCCCGACCGACCGCTCCCCCGTCTTCTCCGCTGCAGCCGGCAAACCCGATCCGGTTGCACGATCGGTTGCACCGGCGGGCTCGGCGGGGAGCCCTCCCGGACACTCAGAAGGCCCGGAGACTCTTGCGAGTTTCCGGGCCTTTCTCGGTCGGGCTGACAGGATTTGAACCTGCGACCCCTTGACCCCCAGTCAAGTGCGCTACCAAGCTGCGCCACAGCCCGTTGTTCTGCACTCTCGCGCAGGCAACTCCCCTATCTTAGCCGCATCCCGAGCCGCTCCGCGAACCGAGCCGTTGCGGGTTGTCGGATGCCGCGCGTAGCCTCGCGAGCATGGTGACGATCACGACCGAGGTGGCGACGACCGACCGTTGGGACGACGTGCAGCACGCTCTCACCGGCGGCGGTGACGGTGCCAGCTGCCAGTGCATCTGGCCGGTGCTGAGCAACAAGGGCTGGAACGCGACCACGACTCCGCAGCGCACCGAGATGTTCCGCGCCGAGATCGATGAGGGGCCGCCGCCCGGGATCATCGCCTACGTCGATGGTGAGGCTGCCGGCTGGATCAGGATCGGGCCGCGCACCCGCCAGGCGCGCATCCCGCGGACGCGCATCATCGCGGCGGCGACCACCGAGCCGTTCGACGACGAGTCCGTCTGGGCGGTCACCTGCTTCGTCGTGCGACGCGAGCATCGCGGGGCTGGTCTGAATCGCGCTCTACTCGACGCCGCCGTGGAGTACGCGCGGGAATCCGGCGCACGATTGATCGAGGGGTACCCGGTCGACACCGGCGGCGAGAAGCAACGGGCCAATGATCTGTTCCACGGCACGCTCGGCACGTTCCTCGCGGCCGGTTTCACCGAGAAGTCGTCACTCAAGCCCGGACGCACTCTTGTCGCGCGGGAGTTCTCCTCGTGATCCGACCCTGTCGCGAGCCACTAGCGTGAAGGCATGAGCGACGCGAGCCCGACCATCGACGATCCCGAACTCGGCACCTTCACCCGCGCCACCTCCGAGCTCACCGACGGCTCCGTCATCACGCATGACTGGTTCGTCGGCACGGTCTCCGTCGACGGAACCGAACTCGAACTCATGCTCGAGGGCACGACTCCCGACGAGGTCGCACCCCTGCTCCCCCGCATGCGCGATGTCGTCAAGCGACTCGCCCATCTCCGACGTGTGGCGACGGATGCCGTCGTCGCGAACTTCAGCACCGGCGAGCCCGAGCCGCACGACCTCGATGATGCCGCGTCCGATCTGGCGCTCGAGGCGATCGAGGCCACCCCGGACGGCACGGTCGTCTTCCACCTGATCGACGACTGCGGCGAGCACTTCCCCGAGGGTTATTGGCCCGCCGTGCACTTGGGCATCGACGATGCCGTGCAGCAGGTCACCGTCGAATCCTGAGCCGCCCATGCCCCGCCTCGCAACGCGTCCGAGGATGAGCCGACCCTACGATGGGGAGATGCAGCGCCGCGCCCCGTCCTCGCTACTGACCTGGACGTTCGTCCCCTACGCCGCGGTCTCCGTTCTTCACGTCGTCCTGCTCGCCGCAGGCAGCCCGCTCGCCGGACCGACCAAGCTCCTGCTCATGCCGATGCTGGCCATCCCGGTCCTGGCCTCCGCTGGGTGGCTGAAACCGCCGGCGACCCTGGTCCTTCTCCTCGCAGCGCTCCTCTTCTCCTGGCTCGGCGACGGTGCAGGCGCACTGTTCCCCGCGGCGCCGGAACTCCCCCTGATGCTCCTCTTCTTCGGTATCGCCCATGTGGCATACATCCTGCTCTTCGCCCGCCACCTCCGCGTGCGACGGATGCCGTGGTGGGCGCTCGTCTATGCCGCGTGGTGGGTGGCGATGATCGCGGTTCTCGGCCCGCACACCGGGGGCCTGCTGATCGCCGTCGCCGTGTATGGACTCGTCCTCGGCGGCACGGCCGCGTTCTCAGCGCGGTGTCGTCCGCTGGTCGCGGTCGGTGGAGCGTTCTTCCTCACCAGCGACACACTGCTCGCGTTCCGGCTCTTCCTGCCCGATGGGCTCCCGGCGTGGAGCAGCCCGGCCGTCATGCTCACCTACACACTCGGCCAGGGCCTCATCGTCGCGGGCGCGCTCGTCACGCTGCGAAAGCGGGCTTCCTGATGGATGCGGCACGCGTCGACAGCTGGCTCTGGGCGATCCGCGTCTACAAGACGCGATCGGCGGCGACCACCGCATGCCGCGCGGGGCATGTACGGGTGAACGGCGAGAAGGTCAAGGCAGCTCAGCAGATCCGCGTGGGCGACGAGCTGCGCATCCGCATCGCCGGCTTCGACCGGATCCTCTTCGTACGCCAGCTCCTCGTCAAGCGCGTGGGCGCGCCGGCGGCAGCTCTCGCCTACGAAGACCGGACCCCCGAGCGCGAGCCGCAGGCGGCGCTCGGCCTTCGCGATCGCGGAGCAGGGCGTCCCACGAAGCGGGAGCGCCGCGACATCGACAAACTGCGCGGCCGGAACCACGAGCCAGAGGATTGATATGCCGTCATCTTCAAGTCACTGATTCGAATGTTTGTTCTATCCTGAAGATATGGCAACCCACACCGACTTCGACCTCGAAATCGAGGAGCGACGCCGTGTGCTCGATGCCTGGGTCGAGAAGCGACGGCGGATCGCCGCGCTCGAAGCCGAGGCGGCCGACCTGCTGGTGGAGCAGATCGCCCTCCACGATGCCGAGGTTTCGAAGAGCCCCTTCCACCGCGAAGCGATCCGTCGCTCGATGGTTGCGGAGTTCTCGGCTGCGGGTCGCGTGTCCCGCGGATCGATGGACTTCGCTTTCGCCGACGCACAGGCGCTTCACGACCACCTCCCTGCGGTCCGTGCGGCGTTCGCCGAGGGTTCACTGAGCGCCGGCCACGTCCGCGAGATCGCCCGCGCCAGCGCTCTCATCGCCGAAGCCATCCGCAACAAGAAGGTCGATGCGGGCGTCATGGCCCTGTTCGAGACGGCGGTGCTCGTCGTCGCCGAGCAAGACACGGCTGCCCGCACCGGCGCGCACGCAAGACGGGTGGCCGGCGCGCTCATCGGCGAAAGCATCGTGGAGCGGCATCGACGAGCCGCCGACGAACGCTCTGTGACCGTGAAGTCGCTCGACGACGGCCTCGCCCTGCTCACAGCGGTGCTACCCGAGTGGATCGCGACTGCCATCTCCGACAGGCTGAGCCGGATGACGCGAGAGGTCGTGCGAGCGCGACAGGATCGTGCACCCGAGTTCCTGCCCTGGTGGTCAGACGACGATGTCGACGCCATTCACCCGGAAGACTTCGCACTCGACGACCCGGCCTTCGACGCGTACGCGATCACAGCGGCCGCCGACTCCGACGCCAAGGATGCCTCCGCCACTTCCGCCGACGCCGACGCCGACTCCGACGCCGCCGGGAGGATCTTCGGCATCGACGGAGAGACGTTTGCGATCGATCCCGAGATCGAGCACGTCCCTGACGACACACGCACGTGGGCGCAGATCCAGGCAGATCTCTTCACCGACCTCCTCCTCGCCGGCGAACCGAGCAAGGCACACGTGGGCGCTCTCGGCAACATCCAGGGACGCATCCAGGTCACGGTCGCCGCCACGACACTCGCCGGCAGCGACGACCGACCTGCCGAGCTCGACGGCCACGGGCCGTTGGACCCCGACACGGCACGCGCCCTTGCTGGGCACAACACCGGCTGGACCCGCCTGTTCCTCGATGCCGCCGGCATGCTGGTCGAGACCGACACCTACACTCCGACCGAGGGCATGCGGCGGTTCCTGCGCGCCCGCGACCAGCATTGCCGCTTTCCCGGGTGCCGGATGCCCACGCACCGCTGCGAGATCGATCACCAACACGATCATGCCAAGGGCGGGAAGACGCGTATCGACAACCTCGGGCATCTCTGCCGCGCACACCATGCTCTCAAGCATCCCGACGTCCCCGATCCGCATCGGTGGACAGCGCAGCAGGAACGGGATGGCAGCATCACCTGGCACAGTCCGTTAGGACGCGCTTACGCCGATCCCCCGCCGCGCCGGGTCATGTTCGTCTGACGGAGAGTCAGCGGAGCAGCCCGTGGCCCGCAGACGCCTCAGGAGTTGCGATCGATCAGGTCGCGCAACCAACCCGCGGATCGTACTAGGTGGGCACCGGCGCGATCGACCCGCTCACGCAGGCCTCTGTCGCTGGTCACCCCGACCACGAAACGCCTCTCTGCGATCCGACGCTCGACTTCGGCGACGATCGCGTCGTCGCCCCCGGCCTCAGCCCGGACGACGGCGACCATGCTCGAGTCGGACTCGATGCCGCGAGCCTGCCCCTCGACCACCATCGATACATCTGGGAACCATCGGTCGCCGTCGAGCTCCAGGTCAGCGGCCGGAAGGGTCAAACCCGCGAGCTCGTCACGCAACCGCTCAGCAGCTCCCGCGCGATCCTTCCACCATCCGTCCGGCACCGAACCGACGACATTCGCCGCGTCGACGACCACCACCGGCCGCACCTCGAGAAGTGCGCGCAGAGCAGGCCACGCCGCACCGAACCCCGGATGCAGGGGCAGCGTCTCGACAGCCTCCACGGGAACCCATTCCAACGCCACGCTCTCGGGGTCGCTGATCACCGGCTCGAACGGCACGCGCACATCCGCGACGACCGTCGTGTACGACCAGATACCCAGATCGAGGACACTCGTGAACCGTGGGCGCACGGCGCCGTCCGGCACGCCCGCTTCCTCCTGCGCCTCGCGGATCGCTCCCACGATGGCACTCTCGCCCTCATGCAGTGCTCCGCCGGGCAGACCCCAGGTACCGCCGAAATGACTCCACGCGACGCGGTGCTGCAGCAGGATGCCGCGAGCGGGGTCGTACGCGAGCAGACCGGCAGCGCCGAACCGCCCCCAGTACCGCTCCCCCGACTCGGCGACCACCCAGGCGTCGCCCGGATCGCGCGGCCCTTCGGGGCGACGCGGTTCACCGGCGGCAGGAGGTACGACAGTCACCCCCTCAGCCTTTCACAGCATCGGAGCGTCGGCACCACGGCGAGACATCCGCGGGAACAGATCAGCGCTGGCGCTTCTCGCGCACGCGCATGTTGATGACGATCGGCGTGCCCTCGAACGAGTAGAGCTCGCGCAGACGTCGCTGGATGAATCGGCGGTACCCCGGGTCGAGGAAACCGGTCGTGAACAGCACGAACGTCGGCGGGCGCGTCGACGCCTGCGTGCCGAACAGGATGCGCGGCTGCTTGCCACCACGCAGCGGGTGCGGGTGCTCGGCGACGAGCTCCGCGAGGAACGCGTTGAACTTGCCGGTCGGGATACGGCGATCCCAGTTCTCCAGCGCCGTCTCCAGCGCGGGGACCAGCTTGTCGAGGTGACGACCGGTCTTCGCCGAGATGTTCACGCGCGGAGCCCAGGCGACGTGCGCCAGGTCCTGCTCGATCTCCCGCTCCAGGTAGCGACGGCGGTCGGCGTTCTCGAGGTCGTCGTCGTTCAGACGATCCCACTTGTTGAACGCGAGCACCAGCGCGCGCCCCGACTCCAGCACGAGGTCGATGATGCGCACGTCCTGCTCGCTGATCGTCTCCGACACATCGAGCACGACGACGGCCACCTCGGCCTTCTCCAGCGCCGCCGAAGTACGGAGCGATGCATAGAAGTCGGCACCCTGCGCCATGTGCACGCGACGGCGGATGCCGGCCGTGTCGACAAGGCGCCACATCTTGCCGCCGAGCTCGACGACCTCGTCCACCGGGTCGCGGGTGGTGCCGGCCAGGTCGTTGACGACCACACGCTCCTCGCCGGCCGCCTTGTTCAGCAGCGACGACTTGCCCACGTTCGGGCGACCGAGGATGGCGACACGACGCGGTCCGCCGATCTCCTGCTTCGCGACGGCCGAGACCTCGGGAAGCTTCTTCAGCACGGCGTCCAGCAGGTCGGCGACACCGCGACCGTGGATGGCCGATACCGGGTACGGCTCACCGAGGCCCAGGCTCCACAGGGCCGCCGTCTCGGGCTCCTGGCGGGCGTCGTCGATCTTGTTGGCGACGAGGAACACCGGCTTGCCGCTCTTGCGCAGCAGCTTCACGACATGCTCATCGGTCGACGTCGCACCGACCATCGCGTCGACCACGAACAGCACCATGTCGGCGAGGTCGATCGCGACCTCGGCCTGCATCGCGACCGAACGGTCGATGCCGCGGGCGTCGGGCTCCCATCCGCCGGTGTCGACGAGCGAGAAGCGGCGGTCGGCCCACTCGGCCTTGTACGTCACGCGGTCGCGTGTGACACCCGGAGTGTCCTCCACGACGGCCTCACGGCGCCCGAGGATACGGTTCACGAGCGCGGACTTGCCCACGTTCGGCCGTCCGACGATCGCCACCACCGGGAGAGCAGGGCTGTAGTGGATGCCGTCCTCGCCGAGCGTGATGCCCGCGAGAAGCTCTGCGTCCTCATCGTCCAGCTCGTAGTCGGAGAGGCCTGCGCGCAGGGTCTCCGCGCGCTGCTCGGCGAGGTGCTCGTCGATGTTCTCCATCTTCTCGGCGAGCTGGTCGGGGCCGCCTTCGTATTCGTCGTCAGCCACGGTGTGCTCCTTGGATTCGTTCGATCACCGTGAGGACGGCGTCGATGGTCTGGGGGAAATCGAGTTCCGTCGAATCGACGACCTCGACGCCTTCTGCGGCGTTCAGGAAGTCGACGACGGCGCTGTCTGAGGCATCGCGCTTGTGCAACGCCGCGGCGACAGCATCCGCGTTCTCGCCGGTGAGTTCACCGGCACGTCGAGCGGCCCGTACTTCGGGGGCCGCGGTGAGGAGGATCCGCACGGGGGCGTCCGGTGCGACGACGGTCGTGATGTCGCGGCCTTCGACCACGACGGCCGGGTACGACGACTCGGCGACGAGCGTGCGGAACAGCTCGTTCACCTGGGCGCGCACGGCGGGCACGCGCGCCACGCCGCTCACGGCACCGGAGACCCGCGGGTCCCGGATGGCTTCGGTCACATCGGCATCGCCGACGCGGACGGTGCGGTCGTCGGGGTCGAGCCCCAGTCGCACCGGGAAATCGGATGCGGCGGCGAGGACGGCCTCGGCATCGGAGGTGTCGGCGCCGCGGTCCAGTACATGCCAGGCGAGTGCGCGGTACGCGGAGCCCGTGTCGAGGTAGCCGAAACCGAGCGTGCGGGCGACGGCCTTCGACACGCTGGACTTGCCCGAACCGGCCGGGCCGTCGATGGCGATGAACTTGTGCGCGTCGGTCGCGGAAGCCGGTGCCGCGGACGGGGTGGTGGTGTCAGTCATTGGTGTTCCCCGCAATCCGCCAGCCGCGTTCCTGGAGCCCGGTGATCGCCCCGTGCAGTGCAGCGGGGTCGACGCTGATCTCGGCCAGGCCGAACTGGGCCCCGGGCGAGTGCTCGAGTCGGAGGTCCTCGACGTTCACACCGAGTTCTCCGAGCTCGCCGAACAGGCGACCCAGCTGACCGGCGGTGTCGTCGATCATGACGATGAGCGACTCGAAGCGCTGGTTCTGTCCGTGCTTTCCGGGAAGACGGTCGACGCCGTCGTTCCCCTGACGGATCGTCTCCGCGACGATGCGCCGGGCACCGGGAGCGCCCGGCTCACGCAGCGCGGCGGCGACGTCGGCGAGATCGCCCGCGAGAGCGTCGAGGATCTCGACGACGGGACCGGCGTTGGCGCCGAGGATCTGCACCCAGAGCTCGGGGGCGGAGGCGGCGATGCGTGTGGTGTCGCGCACTCCCTGGCCGGCGAGGCGCAGAGCGCCCTCCTCGGCATCCGCGAGACGGCCGGCGAGCAGGCTCGCCACCACCTGCGGCACGTGGGAGGTGAGCGCGACGGAGCGGTCGTGCTCCTCCGGCGTCATCTCGAGCGGCATGGCCCCCACGTCGAGCGCGAGGGCTTCGACCAGGGCGAGATCGGCGGCCTTCGTGTCTTCGTCACGGCACACGACCCAGGGGCGACCGACGAACAGGTCGGCGCGCGCCGAGATCGCTCCCCCGCGCTCGCGCCCGGCGAGCGGATGCGAGCCGATGTAGCGGGTGAGGTCGACGCCGCGTGCCTGCAGCGTGCGGAACGGCTCGAGCTTCACACTGGCGACGTCGGTGACGACGGCCGCCGGGAAGCGTTCGAGTTCGGCCTGGATCACGTCGGCGGTGACGTCGGGCGGCACGGCCACCACGATCAGGGCGGGCTCGTCATCGTCGGCGGCGAGGCGACCGGCGCCGTAGTCGACCGCGAGGCGGAGCTGCGCGGGCGAGGCATCCGTCAGCACGACGTCGATGCCCTTCGACCGGAGCGCATGTCCGACGCTCGCCCCGAGCAGGCCGGCACCGACGACGCGGACGGTGCCGGAGAGCCGCGGCGCGACGGCGCCTGCCCTCCGCGCCGTGGGCGCACTCGTCGTATCGGTCATTCGTTCTCCTGCTCGCCTGGCGCCTCGGCGACACCGGAATCACGGCGCGACAAGGTCAAAAGCGCGCCGAGTTCGATTTTAGTCAGTTCCCGCGTCTTCCCGGCCGTGAGGGTTCCCAGGTGGAGCGGTCCGAACTGCCGACGCACCAGTTCGGTGACCGGGTGGCCGACCGCGGCGAGCATCCGGCGCACGATGCGGTTGCGTCCGGAGTGCAGCGTCAGCTCGACCAGGCTCGACCCGCGCGAGGTGTCCAGCAGGCGCGCCTTGTCGGCCGCGATCGGACCGTCCTCGAGCTCGATGCCCTTCGTGAGCTGCGAGATCGTCTGGGCCAGCACCGTGCCCTCGACCTTGGCGATGTAGACCTTGGTCACCCCGAAGGACGGGTGGGCGAGCACGTGCGCGAGCGCGCCGTCGTTGGTGAGGATCAGAAGACCGCTGGTCTCCGCGTCGAGGCGGCCCACGTTGTAGAGACGCTCCTCGTAGTCTTCGGTGAAGCGACGGAGGTCGGGACGACCGTTCTCGTCCTTCATGCTGCTGACGACGCCGGTGGGCTTGTTGAGCATGACGTAGCGCTTGGAGACGTCCAGCTGCACGGCGGTGCCGTCGACGTCGACGAGGTCGTGCTCCGGGTCGATGCGCCGGCCGAGCTCCGAGACGACGATGCCGTTGACGCGGATGCGCCCCTCGGTGATGTACTGCTCGACGACGCGGCGCGAAGCCACCCCGGCGCCGGCGAGCACCTTCTGCAGACGGATGCCCTCGGGGGCGCCCTCGGAGTCGGTGGAGGCCTCGAAGCCGCTCATCGGATGGTCCCTTCGTCGAAACCGTCTGCACCGTCGTCGAGCAGAGGGGAGATCGGGGGCAGCTCGTCCAGCGAGTTGATGCCCAGGTGCTGCAGGAGTGCGTCGGTGGTGCCGTAGTTGATCGCGCCGGTCTCGGAGTCGGCGAACAGCTCGGTGATGAGACCACGGGCGAGGAGGGTGCGCACGACGGAGTCCACGTTCACCGCACGGATGGAGGCGACCTGACTGCGCGTCACCGGCTGCTTGTACGCGATGACCGCCAACGTCTCGAGCGCCGCCTGCGAGAGTCGAGCCGGGGCCTGTCCGCCGACGAACTCGGCGACCAGCGAATCGAGGTCCTCGCGCACATAGAGACGCCAGCCGCCGCCGACCTCGCGGAGCTCGAAACCACGGCGCGGGCCCTTGCCCTTCCCGTCGTAGTCGTCGACCAGCGTCTCGAGCGTCTGCCGCACGGCGGGCACCGGGGATCCGACCGCGGCGGCCAGCGCCACCAGCCCGAGCGGCTCGTCGACGATGAGGAGGATGGCCTCGATGCGCTCGGACAGCGGGATCTCGGTCGCCTCGGTCGCCTCGGTCACCTCGTCCACGGTCTCGGTCATGTCATCGGTCATAGTCGGCCCCCAGGGTCGCAAGAGTCTCGTCCGACCAGGAGTCGGCTGCCCAGCGCAGCGTGAGCTCACCGAGCGGTTCCAATTGTTCGAAGGACAGGGCCGCGTGGCGGTACAGCTCCAGCACCGAGATGAAGCGCGCGACGACGATGCCGGGCTCGCTCACCCCCGAGACGAGCTCGCGGAAGCTCAGCGACTCCGTGCCGCGCAGCAACGTGACGACGATCGCCGCCTGCTCGCGGATGCTGACCAGCGGCGCGTGCAGATGATCGAGGCCGACGTGCGGGATCTCCTTGGGCGCGAAGGCCAAGAGCGCGAGTGCCGCGAAGTCGTCGACGGTCAAGGACCACACGAGCTCGGGCGTCTGCTTGCGGTGCTTCTCGTCGAGGCGTGCCGCGCGCACGTGCCGACGGTCCTCACGCTGCAGACAGCGGGAGAACCACGCCGAGACCTCCTTGAAGGCCCGGTACTGCAGCAGCCGCGCGAACAGCAGGTCGCGCGCCTCCAGCAGCGCGACGGCCTCGGCATCCACCAATTCGCCCTGCGGGAGAAGCCCGGCCACCTTCATGTCGAGGAGCGTCGCCGCGACCACGAGGAACTCGGACGCCTGGTCCAGCTCCTCCTCGTTCTCGAGCTGACCGAGGTAGGCGATGAACTCGTTCGTGACCGCGCTCAGCGAGACCTCGGTGATGTCCATCTCGTGCTTCGAGATGAGGTTCAGGAGCAGATCGAACGGGCCGTCGAAGTTGGACAGCGAGACCCGGAAGCCCGGCTCGGACACGACCGTATCTTCCGCGCTCTCCTCGAGCGTCGCGTCGACGGACTCCTCGCTAGGCGACAGCGCCACGGGCGACCAGCTCCCGCGCCAGCCGCAGGTATGCCTGAGCGGCCGCGTGCTCGGGGGCGAACTCGGTGATGGGCACACCCGACACCGAGGCGTCGGGGAACTTCACGGTACGGCCGATCACGGTCTCCAGCACATCGTCTCCGAAGGCCTCGACCACGCGCTCGAGGACCTCGCGGGAGTGCAGCGTGCGCGGGTCGTACATCGTCGCCAGCAGACCGTCCATCGTGATGGAGGGGTTCAGCCGGTCGCGCACCTTGTCGATCGTCTCGATGAGCAGGGCCACACCGCGCAGAGCGAAGAACTCGCACTCGAGCGGGATGATCACGCCGTGTGCGGCGGTGAGGGCGTTGACCGTGAGGATGCCGAGCGAGGGCTGGCAGTCGATGAGGATGACGTCGTACTCCCCCGCGACCTGGCGCAGGACCCGGGCGAGGATCGTCTCGCGGGCGACCTCGTTGACGAGGTGCACCTCGGCGGCCGACAGGTCGATGTTCGCGGGCATCACGTCGAGGCCCTCGACGCTGGAGTGCACGATCGCGTCATGCGCGTCGCGCTTCGTGTCGAGCAGGAGGTCGTAGATCGTCGGCACGTCGTGCGTCGGGATGCCGAGACCGGCGGACAGTGCGCCCTGCGGGTCGAAGTCGACGGCGAGCACCTTCCGGCCGTACTCCGCGAGAGCCGCGGCCAGGTTGATGGAGGTCGTCGTCTTGCCGACGCCGCCCTTCTGATTGCACAGCGCGATGATGCGTGCAGGGCCGTGGGACTTCAGCGGTTCCGGGATCGCGAACCCGTGATACGGACGGCCGGTGGGTCCCATGGGGGTCTCGTCGGCCTTCTGCGCCTTCGCCCTGGACTTCGCCACTTTCTCAGCCACCGATTCTCCTGCTCCTTCGTGCTTGGTCGATTGTACCGGTCGGCCCGTTCCTCAGCCGCCTCGGCACGCGGCATGGCGCCCGTCCCGCATCGGCGGAGGTCACCGCGCGCGCGGGTGCGAGGTGGCGTAGACGTCTCGCAGGGTGTCCACCGAGACGTGCGTGTAGATCTGCGTCGTCGCGACCGACGAGTGCCCGAGCAGCTCCTGCACCACGCGCACGTCGGCGCCGCCCTGCAGCAGATGCGTCGCGAAGGAGTGCCGCAGCGTGTGCGGCGATACCTCGGAGGTGATCTGCGCCTTCTCGGCGGCCGCCCGGATCACGAGCCAGGCGCTCTGCCGCGACAACGGTGATCCGCGTGCACCGAGGAAGAGCCGGGCCGAGGCGTGCCCCTTCGCCGCGAGCGCCGGACGCACGCGCGTGAGATACGCATCGACGGCTGCGCGCGCGAACGATCCGATCGGCACGATGCGCTCCTTCGACCCCTTGCCCCGCAGCCGCAGCACATCGCCGTGTGCCAGGTCGTCGACGTCGAGCCCGATCGCCTCGGACACGCGGGCACCCGTGGCATAGAGAAGCTCCAGGAGCGCGCGGTCGCGCACGCCGATCGGATCCTCCGGTGACGGAGCGCCGAGCAGCCGCTCGACCTGATCGATCGTCAGCGCCTTCGGGAGTCGACGCGGGGCCTTGGGGGGACGCAGCCGTCCGCTCGGGTCATCGATCTCGATTCCTTCCCGAGCGAGGAATCGATGCCAGCCCCGCACCGACGATTGCAGCCGCGCGAGACTCGACGACGCCGGGGCCGGCTCGGCCGAGGCGCGTTCCGCGATGAAGCGGTCGATCACCGCCGCCGTGACCGCCGACGTGTCGGTGATGCCTTCGGCCGCCAGCCACTCCGTGTAGACCCCGAGGTCGCGCCGATACGCGGCGATCGTGTGCTCGCTCAGACCGCGCTCGATCGTGACATGACGCAGGTACGCGTCGCAGGCGCGCTCGAGCAGCATCCCTCAGCCCCGATCGCGGAGCCTCTGTGCCGCGGCCAGCACGCCGATCGTGAGGATGCCGTTGTGCATGCGGCCGCCGAGAACGGCCTCCACCGCATCGTCCAGCGGCACCCACTCGACGCGGATGTCGGCTTCCTCGTCCTCACGGTCGTGCGGGCGCTCGGCCGAGGCGATGCCCGTCGCGAGGAAGATGTGGATCATCTCGTCGTTGCCGCCGGGGGTGGTCCACGAGGAGACCAGCGGCTCCCAGTGGGTGGCCACCAGATCCGCCTCCTCCGCGAGCTCGCGCTGGGCGGCCGCGAGCGGCTCCTCCCCTTCGACGTCGAGCAGACCCGCGGGCAGCTCCCAATCCCGATGACGGATCGGATGCCGGTACTGCTGGATCAGCAGGACACGCCCGTCGTCGTCGAGCGCGAGGATAGCCACGGCGCCCGTGTGGTCGACGTACTGCCGCACGATCTCGCCGTCGCCGTAGCGCACGCGGTCGGAGCGCACGTCCCAGACCCTGCCTTCGTAGACGAGGTCGCTCTGGAGCACCTCCGGCTCGAACGGCTCGTCCCGGAGGGGCTCGATCGACTCAGGCATCGGCCGTGACGTCATCGCTCACGTCGAACAGTTCGCTCGCACGGTGACGCTCGATCGCGGCGCCGACGAGCCCGCGGAACAGCGGGTGCGGCGCGGTCGGGCGCGAGCGCAGTTCCGGGTGCGCCTGCGTGGCGATGTAGTACGGGTGCACGTCGCGCGGCAGCTCGACGTACTCGACCAGGTCGAGCTCGGGGTTGAGGCCCGAGAAGACCAGCCCGGCGTCCGTCAGACGGTCGCGGTAGGCGTTGTTGACCTCGTAACGGTGACGGTGCCGCTCGGAGGCCTCCGGCGCGCCGTACAGCTCACGAGCGAGCGATCCTTCGGCGAGGGTCGCCTGGTACAGACCGAGGCGCATCGTGCCGCCGAGGTCGCCGCCGTCGAGGATGTCGATCTGCTCGGCCATCGTGGCGATGACGGGCTCGGCGGTCTCCGGGTCGAACTCGCTCGACGAGGCGCCGACGATGCCGGCCACATCGCGTGCGTACTCGATGACCATGCACTGCAGGCCGAGGCACAGGCCCAGCGTCGGGATGCCCTGCTCGCGTGCGAACTTGAGGGCGCCGAGCTTGCCTTCGATGCCGCGGATGCCGAAGCCGCCGGGCACGCAGATGCCGTCGAGCTCGGCCAGCTGCTCCTGGGCGCCTTCCGGCGTCTCGCAGAGGTCCGAGGGGATCCAGCGGATGTTGACCTTGGTCTCCTGCGCGAAACCGCCGGCCTTGAGAGCCTCGGTCACGGAGAGGTAGGCGTCGGGCAGGTCGATGTACTTGCCGACCAGGCCGATCGTGACCTCGTGCTTGGGGTTGTGCACGGCATGCAGCACCTTGCTCCAGCGCGTCCAATCGACCTCTTCCGCGGCCTTCTGATCGAGGCCGAGGCGACGCACGATGTACGAGTCGAGCCCCTGGTCGTTGAGCGTCGACGGGATGTCGTAGATGCTCGGCAGGTCGACCGTGTTGATGACGCCTTCGACGTCGACGTCGCACATGAGGGCGATCTTGTTGCGGTTGCTCGCGCTCACGGGGCGGTCGCTGCGGAGCACGAGCGCGTCGGGCTGGATACCCACCTGACGGAGCGCCGCGACGGAGTGCTGCGTGGGCTTGGTCTTCTGCTCCCCCGACGCCCCCATGAACGGGACGAGCGAGACGTGCACGAAGAACACGCTGTCGCGACCGAGCTCGTGGCGCAGCTGGCGGGCGGATTCGAGGAAGGGCTGCGACTCGATGTCGCCGACCGTGCCGCCGACCTCGGTGATGATCACGTCGGGGCGCGGGTCTTCCGAAGCCTGCAGGCGCATGCGGCGCTTGATCTCGTCGGTGATGTGCGGGATGACCTGCACCGTGTCGCCCAGGTACTCGCCGCGGCGCTCGCGCGCGATCACCTGCGAGTAGATCTGGCCGGTGGTGACGTTCGCGGCCTCGGACAGGTTGATGTCGAGGAACCGCTCGTAGTGGCCGATGTCGAGGTCGGTCTCGGCGCCGTCGTCCGTGACGAAGACCTCACCGTGCTGGAACGGGTTCATCGTGCCGGGATCGACGTTCAGATAAGGGTCGAGCTTCTGCATCACGACGCGCAGACCGCGGGCCGTGAGGAGGTTGCCGAGGCTGGCCGCCGTCAGTCCCTTACCCAAAGACGAAACGACACCACCAGTCACGAAGATGTGCTTGGTCGTGTCGTTCTTGGGTGCCGCGGAAGAAGAGTTCATCACGGGCTTCGATCCTATCAGGCGGTGGGGACGCGGAGGCTGAGAAGTTCACGCGCATGGGTCAGCGCGGCGTCGGAATCGGTGAGTCCGGACAGCAGACGGGCCATCTCGGCCTCTCGGTCTTCGCCCTCGAGACGCCGCACGCTCGAGGCCGTGACCGCGCCATCATTGGCCTTCACGACCGACAAGTGATTGTTCGCGAACGCCGCCACCTGCGCGAGGTGCGTCACCGCGATGACTTGCGATTTCTCTGCGAGCCGGGCGAGTCGCCGCCCCACTTCGATGGCGGCCGCACCTCCGATACCGGAGTCGACCTCGTCGAAGACGAACGTCGGGACCGGGTCGGTCGCCGCGATGACGACCTCGATCGCGAGCATCACGCGAGACAACTCGCCGCCCGAGGCCCCCTTGGAGACGGAGCGCGGCTCGGCACCCGGATGCGGGGCGAGGAGGATGGCGACGTCGTCCCGACCGTGGGTGCTCTCGGCCCCCTCCGAGACGGCGACCTCGAGGCGCGCATCCGGCATCGCGAGGGCGTGTAGCTCGTCGGTCACGGCGTCGCCGAGGCGGACGGCGGCGTCCGTGCGCACAGCGGTCAGCGCGGCGGCGTGCGCATCGAGTTCGGCGCGCGCCGCGTCACGCTCGGCGATGAGACGTTCGATGCGATCACCGTCGTCGTCGAGCTCGGCCAGGCGGGCGGACCCCGTCTGCCACAGCGCGAGAGCTTCGTCGAGGGAACCGTGTGCACGGATCAAGGTCCCGAGCGCCGCGCGGCGCTCTTCGACGGCGGCGAGCTCGTGGGGGCCCGTCTCGTCGAGGTCGGCCAGATAGGCGGAGAGCAGACCGGCGGTGTCGGCGATCCGGTATCCGATGTCGGCGATGCTTTCGCCGATCTCGGTGAGTTTCGCATCGGCGGTGCGCTCGAGCAGGCGACGCGCCTCGGCGACGAGGGCCGATGCGTCGAGTTCGCCGTCTTCGCTCGAGAGCGCGCCATGCGCGAGAGAGGCCGCGAGGCGCAGCTCTTCGGCGTTCGCGAGTCGCTCCGCGCGTTCGGCGAGCTCCTGATCCTCCCCCGGCTCCGGCGCGGTCGCCTCGATCAGGGCGAGGGCTTCGCGCAGCCGAGCTGCTTCCTCCGCACGACGGTCGCGGTTCTCGGTGATCTCGGAGATTTCGGCATCGAGTGTTCGCCAGCGGGCGAAGGAGCCGGCGTACGTCTCGAGCGCCTTCGCGATCGGCGCGCCGCCGAAGCGGTCGAGCGCGTCGCGCTGCGCAGCCGCGGAGCGCAGACGCAGCTGCTCGGACTGTCCGTGGACCACGACGAGTTCTTCGGCCAGAGCCGAGAGCACGCCTGCCGGTGCTGCGCGGCCACCGACGCTCGCGCGGCTGCGGCCCTCGGCGCTCAGCGTGCGCGAGACGTACAGCTCGGCCTTGCCGGCCCCTGCCGGCTCCAACTCTCCCCCGGCGTCCGCCACGATCTCGGCGACATCGCCCTTCTCGGGGACGATCCACACCCCGGCGACCGAGGCCTGCGCAGCGCCGGCGCGCACCGCGCCGGAATCGGCGCGCTGGCCCAGCAGCAGGCCGAGTCCCGTGACCACCATCGTCTTGCCGGCACCGGTCTCGCCGGTGATCGCCGTGAATCCCGGACCGAGGGGCAGCACGGCGTCGGCGATCACGCCGAGGCCCTGCATCCGCATCTCCTCGATCATGACGGCGCCCCCGGCGTCTGACCGCGCCATCCTTCGACGGGCAGCTGGAACTTGCGCACGAGCCGGTCGGTGAACGCCGTGGGGTGCAGCCGTGCGAGGCGCACCGGACGTGAGGACCGCCGGACGACGACGCGTGCGCCGGGAGGCAGGTCGTGCGAGCGTCGCCCGTCGCACCACAGGATGCCGGAGCCGTCGGTGCGCTCGAGCATCTCGATGGCGACTGCGGCATCAGGGCTCACGACCAGGGGTTTGGCGAAGAGCGCGTGCGCCGACAGCGGCACCACGGCGATCGCCTCGACGCTGGGCCAGATGACCGGTCCCCCGGCGGAGAAGTTGTAGGCGGTCGAGCCGGTGGGAGTGGAGATGACCATGCCGTCGCAGCCGAAGCTCGACAGCGGGCGACCGTCGATCTCGAGGACGACTTCGATCATCCGCTCCCGGCTCGCCTTCTCGACCGTGGCCTCGTTGAGGGCCCAGGTCTCGTACACGACCGCCCCTGCGGCATCCTTCACCCGCACGGAAAGCGCGAGCCGTTCCTCGACCTCGTAGTCACGATCGATCACGCGGCGGACGGCCTTGTCCATGTCGTCGCGGTCGATCTCGGCGAGGAAGCCGACGTGGCCCATGTTGATGCCCAGCACAGGTGCGCCGCTGTCACGGACGAGCTCGGCCGCACGAAGGATGGTCCCGTCCCCACCCAGCACGATCGCCAGTTCGAGGTCAGCCGGATCGACGGATGCGCCGAGCACCTCGGTGTCGGCGAAGAACTCGTCCACGGCCACGAGGGCCTCATGGTCGTCGGCGGCCAGCACCGGCCGGGCTCCGGCCTCACGAAGCGCCCCGATCACCCGACGGGCCGCGTCGACCGTGTCCACTCGGCCGGCGTGGGCGACGACCAGGATGCTGCGCTCGTTCATCGTCCTCCTGCCAGTCGGTTGATGGTGTCCAACCATTCTGTCGGATTGCTGCCCCGACCCGGCGCGAGGTGCACCAGATACTCGGCATTCCCGTGCGTTCCGAGGATCGGGGACGGCAGGATGCCGAGCATCCCGAACCCGAGGTCCCAGGCGGTCCACACCGTGCGGGCGACGGCGTCCGCGCGCGTGGCGGGATCGGTGACCAGACCTCCGCGCACCGCGGTTCGCCCGACCTCGAACTGCGGCTTCACGAGCAGCAGGACGTCGGATCCCGGCTCGGCGATGACCGCCACTGCGGGCAGAACGAGCTCTAGCGAGATGAACGACAGGTCCCCGACGATGAGGTCGGGCACGCCACTCTCGCCGGTCGCCTCCGCGAGGTTCTCACGCGTCATGTGCCGCACGTTGTAGCCCTCGACGGCGACGACGCCGGGGTCGGCCGCGATCGACGCTGCGAGCTGTCCGTGCCCGACGTCGACCGCCAGGACCCTTCTTGCGCCGCGCTCGCGGAGCACCTGCGTGAAGCCTCCCGTGGAGGCCCCCATGTCCAGTGCGAGCCGCCCCTCGACGGGGATCGCGAATCCGTCGAGCCCGGCGATGAGCTTGTGGGCCGCGCGGCCGACATAGTGGTCGGCACCCGCGATCGTGATCTGCGCCTCATCGTCGACGGCGGTCGAAGCCTTCACCGCCTGGCGGCCATCGATGCTCACGAGCCCCTCGGCGATGAGCGTGGCGGCGTGGCTGCGCGAACGGGCGAGTCCTCGGGCGGCGAGGGCAGCATCGAGTCGCGTCATCGGGATCCCGGAGTCTCCCGTTGGTCGAGCTTCGCGCCGCTCTCGAGGCGTCGGGAGAGCTCGTCGTGCAGGCTCGCGTACGCATCCGCTCGCGCCGGAAGGGGCTGCCCCTCGATCAGACGCAGACGGCTCCACAGGCCGTCGGTCGGCGCACTCGTCGTCTCTTCGCTCACGGTTCCACTGTACGCGGCGCCTCCGACGGCGGCCGGAGCGACGCGAGCTGCCTCAGGGACGATGGAAGGGGTCGTCGTAGAGACGCTCGGGAACGCGCAGCACGAACACGGGTGTCCCCGATGCCCAGATCGCGGCCGCGCCGGCGCGCAGCAGGTCGATCTGAGATCCGGACTCCGTCACGATCTCGACGTCCGCCCCCACGACCCGCACGGCTGCGCCGTTCACGTCGAACACGCCATCGCGTTCCGTGACCTCCGGGTACGGCACATGCAGCTCGCGCAGGTCGCCGAGGATGTACGTCGGGCGCGATCCCTCGGGCGCCGCCAGCACATGCTTGGGTCGGTCGATTCCGGTGAGGACGAGCACTGAGTCGATCCCGACCCGGCTCGCACCCATGATGTCCGTGTCGAGCCGGTCGCCGATGAACAGCGCCTTCTGTGCGCCGAACCGGGCGAGCGCCTCTTCGAAGATGGGGGCCTCCGGCTTGCCGGCGACGGTAGCCAGCCGACCGATGGCCGTGTGCACCGCGGATACGAGAGTGCCGTTACCCGGTGCGACACCGCGCTCACGCGGGATCGTCCAATCCGTGTTCGTGGCGATCCATGGGATCCCACCCTCGTCTTCGGGAAGTTTGAGGGCGAATGCGGCTTCGGCGAGATCGGTCCACGCCACCTCCGGGGCGAACCCCTGGACGACGGCGCTCGGCGAATCCTCGGCGCTGCGCGTGACCGTGTAGCCGGCCTTCTGCACCTCGTCGACGAGGCCGTCGCCGCCGACGACGAGGATCGTCGCCGGCGCGGGCACCATCTTCGCCATCAGCCGCATCGCCGCCTGCGGGCTCGTGACCACATCGGCCGCATCGACGCGGAGCCCCAGGCTGCTGAGGTGCTCCGCGACGGATGCGTCAGTGCGGGCCGCGTTGTTGGTGATGTAACCGAGTCGCGCCGACTTCGCGGCCTCATTGAGACTGTCGACCGCATGCGGCAATGCGCCGGGGCCTGCGTACACCACGCCGTCGAGATCAGCGAGGATCGTGTCGACCCCGTCGACGGGGGTGCGCAGAGCGCGCTTGCGTGAGAACAGCGCCACTACGCCTCCGGGTCCGCGTCGTCGGTCTCGTCCTCACCCAGGAGCTCGCGGACCTCGTCCTCGACCGTGGGCTCTTCGGCGTCGGTCTCGTCAGCCATGGCGTCGGAGTCCGCAGCGGGCTCTTCAGACACTTTCTCGTCCGCTTCGTCATCCGTCTCGTCGGAATCCGCAGTGGCCTCGACGACGTCAGCCTCGTCTGCTTCATCGGCCGGTTCGGCGACCTCGTCGTCGAGGAACTCGCCCTCGATCATGCTGTCCTCGATGAAGATCTCCTCGTCACCGGCCTCGTCGATCCCGAGTGCCTCGGCAGCGACCTCGGCACGGTGTGCCCAGAAAGCGGCCTCATCGGTGCGTCCGAGGTCTTCGAGAACAGCGGCACGAGCGGCGAACAGAGCAGGGCTCCATTCGAAAGCCCGATCCGGGTCGAGCTCGGGGATCTCGAGCTCGCCGAGCGCAAGCTCCAGATCGCCCTGATCCAGACGAGCACCCGACATCGCGATCGCCAGTGCGACACGCACGGGAGTCTCGAGGGCAGACCGGTCGACAGCGCGGCCGGTCTCGAGCGCGCGATCGGAACGTCCGATGCCACGCTCGCTGTCGACCATCAGCGCGATCTGATCGTCCTTGCCCGAGATGCGTCGGTAGGTGCGGAGTTCGCGGAGAGCAAGGGCGAAGTCACCCGTCGCGTAAGCGGTGATGCCGAGAGTCTCGCGGACGATCGCGATACGGCCGGCGCGTCGAGACGCCGCCAGCGCGTGCTCGTGCGCAAGCGCGGGGTCCTCGTCGATGAGCTTCGAAGCCATCGCCAGGTGACGCGCGACGTGCTCGGCGTTCTCCTTGCTCAGGGTCTTGAGCTCGTTGCGAGCGCCCCCGTTGAGGTCGCGCGCAGTGATCTCGTCGGGAATCTGCGGCTCATCGAACCGCGGACGCTCATTCGCCGCCTGAGACGGACGCTCCCGACCGGCGCCTCCGCGCTGCGGGAACGAGCGGGACTTGTCGCGATCACCACCGTCACGGCGCGGCGCCGAATCACGACGCGGGGCACCACCGTCACGGTTGTAGCCACCACCTTCGCGGCGCGGGGCACCACCGTCACGGTTGTAGCCACCGCCCTCACGGCGGGGAGCTGCACCATCACGGTTGTACCCGCCACCCTCACGACGGGGGGCACCATCCCGGTTGTAGCCACCGCCTTCACGGCGCGGGGCACCACCATCACGGTTGTAGCCACCTTCGCGACGCGGAGCTGCACCATCACGGTTGTACCCACCGCCCTCACGACGCGGAGCTGCACCATCACGGTTGTACCCACCGCCCTCACGACGCGGGGCTCCACCTTCACGGTTGTAGCCACCGCCCTCACGACGCGGGGCACCACCATCACGGTTGTACCCGCCCTCGCGACGCGGGGCACCACCATCACGGTTGTAGCCACCCTCGCGACGCGGGGCACCACCATCACGGTTGTAGCCACCCTCGCGACGCGGGGCACCACCATCACGGTTGTACCCGCCCTCACGACGCGGGGCACCACCATCACGGTTGTAGCCACCGCCCTCACGACGCGGAGCTGCGCCATCACGGTTGTCGCCACCCTCGCGACGCGGGGCACCACCATCACGGTTGTACCCACCGCCCTCGCGACGCGGGGCACCACCATCACGGTTGTAGCCACCCTCGCGACGCGGGGCGCCACCATCACGGCTGTTTCCGGGGCGTCCGCCAGAAGCGCGATTACCGCGCGATCCGCTGTCGTCATTGCGACGCGGACGGCGCTCTTCCTCTTCTGGCATGATGCTCCCTGTTCTATTCGTGTAAACGCAAAATGGCCACCCATCGATGGGTGGCCATTTTGTCTAAAAGGAGTCCGGCGGTGTCCTACTCTCCCACAGGGTCC
>NZ_PCPG01000010.1 GCF_002979655.1 Microbacterium sp. MYb45
GGCTCCTTCGTGCGGGGGCGTCGGGTGGGGGTCAGGAAGAAGGCGTGAGGGTGAGCTCGCCAGTGGCGATGCCGCGGACGACGTCGATGAGCAGTCGGCGTTCGACGGGCTTGATGCGCTCGTGCAGGCTGTGCTCGGTGTCGCCGTCGAGGACGGGCACGCGCTCCTGGGCGAGGATCGGTCCGGAGTCGACGCCGTCGTCGACGACGATCACGCTGGCGCCGGTCTCGCTGACGCCCGCGGCGAGCGCATCGCGGACGCCGTGCGCTCCGGGGAACTCCGGCAGGTAGGCGGGGTGCGTGTTGATGAGGCGCGGGGAGTACTGCGCGACGAGCGACGGCGGCAGCAGACGCATGAGTCCGGAGAGGACGACGAGATCGGGGTTCCAGACGGCGAGCTGACGGCCGAGCTCTTCCCCCCAGGCCTCACGGCTCTCGTGCTCGTGCCACGGCACGGTGAAACTGGGGATGCCGAACTCCTCGGCGTGGGCCAGCCCGTCCGCTTCGCGGTCGGCACCCACGACGATCACCCTGGCGGGAAAATCGGGATGACGAGCGGCCTCGAGGAGGGCGCGAAGGTTCGAGCCGGTGCCCGAGATGAGAACGGCGACCGTGAGCACGCGCCCAGTCTACCGGGGTGTGCATACTGCTCCCGCCCGGTGTCCGGGGCCGACCGGACCCCGCCGTCAGTCGCGCGGTTCCGCCGGATCGCGCGGCGGTGCGAGGAACCCGCGCACGTCATCGAGCGGTGCCGTGTCGTCGGCGGCCGACACGTCTGCGAAGGGCACAGCGGACGCCGCGCCGGCGACGACGACAGCATTCGGGTCGAGCTCGGTCATCTCGGCGATCCACCGGTCCGTGCGCTCCTCGGCGAGCTCATCACGGTTCCGCGGAGACAGCAGCAGGATGGCCGCACCGACCAGCACCTCCGCACCGAGCGCGAGGGCGAACGGATAGGCAGCCGGTCCGACGACAGCCAGCCGCCCCGGACCCATCGAGCCGTTCGCGAGGGCGGCTGCGAGCCCGCCGACCCCGGCACTCAGGGCCGCGATGCCGACGGCGATCACCGCACGCTGCAGCATACCGAGGGGTGTGCCCTCCCACACGAGGCGCGAGCGGACCGCCCAGCCGGCGAACGCACCGGCGGCGATGGGGATGAGCACGACGATCAGCATCCAGATCGAGCTGTTCTCCGGCAGCAGCCCGAACACGGGGATGCCGGGGACGACGCCGAGCTGCGTACCCGCGGGCGACACCGCCGTTCCGGCGCCGACGGCGAAGCCGGGACCGGCGAGCCACGCCGCCGTCCACACGAGCATGGTCGGCAGGTAGGCGAGCTGGGCGAGGGTCATCACCGTCGCGCCGAGCGCGTCGACCCTGGCGGCCTGGAACAGGGCCACGACCTCTCCCCCGCGGAGCAGCGTGGCGACGGCCAGGGCGAGGGCGGACGCGCCGACCACTCCGACGAGGGCGAAGGCGGCGCCGCGCACGATCGCCGCCGGAACGGGCGCCCAGTCCTCGCGGGCGTCGAACCAGTCGTGCAATCGGTCGAGGATGCCGCCGTCGCCCTCCTCCCACGCGATGCGCACCGCGCCGCAGAGCACACCGACGAGGTAGACCGCGGCGGGGAGGATGATCGCCGGCGCGAACGGCGTCTGCGCGGCGTCGAGTCGTGCCGTCAGCGCCACGCCGACGGAGATCAGGGTGAACACGGTGGCCCCGGTGAGTGAACCGAGCAGCCAGGCTCCGGCCTTCGCCGCTCTGCTGCCCGAACGCGCCGCGAAGAGCAGCGTGAACACCAGGAAGGCGAGCGGTGTGATCGACACGACGAAGTTCGCCGCCGCCGGTGGGATCGCGAGCGCGACGAGGAGCGCGTCCGGGATCGTGACCGTCAGCGGAACGCCGTGACCGAACTCCCAGAGCGTCCCGGTGAGCGGCCAGAGGGCTCCCCAGTCGGCCGTGATCCCGAAGGCGACGGTCCAGAGCAGCGTCAACGGCGCCAGGAGCACGACGAGGCCGACCGCCGCGGCGATGGCGGCGTCGAAGGCGGCGAGGAGCGCGACGAGGAGGCGTTGCATAGCGTTTCGAGACTACGACGAGTTGCCGACGAAGCCCTGGGGGCGCGCGTGAGGTCGGCGACACGATAGCGTTTCTCCGGAGGTTTCCCGATGACAACTGCCCCGCCCGCCCCGGCATCCACCGAGCCCAAGAACTCCCTGGACCGCTTCTTCGAGATCAGCAAGCGCGGATCCACGATCGGCACCGAGATCCGAGGGGGTCTGGTGACGTTCGTCACGATGGCCTACATCGTGATCCTGAACCCGATCATCCTCTCCGGCAAGCCCGACGTCGCCGGGAACATGCTCGAGTTCAATGCCGTGGGAGCCGCCACCGCGCTGACCGCCGGTGTGATGACGATCCTGTTCGGACTCGTCACGCGTCTCCCCTTCGGTTTCGCCGCCGGCCTCGGCATCAACGCCTTCGTCGCGTTCTCGGTCGTCGGCCAGGTGACCTGGCCCGAGGCCATGGCGCTCGTGATGATCAACGGTGTCGTCATCGTGTTGCTCGCCGCCACCGGACTTCGGAAGGCGATCTTCGACGCCGTGCCGTTCCAGCTGAAGATCGCGATCACGGTCGGCATCGGCCTGTTCATAGCCTTCATCGGCTTCGTCAACTCGGGCTTCGTCACCGCGACCGGCGCTTCCTCGCCGCCGGTGGGCCTCGGCGTCAACGGCTCGGTCGCGACAGTGCCGACACTGCTCTTCGTGATCACGCTCCTGCTCACCGGCATCCTCGTCGCCCTCAAGATCAAGGGCGGCATGCTGATCGGCCTCATCGGCGGCACAGTGCTCGCGGTGATCGTCGAGGCCATCTGGCACATCGGAGCCCGTGGCTTCGACGATGAGGGCAACGTGGTCAACCCGGGCGGCTGGGGACTCACGGTACCCGCACTGAACGGCTCCCCCGTGGGCATTCCCGACCTCAGCCTGATCGGCGCAGTCGACTTCAGCTTCGACCTGAGCAAGGTCAGCCTCGTGGCGATCGTGATGATCGTCTTCACGCTGCTGTTCACGAACTTCTTCGACGCCATGGGCACCATGACCGGTCTCGCGAAGGAGGCCAACCTGGCCGACGACAACGGCGACTTCCCGCGCATCAAGTCCGCGCTGGTCGTCGAGGGTGTCGGTGCGATCGCCGGTGGGGCGACCTCGTCGTCGTCCAGCACGGTCTTCATCGAGTCGGGTGCGGGCATCGGCGAGGGCGCGCGCACGGGACTCGCGAACGTCGTGACCGGCGTCGTGTTCCTGATCGCGATGTTCCTGACCCCGCTCACCTCGATCGTCCCGACCGAGATCGCCGCGGCCGCGCTGATCATCGTCGGAGCCATGATGATGGCGCAGATCCGCTACATCGACTTCAGCGACTTCCGCGTGCTGCTGCCGGTGTTCCTCACCGTCTCGGTCATGCCGCTGACCTACTCGATCGCGAACGGCATCGGCGCGGGCTTCGTGAGCTGGGTGCTCATCCACGCCTTCTCCGGTAAGGCCAAGACCATCAGCCCGCTGCTGTGGGTCGTCGGCGCCGGCTTCCTGATCTTCTTCGCGCGAGGGCCCATCGAGGCGCTCTTCGGCGTCGGGATCTGACCCGAAGCATCACAAGAGGGGCGGATGCTGCGGCATCCGCCCCTCTTTGGTGTTCAGCCCCCGTAGGCGGCGGCGAACTCCGCGGACGGCTCGATCGGCTCGATCACGTCGATCAGCACACCACCGGGAGCCTCGACGATGAAGTGCCGCTGCCCGAAGGCCTCGTCCCGCAGGGGCAGCCGCTCCGGCAGCCCGCCCTCCCCGACCAGCCGCGCGTATTCGGCGGCGGCATCCGGGACCTCGACGTTGAGCAGCAGTCCGCGCACCGGCTCGCGGAAGCCTTCCGGGATGGTCTCGTGTGTCCGGTCCAGAAGCGCGAGCTCTCCGCCGGCGAAGCGCAGGCTCACGTACCAGTCGGCCTCGAACGTCGTCTCGAAGCCGAGTTCCTCGCGGTAGAACTGCGTGACAGTGGCGACGTCGTCGACCATCAGCACCGGATAGAAGCTCGTGATCTCCATCATCTCTCCTTTTACATACAGTGTGTTTGTATCTTTCGGCTAGAATACATACACGCCGCACGTAAAGGAACCCCATGCCCCGAGCATCCGCCGCCGACGCCGCTGAGACCGCACGCCGGATCCTCGATGCCGCGACCACGCACTTCGCTGAACTGGGATACGCCACCGCGTCCGTCGACGAGATCGCCCAGGCGGCCGGAGTCACCCGCGGCGCCGTGTACCACCACTACTCGTCGAAGCCGCTGCTCTTCGCGGCGGTCGCTGCGGAACAACAGGAAGCCGTCGCGGGGGCGATCGTGCAGGCCACTGCTGCGGGCGTTCCGGACGCCGCGCTCCGCGACGGCAGCCACGCGTTCCTCGACGCCATCACCCGAGGAGCGGCTTCGCGCATCCTCCTCGTCGACGGCCCGGCCGTGCTCGGCTGGCAGGAATGGCGAAGGCTGGATGCCGATGGGCCCGAACGGGAGCTGCGCCTGGGGCTACGCGAAGCCGGGGCCGCCCCCGTCCTCCTCGACGCCCTGACCGCGGCGCTCTCCGGAGCGATGAACGAACTCGCGCTCTGGCTCGCCGCGCACCCGGACGATACCGACGCGCGGACGCAGGCCCACACGGCGCTCGACGACATTCTGGACGCGGTGACCCCGCGCACCCGACTCGACGGTCCACCAACCGAGGGGATGAAAGAAGGCCCCGGAGTGGAGTCCGGGGCCTTCAGATCAAGCGTAACTCAGATCAGAGCGACTCGATGATCGCGCGCATCAGGTCTGCCGTCTCGGACGGCGTCTTGCCGACCTTGACGCCGGCGGCCTCGAGGGCCTCCTTCTTCGCCTGAGCGGTACCGGCCGAGCCGGAGACGATCGCACCGGCGTGACCCATGGTCTTGCCCTCGGGAGCCGTGAAGCCCGCGACGTAGCCGACGACCGGCTTGGTGACGTGCGCCTTGATGTAGTCGGCCGCACGCTCCTCGGCGTCGCCGCCGATCTCACCGATCATGACGATGGCCTTGGTCTCAGGGTCGGCCTCGAACGCGGCGAGCGCGTCGATGTGCGTGGTGCCGATGACCGGGTCGCCGCCGATGCCGATGGCGGTCGAGAAGCCCAGGTCGCGCAGCTCGAACATCATCTGGTAGGTCAGGGTGCCCGACTTCGACACGAGGCCGATCGGCCCCTTGCCCGTGATGTTCGCCGGCGTGATGCCGACGAGCGCCTCGCCCGGCGTGATGATGCCGGGGCAGTTCGGGCCGATGATGCGGGTCTTGTTGCCCTTGCTCTGTGCGTAGGCCCAGGCCTCGGCCGAGTCGCCGACGGGGACGCCCTCGGTGATGACGACGAGCAGCGGGATCTCGGCGTCGATGGCCTCGATCATCGCGTCCTTCGTGAAGGCGCCGGGGACGAAGGCGATCGACACGTCGGCGCCGGTCTCCTTCATGGCCTCGGCGACCGAGGCGAAGACGGGCAGTTCGACGGCGTTGCCGTCCGTGTCGGTGTGGGCGACGGTGGTACCGGCCTTGCGGGCGTTCACGCCGCCGACGACCTGCGTGCCGGCCTTGAGCATCAGCGCGGTGTGCTTGGTGCCCTCGCCGCCGGTGATGCCCTGGACGATGACCTTGGAGTCCTTGTTGAGGTAGATCGACATTCTTCTAGTCCTTCAGTCTCAGGCGTTGGCGAGCTCGGCGGCCTTGTCGGCGCCCTCGTCCATCGTGGCGGCCAGGGTCACGAGCGGGTGTGCGTACTCGGCGAGGATCGCGCGACCCTCGTCGACGCGGTTGCCGTCGAGGCGCACGACGAGCGGCTTGGAGGCCGTGGCGCCCAGCGTCTCGAGTGCACCCTTGATGCCGTTGGCGACGGCGTCGCACGCCGTGATGCCACCGAACACGTTGACGAACACGCTCTTGACCTGCGGGTCGCCGAGGATGACGTCGAGGCCCGCGGCCATGACCTCGGCCGAGGCGCCGCCGCCGATGTCGAGGAAGTTGGCCGGCTTCACGCCGTTGTGGTTCTCGCCCGCGTAGGCGACCACATCGAGCGTGGACATGACGAGCCCTGCGCCGTTGCCGATGATGCCGACCTCGCCGTCGAGCTTCACGTAGTTGAGGCCCGACTGCTTGGCCTTGGCCTCGAGCGGGTCTGCGGCGTCCTTGTCCTCGAGCGCCTCGTGCTCCGGGTGACGGATCTCGGAGGCGTTGTCGTCGAGCGTGACCTTGCCGTCGAGCGCGATGATGTCGCCCTCTTCGGTGCGCACCAGCGGGTTGACCTCGACCAGCGTCGCGTCCTCGCCCTTGTAGACGTCGAAGAGCTTGACGAAGACGTCGGAGACCTTCTCGACGAGGTCTTCGGGGAAGTTCGCCGCGCGAGCGATCTCGACGGCCTTCTCCTTGTCGATGCCCGTGAGCGGGTTGACCTCGACGCGCGCGAGCGCCTCGGGACGCTCCACCGCGAGCTCCTCGATCTCCATGCCACCCTCGACCGAGCAGAGGCTCAGGTAGGAGCGGTTGGCGCGGTCGAGCAGCACGGAGAAGTAGAACTCCTCGGCGATGCGCGCGCCCTGCGCGACCATGACGCGCTTGACGACGTGGCCCTTGATGTCGAGGCCGAGAATGGCCTTCGCTGCCTCGTACGCCTCATCGGGCGTCTTGGCGACCTTGACGCCGCCCGCCTTGCCACGGCCGCCGGTCTTGACCTGAGCCTTGACGACGACCACTCCACCGATCTTCTCGGCGGCCGCCCTCACCTCTTCAGGGGTGTCCGCGACGATGCCGGCGAGGACCGGCACTCCGTACTTTTCGAAAACGTCTCGTGCCTGGTACTCGTACAGATCCACTGTGGTTCCTTCACTGGGCTGCTGTCTGGTAATTCTCTCGATGTCGAGACATCGACCAGTCCCCCAGCCTACTACCTCGGCCTGGACGCTCCTGCGGCCGCGGCATCGCCGGGTCAGCGCAGTGCCGGTACACCGAAGCGCCGCGACGGCAGCGCGACCAGACGGAGCTGGCGCGCGATCACGATCGGGACGCACACCGCCGCTGTGCCGGCCGCCACGATCACGGGGCGGACGGCGACGACCGGCAGCGAGCCCCACAAGGCGATGAGGATGGAGACGACCATCAGGGCGACCAGCACCACCTCTGTCAGGATGAGCTGCCTGCGCACGGACGCCCTGTCCTCGGCGAGCGTGGTCGTCCGCCCTCGCACCGCGATGTGCTCGGTCCAGCGCGAGCCGTCCCACCAGCGCAGGGTGCCGCGTCGCCGGGTCTCGAACCATCCGGCCGCAATTCCGCGCTCACTCACGCTCTCAGTATGACGGCCTCGCCTCGGCGTCTCCGCCCGCCGAGGTCTAGGCTTTCGCCATGCACGAATCCGCAGAACTGCGCACCGGCGTCGTGGCCGCAGCGCTCGAGCTCTTCAGCGCCCAGGGGTTCGACCAGACCTCGGTGGAACAGATCGCCAAGGCCGCCGGTGTCTCGCGCTCGACGTTCTTCCGCCAGTTCGGCGGCAAGGAGGACGTGGTGTTCGCCGACCATGAGGTGCTCCTCGAGCAACTCAGGGAGTTCCTCGCCGAGGGGCACGACGACCCGTGGGGCGCGGTGTGCGCGGCATCCGAGTCGGTCTTCGCGCATTTCGCGCACGACCCCGAGCTCGCCCGCCGTCGCTACCAGATCGTGCGCGAGGTGCCCGTGCTGCGCGAACGCGAGATCATCACGGTCTTCCGCTACGAGAGGTTGTTCGACGAGTACCTGCGCGGTGCGCTTCCCGGCGTCGACCCGCTGGATGCCGTGGGCTTCGCCGCCCTCGTGACCGCCGTGCACAACCACGTGCTGCGCCAGCTGCTGCGGGGGCGCAAGAAGGTGCCGCTGTCGACCCTGCAGACGGCGCTGGCCGATGTGCGCCGCCGCTACGGTGTGGCCGGCGGAGCCGTGACCGCCCCAGACGACATGGTTGTCGCGGTGTTCCCGCGCTCGATGCCGATCGCCGAGGTGTCCCGCCGCCTGCAGTCGGAGCTCGACTAGCCGCGTCAGGGTCGTGGAACCGAGTATCGAGGAGTACGATACTCAGGTCCACGAAGGAGCCCCATGAGCACTGCAGCCACCCCGTTCCCCGGCGAACGGGTCTCGTCGTACGACATCACCGCGCGTCAGGACAGCGACTACTACGCCGCTTTCACCGACATCCCCGCAGCCGATCGCGAGGCGTGGGACCGGGCGAAGTCCTACGTCGACGAGGTCGCCCCGCAGATGGCGGATGCCTGGGACCGTGCGGAGTACCCGCTGGAGGCGGCCCGTCGGATGGGCGAGATGGACCTCGTCGTCGACGGCGTCCAGCACCCTTCGCTCACGAGCCTGTCACCGCTGGCCGCCGGGCTCGTCAACATGGAGATCTCCCGCGGCGACGGTTCGCTGGGCACGATCCTCGCCGTGCAGGGCGGGCTCGCCCTGCGCACCCTCGCGCTGTTCGGCTCCCCGGATCAACAGGAGAGGTGGCTGACCGCTCTCGCCGACGGCTCGGTCCTCGGATCCTTCGCGCTGACCGAGCCCGACCACGGCTCGGACTCCGTCTCCCTCGAGACCGTCGCCCGCCGCGACGGCGACTCGTGGGTCCTCCGCGGCGCGAAGAAGTGGATCGGCAACGGCGCGTCCGGCGGCATCACGTTCGTGTGGGCGCGGATCGACGACGAGGGCGCCGACGAGCAGGGCGCGGTTCGCTGCTTCCTCGTCGAACAGGAGACGCCGGGGTACACCGGGAGCGTGATCCGCGGCAAGGCCTCGCTGCGGGCCATCCACCAGGCGCACATCGTCCTCGACGACGTGCGGGTGCCGCTCGACGCCGTGCTGCCGGGGACGAAGAGCTTCAAGGACGCCTCGACCGTGCTGTACGCGACCCGCTCCGGCGTCGCCTGGTCGGCGCTCGGACACGCGACCGCCTGCTACGAGGCCGCGCTCGCCTACGCGACACAGCGCGTGCAGTTCGGCAAGCCGCTCGCGAAGTTCCAGATGGTGCAGGAGCGCCTCACCCACATGCTCGAAGATCTCACCGCCATGCAGCTGTATTGCCGGCGGATGGCCGACCTCGAGACCGCGGGCGAGCTGCGGCCGACCCAGGCGTCGCTCGCGAAGTTCCACAACACACGCGCCGCGCGACGCATCGCCTCGACCGCTCGCGATCTGCTCGGCGGCAACGGCATCCTGCTCGAGAACGGCGTCATCCAGCACATGGCCGACATCGAGGCCATCCACACCTACGAGGGCACGGAGAGCGTCCAGGCGCTGCTGCTCGGGCGTGACATCACCGGGATGAGCGCGTTCGCCTGAGACCTCGGTCGGCGAGCGTTCTCGTCAGACCGGACGCACGAGGCACACGAGCCGCTCCCGGTCGTCCCAGGAGGGCACGCGCTCGAAGCCCCGCGATTCGTAGAGACGCAGAGCTCCCTGTCGCCAGTCCCAGACGGACAGTCGAACTTCAGTCGCACCTGACTCGGCCGCCGCGTGCACGGCGCCGTCGAGCAACGCCGACCCCACACCGCGGCCGCGGGCGGCAGGAACCGCCCAGAGACGTTTGATCTCCGCGATCCCCTCTCGTTCCGAGAGCACGACCACACCGACGACGCGTTCCTCAAGCTGTGCGAGCAGAACCCGATGCCCGGCATACGCGGCGGCCGGGGTCTCCACCTCGCGGCGATAGCGTTCCGGGAGCGGGGCCGCAGGATCCGGAACGGTCCCTTCCTGCTGGTGCTTCTCGAGCTCGGTCTGCAGCAGATAGGCCCGCACCGCGGAACCGACCTCGATCGCATCGGGGCCGGTCAGATCGGCTACGCGGATCATCGGTTGCTCGAGCGGACGGTGCGCGTCGACGCTCACCGTCAGTCGCAGCCGCAGCCGCCGGACGGGGTCTTCACCATGAAGCACACGTCGCACACGCCGTAGTCCCGCTCCTCCACCGGCTTGGGTGCCTTCTCGGCACGCGGAGCGGAGACACGAGGAGTCGTGGTGCGCTTGGCAGCGCGCGGCGGGGTCAGCGGGATGAACTCGCTCGGGTGGCTGACGTAGAAGTAGGGCGCGCGACCCTCGCTCGGCTGCAGACGAAGCGGAGTGGACCCGACGACGAGCCGTTCGTCCTCGGTGAAACCGTTCGTGTAGGTGCGTCCGATGTGCAGCGCGGCGCCCTCACCGCGACGGATGGCCTCGATGTAGCGACCACGGTCGATGAACGAGCTGATTCCGATCGTCTGGGTGATCTCCGCGATGAACGCGTGGTTCGACGGGTCGATACGGTGCGCGCGCAGCGCTTCCTGGAGCGAACGGTATGGACGGGAGGTGCCTGCGGGGGTCGGCCCTTGTACTTCTTTCATTTGTTCCAGGATCGCACGCCGCAACCCCCTCTTTCGACCACTCTGCCCGTGCGAGACTGGCCGCATGGCACGCGCGACGATCATCGGATCCGGACCCAACGGCCTCGCCGCCGGGGTGGCGCTCGCCCGCACCGGCTATGAGGTCCGCGTTCTCGAGGCCGCTGACACGATCGGCGGCGGGCTGCGCACCCGAGAAGGGACGCTTCCGGGCTTCCGCCACGACGTGTGCTCCGCCGTGCATCCGGCGGCGGTGTCCTCGCCGTTCTTCCACGCCTTCCGGCTCGACGAGCGCATCGAATGGATCCGCCCCGACATCTCGTTCGCCCACCCCCTCGACGGCGGCCGCGCGGCCGTCGCCTGGCGGGACATCGAGCGCACCGCCGCCGCCCTCGGACCCGACCGCGACGCCTGGCTGACCCGCCTGCGTCCGCTCAGCACGCACATCGAAGGGGTGACGGACTTCACGGGCAATCAACTCCTCCGGATGCCGGCCGACCCCGTCACCGCGGTGCGCTACGCGATCCGGATGCTCGACCAGGGCACCCCTCTCGCCCGCGTCTCGTTCCGGGCCGAGGAGGCCGCCGCCCTGATGTCGGGAGTCGTGGCCCACGCGAACTCCCCGCAGCCGACCCTCGCCGGGGCGGCAGCGGGGCTCCTCCTCGCCGCTCTCGCCCACGCCGGAGGCTGGCCCTACCCGCGCGGCGGTTCGCAGACCATCGCCGATGCACTGGTGGCCGACCTCGAAGCGCACGGGGGAACGGTCGAGACCGGTGCGCGCGTGAACGATTTGCGCACCCTGGACGCGGGCGACCCCTCCCGCGGGGACGTGCTCCTGCTGAACACCTCGCCCCGCCTCGCCCTCACCCACCCCGACGTGCCGGCCGGATATGCCAGAGCGCTCCGCGGCTACCGATACGGCGCCGCCGCGGCCAAGGTGGACTTCGCGCTCGACGGCCCCATCCCGTGGTCGAACCCGGAGGTGCGGAACGCGGTGACCCTGCACCTCGGCGGCACCCGCGAAGAGGTGTGGGCGAGCGAGAACGCCGTGGCCGCGGGTCGTGTGAGCGCGTGCCCCTACGTGCTCGCCGTGCAGCCCTCCGTCTTCGACCCGACGCGCGCGCCCGAGGGCAAGGCCGTCCTGTGGGCCTACATCCACGTGCCGAACGGCTCCGACCTCGATCCCACCGACCTCATCACGGCGCAGGTGGAGCGCTTTGCGCCGGGCTTCCGGGATCTGATCCTGGCTCATCACGCGGTGCCCGCGTCGTCTCGGGGGGCGATCAACCCCGGGGAGATCGGCGGCGACATCTCCGGTGGCGTGTTCGACATCCGGCAGGCGCTGCGGCGCCCCGTGGTCTCTCCGACGCCCTGGCGCACCCCGATGCGCGGGGTGTACCTGGCGTCGGCATCGACTCCGCCCGGCCCCGCGGTGAACGGCATGGCAGGCTGGCACGCGGCCCGCACCGTGCTGCACGACGCGGGGATGCCGGCCGGGCTCGACGACGTGTTCGGCTGACGCTCGATCGGCGGCGACGCCGGGGTACCGGAATCGAGATGCCGCGGCCAGGATGGGAGCATGCGCTACGAGATCCCCGCGCCGATGCTCGCCAAGGCCGTGCCGGCGGTTCCCGATCCGGCGAAGACCTCCGGCGGGCTCCTGTTCGAACCCAAGTGGGACGGCTTCCGCGGCCTCATCGCCTGGGACGGCGAGACCGTGGAGATCGGCTCCCGGGGCGCGAAGCCCCTCACCCGCTACTTCCCCGAGCTGGTCGAGGCGATCCCCGAGCTGCTGCCCGGACCGTGCCTGCTCGACGGCGAGATCGTCGTCGCCACCGGAGCACTCGGCTCGCAGCGCCTCGACTGGGAGGCGCTGAGCCAGCGCATCCACCCGGCGGCCTCACGCGTCGCGAAGCTCGCGGCGGAGACGCCGGCGATGTTCATCGCCTTCGATCTGCTCGCCCTCGGCGACGACGACCTGTTGACGCAGCCCTTCGAGACCCGCCGGTCCCGTCTCGAGACACTCATGGATGGCGTCGAGCATCCGCTGCACCTCACCCGCACGACTCGAGACCGCGACGCGGCCGTCCGCTGGCTCGCCGAATTCGAAGGAGCAGGACTCGACGGTGTCGTCGCCAAGCCCCTCGACCAGCCGTATGCGCCGGGGAAGCGGACGCTGTTCAAGATCAAGCACGCCCGCACGGCCGATGTGGTGGCGCTCGGCTACCGCATCCACAAGTCCGGCTCGGGCGTCGGATCGCTCCTGGTCGGGCTGTACGGCGACGACGGGGTGCTGCGGCAGGTCGGCGGCGTGGCCGCCTGGAGTGACGTGCGGCGGCAGGAACTCGTCGAGGAGCTCGCTCCCCTCGTCGAGCGCGACGACAGCGGCGAGGCGCTGACCGCAGAAGGCGAGCGGTCACGGTTCAGCGGCAGCAAGGACGTCTCGTTCGTGCGGCTGCGCCCCGAGCGGGTGCTCGAGGTGCGCTACGACCAGCTCGAGGGCGCCCGCTTCCGCCACACGGTGCAGTTCGAGCGGTGGCGGCCCGACCGTGACGCCCGCTCCTGCACCTACGACCAGCTCGACACGGTCGCGGGCTACGACCTCGCCGACGTCCTCCGCTGACGGGCCGTTCGGAGAGGTCCTACAGAGATCTCGTACCCTTCGCCGTTCACGGGAGCAGAGCGATCATCTGAGGCCTCGCCGGCATCGCGTGGATGAACCTTCACACGGCTGCAGCCGACAACGCGTCGCGGATCACCTCGGATCGAGTTTTGCCTTCGCGTTCCGCACGGGCGTCGAGCGCCGCGATCTCGTCGAGAGTAAGCCGCAGCGCCACGACTTGCGATGGTGCCGCTCCGCGTCCCGGCCGCCCGCGACCGCGCTTCTTGAGAACCTCTGCGTCGTATCCGGCTTCCGCTTCGGCAGACCACGCGGCGATCTGCTCCTCGGTGACCGGACTGCCGTTGATGGTTTCGCGCGAGATCATATCAATAGTGTTATACGAAAATGCCCGGCCCGCAAGGTCAGTCCTTCTCGGCGGGAGTACCGTCTTCATCCCAGTTCGCGGCGACCTTCTTGCTCGGCTGTACGCGGGGCGGCTCCCCCGGCATCTTCGGGAACTCCGGTGGGAACGGCAGCTCTCCCAGCCCGTTCTCCCTGTCGCGCTCCCACCACTCCAGCAGCGTGTCGATGCGGCCGGGAGAAGCCTGCATCGTCGCCCAAGGGTCACCGAACTCCTCGAGGCGCTTCGGGATGCTGCGCACCGTGAACGTGCGCGGATCCAAGCCGTCGAGCTCCTCCCACTGCACCGGCGTCGAGACCGTCGCCCCCGGCAGCGCGCGCGGGCTGTAGGCGCCGGCCATCGTCCGGTCGCGGTTGGCCTGGTTGAAGTCGACGAAGATCCGCTCCCCGCGCTCCTCCTTCCACCAGTTCGTGGTGACCTGCTCCGGCATCCGCCGCTCCAGTTCGCGCCCGGCCGCGATCACGCCGTGCCGCACATCCAGGAACTCGTGGGTCGGCTCGATGGGAGCGAAGACATGCAGACCGCGGTTGCCGCTGGTCTTGGCGAACGCCTCGAGTCCCGCCTCGCGCAGCACCTCGCGCAGCGTGTGCGCCGCGGTCACGGCATCCGCGAAGTCCGTGCCCGGCTGCGGGTCGAGGTCGATGCGCAGTTCGACCGGGTTGTCGGCGTCGGTCGCCAGCGACGCCCAGGGGTGGAACACGATCGTGTTCATCTGCACAGCCCAGACGATCGCGCTCGCCCTGTTGAGCACGATCTGCGGATGCTGACGTCCGCTGTTGTACGTGACAGTGACGGCGTCGACGAAGTCGGGCGTCCCCTTGGGCGGGTTCTTCGAGAAGAAGCCCTCGGCGGGCGGTCCATCGGACGCGCCGACGCCGTCGCGGAAGCGCTCGAGCGACACCGGACGGTTGCCGTTGGCCGCGAGGAAGGGAACCGCAACGAGCTGGGCGTACTCGGCCAACTCCGCCTTCGTGATGCCGAGATCGGGCCACACCACCCGGTTCGGGCTCGAGAGGGCCACATCGCGCTCTCCGTCGGAGTCGGCGATGGTCAGGGTCACACGTTCTGAGGCCATGCTCCGACCCTAGAGCGATGCCCCGACCGACGGAACCCCGCACCGCGGGGGCCACCGGCTCAGGTACCGTTCAGTCGCCGAGGGCGACAGCCAGCGCGAGAACCGGGGTGAGCGCATCCCGCTCGACGACGATCGACGGACCCGCGGAGTCGACGATCACGCCCGCCATGTCGGAATGGCTCGACAGGACCTTCGCCAGCTGCTCCGGCTCGAACGGCAGCGGTCGGTCTCCGCGGCCCAGCGCGATCACCTCGAGGGGGTGGGAGAACAGCTGCAGGAAGCGGCGCCCGTCGGTGGTCTGCGCCTCGGCGATACCGGCCTGGCCGCTGCCGTCACCCTCGTTCACGGCGACCCACATCCGCTTCACCGCGAGCGCTTCACCGACCTTGAGCGTCGAGTCCTGCTCGCGCGGAGCGGCGAGGATCGTCTTGACGGTCATGTCGACGTCGGCCTGCTCGAGCGTCTTCTGCAGCAGATCGGTGGGGAACACCACGCGATGCGGGGCGGAGGCGTTGTCGACGATGAGGCCGGCGAAGTCACCGGACACGACCTGCTGGAGCACGGACGTCACCGGCTGCGCGACGGCAGAGGTCGCGGCGGGGTCGGCTTCGAGCTGCACCGAGTCGCGCACGGCACGGGCCGAGCTGAACGCCAGCATGAACTGCCGGTCGTCGTTGTCGCGCACGACCGCGACCGACAGCGGCTTTCCCTCGCTGATCTGCGCACGCGCGTCGCCGTTCACGCGGATGTAGAGGTGGCCCTGGAGCGCCTGACGCATCACACCGAGGAGCTGGTCGTTGCTCGCGCCCGCCTCGATCTCGGTGAGAGCCTCGCGGAGCAGCACGTTGTCCTTCATCCCAGCGACGGTCTCGGTCTGCTCGGGCGGCAGGGGCGAGGCGAGCGGAAGACGCCGTTCCTCGGGAGCTGCGGGCTGCGCAGGCGGAGCGGGCTGCACCGGACGCGGGTCCGCGGCTGCTGCCTCGGGCTGCGCATCGGAGGTCGGCAGCGCGACCTCGGGTCCGGCCTGGGCGCCGACGCCACGGAACGCCTGCACCGAGATGCCGATCGACGGCGCCTCGACGGGCTGCTCGACCTCGGTCACGGCATGATCGGCGTTCACGGCATCCGACCCGGTCGCGGTCTCCTCTGCGTCGGGCGCGGGGGTGACGGCATCGTCTGCGGACTTCTTGCGGCGGGAGAAGAGGGCCATAATCAGCCAGCCTAACCGGCATTCCCCCGCGCGCTCCGCCGGTGACCGGCGCGCGGCGCGGGCTAGATCTTCTCGATCGGCGCGACCTTGATGAGGAGCTTCTTCTGCCCCGCCGAGTCGAACCGCACGTGGGCGATGCGCTTCGCACCCTCGCCGGTCACGGCATCCACCCGCCCTTCGCCGAAGTCGACGTGACGGATGCGGTCGCCCGCCGTGAGCTCGAGGTCGCCGTTGTCGCGCATCTTGGCCGTGACCCGGTTGGGGAACTTGTCCATCGCGGTCGACAGCGGCTTCAGGGAGTCGCGACCGGGCAGCGCCTTGACGGCGAACCGGTCGCTGGAGCCGGAACCGCCGAACCCGCCCTGGCGACGGGCGTTGAGCGCCCGCGACTGCATGCCCCCGCGGGAGTTCACATCTCCCGGCGACTGCCGCCAGTCGATGAGGTTCGCCGGGATCTCCTGCAGGAAGCGGCTGGGCATCGCCACGGTGACCTCGCCGAACTGCGCTCTCGTCATGGCGAGCGACAGGTGCAGCCGCTTGCGCGCCCGTGTGATGCCGACGTAGAAGAGGCGTCGCTCCTCCTGCGGCCCACCGGGCTCTCCCGCCGAGATGCGGTGCGGGATCAGATCTTCCTCGACACCCGTGACGAAGACGGCGTCGTATTCGAGGCCCTTCGCCGTGTGCATGGTCATGAGAGAGACCGACCCGGACTCGTCGTCGAGGTCGTCGGCATCGGACACCAGCGCGACCTCGGTGAGGAAGTCGACGATCGTGCCCTCGGGGTTGTTGCGGGCGAAGTCGCGGGCGACGGCCACGAACTCGTCGAGGTTCTCGACACGGGCCTCGTCCTGCGGGTCGCGGCTGGCGCGCAGCGCGTCGAGGTAGCCGCTCTTGCCGAGCAGCACGCCCAGACCATCAGCCACGCTCGTGGGGGGCGGCACCTCGCCGGTGGCGGGAGTCAGGATCGCGGCGGCTTCGGCGAGCACGGCGTCGAGCTGCCCGATCGCCGCCTGGATCTTCGGTCCGACCCCGAGCTGACCCGGCATCGACAGCGCGTCGCGGAAGCTGATGCCGTGGTCTTCGGCGAACCGGGCGATGGCCGTCTCGGTCACATCTCCGATGCCGCGCCGCGGCTTGTTCAGGATGCGTCGCACCGACATCTCATCGGCCGGGTTCGCGACCGCGACCAGGTAGGCGAGTGCGTCCTTGATCTCGGCGCGGTCGTAGAACTTGGTGCCGCCCATGATCTTGTAGGGCACCGCGGAGCGGATGAAGATCTCTTCCAGCGCACGGGACTGCGAGTTCGTGCGGTAGAACACGGCCATCTCGGAGTACGGCATGCCCGCACGGTGCAGCGCCTCGACCTCGTCGGCGACGAACTGCGCCTCGTCGTGCTGCGAGTAGCCGGTGAAGCCGATGATGGCGTCGCCGTCGCCCTTGTCGCTCCAGAGCTTCTTGTCCTTGCGGTCGAAGTTGTTGCCGATCACCGCGTTCGCGGCGGAGAGGATGTTCTGCGTCGACCGGTAGTTCTGCTCGAGCAGCACCACGCGGGCGCCCGGGAAGTCACGTTCGAACTCGCTGATGTTGCGGATGTCGGCGCCGCGGAAGGCGTAGATCGACTGGTCGGAGTCGCCGACCACGGTGAGCGAGGCGCCCGGTTCGCCGGCGTCCGCCGTGGGCGCGGGATCGGGCTCGAAGATCATCATGCCGTTCGAGGCATACGGGTCGGGGGCCGATCCCGCGGCGCCCGAGACGGGGCGCGTGAGCTCGTGGATCAGCGAGTACTGCGCGTGGTTCGTGTCCTGGTACTCGTCGACGAGGATGTGTCGGAACCGGCGTCGGTAGGTGTCGGCGACCTGCGGGAACGCTCGGAACAGGTAGACGGTCTGGCCGATGAGGTCGTCGAAGTCGAAGGCGTTGGCTTTCTGCAACTGCCGCTGGTAATCGGCGAAGACCTCGACGAAGACCCGCTCGGCCGGGTCGCTCATGTTGGCCTGGCGGGCATACGACTCGGCGTCGGACAGCTCGTTCTTCAGCTTGGAGATGCGCGACTGCACGGATGCCGGGGTGAGCCCGTAGGCGTCGGCCTCGTGCTCCTTGACCAGGCGCTTCAGCAGCGCGCGCGAGTCGCCGGAATCATAGATCGTGAACGACTTCGTGTAGCCGAACTGCTGGGCCTCGCGGCGCAGGATGCGGACGCAGGCGGAGTGGAACGTCGAGATCCACATGCCGCGCGCGGCGTCGCCGATCAGTCCTTCGACGCGCTCCCGCATCTCGCCGGCCGCCTTGTTCGTGAACGTGATCGCGAGGATCTGGCTCGGCCAGGCTTCGCGCCCGCGGAGCAGCGAGGCGATGCGGCGGGTGAGCACGCTCGTCTTGCCCGATCCGGCGCCCGCGACGATGAGGAGTGCGGGCCCGCGATAGGTGACGGCCTCGAGCTGTTGCGGGTTCAGGCCGGCGAGGAGATCGTCCTGCCCCGGGGCCCCGGAGGAGCGGGGGCCGACGGATCCGGGGACGATGAGAGGAGCTTCGGTCATGGCCTTATGAGTCTAGGCGTCGGCACCGACACTGCGGCACGAGGATGCCCCAGCCGAGGCGGCTGCGATGGGGTGCGCGGGACGACCCGCGCACCCCATCGATCTCAGACGGTGCGCGTGCGGCGTCGGACCGCCACCCCTCCCGCGACCAGGAGCATCAGCGCCAGCGCGATCGCGGCGACGGGGAACTCGGCACCGGTCGCGGCCAGACCACCCGCTCCGTCGGCGACACGGATGTCCGCCCAGCCGAGCAACACTCCATCGGCGTCGTACACCGCGATCCGATGCGCACCCAGCGCGGCATCGGTCGGTACCGTCACGGTGATCGCCCCTGCCGCGGACAGCGCGCCTGTCGCGAGCTGCACCGGGTCGGAGTACATCCACACCGCGATGTCCTCTCCCGCCGCGTCCGCGCCGACGGTGACCGTGACCTTCTGACCGCGGGTGGCGACCGCGGGATCGACCGTCACGCCGTTGCGGTTGCCGTCGACCAGGTCCGTGCCGGGCAGCGGCGGGTTCTGGCCACCCGGGTTCTCCCCACCGGGGTTCTCGCCGCCCGGGTTCTCCCCGTCGACGCCCGGAAGCGTGCCGGTGCGCAGCGACTCGGAGGCGAAGCCGTCGGCGAACCACCATACCGGACGCTGACCGTCGACCGAGAGCGAGGCCGGCGCGGTCGCGAAGCCCTCGTTGTTGATGTCGGGCATGCCGGCAGGACGCGCGTACTGGACGATGCCCGGCTGGGCGGTGCCGTTGAGGGTGATCTCGGCCGAACGGCCCTGACAGCCGTCGTCGCAGACGGCCCACAGCGTGCCGCGCACGCTGTCGTAGTCGAGAGCCATCACGCCGGCGAGCCCGGGAGCGACCTCCGAGACCAGCGTCGCGGTCCCGTCACCGCGGAGGGCGAAGGCGTACACGTGGCCGTTGTCCTCGACCGCCACCAGGAACAGTCCGTCACCGTGGCCGGCATAGTCGGTGGGCTTGTACGCCGCACCGGTGTTGTCGTCGAAGAGCTTTCCGGCGAGCGCGGCATCCGGCACCCACTGCACGGCCTCCATGCCGAGGTTCGCCCCGACGGAGGGCAGCAGCGCGGTGAGGTCCCATTCCTGCTGGGCGACGAGGTCCCCGTCCGACGCCTCCGGGTCGACCTTCAGCACCTTGTTCTGGTTCACCCCCTTGGCACCGTTGTCGCGCTCCGAGGCCACGTACACGAAGCCGTCTCCGTCGACCGTGATGCCCTCGGTGTCCGGACCTGCGGCACCCGCATCCGCGGCGTCCTTCTGGAAGCGGACCCGCTTGCCCGCATCCCAGCCGTCGACCTTCTCGACCGAGCCGTCGGCGTGCGCCTCGAGCTTCCAGATGCGCCCCTCGCCGTTGTCGACCGCCCAGAGGAACGCGCCGTCGGCGGTCTCCTGCACGTCGAGCCCCGAGCTGTCCTCGAGGAACGTCGGGATGCTGTCGAGCACGCGGACCTCGGCCGACCCGGGCCACGGCGAGACGGTGACCTCGCCGGCGCAGACGTTCGCGGCGCCCTTCGAGGACGCGGTCGTCGCGGCGAAGGCACCCGTCGTGTCGGGGCAGCGCCCCCAGGTGATGGCTGCGTGTCCCTCGCCCCAGCTGGTCTCGTCGACGAGCAGCTCGCCGTCGAACAGCCGCACCGCGTCGCCGCCGCCCAGGCCGAAGCCGAGCTGCTCGCGCTCGATCACGAGGTACTCCCCCGCGCCGATGCGGGTTCCGGCCGGGATCGAATAGGCGTGGGTGTCGTCGTCGTCCTTCACCACGATGCCCGAGACGTCGAGGGCCGCGTCGGTCGGGTTCACGAGCTCCACCCAGTCGTCGGGCGAGCCGCCGTCGGACTCGACCTCGTTGAGGCGCACCGGATTGCCGCAGGCGTTGCGCAGCCCCTTGGTCGAGACCGCGACATCGACGAAGTCGCCGGAGCCGTCGGCGCAGCGCGCCAGCACGCCCGCAGCGTGGGCGGTGTAGACGTGCTCGTCGACGGTGTTGCCGTTCGCATCGCGGACCGTCACGGTGTCGCCGTTGCCGAGACCGAAGACGAAGTTCGCCGGCTGGTCGAAGACGAAGTATGCGCCCGGCTGCAACGTCGTGCCGGCCGGCAGCGGTGTGGTCTCACCCGCATGACCGCTGGGGTCGCTGTCCATGACGCTCCAGCCCGACAGATCGACGGCCGTGCTGCCGGTGTTCGCGACCTCGACCCAGTCGGTGGTGTCGCCGTTCGACTCGATCTCGTTGATCACGACGTCGGGCATGACGCACGAGTTGGCGGCTCCGGGCGTCGAATGAGCGAGCACGAACGCGCCGACACCGTCCGGGCAGCGTGCGAGCGTGGCGGCGGAGAAGTCTCCGTCGATCGCCGCGTGCCCCTCCCACGGGAGGGTGTCGTCGATCTGCGCTGCTGCCGCGTCGAACAGGCGGATGCGGTCGGCGCTGCCGATGCCGATGGGGTCGCGGAACGCGGCCTCGGCTCCTCCGACGAGACCGATCGTGCCCTCATCGACGACGAGGAACTCGCCCGCTCCGATCTGCGTGCCGGCCAGGAACTGCCAGCGGTGGTCGTCGGAGTTGTCGCGGATCTCGTAGCCCGAGATGTCGAGCGCCTCGGTTCCGGGGTTGTAGAACTCGACCCAGTCGGCGGGCTGCGAGTCGACCTCGTTGATCACGATGGAGCCGGCGACGGGAGCGACCGTGCAGTCGTTCGCTGCGCCGGGGGTCGCCGTCGTGGCATGCGCCCACTCGCCCGTGCCGTCGGCGCACCGGGCCCACACCGACAGCGGCGCGGTGTTCTCGTAGGCATAGGAGTCGGCCTCGGCGCCGCTCGGGTCGAAGAGCACGACCTCGTCGCCCTTGCCGAGTCCGAACGGGAAGTCGACGTCCTTCACGAGGACGAGGAACTCGCCGGGAGCGAGCGACGTGCCCTCCGGAGCCTCCCCGAAGCTGTCGCGCTTCTCGTCGGCGACCTTCCAGTCGGCGAGATCGACCGTCTCGGTGCCCGCGTTGTAGATCTCGATCTGGTCGGCGAGGCCGGTCGCCGCGTCGTCGTAGACGATCTCGTTGAGCACGAGGCTCGGCGCGGCCGAGACCTTCTCCGCCGGGCGGATGCCGGGAGAGGCGCCGATGGCGGCGGCGGGAGTGGCGAGCAGGGCGGCGGCGCTCAGTGCGCACACCGCCGCGACCGCGGCTGCGGATTGCAGGCGGGGCATGGAGGACTCCTGGGGGTCGGCCGGCAGGCCCCAGGCGGGGCCCGACCGGACTCAGTCGGGTACCAGCCCAGACCACCGATCCCGCGTGGCCGCGAAGAATCCCTCCGGTGCACGGAAGGTGAACGGGAGGTGGCGACTTCCCGTTCCCCTTCCGTTCTCACATCCTCAGGCGATGCGGGTGCCCGGCGGCAGACGCTTCGCGGGCGTCCGCGTACGCGCCCATGCCCCGGCGAACAGCGAGCCGGCGATGACGATCTGCACGCCGAGTCCCACGAACCAGCTGGGCACCGACGAGTCCATGATCTCCTCCGGCGTGCGGTAGCCGCCGTTCGGGTCGCACTCGTCCCAGCGCTGTTCGAGCGGCGACTGCTGCGCGCTGCGCACGCCGAGCTTGATCTGGCCGAACAGGTCGACCGGGTACCCCTCGGGCGAGAACTCCGTGGGGGTCGCATCGGCGAGCACGACGAACGGGTTGGCCGACAGCGCCCACCAGACGTAGTCGAATCGCGGCACCTCGTAGGTGGTGCCGACCTCCCACTCGTCGCAGATGGGGGCGCCGTTCGCGTCGTACGGGCGCGAGTATGTCGTCGCCTCGCTGCGCACGGCCATGCCGCCCAGCCCGAAGGCGATGAGCGTGCCGAACACGAGGCCGGCGACCACGAGATACGTCGCCGCGACCGAGAACAGCGGGCGGGCGATGAGCCCGCTCAGGCCGACGCCGATGGCCGCGACCACGATGATCTCGACCGCGAGCACGAGCAGCGAGACCAGCAGCACGAGCGCATCCGCTCCCCCGCCCAGGAGCGACAGGGCGAGGAACGGCACGGCGACCAGCAGGAAGGCGCCGCCGGTCGCGATGGCGGCGAGGAGCTTGCCGAGCATGATGTCGCCGGTCGACGCCGCAGTCACCTGGACCGCGGCAAGGGTCGCCGCATCACGGTCGCCGTTGATCGCGTTGCCGCTGAGGGTCGGCGACACCAGCACGACCAGCAGCAGCACGATGTTGACGACGATGGAGTAGACGCCGGCACCGACGAAGTCGCCCCAGGAGTACACGGCGAAGGCGAGCCCGGTGACCCCGAGCAGGATGAGCGCGAAGACACCCAGCAGGACGTACCACCCGACGCTCCGCAGCCGCTGGGTCAGTTCGAGTCGGGCGATGATCCCGATGTTCGCGAGGCTCATGCTCCCGTCTCCGTTCCGGTCGGTGCTGCGGGGGCGGGTGGCGCCGGTGGTGCGGCGGGTGGCGCGGGTGGTGCAGCGGGCGAAGAGGGTGCCGGCGGTGCCGGATGCTGCGGGGCGAAAGCGGCGGCTTGCGGCAGCGGCGCATGCGACAGGTTGAGGAACGTGTGCTCCAGATCGCTCTGCGCCGGGGCGAACTCCGCTACCGGCAGGCCCGCTTCGACGAGCGTGCGCAATGACTGCGCCGCCGCATCCTCACCCGCGAATCCGACGAGTACCGCTCCGCGATCCGTGGCGAGGGAGTCCGGGGACAGGCCGAGGTTCGATGCCACCTGCCAGGTGTCGGCGTTCAGACGTTCCGGCGTCGCGCCGGCCAGGCGCACGCGCCACGCGCGCACAGAGGTCTGCAGGGGAGCCGCGTCCACCACGGCACCGGCCACGAGGAAGACCGAATCGTCGACCACCTCTTCCAACTCCGAGAGGATGTGGCTCGAGATCAGCACCGTGCGCCCCTCGGCGGCCAGGCGACGCAGCAGCTCGCGCAGTTGGACACGCGCCTCGGGGTCGAGTCCGGATGCCGGCTCGTCGAGAAGCAGCACCTGGGGGTCGTGCACGAGGGCGCGGGCGAGGCCGAGCTTCTGCTTCTGTCCCCGCGACAGCACCTTCGCGGGCGAGTCCGCGAGCTCCCCAAGCCCGACGAGTGTGAGCAGCTGCTGCGCCCGCGCGGCGGCGTCCGGCTTCTCGATGCCGTACAGGCGGGCGGTGGTGACGATGGTCTCCCGCGCCGTGAGCGACGGCCAGGCGCCGAGTGCGTCCGGCATCCAGCCCAGCAGACGCCGAGCCGCGAGCGGGTCGACCGACGGGTCGACGCCGCCGATGCTGATCGTCCCGCTGTCCGGGGCGAGGAGTGAGGCGAGCATGAGGAGCAGCGTCGTCTTGCCCGCCCCGTTCGGCCCGACCAGCCCGGTCACGCGGCCCGGCTCGGCTCGCAGGGTGGCCCCTCGCACCGCCTGCACCGTTCCGAACGCTCTACTGACGTCTTGCACCACGATTCCGGTCATGCGGTCAGTCTGGCATCCGGACCGCCGCGCGCCCGGGACCTCGGGGCGGATGCTCAGACACCGAGCCGCACGGGTGACACAATCTCCCCATGCGCACGATCCTCAACATCATCTGGGTCATCCTGGCCGGATGGGCCCTGTTCCTCGGGTACGTCCTGGCCGGCATCCTGCTGTGCATCCCGATCATCACGATCCCGTGGGCGATCGCCTCGTTCCGTATCGCCGCCTACGCGATCTGGCCGTTCGGGCGCGAGGTCATCAGCAAGCCGACGGCCGGCGTCGGCTCGTTCCTCGGCAACGTCCTGTGGGTGGTCCTCGCCGGCTGGTGGCTCGCGATCGGGCACATCGTCTCCGGCATCCTGCTGTGCGTCACGATCATCGGCATCCCGATGGGCATCGCCGACTTCAAGATGGTTCCGATCTCGCTCATGCCGCTCGGCAAGGAGATCGTCTCCACCCGTCGCGGCGCGTTCGACCGCACTCTCTGACCCGGCCGCTGCCTACACTGGGGCGATGGATGCCGCCCGCCTGATCGCCTGGGATCACGAGCTCCGCTCGGCGCACTCGCGCCTGCGCGCGGCGCTCGCCGCCACCCGTGAGGCCCTCGATCAGGGCGGCTCGGCACCCGATGCCACGTCCGAGCTCGTGCTCTACTGCATCGGCTTCTGCGCGGCTCTCGACGGCCACCACGGCGCCGAGGACCGCATGCTCTTCCCCGCGCTGCGCACGGAGCATCCCGAACTCGGTGGCGTGATCGACAAGCTCATGCAGGACCACTCGATGCTCGCCCACCTGCTCGGCTCGCTGCGCACCGCGGCGGAGCGGGGAGATGATGCGCCCACCATCGCCGGACACCTCGACGGCATCGCCGCGATCATGGAGTCGCACTTCCGGTTCGAGGAGCGCGAGATCCTCGAACCGCTGCGCGCACTAGCGCTCGACGGCGACGTGAAGACCGTCCTCGGTCCGCTCTGACCCGCGGCGGCCGGAAGACACCTCCGCTCAGCTGCGGAAGAACGCGACGCCCAGATCGGGATGGTCCACGAACACGCCGTCGACGCCCTGGCGCGCGATGACGCCCCACTCCGACTCGTAGTCCCCGAACGCCGAGCGCCCTCCCGAGCCGCGGAACTCCGGCGACAGGAACGCGTTCTCCGGCCGGCACGTCCACGTGAAGACCGCGAGGCCGCGCGCATGCGCATCCGCGACGATCGTGTTGCCGCGGTCGAGCAGCATCTTCTTGTTGACGCTGATGCCGTCGACACGTCCGACGAGGCCGTCGAGCCCCTGCGGGGTGACGGTCGCCTTGTACGTGAGCGCCTGCTTGCCCTCGGCCACCAGCCGGTCGTACGGGCGACCGGTCGCCTCGATCAGGTAGATGTACGACGCCGCGACGCCGCGCTCCCGCAGCTGCCCGAGCACCGTCGACTCGAAGCACTCGATCACCAGCGGCAGCTCTCCGTCGGCCCACCCCGCATCCCGCAGCTCACGCTCGATCAGCGGAGCCAGGTCGAGGCCGATGCTCGCGAAGTAGGTGGCGTGCTTGACCTCGAGCACCACGCCGATCTCCCGCCCGTGCTCGGTCGAACCGTCGCGCACGATGTCGAGCACGTCACGCAGGCGGAGGATGGCCTGCGAGTCGTCGAAGCTCGCGCTCGAGACCCGCACCTCGGGCAGCCGCTCGCGCCCGCGCAGAGTCGACAGCTCCGCCCAGGTGAAGTCCTCGGTGAACCAACCGGTCAGCGCCTGTCCGTCGACGCGCTTGGTCGTCTTTCGGTCGGCGAACTCCGGATGCAGGGCGACGTCGGTCGTGCCCGAGATCTCGTTCTCATGCCGCACGACGAGGACGCCGTCCTTCGTGGCCACGACGTCGGGTTCCACGGCATCCACTCCCATGGCGAGCGCGAGCTCGTAGGAGGAGCGGCTGTGCTCCGGTCGATAGCCGGGCGCACCGCGGTGCCCGATGACGAGGGGTGATTTCCTGGGCACGCTCTCAGCGTAGAACACGCCTGGAGCGCCATCGCCCGAGTATCGTGGAGGAAAGAGACCTACAACCCCCTTTGGAGTGAGGCCCACCAATGAGCAACTTCGCTTTCAACAACCCTGCTTTCCAGCAGCAGGACCCGCGCAATGTCGCGACCTACCCGGGCGGACCTCAGGCTGCTCAGGGCGCGCAGAACGCCTCGCTCCAGCACGGGGCGATGGATGTCGCGGCCAACGCGCAGCTCGAGGGCATGTACGCCGCCCCGCCTGCCGGTGCGATCGAGACCGACCGGATGTCCGTCGAGGACACCGTCTGGAAGACCGCCGGCCTGTTCGCCATCCTGCTCGTCACCGCAGCCATCGGCTGGGTGTGGACGCTCGGTGGGATCGACGCTCCGCCGTACAACCCCCAGAACCCGGCGCCCGTCAACATGATGCCGTGGATCATCGGTGCGCTCGGCGGCTTCGTGCTCGCGATGGTCATCACCTTCACCTCGCGCAAGAAGGTGCGCCCCGCGCTGATCTTCGCCTACGCCGCGCTCGAAGGCCTCTTCATCGGTGGCATCTCGGCGTTCTTCGAGGTCATCTACCCCGGCATCGTGTTCCAGGCCACCCTCGCGACCGTCTCGGTCGTCGGCGTGACCCTGGCCCTCTTCGCAAGCGGCAAGATCCGCGCGTCGAAGAAGGCGACCAAGATCTTCATGATCGCGATGATCGGCTACCTGGTCTTCTCGCTGCTGAACCTCGTCCTCATGTGGACCGGCGTCCTGCCGCAGGATCAGGCGTTCGGCATGCTCAGCGCCACCATCATGGGCATCCCGCTCGGCGTCATCATCGGCGTCCTCGTCGTGATCATGGCCGCGTACTCGCTGGTGCTCGACTTCGACCAGATCCAGCAGGGTGTCCGCAACGGCGCTCCCCGCCAGTACGGGTGGCTCGGCGCCTTCGGCATCATGGTCACGGTCGTGTGGCTCTACGTCGAGATCCTGCGCATCATCGCGATCGTCCGCGGCAACAACTGACGCGAACCACCGTTCAAAAGGCCCGTCTCCCCCGTGGAGGCGGGCCTTTTGGCACACCCGGGGAGGTGTGCGCAAGGGGTTGTCGTGCGGTCGCGAAGACCGGCAGTGTGGGTGTCACGAGCCCTGGCCCCCCGGGGCTCCCGACACATAGGAGCTGACCATGAGTTTTCTCGGCTTTCTTCTCCTCGGCCTGATCGCCGGGGCCATCGCCAAGCTGATCCTGCCCGGCAAGCAGGGTGGCGGGTGGTTCATCACCCTCCTTCTCGGTGTCGTCGGCGCCCTGCTCGGCGGCTGGCTCGGCAGCCTGATCCTCAACCGCCCGCTGACCGAGTTCTGGGATCTGGGCACCTGGCTCCTCGCCATCGCCGGTTCGATCATCGTCCTGCTGATCTACGGCCTGATCGCGGGTCGCGGTCAGAAGGTCAACGACTGACGCTTCCCCGAAATCCCACACGCCCGTTCCCTTCGGCAGCCTCGCGCTTCCCGAAGGGGGCGGGTCATTTCTCTGCGCCGGCGGCTTTCCGCTCGAGCAGCGACCGTTCGCGATCGTTGCCCGCGAGGCCGGCGGCGACGGCGAACTCGCTGCGCGCCTCTTCCTCGCGGCCGAGCCGGCGCAGCAGCTCGCCCCTGGTCGCGGGCAGCAGGTGGTACCCGCGCAGCGCTCCCGCGCTCGAGAGCTGATCGATGATGCGCAACGCGGATGCCGGGCCGGTCGCCATCGCGACAGCCGCGGCACGGTTGAGTTCCACCACCGGCGAGGGGGCGATCCGTCCGAGCGCCTCGTAGAGGAGCACGATGCGGTCCCAGTCGGTGTCGTCGACGGATGCCGCCACGGCATGACACTCGGCGATCGCGGCCTGCAGGCAGTAGGCACCGCGACCGCGACCGAGCGCGTCGGCCGTCGCCAGCGCCGATCGACCACGGGTGATGCGCCCGCGATCCCACCGCCCACGGTCTTGATCGGCGAGCAGCACGGGATCGCCGTTCCGGTCCACGCGCGCGGCGAACCGGGCCGCGGTGAGCTCCATCAGCGCCAGCAGGCCGTGCACCTCGGGCTCGCGCGGCATCAGCGCCGCGAGCACCCGGCCCAGACGGATGGCCTCGTCGCTCAGCTCGGGCCGCATCCATTCCGGGCCGCTGCTCGCCGCATGCGCCTCGTTGAAGATCAGGTACAGCACGCCGAGGATGGCGCCCAGACGCGCGGCGTGCTCCTCGCGCGGCGGCACCTCGAACGGCGCGTTCGCCGCCGCGAGGGTCTTCTTCGCCCGCACGATGCGCTGCTGCACGGTCGCCGTCGGTACGAGGAAGGCACGGGCGATCTCCTCGCTCGACAGGCCGCCGACCACCCGCAGCGTCAGGGCGACCTGCGCCTCCTTCGACAGCACCGGATGGCAGGCGATGAAGATCAGGCGCAGCACGTCGTCGTCGACGGCATCCGGGTCCCACAGCACGTCCGGAGACTCGGCCTGATCCCGCTCCAGGTCGCGGGCGAGAGCGGCGACCCGGGCATCCAGGCGCTCCGCGCGGCGCCATCCGTCGATCGCCTTGCGCTTCGCCACCGCCGTGAGCCAGGCCCCCGCGTTGCGCGGCACCCCCTCGACCGGCCACTGCCGGAGCGCATCGACCAGCGCCTCCTGGGCGAGGTCCTCCGCGAGCCCGAAATCGCCGACCATGCGGGTGAGCGCCCCCACGATGCGCGCGGACTCGATGCGCCATACCGCGGCGACCGCGCGCTCCGCCGACCCGTCATCGGGGGCGGAGCGCGCGGCCTCGTCGTTCGCGGATCCGTCCATCACTGCTGTGCGCGCTGGGCCTGCTCCTCGCGCCAGCCGGCTTCCTTCTCGATCCACTCGTTGTCGGCCGGGAAGTCCTCGACGCCGGTGACCCGGCGCACTTCGAGGAACGATCCGGCACCGAGGGGTGCACGGCTCGCCCATTCGGCAGCTTCCTCGCGCGACGAGACCTCGAGGATCCAGAAGCCGTTGAACAGCTCCTTGGTCTCTCCGTAGGGGCCGTCGGTGATGAGCGGCTTCTCGGCGCTGAAGTCGACGACGAAACCCTCGGCGGCATCGGTCAGGCCCTCGCCCGCGACCAGCACGCCGGCCTTCATCATCGACTCGTTGTACTTGCCCATGGCCTCGATGACCTGCTCGAAGGGCATCTCCTTGTATGCCTCGACGGCGGTGTCGTCTGCGCGCATGATGAGCATGAACTTCATGATGTTCTCCTTGTTCGAAGGGCCGTCTCTCGACCCTCTCATTCCAGACGTCGAACGGGAATGCCGCGGATCGACATCGGCGACGGAAATCTTCGAGATTTCTTTCACGGTCGCGAGGAGCCCCTCGTCACGCCGACTCCGGCGCCGAGGAGAGCGGGGGTGTCAGCGACGCGGTGGCGCGGAAGCGACCGCAGCGATCACGGCGGTGAGGGCATCGAGCGAGCGCTCCGGGCTCCACGCCGCAGCGACCGTCGGGGCCTCGGCGCTCAGCGCCGCGAGCCGATCGGGTTCGGTCAACAGGGAACGGATCGCGTCGCCCAGCGCGTCGACGTCTCCGCTCGGCACCAGGGCACCGCCGCCCTGCTGCAGCACGTCGCGGATGCCGTAGCGCACGTCGTACGAGATCACGGGAGTGCCGTGCAGCAGCGCTTCGACCACGCCGAGGGGCTGCCCCTCGAAGGCCGTGGAGGTGACCAGGATCGACGCCCGGTCGAGAACCGTCGCGGGTGAGTCCGTGTATCCGGCGAGCACGACGCGGTCTCCGGCGTCGAGCTCCTCGATCAGAGCGTGCAGGCGCTCCTGCTCCGGGCCGCCGCCCCAGATCTCCATCCGGGCACCGGGCACGTCGGCCGCAAGGAAGGCGCGGATCGCGTGATCGATGCGCTTTCCCGGTGCGAGGCGGCCCAGCACCACGACGAGGCCGTCTTCGCGCAGGTCGTCCCGACCCTCGACGGGAGCGATCGGATTGGGCACGACCGCGTGCAGAGCCGAATCCCCGAACCGGGCCACGACGTCGTCACGCTGCGTGGCGGTGGGCCAGATCACGGCGTCGAACCGGTCAGCAAGGCGGAACCACCGGGTCCAGAGCGTGTTCATGGTCGCGTCCGGCGTGTAGGGCGCCTCGACGTGCATGGTGTGAATGGTGTGGACGATGCGCACCCGCGGATCCGACCAGTCCGCGATGAGCTCTCCGAGCTGGCGAGACTCACAGATCACGATGATCCTGCGATCACCGAAGGCCGCGGTCACGTGCTCGAGCCAAGCTCGATACAGCCCGCGGAAACCGTGCAGGGCGCCGACGACCTCGCCCGCCGCGTCGTACACGAGCACCGGTTCCTCGGTGAGGTGCCAGTCCGGGTTGCCCGGGATCACCGGGAGCGCCGCGAACGGTCGGCCCTCGGCATCCGTCAGCACGCGGTACTCGACGTCGGGATCGGGGGTCACCGCGGCGTCGGCGGCAGCGCGCAGCCAACCTGCCGCTCCGCCATCCGGCGCGACGGCTTCATCGAAGAGGTTGCGCATCCGCGACGGGTCGGTGAGCGCCCCCTGTTCCGCGAACGTCCTGCGGTGGGCAGCGTGATCGGCCGCGGTTCCCGGGTCGAACGTCAGGAGCTGCGGGCCGGCCCCCTCGGCGACGCCGGCACCGGCCAGCTGCCGGGCGCGCGCGAGCGTCGCGATCGTGTACCCGCCGTCCAGACCCGGGATCAACCGGCTGGACAGCACCAGGTACTCGGCGTCGGGCAGAGCCGGCGCCGCATCAGGGAGCATGGCGCTCCCTACTCCCACTCGATCGTCCCCGGCGGCTTCGACGTGACGTCGAGCACGACGCGGTTGACGTCACGGACGCCGTTCGTGATGCGGTTCGAGATCTTCGACAGCACGTCGTACGGCAGACGCGTCCAGTCCGCCGTCATGGCGTCTTCGCTCGACACGGGGCGCAGCACGATCGGGTGACCGTAGGTGCGGCCGTCGCCCTGCACGCCCACCGAGCGCACGTCGGCCAGCAGCACGACGGGGCACTGCCAGATCTCCTGGTCGAGACCCGCCTTCGTCAGCTCTTCACGGGCGATGGCGTCGGCCTCACGCAGAATCTCGAGACGGTCAGCGGTGACCTCACCGATGATCCGGATGCCGAGACCGGGCCCCGGAAACGGCTGACGTCCGACGATGGCCTCGGGGATGCCGAGCTCGCGACCGATCGCGCGCACCTCGTCCTTGAACAGGGCGCGCAGCGGCTCGATCAGCTCGAAGTCGAGGTCGTCGGGAAGGCCGCCCACATTGTGGTGCGACTTGATGTTCGCGGTGCCCGCACCGCCGCCGGACTCGACGACGTCGGGGTAGAGCGTGCCCTGCACGAGGAACTTCACCGGAGCGCCGCCCGAAGCCTTCGCCTCGGCGACGAGGTCGAGCTGCACCTTCTCGAACGCGCGGATGAACTCGCGGCCGATGATCTTGCGCTTCTCCTCCGGGTCGGTCACTCCCTCGAGGTGGCCGAGGAAGGTCTCTGCCGCGTCGACGGTGATGAGACGCACGCCGGTGGATTCGACGTAGTCGTTCTCGACCTGCTCGCGCTCGCCCTTGCGGAGGAGGCCGTGGTCGACGAAGACGGCGGTCAGCTGGTCACCGATCGCCTTGTGCACGAGAGCCGTGGAGACCGCGGAATCGACCCCACCCGAGAGAGCGGAGATGACGCGGGCGTCACCGACCTGCTCGCGGATGCGCTCGATCTGCTCCGCGATCACGTTGCCGCTGTTCCAGTCGGAGGCGAGACCGGCACCCTTGTGCAGGAAGTTCTCGATCACGCGCTGGCCGTGGTCGGAGTGCTTGACCTCCGGGTGCCACTGCACGCCGTAGAACCCGCGCTCCTCGTTCGCGAACGCCGCGACCTTCGTGGCCTCGGTCGTGGCGAGCACGTCGAAGCCCTCCGGCGCCGTGGCGACCTGGTCACCGTGACTCATCCACACGTTCTGCTCCGCCGGCTGACCGCCGAGCAGCGTGCCGCCGTCGCCGGAGATCGCGGCATCCGTCGCGCCGTACTCGCGCAGTCCGGTGTGCGCGACCTCGCCGCCGAGCGTCTGAGCCATGTACTGGAAGCCGTAGCAGATGCCGAGCGTCGGGACGCCGAGGTCGAAGACCGCCGGGTCGAGCTTCGGCGCGCCCTCTTCGTACACGGACGAGGGCCCGCCGGAGAGGATGATCGCGACGGGGTTCTTGGCGGCGATCTCCTCGGCCGTGGCGGTGTGCGGCACGATCTCGCTGTACACACCCGCTTCGCGGACTCGACGGGCGATCAGCTGCGCGTACTGCGCGCCGAAGTCGACGACGAGCGCAGGACGCTGCTGGGTCTCGGACTGTTCGGTCAACGGACACCTTCCGGGGCGGGGGTGGAGGCCTCGGCGGCCTCTCGGGTGGCGAGATAGGTCTTGACCTCACGGGCGACGACCGCCTCCATGAAGAACGACAGCAGCGGGATGACACCGCCGAGCGCGAGGAGGATGAAGCGCGGGAAGCGCCAGCGCATCAGGCCCCACATGCGGAAGCACGCGAAGAGGTACACGACGTAGAACCAGCCGTGCGCCACCAGGATGAACAGCGAGAGGTTGAACCCGTCGCCCAGCGAGGTCATCTCGCAGGAGTTGGTCATCGGGGCGAACAGCGACCACCACTGGCAGTCGGGTCCGGCGAGCACGCCGGCGAACCAGAGCGGTCCTCCGGAGCCTCCCAGGAAGAGCTCGAGGTGGATCGGCGTGTACTTCAGCACCATCTCGGTCAGCAGCAGGAGCAGCATGACTCCTGTGATGATCGACGCGATCTGGTAGAACTTCAGCGCACCGCGGATCGCCGGAAAGCTGGCGACTTTCGGTTCGGGCATGCGTCCAGTCTAGCCGCCGGGATCCGCCGCTCGATCCCCCGCGATCGCCCTCACGGCGCCGGGGGCCGCGCGATCAGGAGCTCGGCGTCACCGCTGACCTCGATCCCGCCGGCGGCGGCCGGGATGAGGACCGTGGCACCGGTCGGCAGCGCTTCGCCGTCGAGGTCGGCGGTGCCGTCGGCGATGATCATGATCGCGAACCCGGGTTCGATCACCGACGCTCCGCGCACCGGACGCCGCTCGAGTCGGAAATACCGATCCGCCGCGCGAGGGAAGACCGAACCCGACAGAGGCGCGGCACGCACGAGGGCGGCGAGCTCCGCCGGGCTTCGCGCGGCGGTCGTGACGGCGGTGAGTGCGAGGTCGAAGCCCAGCCCCAGGTGCCCCTCGCCGGGCCCGTCGATGGCGAAGCCCTCCCACTCCAGCAGGATCGACAGGTCCTCCGGCTGCTGCAGTTCGAGCAGCAGCACGCCGGCACCGATCGCATGGAGCTCGCCCGGTGGCACCCAGACGACGTCGCCGGGGCGGACCTCGACCTCGTGCAGCAGGCCGAGGAGCGCCGTCACATCCTGGCGCGAGACCAGGTCGGCGAGCGCTTCGACGCTCGTCTCCTCGCGCAGCCCGACGTGCACGACTCCTCCCTCGAGGATGTACCAGGCCTCCGCCTTGCCGTGCGTGCGGCCGAGATGCGAGGCGGCGAAGTCGTCGTGCGGGTGCGCGTGCACGGGCAGCCGCTGCCCCGCGTCGAGGAGCTTCACCAGCAGACGCGTATCGGATCCCCACCGCTCGGCATGCACGGGACCGAGCCACGACACGGGATCCTCGGCGATCGCGTCGCGCAGCATCCGCCCGTCCGGAAGCGTCGTCAGCCCGAGCACCTGCTCGCCGCGGATCGTCGTGGTCGATCCGACCCAGTCCTCCGGTTCGCGGGGTGCGGACTCGCGTTCCCCGCGGAAAGCGGCGATGCGGGCACCGCCGCGGTAGAAGCGTTCGGCCGGACGGTTCGACGCGAGCCGGATCGGTTTCACGGGTGCCCTCCGCCCTGGGCATGGGCGGCGAGGAACCCGCCCACGAAGGTGTCACCGAGGCCGATCGTGGTCGGGTGTTCGACCTCGAGGGCGAATGCCGGGACGCCGACGGCATCCGGCACGGCCGCCATGACGGCGGCGACGAGTGCCGTCCCGCCCGCATGTCGGGGCATGCGCGCCGTCTCGGCCGCCTGTGCCGCCGTGAATCCGTCACCGAGCCGATAGCGGGTGGCCGCCACGCGCACGGCACTCTCGAGCGCCGCACCGTGCCTGAAGGCCTCGGCGCCGATGGCGAGCGCCCAGTACCGCGTATGCACGACCAGCGCGGGGACGGGGATGATCCGGCGGATGTCTGCCAGGGCGCGGATGACATCCGCCGGATCGAGCAGGTCCACCGACCGCCCGACGTACTCCTGCAGTTCGTCCTCGTTCATGCCGTACACGTCGATGCCGGGGAGCAGCCGGATGCGTACCGTCTCCGCGAAGGCGCGCGTGTAGAAGCCGGCGTCCTCGTAGTAGACGAGAGCATCATCGGGCAGTCGGAGCATCGCTTCGTGGAGCTGCTCCAGGCGCTGCTCGAGCAGGGCATGGTCCTGCATGGTGTTGAAGCCGGAGACGAGGAGCACGGACGCGGTGGCCAGCGTCTCCCCCAGCTCGGCAGCGAGACGCATCTCACGGTTCGGCGGATCGTTGGCGAAGATCAGCCGATTGGGTCCCGGCGAGAAGACATCCCCGTCGTGCAGCCGTATGCGTGCGCCGGCCGGATACTGCACGATCAGGTGCGGATCCAGGGTGTCCTGCGTCGCCGAGCACACGAAGGACACCCCGGGAGGCAGCAGCCGACGCACGTTGTCGTCGATGCTCACCAGATGCTGGATGCTGGCGATCCCCAAGCTGTCCAGGACGAGCCCGGCCCGCACGCCGGTGCCGCCCAGGGTCACCGCGTACTCGAAGTGCGAGGAGAACGCCTCGATCACATCGGATGATGCGACGAAGCGCTCCGCGCCCGTACCGGCGTCGACGAGGGCGAGGACGGCGACCAGGAGCGATCGCTCGTCGACGATGGGCGCCGTCGAGGTCAGCTCCTGCCGCCGCACGCGGTGCACGGAGGCCAGCCGCTCGAGCACCACGGCATCCCACCGCAGCTCGTAGTCCACCGTTCCCCCGAGCCCGAGTACGAGCCGCCTGTCCTCGCCAGCGCTCATCCGCCGATCGCCCTCCCCTTCGAGATCCGCCGTCCGGTCAGTACAGGTCGGCCTTGCCGTCGGCGCCGAACAGCTCGATCTTCTCAGCCGCCGTGGCCTTCAGCGCGGCAATCGGCTCGGGCTGGATCGCGTTCGGCTCACGCAGGCGCTCGTCGGTGCCGAGGATCTCACGCATGCGGTTGTGGTACGAGACCTTGATGTCGCTGGAGATGTTGATCTTGTTGATACCGAGCTCGACGGCGCGGCGCAGCTCGGAGTCGGGGTTCGCCGAGCCGCCGTGGAGCACGAGGGGGATGCCGACCGCGGCCTTGATCTCCTGCAGGAGGTCGTGGCGGAGCTCCGGGTTCTTCTCGGCCGGGTACAGCCCGTGCGAGGTGCCGATCGCGATGGCGAGGCTGTCGACGCCGGTCTCCGCGACGAAACGCACGGCGTCGGCCGGGTTCGTGTAGATGATCTCGGCGGCGCCCGACTCGCCGTAGCTGTCGTTGGCGCCGATCGTGCCGAGCTCGCCCTCGACCTGGATGCCGACCGCGTGGGCGGCATCGACGACCTTCCGGGTGAGGGCGACGTTCTCGTCGAACGGCAGCAGGGAGGCGTCGATCATGACCGAGGTGAAGCCCGCCTTGATCGCGGTGATCATCTGCTCGTAGCTGCCACCGTGGTCCCAGTGGATGGCGACGGGGACGCTCGAACGGTGCGCACGGGAGTGCATCGCGGCGATCAGGTCGGTGGTGATGTGCGAGACCTCGTCGGGGTGGATCGCGATGATGACCGGGGCGGCCTTCTCCTCGCTGATGTCCATGACGCCGTTGAACATCGCCCAGTCGCTGATGTTGAACGCGGGGATCGCGAAGTTGTTCGCATTGGCGACATCGAGGATGGATTTGCCGGTGTAGAGCACTTGTATCTCCTGTTTCGTGGTGGTCTGGGCCCCGGACGGGACGTCGTTCAGCTCTTCACGGACCCGGCCGTGAGGCCGCTGATGAAGTACCGCTGGAAGAAGAGGAAGAGGATGAGTACGGGGATCGACCCGAGCACGCTCATGGCCATGATCTGGTTCCACTCGTAGGAGTGCTGGCCCATGAGGAGCTGGATGCCGATCGGCACGGTGCGCATGTCGATCGTGCGCGTGAGCGTCAGCGCGAACAGGTACTCGTTCCACGCGATCATGAACGTGTAGATGCCGACCGAGACGATGCCGGGCACGGAGATCGGCACCAGGATGCGCCAGAGGGCCGTCATGGAGCCGGCACCGTCGACCCGCACAGCCTCGTCGAGCTCTTTCGGCAGGGTGTTGAAGTAGCCGGTCATCATGATGATCGCGTAGGGCAGGGTGAACACCATGTAGGTGAGGATCAGCCCCGCGTAGGAGTTGTAGAGACCCAGCCCGACCATGAGCCCGAAGTACGGGATGAGCAGGGTGATGGGCGGCACGGCCTGCACGCTCACGATCACGACGTTGAGGATCCGCTTGCCCCGGAAGTCGAAGCGGCTGAACGCATAGGCGGCCTGGATCGCGACGATCAGCGTGAGCACCGTGACGGAGCCGGCCACGATGTAGCTGTTCAGGAAGAACCGCATCGTCTCGGCGTTCGTGAAGATCGCGATGTAGGCGTCGAACGAGAACGTGTCGGTCAGCAGCCGCGGCGGCAGTTCGAAGATCTGCGTGTTCGACTTGAACGAGCTGGACAGCATCCACAGCACGGGCCCCGCGGCGAAGACCGCACCGATGAGGAGTCCGATCATGAGGCCGGTCTTGCCGACCCGACGCTGGTTCTGGGCGGTGAGAGCCATGGTCAGTCCCTCGCTTTCTGATGACGGACGTAGAACACGGCGAGCACCATCGACATCAGCAGCACGAGCACGGCCGAGGTCGACGCGAGCGAGAAGTCGTACTTGGCGAAGGCGAGCTTGTAGGTGAAGGTGCTGAGCACCTCGGTCACATCGATCGGACCGCCGCCGGTGGTCATCCAGATGAGGGCGAACTGCTGCGAGGTCCAGATCAGATCGAGCAGCACGAGGCTCACGATGATGGGACGCAGCTGCGGGATCGTCACGTTCCAGAAGCGCTGCGTGGCGCTCGCACCGTCGACCGTGGCCGCCTCGTGGAGTTCGGCGGGAACCCCCTGGAGCCCGGCGAGCAGGCTCACCATGAAGAAGGGGTACCCCGCCCAGATGTTGATGAAGATGATGGTCCCCAGGGCGAGCTGGGGTGAGGCCAACCACTCGATGTCGGTGTTGAGCAGGAAGTTGACCACCCCGTTCGGGGCGAGCAGCATGCGCCAGAGCACGGCGATGACCGCGACCGTGAACAGCCACGGCAGCACGTAGAGGGCCCGGAAGAGCGACCGCGAGAACCGGCCGAGGAGCGGGCTGTTCAGCATCATCGCGAAGGCGAGGCCGAGCACGAGGTGGGCGGCGACGCTCGTCACCGTGAAGAGGATGGTGTTGCCCGTCGCCTTCCAGAAGCGCGGATCGGAGAGGATCTCGACGTAGTTCGCGATGCCGACGAACTCGGGCGACTTGTTCAGGATCACGTTGTCCTGGAACGAGTAGCCGACCACCATGATGATCGGCACGATCATCAGCACGAACAGCAGGATGACCGTCGGCGAGAGGAAGGCGTACGACTCGGTGGTCTTGCGCAGCTGCCGTCGGCGCCGCGAGAGTGCGACCCCGGTGACGATCACCTCGGTGTCGTCGGATGTTCTGAGACTCATGGGAACTCGAGCTCCTTGGTTGGTCGGGTGCCGCATCGCGACCGCGATGCGGCACCCCGTTCAGGCGGGGAGGCGGGAGGTCAGAACTCCGCTTCCCACGAGGCCTGCGCCTTCTTGAGCGCGTCGGGGATCGACTGCTGCCCGTCGAGCGCGGCCTGGAGCTGCTCACCGAACTGGCGCATGAGGTCCTCGGCGACCGGGAGACCCGTGAACTCGTTCGCCGGGTAGCCGGCCTGGTAGATGTCGAACGCCGTCTTGAAGAGCTCGTCGTCGTTCACGAAGTCCGGGACCGACTTCGCGTTTCCGGGGAAGGCCTTGGCCATCGTGGAGAGCTCGGAGTTCGTCTGCTCGCTCATCAGGAACGACACCAGCTTGAACGCCGCTTCCTTGTGCTCGGAGTTCTCGGCGACGCCGATGCCCCAGGAGGCGTAGGGAATGCCGCGTTCACCGTCGTACCCGTCCTCGGCGGGGATCGCCGAGATCGAGAAGTTCAGATCGGGGTTCGTCTCGCGGATCAGGTTGATGTGCGCGAGCGAGTCGATCATCATGCCGGCGCGACCGTTGGTGAACTCCTCGACCTTGTCCTGCTCCTTCATGGTGAAGGAGCCCGAGGCGATGACGCCGTCGTCCCACAGCCCCCCGATGTACTCGACCGCGGAGGTGACGTCGTCGTTCGTGAGGTCGGGCTGACCGTCTTTGAGCATCGAACCCCCGGACGCCCAGACCCACGACATGACGTCGTTCTGCACGCCGTTCGGCGATTCGAGGGACAGCGGGAGCACCCAGCCCGAGACGTCGCCGCCGAGCGCCGAGACCTTGGCCGCCGCGTCCGCGAACTCGGTGCGGGTCTGGGGCGGTGCGGTGACCCCGGCCTGCGCGAGCAGGTCGTCGTTCGTGAACATCGGGTAGACGAAGTTCACGACCGGGATCATGTACGTGCTGCCGTCGACCTGGATCTGGCTGGCCAGCTCGCTGTCGTCGTAGTCGTACTCCTCCATGAGCGCGCTCAGGTCGGCGATGACGCCCTGAGAGGCGAAGTCGTTCACCCACGCGCCGTCGAGGCCGACCACGTCGGGCATGGTGCCGGATGCCGCACCGGCGAAGAGCTGCTCCTTGGTGGACGCGTACGGCCCGCTGACCAGCTCGACCGTGATGTCGGGATTCGTCTCCTCGAACTGGTCGATGAGTGCGCGGAACTCGCCGTCGGGCAGTTCCGGCTCCCACCACTGCGCGAACTCGATGGTGACATTCCCGTCACCGCCGCTGTCGCCATCCGTGCCGGGCGTGCAACCCGCCAGGGCCAGAAGGGTAACCGCCGCGGTTCCGGCGCCGACGATGATTCGGGTTCGTCGCTGCCCTCTTCCGACTGTGCTCATCACTTCTCCTCGTTGAGATCGTGCCGCATCACGCGCTTCAATGCTTGTTCATGCGGTTTTGAGCCATGTTATGCCGTTGCCTGCCGATTCGTCAACCCTGTTCTTTCGCCTGCATCGCGTTGTGGCGCTGATTTTCCCCGCGCATCTGCGAGCAGCACCCGAATCACCCATCTGCGGTTTTCTGCACGACTATGCCGCGTTCGTGCCGCTCCTGTGCTAGATATGGGTGCATGGATGCTTCAGCGACCGGACAGCGACGCCGCCTTCCGGCAGGTCGGAAGGCCGACCTCGCCACCTACGTCGAACAGACGGGACAGGTGACGGTGAGCGACCTGGCCGAGCACTTCTCCGTCTCGATCGACACGATCCGTCGAGACCTCGATCAACTCGATCGAGAAGGCGTACTGATCCGCACGCACGGCGGTGCGGTCAGCGCGGCCAGCGGCCAGCTCAAGGACCGCGCCCTCGACGTGCGCCTGCGCATGCAGACGGAGGAGAAGGAGCGCATCGCACGCATCGCCGCCGGCCTCGTCGAAGACGGTTCCGTCGTGATGCTCAATGCCGGGACGACGACGCTCGCCGTCGCCCGCGCGCTGCGCAATCATCACGATCTGACGATCGCCACGAACAACCTGCGTATCCCCGGCGAGCTGTCGCCGTCGGCCTTCCGCGACCTGTACGTGTTCGGCGGTGCGGTGCGATCCATCACGCAGGCGACGACAGGCCCCGTGACGTTCACGATGACCCCGGGCGGACCCGAGGTCGACATCCGCTGCGACCTCGCCCTGATCGCCGTCGGCGCGGTCGACGAAGCCGGGTATTCGACCTCGAACCTCGGCGACGCCGCCATGATGTCCGAGATGATCCAGCGAGCAGAGCGCACGGCCATCCTCGCGGACTCCACCAAGCTCGGCCGTCGGTTCTTCGCCCAGATCGCGCTGCTCGAGCGTGCGGACTACCTGATCACGGACGCTCCCCCTCCGCCGCGCATCGCCGCTGCTCTCGCGCAGGCCGACGTCCAGGTGCTCACGCCCTAGGGCCCGAGGCCTGCCCGCGCCCGAGCCGTCACGCTCGCCGAGTCGCGACAGCGACGACGAAGGCCGCCGGGATCGCTCCCGACGGCCTTCGCCTGTGTCACCCGACTAGCGGATCAGAAACACTCTTCCCCGATCAGAACCACCGGGTGAGCAGCTCCCAGAGCCAGTCGAGGATCGCACCGATGATGCCGCCGGCGCGGTTGACGGTGACCGTGGCGGTCGCCGCATCCCCGTCGGCCTGAGACGCCGCCACGGTGTACTTGCCCGACGGCCCGCTCTTCGGCACGGTGACCTGGGTGCTGAACGTGCCGTCCGCCCCCACCTGGACCGTGCCGACCTGGACCGGCTTGCCCTTCTTCGGACGCAACTCGATGTTCACCGTCTCACCGGGCACGTAGCCTTCGCCGGTGACCTTGAGGTTCTTGCCCGCTGCCACCTTGGAAGACCCCAGGGTGATCGTGCCGGCGAACTCCTCCTCACCGGCGATCGTGAACGGCACCTGCACCGTCGTTCCGGTTCCGGCGACCGCGACGGTCAGGACCTGCTCGCCGAAGACGCCCGACGGAACAGTGAATGTCAGGCTCGCGCGCCCGCCCTCATCGGTGGTGTCGACCACGGCCGGGTCGACGGCTCCGGTGGCGAGCACCGTGTCGCCCAGCGAGAGCGTCACCTCGCCCGGTGCCGGCTCACCCGCGCTGAAGGCCAGCGAGGAGAGCGACACCGTCACCTGGTCGCCGGCGCTGTAGCCGTCGGCATCCGCCGCGCTGACGGCGACACCGACTGCCCGCTGGGCGTAGTCGGGGCTCGCGGTCTTGTTCGCGTCGAACCAGTCGACCATCGACTGCAGGTCGATCTTGCCGGTGTCGCGCTTGCCCGCGCCCTCCTTGAAGGTGAAGAAGTTGTCTCCACCCGCGGCGAGGAACGAGTTGGCGGCGACCGTGTAGTTCGCCGCCGGGTCGACCGGCGTGCCGTTGAGCGTGATCGACGTGATCCGCGAGCCCTGTGCCGCGGCGGGGTCGTAGGTGTAGAGCAGACCCTCCGAGACTCCGAGCTTCAGGAACGGACGCGCCGAACCCGCCGGCTGCCACTGCTCCTCGAGCACGCCCTTCAACTGCGTACCGGTGAGCGTCAGCGTCACCAGCGTGTTGGCGAACGGCTGGACCGTCGCCGCCTCGCGATAGGTGACGTTGCCCGCAGGATCGTTCGCGTTGGACGAGGCGTAGGTGAGGTTCGCGCGGATGCCGCCCGGGTTCATGAGCGCCAGGTCGGCGCCCGTGGACCACTGCTGCACGTCGGCGACGAAGTTGCCGATGGTGGACTCGCCACCGCGGTTCTCCGTCTTGCCGTCGCTCTGGCGTGCGCGGTTGAAGTCGGCCGTGATGTCGCCGACCTTGATCGCGCCCAGGACGTCGGCCTCGGCCTTGGCCTGGTCGACGATCGCCTGCACCTCCGGCACCGCCGGGTACAGCGGCTTGCCCGCAGCGGTGAGGGGCTTGATCTCGTTGGTGATCGAGATCAGGTCCGACGTCTCAGGGTCGACCTTGATGTTCATCAGGCCCAGGTTCTCGCCGTACTGCCCCGCGGAGACGACCGGGCGGCCGTCGATCACGTGGTTGTACGCGAGGTGGGTGTGCGCCGACACGATCGCGTCCACGTCGTCGTCGACGCCGTAGACGATCTCGCCGAGGGGCGAATCCGGAGTGATGCTCGACAGCTCGACGCTGGATGCGCCCTCGTGTACGAGCAGGATGACGACATCCGCCTCCCCGTTGGACTCGTCACCGTCGCGCAGATCGTCGGCCACCGCGTTCACGGAATCGACGATGCTGCGGACCTCGAGATCCTTGATGCCCTCGGGCGAGACGAGCGAGTCGAGGTCTTCGGTCACCGCTCCGACGAAGCCGACCTTCACGCCGTCGAGTTCCTTCACCCAGGCCGGTGCGAGCGCGGGCTCGCCGGTCTCGGTGACGAACACGTTCGACGAGATGTACTCCCAGTCCGCGCGCTCCTGCACGCGGTCGCGCAGATCTTCCCAGCCCTGGTCGAACTCGTGGTTGCCCGCAGCGCTGACATCGAGACCGGCCGCGTTCAGCGCGTCGATCGTCGGGTTGTCGTCGTTGATGAACGAGGTGAACGTCGACGCACCGATCAGGTCGCCGGCACCGGCGAAGATCGTGTTCGGGTTCGCGTCGCGGAACTGCTTCACGGCTCCCGCGAGGACGGCGGCACCGGCGGCGGCACCGTCGGCCTCGACCCGGCCGTGGAAGTCGTTGACCGTGACGACGTCGATGCTCACCGGCGGGATCTCCGAGGAGACGCCGACGATGATCGGGTCATGGTCGCTGGAGCGGTAGGGCGTGCCCTCCTCGGTGGCGCCGTACGCGTAGCCGCGGTCGCTCCACTCCGGCGAGTTGATGCCCCACACGCCCGCGCCCGTGATCGACGACACGAGCGACGGCGACGCGATCACGTGGTCCAGCGAGCCGAGCTCGCCGTCGAACGTGTACGTGTACTGGCCATCGGTCTTGTCGGCGACGAGGTCGCTCCACCCGTTCGACGTGAACACGTCGATCGGGTCTTCCTTGCCGTAGGCGTTGAAGTCGCCGATCAGCAGCATGTCGCTGCTGCCGGTCGTCTCCTCGAGCTCAGCGGTGAAGGCGAGGATCGCATTCGCCTGCTTCACGCGGTCGGCGTTGAAGAAGCCCTGTCCGTCGGCCGGCTCGGCACCTGCGCCCTCGGGCGGTGACTTCGACTTCAGGTGGTTCGCCACCACGGTCACGACGCGACCGTCGATGTCGAACGCCTGCGCGATCGGCTCGCGGGCGTTGCCCCACACGGTCTCGTCGGTGACCGTGGCGCTGTCGCCCACGGTCTCGACGGCGTCTTTCTTGTAGATGATCGCGTTGGTGATGAAGTCGGTCGTCGCCGCGTCGTTCAGCGCGGCGGGCGTGGGAACGTAGCCCCACACGTCGCTGCCGGCGTCGGCGTTGAGGCCGGCGACCAGATCCTTGAGCGCCGTGTCGACGGGCTTGCCGAGCTTCACCGAGTTCTCGATCTCCATGAGGGAGACGATCTCGGCGTCGAGTCCGTTGATCGCCGCGACGATCTTGGACTTCTGGATCGCGAACTGCGCCGCGTTCGCGGCCCCGCGGGCGTTCGAGTTCTCACTCTTCAGCGTCGTGAAGTAGTTGTAGACGTTGAACGACGCAACCTGCACGTCGCCGCCCACCTCGGGCGCGGACTCGGTGCGCGGGTTCGTCGCCTCGAAGCCGACCTTGAGGTCTGCGGACGAGGAGTCGTCGATCGGCACGACGGGCTGCAGACGCCAGTCGTTGAAGCCCCACTGCAGCACATAGCCGTTGTCGCCGAAGTCGACCGTGTCGCCGTTGCGGACGACGGCATCCTTCGTGAAGTACGGCTGTTCGCCCGGGTGTCCGCTGTTGGACACCTGGATGGACCAGCCGTCGTCGAGCAGGATGCGGTTGGCGCGGTTGGTCGCGGCGATCGCCGCCGCCTCGTCGCCGGGACGAGTGGTCTCGGTGCTCTTCACCGCGAGGTCTGCACCGGCGTTCAGCCACAGCGTGCCGAAGTTGAAGAGCTGGTGGCTGGAGGCGAGACGGTAGCTGCCCTCGGGAGCCACGTACATGTTCTCGTACTGCTCGCGGTCGGCACCCTGCACCGTGGCGGGCAGCGGCGTGACGGCGGGAACGCCGACGCCGGCGGTCAGCACCTCGATGTCGGCTGCTGCGGCCGGGTTGAGCTGTGTCTGCCCGAAGTACTCGCTCACGGAGCCGGTGACCGAGACGAGGTCTCCGATCTCGAGGCTCGGAGACAGAGCGTTCAGGAAGACGAACACGCCGTCGGAGGCACCGGGAGTCGCGTCCGCCGCGCCACCGGAGCCCTGCGTCTGGATGACGATGCCCTTGTAGCCGCCGGTGCGGTAGTCGGCCGTGACGACACCTTCGACCTGCACGGTCTTGCCGCTCAGCGGAGAGACATCGGTGGTGCCCTGCACCTCGGCGATCGTCGCCTTCGTCGGCTCGCCGCCCGGGTCGGTGCCCGGGTCGGTGTCGCCGGAGTTCTGCGGGGTGATCGTGGCCGAGAGCGTGAAATCGGTGCTGTTGTCGTCGGTGTCGACGCCGTCGGTGCGGTTCAGCGACTTCACGTCGGTGTTGCCGGCGGGCGGGGTAGCCGCCTTGGTCTCGAACGTGTTGGAGGTGCCGTAGCCGAGCAGGTCGAGCACGCCGTCGACGCCCACGACCGAACCGGGAGTGAGAGTCACCGCCGCCGTGCCCTCGACGAGCGCCAGCGTTCCTGTGGTGCCGCTCGGGGTCAGTGTGCTCGTGGCGTCCGGAGCGGGCAGTTCGGCGCCGTTCGCGCCGTTGCTGTTGCCCTGCACGAGGTAGTGGCCGCCGGCCGGGATCACGCCGGAGAGCGTGGCGACGCCGTTGGCGGCGCCGGTCCCGGTGCCGGAGCGGTACTGCAGCGACATGCCGTCGAGGGTGATCGGCGCCGAGGTCGGGTTGTAGAGCTCGACGAACTTGTTCTTGAACGCCGCCCCCGCGCTGCCGCCGGAGAGATACGCCTCGTTGATCACCACCCCCGTGCCGGTGGTGTCGGCGGTGGCGGGCACAGCGGCCAGCGAGCCGAGGCTCAACGCGGCGACGCAGGTCACGGCGAGAGCGCCGATGCGCCCCCGACTTCTACGGTGCGAGACGGAACCCATGCGGTTCTCGTCGTCTGGAGCGGACATCATCGGTGCTGTCTCCTCGGTCGGGTTCGACACTTCTCAGGACTGACGCTGCACACAGGGGAAACTCCCAGCATGCTCACATGGTGCGAGCATACGTAGCGGTCCGGACATCCTCAACGGAGTTTTCCGATTCGTCATCGAGCGCTCACCGGATGGCCTCGACGACCCCTGACGAAGGTCGCTATCGCGAGGCGGCGGCACGCAATTGCGCACGGACTCGCGCGCCGATGCGCGGATCGATCAGACGGTTTCCGCCGCGGCCGCGTCTTCGAACTCTTCGACCTCGCGCTCCCAGGCATCCTTCGCGAGGCGATACCAGAGGTAGAACGCGAACCCCGCGAAGATCGCCCACTCCACCGCGTAGAAGACGTTGAGCCAGTTCACCGGCGACATCTCCTCGGGGGCCGGCGACGAGATGTCGACCAGACCGGCCGTCGCCGTCGTCGAGGCCAGGTAGGGGCGGTAGACGTCGAGCTGCTCGATGTCGTGCCAACGGCTGAGGAGGGCCGCGGGCGACATCCGATCCAGTTGCTCGGGATCGGAATGCGGCGGGACCTGGGGGCCCTCGTCCGAGATGATGCGCCCGGTGATATCGACAGGAGAGCCGTCGGCACCCGCCTCGAGCTCCTTCACCGCAGCGTCCGCGGTGGCCCGGTCCGGCGCCCAACCGATCGCGACCGCGATGGAGGTGCGCTCGTCGACGCGCAGCTGCCCGGTGACCCAGTAGCCCTGGACGTCGTCGTTGAACCGGCTCGACACGACGATGAAGTCCTCGGGAACCCAGACACCGGAGGTCTCCACACGCTGCCCCACGAGCGGCTCGGGAAGATACTGGCCCGGTTCGAGGACCTCGGTGAGCTGCTGCACCTGCTCGGTGGCGCCGGGGTCGGGCGGATCCGTCTCGATCGCACGCTCGAGCTGCCACTGCCCGAGCCAGGCGAACACGCCGGCGACGAGGAGGCAGAGCAGCAGCATGCCGATCCAGCGTCCCCGGAGCATGACCTCACGCAGGGTCGGGGGGAACAGAGCAGGAGTCGTCACGGTGGTGCGCTGAACCTCAGGCCTCGTACGGTGCGAGCACGACCTCGACCCGCTGGAACTCCTTGAGGTCGGAGTATCCGGTGGTCGCCATCGACTTGCGCAGCGCACCGATCAGGTTCGCGGTGCCGTCGGCGACCGGCGCGGGGCCGTAGAGGATCTCTTCGAGCGTGCCGATGCCGCCGACCTCGACCCGACGACCGCGCGGGAGCTTCGGGTGGTGGGCTTCGGGACCCCAGTGGAATCCGCGGCCGGGCGCATCGGTGGCGCGGGCCAGCGCGACGCCGAGCATGACGGCGTCCGCCCCCATGGCGAGCGCCTTGACGATGTCGCCCGAGGTGCCGACGCCGCCGTCGGCGATCACGTGCACGTAGCGGCCACCGGATTCGTCGAGGTAGTCACGGCGCGCGGCGGCGACGTCGGAGACCGCTGTCGCCATCGGCGCGTGGATGCCGAGGGTCGCGCGGGTCGTGGACGCCGCTCCCCCGCCGAAGCCGACGAGGACGCCGGCTGCTCCGGTGCGCATGAGATGCAGTGCCGCGGTGTAGGTGGCGGCTCCGCCGACGATGACGGGGACGTCGAGGTCGTAGATGAACTTCTTGAGGTTGAGGGGCTCGGCGACGCTGGACACGTGCTCGGCGGAGACCGTGGTGCCGCGGATGACGAACAGGTCGACGCCGGCGCGGGCGACGGTGTCGTAGAACTCCTGCGTGCGCTGCGGCGTGAGCGAGCCCGCCACCGTGACGCCGGCCTCGCGGATCTCCGCGAGGCGACGGGTGATGAGCTCGGGCTTGATCGGCTCGGCGTACAGCTCCTGCATGCGGACCGTGGCCGTGCCCTCGTCGAGACCGGCGATCTCGGCGAGCAGCGGCTCCGGGTTCTCGTACCGGGTCCACAGACCCTCGAGGTCGAGCACACCCAGTCCGCCCAGCTGACCCAGCATGATCGCGGTCTGCGGGCTGACGACGGAGTCCATGGGGGCTCCGAGCACCGGGATGCCGAAGCCGAAGGCGTCGATCGTCCAGGCGGTCGACACGTCCTCCGGGTTGCGCGTGCGCCGAGACGGCACCACCGCGATGTCATCGAACGTGTACGCGCGACGTGCGCGCTTTCCTCGGCCGAGCTCGATCTCCATGGTCACCCCTCCAGCCTACCCGGGCGCGGCGGTCGACTCGGGCAGAGCTCGAAGCGTCGCGGAACGGCGACAGCGCTCGAAGACATCGAGCACCGAGTGCACCGCCTTTCACCCGGATGGGGGGATGACCGACCTTCCCATCGCCAGCGATCGTTGGCCTGCGGGATCCGAGCGGGTCCCGTTCTCTATGAGAGGTGACTTCATGACCCTTTGGGCCAGTTTCTGGGACATCGTCTGGTGGTTCCTGGCGGTGTTCGTCCTGTTCGCGTACCTGTTCGCGCTGTTCGCGATCATCACGGACCTGTTCCGCGATCACAAGCTGAACGGGTGGGCGAAGGCGGCCTGGCTGCTCTTCCTTGTCTTCGTCCCGTTCCTCACCGCGCTGATCTACCTGATCGCCCGCGGTGGAGGGATGGCGGAACGCGGCGTCCGCGAAACGCAGGCCGCGCAATCCGCCGCCGCCGACTACATCAAGTCCGTGGCCGGCAGCAGCCCGAGCGACGAGATCGCGAAGGCGAAGGCCCTCCTCGACGGCGGCACCATCACCGCTGCGGAGTACGAGCAGATCAAGACGCGCGTGCTCGCGGGCTGATCCGAGGCGAAGCAGGGGCTCGTGGTCTCACGCGACGGCGAGCCCCTCCCCGTGTCGATCCGGTCAGAGCAGACCGACACGGCGAGCAGCCTCGACCGCCTCGGCACGTCCGTTGACCTGGAGCTTGCTGTAGATGCTTCGCAGCTGTGACTTGACGGTGTTGGCGCTGACGTACCGACGCCCTGCGATCTCGGCGATGCTCTGGTGGGCGGGAAGCTCCCGCAGCAACTCCTGTTCCCGCGCCGTGAGCTTCGCGATCGTGACGGTCGCGGCCTTCTCCGACATCGCCATGTCCGGATGCGCGAGGATCTCCTCTGCCACAGGCCGCCACGCCCCCAACCGTTCGATGCGTGCACGCAGCACGACCGACGGCTCGTTCCCCTCCTGGAGGAACGGCCGCACGGCCCCCAGCGGCGCCGCGCACATCAGCGCGTTCAGGATCGCCGCGGTCGCCGACGAGTCACGTCTGTGGCGGTGCGCGTGAACGGCAAGAGCCACCCAGGCAGAGGCCAGAGCCAGCGGGGTGAATCGTGGAGCACCGCCCGCCAAGGCCTCACGGAGGACGTGATCGCCCTCACGGTTCGGATGCCGGAGGAAAGCCGCTGTCGCCGATTCGACGCTGTATTCGCCGAGAACACGACGACAGCGCGCCAGGAGCCGGTCTGCCAGCGGCACGTCACCCTGGCGGATGGCGGACCCGATCGCAGGAACCACGGCATAGGCAAGGCTGGAGACCGTGTCGGAGAGGTCGTTCTCGATCAGAGCCACCACCCGCGCGAGCGCGGCGCCGCCCCCACGGCGGGTGAGCTCGTCGAGCGCGAGGAGCATCTGCGTCAAGTGGTCGAGGCGTGCGCCGGCACGAGGACTCCAGTGCTCCAGCACGCTCGTCGAGAGAGGGTCGGCCCGGTGATAGGCACGCGTCGCCTGGAGGCAGACGGCGCGCGCAGCCACGGTATCCCGCTCATCGGCGCCACTGAGCCGGTCACGTTCGATCTGGAGGAGGACAGGCTCCATGTCGACCCGACTCGGCGCCCGGGAGACGATCGACAGCGCACTCTCCAGGATGAGCATCCGCAACCACCGCAGTTCCGAGGTGTCGGCGGTCGGCGAGCCGAGGTGCACGAGCGCCGCGCTCCTGTTGTCGTTCATCTCGCCATCCACCCCTCCCGTGGTCCACACCTGCACATACTCGAGAAGGAGTGCGGTTCCGCGGGAGCAGGACGCGTCGACGGCTAGTGGCGGCCGGTCCCGCATGTCGCCCCGCCGCCGATTCGCGTGCGCCCACAGCGCGTCCACGATCTCGTCCACGGCGGTCCGCTCAGCCCTCCGCTGGGCGTGGGTGCGGACACGGAGGAGCTGCGCTGCCCCTGGGCGATCGGGGAAGTGCGGAATCGCGAGAAGCAGCCCCATATCCGCCTCCAGCCTCTCGCGGTCCCGGGGCGCGACCGCGCGAACGGCACGCATCACCGGGCCGGATTCGCCTTGGAAGATCAACTCGTAGCCGTGCTGATCGAGGAAGGCGGCGAGCGCGGCCGCGTCTGCGGCCCGGACTGTCTGAGCGAGGGCGCTGCGCAGATCGCCCCTCGCCGAGAACCACCGCGCCGCTGCTGCGTGGGCGCTGTTCGCCCGTGGGAGATCGCGTCGTCGCTGCTCTGCGGCGAGAAACGCCCAGAGGATGGGATGGAACCGATAGGAATCCGCGTCCTGTCGCATCACGAGCGAGTTGGCACAGGCGAGCTGCTCGAGAACACGACCGGCGTCGGGACTCCCCGTCACCGTGACGGCGAGTGCTGCCGATACCGTCGGCGCGACAGCCGACCAGACGAGCACTTCTTCCTGCTCCGGATCGAGAGCGGACAGCACCTCGGTGACGAGATAGTCGGCGACAGGGCGACTGTCGCCGTCGAACCGATCCACCACCGAGCCGTCGCCCGTCTCCCGCAGACGGCGCACGAGCACGAGTGCGGTCGCCCACCCACCGGTGCGGGCGAGGAGACCGCGGAGCTGCTTCCCGGTGGGGGCTGTCACATCCGCGAGAAGGCTGGTCGCCTCGTCGGCGGTGAAGGCGAGATCGGCACCGGAGATCTCGCTGGTTCGCACCCACCTGGCGGGCGACACCGGAAGTGCATCGAATCTGCCGGCGAGAACCACCCGAAGGCGGCCATCGCCGCTGTCGACCGCCGCCGCGATGGCCTCCCGCGCTTGCGCCGACGACCGATCCAGCTGGTCGATCACGAGATACACCCGGGAGGCACCTGCCGCCCTGCTCCGCTGGATCGCGTCGAACACCTGCGCCTCATCGGCGGCATCTGCGAAACACACCAGGCCGTCGACGGTGGCCATCCACTGCCGGAGAAGCACGGACTTGCCCGAGCCGGCGGGAGCCCAGATACCCACGACCCTGATCTCACGCTCGAAGGCGTCGAAGATCCGCCGCAACCGAGGTCGGTCGACCAGGCCGCTCCGTTGCAGGAGCGCAACCACTGATCCGCGTGCGTGAGTGATGTCCCCGAGATCTATCATCTCGGTATTATTTCACCCTTTACCCGCGGACTCGCGTCGGTCGTGGTTCTGCTCTCGTCAGCGCGTCCGAGCGACCCGCTTCTCGTCCCACACGGGCTCGTCCGATTCGTAGACGTCGCCGTCCGACCCGAAGACCAGGAAACGGTCGAACGACCGGGCGAACCAGCGGTCGTGCGTCACCGCCAGCACGGTCCCCTCGAATCGCGCCAGGGCCTGCTCCAGCGCCTCGGCCGATTCCAGATCGAGGTTGTCGGTGGGTTCGTCCAGCAGCAGCAGCGTCGCCCCGGAGAGCTCGAGCAGCAGCACCTGGAACCGCGCCTGCTGCCCGCCCGACAGCGAGTCGAACGTCTGCTGCGCCTGCCGCACGAGGCCGTACCGATCGAGCGCCGAACTCGCGGCATCCCGCGGCATCCCCGCCCGACGGTCGTCGCCGCGGTGCAGGATCTCCAGCAGCGTGCGCCCGACGAACTCCGGATGCGCGTGAGTCTGGGCGAACAGTCCGGGCACGACGCGTGCGCCGAGAGTCGCCGTGCCGGTGTGCGCCACCGTGGTCACCTGCTCTCCTGTCGACGTGACGTGACCGAGCGTGGCATCAGGGTCGCTGCCGCCACGGGCGAGCAACCGCAGGAAGTGCGACTTGCCCGATCCGTTGGAACCGAGCACCGCGACCCGGTCGCCGTACCAGACCTCCGCGTCGAAGGGACGCATGAGCCCGGTCAGCTCGAGACGCTGTGCGACCACGGCCCGCTTGCCGGTGCGTGCGCCGCGCAGACGCATGTCGAAGTCCTGCGTGGGCGGACGCTCCTCGGGCGGGCCCGCCTCCTCGAACTTGCGCAGGCGCGTCTGTGCCGCCTGATAGCGCGACGCGAACCCGTCGTTCGCCGACGCCTTGACTTTGAGGTTCGCGACGAGGGTGCGCAGCTTCTCGTGCTGCTCGTCCCAGCGCCGACGCAGCTCGTCCAGTCGGTCCATCCGGTCGGTCCGCGCCTGCTGATACGTCGAGAAGCCTCCGCCGTGCACCCATGCCGTGGCACCGGCGCCGCCGGGCTCCAGCGTGATCAGGCGGTCGACGGCGCGTGCGAGCAACTCGCGGTCGTGCGACACGAGCAGCACGGTCTTCGGCGTCTGACGCAGCTGCTCCTCCAGCCACCGCTTCGTCGGCACGTCGAGGTAGTTGTCCGGCTCGTCGAGCAGCAGCACCTCATCGGGTCCGCGCAGCAGGGCTTCAAGCGCGAGCCGCTTCTGCTCACCCCCCGAGAGGGTGGTGAGTTCGCGATACCGCGCCCGCTCGAACGGCACGCCGAGCGCCGCGACCGTGCACTGATCCCAGACGGTCTCGTGTTCGTATCCACCGGCATCCGCGTACTCGGCGATCGCCGTGGCGTAGGCCATCTGCGTGTCGTGCTCGTCGCGTTCGATCAGTGCGTTCTCGGCGGCCTCGAGAGCCTCGGCCGCCGCGCGGATGCGAGCCGGCGCGACGCGCACCAGCAGCTGGTGCACGGTCTCGCCCGCCTCGCCGTGACCGACGAACTGGTCCATGACACCGAGACCGCCATCGATCGTGACCACGCCGTCATCGGCGGGCCGATCACCGCGGATGATGCGCAGCAGAGTGGTCTTGCCCGCCCCGTTCGGTCCGATCAGGGCGCTGGTGGAGCCTGCACCCACCCGGAACGTCGCCTCGTCGAGAAGCGGTCTGCCGTCGGGGAGCGTCAGTGAGACGCTGGAGACATCGATGTAGCCCACGGTGCGTGGCCGTCCTTCCGCCCGCGCATGCCGAGCCGACCAGGCTATCAGGCGCGGGCGCCGCGCACCGAACCGCGCTCAGCCGAGAGCGCTCGATGTCGGCACGGGCGCCGCGAAGAGGTCGAGCACGGGGCAGTGCGCATCCACGACGGTGCGCAGGTTCTCGTACTGCTCGGCGCTGTCCGGGCCCGTGATGTCGACCGAGACCCGGACATCGTGGAAGCCTGCTCTCCCCGACTCGTCGATGCCGAAGAGCTTGCGCACATCGAGGTCGCCCTCCGCCGTGATCTCGATCTGGTCGATAGTGAGACCGAGCGCCTGCGCGTAGAGCCGGTACACGACCACCTGACACGAGATGAGCGCACCCAGCGCGTACTCGACGGGGCTCGCCGCCACATCGTCGCCGGCCAGCGCACCGGGCTCGTCGACCAGGAAGCGGTGCTTCCCTGCGCGGATCTCGGTGGCGACGGAGCCGATGCCCCGCCCGCTCACGCGGTAGGTGAGCTGTGCGTTCGCGGCATCCGCGGCGATCCGCTCGTTCCACGCGGTTCCGGCGTCGGTGAGTCGCCGAGCGCGTTCGGCGGGAGTGACATCGGCGATACCGGCGAGCTGGTCCTGGATGAGAGTCATGGCCCGACGGTAGCGATCCCTGCGCTCGGGCGGCATGAGGACCGTCATCCGGCTTCACACCCGGAAACGGAGCGTCACGGATGCGACGCTCCGCGGTTCAGATCACCGCCGGAGCTGCTCGACGCGTTCAGATTCGCCCCAGGCGCGATCCGCCGTGAGCGCGACCGCGTCGAGACGCGCCGCCACCGCGAGGCACAGCCGATCGCCGAGCGAGAGGCCGCTCCCACGCTTCCACAGCCGGGCCGCCTCCTCGGCGTCACGGTGCGACACAGGCTCGACGCGCAATCGATAGCTGAGCAGCAGTCCGGACGCCACGCCCCAGTCGGCACCGGATGCGCGCACCTTCTGCGCGACCTCGGACCAGTTCGCCGCTCCGACCACCGCATCGTCGAGAATCTCCTCCACGCGATCGGCTCCGGGTTCGCCCTGCAGGAATGCGAGGAGTGCGGACGCATCCAGGACGATCACGCAGCGGCGTCCTCGGAGCTCGCGGCTGCTCGACGTTCGGCGAGGAGCGATTTCAGAACGTCTTTGCCTTCGAGCTGAGACCTGACGAGGGCCTTGGCCTGCTCGCGGGTGACCAGGATGACCCCACCCACAGTCTCGATCATCAGCAGCGGCACGCCCTGCTCCCAATGCTGGCGGCTGCGGAGCTCAGCGGGGATGACCAGCCGACCGCGATCACCCATCGGCGCGACGAACGTGGTATCCATGGGCCCACGGTACCACTCATGCGCACGCAGTGGGATGTCAGTCGGCGCGGCTCAGGCTCGTCAGCACCTCGGTGCGGGGTGCCGACGGGAGGACGAAGCGAAACTCGGTGCCCACGCCCTCCTGACTCGTCACGTCCATGCTCCCGCCGTGCGCCAGGACGATCGCCCGGGTGATCGTGAGCCCGAGACCGACACCCGGCACGGCATTGCGCGTCGCGGTCGACGCGCGGAAGAACCGGGTGAACAGCATCCCCTGTTCGTCTTCCGGGATCCCGACGCCCGTGTCCTGCACGGCCAGCTCCACTCCCCCGTCGACCGGACGGACGCGGGCGTTGACGCGCCCGCCACGCGGGGTGAACTTGATCGCGTTGGACAGCAGATTGTCGAGAGCCTGACCGATCCGCCCGGAGTCGATCAGGAGAGGAATGGCGTCAGCACCGACCTCCGCCGCGATCTCTATGCCCTCGCGCTGCGCGTGCGGCCCCGCCGAGACAACCGCCGATCGGACGAGCTCGGCGATATCGACCTCTTCGCGCTCGAGCGGGAACCTCCCGGACTCGACCTGCGCGGTGAAGAGCAGATCACCGACGAGGTTGAGCAGACGCTTCGCATTGCGCTCGATGATGCCGACGAACTCCTGCTGGTCGACGGTGAGCGGCTGACCGGGATCGTTCTGCAGCAGATCGAGGAAGCCGATGATCGCGCTCAGCGGCGTGCGGAGCTCGTGGGAGATCATCCCGACGAACTCGTCCTTCATGCGCGCGACCTCGACCGCCCTGGTCTCGTCGGTGAGCACGAACAGGTATCCCTGCTGCGCGCCGGCGCCGTCCTTGTGCGGGGTGACGGTGACCCGGGCGGGAACCGTCGTACCGCCCGCCGTCGTCACCTCGACGTCCCCGTCGACCGGGAGCCCGGCATCAGCCTGCGAGAACAGCGCCTGGATTCCGGGCGAGAGCTCCGCATAGCCGGGCAGAAGCTCGTGGTCCGAGCCGGGACGGTCGACGTTGTCGGCGGCCAGCATCGACAGGACCGCCGTCGAGAAGAAGCGGTCGATGCGCACGTCGTCGCGGGCCTCCTCCGCCGAGAGTCCCAGCAGGCGTTCCGCTCCGGGATTCCAGGCCGTGATCTTCCCACTGCAGTCCGTCGCGATCACCGCCTGCGCCGTGATCGACGCCCACAGGCTCTCGAACGAGTCCAGCAGCTCGCGGTACTGACGTTCCTTGTCGCGGAGCTGCACGATCATCGCGACGTTCTCCGACAACGCTCTCGTGCGTTCGACGACGAGCTCCTCCGCCTGGTCGACGCGCATGCGCTGCTGCCGGGAGAGCTGGTTGATGACCGCGGCCACCGCAGAGAACACCAGCGGACCGACCACCCCGCGCAGCCACTCGACCGAGGTGTCCGGGGGGTTGGTGAAGTACGGCATCAGGAGCGCGATCGAGGTCAACCCGCCGACGACGAACACCCACCGGATGCCGGGAGCCGCGGCCAACCAGACCACGGGCAGGAGCACGAGCGAGGAGAAGAGCGAGGTGGCGCCGCCTGTGCCGGTGCGGAAGAGACCGAGACCGACGATATCGACGATGGGGATGAGCAGTACGGCCCAGCCGTCATGCATCCCCCGCGTCGTGAGCACGGCGGCGAGCACGGTGGCCGCGAGGACGACGGCGATCCCTGCCACCGCGGGCATGACATGCGTGATCGGAAGATCGGGGACCCACCAGGTCAGGATCGCCGCGATGATCGTGGCGATGACCGTCGGCGCCTGCTTGAGCAGCGGGCTCGGGTTGTCGAAGACCTGATACCAGCGGTTCTCCGCGCGGCCGAGCGGCGTCGCCCTCATCGTGGCACCCTTTCGACGATGGCGTGCAGGTCGGCGCCCGTGATCGGTTTCGGCAGCGCGGCATCCGCCGGCGGGTAGTCGGCGGCATCGAGCACCGAGCTGATCACGAGGAAGCAGTCGGGGAATCGCTCCTGCACCAGGCGCGCGCAGGCCTGCCCGGAGATTCCCGGGAGCAGCAGATCGAGCACGGCGACCACGGGGTCGATATCCGGGAAGGCCGCGATCGCCGACTCGGCGTCGTGCGCGATGAAGACGTCGAAGCCCTCACGATCGAGATAGCGCCGCAGGAGCGCAGCTTGGTCGGGAGCGTCCTCGACGACGAGGGCCAACGGCCTCCCGGTCATCGAAGGAACAGCTCTCGCACGACGACGACCACGACGACGACGACGAGCGCGAGAACAGCCTGCGGGATCAGTCGTCGCTCGCGCCGGGCATCCGCGACGATCTCCTCCCGCTCGGCTTCGGGTGACGGTGCAGCGTTCATGAGTCGACGCGTCCGATCTTCTCGGTCTTGATCCAGGAGGCGTCAGCACGACGCCACTCTTTGATGTAGGAGTCCACGGTGATCGCGCACAGCAGGGAGCCGTAGCCGCAGATGTAGAGCAGGAGCCCGGCGAAGAAACGCCCGCCCGGAAGCTTCTCGACCGCGCGCGCGAGCCAGATCCCGAGCATCGAGATCGGGCCCCAGAGGTAGAAGATCACGGCCCAGAGGATGCGCGTCTCGTCGGTGAGATCCAGTCCGACGGCCTCGAGACCGGATTCGAATGCCCACGGGAAGAGGGCGATCACCATCAGGAGGAGCGCACCCAGCCCCGGGAACATGATCGCCTCGCGCCAGGAGTGCCGGCCCGTACGGGGATCGAGCTGCACCGCGTACAGCATCGAATACAGGTAGATGCAGGCCGCCGAGATCCACATGAAGCGGAAGACGAACTCCGCGATGTCGCTGTGCAGCACGAGCAGAGCGAGCATTCCCGCCGCGGCGAGCAGCATGAACGCGGGCAGCAGGAGGATGGTGAACCAGGCCAGTCCGAACGAGAAGCTGCCCAGGTTGTGCTCGCGGCTCGGACGGAACCACAGCTTGCGGTAGATCGAGGTCAGCTGCACGTTGCCGCGGGCCCAGCGCAGTCGCTGCTTCCAGAGGCTGTCGATCGTCCGTGGCTCTTCGGCGAGCACGACGGCGTGCGGCTCGAAGACCATCCGGCGCCCCTTGAGCTGGCCCTCGAACGTGGTCATCGTGTCTTCGGCGAGAGTCCCCGTCGGGATCCGCCCGCCGATCGCCTCGAGGTTGGCCCGCGAATGCAGCTGGGCGCCGCCGGCGAGACAGGCGATCGCGCCGCCGACGTTCTGCACCCGACGGGCGGAGAGCTGGCCGATCACGTACTCGATCGCGATGAACCGCGTGAGGTAGTTGCGGTCGCGGCTGCCCTCGGCGATGTAGGCGGTCACCGCCCCGACCTTGTCGTCGGCGAGATGCCGGCTGAGTTTGCGCAGGGAGTCGCGCGCGAAGATCACGTCGGCGTCCATGATGAGCACGGCTTCGGTCCAGACGTCGGCGAGCACCACATCCAGGCCGTGGTTGAGCGTATGAGCCTTGCCCTCGCCACCCTTCTCGCGCCGCAGGTGCACGACCCGTCCGGGGTGGGCATCGGCCTTGGCCCCGACGATGGCGGGGGTGTCGTCGGTGGACGCGTCGTCGACGACGAACACGCGCAGGCGATCGGCGGGGTACTCCAGCTGGAGCAGCCGCTCGATCGCCGGGCCGATGACAGCCCCCTCGTTCCACGCCGGGATGATGACGGCGACGTTCGGATGGTACGGCGCGGCCTTGCCGTAGTGGTTGCGGAACGCATGCACCGGCAGCATGAGGAACTGCAGCCCCGTGTTGATCACCGGCAGCGTGCCGACCAGGACGCACAGCAGGAGGATGACCACGAACACGGTCTGCAGCCAGGTCAGATCGGCCATCAAGACACCTCCACCGCATCGAGCAGCGGGATGACACGGGAGTAGCGGCCGACCTCGGCGGCGTCGTGGCTGTCCGTGGAGGCGACGATCACTCCCCCGGCGCGGCGGAGGGCCGACAGCGCTTCGACGCCGGGGCACCCCCACTTCTCATTGACCTCGACCAGGGTGTCGGTCTGCGCCGCGGCGAGCGCCCACGCCTGCGTGCGCTCCGGGCCGAGATCGAACTCGGACAGACCGATCTTGGGGAGGATCGAGAAGCAGTGCGCGAGCTGATTCCCGGGATGCCGACGCATCGTCGCGATGAGCGCGTCGACGAACTGATCCAGCACGTCGTCCGGGGCCCACCCCGCGGCGATCCGATCGCGCACGGTCGAGGGGCCGAGGGGGCCGTCCGTCCCGGGGAACTGGTGGTCGGCGATCAGGATCCGGTCGATGCCCTCCGGCAGCACCGGGATGTCGAGCGACCCCGCAGCATCCAGGATCTTGGCCTCGACGCCCGAGAGCACGGTGAGTCCATCGGGCACCCGCAGCGCGCGCACGGCGGCCAGGTACTCGGGCACCCACGTGGTGCTCTGACGCACGTGGTCGACGAGACGCAGCGAGGTCAACCCGGCCGCGACCGCGGCATCGACGTTCTGGGCGAGCGTCGAGACGGCATCGTCCGAGAAGGTCGAGTGCACGTGATGGTCGCCGCGCAGTACGGCGTGGGTCACAGCTCCTCCTGATGACCCGCGTGCTCGGAGACCAGCAGGTCGTCGACCTCGACGATCACATCTTCGAGGAAGCGCACCGACGCGACTTCGCGGAACGGAACGCGCACCGGCAGCTCGCGTCCGAGGAACAGGTCGGCCACGAGTGACGGGATGTCGACACCGGCCGCGATCGTCAGCGGCAGCGCGCCGGGGAAGCGCGGATTGACCTCGAGCAGCACGGCCCGGCCGGCGCGGTCCCGGCGCAGTTGCACGTTCGCGACGCCGACGAGTCCGATGGCGCGGGCGATCGATGCCGCCGCCTCTTCGAGCTCCGGGTCCTGCACGGTGCGTCCGGCGATGGCGACGCCGGAATCGACCCGCGCACGGGTGCGGGGCACCGCGGCGACCACGTGACCCGTCGCATCCGCGATGACGTCGACCGAGTATTCCTCCCCCGGAAGGAAGTCCTGCACGATCAGACCCTCGTCCGTGGGGAGCGCCTCGAGTGCCGCACGATCGGGCACGAGACGCACGCCGCGACTGCCGGCGCCCTGGCGCGGCTTGGCGAAGACCGGGAACTCCCAGTCGACGGCCTGCGCGTCAGGGCCGGCGAGGACCGTGCGAGGAGTGAGACCGGTCGGCGCGCACCGTTCGGCGAGCGCGAGCTTGTCCAGCGCCGTGTTCAGCGTGTCGGCCGACGGCGCGGCGAGCACGGCGGGTGCCAGTTCGTCCCGCCGCTCGGCCAGGGCGATGAGCTCGACGTCGACCGTCGAAATCACGAGATCGAGTTGATCAGCCTCGACCATGCGCGCGATCGCCGGCACGAAGTCGTCGTCCCTTCCCGGTGGGACCAGGCGACGCTGGGCCGGGGGCACCAGATAGATTCCGCTCGCCCAGCCGTCCATGTCGGCGGCGAACACGGTCAGATCGGATCGGCGGAGGAGGGATCGGATCACGGCGACTCCGGCCGGTCCGCCTGCTCCGGTCACCAGCACACGCTTCGTCATCAGCTCTCCCGTCGGCTGAGTTCATGGGCGCCGATGAACTCAGCCGTCTCGCGCACCACTTCCAGGGGTTCCACGGCTGTTCCGCCGCCGAACCGCGACCAGTACCGCGCCGTCGCGGTGACGAACTCGGGTGCCAGGTAGTCGCGATTCGCCGTCTGCGAGCTGAAACGCTCCAGCAGCCGGAGCTTGTCGTCGAGGTACTGATCGATCCGCACGAACCGGGTGGGACGGAAATCGATCGTCGACGACGGGCTCTGATAGCAGGCGACCGTGCCCACGCGACGGGTCGCCACGATCGTGGCCTCGCTCACCGCACGGTGATCCTGGTGCCGGTCGTTGCTCGAGTGCGTGTAGACGATCGTCGGCTGGATCTCCTGCACGACCTCCTCGATGAGGCGCACGGTCGAGCCGCCGCCGGAGATCTCCGTGTCCACGAGATCCTTCAGGAACAGCCGGGCGCCGAGCATCTCCGCCGCCGCCAGCGACTCGTCCTGTCGGCTCGCGGCATCGCCGCCGCGGGCTCCGCGGGACAGGGTGAGGATCGTGATCTCGTCCTGCGCACGCGAGTGAGCAGCGAGGAGTCCACCGACCCCGATCTCGACGTCGTCGGGATGGGCGCCGATCGCGAGCACGCGCTCCGTCGGGCGCGCCTCTTCCCGGCGACGGCGTCCTTCCTCGACCAGTCGCATGACCGACTCGACGAGCTTGGCGTTGTCGAGGGGTTTGGTGAGGAACTCATCGGCCTGTGCGCGCAGAGCCGAGACGGCGTACTCGACCGACACGTGGGCGGTCATCACCACGACGGGAACGGTGGGGACCGTGCGCCGGAGTTCGGCGAGCAGTTCGAGTCCGTTGAGTCCGGGCATCTCGATGTCGGTCACGACGACGTCCGGGCGCACCTGCGCCACGCGTTCGACAGCGGCCCGCCCGTCTTCGGCGACGTCGACGATGCAGCCGGCCCGCCTCTCGAGCACGGTCTTCACGAGCAGGGCGACGTCGGCGTCGTCGTCGACGACGAGGACTCTGGGAGCATCCTCAGGCATGTGTACAGCTCTCCTTGGGGAGGTTCCCTGACCGATGGGGATCGGCGAGTGCGATCTCGGCGCCTTCAACACCGGGACCGCAGGGAAAGTCGAGCGGGGTATGTCGATTCTGGCATAGCCCGTTCGCCACTCGGGCTCGCCGCCTCAGGATCCGGCGGCAGCGGCCTTCTTCTCCTGTTGGTAGACCCGGATCGCCTCGTAGCGGTCGGCCGAGCGGGCGCGACGCTTGGCCGCCTCGTCATCGCGATTCTTCGGCGGGGCGGTCGTGACGAGTTCGTCCAACAGGGCACGGGTCGCCTGCGCGATCTCGGCGACCGCGCGGTCGAACGCGGCGCGATTGGCACGCGACGGCGCGTTCGCCCCGGAGATCTTCCGGACGAACTGGAGGGCCGCCTCGTGGCACTCCTCGTCGGTCGCGGCGGGCTCGAGGTTGTTCAGCGGAACGATGTTTCGGCACATACCGGCACGGTACGCCGGGCCGTCGACAGACGGAAGGGGCCGGATGCGCGCGGCATCCGGCCCCTCTGCGAAGATCCCGTCGGGATCCGACGTCACTTCTTGTAGTTCGGTGCTTCCACGACGATCTGCACGTCGTGCGGGTGCGACTCCTTGAGCCCCGCCGAGGTGATGCGCACGAACTTGCCGCGCGTCTTGAGCTCTTCGATCGTGCGCGCTCCGACGTAGAACATCGACTGACGGAGACCGCCGACCAGCTGATAGGCGACGGCGGCGAGCGGGCCGCGATACGGCACCTGCCCTTCGATGCCCTCGGGGATCAGCTTGTCGTCGCTGGGGACGTCGGCCTGGAAGTAACGGTCCTTGGAATACGAGGTCTGCTTGCCGCGGGTCTGCATCGCGCCGAGCGAACCCATTCCGCGGTACTGCTTGAACTGCTTACCGGACTGGAAGACGATCTCGCCCGGGGACTCGTCGGTTCCGGCCAGGAGCGAGCCGAGCATGACGGCGTCGGCACCGGCGACGAGAGCCTTGGCGATGTCACCGGAGTACTGCAGTCCCCCGTCGGCGATCACGGGCACGCCCGCCGGTCGGGCCGCCAGCGAGGCCTCGTAGACGGCCGTGACCTGGGGCACTCCCACACCTGCGACGACGCGCGTGGTGCAGATCGACCCGGGACCCACGCCGACCTTGACCGCGTCGACGCCCGCATCGACCAGAGCCTGGGCGCCCTCACGGGTCGCGACGTTGCCGCCGACGATGTCGATGTGCTCGAACGACGCGTCGGCCTTCAGTCGGCGGACGAGGTCGATGACACCCTGGGACTGCCCGTTGGCGGTGTCGACGACGAGCACGTCGACACCGGCGTCGCGCAGCGCCTCGGCACGCTCCCACGCGTCTCCGAAGAAGCCGATCGCGGCACCGACGCGCAGGCGGCCCTGGTCGTCCTTGGTGGCGAGGGGGTACTTCTCGCTCTTGTCGAAGTCCTTGATGGTGATGAGGCCCGCGAGCTTGCCGTTGTCATCGATGAGCGGCAGCTTCTCGACGCGGTGCTTCGCGAACAGCGCGATGACCTCTCCGGCGGCCACCCCGACCGGCGCGGTCACGAGGTTCTCGCTCGTCATGACGTCTTTCACGAAAGTGCTCTGACGCTCGAAGCCCGACACGAAGCGCATGTCGCGGTTGGTGATGATGCCGACCAGCTTGCCGTCGTCGTCGACCACGGGCAGCCCCGAGATGCGGTACTTGGCGCACAGGTTGTCGACCTCTTCGACGGTCGCGTCCTGGGTCGTGGTGATCGGGTCGGTGATCATGCCGGACTCGCTGCGCTTGACGCGGTCGACGTGCGCGGCCTGGTCGGCGATGGAGAGGTTGCGGTGCAGGATGCCGATGCCGCCCTCGCGCGCCATGGCGATCGCCATGCGGGATTCGGTGACCGTGTCCATCGCGCTCGACAGCAGCGGGGTGGCGACCGAGATGCGGCGGGTGATCCGCGACGAGGTGTCCGCTTCGCTGGGGATGACGTCGGTGTGCCCCGGCAGGAGCAGCACATCGTCGTACGTCAGTCCGACGAAGCCGAAGGGATCGTGCTGTTCCATGGATTCTCCTTCTGCGCGAGTCGCGCATGTCCGAGTGCGAGGGGGTGGTCGACGTCGGCCTTTGCGGGGCCACGGCCCGTATGAAGATTCTAAGTGCGACGCACCCGAGAACATTCCCGGAGCCCGCCGTTATCGGACCGTTGACCGCGACGGTAGGTGATTCGGGGATCGCGCACTACGCTCAAATGCGTCGTCCATCCCTGCGGTTCATACCCGATGCCGCAGTGACAGCACTCACAGTGGAGGTTGCGTGGGACCCACAACAATCGCCGTGCAGCGAAGGCGCCCCTGGGCCGTCATCTGCCTCGGTATCCTCATGGCGCTCATGGCGTTCCTGTTCCTGCCCCCCTCATCGGCCTCGGCTGAGACGACGGACGACGGGCAAGAGGTCACGGACTTCTACTTCGCCGGTGTCGTCACCAATGCGGATGAGCCGGTCGAAGGCGTCGTCATGTCCATCGAGGGCAACGGCTTCGAAGCCGAGACGGAGACCGACGCCGAAGGCAAGTGGCGCCTCTACGTGCCGGAGATGGAGACGTACACCCTCACGGTGGACGAGTCCACGCTGCCGAAGGGCGTCATCGTCGACGCGACCCAGCTCCCCGAGGGCATCCAGCCCGTCTCGGGGACCACCGCGTCGTTCGAGCTCGAATTCGGCCTCACCGGCACCAAGATCGTCAACTTCTTCCTCGGAGCGGGCGAGCGGGTCACCGTGTCGTTCCTCGATCAACTCCTGTCGCGCATCGTCGGCGGCCTGAACTTCGGGCTCCTCCTCGGACTCGCCTCCATGGGCGCCGCGCTCATCTACGGCACCACCCGCCTGTCGAACTTCGCCCACGGCGAGATGGTCACCTGGGGCGCGGTCGTCGCGCTGCTCTGCACGACGTTCTGGCACCTGCCCCTCTGGCTCGGCATCATCGCCGCCGTCATCGGCGGAGCCGCGCTCGGGTGGGCTCTGGATGCCGGGATCTGGAAACCCCTGCGGCGAAGAGGCCTCGGGGTGGTCCAGCTCATGATCGTGAGCATCGGGCTCTCCCTCGCGCTCCGGTACGGCATGCAGTACTTCATCGGCGGCAACACTTACCAGCTTCCGGGAGCGAGCCCCGAGCCCATCCGCCTCGGACCCATCTCGCTGTCGTACATCGACATGATCGCGATGGGGACGAGCATCGTCGTGATCCTCGGTGTCGCGTTCTTCCTCACCAGGACCCGCACCGGAAAGGCGACCAGGGCCATCTCGGACAACCCGCAGCTGGCCGCGGCATCCGGCATCGACGTCGACAAGGTCATCCGCACGGTGTGGATCCTCGCGGGCGCTCTCGCCGCGATCTCCGGCATCCTGTGGGCGTACTTCCGCCCCGGTGTGAAGTGGGACATGGGTATGCAGATGCTGCTGCTGATGTTCTGCGCGATCACCCTCGGCGGCCTCGGCTCCGCGATCGGCGCCCTGATCGGCTCGATCATCGTCGGTCTCGCCGTCGAGGTGTCGACCCTGCTGGGTGTGCCGTCCGACCTCAAGTACGCCACGGCACTCGTCGCGCTGATCATCATTCTGCTGGTGCGACCGCAAGGCATCCTCGGACGCAAGGAAAGGTTGGGCTGACGCATGGACTTCGGAAGCATCTTCGGCAACACCGCCTCCTATCTCTTCAGCCCGACGACGATCGCCTACGCCCTGGCGGCGACCGGCCTCGCCGTGCACTTCGGCTACACCGGCCTGCTCAACTTCGGCATGGCCGCGTTCATGGCCATCGGCGGCTACGGCTACGCGATCTCCATCCTGACCTTCGGGTTCCCGTGGTGGGCGGGCGTCCTCGTCGGCATGCTGGGCGGCGCGGCATTCGCTCTGATCCTGGGTATCCCGACCCTGCGTCTTCGTGCTGACTACCTCGCCATCGCGACCATCGCCGCCGCCGAGGTGGTGCGGCTCATGTTCGTCACCGAGCTCTTCAAGGACTGGACGAACTCCGCCGGCGGACTCTCCGGGTACCACCAGAGCTTCCGCGACTCGAATCCCTTCCCACCGGGCACCTACGGCTTCGGCCCGTGGACCTACAACGCGACCGATCTGTGGGTGCGGGTCGTCGGACTGATCGCCCTCGTGATCGCCGTGCTCGTGGTCTGGGCGCTCATGCGCAGCCCATGGGGTCGGGTGCTCAAGGGCATCCGTGAGGACGAGGATGCGGTGCGCTCGCTCGGCAAGAACGTCTTCGCCTACAAGATGCAGGCGCTCGTGGTCGGTGGTGTGATCGGCGCCGTCGGCGGCATCGTCTTCATCCTGCCGTCCGCGGTGATCCCCGGCAGCTACTCCACGTCGCTGACGTTCTTCCTGTGGACGATCCTCCTGCTCGGCGGCGCGGCCACCGTGCTCGGCCCGACGCTCGGCGCGGTGCTGTTCTGGGTGGTATTCGCCTTCCTCGGTGCGCTCCTCCCTGCCATGGCGAACGCCGGCTACCTGCCCATGTCCGGCGCACAGGCCGACGTCGTGCGGTACATCGTGATCGGCGTCGTGCTGATGCTGATCGTCATTTTCCGCCCGCAGGGCATCCTCGGAAACAAGAGGGAGATGACCTTTGTCAAGTAATGACGACGCGGTGGTCACGCCCGCGAAGAGCACGCCCCGCGCCAAGACCGGGGGCCTGGCCGCCGGTCCCGCCGCGCCCGGCGTCAAGAAGGTCGACCCGATCCTCATCGTCGATGCGGTGGAGCGCCGGTTCGGCGGTCTCACCGCGGTCGATGTCGACCACCTGGAGATCCCGCGCGGAGCCATCACGGCGCTGATCGGCCCGAACGGCGCCGGCAAGACGACCCTGTTCAACCTGCTGTGCGGCTTCGACAAGCCGAACGCCGGCACCTGGTCGTTCGACGGGAAGAACCTCTCCGGCATCCCCTCGTTCAAGGTGGCGCGGATGGGACAGGTGCGCACCTTCCAGCTCACGAAGTCGCTGTCGCTGCTGACCGTGCTCGAGAACATGAAGCTCGGCGCGAAGGACCAGCGCGGCGAGGGCTTCTGGGCGGGGCTGTTCCCCTTCCTCTGGCGCAAGCAGGATCAGGAGATCGAGGCACGGGCGCACGAGCTGCTCACCCGCTTCAAGCTCGACGCCAAGGAGCAGGACTTCGCCGCATCACTCTCGGGCGGTCAGCGCAAGCTCCTCGAGATGGCCCGCGCGCTCATGAGCGATCCGACCCTGGTGATGCTCGACGAGCCCATGGCCGGCGTGAACCCCGCGCTCACACAGTCGCTGCTGGAGCACATCCTCGACCTCAAGGATCTGGGGATGACGGTGCTGTTCGTCGAGCACGACATGCACATGGTCCGCCACATCGCCGACTGGGTGGTCGTGATGGCCGAGGGCCGTGTCGTCGCCGAGGGCCCGCCCGACCAGGTCATGGAGGATCCGGCCGTCGTGGACGCCTACCTGGGCGCACACCAGGACGTCGACCTCGGGGCCGTCACCGGTCGTCTTCCGGTGATCTCGGAAGAGGACGCGATCCGGATCCGGGAGCAGATCGAGACCGAGGTCGAGGCCGAAGTCGAGGCCGAAGACGTCGAGGAGGAGAAGGCATGACCGACGCACCCGCCCCCACGCCCGCGCCAGCTCCCGCGGAGCGCAACGAGATCAAGAACGACGACGTGATCGTCGAGCTGACCGATGTGCACGCCGGATACCTGCCCGGGGTGAACATCCTCAACGGCGCGAACCTCGTGGCCCACAAAGGTGAGCTGATCGGCATCATCGGCCCGAACGGCGCCGGCAAGTCGACGCTGCTCAAGGCGATCTTCGGCATGGTCGAGATCCGCTCGGGCGATGTCACGGTGAAGGGCGAGAGCATCGTCGGGCTCAAGGCCGACAAGCTCGTGCGCCGTGGCGTGGCCTTCGTGCCGCAGACGAACAACGTGTTCCCGTCGCTCACGATCCAGGAGAACCTGGAGATGGGGCTGTACCAGAACCCCAAGATCTTCGCCGAGCGCCTGGAGTTCGTCAGCAGCATCTTCGGCGAGTTGGGCAAGCGCCTGAAGCAGCGCGCAGGGTCGCTCTCGGGCGGCGAGCGACAGATGGTCGCCATGTCGCGGGCGCTGATGATGGATCCGTCGGTGCTGCTGCTCGACGAGCCGTCGGCTGGCCTCTCCCCCGTGCGTCAGGACGATGCCTTCATCCGCGTCTCCGACATCAACAAGGCGGGCGTGACGACGATCATGGTCGAGCAGAACGCGCGCCGCTGCCTGCAGATCTGCGACCGCGGCTATGTGCTCGATCAGGGTAAGGACGCCTACGAGGGCACCGGGCGCGAGCTGCTGAACGACCCCAAGGTCATCGGCCTCTACCTCGGCACGCTCGGCACCGACGCCGCCTGAGCGCGTCACGCGGGAGGGGGATGCCACGCGGCATCCCCCTCCTGCGTGCATGGCGGGCATCCGTCGCCTCTCGGCGCGAGCGTCCGTCGGGAGTTCGTGCATCCGTCGGGTCCTCGCCCGGCGTTTCTCCCGACATCCGTGCGAGCTCCCGACGGATGAACCGGGACGGGACGGGGCGGGGACGACGAAGGCCCCGGATGCTGAGCATCCGGGGCCTCGTCTGTGCGCTTACTTGAGGCGCGTGGTGGTGTTGTCGGCGCCGAACTCGTAGACGCCGATCGCGGCGCCCTTCGGGTCGTTGTTCTCGTCGAACGTGATCTCGCCGGAGAGGCCGTCGTAGTCCGCCGTGCCGCCGCCGTTGATGATGTCGGCGCACTCGGCGTACGTGGTGCACTTCTCGCCCTCGTCGCCACCGCCGGACACGGTGCCCATCTGCTCGGCCATGTCGGCGCCCTCGACGGAGCCGGCAGCCAGAGCCGACAGCGCCATGAGGATGACGGCGTCGTAGGCCTCAGCCGAGTAGGTCACGGCGTCGATCGGGTCGTTGCCGTCGGCGGTCCAGACCTCGTTGAGCTGGTCGAGGAAGTCCTGCGGCAGCTCAGCGCCGGCGCGGGTGCCCTTCGAGCCCTCGAGGTTGACCGAGACGTCGGTGCCCCAGTCCTTCAGGTTGCCGTCGACGAGGTACAGCGAACCCGTGTCGACGCCGGCGTTGCCGAGCAGCGGCGCGATGGTCGCGAACTGGTCGTACGAGACGACCGCGACGGCGTCGGGCTTGGCGGCCGCGATCTCGGAGACCTGAGCGTTGAACTGGCCGTCGCCCTGGTTGAACGATGCATCCGCGACGACCTCGCCGCCGGTGCCCTCGAACGTCGACTTGATGGCTTCGAACAGGCCCGTGCCGTAGGGGTCGTTCTGGTAGATGATGCCGAGGGTCTTGTGACCGTCTTCAGCGATCTGGTTGCCGAGGACCTCGCCCTGCAGGTTGTCGCTCGGTGCCGTGCGGAAGTACAGCGGGTTGATGCCCGAGAAGTCCGGCGACGTGTTCGACGGCGAGACGGTGAGGATACCCGCGCCGGCGTTGCCGTCGAGGATGAGCTTGGTGACGCTCGACGACGCGGCGCCGACCATCGCGGTGATGCCCTCGTTCTGGAGGTTGGTGATCGAGGTCTCGTACGCCTTGTTGTCGAGGTCACCCTCGTCGGCGGTGGTGAGGTCGATGGTCACGCCGGCGTCGGCCTCGTTGATCTCGTTGACAGCCAGCTGGACGCCGGCTTCCATCGGAGCGCCGAGGAAGGCGAGCGAGCCGGTCGCGGGAAGCAGCGAGCCGAGCTTGAGCGTCAGATCGACGGCCGGCTTCTCACCACCCTCGCTGGGCTCAGCGTTCGGCGTGCTGCTGCAGCCGGCGATGACGATGGCGGATGCGCTGATCAAAGCGATCCCTGCGAAGACCTTCGCGGTGCGCGAACCCTTCATTGCGTTCATGGTGCTCCCTTGCGTAACTGAACGTGGATTGTGACCACGGGCGGGTGCTCTAACACTAGGGCGTGATACCCGTCCACAGGGGGTGCAAGTATCTCGGTGCGTTAACGATCCGACACCGGGATTCCGGGCCGGAGAACCGCGGGTTCAGACGAGTTCGGGCGGGGCGACCCGGCGCCCTCGGCGGGCGGCGATCAGCAGGTCGACGACGAAGACGCCGATCGCGATCCACACGATGACGAACCCCGCCAAGCGCTCCGGCGGCATGGGCTCGTGCAGGATCGCGACGCCGATGAGGAACTGCATCACCGGGGTGATGAACTGGATCATCCCGATCACCGTGAGGTTGATCCGACGGGTTCCCGCCGCGAACAGCAGCAGGGGCACGGCCGTCGCCACACCGGCGAAGGCCAGCAGCACCGCGTGCACCCAGCCGTTGCCGCCCATCGTGATGCCGGCGGGAGTCGTCGCGACCACGATCAGCTGCACGACGGCGATCGGGATCAGCCAGAACGATTCGAGGGTGAGACCGCTGACGGCGTCCACCGCCGGACCGATCTTCTTCTTGATGAGCCCGTAGACACCGAACGACGCGGTCAACGAGAGCGCGATCCACGGGAAGGCGCGGTAGGCCACGATGATCACGACGACCGCGATCGCGGCGATGGCGATCGCGGCCCACTGCAGCCTGCGGATGCGCTCTTTCAAGACGAAGACGCCCAGCAGCACGGTGGTGATGGGGTTGATGAAGTAGCCCAGACTCGTCTCGACCACGTTGTCGCTGAGGGTTCCGATGAGGAACACCTGCCAGTTGATGTAGATCAGGAGGCCGGCGAGCGCGGTCCAGCCCAGCAGTTTCGGCTGCCGCAGGATCACACCGAACGGCGCCCAGCCGCGCGTGACCGTGAGCAGCAGGATGCAGAAGACGAACGACAGCAGCACCCGCCACGCGACGACCTCCCATGGACCGGTCGGCACCAGGAGGAGGAAGTAGAGCGGGAGCACGCCCCAGAGGAGGTAAGCGGCTCCGGCGTAGGCGACTCCGGCGGTCTGCGTTGCGCGGGTCGTCTCGGGGGTCACCGCACAACACTATGCCCGCGTCGGAGGCCCGGAGAGCGGCGGCCCGTCGCCGCGCGGAGATCGGCAGGAATCGGATGCCTGATGGCGGGATGCAGAAGGGGGCTCGGATGCCGAAGCATCCGAGCCCCCTTCGAGGACCTGGGCACCACCTCTTCGAGAGGGGCGGAACCCGGTTCCGCAGATCAGCGGACGACGACCGCCAGGACGTCGCGAGCGGACAGGACGAGGTACTCGTCTGCGCCGAACTTGACCTCGGTGCCGCCGTACTTGCTGTACAGGACACGGTCGCCGACAGCGACGTCGATCGGAACGCGGTTGCCGTTGTCGTCGATGCGGCCGGGGCCGACGGCCACGACCTCGCCCTCCTGGGGCTTCTCCTTGGCGGTGTCGGGGATGACCAGGCCACTCGCGGTGGTCTGCTCGGCCTCGACCTGCTGGATGACGATGCGGTCTTCGAGCGGCTTGATGGAAACCGACACGGTCTACCTCTTCTTTCTTGACACTGACACGAAAGACTTGTTCGCACTCTCAACCCGAGAGTGCTAATCCAGTCTATGCGCTGGGCTGGCACTCATGCAATGCGAGTGCCAACGCACGCCGTGATTCAGTGATGCGAGCGGGAATTAGGCTGAGGACGTGGAGATGTCCGAGCTGCGTGCCCTGCTGACCCCCGCCGGTCTCGAACTGCTCGACACGGTCGGGACGATCGGGTCGACCGCCGACGTCGCCCGCGCCGTGTCACGGCTGCGTGCCGCCGGGCACTCCCCCGAGCTGGTCTCGGCGGTGGTCGGCCAGGCGCACCTGCGGTCCAAGGCGTCGGCGAAGTTCGGCCCCTTCGCCGCGCGGATGCTGTTCACCCGAGCCGGGCTCGAGCAGGCGACGCGGCTCGGTGTGGCCGCACGACACGCCCAGCGGATGCGCAGCGCGGGGTTCACCACCGTTGCCGACCTCGGCTGCGGGATCGGCGGCGACGCCCTCGCGTTCGCCGGAGCCGGACTCGATGTGCTCGCCGTCGATGCCGACGAGGTCACCGCCGCCATCGCGGCCTACAACCTCGCGCCCTTCGGAGAGGGCGCGGTGGTTCGGCACAGCACGGCGGAAGACGCCTTCGAGGGCGCGGAGGCTTCGAACGCACGCGCGATCTGGATGGATCCCGCCCGGCGCACCTCCGGGCACAGTGAGACCCGCCGCGTCTCTGCAGACGACTACTCCCCCTCGCTGGACTGGGCGTTCGACGTCGCCGCGCGCGTGCCGACGGGCATCAAGCTCGGCCCCGCACACGACCGCGACGCCCTTCCCGCCGACGCCGAGGCGCAGTGGGTGAGCGCCGACGGCAGCGTCGTCGAGCTCGTCGTTTGGAGCGGCGCCCTCGCCCGAGAAGGCGTGCGACGTTCGGCGCTCGTGATCCGCGGCGACCGATCGCACGAGATGACCGCACCGGCCGACGTGGCCGATGAGCCCGTGCGCGAGCTCGGCGCCTTCGTGCACGAGCCGGACGGCGCCGTGATCCGCGCCCGCCTGATCGGCGATGTGGCCCGGAGCCTCGATGCCGGGATGCTCGACGAGCACATCGCCTATCTCACCTCGGATGCCGCGCTGACGAGCCCGTTCGTGCAGTCGTTCCGCGTGCGCGAGACCCTGCCCGCCAACCCCAAGGCGATCAACGCCGCTCTCAAGGCGCACGGCGTCGGTCGCATCGAGATCAAGAAGCGCGGTGTCGACATCGACCCTGCGGCGTTCCGGAAGAAGCTCACGCTGCGCGGTGATCAGGAGGCCACGCTGATCCTCGCGCGTATCGGCGATCAGCGGCGGGCGATCCTCGCCGATCGGGTTCCGGCCGCGAGCTGATCGCGACCCGCCCCGCCGGGGTCAGCCGTCGTCGCCCGGGTCCTGGAGCTCGATCCGCCCGCCCGGCGACAGCTGGATCATCAAGGGGTCATCCACCGCATCGGACACCTCGTCCACGCCATCGGGCGCTGCGGAGTCGACGGAGACAGTCAGGTACGGCGTCTGCTGGTTCGTGAACTGCAGGTCCAACGCCGCGGTCGCGACCCGCGCACCCGAGGGGTCGACGGTCTCGAGTTTCACAGTGAGGCCCTCCGCGAACGCGGTCTCGAAGCCCTTGCAGACGACCGGCCCGGCGGCATCCACGATCAGGCACCGCTCGGTGGCGCCCTGTTCCGACAGCCGATCCCCCAGCCACACCGGCGCGTCCCGGAAGACACCGACGAGCGAGAGACCGAGCTCGAACCCCTCCGTCGTCAGCGATTCCGCCCGGTCGCGCACGTCTTCGGGGAACTGGGCCAGGAGCGAATCGACCCCGCCCCACCGTTGGATCGCGACCAGCGGCTCCCCCGCTGTCGAGAGGAGCATCGTGGCCTGGATGATGTCGGAGCCCGTCTCCCCCGGGAGCGACAATGACGCCGACAGTCCGCGCTCCGACTCCTCCGCGGCGAGACAGTTCGTCTGCGACTGCACGCCGACGTCGAGGACCAGGCAGGCGGCCGATCCCTCGTCCTTCGTCGCGTACCAGACGAGGGCATCACCATCCTGCGCGACCGCGCGGACCGAACCGGGATCGAACGCCTCGGTGACCAGCTCTCCGAGGCGCTGCTGCTGCTCCGCCGTCAGCGGGATGCCGCCGGCTCGCGGCGCGAACAGCCCCCAGCCGATGCCGACGCCGAGCGCGAGCAGGACGGCGGACACGGCGACCAGCGTCGCCACCACCTGCCGGCGCATCGAGCCTCGAGCCGGGGTCGGGGGCGTCGGCTGCGGCGTCGGCGATGCCTGCGCATCCGGAGCACGCTGCGTGAGCGCTGCGGAGGGAACCTCGGCCGCGTCAGAGGCCGTGTTCGCCGCGAACGCTTCGTCGACGGGCCCGATCGCCACCTCTGTCTGGTCCCGCCTCATGGATCCGCCGCCGCCGTCGGTACCGTGGCCGGCCTCCGACCGCTCCGGGGACGCGGCCGCGGCGTGCGAGCGACGCGAATCCTCGAGCGCGCGCAGCCGCTGCGATTCCGTTGCGGTCAGCAGCCCTCCTCGGCCGTAGGCCTTCCGCTGCAGTGCCCGTAGCTCTTCGGCCTCAGTCTCCGACGGCACCCGAGGCATCTCCCTCCCGGGTGATGGTGAGATACCCGGGCCCCCGATTCGACATCATCTCCAGGTGCGTCACGCCGCCCGTCTCCGTGTCGACGACGTTGAGCACGAGGCTTGAGGCCTGCTCCTGCATGGTCTGCGGGTCGGCGCAGGTGACCGGAGCCTCATCGGTCGATCCGTCGTAGATGAGGCACTGGTTCTGCGACTCGGTCTGCGCGGCCGTCCAGATCGGCACGTCGCCGTCGTAGCCGACGACCCAGAGCGAGCCGGCGTCGAAGCCGTTCTCCGCCAACCGGGCCGCCGTCTCCGATTCGGCCTCGTTCGCGTAGGTGATGCCGCTCTCCGTCGGGTCGTAGTCGTAGACGCTCACCGCGACAGCGGGTTCGCCCGATGCGGTGAACAGCATCTGCGCGCTGACCTCGCGCTGCAGGCCCTTGTGACCCTTGACCGAGATCGAGCCGTAGATCCCGGTTTCGGCGATCATCTCCGTACGGTCACAGGACGGAACCGTCGCCTCACCCGTGCCGAGGATCAGGCAGGTGCGCTCCTTCGTGTCCTTCGTCGCCGTCCAGATGACCACGTCCTCCTCGACGCTGAGCGCGCGGATCGAACCGGGATCGTACACGCCGGCCGCGACGAGATCGTTCTGCCATCCCTCCTGGTCGGCGGTCAGCTCCACCGCCGCGGCTGCGGATCGGCCGAACGCGAGCCAGCCGACCCCCACCCCGATCGCGAGCACCGCGACGGCCACCAGAGCGACCGGCCGCCAGCGCGTGCGGAGCAGCGAGAACAGGGAGCGCCAGGACGACGATGCGGGCGAGAGGGCGTCGACCGCGTCGTCTGCCGCGTCTTCCCCCGCGGACACTCGGCCCTCGTCGGCGGGCGCGGCTTCGGAGACGGCGACCGCGGTATCGGGCTCGGCGGCGGCGCTCCGCTCCACTTCGCCCGGGTGTGCGGCGGGGGCAGCCTCGGCGACCGGTGCGAGCCTGAGGTCCTCCAGCTCGCGGAGGCGTTCGGCTTCGGCCGATGTCAGCGAGGAATCGCGACCATACGCCCGCGCCTGCAGGGAACGCAGCTCCTCCGACTCCTCCGGCTCGAGCATCCGGTCAGCCGAGCTTTTCGAACTGCATGCCTGCCCAGACCAACCAGCCCAGGCTGTACGCGGTCGCGCAGAGGCCCAGCACGAGCGCCCACAGCGCGATGGAACGGCTCTCGAGCGGACGACGCAGCGACATGATCGCGGCGATCACCGCGACGACCGCGACGGGGATCCCCCAGCCGACGAAGAACGATGCTCCGAGGGCGACGATCGCGGCGAGCAGGGCCCACGGCGCGAGGCGGGTGTCGTCGATCGGGATGGCCCCGGTCGTCGGCTCCCACTCCGCCTCGCCTGGGGCATCGATGTCGGGCCCGCTCACCACCACGGGCTCGATGCCGACGGGGCCGGTGGGCAGTTTCGTGTAGCCCTCGCGACGGGCGCCGGGAAGCCGCGGCGCCGCCCCGGGATGCTGCTCGACCTCGTCACTGGCGCGTTCGACGCGCGCCGGCGGAGTCCGGGGGGTCTTCGCGTCGGACGAGCCGGAGACGTCGCTCATGCGGGCACCGCCTCGGCGATCTGGATCTCGGTGACCGGAAGGGTGGAGTCCGCCCCGAACGCCAGAGTCGAGGGGCGCCGCCCCGAGGAGATCAGCTCGGCGGCCAGCGCGGCGATCATCGCGCCGTTGTCGGTGCACAGCGAGAGGGGCGGGATGCGCACCGTGACTCCCGCCTCATCGGCACGCCGGAGGGCGACCTCGCGCAGCCGACGGTTCGCGATCACGCCGCCGCCCAGCAGCAGGCGCGGCACCCCGAGGTCGGCGCAGGCCGCGAGTGCCTTGGTCACCAGCACGTCGACGACCGCCTCGCGGAAGCTCGCGGCGACATCGGCCACGGGCACCTCGACCCCGTCGGCCTCGCAGCGCTCGACCCACCGGGCCACCGCGGTCTTCAGCCCCGAGAACGAGAAGTCGTACCGATGCTTCGCCAGATCCGATGCGCGGGAGAGACCGCGCGGGAACCGGATCGCGTCCGGGTCGCCGTCGGCCGCCGCCCGGTCGATCTCGGGACCGCCGGGGTACGGCAGCGAAAGGAGCCGGGCGACCTTGTCGAAGGCTTCGCCAGCCGCGTCGTCCATCGTCTCGCCGAGCAGCTCGACGTCGGTGGTGAGGTCGCGGACGTGCAGCAGCGAGGTGTGACCACCGGAGACGAGCAGCGCGATGGTCGGGTACTCGAGCGGCGCGGAATCGGCCGTGAGGATGTCGGCGGCGATGTGGCCGACGAGGTGGTTGACGGCGTACAGCGGCTTGTCGATCGAGACGGCCAGGCCCTTGGCGGCGCCCACTCCGACCATGAGCGCGCCCGCGAGGCCGGGGCCGCTCGTGACGGCGACCGCATCGAGGTCGTCGAGACGCACCCCTGCTTCGGCGAGTGCCGCATCGATGGCGGGCTGAAGCGCCTCGAGGTGCGCCCGCGCGGCGACCTCGGGCACGACGCCGCCGTATCGGGCGTGCTCGTCCATGCTCGACGCGATGGTGTTGGAGAGCAGGGTGCGCCCGCGGACGATGCCGATCCCGGTCTCGTCGCAGCTCGTCTCGATGCCGAGGACCAGAGGTCCGCTCATGCCTTCGCCTCCTCGGTCGTGTCGTGCGATGCCGGGTGGCGGCGCAGTTCCAGACGCATCACGATCGCGTCCACGTCGTCCGGCTGATAGTAGCGGGGGCGACGGCCGATCTCCTCGAACCCCTCCGCGAGGTACAGGCCTTCCGCCGCGGGGTTGTCGGCCCTGACCTCGAGGAACACCTCACGGGCACCGCGCTCGGCCGCGGCGGCCAGGAGAGCACGCAGGAGCGCGCGGCCCCGACCCTGCCCGCGGTGCTCGGCGAGGAGCGCGATGGTCTGGATGTCGGCGTCGGCACTGCCACGCAGCGCGCGCACGCCGCCGTAGCCGATGACCGCGCCGTCGTGGTCGTCGACGAGGTAGCGGCCGTGGATGCTCGCGAGCTCGGCGGCCATCGTCTCGCGGCTCCACGCGTCGGTCGGGAAGGACCGCTCCTCGATCGCCATGATCGCGTCGAGGTCGTCCGCGGTGGCGTCGCGGAGGGTCATGAGCCGACCTTCTTCGGTGCACCGGGCACCGTCACGTCGGGGTGGCGCATGTAGAGCGGCTCGTCACCCGTGAGCGTGCGACCGGCTGCCAGGGCGCGTGCTCCGACGCGCGCCAGGTCCGCCGCCGACAGGGTGGCGACATCGATGCGGCGGATGCCGTCGAGGTGCGCGTCGGCGTCGGCCGCACGCACGAGGACGGTGTCGGCGACGATGTGCGGGATCCCGTCGGCATCGAGCCCGTCGAAGACGGTGATCGCGACCTCGCGTCGGCGGGCATCGGTGACGATCGCGAACGGCTGCGACTCGGTCTCGAGCGCGGTGAGAGCGGCGGCGAGATGGCTGGGGACCGGGACGACCGGGATGCCGCGCCCGAGGGCGAAGGTGCGGGCCGCGGCGATGCCGATGCGGAGCCCGGTGAAGGGTCCGGGGCCCATGCCGGCGATGACATGCGTCACCTCGCCGTCACCCGCATCGCTGAGCGCCGCGACGAGCAGGTCGCCGATCACCTCGGCGTGGCCCAGCGGGTCGGTGGCGGCGGCTTCGGCGCGTCGCGCCCCGTCGGCATCGATGAGGGCGACAGCGGTGCCCAGGGAGGTGTCGACGGCAAGGATCACGTCTCCAGGGTAGCCGTGGTCGCGCTGTGAGAGCGGCCCGGAGTGCCCGCGGCTCGCGCCTCAGCCCAGCGGAGCGCGGAGCGGGTAGTCCTGATCCTCGAGGATCACCTGCGACGCGGCTCCCGTGGTGCGATTGACGATCACCGGCGCCATCAGGTTCACGCTCACGCCTTCCGTGGAGGGGTGGGCGACCACGAGGACCAGTGCGTCGTCGGCCGAGGCGAGCGCGAGGCTCTCGGCCTGGTCGTCGGTGAGGATCGGCGCATACTCGCCGAGCACGGTGCTCGGGTCGACGAGGTACAGGCGCAGATCCGCGTCGTCCACGGCTCGCATCGAGAACAGACCGTCCGCACCGTCGACCGGTGCGAGAGCGAAGTCGACGTGCGGCGCGAGTCCCGGAGGGGGCGTCAGGAAGCTGAGTGCCGCGGTCATCGCAGGAAGTCCATCAGCGAGGGCTGGAGAACGCGCGCGTTCACCGCGAGCGCGGAGCGGTACACGAGCTCCTGCGCCTGCAACCGCACGAGCACCTCGATCGAATCGACGTCCTCGACCGCCGTGCGGCGGGACTCGAGGGACACGGAATTCTGCACTGCCGCCTCCTTGGCGCGTTCGATCTGAGACTGGCGGGTTCCGACGGAACCCTGCACCCCGAGCATGGCGGTGCGTCGATCGTCGATCTCTGCGAGACGGGGGCCGACGTTCGTACCGGAACGGAGGTCGGCGACGATCTTGTCGACGAGAGCGAACACCGAGTCGTCGCCGGTGCCGAAGACCGCGGCACCGTCGGTGTCGACGCGGACGGATGCCGCATCCGAGACGCGACGGCTGACCTCGGAGCCCGCCACGCCGCTGTACGAGTAGTCCGCGGCGAAGGCCGCCGTGTCCGAGGTGCCGGCGAACACCGAGCGACCGAGGAGTCGGGTGTTGGCCTGGGACAGGAGCTCCTTGCGGATGCCCTCGAGCTCGACGGCCAGGGCCTCCTTGGCGGTGGCATCCAGCGCACCGTCGTTCGCCCCCTGGGCGGTGAGGTCGCGGACCCGGCCCAGCAGCGAGGTGCTCGCGGTGATCGCGACATCCGCCGCCGTGACCCACGCGAGCCCGTCGTCGATGTTGCGTGCGTACTGGTCGTTGCGGCGCTGCTCCGCATGCAGGGCGAGGGCCGCGGCCGCGGCCGCCGGGTCTTCGGACGGAGTGGCGAAAGCCCGCTGCGACGTCGCCTGCTCCTGCAGACGCGCCAGCTCGGTGAGGTTGGACTGCAGCTGGCGCATCGCCGTCTGCGTCATGGATGACGATGTCACTCGAGAGATCACGATGCTCCTTTATCAGCGTCCGACGAGGCCGGTGCGGTTGATGAGGACGTCGAGCGCCTCGTCCACCGCCGTCATCACGCGGGCTGCGGCCTGGTAGGCGGTCTGGTAGGTGAGCAGGCTGATCGTCTCCTCGTCGCCGTCGACGGCGGCCACGGACTGCTGCGCCCCGACCGCGGCGACAGCCGCCGAATCGGAGACCTTCGCGCGCTGCACGTCGGCTGCCGTCGCGACGCCGAAGCGCGTGACGTGGTCGGACCAGAGCGCGTCGGGCGAGGTGGCGCCGCGGCCGATCTGCGAGATCAGGTCGGCGTTGGTCGCGTCCAGCGCACCGGCACCCGGTGCGGCGAGCGCCAGCTCGGATGGAGTCGTCACGGCGACCCGCAGTCCGAGCGCGGCCGACCCGGTGGTCGGAAGGGTGAAGAAGTCTCCACCCGGCTGCCCGGACGAGGTGACGCCCGCACGGTGCTGCGCGTTCAGTGCCCCGGCGAGGGCCGTCGCCACCGCGTCGTAGGTCGAGGCGAGCTGCGCGAGCATGCCGCCGTCGGCTGCCGGTGCGAGCACGGCGAGCGAGCCACCGAGCTCACCGCCGTCGATCGAGGCCGGGAGATCGGGGGCGGATGCCCACGAGACGGTGAAGCGCTGCCCCGCGTCGATCGTGGCCGGGCCGTTGAGGACGAGGTGGCGCGCATCGGAACCCGAGACCAGCGCGTTTCCGCCGACGCGGAGGGTCATCGACCCGTCGCTCTCGATCGTGGCCGCCGCCCCCGACATGCGGGCGACGTTCTGTGCGAGCACGCTCCGCTGGTCCATGAGCTCGTTCGCCGAGCGCCCGGAGGCGAGAGCGTCGCGGATCTCGCCGTTGAGCACCGCGATCTGGTCGGCAGCCGCGTTCACCTGGGTCACGGTGCGTTCGGCCGTCGCCCGTGCGTCGCTCCACTGGGTGGCCACGGTGCGGTAGCCGCCGGCGATGTGGGAGGCGAGCTCCTTGGCGGATTCGAGGATGGTGGATGCCGCTGCACCGGAGTCCGGTGTGTTGGCAAGATCTTGCCACCCGGACCAGAACTTCGACAGCCGAGCCGCCAGTCCGTTCTCGGTGGGCTCGGCGAGCGAGGCCTCGATCGTGGTCGCGGCGACCGCGCGCGTGGACCAGAAGCCCGATGCGGCGAGCGAATCGCGGACGCGGGCGTCGAGCAGGGCATCGCCGAGACGGGCGACGCCGTCGATCGAGACGCCGTGTCCCGGCAGAGCGCCGACGCTGAATCGGCTGGTCTGGGCGATCGCGGCGATGGCCGAGGTCTGGACCCGCTGGCGCGTGTACCCCTCGGTCTTCTGGTTGGCGATGTTCTGCCCGACCACGTCCATGCCGCGTCGGGCGGCCGCGAGTCCGCTGGCCGCGGTGTTCAATCCGCTGAAGGTCGACATGATCCCCTTCCGGTCACATCTCGGTATCGATGATGCGCGCTGCGTCGTCGCGCGCGCGGTCACCGTTCGTCGTGTATTCGCCCGTCTCGTGCCCCAGCGCGGCGAGCGTTTCCTGAGTGGCACGGAGCACGCCGCTGAGCTGCTCCGTGTTCGCGTCGCGCAGCTGCTCGACTTCGGCGGCGAGTTTCGTCAGCGCGCGCATGTGGTCGGCGAAGACCTCTTGCCACGCGCCCTCCGGCGCGTGTGCGACCAGTTCTCGGATCGTCGCACCCTCCGGAGCCCCCCACTCCTCGGCGACCGCGGCGACCTCGACCGTGCGCGCGAGTCCCGCGCCGCGCAGGCGATCGAGGACCTGATCGATCTCACGCGCGGCGAACTGGATCCACTGGGATCGTCCGGCCGCGAGCAGCAGCTGCTGTTCGTCTAGTTTGAAGAGCAGCATCTCGAGCAGTTCACGCTCGCGCCACAGCTGTATCGATAGTTCGTTGGCTCCCATGATCCCCTTTTCCCCAGTGATCGCCACGCCTGTTAACGCGGCCAAAGGTCACTATCGGCTGCCGCGCCCCTAAGGTTACTATGTGGAACGGCGATGGGTAGTTCTCCCCATGTACAGATCACAAGAAGTGTGATATGTGCATCTACTCGTCTCCTTGGAGCTTCCGGAGTGAATCCAGAGAGGTGGATCATCCCCCATGTCGTCGCGCGCTGAGCGCAATCTCCTCATCGAGAGCAACCTCCCCCTGGTCGGCTACCTCGCCTCTGAAACGCACGCCCGAGCAACCCATATCCCCCGTGACGAGCTCGCGTCCGTCGGCGCGCTCGCGCTCGTGACCGCCGCCGACGCGTTCGACCCTGCTCTGGGCGTCCCCTTCGGCGCCTACGCGCGCCGCCGCATCCTCGGCGCGTTCGCGGATGAGATGCGTTCCATGGACTGGGCCTCCCGCGGCATCCGCAAGCGCATCAAAGAGACGGTCGCCGTGCGCGAGACCCTCACCGCAGGACTCGGCAGAACGGCGACGGCGGCCGAGGTCGCCACCACTATGGGCGTCGCGAAGGATGTCGTCCTCGAAGCCCTCGGCGATGCCGCCCGCACCGTCACCACTCTGGAAGACCCCGCCGCCCGCGACGTGGCAGCCGACATCCCGCTTCCCGAGGAGTCGGCGCTCGTCGGAGAGCGCCGCGAGGTGCTCGAACAGGCGGTCGCCGCGCTGCCGGAGCGCATGCGCCGGATCGTGCAGAGCGTCTACTTCGAAGAACGCCCCGTCAAGGAGATCGCCGAAGAGCTCGGCGTGACCCATTCCGCCGTGTCGCAGCAGAGGTCGGAGGCCATCCGCCTGCTGCGCGACGCCCTGGACCGGTACTTCGCCGAAGGCGCCGCCCCCGCCACGACGACCCGGGTGTCGGCCGGAGCGCGGGACGCCTACTTCACACGGATCGCCGACGCGGCCAGCGCGCGGATCGCCGGCGTCTTCCGCGAATCGGCCCCCGCCTAGCCTGCTTTCCCCGACGCGCCCGGCTAACGCCCGCGCCGCCTCCGCCGATAGGTGTGTGCGGGAGACCACGGATGGTCTCTCGCACAATGAAATTCACGGAGGAGAACCCTTATGGGTATGCAGATCAACACCAACGTGTCGGCGCTCAACGCCTACCGCAACCTGTCCAGCACGCAGAACGACCTGTCGAAGTCGCTCGAGAAGCTCTCGAGCGGTCTGCGGATCAACCGTGCAGCGGACGACGCCGCCGGTCTCGCGATCTCCGAGGGCCTGCGCTCGCAGGTCAACGGCCTGAACGTCGCGGCGCGCAACGCCCAGGACGGCATCTCGGTCATCCAGACCGCGGAAGGCGCCCTGACCGAGGTCCACTCGATCCTGCAGCGCGTTCGCGACCTGACCGCTCAGGGTGCGAACGACTCGAACAACGCGAAGTCGCGCGAAGCGATCCAGAAGGAGATCAACACCCTGGGTGATGAGCTCACCCGGATCGCCGAGAGCACGAACTTCAACGGCATCAAGCTGCTCTCGGGTGGCACGACGCTGACGTTCCAGGTCGGTGCGGGCGCGGTCGCCGCCGAGGACCAGATCTCGGTCGCCCTGACCAACTTCGCCACCCTCGGAGCAGACATCAAGGGCTACGCGGCGACGATGACGGATGCGGCCACCTACGGTGCCGCGCTGGCTGACATCGACACGGAGATCCAGGCGGTCTCGACCGCACGTGCCGGTTACGGTGCGCTGCAGAACCGCTTCGAGTCGACCATCAACAGCCTCAACGTGTCGGCGGAGAACCTGTCCGCCGCCGAGAGCCGTATCCGCGACACCGACATGGCGTCCGAGATGGTCAAGTTCACCTCGGCGAACATCCTGTCGCAGGCGGGCACGGCCATGCTGGCCCAGGCGAACCAGTCCAACCAGGGCGTTCTCCAGCTCCTGCGCTGAACCACGCCATAGGGTCCGGGCGGCGGTCGCGACCGTCGCCCGGACCCCGTCCGCTCCCGACCTGCAAAGGCGAACATGTCTCTCTCGCTCGACGGCCTCGTCTCCGGCCTGAAGACCACAGAGGTCATCAAGGCCCTGATGGACGTGCACGCCATCCCGCGTTCGCTGCTCAAAGCGAAGATGGATGACAAGAACGGCATCGTCACCCAACTGCAGACGCTGAACACCGCGATCCAGAACCTCGCCACGGCCGCCGAGAAGGCCGCATCGCGCGACGGACTGGCACGCTTCACGACATCGTCGTCGTCGAACACCGTCACGGTCGCCACCCGCACCGGCGCCGCCCCGGTCGCGGCGGAGATCGTCGTCGACAAGGTCGCGAAGAATCACACCATCGTCTCGGCCGCGTCGAATGGATGGCCCGTCGACCCGCCGGTGATCACCCTCGAGAACGCCCAGGGCGAGCGTCTGCAGATCGAGGCCGACGGCGCCTCGATGCAGGAGGTCGCCCAGGCCATCAACGAAGCGGGCTTCGGAGTCGTCGCGTCAGCAGTGCCCGCGGGCCGCGACGCCGACGGCAACCCCCTGCACCGCCTGCAGCTGCGCGCGGCCGACTCGGGCGAGGGCGGCCAGTTCCGCGCCTATCGCGGTGACGTCGCCGCGGTCGAGGCCGGCACCGCATCCGACATCGCCACCGAAGCGGGGGCGGCCGTGATCGCGATGGGCGCCGACGCACAGTTGCGGCTGTGGGCGGGCACCAGCGCCGAACAGGTGCTGACCTCGTCGAGCAACACCTTCACCGATCTGTTCGACGGCGTCGATGTCACGGTCTCCGCGGTATCCGCCGCCCCGATCACGATCGGCGTCACCATCGACACCGAGGCCCGCACCAAGGCCTCCGCGGAGTTCATCGCCGCAGTCAAAGACATCCTGACGCGTATCGACAACGGGTCGAAGGCCACCGTCGCCGCGAACCAGGGCGACAAGACCACCCTGGGCGTCTTCACGGGCGACAGCACCGTCCGCTCGCTGCGGACGGCGATCGCCGATGCCATCCAGCATCCGGTCGATGGGGTGTCTCCCTCCTCCATCGGCATCGAGACCGACATGTACGGCGTGCTGAGCTTCGACGAGGAGAAGTTCGCCGAAGCCCTCGCGAAGGACCCGGATGCGGTCGCCGGACTGTTCTCCGACGTCGCCTCGCGCGTGCAGGACACCGCGAAGGTGTACTCCGACAAGTACGACGGCCTGCTCACCTCCCGCATCACCGGCCAGGAGAGCGAGGTCAAGAGCCTCGGCGAGCAGATGGAGCGCTGGGACGTGCGCCTCGCCCAGCGGAAGGCGACGCTCGAGCGCACCTACGCCCGCCTCGAGGTGATGCTGTCGCAACTGCAGTCGCAGTCGACCTACCTGTCGTCGCAGATCGCCGCCCTTCCGACCTCGAGCTCGGGGAAGTGAGCATGAACGCCGCCCTGCGTGCGCAGCAGCGCTACCGTGACGATGCCGTGCTGTCGGCACCGCCCGAGCGTCTCGTGACGCTGCTGTACGACCGGCTGCTGCTCGACATCGAGCGCGGCGAGGCCGCCCAGCGAGCCGAGGACTGGACCGAGGCGAATGCCCAGCTGCAGCACGCGCAGGCCATCGTGTCGGAGCTGACCTCGTCGTTGACCGACGACTGGAACGGCAGCGCGGGCCTCCGCTCGGTGTACGTCTTCCTGTCGCAGACCCTGATCGGCGCCAACATCGGCCGCGATCCCGAGCGCACCCGTGCGTGCCACGGGATCGTCGCCCCGCTGCGGGATGCCTGGCACGAAGCCGCCAGGACCGTCGCGGAGACCCGGTCGTGAGCGCCGACGACGTGACGGCGGAGTGGACCGCGCTCCTGGATCGCCTCGAGCTCGACGCCGACCGGATCCTCACGGCTACCCCCGGAACCGCCGACACGGTCGTCATCGAACCGTGGACGCCGCCCTCCACTCCCCTGCCCGTGCATCTCGCCGATCGCGCCCGCCGGGTGGTCGAGCGTCAGCGCCTCGCGATGGAGCGCGCCCGCACCGATCTCGACGACCTCCGACAGCACCTCGGCGCCGTGGACCGGATCCCCGGAACGCGGCGTCCCGATGCGCCCGCATTCCTCGACGTCGACGGCTGAGACCGCTCCCTAACGTCGTGCGCGACCCTGCCGATAGAACAGGGAGAGCACGGATGGCTCGCAAGTCTCGGCCATGGATCGGCCACACCACCACACACGGGGAGCGGTCGTGTTCGATTCTGTGACCATCAACGCGCTGACGAGCGCGCTCGACGGCCTCGCGCTGCGCCAGCGGGCGATCGCCGACAACATCGCCAACATCAACACCCCCGACTATCACGCCAAGCGGGTGCGCTTCGAAGAGGCGCTCGCGGACTCGGTGCAGGCGGGTGACGGACGGGTCGGCTCGACGGTCGGCACCTCGCTCGAGCCGACGCGCTTGAACGGCAACAACGTCAACCTCGACACCGAGACCCTGTCCAGCGTCGACACGATGCTGCGCTACCAGTTCGCCACGCAGGCCGTGAACGGCTCGTTCGCGTCGATGCGCGCGGCGATGAGGACCTCATGACCTTCGACGCGATCGGCATCGCGAGCACCGGCCTGACCGTGCACCGCAAGTGGCTCGACGCCATCAGCGACAACATCGCGAACATCAACACCGTGACGGCGACCGACGGCGCCGCCTTCCGCGCGCGGTACATCACCGCCCAGACCAGCGACCAGTCGCCGGGTGTGTATGTCGCCGGCTCCGTGCAGGGCAGTGCGGAGGGGCGGCTCGTGCACCAGCCCGACCACCCGCTCGCCGACGCCGACGGCTACGTCCGCTACCCCGACATCGACCTCGGCGACCAGATGAGCCAGCTCATCCTCGCGCAGCGCGGCTACCAGGCCAGCGCCGCGATCGTCGACCGTGCCCGCAACGCCTACGAATCCGCCCTCCAGATCGGACGCAGCTGATGGATCCCCTCTCCGGCGTCGAGGGCATCTCCTCGGCGTTCACCCTCGCCCCGCCCACCGCTCCGGCGAAGGCGGCGGACGACACCGCCTTCGCGAACAGTGTCACCGGTGCGATCGACGAGCTGCGCTCCCTGCAGTCCGAATCCGACGCGCTCAAGGTCGCCGCCGTCACGGGCGACCTCGACGACATCCACTCAGCCATGATCGCCTCCTCGCGCGCGTCGGTCACCCTCGAACTCGTCGCCGCCGTGCGCAACAAGGGCGTCGACGCGTTCAACGAGATCATGCGGATGCAAGCCTGATGCCCCAGGCCGTCACCAACGTCTTCCAGCGGATCGGACGCGTGATCGCGGGCTTCACGCTCGCGCAGCGCACCATCGCGATCATCGGCGTGGCCGTGCTCGCGCTCGGGATCGTCGCGCTCTCCAGCTGGCTGACCCGCCCGACCTACACCCCGCTGTTCTCGGGGATGAGCGCCTCCGATGCGAACGCCGTCGTCGAGCAGCTGCGATCGTCTTCCGTCCCCTACGAGCTCGCCGACGGCGGTGCCACCGTGCTCGTGCCGGAGAAGGACGTCTACGACCAGCGGCTCGCCGCCGCCTCCGCCGGGCTGCCCGGGGCGAGCTCCGGCGGATACTCGCTGCTCGACGACATGGGCGTGACCACCTCGGAGTTCCAGCAGTCCGTGACCTACAAGCGCGCCATCGAGGGCGAGCTCGCCGCGACCATCTCGTCGATCGAGGGCGTGACAGCGGCCTCGGTGCAGCTCGCGATCCCGGAGGAGAGCGTCTTCGTCTCGGAGACCGTCGACGCCACCGCATCGGTGTTCGTGGAGACGTCGGGCAGTGCGTCGCTCACCTCGAAGCAGGTCGAGGCGATCGTGCACCTGACCTCCGCAGCGGTCAGCGGCATGAAGCCCGAGAACGTCGCCGTCGTGGACCAGAGCGGCCAGACCCTCTCGGCCGCCGGCGTCGGCGCGGTCGGCGGCGTCGACCAGCAGGCCGGCGACTACGAGGCCCGGGTGACCGCGAGCGTGCAGCAGATGCTCGACACCGTCGTCGGCCCCGGCAACGCGACCGTGACGGTGGTCGCCGAGATCGACCGCTCGGTCAACGAGCGCGTCGAAGAGACCTACACCCCGGCGGAGGGCGCACCTCCGCTGACCGAGCAGTCTCGAACGGACACGCAGAACGGTTCGAGCTCGAACGCCGGCGTGCTCGGACCCGACAACATCGCGGTGCCGTCGGCCGGCGCGGACGGCACGTCCGAATCCACGGAGACGTCGAAGACCAACGCCGTCAACAAGAGCACCCAGAGCACCTCGACCCCCGCCGGCAACGTGCTGCGGCAGTCGGTCTCGGTCGCGGTCGACGCGGGTGCCGGCGGCGACCTGAGCACCGCGCAGCTGACCGAGCTGGTCGAGACCGCCGCGGGGATCGACACCGCACGCGGCGACTCCATCGCGGTCGAACTCGTGTCGTTCAGCCAGACGGATGCCGAAGCCGCGCAGGCCGCCCTCCAGGCTGCCAAGGACGCCGAGGCCGCGGAACGTCAGTCGGTCCTGCTGAACACCGCGATCATCGCCGCAGCGATCGCACTGCCCCTGCTGCTCGCGGTCATCGCCGCCCTCGTGCGGATGCGGCGTCGCGCCAACTCGGCGACCGAGTTCGACCAGTTGTTCGGGGACCGGCCGGCTCCGTTGTCGGCGGCCCTCGGCCCCGGTGCGGCCACCGTCGCCATCGACCAGGCCGCCACGACCCCGCTGGCCTTCCTCGAAACGACTCCCGATCCGGAGCCGGAGCCCGACCCCGAGCCCGCGCAGGTGAGCCTCGAGCGCCGCCGCGCGGAGATCGACTCCCTCACGCGACAGGACCCGAAGCGCACGGCCGAGCTGCTGCGGACCCTCATCGACGACAGGCAGCACGTATGAGCGGGTTGACCGACCGGCAGACGGCGGCCGTCGTGCTGATGAACCTCGACCGCGCACAGGCGATCGAGGTGATGAAGCACCTCTCGGAGTCGGAGGCCGAGGCCGTCGCCGCCGAGATCATCGAGCTGCAGGACCTGGACGCCGCCACCACCGCCCAGGCGCTCGGGCAGTTCCACCGGATCGCGACCGGACACCTGCCGCCCGCCCGCGGTGGTCGTGACCTCGCGGCCGGTCTGCTGGAGGCGTCGTTCGGCGCGGAACGTGCCGCGGCCGTGCTCGGCCGGGTGGGTTCGACGTCGATGAACTCGTCGTTCGAATTCCTCGGCTCCGCCGACCCGGCACAGCTGGCGACCCTGCTGGACGGCGAGCTTCCGCAGACCGTCGCCCTCGTGCTCGCGCACCTGCCCACCGACCGGGCGGCGGCCGTGCTGGCAGCGCTCCCCGACCCGACCCGCACCGATGTCGCCCACGCGATCGCCACCATGGGCACCGCGTCGCAGGAGGCGATCGCGATCGTGGCCGACGCGTTGAAGACCCGCACCGGGAGCTTCGCGAGCCGCGACGCACCGGAGACCCTCGGCGGCGTCGAACCGCTCGTCGAGATCATCGCCCGCTCCGGAGCGACTGTCGAGAAGGCGCTGCTCGCGAGCATCGAGGACCGCGACAGTGCCCTCGCGGAAGACATCCGGTCGCGCATGTTCACCTTCGCCGACATCGTCAAGCTCGACGACCGCGACACGCAGCGGGTGCTGCGCGGCATGGACATCCGCTCGCTGGCTCTGGCGCTGAAGGGCGCCAACCAGGCGATCGCCGATCTCATCCGCCGCAACGTCTCCGAGCGCAACCGGGAGAACCTCGATGAGGAGGCACGGACCCTCGGTCCGGTGCGCGTCTCACAGGTCGAGGAGGCCAGAGCCGAGATCGTCCGCACCATCCGCGCCCTGGAGGCGGCGGGCGACATCACGGTGCAGCGCACCGACGAGGACGAGTATGTCTACTGACGCGTTCTCTCCGGTGCTGTTCCCTCGTCTCGACGGACGCGCGGACGGCGCGGAGCATGCGCGCGCCCGGATGCGCGGCTACGCCGAAGGACACGCGGAGGGCTTCCGCGCCGGACTCGCCGAGGCCGAGTCGGCGCAGCTCGTCGCCGCGGCGGAGCAGGCGGCCCGCGACGCGGCAGCCGCGCGCGAGGTGGCGACCGCGGTGTCTGCGCTGCAGGCCGCCGCCCTCTCACTGGGCGAGCGGGAGCGCGAGCTCACCGCTGCTGCGCGCGATGAGGTGCTGCGCGGCGCGATCGAACTCGCCGAGCTCATCCTCGTCGCGGAGCTCTCGTACGCCGGCTCGTCTGCCGCGGCCGCCGCGCGGCGCGCACTCGCGGTCGCCGACCCCGCCGACATCCGCGAGGTGCGCCTGCACCCCGACGACCTGCGCACGATCCAGACCGCGGAGTCGGACCTGACCACCTTCGCGCTCGTCGCCGATGACACGCTCGAGCGCGGCGATGCCGTTGCGATCCTGGCGCACGGCCACATCGACGCCCGGATCGGCAGCGCCCTCGAACGTGCCCGTCGCGCCCTCGCGGAGGCCGGGTCGTGACGGCCTGGACCGCCGTCCGCGAGGCGGTTCGACCGGAACGCATCGGCGTCGTCTCCCAGGTGCGCGGCCTGAGCGTGCAGGTGCGCGGTCTCGAAGGGGCTGTCGGCGACGTCGTGACCCTCGACGGGGTCGATGCCGAGGTCGTCGCGATCGGCGAGGGCGGGCTACGATGCATGCCCCTCGGGGCCGTCGCCGGGCTCACCGTCGGGGCGCCCGTGCGGGGCCGCGGTGGCGCCCTGCGCGTGCCGACCGGGACCGCTCTGCTCGGCCGCGTCCTGGACGGACTCGGTCGGCCGATCGACGGCAAGGGCCCGTTGACGGGTGCGATCCCGGTGAGCCTCGACCACGCTCCGCCCTCGATCATGGGGCGCGACCGGATCGACTCCCCTCTTCCGCTCGGGGTGCGCGCGCTCGACACGCTCGTCAGCGTGGGTCGCGGGCAGCGCGTCGGGCTCTTCGCCGGCTCGGGAGTGGGCAAGTCGTCGCTGCTGTCGATGATCGCGCGCGGCACCGAGGCCGAGGTGACGGTGATCGCCCTCGTCGGCGAGCGCGGCCGTGAGGTGCGCGAGTTCATCGAAGACGACCTGGGGCCGGAGGGACTCGCTCGTTCGGTGGTCGTCGTCTCGACCTCCGACCAGCCGGCCATGGCGCGCATCCGGGCCGCGTACACCGCCACCCGGATCGCCGAGGCCTTCCGCGACGACGGCGCGCACGCCATCCTCATGATGGACTCGCTGACCCGCGTCGCGATGGCGCAGCGCGAGATCGGCCTGTCGGCCGGAGAACCCCCCGCAACCCGTGGGTACCCGCCGTCGACGTTCTCGCTCCTCGCCGGTCTGCTCGAGCGCGCCGGCACCGACCGGGGTGGCTCGATCACCGGCATCTACACGGTGCTCGTGGACGGTGACGACCACAACGAGCCGATCGCCGACACCGTGCGCTCGATCCTCGACGGCCACGTCGTGCTCGACCGCGCGCTCGCGCTCTCCGGACACCATCCGGCGATCGACGTGCTCGGCTCCGTCTCCCGCGTGGTGGGGAAGATCACCGCCCCCGGGCAGCGGGCACACGCGGCGACGCTACGTGCGGTGCTCGCCGCGCGTCGCCGGGCCAACGACCTGATCGACATCGGCGCGTACCAGCCGGGTGCCGACGCCCGCATCGACGCCGCGATCGCCCACGAACGGGCGATCTCCGCTTTCCTCACCCAGTCGCTCGACGAGACGAGCGCGATCGACGAATCGTGGCGTCGACTCGACGAGCTCGTCTCCGGTTTCGGAGGAGTCTCATGACACGGTCGTTCTCCCTGGCGGGCCTGCTGCGTGTGCGCGAGATCCAGGAGCGCGCAGCGGCCCAACGACTCTCCCGCGCGGTGCTCGACGCCAGGCACACCGAGGCCCGCGATCGCTCCCTCCGCGCGCATCTGGCGGGTGCCGGGAGCGAAGCCGTGGACGTCCGCTCGCTCGCGGCACTCGCGGCCGCCCGTGTGGCCGGCCGGACGCTGCTCTCCGACCTGACGGTGCTCGCGGAACTGCAGGAGCAGACCGTCGACCAGGCCCGCACAGAGCACTCGGAGGCACGACGAGCGATGCGCGGACTCGACCGTCTGGCCCAGGCCCACGCCGTGCGGGTGCGGACGGCCGAGCTGCACGCCGAACAGGCGGAGCTCGACGAGATCGGATCGCGCACCGACACGGAGGGGCAGTCGTGACCGCGCTCGGCATCATCGACATGCTCGACCCTCGCGGGTCGCGGCCGAGCGGCGCGGCGCCTTCGCGCGGCGCGACCCCGGGTGCCGCGGCCTTCGCCGACGTGATCCAGGTTGCGGCGCGGGCTCAGCTCGCCGACGACGCGCCCACCGAAGGCGTCCTCGCTGAGGGAGTGTCGTCGGGTGCGTCGACGGGAACCGAGACGACGGATGCGACCGCCGAATCCGCTGATCCGGTTGTTCCGGTGACCGCATCGCCTCTCCCACCCCTCACGATCCCGAGCGGGTCGGGGACGGCGGCTCCCGTCGACGGAAGCACCACGGGAGCGGACCCCGACCTCGACGGGACCCCGCCACCGGTGGATGCCGCGGAAGACACCGGAGCGGAGGATGCCCCTGCGGAAGCCGCCGACCCCACCCCGATCGCGGCGTCCGGCGCTGTCGCCGCATCGGTCGATCCGGCACGCACCACCGCATCGGCGACCCCCCTAGCCGCCTCATCCGTGCCACCCGCCGCGACCGGCGCATCGTCGCCGCGTGCCTCGACCGGGCCCGCCGCCGTCGGTGCGGCATCGGCTCCTGTCGGCAGCGACGGTATCGCCGGCGCATCCGGTGCGAACAGCACGACGGCGGATGCTCCGGCCGACGCCGCTCTCCGCCTCGTCCCCGTCGCCGCTGGTCCGCACGGTGCCGTCGCCGCGGCTGCCTCGTCGGAGACGGCACCGGGGACGAACGCCGACCCGGCACTCCTGGCCGGGGCAGCCACCGCCGCTGACACGGCACCCGACGCCGCGCCGTCCTCTGCAGGCTCGACTCCCGTCGTCGCCGCCCCCGCCGCATCGGTACCCGCGACCGCGGATGCCGCCGGCCCGACGGCCGCCGTCACCGCACCGGCTCCCGCCTCTCCGCCCCCGGTCGCCCCGGCCACGCCTGCCGCGGCAGCAGCGATCGCCCGGCCGGTACTGCTTCCCCAGATCACAGCCCCCGTCGTCTCCCTCGCCCAGGCCGCTGACGGCGATCACAGCCTCACGCTGACCGTGTCACCGGAGAACCTCGGCCCGGTGACCGTGCGCGCGCACATCTCCGGCGGGGCCATCCACATCGAGCTGCACGCCCCGAACGACCTCGGGCGCGAGGCGCTGCGGGCCGTGCTCGCCGACCTGCGGCGGGATCTCGCCGCAGCGGCTCCACACGCCTCCCTGATGCTGTCGACCTCGGACGACGGCCCGGGCTCGTCGAATCCACAGAGCTCGCCGAACGGCGGCGCCTCCGCGAACGGCAACGCGACGAACGGCAATGCGGCGAGCGCGGGCGGCGGCCAGGCCCGCGGCGACGCCCCCGCCGACCGGAATACCGGCGCGCGGCCGAACCCGGTCGTCGTCCCCACCGCACCGGACGGCGCACCATCCGGCCCCCTCGACTCGCCGCTCGGCGGCATCGATGTCTTCGCCTGATCCGAGAGGAACCCCATGACCACGGTCGACCCCATCACCGGCACCATCCCGCCCGCCGGCGTGCAGACCGGAAGCACCACGCCTCCGGTCGAACGCAAGAAGACGCTCGACTCGGAGGTGTTCCTGAAGCTGCTGGTGACGCAGCTGACCAACCAGGACCCGAGCTCTCCCATGAACACGAACGAGATGATCTCGCAGACCACGCAGCTCGCGTCCATGGAGCAGCTGACCGCGCTGTCGGCCACCTCGACCGAGAGCTTCGCGCTCAGCATGCGGCAGACCGCCGCCGCGCTCATCGGCCATGAAGCACAGTACGTCGATGAAGACGGTGTCACCCAGAAGGGCATCGTCACCTCGGTCTCGTACGCGGGCGCCGTGCCGCTCGTGACCATCGGCGAAGCATCCATCCCCCTCGACGCCGTCTCCGGCGTCTCCCTCGTCCCCAAATCCTGATCAGCCCCGCACCCAGAAAGGCACCACCATGCTCCGCTCCCTCTTCGCCGGAATCTCGGGCCTGCGCTCGCACCAGACCATGCTCGACGTCACGGGCAACAACATCGCCAACGTCAACACGACCGGCTTCAAGGCCTCGGCCGTGCAGTTCCAGGATTCGCTGTCGCAGCTGCTGCGCAACTCGATGATGCCGCAGACGAACCTCGGCGGTCAGAACCCCGCCCAGGTCGGTCTCGGTGTGCAGGTCGCCGGCATCAGCACCAACTTCGCGTCGGGGGCACCGCAGCCCACCGGCGTCCCCACCGACCTCATGATCGCCGGCGACGGCTTCTTCGTGGTGCGCTCCGGCGGCGAGACGCTGTACACCCGCAACGGCGGCTTCTCGTTCGATGCGAGCGGCAAGCTGGTCTCGGCCGACGGCGCGCTCGTGCAGGGTTGGACCGCGCGCGGCGGAGCCATCGTCCCGGGTCAGGGCATCGGCGACATCACGCTCCCCGTGGGCGCTCTGAGCCCGGCCGCCGCGACGACCACCGCCCGGGTGACCGGCAACCTGCCTTCGGGCGCGGCCGTCGGCGACACGCTCGTGCGCGACATCAAGACCTACGACGCGCAGGGCACGGAGACCTCGATGCGTCTCACCTTCACCCGCACGACCGCCGGCTGGGACGTCACCGACGCTGCCGGCGCGCGCACCCCGCTGGCCTTCACCGACGGCAAGCAGGCCGGCGCTTCATCGATCGTGTCCGGCGGCATCACGGTCGATCTCTCGGCGGTCACCGGCTTCGCCGACGTCAGCGACATCGCCATCAAGGAGCAGAACGGCAAGCCGGCCGGCACCCTGAGCTCCTACGCCCTGACCAACGACGGCAGCCTCGTGGGCACGTTCAGCAACGGCGACACCGAGGTGCTCGCACGCATCGCACTGGCCGGCTTCGTGAACCCGGGCGGCCTCGAGAAGACCGGATCCTCGCAGTTCCGCCCCAGCGGCAACTCTGGCCAGCCGACGCTCGGCGAGGCCGGGACCGACGGCCTGGGCGGCATCATCAGCGGCGCCCTCGAGATGTCGAACGTCGACCTCTCGCAGGAGTTCACCAACCTGATCGTCGCGCAGCGCGGCTTCCAGGCGAACGCCCGCATCATCACCACGAGCGACGAAGTGCTGCAGGAGCTCACGAACCTCAAGCGCTGAGCCGCGGCCGCTCGCTGCTTCCCGGGAGGGTTCTCCGCGTGATCGCGGGGAGCCCTCCCGGTCTGCGTTCAGATGCTCATCTCCGCCTGGATACGGCGGTCGAGGTCGTCGAGTTCTGCGAGCAGTTCAGCGGCGACCCAGACCCTGTTCCGCTTGCGCCCGGTGATCTCCTGGACGAATCCCGCTTCTTCGAGCCGGATGATGGCCTTGTAGGCCTGCTGCTCGGACGCTCCCGAGCGCTGCTCGATCTCGGCAGCCGCCATGACGGGGTGGTCGTAGAACGCAGAGATAAGCGCGGCCGCTGCTGACCCGGCACGCGGGCGCAGCTCGTTCGCCCATTCCTCCGGCAGGGCTTTGATGCGGGCGATCGACGCACGCGAGCACACAGCCGCCGCACGTGCCGATCGGGCGAACAGGTCGATGAGTGGCGTAGGGTCGCCCCGCCGATAGTCGCCCAGCGCGGCGAAATAATCGTCCCTCTTGGCGAGCAGACCGCTCGCCAGCGGGACGACCGCGTTCACCGTCGCGCCTCGGCGACGGAGCACCGCCGATACGAGAGCTCGACCGAGGCGGCCGTTGCCATCCGTGAACGCGTGTATGGACTCGAACTGCGCGTGCCCGATCGCGGCCTGCACCATCACCGGGACGTCATCCCGGTTGAGGAAGGTGATCAGGTCGTCCATCAGCGGAGCGACTCGTTGCGACGCTGGCGGCACATGCAGCGCACCGCGCGGCGAGTGGTCACTCCCCCCGATCCAGTTCTGCATGTCACGCAGACGGCCCGCATAACTCGCCTCCACGGGGTCGTCCTTCATCAGTTCATGGTGAGCCGCCAGCAGATCATCGACCGCGAACCGGCCTCGATCGCCGACGCCGGTGACGAGCGCGTGCAGCGCGGTGCTCGCCGCCACCATGCTCGTCGCCGAGGAGTTCGAACGGTTGCCCGCCAGCGCCCTGGCGTAGTCCGTCGCTGTGGCCGTGATCCGCTCGATCTTCGACGATGCGACGGATTCCGTGCGAATCATGAACCGGCTCAACGCCGCCGAATGCCCCTCGGCGTCGGTATCCGCCTGTGCGACGGCGAGCAGCGCGCGCTCCGCGGCGACGATAGTCGCCGCGGGTGCGAGAAAGTCGAGATCCGCGATCATCGGGGGAATGGACGCCTCCACCGACGCCAGCATCCGATCTGCTCGCGTACCGCCGCGAACCTGCTGGCGCCAAGGAAGCGTCTCCGTGGCATGTTCTGGCCACCCGGTTCCCTGCGCATCTGCCTGGGGGTTCATAAAGCCGATTATCGCACCCGAAACTAAGGTTTACCATCCTTAACCACGAGTAACGGAGCGACTACTCGTGTTTACAGCACCAGTGCGCCGGTTCCCCGCGCCCACCGGCCCCGTCACTAACGCCGGACGCTCACCGGCCGACAGTCACCTCCGACAGCCCAGGACGGGCCGTCGGGTCCGCGCTCCCCGGAACGCGGACGGATCTTTCCAGGATGGAGCCCATGATCGTCCTCACGCGCCTGAACCGTTCCCGGTTCGCGGTGAATCCCGACCTGATCGAACGTGTCCAGGCAACGCCCGACACGACGCTCATCATGGTCGACGGTGCGACGTTCGTCGTCACCGAGACGATGGACGACGTGATCGCGCAGATCACCCGGTTCCGGGCCGGCGTGCTCGCCGCGGCCGCCGCGATGATCACGGCAGCCGACGACGCCCCCGCAGCTCCCACCGACCCCGAGACGGACCGCTGATGGATCCGTCCCTCCTCCTCGGGCTGGTCCTCGCGTTCGGCGCCCTGATCGCCATGATCAACCTCGAAGGCGCGACCATCGGATCGCTGCTGATCCCCGCCCCGATGGTGCTGGTCTTCGGAGCCACGATCGCCGTCGGCATCGCGAGCGGCACCGTGCGCGATGCGCTGCATGCGGTCAAGTCGCTCCCCCGCGCCTTCCGCGGCGAGCGCCGCACCGCGTCGAGCATGATCGACACGGTGGTCGGCTACGCCGAGAAGGCGCGCGCCGAAGGGCTCCTCGCCCTCGAGCAGGGGCTGGAGGACGAGAAGGACCCGTTCCTGCGCCAGGCACTGCAGAGCATCGCCGACGGCACGGACGCCGAAGACCTGCGAACCCTGCTGGAGGATGAGCTCACCTCGACCGCTGCCCGTAACCGCACCGCCTCACGCTTCTACATGACCCTCGGCGGCTTCGCCCCGACCGTCGGCATCATCGGCACGGTCGTCTCCCTCACGCATGTGCTGGAGAAGCTCGACAAGCCGGACACCCTCGGTCCCATGATCGCGACAGCATTCGTGGCGACGCTGTGGGGTCTGCTGTCGGCCAACTTCATCTGGCTGCCCATCGGCGGACGCCTCCAGCGTCTCGGCGAGCTCGAGCTCGAACGCATGACCGTGCTCATGGAGGGCATGCTCGCGATCCAGGCCGGCGCCCCGCCGCAGTTCGTCGGAGAGCGCCTGCGCGCCCTCGTGTCCGAGCGCCCCTCCGCCCGCTCGGGCCGTCGCACCCGCACTCGCGCCGCGGAGGAGACGGAGACGGAGCCCGCGTCGTGAGCGTGCGCGCCCGACGCCGAGTACCGCAGGAGGAGCACAGCGGTCCGGACGAGCGGTGGATGGCGTCCTACATGGACATGGTGACCGTGCTGATGTGCATGTTCATCGTGCTGTTCGCGATGTCGACCGTCGACCAGGAGAAGTTCGAGGCTCTCAGCGCGTCACTCGCGACCGGCTTCGGCCAGGAGCCCTCGGAAGACGTGGATGCCGTCACGGGCGTCGTGGTGCCGCCGGAGCTGGTCGACGAGAAGGGCGAGGACTTCGCCGACATCGAGCTGGCCGCGGCGCAGACCGAGTTCGACGAGCTCTCCGCGCTCCGCGAGCGGCTGCGCACGGTGCTCGCCGACAACGGCCTCGAGGCCGACGTCACCTTCACCATCGACGAGCGCGGCCTCACGATCGGACTCGTCAGTGCCGAGACGTTCTTCACCACGAACAGCACCACCCTCAGCTCGAAGGCCGTGCTGGTGCTCGATGCGCTCGGCTCCGTCCTCGTGACCGCCCCGAACGAGATCTCGGTCGAAGGCCACGCCGACGTCCGCGGATCGGTCGCCCCGTTCCCCACGAACTGGGAGCTCTCGGCCGGTCGATCCACCCAGGTGCTGCGGCACCTCGTCGAATCGTCCGGGCTCCCGCCGGCGCACCTGAAGTCGGTCGGGTTCGGCGACACGCGGCCCGTCGCGGCGGGTTCTTCGCCCGCGGCGCTGGCCCAGAACCGGCGCGTCGACATCGTCGTCCTCTCCGATGCGACGGAGGAGGTGCGAGCACTCATCCCGGAAGCGCAGGCCGCGCAGCCGGCCTCCTGACCGTTCCCTTCTAACGCACGTCGATCACCACCCGATAGTCGGGTTCGTGGTGATGGAGGACAGCGTGCGCTCCGACGTGCGCACAGCGACGGCGTCGAAGACCGCCGAAGTCGAGGTGTACGACTTCGGCCGTTCGGCGACCCTGTCGCGCGAGCACACCCGCGCCCTGGAGCTGGCCTTCGAGACGTTCTCCCGGCAGTGGTCGGCGCAGCTCTCGGCGAAGATCCACGTGCGCGCCACCATCGCCGTCGAGCATGTCGGGATGCTGACGTACGGCGAGTACGCCGCCTCGCTGCCGACCACGACGACCCTGATCGTGTGCGCGCTGCCCGACTCCGACGAGCGGCTCATCGTGCAGCTGCCGACCTCCGCCGCCACGACCTGGATCGTGCAGATGGTCGGTGGACGAGCGTCCGCGACGTCGGAGGACCGCACGTTCACCCCGATCGAGCAGGCACTGATCCGCTCTCTCATCGTCGACGCGCTCGAGCACCTGACCGGCTCCCTGGACGGACTGCTCCCCGCCGGTGTCACCGTGAGCGGCATCCAGTACAGCTCGCAGTTCGCCCAGGTCGCGGCATCGGGAGAACCGGTCATCGTCGCCCGCTTCTCGATGCGCCTCGCGGGTCGTGCGGTGCCGGTGAGCATCATGCTGCCGGCGTCGGTCCTCGCCGGCTTCACGGTGCGCACCTCGGATGCCGACCGCGCCGCAGCGCCCGGCCTGGTCCGACGCCAGGTCGAGGTCTCCCCCATCGAGCTCTCTTTGCGGCTGGCCCCGCGCGCCGTGCTCCCCCGCGAGGTGCTCGACCTCGCCGTCGGCGACATCGTCTCCTTCCCGCATTCCGCCGACCGCCCGATGCTGCTCGCCGTGGGCGATCAGACGGTCGCCACCGCCGCCGTGGGCAGCGCCGGCGCCCGTCTCGCGTGCGTCGTCGCCACCACCGTCCCCGATCCCGTCTTCGCCGAGGAGCCCGCGTGACCAGCACCACCACCTACGAGTCGGCCGTCGCCGCCGCCTTCGCCGCGTCGTTGCCGACCGCCGCTCCCGTCACCGCCCGCGCCTCGCAGGTCTCCGGAGACACCGGCGATGCCGTGATCGTGCACTTCGTCGGCGAGGCCAGCGCGCAGCTCGCCGTGCAGCTCTTCGACGCCGATACCCTGGTCGACGGGCTCTCCGGAGCGCCCCTCGCCGATCGGCTGCGCGACGCGCTGGAAGCCTCGACGACCGCGCTCGGAGCCGGCGCGCTCGGCGATGCCGTGATCGGCGATGCCTCTCCGCTCTTCTCGAACCCGACCGCGCAGCTCTTCGACCTGCAGGACGACGCGGATCGCACGATCGGCCGCCTCGCCGTCGTCGTCACCCGCGCTCCGGCGGCGGCATCGAGCTCGACCCGGCGTCTGCACCGCATCGCCGGCGTCGAGATGGAGCTCACGGTCGAGATCGGCCGCACCCGCATGTCGGTGCGCGATGTGCTCGACCTCGAACCCGGCCGCATCGTCGAGCTCGACCGTTCCGCCGGCGCCCCGGCCGACATCAAGCTCAACGGCCGCATCATCGCGCACGGCGAGGTGGTCGTGGTCGACCAGGACTACGCGGTGCGGATCACCCGCATCCTCGAGAACGTCGAGGCCTGACCCTGGACGACCTCCTGCTCGGCCTGCGGGTCGTGCTCTCGCTCGCCGCCGTGCTCGGGGTGCTGTGGTTCCTGCAGCGCCGCGTCGCACGCACGCAGGCGCGTCGGCGCGACGGCGAGGTCATCACGGTGCTCGGGCGGCAGGGCGTGGGTCCGAAGGCACAGGTCGTCGTGGTCCAGACCGAGGACGCCCGGTACGTCCTCGGTGTCACCGAGCACGGCGTGAGCGTCGTCGACAAGCTGCCGGTCAAGGCCGCGGCGCAACCCGATGCAGACACCCACTGGTCGGCGGCCACCGCGGACGCCGCATCCGATGCCGCGGAGTTCGACCGCATCCTCGCCGCCACCGCCCTGACCGAGACGCCCGCGGCATCGCCGACCCGGCCGGCTCCGCAGCGCCGGGTGCGTCATCGGAACGATCCCTTGCGCGGCTCCATCCTCTCCCCCGAAACCTGGCGGCAGACCGCCGAGGCCATCCGGCGCACGCGATGAGCGCGTCCCGTGGGGTCGTCGACGGCCGCGCGCTGCGACGGGTCGCGCTGATCCTCCTCGCTGCCTTCGCCCTGGTCGCGGTGCTCACATTGCTCACCGGCACCGCCGCCCACGCCGAGGTCACCCCCGACGACCCGGGCGAGGGAGTCACGATCGACATCAACGGCGTCGACGGCGGCCCCTCGGGTTCGATCCTGACCCTGCTGGGCATCACGCTGCTCTCGGTCGCCCCGGCACTTCTGCTGATGATGTCGTCGTTCACGAAGATCTTCGTCGTGCTGGCGATGACCAGGAATGCCCTGTCGCTGCCCACGATCCCCCCGAACCAGGTGCTGGCCGGGCTCTCACTCTTCCTCTCGCTGTTCATCATGTGGCCCGTGCTGACCGAGATCAACACGGTCGCCGTGCAGCCGTACATCGACGGCACGCTCACCTTCACGCAGGCGATCGACGTGGGCCAGCTGCCGCTGCAGGAGTGGATGCTGCGCTTCACTCGCGAAGAGGATCTGGCCCTGATGACGCGGATGGCGGGGCAGCCGAACCCCGAGGATCCCTCGAGCGTGCCGATGTACACACTCATCCCGGCGTTCATGATCTCCGAGCTGCGCGCCGCCTTCATCATCGGCTTCGTCATCTTCGTGCCGTTCCTCGTGATCGACCTCGTCGTCGCCGCGGCGCTGATGTCGATGGGCATGATGATGCTGCCGCCGGTCATGATCTCGCTGCCCTTCAAGATCCTGCTGTTCATCCTCGTCGACGGCTGGGGCCTCATCATCCGCGCCCTGCTGGAGAGTTACGGGGGTGTCGGATGAGCCCGGAAGCGGTCATCGACATCGGCACCCAGGGCCTGATCATCGCCGCGAAGCTGGCCGCCCCGGTGCTCGTCACGGCCCTCGTGGTCGGCTTCGCGATCTCGCTGCTGCAGTCCATCACGCAGGTGCAGGAGGTGACGCTGTCGTTCGTGCCGAAGATCGTCGCCGTCGGCATCGCGCTGCTCATCGCCGGCAACTGGATGATCGCCGAGATGATCGCCTTCACGAACGAGATGTTCGCCCGCATCCCCACCCTGCTGAGCGGGTGACCGCGTGTTCATCCCCATCGACTTCGCGTGGCTCGAGGCGACCATGCTCGCCGCCGTGCGCATCACCGCCTTCATCATGATCGCCCCGCCGTTCTCCTACGGCGCCATCCCGGTGCGGGTGAAGGCGATGCTCGCCATCGGCCTCTCCCTCGCCGTGGGCACGGCCGTCGCTCCCGGCTACGAGAACCTCGACACCGGCCCGTTCCTCGGAGCCCTCGTGCTGCAGCTGCTCACGGGAGCCCTGCTCGGCTTCCTCGTGCTGCTGTGCTTCTCGGCGCTGCAGGCGGCCGGCAGCCTGATCGACGTCTTCGGCGGGTTCCAGCTCGCGCAGGCGTTCGACCCGCACTCGCTCGTGAACGGCGCCCAATTCACCCGGCTCTTCCACATCACCGCGCTCACGCTGCTGTTCGCCTCGGGCGGGTATCAGCTGATCCTCGCCGGTCTCGCCCGGAGCTTCGAGGCGGTGCCCGTCGACGGCATCTTCGAGGTGGCCGGGCCCGCCGAACTCCTCATCGACGGGGTGTCGCAGATGGTCCTCGCCGCCGTGCAGATCGCAGGTCCCCTGGTGCTGGTGCTGTTCCTCGCCGACGTCGGGCTCGGACTGATCACCCGGGTCGCGCCGGCGCTCAACGCCTTCGCGATGGGCTTCCCGGTGAAGATCCTGCTCACCCTGCTGCTGGCCGGTGCCGTGTACGCGGTGCTCCCCGGCATCGTCGACGCCCTCTCCGGGCAGGCGCTGAAGATGATGCAGGGGGTGCACGAGTGAGCGGCACCGACACCGGCGAACGCAGCGAGAAGGCCACCGACAAGCACCTCAATGAGGCCCGCAAGAAGGGGCGTCTCTCGCGCAGCCAGGACCTCACGGCGTGGCTCGGCATCGGCGCCGCGGCGATCGCCATGCCCGCGGCGATCGCCCTCGGCGCAGGCGCCGGGACCGAGCAGCTCCTCACCGTCACCTCCCTGGTGTTCAGCCCCACTCCGGAGGCGGCGCTCGGTGCACTGGAGCGCGGCCTCGGCTCGGTGCTCCCGACCATCGCGGTGATGCTCGCCGCCGTCGCCATCGTCACGCTGATCGGCGCCGTGGTCCAGGGCGGCGTGCATCTGAAACCGCTCACCGGGCGCTTCGAGCAGTTCAACATCGTCAGCGGCATCCGTCGCGTGTTCGGCCTGCAGGCGCTGTGGGAGGGCGCCAAAGCCCTGCTGAAGACCGCGGCGATCGGCATCGCGCTCTGGGTGGTCATCGCCGGTCTGATGCCGGTGCTCACCGCCAGCGGCGCCCATTCGATCTCGCGCCTGCTCGGCACGGCATCCGAGGGCACGGCCGCCCTGCTGCAGACCGCGATCGCCGTCGGTCTGGTCCTCGCCGCGATCGACATGTTCGTCGTGATGCGCCGCAACCGCAAGCACACCCGCATGACCAAGCGCGAGATCCGCGACGAGAGCAAGAACTCCGAGGGCGATCCGCTGATCCGTCAGCAGCGGCGGTCCCGGCAGCTCGCCGCCAGCCGCAACCGCATGATCGCCGCGGTCGCCGGATCGGATGTCGTGGTCGTCAACCCGACGCACATCGCGATCGCCCTCCGGTACGAGCCCGGTCGCGCGGCCCCCAAGGTCGTCGCGAAGGGCAGCGGTGTGATCGCGGAGCGCATCCGTGACGAGGCCGTGCGCGCCGGTGTGCCGCTCGTGCGCGAGATCACGCTCGCCCGCGCCCTGCACGCCGCGTGCGAGCTCGGCCAGGAGATCCCCGAAGACCTGTACAACGCCGTCGCGCGCGTGCTGGTGTTCGTCGACGCGCTGCGTCGGCGCGGCGCCGCCCGCGGCATCCACACCCTTCCCTACCGGAGGACCGCATGAGACAGCTGTTCGTCAAGCTCATGGTGCCCATCGGGGTCGTCGGCATCATCATGCTGCTCGTCGTCCCGGTGCCGCCGTTCCTGCTCGACATCCTCATCATCCTGAACATCATGTTCGCACTCGTGATCCTGCTCACGTCGATGTTCGTGAAGAAGCCGCTGGACTTCTCGGTGTTCCCCTCGCTGCTGCTGGTGGCGACGCTGTTCCGGCTCGGGCTGAACGTCGCGTCGACCCGGCTGGTGCTCGGGGAGGCGTACGCAGGTCAGGTGATCGAGGCGTTCGGGGCGATCGCCGTCGGCGGCTCGCTCATCATCGGCGCCGTGGTGTTCCTCATCCTCGTCGTCATCCAGTTCGTGGTCGTCACCAAGGGTGCCGAGCGCGTGGCCGAGGTCGGCGCCCGGTTCACGCTCGACGCCATGCCCGGCAAGCAGATGGCGATCGACGCCGACCTCAACGCCGGACTCATCACGGATGCCGAGGCCCGCGAACGCCGTGCGGAGGTCGCCGCGGAGGCCGACTTCTACGGCGCCATGGACGGTGCGTCGAAGTTCGTGAAGGGCGATGCGATCGCCGGCCTCGTCATCATCATCATCAACCTCATCGGCGGCATCGCGATCGGCATCGTGCAGCACGGCATGGCGATCGACGAGGCCGTGAGCACGTACAGCCTGCTCACGATCGGTGACGGGCTCGTCACGCAGATCCCGGCCCTGCTGATGGCCGTCTCGACCGGCATGATCGTCACCCGCTCCACGGCCGAGGCCGAGATGGGGACGGCGGCATCGGCGCAGCTCGGGCAGTCCCGCAACGCGCTCATCATCGCGGGATGCGCCGCGATCATCATGTCGCTCATCCCGCACATGCCGATGCTGCCGTTCGTCGCGATCGGAGCCCTCCTGCTGCTCGTCGCGCAGCGCATCAAGGCGAACCAAAAGCGCGAGGAGGCGGTCGCCGCCCAGACCCCGACGGCCGCCCCGACCGACCAGCCGGAGGAGCTGATCGAGAAGATGCGGGTGCACCCGCTCGAGATCCTCCTCTCCCCCGACATCGTCGATCTGGTCACGGGCGGCCCGGACGACCTCCTGGCGCGCGTGAAAGCACTCCGCCGCCGGATCGCCCTCGACCTGGGCCTGATCACCCCGCCCGTGCGCACCCGCGACAGCATCGAACTCGCACAGGCGACCTATGTGATCCGCATCGCCGGGGTCGAAACCGGGCGCGGCACGGCACCGATCGGCTCGGTGCTGGCCCTCGGACAGGGCCTGGAGTCCCTTCCGGGGACGGCCACGCTCGACCCGGTGTTCGGGCTGGAGGGCAAGTGGATCCCCCTGGAGATGCGGCACAGCGCCGAGTTCGCCGGGGCCACCGTGATCGACCGGGCCAGCGTCATCATCACGCACCTCTCCAGCGTGATCCACGCCCACGCCGCGCGTCTGCTGAGCCGCGAGGACGTCCGTCAGCTCACCGACGCCCTCAAGCAGGCCTCCCCGGCCGCCGTCGAGGAGCTCACGCCCGCCCTGCTGTCGCTGGCCGAGATCCAGCGCGTGCTCCAGGGTCTCCTCGCCGAGCGCGTGCCGATCAACGACCTGAGCCGGATCTACGAGGCGCTCGCGCTGCGGGCCAGGACATCGACCGACCCCGAGGGTCTGATCGAGGCAGCACGCGCCGCACTCGGCCCCGCGATCGCCGCGCGCTTCGCCGACGCGGGCATCCTGCGCGTGGTGATGATCAACCCGCTCCTCGAGCAGGCCATGCTCGAGAACCTGCGTCCCGGCGACGAGGGTACTCAGATCGTCTTCGACCCGCAGCGCATGGAGTCCGTCGTGGAGTCGGTGAAGCAGGCCGTCTCCTCGGTGCGCGAGGGCGGAGAGCCGGTGCTGGTGTGCGCTCCGTCACTGCGTCCCGCCGTGCGACGACTCGTGTCGGCGCAGACCGACGGCCTCCCCGTGCTCTCCTACACGGAGGCGACGTCCGCCGCGCTCACCATCGAGACGGTCGGTGTCGTCCGTGACGCCCCGGCCCCGTCGATCGGCGCCGTCTCCGCGGCAGTAGGCTGAACGAATGCTGGTTTTGACGAGGCGGATCGGTGAGAGCGTGCGCATCGACGGCGACATCGAGATCACGCTGCTCGAGATCAAGGGCGACAGCGTGCGGATCGGCGTGAAGGCGCCGCGAGAGACGCGCATCCAGCGGACCGAGATCATCGAGGCCGTGGTCGCGGAGAACGTGTCTGCCGCTGCCGAGACCGGCGCCGATGCCGAGGATGCGATCGTCGCCGCCCTCGCCCGTGGCCGCGAGTCGCGCCCGTCCTGACTCGCATACGGACGGAGGATCGTCGTCCGCCGTCGACGACCTCAACCTCTCAGGCGACCGTCGAGTCGGCCTCGGCCGCTCGCTTCCACTGATCGCCACCGGCCTCTCGTGCCCGCGCCGCCGCCCGTCCTGCAGCGGCCACCAGCACGTCGTAGTCGTAGCCGCAGGTGTCGGCCGTGGCCCACCCGATACTGGCGGAGGCGCGGACGCCACCGACGGCCCGGTCGTGGTCGATGTCGGAGATCCGGCTCAGCACCGCCCTGACATGGAACCTGACCGCTTCATCGCTCGCACGGATCACCACGACGGCACGGTCGTCGGCGATCCGCTCGGCATCGGCCAGCGGCGGGAGCGCCTCCTGGATGTCGTCGTGGAAGCGATCGACGATGCGTGCGAACTCCGAGCCCGACATCGCCTCGCGGAGGTCGGCGGGGTCGTCCAGACGCACCTCGAGAATCGACCAGCCGTGGTCGTTCTGCGCCTCCGCCTTCCGGAGCCGCCGACGGGCGCGCTGCGCGACCCCATCCGTCTCGGTGGGTCGGGACTCCCCCGCCCGCACCAGCAGCACGAGCGTGAAGGCCGCGCAGGTCGACACCACGATGGTGCCGACGGCGTTCATGCCGCGCAGGGCGTCCAGCTGCTCCGAGGAGCTCGCCGTGCCGATCGTGAGCGCACTGACCGCGCTGGCGACCGACACGATCACGAAGCCGCAGGACGCCAGGGCGAGCGGGAGAATGATGTCCCGCGAGACCGGCTGCCTGCGCAGCAGCTCGTAGGCGACGAGACCGGCGAAGACGCCGCTGCCGACGAAGACGAGGTTGAAAGCGGACAGATACCAGGGCGAGTCCGATGTCGCGACGAGCAACACGGGAGCGACGGCCACGAACACCACCACGATCCACCAGGGAGCGCGTCGTCCGAGGTGCACCCGCAGACCGATCCAGATCAGCGGTTCGAAGCAGAGCAGCAGCGCCGATGCCGCACTGCGAAGCGGCTGGAAGTCGTTCTGGTGCCCCGCGAGCCAGAGGTATGCGCCGAGCATGCCGAGCCCGAACGCGGCTCCCCAGATCACCGTCGCCCGCGAAGGGCGGGCGAGTGTGGCGAGGCCGAGCACCAGCACCGTCAGGACAGTGACGACCGCGACCATGCTCGTGGTGATGTCGACATTCACGGGCACGAGAGGCGTCATGCCTGCACCTCTTTCTTACGACGGCGGGGAAAACGGAGTGTGACGGTGGTGCCCTGCCCCACCTCGCTCGTGACCTCGATGGTGCCCTCGTGGGCGACCACGATCTCGCGGGCGATGCCCATGCCGAGACCGGTGCCGGCGATGCCGCCGCGGATGGCGGCGTCGGAACGGAAGTACGGTTCGAACAGCCGGGGCAGCTCATCCGGCGCGATGCCCATGCCCGTGTCGGAGAGGACGAGCTCGGCCTGCGCACCCATCGCCCGCAGCCGGGCCGTGATGCGCCCACCGGAGGGCGTGTACTTGACGGCGTTGCTGAGCAGATTGTCGAGCACCTGACGCAGCCGGAAGGCATCCCCGTGGATGATGAGGGCATCCACGCCGACGATTTCCAGCACCTGGCGATTCACCGCGATCAGCGGCGCAGCGGATGCGGCGGCGGCATCGAAGATCTGACGAAGGTCCACAGGCTCGAACGGGTCCTCGGTCGGCGGCACGGTCTGGTCCAGCATTGTCGTCACGAGCTCCTGCATCCGCTCTCCGGCATTGGCGATGACCTCGAGCTGCGCGGGGACCCGGCCCGGCAGATCCTCGCGCTCGCGCAGCAGGTCGACGTGGCCGACGATCGCGGTGAGGGGATTGCGCAGCTCGTGGGAGACGATCGCGGTGAGTGCGCGGCGCTCCTCTGCTGCTTCGAGGAGCATCGTGACGTCGTCGATGACGACGAGCGTGATCTGGTCGCGCGCCTTCGCGCTGGCCACCGTCTGCGTCGTCACCTCCAGCGCACGCCACTTGCCGGTGCCGTCGAAGAGCCAGACGCGCTCGTTCTGCAGCTGCTCGCCGGCGGCCGCCCTGGCGAGGGTCGTGCGCTCAGGGGGCACGGTCGCGCCGCGCCTTCCGTCGTACTCCACGGCCGCCGTGGGCAATGCGGCTCCGAAGCGATCCCGCCCGTACAGCACCCGGTAGGCATCGTTCATCTGCAGGATGCGTCCCTCCGCCGTGACCACGACGAGGGCCACCCCGAGCGCATCGATGATCTGCGTCACCCGCTGCTGGTTGGTCTCGGCACGCTCCGCTGCGCGGTTGATCTGCTCGGAGCGACGCTGGAGGAGCCGCCGGGAGGCACGCGCCCGCTGCGCCCCGATGCGGACCGTCACCCCGAGGAAGCCGAGCGTGATGATGGCGGTGAGCACGCGCAGCAGAACGTCGGCCGGCGTGCCGGTGCGATCGGAGAACACCACCAGACAGAGGCCGATGAAGGCGATGCCTCCCACCACCCACGGCATCGTGAAGTACGACGCCAGCCACACGACCGGGAAGACCCACAGGAACCCGAGCCGCAGGTCGGGAGCGTTGGTGGTCAAGCCCACCGCGAGCGCGTCGAGGAACGGCACGACGGTCACCGCGTTCGGTGGGAGGCGGTGCCACGGGACGAGCAGCGTCGCGATGGTCGTGACGACGATCAGCGTGATCCCCGCGAGGAAGAAGGGTATGCCGAGAGTCTGCGGCTTGAAGGCTGCGACCATCACGACGATCGCCACCATGCTGCCGGTGAAGACCAATTGCCAGCGCCAGATCGACACAGTACGGATCATCGACGCTCGCCCTCCCCCAAGAACCTCAGCTTTACCGCAAGATTACTCAAAGATCGCGGGTGCCAGCTCTTCAGGCGTCCCCGCAGCCCTAGCATTCTGAGTGGGGGCCGACACTGCGACTGGGGAACAACGCAGACGCTGGGGCCACGCGAATGGGGATTCGCAGGCACCGGGGCCGCGGCTGGGGAGCCGCGGCCCCGCCCCAGTCAGGTCGCCGTGTCATCGGCGGGAGCGAGGCGATAGCCCACGCCGCGGACTGTCTCGATGTAGCGCGGTCGCGCAGAGCTGTCGCCGAGCTTGCGCCGCAGATTCGCGATGTGCGTCTCGATCGCGCGCTTGTCCGGCTCGCTCACGTAGTCGGTGGAGCCGTCGGGAGCGCCGCGCAGCCCGCGCGCGAGGTCCGCTTTGCTGCGCACCCGGAGCTTCGCTTCGAGGATGGCGGCGAGCAGGTCGAACTCCGTGGGTGTGAGGTCGATCCGCTTCTGCCCGATCAGCACGAGCCGCGTGTCCAGGTCGACGCTGAGGTCGCGGTGCACCAGGCCCCGCCAGGTCAAGACGGTGGCGCCTTCCGTCCCCGGCTCGTGCACGACGGCCGGGGCCGGCGTCGGGTCCGGGCGCGTGTCGACGATCCGGGGGCGTCGGAGGAGCGCCTCGATCCGCGCGCGCAGCTCTCGGGGCCGGAACGGCTTCACGAGGTACTCGTCCGCACCGGAGGTGAGCCCGAGGACCACGTCCGACTCGTCGGAGAGCGCGGACAGCATGATGATGAACGTGTCGCTCACCCGACGGATGCGTCGAGCGACCTCGAACCCGTCGATGCCGGGGAGGTTGATGTCGAGGGTCGTGATCACCGGCTGGTGTTCCTCGATCGCGGCGATGCCCTCCGGCCCGGAACCGGCGAGGTGGGTCTCGAAACCGGCGGCGAGGAACACCTCGTCCAGGAGCGAGCGCACACCCGGGTCGTCTTCGATGATGACGGCGACGAGCGGCGGGCGCACAGCCGCCGTCACGTGATGCCCTCGCGCACGATCGTGACGATCCGCGGAGCGTCGGCGTCGAGCTCTGCGGGGTCGAGCTCTGCGGGGTCGAGGTCGGAGGCGCCGACCGGCCGCTCGAGCTCGATGTCCCACCACGAATCGGCGAGCTCTTCGGCCATGCCGCGTCCCCACTCGATCACGACCACCGAATGCTCCAGGTCCAGGTCGAGGTCGTCGAGCTCCGCAGCGGAGCCCAGGCGGTAGGCGTCGACGTGCACGAGCGGAGCCCGGCCGGTGAGCGACGGATGCGTGCGCGCGATCACGAAGGTCGGACTCTGCACGGGTCCGCGCACCCCGAGCCCCTCGGCGAGGCCGCGGGTGAAGGTGGTCTTCCCGGCGCCGAGAGGGCCGGTGAGGATGAGCAGGTCGCCCGCCTCCAGCTGCTCGCCGATGCGGAGGCCCAGCTGCTCCATCGCCTCGGTCGTCGCGATCTCCCGCCGGCCGAGGAAGGCCGGGTCGACGCTCATGATGCCCGCCGGGGGACGCGGGGACCGATGCGCGTGACGATCTCGTAGTTGATGGTGTCGGCCGCCGCAGCCCAATCGGCGGCGGAGGGTACCCCGAGCGTGGGGTCGCCGAAGAGCACGACCTCGTCGCCGATCGAGACCGGGGTGTCGCCGACGTCGACGACGAACTGATCCATCGCGATCCGCCCGACGTTCACGAAGCGGCGTCCGGCGATCGAGACGGGGAGTCGCCCCGAGGCATTCCGCGGCACACCGTCGGCGTATCCGAGCGGCACGAGGACCAGCGTCGTGTCCCGGTCGGTGCGGTGGTCGTAGCCGTACGAGACGCCCGTGCCCGCCGGCACTCTGCGCACGGCGGCGATCGCTCCGCGGAGGGTCATGGCGGGTCGCAGCCCGAGTTCGGCGGAACTGCGGTCGTCGAAGGGGGACAGGCCGAACAGGCCGACCCCGATGCGCACGGCGTCGAGTCGCATCTCGGGCAGGTCGATGGCGGCGGCCGTGGCGGCGATGTGGCGGATCTCCGGGTGGATGCCGAAGGATGCGGCCGCGGCGACACCTTCCTCGAACTTCGCGAGCGCGGCCCTGTCGTCGTCTGCCGAGGTGTTCGAGAGGTGGCTGAACAGCCCGACGATGCGCAGCCGTCCGATGCGTTCGAGGCGCGCGGCCTCGGCGAGCACACGCCCCCAGTCGGCCGGGGCGATGCCGTTGCGTGACAGCCCGGTCTCGAACTTCAGGTGCACGCCCACCGGGCGGTCGACCGTGGCCGCCGCGGCAGCCGCTTCGAGCTGGTCGAACGAGGAGATGCCGAGCTCGATGTCCTGCGCGGCCGCGTGCTCGAACCTCTCCCCCGGCGCGTGCAGCCACGCCATGAGGGGCGCGTGCACGCCCTGCCTGCGCAGTTCGAGCGCCTCGGGGATCTCGGCGACGCCGAGGCGCGTGGCGCCAGCCGAGAGCGCGGCTACAGCGGTGGCTGCGGCGCCGTGCCCGTAGGCGTTGGCCTTGACGACGGCGATGACCTCGACGCCGGTGAGTCGGCGGAGGTGCCGCACGTTGTCGGCGATCGCGTCGAGATCGATGGACGCCTCGCGGAAGGGGACGGTCACAGCGGGGCTCCTTCGGCGACGACGAACGCCGCGGCCAGGCCGGCGTCATGGGTGAGGGTCAGATGCAGAGTACGGATGCCGCGCTCCTCGACGACCGCGGCGGTCGAACCGGTGAGGACGAAGTGCGGGCGTCCCGACGGCTCGGAGGCGATCTCGATCTCGGTCCAGTGCACGCCGTCTGAACCGCCCAGCGCCTTGATGAGCGCCTCTTTGGCGGCGTATCTCGCGGCGAGCGAGGGAAGGCGCAGCGTGCGCTCGGAGGGGGCGAAGAGCCGCTCCCTGAGGCGGGGCGTTCGGGTCATCGTCCGTTCGAATCGCGGGATGTCCACGAGGTCGATGCCGGTGCCGATGATCACCCGTTCAGCCTAGCGAGCATGCGTCGCATCGGAATCGTGCGAATGGCCTCGTCTCCGTGGAAACAAGGCCATTCGTGCGACGTGAAGACGGGACTACTCGACCGTGACCGACTTCGCGAGGTTGCGGGGCTGGTCGACGTCGAGTCCCTTGGCGGTGGCGAGTGCCATCGCGAAGATCTGCAGCGGGACGACGGCGAGCAGCGGCTCGAACATCGCACCGGCCAGCGGGATGTGGATGACCTCGTCGGCGAACGGCAGCACGGCCGCGTCGCCCTCTTCGGCGATCACGATCACCCGGGCACCGCGGGCGCGGATCTCCTGGATGTTCGAGACGACCTTCGAGTGCACGAGCGCGGAGTGACGCGGCGACGGCACCAGCACGAACACCGGCTGTCCCGGCTCGATGAGCGCGATCGGCCCGTGCTTGAGCTCGCCGGCGGCGAAGCCCTCGGCGTGGATGTACGAGATCTCCTTGAGCTTGAGCGCGCCCTCGAGCGCGATCGGGTAGCCCACGTGGCGACCGAGGAACAGCACCGAGCGGGTGTCGGCCATCCAGCCGGCGAGCTGCGTCACGTGCTCCTGCTCGCTCTCGAGGACCTTCGCGATCTTCTCCGGGAGAGCTGCGAGCTCGGCGACGTCGGTCGACGCGTCGGCGATCGCTCCGCGCACACGGCCCATGTGCAGGCCGAGCAGCAGCAGCGCGGTGATCTGCGCCGAGAACGCCTTGGTCGACGCGACGGCGACCTCGGGGCCGGCGTGGGTGTAGACGACGGCATCCGACTCGCGGGGAATCGTGGCGCCCTGCGTGTTGCAGACCGACAGCGTGCGTGCGCCGCGCTCGCGGGCGTACTTCACGGCCATCAGCGTGTCCATGGTCTCGCCGGACTGGCTGATCGAGACGACGAGAGTGTCGGCGCCGATCACCGGGTCGCGGTAGCGGAACTCGTGCGCGAGCTCCACGTCGACCGCGACGCGTGCCCACTGCTCGATCGCGTACTTGCCGACGAGCGCCGCATACGACGCCGTGCCGCAGGCGGTGATGATGACACGGTTGATGCCGACGAACAGCTCGTCGAGTCCGTCGAGCTCGGGGATGACGACCTGGCCGTCCTGGATGCGTCCGCGGATCGTGTTCGCGACGGCCTCGGGCTGCTCCGAGACCTCCTTGGCCATGAAGCTCGACCATCCGCCCTTCTCGGCGGCGGCGGCATCCCACGATACGTCGAACGGCTCGGCCTCGACGGGCGTGCCGGCGAAGTCGGTGACCGTGACGGCCTCCGGCGTGATCGAGACGATCTGGTCCTGTCCGATCGACAGCGCCTTGCGGGTGTATTCGATGAAGGCGGCGACATCGGAGCCGAGGAAGTTCTCACCCTCGCCGAGTCCGATCACGAGCGGGGAGTTGCGGCGGGCGCCGACCACGAGACCGGGGTGGTCCTGGTGCATCGCCAGCAGGGTGAACGCGCCCTCGAGACGGTTCACGACGCTGCGGAAGGCCAGCTGCAGGTTGCCGCCGTTGCCCGCGTACTCACGCCCGAGCAGGGCCGCCGCGACCTCGGTGTCGGTCTCGCTGCGGAACACCACGCCATCGGCGAGCAGCTCCTCCCGCAGGGCCGAGAAGTTCTCGATGATGCCGTTGTGGATCACGGCGAGCTTGTCGTCGTCGGCCAGGTGCGGGTGCGCGTTGACGTCGGTCGGTCCACCGTGCGTCGCCCAGCGGGTGTGACCGATGCCGGTCGACCCGTCGGGCAGCGGCGCGTCGGCGAGCGAGTCGCGCAGCATGGCGAGCTTGCCCGCCTTCTTGCGCATGCCGAGCGAACCGTCCCCGTCGATCACGGCGACGCCCGCGGAGTCATAGCCGCGGTACTCGAGGCGGGCAAGACCGGCGAGAAGGATGTCCTGGCTGGGGCGCGGGCCCACGTATCCGACGATTCCACACATGGGATCAAGAGTAAGGCGGGTTTTTTGCGAGTCGTCCGTACATTCTCCCGCCCCGAACGGCGCTCAGAGTTTGCGCAGCAGCACGGTCTCCACGTCGTGATCCGCGCCCTTGCGCAGCACCAGTCGCGCACGGTGCCGCGTCGGCATCACGTTCTCGACGAGGTTGGGCATGTTGATCTCATTCCAATATCCGAGTGCCGTGGTGATCGCCTCCTCGTCCGTGAGGTGCGCGAACACGTTGAAGTAGGACGACGGGTTGGCGAACGCGGCCTGGCGGAGGGCGAGGAAGCGGTCGACGTACCACTTCTCGATGTGCGAGGTGTCCGCGTCGACGAAGATCGAGAAGTCGAAGAGGTCACTCACGGCGACGTCGTTCGGCGCGGGCGGCGGCTGCAGGACATTGAGGCCCTCGACGATGACCACATCGGGACGACGGACGACGACGTTGGCGTCGGGCACGATGTCGTAGCGCATGTGCGAATAGAAGGGAGCGCGCACCTCGGTCGCGCCGCTCTTCACGTTCGTGAGGAACTCGATCAGCGCGCGGCGGTCGTACGACTCCGGGAAGCCCTTGCGGTCCATGATCCCGCGGCGCTCGAGTTCGGCGTTCGGGTAAAGGAAGCCGTCGGTGGTCACCAGCTCGACGCGCGGAGTGCCGGGCCAACGGCTCATGAGCTCGCGCAGCAGGCGCGCGATGGTCGACTTGCCGACCGCGACCGATCCGGCGACGCCGACGACGAACGGGGTGGTCGTGTCGTCCTCCTGGAGGAACGACGACGTGGCCGCCCCCAGACGCTTGGTGGCGGTCGCGTAGAGGCTGAGCAGGCGGCTCAGCGGCAGGTAGACCTCGCGCACCTCGGTGAGGGAGAGCCGGTCACCGATGCCGCGCAGCTCCACGACCTCGGTCTCGGTGAGGGGCTGCTCGAGTCCGGCTGCGAGCCGGGCCCATTCCGCGCGGCCGATCTCCCGATAGGGCGACAGCGGCAGCGTGGGGTCGACGGTGGTCACGGAGTACATCGTATCCGCGCGCTCGACCGCGGGATGCGCCGGACGCCCCTTCCCCCGCGGGAGGGAAGGGGCGTCCGGATGCGTCGTGCGTGCGTCAGGATGCCGACGCCGCTCGACGGCGAGCCACCAGCAGACCGCCGGCACCGAGCAGGACCAGGGCGGTCACGCCGCCGGCGATCAGCAGCCCGGCATCAGCTCCCGTGTTGGCCAGCCCCGATGCGCCCAGCGTCACGGAGGTGCGAGCCACCTCGACGCCGTCGACGAACACGACGACCGCGTGGCCACCAGCCGGGACGGATGCCGGGATCGTGGCGTTCAGCGCGAACGTGCCGTCGGCCGCGGCGGTCGTGCTGCCGAGCACCGTGGGCGTGGAGTGCAGCTCGATGCGCACGGCGTCGGAGTCGGGGTCGACCCCTTCTCCTTGCACCCTGATCTCGCCGCCGGGGCGCAGATCGCCCGTCACGGTGACCGAGGCGTCACCCGTTGCGGGAAGCTCCCCCTCGCCGCTGCCCGGCTCACCGCCGCCGGGCTGGTCGCCGCCCACGGTGACGGAGGCGGTGGCGGAAGCCAGCGAGCTCCCGATCTCGTTCCGCGCCGTCACCGACGCCGTGTGGGTGCCGACCGGGACCCCGGTGAAGGTGTGGCTGGCGACGCCCGCCGCGATCTCGACGGTGGTGGCACCGAGCGTGACGGAGTATCCGGTGAGCGGCGATCCGCCGTCGGATGCCGGGGCGGCCCAGCTGACCGTGACGGCATCGCCCACAGCGGTCACCGTCGGAGCCGACGGCGCCGCGGGAGCGGTCACCACGGGCTCGACCCCGAGTCCGAAGAACTGATCGAGCTTCGCGAGCGCCTCATCGGCGAACGCGAGGTTCGCGAGGCGACCGGCCTCGTACTGCTCATCGGTCTGATTCGGCCGCTTCGCGGGGCCCTGCAGGTCGGAGATCCACCACCATTCGGTCATGTACTCGCGGAAGCCCGCCTCGCCGTTGTCCTGGATCCAGTTCTTCGTGATGGGGGCAGCCGTGTCGGAGCCGTCGTAGTCGAAGAGGTACGGAACCTGCAGCTTGCGGGCCGCGACCTTCTCCGCCGCGGTGTCGCCGCCCGGGTGGTACTCGACCCGCTGGCCGGCGCTGCCGTTCAGGACGTACTGGGTCTGGAGGTTCGGGAGGTGCTTCTGCACCAGGTCACCGTAGAGGTGCGCGATCGACGAGTTGGAGTCACGGATGTGAGCATTCGCCCCGCTCCAGCCGTCGAGGCGCAGGTCGAACACGTATACGGTCTGCACGCCGGACTCCGCGGCCTTGTGGTTCACGTCGCGGATCACGGCGCGGGTGTTGTGGCACCAGGTGCCGCCGAACAGGATCGTGTGCTCCCCGTCGGACTCGAGCAGGTCCACGAGCTCGGGGTACGTGATCGACTGCAGCACGAAGTCATCGGCGTCGGCGTCCGTGAAGATGGTCTCGCCGTACGCGGTGAGGTTGGTGCTGTACGCCGCGCGGTGGCGGGAGTTGACCGCGGTCGAGAAGAACTCGTACTGCGACTGGGTGTCCAGTGTCGCCTGGCCGTTCACCGCGACGGCGTCGAACACCGATGCCACCTTCTGGCGGTACCCGTCCGTCGCCGCCGAGGTGGTGTCCTCGCTGCCGCCGAGCGACGCGACGATGCGGTCCTCGACGCCCTCGACGCGGCGGTCGCCGTCATACACGAAGAGGTAGGGGTCGGTGCCCGCCCCGAACTCGGGGGTCGTGTCCTTGTTCAGGTATCCGTCGACGAGGCGCGTGTAGAGCGCGCCAGCGGCCTCGCCGGTGACCCCGGTGACGAAGGTCCGGATGTCGACGGAGGCACCGTCCAGCAGCGGATCGAACGCGTAGATGGCGTCGACGCCGTACTGCTGAGCGACCTGGTCGATCTGCGCCGCGGTGGCGACGGTGGTCGGATCGCTCGGACCGCCGAGGAGGAACGCGTAGGTGCCGTCGCTGTTGAGGAGGCTCTCGAACCGCTCGAACGTCACGGACTCGAAGACCGAGCCGGCGCGGAGGCCCGGGATGGTGTCGGCGAAGTAGTCGAACGTCGGGGTGGGGACCGGGGCGGCTGCTGCCGGGAGGGCCGTGAGACCCGCGGCTCCGCCCGCGACGAGCGCCGCGATGACGGACCCCGCAGCGAGACGTCTGCCTCGTGCTGTTCTGGACATGATGAAGGTTTCCTGTTCTCGGTGCGTGTGCGTGATCGGGTCAGAGGATGGGGGTGCCGTCGTCGGATGCCGCGGCCGGGACGGTCGCTGTCGCGCTGGAGCGACGACGCAGCCACCACCAGGTGAGCAGCCCGCCGGCGACGACGACGATGCCGCCGAGCGTCAGCGGCGCCGCCAGGGGGATCCCGGCTTCCACGGGCGCTTCGGCTGTGACGGTCGCAGGGGTCTCCGCCGTCTCCGTCTCCTCGCCGGCGATCTCGACGCCCGCGATCGACTCGGATGCCGGCGAGTCGCCCACGGCGTTCGTCGCGATCAGCGTGAGGTCGTAGGTGCCCTCGCCGAGTTCGATCTCGTACTCGGTGGCATCTGCCGGAAGGGCGATCGGCGTGCCCTCGTTCAGGACCAGCTTGTAGCCGGTGAGCGCGGAGCCGCCGTCGGCCGGAGCCGTCCAGGCGAGGGAGAGCGTCGTTCCGTCGATCTCGTGGGAAAGGCCGGTCGGAGCCGTCGGAACCGTGGCCGCGACCGCCGCCTTCTCCGGGGTCGTGCTCGTGTTCGTGTTCGTGGTCGTGGAGTTCGACGTACCGGCCGCCGGCCGGTCGTTGCCCGTCGCGGGTGGCTGCGCGGGCTTGGGCGCCGGAGCGGGGGCCGGGGCCGGCTTGGGCGCGGGAGCGGGAGCCGGCGCGGGCTTGGGCGCGCCGCCGCCGCCGCCGGAGACCGCCGCCGGGGGTGCCTCCACCGTGGAGTCGTAGGGGTAGCCGCCGAGGCCCTCGCAGGCTCCCAGGTCGAAGTTGATCGAGCACAGGTCGCAGACGTCGCCCGCGGCGTGCGCGGCGGTCGGGATCGCGATCGGGGCGAGCAGGAAGGCGGCGGAGACCGCGAGGGCGGACAGCACTCGGGAACGGCGGACGGATTTCATCGGGAGACTCTCTCGTGGATCGGACGGGCAGCGGGCAGCTCGCACTGCCCGAGGGGGAGGTCGGCGGGGATGCCGAGGTCGGAGACGACGGGTGTCGGGCCGGTCTGCGCACGTCGACGCTCCCGCCGCGATGCGGGCTCCGCCGAGGCCTCGATGGGCGGCCGCTCGCCGCGGAAGACGGCATCGTCGAGCACGCCCAGGCGGCGGGCGACGATGGTCGCAGCCGTCGCCGCCGCGGTGACGTTGGCCATCGTCGATGCGGTGCCGGCGACCGCGCTGATCGGGATGAGGACGACCAGCACCTCGATGGGAAGGCCGGAGGCGCTGAGCACCGCGGTCGCGGTGATGATGGCGGTGCCCGGGACCCCGGCGGTGCCGATCGATACCAGCAGGCAGACGAGCGCGAGGGTGACGTAGTCCCACACCGAGTACTCGATGCCGAGGGCGTTGATCGAGAAGACCGCGACGATGATCGGCCAGATACCCGCGCACCCCGGCATCCCGATGGTCGTGCCGATCGGGGCGGTGAACGCGGCCACGTCCTCGGGCACGCCGACCTTGCGGGTGAGGGTGGGGATGGTCAGCGGAAGCGTTCCCACACTCGACTGGGTCGTGAACGCCGTGTACTGGGCGGGTGTGAGGAGGCGGAACCACCGGATCGGGTTCACGTCGGCGAAGACCCGCAGCAGCACGCCGTTCACGACGTAGGCGTCGATGAACGCGATCCCGAGCGCCAGCACCAGAACGAGCGCCAGCGCCAGCACGGTCTCGATGCGCGTGACGGCGGTGGCCGTCGTTGTGGCGACGAGGGCGAGGACCGCATACGGAGTGAGCTCGATGATGAAGCCCACCGCGGTCATGATGACCTTCTTGGTGCCGTCGATCATGCTCTTGAACGAGCGCAGGTTCGGGTCGTCTGTCCGGTTGGCGACCAGGTAGGCGACGGCGAAGAGCAGGGCGAACAGGATGATGCCGGTGATGTTGTTGCCGACGAAGTCGCCGGCGATGTTCGAGGGGAAGAGCCCGAGCAGCACCTCGTCGAGCGGTTTGATCAGCCCGGTGAGCGTGTCGCCGCTGCCCTCCTGAAGATCGAGCTGCACTCCCTGTCCGAGTCCGACGCTCAGCGCGATGGCGAGGGTGAGCACGATGGCGATCGCGTTGGTGAGGAGCAGCCAGAAGGCGCTCGACAACCCGATCGTGCGCAGTTTCACGGCCGATCCCAGCGACGTGACGCTGGACAGGATCGAGATGAAGATCAGTGGAGCCACGATCGCCGTGATCACCTGCACGTAGAGGTCGCCCAGCACGGCGACGTACTCGAGGCCGTCACGGAACCCGATGCCGATCCCGATGCCGACGCCCAGGGCGATCAGGACGAGCGAGGTGAATCCCGCGCCGCGGCGACGGAGCAACGCGATGCCGACGAACGCGACGAGGGTGACGGTGAGCGCTGCGATGGGCAGGAGGACGGCGCTATCGGGCATGGCGCGAGATTATCGATCTGCTGTGAGTCGCCTTTCGGGCGGGTCGATCTGTTGCCATGTGTGACGAACCGTGTCGGCGCCCTGTTCCCGAGGTCGGCCGTACGATACGAGCGCGATGGCGGCTCCGGGCGCGAGTAGTCTCTTCCCGTGCGCCTGGGAGTCCTCGACATCGGATCCAACACCGTCCACATGCTGGCGGCCGACGTCCGCCCCGGTGGACGTCCGCTCGCGACGACGAGCGACAGGACGGTGCTGCGCCTCATGCGCTACCTCACGCCCGACGGCGCGATCTCGGAAGAGGGCGTGGTCGCGCTCGAGGCCGCGGTCGCCCAGGCCCGTCGCGTCGCCGAGACCGAACGCGTGGATGCGCTGCTCGCGACGGCCACGAGTGCGGTGCGCGATGCGCGCAACGGAGCCGACGTGATCGCGCGCATCGAGGCGGCTCTCGGGCAGCCGCTGCAGGTGCTCGACGGCGAGACCGAGGCCGAGCTGACGTTCCTCGCCGTGCGCCGCTGGGTCGGATGGTCGGCGGGGCAGCTGCTGCTCCTCGACATCGGCGGGGGCTCGCTGGAGATCGCCGCGGGCGCGGAGGAGATGCCCGATGCCGCGGCATCCGTCCCCCTCGGTGCCGGACGCATGACCGTGCAGTTCCTGCCGAACGACCCGCCCGGCGAGGCCGATGTCGAGAAGCTGCGCACCCACGCCGCCGCGACGCTCGCCACGGTCCTGCCGCAGTTCGCCGCGCTGCCCCGGCCTGACCACGTCGTCGGTTCATCGAAGGCCATCCGCTCGCTGGCACGGCTGGTCGGCTACCCGGCGCCCGGGTGGTCGGGGACCGAGCGGATGCTGCTCCCCCGGGCCTCGCTCGGCTCGTGGATCCCTCGGCTGGCGCGGCTACCCGCGTCGGCCCGGCAGGAGCTCCCCGGCATCACCCCGGATCGCACGTTCCAGATCGTGGCCGCGGCGGTGTCGCTGCATGCCGCGATGACGGCGCTGAAGGTGGAGGAGCTCGAGGTGTCGCCGTGGGCGCTGCGTGAGGGCGTGCTGCTGCGCTACATCGAGCAGCTGAGCTGGAGCGACGCCCGAAGCTGAGAGTCGCGCCGAGGCGCCGCGGCTACCATGACGGGATGTCCTCCGCCACCGCTGCTCCCGTCCGCGCCGGGGCTGCGACGGCACGGGTCGCACTCGTCGGCTACCTGCTCTTCATCGGCTTCACGGTGTGGCTGCCGGCGAACGTCTCGGCGAAGGTCACCGGTCTCGTCGGCGTCATGGCTCGATGGGTGTCCGACGCCGGCATCGCTCCCTACTACCAGAGCGCCGTGGTGTTCGAGTTCCTGGCGAACGTCGCCCTCTTCGTCCCGGTGGGGTTCCTGCTGCCGTTCGCCTGGTCGCGTCTGCGGCTGTGGCAGGTGGTGCTGATCGGCGCCCTGATGAGCGGGCTGATCGAGTCGGTCCAGGGGCTCATGCCCTCGCGCTACCCCACGATCTCCGATGTGATCGCCAACAGTCTCGGAAGTCTCGCGGGTGGCGTGATCGCGGTGCTGCTCATCCTGATGCTGCCGTCGCGGCCTGCACGGAGCCCTAGGCTGGTGGCGTGAACCCGCAGCACGACGATGGTCCGCCGGCCGGCATGAGCCGCCGGGAATGGCGCGAACGACAGAACTCCGCCACCGCCCCGGAAGCGCCGTCCGCACCCGTCGCCCCCGCATCCGCCCCCACG
>NZ_PCPG01000011.1 GCF_002979655.1 Microbacterium sp. MYb45
GGGGCGGGGCGACGGAGGCGCGGGAGACCAGCACCGGCGCCACGGGGGCGAGAGCGGATGCCGCGGTCGCGGTTCCGCCGATCGCGGCGGCGACGGCCCGACGCGCGAGCTCCTCGAAGTCCTGCCGCACGGTGGTGAGCGGCGGCCAGTAGTACGCGGCATCCGGCGCATCGTCGAACCCGACCACGCTGACGTCGCCCGGAACCGTGAGCCCCGCCTCGTGCAGGGCGCTCAGCAGCCCGAGCGCCATCTGATCGTTCGCCGCGAACACCGCCGTGACCCCAGAGTCGCGAACCGCCTCGACCGCCGCGTACCCCGATCCGGCCGACCAGTCCCCCGCGATCACCGGCCCCGGCGTCAACCCGCGAGCGGCGAGCTCCGCGGCGAAACCCTCGGCGCGCGACTCCGCCTCGAGCCAGTCCGCAGGTCCCGCGAGATGCGCGATGCGGGTGTGTCCGGCATCGGCGAGCGCGGCGACCGCCAACCGTGCACCCGCCGCCTGATCCACCGAGAGTCCCGTCGTACCGAGGCCGGCGGAGTGCAGTGTCACGACCGGCACGTCGATGCGCAGCGCGGCGAGCGCCTCCAGCGTCTGGGCGTGGGGGGCGACGACGACGATCCCCTCCACCCCCTGCACGACGAGGTGGTCGACCGCCGCGACGACGGCTCCGACATCCGCCGCATCCGCGAAGGCCGCGCTCACCCAGTACCCGGCTTCGCGGGCCGAAGCCTCCAGCGCGGCGAGGCTGCGCGAGGGCCCGTACTGCAGCGCATCCGAGGCCAGAACCCCCAGGGTCCGCGAGCGCCGGGTGCCCAGCGCCCGGGCGGCGTTGTTCATGCGGTAGCCGAGCTCCGCCATCGCGGCGACCACGCGCTCCTTGGTGTCGGTGGCGACGTCGGGGTGGTCGTTCAGCACCCGCGACACGGTCTGCCGGGACACGCCTGCGCGGGCGGCGACGTCGCGGACGCCGATGGATCGGCTGCGGCCGCTGCTCGTGTCACTCACGCCGACGAGTGTACGACGCCCGGTCCACTCGGCCCGCCGCCGTGGCACTCTGGTGACATGCGCATCGCTCTCACCGGCTCCTCCGGCAAGCTCGGCCGCGTCGTCGCCCGCGAACTCCGCGCGAACGGCTACGACGTCATCGGCATGGACCTCACCGGCACCCGCGGCCCCGACTTCGTGCAGGTCGACCTGACCGACTACGGCCAGGTCGTCGACGCGTTCACGGCGGTCGGCGACAGGCACGACGGCATCGACGCGGTGGTGCACCTCGGGGCGATCCCGGCCCCCGGCATCCGCACCGACGTCGCGACCTTCCACAACAACATGCCGGCCACGTTCAACGTGTTCTGGGCCGCCGTGCGCCTCGGCATCCGACGCATCGTGTACGCCTCGAGCGAGACGGTGCTCGGGCTGCCGTTCGACGTGCCGCCGCCCTACGTGCCGGTCGACGAGGACTATCCCGCGCGCCCCGAATCCGTGTACTCGCTCGTGAAGACGCTCGAGGAGCAGCTCGCGACCGAGCTCGTGCGCTGGCACCCCGACCTGTCGATCACGGCCCTGCGGTTCTCGAACGTGATGGTCCCCGAGGACTACGCCGAGTTCCCCTCGTTCGACGCCGACGCCCTGCAGCGCAAGTGGAACCTGTGGGGCTACATCGACGCCCGCGACGGCGCCCAGGCGGTGCAGCGGGCGCTGGAGGTCGCAGCCCCCGGATTCGATCGGTTCATCATCGCGGCGGCCGACACCGTGATGTCGCGGCCCAACGACGAACTGCTCGCCGAAGTGTTCCCCGACGTGCCGAAGCGCCGCGAGTTCGGCCCGAACGAGACGCTGCTGTCGATCGACCGGGCGCGCCGCGTGCTCGGCTACGACCCGCAGCACTCCTGGCGCGACCACGTGTGACGCCGGCAGCGTCGGAGACGCCGAGCCTGCCGAAGGATCTCGAACGGGTCAGCGCCGGGCGATGGTCGACCCGCGGATCACCAGGCGCACGGGCAGATGGTGCGAGCCCTCACCGATGTCGACGCCGTCGATCGCGTCGAACACGCGCTGCGCCGCCTGACGCCCGAGCTGCTGCAGGTTCGCGTCGATGCTCGTCAGTTCCGGGCGGGCGTTGGTCGCCAGCACCTCCCAGTTGTCGTAGCCGATGACGGCGAGATCATCGGGCACCGAGCGCCCGAGATCCCGCGCCGAGTCGAGTACACCGCGCGCGATCTGGTCGGACCCGCAGAACACCGCATCGATGTCCGGGTGCCGCTGCAGCAGCAGCGCTCCGGCATCCCGACCCCAGTGCTCGGTCCATTCCGAGAGCATCGGATCGCCGACGAACTCAAGTCCGGCTTCGGCGAGCGCCGACCGGGCACCGGCGAGACGATCCTGCGCCGCGGCGTAGGAGGGCTCACCTGAGATGTGCGCGATGCGTCGGCGCCCGCACGAGAGCAGATGCTCGATCGCGAGGCGCCCTCCCGCATAGTTGTCGGGAGTGAGGGACAGGTCACGCGGATCGTCGGACGGCGCGTACGCGTACACGACCGGAACCGGGATGTCCTGCCCGAGCGAGGGACGCGGGTCGGTCTGCCGTCCGACGACGATGATGCCGTCGACGCGTCGGCTCAACAGCTCTTTCAGGTGATGCTGCTCGCGGATCGCGTCGCCGCGGGCGTCGCAGAGGAACACGTTGATGCGCCCCGCACCGAAGGCGTCTTCCGCCCCCATGAGGATCGGGATCATGAAGCGGCCTTCTAGGTCGCTGGTGAGCAGTCCCACCGTGCCGGTGCGTCCGGCGAGGAGCCCTCGGGCCATCGCATTCGGGGTGAACGCGAGCTCTGCGGCGGCGGCCACGACCCGGGCCTTGGTGGCCACTGCGACATCACCGCGGTCGTTGAGCGCCTTCGATGCCGTGGCGATCGAGACGCCGGCATGCCGTGCCACGTCGCTGAGCGTCGCCGCCTTGCCCGCCATGTCGCCACTGCTGACCATCTCGCCCCCTGAACGTTTCTGAAAGGTTATCGGAGCGATGCTTGACCGCCGCGCTTCATTCACGATATACCTTTCGAAAGCGGTTTCGGAGTTTTCGAAATTGCACCTCAGCTCGACACTGCCGTCGCTCGCCGACCGCATCCACTCACCGAAGAGTCCTGGAGGCAATCCCATGCACACCACCCGACGCCGTGCGTTCCGCCGCACGGCCACCATCCTCGCCGTCACCGGCCTGCTCGCCGTCCCACTGGCGGGCTGCGCAGCCGGCGACGACACCGCCGGCCCGACCGAGGAGATCCCCGCGGGAGGCGTCGACGACGGGTCGACGCTGACGCTCTGGACCCGCGCTCCCATCGAACGCCAGGCCAAACTGCTCGTCGATGCGTACAACGACTCGCACGAGAACCAGGTCGAGCTCACGGTCGTCCCCAACGACGACTACGTCGCCAAGGTCGGCGCCGCCGCCGGGTCCGGCGGACTCCCCGATCTCTTCGCGGCCGACATCGTCTACGTGCCCAACTGGGCGCAACAGGGCCTCTTCGCCGACCTCTCGACCCAGATCGACGGCCTCGACTTCAAGGACGAGATCAACCAGGGCCACCTCGACGCCGGCACCGTCGACGACAAGGAGTACGTGCTGCCGTTCGCGCTCGACCTCTCGATGCTGTTCTGGAACAAGGAGCTGTTCGCCGAGGCCGGCCTCGACCCCGAGAAGGCGCCGGCGACGCTCGAAGAGTTCTCCGAGGCCGCGCAGGCGGTGCAGGCTCTGAACAAGCCCGACACCTACGGCACCGCCACGGGCCTGAACTGCGGCGGCTGCCTGGTCTTCACCTGGTTCCCCTCGGTCTGGGCCTCCGGCGAAGAGGTCATGAGCGACGACGGCACCGAATCGCTGCTGAACGGCGACTCGGCTCAGGCTGTGTACGACACCTGGGCCGAGTTGGAAGAGGCGGGCGCGGTGCTTCCGAGCTCCACCGACGAGACCGGCCCGACCTGGACCGCGGCCTTCAGCGAGGGCAAGGTCGGCGTGATGCCGTTCCCGGCGACGCTCCTCCCCTCGCTGGAGTTCGACGCGGGCGTGGCCGGCATCCCGGGTGTCGACGGCGGCGTCTCGACGTTCGTCGGCGGCGACGGCATCGGCATCTCGAAGGACTCGAAGCAGTCCGCGCAGGCCTGGAACTTCCTCGACTGGATGATGTCCGAGGAGGCACAGGTCGAGGTGCTCGCCAAGGACGGCAACGCGGTCTCACGCGGCGACCTCGCCGACAACGAGTACGCGGCGGCCGACCCCCGCCTGGTCACGATCAACGAGGTCGCGGCGCAGGGCAGCACACCCGTGGCTCTGAACTTCCAGCAGGCGTTCAACGCGCCGGGCAGCCCGTGGCTCACGCTCGTGCGAAACCGGGTGCTGAACGGCGAGGACTCCGTCGACGCCGACAACGACGAGATCACCGCCATCCTCGGGCAGTGATCCTCCCGGCGGGCGGTGCCATGACGCGCCGCCCGCCGCTCCCCTCGACAAAGCGACAGCCTCCGACGAAAGAGAACCCGATGACCTCGACCGCACCCCCGCTGCGCCGCCGACGCGCGCGCACCGGATTCGGCGGCCCCGTGCAGGGGTGGCTGTACGCCGCCCCCACCGCGATCTTCGTGGCGCTGCTGTTCGTGGTCCCGCTGATCCTCGTGCTGCAGATGTCGGCATCCGACTGGCCGCTGCTCAGCGGGAACCAGGGGTTGAACTTTCCCGAGAACTACGTGGATGCCGTCAATCACCGTCTCTTCTGGGACAGCATCCGCTTCACCCTGCTGTACACGGTCATCACCACCGTGCTCCTGATCGGCCTGGGTCTCGGGCTCGCGCTGCTCGTGCAGGAGTCGACCCGCTGGAAGGGCCTCCTGCGCACGGCGTTCCTGATTCCGAGCGCCCTGGGCCTGGCATCCGCCTCGCTGCTCTTCTACGTGCTGTACTCCCCCATCGCCGGGCCCTTCGCCGGACTCATGAAGTCGTGGGGCATCACCTTCCTCGGCACCCCCGACGGCGCACTGTGGTCGACGATCTTCCTCATCGTGTGGCGCTTCGCCGGCTTCTACATGCTGCTGATGCTCGTGGGACTGCAGGGCATCCCCGACGACATCTACGAAGCCGCGCGCATCGACGGCTCGAGCCGCTGGCAAACCTTCCGCTACATCACGGTCCCCCTGCTGAAGCCGACGTTCGCGCTCACGACCGTGATGTGCGTGACCGGGTCGCTGCTCGCGTTCGAGCAGTTCTACATCCTCACCAAGGGCGGCCCCGACAACAGCACGATGACGGTCGTGCAGCTGATCTACAACGTGGCCTTCCAGGGGCAGAACAGCCTCGGCATCGCCGGCGCCCTCTCGGTGATCGTGCTCCTCGCGCTCATCGTCATCAACGTCTTCCAGTTGCGCGCCTTCCGGCGTCCGGATGAGAGCTGACCCGCATGTCTCAGACACTGACCCGCAGCATCGTCGCGCCGGGACACCAGCCCACCCCTCCGCGTTACCGCTCGAAGGCGGCTCGTATCGTCTACGGCATCCCGTACTGGGTGTTCACGACCGCCCTCGCGGTGATCTTCCTCTACCCGCTCATCTGGACCGGCGTCTCGTCGGTCAGCCCGATGGCGGGCACGAGCCAGACCGACGGCTGGGGGTTCGGCAACTATGCCGCCCTCGGCGAGTACCAGGCGGGCATCTGGGTCTACCTCGGCAACTCGCTGTTCGTCTCCGTGCTCACGGTCGCCCTGACCCTGTTCATCTCGCTGCTCGGCGGCTACGCCTTCGCCCGGTTCTCGTTCCCGGGTAAGAACGCGCTGTTCCTGCTGACCCTCGCGATCCTGATGGTGCCGTACGCGACCCTGCTCATCCCGCTGTACGTGATCCTCAACGCGGTCGGCCTGCAGAACTCGCTGGTGGGCGTCGCACTCGTGATCACCATGTTCCAGCTGCCGTTCTCGATGTTCATGATGCGCATCTCTTTCGAATCGATCCCGCGCGAGATGGACGAGGCGGCGATGGTCGACGGATGCTCCAGCTGGGGCGCCCTGTGGCGGGTGCTGCTCCCGGCGGTCAAGCCCGGACTCGTCACCGTCGGGCTGTTCGCGTTCCTCACGGCATGGAACGACTTCATGGCGCCGCTGATCCTCATCAACGACTCGAACCGCATGACACTGCCGCTCGCGGTCGCGAACCTCCGCGGGCAGGTGCAGGGTGTCGTCGACTACGGCGCCACCGAGGCGGGAGTCGTCGTGCTGGCGCTCCCCTGCATCGTGCTGTTCCTGATCCTCCAACGACACTACGTGCGCGGCTTCATGTCCGGCGCCTTCAAGGGATGACGATGTTCGACACCACTGCACCGGCTGCTCCGGTGGTTCCCACGCGCGGGCGCCTGCGCCCCCTCGGCCTCGACGACGTGCGCATCACGGGCGGATTCTGGGGCGAACGCCAGGCCGTCAACGGCACTGCGACCCTCGACCACATCGAATCGCGCCTGGAGTCGGAGGGCTGGCTGCCCAACTTCGATCTCGCCGCCGCGGGCACACTGCCCGAGGGGCGCCGCGGGCGGGAGTTCGCGGATTCCGAGATCTACAAGTACCTCGAGGCCCTCGCCTGGGAGATCGGACGGACGGATGCCGCGACCGATGCCCCGCTCGAGCAGCGTTTCCGCGCCGTGGTCTCGCGGGTGGCTGCCGCGCAGGAGACCGACGGCTATCTGAACACGCAGTTCGGGCGCCCGGGGCAGGGCGAGCGCTGGTCGGATCTGGAGTGGGGCCACGAGCTGTACTGCCTCGGACACCTCTTCCAGGCGGCGGTCGCCCGGCACCGCACCCGGCCGGATGCCGACGACGGACTCGTCGCGGTCGCCCGACGCGCGGCCGAGCTCGTCTGCGGCGAGTTCGGCGCCGACGGCCGCGACGCGATCTGCGGTCACGCCGAGGTCGAGGTCGGACTCGCCGAGCTGGGACGGGCGCTCGGGGAACAGCGCTTCATCGACCAAGCGGCCCTGTTCGTCGAACGGCACGGCCGCGGTTCGCTCGCCGAGATCGAATGGGGCCAGGAGTACTTCCAGGACGACGTGCCGGTGCGGGCGGCTGATGCCCTGCGCGGGCATGCCGTGCGCGCGAACTACCTGGCCTCCGGTGCCACCGACGTCGCGATCGAGCGCTCCGACGACGGGCTGCTCGACGCGTTGCGCGGGCAGTGGGACCGCACGGTCGAGCGCCGCACCTACGTGACCGGCGGCCAGGGCTCGCACCACCAGGACGAGGCGTTCGGCGCCGACTGGGAGCTGCCTTCGGATCGCGCGTACTCCGAGACCTGCGCCGGAGTCGGGTCGATCATGTTCTCGTGGCGGCTGCTGCTCGCGACCGGCGACGCCCGGCACGCCGACCTCATCGAGCGGACCCTCTTCAACGTCGTCGCGACGTCTCCCGCGCCGGACGGTCGGGCGTTCTACTACGCGAACACCCTGCACCAGCGGGTTCCGGGGGCACCGGCCGACCCGGAGGGAACGTCGAAGCGCGCCTCCTCGTCGTTGCGCGCGCCGTGGTTCGAGGTCTCCTGCTGCCCGCCCAACGTGGCGCGCACCTTCGCGAGCCTCGCGGCCTATGTCGCGACGGCCGACGACGAGGGCGTGCAGCTGCATCAGTACGCGCCGGCATCCGTACGCACCACGCTGCCCGACGGACGCGTGATCGCGCTCGACATCGCGACCGGATACCCGGCCGACGGCGGCATCCGCGTGACGATCGCGGACGACGCCGAGTTCACGCTCACCCTGCGGGTGCCGGCGTGGGCAGAGGGCGCGACGGTGCGGGTCGACGCCGACGACGAGAGCGCGCAGCATCCGGCTGCACCCGGCGTGGTCGAGGTGCGCCGCGCCTTCCGCGCCGGTGATGTCGTCGAGCTGACGCTGCCTCTCATGGCGCGCACGACGAGCCCCGATCCTCGCGTCGACGCCGTGCGCGGCTCGGTCGTGGTCGAGCGCGGCCCCGAGGTGCTGGCTCTGGAGTCTCTCGACTTCGGCGCCGATGTGGTCGACGCGGTGGTCGCCGGCGAGCCCGTCGAGTCCGGAGGTCAGGTGCGGATGCCGTTGCGGAACCGCGCCTCCGGCGAGGTCGCGGAGGCCCTGCTCGTCCCGTATCACGACTGGGCGCAGCGCGGTCCGTCCACGATGCGGGTCTGGATCCCGACGGCCTGACCCCCGGGACTACTCCCGCTTCCGAGTGACCGCGCGCTGCAGCAGCACGAAGACCAACAGGATGCCGCCGGTGATGATGGTCGTCATCTCCGGCGGGATGCCGCCGTCACGGGTGATCAGCACGTTCATCAGGCCGAGAACCAGCGCACCGATGACCGACCCGAGCACGTAGCCGTAGGCGCCGGTGAGCACCGTGCCGCCGATCACGGCCGCAGCGATCGCGTCGAGCTCCCACCCGATGCCGGTGATGTTCTGCGCCGTGCCGAGTCGTGCTGTGTAGAGCACGGCGGCGAGTCCGGCGAGCGAACCGCTGATCACGTAGACCAGCACCTTGGTCCGATGCACCGGCAGCCCCATCAGGAGCGCCGAGCTCTCGGACCCGCCGATCGCGTACACCGTGCGGCCGGTGCGGGTGCGGTGCAGGACGAAGAAGGCCACTGCGACGACGATCACCGCGATCACCACGGCCGGCGTGATGACGAGGTCGTTCACCTTGGGTCCGTCGACGATCTTGAGCTGCACGCCGATCCACCGGATCGGAGAGTCCTCGCCGAGGCGCTCCGGCTTGGTGCTCAGCAGCGAGGCGAGCCCGCGCCCGAGGAACATCATGGCCAGCGTCGCGATGAACGGCTGCACGTTGAAGTATCGGATCAGGACGCCGGACACCACGCCGAATGCCGCGCCGATCCCGATCATGGCGACGATCACGGCGAGCGCGTTCCAGCCCGCGTTCGAGAGCATCACCCCGGCCACCGAGGACAGCGCGATGATCGACCCGACCGACAGGTCGATGCCACCGGTGAGGATGACGAAGGTCAGTGCGACCGCCAACACGATCAGGTGCGCGTTGTTGATGAGCAGGTTCGAGAGCGTGTTCGCCTGCACGATGCGCCCGTAGGCGATCTCGCCGAACACGACCATGCCGACGAAGATGACCACCGAGGCGATGGTGGGGAGCACCGAGGGGTTCGCGGTGATCACGCGTCGGATCCGGTCGAGGAGCGTCTCGGTCTCGTTCAGGGCGGGAGCCGCCGTCGCCACGCTCATGCGGACACCTCCTCTTTCTGTGCGGCCGGTTCGACCGGTGCGGAGCGGCGCCTTCTGCGGAACCAGCTGCGCACGCGTTCGGACTGGAGCAGGCACAGCGCGACGATCACGATGGCCTTGAATGCCGGCGTCGCCGACGACGAGATGCCGAGGTAGAGGACGGTCTTATCGAGCGTCGCGATCAACAGCGCTCCGACGAAGGCGCCGCTCAGCGAGAACTTGCCCCCGGCGAGCGATGCCCCGCCGATGACGACGGCGAGGATGGCATCGAGCTCCAGCTGGTACCCGGTGCGGGAGATATCGACGGTCATGACGCTGCCGACCGACATGATGCCGGCGACACCGGCCAGCACGCCGCTGAGGATGTACGTCGTCAGCAGGAGGCCCTTGGGCTTGATGCCGGCCATGCGGCTCGCCCGCGGGTTGATGCCGATGGCCTCGATCATGAGGCCGAGGGCGCTGCGGCGCACGACCCAGCCGACGGCGAGCACCAGCAGCACCGCCAGGATGAACACGACCGGGATGCCGAGCACGAAGCCGTTCGAGATCCAGCGGAACGCATCGTTGGACGCCGTGGTGTTCTGACCGCCGGTGATCACCTTGGCGATGCCGCGCCCGGCGAGCATCAGCACGAGCGTGGCGATGAACGGCTGCAGCCCGACGTAGGCGACGAGCACCCCGTTGACCGCCCCGAGGATACCGGTGATCAGCAGCGCGAGGCCGACGGCGCCGAGTGCTCCCCCCACCCCGGCCGACGGGTCGGCGGCACTGAGGAACTCCATCGAGACGGCGCCCGCGACGGCCATGAGCGAGCCGACCGAGAGGTCGATGCCACCGGTGGCGATCACGAGGGACATCCCGATGGCGATCATCATGATGGGCGCCGCCTGGCGCAGGATGTCGATGACGTTGCCGACCAGGTTGCCGTTGTTCGGGTTGATCGACACAGCCAGATACGTCGGGTCCTTGAGCACGTTCAGGGCGAGCAGCGCGACGATGGCGACGATCCCCCAGAAGAAGGGCTTGTGGATCAGGTCGCGCCAGATGGTGGAGCCGGTTGCGGCGGTCATCGCGCTGCCTCCTTGTCAGTGGTGTGAGCGATGCTATCCGGCAGCGCGCCGTCGGTTTCGTCGAGGGTCTCGGCCGCCGCTTCCACGCCGTGCGCGGCGATCACGTCGACGACCACCTGGGCGGTGACGTCCGGTCCGTTCTGGATCTCGCCGATCTTGCGGTGGTCCTTCAGCACGACGATCCGCTCGGACAGCCGGACCACCTCTTCGAGCTCGGACGAGATGAAGACCACGGCGACGCCCTCTTCCGCGAGTTCGGCCACCGCCTCCTGGATCTCGGCCTTGGCGCCCACGTCGATGCCGCGGGTGGGCTCGTCGAGGATGAGGAGTTCGGGCCGCGTCGCCAGCCAGCGGCCGAGCAGCACCTTCTGCTGGTTGCCGCCCGAGAGGTTCTTGATCATCCGGTCGGGATCGGCGGGGCGCACGTTCAGCTGCGCGATGTACTTCTCGACGATCGCGTCCTGCTCCTTGCGGGGCATGGGCCGCGCCCAGCCGCGCTCGGCCTGCACGGCGAGGATGATGTTCTCGCGCACGGTCAGGTCTCCGACGATGCCCTCGTCGCGGCGGTTCTCGGTCGAGAACGCGATGCGCAGGGCGAGCGCTTCGGCGGGCGACTTCAGCTCGACGCGGTGACCGTGCAGCTCGATCGTCCCGCCGTCGGTGCGGTCTGCTCCGTAGAGCAGCCGGGCGAGTTCGGTGCGTCCGGAGCCGAGCAGGCCCGCGACGCCGATCACCTCGCCGGGGCGGATGTCGAGGTCGGTGGGCTCGACCGCGCCGCGACGCGTGATGCCGGATGCGGACAGCAGCGGCTTCTCCTCGGCGTCACGGGGTGCGCGTCGACGGTTGCCGCCGAGCGACTTCAGCGCGTCGAGGTCCTTGCCGATCATGGTCGAGATGAGCGCGTGCCGGTCGAGGTCACGGGTGAGGTACTCGCCTTCGTAACGGCCGTTGCGCAGCACGGTGAGGCGGTCGCTGATCGCATAGACCTGATCGAGGAAGTGCGAGACGAAGAGGATCGCGACCCCCTGGTCGCGCAGCGAGCGGATCACGGTGAAGAGGCCGTCGACCTCGGCGGCATCCAGGCTCGATGTGGGCTCGTCGAGGATGAGGACCTTGGCCTTGATCGCCATGGCCCGGCTGATCGCGACGAGCTGCTGCAGGGCGATCGAGAGGGTGGAGAGAGGTCGGCGGGTGTCGAGGTGTCCGAGTCCGAGCCGGCTGAGGGCCTCGGTGGCCGCGCGATGAGTGGCCGACCAGTTGATGCCGAACGGACCGCGGCGCTCGTGCCCGAGCATGACGTTCTCGCCGATGGAGAGGTTCGGCGCCAGATTGACCTCTTGGTACACGGTCGAGATGCCGGCGTCCTGGGCGTCTCCGGCTCCGGTGAAGCTGCGCTCCTGGCCGGTCACGACGATCGACCCGGAGTCGATGCGGTAGACGCCGGTGAGGGCCTTGATCAACGTCGACTTGCCGGCGCCGTTCTCCCCCATGAGGGCGTGCACCTCACCGGGGAACAGGCGGAAGTCGACCCCGTCGAGGGCTTTCACACCGGGGAATCCGATCGATATCCCGCGCATCTCGACGATGGGGAGTTCTTCGTTCATCACTGTCTCTCCGTCCGGGTGCCCGGGTGGCGCGCTGCGGGCGCCACCCGGGCGGGGTGCCGGATCACTCCGGCGTCGGGTTCAGTACTTGCGGTCCGCCAGCACGGCCTGCGCGGCTTCGGCGGAGTCGAACGCCTCGCTCGGGACGACGATGTACGACTCGACCTCGTCACCGGCGAGCGCCTTCTCGACGACCTCCATCGCGGTCTCGCCGAACAGCGGGTTGTACTCGTGCACGTAGCTGAGCTGACCGTCGGCGAGCGCCTGCATGGCGTTCTTGGTGCCGTCGATCGTGGCGATCTTCACGTCTTCGCCGACGACGAGGCCGGCTTCTTCGGCCGCCTGCGCGGCGCCGAGGCCCATCTCGTCGTTCTGCGCGAACACGAGCTGGATGTCGTTGTTCGCCGACTTGAGCATCGTCTCGAAGACGCTCTTGCCCTCTTCGGCCGACCAGTTCGCGGTCTGCGCGTCGAGCTTCGTCAGCGCGGCGTCACCGAGGCCCTCGTCGAAGCCCTCGTTGCGCTCGTTCACGACGCCGACGCCGGCCGGACCCTCGAGCACGACGTAGTTGCCGCCATCGGGGAAGGTGGCGGCCGCCCACGTGCCGACCTCCTTCGCGACCTCGACGTTGTCGGGGGCGATGCGGGTGACGTAGAGGCTGTCGTCGTCGGGCTCGATGCCACGGTCGAGCAGGATCACCGGGATCTCGGCCTCCTGCGCTCGCTTGAGGGAGTCCTCCCAGCCCGAGGCCTCGGTCGCCGACAGCAGGATCACGTCGACACCCTCGTCGACGAACGACGTGAACGCGTCGATCTGCGACTTCTGGTCGAGGTTGGTGGCGGGGGCGTACTTGAGCTCGTATCCGGCGTCCTCCGTGAAGGTGTCCTGGATGTTCTGCTCGTTGGCCTCGCGCCACGCGCCTTCGGGGCCGACGGCGACGAAACCGACCGTGGTCAGCTCGTCGGAGCCGCCATCGCCGCCGGCTTCTCCGTCGGTTCCTCCGGACGAGCAGGCGGCAAGGCCGATGGTGAGTGCGCCGGCTGCGACCAGACCGAGCGCGATGCGGATGCGCTTCTTCGCGGACATGTTCTCCTCCTTGAGATGCCGGTAGTCAGCCCGGCAATGGTGGACCTGACGTGGTCCCTTGCGTGAGTGCAGGACAGCGGCACTGCCTATCCTGCGGCGATGTTACCGGGAACAATTTCTGGAACACAAGGATTGTTCCAAAAATCAGGAATGTTCCAGCGGCGAGGTTCTGTTACCGATCACAATTCCGCGTCAGGACCGGGATCCGCGGCGATCATCTCCACCACAGTGTCGACCGTGACACCCGGCCCGTTACTGAGTTCGCCGATCTTCTCGCGGTCTTTCAGCACGATGATGCGGTCGCTCAGGCGCACGACCTCCTCCAGTTCCGAGGAGATGAAGACCACGGCCACCCCGTCGCCCGCGAGCTGACTGATCCGGCGCTGCACGTCGAGCTTGGCCGCGATGTCGATCCCCCGCGTCGGCTCGTCGAGGATGAGCACGTGCGGGCGCACGGCGAGCGCGCGCGCCAGCAGCACCTTCTGCTGCGTCCCCCCGGAGAGCAGCTTGACCGGTCTGTCGAGGTCGGCGGGAGACAGATGCAGCGCCTCGACATAGGTGTCGACGATCGCCGCCTCCTCGGCCGCCGACAGCGGCCGCGCCCAGCCGCGCAGCGCCTGCAGCGACAGGATCATGTTCTCCCGGGCGGTCAGATCACCGATGATGCCCTGCGTGCGTCTGCTCTCGGCCGACAGCGCGATGCGATGGCGCAGCGCGGCCGACGGACTGCGCAGTTCCACGCGTTCGCCGTCCACCCACAGTTCGCCGCTATCGGTCCGCGTCGTGCCGCTGAGGAGTGCCGCGAGCTCCGAGCGTCCGGATCCGCGGAGGCCGGCCAGACCGACGATCTCGCCCCGCTGCACCTCGAAGTCGGTCCGTTCGAACTCGCCCCGCCGCCCGACGTCCGTGGCGCGCATCGCGGGCTCTCCGTCCGAGGCGTAGTGATGCGCCTTGCGTTCCGAGCCGAGTGCCCGCAGCCCGTCGAGGTCCTTGCCGAGCATCTTCGAGATGAGGTCCGCCCGCTCGAGGTCCCGCGTGGCATACTCGCCGATCCGCCGACCACCGCGCAGCACCGTCATCCGGTCACTGATCGCGAAGGCCTGCTCGAGGAAGTGCGTGATGAAGAGGATGGCCACCCCGCGCTCCCGCAGACCGCGGATCACCCGCATGAGCGTGGCGACCTCCTCCTGGTCGAGGCTCGAGGTCGGCTCGTCGAGGACCAGGACCCTCGGGTCGTCCACGACGGCGCGGGCCAAGGCGACGAGCTGCTTCTGCGCCGGCGTCAGCATCGACAGCGGTGTCTTCGGATCGAGGTCGTCGAGCCCCAATCGCGCCAGGGCACCCGCGGCATCCGCTCGCGTGCGCTTCCAGTCGATGCCGAAGTACCCGCGACGCTCGCGGCCCAGCATGACGTTCTCGGCGACGCTGAGATTCGGGGCCAGCTGCGTCTCCTGGAACACCGTGGCGATGCCGGCGGCACGACTGTCGGCGACACCACCGAACCGGCGCGGTTCACCGTCGACGAAGACGGCTCCGGCATCGGGGGCGCGCGTACCCGTCAGCACCGAGACCAGGGTCGACTTACCGGCCGCGTTCTCTCCCATCACGGCATGCACCTCGCCGGGGAAGAGCCGAAAGTCGACATCGTCGAGCGCCCGCGCCCCCGGGAACTCGACCGTGATCCCCTGCAGCCGGACGAGCGGCTCCGGGGTGTGCTCGGCGCTCACCGCCCCTCCCGCGGGGCGGCCGACGAGGCGCGCGGCACCAGCTCGGTCGGGATCCGGGTCAGCGCCGGGATCTCGCGCCCCTCGATCGCGGCACGGAGCATCTCGACGACGGCAATGCCGAGAGCCCCGAAATCCTGGCGGACGGTCGTGAGGGGCGGAACGAAGTGGCGAGCGAGCGGCACGTCGTCGAAGCCGACGACGCTGATGTCGTTCGGCACATCGAAGCCCTTGTCGTGCAGGCCGTGGATGAGCCCGATCGCCATGTCGTCGTTGGCCGCGAACACGGCCGTGTAGTCGGGGAGCCGCTGCAGACCCCTCGCGAAGTCATAGGCGAAGTCGGCGGACCAGTCCCCCACGACGATCGGCCGTTCGCGGATGCCCCACGACTTGGCTCGGGAGTGGAACGCCCGCTCCCTGGCGCGCGCGTCCAGCCAGTCCAGCGGTCCGGAGATGTGCAGGATGTCGCGGTGTCCGAGCGCGACGAGGTGATCGACCACGAGGGTGGTCCCGGCGTGCTGGTCGATCGACACCGTGAGGAAGGTCGGGTCCGCATCGGCCTTGACGACGAGCATCGGCACGTTGATCGCGATCCTTCGCAGCGCGGCCACGGACGACGAGCGCGGAGCGATCACGCAGAGGGCATCGACGCCCTGCGTGACGAGGTGGTCCACCGCCTCCTGCGGGGTGAGCGTGTCACCTTCATGGAGCGCAATCGGCGTGACCGAGTAGCCGGCCGCGCGCGACGACATCTCCACCGCGCGCAGGATGCTCGTGGGGCCGTACGCCACCGCGCTCTCGACGATCACGCCGATGCGCTGCGTGCGCTGGGTGGCCAGCGCTCTGGCGACCAGGTTGGGGCGGTAGTCGAGCTCTTCGATCGCCTCGAGCACGCGCCGCCGGGTGTCGGGCTTGATGTTGGGGTGGTCGTTCAGCACCCGGGAGACGGTCATGTGCGACACCCCGGCGATCGTCGCGACCTGCCGGATGTTGGGCTTGTCCGAGCCGACGTTCACCATGCGCACCTCCGTCGGCTGCTCCGGTGAATGTTACCGAGAACAACCCAGGGGGTGCAACGACCTCCGCCTACAGTCCGAGGCGCTCCAGGTACGGGTTCACCAGGCGGCGCTCGGGGTCGTAGCGGACGGCGAGCGCGGCGAAGTCGTCCCATCGCGAGTACCGCGAGCGCGTCTCGGCACCGTCGAGCGTGAACACCTTGCCCCAGTGCGGGCGGGCGGACTCGGGCAGCGCAGCCTCGATCGTCGGGAGCAGGGCGCGAACCGCGGCCTCGTCGGGCTTCCAGGTGAAGTGCAGGCCGACGGCATCCGCCCCGTACGACGAGCTGAGCCACAGGTCGTCCGCGCGCACGGTGCGGATCTCGTTCACGAGCAGCAGCGGCGCGATCTGCCCGGCGAGCGTGCGCACGGCCTGGATCGCGGCGACCGCATCCGCCCGGGGCACGAGGTACTCGCTCTGTATCTCAGCGCCGGCCGACGGCGTGAACTCGAGCTTGAAGTGCGCCAGCCGCTCGAACCACGGTCCCGACACCCCGAGCTGCTCGGTGCACGCGACCGGGTCGACGCCGAGGATCGGATGCCGCTTGCTCACCGCCGGCACCGCGCCGAGCTTCTCGAACAGCGACTCCCGCGCGGCCTCGCGCGCCTCGGGCTGCCGCTGCTTGACCCAGATCTGGTCGACGAAGTCGGTGCGCTCCCAGGTCGAGAACAGGCTCACGCTGGTGCCGATGGAAGTCACGTCGTCGAAGTCGGCGAGCACGGCGTCCCAGTCCGGCCGCTCGAACACGTGCTGGGCGACCTCGTAGGTCGGCTCGACGTCGAGCGTCACGTCGAGCACGGCGCCGAGCGCGCCGAGGCTCACGACCGCACCGTCGAAGTCGGCGTCGCCGCGCTCGAGCGTGCGCGTCTCGCCTGAGGGCGTGAGAATCGTCAGGCCCCGGACCGCGCTCGCGAGCGAGCCGATCGCGTCACCCGAACCGTGCGTCCCGGTGGCGACCGCACCGGCGATCGAGATGTGCGGCAGCGAGGCGAGGTTGGCGAGCGCGAGCCCCTCGGCCTCGAGCAGCGGCGCGATGTCGCCGTAGCGGGCGGCGCCTGCGACCTTCACGGCCGTGCGGTTCGTGTTCACCTCGAACACCGCGGGCAGACAGTCGAGCGCGATGAGCACACCGTCGGTGTCGGCGATGTCGTTGAAGCAGTGCCGCGACCCGAGGAAGCGCACCGGTCCGCCCTGGCCGAGCAGAGCACCGAGCTCGTCGACCGTCCCCGGGTGCGCGATCGTCGAGGCCCGGTACGTGAGGTTGCCTGCCCAGTTGCGTTCGGTGGTCATGGCGCCATGATAGCCAGGGCGGCGCTGACTACATCGATGTACTGGGCCCGCTCCCGGCCTCGACGCTAGGCTGACCGGATGACAGCGCAGCCGCCGCCCCGCGCCACGATGAAGGACGTCGCGGCCCTCGCCGGGGTGTCGACGAAGACCGTCTCGAACGTGGTCACCGGCACGGTTCCCGTCAACGACAGCACACGGGCCAAGGTCGAGTCGGCGATGGCGCAGCTCGACTTCGTGCCCAACCTCAGCGCCAGGGGGCTGCGCAAGGGACGCTCCGGGATCATCGCCGTCGCCCTCCCCGACCTCGCCACCGCATTCTCGGCCGAGCTCGTGCACCGCATCGTCGAGGCCGCCCATGAGCGAGGTCTCGCCGTGCAGATCGAGGAGACGGCATCCGAGCCCGAGCGCGAGAAGGAGCTGGTGTCCCGCGCACGCGCGCACCTGGTCGACGGCCTCATCCTGAACCCGATCCGCCTCGAGGACAGCGTGCTGAAGTACGCCGACCGCCTGCCGCCGCTGGTGGTGATCGGCGAGGTCGAGCAGAACCGCGCCGACCACGTGCGCATCGACAGCAGGCAGGCCGCGGCCGATGCCACGCGTCACGTGCTCTCCCGCGGCGCGACCCGTGTCGCGGTGGTCGGCGCCGACGACGATCCGGCGATCGCCACCGCCACCAGCCGCCTGCGCCTCGAGGGGGTGCACGATGCGCTGCGCGAAGCGGGCATCCCCCGGGATCCCGCTCTCGAGATCAACCGCCTCCCGTGGTCGATGGGCGGTGGGGCGGAGGCCGTGCGCATGCTGCTCGACCGTCGCGTGTCCTTCGACGCGATCGTCGCGTTCACGGATTCGCTCGCGCTCGGGGCGCTGCACACGCTGCACGACAACGGCATCCGCGTGCCCGACGACGTGATCGTGACCGGCTTCGACGACGTCGAGTTCTCGCGGTACACCTCCCCGGCCCTGACCTCGGTGGCGTTCGATCGGCGGGCGTTCGCGATCGCGGCGCTCGGTCTGCTCGAATCGCGCATGGACGACCGGGCCGCTCCCCCGCGCGCCCTCACCCTCTCGCATCACCTGCTGGAGCGCGCGAGCACGCAGGGGCGCCCGCGCGGTTACCGCCCCTGACATCCGCCACTCCTGGGTCTCGATCTGATGCTTGCGCCGTCGATTACATCGATGTAATGATGAGGCGTCCCCCGCACAGTCACGAAGGAGTGACGATGACACCCCCACTCGATCTGTCCCGCAGGCAGTTCCTCACCGCCGCCTCGCTCGCCGCCGGCACGGCACTGCTCGCCGGTTGCGCGCCCGGCACGACCCCCGGCTCCGGCCCGCAGACGCTGCAGTTCTGGCACCTGCTCTCCGGCGGCGACGGCGTGACGATGTCGTCACTGCTAGATCAGGTCAACGGCGCGCAGTCCGCGTTCCGCATCCGCCCGACCGTGCTCGCCTGGGGCACCCCGTATTACACGAAGCTCGCGATGGCGGGCGCCGGCGGCCGCGCCCCCGACGTCGCCATCATGCACGCGACGCGCACGGTCGGCTGGGCGCCCGGCGGACTGCTCGACACCTGGGACCTCGACCGTCTCGCCGAGCTCGGCGTCGACAGCTCGACCTTCCCGAAGCCGATCTGGGAGAAGGGCTTCGTGGGCGACGACATGTACAGCGTCGCGCTCGACGCGCACCCCTTCGTGATGATGTTCAACACCGACGTGTGCGATGCCGCCGGGGTCCTCGACTCCGACGGAAAGCTGCAGGAGACGAGCTCGCCCGAGGAGTTCCTCGAGCAGCTGCGCACCGTGAGCGGCACCGCATCCGGACACGCCCTCTCGTACGGCTACCTCGGCGACGGCGCGCAGATGTGGCGCCTGTTCTACACCTTCTACTCGCAGCACGGCGGCGCCATGGAGCTGCCCGCCGGCGGGCCGGCCGTGATCGACAAAGACGTCGCGGTCGAATCGCTCACGCTCATGCAGACCTTGCTCGACGGCGAGATCGCGGCCGCCCAGAACGACTACGGCAGCGCCATCGCCGAGTTCGCCACCGGCAAGAGCGGCATGCTCTTCACCGGAGTCTGGGAGCTGCGCACCATGCAGGCCGCCGGCATCCCGTTCGACGCCACCATGATCCCGACGCTCTACGGCACCCCGGCTGTCTACGCCGACTCGCACTCCTTCGTCCTCCCGCACCAGTCCAGTGCCGACCCCGTGCGGCGCGATCTCACCTACGAGTTCGTCGCCGACATGCTGAAGAACTCCTTCGGCTGGGCCGAGGCCGGCCACATCCCCGCGTTCCTCCCCGTGACCGAATCCCCCGAGTACGCCGACCTCATCCCCCAGGCGAACTACGCCGAGGCGGCACAGCACGTCGTGTACGACCCGACCGCATGGTTCACCGGGTCGGGCTCCAACTTCCAGGCCGAGTTCGGTGCGGCCGTGCAGAACGTGCTGCTCTCGGGCGACGACCCGGCGGCCGCGATCGACCGCTTCGAGGCACGGGTGAACACCCTGCTCCGACAGCCGAACCCGGCAGACCCCGAAGGGACGTTCGGATCATGACCTCCGCCACCGACTCCACCCGCACGATCGTCACCGGGTCCCGCACCACCCCGCGCGGACGCCGCGCCGGCTCCCGCAACCGCGAGCAGCTCATCAGCTGGGTCTTCCTCGCACCGTTCCTCGTGGCCTTCGCCCTGTTCCTGGTCTGGCCGATCATCCACGGATTCATCCTCAGCTTCACCGACCAGTCCCTCACCGGGGCCGGCGGCTCGTTCATCGGATTCGCCAACTACGCCGAGGCGTTCGTCGACCCGAAGATGTGGCAGTCGATGGGCAACACCGTCTGGTTCACGCTGCTCTCCACGGTGCCCCTCGTCGTGATCGCCCTCGCGATGGCGGCCCTCGTCGACCGCGGCATCCCCGGCCAGTGGCTCTGGCGCCTGTCGTTCTTCATGCCGTTCCTGCTCGCCTCCACCGTGATCTCGCAGATCTGGGTCTGGATCTTCAACCCCCAGGTCGGCGCGGCCAACAACATCCTGGAGTTCTTCGGGCTCGAGCCGCTCGCGTGGCTGCAGAACCCCGAGACCAACATGCTGTCGATCGTGATCGCCACCGTCTGGTGGACGGTCGGCTTCAACTTCCTGCTCTACCTCGCGGCGATGCAGAACATCCCGCCGCAGCAGTACGAGGCCGCGTCCCTCGACGGCGCCGGCGCCTGGCGCCAGTTCTGGTCGATCACGCTCCCGCAGCTGGGACCGGCGACGGTGCTCATCCTGATCCTGCAGATCCTCGCCTCGCTCAAGCTGTTCGACCAGGCGTACCAGATGCTCGGCGGGGTCGCGAGCGACACCACGCGCTCGATCGTGCAGTACATCTACGAGGCCGGCTTCGTCAGTTACCGGTTCGGCTACTCGGCCGCCATCTCCTACGTCTTCTTCGCTCTCATCGTCATCCTCGGCGTCGCGCAGGCCCTGATCACGCGCCGCCGGAAGGAGCAGTTCTGATGTCCACCGCCACCGCATCCCCCCTCGCCCCCACCGCAACCGAGACGATCACGACGGCGTCGTCGCGTCGCCCCCGGCGCTCGCACCTGCCCGGCCAGAAGCCGTTCGGGCCGCTCCGCATCACCGCGTTCGTCGTGCTGCTGCTGCTCGCCATCGGCTGGCTGCTGCCGTTCCTCTGGGCGGTCGCGACCGCGTTCAAAACCGAGACGGATGCCGCATCCGGCGACCCCGGCTGGATCGGCGCGAGCGGACCCACCATCGAGGCGTTCACCGCGATCCTCTCGCAGGGCAACGTCTACACCTGGGCGCTGAACAGCCTGCTCACCTCCGTGGCGATCACCGTGATCACCCTGGCGATCTCGGCACTCGCGGCCTACGCCTTCTCGCGCCTGGACTTCACCGGCCGCAAGTGGCTGTTCGTGGTGATCATCGCCTCGATCGTCGTGCCGCCGCAGGTGCTGATCATCCCCCTGTTCTACGAGATGCTCGCGTTCAACATGGTCGACACCTACTGGGGTCTGATCCTGCCGCAGGTCGTGGCCCCCGCGATGGTGTTCATCCTCAAGCGGTTCTTCGACGCCATCCCGATCGAGCTGGAAGACGCGGCGCGCGTCGACGGCGCCGGCCGGTTCCGGATCTTCTGGTCGATCGTGCTGCCGCTCTCCCGTCCGATCATGGCCTCGGTCGCGATCTTCGTGTTCATCAGCGCATGGAACAACTTCCTCTGGCCGTTCCTCGTGATCAACGACACGACGCTGATGACGCTGCCGGTCGGACTCCAGACCGTGATCAGCGCCTACGGCGTGCAGTACGCCCAGGTCATGGCGCAGGCGGTGCTCGCGGCGCTGCCGCTCATCATCGTGTTCATGATCTTCCAGAAGCAGATCGTCAAGGGAGTCGCGACGAGCGGCTTCGGCGGTCAGTAGTCCCCCACCCGGCTCGAGAGCCAGAAATCTAGGAGAGCAATGTCTCAGGCCCGCATCACCATCGACCGCGACTTCACGATCGCCGACGTCCCCCGGAGGCTCTTCGGCTCGTTCGTCGAGCACATGGGGCGCTGCGTCTACACCGGCATCTACGAGCCGGGGCACCCGCAGGCCGACGAGCGCGGTTTCCGGCAGGACGTGCTGGCGCTCGTGAAGGAGATGGGACCCACCGTGGTCCGCTACCCCGGCGGCAACTTCGTCTCGGGCTACCGCTGGGAAGACGGCGTCGGCCCGGTCGAGGACCGGCCGGTGCGCATCGACGGCGCCTGGCACACGATCGAGACGAACGCCTTCGGCCTGCACGAGTTCATGGACTGGGCGAAGGAGGCGGATGTCGAGGTGATGGAGGCCGTCAACCTCGGCACCCGCGGCGTCGAGGAGGCGCGCGCGCTCGTCGAGTACGCGAACCACCCCGGCGGCACGTACTGGTCGGATCTGCGCCGCAAGAACGGTGCGGAGCAGCCCTTCGACATCAAGCTGTGGTGCCTGGGCAACGAGCTGGACGGCCCCTGGCAGATCGGCGGCAAGACCGCGACCGAGTACGGGCGGCTCGCCCAGGAGTCCGCCAAGGCGATGCGTCTGGTCGACCCGTCGATCGAGCTCGTCGCGGTCGGCTCGTCGGGGCGGACGATGCCGACGTTCGGCACCTGGGAGCACACGGTTCTCACCCACGCCTACGACGAGGTCGACTTCGTCTCGATGCACGCGTACTACCAGGAGCACGACGGCGACGCCGAGTCGTTCCTCGCCGAGTCCGTCGACATGGACGCGTTCATCGAGGGTGTCATCGCCACGATCGACGCGGTCAAAGCGTCCGGCAAGCACACGAAGCAGATCGACATCTCGTTCGACGAGTGGAACGTGTGGGACCAGGTGAAGTACAACGACGTCGAGGCGAAGGAGATCGAGAAGGCCGGATGGCGTCAGCATCCGCGACTCATCGAGGACACGTACTCGGTGACGGATGCCGTCGTGGTCGGCACCCTGCTCAACAGCCTGCTGCGGCACGGTGACCGCGTGAAGATCGCCAACCAGGCGCAGCTCGTGAACGTGATCGCCCCGATCCGCTCGGAGGAGAACGGTCCGGCCTGGCGGCAGACGAGCTTCTGGCCGTTCGAGCGGATGGCTCGGCTCGCGAAGGGCCGCATCCTGCGCCTCGCGGTGTCGGCTCCGCAGATCGAGACGAAGCGCTACGGCGGGGTCGACGCTGTCGACGCGGCGGCGACCTGGGACGAGGCGACCGGACGGGTGGTCGTGTTCGTCGCGAACCGCTCACTCGACGAGTCGAGCGATCTGACGATCGACCTGCACGGACTCGGCGATCTGCGCGTGGTCACCGCCGAGACCCTGACCATCCCGGAGGGCGGCGACCGTCACACCTCGAACCTCGAGACCACGCCCGACAGCGTGCACATGGTGCCGCTCGGGGCCGCCGAGGTCGTCGACGGCGCCGTGCGTGCGACGCTGCCGCCACTGTCGTGGTCGGTGATCGAGCTCGACGCCGCTCGGGCCTGAGACGTCCGGCGGGCTCGGCGCTCAGGGCAACCACTCTCAGGGCCAGTCGACGGCCTCCAGGACCGGCCAGGCGCCGTCCGAGGCGTTCGCGATGACGGTCCCCGTCACGCTCGATTCGGGGTCGTGCCAGGTGCGCGCCGAGACTCCGGCGTCGTACCCCTCGAGGATCACGGTGCCCGATTCCCATCCGCGCCAGAAGCCCCGCGCGTAGCGCATGTTCTCGTCCTCGACCTCGTTCAGCGGTTCGGTGAGCACGGCCAGCATCTGCGCGCTCACGATCCGGTGATCGAACAGCGCCGTCCAGAACGCGTGCAGATCGGCGGCCGTCGTGGCCGCGCCGCCGTCTCCGCTCCCGCGCACCGGCAGGTGGAGCACGTTCGTGCGGTCGTCGGTGTCGCCCAGGTACCCGAGAGCGAGATCCCCCGGCATGTCGTCGGTGCGGGGATATCCGCTCGACGCCATCCCGGCGGGAGCGAAGACGCGCTCCTGGACGAGCTCGTGGAACGGCGTCTTCGACGCGCGCTCCGCCACCAGCGCCAGCAGCACGAAACCGCTGTTGCAGTAGGCGAATCGCGAGCCCGGCGCGCTCACCTGCGGCCGGCCGTCGAGTACCGGCACGAACGCCTCGGTGTTGTCGAGCTCATGCAGGGGGCGGTCGATCACGTAGTCGGTGATCGAACCGCTCGACTCGTCGATGTAGTCGCCGATGCCCGACGTGTGGGACAGCAGGTGCTCGACCGTGACGGCGTCGTCGACGAGCGGGAGATCGTCGCCGAGGAAGGGCCTCACCAGGTCGTCGAGCGCGAGCGTCCCGTCATCGACGAGCGCTCCGATCGTGACCGCGGTGAAACCCTTCGCGATGCTGGCGACGCCGCACCGGCTCTCCGCCGCCATCGGCAGGCCGTGGGCGCGGTCCGCGAGCCCGTACCCGCGGGCGAACGGTTCTTCGCCGGGACGGTCGACGCGGATCACCCCGCTGAATCCATTGGCTTCGGCGGCCTCGTGCAGGGCCAGTGCGACAGCTGTTCTCGCAGTGGTCATGTGTCCGTACCCCTTCTCGTACTCGTCTTCGCTGACGGGTCTTCTCTTACTCGTTTCCGATCGCGGCGGTGGTCGCCCGCACGACCAGTCTGGTGGGTAGCGTGACGTGCATCTCCTCGACGGGCTGCCCGGCGAGGAGGGCGAAGACCATCTCGGCCGCCACCGACCCCAGGCGTCGCATCGGCTGCTGGATCGTGGTGAGAGGCAGGGCGCGGCGGGAGGCCTCCGGCACGTCGTCGAACCCCACCACCGAGAGGTCTTCCGGCACCCGGAGCCCGAGCTCGTGCGCGACCTCGATCACGGCGATGGCCGAGAGGTCGTTCGCGGCGAACACGGCCGTGGGCCGCGAAGGCCCGGCCAGCAGGATCCGCGCCGAATCCCTCGTGGCCTCGAGCTCGTAGCGACCGGAGCGGATCAGATCGGGATCGACCGGGATGCCGGCGTCGCTCAGCGCGCGTCGATACCCGGCATCGCGCAGACCCGCGGATCGCAGATCGGGGCGCCCGCCCAGGAAGCTGATGCGGCGGTGCCCGAGGTCGAGCAGGTGCCGGGTCGCCGTCAGCGCGCCGCCGAAGCTGTCCGACTCGACGGTCGGCAGGTCGGCGCGGCCGGTGTGCGGGTCGATCGCGACGACGGGGATCTCGGTCGACGCTCCGACGACCGTGGGGGTGACCATGATCGCGGCGTCGATGAGGGTGCCGGAGAGCCGGCTGAGTGACCGCCGCTCCCACCCTTCGCCCTGTCCGTGCCGCGAACCGCTGTACGCCAGCAGGTCGAAGGCGGTGTCGTGCACGGCCGCGCCGACGCCCTTGAGGATCTCGGCGCTGAACGGCTCGAAGTCGGCCAGGAGCACCCCGATCACGCCCGTGCGTCTAGCCCGCATGCTGCTCGCCACCAGGCTCGATTCGTAGCCCAGTTCCTGCACCACATCGAGCACGCGCCGGACCGTCGCATCCGCTATCCCGTAGCGTCCGTTCACCGCCTTCGACACGGTCGACACCGAGACGCCGGCGGCCTTCGCGACGTCGTGGATCGTGGTTCTCCCGCTCATGGTCGCCCAGCGTATCCGGGGAAGCCGCCCGGATGGAAACTGTTTTCGAAAACGTTTGACGGTCCTCACGAACGACAGCAGACTGCAACGCGACGCGGTCACACCCCCTGATGCCGCGGCGCCTGCAGAGACGCGGCGCAACTCTCGATGAGGAGAACCATCACATGAACAGCACACGGCGTTCCTTGATCTCCGCGGCCGCGATAGCCGCCGTCGGAGCTCTCGCACTCAGCGGGTGCACGGCCAGCACCCCCGACGGCGGAGGCGGCGGCGACGCCGCCATGACGCTCTGGCACAACTCCACCACCGGACCCGGCGTCGAGTTCTGGGAGCAGACCGTCGCCGACTTCGAGAAGGAGAACCCCGGGGTCACGATCGAGATCCAGTCGATCCAGAACGAAGACCTCGACGGCAAGCTCCAGACCGCGCTCAACTCCGGCGATGCTCCCGACATCTTCCTGCAGCGCGGCGGCGGCAAGATGGCGGCGATGGTCAAGGCCGGCCAACTCAAGGACCTGACCGACTCGATCAGCGGTGGTGCTGCGGAGGAGATCTCCGACGCCGCCTACTCGGCCAGCAGCCTGGACGACAAGATCTATGCGATGCCGGTGGCCGTGCTCCCCGGCGGACTCTTCTACAGCCGGGACCTGTTCGACGAGGCCGGCATCACCGAGAACCCCACCACGATGGACGAGCTCGAGGCCGCCACCGAGAAGCTCAAGGCCGCCGGCATCGACCCGGTCGCCCTCGGCGCGAAGGATGCCTGGCCCGCAGCCCACTGGTACTACTGGCTGGCGCTGCGCGAATGCAGTGCCGAGACGCTCGCCAAGGCCGCCGACGAGATGAACTTCGACGACGACTGCTGGGTGCGCGCGGGCGAAGACCTGCAGGCGTTCGCGGCCACCGAGCCGTTCAACTCCGGCTTCCTCACCACCACCGCCCAGCAGGGCGCGGGCAGCTCGGCCGGTCTCATCGCCAACCACCAGGCCGGCATGGAGCTCATGGGCGCGTGGAACCCCGGCGTCATCGGATCGCTCACGCCCGACCAGAAGCCGCTGCCCGACCTGTCGTGGTTCCCGTTCCCCGAGGTCGAGGGCGGCGACGGTGAGGCAGGGTCCATGATGGGCGGCGTCGACGGATACTCGTGCTCGGTGGATGCGCCCGACGCCTGCGTCGACTTCCTCAACTACCTCGGCACGTCCGACGTGCAGACCGCCTACTACAAGGCGTTCAACGCCCCGCCGGTGAACACGGTGGCGCAGGAGGCAGTGACCGAGCAGTATCTCAAGGACATCCTCGCGGCCTACAACGCGGCGCCGTACGCGACGCAGTGGCTCGACACGGTCTACGGACAGAACGTGGGCAACGCGCTCAACGTCGCCGTGGTCAACATGCTCGCCGGTCAAGGAACCCCGGAGGACATCGTCAAGGCCGTCCAGGATGCCGCAGCCAAGGCATAAGGCGGCCGCCCGGCTGGAAGTGATCCTTCTGGCCGGGCCCGCCCTCCTGGTGTTCCTCGCCTTCGTCATCTTCCCGGTGCTGATGGCGGGTTATTACGGATTCTTCAGCTGGCAGGGCTACGGTCCGCCCACCGACTTCGTCGGGCTGAAGAACTATCTGACGATCCTGCAGGATCCGCTGTTCCACGATGCACTGGCCCACAACGGGTTCATCCTCGTGTTCTCGCTCATCCTGCAGGGACCGGCGGCGATCCTCCTCGCGCTCCTGCTCAACCGGCGGATGCGCGGCCAGTCGCTGATCCGCGTGCTGATCTTCATCCCCTACGTGATCTCCGAGGTCGTGGTGGGCACGGGCTGGAGCCTGATGCTGCAGACCAGCGGCGCGTTCAACGACCTGCTGGAGAAGATGGGCCTCGGGTTCCTCGCGAACGACTGGCTCTCGAACCCGGACATCGCGATCTGGACGCTGATGGTGATCATCACCTGGAAGTACGTCGGGTTCGCGGTGATCCTGTTCCTCGCGGGGCTCCAGGGCATTCCGGAGGAGCTGCACGAGGCGGCCTCGATCGACGGCGCCTCGTACTGGCAGATCCAGTGGCGCATCACGCTGCCGCTGCTCGCGCCGACCCTGCGCATCTGGGCGTTCCTTTCGATCATCGGCTCGCTGCAGCTGTTCGACCTGGTCTACATCATCTGGGGGCAGTACATCGCCTCCACCGCCGGCACCTCGACCATGGCGACCTACATGGTCTCCGAGGGGCGCAACGCCGGCAACTTCGGGTACGGCAACGCGGTCGCGGTCGTCCTGTTCCTGATCTCGCTCGTCGTGGCGCTGATCTACCAGCGCGCGGTGCTGCGTCGCGACACGGACGGCGCCCTCACCGGCGCCCCTGCACGGAAGAAGAGGACGACGCGATGACCGCCACCTCGGTACTCGTCACCCAGCGACCCGGACGCGCCGGGCGCCCCGGACGCGCTCCGCGCCCGCGGCCGCCCTGGGCCAACCCGACCGTCTACTTCGTCGCGCTGATCGTCGTCGGGCTCATGCTCGCCCCGATCGCGTACATCATCATCGGCGGATTCCGCACGAACGCGCAGATCACGACCGACCCGTCGGGGATGCCGCAGCCGTGGGTGTTCTCCAACTACTTCGACGTCATCACCGGTGGCGTGTTCTGGCGGCAGGTGCTCAACTCCACCATCGTCGCCCTCGCCACCACGATCGGCGTCGTCGCGCTCGGACTGATGGCCGCGTACGTGCTCGCGCGCTACCGGTTCGCCGGCCGCGGAGTGCTCTACGCGTTCTTCGCCGCGGGGCTCATGTTCCCGCTGACGGTCGCGATCACCCCGCTGTACATCGTGGTGCGCAGCCTCGGGCTGATGAACTCGCTCGGCGGGGTCATCCTGCCGCAGATCGCCTTCGCCCTGCCGACGACGATCATCATCCTGGTCCCGTTCCTGCGCGCCATCCCCGACGAGATCCAGGAGGCGGCGTTCATCGACGGATGCAGCCGGATCGGCTTCTTCTGGCGCATGGTGCTGCCGCTCTCGATCCCTGGTGTGATCACCACCGGCATCCTCGCGTTCATCGGCAGCTGGAACGGATACCTCCTCCCGCTGTTCGTGCTCAACGATGCGGCGGCGTTCACCCTCCCGCTCGGCGTGCAGTCGTTCGCCTCGCAGTATTCGGTCGACACCGCGAAGGTCCTCGCCTTCACCTCGCTGTCGATGATCCCCGCCCTGATCTTCTTCAGCCTCTTCGAGCGCCGCATCGTCGGCGGACTGACCGGCGCGGTCAAGGGCTGACGATGTCGACGCAGACCCCACAGAAAGAGACGCACGTGCTCGCTCCCACATCCCGCCCCCGATTCTCCCCGCGCGTCGAGGGCCTCCTCGAGCAGATGACGCTCGAGGAGAAGCAGGCGCAGCTCGTCGGCTTCTGGGTGGATCAGGGAGACGAACTCGTCGCCCCGATGGCCGGCGAGAAGAAGACCTCCACCCGGTACGAGGATGCGACGGCGCACGGCATCGGCCACCTGACGCGCGTGTACGGCACGCGCCCGGTCGACCCGATCGAGCGCGCGCAGTGGCTCTGGGGCGAGCAGGCACGGCTGCAGCGCGAGACCCGACTGGGCATCCCGGCCCTCGTGCATGAGGAGTGCCTGACCGGCCTGGCTGCCTGGCAGGCGGCCACCTTCCCGACCCCGCTGGCGTGGGGCGCATCCTTCGATCCCGAGCTGGTCGAGCAGGTGGGGCGGGCGATCGGTTCGTCCATGCGGGCGCTCGGCATCCACCAGGGACTCGCTCCCGTGCTCGACGTCGTCCGCGATCCGCGCTGGGGCCGGGTGGACGAGTGCATCGCGGAGGATCCGCTGCTCGTGGGAACCGTCGGCACCGCGTACGTCCGCGGCATGCAGTCTGAGGGAGTGCACGCCACGCTCAAGCACTTCGTCGGATACTCGGCGTCGACCGCCGGCCGCAACCATGCGCCGGTGCACGCCGGGAGGCGCGAGATCGAGGACGTGCTGCTCCCGCCGTTCGAGATGGCCGTGCGCGAGGGCGGGGTGCGCAGCGTCATGAACTCGTACACCGACATCGACGGGGTGCCGGTGGCCGCCGATCCGTACTACCTCGACGAGGTGCTGCGCGGACGCTGGGGCTTCGACGGGGTGGTCGTGTCGGACTACTTCGCCGTGGACTTCCTGCAGAGCATGCATCACGTCGCGGCCGACTCGGCACAGGCCGCCGCGCTGGCGATCACCGCGGGGATCGACGTGGAGCTGCCCTCCCCCGACGCGTACACGACCCTCGCCACGCAGGTGCGCGACGGGTCGCTGGAGCAGAGCATCCTGGACCGGGCGGTCGGACGCGTCCTGACGCAGAAGGAGGAGCTGGGACTGCTGGATGCCGACTTCACGGTCGCGCCCGACGCGATCGTCCTGGATTCCCCCGAGCACCGCGCACTCGCCCGCCGACTCGCGGAGGAGTCGATCGTGCTGCTGAGCAACGACGGCGTACTGCCGCTGGATGCCTCCGGTGCGCCACGGATCGCGGTCATCGGACCGAACGCCGACAGCGCGGAGGCGCTCATGGGCTGCTACTCGTTCGTGAACCACGTGCTGGCGCATCACCCCGAGGTGCCCGCCGGAATTGCCCTGCCGAGCGTGCTCGACGGACTCCGTGCCGAGCTCCCCGCAGCCACGATCACCCATGTCGTCGGCGGCGAGGTCGAGGGCGAGGACCGCAGTGGATTCCCGGCCGCGGTCGCCGCCGCTGGCGAGGCCGACGTGGCGATCGTCGTGGTCGGCGACCGCGCTGGCCTGTTCGGACGCGGCACGGTCGGCGAAGGCAACGACGTCGACTCGCTGGAACTCCCCGGCGTGCAGCGCGCCCTGGTCGAGGCCGTCGTCGCGACCGGCACCCCGGTGGTCGTCGTCGCGCTCACCGGTCGCCCGTATGCCCTGGACTGGGCACTGCCGCATCGGGAGTCGGGCGCCGGACTGACCGCCGGCCTGGGGTCGGTGAACTCGCCTGCTCCGTCCGGCACTGCCGCCACCGAGAAGCGCTCGCTCCCGGCGGCCGTGCTGCAGGCGTTCTTCCCCGGCGAAGAAGGGGGCCCGGCCGTCGCGGCGGTGTTGAGCGGGGCCGTCGCCCCGTCGGGACGGCTCCCGGTGTCGCTGCCGCGGTCCGCGGGCGTGCAGCCCTATTCGTACCTGCATCCCGCGCTCGGTGGACGCACGGACGTGTCGAGCGTCGACCCCTCACCGGCACGACCGTTCGGATTCGGACTCGGCTACACGACCTTCGCACACGAGCAGCTGACGGCCGACGCGACGGTCGGTGCGGGCGCGGAGTTCCGAGTGTCTGTGCTCGTCCGTAACTCCGGCTCCCGCGCGGGCACCGACGTCGTGCAGCTGTATGCGCACGACGAGGTCGCGAGCGTGGCCCGCCCGGTCGCGCAGCTGATCGGGTTCCAGCGGGTCTCGCTGGAAGCGGGCGCGGAGCAGCGCGTGGAATTCACGGTTCCCACGGGGCGCCTCGCGTTCACGGGCGTCGACGGAATCCGGAGGGTGGAACCGGGGCGGATCCGGCTGTGGGTCGGGGGCGCCTGTGACGACGAGGAGACTTCGACCGCGATCGAGATCGTCGGCTGAGAGCTCTCAGTACATCTCCCCGACGGGGACCGGAACGTCGAGCACGTTGCCCGGCTGCGCGAGCGGGCACGCCCAGGCCGGGTCGTACGCGCAGGACGGGTTGTAGGCGAAGTTGAAGTCGAGCACGATCGTGCCGCCTGCGGCATCCGATCCCAGGTCGGCGCCCTTGATCGTGTCGATCAGGTAGCGACCGCCGCCGTACGTTCCGCCCTCGCGCCCGGCGAGCGCGTCGCGCACCGGGATGAACAGGCCGCCGCCGTAGGTGGTGAGTCGCCAGACGTCGAGCGATCCGGCATCGGGGATCTCGACCCGGCCGATGCGCTCGAACGGTACGACACCGTCGGTCCCCGTCGCGAAGTCGAAGCCTCCGGGGTCGGCGGGCAGGATCGGCAGCTCGAAGCGCCAGTCCGGATCGTAGGACGCGAGGGGCAGACCCTCGAACAGCGGCCGGTCCTCGGGCAGCAGCGGCGTCGCGGGGTGGTGGAGCATCAGCTCGTCGCGCTCCATCCGCCACAGCTCGTGAGCGTCTTCAGGCGAGTCGGCGAGACGCACGGCGTCGTACAGGGCGAAGACCCGTCGGCGCCAGTCGGCGACTTCGAGGGCGGTGCGGGCGCTCGTGCGGGTGCTCGTCATGCGTCCAGGCTACGGGCCGAGCAGCGGGTGCGAGGCGGATCCGGCGATCATCTCGGCGTACCCCTCTTCGTAGGTGGGGTAGTCGAGACGCCCGAGCAGCGAGTGGAGCAGCGACCCGTCGTACACGAACCCGCGCGGGCCGTCGGATGCCTCGTCGGGTGGAACAGCGACGCCCAGCTCCCCGGCGAGGAAGCGGACGACGTCGCCGAGAGGTGCCGGTCGTTCGTCGACCGCGTGCACCAGCCGCGGCGGGTCGTCGGTACGCAGCAGCAGGTCGAGCGTGCGCACGAGGTCGGTCTCGTGGATGCGGTTCGTGAGCCGGGAGTGGTCGACCGCCGCGCCCTCGCGGACCTTGCGCAGCAGGAACTCGCGACCGGGACCGTAGATCCCCGCCGGTCGCACGACCACGGCGTCGAACAGTTCGGCCGCCGCCCGCTCGCCGTCACGGAGCCCCCGCGAGCGCTCGGTCTCGGCCGCGGGCTCGTCCTGCTCGGTGAGAGGACGGTCGGCCTTGAAGGCACTCCCCTCGAAGATACCGGTCGACGACACGAACACGGTGCGGGCGGGCAGCGCCGGCAGGGCATCCCGAAGGTGTCCGAGTGCCGTGCGATAGGAGTGTTCCGCGGCGCCCGGCGGCAGTGTGATCACGACCGCATCGACCGCGGGCAGCGGGGCCGTGAGCGGCTGCGCGAGATCACCGCGGATGCCGACCACGCCGGCGGGCAGCTCCCCGTCACTCCGCCGCAGAGCGAAGACCTCAGCGCCGTCGTTGAGAAGTCGGGGTGCGAGGCGCGCGCCGAGCTTGCCGAATCCGACCAGGAGTGTGCGCCGCGGCGCCGGGGTGGTGTCCATCGGTTCCAGGCTCCCACAGGTCCCACACACGTAAGAAGCGCCGCACCCTCCGAAGAGGATGCGGCGCTTCGACCGAGCAACGGGAGTTACTCCGCGACGGCGATCTTCTTGGCGTCGTCCGTGTTGAGCACGCGGAACAGGATCGCGGCGATCACGGCGCCCACGACCGGGGCGGCGATGTAGAGCCACAGCGAGCTCCACGCGAAGTGACCGCTGACCGAGAGGCCGAGCGCGACGGCCGGGTTGAAACCGCCGCCCGAGATCGAGCCGACCGTGGCCGCACCGACGAACACGGTCGCACCGATCGCGAGACCGTAGAACGAGTTGCCCGCGGTGTCCTTCGACGTGGCCGTGTTGAGCACGACCCACACGAGGATCAGCGTGAACAGCGCCTCGACGAGGAACGCCGGGCCGACCTCGATGACCATGGCCTCTTCACCGGCCGGCCAGACCGACATGCTGACGAGTGCGGCCACCGCGCCACCGACGAACTGTGCGATGAGGTAGGCGATGAAGTCGGCGACGCTGAGGCCGCCGCGCAGGAACACACCGACCGAGACGGCCGGGTTGAGGTGGGCGCCCGAGATGTGACCCGTGGAGAACACGAGCACCATCAGGGTGAAGCCGATCGCGAGTGGCGTCAGCGGACTGTCGCTGTTCACCGCCGCGATGATCGCGAGAACGAAGAGGAAGGTGGCGACCGCTTCTGCGAGCGCCTTGCGTGCCGTACCAGTCATGAGAGAGCCCTTTGCTTGGGAATTCAGGAGAGGGGAAGTCACCCGTTTGCCCGCGCACCCTGGCCGACGCACCCCTCGTGCGGCACCGACGCTATCGCTGCGCGCACCGGAATATCGGGAAGCCGCGCGGTATTGCTGTGAATTCCCTGAACTCAGGTGCGTGCCCCGATCGCGGCGACATCCACAGCGTCCGGATGCCGGAATCACGCCGGTGATGTCAACCCCGTGGCCCGCGCTCCCCCCTTCCCCGTAGCGTGCGAGGATGACCACCGAGACTGCCTCCGGCGCCGAGGCCCCCACGCGGCTGAGACGAGCGATCACCGGCCCGCTGCTGTTCGCCTTCATCCTCGGAGATGTGCTCGGTGCGGGCATCTACGCGCTGATGGGCGTGCTCTCCGAGAAGGTGGGCGGCATGCTGTGGGCGCCGCTGCTCCTCGCGCTGCTGCTCGCCATGCTCACCGCCGGCTCCTACGCCGAGCTGGTCACCAAGTACCCTCGCGCCGGCGGGGCCGCGGTCTTCGCCGAGCGCGCGTTCCACAGCCCGCTCGTCTCGTTCCTCGTGGGCTTCAGCATGCTCGCGGCGGGCGTGACCAGCGCGGCAGGACTCGCCATCGCGTTCGCGGGCGACTACCTGGGCACCTTCCTCGACCTGCCGACCATCCCGGTGGCCATCGCCTTCCTCGCCCTGGTCGGCCTGCTGAACGCCCGCGGCATCCGCGAATCCCTGGGGGCCAACCTCGTGATGACGGCGATCGAGCTCAGTGGACTCGTGATCGTCATCGCCGTGGTCGCGATCTTCCTCGGCGGCGGAGGCGGTGACGTGTCACGCGTGACCCAGGCGCCCGAGGGCACGAGCGTCGCCATGGCCGTGCTCTCCGGAGCCGTCATCGCGTACTACTCGTTCGTCGGCTTCGAGACCTCCGCCAACATGATCGAGGAGGTGAAGGATCCGCGGCGCACCTACCCGCGTGCCCTGTTCGGAGCACTCATCACCGCCGGCGCCGTCTACGTCCTCGTCGGCCTCGCGAGCTCGATCGCCCTCCCGCCCGCCGAGCTGCAGGAGTCCAGCGGCCCGCTGCTCGCCGTGGTCGAAGCCACCGGCGTCAGCATCCCCTCCTGGCTGTTCAGCCTCATCGCCCTCGTCGCCGTCGCGAACGGCGCCCTGCTGACCATGATCATGGTCAGCCGCCTGACCTACGGCATGGCCGAGCAGGGCCTGCTGCCGCCGGTGCTCGGCCGCGTGCTGCCGAAGCGGAAGACGCCGTGGGTCGCGATCCTCACCACCACGCTCGTCGCGATGGGGCTGACCCTCGTCGGCGATCTGGCCACGCTCGCCGAGACCGTGGTCCTGCTGCTCCTGGTCGTCTTCCTCAGCGTGAACATCTCGGTGCTGGTCCTCCGGCGCGATCACGTCGAGCACGATCACTTCCGGGTCTGGACGTTCGTCCCCGTGCTCGGCATCGCCTCGTGCATCCTGCTGCTCACCCAGCAGCGCCCGGTCGTCTGGCTCTTCGGTGCGATCCTGCTCGCCGTCGGCGGTGTCCTGTACCTGCTCACCCGCTGGAACCGGAAGCGCACCGGTGGCGCACCGCTCGGGACCGGCCCGAAACCTGACACCGCAACCGACCCGAAGGAGAACCATGAGCACGCCTGAGAACAACGCCGATGAGATGACGAGCGCCGAGAAGCGACACGATCAGCTCACCGCCGCGCCGGACGCCACCGAGGCCGATGCCGCCCCGCGCATCGAGGTCAGCGAGCACGACGGCAACACCCGGATCGACATCGCCCCCGACGCTCCGGTGCGTCCGGGCCCTGGTCCGGGGGTCGAGGCCGACGAGGACTGAGCCGCGGTTCAGACCCCGGCGGTCGCGCCGATCCGCTCCTGTGTGCTCGTGACGGTCGCGAACCCGCGGGCCGAGAGGATGCTCTCGGTGCGGCGCATGAGGTCCTCCCCCGACACGGCGGCGAGCGCACCGTGCGCCGGGATGGCGGAGGTGGTCGTCGCATCCGTCACGAACTCGACCTCGAAGCCGAGGTCGGCGGCGATACGGGCGGTCGTCTCGCAGCACTGCTCGGTACGGATACCGCAGACCACCACGCGTCCGATGCCGGCGCGCCGCAGTCGCTCCTCGAGGTCGGTCGAGCCGAACGCGTTGACGGTCGTCTTCGTGAGGGCGTCCTCGGACTCCCGAGGCTCGAGTTCCTCGATCACCCGCACGAATCCGTTGGCGGGATCGAACACGCCTCCGGTGCCCGGTTCGGAGTGGGTGATCCACACGACCGGGTCGCCGACTTCGCGGGCGTGCGCGACGAGGAGTGCGACGTTGTCGAGCGCTGCCGGGTTCGCGGTCGCCGCCCAGTCGTCGGCGCGCTGGCGGAACGACTCCTGCGCATCGATGACCAGCAGGGCGGTGTCGGGAGAAGTCGTCATGGACTCATCGTGATCGCCGCCGAGGCGCCGGGCAAGATCCGATCCGGCCAACGACCGCACGGTTCCGGACAGCGTCAGAGCCAGCCCTTGCGCTTGAACACCGCGTACAGGGCGAAGCCCAGCACGACCATCATGCCGATGGCCATCGGATAGCCGAGCAGCCAGTGCAGCTCGGGCATGTGATCGAAGTTCATGCCGTAGATCGTGCCGACCAGCGTCGGCGCGAAGAGGATCGCCGCCCAGCCCGAGATCTTCTTGACCTCGTCGTTCTGACGGATGCTGAGCTCCGTCATCCGCCGCATCTCCTCGTTCTGCCGACGGGCCACGATCGTCGACTCGACGGTGAGGGCGTTGTCGAGCACGGTGCGGAAGGTCGTCGCACGGTCGCTCACCCGGAGCGTGTGATCGAGCACGTCGCGCAGGTAGCTGCGCAGTTCCTCCCCCACGAGGCACTTGTCCGAGCCGCGCAGCAGCGCCTCGAGCATCCCGGAGAGCGGCTGCGTCGCGCGCTGGAAATCGATGACCTCCCTGCCGAGCTCGTAGATGCGCTGCGTGGCATCCACGTCTGCCTCGAAGAGCTGGCTCTCGATCTCGTCGATGTCGTTCTCGAGCCCTGCGAGGACCGGCGCGTACTCGTCGACCACCTCGTCGAGGATGGCGTACAGCACGGCTTCGGGACCATGGGCGAGCAGCGCCGGGTCGTTCTCCAGCCGGTGCCGCACGCGTCCGAGGTCCGGCGATTCGGCATGCCGGATCGTCACGACGAAATCAGGGCCGACCAGCACATGCACCTCGCCGAACTCGACTTCCTCGGCCTCGTCGAGGTAGCGAGCCGGGCGCAGCACCATGAACAGCACATCGCCGTAGCGCTCCAGCTTGGCGCGCTGGTGTCCCGACAGCGCGTCCTCGACGACGAGGGCGTGGATGCCGAATTCGTCGGCGACTTCGCGGATCTCTTCCTCGCTGGGCCGGTACAGCCCGATCCAGCTCATCCCGCCGCGTTCCCGCATGCGCTCGAACGTCTCGCTCAGGCTCTGCGGATTCTCGGTGCGCACACCGTCCACGTAGATCGCGTTGTCGATGATCGCCATCGTCGCCCTTCCCTTCCGCACCGAGGTCGGGCCGGTGATCACTCCGCAGGCGGCACGCAGGCGAGCGCGGACTTCGAGATCGACTCGTGGTAGGTCTCCGCCGTGAAGGGAAGCCCGAACTCCGGCGCTGTCTGACCGGAGGCCGGTGCGGCCTTCGACGCGATCGCCGCGAGCTCCCAGGACAGCTGCTGGGCGAACCGCGAGCCTCCGGTCGAGTCGTTCAGCACGACCGCGACAGTGAAGCCGGTTGCGGGATCCGAGTAGGCCGAAGTCGCATAGCCGGGAACCCAGCCGTGCTGGCCGACCATCGACCCAGCGAGATAGGCGCCCCCGGCGGCCTGGTACCAGGAAGGGCCCTTCTCGCTGACCGGGAGTGGGGCTCCGAAGCGATCGGGCTTCTCCTTCGTGCGCAGCGCCTGCTGCGCCTCCGCCTGGACGTAGCGGCCGAGATCAGTGATGTTCGAGACCACGCCGGAGTCGGTGTAGCCGGAGCTCGCCGAGAGCGTGGTGATGTCGACCGGGGCGGCGCAGTTGAAGCCGCCCTCGACGGCCGACAGGTAGTGCCCGTTCATCGGGGTGTCGCCCGGCGCGGCCGGCGTCGAGCCGGGGAGCAAGGTGGCGGAGAGCTCGAGCGGCTCGGTGACGTACTCCGCGATCAGCTCGGATGCCGACATGCCCGTGGCGCGCTCGAGCGCGACGCCGAGCAGCAGGTACCCCGCATCGGAGTCGCGGAAGGCCGTCGCCGGTGCCAGCCGCTCGCGGCCCAGCCCGTAGCCCGCGAGCTCCAGCGGAGACCAGATCCGCTCCGGGGTGTTCATCAGCGCACCCTTGATCGTCGGCTCGGACGATCCGGCGCCGCTCGTGCCGTTGCACAGGTCGAGGAGCGTGACGTCCTTCATGTCGGCGACGCCCGAGACGTACTTGGGCACCTTGGCGTCGAGTTTGACGGTCCCCTCGTCGGCGAGGGCGTAGAGCACATCGCACGTCATGAGGCGGGTCACGTCCGCGACGCGGAACGTCATGTCGGTGGACAGTTCACCGCCGTCGCGGCCCTGTGTGCCCGATGCGGTGACCCAGCTGCCGCTCCACGGGACCCAGACGCCCACGATCGCCCCGGAGGCGCCGGACGCGGTCAGCGCGTTGTCGACCGCCGCCTGCATCGCGTCGACCGTCGCATCGGGCAGAGCGCCGTCGACCTGAGCCGGTGGTGTGTACGTGAAGGAGCCTTCGGAGGAGCATCCGGTGAGGACGAGAGCGAGCACGGCCGCACTGGCCGCTGCGGCGCGCCAACGGCGCGACGAGAGAAGCTGCATGTAGAACCCCCGAGGATGTGTCTCCCGAGTCTAGAACGCGGATCCTGAAAGACGGCATCGAGCCGGGCGATCGTGCGCGCGCGTAAGGTGAGAATCGTGCCCCACCTCTTCGATGCCGACGTGATCATCGCCGTTCTCCGCCACATGAACGGCGACCACACCGACGACAATCTGCTCATCGCCCGCGCCTTCGCCGAGACCGACGCCGAGATCAGCGAGTCCGTCATGACGGGCTTCGACGGCGATGGTGGAGTGTGGGAGATCACCGCCGGCGGCGCCGCGTCCGAGCTGCGCGTGCCGTGGCCCGGAGGACCGATCGCCGACCGCCCGTCTGTGCGTCGCGAGGTCGTGGCGCTCTACGACGAGGCCTGCGCCCGCCTCGGTGTCGAGCCTCGCCCGCACGCCTGATCGCCGCGGAGGCGGGTCTCCGGACGACTTCCCACAACTCCGGGCTTTCCTCTGAGGTAAGGCTCCCCTTACACTGAGGTCATGCCCGAGATCCTCTCCTTCTCCGCCGCCCTGCGCGAGCGCTCGTCCGGATCCCACTCCCGCAGCGAGACCGCCGGCTTCATGTCCGACCTCCTGAAGGGCGAGGGCTCCCGCGAGGACTACATCTCGCTCGTCGCTCAGCACTACTTCATCTACGAAGCACTCGAGAGCGCCGGCGACCGCATGCGCCAGGACCCGATCGCCTCGGTCTTCATCAGCGACAAGCTCACCCGCCTTCCCGCGCTCGAGGCCGACCTGGAGTTCCTCCTCGGGGCCGACTGGCGCGAGCAGATCGTGCCGCTGCCGACCACGCAGCGCTACGTCGACCGCATCCGTCAGGTCGGGGCGACCTGGGCCGGCGGCTTCGTGGCACATCACTACACGCGGTACCTCGGCGACCTCTCCGGCGGGATCTTCATCGGCCGCGTGATGGCCCGTCGCTTCGGCTTCGAGACCAACGGCATCGGCTTCTACCTGTTCGACGACATCGCCGACCCGTCGGCCTTCAAGGACGTGTACCGCGAGCAGCTGGATGCGGCACCGTGGGACGACGCCGAGCGCGAGCGGGTGATCGACGAGGTGCTCCTCGCCTACCGCTTCAACACCGAGCTCTTCGAAGACCTCGACCGGGCGCGCGCCGCGGCCTGAGGCGCCGGCGTCAGCTCTTCGGCAGCTCCGGTGTCGACGCCGCGAGCCAGGCGTCGCGCATGAACCGACGCACATCCTCGTCCACCCGGATGTCGCGGGGTCGCAGCGGGCGCGAGAGATAGAGCCCCTCGAGCGAGGTCAGCCGGCTCAGCGCCACGTACGTCTGCCCCGGCGCGAACGCCCCGGAGCCGAGGTCGATGATCGCGCGCTCGTAGGTCTTGCCCTGCGACTTGTGGATCGTGACCGCCCAGGCGAGCCGCAACGGGAACTGGGTGAACTCGGCCACCACGTCGCGCGACAGCTTCTTGGTGTTCTGGTCGTACGCGTAGCGGAACCGTTCCCAGACGGCAGGCTCTACGTCGACCTCCTCGCCGTCGATGTCCACGCGCACCGCGCTGCCGATGATGCGCACGACCGTCCCGATGGTGCCGTTGACCCAGCGGGGCGGCTCCCCGGACATCGCCGTGTCGTTGCGCAGGAACATCACCTGCGCGCCGACCTTGAGCTTCAGCTCGCTCTCGGCCGGCAGCGACGCCTCGCCGCGTCCGAAGTCGCCGCTGACCTCGGCGCGTGCGGTCTGCTCCTTGCCGGGCAGCGCAGCAAGATGCCTGCTGTTGATGCTGTTCACGATGTCGTTGCGCGTGGCGAGGGTGATCATCGGCACCTCGCCCGGCTCCGGATCCGGCGGCGTGCGCGCGCCCTGCGTGTTCAGGACCCCGGCGATCTCGGCGGTCACCCGCCCGTAGCGCACGGCGTTGAGCATCGCCTTGAACCCGTCGTCGGACTGCCGGTGGATCTGCACCAGCTCGCGCACGTGCAGCTCGGCGCGGGTGTCGACCTCGAACAGGCCGCCCTGATCGGAGATCCCGGACCCACCGGCCCACACCTTGGCGTCGAAGAACCAGAACGAGCGGTAGTGGTCCTGCACGTAGCGCGCCTCGTCACCACGAGGGGGGACGGGCGCCAGCTGGTACGGGTCGCCGAACATGACGACCTGCACGCCGCCGAACGGTTCGCCCCTGCGGCCTCTGGCCTGGCGCAGGGAGCGGTCGATCGCATCCATCAGGTCGGCGTTGACCATCGAGATCTCGTCGATCACGAGCGTCTCGATGGCGTTGAGGATGCGCCGCGTCGCATCGTTCTGATCGATGTCGGCATCACCGATCAGGCCGATCGGCAACCGGAAGAGCGAATGGATGGTCTGGCCCTCGACGTTGAGCGCCGCAACACCCGTCGGCGCGCAGATGGCGATCTGCTTCTTGGTGTTCCAGGCGAAGTGCTGCAACAGCGTCGACTTGCCGGTGCCGGCACGCCCGGTGATGAAGACGTGCTCGCCGGTGTCCTCGATGAGCCGGAACAGCTCTTGCTGCTCCTCGGACAGGGCGGGAAGGGACACGGCACTCACAGGGGAAGCAGACGGAAACGGGGCGCCACCCATGCTACGTCCCGGCATCCGCCCGGGGCCGCCGACGCTCGGCGTCCCCCCAGGACGCCCTCCTAGACTGACGCCATGGGACGGGCCGGCACGCGCGCGCCCCGGCGATCGCGCCTGGGCGTCGATCTGGCGATGCTGGCCGTCGTCGGGCTCATGCTGGTCGCCGCGCTCGGTGCCGGCGGAGCGACGCTGTACCAGCAGTTCTACGGTCCGTCCGCCTTCGTGGTCCGCTATCTCGACCTGCTCTCCGCCGGTCGGGCCGCCGACGCTCTCCGCATTCCCGGCGTCGCGATCGACCGCGAGACCCTCGAGAAGGCGGGCATCGACCCGTCGGCTTCCGAGGCGATGCTCCGCCGGTCGGCACTCGCACCGCTGACCGATGTGAAGGTCGAGTCGGAGAAGCCCGCAGCGGGCGGCACCGCGGTCACCGTGAGCTACCAGGCGAGCGGCCACTCCGGCACGAGCACGTTCCTGATCGAGCAGGACGGCTGGGCGGGCGTGACCCCCAACTGGCGCTTCACCACCAGCCCACTCGCCGTGATCGACCTCACCGTGCGGGGCGCCGACCAGTTCGCGGTGAACGGCTTCGAGGTCGACCGTCGCCAGGTGTCGGCCCTCGGGCCCGAGGCGGGCGCGCTCGATCCCCTGCCGCTTCTGGTGTTCACCCCCGGGCTCTACTCGGTCACGGTCGACACCCCGATCGCGACCGCATCCGGACACGGCGTGCTGGCCGACACGCCCCTGGCCGTCACGCCGCTCGACGTGCAGACCGAACCGACCGAGGAGTTCGTCAAGGTCGTGCAGCAGCAGGTCGAGCAGTTCCTCACCGAGTGCACGACGCAGGAGGTGCTGCAGCCGACCGCCTGCCCGTTCGGACTGCGGGTCACGAACCGGATCACCGCCCCGCCGAAGTGGTCCATCGCGAGCCAGCCTCAGGTCACGGTGATCCCCGACGAGGGCCACTGGCAGATCCCGACCACCGAGGCCGTGGCGCACATCGACGTCGAGATCCAGTCGCTGTTCGACGGGTCGATCGCACCGCTCTCCGAAGACGTGCCGTTCCAGCTCAACGGCACGATCGTGATCCTGCCGAACGGCTCGGCGTCGATCCGGGTCGGTTCTCCCGAAGACACCGCAGCCGACTGAGGCTTTGGCTCAGCCGGTTCCCAGTACGTCGCGCATGGCCGAGATCGCCCGCGCGAGCGCGGGGTTGCTCGAGTCACGGCGCCAGACGGCATCCACCGCCGCGGTGTAGGCGGCGGGCTGACCCTCGGCCGCCGCCAGATCGCGGTAGACGACCCCGGCGTACTCCATGCGCGCAGCCGAACGCGGCACGATCGCCAGTCCGAAGCCGGCGGCGACGAGCGCGATAACACTGTGGATCTGCGCGGCTCGCTGCACCACCCGCACGCTGCGGTCGGCGAAGATGCCCTCCAGCTTTCGGACGAAGTACTCCGAGTCCGGGCGGGCGTACCCGATGATCGACTCGCGGGCGACCTCGTCGACCGAGATCTCGCCGGCACCATCGGCCAGCGGATGCCCCTCGGGAATCGCCACCACCATCGATTCCTCGTGGATGCGGAGCGTCTCGAAGATGTCGGGGTCGGCGAGCGGACGGATCAGTCCGATGTCGTACCGGTAGGCCGCGAGCTCGGCGAGCTGGTCACGACTGACGTGCTCGTGCAGCACCACGTCGACGTCCGGCAGGCGCTCCTGCCAGACGGTCAGGATGTCGCCGAGCACCGCGAGCGACGCCCCCGACGTGAACCCGACGACCAGCCGACCGCGATCTCCGCGCGCCACGCCCTGCATCAGCGAGCGGCTGCTGTCGGCGAGATCGAGGAGCTGCTTGGCCCGCTCGACGAAGGCCTCGCCCTCGACGGTCAGAGACACCTTGCGATTGGTGCGGACGAACAGCTGCACGCCCAGATCGGTCTCGAGGTTCTGGATCTGGCGGCTCAGCGGGGGCTGCGTCATGCGCAGCTCCCGCGCGGCATTGCCGAAATGCAGATGCTCGGCGACGGCGACGAAGGCGCGCAATTGCTCGAAGCTGAACATCGCCCGATCCTATCCCGGCGCGCGCTACTGCTTGACGCTTCCGGCGCTCAGCCCACCCCGCCAGTACCGCTGCAGGGCGAGGAACACGATCATGATCGGGATGAGTGCCAGCAGCGACCCGGTGATGACGAGGTTGAAGATGGGGCTCGCGCCCACACCGACCGCCTGCGCGTTCCACTGCTGCAGACCGATCGGCAGCGGGAACAGCTCGGGATCGCTGAGCATGATCAGCGGGAGGAAGTAGTTGTTCCAGGTCGACACGACCGAGAACAGCAGCACCGTGACGACACCCGGCGCGAGGATGCGCAGCGAGATCGTGAAGAAGGTGCGGGCCTCGCTCGAACCGTCCATGCGGGCGGCCTCGAGCAGCTCGGTCGGGATCGCCTCCTGCGTGTACACCCAGATCAGGTAGAGCCCGAACGGCGAGGCGAGGGACGGGATGATGATCGCCCAGACGGTGTTCGTCAACCCCAGCTCGCTGAACATGAGGAACGTCGGCACGGCGAGCGCGGTGCCCGGGATGGCGACCGCACCGAGGATGACCGCGAAGATGCCCTTCTTGCCCGGGAACCGGTACTTCGCCAGGCCGTACCCGCCCATGGCGCTGAGCAGTGTGGCACCACCGGCGCCGACCACGACGTAGAGCAGCGTGTTGCGCAGCCACTGCACGTAGATGCCGTCGTCGTAGGTGAGCACCTGCGCGATGTTGTCGAAGAGCGCGAACGGGCCCGAGAACCAGAGGCCGAACGACGAGAACAGTTCGGACTGCGTCTTCGTGGCGTTGATGAGCAGCCAGACGAGCGGCAGCAGCGCGTAGAGGGCGAAGAGCGACATAGCGATCGTCAGCGCGACCGAACGACGCGGCTTGCGACTGAGCGACGCGCGGGGCGACCGGGATCGGAGAGAGGAGGCGGGCATCAGACGTCCTTCCGGCTTCCGCGCAGCTGCACGATGTAGGCGATCACGGCGGTGAGCAGGCCCATGATGATCGCGATCGTGGCCGCGTAGTTCTGCTGCTGACCGAGGAAGGCGAGGTTGTAGGCGTACATGTTGGGTGTGTAGAAGGTGGGGATCAGGTTCGGCACGATCGTTTTGAGGATGTTCGGCTCGTTGAACAGCTGGAAGCTGCCGATGATCGAGAAGATCGTGGCGATGACGAGCGACCCGCGGATGGCGGGGAGCTTGATGGCCGTGACGATGCGGAACTGTCCTGCTCCGTCGATCTCCGCGGCCTCGAACAGCTCGTGCGGGATCGCCTTGAGCGCGGCGAAGAAGATGAGCATGTTGTAGCCGATGAACTGCCAGGTGACGATGTTGCCGATCGACAGGAGCATCCATTCGGGGGCGAACGGGGTAATCAGGTCGAACCCGACGGCGTTGTTGATGTTGCCGACGAGGCCGAAGCGCTCGCCGTACATGAAGCCCCACATCAGCACCGCCACGACCGCGGGCACCGCGTACGGGAGGAAGATCGCCAGGCGGAAGAAGCTCGCACCGTGCAGACGCGCACTGTCGATCGCGAGGGCGGCGACGAGCGCCAGGATCAGCATCACCGGCACCTGCACCACGAGGAACAGCAGCACGCGACCGACGCCCTCGAGGAACTGCGGGTCGGTGAACGCGGCGACGAAGTTGTCGACACCCACGAAGATCGTGCCACCCACCAGCTTCGTCTGGAACATGCTGAGGATGATCGAGTAGACCACCGGAGCCAGCATGACCAGCGCGAAGACGATGAGGAACGGGGCGAGGAAGCCGTATCCCGCCCGGATCTGGGCACGCTCCGTCCCGGATCCTCTTCTTCGTCGCGTCACGCTCGGCGTCATCGTCGTGGACATCCGCATCCCTTCGTCGGGTCCTGGCTCAGTCAGCCTAGAAAGACCGACTGATATCTGTAAAGCATCTATTTGGCATTGAACAATGCCCCAGAGGTATCAATCCACGATGAACGTGACACCCAGCTCGCGCTCCTGCGGATGCAGCCAGTAGGGCGGCAGGGTGTCGGGACCGCAGGATGCCGTGCCCAGCCCGGCCTGCGCGACATCGAGCGTGATCCAGGTGCGGTCCGAAGGCTCCAGTTGCACGGCATGCGTCGCCCGCTCGAGGTCGGCGGTGCGCCAGGGCCGGACGGTGAACCCGAGGGACTCGTCGGCCTCGATGCGCAGGCGCGGACTGCGACCGGTGATCTCCGACCCGCTGATCTCCGCCCAGCGCACATCCTGTCGTGCACCGTTCTCCTGGGGATGCGCGTACGGCGTCTGGAACGCCGCGACGGACGTCTCATGCGCACCCACGCGCACGGCCTGACGGGAGTCGGGATACGACTCCCCCGGTCCGAGTCCGAACCAGCGGACGCGGTCGTCGAGGCCGTCGAGCGCGAACGTGATGCCCAGTCGCGGCAGGGTCACCACAGGCCCGGGAGCTGCGACTCCGAGGGTCGTCGGTTCGATCCCCGCACGGAACTGCCCGTGGGGGCGGATGCGCACCCGCAGATGCACCGCGTCGCCCACCGCCGTCCACACCCAGGTGGTGGCGAATCCGGAATCGACGCCCGCCGCGCCCGTGACCGTCTCCACGCGGATCGCTCCATCGTCTTCTACGACCTCGACGGTGCGATGCAGCATCCGATCGAAGCCGAGTTCGAGCCATCGAGCACCCTGACCCTCGACATGGCTGTCGTTGTCGGTCAGTGCCCGCCAGATGTCGAGCACCGGCGTCGTGACCGCGCGCCCGCCGAGGGAGACCAGTCGGCCCCGGTCATCGATCTCGGCCGGGCCGAGGCGCCATCCGTCGCCTGCGGCGACCGCAGGGGTCGCGCTGCGCAGAGTGCGCGTGCGCTCGGCGAGCAGGCGCTGCCCGGTTCCGACGACATGACCGGCGGGCACGACGTCGGCATCGGCCCGGCGCACGACGTCGATCGTGAGCCACGCCTGCTGGCCGTCGGCGAGCGCCGGTGCGTCGAGGATCGGGAGCGCGATGTCGGCATCCGCCCTCGGCCCGATCTCGGGCAGCGCCAGCATGCCCGATGCGACCTGATCTCCGTCGACCTCGACCCGCCAGGCGAGCTCGAACCCGTCGAGCGAGACGTGGTCGTGACGGTTCTCGACGCGCACCGCGTCGGAACCCACCGTCAGACGCACGGGCGAGATCACCGCGGCGTACTCCGTGAGTCCCGGCGAAGGAGTGCGATCGGCGAAGACCAACCCGTCGATGATGTACGTGCTGTCGTGCAGGGCCTCATCGAAGTCGCCGCCGTACGCGACGAACTCGCGACCGCGGGCATCGACCTGCGTGATGCCCTGGTCCATCCACTCCCACACGAAACCGCCGAGCAATCGCGGGTACCGATCGAACAGCCGCTCGTAGTCGATGAGCGCGCCCGGGCCGTTGCCCATCGCGTGGGCGTACTCGCAGAGCAGGAAGGGCTGTCGGCGGCGGCGAGCATCCGCCGCCACGTCCGGGGTCCCGGGTTCGACTCCTGCACCGATCAGCGCCACCTCGTCGGGCGCGGCGTACATGCGGCTGTACACGTCGACATAGCTGCTGTTCTGGTCGCCCTCGTAGTGCACAGGGCGGTCATCGCCCGCATGCAGCAGATCGGCCATGGCCTGCAGGTTGTCGCCGGCACCGGCCTCGTTGCCCAGCGACCACATGATCACGCTCGGGTGGTTGCGGTCACGCGCCAGCATGCGCTCGGCGCGATCGAGCATCGCCGCACGCCAGCGGGGATCGGCGGGCGGATTCTGCACCCATCCGGCATGCACGAAGCCGTGCGTCTCGACATCGCACTCGTCGATCACGTAGAGACCGTGCTCGTCGCACAGATCGAGGAACCGCGGGTCGGGCGGATAGTGGCTCGTGCGCACCGCGTTGATGTTGTGCGTCTTGAGCAGCTCGATGTCGCGCAGCATCGTGGCGACGTCGAGCGTGCGCCCGGTGTCGGGGTGCCACTCGTGCCGGTTCACGCCGCGCAGGCGGATGGGGCTGCCGTTGACCAGCAGTTCGCCGTCGACGATCTTGAGCGTGCGGAATCCGATGCGCACCCGCAGCGTCTCGCCCGGGCTCGCGATCTCGGCGTCGTACAGGCGCGGCGTCTCGGCCGTCCACGGCTCGACCGACGAGATCACGATGGGTTCGCCGGCCGTACCGCTCACGGCGAGTTCGGGGATGCGCACCGTGGCAGGCACGTCGGTTTCGACGAGCAGGCGGGCCTCTCCCGTCGTCGCGTCGTAGTCGGCTCGGATGCGGTGCTCGTCGATGCCCCCGACCGGGCGCGTGCGCAGCGACACCGAACGGAAGATGCCCGACACCCACCACATGTCCTGGTCTTCGAGGTAGGTGGCCGCCGACCACTGCAGCACCCGCACCGCGACGGTGTTCTCGCCGGCCCGGATCAGTGCGGTCACATCGAACTCGGTCGCCAGTCGGCTGCCGGTGCCCCAGCCGACGGCGACGCCGTTGACCCAGACCGAGAACGAGGAGTCGACACCCTCGAAGCGCAGCACGGCATGCTCGCCCTCGGCGAGACCCGGATACTCGAATCGACGCCGATACTCACCGACCGGGTTCTCGTTCGGCACGGCGGGCGGATCGACGGGGAACGGATAGCGGATGTTCGTGTACGCAGGAGCCCCGTAGCGCCACTCGCCGCGCGGCAGCAGCGCGCCGTCGGCGTCGCGCAGACCGGCGATCTGCCAGCTCGACGGAACCGCGATCTCGTCCCAGTTCGCGTCGTCGAGCGCTTCCGCCCCGAACGACGGCGTCAGATCATGCAGCCCCTCGCCCAGGCGGAAGCGCCACGGGCCGTCGAGGGAGAGCACCGGTGCATCCGTCGGGGCGATCTGGGCAGCGACCCGACGACCCTCGCCGGGCTCGACCGCGGCGACGAAAGCCGCGGTCTCGATGTCGTGCACGAACGTCATCGTGCGTCCTCCTCGAACCAGCGCGGCAACCGACTGTCGAAGTCGGGCTGGAACTGCCGGATGTATCCGGTGTCGTCGCGGCGACGGATCGTCGTCTCGACGTACGCCTCGTGCAGTCGCTGCAGGCGGGACTCGTCGATCTCGACGCCCAGCCCCGGCCGATCGGGCACCGTGATCGCGCCTTTCCGGATCGTGAGGTGCGAGGTGTCGGCGACGACATCGTCTTCGGCGCGCTTCCACGGCCAGTGCGTGTCGAGCGCGTAGTCGAGCTTCTCGACCGAGGCGCCCAGGTGCAGCATCGCGGCGAGACTGATGCCGAGGTGGCTGTTCGAATGCATCGAGATGCCCACGTTCATCGCCGCGCACGTCGCCGCGAGCTGCATCGACGGCCGGAAGCCGCCCCAGTAGTGGTGGTCGATCAGCACGACCTGCACGGCGTCACGACGGAAGCCCTCGTTGATGTGCCCCTGCTCGACCACGCACATGTTCGTGGCCAGCGGGAGCGACGTCTGCTGCGCGACCTCGGCCATCGCGGGGATACCCGGGGTCGGGTCTTCGTAGTACTCCAGCGCGTGCTCGAGGCGGGAGGCGATGCGCACCGCCGTGCGCACATCCCACGTGCCGTTCGGGTCGACGCGCAGCGGCACCTCGGGGAACGCCTCATGCAGGCGTTCGATGGCCTCCGCCTCCTGGTCGGGCGGGAACACCCCGCCTTTGAGCTTCAGCGAACGGAAGCCCCATGTGTCGATCATGCGCTGCGCCTGCGCGACGATCGCCTCGGCGTCGAGGGCGGCGCCCCACGCGTCGGGCTGCGCACCCGGATGCCGGTCCCACTTGTAGAAGAGATAGCCGCTGTAGTCGACAGCGTCGCGCTGCCTGCCGCCGAGCAGCGCCCACACCGGCACACCCGCGATCTGCCCCTGCAGGTCATGGAAGGCCGTGTCGAACGGAGCGACGATCGTGGCCAGCAGCTTGCGGGTCATCCCGGTCGGAGCATCCGGATCGCCGGCCCCGAGCGCCGCGGCCAACACCGGGAAGAGGCGGCCGACCCGGTAGGGCGTGGCGCCGATGACGGCCTCACCCGCGCGGCGAAGCAGCGCGAGGATGTCGGCGTCGCCATAGGTCTCACCGAGACCGGTCAGGCCGGTGTCGGTGCGCACCTCGACGATCGAGCGCAGCACGAGCGGCTCGTGCACGCCCGCGGCGTTGAGCAGGGGCGGGTCGGCGAAGGCGACCGGGGTGATGCGGACGTCGGTGATGACGGGGACGGTCATGCGTTCTCTTCCTGGGTTTCGGTGCGGGCGCCGGCTTCGATGGCGCGCACGAGACGGAGGTGGTTCCACGAGAGGGGCGGCAGCTGCACGGTCGCACTGCCCGGCTCGACGGCAAGCGCGCGCGGCGCCACCGGCTGCGCATCGGCCGTGTTCGTCGTGCGACGGTCACCGTCGTCGGGAGCGGTCAGGGTGGTCGCCGACTCCACGACGAACCCATCGGTGTCGAGCGCGACGTCGACGGCATCCGTCTGCGAACGGTTCACGACGAACACCTCGATGCGGTCGTCGTCGAACGTGGCGGTGGCGTCGAGCTGCAGCACGTCTCCGTAGGTGGGCGTGGTCAGCGTCGCCGCCTCCACTCCCACCGTCAGCACCGACCCGTGCGCGTGGGCGGCGGTGATCGCGAACGGGTAGAAGATCGTCTGCCGCCAGGCGGCACCGCCCGGCTCGCTGCGGATGGGCGCGATCACGTTGACGAGCTGGGCCTGGTTGGCGATCGAGACCCGGTCGGCGTGACGAAGCAGCGAGTTCAGCAGCGATCCCACGACGACCGCGTCGGTCACCGTGTACTCGTCTTCGATGATGCGCGGGTGAAAGCGCCACGGCCCCGTGAGCAGCGGTTCCTTGTCGACCTGGTTGAAGCGCGTGGTGTTCCACACGTTCCACTCGTCGACGCTGATGCCGATGTGCTTGGTCAGACCCAGCTCCTGCTCGACGCCGGCGACGATCATCGCGACCTCGTCGATGAAGCGGTCGAGTCGGGCGCTCGACGCGAGGAAGTCCGACACGTCGTCGAGTTCTTCGTAGTACGCGTGCAGAGAGATGTGGTCGACGAGATCGCCGGTGTGACGCAGCACCGTGCGCTCCCACTCGCCGAACGTCGCCATCTCGGCCGACGAACTGCCCGCGGCGACGAGCTCGACACCGGGATCGATGAAGCGCATCAGGCGGGCGGTCTCGGCGGCGAGGCGGCCGTACTCGTCGGCGGTCTTGTGGCCGATCTGCCACTCGCCGTCCATCTCGTTGCCGAGGCACCACACGTCGAAGCCGAACGCGGCATCCGCACCGTTCCTGCGCCGTTCGGCGACGCGCGCCGTCGGTTCATCGAGGTTGCAGTACTCCAACAGCTCGGCGGCTTCGGCGGCGCCGCGCGTGCCGAGGTTGACCGCCATCATGACCTCGAGGCCCATCTCCGTCGCCCACCCGGTGAACTCGTGCAGACCCACGGCGTTCGATTCGAGGCTCCGCCACGCGGCATCCACCCGCACCGGGCGATTCTCCACCGGCCCGACGCCGTCTTCCCAGCGGTACCCCGAGACGAAGTTGCCGCCCGGATAGCGCACGCACGTGGCACCGAGCTCGCGCACGAGCGCGCCGACATCGCGGCGGAACCCGGCCGCATCGGCCGTCGGATGCTCCGGCTCATGGATGCCCGTATAGACCGAGCGCCCCATGTGCTCGACGAAGGTGCCGAACAAACGACGCGAGACCGGGGCGACGGTCTCGTCGGAGCGAAGGCGGAGAGTTGCGACCTGCTGCACGATGGTGATGCCTTTCACGACGATGGCAGGGCCATCCCCCGAGTGGTGGATGGCCCTGCCGACGGTCAGTCTGCGTTGACCGTGTAACCCTGCTCGTTGCCGTACTTGACGTTGGCGGCCTGCCACGCCTCCAGTCCGGCGTTGATGTCGGTGTGGTTGACGTACGCCGGGCCGACGGTGTCGGAGAAGATGCTGCTCGCGTACGACTGCCACGGGAGGAACTGCCAGCCCTCTGCGACGTTCTTTGACGAGTCGAGAAGCACCTCGTTGATCTGCTGGCCACCGAAGTACTCCGGGGTCGCGCCGAGGAAGGCATCCGACTCGAGGTCGGCGACGGTGCTGGGGAATCCGCCGGACTCCATGAAGATCGCGACGCTCTCGGGGTCGTGGCTCAGCCAGCGCACGAACGCGGCGGCCAGCGCCTTGTTCTCGCTCTGGTTCATCACCACGTGCGAGCTTCCGCCCATCTCCGAGGTGGTCGGGTCATCGCCGTACGTCGGCATCGGGGCGACCCGCCACGAGCCGGAGCCTTCGGCGACGCTGTTCGTGAGAACACCGGCCATCCATGCACCCGACACGATGCTCGCGATCGAGCCGTCGCCCAGGGCGACGTACCATTCGTCGCTCCACGTCGCGGTCTTGGTGTCGAGCAGGTTCTCCTCGAGGAGCGGGTTCCACACCGAGGTCCAGCGCTGCGCCCCCTCGTCGTCGAGCGCGATCGTCACGTCGGTCTCGTCGACGGTGAACGGGTGGCCGCCGGCCTGGCGGATCATCGAGGTCGTGAACGAGGGCTCGCCGAAGTCTCCGGCGAGGTACTTCGACGGGTCGGCCGCCTGCAGCTTCGCCGCCTGCTCGTGGAACTCGTCCCACGTGGTCGGCACGGTCAGCCCGTACTGGTCGTACACGTCCTTGTTGTAGAAGAGCGCCATGGGGCCGGCATCCTGCGGAAGGCCCCAGATGCCGTCGTACAGCGCGACGGAATCCCACGTCGACTCGGTGAAGTCGTCTTCGAGCTCGTCGAAGCCGAGCGACGTGAGGTCCTGCACCGACTCGCCCAGCACGAACTGCGGGAGGATGTGGTACTCCAGCTGCGAGACGTCGGGGGCGCCTCGACCGGCCGTCACCGCGTTCTGCAGCTTGAGGTTGTGCGCCCCGCCGCCACCGGTGTCGACGTACTTGACGGTCACGTTCGGGTACGCGGCCTCGAAGGCCTCGACCTGTGCGGGCGCAGAGGGGCTCCAGCCCCAGTACGTGATCTCGCCGCCCGCTTCGAGAGCGGCGTCGAGGTCTTCCGGAGTGAGGCTCTGGTCGCTCGCGCCTTCGCCGGACGAGCATCCGGCGAGGGCGAGCCCTGCGATCACGAGGGTGGCGAGCGCGGTCGTCGCGCGCGCCTTCCTTCGGGTAGCTCTGTGCGTCATTGCATTTCCCTTCTCATGGTTCCATCGCCCCGGCCGTCGGCCCGGGCGATCTGTTAGTCCCGGCGTCCGACCCGCTGCAGCAGGCCCGCCGGTACGTTCTGGTACGAGACCGGGCGCCGGAAGCGCTCGATCGCGAGCGCGCCGACACTCGTCGTTCGCGGTTCGGATGTCGCGGGGTACGGTCCGCCGTGCACCATCGCCCCGGCGACTTCGACACCCGTCGGCCACCCGTTGAAGACGATGCGTCCGACGATGCGCTCGAGGGCCGAGACGACGCGACCCGCGTCGGTGATCTCCGCGTCGGCCGCATGCACCGTGCCCGTGAGCTGTCCGTCGAGTCGGCGGAGTGCGGCGAGCACATCGTCGACCGAGTCGTAGCGCACGATGACCGAGCTCGCCCCGAAGACCTCTTCGCTGAGCGGACCCTCGTGGTCGAAGGCGTCGAGGGCGACGTCGTAGACGACCGGTGCGGGCGCGTTCGCCCCCTCACCCGTGCGGCCTTCCGCGAGCAGGGTCGCGCTCTCGGCCTGGCGACGGATGCCGTCGGCGAATGCCGCAGCGATGCCCGAGGTCAGCATCGTCTGACCGGCCGCATCATCGATGCGCTCGGCGACACGGCCGAGGAAACGGTCGGCGTCGTTCGGCACGAAGAGCACACCCGGCTGCGTGCAGAACTGGCCGGAACCGAGGGTCAGCGAGTCGACGAAGCCGTCGGCGGTCTCTGCGGTCGCCGCTCCCGGAAGCACAACGACGGGGTTGATGCTGCTCATCTCGGCGTACACCGGGATCGGCACGGGGCGCCGGTCGGCGATGGCGCGCAGCGCCAGCCCGGCGCGGCGCGAACCGGTGAACCCAACCGCATCGACGAGGGGATTCGCGACGAGCGCGCCCGCCAGCTCACGGTCGATCGTGAGCGCCGAGTAGACGCCACCGGGGAGGCCAGCTTCCTTGACCGCGGCGCTGATGGCCCGAGAGACGAGGCGAGTCGTACCGAGGTGCGCCTCGTGGTTCTTGACGATGACGGGGCATCCGGCGGCCAGAGCGGATGCCGTGTCGCCACCCGCGTTCGAGAACGCCAGGGGGAAGTTGCTCGATCCGAACACCACGACCGTGCCGATCGGCACCGACCGGAGCACCAACTCGGGCCGCGGCGGCGTGCGCTCGGGTAGCGCGTCGTCGACGTGCAGCGCGTCGTCGGTGAGAGTCGAGCCGAGGAAGCGGAGCTGCCCGGTGGTGCGCCCCAGCTCGCTGCGCAGGCGACCGAGCGGCAGACCGGATTCGAGGTGGGCTCGCTCGACGAGCTCATCGCCCACGGCCTCGAGCTGCGCGGCGATGCACTCGAGCAGCGCGCGACGCTCGGCAGCGGTCGTGGCCCGGTAGACCTCGCCCGCCTCGCGAGCGCGATCCACGGCATCCTGCACCTGCTCGGCCGTGGCGAGGGCGAAGATGGGCTCCAGAGCCCGGCCCGTGGCGGGGTCGACCGACTGGATCTGCCCGGCGCCCTGCACGACCTCGTCACCGGCGATGAACGATCCGGCGGTCGCCTGCACTGTGGTCATGCGTTGGCCCGCAGCACGATCTCGGCGAGGTCGGCGCGCTCCGCGTCGGTGAGGTTGCTGAGCGGGGGACGCACGGGGCCGCCCTGGCGGCCGACGGCGTCGAGCCCCGCCTTGACGATCGAGACGGCGTAGCCCTTGCCGCGGTCGCGGATGCGAGTGTAGGGGAGCACGACGTCGCGCAGTTTGGCGCGCACGGCGGAGTGGTCGCGGGCGCGCACATCGGCGTAGAAGCCCAGGGCGAACTCGGGCACGAAGTTGAACATCGCCGATGAGTACGTCGTGACACCCAGCTCGAGCAGCGGCAGCGCGAAGGTCTCGGCGGTGGGAAGCCCCCCGATGTACAGCAGGCGGTCGCCGGCGGCGTCGATCACGCGCGCGAGCGCTTCGAGGTCGCCGATGCCGTCTTTGTAGCCGATGAAGTTGGGGAAGTTCTCGGCCAGGCGAGCGACCGTCTCGGGCGCCGGGATCATGTTCGCGCGGGCGTAGACGATGACGGGAAGGCGCGTCGCCGAGAGCACCGCGGCGATGTGCTCGTATGCTCCGGCGTCGGAGACCTCGGTCAGGTAGGGCGGGAACAGCAGGATGCCGGCGGCTCCGGCCTCTTCGGCGATGGCGCACAGTTCGATCGCCTCGCGGGTCGAGCGACCGGCGGGGGCGAGGATCGGCACGGCTCCGGCGGATGCTTCGACGGCCGTCTTCACGACCCGGGCGACCTCGGCGGTCGAGAGCGAGAAGAACTCCCCCGTGCCGCCGGCGGCGAAGAGCCCGGCCACCGGGTGCCCACTCAGCCACGCGAGGTGGTCGCGGTACGCCTTCTCGTCGAACTCCAGAGCGCTGTCGAAGGTGGTCACCGGGAATGAGAGGAGCCCGCCGCCCAGCTGCTGGGCCAATTCTGCGGGGCTGTACTGGCTCACTGTGGAGACCTCTTTCGTCGTGGCAAGTCGTGTGAACCTCCACCGTAAGAAGACGCAGTGATACTTGTAAAGTATCGTTATTGCATTACGCGATACCCTGTCGGCATCTAAGACGTGCGTTCGGCCTCACGTCGGTCACGTTCGGCGAGCGCGGCGAGCCTTGCGTTGTACTCCTCGAGCTCCGCGTCACCCGTGCGGTCCGCGTGCCGGTCCGCCCGACGCTGCAGCTTGGTGTCGCTGCGGCTCCACTGGATGGCGACCGTGATCGCGAGGATCAGCGTCGGGATCTCCCCGATCGACCACGCGATGCCGCCACCGACGTACTGGTCCTGCAGCGGGTCCACACCCCAGTCGCGACCCATCGCCCCGAACCAGTCGGCGACCATCAGCCCCTCCTGCATCATGATCGCGATGCCGAAGAACGCGTGCATCGCCATGACGGCGATCAGCGTGATCAGGCGTCCGGGATACGGCAGACGGTACGGAACCGGGTCCGCGCCGATGAGGCTCATGACGAACAGGTAGCCCGAGATCAGGAAGTGGATGACCATCCACTCGTGCCCGAGGTGCTCGAACATCGACCAGCGCACGAGATCGGTGAAGTAGAAGGCCCACAGCGACAGGATGAAGATCGCCGCCGCGACGAACGGATGCGTGACCACGCGGGCGAACGGCGAGTGCACGGCCCACATGATCCACTCGCGGCCGCCACGGGTGCCGTCGTCGCGCTTGTGGATGGCACGCAGCGCGAGGGTGATCGGGGCCCCGGAGACGAGCAACAGCGGGATCGCCATCGACAGCATCATGTGGCCCATCATGTGGATGCTGAACAGGTACTCCTGGTACGCGTTGATCGGCCCGCCGGTGACCCAGACGAGCAGCAGCGCCCCCAGCACCCAGAAGACCGTGCGATGGATCGGCCAGCGGTCACCACGCCGATGCAGGCGCCACACGCCGGCCAGGTAGAAGAACAGTCCGAGGCCCGCGGCGATGAGCCAGAGCACGTCGATGTCCCACGCCGTGAACCAGCGCTCGAGGGTGAGCTCCGGCGGCAGCGTCGCTCCGGTCAGGATCTGGGCGGGCGTCTGCAGGAAGGCGGCGGTCTCGCCGGTGGGAGGGGGTGTGCGGGCCAGCGCGGCCGCGGCGCCGGAGGCGAGGCCCATCAGCGCGACCTCGCACAGCACGAGCAGCCAGAACCAGCCGGCGGCACGGGCTCCGGCGAGCTTCGGGATGAGGCGCGCGCGGTACCAGGCGCCGAGCAGGCCCATGCCACCCAGCAGTGCGACCTTGGCGAGCACGATCCAGCCGTAGGGCGTGGTCCACAGCGCGTTCCAGTCGCCGACGGCGACGATCGATCGCGTGACCCCCGACACGGCGACCACGGCGAAGGCGGCGATCGCGAGCGACGAGTAGCGCCCGACGAGCCTCGCGGTGTCGACGTCGGCACGTCCGCGCAGCAGGATCAGCAGCAGAAGTCCGCCGAGCCAGACGGCGGCGCCGATCGTGTGCAGCAGGATCGAGTTGACCGCCATGTTGTGCCCGGCGAGATCGCCCGCGTGACCCTGCGTCGCGAGTGGGAGGAAGGATGCCGCGGCCAGCAGCGCCGTGATGAGCGTGGGCGTCCATGAACGCCAGGCGAACGCGAGCACCGTGATGATCGCACCGAAGAGCGTCGTGATGAGCCAGGACTGGCCGAGCGGCAGTTCCAGCAGGAAGCGGCCCAGCTGCGTACCGAACTCGCGCTCGATGCTGAGCTTCGGGTTGAAGGCGGCCATGAAGGCGAGGAACCCGGCGAGGCCCGCCGAGATCGTGAACACGGCGGCGCCGACCGAGGCGATGTTCAGCGCGGCGTCGAACGAGCGGTCCCCCGCGCGCAACCCGAACAGGGCCAGTACCAGGGAGCCGAGCATCACCGCACCGGACATGTTCATCACGAGCTTGGCGATCGGCGTGCCCCAGAGCACGAAGGGACCAGGGTCCTGCAGGAGCGGGGGCTTAGCGCCGCCGCCGACGAGGAGCGCGAGCGTCAGGGCGACCAGTGCCGCGACGAGGAGGATGACGATCCCGGCGATGCGATACGCCGAGATCCGACTCGTCGACTCACTGCGGGAACTCACCCCTCCAGCCTAGGCGCGCCCGGAGGGAGGAAAGCACGAAGGCCGCCCCCGTCGGAACGGGAGCGGCCTTCGATGAGGTGCGGTCGATTACTTGACGGCAGCCTTGAGCTTGGAGCCAGCGGTCACCTTGACGCGCTTGCCGGCCGGGATCTTGATCTCGGCGCCGGTCTGCGGGTTGCGGCCCGTGCGAGCAGCGGTGTCGACCTGCTCGAAGGAGATCCAGCCCGGGATGGAGACCTTGCTGCCCTTGGCAACAGCGTCGGAGACCGTGGCGAACAGCGAGTCGAGGACACCGGAGACGGTGGCCTGGCTCTGGCCCGTGGCGCTTGCGATGCTCGCGACGAGCTCGGTCTTGGTGATGGACTTGTCAGCCATGTCATCCTCCAGCGACGAGATCCCGTCGCATCGTTGTGGGTATCGGAGCGGATGCTCCTGGTCTAGTGACCGCCTCGAATGTATCAACCACCACCCGCATTTCCGCGTCATTTCGCGGGTTTTGGGCAATTACTGGGCGTGTCGCACCACTTTGGCCACTCCAGTCACAGATTCGAGGGTCGTCAGCGAGCGCGGTGCGCGTCGATCACGGCCCGGGCGGTGCGCTCGAACGCCGGGCTGACACGGCCTTCGCCGTCGAGATATCCGCCGACGAGCGCGGCATCGCGCAGCAGCACGAGGGAGGCTGCGACCTCCTCGGGACGCTCGAGATCGGCCGCCTCGGCGACCTGCTGCAGCGTGGAGCGGAACCACTCCCGGTGCTCGTCGATGAGCTGCCGCACGGCCCCACCGGCATCCGGATACTCCGCGGCCGCGTTGATGAAGGGGCAGCCCCGCGTATGGTGTTCGCGGATGTCGGCGGCGATGCCCTGGACGACCGCATCCAGCAGCGCGTCAGGATCGGAGACGGTCGCTCCCGCCTCCGTGAACATCGCGCGGAGCATCTCGTCCTCGTGGCCGAGATAGGCGAGCACGAGGTTCTCCTTGCCGCCGAACTGCTTGTAGAGGGTGGCGCGGGTGACCCCGGCCTCCTCGATCACACGGTCGACGCCGACCGCGTGGATGCCCTGTTCGTAGAAGAGGCGGGTGGCGGCATCGATCAGCCGTGCGCGGGCGGGGCTGGGGCGCTTCGTCGTGGTGTCCATGATCTTCCTCTCATCGTGTCATCCGAACCCCGGCATCCGAATCCGTTTTCCCGGTTTGGGGAATAGGTTGTGGTAGATAGAACGTTCGGTCTACTATCAGCGTAACGCACTTCCGATCAGCGGGAGCCGAACAGAGAGAAGAAGATCATGAACACCACCGACAAGACCCCCATCGTCCTCATCCACGGGCTGTGGATGACCCCGACCAGCTGGAACACCTGGGCCGAGCGCTTCCGCGCGAAGGGCCACGAGGTCATCGTCCCGGGATGGCCCGGCATCGACGACCGCTCGGTCGAGGACATCCGCCGCGACCCGTCCGCCCTGAAGGGCATCGGACTGAAACAGATCGTCGACCACTACGAGCGCATCATCCGCTCGCTGCCCGTGAAGCCGATCGTCATGGGCCACTCCTTCGGCGGCGTCATCACGCAGATGCTGGCCGACCGCGGCGTCGGCGCCGCGTACGTGGGCGTCGCCCCCGGACAGACCGCGGGCATCACCACCCTGCCGCTGTCGACGCTGTGGACCGGCACCCCGATCCTCGCGAACCCCTTCGGCCGCAACGGCGCCAAACCGCTGTCGAAGCGCCACTTCCACTTCACGTTCGGCAACGACCTGAGCCGCGCCGAATCCGACCGCCTCTGGGAGGAATCGGCCGTGAACTCCTACAACCGGGTCTTCTTCGAGGGCGTCGCATCCGCGTTCAACGAGAAGGGCGGCGTCACGCACGTCGACTACGCGCGCACCGACCGGGCCCCGCTGTATGTGATCACGGGTGAGATCGACCACGTCGTGCCGCCGGCGATCGGTCGTGCGATCGTGCAGAAGTACCGCTCCACCGGCAGCCCCGCCGTCGTCGAGTACAAGGAGTACCCCGGGCGCACCCACCGCCTGGTCAGCCAGGACGGCTGGGAAGAGATCGCCGATGAGGCCCTCACCTGGGCCGTCGCGCACACCACCGCACCCGTCGCGTGACGCCGGCTTGTTCGGTGCCCGCCGACACCCCCGCGTGGGGCGGAGATCTCGCCGATGGGCGGAGGATAACGGCGCATTCTTCCGCCCAACGCGGAGTTCTCCGCCCGGCGGCGTGCGCGAGAGTCCACCTCAACGCGCGAGATGGAGGCGCTGAGCGATCGCGGTCAGGATTGCACCCTGCACAGAAGCCCAGTGGTTCATGAGCTGGTCGTAGCCGATCCGGATCACGTGGTAACCGCGGATCATGAGTTCGGCATCGTGAGCGATGTCGCTCGTGCGCTGCACCCCCACATGATGGCCGCCGTCGATCTGCACGACGAGTCGTTCTCCGATCAGGAAGTCGACGCGATGCCCGACGATCCACACCTGCGGCGTGATCGGCAGGTCCAGCCAGGCCATTCGCGTCCGAAAGATGGTCTCGGTCCCCGCATCCGCGAACGGCCGAGCATCAGTGAGCAGTCGTCTCGCCGCCGGCGGGAGGGCCATCCGCTCGAGGGATTCGGCGTCGAACATCCGCGCCCGCATCGCGGACTCCCAGGTCGCGAGCGCATCTTCATGCGACTGACAGCGGGCCACGAGAATGAGAGCATTCTCGATCGAGTCTTCGAGCAGTTCCGGATCTCGGGGGATGGCCGGTCTACTCCAGTGCACGACGCCCCTGACGGCATTCGCATGACCGGAGTTCACCGGAGCCGCCACGTGCGGCTCGGATGCCGACGACACCCACAGCCCCTTCCGCTCGGCAAGGGTGATGCAACTGAGAACGACGCCGCGCCTTGCTGCCGCGATGAGCATCGCATCAGCACCCGGAAGAGCCACCCAGCCACGGCACACCGAGCTCACGAGGCCCGCCCGGACCGCCTGTCGGAGCATATGCTCCGTCACCCCGCAACGGCGCAGCGCGGCAACACGGGCGATCCCCTTCCGCGCCCTGAGCACGCCGACGACATCCATCCGTCGATGATGCCGCGCAACCCGGCATCCACTCTTCGCCATTCCCGCGCTTTGTGTACGCAGCCGGGCGCATGAGCGCGGTGCAGTGTTAGTCGTCAGGCGAAGAACTCGGTCATGGGCGGAGGAATCTGCGACGAGCTCCCGCCCATGACCGAGAAGTCCGCCCCACGCGAGGGCATCACCACGCAGGACAGGACGCCCGGGCACGCAGAAGGGGCGAGGATCCGAAGATCCTCGCCCCTCCTGTCAGCTGAGACTTACCAGCTCGACTTGGTGACACCGGGCAGCTCGCCACGGTGTGCCATGTCACGGAAGCGGACACGCGAGATGCCGAACTTCGTGAGGACACCGCGGGGGCGGCCGTCGATGACGTCGCGCGAACGCACGCGAGCCGGCGACGCGTTGCGCGGCAGCTTCTGCAGGCCGACGCGTGCGGCCTCGCGGGCCTCGTCGGTGGCGTTCGGGTCGACCAGGGTCTTCTTCAGCTCGGCGCGACGCTCGGCGTAACGCTCGACGATGACCTTGCGCTGCTCGTTGCGAGCGATCTTGCTCTTCTTAGCCATTGATCAACGCTCCTCTCGGAATTCGACGTGCTGACGGATGACCGGGTCGTACTTCTTGAGCACGAGGCGGTCGGGGGTGTTGCGTCGGTTCTTCTTCGTCACGTACGTGTAACCCGTACCTGCCGTCGAACGCAGCTTGATGATCGGACGAACGTCCTGAGCCTTCTTGGCCATTAGAGCTTCACACCCTTCGCCTGGAGGTCCTTGACCACGTTCTCGATGCCGCGGACGTCGATCACCTTGATGCCCTTGGCGGACACGTTGAGCGTGATCTTACGACCGAGCGACGGAACGAAATACGTCTTCTTCTGCACGTTCGGGTCGAAGCGGCGCTTCGTCCGGCGGTGCGAGTGCGAGACATTGTGTCCGAAGCCGGGAACAGCTCCGGTCACCTGGCACACTGCTGCCATGATGTGACTCCTTCTATACCGTGAGACCGGACGGCCTCACCCAAGATCCCTTGTCTGCACGCAACCTCGACCCGCCGATCTCTCGGCCGCAGAAGGGGAAGCACGCGAACTGCGCACAGGAGTGTGCGCAGACAAAGAGTCAGTTTAGCACGGGCGGAGTGCCGTCGAGCGCCGCGGCCTCGGCCGCGCCCCGCCCCCAGCGGAAGGGCGACACGGTGGGGTCGCCATCGATCCAGAAGCGCCAGGGGAACGCGTGCGTGCCGGCGACTCCGGCGACGCCGACCCGCGGGCCGCGCACCACGTCGTCCCGCGGCACGCCCAGCCACAGCTCGGCGCGTGCCCCGTGCTGTTTCTCCCCCGTGACGGCGTCGATCCCGTCGTGCAGCGGATGCCGCAACCCGACGGCCTGACCGAGACGCCCCGGCCCGCGGGCGAGGTCGCGAAGGGCGATCCGCCCGAGAGGCAGTGCCACACCGCGCCGACGAGCGGCGGCATCCGCTCCGGCCACGATCTCGCCCGCGCGCAGCAGCACGCCGTCGCCCTGTCCCTCGGGCCCGCACACGACGTTGACGCAGGAGTGGATGCCGTGACTCAGGTACACGTACAGGTGCCCCGGCTCGCCCCACATCGTGGCGTTGCGGGCGGTCGGCCCCATCCGCGCATGTGATCCGGGATCCGCGATTTCGCCGGTGCCCCGACCGTGGTACGCCTCGACCTCGGTGATACGCAGCCGCACCTCGACCGGGTCTGTGGCTTCGGGCCCGACGACGAACGTGCGCAGTTCCGCGCCGAGCAGTCGCGGCGCGACGTCGACGGCAGAGCCGCCCAGATCGGCGCGAACGGCACGGCGCAGGGCATCGCGCGTCGACATGTCAGAACCGCGGTGCCGTCTGGCACCAGGAGACGTCGAAACCGGTGAGGGCCACCATCTCCTTGCCCGACTCCATGTCGATCAGGTGCGTCTCGACGTTCTCGGGCAGCGGGAGCCGCATCCCGTCGTACGGGTTGTTCGCCAGGTCGGGGGCGATGGCCACCGCCGCGTACTGGCCGCTCGGAGATGCGCACGCCTGCAGGATCGAATCCGCCGAGCTCACCTCGACCAGAGGGGTGGCCTTCCCGTCATCGTCGACACGGATCACGGCCTGTCCGATCGGCAGCCCCGCCTCGTCGCGCGAGACCACATGCCGGAGCGTGCCACCGGGGAACGGGGTGATCGAGGTGGCCGTGCCGTAGTCGGGATCGGATGCCGCGAGCGGCTCCTCGGATCCGTCGGCGAGGTCGAGCTCGACCGCTGTGCCGTCGATCCGCTCGACGATCGCCGTGTACGTGCCACGGGAGATGCCCTGGATGGTCGCCGCGAGTCCGAGGGACTGCACCCCCGCGTCGGTCGAGCGGTCGACGAGGGAGAGCGCACCGTCGAAGTCGATGAACAGCACGGCGGCGCTGTCGGGCACGAACTGCCAGACGAAAACGCTCGCCTCCTTGCCCGCGACCTCGATGATCTGAGGGTCGTCCTTGCCGTTCAGCGACTGGGTGACCAGCACGCTCGCCCGACCTTCGTCGTCGCTCAGCTTGCGGTCGGAGTAGCTGTAGCCGACGAGGCCGCCGCGCTCGGAGACCTGGATCGCGCCCACGTCGCCCTCACCGGGAAGCTTCAGCTCACGCTGGTTCTTCCCATCACGATCCATCACGAGCAGCCGGGACCCTTCGCCCTCCTCGACCGCGACGACGAGCTGGTTCGAGGTCGCCCGGAAGTCGTTGATCTTGTCGTGCTCGTAGACTGCGACGCCGTCGCCCTTGAGGTCGGTGAGGAAGATCTTGTCCTTGCCGTCGACATCGCGGCGCAGGATGAAGATGTGGGATGCCGGGGTCTCGAAGCTCGTCGTCAACGTGGTCGCAGGACCCCCGCCGGCACCGGTGACATCGGCGACACGCACCGTGTACTTCGTGGAGTCGTCGAGCGGAACGGTGAAGCGCACACCGACGCCCCGGCCGGAGGCATCGACGGTGAACGGCACGGCCGGCTCGACGGTGACCTGCTCGGGATCGATGTCCGAGAGCGCCTGGTTCGCCGTGAGGATGACCCGGCTCCCGGACGATTCGATCGCCTGCGCGGTGTCGACCTGCACCTCGCTGATCCGTGGCCCCTGCAGGAGGCTCACGATCCCGAACGCGGTGCCGACGAGCACCAGGATGCCGAGGACCGCGCCGATCGTGAGGAGGAAGCGGCGCGACGTCGCGGGGGTGCGGGCAGGTTCGCGTGCGGACGGCTCGCGAGAATCGGCCGGATCGAACGCCGCATCGCGCGGCTCAGCCTCAGCCTCGGCTTCGGCCTCGGTGTCGGCGGCGGCATCGGGAGCGTCAGGGTCCGCGACGAAAGGGGCCGCACCCACGACGACGGGCTCCGTGGGGAGAGGGACGGAGGGAAGCGCCGTCGCCTCGGCGTCTTCCCGCGCAGCGGCCTCGAAGGCGGCCATCTTGCGGGCGGCGGCTTCCTGCTCCGCGACCTCGCGATCGCCCGCCTCACGGACGGCGGCTTCGCGGGCAGCAGCTTCCCGGGCGGCGGCCTCACGAGCAGCAGTCCCGCCCGCATCGGCACGCGGCTCCTCGGCGCTCGGCTCGGGCTCATGGTGCGTCGCGAGCGCGCGCTCGATCCGTTCCGCCTCGGCCGCCTCGGCTGCCTCTCTGGCCGCGCGCATCTCCGCACGAGTCTGCGGAACGGCGGGCACCTCGGGGCGATCGTCGTCAGTACTCATACGGATCCCCCGGCTCGTCGATCGCGACGACATCGGTCGGCTCGATACGGAGCTTTCCGTCGGCATCCGCGCGCACGGTCCCGGTGATCTCGACCCACTGTCCGGTCGCGTAGTCATCCGGATCGACGTCGACCGGGAGTGCCGCGGTCTGCGCGTCGATCACGCAGTGCGTGATGACCAGTCGGGTGAGGTTCACGCCGTCATCGCCCGAGGAATCGGGTGTCACGAAGCCCGTGAGGGTCACCGGTGCGCCGTCATAGGCGGCGGTGTTCGTGGCCGCGGCGAAGACGCTCGCCCAGTCCCCCACGCCGAACGTGGAGGTGTCGGCGACGCCGAGCGCCACGGTGTCCGACCCCGCGAACAGCGCGCTCTGCTCGCCCGCGCGCGACATCGCCAGCTCGACCGACAGCGAGGCAGGCGGCAGCACGAGTGCGGCCGCGACGACGCCCGTGGCGATCACTCCGCCCGCGACGGCACCGACACCCGCAAGAGAACGTCGAGGCGACGCGGGGTGCGAGCCGTGATCGGCATCATCCGAGCCCTCCGCGACCACCGGAGCGGGCCCGTGATCGTGCCCGTGATCGCCCTCCTCGCCGAGCGGGAGCGTGCACGACCAGATCGCGCCGGCCAGTGTCACGACCGCGGCGGTGCACGCGAACCACACCGACTCGGGGCTGATGTAGAGGTTGAGACGCCCGGTGAGGCCGAGGCCGAGCGTGACGACCGAGATCACGGCGGCGAGCCCCACACCCAGCCAGCGGGTGCCGAGCGCGCGGGCGCGGATGGCGGTCTGCTCAGACAAGGACGTTCACCCCGATCCCGATGGCGAAGGCCGAGGCGAGCACGATGCCCACGATGCCCACGAGGGTGCGCGTCGTGAACGTGGTGCGCATGAGCGCGAGCATCTTGACGTCGACGAGCGGACCGACCAGCAGGAAGGCGACGATCGCACCGGACGAGAACGTCGAGGCGAACGACAGCGCGAAGAAGGCGTCGACGTTCGAGCAGATGGCGACGGTCATCGCGAGGATCATCATCGCGACGATCGACAGCACCGGGTTCGACCCGATGGCCAGCAGCCATTCCCGCGGGATGAGCACCTGCACGGCTCCGGCGAGCGCCGAGCCGATCACCAGCGCGGGCATCACGGCGCGCAGCTCGACGAGGAACTGCGTCAGGCTGCGGCGCACCGGCGTGCCCGGTTCGTGCGTCACGCGGTCGCAGGTGTCGACGAAGCGCTGCGTGAGCATGCCGTCGGGGTCGGGGTGGCGGCTGTAGATCCAGCCGATCAGGTTCGCGATCAGGTAGCCGCCGACGAGGCGGGCGACCAGGATGCCGCCGTCCCAGCCGAACGCCGCGTGCGTGGTGAGGATCACGATCGGGTTCACGATCGGCGCCGCGATGAGGAAGGTCATCGCCTCGGCCGGAGCGAGCCCGCGCATCATCAGCCCGCGCGCGAAGGGCACGTTGCCGCACTCGCAGACCGGGATCAGCATGCCGAGCAGCGACAGCACGGCACGACGGGCCCAGGCGCGCCGAGGCAGCCAGCGGTGGATGACATCGGGCGGCAGCCACACCTGCACCACGATCGACAGCAGCACACCGAGGATCACGAACGGCAGCGCCTCGATCAGCACGCTCAGCGCGAGGGTGAGGCCGTCCTGCGCGCGGGTGGGGAGGGCTGCGGGGAAGAGCGTGGGCACGAAGGCGTCGATCAGGAACAGCGCCGCGATGATGACGACGCCGAGACCGACTCCGATCCAGGCCGAGCGCGCGGACGGCGCCGGGCGATGCGTGTGACCGTGACGGGTCGCCGTACCTGCCGAGGGGCTCACGCGTTCGCAGCCCTTTCGGCGTCTCGCTTGTTCGTGCACGGTGTGCACAGCCCGAAGATGTCGACCACGTGTGCGGCATCCGTGAATCCGTGCAGCGCCGCGGTGCGGTGCGCCCACTGCTCGACGTCCTTGGCCTCGATCTCGACCGTCAGGCCGCAGGACCGGCAGATGAGGTGGTGGTGGTGACCCTGCGTCGTGCAGGCGCGGTACAGCGCCTCACCCTCGGGGCTCTGCAGCGAATCGGCGTCACCGGAAGCGGCGAGGCCGGCGAGCGCGCGGTACACGGTGGCGAGGCCGATGCCGGTGTTGTCGTCACGCAGCGAGGCGTGCAGATTCTGCGCACTCACGAAACCGCGCGCGTCCGCGAGTGCTTCGCGCACGCGTTCGCGCTGCCAGGTGTTCCGCTGAGCCATGAGACGAGTCTAGGCCGCAGGGGTTGGCGAGGGCTGGGAGTGGACGCGCCCGCGCATGACTCAGGCCCGGACGCGCTTCACCCGAGCCCGTGTCTTCTGCACGATCCAGCACACGACGTAGATGGTGAACGACAGGGTCGTGATGTACGGGCTCACGGGCAGCGTGCCGGCGAGGGCGAGCAGGATGCCGCCGACGGCCGAGACGAATCCGAACAGGGCGGACAGCAGTGGCACCGCGATGGGGCCGGCCGTGACCCGCATCGCGGCGGCGGCGGGTGTGACCAGCAGCGCCATCACCAGCAGCGCACCGATGATGTGCACGCTCACCGCGACGATGAGGCCGAGCAGCACCATGAACAGCAGGCTCACGGCACGGGTCGGCACTCCGCGCGCAGCAGCCGATTCCGGGTCGAGCGAGTCGAAGCGCAGCGGGTTCCACATCACGAGCAGCCCCAGCAGCACGACCATGCTGATGCCGATGAGCCAGCCGAGGTCGGGGCTCGACACCGACACGATCTGGCCGGTGAGCAGGCTGAACCGGTTGGCGCTGCGGCCGTCGTAGAGGGAGAGGAACAGGATGCCGAGGCCCAGGCCGAACGGCATCAGCACCCCGACGATCGAGTTGCGGTCCCTGGCCTTGGCGCCGAGGATGCCGATCAGGATCGCCGCGATCAGGGCGCCGGCCAACGACCCGAACACCACACTGCCGCCGAACAGCAGGGCGGCGGCGGCACCCGCGAACGACAACTCGCTCACGCCGTGCACCGCGAACGCGAGGTCGCGCTGCATCACGAAGACGCCGATCAGTCCGCCGACGATGCCGAGGACGGCACCCGCGATGATCGAGTTCGACAGCAGGGCGACAAGCTCGCCGTAGTCCTGGAACGAGAAGACGTCGCTCCAGTCGACCAGGGGCCTCATGCCGCTCCTCCGTGCTCGTGGTCGCCGTGGTCGTGGTGCGGCTCGGCATCCGGAACACCGACGACGACCAGCCGGTCGCCCGCGCGGAGCACGAACACCGGGGTGCCGTAGAGGTCGCTGAGCACGCGGGTCTGCAGCACCTCGTCGGGAGTGCCCAGGAGGAACCGGCCGCCCGCGATGTAGAGGATGCGGTCGACACGGCCGAGGATCGGGTTGATGTCGTGCGTGACGAACAGCACTGCGGCCTCGCGCTCGCGGCGCTGGCGGTCGATGATGTCGGTCACGGCCAGCTGGTTGGCCAGGTCGAGGTTCGACAGTGGCTCGTCGCACAGCAGCAGCGCCGGCTCGTCGGCGAGGGCCTGACCGACCCGCAGCCGCTGCTGCTCGCCACCCGAGAGCAGGCCGACGCGACGATCGGCGAAGTGCGAGGCCCCGACCGCGTCGAGCAGCCGGTCGACCTTGGCGCGGTCGCCGCGATGCGGGATCGGGAACCCGAACCGGCTTCCGCTGACGCCGAGGCCCACCAGGTCGCGGGCTCGCATGCTGGTGTCGGGGGCGAGGTTGCGCTGCTGCGGGATGTAGCCGATGCGGGAGTTCCCGCGGTGCACGGGCTCCCCCGCGACACGGATGGACCCCGAGGAAAGCGGCTGCAGACCGAGGATGCTGCGCAGCAGCGTGGTCTTGCCCGACCCGGACGGGCCGAGCACCGCGATGAACTCACCGGGCTGCACCGTCAGGTCGAGCCCTGACCAGAGTTCGCGATCCCCGCGCTGGAGTGCGGCGTCGGTGATCTCGAGGACCGGAGCGCCCCCACTCACGGCTGGACGGCGGCGGCGAGGCTCTTGATCGCGTCACTCATCCACTCAGAGTACGACGATCCGTCCTCGAGCAGCTCCGTGAAGGCGACGACGGGGATGCCCGCATCCTTTGCGGCCGCCTCCACCCGCTCGGTCTCCGCTCCTCCGGTCTGCGCGTTGGTCAGCAAGGCCGTGGCCTGCCCGTCTTCGATCACCTTCAGCGCCTCGAGCAGCACGGCGGGAGCCACATCGGTACCTTCCTCGACCGACTCGGCGAACCCTTCGGGGGTGACGTCGGTCAGGCCGGCCGCGGCGGCGAGGTAGCCGGGCAGCGGCTCGGTCATGAAGACCGTGGCCCCTGCGGCATCCGTCTTGATGGTCTCGAGGTCGGCCTCGAAGCCCTCCAGGTCGGCGACGATCTCGTCGGCGTTGGCCGCGAATTCCTTCGCGCCGTCGGGGTCGAGCTCGGCCAGCTCGTCGGAGATCGCCTCGACGACATGGATCATCGTGTGCGGGTCGAACCAGACGTGCTCGTTGAAGCCCTCGATGTGGTTGTGCCCCTCGTGACCCTCTTCGCCCTCGGCGTGATCGTGGTCGTGGGACTCTTCGTCGGCGTGGTCGTGCTCGGCCTCGTCGTGCCCCTCGTTGCCGGGGAAATCGTGCGAGAACTCGACCGCCGTGACGACGTGCGGGTCCTTCGCGTCCTGCAGCAGGGTGTCGACGAAGGCGTCGTAGCCGCCGCCGTTCTCGATCACCAGGTCGGCCTTCTGCACCGTGAGGCGATCGCGCGCGGTCGCCTCGTAGGAGTGCGGGTCCTGCGAGGCCGAGGTGATGAGCGACTCGACCTCGACGCGGTCGCCGCCGATCTGCGCGGCGATGTCCCCGTAGACGTTGGTGCTCGCGACGACCGTGATGGTGCCGTCGTCGCCCTCTCCCGCTGCCGGGGTGGTGGAGCATCCGGCCAGCGCGAGAGCGGCGACGGATACGAGGGCGAGGACGACGACGGGCTTCTTCATGCCTTCACTCTAAACGCTAATGAGAACCATTATCAAGTTGAGCGGGATGCCGCGTCCAGGCCTCGACGCCGCGGGCTCACTCCACCAGCAGCGCGGGCTCCTCGAGCACGGAGGCGACGTCGGCGATGAAGCGGCTCATGCCGTCGCCGTCGATCACGCGGTGGTCGAACGATCCGGCGACCGTGGTCACCCAGCGCGGGCGCACCTCGCCGTCGACGACCCACGGCTTCTGGCTGATGGTGCCCATCGCCACGATGCCGGCCTCGCCGGGGTTGATGATCGGGGTGCCGGCATCCATCCCGAACACACCGATGTTGGTGATCGTGATCGTGCCGCCCTGCTGATCGGCCGGCGGCGTCTTGCCCTCACGGGCCGTGAGCGTCAGGCGGTTCAGCGCCCGCGCCAGGTCTTTCATGCTCAGGTCCTGCGCGTCCTTGATGTTCGGCACGAGCAGGCCGCGGGGGGTGGCGGCGGCGATGCCGAGGTTCACGTAGTGGCGCACGGCGATCTCGGCACCGGCATCCGTCTCGATCCAGGCGGCGTTCACCATCGGCGTGCGACGAGCCGCCCAGATCACGGCCCTGGCCACGATGAGCAGCGGCGAGACCTTGATGTCGGCGTAGTCGGGCGAGGCCTTGAGCCGCTTCACGAGTTCCATCGTGCGGCTCGCGTCGACCTCTTTCCACACCGTCACGTGCGGAGCCGAGTACGCGCTCTGCACCATGGCAGAGGAGGTGGCCTTGCGCACACCCTTGACCGGGATCGACTCGGTGCGGTCGTCGCCGGCGGCGGAGGGACGGGTCGCGGTGAGGCCCCGCGCGAGTCCGGCCGGAGCGGCCTGGGGCGCGGGCACGGTCTCTTCACGGACGTCGCCCCACTCGGGCGTCTCGATGTTGCGGAAGACACTCGCCTGCGAGGCGTGCTTGACCACGTCGTCCCGGGTGACCTCGCCGTCGGCACCGGTCGCGGCGACCGCGGTGAGGTCGACGCCGAGATCGCGCGCGAGCTTGCGGATCGGGGGCTTGGCGATCACGCCCACCGAGGAGCGGACCGGGCGCTCGGCCGGGCGCTTGCGGCGCGAGGTGGCACCACCGCCCGTCCCGTAGCCGACGAGCACCGAGCCGCCGCCCTCCTCCGGCGCGGGGGCCTCGGCCGTCGCGACGACGCCGGGGCCGGCATCGTCACGGGCATCCGTCACGAAGGTGATGATCGGCGCACCGACCTCGACCGTCGCCCCCTCGGCGACGAGCAGCTCGCCGACGACGCCCGCGTGCGGAGACGGCAGCTCGACGAGCGACTTGGCCGTCTCGATCTCGCAGATGACGTCGTTGATCGCGACCGTGTCGCCCGGGGCGACCTTCCAGGCGACGATCTCCGCCTCGGTCAGGCCCTCCCCGACGTCGGGGAGGTTGAAGTTCTGCGTGCTCATGACGAGTCCTTTCGGCCGAGCGGGCGGTCAGTAGGCCAGGGAGCGGTCGACGGCTTCGAGGATGCGGTCGGCATCCGGGAGATACACGCCCTCGAGCTTCGCCGGCGGGAACGGGGTGTCGTAGCCGGAGACGCGAAGCACCGGCGCCTCGAGCGCGTAGAAGGCGCGCTCCATGACGGTGGCCGCGATCTCGCCGCCGATGCTGGCGAAGCCCTGGGCCTCCTGCGCGTAGACCATGCGCCCGGTCTTGCGGATCGAGTCCAGGATGGGCTCGTAGTCGACCGGCGACAGCGAGCGCACGTCGACGACCTCGCAGCTCGTGCCCTCGGCTTCGGCGAGCGCGGCGGCCTGCAACAGCGTGGTGACCATCGCACCGTGACCGACGAGCGTCACGTCACTGCCGGTCCGCACGACGCGCGAGGAATGCAGCGGAACGGCGGAGGCGCCGAGCTCGACCTCGCCCTTCTGCCAGTACCGGCTCTTCGGCTCCATGAAGATCACGGGGTCGTTCGAGGCGATCGCCTCCTGGATCATCCAGTAGGCGTCGTTGGGCGTCGAGGGCGAGACTACGCGCAGGCCCGGAGTGTGCGCGAAGTACGCCTCCGGGCTCTCCTGGTGGTGCTCGACCGCGCCGATGTGCCCGCCATAAGGGATGCGGATCACGATCGGCATGCTGAGCGCGCCCTCGTGCCGGTTGGTGAGCTTCGCGAGCTGCGTGGTGATCTGGTCGAACGCCGGGAACACGAAACCGTCGAACTGGATCTCGATGACGGGACGGTAGCCGACCATCGCCATGCCGATCGCGGTGCCGACGATCCCGGACTCGGCGAGCGGGGTGTCGAGCACCCGACGGTCGCCGAAATCGCGCTGCAGATGCTCGGTCACACGGAAGACGCCCCCGAGCTTGCCGATGTCCTCGCCCATGAGCAGGACCTTCGGGTCGTTCTCCATCGCCCTGCGCATCCCCGCGTTCAGCGCCTTGCTGAGCGGCATCGTCTCGAGGGTCATCGGGCTTCTCCTTCGAACGACGCCTCGTACTGCGCGTGCCAGGCCTTCTGCTGGTCGATCAGCGGATGCGGTTCGCTGTACACGTGGTCGAACATCTTGCCGACGCTGGGGGGTCCGAGCTCGACACTGCGGGCGCGAAGGTCTTCCGCGGCATCCGCCGCCTCGGCCTCGACATCGGCGAACAGCTGCGCGGATGCACCGCGGTTCTCGAGGAACGCGCGCATCCGGACTATCGGGTCACGACCGGCCCAGTACTGCTCCTCGTCGCTGCCGCGGTATTTCGTCGGGTCGTCGCTCGTGGTGTGCGCGCCGAGGCGGTAGGTGACGGCCTCGATCGCCTGCGGGCCCTTGCCGCTGCGGGCCTCGTCGAGTGCCACCCGCGAGACGGCGTAGCTGGCGAGCACGTCGTTGCCGTCGACGCGGACGCTCGGGATGCCGTAACCGGCGCTGCGCTGCACGAGCGGGACGCGCGACTGCGTCGACACCGGCACGGAGATCGCCCAGTGGTTGTTCTGCAGGAAGAAGACGGTCGGCGCCTGGTAGCTCGCGGCGAAGACCATCGCCTCGTGCACGTCGCCCTGGCTGGAGGCCCCGTCGCCGTAGTAGGTGATGACGGCTTCGTCGCGGTCGATCTCACCCGTGCCGGTGCGCCCGTCGAAGACGAGCCCCATCCCGTAGCCGGCGGCGTGCAGCACCTGCGAGCCGAGCACGAGCGTGTAGAGCCGCGTGTTGCCGTTCTTCGGGTCGGTCGGGTCCCACCCGCCGTGGGAGACGCCGCGCATCAGCTTGATGATGTCGACGGGGTCGACGCCGCGGATGCGGGTGACGGCGTGCTCGCGGTACGACGGGAAGATCGTGTCCTGCGCGCGGGCCGCACGACCGGAACCGACCTGCGCCGCCTCCTGTCCGCGGCTCGGCGGCCACAGGGCGAGCTGGCCCTGCCGCTGCAGGTTCGTCGCCTGGGTGTCGATCGCGCGGATGACGACCATGTCACGGTAGAACTGCTCGAGCTCCGCATCGCTGATCGCCTCGATCAGGGGGAGATACCGCTCGGCGGCGGCGGACGGCGCGAACCGTCCGGTCTCGTCCAGAACGCTCACAAGGGGGGTCTCGGGGGTGGTCACGCTCTCACGCTACCCGCGTCGGCATGCCCGGTCACGCATACCTAGGACGCCCTCGTAACTGCCCGGAAGCCGGAGAAAACCGCGGAAAGCCGCGGCGAGCGCGGATCAGCGAACTGCGGCGGCGACCTCGAGCACGCGGTCGAGGGAGGCTTCCTCGCCGACGGAGATGCGGATGCCGTCGCCCGAGAAGGGACGCACGATGAGGTCGTTCTCGACGAACGCGGCAGCCACCTCGTCGGTGCGCTCGCCTGCCGGCAGCCACACGAAGTTCGACTGGGAGTCGGGGACGTCCCAGCCCTGCGCGCGGAGACCTTCCACGAGACGGGTGCGCCGCTCGACGATGATGGCGACGCGCTCGAGGAGTTCGGGCTCGGCATCGAGGCTCGCGATGGCGGCGTTCTCAGCAGCGGAGGTGACCGAGAGCGGGATGCCGGTGGTGCGTGCGGCGTCCAGCACCTTCTCGTGGCCGATCGCGTACCCGATGCGGAGGCCGGCGAGACCGTAGGCCTTCGAGAAGGTGCGCAGCACCACGACATTCGGGTGCTGGTCGAACACGCGCTCGGCGAGACCGTCGACGGCATCCGGTGCGGTCACGAACTCGGCGTACGCCTCGTCGAGGATGATCAGGATGTCGCTCGGCACGCGCTCGACGAAGGCCGCGAACTCGGCCGAGGTGATGATCGGTCCGGTCGGGTTGTTCGGGGTGCACAGGATGATCGCGCGGGTGTGCTCGGTCACCGCATCCGCCATCGCGTCGAGGTCGTGGCGGGAGTCGGCGGTGAGCGGCACCTGGACCCCGGTCGCACCGGCGACGAGCGGCAGGCTCGGGTACGCCTCGAAGGAGCGCCAGGCGTAGATGACCTCGTCGCCGACGGAGGCGGTCGCGAGGATCAGCTGGTGCAGGATCGAGACGCTGCCGGAGGCGACGTGCACCTGCTCGGGGTCGACGCCGTAACGCGCACCCAGGCGCTCGCGCAGACGACCGGCGGTCGCGTCGGGGTAACGGTTGATCGGGGTGGTGCGCTGCAGCGCCTCGAGCACCGACGGGAGCGGGTCGAACGGGTTCTCGTTGCTGGAGAGCTTGAACGCGTCGGGCCCCGCCTGCTTGCCCTGCCGGTACGGCGCGAGAGCGGCGATGGCGGGTCGGATACGGGGCAGGATCGGCTCGGTCACGCGTCGAGTCTACGAGGGAGCGGCACAGGTCAGGATGGCGCGGCAGGCACCCTGTCGGGCGGAGAAGCGCAGTGGTACCATTTTGGTATGGCGATGACGGTGCGGCTCCCGGAAGAACTCGATGCACAGCTCGAGGCGATCGCGCGTGCGCGGCACATGTCGAAGCACGCGGTGATCATCGAGGCGGCGACGCGATTCGCGAATGACACGAGCCGCTCGGCTCTCGTGGATTCCGCCGTCGACTTCGTGCTCGACAATGACAAGGCCCTGCTCGAGCGCCTCGAAGACGCATGACCGAGTACCTCACTCTGGCGGACGGCCTTCAGATCGTCGAACGACTCGGCTTCCATGTCCGCGACGCCGGACTGCTCGCTTCGGCTCTCGCTCGACCCTCCGCGTCGCTCTTCGGCGACGACGCATACGCGACCATCGACCGAAAAGCTGCTGCTCTCCTCGAATCCTTGGCGCGCAATCATCCGCTCTTCGACGGGAACAAGCGGACAGCGTGGACGAGCCTCGTCGCGTTCCTGTGGATCAACGGATGGAAGCACCGCTTCACCACCGACGACGCATTCGACCTCGTCGTCGGAGTGGCCTCCGGTGCGATCGATCTCGACGAGTCTGAGCGACGTATCCGCGCGAACCGCATTCCCGTGAGCACCGCTCGCAGCTGACTCTCGCCGGCGTCCGTGCGACACTGGTCGGACTATGCGCTTCATCATCCGCGTCGTCGTCAACGCCTTCGCCATCTGGGTCGTCACGCTGATCCCCGCCCTCCAGGTCACGATCAGGGCGTTCCCGCCCGGCGAGACCCTGCAGGTGGTGCTGACGTTGCTGGCGGTGGCCGCGATCTTCGCCATCGTCAACACGATCATCGGCACGGTCGTGAAGATCGTCGCGTTCCCGCTCTACATCATCACGTTCGGCCTGATCGGCTTCCTGATCAACGGATTCCTGCTGTGGCTGACCGCCTGGATCACGAGCGGCTTCGGCTGGGGCCTGACGGTCGGCGACTTCTGGTGGGGCGTGCTCGCCGCGCTCATCATCTCGGTGATCAACGGCATCTTCGGCTTCATCCTGCGCCCGCAGAAGAAGGCCGCCCGCCGCGACTGAGCCCGGCGATCACGCCGGAACGTCGAGGCGAAGCGGACTGATCTCGGCGAGGAATCCGAAGTCGCGGTCGCCGTGCAGGAGCGGGATGTCACGGCGAATGGCTATGGCGGCGATCAGGCAGTCGATCATGCTGCGGATCGGGTGGCCGTTGGCCGCCGAGGCTCATCGCGGTCACTGTTTCACCCGCTCGGCATGGAACTCGGTGCGTTCAATCTCGACGGCATCGCCGAGCTCCCGCCAGTACGCGTCGAGCGCCTCGGCACGCGGATCGGACGAGTCGTCCACCATCTGTGCAGTCTCGATGTAGGCCTCGAGCGCGTGCGGCTGCAGCGACAGGTCGTACAGGCCGTCCTGCGGGTCGACTTCGCGTGTCGCGGTGAAACTGTCGGGAGAACCGGTGCCCGTGGCCGATCCTCCCGCAGCGAGCTTCGCGACGACGTCGTCGGAGTGCGAGAGCTGGATGAGAGTCTGGCCGTCACCGAGCGACGACTCCTGCGGGCTTCCCGCCGTCAGCTGCATCGCGACGTCGTAGTCGCTCTCCATCGCGAGGTGCGCCGCGATCATCCCGCCCTGCGAATAGCCCACGATGTCCACCCGGTCTCCGGGCTCTGCGCCCGCGGCGGCCAGCGCGTCGACGGTCGCCTGATACGACGCCGACCGCTGCCCCTGATAGAGCTCCAGGTTCGACTTCATGTCCCACGGATCCTCTTCGCCGCCCTCCCAGGGGACGGAGTTCTGCGTCCCTTTGACGTAGGTCACGTAGCGGGTCGCACCGTCGGCCATGGTGTACTTCTCGACCGCCACCTGCGCACTCGACGACGGCAGGCGCTTCAGTGCACCGGCCACGCCCTTCGGCGCACCGGCCGGGGTCGATGTGGCGGTCGGAGTCACCCGCACGGGATCTGCGGCCCCCGTGAGCCGGGCTCCCGACGGCACCTTCCCGAGCGTGGACGTGAGGCCGGCGAACGCCCCGGCCAGGAGCAGTGACGGCAGCAGTCCGAAGACGCCCATCGGTTCGGGCACGCCTCCGTGACGTCGCCCCGCCCAGTCGGCAACCAGCCAGTCGGCCATCACTCCGACGCGCGCGTCGCCGTCGAGGAGTCGATGGATACGCGCCCGAAGGGCACTCGCGCCCGCGCGATCCCCCAGGGCGAGAGCTCCGGCCTCCGCCCGAAGCTCCACCACCTCGAACGCGTCCGCCATCAGGAGGGTGCCCGCGCAGGCATCCTCGAGTTCGGCACGCAGCTCTCCGACACGCTCCCCGCTGCGATGCAGCGCACCGATATCGACCTGCGGGGCGGCCTCCGGCGCAGAGGCCAGGAGCGCACCGGCGCGGGCGATCGCGGCCCGAGCCTCCTCGCACTGCGTCGCCACCGTCTGCATCCGGTAACCGACATCGCGCAGCTGCTGGGTGTCGACGGCGATCACCCCGCCGTGCCCGATCTCCAGGCCGCTCATTCCGCTCCTCCGGCGTTCAGCTCCCACTGACGCACGTGGAGATGCCCGATCTCGGCGCCGCAGTCTTCACGCAGTCGCGCCAGCCGCTCATGCAGGGCGCGGAACCCCTCGGACTCCCAATCCGACGCATCGACGAGCGACACCAGCACGGCTCCCGCGTCTTCGAGCAGCGAGATCGCCGAACCGATCTCGCGACTGGTCAGCATCCAGACCCAGCTGGCCTCGGAGGCGATGGCATGATTCTGCGCGATGGAGTACATGGCCCTCAGCCTCTGCGTTCGACGGGTCCGGGCCCGACCGGATTCTCGCGGTCAGTGGAGAGAGGAAACCCGGATCTGGGTGTGCAGAGAGGGCGCGCCTGAGCACCCCGCGCTGTGCAGGATCGTCGGAGGCGGGCAGAATGTATCTGTGACATCCCCGGATCCCTTCCGCGTGATCTTCGTCTGCACGGGGAACATCTGCCGCTCTCCCATGGCCGAGGTCGTCTTCCGCGACCTCGCCGAGCGGCAGGGACTCGGCTCGCGTATCGTCTCGCGCAGCGCCGGCACCGGCGACTGGCATCTGGGCGAGCGCGCCGACGACCGCACGATCGACTCCCTCGCCCGGCGCGGATACGACGGCTCTCGGCATCGGGCGCGCCAGTTCACCGCCGCGGCTTTCGCCGACAACGACCTCGTGGTCGCGCTCGACCGCACCCACGAGCGCATCCTTCGAGAGTGGGCGCACGACGAGGACGAAGAGGGCAAGGTCACGCTGCTCCTCGCGTTCGACCCGGACGCCTCCACCCACGACGTCCCCGACCCGTACTACGCGGGGGCGGCGATGTTCGATTCGGTGCTCGGTATGATTGAGGCGGCGACTCGGGGCCTGTTCCGCCAGCTCGAACCCGCTCTTCGTCTCCCCCGCTCGCCCCGAACCTTCGGGGCCTCATCAGGAGGACTCCCCTGACTTTCCAGCCTTCGCTCCCGCCGCAGCCCCTGAGCCCTCTCGACGGTCGCTACCGCGGCGCCGTCACCGGGCTCGCCGACTTCCTCTCCGAGGCGGGGCTCAACCGCGCACGAGTCGAGGTCGAGGTGGAGTGGCTGATCGCCCTCACCGACCGCTCGCTGTTCGAGACGACCCCGCTGTCGGATGCCGACAAGGAACGCCTGCGTGCGCTGTACCGCGACTTCGGGCAGGCCGAGATCGACTGGCTCGCCGAGAAGGAAGCCGTCACCCAGCACGACGTGAAGGCCATCGAGTACCTCGTGCGCGACCGCCTCTCGACGCTCGGACTCGACGCCATCGCCGAGCTCACGCACTTCGCCGCCACCAGCGAGGACATCAACTCCGCCTCCTACGCGCTCACCGTGAAGCGCGCCGTGGAGGAGGTCTGGCTGCCGGCCCTGGACACCGTGATCGCGAAGCTCCGCGAGCTCGCGGTCGAGCACGCGGATGCCGCGATGCTCTCCCGCACGCACGGCCAGCCCGCGACCCCATCGACCATGGGCAAGGAGATCGCGGTCTTCGCGTGGCGCCTCGAGCGCGTGCGCGGCCAGATCGCGGCATCCGAGTACCTTGCCAAGTTCTCGGGCGCGACCGGCACCTGGTCAGCGCACCTGGCGGCCGACCCCGACGCCGACTGGCCGACCATCGCCCGCGAGTACATCGAGGGCCTCGGACTCGGCTTCAACATCCTCACCACCCAGATCGAGTCGCACGACTGGCAGGTCGAGCTCTACGACCGCGTGCGTCACGCCGGCGGCATCCTGCACAACCTCGCCACCGACATCTGGACCTACATCTCGCTCGGCTACTTCGCGCAGATCCCGGTCGCCGGGGCCACCGGTTCGTCGACGATGCCGCACAAGATCAACCCGATCCGCTTCGAGAACGCCGAGGCGAACCTCGAGATCTCGGGTGCCCTGCTCGCCTCGCTCGGTCAGACCCTCGTCACCAGCCGCCTGCAGCGCGACCTCACCGACTCCACCACGCAGCGCAACATCGGCGTCGCGTTCGGGCACTCGCTGCTCGCCCTCGACAACCTGCGCCGCGGCCTCAATGCGATCTCGCTCTCGCGCGACGTGCTGCTGGCCGACCTCGACGTGAACTGGGAGGTGCTCGCCGAGGCCATCCAGACCGTCATCCGTGCCGAGGTCGTCGCCGGTCGGTCCACGATCACCGACCCGTACGCGCTGCTCAAGGAGCTGACGCGCGGCCACCGGGTGGGCGCCGCCGACCTCGCCGAGTTCGTGCAGGGGCTCGAGATCGGCGATGCCGCGAAGCAGCGCCTCCTCGCGCTGACTCCGGCCACGTACACCGGCATCGCCGAGCGCCTCGCCCGCTAACACGCGCACCCGCACCCGGTCCCGCCACGCAGGATCGCCGAGTGCACGGCTTGTTGCCGAGTACACCGCCGATTCACGCAGGGTTCCCGTGCAGTCGACACGATCCCGTGCACTCGGCGACGGATGGCGGGAGCGGGCGCGGGGGAGCGGGAACGGACGCGCAGCGGGCTAGGAGGCGGGTTCCCCGGAGTGGTCCTCGACCTTGTCCTTCGGCATGAAAGCGGCGGCGAGCAGCGTGAGCAGAGCGGTCACGGCGACCGCGACGAACACCCACACCGACGCGTGGATGATCGTGTCGGGGTCATCGGGGCCGGCGCCCTGCGCGATGGCCGCGTTCGAGATCGCCCCGAACACCGCAACTCCCACGGCGCTGCCCGCTGAGCGCGCGAACGCATTCATGCCCGTCACGGCTCCGCGCTCGCCCCACCCCACGGAGGACTGCGCGGCGATCAGGGTCGGCGCGGCGCTCCACCCGAGCCCGAACCCGAGGACGAACGCGATCAGCGACAGCACCCAGGGGTTCGGCCAGGCCGACACCGAGGCGAGGACGATCGCCGCGACCGAGGCGATGCTCATCCCGATGAGTGTGGTGCGACGGAACCCGATGCGCAGATACAGGCGCCCCACGTTCGCTGCGGCGATCGGCCACCCGAGCGTCAACGCCGCGACCGCCAGACCCGACAGCAGTGGCGCGATGCCCAGCGAGCCCTCGAGGTAGGCAGGCGCGAAGCTGGTGACGCCGATCATCAACGCACCCACCCCGAGCGAGACGAGGGTGGTGGTCAGGATCAGCGGCCTGGCTGCGAGCCGGAGGTCGACGATGGGCTCCGCGACGCGGCGTTCGACCATCGCGAAGAGCACGAGAGCCACGATGCCGATCCCGAAACACAGGGCGCTCTGGACGGAGATCCACGCCCAGGCGTTGCCGCCCTCCAGCATCCCGAGGATCAGACCGGTCAACCCGACCGTGAGCAGCACGGCTCCCGCGTAGTCGATCCGGTGCCGTTCGGTCTGCTTCTGCTCCTTGTACTTGAGCTGCAGCATCCAGGCCGCGATCAGACACAGCGGGATGTTGACCCAGAAGATCCAGCGCCACGCGTCGAGCTGAGCGAAGACGCCGCCGAGCGCCGGTCCGACGACCGAGGAGATCGCCCAGACGCTCGCGATGTAGCCCTGCACCTTCGCACGCTCGGCGACCGTGTAGATGTCTCCGACGATCGTCATGGCCATCGGCGCGACCGCCCCCGCGCCGAGCCCCTGGATGATGCGGAAGACGATCAGCGCGGGCATGCTCCACGCGAAGCCGCAGAGGATCGAGCCGAGGAGGAACAGGGCGATGCCGAGCAGGATGATCGGCTTGCGGCCGACCGTGTCGGCGAACCGGGAGTAGATGGGGACGCTCACGGCCTGCGCCAGCAGATACACCGAGAACAACCACGGGAACTGCTGATAGCTACCGAGATCGCGGACGATGCTGGGCACCGCGGTGGCGAGGATCGTGGCGTCGATCGCGATGAGCCCGGTCGCGAGCATCAACGCGCCGAGGATGGGGCCTCTCGGCGACCGGAGTCCGATGGAGGCGCGGTCGACGGAGGCAGTCACTTCAGGGACAAGCCCCGTGGCGCCGGGACTATTCCGACGAGTGCCGCGAAAGGCGCGGCTCCCTCGCCCGTCACGAGGACGACGTGCGGCCGGGCTCGTCGCCCTCCGCCTCGCCCTCGGGCTCCGGGTCGTACAGCACCGGACGGTCGATGGTCTTGGTGACGTCGGCGGGGTCGACCGCGAGGATCAGCATCGCCAGGATCAGCAGAGTGACGATGAACGCCCCTCCGCCGACGACGAGCCCGAGCGCGATCGGCGTGAGCCCGTCGTAGGTGCCGTTCGCGATCGCCGTGTTCACACGCGTGGTGAAAGCGCCGGTGGAGACGAGCGTGACAACCATGGCGAACACGCCGCAGCCCAGCGCGATCAGCAGCAGGTGCAGCGGGCGCAGGATGTCCCGACGGGTGGGCTTCTCGTCGCTCATCGCTCTCCTCCGTGCTCCGCAGGGGCGGTGCTGTCGTTCGATTCGGTGGCCGCGGCGGCGGCATCCACCCGCTTCGGGGTGAGCCCGGCGATGCCGAGGAAGACCGCGACGATCGCCGCGTAGCCGCCGAACATGCCGACACCGAGGATGATGCCGGACAGGACGAACGTGCCGGCCTTCTCGATCGTGTACTCCTGCAGGAATCCGGCCGGGATCAGCAGCAGGACGATGCCCAGCAGCACGCCCAGCGCGCCGACGGTAATCGCGTCGCGCGAGAGCGGATCAGCAGTACGACGCGAGCGGATGCCGGCGAGGATCTCGATGCCGCCGCTCACGATCGCCCAGGAGGACACGACGATGAAGAACAGGTCGTCGGATCGCCAGGCCGGGATGCCGCTCACGCCACCGGCGACGACGCCGAGCGCGGCGAGCAGGATGTACGACCAGCGCGAGCCTGGCGGGAGCACCAGCCAGGCCCCGAGCAGCTGCACGAGCGCGGTGGTGAAGACGAAGCCGCTGAAGACCGAGAGGCCGACAGGGGCGGAGTGGTCCGACGAGAACGTGATCATCAATGCGGCGACGGCGGCGAACAGCGCGCGCAGCAATTGCACGTGGCGCATGGTGAATGCGCGAGCAGGGGCAGACATGACGGTCCAGAGTCCTCCGGGGTGTTCCTCCCAGTCTACGCGGGGGCGCGGAGCGGCAGCGCCCGCGGCCACGCACGGAGGAGGTTTCGTGAAGCCCGGCGGATCTCCCCAGATCGATTGCCGGGCTTCACGACGTACGCAGCAAGGGGGGCATCACTGCGTCAGGCCGGTCTTCGCAGGGTCGGGCACCCTGCCTGCGATGACGGCCAAGTGACCCCACATGCCCACCCGGTCCCCCTGAGATGTGCGCGTGCGGTCGTATGCTCACTTTAGGGCGGTGGTCTTCACATACCGGACGGGGGCTGTGATGAGTTACGAGTATGACGAACGCAGGTCCGTATCCGATGCCTTCGCGGCGGCTCTGCGCGACGCGATCAATGCGAGGCACGTGACGCTGTCGTGGCTGCACCAGCAGCTCAACATGCGCGGAAACCGTGTCTCGATGGCCACGCTGAGCTATTGGCGCTCGGGCGCGCGACGCCCGGAAGGTGCGCAGTCGCTCGCCGCACTCGTCGACATCGAGGATCTCCTCTGCCTCGACGCCGGAGCACTGCGTCGACACCTCGGCCCCACGAACCGGACCGGTCCCCTCGGACCGAACCGGTTCCCCCTCGACGAGGAGGAACTGGAACGTGCTGTCATGGTCGCCTTCGACGCGCTGGGCGCCTCGTACCCCGACACCTCACGCGAGCTGACGACCCACTCCGTGACCGACGTCGACGCCGACGGCAACGTCGCGTACAGCATCACCCGCAGCATCGTGCAGTCCACGATCGGCACGATCACGGCCATCCCGTTCCTCGAGATCTCGCCGGGAGTCAGCACGCCGGCACCGATCCTGAGCGCGGTGTCCGGCGGACGCATCACCGCCCGGTACTCGCACCCCGCCGGCGAGGTGCACGGGGTGCTCTTCGAGCTCGACGTGCCCCTGACCGCACCGGACACGGCGATGGTCGAGTGGTCGGTGACGTATCCGCCCGACTACCCGCCGATGCGGGACACCGGTCACGCCCTGGCGCAGAAGGCCAGAGAGCTGCTGGTGTGGACCCGGTTCCACCCGGATGCCGTGCCGGACTGGTGCGAGGAGCGGGTCGAGACCCCGGAGGGCGTCACCGTGACCGCGGTGCCGCTCACCCGCGGGACGTCGGTGCACCTGGTGCGGCGCGCGTTCGGTCCCGGCGCGCTCGGGCTGCACTGGGGGTACGGCCCCCGCGAGGATCAGCCGGGCTGATCGCCCGTGGCGACCGGGAGACCGGGAGTGTTGGACCACTGGCTCCACGAGCCGGGGAAGACTCGGGCGTCGATGCCGACCTCGTGCAGGACGAGCGCGGTGTGGGCGGCCGTGACGCCGGACCCGCAGTAGGCGGCGACCGGCGTGCCGGGTGTCACCCCGATCTCGGCGAAGGACACGAGGATCGTCTCGCGGTCGAGGATCCGGCCCGCCGCATCGAAGTGCACGGATTCGGGGAGGTTCCGCGCGCCGGGGATGTGTCCGGCGACCGGGTCGTACGGCTCCGACTCGCCGCGGTACCGGTCGGCCGCTCGCGCGTCGATCAGCACGCCCGACTCCGGGAATGCGGCGGTCTCGTCGATCGACAGCGCGTCGCCGCCGATCTCGTCGAGCACGACATCGCCCGGCTCGGGCACCACATCGTCGGTCGCGACCTCGAACCCCTCGGCCTGCCAGCCCCGGATGCCGCCGTCGAGCACGCGCACATCGACCCCACCCTGGCGCAGCAGCCACCAGGCGCGCGCCGCCGAGATGCCCGTGAAGTCGTCGTAGGCCACGACGGTGTCGCCCGCACGGACGCCCCAGCGACGAGCCGCGGCCTGGAGGGTGGCCGTCGACGGCAGCGGATGCCGCCCCTCCGACGGTTCGCCGTGGGTGGCGAGCTCCGTGTCGAGCGCGGCGAAAACGGCACCGGGGATGTGGCCCGTCAGGTAGTCGTCATGCCCGGCGTCGGGCCGATCGAGCCGCCACCGCACGTCGATCACACGCACCGGCGCGCCTCGGCTCAGCAGGTCATTCAGCTCGGATGCACTCACGAAGTCGCTCATCCTGCGAGGCTACCGAGTCTGCGGCAGCATCCGGTTCGGGGCCGTCTTATCCCGTCACGATCCGCGCGACTATGCTCGATCCGGCAACGTCGAGGAAGGGGCAGCGATGCCCTCTCGTCTTCGGTGGATGCGGCTCCGCCCGCAGGAGGCCGCACTCATCGCGATCACCGCGGTGTGGGGCGGCACGTTCCTGCTCGTGCACTGGGCGATGGAGCACTCGGGGCCCTGGTTCTTCGTCGGCATCCGGTTCCTGATCGCGGGACTGATCAGCGTCGTGATCTTCCGCCGCGTGCTGCGCGGCATCCGCTGGCGTGATGTCGGCGCCGGCGTCGCGATCGGCGTCATGATCTACCTCGGCTACGGGCTGCAGACGCTCGGGCTGCAGACCATCGACAGCAGCACCTCGGCCTTCATCACCGCGATGTACGTGCCGCTGGTTCCGTTCGCGCAGTGGGCCGTGTTCCGAAAGCGACCGCCGGCCATGGCCTTCGCGGGTGCCGGGCTGGCGTTCGTGGGGCTGCTGCTGATCGCCGGGCCCGACGCCTTCGCGCTCACCCTCGGCATGGGCGAGATCGCGACCATGATCAGCACTCTGCCCATCGCGGCCGAGATCATCCTGATCAGCCTGTTCGCCGGGAAGATCGACCTCGGCCGCATCACCGTCATCCAGCTGCTGACCGCCGGAGTGCTGGGGCTGCTCACGATGCCGGTGGTGGGTGAGGGAGTGCCGGAGTTCTCATGGATCTGGGTCGGCTGCGCGGTGGGGCTGGGTGCGGCGAGCTGCCTGATCCAGCTGACCATGAACTGGGCGCAGAAGTCGGTCTCCCCCACCCGCGCGACCATCATCTACGCCGGCGAGCCGGTTTGGGCGGGGGTCATCGGGCGTATCGCCGGCGAGCGCCTGCCCGTGACCGCGCTCATCGGCGGAGCGCTCGTCGTGCTCGGGGTCCTCGCGAGCGAGCTGAAGCTCGTGCGGCGGCGAGCCGAGAGCGGCGGCTCGCCGCCGCCGCCGCTCGACGACGTCAGACCGTGAGCAGCACCTTGGTGGCGCGACGCTCGTCCATGGCGCGATATCCCTCGGCGGCATCCTCGAGTGGGAGGGTGAGGTCGAACACCTTGCCGGGGTCGATCTTGCGGTCCCAGATGAGCTGGATCAGCTCGGGCAGGAAGCGCCGCACCGGAGCGGGGCCACCGTGCAGGTGCACGCCGGAGAAGAACAGCTCTTCACCGGGCAGTGCCACGTCGTGCGAGACGCCGACGTAGCCGACGTGGCCGCCGGGGCGGGTCGAACGGATCGCCTGCATCATCGACTCCTGCGTGCCGACCGCCTCGATCACCGAGTGCGCGCCGAGCCCGTTCGTGAGCTCCTTGATGCGCGCCACCCCCTCGTCCCCGCGCTCCTCCACGATGTCGGTGGCGCCGAACTCGCGCGCCAGTGCCTGCCGGTCGGCGTGCCGGCTCATCGCGATGATGCGCTCGGCCCCGAGTTCGCGGGCGGCGAGGATGCCGAGCAGCCCCACTGCTCCGTCACCGACGACCGCGACGGTCTTGCCGGGTCCGGCCTCGGCGGCGACCGCCGCGAACCAGCCCGTGCCGAGCACGTCTGATGCCGCGAGCAGCGAGGGGATCAGGTCGGCGTCAGGCTGCCCGGGCGTGACGACGAGCGTGCCGTCGGCGTGCGGGATGAGCGAGTACTCGGCCTGCGTGCCGTACTTCCCCATCGGGACGACGTGCACGCAGCGGGACTGGTAGCCCGCCTGGCAGATCTCGCAGGTGTTGTCCGAGGCCATGAACGAGCCGACCACGAAGTCGCCGACCTTCAGGGTCTGCACCTCGGTGCCGATCTCCTCGACGACGCCGACGTACTCGTGCCCCATCGGGGTGTGATCGACGTCGTCGTCGCCGCGGTACGGCCACAGGTCCGACCCGCAGATGCAGGTCGCGGCGAGCCGGATGACGGCATCCGTCGGCCGGGTGATCGTCGGCTTCTCGCGCTCCTCGACCCGGACGTCGCCGGGGGCGTACATGACTACTCCACGCATTCGTGCTGCTCCTTCTGTCGTGTGAATCCAGTCAACGCCGATTCCGGCACGGGTGGGAGGCTCTCTCATGGCACCCCTCGGATCACGGCGGACGGGAATAGTTCGACGGGCCGCGCGTTGCACCCGACATGATTGAAACTTCAACCGTCGCTCCGGTCGCCACGGAACGCACCCGCGTCCGCGTGCCGCTGCGCTTCGGGGACGGCTTCTCAACCACCGCCGACGTCGTCACCTTCGACGGCCTGATCGACGGCCGCGAGCACCTGCTGTTCGGCCTCGGCGACTGGCGCGCGGCGCTCGAGCGCGCAGCCGACGGAGGCGCTGCCCCCCTCGTGCGCCCGCACAGCGAGTGCCTGACCGGTGACGTCTTCGGCTCGGAGCGCTGCGACTGCGGCCCCCAGCTGCGCGAGGCCGTCGGGCGCATCGCCGACGAGGGCGGATTCCTGCTGTATCTGCGCCAGGAGGGTCGCGGCATCGGCCTGTACGCCAAGCTCGACGCCTACGCGCTGCAGGATGCCGGACTCGACACGTATGAGGCGAACGTCGCCCTGGGCCACGGCGAGGACGAGCGCGACTACACCGTCGCCGCGCAGATGCTGAACGCGGTCGGCGTCGACGGCATCCGCCTGCTGAGCAACAACCCCGACAAGGCCGTGCAGCTCGAGACCCTCGGCATCCGCGTCACCGAGCGCGTGCCCACCGAGGTGCACCTGTCGGAGGCGAACACCCGCTACCTGCAGGCCAAGCGGGACCACACCGCCCACACGCTCGACCTGTCGGCGGCGTGACACCGACGTGACACTCGAGGAGGGCACCATGACCGCGGCAGGACAGCATCCGCGTCGACTCGACGACGGAGAGATGGCGACATGGCTTCCCGTCATCCGGTTCGTCCAGCTGCTGCCGCAGGTGCTCGATCGCACCTTGAAGGAAGAGGTCGGGCTCAATCACGCCCGCTACGCCATCCTCGTCACGCTGGCCGGGCAGGGCGAAGGCACCGTGACGATGACGGAACTCGCGCGCATCGCCGGCCTCAGCCGCTCACGCCTGAGCCACGCCCTCGACTCGCTCGAGGAGCGCGGCTGGGTGGAGCGCACCTCGTGCAGCTCCGACAAGCGCACGCTCTCGGCCACCCTGACCGCCGAAGGCCGCGAGATGCTGCGCACGGCCGCTCCGGTGCACGTCGAGCAGGTGCGGGAACTGGTGCTCGATCCACTCACGGCGGAGGAGCGCGCGCAGCTCGAAGCGATCCTCAGCAAGCTCCTGCCCGGCGTGACCGCGGCGCTGTAGCCCGATCACCCGCGGCGAGGTGCGCGAGTTCCTCTCCTGAGCGCACGGTTCTGCTCTGAGCAGAACCGCTCGAACCCGCCGGATGCCGCGGTTTATCGTGAGGCATGGCCGACCTGATCTCGTTCCCGCGCACCCCTCGCCCCGATCGCCCGAAGTCGGGCGGCCCCGAGCCGCTGTGGCGTCAGATGCTGGGCGACCAGCTGCGTCGCCGCCGCCACGACCGCGAAGAGACCCTCACCGAGACCGCGGAGAAGGCGGGCGTCTCGCCCCAGTACCTCTCCGAGGTCGAGCGGGGGCTGAAAGAGCCGTCGAGCGAGATGATCGCCGCCATCGCCGGCGCACTCGACACGAGCCTGATCGACCTCACGAGCGCCGTGGCCGATGACCTGCGCTCGGCCGCGGTGCCGGCATCCGCTGCCGTCTCGGTGTCGCGCGGCGCGTTCGCCCTCGCCGCCTGACTCACACCCCCCGCGGACCCAGCACCGTGTCGATGAGCCCGTAGTCCAGGGCCGCGGATGCCGTGAACACCCGGTCGCGGTCGGTGTCGGCGCGGAGCTCCGCAACCGTGCGCCCGCTGTGCCTCGCGAGGATCTCCTCCATGTCTGACCGCACCCGCACCACCTCGTCGGCCGCGAGGATCAAGTCCGGGATCGCGCCGCGCGACTGGCCGGCGGGCTGATGCAGCACGATGCGGGCATGCGCGAGCGCGGCGCGCTGGCCCGATGCTCCGGCGGCGACGAGCAGCGCGGCCGGACCGATCGCCTGACCGACGCACGTCGTCGCGATGGCCGGACGGATGTGCTGCATGGTGTCGTAGATCGCCAGGGCCGCGCCGGGGTCGCCGCCCTCGCTGTTGATGTAGAACTGGATGCCGCTCTCCGGACTGTCCGCGTCGAGGTGCAGCAGCTGCGCGATGAGGGCGTTCGCGACACCGGCATCGATGCCCGTTCCGAGATAGATGACGCGTTCTGCGAGCAGGTGGGAGTAGACGTCCATGATGCGCTCCCCCCGCGGATGCTGCGCGATGACGTTGGGGATCGAGTAGGTGCTCATGCGGTCACCCCCAGTCCGACGCGCGCGCGTTGCCGCGGCATCACCTCGGCGATCGAGGCCACGATCCCGTCGATGAAGCCGTACTCCTGCGCCTGGGTCGCGGTGTACCAGCGGTCGTGCAGCGAGTCCTCGAAGATGCGCTCGAGGGGTTGGCCCGTGTCGGCCGAGATGAGGCCCAGGACCGTGTCGCGCGTGTGCCGCAGGTCGTCGGCCTGCGTCTCGATCTCGCCCGCGGACCCGCCGATGCCCGCCGAGCCCTGATGCATGAGGATGCGCGCGTGCGGCAGGGCCCGCCGCTTGCCCGGGGTGCCCGCGGAGAGCAGGAACTGCCCCGCGCTGCAGGCGAGCCCGAGGGCGAGGGTCGCCACGTCGTTGGGGATGAGCCGCATGATGTCGCGGACCGCGAGCATCGACGGCACCGAGCCGCCGGGCGAGTGGATCCAGAGGGCGATGTCGGCGGCGGGATCCTCCGCCGACAGGGCGAGCAGCTGCGTCATCAGCAGCGTGCCGTTGTCGTCGTCGAGCGCACCGTCGAGCACGAGCACGCGCTCGTGGAACAGTGCGCGCCGGGCCTCAGGGCCGAACTGCGGGATGGAGGGGTTGTCTTCGCTCATGCCCCCAGCATCCGTCGCCACTTCGCGCTACGGGCCGGATTCTGCCGTGAGCGGCTCTGCCCTGAGCGGATGCCGGGTGGACGACCTTCAACACCTCGGCCTGCGAACTCCGCCTTTTCCGCCGACCTCGTCGCCCGCGCCCCTGAGCCGGTACCCCTGGCGCCGGATCGTGTCGATGAGCGCAGGAGCGCCGAGTTTTCGTCGCAGCGTGCAGATGGTGACCTTCACCACCTGGCTGAACGGGTCTGTGTGGATGTCCCATGCCTTCTCGAGCAGTTCCTCGGAACTCACGATCCTCCCGCCGGCGCCCATGATCGTCTCGAGCACTGCGCGTTCTTTCAACGTCAACTCGATCGCATGCCCGAAACGCGTCACCTCCTGGGCGAACAGGTCGAATCGAAGCTCGCCGCACACGAGCGTCGGCGGAATCCTCGTCACCGGGCGTCTGCCGAGCGCCCTGACGCGTGCGAGCAGCTCCTCATGGTTGAAGGGTTTGGCGAGGTAGTCGTCCGCTCCGAGCACGAGGCCCTCGACCTTGGCCTTCGAACTGCCGCGCTGACTGATCATGAGCGTCCGCACCTCCGGCGCGCCGGTGATCAGGGTTGTGCACGATCGCTCCCCCGGCAGAGGCGGGAGTGCCCGCTCGAGGATCAACACGTCGTACGTCGTGGAGGCCAGAAGGAGCTCGGCCGACCGGCTGTCAGACACCGTGTCCACCGCCATGCAGTTGCGGATGAGAGTGTTCTGCATCCGATGCGCCGTCTGCACGTTCGGTTCGGCTATGAGGACCCGCATCTGGCCTCCACTTCGTATCTCCGTTCACGTCAGCCAGGAACCCGACCGGCTAACATGCTAGCTCCCTGCCCTAGTCGCAGGTCGGGACCATCGACTCGGTCGTCCCGATGTCGATGAAGCCATCGCTAATCCACTCACCGGTCGGAAGCCTGTCCCAGAGGTCCGTGGACTCCCCCGTGTATCCGGTCAGTTCGTCACCGCGTGCGGTGCAGACGATCTGCACCGTCTCGCCGATCTCGACCGTGCCGACGACGGGCGCATCGAGCCGAGGACCGCTGCGAAGGTTCACACTCGCGTTCGGGGCCTGCACCGTGCCCGTCGACAGTGCGGGATCCTCGTCCGCAGGCGGGTTCTCCGCGTCCGCAGGCGGGTTCTCCTCACCGGCAGGCGGGTTCTCCTCATCGGCAGGCGGGTTCTCCTCGCCGGGTGTGGTGCGTCCGTCGTTCAGAAGCTGTCCACCGACATCGACCCGCCAGCCGTCTTGTTCAGCCCAGCCCTCATAGTTCTCCGCGCCCGCGTGGAACACCCATCCCCCGATCTCGACACCATCCAGCGAGACGGGCTCGTCGCCCTTCAATAGGGAGAAGTGCACATGGGGCCCCGTGGTGTGTCCCCCGCACGGCAGCTCGTTCCCGATCTTCCCGATCGGAGTGCCGGCCTTGATCGGTGCACCATCCGGCATCTGCGTGACATCGACCATGTGGTAGTACGTCGTGCTGTAGCCGTTGTCGTGGACGATCTTCACGAGAGCACTGCTCGCGCTGACGCAGCTCTTGTAGATGACGCCGTCGCGGGGAGCGAGCACATCGCCCTCACCGCCGAAATCGACTGAGTTGCGCGCACCATCGCCGTTTCCGTCGTCCGTGTGGGGGCCACCGCCGAGATACCAGCTGTCCCCCGTTCGCCAGGGAAGGCTGAGCCCGGGTTTGACGGCGCCTTCGATGCCGCCTGCGGCGTGACCCTGAGCCTCGGCGAGGGTCTTGGCTTCACTGCGCGGGACGACATCGTCAGGGGCCTTCTGGGCGAGCGAGGCGAACGCGGCCGATCCTTCGAGTTCGACCTTCCAGTCACCATCGACCTTCTGGGCGACGAACAGCGTCATGCGCGGGTCCCCCGCCTCGAGAGTGGTGCCCGAGCCGAACGCCCACGTGTCTCCCGCGGTGTAGTCGCGAGGCTCCACGATCGGTTCATCCGCGATCTCACCGGGAGCCGCCGTGAGCGACTGCTGCACCGCAGCCCGCAGGTCAGGGCCGCGAGCCTCTTCCTGAGGGAGCGATTGTGTCGCGGGTGCGGTGAATGAGGCGGCGAGCGCGCCCACCGCGACGAGTCGCGCGATTCCGTTGCCGAACATGTTCGTTCCTTCCTTTCGTACCCCGGCGGATCATCCGCCGAGATGGTCACCGTACGAAACCGAAGGTTTGCATGCAGTAAACGACGCAGACCGGCGGGCATCGCTCTCGGCATCCGCTCCTCCCTCCTCGCCGGGACGCGCGACCGTGCTCTCCAGGAAAACCAGCCGTAACACCGCCGACTCACTGCCCGCCTACCCTCATGCTCATGGCGAAGCAGAAGACACCCGCGAACGAGAAGCCACCGGCGTGGTCGGAAGACGGACTCAACTTCCGCACCCGCAAGTGGGTGCGCCCCGAAGATCTCAACGCGAACGGCTCGCTGTTCGGCGGGAGCCTGCTGAAGTGGATCGACGAGGAGGCGGCGATCTACGCGATCGTGCAGCTGGGCAACTACCGCGCGGTCACCAAGCACATCTCGGAGATCAACTTCGAGGCGTCGGCGGTGCAGGGCGACCTGATCGAGATCGGCCTGCAGGCCACGCATTTCGGCACGACGTCATTGACGATGCGCGCGGTCGCCCGCAACATGATCACGCGCAGGCGCATCCTCACGATCGAGAAGATCGTGTTCGTCAGCCTCGACGACGACGGAGTGCCGACCCCGCACGGCTACCGCGAGATCACCTACGACCGCGACCGGATGCCGACCGAGCGCATCGCAACGGGCACGATCCGGCTTCCCTCACTCTGAGCGGCGACGGCCGCGAACGCCTGAGACAGATCGGCGATCAGATCGTCGACGTCTTCGAGGCCGATCGACAGACGCAGCACATCGGCGGCAGGACGTGCCTCGGGCGGCACCGGGCGGTGCGTGAGCGCGGCCGGATGCTGGATCAGCGAGTCGACCCCGCCGAGCGAGACCGCATGCGTGAACAGCGTCGTCGCCGTCGTGACGGCGGATGCCGCGGCGAACCCGCCCCGCATCCGCATCGCGATCATCGCGCCCGTGCCGCGCATCTGCCGCTCGAGGATGCCGCGCGGGTCTCCGTCGAGCCCCGGATAGAAGACCTCGGCGACCTCGGGACGATCGATCAACCACTGCACCACCCGCCGCGCACTCTCCTGCTGGTGCCGCACCCGCACCGGCAGGGTGGTGAGACCGCGGTGCAGCAGGTACGCCCCGAGCGGATGCAGGAGCCCCCCGGTCACCGCCCGCACGCGGCGCAGCGCCTCCGCGGTCTCTTCGCTGCAGGCGACGACTCCGGCGATGACATCGCCGTGGCCGCCGAGGTATTTGGTCGCGCTGTGCAGTGACATCGCGGCGCCCAGGTCGATCGGGTTCTGCAGGATCGGGGTCGCGAACGTGTTGTCGACCACCACCGGCACGGAACCCGCCTGGCGCACCACGTCAGCGATGTCGGCGATGTCGAGCGTGGGGTTCGCGGGTGTCTCGACGACCACGAGCCCGGTGTCGGACCGCATGGACGCGGCCACCTCGTCGGGGTGGCAGTACGTCGTCTCGACGCCGAGCAGACCGGACCCGAGCAGGTGGTCGGTGCCACCGTAGAGCGGACGCACCGCGACGACGTGGCGCGCGCCGGTCGCGCCGGTGTGCGCGAGGATCACGGCCGTCATCGCGGCCATGCCCGAGGCGAAGGCCACCGCGGCCTCGGCATGCTCGAGCTCGGCGAGCGCCTCTTCGAAGCGGGCGACGGTCGGGTTCCACAGCCGCGCGTAGACCATGCTGCCGTCGGCGGGCGGCCGGCCTCCCGTGGCCATGGCCTCGTAGGAGTCGCCTCCGCGCTCGATGTCGGGCAGCGGGTTCGTGGTCGACAGGTCGATCGGCAGCGCGTGGACCCCGAGACCCTCGAGATCGGAGCGCCCGCTGTGGACGGCGACGGTGTCGGGATGCAGCGGTGCAGTCATGCCTCCACGTTGCCGGAATCACGAGGAATCCGCAGGAACTCGACAGAGGCCGCCAGAAAATTGCCTCTGGACGCTATTCTGTGCAGCATCCGGCATCCGAAAGGCGAGCACCTTGGCGAAAGCGCAACTCGACGAGATCGACCTCGAACTGCTGGCGGTCCTCACCCGTGATGCCGAGACGACCAACAAGGCCCTGGCGCATCGGCTCGGCCTCGCCGAGTCGACGTGTGCGCACCGCGTGCGGGCGCTGCGCGAGCGGGGCGTGATCCGCGACACCCGCATCCGCATCGACGGGGCGGCCCTCGGCTTCCCCCTGCAGGCGATCATCAAGGTGCGCCTCGCCAATCACACCGGCGCCAAGGTGACGGCGCTGTTCGACGCACTCGCGAGCGTCCCGCGGGTGCTGCAGGTCTTCCATGTGGCAGGAGTCGACGACTTCCTGGTGCACGTGGCGGTCGAAGACGCGACCGCCCTCCGCGACATCGTGCTGGAGCACATCACGGTGCACCCGGTCGTGCGCGGCACCGAGACCCAACTCGTGTTCGAACTGCGCGACGGTCCGGGCGTGCTGCCGCGGTGACCCCGGGATCCGGATGACCTGCGCGAAGATGGAATGCACATCCGCACCGGAGCAAGGGAGCACCATGAGCCGCAGCGCCACCGCCGCCACGCACGCCATTCGCGAGATGCGGGACTTCCTCTTCACGAACGCCACCGACTACGCCGCAGCCCGCGCGGGGTTCGCCTGGCCCGAGGTCGACGAGTTCAACTTCGCGCTCGAGTGGTTCGACGTGATCGCGGCGGGGAGTCCGGATCGCCCTGCGGTGCAGATCGTCGAGGCCGACCTGAGCCTGCGCACCTGGACCTACGGCGAGCTCTCGACGCGCTCCGATCAGGTCGCGGCCTGGCTCACCGGTCTCGGCATCCGCCGCGGCGACCACGTGATCGTGATGCTCAACAACACGATCGAGCTGTGGGAGGTGATGCTGGCGATCACGAAGATCGGCGCCGTGTCGATCCCGACCTCGACCCTGCTCTCCGCCTCCGATCTCGCATACCGCGTCGAACACGGTCGAGCCGGCGCGGTCGTCACCCTCGGCCCGCTCGCCGATCGGCTCGCGGACATCGCCCCCGGCATCCTCCGCATCGGCGTCGGCGACGGCATCCCGGCGGAGTGGGCGCGCTTCACCGACTCGACCGACGCGCCGACCGCCTTCGAACCCGATGGGCCGACCGCCGCGACCGACACCGCGCTGCTCTACTTCACCTCGGGCACCACGAACCGGCCGAAGCTCGTGCAGCACACCCACGTCTCCTACCCGGTCGGGCACCTTTCGACCATGTGGTGGCTCGGCGTGCGCCCCGACGACGTGCACCTCAACATCTCGTCCCCCGGCTGGGCGAAGCACGCCTGGTCGAGCTTCTACTCCCCGTTCCTGGCCGAGGCGACCGTGTTCGTCTACAACTACGACCGCTTCGACGCGAACACCCTCATGCAGGTCATGGACACCCATCACGTGTCGACGTTCTGCGCGCCGCCTACCGTGTGGCGGATGTTGATCCAGGCCGACCTCGCGCGTCTCACCCACCCGCCGCGCGAACTCGTCGGAGCGGGCGAGCCGTTGAACCCCGAGGTCATCGACCGCGTGCGCGAGGCCTGGGGCGGCACGATCCGCGACGGGTTCGGACAGACCGAGATGACGGCCTGCATCGGCAACTCCCCCGGCCAGCCCGTCAAGGTCGGGTCGATGGGACGCCCGCTGCCCGGCTACCCCGTCGTACTGCTCGATCCGGTCACCGGAGAGATCGTCGAGGGCGAGGGCGAGATCGCGCTCGATCTGTCGCAGCCGCCGCTCGGACTCATGGCCGGCTACTACGACGACCCCGACAAGACGGCCGAGTCACGGGTGGGCGGGTTCCATCACACCGGCGACATCGCGGTGCGCGACGACGACGGCTACCTGACCTACATCGGTCGCTCGGACGACGTGTTCAAGGCCTCCGACTACAAGATCTCGCCCTTCGAACTCGAGTCCGTGCTGCTCGAGCACGACCTGGTGATCGAGGCGGCCGTGATCCCGAGCCCCGATCCGACGCGTCTGGCCGTGCCGAAGGCGTACGTCTGCCTGACCCCGGATGCCACCGACGGCACGGAAGACGCCGCCCGGGCGATCTTCACCTACGCGCACGAGCGACTGTCGTCGCACCTGTGGGTGCGGATCATCGAGTTCGTCCCCGAGCTGCCGAAGACGATCTCCGGGAAGATCCGCCGCGTCGAGCTGCGTGCGCGGGAAGCGGCACGGGTCGGATCCGGCGACGAGACCGGACAGCACCGCGACCGCGATTACCGCTGAGCACTCAGGACACGACGGGGATCGACGCCGTCGCGGCGGACTTCGTCGCGAGCGTCGGCTTCGACACCGTGGCGGGCTTGACCGTAGACGCGGCGCGCGGCAGTGCATCAGCCGCCGCCTCGTCGGTCCGCCCGGCTCCGGCCGCATTCACGATGGCCCGCACGACTCCGCCGATGACGAGCATCGCCACGAGCGAGGAGCACGCCAGTATCAGCGGCAACCACTGCTGTGCGAACGACGCGGTGAAACTCATCAGCGCGCCCACGATCCACACGCCGACCGCACCCCCGACGAGCCCTCCAGAGCTCCGGATGACCGCGACCGCAGCGACGATCGCACAGGCACCGGCGATGGCCGCACCCACGTACCCGATCGGCACCATCACCTCGGCCAAATCGTTGGCCACTCTCATTGTCGTCATGACGACCCCCCGGTCCAGCGGAAACTCCGCTACCTCGACACTAGAAGTGTGTCGCGGAAAGGCCATCCGTCTCAAGTCCCATCCGCATCATCCTGCAGACGGAGATCTCGCGGCGCCGATTCGGACGGGACGAGAGTTCAGCGGCGGCTCGTCCACCGCAGACGACGGGGGCGGACGACGCGCAACGGCTGGGTGACGACGGCATCCACGACCATCGAGCCGTCGGTCGGTCCGACGATCGCGATCGCCGAGGTCTCGGTGGCCTCGGCCGGTGCGACCGGAAGCCGTCCGAGCTCGCGGTGTGCCCGCACGTAGGCCGGGACCAGCAGCACGATGGCGCCCACCCAGGCGAGCGGGTTGCTCAGCGCGACGCCGTCGAACCCGATCCACGCGCCCAGCACGATGGCCGCGCCCACACGCATCACCAGCTCGATCACCCCGGTCACGGTGGGCACGAGTGTGTGGCCGAGTCCCTGCAGCGCGCCGCGCAGCACGAACAGCATGCCCAGCGCCCAGTAGCCGCAGCCGTTGATGATGAGCATCCGGTGAGCCATGTCGACGACGTCGTCCGACCCCGCACCGATGAACAGCCGCACCATGGGCGCGCCGAACGCGATCAGCAGGCCACCGAGCACCACACCGGCGGCGACCGCCATCCAGGTCGCCTCGACGACTCCGCGACGGATGCGGTCGGGGCGGCGGCCGCCGTGGTTCTGCGCGGCGTACATCGAGACCGCGAGGCCCAGCGACGACAGCAGCGCGACCGCGAGGCTGTCGACCCGGGAACCGGTCGTGTAAGCGGCGACGGCGTCGGCCCCGAGGGTGTTCAGCGCGACCTGCACCGTGAGTGTGCCGATCGCGATGATCGACGCCTGGAAGCCCATGGGCAGGCCGAGGCGCAGGTGCTCGGCGATGTCGTCCCCGGTGATCCGCCAGTCGGCACGACGCAGGTGCAGCATCGGCAGGCGCCGGCGGACGAACTCGAGGCAGAGCGCCACTGAGACGGCCTGTGCGACCACGGTCGCGAGAGCGGCACCGCCCACGCCCCATTCGAGAGGACCGACCATCAGCACGACGAGCCCGACGTTCAGCGCGCACGAGACGGTGAGGAACACCAGCGGCGTCTTGGAGTCGCCGATCGCGCGGATGATCGCGGAGAGGTAGTTGAAGAACATCGTCGCACCGGCACCGAGGAAGCTGATCTGCGTGAAAATCGTGGCTTCGGCCATCAGCTCCGGAGGCGTCTGCAGCAGGGTGAGGATCGGGCCGGCGAGGAGGGGGGCTGCGACCGTCAGGATCACGCTCGTGATGGCACTGAGGAACACACCCGTGGCCACCGAGCGGCGCACGGCCGCATCGTCCCGCGCACCGAAGGCCTGCGCGATGGGGATCGCGAATCCGCTCGTCAGACCCCAGGCGAAACCGAGCAGGAGGAACAGCAGGCTGCCGGTGGCGCCCACCGCCGCGAGGGAGGTGACGCCGAGGTGCCGTCCGACGACGATCGCGTCGGCGAACTGGTACAGCTGCTGCACCACGTTGCCGAGGAGCAGCGGGATGGAGAAGGCGAGGATGACGCGCCACGGGCGGCCCGTGGTGAGGGAGGTGGCCATGAAGGAGCGGCTCGCAGAACTGGGGGATGGATCAGGGCTCGAACAAGCCTATCGAATCGATTCGGCGGAGCGGTATCCCCGATCTCGATTCGGTTGCTCGGGGAGGGGAAAGGTACCGTCGGAGCCGAACTGTCGACGGAGACCGGAGGACGAGAGTGACGAAGCAGCACCCGGGGGGAACCGGAAGCACGCACGATGCCGATGCCGACGGGGAGGAGCAGCACCTGCGGCGAGCGCTGAGCAACCGCCACATCCAGCTGCTCGCGATCGGTGGAGCGATCGGAACCGGCCTGTTCATGGGCAGCGGCAAGACGATCTCGGTGGCGGGACCATCGGTGATCTTCGTCTACATGATCATCGGCTTCATGCTGTTCTTCGTCATGCGGGCGATGGGCGAACTGCTGCTGTCGAACCTCAAGTACAAGTCGTTCAGCGACTTCGCGAGCGACCTGCTCGGGCCGTGGGCAGGATTCTTCACCGGGTGGACCTACTGGTTCTGCTGGGTGGTCACCGGCGTCGCCGACGTGATCGCGATCGCGGGCTACACGGATGCGCTCATCCCCGGCGTCCCGCTGTGGATCCCGGGCGTCCTCGTGATCGTGATCCTGCTCGCCCTGAACCTGCCGACCGTCGCCGCGTTCGGCGAGATGGAGTTCTGGTTCGCGCTGATCAAGATCGTCGCGATCGTCGCCCTCATCGTCACCGGCCTGGTGATGATCTTCACCGGCTTCCAGCACGACGCGGGGACCGCCAGCTTCTCGAACCTGTGGGATCACGGCGGCATGTTCCCGCACGGCTTCATGGGCTTCGTCGCGGGATTCCAGATCGCGGTGTTCGCGTTCGTCGGCGTCGAGCTGGTCGGCACCGCGGCCGCCGAGACCAAGGACCCGAAGCGCAATCTGCCGAAGGCGATCAACGCGATCCCGATCCGCATCCTGCTGTTCTACGTGGGCGCACTCATCGTGCTGATGGCGGTGACCCCGTGGACGGAGTACGTCGCCGGCGAGAGCCCGTTCATCGCGATGTTCGCCCTCGCCGGGCTCGGCATCGCGGCGACGGTCGTGAACCTGGTCGTGCTGACCTCGGCGATGTCGAGCGCCAACTCCGGCATCTACTCGACCTCGCGCATGGTGTTCGGCCTCGCGCAGGACGGCGACGCCCCGCGGATCTTCGGCCGACTCTCGCGCCGCCGCGTGCCGCAGAACGCCCTGTTCCTCTCGTGCATCCTGCTGCTCTCCGGCGTCGTGCTGCTCTACGCGGGCAAGGACATCGGCACGGCCTTCGACATGGTGACCACGGTCTCGGCGCTGTGCTTCATGTTCGTGTGGACGATCTTCCTGTGCAGCTACCTCGTGTACCGGCGCACCCGCAAGGACAAGGTCGCCGCGTCGACGTTCCGGATGCCGGGCGGGGTGTTCATGGTCTACGTGGTGCTCGCGTTCTTCGTGTTCGTCCTGTGGGCGCTGACCACGCAGCCCGACACGCTGACCGCGCTGCTGGTCACACCGATCTGGTTCGTGCTCCTGTTCGTGGCGTGGCTGTTCGTGCGGAGGTCGCCGCACCACCTGGCCCGGCACGCCGCGCACATCGCGCACATGCGCGACGACTCGGTCGAGGCGGACACGGACTGAGCTCCGGCCGCCTCGGTCAGGCGGCGACGGCGGAACCGACGGCTACGGCGGACGCGGCGGGCTTCGCGACGAACAGGCGCTTGCGCAGGGCGAGGAACAGCAGCACCATCCCGGCACTGAGCAGGATGTGCCCGAGGCCCGCGATGCCGGCGATCATCGCGGAGGACTCCTGGCCGAGCACCGTGAGCGAGCCGTGCCAGACCATCATGGTCTGATTCCAGCCTCGGCGCAGTGGCCTCGGCAGGGATCCATCGAACGGTTGAGATGCGCGGCGCTCGACGTGACCACCAGGCGCGCAGAGGGCCGACACTGCTATCAGCGCCGGCCCTCAGAGCAAACGATTCCCTTACTTGAATCGGTCATCCTGCTGACTGCGAGAGCCAACCAGCCGCCGGAGGGCGGCACCGACAAACCACAGCAGCGCTGCGACGATCACCACAGATCCGAGAAGGGTGGGGATGGAGAATCCGACGACCATCTGCTCAGCTCCTACGAGTGAATTTGGAACGACCCGCCCCTGTAGCTGAAAGTGGCGTCCGCAGTAACATGACACATTCTATTCCCCCAGGCAGATCTCCGCCGGTGCTCGATAGCACCACGATGTGGGATCTCCGCCCGCTGCGGCCGTCCTAGGACTGAGGACGACGGCTCAGAGGAGCCCGGTGTCGCGGGCGATCGCGATGGCGCGGGCACGGCTGTCGGCGCCGAGCTTCTCGAACACGTGCACGAGGTGCGTCTTCACGGTGGCCTCGGTGACGAACAGGGTCTTCGCGATCTCGCGGTTCGATGCGCCGGTATCGAGCAGCCGGAGTACGTCGAGCTCGCGGTCGGTGAGCCGCACCCGCGGCGCGCGCATGACCTGCACGACCCGCTCGCTGAGCTCGGGGGTGAGCACGAGTCCGCCGGAAGCGGCCTGGCGGATCGCCCGCACGATGTCGTCCGGCGCGACATCCTTGAGCAGGTACCCCGCCGCTCCCGCCTCGATCGCACCGAGGATCTCGGCGTCGCGGTCGAACGTCGTCAGGATCAGCACGGCGGGTGCCGGATGCTGGGCACGAAGCGCGGCGGTCGTCTGCACGCCGTCCATGCCCGCGCCGAGCCGCAGATCGCAGAGCACGACGTCAGGATGCAGGTGCCGGGCGAGAACCACGGCCTCCTCTCCGGAAGCCGCCTCGCCGATCACCTCGACGTCGTCGCGGTTATCGAACAGCGAGCGCACCCCGGCCCGGACGATGGGGTGATCGTCGACGAGCAGCACACGCACGGCGGTCATGCCTCACCCTCCGTTCCACGCCTCACCGATGCGGCACCGCCGAGCGGGACGTGCGCAGAGAGCGCGGTGCCGTCGCCCGGGGCGCTCTCCACATCGAGCCCTCCGCCGAGTTCCCGCAGCCGTGCCCGCATCGAGCGCAGTCCGTAGCCGCCACCCTGGCCGCCGACGCCGCCCTGCGCGTCCCAGTGCCTCGCGTCGAACCCGATCCCGTCGTCGACGATGTCGAGCCGCACCGCATCGCCGGCATCGGCCAGGGTCACCACCACGCGCGACGCGGATGCGTGGGAGCGGACGTTCGCGAGGGCCGACTGCGCCGTCCGCAGCAGGGCGACCTCGGCGTCGATGCCGAGCGCCGGTAGGTCGTCGTCGTCGTGCAGGGTCGCCTCGATCCCGGTCTCCTCGCCCAGGCGCTCCAGCATCCGGGCGAGCGCGTCGCCGAGGGCCGTGGATTCGAGTTCGGCCGGCATCAGCGCGTTCACGATGCGTCGCGCATCCGCCAACCCCTCCGCGGCGAGCGCCCCGATCTGCTCGAGGGCACGGGTGCGCTGCGCGGGATCGTCCGCCTCCAGGGCCGAGCGCGCCAGCATCCCGATCGACGACACGCTCTGGGCCACGGTGTCGTGGATGTCGCGCGACACCCGGGTGCGCTCCTCACTCGCGCCGGACTCGCGCTGGGTGCGGGCGAGCTCGTCCTGGAGCGCCGACATCTCCTCCTGGGTCGCGACGAGCGAGGCGATCAGTCGACGGCGCTCCCGTCCGTCGCGGACGAGCTCGAGGTACCCGCGCGAGATCCCCAGCGCGAAGACGCCGCCCACGAGGGGCCCGATCACGTTCGCGTAGGTCGTGGTGCCGGTGTGCAGCAGCGGGGCGGTCACCACGACCGCGAGGATCGCCGCGCTGAGCAGCAACGCCCACCGCAGTCGCATCACGAATCCGGCCAGCAGCCACAGCGGGAAGGCGAGCCACACGAACTCCGGCGAGACGACGACCGCGCCGAGCCAGATGAGCGTCAGCCCGAGCAGCCACCAGGTCGCCAGACGACGATCCGAGATGCGCTCGCTGAGCAGCAGCCCGCCGCCGTACCAGCCGAGGAACACGAGCGAGAGGGCGAGGACCCACGGCAGCGGAACCCCGTCGACGGCCGCACGCCACGCGCCGATCACGAGCAGCACGACCGTGATCACGGCCTGCCCGATCCGGATCGACCCGACCAGGCTCGCCCAGGTACGTGGTGCGCGGAAGCCGGCCGCCCGCTCGTCACGGGCGGTGCGCTCAGCTCGCGTCGGGAGAGGTGGCGACTGCGGCATCCTCGTATTCTCCCCCGTGCGGCCGATCTGCACTCCGATCGGCGCGGGATCCGCCCCTCCCGACCTTCCCCGGCCACCACATCCGCTCCCCGACGATCGCGAACAGCGCGGGGACCACCAGGGTGCGCACGACGAAGGTGTCGACGAGCACCCCGATCCCGACGATGAGTCCGATCTGTCCGAGCGTGACCAGGGGCAGCAGCCCGAGCGCGGCGAACACGGCCGCGAGCACGACGCCGGCGCTGGTGATCACGCCGCCCGTCGCCGTGAGCGCACGCACCATCCCCTGCCGCGTGCCGACCGTCAGCGCCTCGACGCGCGCCCGATGGACCAGGAAGATCGTGTAGTCGATGCCGAGCGCCACCAGGAACAGGAACGACAGCAGCGGGACCTGCAGGTCGAGCGCGTCCCATCCGAACACCACCCGGCTCAGCCAGGTGCCTGCGCCGATCGCCGCGACCGCGCTGAGGATGTTCACCGCGAGCAGCAGCACGGGCGCCACCAGGGAACGCAACAGCACGATGAGCACGAGCAGACTGACCGCGAGCACGAGCGGGACGATCAACAGCAGGTCGCGTTGATTGCCCTCGCGGGCGTCGAGATCCGCCGCGACCGGGCCACCCACCACGGCGTCGGCATCCGGCACCGTGACCGCGGCCTCGCGCACGGCGCTCACCAGATCGAGGCTCTCGGTGGTTCCCGGAGCCGGTTCACCGACGACGAGCAGCCGCGTGAGGGCTCCGTCGGCGCTCTCCCCCGTCGCGGACACCCGGAGCACACCCGGCACGTCTTCGACGGCCTCGGTCAGCGCCTCGGTCTCAGCCGTGTCGCCGATCACGATCATCGGCTGCGCCTCGCCCGCGGGGAAGTGCTCGCCGAGCACGGTGAGCCCTGCCGCCGACTCGGACTCGACGCGGAACTTCTCGACCTGCGTGAGACCGACGGACACGCCGGCGAGGCCTCCGGCGAGGACGCCGAGCAGCGCGAGCCCACCGACCAGCGGCACCCAGGGGCGCCGGGAGACGCGTTCGGCGACGGCGCCCCACACTCGACCGGTCGCGGCGCCACCGCCCACGCGCGGGGCGAACGGCCAGAAGAGGCGGCGGCCGCACACGGCGAGAGCCGGCGGAAGCACCAGCAGCACCGCGGCGAGCGCGATCAGCAGGCCCACCGCCGAAGCGATCCCGAGTCCGCGGGTGCCGGGAATCACCGCGAGGGCGAGCGTCGAGAGGGCGAGGACCACGGTGACGTTCGAGGCGACGATCGCGGGCACGGTCGCACGCCAGGCGGCGACCAGTGCGCGCCGGTGGTCGGTGTCGAGCGCGAGCTCTTCGCGGTAGCGCGAGATGAGGAGCAGGGCATAGTTCGTCCCGGCGCCGAAGACGAGGACGCTCACGATCCCGGAGTCGAACTGCAGGCCGAGCCCCGCCCCGATAGCCGCCGTCGCCTTGTTCGCCAGCTGGTCGGCGAGCGCGACCACCACGAGCGGGATCATCCAGAGCACGGGCGAGCGGTAGGTGACGATGAGCAGGAGCGCGACGATCCCGAGCGTCACCATCAGCAGCGTGAAGTCGGCACCATCGAACGCGGAGGCGACGTCCACCCCGAACGCGGGGCCACCGGTGACCTGCACCGTCACACCGTCGATCGGATGCTGCGCCACCGTGTCGCGCAGGCCGTGCACGGCGTCCGCGGCGGCATCGTCCTTGTTCTCGTCCAGCGTCAGCGTCGCCTGGACGACCGCGGCCTCCCCGTCGTCGCTGACGATCGGACCGTGTGGATCGTGCCCGGTCTCTGCTCCGACGTCGGCCGCGAGGGAGCCGAGTGCCGCGAGGTCTGCGTCGCCGAGCTGTCCGCCGTCGTCTCGAGCCGCGACCAGCAGCACGGTGTGCTCGTCCGCGTCGGGGAACTGCTCGGCGAGGGCCGCCGCTCGAGCGGACTCCGAGTCCGGAGGGGCGACGTCGCTGCCGGCGGGCAGAGACGCGCGACCAAGGGCACCGAGGAGGGCGGTGAACGCCACCACCGCGATCAGCAGGGAGATCCACCCGCCGCGTCGAGAGGTGAGCCACAGAGGGAGGGAGCGGAGGGTGCGGAGCATGGATCCAGTCCAGCCGCGACGGCGCCGAGGAGGATCGGGCAGGAGGGTGAGACGCGTCTCCATCGTTCGATGGATGCCCGCGCCGCCGGAGGGTCGCGGTCAGAGGGGTTCCGTCAGGCCCTCCCTCGTCGCGACCACCGGGCGTAGCGTCGGTTCCACAGTCGCGGATCGCACCCGCGGCGAAGACGAAAGGGCAGCTCATGCACACACGCACTCTCGGACAGGGCCTCCAGGTCTCGGCGGTCGGACTCGGCTGCATGGGGATGTCGCAGAGCTACGGCCCGAACCCCGGCAGCCGCGAAGACATGATCGCCGTGCTCCGGTCGGCGGTCGACCACGGCGTGGACTTCTACGACACCGCCGAGGTGTACGGCCCGTACGTGAACGAGGAGCTCGTCGGCGAGGCCCTCGAGCCGATCCGCGACAGGGTCGTCATCGCGACCAAGTTCGGGTGGGACATCCAGGAGGGGAAGAGTGTCGGGCTGAACAGCCGACCCGACCAGATCCGCCGGGTGGCCGAGGCATCGCTGCGGAGTCTGCGGACCGATGTGATCGACCTCTTCTACCAGCATCGCGTCGACCCCGACGTGCCGATCGAAGACGTGGCCGGCACCGTGGGCGAGCTGATCGCCGAGGGCAAGGTGCGCCACTTCGGGCTCTCCGAGGCTTCGGCCGACACCATCCGCCGCGCCCATGCCGTGCACCCGGTCACGGTGCTCCAGAGCGAATACTCGCTGTGGACCCGCGAGCCGGAGGCGGAGGTCCTACCGGTGCTCGCCGAGCTCGGCATCGGGTTCGTGCCCTTCAGCCCGCTCGGCAAGGGATTCCTGACCGGCACGGTCGACACCGCGGCGGACTTCGCAGCCGGTGACATCCGCGCCACCATCCCGCGCTTCACGGCCGAGAACCGGGCGGCGAACCAGGCGCTCGTGGCGCACGTCGCCGAGCTGGCCGCGACGAAGGAGGCCACCCCGGGCCAGATCGCCCTCGCCTGGCTGCTCGCCCAGCAGCCGTGGATCGTGCCGATCCCTGGCACCCGGCGCACCGCGCGCATCGCGGAGAACGCGGGCAGCACCGCCGTCGCGCTCTCCGCCGACGAGGTCGCCGACTTGTCGACCCTGGCCACGCGCATCGGTGTGGCCGGCGACCGCTACAACCCGCAGCAGATGGCGTTCGTCGACCGGTGAGCCGCCGTCGGCCTCGGTATCGTGAGGCGGGTGACCCCCGCCCGCAGCTACCCCGCGACCATCGCGGCCGCGGTCGAGCACGAGACGGTCATCCGCAAGTCGCGCTTCCTCACCCGCGTCGAACCCGTCTCGTCGGTCGAGCAGGCCGAAGCGGTGATCGCCGGCATCCGCAAGCGGGCCTGGGACGCGAACCACAACTGCACCGCGATGATCACCGGTCTGCTCGGTGATCAGGCGCGATCGTCGGATGACGGAGAGCCCTCGGGCACCGCGGGCATCCCGATGCTGGAGGTGCTGCGGCGCCGGGAGCTGACCGACGTGGTCGCGGTGGTGACACGGTACTTCGGCGGTGTGAAGCTCGGAGCGGGCGGTCTCGTGCGCGCTTACTCCTCGGCGGTGTCCGAGACGCTCGACCTGGCGACCCTGGTGCGGCGTGCGGCGCTCCGACAGGTGACGCTCGAGGTGCCGCATGCGGATGCCGGGCGCTACGACAACCTGCTGCGCGACTGGGCGGGGCATCACGGTGCGACGCTGGGCGAGCCGACCTACGCGGCGATTGCCACGCTCGAGCTGTGGGCGCCCGAGGCGGAGCTTCCGAGGCTCACCGATGACCTGGCCGCAGCATCCGCCGGTGCGGTCGTCCCCGTGCTGGGCGTCGAGCGCATCGTCGACGTCCCCGACTGAACCATCGAGGCCGGCGGGATCGGCGAAACCACAAGGATCGGCGGATATCCTGGATGCCGCGGTCGCGGAGGGAGAGCGATGTTCGACAGTCCGCTCTCGGCTTCGGCCTACGAGATCCTCGAGGTCGACCCCGGCGTCGACGACGTCGAGCTGCGCCGCGCCTACCGTCTGCGCCTGCGTCAGACCCACCCCGACACCGGTGGCGACGCGGCGATCTTCATCCAGGTGCAGCGCGCCTGGGAGCTGATCGGCACCGCCGAGGGTCGCGCCGCCTACGACCGCCGGACCGGTGTGACCCACGAGGCGGGCTCCGAGTGGAGCGGGTGGCGTCCGCCGCCGACCCGCACCGACACGCGCCCGCGGGCCCGGTCGTACGGCCACCCCGGCGGCTGGCGCCGCGAGCGCTATCTCGACCTCATCCGCGAATGGGCGGGGCGCGGCGTCGAGGTGCCCGATCCCTACGACCCCGCGCTCGTGCGCTCGGCGCCGCGTGACCTGCGCCGGCTCCTCGCCGACGCCCTGGCGGAGGAGGCCACCGCCCGCACGGTGTCCGACCTGGGCATGGGCTACACGGTGTGGCACGACGTCGCCGCCGGAGCCGATGCCGACGACAAGCTCGACCACGTGGTGCTGGGCCCCTCGGGCCTGTACGGCGTGATGTCGGAGGACTTCGGCGGGGTCGTCGGCTTCCGTCGCGGCGAGATCACGGGACCGAGCCTCGGCACCCGCGCGCCCGTGACCGCCGCGCTCGGGCGGATGCGCACGGTGGCCAAGGCCGCCCGCGTGAAGTTCGGCGGTGCGATCATCGTGCTCCCCGACGACGACCTCTCCCAGGCGGTCACCCCGCTCGGCACGACCCGCGGCGTCCCGGTCGTGGTGGTTCGGCGCAGCGCGCTCGCGATGGTGCTGCGTCAGGGCGTTCCACAGGCGCGGGCCATCGGCGGCAACGAGCTGTTCGACGTGCGCACCCGACTGCAGCAGACCGTCCGCTTCGTCTGACCCGGTGGCCGGCCCCGCCCCGACCCGTCCAGCCCCGACGATTCGCCGAGTCCAGGACGATCCGCCGAGAGGTCCGAGGGGATTCCTCGGCGAATCGTCACCCCATCGGCGAATCATCCGAGGGCCGGCGGGGGTTACGGTGTCGTTGTGCCTGCACGCGAACCGATACTCGAACACCCCATCTCCGAAGCACCGGCCGGAAAGCTGGTGCTCCTGCGCCACGGCGAGACCGAATGGTCGCGGACCGGGAGGCACACGGGGCTCACCGACATCCCCCTCACGGCGCGCGGCGAGGATCTGGCCCGTCGCGCGGGTGCGCTCGTGGCGGACTACGACTTCTCGCTCGTTCTGACGTCTCCGCTCGTGCGGGCGCAGCGCACCGCGGAGCTCGCGGGCCTGCACGCCGAGATCGATCCGCTGCTCGTCGAGTGGGACTACGGCGGATACGAGGGTCGCACCACGAAGGACATCCGTGCGGAGCTCGGCTACGGCTGGAGCACCTTCACCCACGGCGTGATCCCCGGGCGCACCCCCGGCGAGACCGTGGAAGAGGTCGCCGCGCGGGCGTCGCGGGTGCTCACGCGGGTGCTGCCGGCGATGTCGCAGGGAGACGTCGCGCTGGTCGCGCACGGCCACTTCCTGCGCATCCTGACGGCGGTGTACCTGCGGCTCGCTCCGCGCTTCGGCGCCCAGATCAGCCTGGATGCCGGATCGGTGTCGGTGCTCGGCTTCGCGCGCGAGCAGCCCGCCATCCTGTCGTGGAACTACGGCCCGGAGCTGCCTTCGGCACCCGCCGAATCCTGACGCGACGGGTATGCGCGCGCCGCACCGAGGAGTAGCGTGCCCGCATGGCGATCACGACGGAGACGATGCAGTGGCTGCTCGACGGTGACCCTGCGCTGCGCTGGCAGGTGGAGCGCGACCTGCTGCGGGAGCCCGAGCAGGTGTGGCAGGCGACGCGCGCCCGGGTGGCGACCGAAGGATTCGGCGCCGCTCTCCTCGCTCGACAGGACGACGACGGCCAGTGGGCCGGCGGCGCCTTCTTCCCGGCGGGCTTCTTCGGCAGCCCGGAGGCCGAGGAGCCGGGGCAGCCGTGGACGGCCACGACCTGGTCGCTGAACGATCTGCGCGAGTGGGGCGTGGATGCCGCCGTGCTCGGCGACACCGCGGAGCGGCTGGCGCGGAACAGCCGGTGGGAGTACGACGACCTGCCCTATTGGGGCGGCGAGGTCGACGTGTGCATCAACGCCTACACGCTGGCGAACGGCGCCTGGCTGGGGGCGGACGTGGCCGCCCTCGCCCGATGGTTCCCCGCTCACCGCCTCGACGACGGCGGGTGGAACTGCGAGGCGGAGGAGGGCGACTCGGTGCGGTCGTCGTTCCACTCCACGCTCAACGCCCTGCGCGGGATGCTCGCCTACGAGCGACTCACCGGCGACACGTCGTTGCGCGAGGCGCGGCACTCGGGCGAGGAGTATCTGCTGCGGCGTCGGCTGCTGTACCGCGACTCGACCGGCGAGCAGGTCGGCCCGTTCGTGGGGCGCTTCGTGTATCCGAGTCGTCACCGGTACAGCGCGCTGACGGCCCTGGACCACTTCCGCGAGGTGTCACTCGTCGAGGGCGGCGCACCCGACGACCGGATCGCGGATGCCGTCGAGCTGGTCCGCGCCGCGCGACGGGCGGACGGCACGTGGACGCAGACCACTCCGCTCGCCGGGCGCACCTGGTTCCCGGTCGATGCCGGGGAGGGTCATCCCTCCCGCTGGCTGACACTCCTCGGCACCCGCGTGCTCGACTGGGCCGGACGCGCCTGAGTCGAGGCCGCACCCCGCGGCGCAGCATCCTGATATGCGTTCTTTTGAGTTATTCAAATAACGGGGTACACTCGAGGCATGGAGACAGAACTCGACTCGGCGCTTCGCGTTGCCGGGCTTCGGGCGACCGCGGGCCGCGTCGCCGTTCTCGAGGCTCTCGACTCCATGGCCCATACGGATGCGGAGCGGGTCTACCGCGCCGTGTCCGAAGTGCTGCCGACCACGTCGATCCAGTCGGTGCACAACATCCTCGCGGACCTGACGACGGCGGGCCTCATCCGCCGGATCGAACCGGCAGGTTCCGCGGCGCTCTATGAGCGGCGCATCGACGACAACCACCACCACGTCGTCTGCACCTCCTGCGGTGCGGTCGGCGATGTGGACTGCGTCGTCGGCGAAGCGCCGTGTCTCACCCCGTCCTCGACGGGCGGATTCACCGTCCAGACCGCCGAGGTCACCTTCTGGGGCCTCTGCCCCAGCTGCCAGAACGCCGCGCAATAGCCGACCGCCCACCGCCCATCCACGGATGGGGGTATTCGTCGCGCCTGCACGGAGAAGGAGAGAACCATGACGAAACCTGCTGATTCGCACCGTCCGTCCACCACCACGCAGGCCGGAGCCCCGATCGTGAGCGACGAGCATTCGCTGACGGTCGGCCCCGACGGACCCACGGTCCTGCACGACCACTACCTGGTCGAGAAGCTCGCGGCGTTCAACCGCGAGCGCGTGCCGGAGCGCAACCCGCACGCGAAGGGCGGCGGCGCCTTCGGCGAATTCGTCGTCACGGAAGACGTGTCGGCGTACACCCGCGCCGCGGTCTTCCAGAAGGGCGCGAAGAGTGAGGCGCTCATCCGCTTCTCGACGGTCGCCGGCGAGCAGGGTTCGCCCGACACCTGGCGCGACGTGCGCGGGTTCTCGCTGCGTCTGTACACGGAAGAGGGCAACCTCGACATCGTCGGCAACAACACCCCGACATTCTTCCTGCGCGACGCGATCAAGTTCCCGGACTTCATCCACTCCCAGAAGCGCCTCGGCGACTCGGGTCTGCGCGACCCCGACATGCAGTGGGACTTCTGGACGCTCTCTCCCGAGACCGCGCACCAGGTCACCTACCTCATGGGCGACCGCGGCCTCCCGCGCAGCTGGCGGCACATGAACGGTTACGGCTCGCACACCTTCTCGTGGGTGAACGAAGCCGGTGAGCTCTTCTGGATGCGCTACCACTTCGTCTCGAACCAGGGCGTCGAGGCGATGGGCGCCGAGGAGGCGCAGCAGCTCGCCGGATCCGACGCCGACTTCTACCGCCGCGACCTGTTCGACTCGATCGCCCGCGGCGACCACCCCTCCTGGGATCTGTACGTGCAGATCATGCCGTACGGCGAGGCGAAGGACTACCGGTTCAACCCGTTCGACCTCACCAAGACCATCTCGCTCAAGGACTACCCGCGCATCAAGGTCGGCACGCTGACCCTGAACCGGAATCCGGAGAACTTCTTCACGCAGATCGAGCAGGCCGGCTTCTCGCCCAGCAACCTGGTGCCCGGCACCGGGCTCTCGCCGGACAAGATGCTGTTGGGCCGCATCTTCGCGTACCCCGATGCCCAGCGTCACCGCATCGGTCCGAACTACAACCAGCTGCCCGTGAACCAGCCGCACGCGGCCGAGGCGCGCAACTACCAGCACGAAGGTTCGATGCGGTACCAGCACAACGACGCCGCACACCGCACCTACCACCCGAACTCGTTCGGCGCAGCCGGGGGCCCCGAGGCGGATCCGACCGTGGCGCTCGAGGCGAACTGGGAGGCCGACGGCCAGCTCGTGCGCTCGGCGGCCACGCTGCACGCCGAGGACGACGACTTCGGCCAGGCGGGCACGCTCTACCGTGAGGTCTTCGACGGCGAGCAGCGAGCGCGGTTCCTCGAGACCCTCACCGGGCAGGGCCGCTCCATCACCATCGACGACATCCGCGAGCGGTTCTTCCAGTACTGGACGAACGTGGATGCCGAGCTCGGCGCAGCCCTGCGGGATCGGGTCTGATCCGCGCCATCCGCTGAGACCCCGTCTTCGCGCCGAGACCCCCTCCTGCCCACGTCGGCAGGAGGGGGTCTCGGCGTTACAGCGGGGTCTCGGGGTTGGAGGCCGGGTCTCGGCGCAGGGGCGCGGGAGCAGCACCCCTGACGCGGAACAGGGCCAAGATGGAAGGGTGGCCACCCCCCTCTCCGACCTGACCAGCATGCCCGACCCGCAGCACGTGTACGCCGCCGACGGCACACGCCTGGCGACGTACACCTGGGGCGATCCGGATGCTCCCGTCGTCGTGATCGTGCACGGATTCGCGTCGAGCGCCCGCGACAACTGGGCCCTCACCGGCTGGGTGCGCGAGCTCGACCGCGCCGGCTACCGGGTGCTCGCGCTCGATCAGCGTGGGCATGGGCGCAGCGAGAAGCCGCACGATCCGGAGGGGTACCGCATCCGGACACTGGTGACCGATGTCGAGACCGTGATGGACACGTACCTCGTGGACGACGCGTTCTACGTCGGCTACTCGCTCGGAGCCCGCGTGGGCTGGGAAGTGGTGCGCGAGCTGCCCCACCGCATCGGCCGGGCGGTGCTCGGCGGAGTGCCGGACGGCATCCCCCTGGCCCGCCTCGACCTGGACCAGGTGCGGGCGTACATCGCCGACGGCACCCCGGTCGCCGACCCCACGACGCAGAACTACATCGCGCTGACGGAGCGGGTACCCGGCAACGACCTGCAGGCACTGGTCGCGCTCGCGGAAGGGATGCGGTCGTCAGGGATGATCGACCCCGATCCATCGGATGCGCCGACGCGCCCGATCCTGTTCGCCACGGGTTCGAAGGATGCCATCATCGAGGGTTCACGGGCACTGGCGTCCGCGGCCCCCGACGGTCGCTTCTTCGAGATCCCGAACCGGAACCACTTCAACGCTCCGGGATCGCGGGACTTCAAAGAAGCGGCGCTGGCGTTCCTCTCCGAGGCGTAGCCGCCCGCCCGCTCGCC
>NZ_PCPG01000012.1 GCF_002979655.1 Microbacterium sp. MYb45
GCGTCGCCGACATCGGCCCCCTGTGCGGCGATCCCGTAGATCGCCTTCAACGTGGGCACCCCGGTCTGCACGCGGATCGCCCTGTATCCCTGCTCCTGGTGGGCGCGGATCGAGTCGAACAGCTCCGGCAGTTCCTTGCCCGACGCATGCCCGTACGCCATCAACCCGTTCCGCGACGCTCCCCCGAGCAGCTGGTAGACGGGAAGGCCGGCGACCTTGCCCTTGATGTCCCACAGCGCCATGTCCACCGCGGCGATCGCGGCCATCGTCACCGGTCCCCGCCGCCAATACGCACTCCGGTACAGGAACTGCCAGGTGTCCTCGATACGCGACTCGTCCGCCCCGATCAGCAACGGCACCACGTGCTCGGTCAGGTACGCGACGACGGCGAGCTCGCGGCCGTTCAACGTCGCATCGCCCAGCCCCGTCACGCCGTCGGCGGTCGTGATCTTCAGCGTCACGAAGTTGCGGTCGGGACTCGTGACGATCACGTCGGCCCTGTCGATGGTCATCGGGTTCCTCCTGCGGTCGTGCGGGCGTCGGCGGACTCGGTGGCGGGTTCGCCCGCGATCAGCACCTCGCGCGGCGTGATCGCGCGCTCGCCGGGCGCCCAGTCGAACAGCAGCACGTCGGCACGGGCGCCGACCGTCCAGTGCGGGCCGTCGCCGAGGACGGATGCGGGTGCGGAGGTGGCGAGCCGCAGCGCCGCCGCCAGAGAGCCGGTCAGGCGGGCGACGGTGGCGACACCGACGTCGAGGGTCTGCACGGAGCCCGCGAGGAATCCGGTCGACACGTGCCGCAGTGCGCCATCCTCGGCGAGGTGCACACCACCGCCGACCGTCGAGACGCCGTCCTCCCGCAGGGCCGTGGGCGTGGCGACGGCGTCGCTCACGAGGAAGATGCCGTGTTCGCGCTTCGCGGCGATCATGGTGGCGAGCGTGGCATCGGGCAGGTGGTGGCCGTCGGCGATGACACCGGCGGCGAGCCGGCGTTCGGCGAGCTGCGTCCACAGGTAGTTCGGATGCCGGGGGAGCACCGCATGCGCGCCGTTGCCGAGGTGCGTGGAGAGCGTGGCACCGGCGTCGACGACCGCGGCGATCTCGGCATCCGTCGCATGGGTGTGCCCGACCGCGACCCGCACGCCGTGCGCGACGAGGAAGCGCGTGGCTTCGACGGACCCCGGATGGTGCGGAGACAGGGTCACGACCCGGAGCAGACCGGGAGCGGCGTCGAGCCAGGTCTGCAGCTCGGCGATGGCCGGGGGGCGGATGTGCGCGAGCGGATGCACGCCGCGGGGGCCGTCCTGCTCCGACAGGCTGGGACCCTCGACGTGGATGCCGGCGACCGCGCGCGAGGTCGCGGTCGAGGTGCGCACGGCCTCGTCGATCGCACGGATGCGGGCGAGCATCTCGGCGGGCGAGGCGGTGATGACGGTCGGCAGGAATCGCGTGACGCCGTGGGCGGCGAGAGACTGTGCCATCGCCGTGATGTGGGCCGGCGAGGGCTCTGCCGCATTCGCGTCACCGTCGAGGTGGCCGTTGACCTGCAGGTCGATCAGTCCGGGGCCGATCCAGGGGGCGCCGTCACCGGGGTCGGCGGTCGGGGTGAGCGCGCTGATCCGGCCGTGCTCGACGACGACCTCCAGCCCGCCTGCTCCGAGGGCGTCGCGACCGTGCAGCGTGCGCGCGGTCATCGCGCCGCCTGGGCCGCCACGGCCGGTGCGGGATGCAGCAGCGATGCCGCGTCGCGGTCGACGTGCACCTCGCAGCGCGAATGCCGCCGCAGCACGGTGCACGGCCAGTGCGAGCTGATCGGCTCTTCGACCAGGGCGCGCACGGCCTCGGCCTTGCGGGCATCGGGCACGGCGCACACGAGGTGAGCGCCGTTCATCAGCGCCGGGATGGTCAGCGTCAGTGCGTGGGTGGGCACGGCCTCGAGCGTATCGAAGCAGTCGTCGTCGACCTGCTGCACGCGGCTGGCGAGGTCGAGCTGCACCACGCGCACGGGGCACGGGTCGCCGAGGTCGGCATCGGGCGGATCGTTGAACGCGATGTGGCCGTTCACGCCGATACCGAGGCACACCAGGTCGATGGGCCCTTCGGCGAGCAGGGCCGCGTACTCCTCGGTCGCCGCCTGGGCACCGAGCTCGGTGCGCATGGGGTGGAACGCGGCGGGCTGCACCGCATCGACGAGGTGGGTGCGCAGCCAGTTGCCGAAGCGCTGGGGAGCTGCGGGGTCGAGATCGAGGTATTCGTCCATGTGCAGGATCGTGATGCGGTCCCACGGCACGTCGGGCTCGGCGGTGAGCGCTCGGTAGACGTCGAGCTGGCTGGGGGCGGCGGCGGCGATCATCCGAGCCGTGCCGCGAGCGGCCACGGCTTCGCGCAGCGTGCGCGCCGCCGATCGCGCGGCGGCAGCGCCCATCGCGGCGCGGTCGGGGTGGGCATGCAGGGCGAACGTCGTCGTGCTCATGATTCGCAAGATTAATGCAACCGCTTGCAAAGTCAAGCCCCCGCGTGCGATCCGTTCCGCGTTCTCGCCGCCCCCGGGAGGAGATTCCCGAGGGTTCGCACGCGCGCAGCCACGGTGCACGGGCTTAGTGTGTGTGACGTGACAGGCAACAGGAAGACGGCATCGACGTCGGTGACGATCGGCGACATCGCCCGCGTGGCCGGTGTCTCGCGGTCGACGGTTTCCCGTGCGTTCAGCCGCCCCGAGCTGCTGAACCCCGAGACGGTGCGACGCGTCAAGGCCGCGGCCGACGAGCTCGGTTACGTCATGAACCACGCCGCGCGCGCGCTCTCCACCGGTCGCTTCGGCAACGTCGCCGTGGTCGTGCCCGACATCGCCAACCCGTTCTTCCCGCCGCTCGTGCGGCGCGTGCAGACGCTGGCCGACGCTGCCGGCTACGCGGTGTTCCTCGGCGACTCCGACGAGATCGCCGACCGCGAGTCCAACCTCACCTCGCGCCTCAGCGCCCAGGTCGAGGGCTTCGTCCTGGCCTCCCCGCGCCTCGACGAGGACCGCATCCGCGAGCTCGACGCGTCGCGCCCCGTGGTGCTCGTGAACCGCGACATCGAGGGTCTGGCGCGGGTGCTGATCGATCCGAGCGGAGGGCTCGACGAGGCTGTCGCGCACCTGCATCGCCTCGGCCACACCCGCGTGGTGTACCTGTCGGGGCCGCGCGAGTCGTGGTCGGACCAGCAGCGCCGGGCCGCCCTCGCCCGGGCTGCCGAGCGCGCGGGACTCGAAGTCATCGTGCAGGAGCTGGGGCGCCCGAGCTCGGCCGGCGGACGCGACGCGGTCGGCGGCATCCTCGCCTCCGAGGCGACCGCCGTGATCGCGTTCGACGACGTGGTCGCCCAGGGTGTGATGGCGGGGCTCGCACTGCGCGGCATCGACGTCCCCCGCGACATCAGCGTGATCGGATGCGACGACACCCTCGCCTCCGGCACGCATCCGGCCCTCACCACGATCTCGGCCGCGTCGGCGGCGGCGGGCGATGCGGCGGCCGAGCTGCTGCTCGGCGTGCTCGCCAGCGGGGAGCGCTCGGATGCCCGCGTGACGATCGCCACGCACCTCGTCGTCCGGGCCACCACGGAGGCTGCGCACACGATCGGCGGTTGACCATGCAACCGGTCGCATGATTTACTGTCGCCCATGCCTCGGATCGCGATCATCGGTGCCGCCCATCCGCACGTGGACTACGTGCTCGACGAGCTGACCCGCGCCGACCGCGCCGCGTTCGAGCTCGTCGGTGTCCAGGACGCCGACCCTGCTGTCGCAGAGCACCACGCCGCCCGTTTCGGCGTGCCCGCCTTCGACCGCGCCGAGGATCTGCTCGCCGAGGGCGTCGACGTCGCCGTGATCGCCGGTGTCTACGGAGCGCGTGGCGCCGATGCCGTCGCCGCACTCCGTGCCGGTGCTCATGTGCTCGCCGACAAGCCGCTGTGCACCTCGCTCGCCGAGCTCGACGAGATCGAGGCCGTGGCCGCCGAGGTAGACCGCACCGTGAACCTGCTGCTCGAGAAGCGCGGCTACCCCGAGACCCTCGCCGCACTCGATGTCGTGCGCGCCGGCGAGCTGGGCGACATCGTCGGCGTCACCTCGTCGGGCCCGCACAAGCTCAACCGCACCCAGCGACCGGACTGGTTCTTCGACCCGGCGCAGTACGGCGGGATCCTGACCGACCTGTCGGTGCACGACCTCGACGCCGCGCTCCTGTTCGCGCCGGCCGACGAGGGCGTGATCCGGGGAGCCGTGTCGGCACCGCTCGACGGCGCTGCCGGATTCGCGCGCTACGGCGCGGCCACCCTCACGACGCCGAACACCGTCGTCTCCGCCGAGGTGAGCTGGCTCACCCCGCAGGCCTCCGACGTGCACGGCGACTACCGGCTGCGCCTGGTCGGCACCCACGGGACTGCGGAGATCTTCTGGGCCCGCGGCCGGGTCGAGGTCACCACCCACGATCAGCCGACCCGCGCGCTCGATCTGCCGTCGGGACGGCGTCCGGCCGAAGAGGCGCTCGACGCCTTCGCCGACGGGCGCACCCCCGAGGTCGGAACCCGGGACTCGCTCGCCGCGACCCGACTCGCCCTCCTCGCCCAGGCATCCGCCGACCAGGGCGGCACCGCGCTGGCCTGGTCGCGCCCGGCTGAGTGAGCTCGCCGACTGAGCTCGCCGACTTGAGCCGACACCTCCGGCATCCACCCCCACGACAGGAGACATCATGACCGAACCGCTGCGCATCGCGATCGTCGGCGCCGGGGTGATCGGCGCCGTCCACGCGCGCCTCGTCGCGGCTCTCGGCGACGCCGGCGTGCTCGCCGCGATCGTCGACGTCGACGAGGCGCGCGGGCGTGCGCTCGCCGAGCAGTACGGCGTGCCGTTCCACGCGTCGGCCGCCGAGGCCTATCGCGCCGAGAGCGTCGACCTCGCCGCGATCTGCCTGCCCAGTGCCTTCCACGCCGACGCGGTGGTCGCCGCCCTCGACGCGGGGGTGGACGTGATCGTCGAGAAGCCGATCGACGTCACGCTCGAATCCGCCGATCGGGTGCGGGCCGCCGAGCGCGCCTCCGGACGCACCGTCTCCGTCATCAGCCAGCGCCGCTTCCAGCCGGTGGCCTCGTTCATCCGCCGCTCCATCGACGAGGGCGCGCTCGGGCGCGTGACGTCGGGAGTCGTGGAGTCGGCGTTCTTCCGCCCGCAGGAGTACTACGAGTCCGGAGACTGGCGCGGCACCTCGGCGATCGACGGCGGCGGTGCACTCATGAACCAGGGCATCCACGCGCTCGACCTGCTGCTGTGGATGCTCGGCACCCCGGTGTCGGTGAGCGCGAAGACCGGCCGTCTCGCGCACGAGGGCATCGAGGTGGAGGATGTCGCGGGCGCCACGATCGAGTTCGAGAGCGGCGCCATCGGCCTGCTGCTCGCCAGCACCGCGGCCTACCCGGGGCTTCCGGTGCGCCTCGCCGTGCACGGCTCGCAGGGCACGGCCGTGATGGAGAACGACGGGCTCGCCTTCTTCGCCTCGGCCACCGCGCCGCAGCCCGATGCCGACTCGCTCGTCGAGCACAATGTGCCGGAGGGGTGGAGCGACGTCGACATGGCGCATCGCCGGCAGTACCTCGACGTCGTGCGGGCGATCCGCAGCGGCGGTCGCCCCGCCATCACCACCGACGACGGCCGCCGGGCGCTGCAGGTGGTGCTCGCCGTGTACGAGTCCGCCCGCACCGGTCGTCCCGTCGACCTCCACGAGTGAAAGAGGATGAGAGACATGGAAACGAAGAACGTCGCGATCGTCGGCATCGAGAACAGCCACGCCGAGGAGATCATCCGCTACCTCAACGTCGAGCGGCCGGTGGACGTGCCGGTGCGGGTGGTCGCGCTCGTCGCGGGTGAGGATGACCGCACGCGCGAGCTCGCGGAACTCGGCGGCATCGAGCAGATCGTCGCGGAGTCGGGCGGCCTGCTCGGCAGCATCGACGCGCTCATCGTGACCTCGCGCGACGGGGCGCTGCACCGGGCGCACGCCGTGCCGTTCCTCGAGGCGGGAACACCGGTCTGGGTCGACAAGCCGCTGGCGGCGAGCGTCGCCGATGCGCAGGAGATCGTCGCGGCGGCCGAGCGTGGCGGCACGGTGCTCACCTCGTCGTCGGCGCTGCGCTGGGTGGCCGACACCGACGCGATCGCCGAGGGCCTCGGATCGATCGGCGAGCTGCAGGCGGTCACCGTGACCGGACCCGCGGATGCGGCCAGTCCGTACAGCGGCATCTTCTTCTACGGCATCCACATCGCCGACGTGGCGCAGCGTCTCGTGCCGGGGCAGCCCGAGGACGTCGACGTGCAGCGCCTGCCGGGAGGGGTCGTCGCCCGCTACCGGGTCGGCGGCGTGCTCGTCACGCTCGAGTTCATCCGCCCCGACGGCGACGGCCAGGTGCCGTTCCGCGCGACGGCCGTCGGCGGCCACGGGGTCATCAGCCGCGACATCGTGCTGGGTGCCGACTACGTGCAGCCCGGCGTGGATGCGTTCGCCGGCATGCTCGCGACGGGGGCAGCCCCGATCCCCATGGCGCAGCTGCTCGCCCCGATCGCGGTGCTGGAGACCGTCGCCCGCGCCACGGCGGCCATCGCCGTCTGAGGCTGTGCAACGCGGTGCAGGGATCACGCCCCCGAAGGTCGTGTCCGCTGCGGCGCGCTCCCCGCAACCACTGACTTATCCCTGGTAATCAAACAGAAACACAACCGTTACACCCTCTTCAACGAAGAAGCTATTGTAATGCAACCGTTTGCACGTTAGCGTGAGAAACGGTTGAACCACCCGTTCATCGGGCGCCTTTCGGGCCCGTCGAGGAAGACCATGGAGGAACGAGAATGGCAAGACGCACTGTGATCGCGGCGGCCGCTTCACTGGCCGCGGTGCTGGCCGTCACCGGCTGCAGCTCAGGCACCGGGAACGACGGAGGCGACGCCGACAGCGGAGACCTCCGCGTGTGGCTCATGCAGGACTCCGTGTCCGAGGATGCGGTCGCGTGGCTCGAAGACGAGTTCGCCGCCCAGAACCCCGGCTCCACGCTGACGGTGGAGATGCAGCCCTGGGATGACATCGTCTCCCGGCTCCAGACCTCCCTCGCGAGCGAGTCCGAGACCCCCGACATCGTCGAGATCGGCAACACCAAGACCGCGACGTTCGCGAACGTCGGGGCGCTCGCCGACATCTCCGACCTGTACGACGAGGTCGACGGCGACGACCTGATCCCCAGCTTCGTCGATCAGGCGACCCTCGACGGCAAGACCTATGCCTACCCGCTCTACGCGGGCACCAGCGTCGTCTTCTACCGCACCGATCTGCTCGAGAAGGCGGGCATCGCCGCCCCCGAGACGCTCGACGACCTGGTCGCCGCAGCCGCCACGGTGCAGCAGGCGAACCCCGACGGCGTCGAGGGCTTCAAGGGCATCTACTTCCCCGTCGTCGACGTGCACGGGCTCGAGGGCTGGCTGTTCTCCCACGGCGCGAACTACGCCGAGGAGAAGGACGGCGCCTGGGTCAGCGGACTCGACACCCCCGAGGCCAAGGCCGCGCTCGAGCAGATGCAGACCATCTGGCAGGGCTCGGCCCTCGGCGCGCTCGACGCGAAGGAGACCGCGGGCAACCCCTGGGTTCCGTACAACAACGGCGAGGTCGCGATGTTCTCCTACCGCGTGTTCGCGCAGGACAGCATCTCTCCCGAGCTCGCCGACGTCACCGGTGTGATGGCGCTTCCTCCGGTCGAGGCCGGCGGCGAGAGCCACCAGTTCCTCGGCGGCTCCAATGTCGGCATCGCCGCGAAGTCGTCGCAGCAGGAGCTGGCGAAGAAGGCCATGAAGCTGATCCTCAGCGAGGACTTCATGACCCAGCTCGCCGAGGATTCCGGCTGGGTCCCCGGCAACACCACCTTCGCGTCGGCCATCCCCGACGGCATCGTCGACGCCGAGCTCCAGCAGCAGATCGCCGAGACGAGCGCCCTCACCCCGGCGGCGCCGAACTGGGCGATCGTGGAGGGCAACAACATCCCGGTCGACCTCTACTCGGCGATCGCCAAGGGTGAGGACATCGACGAGGTGGTCACGCGCATCGGCGCGAAGATCGAAGCGACCCTCAACGGCGACTGATGATGACCACTCCCGTGATCGATGTCGAGGTCGCCCCCGAGGCGTCCCCGCAGCAGCCCGCTCCCCGCACGCGGCCGCGCCGCGCGCGGGGAGCGCTGCTCCCGTACCTGCTGATCGCGCCGCTCCTCGCGGCGGTGCTGATCGCCCTCGGCTGGCCGCTGCTGCAGCAGTTCGTGATGTCGCTGCAGAAGTTCGGGCTGGCGCAGCAGTTCGGCCAGGAGCCCGAATGGGTGGGCCTGGCGAACTACGGCAGGATCCTGACCGACCCGAACATGTGGGTCGTGTTCTTCCGCTCCGTGCTCTTCTGCGCCGTGTGCGCGTCGCTGTCGATGGTGATCGGCATGCTGATCGCGCTGCTGCTGACGAAGGTGAGCAGCTGGGCCCGCATCGCCCTGCAGGTGACGCTGCTGCTCGTGTGGGCGACGCCGGCGCTGGTGACCATGGTCATCTGGCAGTGGCTGTTCGACGCCCGCTACGGCCTGGTGAACTGGATCCTCGCGCGCATCGGCTTCCCCGACATGGCCGGCTTCCCGTGGACTTCCACTCCGATGGGCGTGTTCACGATCGCCGCGATCACCGTCATCTGGGGCAGCCTGCCCCTGATCGTGTTCATGATCTACTCCGCCCTCACCCAGGTGCCCACCGAGGTGCTCGAGGCGGCGGAGCTCGATGGCGCGGGACCCTGGACGCGCTTCCGGCACGTCACGATGCCGCTCATCACCCCGGCGGTCATGATCGTCGGACTCCTGCAGATCGTGTGGGATCTGCGCGTGTTCACGCAGATTTACGTGCTGCAGCAGGCGGGCGTCTCGATCGAGGAGACCAACCTCCTCGGCACCTACATCTACCGGATCGGCATCGGCCAGGGCGAGTACGGCGACGCGTCGGCTCTCGCGACGATCGTGCTCATCCTCACGCTGCTGCTCACCTGGAAGTACATCGCGAAGATGTTCGCCCAGCAGAAGGAGGTCTCGGAATGAGTGCCCCGACCATGACCAGGACCACCGACATCGCCGCCGTCGTGCCGCCGCGCTCGCGCCGGACCATCGGCAATCGCAACGACGCCCGCCGGCGCACCTGGAACGGCGTCGCCGTGGCCGCCGCGCTGCTCCTCGTCTTCCCGATCTACTGGATGGTGAACACCGCGCTCTCGGACAACGAGGAGCTGTTCTCGCGCACACCGCGGTTCTTCCCGTTCCCGCTGAGCTTCGACAGCTTCGCCGGCATCCTCGCCGACAGCGGCTTCTGGTCGGCGCTCGGCATGAGCGCGGGCGTGACCGTCATCGTGGTCGTGGTCGCTGTGCTGTTCGGGTTCTTCGCCGCCATCGCGGTGAGCCGCTTCCGCTTCAAGGGCGGCGGGCTCATCATCCTGCTCGTGCTCATCGTGCAGATGATCCCGACCGAGGCGCTGTTCATCTCGCAGTTCCGCATGCTCGACGGTTGGCACCTGCTCAACACGGTCGGCGGCCTGTCGCTGCTCTACATCGGCACGGTCGTCCCGTTCACGGTGTGGCTGCTGCGCGGGTTCATCCACGGCATCCCGGCCGAGCTCGAAGAGGCGGCGATGGTCGACGGCTGCAGCCGGTTCGGGGCGTTCATGCGGGTCACGCTGCCGCTGCTCGGACCGGGCATCGTCACGGCATCCGTCTTCGCGTTCCTGCAGGCGTGGAACGAATACACCCTGGCCCTCGTCGTGATGACGAAGCCGGGCAACGCCACCCTGCCGCTGTGGCTGCAGACGTTCAGCAGCGAGCTGTCGGCCACCGACTGGGCCGGCATCATGGCGGGCGCCACGCTGATCTCGGTGCCCGTGGTCATCCTGTTCCTCTTCGTCCAGGGTCGCCTGGGCGCGGGCATGATGGCCGGTGCCGTGAAGGGCTGACGCCGCAGACGTCGAAGAGCGCCGGTCCTTCGGGATCGGCGCTCTTCGCGTGCGTGGGGGCCAGCGGGGGTGGATCAGCGGGCGTGGTCGGTGAGCACCCCGAGCACGGCGGGGTCCTCGGCGAGATCGGGTGCGAGCAGGTCGAGCAGAGCGCGATGCGGATCGGCATCCGTCGCGCGTGCGGCCAGCTCCTCCGCGGCGACGTCGTCGAGCGGCCGTCCTGCCTGAACCTCGGCGATGACGAACCGGGCCCAGGCGGCGATCGCGGCGATGCCGGCCGCGCCTGTCTCGCCCTCGGCGCGCGCGCGGCGCACCGGTTCGACGATGCGGGCACGCAGCTTGAGACTCCCGTCCGCGGCGATCTGCCGCAGCCGGTGCACGATCGCGGGGTTCGCGAATCGCTCGAGCAGCGCCCCCCGGTAGGCGGGAAGGCCGAGGTCGACGCCGGTTCTGTCCGCGGAGGCGTCGAGGCGCCGCTGGGCGAGATCCCACAGGTCGCGCACGAGAACTGCACATTCCGGGTCGGCGATGGCCTCGGCGACGGTCTCGTGTCCGCGCAGGATGCCGTCGGAGGCGAGGAGGGAGTGCGCGCCGTTGAGCATCCACAGTTTGCGCTGCTCGAACGGTTCGATGTCGGACACGAAGGAGGCCCCGGCATCTTCCCAGCGCGGGCGGTCGGCGCGGAGGCGTCCGCTCAGGATCCAGCTGTGGAAGGGCTCGGTCACGACCAGGGCCTCGTCGCGGATGCCCTCGCGTGCGGCGACGGCGTCGATGTCGTCTGCCGTGGTGCGCGGGGTGATGCGGTCGACGGACGTGCCGACCACGTCGACCTGCGCGTCGATCCAGGCGCCGAGGGAGGGGGAGGTGAGCGCGGCGAGGTCGCCGACCACGGACCGGAGTGCGGTCCCGTTGTCGTCGAGGTTGTCGCACGGGATCAGCGTGATCGTGCCGTCGGGCAGGGCGCGGCGTCGGGCGTCGAGCGCCCAGAGCAGGCGGGCGGGCATGGTGCGCAGGACGCCGTTCGCGATCGCTCCCGGTGGATTCTCCCGATCGGCGAAGGCTTCGCCCAGCGCACAGATGTCGGCGGTGATGTCGGGGTCCGTGACGTCGAGACGTCCGTCCGCGCCGCGTCGATAGCCCTTCTCGGTGACCGTGAGCGTGACGACCGTGACTTCGGGGCGGGTGAGATAGTCGCGCAGCATCTCGGTGTCGCCGCCGTCGTGCGCGGCCACGATGCTCTCGACGGTCTCGAGATGGTCGCCCTCCGCGCCGCGCGTGAGGAGGGTGTACACATCGTCCTGTCGCGCGAGTGTCTCGGCGGCATCGGGCGAACGACCCGTGAACGCCGCGATGCCCCACTCGTGGTCGGGGTCGGCGTGAGCGGTGTACCAGGCCTGATGTGCGCGGTGGAAGGCACCGAGTCCGAGATGGACGATGCGCACGGGGGCGCGCGGTAGAGTGCGGCGCGGGCTGTGGGGCACGGGAATCCTCGGGTCGATCATCGGCCCTGGGGTCGGGCCTGACTTCAACCTATGACGCACGGCGCGATCATGCAAGCGGTTGCAAGACCCGGGGTTGGGCACGCGCGCTCGACGCCCGCTCCCGCACGATCGGCTGCAGCAGCATCCGCACCGGGGTTCGGTCGCCGCCGCGCCCCAGCATCCGCAGTAGCGTGCTCGCCGCGAGGCGTCCGATCTCGCGCTTCGGCGGTGACACGGCGGTGAGGGGGAGTGGGGCATCCGCCGCCTCCTCATCGTCGAAGGCGACGAGCGCGAGGTCGTCGGGAAGCGAGAGTCCCGCGCGCCTGAGGTGCGGCAGGAGCGCCGTCGCCTCGCGGTCGCCGAGGCAGACGACACCGTCGAGTCCCGCCGACCGCGCTCGGTGCGCGTAGTCGGCGAGTGCCGCGTCGTCCCACGAATCCCGACGCACCACCGCGCCCGGGAGGTCGACGAGGGTGAGGTCGTCGATCGCGCGCCGGTAGCCGCGCAGCGCGGCGTCGGCCGTCGCGGTGTCGCGGCGTCCGAGGAATCCGATACGTCGACGGCCCTGCCGTGCCAGGTGCCGCACGGCCGCATACCCGCCCGCGACGACATCGGTGCACACCGCCGAGAGCCCGTCATCCGGCGGGGAGTCCGTCGGCATCCGCTCCATGAGCACCACCGGGATCGGCAGGGCGCGCAGCAGGTCGAGGCGCGCCGTGGGGTCGGCCAGGTGCAGGGTGGGCGTGATCAGGAGTCCGGAGCATCCGGCGGCGAGGAACTCCCGGATCCGACGGATCTCGAGGGCGTCGTCGTACTCACTCGACACGATGCGCAGGGTGACGCCCGCGGCCCGGGCCACTTCCGTGATCCCCTCCACGACGGTGGGGAAGTAGTAGCTGTGCGACGGGACGATCACGCCGATCACGGGACTCTTCCCGGCCCCGCGCGCCGACACGTACGTGCCGGAGCCCTGGCGGCGGACCACCACTCCGTCGTCGACGAGCATCCCCACCGCCCGCCGCACGGTGTTGATGCCGACCGCGTGCGTCGCGGCCAGAGTCGCCTCCGGTGGCAGGCGCTCGCCCCGGGACCACTCGCCGGCGGCGATGCGGTCGCGGAGTTGTTGCGCCAGGCTCACGAACAGCGGCTGCGTGTTCGGGAAAGCTCCCATGTCGCCCTCCTCGGCCCGTGGACGCCCGTGAGTCTTCGCTATGCAACCGTATTCATTCGGACTCGGTTCGGCAAGGTGTCGGGCACTCGCGGCGCGTGCTGCGGGGAATCGCGCTTCCCTCGGCCGCATCCGTGCGAAAGGGCCGACGCACGTGCGATCGGCCGAGCGAAGCGCAGGGCCGACGCCGGCGCAGTCCCGATTCCTTCCTCCAGTCATTCCCCTTCTCGGACGTTTCGTTGACCACCGGATGCCCGCGCGTCACGGTGGCAGTCACGACGACTCCGCGCCCGGCGGAGCGGAAGGAGACACCGATGAGACGCACACGCTGGCTGTCGGCGCTGGTCGCCGCGAGCCTTCTCGCCGGAGGGGTGGTCGCCACCGGCGGCGCCGCCTCTGCAGAGACCGTCACGACCGAGCTCGCGATCACCTCGCCCGTCGACGGCGGCACCGTCAGCGGGTCGACGCTCACGGTGGAGGGGACGTTCGCGAACACCTCCGAGCTCGTGCTCGTCGTGGGGGCGCAGGAGGTGATCCCGATCCCGGTCACCGGCACCGCCGGCACGTGGACCATCGACCTCGACATCGCCGACCGCGACGGGCGACTCGACCTCGCGGTGCGCGCCCGTGACCTCACCACCCTCTACACGACCTGGTCGGAGTTCCTCGCCGTCGAGGTCGACAACCCGGCCGCATCCCGCCCGGTCGTCACGGTGGTCTCGCCGACCGAGGGCGCGTATGCCGGCTCCTCGCTCGACGTGGTCGTCGACGTGGCATCCGACCGCGCGCTGTCCGCCGTCGAGGTGCGGGTGAACGGCGGTGCCTGGCAGGCCGCCACGGCGCAGGGCGGATGCGAGTACGCGGCATCCTTCCCCGTCGCAGGTTCCGAGTTCGCGAGCATCGAGGCCCGTGCGACCGACGTGTCGGGGCACACCTCCGAGGCACCGACCACCTACGTCGCGCTCGGCGGAGCCACCGCCGAGACCCCCGTGATCTACGACCAGGACCGGGCGATGTGGATCTGGGAGCGCGCGTCCTACGAGGCCGTGTTCGATGAAGACGCCCGCGACCGCCTCGGCGCCGTGATGGACGACACCACGACCTTCGGGTCCGACCCCATCCGCACGATCTACCTCGGCGTCGACAAGTACGGCACCACCGACATGCTGCGCGACTCGCGTGACGAGGTCGTGGCGTTCGTGGAGTGGGCCCGCGCCCGCGGCTACCACGTGCAGGCCACCGTCGCCGGCGGCACGCGTCCGCCGTATCTGGGCGCCCTGGAGCAGTTCGAGCACTTCGCGGTCGACGAGTTCGAGAAGGTCCTCGACTACAACCTCGCCGTGCCGGAGTCCGCGCGCTTCGACGGCATCAACGTCGACATCGAGCCGTACATCCTCAGCGACTGGAAGCTGCCCGGCAGCGGCGGGCTCCCGAACCGGTGGCTCGAGATCCTCGACACGCTCATCGAGCGCCGCGACGCCTCCGGGCTGCCGGTGCTGGTCGGGCCCGCGATCCCGCGCTGGCTGGACTCCTCGGCCTGCTGCACGTCGATCACCTGGAACGGCCAGACGAAGCCGCTCAGCGACCACATCCAGGACATGACCGACTACATCGCGATCATGGACTACCGCGACACGGCCGACGGCAGTGCGGGCATCATCGCCCAGGCGCAGCACGAGATCGACTACGCGAACCAGATCGGCAAGCCGAACTCGGTCGTGGTCGGCATCGAGACCAAGGACCTCTCCGGCACGGGTGACCCCGAGACCGTGACGTTCTGGGAGGAGGGACGCACCTACCTCGAGGGCGAGCTCGACAAGACGTACACGGCGTTCCAGGACGACGCCTCGTTCGGCGGCATCGCCATGCACCACTACGACGACCTGCTGATGCTGCCGTCGGCGTGGGATGACACTCCGCCCGTGTACTACCCCGTGCCGGGCGCGGGACCAGGAGGCCCGGCGCTGCCGTAGGTTCCTGTCGTTGCGGGGCAGTTCCCTTCGGGGGCTGCCCCGCTTCGGCTGTCCGACGACACCGTCCGTTCATCCGACGTTCCATTCGGAGTACGGCGGTCTCGTAATTGCCCGTCACCTTCGGGAGTTGGAATACCGATGTTCTCGGAATTCCGAGGAGTCTCCTCCCGAAAGGTCATCATGCGCCGCTTCACCCTGCCCGTCGTCGGCCTCCTGGGCGTGGCCGCCCTCGCCCTCACCGGATGCCAGAGCCCGACCGCCGAGGCGGCCCCGGCCGATCCCGACGCCCCCATCACGATCGCCACGATTCCCGTCGGCGAAGACCCCACCGCCGAGAACCCCGTCGAGGTGTTCGCCGAACTGCTCGAGAAGGCGACCGGCCGCGATGTCGAGATCACGGATGTGCCCGACTACCTGAGCGTGGTCGAGGCGATCCGCGCCGATCACGTCGACATCGGCATCATGAGCGGCTTCCCGTCCGCGCTCGCCGTGAACACCGGAGAGGTCGACGCGCTGGTCGCGTTCCAGGGCGACGGCAAGCCGGTGTCGACCTGTGTCGTGCTCGAGGACTCGCCCATCCAGACCGTCGAAGACCTCGAGGGCAAGATGGTGGCGTTCGCCGACCAGGCCTCCAGCTCGGGCTACTTCATGCCCGTGTACATGCTGCACGAGGCCGGGCTCGAGCAGGGCACCGACTACGAGGCCATCTTCGCGGGCGGGCACGAGGGCAGCTTCGCCGCGCTGGAGCAGGGCCAGGTGGATGCCGCGTGCACCGCGGTCATGCTCACCGAGCTCGGCGCCCCGATGTTCCCGTTCGAGGACGGCGAGTGGCGTGCGGTGGGCGAGAGTCCGGCGATGGACATCCAGGGCGCCGTGCTCGGCCGCCCGTCGCTGGATGCCGAGACCCGCAAGGTGATCCAGGACGGAATCGCCGAGGTGTTCTCGCCCGAGAACGCCGAGCGTCTCGGCGCCTACGGGGCGTTCGCTGCGGCCCCGCAGACGGTCGACCCCGACGGAGCGGACTTCGAGTCCTTCGCGGAGATCGCGGCTGTCGCCGGTGTCGAGCTCAAGGACCTCAAGTGACCCTGTCGAGCGTTTCGTCTCGCTCCGCTCGCTCAACGACCGAGGTGCCTCCGGTCGTTGAGCGAGGAGCGCAGCGACGAGACGAAACGCGCACCCCCACCGCCGAACTGCGCCAGGCACTCCCGCTCGTGACGGTGCGCGACCTGCAGGTGGCGTACGACGAGAACACCGTGCTCGACGGGGTCGACCTCGACCTCTTCCCGGGCGAGATGGTGGCTCTGCTCGGGGCCTCCGGTTCGGGCAAGTCGACCCTGATGCGCAGTCTGACCGGGTTCGCGCCCATCTCGGCCGGCACGGTGCGGGTCGCCGGGCACGACGTCACGAATCTCGCCCGCGGCGAACTGCGCACGCTGCGTTCCGAGGTCGGGCAGGTGTTCCAGCAGTTCAACCTGATCCCCCGGCTCAGCGTCATGACCAACGTGCTCACGGGCGCGCTGCACGGCGCGGGGCCGATCAACCTGGCCGGTGGTTTCTCGACCGCGCACCGCCGTCGGGCGCTCGAACTGCTCGACCGGGTCGGCATCGCGCACAAGGCGTCCGCCCCCGCCCGCTCGCTCTCGGGCGGACAGCAGCAGCGCGTGGCGATCGCCCGGGCGCTCATGCAGCAGCCGAAGGTGATCCTGGCCGACGAGCCGGTCGCCTCGCTCGACCCGAAGCTCGCGGGCTCGGTGCTCGAACTGCTGCGCGAGATCGCGACGCACGACGGCATCCCGGTGCTCGTGAGCCTGCACGTGCTGCCCCTCGCTCTCGCGCACAGCGACCGGATCGTCGGGCTGCGGCACGGCGAGATGCTCGTCTCGGGCGCGACCTCGCAACTGGATGCCGCCGCCCTCAGCCCGCTGTACGACGACGAGGAGGACGGCGATGAGCACGACCACTGAACCGCGCGCAGACCGCACCGACCGGACCGCGCGCCCCGCGCTCGATTCGGCCGAGCGTGCCAGGCTCGAGAGCGCCTTCCGGGTGCCGCGCGCCCGCTTCCTGATCGGCCTGCCGGTCGCGTTCCTGCTGCTGCTGTGGTCGTTCAACGGCGCCGAGTTCAACTTCGTGAAGCTCGGCGAGGGCGCGGTCAACATGGGCGAGTTCCTGTCGCGCCTGTTCCCGCCCGACTTCTCGAAGATCGGCACCATCCTCGCGCTGCTGCTCGAGACGTTCCAGATGGCGGTCGTCGGCACGGTGCTCGGCGCGGTGCTGTCGCTCATCGTCGCATTCGGGGCCACGTCCACCCTCGCGCCGAAGTGGCTGTACTACCCGACGCGCTGGATGATGAACATCATCCGCTCGGTGCCCGACCTCGTGTTCGCGCTCATGTTCGTCTCGGCGGTCGGGCTCGGGCCCTTCGCCGGCATCCTCGCCATGACGCTGGGGTCCATCGGCTCGATCGGCAAGATCTTCGCCGAGGCGATGGAGCAGGTCGACCGCGGACCGGTCGTCGCGATGGAGGCGGTCGGCGCCTCGAAGCGGCAGGTCATCCAGTACGGCATCCTGCCGCAGGCCGCGCCCCTGCTCACCTCGTACACACTGCTGCTGTTCGAGGGGAACGTGCGCGGGGCGACGATCCTCGGCCTGGTCGGCGCCGGCGGCATCGGTCTGGAGTTGACCACCGCCATGCGCATGTACGACTACGGCCACCTCAGCGCCATCATCATCTGCATCATCGTGCTCGTCACGGCGATCGACCAGGGCAGCGCCCTCATCCGAAGGAGAATCACATGACCCTCATCGACACCGACCTCGTCCTCAGCGCACCGGTCAACCTGCGCGACCTCGGCGGCATCGCGATCGACGGCGGCGTGCTCCGCGAGGGGCTCGCCATCCGCACCGACGACCTCGCCTACGTGACCGCGCAGGTCGCCGACGACCTCGTCAGGGGCGGACTCACCGCGATCATCGACCTGCGCTCGCCGCTCGAGGTCTCGGTGACGGGGCGGGGGCCGCTGGGCGAGCATCTGGTCGCGTACCACCACCTGCCCCTGATCGCGGATGTCGGGGAGTCGATCGACCGCGACAAGCCCGCGCTCACGCATGAGGCGATGGGCCTGATGTACCAGCGCATGGTCGATGGAGCAGCGCCGCAGCTCGTGATCGCGCTCAACGTCATCGCGTACACGCCGGGGGCTGCCGCCTTCCACTGTGCAGCGGGTCGCGATCGTACGGGTGTGCTGGCGGCGATGCTGCTGCTCGCCCTCGGCGCCGCCGACGACGACATCGTCACCGACTACGCCCGCACGGGCGACAACATGGTCGCGATCATGGCGCGCACCGCACCCGTGATGGGGGCGATGTGGAAGGCGCTGGGCTTCGACGCCGACGCGCTCGGGAAGACCTCGTCGCTGCTGGAGGGATCGATGGACGTGTCGATGCGCAGCCTGCTCGACACCCTTCGTGCACAGCACGGCGACCCGCTGACCCCGCTGCGCGCCGCGGGGCTCTCGGATGCCACGATCGCCCGGCTGCGCGAGCGGGCGCTCGCCGCGTGACGGTTCTGGCGGCGGATGCCGGGGCTGCGGTTCGCCGCCGCCCCGGTCGTCCGCGTGACGAAGACCTCGACGGGCAGATCGTCGCGGCGACGCTCGACATCATCGACGCGGGCGACGAGGTCACGGTGTCGCGCGTGGTCGCCCGCAGCGGGGTGAGCCGGGCGGCACTGTATCGGCGCTGGCCCTCACTCACCCTGTTGATCGCCGCGGCGCTCGACGTCGGCCGCGAGGTGCCGCCGGAGTATCCCGCCGATGCCGACCTGCACGAGATCCTGCTCGCGGGGCTCGGACTCGGTGTCGACGGTGTCGCCCCCTCGGCTCCCGGATACTCCGAGGAGCGGTTCCGGCAGCGCATCCGCCTGGTGATGGCCGACCGTGCCCTGCAGCGGACCTACTGGGAATCGCACGTGTCGCGGCGCCGGGTGCCGCTGCAGAACGCACTCCGGGTGGGGATGGCGCGGGGCGAGCTGCGCCCCGACCTCGACGTCGAAGCCTGCTTCGATGCGATCGCCGGCGTCGCGTACTACCAGCTCGTCGTGCGCGGCGACCGGGTCAACGATCCTGCCGTGGTCGAGCGGATGCGGGCCGCGATCGAGGTGATCTGGCGCGGGATGGTGACGTGAAAGCGAGTTATGTACATAATGCCTCTAAAGTCGCTTATGCCTATAATGGAGGCATGACCACTCTCACCCGCAGCATCCCCTCCAAGGATCTTCGCGACAGTCTCGCCGATGTGCTGGGCGGAGTCGCGTACGGGGCTGAGCGCGTCGGGGTGACGCGCCATGGCAAGCTCACCGCCGTCGTGATCAGCGTCGACGACCTCGAGCTGTTGGAGGAACTGGAAGCCGCGCGCGATGCGGCGGAGTTCCGTGCGGCGAAGGCGGCGGATGACGGTGAGCGCGTCTCTCTAGACGATCTTCGCGCCGAACTCTCGTGACTGCCTATCGCGTCGAGTTCACTGCACCGGCCGCGAAGGAGATCCGCAAGCTCGACCCCCAGGTCAGGCGTCGCATCCTCGCCGGCATCGCCGCGCTGGAGAAGGAGCCGCGTCCGATCGGTGTCCGCAAGCTGACCGGTTTCGACAACGCCTGGCGCATCCGGATCGGCGATCACCGTGTGCTCTACGAGGTCGTCGACGACGTCGTGCTGGTGACCGTGTTCCGGGTTGCGCACCGTCGGGCCGTGTACGGCGACTTATGACGCGTTCTGCCGCGGTCAGCTCTTCGTGAGGTCCTGCGCGAACATCACGAGGATGCCGCTGGGGCCACGGAGATAGGTGAGCTTGTAGACGTCCTGGTAGTTCGCGACGCCGCGCAGCGGGTGATAGCCGTGACGGGCGGCGATCGCGAGCGATTCGTCGATGTCGTCGACCGAGAAGGCGATGCGATGCATACCGATCTCGTTCGGAAGGGTCGGCTCCGTCTCGATCGCATCCGGGTGGATGTACTCGAACAGCTCGATCTGGCCGCGCCCATCGGGGGTCTGCAGCACCGCGATCTTCGCGTGGTTGCCGTCGAGTCCGACCGCGGTCGCCGCCCACTCCCCACTGACCTCGTCGCGACCGAGCACCGTGAGGCCGAGGTCGGTGAAGAAGGAGATGGTGGCTTCCAGGTCGCGCACGGCGATCCCGACGTTCTCGAGTGTGATGGGCATGGGTGGGATGCTACTCGTGCTCGCCACCCGTGTCAGGGCTAGTGCCCGAGCTTCTCGGCGCAGGCGACGCAGTACTCGGCGAAAGGTCGGGCCTGCAGTCGTGCCGCGGGGATCGGCCTGCCGCAGTTCGCGCAGACGCCGTAGGTGCCGGCATCCATTCGTGCCAGCGCGTCGTCGACCTGTCGGAGTTCGGATGCTGCCGCCTCGGCGAGCCCGGTCAGCCGTGACCACTCCGACGAGAGCGTGACGCCCTCGGGGTCGTGTTCGTCGTCGTCGTTCGAGCTCTCGCGGTCGTGGGTGAGCTCGTCGAGGGTCGCGGCCGTGGCCTGCACCCGGGCCTCGGCCTGAGCGCGCAGCTCCTGCAGCAGCGCGCGGGGGTCAGGACTCATGCGCCCACTCTAGGCATCCCCGCCGACACCCCGGCCCCACCCGTCGCACTTTCGCATCGAGGTCGCAGGATCCAGCGGAACTCTGCGACCTCGACGCGAATCTGCGACGCGCGCGCCTCAGGCGGAGTGCCCGCTCGTCGGCACCGAGTCGGTCGTCGTCGGAACGGCCACGGCCTTCATGCCGGGGTGATCGCGTTCGAGGGCGGCGCCCTCCATGTCGACGTTCGGCAGGATGCGGTCGAGCCAGCGCGGCAGCCACCACGCCGAGCGGCCGAGCAGGTGCATGAGCGCGGGCATCAGCAGCATCCGCACGACGAACGCGTCGAGCAGCACACCGAACGCGAGGCCGAACCCGATCGAGCGGATGATCGTCGACTCCGAGAAGATGAACCCGCCGAACACCGACACCATGATGAGGGCGGCGGCGGTCACGACCGAGCGGCCGGCACGGAAGCCCTGGGCCACGGCATCGCGCGCCGAGGCGCCGTGCACATACGCCTCGCGCATACCGGAGGCGAGGAACAGCTGGTAGTCCATCGCGAGTCCGAACAGGATGCCGACGAGGATCACCGGCAGGAAGCTCAGGATCGGCCCGGTGCTGTGCAGCCCGATGATCTCGGCGCCCCAGCCGAACTGGAACACCGCGACGATCAGGCCGTACGTCGCGAACAGCGAGAGCACGAAGCCGCCGGTCGCGATGAGCGGCACCAGCAGGGAACGGAACACCACGATCATGATCAGCAGCGAGAGGCCGACCACGACCACCAGGTACAGCGGCAGGACCCCGGCCAGAGCCTCGGAGATGTCGATGTTGATCGCGGCCTGACCCGCGACGCCGAGGGTGATCCCGTCGCCGATGGCCGGCATCGAGCGCAGGTCCTGCACGAGCCTCTCGGTGGAGGCGCTGTTCGGGCCCTCCTCGGGGACGACCTGGAATGCGAGGAGGGTGTTGTCGTCGGAGGTGGCGATCGGCGCGACCGCCGCGACGTCGTCCTGGTCGGCGATGGCCTGCGCGATCGTGACCTGCGTGGAGAGCAGATCATCGTCGGTGACCGCGTCGTCGAGGGTCGCGGTGACCAGCAACGGACCGTTCGCGCCCTCGCCGAACTGCTCGTCGACGGTCTGGAACGCGCGGTAGCTGGTCGAGTCGCTCGGTTCGCTCGACCCGTCGGGCAGACCGAGTCGCATCGACATCGCGGGGATCGCGATGATGAGCAGCGCGACCACGCTCACGAGCGTGGTGACGACGGCGCGCAGGGTCGACATCCGCTTCACGGGCTTGCCCGCGGCGTGCTCCTGCCCGACCGTCGCGCGCGCGCGGCGGCTGAGCAGACGGTCGCCGACGAGTCCGAGGATGGCGGGCGCGAGGGTGATCGCGACGAGCACGGCCACCGCGACGCACACTGCGCCGACCGTGCCCATGAGGCCGAGGAACGGGACGCCGGTCACGTTGAGCGCGAGGAGCGCGACGATGACGGTCGTGCCGGCGAACACCACGGCGGTGCCGGACGTGCCGGTGGCGAGGCCGATGGATTCGCGCACCGGAACCCCTGCGAGCAGCTGCTTGCGGTGCCTGTTCACGATGAAGAGCGAATAGTCGATGCCGACCGCGAGGCCGAGCATCACGCCCAGCACCGGTGTCACGGACGCCATGTCCACCACGCCGGAGAACGCGAGGGATGCCGTGACTCCGACACCGACGCCGACGATGGCGGTGACGATGGGGAGGGCTGCGGCGATGAGCGAGCCGAGCATCACGATGAGCACGATCGCGGCGAACACGAGACCGACCGCCTCGCCGACGCCGAAGATCTCGGGCACACCCTGCGCGATGTCGGTGCCGAAGTCGACCTCGGTGCCGTCGATCGGTGCGGAGGCGAAGTGGTCGATCGTGCCCTGCTTGACCTCTTCGGAGAGTTCGAGGCGCGGGTCGACGAACGAGACGTTGACGATCGCGGTGGACCCGTCTTCCGACACCACGCCGATGCCGTCGGCCAGGTCGAGGAGGGTCGAGCCCAACTCCGCCTGGTCGGCGTTCTCCTGCAGGGTGATGCGGGACTGATCGAGCTTCGCGTTCTGGGCCTCGAGCTCGGCTGCCTGCGCGTTCAACGCCGCCACCTGGGCGTCGATGGCGGCGAGCTGCTCGGGGCCGGCGCCGGCCCGCTCCGCCTGGGTGCGGGACGCCGTGAGCTGGGTGAGGCCGGCTTCGATCTGGGCCCTGCCCTCGTCGAGCTTCGTCTGCCCGGCGTCCAGCTGGGCGCGACCGTCGGTGATCTGCTTCTCGCCGTCGGCGAGCTCCTTCGCCTGGTCGGCCTGCTGCTGCTGCGCGTCGAACGGATCGATCACGGACGCGACGCCATCGAGATCCTCGGCGCTGGCAGCGAGCTCGGAGATGTCCTGCTTCTGCTCGTCGGTGAACGCCGAACCGTCGGTGGTGCGATAGACGACCGTTCCGGTGCCGCCCGCGGAATCCGGGAGCTTGTCGGCGAGCTCGTCGGTCACCGCGCCCGACGCGGTGCCCGGGATGTCGAAGCTGTTGCTGAGCGTGCCGCCGAGGGTGAGGAAGGCGCCGACGCCGATGCCGAGGATCAGGACCCACGACACGATCACCGTCCACGCCTTGCGCGCAGCGAACGAACCCAGACGGTAGAGCAGTGAAGCCACAGTGGTCTCCTTCAGACTCGAAAGATCATACGGCACGTCTCGTCTAGAGATCTTTGGCTATCCTGAACGCATGGTCAACGAGCATCGGAGCGGGCCCGTGCGCAGCACCGCGGCGCGCGAAGCGATCCTCGATGCGACCTCGCGACTCTTCCACGCGCAGGGGTACGACCGGCTCACGATCGAGGGCATCGCGAAGGAAGCGGGGGTCGGCAAGCAGACCATCTACCGCTGGTGGCCCTCGCGGGGTGCGCTCATCGCGGACTGCCTGGTCGACGGGCGCCTCATCCCCGTGGACTTCGTCGTGCCCGACACCGGTGACCTCCTCGCCGACGTCGAGACCTGGCTGCGTTCGGTCTTCGCCATCCTCGCGACCACGCAGGGGCAGGCGCTGCTGCAGTCGCTGGTCGCAGCCGCCGCCGAAGACGCCGCGGTCGGGGCCCACCTCGGGGGGAGTCTCGGCGTCGAGCAGCACCTGTCCGAACGGCTGCGCGGCGGGATCCGCGACGGTCAGCTGCCGGAAGACGCCCCGATCGCGCAGATCGGCCGAGCGATCCTGGGCGCGATCATCGTGGAGTCCCTCGGCCGTGAGAGCCACGGACCCGGCGGGATCATCGAACTGGTCCGGTACCTCTTCGCCCGCTGAGCTTCCGTCGCGCCGGGGGTACAGGGACTCGGTCATGTCAGGTGGCCTCGCTCGCCGGTTCGCGCTTCTCGCCCCGATCGGTGTCCGAATGCGAAGGCTCCGGCATCGGCATGGCGGCGAGGTCGGGCGCGCGTGGTCGCCATCGCGTCGACCGCCTCGTCCACCCGATCGCGGCGCGAGGTCAGGACCAGGGCGGTGCCGGTGCCCGCATTCTCGACGATCGTTCGGCGGCTGTCCTGGATGCGACTCATGACACCTCGGGCGAAGCCCCGCAGGAAGCCGCTGCGTGCACGACGCTTCTCGGACTCCGTGTGCCGGTGGTAGATCTCGCGCTGCACGGACCACCACTTCCGCATCGCGACCATGGCCTGCACCTCGAGGCTCGCGGTGAGGGTGCGCACCTGCGTGACGTCGGACGCATACCCGACCAGGAGCAGGCCCGCGCCGACGGGGACCTCCATCCCGAGCGGCCGCACCGTGCCCAGCGCCTGCGCGACACCCGAGCCGATCTCCTGCAGATCCCGGGCGTACACGCCGCTGAAGAGCATCCGCTCCTGAACGATCTGCTCCTGTGTCTGGCCCAGCCGGCCACGGCGTTCGTCGATGCGGGCCTGATCTATGCCGTACTTCACGATCAGCCGCTCGGCGTGCTCGGTCAGAGCCTCCGCCTCTTCCGGTGTCGTGCTCTCGGCCTTCGCCAGCAGCTTCGCGATCAGGTCGAGCTTCGCCTCGGTCATGGCATCCCCCTTGGTGGTGTGTGATGCCTCGTATCCTCCGCGGGGTCACCCGCATTCAGAGGGTCGATCACGGCGACTGGGGAGAAACCTGTTTCGCGGCGTCCTGGGGAGGGATGCTGCGCGCGGTGTTCGGCGGTGATGCCGTGGCTACTCGAGCCACTCCGTGACGAAGCGGTCGTTCGCATGGATGTGCGTGGCCTCGTATGTGCCGCCGTCGAGCACCTCGAAGCGGTGGGAGACGAGGGCGGGCACGACGAGGATCTGCCCTCCGACGCCGACCACCTGATCGTCGCCGACCGTGAACAGCGCGCGGCCCCGGCGGATCACGAACGTCTCGGCGTACGGATGCCGATGCAGACGTGGTCCTCGACCGGGTGTCGTGATGAACTCGCGCATGATGCTCACGGGCGAGCCGAGCAGGTACCCCTCGATGTCTTCGTCGGTGGCGACGTCTCTGAGGTGGATGGTCATGGATCCTCCGTTCCCGCCCGAGGGTACGCCTGGCGAGGCCGCGTCGCACTCTCTCATCGAGGTCGCACGCAATCGTGGAATCCGCGCGACGCGGGTGCGGAACTGCGACCTGGGGCGGAGGGGCCGACCGCTCTCAGCCGAGGATGAGCGTGATCACGGTCGCGCCGCCACCGCCGAGGATGAGCGCGATGATGACGGTCCAGGCGACGATGCGGATGCGACGGTTGCGCTTCTCGCCGAGGTCGCCGTAGTCCTCTTCGTTCGGGTTCTGCCGGCTCACGTCGCTCATGCGCTGACCTCCGTGACCGTCGGGCCGAAGTACGAGGGGAGCGTGGCCTGCGAGCGCTCGCGCAGCTCGGCGATCGACACGGTGAAGACGTCCTGCACCTCGAGCTTCGCGCCCTCGGTGTCGGTCACGCCGATGCGCATCACCGGGTAGTCGCGTCCCTCGCAGAGTCCGCGGAACTTCACGTCGTCTTCACGCGGCACGGTCACGATCACGCGACCGGTCGACTCGGAGAACAGGGCGGATGCGGCATCCACGCCGTTGCTCTCGATGATCTCGTTCAGCCAGACACGGGCGCCGACACCGAAGCGCATGACGCCCTCGGCGAGTGCCTGTGCGAGGCCGCCTTCGGAGAGGTCGTGCGCCGAGGAGATGAGCCACTCATCGCGGGCGGCCGAGAGCAGACCCGCGAGGCGCTTCTCGCCGGCGAGGTCGACCTTCGGCGGCAGTCCGCCGAGGTGGTCGTGCACGACGTCCGCCCAGGCCGAACCCGAGAGCTCGGTCGAGGTGGTGCCGAGCAGGTAGATGTTTTGACCCTCGTCCTGCCATCCGGAGGGGATGCGGCGCGAGACGTCGTCGATGATGCCGAGCACGCCCACGAGCGGGGTCGGGTGGATCGGCACGTCGCCGGTCTGGTTGTAGAACGAGACGTTGCCGCCGGTGACCGGGGTTCCCAGCTCGTAGCATCCGTCGGCCAGGCCGTCGACCGTCTGACCGAACTGCCACATGACCTCGGGGTTCTCGGGAGAGCCGAAGTTGAGGCAGTCGGTGATGGCTGTGGGCACGGCGCCGGTGACGGCGACGTTGCGGTACGCCTCGGCGAGGGCCAGCTGTGCGCCCGCGTACGGGTCGAGCTGGCAGTAGCGGCCGTTGGCGTCGGTCGACACCGCGAAGCCGAGACCCGACTCCTCGTCGACGCGGATCATGCCGGCGTCGTCGGGGAAGCTGAGGGCCGTGTTGCCGAGCACGTAGTAGTCGTACTGGTTGGTGATCCAGCTCGTGTCGGCCAAGTTCGGCGAGGCGACGAGGGCGAGGAACTGCTCGCGCAGCGTCTCCGGGTCGTTCGCGCGGGGCAGGTTCTCGGCGGCATCCGCCTGCAGGGCGTCGATCCACGTCGGGTAGGCGACCGGGCGGTCGTAGACGGGGCCGTCGACCGCGACCGTCGAGGGGTCGACGTCGACGATGCGCTCGCCCTGCCAGTCGATGATGAGGCGTCCGTCGCCGGTGACCTCGCCGAGCACGGAGGTCTCGACCTCCCACTTGGTCACGACCTCGAGGAAAGCGTCGAGCTTCTCGGGAGCGACGATCGCCATCATGCGCTCCTGCGACTCCGACATGAGGATCTCCTCGGCCGTGAGCGTGGGGTCGCGCAGCAGCACGTTGTCGAGCGAGACCTTCATGCCGCTGTTGCCGTTGGCCGCGAGCTCGCTGGTCGCGCACGAGATGCCGGCGGCGCCCAGATCCTGGATCGCCTCGACGAGCTCGCCGCGGTACAGCTCGAGGCAGCACTCGATGAGCACCTTCTCGGCGAACGGGTCGCCCACCTGCACGGCGGGGCGCTTGGTCGGGCCTGTGGAGTCGAACGAGTCGGAGGCCAGGATGCTCGCGCCGCCGATGCCGTCGCCACCCGTCCGGGCGCCGAACAGGACGACCTTGTTGCCGACGCCGGTCGCGTTCGCGAGCTTGAGGTCTTCGTGACGCAGCACGCCCACCGCGAGCGCGTTCACGAGCGGGTTGGCCTGGTAGACGGAGTCGAAGACCGTCTCGCCGCCGATGTTCGGCAGACCCAGGCAGTTGCCGTAGAAGCTGATGCCGCTGGTCACGCCGTGCACGACGCGGGCGGTGTCGGGGTGGTCGACCGCACCGAAGCGCAGGGCGTCCATGACCGCGACCGGGCGAGCGCCCATCGAGATGATGTCGCGGACGATGCCGCCGACGCCGGTCGCCGCACCCTGGAAGGGCTCGATGAACGAGGGGTGGTTGTGCGACTCGGCCTTGAAGGTGACGGCCCAGCCCTCGCCGACGTCGACGACGCCCGCGTTCTGGCCCATGCCCACCATGAGACGTTCCTTCATCTCTTCGGAGACCTTCTGGCCGAAGCGGCGCAGGTAGTTCTTCGACGACTTGTACGAGCAGTGCTCCGACCACATGACGGAGTACATCGCCAGCTCGCCCGAGGTGGGGCGACGGCCGAGGATCTCCTTGATGCGCTCGTACTCGTCGGGCTTGAGTCCGAGGGCCGCGTACGGCTGCTCCTTCTCGGGCGTCGCGATCGCGTTCTCGACGGAGTCGGGGACGTGCTGGGGGGAAGGTGCAGGGGCGGTGGTCACGCGCACTCCAAAGGAAGGGGCCGGCGGGGCATGCTCAGTCTACCGGCGCGGGTGAGGCGGCTCTCCCGCGAGAGCGGGAGGTCAGATGCGGTCGGCGCGGATGGCGTCGAGGATCTGTGCGGATGTCTCGTCCTGTCGCTGCGGTGGGTGCGACAGGGCGCCCTTCTTCGTGGGGAGGGTGACCCTTCCGGTGCGCACGAGTCGCGACCACGCGGTGTCACGATCGCTCTCGGTGAGGGCGGCAGCGATGTCTCTCCTCGTGTGAAGTACGCGATGGACTCGCACGGCGTCCGGATCATCGGTGTAGATGACGAGGTACGGATGGTTTCGAAGAGGGAAGGCGCGGATGTCGGGAATCTCGGTCACCAGCTCGAAGCGCGCCGATCCCAGCGAGGGATACGCAGTGAGCCGGCTCAGCGCATGCTGGAGGTCGTCGATGAACGCGATCGCGACCGGCGGCCCTGCTTCGCCGAGGTAGCGCGTGACCGCGCCGTCGATGTCCTCATCCGCCCGCCTGGTGGTGACGACTCGCCCCGCAGTCACGCGTCGGCGGCGTCTGCGTGGACGCGGTCTCGGAGGCGATCGAAGTACGCCTGGTCCACTTCGGAACCCGGCCCCGACGTCATCCCGTCGACAACCAGGGATCGCAGCTGCTCGCGGGCCTGCTCATGGCGGATCAACTCACGCATGAACTCGCTGCTGTTGCTGTAGCCGCGCTCGGCCACCTGCGTTTCGACGAAGTCCTTCAGCGCGTCCGGAAGAGAGATGTTCATCGTGGCCATACCTCCACGCTAATACCGATGGCAAAGTTTGTCATCGCACTAGTGAACGTCATCGACTGCAGTGATTCCGTCCCGTGGCGACGCAGCTGCAGAGAATGGGAGAAGTTCGTAAAAACTCCTGGATCAGGAGGAAGAGTCCGCCGCCGCAAACCGCGCCGCGAGAACCCCCGCGACCTTCCGCAACGCCACTGGGCCGACCACCGTGAACGGCGCATCGAACCGGGCGACCGCGGCGAGCACCCCGACCCACGACCAGGAGCCGACCGTGATGCGGCATGTGCCGTCGGCGAGCTCCTCCAGCTCGCCATCGTCGACCCAGGGTGCGACCTCGCGGGCAGGGAGTGCGATCACGACCTCGCCCACGCACGGCCAGCGATCCTCGGCCGCCGACCCCTTCGCCCGAGCCGCGAGATACGTCGCAGCATCCGCCGCCGGCAGCGGACGCGGGCTGAACGTGGGTCCGGTAGGGGTGCGCGGCTGCATCCGGTCCAGCCGGAAGGTACGCCAATCCGCAACCTCCAGATCCCACGCGAGCAGATACCAGCGGCCCTCGCGGGCGACCACCGCGTGCGGCTCGGTGCGACGGGCAGGTCGGTCGCGGTCGGAGCCGTAGTCGAAGCGCAGCACCTGGCGGTCGCGCACGGCCGCGCTCGCCGCTTCGAGCACCGCCGGATCGACGCGCACATCGGCAGTGGCACCCGTGAAGCGGATGCCGTCGACACGGTGCCGCAGTCGTGAGGGCATCACCTGCCGCACGGTCGCGAGCGCCCGCGCCGCGCCCTCCTCGATGTCGATGCCGCTGGAGGGGACGGTCTGCAGCGCCACCGCGATAGCGACGGCCTGGTCATCGTCGAACAGCAGCGGCGGCAGCTCGGATCCGGCTTCGAGGCGGTAGCCGCCGTACGGACCCTTGACCGCAGCGATCCGGTAGCCGAGCTCTCGCAGGCGATCGACATCGCGACGCACCGTTCGCGGGCTGACCTCCAGTCGCTCGGCGAGCACGTGGCCGGGCCAGTCGCGTGGTGTCTGCAGCAGCGACAGCAGCGCGAGCATTCGTGACGAGCTTGAGGCCATGCGATTCAGTCTGCCCGCAGTAGAGGACAGAAACCGACCGCTACCCCTGTGATCGTTCTCTCAGGCGGTTCCTAACGGCGGGCCGCACAAGAAGGAGAGACCGATGACCATCAACACCACGACCCACCTGAACTTCCGCGGCACGGCTCGACAGGCGCTCGATTTCTACCGGTCCGTGTTCGGCGGCGAGGTCACCGCCGCGACATACGGCCAGTTCGGCATGCCGGAGGGAGTGCCCGGGTTCGACAAGATCGTGTTCGGGCAGCTCGAGACCGCGGAGGGGATGCGGCTGATGGCGTACGACATCCCGGGGCAAGACGACCCGGACCCGGCAGCCACCGCGGGGTCGACGCACCGAGAGAACGGCGCGACTATCACCGACCGCACGTTCTTCCAGTCGCTGCGGGCGGAATCGCTCGACGAGCTGCGGGGGTACTGGGACGGTCTGGCCGAGGGCGCGACGGTCGTCGAGCCGCTGGCAGCCTCGGCCTGGTCGGCCGGCTTCGGCATGCTCACCGACCGTTTCGGCGTGACCTGGGTGCTCGACGTTCAGGCCGGCTGACGCTGTCGCTGTTCACAATTCAGGAAAACCGGGCCGTCACGGCCGCTTCGGGTCGGTTTGCGCCACTCGGTCGGCGTTCTTCCTGAGTTGTGCGCAGCGGTCGCCAGTTGTGCGCAGCGGTCGCCGTGCACAACTCCTCAGAAACGCGGCCGTCTCGGCCCGCAGACGGCCATCCGGCTCGGAACACGCACTTTCTCGAGGAGTTATGAACGCCGGCGCGCGCGGACCGTCACACGGGAGGCCACTGCGGATGCCGCGCCACCGCCACCCGCGCCGCGAGCTCCGCGAGCACGGGCGACCCGGCGCCGCCGATCCCGACCGCTTCGGCCCACCCGAGTGCGAGCAGGGCATGCCCCGCCGCGCTCGGGTGGAACGCGTCGTCGAGCAGTCCCCACGGCACGCCCTCGTTGCCCGGACCGGTTCCCGCCGAGAACTCCGCGAACGCGGCGTACTGATCCACCAGAACCACGCCTTCCCGCGCGGCCACATCGCGGATCGCCTGCGCGAACTCGCCGATGCGGGCACGGTCGGGCGCGTGCAGGAGGTCGACGGTCGGCGGCGTCTGCAGCACCGGCACCGCACCGAGCGCCCGCACCCGCCGCACGAACTCCGCGATCGACTCCGCGAACGCCGACACCTCGATCACGGGGTCGAGCCACTCGGTGGTGCAGTCGTTCGTGCCGATCATGAGCGTCACCACGTCGGGCCGCCAGTGCGCCACGCGACGGTCGAAGTCGCCCAGGATCAGGTCGGCCCGCCACCCGGTGATCGCCGTGTTGATCACGGCATCCTGCACCCGTCCGGCATCGCCGCGGATCAGCTCGTGCAGGTGGTCGACGTAGCTGCGGGCACCGCGCGTGTGGATCAGGCCGTGCGTGATCGAGTCGCCCGTGAACACCCAGGTGACCGGCGCCCCGGAGGCGAGCAGCCCCCGGAGCGCCGCGCGATCATCCGTCATCCGGTGACCTTGAGCTGCACGTCGATGAACCGCGGGCGGTAGATCGAGGCGTCGTCGTACACGTCACCCACGTTGTCGAAGGTGTTCACGTTGTAGGAGACGAGGATGCGGTTGCCCTGACGCAGATTCGGATGCTCGTGCGCGTTGTAGGTGAACACGTCGGGGTCTCCGTAGCTGCCGAGCGCCCCGGTCTCGGGCGTGCGGTACAGCTCGACCGGGTCGGTGAACGGACCCGTCGGCGAGCACGAGGTGCGCGCGACGATGCGGGTGCTGAACAGCTCGGAGGTGTCCTGCGTCACGAGCAGGTAGCCGTCGCGGAAGGGGGCGACGCTGAACTCGTTGGCCACGTAGGGCACCACGGGCACGGCATCCGCTTCGCTCGCCGACCAGGTCGTGCCGTTCCAATACGTCCACGTGCCCTTGAGGCCGTCCTTGCCCTGCACCTTGGCGACGTAGGCCGAGCGCACTCCGCCGGAGTCGGCGATGCCGTAGATGTAGGTCGTGCCGCGTTCTTCGAGGGTCCACGAGCCCCAGTTGATGCCGGTCGCCGAGGGGAGGTCCACGATGCCCTCGAGCTGCAGCGTCTGACCGTCGAGCGTGGCGAGCCGGTTCGCGGTCCAGGCGAAGTCCCACTGCCCCGTGCCGGTGCGGGCGAACTGCAGCAGTGGCACCTGGACGGTGCCGTGACGGCCGGGCGTCGGGTCTCCGATCCAGTACCACTTGCCGTCGGGCTCGGGCGGGATGATGCCGGCCGGGTCGTCGGGGGTGCCGCCGGTGATGGTCGTGAGGTCGCCACGGCGGTCCTGCACCACGACCGAGTTGTTCACGAACGGAGAGTCGGTCGGGCGTGAGCCGTCGGGGTTCACGGTGCCGAGGAAGGTGTCCGAGAAGAACCAGCCGGTCTTCCCCTTACCGAGCGGCAGCGAGTAGGTGCTGTCGCCCCCGGTCCACTCGCCGCCGGTGTTCCCATAGGTCGTGAAGGTCTCGGTCAGATCCTGGTTCACGCTCGATGTCGCCGTGAGCGTCTTGTCGACCAGTGAGCACTGGCCGGGTCCGTGTCCGCCTCCGTGTCCGCCGCCGGCCGGAACCGCCGCGCTCGCCGGGGCGGCGAACAGCGCTCCGGCGCACAGGGATGCGGCGGCGAGTCCCGCCGCGATCATGCGTCTTCTCATCTCGATCACTCCTTCGTGTGCGTGTTGCAGGGTTGTGCGTGGGGCGTTTCGTCTCGCGGAGACCTGCACTGAGCGAGCGCCAGCGAGTCGAAGTGTCGCTCAACGCACGAGACTGCGGGGACGGTTCAGAGCCCTGGGGTCTCGGTGATCCCTCCGGAGGCGTCGATGTCGTAGGTCTTCTCGCCGACACGCAGGCCGCGCAGCACCGCGTGCGGGTCGAGTGCGGCGACGCAGCCGGACGCGCGCACCGTGCCGTCGGCCGCGACCGAGACGCCGAACAGGGCCTCGATCACGAGCTCGACCCAGGCGCCCGACGACGAGCACGACCAGTCGATGATGTACGGCAGCTGGGGTGGGGCTTTGCGCGCGCCGCCGTTGATGCCGGGCACGGCCTCCTCGACGAAGTGCGCCTGACCCATCGGGCCCTGGTTCGCCGTGCGCGACAGCCCCTCGACCCACGAGGTGAGCACCTCGGGAGCGCCGAGGCCGGCCAGCGCGCGTCCGGCATCCGCGGGCCAGGCGGGGTAGGCGCCGTTCCACTGGTGGTCGGGCCGCGGGCTGTAGCTGGCGTCGGGGTCCCACGGCGAGAGCGCGCGCATCCAGTTGTCGGTCTGCAGTTCGCGCTGGAAGAACGAGACCATCTCGTCGCGGATGCTCGGGGCGAGGTCGTCGGCGATCGTCGTGCCGACCACGCTGAAGTCGTAGCAGTGCCGCACCGGCAGCTGCGTGCCGTCGGGCTGTCCCGCGGTGAAGATGCCCTCTCCGGGAAGGTAGCGCTCGATCACGGCCGGGAGCAGGGCGTCGGCCTCCACGCGCAGTTCCGCACCGCCGGACAGGTCTCCCCGCAGCTCGGCGAGCGCGGCGGCCGTCCGCATGCTCCAGACGTTCGCGGCGTTGAGGCTCGCGACCTCGTGCGTGTACGAGCTGACGCACTCCAGCAGGTTGTCGATCTCGCCGTAATCGGCGAGGGCCGTGCCTCGGCGTAACTTCTTCCACGCCATCGCCCATTGCCGCACCGACTCGGCGACCGTCTCGTCGCCGACGATCTCGTCGAGGAACGCGGTGTCACCGGTGAAGCGCACGTAGTCGTGCACGAGCCGGGTCATGGCGTAGTCGTTCACGGAGTACCAGCGGCCGACCGGCCCGCCGGTGAGCGACGAGGTGCCGAAGTGCGAGTGGATGTCGAGCGAGATCCAGTGCCGCACCTGGTTGCGCATCTCGGCGGGGTCGAGCAGCGCGTGGCTGACCGAGCTCAGGCTGTAGTCCCAGATGAACGTGGTGGTGCCCCAGTAGTTCGGCATGAGGGTGTCGTACGAGCGGCCGAGCACGTTCCCGGCGAAGTCGCGGCGGAACCAGATCACGCCGAGCACCGCCCACCAGTACAGGCGGCGCAGCGGCACGGATGCCGTCTCGAGCACGGGCAGCGCCCCGGAGAACTCCCCGTCGTCGGGGTCGAAGGCGGCGTGCAGCTGCCGGTTCCAGAACTCCTCGGCCGCGGCGACCGCACCGGGCACGTCGGCCATCACGGCGTCGTAGGTGCGCGCCGCATCCGTCGCCGAGATCCCGACCGCCTGCACATACGCGGTGCGCGCGACGCCCCCGGCCGGCACGGCGAGCACCACCGACAGCTCGCCGCCCCGACCGTTCCCGCCGATGCCGGTGTCGAACGCCTCGGGGAGCGAGGCCACTCCGCTCAGCGCCGATGATCCGCCCGCCAGGCCCTGCGCGCTCCAGGCCGCGGCATCCGCCGATGAGAACAGCAGGCGCTCGCCGTCGACGGTCGCGGTGTCGCGCTCCGAGGGCGACTCGGCGTCGAGCCACGCCTCCTGCGAGCGGGTGACCCGGGCGGCTGCCGAGAGCCCGATCCGCACCTCCCGATCCTGCGATCCGGTGTTCCGCACGGCGATGTCGATCGCCACCGCCGTCTTCCCCGGCACGCACACCGTCGTCGTCTCGATCTCGAGCTCACCGACGGTCGCCCGCCGCACCACCCGGTCCGCCCGCCACTCGTGCGTCACGGGTACGCCGTACGACGCGAACAGCCGGCCGTCGACGAACAGCACCGCGGTCTGGGTGAGGCCCTGCGACACGGGAGGGAACTGCACCGCGCTGATCGCGGTCAGGTCGTGGTCGACGCGCACGGTGCCGAACATGTTCGTCAGGCCGGTCGGCGCGATCATGTCGTCGTAATGGTGGGTGACCGCATCGGCGGCGAGGTCCTCGACGGTGGGGATGAGCGGATGCATGATGCCTTTCGAGGGGCGGGGCGAGGGGCGGGAGAAAGGTCAGTACTGGCCGAGCGCGAGGCCCTTGGCGAAGAACCGCTGCGTGCAGAGGAACAGCACCACGGTCGGGAGCGAGACGAGCACGGCCGCGGCGAGCACGACCGACATCTGCGCGCCGCCGTAGGTGCTCTGCATGCCGGACAGGGTGGTGATGATGGGACGGATGTCGTCGGACTGGCTGAGTGTGAGGCCGAGCAGCAGGTCGTTCCACACGAACGTCGCCTGCAGGATGAAGATCGCGACCAGCGCGCTCGACGCCATCGGCAGGTACAGCCGCACGAAGATGCGCCAGGTGGTGGCGCCGTCGAGCACCGCGGCCTCGAACACGTTGTGCGCGACGCCGGTGAAGAAGTTGCGCATGACGAAGGCCGAGAACGGGATCGAGATCACCGTGTAGATGATCACCATGCCCACGCGGGTGTCGAAGAGTCCGATGCGCGAATAGGCGTCGAACAGCGGCAGCAGCACCATCTGCAAGGGGAACACCGTGCCGCCGAAGATCACGACGAACCACAGGAAGCCGCGCTTGAGGCGCAGGGCCACGATCGCGTACCCGGCGGCGGCGCCCACGAGCACGGCGATAGTCGGCGAGACGATCGAGTAGATGAGGGTGCTGAGGATGCTGTCGCCGAGGCCGGAGAGCTCGAACGCGTCGGCGAAGTTCTCGAACAGGTGGAACTCGGTGGGGATCCACGACTCCTTCGAGGTGAAGGTCATCGGATCCTTCATCGCGTTCACGACGAGGAGGTACGCGGGCAGCAGCCACACGATTCCGAGGATGACGAGGACGGCGGTGCGGATGATCTTCGACATCACATCTCCTTCTTCGGGGAGAGCTGCTGACGCAGGTACAGCACCGACGCGACCAGGGTGATGACGGTGAGGAACACCGCGATCGCCGAGCCGAGTCCGTAGTCGCTGTTCACGAACGTCTCCTTGTACATCGTCAGCGCGAGGGTCTCCGAGACGGTGCCCGGTCCGCCCTTGGTCATGCCCCAGACGATGTCGAAGGTCTTGAGGCTCGCGACGATCGAGAGCCCGACGACCACCGCCGTGAGCGGGCGGAGCATCGGCCAGAGGATGCTGGTGAACAGGCGCACGCCGCCGGCGCCGTCGATGCGCGCGGCCTCGAGCGGCTCCTTCGGGATGGCCTGCAGGCCGATCGTGAACAGCAGCGCGTTCACGCCGACGCCCTGCCACGACGAGGCGATGATCATGACGATCGTGTTGAGCGGAGCATCCAGCAGCCACCGCGGCGGATCGGTCACGCCGAACGCGGCCAGGGCCTGGTCGAGCGCCCCGCCGGAGGAGAGGATGAACGACCACACCACGCCGACGCCGATGCCGGAGAGGGCGTAGGGGATGAGGAAGGGGAGGCGCAGCCAGATGCCGCCGCCGAGGTTCCAGGTGAGCAGGGCGATCGCCAGGCCGATGCCGACCGGGATGATCAGGGTGCCGATCACCCAGAGCACGGTGTTCATCGCCGAGCCCACGAAGTCGCCGTCGGTGAACATCTCGACGTAGTTGTCGAGCCCGATCCAGTCGGGGCTGCCGAGGCCGTTGTACTTCGTGAAGCTGAGGAACACCGTCCACAGCAGGGGGAGGTAGAGCAGGACCGCGACCAGGATCACGCCCGGGGCGATGAAGCCCCGGGCGGACCACTGGTACGGCGACTTCTGATGCGCCATCCGACGCTTACTCCTGCTCTGCCCAGTACTTGTCAGCCGTGGCCTGGATCTTCTCCAGGAACGGCATCGGGTCGCCGGGGTTGGCGTTGAAGGCGCCGAACTGCTCGATCGCGGTGGTCACGATCTCGGTCGGCATCGCCTCGAAGAACCGGTCGTACAGCATGTAGTCGTCGCCGGCGATCGTGGTGCCCAGCTCGGCGAGAGCGGGGTCTGCGACCTTCGCCTTCGGGTTGAACGCCACGTCGCCGTGGGCGTCGTTCCAGGCGGTCTGCGCGTCGGGTGACATCCACCACTCGGCGTAGGCGAGACCGAGGTCGCGCTGCTTGGAGTTCTCGGCGGTGCAGATCGGGCCCGACTCCACGGCGACCGGGGTGGCGTCGAGGTCGTCGTTGACGGCCGGGATCGCGAACATCCCGTAGTCGTCGGTGGTCATGCCCGCGCCTTCGAGGTTGCCCGCGAAGAACGTGCCGAAGTTGATCATGGCGTAGTCGCCCTGCTTGAGGCCGACCGCGGGATCGGTGGTGCTGCCCGCGTCGCTGAACCAGCCGGCCTCCTGCTCGTCGAGCCACACGTTCATGACGTCGACGATCTCGGGGTCGGTGTACTTCACGTCGCCCGTGGTGAGCCCGGCGTACAGGTCGGGGTCGGTCGAGGCGACCAGGTGCTGGAACCACTGGAAGGTGAAGAGCACGCTGGTCTGGTAGTACGGGGTGACCCCGGCATCCTTCAGCGTCTCGGCGGCGTCGTTCAGCTCGTCCCAGCTGGTGGGCACTTCGATGCCGTTGTCGGCGAAGGCGGCCTTGTTGTAAAACATGATCCAGTAGGCGATGTTCATCGGCACGCAGTACTGCTTGTCGTCGAAGGTGTAGCTGTCGCGCAGGTCTTCGCTCACCCAGCCCGCGTCGACGGCCTTGGTCCAGATGTCGGTGGTCTCAGCCACCAGGCCTTCGTCGACCAGCTGCTTGAGCGAGTCGCCGGTGTGCCAGGTGAACAGGCCGGGCGACTTGTCGGTGCGGAACGACTGCTTGATGAAGGCGTCGTACTGGTTCGCGTCCGAGTAGCCGGTGGTCTTGAGGGTGATGTCGACGGCCTCGCCGCTGACCTCGTTGAGCGACTCGAAGTCGGGCTTCCACGCCGCCTTGTCGGTGTAGAAGTTGAGCGTGCCGGTCACCTCGCCGGCGTCTCCGGATCCGGAGTCGCCGGAGCACCCGGCGAGGGCCAGGGTGCCGAGGAGGAGACCGGCCGCGGCAGCGGCGATCGTGCGTCGCGAAATCATTCAGAACTCCCTTGTTCGTTTGGTATCGTTACCATAAATCTGGGTTCACGCTACCAAGGTGATGAGTGCGGTGCAAGGGATTCCCTCGCGGGATCCTCGCGGATGGTGCGTCATTGCGGGTGCTGCGTTCGGGTTGCTGTGTGCGGTTTCCGTGTTCAGTTGTCGCTCGTGCGCGAGCCGCGCACGTACGCCTTGACGGTCGCGAAGCGGGCACTGCGCGAGTTCTCGGTGCGCTCGATCCGGTACGCCCCCACGGCGGCCGGGACGATGAACGTCTCGGCGTAGTGGATGACGAAGGGCTCGAAGGCACCGGTCGGGCTGACGACCTGCACCTCATCCCCCTCGACCAGGTTGAGCACGTTGACCGTGCCCTCGGTGTCGTGGTCGGCGCCGCCGGTGAACCAGTGCCGGCGCACCTCGATGAACTCGAGCTCGTGCAGGCCCGTGCTCTCTTCGATCACGTCGCCGTCGGTGCGGATCGTCTGCACCTGGTCGATCAGGTTGTCGCCGACCCAGGTCGTGTCGCGGTCCCACTGGATGTTGCGGGCGCCGTGGTCGAGGTGCACGGGGCGGGGGATGCCGTCGAGGCCGACGCGGCCCCAGTCCCAGAGCTTGAAGGTGAAGATGAACGGCGTCGCCGAGATCTCCAGCACCATCGAGTTCGCGCCTGAGCAGTGGACGGTGCCGGCCGGGATGGCGAAGTGGTCGTGTTTTCGGGCCGGGAACGAGTTGACGTACCTGTCGGCGGGGAACGGATGCTCGCCGTCCTGCGCCGTCGCCAGATCCTGCAGCATCTCGGTGCGGTCGATGCCCTCCTTGGTGCCGAGGTACACCACCGCATCGTCGCCGACGTCGAGCATGTAGTAGCTCTCGTCCTGCGTGTAGTGCATGCCGAACGTGTTCTGGATGTAGTCGGTCAGCGGGTGCACCTGCAGGCTGAGGTTGCCGCCGTCCATCGTGTCGAGGAAGTCGAAGCGGATCGGGAACTCGGCGCCGAAGCGCGAGAACGTCTTCGCGCCGAGCAGGTCGACCGGGCGGCGGAAGACCAGGTCGAGGGCGGGGATCTCGATCACGCCGCCCTCACCCTCCAGCAGCAGCGAGTTCTCCTCGGGCACGCAGTCGAAGCACCACGCGTAGTTGTCCTTCGAGGGGTCGAGGCCGATGAGGTTCTTCATCCACTGTCCGCCCCAGACGCCGGGGTCGAAGAACGGCACGACGCGGAACGGCCGGTGCGCCGCATCCTTCAGGGCCTGGCGGAACGCGTTTCCGGTGATCATGCCGGCTTCGGGGGAGTCCGGATGCTGTTCGGCCGGGGCGATCGCATTGCCGTCGAGCACGAAGTCGACCGTGTCGAACAGGCTGCGCTTGTGCCGGTCGGCGACGCGCCACTCGACGAAGAAGCCGCGCTTGTACTTGCGCAGGTTGTCTTCCGAGGGGTTGTCGGCACGCCAGTTCGTGGCGCCCTTGCGCTGGCGCAGCTGGATCTCCCAGCGGGCCATGTCGACGAGCACGGTCGCTGCGGCGCCGTCGAGGCGCGGGGCGAGGAGCGCGGAACCCCAGCCGATCACGACGGTGGGGCTCTGCGTGATGCTGCCGGCGAGGGCGTCGAGCTTTGCGGCGTCGTAGAAGTCGGTCAGCGTGAAGTGGCTCATCACGCCGAACACGCGGTCGTCGGTGAGGTTCGGGGCGATCAGCTGCTCGACCTCGGCGACCGGGCGGGCGGCGGTCTCGACGTCGACGACGGTCCAGTCCGGCAGGGCGGCGCGCACCGCGGTCGTGAGGGCGGGGACATCGACTCCCGGATAGGCATCCACCAGCAGCACGGGGGCGGTGCCGGTCACGCGAGCGCAGGCCTCGGCGAGTTCGGCGGCGGCGGTCCAGCCCTCGGCGCCGCGGAGGATGCGCTCGCCCGGAGGGAGCGCCACGGTGGGCTGGGTGTCGTAGCGACCTCGGGTCGTGTGCCCTTCGTGCATGTCGCTGATCGGGGTGGTCACTGTTCCTCCTGCGGTGTGGCGGTGTGAATGGTCGTGGCGCGGGCGAGGACGCTGAGTCCGCGGGCGACGGAGAGTTCGGGCTCGGGCGGGACGACGAACTGCGGCGTCGTCATCGAGGGCCAGAGGTGTTGGCGCACGTGGGCCTCGATCGGGGCGCGGACCGCATCGCCCGCGCGCAGGATCCCGCCGGACAGGATCACCACCGCCGGGTCGTACGAGTGCACGAGCGAAGTGACGACCGCGCCCCACACGTGCAGGAAGCGGTCGCGGATGCCGGGGTGCGCGTCGGTCGTGAAGACCTCGGTCATGGTGGTGCCGGAGGGGAGCGCCCAGGTGCTCGCCAGCGCCTCGCCGCAGCCGATGTTCCCGCACGGGCAGACCGGGCCGTCGAGGTCGACCGTGAGGTGTCCGCCGAGGATGCCGGCGTGCCCGGTGCGTCCGCGCAGGGGTGTGCCGTCGATCATGGCCGCGGTGCCGACGCCGGTGCCCAGGGTGACGAGCACCGCATCGCCCTCGCCGGCTGCGCTGCCCGTCGAGGTTTCGCCGATCAGCGCGGCCCTGGCGTCGTTCTCGACCACGGCGGGGAGGCCGAACTCGGTGAGCGCCCAGCTGTTCAGGTCGAGGCCCTCGAGGAAGTCGTACTTCGCGTTGGCGTGCAGCATCCGTCCGCTGGTCGGGTCGACGACGCCCGGGACGGCGATGCCCACGGCATCCGCGGGACGCGTGGTCTCGGTCAGGAGTCGGCGGGCTTCGGCGGCGGCGGCGGCAAGGTCGGCGGGGCTGCCGAGCACGGGGATGCTGCCCGAAGCGACGACACGGTTGCCGTCGATCACGGCGAGCTTGATCTCGGTGCCCCCGAAATCGATGCACAGCTCCATCCGGCCTCCTCGTCGCCTCATCCGACTGCCTCGTCGATGATTGGTAACGTTATCAACAGGGCGTGAGGGTGTCAACACCCGATCGGATGCGGGGAGTCCGGGCTCAGCGCACGGAGCGGAGCGACACCTCATCGGCGCACCTGCATGACCCCGCGGCCACCTGCATGACGGTGCGTCGGTAATCACTCATGCATCCGGCATGGAGTCATGCAAGTGGTGTCCGGATGGAGCGGGTGCCCGGACGGAGGTGCCTGGGTGCGGAGGTCAGCGCACGGAGCGGAGCGACACCGGCAGTTCGACCTCGCGGGGCGCCGCATCCCGGTCCCCGCCGTCGAGGCGGTCGAGCAGCAGGCGGGTGACCGTGCGGCCCAGTTCGCGGGGGTCGTGGTCGATCACGCTGATCGGCACGGGCGACAGCTCGGCGAGCTCGAAGTCGTCGAAGCTCATGATCTCGGGGAAGTCGGCCGCGGCGCGGGACCCGGCGTTGAGCTGGGCGCTGATCTCCTTGAGCGCGCCGATGGCGTTGCGGTTGTTGGCGCAGAAGATGGCGGTGGGCGGATGCTCGAGGCCGAGCAGTGCCCGGGTGGCTCCGCGGGCCTGGTCGACGGTCTGCTGGTTCGCGGCGACGATGCTCGGGTCGACGGCGAGTCCGCGTTCTTCGAGTGCACGCACGTAGCCGGCGTATCGGCGCTCACCGGTGAAGATCGACAGCGCATTGCCGAGGTAGCCGATGCGGGTGTGGCCGTGGTCGATGAGCGCGATCGTTCCGCGGTAGGCGCCGTCGTCGTCGGCGAGCACGACACTGTCGACCGCGAGTCCGTCGATGCGGCGCGAGGCGAGGACCACGGGTACGCCCTGGCTCTGCGAGTGCGCGAGGTGGGCGGAGGTGGGGCCGGCGGGCACGACGATGAGTCCGTCGACTCGGCGGCCGAGGAAGTCGCCGACGAGGTCGGCTTCGCGCGCGGCATCCTCCGACGTGTTGCCGAGCAGGATGCGGCGGCCGGTGAGCGCGGCCTCCTCTTCGACGCCGAGCGCGAAGGTGCTGTAGTACGGGTTGGCGATGTTAGTGATCGCGACGCCGATGAGTCCGCTGCTGTGGCCGGGGCGGATGCTGCGCGCGTTCTCGTTGCGGTGGTAGCCGAGTTCGGCGACGGCTTCCATCACGCGCTGCTGCACGTCGGGCTTGACGTTGAGTCCGCCCGAGAGAGTGCGCGACACGGTCATGGGGCTGACGCCCGCTCGGGTCGCGACCTCTTTCACGGTCGGGCGGCGCGCTCGTTCGCTCATCACTGCCCTCCGGATGTCGTGCCTGCGATCTAGGGAACGTTACCAGCGGGCTCCGGGATGCGCGGGGTGCTACCGGCGTCGTCCGTCGCGATGCGCGTGCATAACTCCTCAGAATCTCCGCCGGAAGGGGGTGCCAGCGCCGATTCCGGGGGCAAGATGGCGGTTCTTGAGGAGTTGTGCACGCGGGCCGGGCATGCCCACCGTCACGGACGGAAACGCGAAGTGCGACCGGGGCGGGGCGTCCGTAGATTGGTCGGACCCCGCTGTGAATGGAGTTTCCCGTGCCCGAGATCCGTGCCCCGCGCCTGTCCTGTGCGGACGCCGTCGGCTGAGCCGGCGCGAACCCACGACCATGAGCGCACACGCCTCCCCGCATCCGTTCGACGAACGCACCCGCCTGTTCCTCGACAGGCCGCAGAGCCGCAAGTGGAGTCTGCACCCCGGTCGCATCGGGGCCTGGGTGGCGGAGATGGACTTCGGGATCGCGCCCGAGATCGCGGCGGCGCTGCACCGGGCCGTCGACGACGAGAACCTCGGGTACCTCTCGCCTCCGCAGGCCGCGGAGCTGGGGGAGGCCACCGCGGGGTGGATGCGGAGCGAATACGACTGGGCGGTCGACCCGGAGCGCGTGCATCCGGTGTCGGATGTGATGGCCGCGCTCGGGGTCGCGGTGCAGGAGTATGCACCCGCTGGCTCGCCGGTGATCGTGCCGACTCCGGCCTATATGCCGTTCCTGACATATCTGCCGGCGATCGGGCATCCGGTGATCGAGGTTCCCGGGGTCGAGGTCGACGGACGCTGGCAGCACGACCTGCAGCGCATCGACGAGGCGTTCGCCGCGGGGGCGCGGACGCTCGTGCTCTGCAACCCGCACAACCCGACGGGCACCATCGTCGGGCGCGATGAGCTCGAGGCCATCGCCGAGGTCGTCGAGCGGCACGGCGGGCGGGTGTTCGCGGACGAGATCCACGCGCCGCTGCGCTACGACGGGGCGCCCTTCGTCCCGTACGCGTCGGTGTCGGAGGCGACGGCCGCGCACACGGTGACAGGGACGAGCGCGTCGAAGGCGTGGAACATCCCGGGGCTGAAGACCGCGCAGCTCATCACCTCGAACGATGCGGATCAGCAGCTGTACAAACGGTTCGGGTTCGCGGTGCAGCACGGGGCGTCGACCCTCGGTGTCGTGGCCTCGACGGCCGCGTATCGCGAGGGCAAGCCCTGGCTGTCGCACGTGCTCGAGTACCTCGACGGGTCGCGGCGGGAGCTCACCTCACTCGTGGCGGAGCATCTGCCGGGAGCCGTGTACCGGGTGCCCGATGCCACGTACATCGGCTGGATCGACACCCGTGCGCTCGGCATCCCGGGGCCGCCGGCGGAGTTCTTCCGCGAGCAGGCCGGGGTCGTGCTCACCGAAGGTCGGTTGCTCGGGCACGGTGCGGAGGGCTTCGTCCGGGTCGTGTTCGCGACCCCGCGCCCGATCCTCGAAGAGGCGTTCGCGGCGATGGGCGATGCGGTGCGGCGGGCCGGCTTCGGCGGCTGAGTCGACCGGGTCGGACACGTCTGCGGAGGGTGTCAAGGGGCTCAGCGGGTGTCGGTCGTGTGCCGTAGAAAGGGAGTCGAGAGAAGGGATCCCGCATGGCCGCAGGTGATATCGAGACTTTCCATCGCAATGGCATCTGGTTCAACCGCATCGAGGGTGAATCGCAGACGTTGGGTGCGAGCTTCGAGACCGAGGCCGATGCGGTGAAGGCCGCTCGTGGTGCGGCGATGGCGCGCCAGGTCGCACACTCGGTGCGCACCGAGGAGGGCCCCTCAAAGGACGAGAGCGCGTACGAGCGTCATCCGCGCGACCTGATCGGATGAGCGTGCCGTCCGAGGGTGCGCGCGCAGCCGGTTCCGAGGGCCGGATGCTGTTGCAGGCATGTGTCAACGGCGCCAGGGATCCCGCGGAGCATCCGTGGTTGAGCCTCGACCCCGGCGTGGTGGCCGATGATGCCGCACGGGCCGTGGCCGCCGGTGCGCGCGAGGTGCATGTGCACCCGAAGGATGCGGCGGGGCGCGACAGCCTGGCCGCCGACGATGTGGCCCGGTGGGTGTGGGCTGTCCGTCAAGCCGCGCCGGGCGTGCCGGTCGGAGTGACGACCGGCGAGTGGGCCGAGCCCGATGTCGAGCGTCGTCTGGCCGCGATCGAGTCGTGGACGGAGCTGCCCGACCACGCATCCGTCAACTGGCATGAGTTCGGTGCCGACGAGGTGGCGGCCCTGCTGCTGCGGCGTGGGGTGGCGGTCGAGGCGGGGTTGTGGGATGCGGCGGGCTTCGAGGTGTGGAAGCGCTCGCCCGTGCGCGACCGGTGCCTGCGCGTGCTGATCGAGCTGCCCGACGAGCCGGCCGAGACCGTTCGTGAGCACGCCGAGGCGATGATCGCGCACGTGTCGCTCGAGGAGCCCGACCTGCCCATCCTGCTGCATGGCGAAGAGGGTTCGACGTGGCCGGTGTTCGACCTCGCGGTCGAGCTCGGCCTGGATTCGCGGATCGGCTTGGAAGACACTCTGCTGCTCCCCGACGGCAGCAGTGCGCCCGGGAATGCGGCGCTGGTGCGGGCGGCGGTGGAACGGATGCGGGGAGTCTGACCCGCACGGCGCCGACTCTGCGGCATCCTGAGGCCATGTTCGGCGACAGCATCCTCCTCATCATCCTGTTCTGGTCAGCCGTGATCCTCATCGGCGTTCTGCTCACGTGGCTGGTGATCTACTCGGCCGTGCGTGCGGCACTCACCTCGCATCGGCAGGCGATGGCGCGGGACGGTCGCCCCGGCCAGGTCTGACGAGCGGTCGGATCGGCAGGCGGCGGTGCCGTCGTCTGCGCGAGGATTCGGTCGCGCCTTCCCTGAGCGGCGGGCTCCGTCTGGCAGGGTCTCCCCATGACCGAAATATCGCCACCCGTCGATGCGCCCGCGCGCGCTCGCGCCCTGCCCTTCGCGATCGGCGTCGGCGGGGGTGTGCTGGGGATTCTGCCGTGGTTGATCGGCGGCGGCATCCTTCCGCTGCAGAACCTCTGGGCGTCGGCGACGATGCCGGAGGACATGCCGTTCGTGCTGCTGCCGCTGAGTCAGTACTTCGCGACGCTGCTCTTCTCGTTGTTGCTGCTCGGCGGGGTCTTCGCCGGGTTCACGGTGCACTTCGTGGCGCGCCGTCGTGCGATCGCCGTGTGGCCCGCGGCGCTCGGGGTGTTGCTCGTACACGTGATCGCGGTGCTGCAGAGCTTCGCGGTACTGGCCGGCGGGCTCGGGCTCGGCCGTGGGGGCGACAGCCGGGCGATGGTCTACTTCGCCGGGCTCCTCGGCGGTGTGGTCGCGGCGGTGCTCCTCGCGCAGCTGGGCTTCTGGATGACATCGCGGCGGTCGGTCGGGGTGGTCGCCCTGGGCGTCGTGCTCGCGGCGGTGCCGTTCAGCAACTGGGTGAGCCGCTGTTTCCTGGCCGTCACGGGCGACGCGTTCCCGCCGGCGTTCCTGCCCTATCTGGCGCCGTGGCTGCCGGCGGTCGTCGTCGGTGCGGCGCTGGTGTGGTGCGGGGTGCGGCCGGCCTGGCGGATCGTGGTCTGGGTCGTGGGGCTCCTCGCGGTGTGGGTCGTGCCGGCGCTGTTCACGGCGATCCAGTACGGACTCGGCATGCGGGTGCTCGACGGCGACGTTCCCGAGATGATGAGGGCGTCGGTGGGGGTGTTCCCGATGGTGCTCGCCGAGGTGTGGCAGCCGGTGATCGTGGCGCTCGTGATCGGCGCGGTCGGCACGGTGGTGCGGATGGTCGTGGAGCGGGATCGGACGCCGGCAGAGTCAGCGCGCATCCAGTGACTGCCAGAACTCCACGATGCCTGCCGCGAGCTCCGCGGGCTGCTCGACCGGCACGAGGGTGCGCGCGCTTTCGATGACGAGGGTCCTGGCGTCGGGGATCCGGCTGGCTGCGGCATCCATCACCTCGGGCGTCCATTCGCCGCGGTCGTCGCCGGTGATGAGCAGGGTGGGCGCGGTGATCCGCGGCAGGCGGTGCGAGGCGTCGCCGCGGTTGATGATGAACGACGTGACGGTGGCGGCGATGCTCCGCCGCGGTGCGCGCCTCAGGGCGCGGTCGATCACGTCGGTCATCGACCGGTCCTTGGTGTGCGGCGGTATCAGCTGAGCGTCGTGGATCACGTGCCGGAGGTGGGCGATGGGTCCGAAGTGGGCCAGGATCTGGTTGGCGATGATGAGCTTGATCCGGAACACCGGGTCGATCGGCTCCACCGGCGAGCTCACCGCGACCAGTGAGCGGACGGTGTCCGGGAAGAGCGCGGCCATGGTCATCCCCACGTGACCACCCCAGGCCGCACCCACCCAGTCGACGCGTCCGTCTCCCCCGAGCTGCTCGATGATCTGCGCGCCGGCTTCCGCGCACTCCTCGATCGAACTCACCCGTGACAACGGGGTGCTCGCGCCGTAACCGGGGCCGTCGAGCACGACGAGCGTCCGGTGCGGGGCGAGTGCCTCGACGACCGAACCCCAGGAGTCGCCGTCGACGAACATGCCGTGCCAGAGAACCGCATAGGGGCCACTGCCCATGACGGTCGCTGCGATGTCGCCGAGCGAGGTGCGGAACCGGGTCTGAACAGGGGCATCTGTGTGATTCATGTCTCCAGCCTCGGGCTCGAAGGATGCCTCGATCCTGGCTCTCGACCGAGTGCAACGTTCGTGCAATGATCGGCTGTGGCCACCGCGCGCGTTCAGCTTCTCGACCGGATCGAGGCGTCCGTCGACGGCGAGCGGGTGCCGGTCGGGGGTCCGCTTCCGCGCGCCGTCATCGCTCGGCTCGCTCTCGAACGCGGAGCGCCGGTCGCTCTGGAAGACCTCATCGACGACCTGTGGGCCGAGCCGCCCGCGCAGGCGCGGACGACCGCCCGGGCGTACATGTCACGACTGCGTGCGACGCCTCTCGGCGCCTGGCTCGAGGGTGGGCGGGCTGGCTACCGTCTCGTCGACGATCCCGGGATGCAGGTCGACCTCTGGACGCTGGAGGATGCCGAGGCCGGGGTCATCCCGTCCGACTCCGAAGAGGTGCGTTCGCTGCTGCTGCGGTGGCGGGACTCGCCGCTGCAGGGGATCGGCGATCCACCCTTCGCTGCCCTCGCGCGGGTGCGGGTCCGGACCGCCGTCGATCGGGCTCGGCTGCTCGGCGTTCGTGCCGACCTGGATGCCGGCGACAACGCGCGGGCGCTGGTGACGCTGCAGGGTCTGCGCGCGGCTCATCCCGATGATGACGACGTCTTGGCTCTGCTGCACACGGCGCGGGCGCGGGCCGACGCGGGGGATCGAGCGCTGGCGCGCCTGGGCGGTGGTGCGGTGTCGGAGTGTGACCGCAGCCCGGGCGCTCACTCGGTATCGAACCTCGCGGCGCACGCGGGGCGCATGTTCGGTGTGCCGGCGCCGATCGCCCCGATGGTGGGGCGTCGGGAGGAGCGTGCGGCGCTGACGGCAGCGCTCGATGTCGCGCGCCTGGTCACGCTCACGGGCGCGGCGGGCGTGGGCAAGACGAGGCTCGCGGTCGATTGGCTGGGCAGTGACGCGGTCGCCGGCGAGGATTACATCTGGTTCGTGAACGTCGGAGACGAGGTCGATGGCACCGTCGCGCCGGTGATCGCGTCTGCCGTCGGTGCCCCGGATGCGGCGCCGGAAGCGATCGCGGAGCATCTGGCCGACCGGCGCGGCATCCTCGTCATCGACGGGGCGGAGGGGGCGAGTGTCGGCGTGGCAGCCGTCGCTGTGGCCGTACTCGCGCGGGCGCGCGGACTCGCCGTGCTGTCGACGTCGCGGCGGACACTCGGCGTTCCCGGCGAGAGTGTGTTGCGGGTCGATCCTCTGCCCGCGGCGGACGCGCACGAGCTGTTCGAGACGAGGCTCCCTCCGGCGGCGCGCGCGGCGGATGCCGTCACGATCGGCCGGCTCGTCGACATGCTGGGCCGGCTGCCGCTGGCGATCGAGCTGGCGGCCGCGCGGACCGCCGTGATGCCGCTCGCCGAGGTCGGCGATTCGATGCTGCGGGAGATCGACCGGTCGGAGGAGGCCGGCGAACCGCGGTTGGCCGCGGCCCTGCGGTCGTCACTGGCGCTCCTGACGAGCGAGCAGCACGACACTCTGCGCTGCCTCGCCGGGTTCGCGGCGCCGTTCACCCGCGGTGCCGCCGCGGCCGTGTGCGGGGAGAGGCCGCGTGATCGCGACCTCGATCAGCTCGTGTCGTTCTCGCTCGTCTCAGCGGAGGAGGGAGAGGCGGAGCCGGTCTTCCGCGTGTCTCCGCTCATCCGGCGGGCCGCCGCGGGCGGTGAGACTCTGGATGAGCAGTGGCATCGGCGGCATCGCGCATGGTTCGCGTCGCAGGCTGCGGAGGCATCCGTCGCTCTGACGGCCGAGGGATCCGGGGTGGTGATCTCTCGGCTGCGGATCGAGTGGCCGGATGTCGTGGCCGCGTTCGACTCCGCGGTGCTCGCCGACGACGGGGAGACCGCGGCGACCATCGCCGGGGGTCTGCTCTGGTTCGGGGTGCGAGCGGGGCGGCAGCAGGAGCTGCTCGAGATGGTGCGCCGGGCGTCGGCGCTGTCGGCCACTCCGTCTCTCGAGGCGGCGCTGAGTCTCACGAGGGGGTTCCTCGCGTATCAGCTGGGTCAGATGTTTGAGGCGGCGACATGGATCTCGGCAGCGCGGGCACCGGCGGAAGCTTCCGGAGATCGCGCGTTGCGGCGGCTCGCTGCGGCGTTCTCCGCCTACCTCCTCACGCTCAGTCCGGAGCCGGCGGGCGACCCGGTGGCCCAGGTGGCGGTCGCGCTCGCCGACGTCGATGAGATGCCGGATGCGGCGGCGGCGATGATCCTGCTCATCACCGGTCAGGTGCATCGGGCGTCGGGGCGATCGCGGGAGGCGATTGAGCTGCTGGGCCGTGCCGGGGCGCTCGCGTCGCGGTGCGGTCACGAGTGGGTGATGCTCATGGCGCCGGTGGTGGCGGCGAAGGTTCAGCTCGACCTGCGTCAGGGGCCGGCGGCGATGGCCATGCTATTGCCCGCGGTGCGGCGGAGCGCTGCCGGCGGTGATCCGGTGTCGCTCCTGATCGCCGTCTCGGTTGCTGCGGGTGCGGCGGCCGCGCTCGGTGCGGATGCGACGGGGGCGCGGATCATCGGAGCCGTCGATGCGATCGGCAGGCGCTACGGATTCGACCCTCGGGCCAACGAGCCTGCCGACTTCGAGCTGTATCGCCGCCGGGTGCGCGAGGGACTCACGGCGGAGGAGTGGCGGCGGGCGTATGCCTCGGGGCTGCTCTGCGAGATGGACGAGTTGGTCGAGATGGCGGAGACGCTCGTCCGGGTGTGAGGCAGTGAGCGGCTGTCAGTCGCGCGCGCGCTTCCATCCCGCCCAGTCGGGGCGGTCGACGATGCAGAACCGGTTGCCTTCGGGGTCTTCCATGATCACGTAGTCGGCGTCGGCCGGCCGGTTGTCCCAGTGCACCTCGCGGGCACCCAGCTCGGTGAGTCGGCGCACTTCGGCCGCCTGATCCTCGGCGTAGATGTCGAGGTGGATGCGCGGCGGCAGCACGCGTTCGGAGTGGTGCGCGTCGAGGGCGATGCAGGGAGCGTCGGCGTCGCGGGGTTTCAGCACGACCCAGTCGTCTTCCGCCGGGTCGCGTTCGACGTAGTCGAGGGCGGCCTTCCAGAAGCGGGCCTGTGCGGGGAGATCGTTCACGCGGATCACGATCGATGCGAGCTTCAGCATGCGGTCGAGTGTAGGGGCGCCGAGTGCGGGCCTCAGTCCCCTTGTATCCGGGTCGATAGGGTGCGGAGTCCTCGGCGTCCCACCATGACCGCCTGTTGCCACCGCGCCGACGACATGGGATCCTGGCCGCGTCGATTGTCAGGCTGATGGGGGAGAGAGCATGAGTGTCTCGGAGCAGAGGAGTGGGGTCATCCGCACCCGACCGCACGTGGGGAGTCGTCTCGTGGTCCCTGCGGTCGCCGCCGTTCTCGCACTTCTTGCGGGCATCGCGACAGCGGCGGTACTGCCGGATCTCACCATCCGCTACCTGAGTTTCGCGACGATGATCGCTGCGGTCCTCTCCGGTGTGGTCGCCGTGCGCCGCGGAACGGCGTGGGTGCGGGCCGTCAGCGCGATCGTCGCCGTCCTGACCCTCATGCTCGGGTCCACCTTCTTCGGCTTGACCTACTCGTAGACATCGCTCCGCCGCGAGGCGGGCACGGCAGTCGTCGGGGCATGGCGAAAGAGCCTGCCTCGGAACGCGAAACGCCCCCGCCGTTCGGGTCGGCGGGGGCGTTGGTTTCGCGGGTGCGGGTTACTGCACCGACCATCCGCCGTCGGAGGCGAGGATGGCGCCGTTGATGTTCACGGCGTCGTCCGACAGCAGGAACGTGATGGATGCCGCGAGGTGCTCGGCCGTAGCCACCGTCGGGATCGCCTGCTGGAACGGAGCGAGGCGGCCGGAGCCGTACTCGGACATGTTCGGGGGCATCGGGATGCCGGTGGCGACGCCGCCCGGGGCGACGGAGTTCACACGGATGCCCTTCGGCCCGTACATGAAGGCCGCGGACTTGGTGACGCCGATGATGCCGTGCTTGCTGGCCGTGTAGGCGTTGCCGGAGGAGTTGCCGCGCAGGCCCGCCTCGCTCGAGACGTTGAGGATGGCGCCACGACCGGCCGCCTCCATGACGGGGATGACCGCGCGCATGAGCTTGAACGGAGCGGTGAGGTTGATCGCGATGACGCGGTCCCAGACGGCATCCGGGGTCTCGCCCGCGGGGGAGAAGTCATCGTTGATGCCGGCGACGTTCGCGAGGCCGTCGATGCGGTCGCCCGCGGCGGCGATGACGGCGTCGATGGCCTCCTGCTTGGTGAGGTCTCCGGCGACCGTGACGATGTCGGCATCCGGCAGCTCGGCCTTGAGGGCGTCGAGCTTCTCGGCGGCGATGTCGCTGGCGATCACGCGTCCACCTTCGCGGGCGATGCGCGAGGCGGTGGCCTTGCCGATGCCCGAGGCGGCGCCCGTGACGATGACGGTCTTACCGGCGAAGCGGCCGGAGGTGACCTTCTCGTTCCAGCCCGCGGACTCGTCGTCTTCGGGGATCTCGCCGCCGTTGGCCGCGCGCACCAGGTCGTCGACGACCGACTGGGGGAGCTGGCCCTGGCTCATCGCGACGAGCTGCTGCAGGGGCAGGCCCAGCACGGGGGTGAGGAGTTCGGGGTCGGCGCCGGTCTGCTCGAAGAGTGCGCGGATGAGGGGCCCGCCGGTCGGGTCGTTCATCCAGTCGCCGATGGTGGAGTGTGCGGTGAGGGCCATGCTCTTTCTCCTTGTTCGAGTTTCGCAACGGTGCGTCTACTTATATTCCAGTGTACGCCTGAGTACGCTCGAAAGGTGCCCCGTCCTCGTAGCGAAAAAGCCCGTCAATCCGTGCTGGAGGCGATGCGGCGCGCGCTCGCCGCAGACGGGTACGAGGCCGTGACGATCGAGGGTCTCGCTGAGTCGGCGGAGGTGTCGAAGCAGACGATCTACCGGTGGTGGCCGTCGAAGGCCGCGATCCTCGGCGAGGCGCTGCTCGAAGGCTCAGTGCCAGGGGCGGATGTCGCGGTGCCGATGACGGCCGACCTCGGGGCGGATCTGCGGGCGTGGTTCTCGGCGATGTCCGACGGGTTGGCTCAACCCGAGGGCGTCGCGCTGGCTCGGGCGCTCATCGAGGTGACGGCAGCCGATCCCGAGCTGGGCTTGGTGTTGAACGAGCGGCTGGCCGCGCCGATCCGCGAGTGGGTCGCCGAGCGGGTGTCGCGCGGGCGTGCCGACGGGGATGTGCGAGCGGATGTGGATGCTGCCGCGATCGCGGACCAGTTCATCGCGATGGCCTCGTACTTCGCGTTGATCGGCCAGCCGTTGAGTGCGGAGCGGGTGGAGGAGACGGTGGTGCGGTTGCTGCGGGGGATTGCGGAGTAGGCGAACGGTGACCCGCCCCGCTACAGAGTGAGTGGCGGGACGGATCGGTGAGGGGCTCAGGAATCTCCGGTGCGTCGGTCGCGCCAGATGATGCGCAGCACCAGAGTCAGCGCGCCGAGCATGAGCACGAGCCCTGCGAGCCAGAACACCCACACGACGTCCTGGAACAGGGGCGCGTTGGCGGCGACTGGCAGCGCCCCGCCGACGAGGATCATTGCCACGACGACCGCACGCTCACGCGCCGTGCCGCGGACGCGCTGAGTCGTCATGAGACCGTCGCCTTCGCCACGTTTTCCCCTGTCGTGAAGGGTTCGAAAATCGTCATTGTTGCTCCTTCGTTGATCGACCCCGCCCTAACCGTTAAGACGTTATCGCTGTCCCGAGCGCTGAGTGACACGAGGGCACGAGCCCCCAACGTGCCCTGGATCAGTCGCGGACGAGGAATATCGGGATGTCCTCATATGTATGCTTTGATGGCTCACATGAAGGTGAGTAGGCGACTTCGGATCCCGCGGATGCATTTCGGTCCAGTGCGCGGTCGGCGTCGGTGGGCCGTCCGGGTACGGAACTGCTGAGCCCGAAGCCATGCTCTACGTCGCGGTAGGAGTAGCTCTTCTCCTCTGGGGAGCCTTGGCTGGACGAGCGGGGCGGAGCGCAGGCACTGTTCTCGCGCTCATCCCCATTGCGGTGTGGTTCGGCTTCCTGGCGTGGTTCGGGTGGACAGGAGGCCTTGATACCCCAGCCGCAGATGCGCTTCCCGCGTACCTCGTGATCGGGCTACTCGCGTTCCTTATCGGCTCGAACCTCGCTAGCGGGGCTGGAGCTTCGCGAGGCGCTCGTAGGGAGCAGTGACCTGCTGATGGATTGGGGAAGACGATCGTGACGATGAGTATGGAAGGCGAGATTCTGACGTACGTGTTGACGGCTGCTCTGGCCGTGAGCGCGGGCCTCGTGCTCGGAGGGGCGCCATCGACGACCTATCGGAGGACGGGCTTCATCCCGGGTCTTCTGATCATGGGAGTGGTCGTCGTGGTGGGGTTCACTCTCGGGGCGCGCGCACCGTGGATGGGCCCGATCTTCGCCATGGTTTCCTTGCTGACCAGCACGCTCGCGGCTGCGGCTGAGAAGAGGAACGAGTCGGCGTTCGCAAACGAGACCTTCTGGAACCGCGTGATCGCGGTGCTCAATGTGCGGCGCGTCGTGCCCCTTGACGAAGTCGGCCGCACTGTGCGGGATCCTGAACTGTGAACGAATCTGCCGTTGCGGATTCGGCCTTTCCTGAGGAGCGCGAAATATGACCGGGTCGATGTTCAGCTGGTGGGGTCTCCTCATCAGTGTGGTCGTTCTCGTCGTGATCCTGGCGATCGTGTTCTTCGTCGTGCGGGGGATCGTTCGGTTCTTCCTGCGGCGCAGGCCGGAGCGGCCGGGGCCGCCCAGTTCCTCTCCGGAATGAGCAGGCGGCGGGTCGGGGGAGACGGTGGTTGAGCATCCCGTTCGTCGAGCGAGCAGCGCGAGACGAACCCTCGCGCTCGATGCGGCTCAGGCGATTCGGTGAAGGAGAACCAAGACTCCTGCGGCGGTGTAGATCGAATCGTCGTCGACCTTCTTGCCGCTGATGAGTGCGAGAAGCATCCTCTCGATGGCCCGCAGGATGGCGTCGATCTCGGCGGCGCGGTGGGGGTCTTCCACGGCGCGGTCGTCCCACCGTCCCCGGAATCGTCGGAGGAGTTCGAGGATGAGGCCCTCGAAACTCGCGGTGTCGCCGCTGACGCCGAACTCGAGAGCGTCAGGCCACCACGGTTCGCCGATCATGTCGTGCAGTTCGCTGATGGCTGCGTCGAGCTCGTCGGGGCCGGATAGTCCGCGGCACGCGTTCAGGAAGTTGTTGCGGTCGAACTGGTCCCAGCGCGGTGAAGGCGTCAACTGTGACGCGCTGGTCCGTGGGGGTGCGGTCTCGCGGCCCCATCCGCTTTCACTCATGCGGGTCAGGTTCGATTGGATGAGGGAGAGGCGTGCGCGGACGTCGCCGCCCTGACTGTCGATGGTGGAACTCAGACTCTCAAGGCGCGACTTCGTCTCGGTCGTCGTCCCGTCGATATGGGTCGCCTTGTCGCGCGTATCCGTAATCTTCTCGTCGACCTTCTGAACCAGCTTCTTCAGCGTGACTCCGAAGGCGCTGAACTCCGAGAGGTCGGGCCAGAGGAGCAGCAACACGAAGATGACGGCTGCGAGTACTCCGGCGCTCGTGAGGTCTGGTCCCGAACAGGTGCGGGTGAGTCCTTCCTTCTCCGATTCGACGACCTCGCAGACCTGGAACCATCCCGCGAGAGAGAAGTACACGGCGGCCCCGACGATGACCAGGACGAGGATGTACCGGATGAGTCGTCCGCCGGGACTCGTCAGCCCGTCGTGGAGCTTCTCGAGCGTCGTCCGTTCGCCTTGGGGTGCCACTGCGGGCGGAGCATCGTTGGGGGTCATGGCCCTCATGGTGGCAGAGCGCGGGGTGCCCGGGTAGACCTTTTCCGGGCACGTTCACTCCCCGTCAGCCCGCGGTGGTCGGATGTGGCTGCGCCTTCGTACGCCCTTCCGCGAACCGCGCCTGCGCCCGGTCCTGACGCCGCGGCACCTCGACGAGCTTCGTCGCCTTCGGTAGTCCCATCGGCTTCGTCGACACATAGACGCTCTCGGCGGTGTCGACGCGGAAGGTCTCGTGCCAGATGCCGACAGCGCCCGGAGCCTTGCGGGCTGCGCGGTTGAAGGCGGTCCAGGCGGGGCGGTGTTCCTGGTTCGGGCTGGACGCGTAGGCGTAGAGCTTGTCGACGGACGACCAGTACTGCACGACGTAGGGGCCGCCCGATCCGAAGAGCAGGTGGTAGCCGAGCATGCCCGAGTCGGGGTCGGTGCTGAGTTCGCGCAGCATCCCCGGCATGGCGAAGAAGGCCGGCATCCACAGGTCGGGGCGCCACCAGCGGTTGATCTGCATCCCGATGTGGAACACGACGAGCTCGCCCTCGTGGCGGTGGGTCATGCGGCCCGTGATGACTTTCGACATGATGACTCCTTGGTTGGATAGCTTCACTATCCATAATGGATAGCGCTACTATCGAAGTCAAGAGGTGGCCATGAGAATTTCCGAACTGTCAGCCCAGACCGGCGTGACCGTGCCGACGATCAAGTACTACCTGCGTGAGGGGCTGCTGCCCGAGGGCGAGCGCAGTGCTCCGACTCAGGCCGCGTACGGCGAGAAGCACGTGGAGCGGTTGCGGGTGATCCGGGCGCTACTCGACGCGGGGGTGAGCATCGCCGAGACGCGGCGGGTGCTGGCCGCGCTCGATGAGCCGCCGGAGAATGCGCACAACCTGCTCGGGATGGCGCATGCGGCGATCACTCCGCCGGTGGATGAGTCTTTGGATCTGACGGACGCTGAGGCTCTTGTGGCCGGGCTCGGGTGGAAGCCGGGGATGTGTGACGAGGCAGTGCTGCATGCGGTCGCGCGGGCGCTGCAGGGCTTGGAGCGCGTCGGGTTCACCGTTCCGGATGCGGCGATGGCGGAGTACCTCGCGAGCATGCGGCGGATTGCGGATGCGGAGATCGCGGGGGTGCCGGAGGAGTCTGCGGAGGCCGCGGTGCGGTACGTGGTGTTGGGATCGGTGCTGGTGGAGCCGTTGTTGTTGGCGTTGCGGCGGGTGGCACAGCAGGTTAGTTCGGGGGAGAGGTTTGGCGCGACGCAGTAGCCGTGCTTACGAGAGATTCTCGGCTCAAATGAGTCCAGAATCCTGCTATCGCCCGGCCCCGATCGACTGTCGACCGCTGACCGCGTCCTTCGCGGGCGCGCTCTAAGAGCGGCGTCAGCGTGAACGCGAAGGCTTCCGGCTTGCGAATGCGGGTCCTAGTTACGCAACAAGTTCTCAGCTGCTCGATAGCATTGGATTGAATCGCGGGTGTGTTCTCTTTACGCCGTCTTATCAACAGCCAGTGAGCGACGCCGAGGTCGATCTCGTTCAGCCCCCAGGAGTGCAATGCCCCCGAAGATGAAGCAGAAGCAGTCACTCGAAGAGACCCTCTGGGAGGCCGCCACTGCCTTGCGATCCTCGATGGATGCCGCCGACTACAAGCATGTCGTGCTTGGACTGATCTTCCTGAAGTACGTCTCGGATACTTTCATGGTCCGTCACGACGAGCTTGCCCGGCTCGTGAATGACGAGTCCTCGGACTACTTCATGCCAAATGAAGCGGCGAAGCTCTCAGTCCTCGAAGACCGTGACGAGTACACCGCCGAGGGCGTCTTTTGGATCCCTGAGGGGCACCGCTGGGACGATCTCAGGAAGGCCGGAAAGCAATCGGACATCGGTGGTCGCATCGACACGGCTATGGACGCTATAGAGCGGGAGAATCCGAGCTTGAAGGGTGTATTACCGAAGAGCTTCTCACGTCAGGAACTCACTCCCCAGATGCTCGGAGGCCTCATCGACGTCTTTTCGCGCAGTGACCTCGCGGCGGAGGAGCACAAGGACCTCGACGTTCTGGGGCGCGTGTACGAGTACTTCCTCGGCAGGTTCGCCGGCGGTGAGGGCAAGCGAGGCGGGCAATACTACACGCCTCGTTCCGTAGTCCAGTTGCTTGTCGAGATGCTTCAGCCGTACCACGGCCGTGTCTACGATCCCGCCTGCGGCTCCGGAGGCATGTTCGTCCAGGCGGACAAGTTCGTCCGGGCGCACGGCGGTACCCATGCTGACATCTCCGTTTACGGACAGGAATCGGTGCCGACCACCTGGCGTTTGGCCAAGATGAATCTCGCTCTGCGAGGCATTGAAGCGAACCTTGGTCCAGAGTGGGGCGATTCCTTCCACGCAGACAAGCACCCTGACCTGCGCGCCGACTTTGTCATCGCGAACCCACCGTTCAACCAGGATGACTGGGGCGGGCAACGTCTCGCAAATGACTCTCGCTGGAAGTATGGGATGCCGCCAACGGGCAATGCGAACTTTGGGTGGATCCAGCACATGCTGTACCACCTCTCACCGACCGGCACGATGGTCACCGTTCTCGCCAATGGTTCGCTGTCGAGCCAGCAGAGCGGCGAGGGCGAGATCCGCAAGAATTTGGTCGAGGCCGAGCTCGTCGAGTGCATCGTCGCTTTGCCGCCGCAACTCTTCTTCGGTACGCAGATCCCGGTTTGCTTGTGGTTCATGACGAAGAATAAGGCGGGCATACCGAACGGGGCGAAGACGCGTAAGCGCGTGGGGGAGACCCTTTTCATCGACGCCCGCAAGAACCTCGGTTACATGGAGACGCGCACCGTGCGAGCCTTCAATGACGACGACATCAATACGATTGCCGACGCCTACCACGCCTGGCGTGGCACCGAGACGAGCGACGGCATGCCATACGAAGATGTCGCCGGGTTCTGTCGTAGCGTGCCAACGAGCGAGATCGCCGAGCATGATTACATCCTCACACCGGGCCGTTACGTAGGTGCAGAGGAGGTCGAGGACGACGGGGTGCCCCTCGACGAGAAGATCGCCCGGCTTAGCGCGGCGATCCGCGATGGCTTTGCCGCGCGTAGTGGACTGGAAGAACGCATGCGCGTTGCCCTTGAGGCTCTGGTGGTTGCTGATGACTAGCTGGGCACCAACTCGACTCAGCGAAGTCCTGTCTATCAAGCACGGATTTGCGTTCGCCGGTGCAGCCTTCTCCGATGACCTCGGCTTCCCGACCCTGATGACGCCTGGGAACTTCTCTGTCGGCGGTGGATTCAAAGAGGCAAAACCGAAGACCTTTGTTGGAGAGTTCAGCCCCGAGTACCTACTGACGCCGGGCGATGTGGTGGTCACCATGACCGATTTGAGCCGTTCGGCAGACACCCTGGGTTACTCCGCGACGATCCCCAATAATGGGCGAAACTACCTACATAACCAGCGAATCGGCAAGGTCGTCATCATTGACGATGAGCGGGCGGATCTGGGGTTCGTTTCATATCTGCTACGCGGACGAGAATATCGCCACCATGTGGTCGCCGGGGCTAGTGGGTCGACCGTAAAACACACCAGCCCAGCTCGCATCGAGTCGTTCGTCGCAAAATTGCCGCGGGTCGATGAGCAGCGGCGCATTGCTTCGGTTCTCGGCACATTCGACGACCTGATCGAGACGAACCTCACCCAGATCGCATCTTCGCGCGAGCTGGCACACGAGTTGTTTGCCCGAGCTGCGACCGATCAACCCAAGATTCCGTTTGGAGACATCGCAACTCTCGTGCGAGACGGTGTCAAAGCTGCCGACATCGCGCCTAACGCCGTCTACCTTGCGCTCGACAACTTTGCTACAGACGGTGGTGGCATTCAATCGGTCGGGACAGCCGCCGGCATCGACAGCAGCAAGTTACGATTCCATGCGGGCGACGTGCTCTACGGAAGACTCCGCCCCTACTTCCGAAAGTACGACCGTCCTGGATATGAGGGCGTGTGCTCAACCGAGATCTGGGTGCTGCGCCCGCGCGCGACTGTAGGAGCCGCCACCCTGGAAGCGATCGTGTCGCAGCCGGCGTTCACTGAGTTCGCGATGGCGGGCAGCGGCGGCACACGGATGCCGCGCGCGAACTGGAACCATGTTGCGACGATGCCCGTTGCATTACCGTCCCATGGCGAGCGCGATGAGTTGGACGCTGTACTCGAGGAACTGTGGACAATATCGGTCAACCTCCACAACGAAGTTGCCGAGCTCACCCGTGCCCGAGATGAGCTCCTGCCTCTGCTGATGTCAGGCAAAGTTCGTGTCGAAGAGAGTTTCGAGGTGGCATGATGGCTGGGATGACTGAGGACCATCTCGAGCAGATCGTCCTGAGCGATCTCGCCGAACTCGGGTGGGAGACGTTCCACGGCCCCGACATCGCACCCGGGGAGCCCCGTGCTGAGCGCTCCGACTACCGGGACACGATACTCGATGGGAAGGTCGCGGCTGCCGTCCGGCGACTCAATCCCGACCTCTCCGAGGCGGCGGTTCAGGACGTCGTCAGCACGATCAAGCGAGTCGAGTCGCCCCTTGTCGAGACCGAGAATTGGCGAGCGTATAAGCATCTCATCGAGGGTGTGCCGGTCGACTACCGCGATGAGGAGGGCACACTCCGCACAGTCCGCGCCTGGCTCGTCGACTGGGACGACGTCGAGAACAACGATCTGATCGCGGTCAACCAGTTCACCATCAAGGGACCGAAGCACGAACGCCGGCCGGACGTGATCCTGTTCGTCAACGGACTGCCGATGGCTCTGTTCGAGCTCAAGCGTCCAGGCAAAGAGTATGCCAGCGTCAAGGGCGCGTATCGACAGACGCAGACTTACCGCGCACAGATCCCCGACGTCTTCAAGTGGAACCAGGTCACGGTCGTCTCCGATGGCCTCTCGGCCAGAGCCGGTTCGTTCTCGGCCCCGTGGCACCACTGGGCACCATGGAAGACCATCGACGGTGTCATGAAAGACCCCCGCCACCCTGCTGGCTACAAGCTGCCGGAGATTGAGGTCCTGACCAAAGGTTTGTTCCGCCCGGACGTCTTCTTCGACCTGTGCCGCAACTACATCGCAACCTACGGCGACGGCGAGAAAACGCGCAAGGCCGTAGCGAAGTACCACCAGTACTGGGCGGTTAAGAAGGCCGTCGACGAGACCTTGCGCGCTGTCTCCGGTGACGGGCGCATCGGCGTCATCTGGCACACCCAAGGTTCCGGCAAGTCGCTAGAGATGGCCTACTACGCAGGCAAGGTCATGCGCGACCCAGGCATGCAGAACCCGACGATTGTCGTGCTCACCGATCGCAACGACCTCGACGACCAGCTGCTCGACGACACCTTCGCATCGTCGAAGATTGGCTCGCCGCTGCCGGAAGCGCCAGTCCAGGCCGACTCACGGACTCATCTCAAGGAGCTACTGGCCGGCCGCGAGTCCGGTGGCATCGTCTTCACGACTATCCAGAAGTTCGGGCTCTCGAAGGCCGACCGTGACGCAGGCCGAAAGTTCCCGCTGCTTTCGGGCCGTCGCAACATCGTGGTGATGGTTGACGAGGCGCACCGCTCGAACTACGACATCATTGACGGCTTCGCGCGGCACTTGCGCGACGCGTTGCCGCGCGCGTCGTTCATCGGCTTCACCGGTACCCCCATCGACGAGCGCGACCGCTCCACGACCGAGATCTTCGGCACGACGATCGACACCTACGATATGACCGACGCACAGGAGGACGGCGCGACGGTCAAGGTCTACTACGAGCCTCGCTTGGCCCGGATCGACCTTCCCGAGACCGCCCGGGAGGAGATTGATGCGGAGTTCGAGGACATCGTCGAAGAGGCAGACGAGGGCGTCGACGAGAAGCTCAAGTCGAGATGGGCGAAGGTCGAGGCGATCGTCGGTTCCGAGAAGCGCATCGCGGAGCTCGCCGCCGACATCGTCGAGCACTGGGAGGCCCGGCGCGACGTGCTTGCGGGCAAGTCCATGGTTGTGACCATGTCAAGGCGGATCGCGGTGGACCTGTACGACGCGATTGTTGAGATCCGGCCCGACTGGCACCACGAAGACGATGATAAGGGTGTCATCAAAACCGTCATCACCGGCAACGCGACCGATCCCGCTGAGCTTCAGCCTCACATACGCAACAAGAAGATGCGCAATGCCATGAAGGCCCGTGCCAGCGACGCAGCAGACCCGCTCGAAGTCGTGATCGTGCGCGACATGTGGCTCACCGGCTTCGACTCGCCCCCCATGCACACGATGTATGTCGACAAGCCGATGCGCGGCGCTTCACTGATGCAGGCGATCACCCGCGTGAACCGAACGTTCAAGGACAAGCCTTCCGGCCTCGTCGTGGACTACATCGGCATTGCTGAGAACCTTCGGGATGCTCTGCAGACGTACACTAGTCGCGACAAGGACGGCCGCGCGGTCGGCGACGACGTGCGCCGGGCAGCGATCCCCGAGATGCTCGTCGAGCACAGCATCGTCTCCGACATGCTCCACGACGTCGACTGGGTGACCATTCTGGGCTCTGGCAGCGACAAAGCCTTCCTGCATGCGGTGGCTGCCGTCGTCGACCACCTGCTCGAGTCCGAGCGTGAGCAACTCGACACCTCCCACGGCGATGTCGGCGAGTTCGATGGGGAGGAGGGGCACTCGCTCAAGCAGCGCTTCATGGCTCACATGCGCCGCCTCAAGCAGCTTTACACGCTGGTGCCGACATCCGTGGAGGCCGAGGCGATCCGCGACGACGTTGCGTTCTTCGATGCCGTCCGCCAGTCGATCGCGAAGATCGAGGGCGCTGATCGACCTTCGGCCGACGACGACGCTGCGCTTGACATTGCAGTCCGCCAGATCGTCAGCCGCCACATGGCCGGATCCGGTGTGATCGACATCTACGAGGAGGCTGGGCTCGGCAAGCCGGACATCTCGCTGATTGACGACGCTTTCGCGAAGCAGTTCGCGAGCGCCGAGAACCAGAACCTCCAGCTCGAGGTGGTCCGCCGCCTGATCCACCGGGAAGTGAAGATCATTGCGCGGCGCAATGTCGTCGCAGGCCGTCAATTCTCGGAGATGCTCGCGGAGGCGCTAAACCGATACCAGAATCGCGCCATCGACGCGGCGCAGGTTGTGGCGGAGATCGTCGAGATCGCAAAGCAGATCAAGGCTCAGCGTGAACGCGGTGAGCGAACCGGGCTGACGGAGGACGAACTGGCCTTCTACGACGCATTGTCCTCGAATGAGGCCGCGAAGCTCGTGATGGAGGACTCGCTCATGAAGCAGATCGCGCATGAGCTGACCGAGATCGTGCGCAACGATGCGAAGACGGACTGGAACCTCAAAGAGACCGTCCGGGCGAAACTTCGGACTCGGATCAAGAGGCTCCTGCTCAAGCACGGCTATCCGCCGGACCAGGAGGTCGCCGCGACCGAGCTGATCCTGAGGCAGGCGGAGGTTGCCGCTGGTGGATGAGGGTGAACGAATCGACCCGACATCGGGCGACCAATTTCTTTCAGCGAGATCAGCCCGCGGTGTTCGCATTCGCGCGTGCGGCCACCGTACGGTCAAACGAGGAGAAGAGGAAGAGCTGCGCGAAGGTACTCAAGCGCTAGTAGGGCGACACCTATGAACGCGATGATCATACCGATGGCCGCAAACGCGCCGTAAAAGCCGGCGATTGACCACGACCACACCACCTTCGACCATCGGCAATTCTCTTCGCGCCGATCGTCCGGATCGTCGTTTGAGGAATAGAAATACGGTCGGGGGGTTCATGTCGTAGATTGGCACCGCGTTCATCGCAGCGCGACGAAAGAGGCCGCGAAACGCCCGTTCGAGTCGGTGGTGAGAACGAGCTTGCTGCGCAACGACTCTCGGCCGCCCAAACGACGTAGGGCCTGCGGACTCCTACTCGAACCCGCCCGTCAACCGCCCGCGCATCCGCGAACTGCTGTCATTCATCCCGACGATCTCCACCGTCTTCCCCAACGCCTGATACTTCGTCTCGATCGCATCCAACGCGGCAACGGTCGACGCATCCCACACATGCGACCCCGACAGGTCAACGAGAACCCGAGATGGATCGTCCGAGTACGAGAACAACGTCGTCAGATCGTTGCTCGACGCGAAGAACAGCTCCCCCTCCACGACGGACGTCACAACATCCCCCGCCTCTCCCAAAACCCGAGTAACCGTCACGAAGTGCGCCACCCGCCGCACGAACAGCACCGACGCGACCAGCACCCCACCGACCACCCCGACCGCGAGGTTGTGCGTGATCAACACCAGCACCACCGTCGCGACCATCACGAACGTCTCGCTCTTCGGCATCCGCTTCAACGTCGAAGGACGCACGCTGTGCCAGTCGAACGCCCCGATCGCGACCATGATCATCACGGCCACCAGAGCTGCCATCGGGATGGTCCCGGCGAAGTCCCCAAAAACCACGACCAACACGAACAGGAAGATGCCGGCGCAGAACGTCGAGATGCGGGTGCGAGCCCCTGACGCCTTCCGGAGAAGGTGCCGTCGGTGGGTCGGTGGGTCGGTGGCAGGAGCGGTCACCGGAGCGGAAGCTGCGTACCGATATTGGGCCTGCGCGAAGTGGACGAAGCGAAAGGTCGCGTATCCCGAGTATCTCTCGGAGTTCGAATCGAGTGCGATCCAGTGGGACAGCGGGAACGCGCGCACCTCGAGTGAAAGCGGCCTGTGCAGGCAATGGCCCGAGGTGCTGTCAGACGCTTCGTGATACCGGGCTTTCGTCTCTCGTCGTTGCCCTGACGCGTCCCTCGCTGTGTGTCGAACTTCTTCGGTAGCATTTCCCTATGGCGGATGGCGACGACGAAGACTTGCTGGTCGAGATAGCCACGACAGACAAGTATCGGGCCCGTTCCAACTCGGTTGCTGCCCTCACCGCCGCCGCGGCGGGGGCGCTCGCGGCAGCCCTGGCGCTGAATCCGGCGTTGGTCGCCTTCCCGTTCGCCACGCGAGTCCTGGCTATGACCTCGGTGGTCTTTCTAGTGGTCGCTACGGGGGCCTTCGTGGTCGGGTCAGTTCTCCATGCGCGAGCGACGGCAGCAACGAAGGCCGGACGTGCCGCCAATAAGTTCCTCCGCCCGTGGGAAGCCCTTTTCGAACGTAAGGAAAGCGGGCCTGACGCGGAGGAATATCGACGTTCAATCGAGTCCGTGCAGCGTCAGATCATGCGGGCAACCGACGTTGGGATGTGGCTCGCCGCAGGTGCCATCCTGACTATCATTGCCGCGCTTATCTCGATGCTTCTGATAAACGAGCAACGCGAGGTGCTGGTCTTTAGTCTCTCCGACACCTCACCGGCCAGGGCACTCTGCCCCTCGCTGCCAGAGATGTTTGAGGCGACCACGAAGACCGTCGAGCTTCGGTCGCTGGACGATGCTCTGACCTTGCAGGTTACGAGTGACCTTTGCGGACTCGGGGCTTCGGAGGGGCTGATTGAGTTCACGGTCGCGCGGACGGACGTTCTCGTGATTCGGCCGGTCGCTGGATGAGCGCCGAGTTCGTAGTCGAGTGGCACGAACTATTGCCGTTCGACGACATGGAATGGCAATCTGCGCTCCAGCTTGCTGTTGGCATGCTGCGAAGCGAGTCACCTATTCGGTTTCGCGCACCCGCGGACGATCGCTCTGACTTGCTTGTGGTCGGGTACATGGCCGGAGACCACGACCGTATAGTTCAGGGGGAGACATTCGCTGCGTTTCTTCGATCCCGTTCTGACCTGGGATCTACCAACGTCCTACTGGTGGCATGTGCGCAGAGGAAGCCTGCGCTTCGACTGCCCGAGGTTCGAGAGCTTCTTATCGGCCAGGGCCCCGGGTTGCGGGGTGCGCGTCACCTGCGAACCAATATTCCCGACGCGCTAACGATGGATTGCCGCCGTGTGCTTCTCCAATGCTTGCAAGAGCGACATCTGATGGAGCTACCACCGACACAGATCGAGGATGGAGCCATAGTGCGCGCCCCACTTGTTAGTCCACGTAGAAGGAGGTACGAGGCCATATGAACACCCAGCCCGTTGGCATGGCCTGGATCGCGGCGGTGCTCGCACCGTGGACTGTTTCACCTCACCCGAACTTCGGCGCAGGCGAGATCACAGCTGCGCAGGCGCTCGCACTCGTGACGGAACGTCGCAATGCTCACGTTGAAAGTGAGCAGTCTGACATGAGTTCGTCTTGGCCTGGCTGGGCGGGTGAGCTCGTAACTGCAGCTCAGGCGTCGCTCGTGGCCGCAACTCAAGCCGATGCGACCGAATCACTTTGGATAATCGCGCAGCGAGGCGACGTAGAGGTCGGCGCACGCATCGCAGCAGCCACATTCGCCGCCCTGGGGTCGTTGGAACTCGAGGACGCATCCCGTGCGGTCGACCTACTCGCGGCGATCGCAATGGAGCTATCCAACGTCGCTGCTCCACAGGATCTGGCGCCGTCATACCGACTTGCGGTTGCCGTTCTTCAGCAGCAACGGGTAGCGCGCGCGTGCGACTCGTTCCGGTTCGAGGATGCTCAGGCGAGCATCGCGGAGGTCAACCGATGGTTGCCGAGCGCTTCGGTAGCGGGACTAGAGAAATTCCCCGTGTCGAAGGGCATCAGCTGGAGTTCCGTGCGGGTGCAGCGAGACATGCTGACTGCGACGAGGAACAACGCTTTGGCGGCCAAAGCGACCATCGAGAGGTTCGGCGGCCGCGGATGGGTTCGAGTCGTTCGCGCTCGAAGTGGCTGGATCGATCTGCGGCAACACGTACTCGAGAGAAACCGCGGAACCGCCGTCGTGCGCGAAGCGTTCGAAGCCAGGCTCGAATCCACGTCAGGGAAGCGAGTCTTTGGGCGCGAGACAGTTGCGGACGTTGCTTATAACGCTTTGCTCATAGCCGAGCTCTCGGGCGATGTGGGAGTGGCCCGTGCAAACCGGGCCGAGATGGCCAAGATCCATCTTCTTGAGCGCGACGACGTGGAGTTTCACGTGCGCGAGGCACTGCGTCTACTTCGTCAATCCAATGACACGGCTTCTCTCAAACCCGCGCTCGCGTGGGTGCGGGCCGAAGGGCCCCTCACTGCTTTGAAGGATGACGCCCTCAGGGTGCTCGCTCGTGCTGTACGCGATCGTTACGCCTCGGAATCGGATTTGATGGTACTTGAGGGCGCCGCAGACGTTCTTGAGCAGGCTGAGCTTGCGCAGAGCATTGACGTCGCGCGGATTCACCTTGAAACGATGAAGCGCACGAATCGATACGCATGGACGCATCTTGACAATGCGTGGAAGGCGATTGCTCGCTTCCTGCCCGGTAGCGAACAAGACGACGAAGTCGCAGGGAGCGCGAGCGAACTCCTTCGCGAGCCAAAGGCGCTTGTGCGACCTTTGTCAAACACGCTCTCTCGCGTGGTTGGCGTGATCGACTGGAGCCGCGTTCAAGGTCAAGTACGCGACAGGTGGTCGCAGTGGTTGGAACATCAGTCCGCGACCGATCCGGAGACTGAGGCATTGGTGTTCCAGCTCCGGGAGGCGCTGCACCTCCCTGATAACGGGCTTGAACATTCGTCAGGTATAGAAGCGGCTGCGATACTCGCGGACGACGGGCTTCCAGCCGACGCGCCCAAATCGCAACTTAGTGACGCGAGGGAAGCGATCACCTCGGCACTCGCCGCGGAAGCAACAGCGGCGGCTGCTGGTAGCTTCGCGTTCGGCGGGATCGAGCCCGCGAACGTTGGCGTAGCGTTCGCACTTCGCTTCAATGATCCGCTCGTTTGGGAAGCGGTAACTGAGCATCTCGTCGATCCGAACGTGTTGTCTGACTTCAAGGAGTCGGCGCTCGAGCGCCTCGCATCTAATGCGACGAGGGTGCCTGCGAGTGTTCAGGAGCGCTTGGCAGGCAACTGGCGCAAGATCGCGGAGTCGCGTCGAGATTCATGGTTCGGTGGGGATAATTTGCCTCTCACTCCCGAAGCGCTTCGCATGGCTGCGGCCTTCGGAGCACTCACCTCAACTGAGGGGCTCGAGGCAGTACTGCGGCTCAGCGCGTCCGGCAACGTCGGCCGAGTCGAGGCAGCGCGCTCGATCCCGCTCATTGTCGACCGGGACGAGGCCACGTGGGCTCATGTGCTGTTGCTGCAACTAGCTGATGACGACAATCCCGACGTCCGGGCGGAAGCGGGCTTTGCCATGATTCAGTTGCTTTCGTCCGAGTCGTTTGTTTCGGAGATGATCACTCAGCGCGCGACGGCGTTGCTGCAATCGGACGGAATCCGTTGCGCGCTTCGCATCCTTCACGGGCTTCAGTCGCTCGCCGCCGCGGGGTCTCAAGCGGTGACTCCATGGATTCCGTTGGTTCGCAAGATGGCGAAGTCGGATCAGCGGCGAATAATCCGCGGTGCTGCTTCAGAGTTGATCAGGATCGCGGACCTCAAGGGGCTCAGCACCTCAGGCCCTCGCGTCAACGAACGGTGAAAGCACCGCGATTCAAACCGAGCGAGTCTCAGTGTCTCGGTTGAGTGGAGTGAGCCGAGCAGTCGCCGCGTGAATAGCCGCGCTGGTTCCAAGCGCGGCGCGGGTTCCCGTGAACTTAGGGTGTCTATTTACTCGAACCCACCCGTGAGCCTTCCCCGCATGCGCTCGCTGCTCTCATTCATCCCGACGATCTCCACCGACTTCCCCAGAGCCGCGTACTTCGTCTCGATCGCGTCCAACGCCGCAACGGTCGACGCATCCCACACATGCGACCCCGACAGGTCAACGAGAACCCGCTCGGGATCGTCCGAGTACGAGAACAACGTCGTCAGATCGTTGCTCGACGCGAAGAACAGCTCCCCTTCCACGACGTACGTCACAACGTCACCCGCCTCACCGAGAACTCGCGTAACTGAAACGAAGTGCGCCACCCGCCGCACGAAGAGCACCGACGCGACCAGCACCCCGCCGACGACCCCGACCGCCAGATTGTGCGTGATCAACACCAGCACCACCGTCACCACCATCATCACGAAGGTCTCGCTCTTCGGCATCCGCTTCAACGTCGACGGACGCACGCTGTGCCAGTCGAACGCCCCGATCGCGACCATGATCATCACGGCGACGAGCGCGGCCATCGGGATCGTCCCGACGAAGTCGCCGAACACGACGACCAGCAGGAACAGGAAGATCCCGGCGCAGAACGTCGAGATGCGTGTCCGCGCGCCGGAGGCTTTCACGTTGATCATGGTCTGACCGATCACGGCGCAGCCGCCCATGCCGCCGAAGATCCCCGACAGCACGTTCGAGACGCCCTGCCCCCACGCCTCACGACTCTTGCGCGAGTGGGTGTCGGTGATTTCGTCGACGAGCTTTGCGGTGAGCAGCGACTCCATCAGTCCGACCAGCGCGACCCCGAGCGCGAACGGCGCGATGATCGTGAACGTCTCCCACGTGAGCGGAACGTTCGGGATGAACAGCGAGACCAAATCGCCAGCCGTCGGCACGTATGGATAGAGGCCGTGCATGGCTAGGTATCGCCTAGGACCTCCTCCCACGGCAGTAAAGGGCTGGCTACCGTTAGTTAGGCCGCTCAGTCCGTCACCGAGCCCGCCATACTGGTGACGTGACCCCTCGTATGGCTTTGGAACGCGACCGGCAGCAGCTTGCCTGGCACTACACCTCGGCAGAAGCGCTGATTTCGATCTTGCACACGGACGCCCTCCGAGCGACTTCGGCAGCGTTTATGAATGACGCAAATGAGATGAAGACGGGTGTGCGAGCCCTTAAACGGACCTACGAGCGGATGAGGGAATCGTTCTCGCCGGCAGAGCGGAAGGCGATTGAAGAGTCTGGTGCTTTGAATGAGCGGTCTGTGGACCACTTGTTCTTGTTGTCGGCGTCGAGAGGTCCCGACCGACTCACGTTATGGCGAAACTACGGGGGCGCGACGACGCCATACGCTATCGGGCTCGATCGGTCGGTTTTGCTGCGTCCGCTGGAGGTCGTCGAGGGTCGCCGGCACCCGCGACCACCAGAGGGTTGGGATTCGGTGGGTTGGGAAGAGTCGGCTGATGGGCCTGTGCGCATATACGACCCCGACGAGGTATGGGTCTTCGGCGGACAGTGGAATGACGTTATGTATGTGAATCGCAAGGGCACTCAATCGCACGAACAGTCGCTCCGAGCTCTCGCGAAAGACCGAATGGACGGACAGGAGCGTGGATCATTCCTTGTGAGCCTTCCGGATTTCGCGGACAGCCCGGTCTACCTCGAAAAGGACGCCAGTTTCGAGGATGAAGACGAAGTGCGGCTGGTCGTCGAGGCAAATCCATCGTGGAAGTTTCTTCAGTTCCGAGGTGACCGTTTCGGAGCGGTACCTTACGTCGAACTATCATCCTCCGATGAGCGAGGTCGCTTCATCTCCGCTGCGGCAGATAGGAAGTTGCCGATCCGGGAAATTTGGATTGGACCTAGCGCAGACGCGGTAACTGCAAGGCGCGCTCTCGAAAGCCTGCTCCACGTTTCAGGCTATGGCGATGTTCACGTCCGCTCCACGTCCATCCCGTACCGTTGACCGGCGTCGAAATCAAAAACTCGTGGTCACAGGGGCGCTGACGCGTCACAATGCGTCGATTGAGCCCTCGCTCGGCGCCACTGACGAGGCGTTGGCCGCCTCAAGCGACACGAGGGGGAGTCGGTTTCGGTGAACGTGGCCCCCCGCGGTGCAATGCCCGATCTGGTGGCCCAACTGTCGCGAGCCTGTCATCCGCGACACTGAGACTGACGCGACACTGAGACTGACGCGACTCTGTGGAGACCGAGGCTGTGAACCTCGGGCGTTCGACTTGCGGCCGTGTCCAACTCGGCGGAGATCGGCTGGACGATGCCAGACGTGAGGGCAGCTCAAGTGCCGTCGGCCTCGCCCGAGACTGCGAACACAGCCCTACTCAAACCCACCCGTCAACCGCCCGCGCATCCGCGAACTGCTCTCGTTCATCCCGACGATCTCCACCGCCTTCCCCAACGCCTGATACTTCGTCTCGATCGCGTCCAACGCGGCGACGGTCGACGCATCCCAGATATGCGACCCCGACAGATCCACGATCACGCGCTCGGGATCCGATGAGTAAGAGAACAACGTCGTCAAGTCATTGCTCGACGCGAAGAACAGCTCCCCCTCCACGACGTATGTCACAACGTCTCCCGCCTCACCGAGAACGCGCGTAACCGACACGAAGTGCGCCACCCGCCGCACGAACAGCACCGAAGCGACCAGCACCCCGCCCACGACGCCGACCGCAAGATTGTGCGTGATCAGCACGAGAACAACTGTCGCCACCATCACGAAGGTCTCGCTCTTCGGCATCCGCTTCAACGTCGACGGACGCACGCTGTGCCAGTCGAACGCCCCGATCGCGACCATGATCATCACGGCCACCAGCGCGGCCATGGGGATCGTCCCGACGAAGTCGCCGAACACGACCACCAGCAGGAACAGGAAGATGCCGGCGCAGAACGTCGAGATGCGTGTCCGCGCGCCGGAGGCTTTCACGTTGATCATGGTCTGACCGATCACGGCGCAGCCGCCCATGCCGCCGAAGATCCCCGACAGCACGTTCGAGACGCCCTGCCCCCACGCCTCGCGACTCTTGCGCGAGTGGGTGTCGGTGATCTCGTCGACGAGCTTTGCGGTGAGAAGCGACTCCATCAGCCCGACCAGCGCGACCCCGAGCGCGAACGGCGCGATGATCGTGAACGTCTCCCACGTGAGCGGAACGTTCGGGATGAACAGCTCGGGCAGGCTCTTCGGCAGCTCGCCCTGGTCGCCGACGGTAGGCACGGTGATGCCGAACGCGAGCACGACGCCCGTCACGATCACGACCGACACGAGCGGTGCCGGCACGATCTTGGTGATCTTCGGCATCAGGATCATCACGACGATCCCGAGCGCGACCAGCGGATACACCAGCCACGGCACGTCGATCAGCTGCGGGAACTGCGAGCTGAACACGAAGATCGCCAGCGCGTTCACGAACCCCACCATGACGCTGCGGGGGATGAACCGCATCAGCTTCGCGACGCCGATCACCCCGAGGATCACCTGGAAGATGCCGGCGAGGATGACCGTCGCGATGAAGTAGTCGAGCCCGTACGTCGGCGCGACGGGTGCGATCACGAGAGCCACGGCCCCGGTCGCCGCGGTCACCATCGCCGGACGCCCACCGAGGAACGCGATCGACACCGCCATGATGAACGACGAGAACAGCCCGACCTTCGGGTCGACGCCCGCGATCACCGAGAACGCGATCGCCTCGGGGATCAGCGCGAGCCCGACGACGAGCCCGGCCAGCACCTCGCGGGTCAGCATCCGCGGATTCTTCAGCGCGGTCAGCACCGAGGGGTTCGCCCGGTACCGGGCACGATCGTCGATCGTCGTTGCAGACATGGATGCTCCAGAGGAAGGCGCCTCGAGATGAGGCAGACGTTCCAGCGTAGAGCGGATGCTGCGGATGCGGGGCTCCTCCGCCCTTCCGTCCCGCGGACTCCTCCGACATGATGAAGAGGACCGACCTCGAAGGAGCCCTCCGTGTCACTCACACCGCCTCCGGCTCCGCTGGCCGACACCGCCGTCACCGGGCTGCCCGGCGCCGTAGTGATCGCGGGCATCCGCAAGATGCTCATCTGGACCGTCGTCGCCGGAGTCGTGTACTCGGTCTTCATGAGCGGCAGCAAGGGCATCTGCCCGGGCGGCATCGACGCCAACGGTGGGTTCATCGACGCCGACGGCCGGTCGGTCGAGCAGGCTCCGCTCTGCGTCACGCTGACGATCCGCCCCAGTGTGTTCGTCTACGTCGGCATCGCACTGATCGTCCTGATCGCGCTCGGCCGCGTCACCAAGGCAGTCGACGCGCGCGCGGCCCTGCGGACGATGGAGCGCGCGATCCAAGGAGCCGGCCTGCTCGTCGCCATCGCCCTGGTCGTGTCGCACGTGTGGTTCCAGCTGACCCCGCTCGAGCACTTCTCCTCCGGCTCGTGGTCTTACTTCAGTCCGTTCCCGCTCGGGGTCATCGACGTCTCGACCGACCCGATGACGGGGCCCTGACGGCGGCATCCAGCACCTCTCGGCCTGTCCGCCGACGGCCGGACGAGTACACCGGTATTCCCTGGAGGGCATCCGCCCGTCTCCGTTCCGTCGCCGGAAGCTGTCCATACAGTGACGGCATGCAGCTTGGATCCGTCGCAGACGTCGTCACCGCACTCACCGCCATCGGAGCCCTCATCGCCGCCGTCTTCGGCGCGAAGAATGCGGCCCGTCTGTTCGGTATCGAAGCGAAGCGGGACGCCGCCGCGGCAGCGCGCGAGGTGCAATCGCAGGCCAGGAAGGCGTTCGCGTGGGTGGCGACCCGGATCAGTAAACGAGAGTTCTACGGTGTCGTCATCGTGAACTCATCCGAGCAGGCGATCTATGACGTCGTCGTCCGCGTGACGGGCGCCGACGAGGTGGAACGGACTCCGGTGCGGCTCACGATTCTGCCGCCCGGTGCTTACTACCTCGAGGAGAGCCCGCAGGCCTATGGCTGGACGTTCGCCTCACGATTGCGCTCGTTCGACGAGGAGATCCGTCCCGTGACGAAGTCGAGGAAGCGCCGCGTAGTCGGGATGTCGTTCCGCGACAGTTCGAACGTCGCCTGGGTTCGCGACACTGAGGGTCTGCTCGCACGCGCATAGGGTGCTGGCGACAGTGATCAACCCAGCACGTCTTCGTGCTGAGGAACGGAGGCAGGATGTCGGATCAGAAGCACCCGGACGCGAAGACGCTTCGGGAAGAAGTGAATGCGCTGTTCGGAGTCCGATGGGACACGCTCGTGGAGTGGACGGTCATCTCTTGGCTGAGCATCTGGTTCTGGTCCTCCCGGGCTGATCCGAGCATCTCCGGGAACTTCTTCGGCTGGACCGACGGGCCAGTGACCGGTATCGAGAACTTCCTGCGATCACTCGACATCACACCGCCGTCGTGGCTGACGGCGACGATTGACTGGCTCCTCGACCCGTCGCGCGAGTGGCTGTCGACGACTCTCGTCGTCGTTGCTGTGGTTGCGTGCGTGACCGCCGTGCGGAGCTACGGTCTCTCTGGACTGCGGACTCTGGCGCTGCTGTCGACGGCGGTCGTGTGCGAGATTCAGGGGAGTTTCTGGCCGGTGGTGTGGATTCTCTTGGCGGCCGCGATCCCTGCCGCGTTCGCCTGGGGCATCGGATTCGTCGACAGCCGCCGCGAGGAGAGCAAGTTCAGCGAGTACGAGTACTACTTCGGCCGCGGCATCGTGAGCGACTACATCACCAGGATCGTCCTGCTGTTCCTCTCACCTGCTTTCGCTCCGTTCCTGCTCGCCGGGCAGCTCGTCGTCAGCTTCCGCACGAACCTGCCCTACGAGCCCGCCGAGGAACTCAACAAGGAGGTTGTCAACGCTTTGAAGACGCGCGGAGACGGCCAGGCAGACGAACTGGACGCGTTGACGAGCACCGCTGCCTCCGCGGCCATTCACCTGGCGGGGAACACCTCTCGGGATGCGCGCCAGATCGCGAGCGCCTACCGGTTCCAGTTGAAGAGTCGTCGAGAAGCGGAAGAAGCGCGCGCCCGTGCCGAGCGGAAGCGTCGTGACGGCTGGCCTGACCGCGGGGTCTGACTCCCGCTGGGCCGCCTCAATCCCTGACGCCTACCGCCCCGCCCTCACCCGCAGCCCGAACGCGACCGCCGCCAGCGCGATCACCACGATCCCGTACCCGACGCACACGGCCTCGAGCCCGACCACACCGACCAGCGCTCCGGCGATCACGGCCGGCACCCCGAACGCCAGATACGCCAGCAGATAGATCACGGCGAAGGTGTCGGCGCGCTGCGTCGCCGGGATCCGCGGCGCGAGTGACGCGACCACTCCCGAGAATGCGGTGCCGAAGCCCATTCCGGTGACGGCGGCCGCGACGAGGTAGAACGGCAGCGACCCGACGCCCAACGCGATCAGTGACAGTAGAGTCCCGACCGCGAGCGCCGACGTGCCGAACAGCACCATCGACCGCGCCGCGATCTTCCGCAGCACGAACGCCGTCACCGCGCCGACCCCGGCGAGCAGCACGACTCCGAGCCCTTGCCACACGTGCGCCTCGCCGCCGAGCTCACCGTGCACGATGTTCGCGCCCAGCGACAGGAACAATCCGCCCGTCGCCCACCCGGCGATCACGGCCGGCGCCCCGCGCCAGAAGTCCGCGCGGATCGCCGGCGGGATCGACAGCCGGAAGCTCAAAGATGCCCACACCCCCGGCTTGCGCGGAGCCGTCTCGGGCACGAGGAAGAACAGCGCCGCGAGCAGGATGTACGCCGAGCTCAACGGCGCGAACACGTCGAGCAGCGCCTCGCCGCTGAGGTCGAGCACCACGGCCGACACGAGCGCCCCGAGCGCGAGTCCGATCCCGGGGCTCAGCGCGTTCCACAGCGCCGCGACCCCCGCGCGCCCACCCGGCGCGAAGTCGAGCACCGTCGCCGACAGCGCCGAGATCAGCAGACCGCTCGCCACACCCTGCAGGATGCGCGCGACGAACAGCGTGGCGACGGCATCCGCGTGCCAGAACAGGAACATGCTCCCCGCCAGCAGCACGAGCCCGACGATCGCGACCGGACGACGGCCGACGTGATCCGACAGCGAACCGGCGGTGAGGAGCGTCAGCAGCAGTGCCACCGCGTAGACAGCGAACACGGCACTGATCACGATCGCCTCGAACCCGATGTCGTGCGCGAGCACCGGGTAGAACGGCGACGGCGCACTCGCCCCGGCCATCATCAGGATCTGCGCGACGATCGCGAGCACGAACCCGAAGCGGGCGCGGGGGATGGCGCCCGACGACGCACGCTCAGTGATCGACGGACGGATGATCGGCTCGGTGCTGGTCATAAGCGACTCCTCGTAAGGTTCGAGAATCATCGAACTATCGGAGCGTACTCGCCATCCATCGATTGTTCAACTATTCTCGAACCATGCCTGGCGATCTTCCGCACCCGGAGCGCTCCGAGATCCAACTCACCGACGTGCTCTTCGCGCTCAGCGACCCCGAGCGCCTCGCCATCACGCGCCAGCTCGCCGACGGCCCCCTCGACATGGCCACCTGCCACGCCACCGACCCGAACCTCCCGAAGTCGACCAAGTCGCACTTCATGAAGGTGCTGCGCGAAGCCGGCATCATCCGCAACGAGCCCAACGGCCGCCGACGGATGCTGACGCTGCGCCGCGACGACCTCGACGCGCTCTTCCCCGGGCTGTTGGACTCCGTGCTGCGCAGCTGAGACGAGATCTGTCGGCTCAGCTCTTCTTCCGGCTCCCCGCTGACCGCGGCGGATTCGCCCGCAGATGCGCACTGACCTGCGTGAGCACGCGCTCGAGGCCGTCGACATCGTCGGCCGTGAGTGAGTCGAACAGCAGGTCCTTGACCGTCGCGATGTGACCCGGGAACACCGTCGCCAGCACGCCGCGACCGTCTTCGGTGATCGTGACGATCGTGCTCCGTTCGTCTTCCGGTGAGGGAGCGCGCGTGACCAGACCGCGCTGCTCGAGCAGCTGCACCTGATAGGTCAGTCCGCTCCGGCTGTAGACCACCCCGTCGGCGAGGTCGGTCATGCGCTGGCTCCCGCCCGGAGCGTCTCCGAGCCGCGCGAGCAGCTGGAACTGCACGTAGCTGAGCTGCCCGGCATCCTTCAACTGCTTCTCGACCGAGTGCCGCAGCAGACTGCTCACCTCGGTGAACGCGAAGTATGCCGAGAGCTCTTTCGGCGAGAGCTGGGGAGGAGAGGGGCTCATCTGTCCAGTATACGTGTTGCTTCGAATTCGAAGCAGTGCTACGGTCGCCTTAGTGCTTCGAATTCGAAGCATCCGATGAAGGAGAGAATCATGAAGGCAGTACGGTTCCACGAAGTGGGCGGCCCCGAAGTCCTGCAGTACGGCGAGGTCGAGCAGCCGAACCCCGGCGCCGGTCAGGTGCGGCTGCGCGTCGCCGCCTCGGCATTCAGTGCGGCGGACAACGGCATGCGGGCGGGCTTCCTACCGATCCCGCTGACGCTGCCGCACATTCCCGGCTACGACGTCTCCGGAACGGTGGATGCCGTCGGCGAGGGTGTCACGGGCTTCGCGATCGGCGACCCCGTGATCGGCTTCCTGCCGATGGGCGAAGACGGCGGCGCGGCGGAGTACGCGATCGCGCCGGCGGATGCCCTGGTGTCGGCCCCGACGGGTGTTCCGCTCGCCGACGCCGCCGCATTCCCTTCGGTCGCGCTCACCGCACGGCAGGCACTCTTCGACGACGGCGACCTGCAGGCGGACCAGCGGGTGCTCATCGTCGGCGCCGGGGGAGTCGTCGGGAAGTACGCGATCGCCCTGGCCGCCCGAGCGGGAGCGCACGTCATCGCGACCGCGAGCCCGCGGAGCGCGGACGCGGTGCGAGCCGCCGGTGCGCACGAGATCATCGACCACACCGACACGTCGGTGCTCGATGCGGTCTCCGAGCCGGTCGACATGCTCCTAAACCTCGCCCCGATCGAGCCGGAGGAGTTCACCAACCTGGTGGCACTGGTTCGAGATGGAGGCGTCGTCGTGAGCACGACCGCCTGGATGCCGGCGCCCGACGACGCCGACCGCAACGTGCGCTCGGTCGTCGTGTTCGTCCGCAGCGATGCCGCACGACTGGCGGAGCTCGTCGGTCTCGTCGATTCGGGGGAGATGCATCTCGAGGTCACGCGGCGCATCCCGTTGGTCGAGCTTCCGGTCCTGCATGCCGAGGCGGCCGCCGGCCGGATCGCCGGCAAGGTCATCGTCGTGCCGTGACGCCGGGGTGGGGGTCTGGTGCGGATGTCGGGTCTGGTGCGGATGTCGGGAGGATGCACGGATGTCGGATGACACGCCGTGCATCGGTCCGACAGGTGTGCATCGGTCCGACAGGTGTGCGGCGGACGAGGCGGGCACGGCGGCGACCGCCCTCCTGGCGGCATCCGGCCCCCCGTGTTCCGCGCCCGACTTCCCCGGGGCCGTTCACGCCGAACTTACGGCTCCCCCTTGCGACTCTCGGCAGAGTGAGTGTACAGTCACTCATATGTCCACGACCCGCAGTTCCATCCTCTCGACGGCCGATGCCCGCCGGCCTGTCGTGGCCGCGGCGGCGCTGGCGGCGTTCGCGCGCAGCGGCTATCACGGCACGACCGTCGCCGACGTGGCCCGCGAGGCCAAGATCTCCCCGGCCTACGTCTTCAAGCTCTACTCCGGCAAGGAGGCGCTGTTCGTCGTGGCGCTCGAGGCGTGCTTCGACGCGATCGTCTCCGCCCTCGAAGAAGGGGCGGATGCTGCCGCCGACACCTCACCCGAAGGCGTGCTCGACGCGATGGGCGACGCCTACGCGCACCTCATCTCCGACCGGAAGCTGCTGATGCTGCAGGTGCACGCGCAGTCGGTCGCCGAGATCCCCGCGATCGGGGAGGCGCTGCGCGCGGGACTCGAACGCGTCACCACGTTCGCGAAGACCCGCTCCCGGGCGAGCGACGACGACGTGCAGCGCTTCATCGCCTACGGGCAGCTGTGCCACCTGATCGTCACCACGCAGCTCGACGGACGCCCGGGGGACTGGGTCGCCCTGCTGACCAAGGGGATCACGCACCCCGATTGATCCACCCCCGGGGCGTCAGCCCTTCTTCACGCCCGCAAGAGTGAGTGAGTAGTCACTCATCCAACCGGCCTCGAAACAGCACGGACAAGAAACCAGAACAGGAGCACGTCATGACCACCCTCACCTCCCTCCCGACGCTCGCTGCACCGCGCAGTACGCGCCGGTGGCTCGCCCTCAGCGTCCTCGCGCTCGCGCAGTTCCTCGTGGTGCTCGACGCCTCGATCGTGAACATCGCCCTCCCCGTCCTCGGCCGGCAACTCGGCATGGATACCGCCGCCCTCGCCTGGGTCATCACCGCTTACGTGCTCGCGTTCGGCGGACTGCTCCTCCTCGGCGGACGCCTCGCCGACCGCTACGGACACCGCCGCGTGTTCCTGATCGGAACGGCCGGATTCGTGGCGGCATCCGCCCTCGCCGGGCTCTCGGTGTCGAGCGAGATGCTCCTCGCCGCCCGCGCCCTGCAGGGCGTCTCGGCTGCGCTCCTCGCCCCCGCCGCCCTCGCGCTGCTCACCCAGCTGTTCCCGGACGACGCCGAGCGCACCAAGGCGCTGGGCGTGTGGGGAGCCGTCGCCGGTATCGGATCGGCTGCGGGCGTTCTGCTCGGTGGAGTGCTCACGGCGAGCCTCGGCTGGCAGTCGGTGTTCTTCGTGAACGTGCCGGTCGGTGCGCTCGTGCTCATCGCCATCCCGCTGCTCATCACCCGTGACGGCATCCGAACCCCCGGGCGCCTGGATGCCGCCGGCGCCGTGACCGTCACCGCCGCACTGGTCGCGCTCGTCGGCGCTCTCAGCGCAGTCGAGCAGGTCGGCTTCGTGCACCCGCTCCCACTGGGCCTGCTCGCCCTCGCGCTGATCCTCGGCGTCGCCTTCGTGGCGATCGAGCGCCGCGCTGCCGAGCCCCTCGTCCCGCTCCGCGTGTTCCGCAACCGCAACCTCGCCCTCGGCAACATCGTCATGCTGCTCGGCGGCGCCACCATGGTCGCCCTCTTCTTCGCCCTCTCGGTGTACATGCAGGCCGTGCTCGGCTACGACGCCCTCACCGCAGGCCTCACGCAGCTGCCCCTCGCCGGTGTGCTCGTGATCGTCGCCGGCGGTGTGCCCGCCGTGATCGCCCGCGTCGGCACGCGGCCGGTGCTGATCGGGGCGCTGCTCGTCCTGGCCGTGGGGCTCCTCTGGCTCGCCGCATCCCCGGCGGATGCCGTGTTCCTCACGCACCTGCTCGGCCCGACCATCCTGATCGGGGTCGGGCTCGGCGGCGCGGTCGTCGCGACGACCCAGCTCGCGGTCGACGGCGTCGAGGGCGGAGAGGCCGGACTCGCCGGCGGACTCGTCAACACCAGCCAGCAGATCGGCGGCGCGATCGGACTGGCCGTGCTCGGCACGGTCGCCGGTCTGCGCACGGCAGCGCTGTCGGCAGAGGGGGCGTCGTCTGCCGAGGCGCTCACCGGCGGATTCTCCTGGCTGTTCCTCGGAGCAGCGGGACTGGCGGTCGTCGGCGCGGGGATCGTCGCGGTCTGGCGTCGCGACTGAGGTCGTTTCAGGGTGGGCCCGTGGAGCGCGTCTCGATGCGCTCCCCGGGCCTCTCCTTTTGGTGTGAGAGCGATATGACATCTGCTGACCGCTGGGAGCTACGATAATGACATCCATCTGGGGTCTCGTGATTGTCATATTGCTCTCAGATTTGGAGCGGATGCCGTGAGAGGCGGATACTTCTCGCATCCGGACCGCCCCCAACTCGGCCGGGGAATCGACATGCAGACCTCCTCTTCACTCGCGCCAGGAACGACCATCGCCATCGTCGGCGCCGGTCGTCTCGGACGCGTGCTCGCGCGCTCCCTGCGCACGGCGGGGTTCGACGTCCTCGGCCCCCTCCGCCGCGATCAGTCGATGCCGAACGCCGACGTCGCCCTACTCTGCGTTCCGGACTCCGCCATCCCGGCCGTCGCGTTCGTCGCTCGACCGCATGTGCGGCTCGTCGGTCACGTCTCGGGTGCCACGCCGCTCGACGACGTCGACTTCAGCATCCACCCCCTGCAGACGTTCACGGGGGCGGAGACTCCCGATGTGTTCCACGGCATCGGTGCCGCGGTCGCCGGCCGCACCGACGACGCCCGCGCCGTGGCCGAGCAGCTGGCCCGGGCCCTCGGTGCCCGACCGTTCACGGTCGACGACCGCGCGAGCTATCACGCGGCGGCGTCCTTCGCCTCGAACTTCGTGCTGACGGTGGTCGATGCGGCGGAGCAGCTGGCTGCGGCCGCCGGCATCCCCTCGGATGACGTTCGCCAACTGCTCGCCCCGCTCGTCCGCCGATCGGTCGAGAACTGGGCGGATGCCGGCGCGCAGGAAGCCCTCACCGGACCGATCGCCCGCGGCGACGGGGAGACGGTCGCCCGGCAGAGGTCCGCCGCCGCAGAGCTCGACCTTCAGGACCTGTTCGACGCTCTCGCTGCCGCCACGCGGGCGATCGCGTCTCGCGCCGAAGCCCCGGTACGGATGTCGGGAGAACGCACGGATGCCGGGAGAAACGCGGCCGATCCGCCCGACATCCGTCCCTTCTCCCGACAGGTGGACGGCGAAGCGACTGGCGAAGTGACCGGCGAGATGGCCGGCGAAGTGACCGGCGAGCCGAAGGAACCGTCCGCATGAGAATCCTCCGCACCATCCCCGAGGTGCGCGCGGCCGTCCGCGAGGCTCGGCTCGCGAACGGCTCGGTCGGCCTCGTCCCCACGATGGGCGCCTTCCACGACGGACACCTCTCTCTCATGCGGGCCGCGCGCGCGGCATCCGATCTCGTCGTCGTCTCGCTCTTCGTCAACCCGACCCAGTTCGGCGCGAACGAAGACCTCAGCTCCTACCCGCGCGATGAGGCCCGCGACGCGGCGCTCGCCGAGGCCGAGGGCGTCGACATCCTCTTCGCCCCGGCGGCATCCGAGATCTACCCCGACGGGTTCGCGACGAACATCCACGTCGCCGGCCTCACCGATGTGCTCGACGGCGCGAGCCGCGGCGCGCACCACTTCGACGGCGTCGCCACGGTCGTCACGAAGCTGTTCGGGATCGTCCGGCCGGATTCCGCGTACTTCGGACAGAAGGATGCGCAGCAGGTGCTCGTCGTCCGCCGCGTCGTACGCGACCTCGACCTCGACGTGAGGATCGTCGCGTGCCCGATCGTGCGAGAGGCCGACGGACTCGCCATGAGCTCGCGTAACGTCTACCTCGACGATGCCGCGCGGCTGCAGGCGACGGCGTTGAACCGGGCGCTGGATGCGGCGGCCGAGGTGTTCGCGGCGGGGGAGCGCGAGGGTGCGGGCATCCTGTCGGCGGCACGGCGCGTGCTCGAAGACGCCCGGATCTCTGTGGAGTACCTGGAGCTCCGCGATGCCGAGACGCTGGACCCGGTCGTCCGCGTCGAGCGGGACGCGCTGCTCGCGGTCGCCGCACGCGTCGGCGCCGCCCGGCTGATCGACAACCATGTGCTGTCCGCCGCCGACGTCGCTGAACCGGATCCCGCCCTCCCGGATGCCGCCGACCCGCAGACCACCGACCCGAAGGGCGACGCCTGATGCGACGCACGATGCTGAAGTCGAAGATCCACCGCGCGACCGTCACCGCCAGCGATCTGCACTACGTCGGCTCGATCACGATCGATCCCATCCTGCTCGAAGCTGCCGACATCCTGCCGCACGAGCAGGTGCACGTCGTCGACGTCGACAACGGCGCGCGCTTCGAGACGTACACGTTGGTGGGGGAGCGCGGATCCGGCGTCATCCAGGTCAACGGCGCCGCGGCCCGCCTCGTGCACACCGGCGACACCATCATCGTCATCTCCTATGCCGACTATTCGCGCGAAGACCTCGCGAGCTACGAACCGGTCGTCGTGCACGTCGACCGGGACAACGCGATCATCCAGGTCGACGACGACGTCGACCGCCTGCTGACGGAGGCCCGCGCATGAGCGCCCACGCCGCCCCGCGCACACGTGTCACGCTCGCCGCTCTCGCCGCGAAGAAGGATGCCGGCGAGCCGATCGTCATGGTCACCGCCTACGACCACCCGAGTGCGCAGATCGTCGAGGCTGCCGGTGTCGACATCGTGCTCGTGGGCGACTCGGCCGCGATGACCGTGCTCGGCTACGACAGCACCGTGCCGGTCACGGTCGACGAGATGCTGATGCTGACGAAGGCCGTGCGCCGCGGGCTGACCGTGCCGCTGCTGGTCGGCGATCTGCCGTTCGGCTCGTACGAGGCCTCGGACGAGCTCGCCATCGCCACCGCGCAGCGCTTCGTCAAGGAAGCCGGCTGCGACCTGGTGAAGATCGAGCGCGGCGGCACGACCGTCGACCGCGCGCGGGCGCTCGTGCAGGCCGGCATCCCCGTGGTCGGGCACGTCGGGCTCACCCCGCAGACGGCCACGGCGCTCGGCGGCTACCGCGCACAGGGCCGCACCGCCGAAGCGGCGCTCGCCGTGATCGACGACGCCCTCGCCCTGCAGGCCGCCGGCTGCTCGATGCTCGTGGTCGAGGCGGTGCCCTCCGAGGTCACCGCCGCCCTGGTGCCGCTGCTCGACATCCCCGTGATCGGCATCGGAGCCGGAGCGGATGCCGACGGGCAGGTGCTCGTGTTCCACGACCTGCTCGGGCTGTACGACGGCGGGGTGGCCAAGTTCGTGAAGCGGTACGCGGAGTTGCGGACGGCTGCGATCGGCGGCGTGGAGGCGTATGCGGCGGACGTGCGCGGGGGTGCGTATCCCGCGGTCGAGCACGGGTATGCGATGCCGGAGGGTGAGGCGGCGCGGCTCGGGAAGTTGCTCGCGGGGCGCTGAAGGCCGAAACGGAGACGCTCACGGCACCCGGCGGCGTGTCGGCCCGCGGCGCGCCGCACGTAGCGCGGTACGTCTCCGTTTTCGCCCGCGCCCCCGCGCCACGCGCCCGCCCCGCGCGCCGCGCCCCCACGGCACCGTGATCTTGTATTCACTTCTTTTCCGAGCATCCGGGCCGCTGGCCGCAAAGTTGTTTACCTAACGTTCCTGCTTTCGCCGTTCCCCGTCTGGAACGGCTCCCTAGCGTCGTCTCAGCGCCGGTCCGGTGCGTCGTAGATACACACGTGGAAGAGGATGAAGTGAAGAGACAGATCGCAGGAGTGTGCACGCTCGCGGCCGTGGCCGCCGCCGTCGCATTCCCCCTCACGGCGGCGAACGCCGCCGAGGAGCTCGCGGCACCGACATTCAGCCAGGACGGCGGCCGATTCACGGAGTCGACCACCGTCACGCTCACCGCGCCGCAGGGCGCCCAGATCAGGTACACGCTCGACGGATCGACGCCGACCGCGAAGAGCCCGCTCTACAAGAAGCCGCTGGTCATCGACGAGACGACCAACCTCGCCGCGGTCTCGATCAAGGGCGGAGCGACTTCACCCGCCGAGATCGAGGGTTACATCATCAAGACGGACGAAGAGCCGCTCACGTCGTTCTTCGTGATGAGCGACGTGCACACGTCGGCCCTCACCGAGAAGAACCGGGGCATCTGGAAGAGCCACTTCGACACCCTCGCGTCGATCAACCCCGACCCCGACCTGATCATCTCCAACGGCGACCAGATCAACGACAACAACAACAACACCGCGCCCGACCACCAGGTCGTGAAGACGATCTTCGACGAGAACATCGACCGCCTCGGCCTCGACGACACCCCGATCCTGATGTCGCACGGCAACCACGACGTGGGCAACGCCGACATGGCGAAGTACTACGGCGACTGGTTCCCCAACGCATCCGGCGGCTACTACGAGAAGACGATCGACGACCAGACGTTCCTCGTGATCGACACCGAGCGCTACTCGGGCGCGCAGCGCACCTGGCTGCAGGGACGCCTCGCCGCCCTCTCCGCCGAACCCGATGCCCTCAACACCCCGATCTTCGTCGTCGGCCACCGCCCCACCGCCAACACGGTCTACGACGGAGCCCAGGCCTCCAACGCCACCCTCACCGCCGACCTCTCCGGCTACCCGCAGGCCGTCTACTTCTCGGGTCACTCGCACCTGCACCTGAACGACGAGCGTTCGATCTGGCAGGGCGGCTTCACGGCCGTGAACGACGGATCCATGTCGTACACCGAGACCCCGCACGACGCGTACCAGATCTACGGCAACGCGCTCTGGGACGAGTTCACGATCCCGACCGCGCAGGCCCTGTACGTCGAGGTCTACGCCGACCGCACCGAGATCGACCGCATCAACTTCGCCGCCGAAGACGAGCGCACCTACGACAACGGCGCCTGGGGCTACCAGTCCGGCTACCCCTTCGCCAGCGCCGGCACGCTCGCAGGCCCCACCTGGACGGTCCGCCTCGACGGCACGACGCCCGAAGAGGTGCGCGCCAACTTCGACTACACGTCGGCGGCGCGCGACAACGTCGCACCGGTGCAGCAGGGTGCGCCCGAGCACACCGTGACCGCAGACGGCGCCGACATCCTCCGGGTTCCCGCGGCGACCGACGACGAGTCCGTCTACGGCTACGACGTGCGGGTCCGCGACGCGGCCACCGGCGTCGAGGCGCTGCCGATCCGTGCCGGTGCGAAGGTTCTCGCCGACTTCCAGATCGCACCGCGTCCGAGCATCCTCGAGATCCCGCTCGCGATCCGGAACGGACGCCAGGCCGACGCCCCGCTGATCACCCTCACCAAGGGGACGAGCTACATCGCCGAGGTCACCGCCGTCGACATGTACGGCAACCGCTCCGAGAAGACCACGGTGTCGTTCGTCGCGGGTCGCGTCCCGGACAAGACCCGCCCGCAGGTGACGCTCGTCAGCCCGACCACGGCAGGCCCGTCGAAGGCCATCGACATCCGCGTCGACGCGACCGACGAGGTGGGTCTCGCCCGCATCGTCGCGAACATCTACCAGGGTGGCACGCTCGTGAAGAGCACGCAGTCTACGGCCACGGGCACGAGCGGCTCGCACGTCGCGACCGTGACGCTCCCCGACGGGGCGTACACGATCAAGTACAACGCGCAGGATGCCGCGGGCAACATCTCGAAGACCTCGACGTTCGATCTCACGGTCGACGCCACCGCCCCCACTGTGACCGTCAAGACCGGTGCCTCGTTCACCGTCGGCGATGCGGCGGGCTACGACAAGGTCAGCTTCAAGCTCCACGACGCCGGCAAGATCGACCGGATCGAGCTCAACGGCGTCGGGAAAGACCTCTCGAACAACGTCTGGTCCGACCTCAACTTCGTGAAACCGGGAACGTTCGGCGGAGTCGCGGGCGAGAACAGGCTCCTCGTCCACGACGTCGCCGGCAACGTCACGACGGTCGAGTTCGTGCTGCGCTGATCCACCGACGCGAAGCCCCGCGGCGTACCGCGGGGCTTCGTGCGTCAGCCGGCGTCGGGCTCCCAGCGCAGCAGATCGCCGGGCTGGCACTCCAGCACCGCGCAGAGGGCATCCAGCGTCGTGAAGCGCACCGCCTTCGCGCGACCGTTCTTCAAGACGGCGAGGTTGGTCGGCGTGATGCCGATGCGCTCGGCCAGCTCGCCGACGCTCATCTTCCTCCGCGCCATCATCACGTCGATGTCGACCACCACGGGCATCAGATCACCTCGTCGTCGAGTTCGGAGCGCAGCGCTCGCGCCTCGGCCTCACTATCGATCGCCTGCCGCAGCAGCGCCTTCATGACGACCACGAGCAGCGCCATCCCGGCGAGCACGACTCCGGCGCCGCCGATCAACGCCACGACGCCCGGCGCCGTCGACCCCGGCGCGAGCAGCGCGGCCAGGATCCACGTGAGGGCGGCGGCCACCAGGATCGCCCCGATGATGACGTTCACGTACCGGAACGACGACTCCGCGAAGATCGATCCGCGCCGCACCCGCGTGAGCAGCATCCACACGCACACCCCGAACACCTGCAGTGTTCCCACGCCCAGCACCACGATCGACACCAGCACGATCCGGCCCCACAGCTCATCCTCGGCGAGGTCGAGCCACAGCAGCGGCACGATGAGCGCCTGCACCGCCAGTGAACCCAGCAGCGCCACCGCGATCACGATGCGCAGAACGACGATCGTCGTCTTCCCCATACCCACTCCTTCATCGAAGAACAACAGGAATCTATCGTTATTCGTTCGATGGAGCAAGTGAGGGGCGGTCAGAGTGCGACGGCGGTCGGTGCTGTCGTGCGGAGAGGTCGGTGTCGCGGCGCGGTCAATGTCGCCGGAGGGTGCGACGGATGCTGCGCACCGTGCGGCCCGCGGCGTCCTTGAGTCCGCCGCCCGGCCACTCGCGATGCAGCTCCACCGTGCCGCCCTCGCCTGCCGTGAGCGTGCAGGCGCGCCCCGCGAGGATCGGCGAACGGCCGATGCGAGCGAGCACCGCGGCATCGGCCTCCAGGGGAACGTCGAATGTCCACCCCGCCCGGCGGACCTTGACGCTGAGCGGGCCGCCTCGGGAATCGTCCGTCCGCTCGAACGAACGAACCGGATCGATCGAGACGGCGACGGCGGAGAGGTCACGTGGTCGGCGGCCGGAGAGGATGCGCTCGGTCCCGGTGTCCGTGCCGGTGCCGGTGTCGGTGCCGGTGCCGGTGTCGGTGCCGTCGCGGAGGATCAGCTCGATGCGATCGTTGCGCAGCTCGCGATCCACCGCCAGGAGATTCGCCGGCAACCCGTCGAGAGACGACAGCGGCAGTGACGTCAGCCGAATCGACTTCTTGGCGCCGGAGGACTTCGCGCCGGTCGCAGGCCCGGCGGCATCCTGCGCGGCGGGGGCCGGCGGATCCGCTGCGAACGTCTCGAACACCAGCGCATCCTTCCCGTCGTGCGTGATGTCGACGCGAACGGTGAGGTGCAGCCCGCCGCCCCGCGACCACTGCGCGGCGGTGACCGTGGCGCGGCACTGCAACCCCGACTCGAACGCGGCCAGACGCACCAGGTCGTCACGGCGATCGGCGCGGAGAAGCGCCGCGCGGATGCGGTGCGCGAAGCTGAGGCCGGCATCCACGCCAGGACCGAACCGTCTCTGCGTCAGGGGGACCACCACGTCCAGCAGGCGGTCGCGATACTCGTCGGGGTACTTGACCATGCGCGGCCCCGCGATGCGCTTGAGGATCTTGCCGCGGAACCAGTGCCGCAGGAGCCGGTCGCGCAGTCGTCCCGGGTCGGTGTGCGCCTCGACGACGTCGAGGACGGTCTCCAGATGCGGGAAGTACGTCTCCGGCTCGATCCGCGCAGAGCTGGCGCTGCCCGGCTGCTTCACCCACGCGTAGCAGGGCTCGCTCGCGAGGACCGAGATGGTCGACGCGGCGAAGTACGCCTGCATCACGAACAGGTGATCCTCCAGCCGCACGCGCCCCTCCGGGAAGCGGATGCCGTTCGCCCGCAGGAACGCCGTGCGGAACATCTTGTGCGGCGTGAGCATCTCGAGCAGCGGATCGGTGCCCAGCGTCGCCCGGGGGATGTCGCGGCGGAAGATCTTGCTCGGAAGCGGGCGACCGATCCCCACTTCCTTGCCGACGACGACGTCGGACGCGTTCGCATCCGCGTAGTCGCACAGCTTCTCGAGCGCGCCGTCGAACAGGTAGTCGTCCTGGTCGACGAACTGTACGTACGTGCCTCGGGCAGCGTCGACGCCGTGGTTGCGCGGCATGCCCGGCCATCCGGAGTGCTCCAGCGACAGCACCCGCACGTTCGGGCGCTCGCGGGCGATGGCGGCCAGGCGCTCACCGGTCGGCTCTCCCGAGCCGTCGTCGCACAGCAGCACCTCGAACGCGGCGGGGTCGAGGGTCTGGCGATCGAGCGATGCGATGAGGTCATCGAACGATGCGCCCGGCCGGAACACCGGAACCACCACGCTCACGCGGATGCTGTTCCCGCTGCTGCTGCTCTCCGGCTGAATGCTCTGCGACAAAACGTCTCCCCCACGTCGACTGTTCCTCGAGCTAAACACGCCTTCCTGTGGGGGTCACCAGGCTTGCGTTTCGGCCGGGCGTGTGCAGAAGTTCGCACGGCGCGCAGGCAGAGCGGGGCGAGAGACTCCTCGAATTCAGGAGGCGATGCGTCGAGCCGTGGTCTCGGCCGTTCGCGGGTCGACCTCGGCCCACACCGCGTCCAGCGAGAGCTCGAGCACGCCGGCGATCGCCGCGATCGTCGAGAACGCGGGGGTGGCGACGCGTCCCGACTCGATCTTGCGCAGGGTCTCGGGGGAGATGCCGGCGTCCAGCGCGACGCTCAGCATCGACCGTTCCCCGCGCGCGCGACGCAGCAGGGCGCCGAGGCGCTCGCCGCGTTCTACCTCGGCGGGGGTGAGCGGCAGCCGGACCATCATGATGCCCATACTAATACCGGGATAGTATTACCGGGATAGTTATTGGTCACGACGGAAGAGGACCCATGATCGAGATCCTGAACGCCGACGAGCTCGCGCGGGCGCGGGCGACCGGCGCGCTCGTCGGCGACATCCTGCAGGCGTTGAAAGCCCGCGCCGCGGTCGGTGTGAATCTGCTCGACCTCGACCGGTGGGCGAAGCAGCTGATCGAGGATGCCGGGGCCGAGTCCTGCTACGTCGACTACGCCCCCTCGTTCGGCCGCGGCCCGTTCGGCCACTACGTCTGCACAGCCGTGAACGATGCCGTGCTGCACGGCATGCCCCACGACTATGCGCTCCGGCCGGGAGACCTGCTCACGCTCGACCTGGCCGTCACCCTGCGCGGCATCTCGGCCGATGCGGCCATCAGTTTCGTGGTCGGCGGCACCCCGGCGGCGGAAGACCTCGCCATGATCGAGGCGACCGAGCGGGCGCTCGCCGCGGGCATCGCCGCCGCTCGCCCCGGGGCCCGCATCGGCGACCTGTCGCACGCGATCGGCACGGTGCTGCACGACGCCGGCTACCCCATCAACCTCGAATTCGGCGGCCACGGCATCGGCTCGACCATGCACCAGGATCCTCATATCGCGAACGACGGGCGGCCCGGCCGCGGCTACACGCTGCGCCCCGGACTGCTGCTCGCGCTCGAGCCCTGGGTCATGGCCGACACCGACGTGCTGCGCACCGACGACGACGGCTGGACTCTGCGGAGCGCGACCGGATGCCGCACCGCGCACACCGAGCACACCATCGCGATCACCGCGGACGGGGCGGAGATCCTGACCCTGCCGAGATCGTGACGTTGCCGAAGGATCGCGCCGCATGACCCGCCGGGCTAGCTCAGTACGAGCCCGATCTCGAACGATCGCCGCCACGGCAGGGTCAGTTCCTGGATGCGCACGTCCTCCGCGGGGAGCGTCGACTCCAGCAGCGCCGTCAACTCCTCACGGATGACCCGCTCCGCCGTCGCGACCCGGCCGTCGTCGGCCATCGGGTAGACGTCGGGGAACAGCGCGGGCCCGGAGTCGGTGCGCACGACCGCCTGGTACGCGAAGTCGTCGAGCAGTCGCGTGAGCAGGGCGATGCGGGCGGCGCGGGCATCGAACGTGCCCGTCGCCCGGCCGACCACTCCGGCCGCCGCGACCGCGACCACGCTGCCGAGCGTGTTGCCGGCCGTGTTCCACCCGCCGAAAGCCTCGAGTCGCCCGAGCAGCCCCGCCTCGGCGAGCGCCCGCACGAGCGCCTCGTCGGCGCCGTTCGGGTAGCGGACGTCGGCGAGGGCCACGTGCTCGCCCGCGTCCAGCCGCTCCGTGATCAGCGCGACCGTGCCGGCCACGGCATCCGCATCCACCCGATCCGGCCGGCCGCGGAACATGTCGTGCCGGTCGGGGTCGGGGGCGTGCAGCACCAGGGTCACGTCGCCGCCTTCGGAGACCTCCACGGCCCCGGCCGCGCGGATCTGCCGACTCGCGGATGCCGCGAGCGACATGTTCTCGTACGGCGGGATGCGGGTCATGCCCTCGGCGTCCGCACACGCGACCGAGAACGAAGCGGTCACACCGGCGTTCGCGGCCAGCGCCCTGGCGACCAGCGCCGCGCCCACCTCGTCGGCACCCGGGTACATCAGCACATCGCGGCCCGACGGCAGCATCCGCATCCAGTGCCGCAGCCACACCTGTTCGGCGCTGCCCGCGGCGAACGGCGCGGTGTCATCGGCGGTGATCGCCAGGAAGTCGAGCGTCGCATCCTCGACGAGCGCGAGCGTCGACAGGTTCACGATGTGATTGCGCAGCCGCCGTGCCGAATAGTCGGACACGATCTCGGCCGGCACCGGGGTCAGCTCCGACAGGGGAAGCACGTCGGCCTCGTCGAGCAGCCGGTGCGCGTCGCCGCCGAGCGCATGGATCTCCTTGCCGTGCTCCCGCCAGTACTCCGGCTCCTCGGCCGCCGAGTACGAGTTGCTCGCCCGTGTCACGAGCGAGACGGCCGAGATGGGCAGCTCCGGCCGACGGCGGCGCACCTCGCGCAGCACGTCGAGCCGCTCCAGCACCTCGCGCGTCGTGTCGGCGCTCGTGCGGCTGGCGATCAGCCCGCCGTAGAGCAGCATGTCGACCGACACCACCACATGAACCGTGGCCGGGTCGGCGACGCGGTCGAGCAGCCAGGCGCCGAGCGCGATCGCGTCTCCGGCGACACGGTATGAGGGCAGGATCTCGGCCGGTGGCACGTCGAGGATCACTCCGGCCACCGCGGCGACGTCGCCGGGAAGCCGCACGTTCACCGGCCGGTCGTCGAGCGGGAGCAGAGCGATGCGCGGGCGCAGAGTCGTGTCGGACACGGGGGAGTGCCTTTCGTCAGGGGACTTCGGGGAGTTCGGGTGGCGATTCGGAAACGGGGGTCAGGGGCGCGAGATCGAGACCAGGTACGAGTAGCGGTCGCCCCGGTACACCGATTCGGCGTACTCGATCGGGCGGCTGCGCGCGTCGTAGGTGGTGCGCTTGACCAGGAAGGCGGGCGAGAACGGCGGCGTCTGCAGCGCGTCGGCCTGCTCCTCGTCGAGCACGACCGCATGGATCTCCTGGTCGGCGCGGACCGCGGAGATACCGAACCGCGAGCGCAGATCCTCGTACAGCGAGTCTCCGACGATGCCGTCTTCGAGGCCCGGCACCGCGTCGGCGGCGATCGAGCAGACCTCGAGGCAGATCGGGATGTCGTCGGCCGTGCGCACCCGGCGGATGCGGACGACGGGTGACTGAGGGCTGAGGTTCAGCGCGTACCCGGCGGTCTGCCCTGCGGATGCCGTGCCGACGTCGACCGACAGCGAACCGGGCCGCATGTTGCGCGTGTGCATGTCTTCCGAGAACGAGGTGAGCTCGAAGGTCTTGCTGATGCGCGAGGCGCTCACGAACGTGCCTGCCCCCTGCAGGCGGTAGACCAGCCCGTCGCGCTCCAACTCGTCGAGGGCGCGCCGCACGGTCTGCCGGTTCACCTCGAGCGACTCGGCGAGGTCGCGCTCGGTCGGCAGCTTCTCGTGCGGGGCGAGCCCCTGCTGGATGACCTCTTCCAGATGCCGTCGCACCCGCTCGTGCTTCGTCACGCCTTCGATCGACGACATGCCACCCCTCCGGTCTGCCCATTTGGACTAACCCAATCTTGACGATCACCCCTGGATGTGTCAATGTCTGTTCTCAGCGGTTCCGAATTGGTCTATTCCAATCCTTTTGTAAGGTCAATGATGAGCGGAGAACTCCCATGCACACGAAGCAGCACATGCGCCGGCGCGCCCTGATCGCCGGTGCCCTGACCACAGCCACGGTCGTCGCCCTCGCCGGATGCGGTGCGGGAGGCGGCGGCGCCGACGGCCCGACCGAGATCACGTTCTCGTACCTCTGGGGCGGTGAAGAGGCGAAGGCGCTCGAAGAGATCATCGCCGACTTCAACGGCAGCCAGGACGAGATCGTGGTCAAGGGCGTCTCCAGCCCCGACACCCAGAAGCAGTTGACCTCGATGTCGTCATCGAACGGATCGTTCGACATCTCCGACAACTTCGGCAACACGGTCGGCGCCTGGGCCTCGAAGGGCATCCTCGCCCCTCTGGACGACGCGATCGCGGCCGAGGGCATCGAGATCGACGACTTCATCCCCAGCGCCATGGAGCAGATGACCTACGACGGCAAGATCTACTCGCTGCCGATCGCCACCCACAGCTTCCAGCTGCTCTACAACACGCAGCTGCTGGAGGAAGCCGGCGTCACCCCGCCGACCACCATGGACGAGCTCGCGGCCGCGATCGAGAAGCTCACCGTGGTCGACGGATCCGGGAAGATCACGCAGCTCGGCCTCGGTTCGGCCAACGACAGCACGACCCTGACCACCCTCGGCTACGCGTTCGGCGGCAGCTGGGACGGCGAGGACGGCCCCACCCCCGCCGAAGACGGCAACCTCGAAGCCCTGCAGTGGTACCAGGACAACGTGATCGAGCCGGTCGGCGCCCAGGCCATGGCGACCTTCGTCTCGGGCCAGGGAGAGTACCTCTCGGCGCAGGACCCGTTCTTCAGCGGCAAGGTCGCGATGATCATCGACGGTGAATGGCGCTCGGCCTCCGCGGCCAAGATCGCCCCGGACTTCGAGTGGGGTGTCACGGCGATCCCGGCCGCCTCGCCCGAGCTCGAGAACAGCACGCAGGTGACCGCCAGCACGCTCTTCATCCCCGCGAACTCGAAGCACAAGGAGGAAGCGGCCACGTTCCTCGCCTACCTCGTCAGCGAGGAGCCGATGGAGAAGTTCGCCGTCGCGCTCGGCAACCTGCCCGGACGCACGTCGCTCGCCGGCAGCGCCGCCTTCGACAGCCTGCAGGACTTCGGCGTGTGGGCCGATGCTGCATCCTCTCCGAACGCGAAGGCGCTCGCGAGCCTTCCGTACAGCGCCGAGTACGCCACCGACCTCGCCACCGCCTTCGATGAGGTCGTCCGTCTCACGGCGACCCCCGAAGAGGCGATCGCGACGGTCGAGGAGCGCATGGCCAACTACTCCACGAAGTGATCGAGGCTCCGTGACCACTGCAACAGCACGCCGGGTCCGGCAGGAGAATGCCCCTGCCGGGCCCGGCGGGCGTGCCCCGCGGCGGCGTCGCACCCGCCGGTCGACCCTGATCGGCCTCGCGTTCGCGTCGCCGTTCATCGTCGGATTCCTGTTCCTCTTCGCCTACCCGATCGCCGCGTCCGCGTACTACAGCTTCACCGACTTCAACCTGTTCCAGTCCCCGGAGTGGGTGGGGCTGGCGAACTACGTGCAGATGTTCAACGACGGCGTCTTCTGGAAGTCGCTCGCGAACACCGCCGTCCTCACCGTCTTCGGTGTTCCGCTCGCGATCGGCATCGCCCTCGCGGGTGCGCACCTGCTGAACACCCCGGTGCGGGGTCAGCCGCTCTACCGCGCGCTCGTCTACCTGCCCTCGATCGTGCCCGTCGTCGTCGGCGGCTACCTGTGGCGCTGGCTGCTCAACGCCCAGTACGGCTTCGTGAACTACTTCCTGTCCTGGTTCGGCATCGAGGGGCCGGCCTGGTTGCAGGAGCCCGAATGGACCAAGCCCGCCATCATCCTGATGTCGCTGTGGACCGTCGGCGGAACGATGATCATCTACCTCGCCGCCCTCCAGGAGGTCCCGAAGGAGCTGTACGAGGCGGCCGAACTGGATGGCGCGGGCATGTGGCGCCGCTTCACCAGTGTGACCTGGCCCACCGTCTCGCCGGTGACCTTGTTCCAGGTGATCGTGAGCATCATCGGATTCCTGCAGATCTTCACGCAGCCGTACATCCTCTCCCAGGAACGGCTGAACCAGGCCGGCTCCGGGCCGGGACAGTCGATGCTGTCGTACGCGATGTACCTGTATCAGAACGCGTTCGTGTTCCTGAAGATGGGCTACGCGTCGGCCATGGCCTGGACCCTGTTCATCATCACGCTGGTCGTGAGCCTGATCGTGCTCGCGACCTCGAGGAAGTGGGTGCACGATGGCACACGCTGACGTCGCCGTCATCCGCAAGCGTCCCCGGCGGGTACGCCGGACGATGCGCCGTGTCCGGCAGCAGGTCTCGGTCGCGCTGCTCGCGCTGCTGTTCCTTTTTCCGCTGCTCGTGATGCTGTCGACCGCGTTCAAGACGCCGGGCGACGTGTTCTCCTCGCCGCCGTCGTTGCTGCCGACCGACTGGACGATGGACAACTTCGCCGAGGCGTTCGAGCAGATCCCGGTGTGGCGCTATCTCGGGAACACCCTGTTCGTGTCGGGGATGAGCATCCTCGGCACGGTCATCTCATGCCCGCTCGTGGCCTACGCGCTGGCCAAGGTGCGCTGGCGCGGCTCCCGCCCACTGCTCATCCTGGTGCTGGCCACCATGATGCTCCCGCCGCAGGTGACCCTCATCCCCCTGTTCCTGGTGTGGAACGGGCTCGAGGCGACCAACACGTATCTGCCGCTGATCGTCCCCGCGTTCCTCGGCACGCCGTTCTTCATCTTCATGATCCGGCAGTTCCTGCTCGCGGTGCCGGACGAGCTGATCGAGGCCGCCCGCTTGGACGGCGCCTCCGAGTTCCGCACCTACGCGACGATCGTGCTGCCGTTGGCGCGGCCCGCCATCGTGACGGCGGCGATCTTCCAGTTCGTGTGGGCGTGGACCGACTTCCTCAACCCGCTCATCTATCTGAACGACGAGTCCACCTATACGCTTTCGATCGGTCTGTACGCCTTCTTCGGTGAGAACGACGTGGCGTGGGGGCCGCTGATGGCCGCCTGCGTCATGTTCACCCTTCCGGCCGTGGTGATCTTCCTCATCGGTCAGAAGTTCTTCATCGGTGGCGCCAGCGCAGGAGCTCTCAAATGACCAACGACCCCCTCGAACTCCTCACCGGACGCCTGATCGCCTCGGTGCAGGCGCAGTCGGGAAGCCCGGTGCGCGACACGGAGGTGATCGCCGCGCTCGCCGAATCCGCGCTGCTCGGAGGCGCGAGCGGCCTGCGCCTGAACGGCCCCGACGACATCCGCCGGATGCGGGCGGCGACGGATGCTCCGATCATCGGCCTGCACAAGGTGCACAACGGGGTCCGGAACGTGATCACCCCCGACGTCGCGCTGGCGCTCGGCCTCGCGGAGGCGGGAGCCGACATCATCGCGGTGGATGCCACCGTGGAGCAGCTGGGCGACAGGTTCGACCTGCTGCGCGAGATCACGGAGGCGACCGGGCGTCCGGTGATGGCCGACGTCTCCACCCTCGACGAGGGGATGCGCGCCCGGGAAGCCGGAGCGGCCGTGGTCGGTACGACCCTCTCGGGATACACGCCGCACTCGGCGCGGGGCGAGGGGCCGGATCTGCAGCTGGTCGCGGATCTCGTCGCCGCCGGCATCCCCACCATCGCCGAGGGGCGGTACCAGACGACCGAGCAGGTGCGCCAGGCGTTCGATGCCGGCGCACTCGCCGTGGTGGTCGGCGGGGCGATCACCGACCCGATCGCGATCACTCGGCGCTTCGTCGCGGTGACGCCGGCGGTGCGGAGCCCGGCATGATCATCGGCGTCGACATCGGCGGCACGAAGATCGCGGTCGCCGGGTTCGCGCGCGACGGCGATCGGCTCGAGAGGGCCACCGAGGTGCGCACCCTCGCGACACCGTCTCGCGCGGGTGGTCCGGCCATCGTGCAGGCGGTGGCGGATGCCGTGCGCGCGGTGCGCGGTGGCGATCCGGTGGAGGCGGTCGGAGTCGGCACCGCGGGTGTGGTCGGGCCGGACGGCACGATCACCTCGGCCACGGATGCGATCAGCGGCTGGGTCGGATTCCCGCTGCGGAGTGCCCTCGCAGATGCGGTCGGCGCCCCGGTCGCGGTGGTCAACGACGTGCATGCCGCCGCGGTGGCCGAGGCCGAGCGGGGCGCCGGAGCGGGCGCGGACGCGATGCTGATGGTCGCGGTCGGCACCGGGATCGGGGGCGCCGTCGTTCTCGCGGACGGACTGCGTCGCGGGGTCACCGGCACCGCGGGGTCGATCGGACACATGGAGATCTCGCTGCCCCCGAACCTCGCCGAGCGCCGCTGCCCCTGCGGTGGCTTCGGCCACGTGGAGGCCGTGGCCTCCGGCCCCGCTCTGGAGCAGACGTTCTTCGAGGAGACCGGGGTGCGCCTTCCCCTGCGCGAGGTGCACGCGTCGGCTCTGCGCGGAGACGCCCGGGCGGAACGGGTGATCCGCGACGGTGCGCACCATCTCGGGCGCGCCCTCGCGAGCGCCAACGCGGCCCTCGACGTCGAGGTGGTGGTCGTCGGCGGCGGGGTCGCCGAGATCGGCGAGACCTATCTGACCGAGGTGCGACGGGCCTATCGCGCGGCGGCGATGGCCGGACCCTCTGAGGCTCGTGTGGTCCCGGCGGAGCTCGGAGTCGATGCGGCTCTCACCGGTGCCGCGCTCCTCGGGGCGCGCCTGGTCGAGGGCTCGGACTGAATCGGGAGCGCCGCCCTCCCTCCTGAAACTCCCACCCCATCCTCAGGGTGAACGACATATCGTTGAGTATCGTTCACCCCATCAGGAGGTCATCATGAACAACGCATTCCCCTCCAACCCGTTCGGCGGCACCAGCGGCTCCGGGAACAACGGCGGCCCCGGCGGCCTCTTCGGCGGCGCCGGCTTCGGCACGGGCCCCGGCGGTCCGGCATCCGCGATCTTCGAGGCGATGGACCAGCTCCGCAAGTCGTTCGAGCCCCGCCCGTCCGGCGGCTCGCGCATGGCCCGCGGTGATGTCCGCACGGCTGTGCTCTCCCTGCTCGCCGAGAAGCCGATGCACGGCTACCAGATCATCAACGAGATCGCCGAGCGCAGCGGCGGCACCTGGAAGCCGAGTGCCGGCTCCGTGTACCCCACGCTGCAGCTGCTCGCCGATGAAGGACTCATCGAGGCTGAGGAGCAGAACGGCCGCAAGACCTACTCGCTCACCGAGGCCGGCCGCGCCGTCGCAGACGAGAGCTCCGAGACTCCGGCCCCGTGGGAGTCGTCCGGCAAGGACGGCCACCGTGACAGCGCCCGCTTCAGTGCACTGCCCAAGGCGGGCGTCGACCTCGCCGCCGCCGCAGCGCAGGTCGGTCGCAGCGGTTCGCCCGAGCAGGTGCAGCAGACCATCGAGATCCTCGACGAAGCCCGCCGTAGGCTGTACTCGATCCTCGCGCAGGACTGACCGCGCAGTGCGGCATCGGGTGAGGGCCTGCGAGAGGACTACGCGATGACGGATGCCGCGGCACAGGGCGCCCACCGCGCCAGGTACCGCCGCATCGTGTCGTTCGCGGGCCGGGAGTTCCTGAAGATCTGGTGGTTCGAGCTGGTGCTCCCGCGCCTCGGCATGAGCCGGGTCGCCGAGCGCACACGAGGGCAGCGGATGCAGACGTTCGCGCGTCGCTTCCATGTGCTCGCGGTCGAACTCGGCGGTCTCATGATCAAGGTCGGACAGTTCATGTCGTCGCGCCTCGACGTGCTGCCGCCCGAGATCACGAAAGAGCTCGAGGGGCTGCAGGACGAGGTGCCGGCCGTGCCCACCGCGGCCATCCGCGCGCTCGCCGAGGCCGAACTCGGCGTCCCGCTCGAGCGTGCCTACGCGTGGTTCGACGACACTCCGCTCGCGGCGGCCTCCCTCGGTCAGGTGCACCGGGCCCGGCTCTCGGCACTCGACGCGGCCGACACCGGACTCGGCCACGTCGTCGTCAAGGTGCAGCGGCCGGGCATCGACGGCATCGTCGCGGTCGACCTCGCCGCGCTCCGCCGGGTCGCGCGCTGGTTGACCCGCGTGCGCCTCGTCGCCGACCGGGTCGATGCTCCCGCGTTGGTCGAGGAGTTCGCCGCGACCAGCCTCGAGGAGATCGACTACCTGCACGAAGCCGCGAGCGCCGAGCGGTTCCGCGAGAACTTCGCCGACGACCCGCGCGTCGCCGCTCCCGAGATCGTGTGGGAGCGGTCGACCCGTCGCGTGCTCACGCTGTCCGACGTCACCGCGATCAAGATCAACGACACGGATGCGCTGCGTGCCGCCGGCATCGACCCGTCCGCGGTCGCCGCGGTGTTCGCCGAGGTCATGTTCGACCAGGTGTTCACGCACAGCTTCGTGCACGCCGACCCGCACCCCGGCAACATCTTCGTGACGCCGGTCCACGCGGGCGCAGACGAGTCGGGGCGGAACTTCCAGCTCACGTTCATCGACTTCGGGATGATGGCCGAGGTTCCCGACAGTCTCCGCGACGGGCTGCGCACGCTCCTCATCGCGGTCGCCGGGCGTGACAGCCGCGGCCTCGTCGCCGCCGCCCAGGAGATCGGCGTCCTGCTGCCGTCGGCCGACACCAACGAGCTCGAACGTGCTCTGAGCGCGCTGTTCGCCCGCTTCGGCGGCATGGGTTTCGCCGAGCTCAGCAAGGTCGACCCCCGGGAGTTCCGCGACTTCGCGGAGGAGTTCGGCGACATGGTGCGCTCGCTCCCGCTGCAGCTCCCCGAGAACATGCTGCTGCTCATCCGCGCGGTCTCGCTGACGTCGGGCATGTGCAGCGGACTCGATCCGGCGTTCAACGTGTGGGATGCCGCCGAGCCCTACGCCGCACGCCTGCTGCGCGACGAGAGCGGCAACATCGTGCAGGCTTTCGCGGGCCAGGCGATGGACACGATGGCGACGACCTGGCAGCTGCCCGGCCGCATCGACCGGATCATCACCCGCATCGACGACGGCAACGTGTCGTTCGACACCTCGCGGCTCGAGCGTCGCCTCGATCGGCTCGAGGGCATTGCGCGCCGCATCGCCTCGGGTGTGCTGTTCGCGGCGCTGCTCGTGGGCGGTGCCCTGCTCGTCCCCTCGCTGCCTCCGCTGGGCATCACCCTGATCTGCGTCTCGGCCCTCCCGCTGCTGCACTCGGTGTTCGCCGGCGTCGGTCGTCGCGGCCCGAGGTAGCCGGGGCCCGCGGTCGCCGCGGCCCGCGGTAGCCGCGGCACGCCCGGGAAACCCGGACCATCCGGTATCCGCGCGGCGCGTCGAGCCCCGACGCGCCGCGGATCGTACAGCTGGCCTGGGTTTTCGCATCCACGCATCGGCATATCGCGTGACAGGATGGTGTGCCATGGAGACCCCTGACGAGAAGCCGCCCGCACGCTCCGCAGGAAGCACCCCGCAGCGCCCCCGCACGGATGCCGTCGGCACGGGCGTGAACCGCCTCCCGGCCAAGGCCACCGAGGCCGCGAAGAAGATCGTCCGCGACATCGCGGCCGTCCCGCCGCGCAGCGTGCATCCGGCCCTCGTGCCCGGCGTCTCGGTCGAGGAGACCGGACGCACCTACCGCACCGACCCGCTCGTGTTCGGCGTCGCGCTGACGCTGGTCGTCGCCTTCATCGCGTGGGGCGTCTTCGCCGGAGACAATCTCTCCGGAACGACCACGGCCGTGCTCGGCTGGGTGGTGGAGTACTTCGGATTCTTCTTCACGACCATCGCCACGATCGTCCTGGTGTTCATGCTGTTCGTCGGCTTCAGCCGCTACGGGCGCATCCCGCTCGGCCGCGATGACGAAGAGCCGCAGTTCTCGATGTTCTCCTGGATCTCGATGCTGTTCGCCGCCGGCATGGGCATCGGGCTCGTGTTCTGGGGCGCCGCCGAACCGCTGACGTTCTTCGAGAGCCCGCCGCCCGGAACCGTCGAGGCGAACACGCTCGAGGCGATGCACACCGCGCAGGCTCAGGTGCTCTACCACTGGGGCCCACAGGCGTGGTCGTTCTACGCACTCGTCGGCGGGGCCATCGCCTACGGCGCCTTCCGCCGCGGACGCACGCCGCTGATCTCCTCGATCTTCGCCCCGCTGCTCGGCGAGGGGCGCACGGCCGGACCGCTCGGCCGCACCATCGACGTGTTCGCCATCATCGTCACGCTCTTCGGAACCGCGGCATCCCTCGGCCTGGGCGCCCTGCAGATCGGGCACGGCGTCGAGATCGTCAGCGGCGCAGGCCCGCTCGGCAACGGCGTGCTCATCGCGGTCATCGCCGTGCTCACCGCGTGCTTCATCGCCTCGGCGGTCTCGGGCGTCTCCAAGGGCATCCGGGCGCTGTCGAACATCAACGCTGTCATGGCCCTCGTGCTCGCCTTCTTCGTGTTCTTCGTCGGACCGACGCTCCTGATCCTCAACGTGATCCCCTCCGTGGCCGTGCAGTTCGTCGGCGACCTGCCGGAGATGGTCGCGCGCTCGGCCTCACAGGGCGAAGAAGCTCAGGCATTCCTTTCGGGCTGGACGATCTTCTACTGGGCGTGGTGGATCTCGTGGTCCCCGTTCGTGGGCATGTTCATCGCGAAGATCTCGCGCGGCCGGACGCTGCGTCAGTTCGTGTCGGTCGTCATCCTGGTCCCGTCGGCGATCTCCCTCGTCTGGTTCGCGATCTTCGGCTCCACGGCGATCCAGCAGCAGATGGACGGTGCGGGGCTCGTGGTGAATCCACCGGAGGACGTTCTCTTCGGCGTCCTGGAGAACCTGCCGTTCCCGCTGATCACCAGCGTCCTGCTCATCCTGCTGATCTCGATCTTCTTCATCACGGGTGCCGACTCCTCGTCGCTGGTGATGGGCACGCTGTCGCAGCAGGGACGGCCGGAGCCGACCCGCTGGGTGACGATCGTCTGGGGTTCGCTCGTCGGCGTCATCGCCGCCGTGCTCCTCGTCTCCGGTGAGGAGGGGAGCGGGCTGAAGTCGCTGCAGAACGTGACGATCATCGCCGCCCTGCCCTTCGCGATCATCATGGCGTTCATGATGATCGCGTTCATGAAGGATCTGCGGCGCGATCCGCTGATCCTGCGCGAGCGCTACGCCCGTGCTGCCGTGCGGCACAGCGTCATGGCCGGGCTGGAGGAGTACGGCGACGACTTCGCGCTCGTCCCCGTCGAGTACGACCACTCGGAGGACGATCTCGCCTGGATCGACGAGTCGACCGTCGACGAGACGCTGGCCGAGGTATACGAGGCAGCGACCGAGGCCATCGACATCATCCCGCCCGCCGAGGTGGATGCCGTGGTCGACGCCGCGCTCGACGATGCGGCGAACGATGCGGCGCCGGATGCGGCGGCGGATGCAGCGCCGGACGGGGAGCGACCGCGGGAGTCGTGATTCCCCGGCATCCCCGGCGCTAGGAGTTCTCGGCCGCGGCGGTGATCCGCGAGGCCATGCTGGCGAAGATCAGCCCGTGGAAGGGCAGCACCGCGAGCCAGTACAGGCGCCCGCTGAGCCCGCGCGGGAAGAAGATCGCTCGCTGCTCGTAGCGGGCGCCGGCGACATCGGGGACCGCGCGCAGCTCGAGCCAGGCCTCGCCGGGCACCTTCATCTCGGCGCGCAGGCGCAGCAGTCCACCGCTCGCCGCCGACGACTCGGTCGCCGCGCCCGGCTCCTCGACGGCCTCGACGCGCCAGAAGTCGATCGCATCCCCCACGCGGGCGACCGTCTGACTGCGGCGACCGCGGCGCAGACCGACCCCGCCGACCACACGGTCCATCAGCCCGCGCACCGCCCAGAGGAACCGCGAGGAGTACCACCCGTTCGTTCCACCGATGCCCAGCACCACCGACCACAGCCGGTCGACGGAGGCCGACGTGACGAGCGTGCGCGCGTCGGTGAAGACGGTACGGCCCGCCCAGTCCGGGTCGCTCGGCAGCGGATCGCTGGGGGCGCCCGAGACCTCGGAATCCTGCCAGCTCGTCTCGATCGCGTCGGCGTCGACCCGGCCGAGAGCGAGGTCGACGGCTCGTCGATACGGCGTCAGGCCGCCCTCCGGCTGCGGGATCAGCTCGTCGACCGCGTGGTCCTTCATGATGCACTCGTTCTGCAGCGACGCCACGAGCGGGCGGGCGATCGAGCGGGGAACCGGCGTCACGAGGTTGACCCAGTGCGAGGCGAGACCGGGAGTCAGCACGGGCAGCGCGGCGATCGCACGCTGGGGCAGACCGGCCTCGACCGCGTAGCCGTTCATCATCTGTCCGTAGCGCAGCACGTCGGGTCCGCCGATGTCGACCGCGCGGTTCACGTCGGCGTCGACCCGGGCGGCGCCGAGCAGATAGTGCAGCACGTCGCGTACGGCGATCGGCTGGATGCGGTTGCGCACCCACTTCGGCGCCGGCATGTACGGCAGCACGTCGGTGAGGTGCCGGATCATCTCGAACGACGCCGACCCCGACCCGATCACGACGCCCGCCTGCAGCACGAGCGTCGGCACGCCCGACTGCAGGAAGATCTCGCCCACCCGCACGCGCGAGCGCAGATGGGGTGACAGCTTCACGTCGTCCGGATGCAGCCCGCCGAGGTACACGATGCGCCGCACACCCGCGTGGGCCGCGGCCTCGGCCACCGTCGTCGCCGCGCGCTCGTCGCTCTCCTCGAACCCCTTGCCGGCGGTCATCGAGTGGATCAGGTAGTACACGACGTCGACGTCGTCCATGGCTGCGGCGACAGCATCCGCGTCGTCGGCCGACCCTTCGACGATCTCGCAGTCGGGACCCCAGGGGAAGGATGCCGCGCGCGCGGCATCGCGTGCCAGCACCCGCACGCGATATCCGGCGTTGAGCAGCCGCGGGGTGAGTCGCCCGCCGACGTATCCGGTCGCGCCGAGCACGAGCGCGCGCGGCGCCGACCCGTCGTCTCGGGGGAGGGCGCGCAGCGCCTCTTCGTCGCCGGTGGGCTGGGTGAGTGGGGCCATGGGTCGAGCGTACGACGGGCAG
>NZ_PCPG01000013.1 GCF_002979655.1 Microbacterium sp. MYb45
AGGACGGGGGCGAGGCGGTGGGTGTCGGTCACGATGAGAGCTCCTGGAACAGTTGACGCGAATAGGGATGGCGGGGGAGGTCGTAGAACACGTCGGTCGGCGCGTGCTCGACGATCTCGCCGGCGCGCATCACCGCCACGTGATGGGAGATGTACCGCACGGCAGCGAGGTCGTGCGAGATGAACAGCGCAGCGAAGCCGTGCTCGGCCTGCAGGTCCTGGATGAGGTTGAGGATCTGTGCCTGCACCGAGACGTCGAGCGCGCTGACCGCTTCGTCGAACACGATGAACGCCGGATGGGTCACGAGTGCCCGCGCGACGCTCACGCGCTGCAGCTGACCGCCGGACAGCTGGTGCGGTCGGCGGGCGGCGAAGGATGCGGGGAGTCCGACCCGGTCGAGCATGGCGAGGGCGCGTTGCTCGACCTCGGCGCTGCGACGCTCATGCACGAGGACGGGTTCGAGGACCGAGGAGAGCACCGTGGATCGGGGATCCAGCGCCCAGCGCGGATGCTGGAGGACGGCCTGCATCCGGCCGGCGCGGGACCGCAGGCTGCGCGCGAGCGGTGCGCCCTGGAAGCGCACGCTCCCGGAGTCGGGGCGTTGCAGGCCGAGCACCACGGTGCCCGTGGTCGTCTTCCCGGAGCCCGATTCGCCGACGAGGCCGAGGGTCTCTCCCGGCCCCACCGAGAAGGAGACGTGCGACATGGCCCTGACCTCACGGCGCCCTGCTCCGAAGCCGGAGGTGAAGGCGACGTTGACATCGTCGAGCTCGATGACGGGCGCGGGTGCGGGTACGGCGTCGGCGGCGCTCATGCGGAGACCTCTTCCTCGGGCAGCAGGCGCGCCCGGCGGTCGGCGTCGACGAGCTCGGCCGTACGGATGCACAGGCTGTGCCGTGGTGACACCGGTTCGGGGCGGATCACGTCGCACGCGTCGATGCGGTGTGCGCAGCGCGCGGCGAAGGCGCAGCCCTCGGACTCGCCGTGCAACACGGGCGGGGAGCCGGGGATGCTCGACAGGCGCTCGCCGCGTCGGGCCCGGGAAGGATCGGTGGCGGCCAGGGCGCGGGCGTAGGGGTGGACGGGGCTGCCGAGCACCGCCGCTGCGGGTCCGCGTTCCACCACGCGACCCGCATACATCACGGCCACCTCGTCACACCAGCGGGCGACGGCGGGGAGGTCGTGGCTCAGCCAGAGGATCGTCGTCCCCTGCTCTCGCGCCTGCGTGAACAGCAGCCGGATCACCTCCTCGCGCACCTGGCTGTCGAGGGCGGCGGTGGGCTCGTCGGCGATCAGCAGCTTCGGTCGACGGCACATGGCCATCGCGATCGCCACGCGCTGCGCCATCCCGCCGGAGATCTGGTGGGGGAAGAGCCGCGCCACTCGGGCGGGATCCGTGATGCGCATCGATTCCAGCAGCTCGATCTGGCGCGGCAGGGAGCCGTCGTCGCCGACGGATCGGAGCACGAGCTTCAGCTGCGCGCCGATCCGCATCGTCGGGTCGAGCGAGCCGATCGGGTCCTGTGCGATGTAGGCCAGGGTGTCGCGGCGATAGGTGCGCAGCGCCTCGTGCCCGAGTCCGAGCACATCGATCCCGTCGACCTCGAGTTCACCACGCACGATGTGCGCCGATCGGGGCTGCAGCCGGCCGATGACCGCGGCCAGGGTGGACTTGCCCGATCCGGACTCGCCGACGATCGCGACGGAGCTGCCGGCGGCGACGTCGAGATCGACGCCGTCGAGGGCGCGGACGGTCGTGGCTCCGGTGAACTCCAGAGCCAGGTCACTGATGCGTACAGCGGTCATCGGAGGGACCTCGTCTCTCGCGGTTCGAATCGGTCGCGGAGGCCGTCGCCGATGATGTTGATGCACAGGATGGAGACGACCAGCACGACGCCGGGGATGATGACGAGCTGCGGAGCCTGGGTCATGTAGAGCATGCCCTGCTGGATGAGCAGGCCGAGGGAGGCCTCCGGCACCTGCACGCCGAATCCGAGGAAGCTCAGCCCGCCCTCGACGAGGATCGCGACGGAGAGGGCGTAGCTCGCCTGCACCGCGATCGTGCCGGAGATGTTCGGCAGGAGTCGGCGGGCGAAGATCACCGGTGTGCGAACGCCGCTGATGCGCGCCGACACGATGAAATCCCGCTCGGCGACCGCGCGCGTCGCGATGCGGACCACCCGGGTCATGAGGGGGATCGTGATGACGACGATGCTGATGATCGCCGCCGGTCGTCCAGGGCCGAGGAGCGCCGAGACGAGGATGGCGAGCACGAGCGCGGGGAAGGCGTAGAGGACGTCGGCGACGCGCATGACCGCTTCGTTGACCGCTCCGCCGTAGTAGCCCGCGAGCATTCCGAGGAGGGTGCTCACCACCGCGGAGCAGAGCACCGCGACGATGGAGACCACGAGCGTCGTCGCGGTGCCCTGGAACAGCCGCGGTAGCAGGGAGCGGCCGAGGTTGTCGGTGCCGAGCGGGGCGAGGGCGGACGGGCCCTCGAGGCGGCCGGCCACGGTGGCATCCGTGGAGCCGGTCAGTCCGGTGAGCACCGCGAACACGGTGACGACGACGATGACGCCCAGCACGATGACGGCGGTGCGCAGGACCGCGTCGCTGCGGCGCCACGCGCCCCTGGACGCTTCTCCGGCGGCGCGGATGCGGTGCGTGGCCGTGGGGGCGATGGTCATCGGCGGCTCCCTCCGGTGAGGCGCAGGCGGGGATCCAGCGCGTTGGCGATGAGGTCGACGAGCAGGCTCGCGACGATGAAGACGATGGCGGCGAGCAGCACCGCGCTCTGCACGATCGCGTAGTCGCGTCTGCCGAGGGCGGTCTGCAGGTACGAGCCCATGCCCGGGATGTCGAACACGAACTCGACGATGACCGTTCCGCCGAGCAGGACGGCGACGAGCGCGCCCACGATCGTGAGGATCGGCGCTGCCGCGTTGCGCAGCACGTGGTGGCGGACGATGAAACTTGGCGTCTCGCCGCGTGCCACCGCCGCCTGCACGTGCGGTTCGACGAGAACGTTCATGACCGCATCCCGGGTGTTCCGTGCGACCACGGCCACGCAGCCCACGGCGAGCACGGTCACCGGGAGCACGAGCGCGCCGAAGAATCGCGCGGGGTCGACGGCGAACGGGGCGAACCGCCCGACCGAGACCCCGAGTCCCAGTGTCGACACGGCGAAGACGACGAGTCCGGCGAGCAGGAACTCCGGAATGCTGATGCCGAGTGCGCTGACGATGCGGCCGATCGCTCCGGCCGATCCCTCGGAGCGGAGCGCGGCGAAGAAGCCGAGGGGGATCCCCACGAGCAGAGTCACCACGATCGTCAGCAGCGCGATCGTCGCGGTGACGGGCAGGCGAGCGCCGAACTCCTCCGACACCGAGACATTCGACACGAACGAGTAGCCGAGGTCACCGGTGAAGACGCCGAAGAGCCACCGGAAGTACTGTGCGACCACCGGATCATCGAGCCCGGATGCGGCCACCGCCTGGGCCCGCTGCGCCTCGGTGGCGAGCGGACCCAGGACGAGGTCGATGTAGTCTCCCGGCATCAGACGGACCGACGCGAAGATCAGCACCGAGACGACGACCAGCGTCAGCAGTGCGGCGCCGATGCGCCGGAGGGACCACAGAGCGACGGCCATGTCAGTTGGCGCGGAACTCGGTGATGTAGCGGAGGAAGTCGCCGTAGCCCTCGTCGCTGCTGAGCGTCGGGGAGAGCGACTCGGTGTTCCACCCGATCGTGGAGGGGCGCAGGACCAGTGGAACCATCTCGCTCTGCTCGTCGGCGAGTGCGCACAGGTCCTGGAAGACGGCAGCGCGGTCCTCGCCCGGCGCGGTGGTGTACCCGTCGGAGATGAGGGTGTCGAGCTCGTCGCTCCCCTTCATGAAGACCGCCGAGAATCCGGCGACCTCGGGGTTCCACCAGGTCGTCACCATCGCCGGGTCCGCGTAGCCGGCGAACCAGCTGAGCGCGAGGTCGAAGTCGGCCGGGCTGCCGTACACCTGGTCGGAGTACGTGGCGTAGTCGACCTGCTGGATCTCGACCTTCACGCCGATCTCCGCGAGGTTCTGCTGCATCACCTGCGCGATCTGCGCGAGCACCGGCTCATCCGTGTACACGACGAGATCGAGTTCGAGTCCGCCGACCCCGTCGATCACGGCCTTCGCCGCGGCGACGTCGCGCTCTGCCGACGGCAGGTCCGCCGCCGTGCAGGAATCCGGCAGGCCGGCGGGGGTGACCCCGGTCGCCGCCGTCGCTCCGCCGAAGGCGAGCTCGTTGATCGCGTCACGGTCGATGGCGGTGTTGATCGCGAAGCGCACCTTCTGATCCTGCAGCGCCTCGTCTCCGGTCAGGGAGTTGATCATCAGGTAGTGGAAGTCGGTGTTCCGCTGCCCGACCACCGTGACGTCTGCGGCATTCGCGAGGAGCTCGGCGGAGTCGATGGAGTTCAGCACGGCGAAGTCGGCCGATCCGTCGCGGAGGGCTGCGGCACGGGTCGCCTCGTCGCCGACGATGTCGATCGTGAGGGTCGAGAAGCCCAGCGCATCGGCATCCGGGTGGTGGGTGTTCGGCTCGAACGTCCACTCCTCGTCCTGACGGTGCGCGGTCACGACGAGCGGCCCCGTTCCGACCATCTCGGTCGTGATGTCGATCTCGCCGGCCTCGATCTCGGCCATGGGCAGGATCGCGGCCGGAGTGTTGGCGAGTGCCGCGAGGAACGGGGCGTACGGGCTGGAGAGGGTGACCGTGACCTCGAGGTCTCCGGTCTCCTCGATCGAGGCGATCGGGCCGAGCTGGCCCGTCCACGTGGTCGGGGTGTCGACCAGGCGCTGCAGGCTTCCGACGACGTCCGCCGCGGTCATCGGACGGCCGTTCGAGAACACGGCGTCGTCGGCCAGTGTGAAGACGTACTCCGTGTCGCTCGGGGTCTCCCACGAGGTGGCGAGTTTCGGGGCGACGTCGAGGTTCTCGTCGATCGTGGTGAGCGTCTCGTATGAGAGACCTTCGAGCATCCAGGACCGCGCCGTGGCGGCCCCTTGCGGGTCGAGGCCGCTGGCTTCGGCGGTGTCGTAGTCGACCTGGACCACGAGGTCGCCGCCGGCGTCGAACCCCTCGTCGGCGACGGCGAGGAAGCCGGGCGCCACCTCGTCCTGGGTCGGTTCGGCGTCGGGGGATGCGCCGGCGGCGCATCCGGTGAGGGTGAGGATCGCGACGGTGGCGGCGGCCACTCCCGCTCGAGCTGCTGTGTGCATGTCGGTGTTTCCCTTCGGGATGTCGGACGACGCCGGGTCAGGCGTCGTGCGACGACGGGCGGACAGAGAGGTGATGCAGATGGTGCTCGGGTGGTGCATCGCCGACGCCGGCGTGATCGCAGGCGCATGCGCGGGGGGAGACCGGGACGTCGAGGGTCGGGTTCCGGTCGAAGAAGTCGTGGGGCTTCAGCGTGAACCCGCAGGAGTCGACCGGCATGATCGGCCAGTCCTCCGTGCGCGGGAAGTGGGTGAGGCCGAACGTGTGCCAGAGCACCAGGTCGGCGCCGTCGAGGGAGGCGTCGTCGGCGACGAAGGCGGGGAGGCCCTGCTCCGGCGCGGACTGGTTGACGACATCGCCGGCGGGGTAGCGCTCGTCCGGGTCGTAGGCCGTGACCCAGAGGTCGGCGGTCGCGAAGCGCGCACGCGAGGCGATGACCGACTCGGGCTGCGCGAGGAGCACGGGCTTGCTCTCGGGCGTCAGGACGTAGGAGGTGGGGCGGCCGAGTCGGTTGGTCGCCGTCGCGCTGCTCACCCGCCACGTCCGGTCGACCCGCGCGTCGGCTCGTCGTCGGCCGTCGAGCTCGCTGCGCAGACGCGTCTTCGTGAAGCCGATCGCGCTGCCGTGGAGGTTGTCGTCGTCGACGGGGAGGGCGCGCACGTCGACCTCGTCGATCACGGCGGGACCGTCGTCGACCGCCATGTCGAGTCGGGCGCAGAACAGGTGCTGGTGGTACGGGGCGGCGAGGCCGGGGGCGAGCTCGCTCGCGAACCTGCTGGTGCGCTCGTCGTAGGCGGCCGTGAACACCAGCCCGGTGGCCTTCGCCTCGAACTCGATCTTGCCGTCGAGGTAGAGGTACCAGTAGAAGCCGTAGTCGTAATTGCCCACCGTGACGAAGAACGAGATCACGAGTCGGCGCTGACGGCGGACGTCGCTCGATCCGGTGAACTGCTCGGTGTGCTTCCAGAGCACCCCGGCGTCCTCCTCGTGGATGCAGATCACGTTCGGCAGGACCTTCACGTCGCCGCGGGCATCGGCGATCGGGACGTCGAGGTAGGTGATGTCGCCCACGCAGTCGCAGCCGAGCTCCAGCGAGTTCGCGAGCCGGCCGAGCAGGTACTCGCCGGTGTCGAAGTAGTTCTGCCAGAATCGCACCGGCCCGGGGTCGCCGTATGGCACGAGCATCTCGGCGATCGACGCGCGGTGCACGATCGGCCGGACGCGTCCATCGTCTTCGAAGCCGATGCCGTGGAGGATCAGTCCCTCGCGCATGTCGTAGCCGATGCGCAGCGACCACTTCTCCCAGGAGATCACGTCCCCGTCGAAGGAGAAGCTCGGGCCCTCGGGTTGCGTGATGACGATGGGCTTCTGGGTGGTCCGCTCCGGACCGAAGGTGCCGGGCACGTGGTAGTCGCCGGTCTCCTGGGGGATGGGCATGACCCCCACATCGATGACGTCGACGACGGTGCGGCTCGCGACGTCCACATAGGCGACCAGTCCGTCGATGGGGTGTGCCCAAGGCATGGTCTGCGGGGTGGGCTGATGATGACCGAGCACGCGCGCGAGTCGCCGACCGCTCTCTCCTTCGATCGGGAAGCGGCCGGCCGAGAGCCCGGCCAACGCGACGGTGCTCGGGTCGTCGATGCCGCGGGCGGCGAGGGCGGTGGCCCAGCGCTCGTCGGCGCCGATCAGCTCGCGGATGATCGCGTGCTCCTCCTGGAGCAGCGGCACCTGGCCGTCGCGCTCCGGGTCGATGTCGACGTCCGCCGCGAGCTCGCCGGTGCCGATGTCGACCGAGATCGCGCGGGCGCGCCCGGTGTCGGTGTCGAGGAGCTGCACCCGGGCCCGGCGGGGGACGTGTCCTCCGGCCGCGACCTCGGCCCGGTTCGGCTCGTCGAGTCCGACGTACGCGATCCGGTGCGCCTCGTCCAGCGCGCCGTGGGCCCGCAGCGTCTCGGCGACGCGCTGCAGCTCGCCCGCCGAGAGCGTCGCGTACGGCGCACCGGACTCGTCGCCGAGTGAGCGCGAGCGCGAGGTGTGGTCGGACGGGGAACAGCTGCAGTTCATGGAGTCTCCATCGGATGTCGGTTCGGGAACGCCTGTGTGCCGGAACGTTCCGGCAAAAGTATGCGATGAACGTGTTACAGCGCAAGACCCGAACTGTTTCGAGTGGATTACGGCTCGCTGCGTGTGGTTAGACTCGGCCGCATGCAAGAGCCACGGCGCGCCCGATTGATCGACGTCGCACGGCGCGCAGGGGTCGGCAAGACCACCGCGTCCGATGCGCTGAGCGGCGGCGGTCGTGTCTCTCCGGCCACGCGCGAGGCGGTCCTGGCGGCGGCGGCCGAACTCGGCTATTCCGTGAACACGGCTGCCCGGCACCTCCGCGGCGGCAGCATCGGCACGATCGGGATCGTGCTTCCCGAGGTCGTCTCCCGCTCGTCGTACTACATGGCGTTCACGTTCGGCATCGTCACGAGCGCGGCCGCCCACGACATCGACGTGACCATCGTCAGCCCCTCCGTGTCGTCCGGACGATCGCGACCGATCCGCGCCGACGGGCTCATCATCGGAGACCCGCTGTCAGGGGATCCCGGTCTGCCCTCGCTCATGGGATCGGGGATCCCGGTGGTCACGCAGGAGCATCTGCCCGAAGACGTCGCGGGTACGCCGGCCGGCGTGGTCTGGTCCTCCCACGAAGCCGGGATGCTGCGGCTGTTCGATGAGATCGACGTCACCGGCGCGCGGCATCCCGCCCTGCTCGTCGCCCCGGATGCGACGGACTGGTCGCGTCAGCTCGTCTCGGGATATCGCGCGGGTTGTGCGGCGCGCGGCCTCGAACCGGTCATCGCTCCCGTGTCGTTCGAGGCGTCATGGCCCGCGGTACGTGCGGCTACCGAGCGCGTACTGCAGACGCACCCCGAGACCGACGTGATCATCTGCGGTCCGGACTCGAGTGCGATCGAGGTCGCTGCCGTCCTCGGCCGACAGGGGCGCACGATCGGCGAGGACATCACGGTCGTCTCCTGCGTGGACCACCCCTCGCTGCCGTTCCTGACCCCCTCGATCACCTCGATCGACCTTCGTCCGCGCGACTCGGGCGTCGCCTGTGCGGAGCTGCTCATCGATCTGCTCGAGGGGCGGGCCGAGCCCGGAACGGACGTGGAGTTCCCGATCGCGGTCGTCGCGCGGGACTCCACCGCGCATCCGCTGCGGGTGCGCGCATGACCGCGCCCCTCGACGGCATCGTCGTCGCAGACTTCTCCCGCGTGCTCGCCGGCCCGCTGGCGACCATGACGCTGGCCGACCTGGGTGCACGGGTGATCAAGGTCGAGCGACCGGAGACCGGTGATGACACGCGTGCGTGGGGACCCCCGTATGCCGAATCCGGCATGACCACGTACTTCGAGTCGGCGAACCGGGGCAAGGAGTCGGTCACGCTCGACCTCACCGACCCGGCCGATCGGGACAGAGCGCTCGAGCTCATCGCGCGTAGCGACGTGGTGATCGAGAACTTCCGGCCGGGGCTGTTCTCCCGGCTCGGCTTCGACTGGGAGAACCTCTCCGCAGCCCACCCCGGACTCATCTCCGTGTCGGTCAGCGGGTTCGGTCTCGGCGCGGGTGCGGAGCTCCCCGGCTACGACTTCGTGGCACAGGCGGTCGGCGGGCTCATGCACATCACGGGCGAGCCGGACGGCCAGGCGATGAAGGCCGGCGTCGCCCTCGTCGATGTGCTCACCGGCAAGGACGCGGTGATCGGCATCCTCGCCGCGCTGCGCCGCCGCGAGTTGACCGGACGCGGTTCGAGGGTCGAGGTGAACCTGCTCTCCAGCCTGCAGGCCGCGCTCGTCAACCAGGTGTCCGCCCATCTCGGAGCCGGCACGGAGCCGGGCAGGCTCGGGAACAGGCACCCGTCGATCGCCCCGTACGAGTCGCTGCGGTGCGCGGATGCGCCGATCGCGGTCGCGTGCGGGAACGACGCCCAGTTCGCGAAGATGGTCGCGGAACTCGGACGTCGGGAACTCGCCGCCGATGAGCGCTTCCGCCGTAACCCCGACCGGGTCGCGAACCGCGACGCACTGGTGGGCGAGCTGGAGGCGGCGCTGATCGGCGACACCGCGGCGGCCTGGGCGGAGCGTCTGAACCGCATCGGCGTCGCGGCCGGAGTGGTGAACAGCGTGGGGGAGGGCATCGCTCTCGCCGAACGCCTGGGCCTCGACCCCGTCCGCGACAGCGTGGGGGATGACGGTCGGCGGTCGCGCCAGATTCGATCCCCGCTCACGTGGATCCCCGAGGTTCCGGTGACGGTGGCCGCCCCGCCCCGTCTCGGGGAGCACGACGAACGCGTGCGCGCCTGGCTCGACGAACCCGCCTAGACCGCGTGATCCCGCAGAGCGAGCCAGAGTTCGGCGGCGACGTCCGGGTCGTCCAGCGAGACGTCGAGGAGCCGCTCGGCCGCCGTGATGCGCGGCCGCACGGTGTTGCGGTGCACGCCGAGCTCACGCGCGGTCCGCTCGGCCTGCTGACGGTTTCGCAGATACGAGATCACGGTGCGCTGCAGGATCGGATCCGTGTCGGCGAGCGTGGCAGCCCAGCGGGTGGCCCTCGATTCGGACTCGATCACCAGCGCGGCCCCCGGCGCGCTCCGGTGCAGGGCGAGCGCTCGGGCGGCGGCGGCCGGAACATCCTCGAGCGCGACGGGAGCGCTGAGCACGCCGGTGCTCGCCCGGATCTCGGCGTCGGGGTCCACATCGGCGGGCACGAGACCGACCTGCACACCCGCTTGCTCGACCGCGAATCCCGTCATGGCCTCGACACCGACGAGCACGCGGAACTCGAGCGGCAGCGTGAGATCGGCGACCGCGGCCAGAGCCCGCGCGGCCGTGGCATCACCGCGGAGCGCGAGCGCCGTGAACCACCCTCCGGCGTCCGGCGTCGTATTCGCCCGCACGGTGAGGAGTCGCAGGAGAGCGGTGGCCGTGAGCGCGAGCTGGCGGTCGGCGTTCGCCAGCGGCCTGCCGGCTCCGAGCGCCAGTGCACCGCGGGTGCGCTCGCCATCGGTGACGGCGTGGGCCATCACGACCGAACCCTGTGACACGAACGACGCGGCCTCGACGCCGGAGCGCAGGAGCGATCTCTCGACATCCGCCCGCACCGTCGGCAGCAGTCCCGCCAACGACGCAGGATGCAGCGTCCCGCCCGATGCTCCGGGATCGAAGGGCAGCCACGCCACCCACCCGCCGATCGCCTGGGCCATCTGGCGGACGATGCCGGCGATCGGATCGGCGGCCGTCGCGGCCTGCACCAACCGCGTGTGCGCGTGGGCGGTGCGCAGCGCCTCATCGTGACCGCTGCGTCCGGTGATCGACCAGAACGCCCGGGACACATCGAGGAACGGTGCGCCGTCCGGCACCGCGAACACCGGGATCCCCAGCCGGCGGCAGCGTTCGACGAGGACCGCGGGCGCATCGTCCCAGCCCTCGCCGAGCCCGATCCCGATCGCCCCGATGCCCTGCGCCTCGAGTCTGTCGACGTAGGTGTCGACCGGCCTGCCGTGCAGCGGGATACCGGTGGTGAGCAGCAGCTCGCCGCCCTCCAGGTAGCGGCCGGGGTCGTCGAGCTCCGACACGTGCACGCCGGTGATGGTCCGCGCCGCATCGAACGGAGCGAGCGGACGCAGAGCGGTGCCGGCCGTGCGTACGAGTTCGCCGAGGGAGACCATGCATCCAGTGTGCGTGATGCACAGCGCTTCCGACAAGACTGGGCGAAGTGTTCACCCGCGGTAGTCCTGCACCTTCTAGCGTCGTCCGCATGACGACAGTTCCACTCCTGCGCACCGAGATCCCCGGACCGCGGTCGCGCGAGCTCCACGCCCAGCGCGAAGCCGCGGTCGCCGCCGGCTTCGGCATCACCCTCCCGGTCTTCATCGCGCGAGCCGGCACCTCGACACTCGAGGACGTCGACGGGAACACTCTGATCGATCTGGCGTCCGGCATCGCCGTGACCAGCGTGGGGGCGGCGAATCCGCAGGTGCGGGCCAACGTCGCCGCGCAGCTCGAGCTCTTCACCCACACCTGCTTCATGGTGACCGAGTACGAGGGCTTCGTGCGCGTCGCCGAGTGGCTCAACGAGCACACCCCCGGCGACTTCGAGAAGCGCACGGCACTTTTCAGCACCGGCGCCGAGGCAGTGGAGAACGCCGTGAAGATCGCGCGCGCCCACACCGGTCGCCCCGCCGTGCTCGTGATCGACGAGGCCTACCACGGGCGCTCGCTCCTCACGATGGCGATGACGGCCAAAGAGCACCCGTACAAGACCTCGTTCGGCCCGTTCCCCGATGCCGTGGTGCGCGCACCCAACGCGAACCCGCTGCGCGGAGAGGGGGCCGAGTCCGCGCTCGCCGAGGTCGAACGCCTCATCGTCGAGCACGGCCGCGAGTACTTCGCCGCCCTGGTCGTCGAACCGATCCAGGGCGAGGGCGGCTTCGTCGTCCCCGCCCCGGGTTTCCTCCGGGGGCTCCGCCGTATCGCGGACGAGTACGGGATCGTCCTCGTCGTCGACGAGATCCAGTCCGGTCTCGGCCGCACCGGCCGACTGTTCGCGAGCGAGCATGAAGGCGTGGCCGGAGACATCACGCTGACCGCCAAGGCACTCGGCGGCGGGTTGCCGCTGAGCGCGGTGACCGGTCGCTCGGACATCATGGATGCCGCGCACCCCGGCGGGCTCGGCGGCACCTATGCGGGCAACCCCTTGGCTTGCGCAGCCGCCCTCGCGGTGTTCGACGTGCTGGACGAGCCGGGCCTCCTGACGCGGGTCGTCGGCATCGAGCAGACCATCCGCCGGCACCTCGAACCGCTGCTCACCGAGATCGATGCCGTCGCCGAGGTCCGCGGACGCGGCGCCATGATGGCCGTCGAGTTCGCCGACCCGGGCACCCTCGCCCCGCGGTCGGACCTCGCGCAGCGGATCGCGGCGGCCTGCCATGCGGCGGGCGTCCTGGCGCTCACGTGCGGCACCCACGGCAACGTCATCCGACTGCTGCCGCCCCTCGTGATCGAAGAGCCTGTCCTGAACGCGGGCCTCGAGATCCTCGTCGCGTCCATCCGTTCCGTCGCCGCCGAGGAGGCCGCCGCATGAGCACCGTTCCCGATCTGCTCGACTTCGACGAGCTGCTGAGCGACGAGGAGCGGGCGACCCGCGACCGCGTGCGGGCCTTCGTCGACGAGAGAGTGCGTCCGCACATCGCCGACTGGTACGACCGAGCCGTCTTCCCGACGGAGCTCGTCCCGGAGCTCGCCGAGCTCGGAGTGCTGGGCATGCACCTGGACGGATACGGCTGTGGCGGTCGCAGCGCCGTCGAATACGGGCTCGCGGCCCTGGAGCTCGAGGCGGGGGACTCGGGGCTCCGCACCTTCGTCTCGGTGCAGGGCTCCCTCGCCATGAGCGCGATCCACAAGCACGGCAGCGAGGCGCAGAAGCAGGAGTGGCTGCCCCGGATGGCGCGGGGCGAGGTCATCGGCTGCTTCGGCCTCACCGAACCGAACTCCGGCTCGGACCCGTCGAGCATGACGACGTTCGCACGACGCGACGGCGACGGCTGGGTGCTCAACGGCGCCAAGCGCTGGATCGGTCTCGCCTCGATCGCGCAGATCGCGATCATCTGGGCGCAGACCGACGAGGGGGTGCGCGGGTTCCTCGTCCCGACGGACTCTGACGGGTTCGTGGCGACCCCCATCGCCCCGAAGCTGTCGATGCGGGCCTCGATCCAGTGCGACATCACGCTGACCGATGTGCGGCTTCCCGCCGACGCCCAGCTGCCCGAGGCCAGAGGGCTGCGCGCCCCCTTCTCGTGCCTGAACGAGGCGCGCTACGGGATCGGCTGGGGCGTGATCGGCGCCGCCCGCGACAGCTACGCCACGGCGCTGTCGTATTCGCAGACGCGCATCCAGTTCGGGCAGCCGATCGGGGCGTTCCAGCTCACCCAGCAGAAGCTCGTCGACATGGCCGTCGAGATCGAGAAGGCGCAGCTCGTCGCGTTGCGGCTCGGTCGTCTGAAGGATGCCGGCAGGCTGCAACCGCACCAGATCTCCGTCGCCAAGCTCAGCAACACGCGTGCGGCGATCGCGATCGCCCGCGAGGCGAGGACGATCCTCGGCGGCAACGGGATCTCGGGCGACTACTCGCCGCTGCGCCACGCGGCGAACCTCGAATCGGTGCGCACGTACGAGGGCACCGACGAGGTCCACACGCTCGTCCTCGGCGCCCACATCACCGGCTTCTCCGCCTTCCGCAGCACCGCCCCCGAGGGAGCATGATGACCACCACATTCGAGATCCGGCACTTCATCGACGGCGCATGGGTGGAGGGCTCGGGTGACCAGCTCATCGACGTGAATCCGAGCCGCCCAGGCGACGTCGTCGGCGAGGGCCCGGGCGCGTCCGATGCGGATGTCGACCGCGCCTACGCGGCCGCTCGGGCCGCGTTCGACGGGTGGCGCCGCACCCCCGCGCGCTCGCGCGCCGCCATCCTGCTGCGGGCGGCCGACATCATCGAGGCCCACCGTGACGAGTGGGGACGTCAGCTCGCGCGCGAGGAGGGCAAGACGCTCGTCGAGGCGATCGCCGAGACCGGTCACGCCGCCAACATCCTGCGTTTCCATGCGCAGGAGGTCGAACGGCAGAGCGGCGGCCTGTTCGAGTCGCCGAGCCCGGGGGAGCGCATCCTCGTGATCCGCCGTCCGGTCGGCGTGATCGGGGCGATCACCCCCTTCAATTTCCCAATCTCCATCCCCGCGTGGAAGCTCGCCCCGGCCCTCGTCTGGGGGAACACGGTGGTCTGGAAGCCTGCGACCTTCGTCCCCGTGCTGGCGATGCGCTTCGCCGAGGCGCTCGAGCAGGCCGGGCTCCCGCACGGCGTGCTGAACCTCGTGAACGGCACCGCCGCCGTCGGGGAGGCGATCGTGGCGCACCCGGAGGTGGATGCCGTGACGTTCACCGGGTCCACGAAGGTCGGGCGCAGCATCGCGGCGCAGCTCGCGGCCCGCGGCATTCCCTTCCAGGGAGAGCTCGGCGGCAAGAACGCGGCTCTGGTCCTGGAAGACGCCGACCTCGACGTGGCGGTGGAGCAGGTGGCGCTCGGAGCGTTCCGTGCGGCCGGTCAGAAGTGCACGGCGACCTCGCGTGTGATCGTGCACGAGGCCGTGGCCGATGAGTTCCTGCGGCGACTCGCGATCCGTACCGCGCAGATGGTCGTGGGCGACGCGCAGGACGAGAAGGTGGAGGTGGGGCCGGTGGTGGATGCCGGCGCCCGGGACCGCGTGGCTGCCGCCCTCGTCCGCGCCCGTTCCTCCGCGAAGGCGGTCGTCGCCCCTGAGCCGTATTCCGACGGCGCGCTCGCCGAGGGGTACTTCCTCCCGCCGTCCATCTTCGAGCTCGACGAGGAGGACCCGGGTGAGCTGTGGACCGAAGAGCTGTTCGGTCCGGTGGTCGGGGTCCGACGGGTCTCGTCCACCGCTGACGGCATCGCGCTCGTGAACGACAGCGAGTACGGGCTCTCCACCGCCGTCTTCACGACGGGGCTGGCGGCCGCACTCACCGCGATCGAGGACATCCGTGTCGGGGTCGTCCACGTGAACTCGGCTTCGGCCGGCGCCGATCTGCACGTCCCCTTCGGTGGCAGCGGATCGAGCGCGCTCGGCCCCAAGGAGCAGGGCGCGGCGGCCAGAGAGTTCTTCACGGAGACGGCGACGGTCTACCTCCGCGGCTGAGCGCCGGCAGCCCCGCCGGGGCCCGCCACAGCGATGTCCGATTTCCGCCAGTCGAGGTCGGTGGTGCGTGGCAGGGTGGAGGCATGAGCTTCCCCGTGATCGACTTCGACGAGCGCTACCGTGCCATCAGCGCGCGCGACACCCGCTTCGACGGGCAGTTCGTGACGGCCGTGCGCTCGACCGGGATCTACTGCCGTCCGAGCTGCCCTGCACGCACGCCCAACCCGCAGAACGTGACGTTCTATCCGACGAGCGCGGCCGCACACGAGGCCGGGTACCGCGCCTGCAAGCGCTGCCTCCCCGAAGCCGCCCCCGGGTCTCCGGCATGGGACATCCGCGGTGACGTCGCGGCCAGGGCCATGCGCCTCATCTCCGACGGCGTCGTCGAGCGCGAGGGGGTGCCGGGGCTCGCCGCGCGTCTCGGGTATTCCAGCCGGCACCTCACCCGTCTGCTGACGACCGAACTCGGTGCCGGGCCCCTCGCCCTCGCCAGGGCGCATCGTGCGCACACGGCGCGGATGCTGCTCGTCGGCACGGACATGCCGATCTCCGACGTGGCCTTCTCGGCCGGCTTCGCCAGCATCCGCCAGTGCAATGACACGATCCGCGAGGTGTTCGGGCTCACCCCCGGTGAGCTCCGGGCGCGTCGACGCCTGCCGGCCTCCGCGGTTCCCGGTGCGATCGACCTCGTCCTGCCGTACCGCGGTCCGCTCGACGCGAGCGGCATCTTCACGTGGATGGCGGCACGCGCCGTACCCGGGGTCGAAGAGACCACGGCGTCGTCGTTCTCCCGGCATCTGCGGATGGCCGGCGGTCCCGCCTGGTTCGAGGTGAGTCAGGATGCGTCGGAACGCCTGCACCTGCGGGCTCGAGTCGCGCGCCTCGGCGATCTGGCCCCGCTGGTCGCGACCGTGCGGCGCATCTTCGACCTGGACGCCGACCCGCTGGCGATCGACGAGGCGCTCTCCACTCACCCCGAGCTCGCGCCGCTCGTCGCCCGCACGCCCGGTATCCGCGTCCCCGGTTCCGCGGACGCGCACGAGATGCTCATCCGCGCCATGGTCGGGCAGCAGATCACCGTGGTCGCCGCCCGCACGGCGCTCACCGCGCTCACGGAGGCACTGGGGGAGCGTACGCAACAGGGGCTGCTCTTCCCGACGATGACCGCTATCGCCGAACAGGGCGCCGAAGTGCTTCGGGGCCCTGCTGCGCGCATCCGCGCGATCACCGGTGCGGCCGCAGCCCTCGCCGACGGCTCGCTGACCCTGACGGTCGGCGATGACGGTGGCGAGCAGCGCGCGGCCCTCCTCGCCATGCCGGGCATCGGACCGTGGACGGCCGATTACGTGCGCATGCGGGTGCTCGGCGACCCCGACATCCTGCTCCCCGGCGACGTCGCGCTGCGTGCGGGAGCTGCGGCCTCCGGACTCCCGGGAGAGGCCCGGCCGCTCACGGCCTGGGCGGAACGCACCGCCCCCTGGCGCAGCTACCTGAGCGCGCATCTCTGGCGCGCCGCCCCGGTGCGACCGGCAGGGCCCCGGCGCGCGGCATCCACTGCCCGCGCTGCCACCACAGCTGACACGACATCGAAGGAGACCTCATGACCGCTCTCATCCAGACCATCGAGACCCCGGACGGGGCCTTCACGATCCTCGCCGACGAGCGCCAGCGGGTGCTGTCGTCGGGGTGGACCTCCGACGTCGAGGCGATCCTTGAGCGACTGTCTCCGGCGAACCGCCCCGAGGAGCTCCGCGAGGCGAAGACAGAAGCCGCCGACGCCGCACTGGCCTTCTACGCGGGCGACCTGTCGGCGATCGACGCGGTCACGGTGAAGCAGTCGGGCACCGTGCTGCAGCTTGCCGGATGGTCGGCGCTGCGGGCGATCGAACCCGGCGCCCCGCTCACCTACACCGGCTTCGCGGCGCGGCTCGGCAATCCGAACGCCGTGCGCGCGGCCGCCTCGATCTGTGCGCGGAACGCCCCGGCGCTGTTCGTGCCGTGCCACCGCGTGCTGCGCACCGACGGCAGCCTCGGCGGCTTCGCCTGGGGGCTGGACGTGAAGGAGAGCCTGCTCGCGCGCGAGGGCATCGCCGCCTGAACGCCCTCTCCTCGCCGCGCTGCCCACCCCCGGCGGCGCGGCGTCGGCGTGCCGGAAGGCGGGCTGATCACGGATTGCCGCGAAAGACGCCGAACAAATCGGGAATGCGTCTTGTGTTCAGCTGGTTCACAGCAATAGGCTGGTGGGCTGTCGCGCCGACCGGACGACACAGCCGAGCCCTGAGGAGGACACCATGACCACGATCGCCACCGCGCGGATCGCAGCTCTCGGCTCGACCCCGGCGCGCCCGCTCTCCTAGAGCCACTCCGCCCCTTCTGCACCGGATGCCGGACTCTGTGAGTCCGCTCTCGCATCCGTCCCCTTCCGCAACCGCATTCCATACGAAACTCGTCTGAGAGACATGTCTTCCTCGCCTTCCGCGCAGAATCCCCCGCCTTCGTCCACCCTTTCCACTCCGGCCGCACTGTGGCGGCTGAAGCCGTTCGTGAAGCCCGTCATCTGGCGGCTCGCCGGCGGTGCTGCCAGCGCGCTCATCGCGGCCATCATCGCCCTGATGATCCCGATCGTCCTCGAGCAGATCATCAGCGGACCGGTCCGCTCCGGTAACTTCACCGCGATCGTCTGGGGTGCCCTCGCCGTCTTCGCGCTGGGCCTCGGCGAGGCGCTGATGGTCTGGCTGCGTCGTCAGTTCGTGCTCAACCCCTCGACCGAGGTCGAGTACAAGATGCGCACCGAGCTGTATTCGCGCCTGCAGACGCTGCCGGTGTCCTTCCACGACAGGTGGGGCTCCGGTCAGCTGCTCAGCCGCATGATGCAGGACATCGGCCTCATCCGCCGCTGGCTGGCCTTCGGGCTCGTGCTGCTCGTCGTCAACGTGCTCACCATCATCATCGGATCGGTGCTGCTGTTCCGCTGGCACTGGCTGCTCGGCACGATCTTTCTGGTCACGGCGATCCCGCTGTGGATCCGCGGCTACCTCTTCGAGAAGCGCTACGGCGCGCTCACCCGCCGCAGCCAGGACCAGGCCGGCGACCTCGCGACCAGCGTCGAGGAGAGCGTGCACGGCATCCGCGTGCTGAAGGCTTTCGGCCGCGGCAAGCACGCGCTCAGCCGCTTCAGCCGCCAGGCCGAGACGCTGCGCGAGACCGAGATGAGCAAGGCCGGTGCGATCGCGTCGATCTGGTTCTGGCTCGACATGATGCCGCAGATCGCGTTCGGCCTCAGCCTGATGTCGGGCATCTGGCTGATCTCGCAGGGGCAGATCGACGAGGCACAGCTGTTCGCGTTCTTCGCGATGGCCGTGGTGCTCCGCTGGCCCATCGAGTCGATCGGCTTCCTGTTCTCGTTCATGCTCGACGCCCGCACGGCGACCGACCGCGTGTTCGACATCTTCTCCGAGACCAACACCATCACGGACCCGGAGAACCCCGTGCACATCGAGAACCCGCGCGGCGAGCTCGCGTTCGTGGACGCCCACTTCCGGTATCAGGACGCCGGTGCGCACGAGCGCGATCTGCTCGACGGCATCGATCTGGTCCTCCGCCCCGGCGAGACCATGGCGCTGGTCGGTCTCACCGGCAGCGGCAAGACCACGCTCACGACGCTGCCCACCCGCCTGTATGACGTGACGGGCGGCAAGGTCACGCTCGACGGCGTCTATGTGCGCGATCTTCCGCTGTCCGAACTGCGTCAGCACATCGCGATGGCGTTCGAAGACGCGACGCTGTTCTCGGCGACCGTGCGCGAGAACGTGCTGCTCGGCCGTGCCGACCTCGACGTGCACAGCGAAGAGGGGGAGCGCGTGCTCCGGGAAGCGCTCGACGTCGCGCAGGCGTCGTTCGTGGACTCGCTGCCCGACGGCGTCGAGACCGTGATCGGCGAGGAGGGGCTCAGCCTCTCCGGTGGGCAGCGTCAGCGGCTCGCCCTCGCCCGCGCGGTGGCGGCGGCGCCGAAGGTGCTCGTGCTCGACGACCCGCTCTCGGCGCTCGACGTCGACACCGAGGCGCTCGTCGAAGAGGCACTGCGGCATGTTCTCGCCGAGACGACGGCTCTGATCGTGGCGCACCGTCCCTCGACCGTCGCGCTCGCCGACCGCGTCGCGCTGCTCGAAGCCGGCCGCGTGACCGCGGTGGGCACCCACTCCGAGCTGCTGAAGACGAGTCGGCACTACCGCCACGTGATCTCCAGCCTGGAGGCCGAGGAGGCGGCGCGGACCGGGGCGATCCCGATCATCCGCGACGAACAGCTCGAGGTCGAAGACGAGGTCCGTGAGGGCCGCAGAGCCGAGGCCGCCGACGAAGACCCGATCACCGAGAAGGAGGTGCAGCGATGAGCTCCGCCATCACCGGAACCCAGGACGAGGATCGTTCCGAGTACACCCGCGAGGAGAGCAGGGAGATCCGTCGTCGGTCTCTCCGGCTGCTCGGATCGCTGGTGCGCCCGCTGAAGCCGCAGATCGTGCTGGCCGCCGCGGTACTGATCATCTCGACCGCTCTGCAGGTCGCCGGTCCCATCCTGATCAGCATCGGCCTCGACCGTGCGCTGCCTGCAGCCATCGACCAGGCCGACTGGATGCCGACCTTCATGATCGGCGGCATCTACTTGGCCGCCGGCATCCTGGCCGCCGTGATGATCGCCTGGTACGTCATCATCGCCGCCAAGCTGACGCAGGCCGTGCTGCTCGATCTGCGCAAGCGGATCTTCCTGCACACCCAGCGGCTGAGCCTGGAGTTCCACGAGTCGTACACGTCGGGTCGCATCATCTCGCGCCAGACGAGTGACCTCGATTCCATCAAGGAGCTCCTCGACGGAGGTCTGAACGAGCTCGTCTCGGGCGTGCTCTTCGGACTCTTCACCTTCATCGCCCTGTGCCTCTGGGACTGGCAGTCCGGCCTGATCCTCGCGATCGGCGGTGTGCCGCTGTTCTTCCTGATGAAGTGGTTCTACTCGCGTTCGCAGCTGGTCTATCGCGAGTCGCGTGTGATCAGCGCGAAGGTGATCGTCCAGTTCGTCGAGACGATGACCGGCATCCGCGCCGTGAAGGCGTTCCGCAAGGAGCCGCGCAACGACAAGGCATTCCAGGAGATCGCGGGAGAGTACCGCGATGTGAACCGCCGCTCGATGCTGCTGTTCGGCACGTTCGAGCCCGGTCTCATGGGCGTCGCCGCGCTGGTGCTCGGCATCGTCGTGCTGTGGGGCGGCATCCGCGTGTCCGAGGGCGCGCTCACCGTGGGTGTGCTGCTGTCGGCGGTCCTGTACGTGCGCAACTTCTTCGCTCCGATGCAGGAGATCGCGATGTTCCTGAACTCCTACCAGTCGGCCACGGCCGCGCTGGAGAAGGTGTCGGGCGTGCTCGAAGAGGTGCCGACCGTTCCGGATCCCGAGAAGCCGGTCGACCTGTGGGAATCCCGCGGCCACATCCGGTTCGACGAGGTGACCTTCGGCTACAACGGCGAGAAGACGATCCTCCCGAACTTCTCGCTCGACATCCCCGCCGGTGAGACGATCGCCCTGGTGGGCACGACCGGTGCGGGCAAGTCCACGCTGGCCAAGCTCATCTCGCGGTTCTATGACCCCTCCCAGGGACGGGTCACTCTCGACGACGTCGACCTGCGCTCGCTGCACCCGAAGGACCTCCGCCGCGCGATCGTCATGGTCACGCAGGAGGCCTACCTGTTCAGTGGCACCGTCGCCGACAACATCGCCCTCGGCAAGCCGGATGCGTCGCTCGACGAGATCAGGGCCGCCGCGCGTGCGGTGGGAGCGGACGAGTTCATCTCGTCGCTGCCCGACGGCTACGGCACCGACGTGAACAAGCGCGGTGGACGGGTCTCGGCCGGTCAGCGTCAGCTCATCTCGTTCGCCAGGGCGTTCCTCGCGGACCCCGCGGTGCTGATTCTCGACGAGGCCACGGCATCGCTCGACATCCCGTCGGAGCGGTTGATCCAGGATGCGCTGCAGACCCTGCTCAAGGACCGCACCGCGATCATCATCGCGCACCGCTTGTCGACGGTCGCGATCGCGGACCGGGTGCTGGTGATGGAGCACGGGCAGATCATCGAGGACGACACTCCGGCCGCGCTCATCGGCGGTACCGGCAAGTTCGCCCAGCTGCATGCGGCTTGGCAGGAGACACTGGTCTGATGATGCCGATCACCTCACCTCTGCGGGCGCGGGACCTCCCCGTGCTCGCAGGGGTGGGGATCGGCTTCGGGAGTGCGGCACGGGGGATCCGTCCGTCGCCGCGCCTGGGTAGCATCGAATCATGGACCCCTTGCTGCTCGCCGCCGAGTGGTGGTGGATCGCGCCGACCGCCGTCGCTGCGGGAACGGCCGGTGCGATCGGTCTGCGTCGCCGGAGCAGCACGATGAGCGGGCGTCGGCTCGAGGTCGATGCGGCGCGCCACGACCTCAGGACGGCGCAGCGGATCGCGTCCGAGCGACGCATCGCCCTGAAGATCGCCCGTGCCGATCTGGCTCGCGTGACCGCGGAGCGCGCAGCGCAACGCGCGACAGCGGAACAGGTGGCCGGAGCGCGGCGCATGCTCAAGGAACGGGAGCGCGACGCCAAGGCGGCCTCGGCCGACGTGCGTGCCCGTCAGGTGCGTCTGAACGCCGCACGCGCGGCGATACCGGCGTCCTCCGAGCCCGGCCCCGTGGAACGGCTGCATGCCACGCACGACGCCGTGACGGTCCGGTGGATGCGGTACGAGACCGACCCCGCGCTCCAGATCGCCTATCCCGCGATGACCGATGTCAAGCTCCCCGCCACGGCGGCGTACCTGCGGGCAGCCGGACACGCGGCCGAGATGCGGCGCGCGGTCTCCGGCAAGACCACACCCGCCGACTTCGCGGCCTACCGAGACGCGGTCGCCGAGCTCGAGCGCGCCTTCGAGGCCGCCGAGCACGCGGCGAGGGTCCAGGCCGGCGAGGCCCCGCCGAACGCGGCGTGGCAGGACGCGGCCCAGGACATGCTCAGCCGTTCCGCCGAGGCGATCGACCGTGCTGCCGGTGCGGCGGCATCCGCCATCGCCGCCTGGACCAACCGGAAGAAGCCCGGCAAGCCGGACGACCGCCCCTGACGGCCGCCCGGCGAAGCCCGGATGTGCGGTCAGGCCTCCACGGTCCGGGTGCGGATGAGTTCCCGGTACCAGAGGCCGGAGTCCTTCACGGTGCGTGCCAGGTCGTCGAAGTCGACCCGGACGATGCCGAAGCGCTTGGCGTAGCCGTACCCCCACTCGAAGTTGTCGAGCAGCGACCACACGAAATACCCGCGCAGGTCCACACCGCGCTCGATCGCCCGGTGTGCGGCGGTGAAGTGCCGGCGCAGGTAGTCGGTGCGCTCGACGTCATGCACCCCACCGTCCTCGGTCACCTCGTCTTCGAACGCGGCGCCGTTCTCGGTGACCATGAGCGCCTGCTCGGGGAACTGCTCGGAGAGTGACACCAGCAGCTCCTCCAGTCCCTCCGGAGCGATGTTCCAGCCCATGGCGGTGTAGGGACCGGGCTGCTCGACGAACTCGACCAGCTGGTCGCTGCCGGGCCAGGCCGTTCCGCCCGCGGCGCCCTTGTGGCCGTCGTTCTGCTGCTTCGGCGAGACGCCGTCCCAGAGGCGCACGGTCGCGGTCGAGTAGTAGTTCACACCGAGCACGTCAATCGGCTGGGCGATCGTGGCGAGGTCGCCCTCCTGCACGAAGTTCCAGTCGGTGACCGATGCGGTGTCCTCGAGGAGATCGGCCGGGTATTCGCCGCGCAACATCGGGCCGGTGAACGCGCGGTTGGCGAGGGCGTCGATCCTGCGCATCGCCTCCGCGGCCCCGTCGCCGTGCCCGCGGAGCACGTGGAAGTTCAGGGTGACCGAGTAGTCCGGGTCGCCGGTGGAGGTCGCGCGAAGCGCCTGCACCGCGCGACCGTGGGCGAGGTTCAGGTGGTGCACGGCAGACAGCGCCGATTCCGGTTCGTGCCGTCCGGGTGCGTGGCCGCCCTGGCCGTAGCCGAGGTAGGCCGAGCACCACGGCTCGTTCAGTGTCGTCCAGGTGTGCACGCGGTCGCCCAGGGCCGCACCCATGATCTCGGCATAGCGCTCGAAGGCGTCGGTGGTCGCCCGCGACGTCCAACCACCGGCATCCTCGAGATACTGCGGGAGGTCCCAGTGGTAGAGCGTCGCCACCGGCCGGATTCCGCGTTCGAGCAGCCCGTCGACCAGGCGCGAGTAGAAGTCGATCCCGGCCTGATTCACCGCGCCCGATGCGGTGGGGACGATGCGCGGCCAGGCGATCGAGAACCGGTAGGCCTCGAGCCCGAGGTCGGACATCAGATCGAGGTCCTCGTCCACACGGTGGTAGTGATCGCACGCGACGTCGCCGGTGTCGCCGTTCCAGACCCGACCCGGTGTCTTGCTGAAGGTGTCCCAGATCGAGGGGGTGCGCCCGTCCTCGGCCGCGGCTCCCTCGATCTGATAGGAGGCGGTGGCCGACCCGAACGTGAAGTCCTCGGGGAACACGAGTCCGGAGCCGCGGTAGTCGTCGCGGGGCGTGAGCAGGCTGGTCATGCGGTGATCTCCTCGAGGTCGACGGTGTAGTCCTCGGCGCGTCCATCCGGGTCCGTGACGGTGACCGTGGCGCTGCCGGCGCCGCCGGGGAAGACCCGGAGCCGCAGTCCGTCATGGTAGTCGTAGTCCGGGCGGTCGACCCGGGCGCCCCAGGGGAGCGCCGTGCCCGGCCGTACGTACAGCGGCAGCGAGTCGAACCCGTGCTTCTCGCGCCGCCAGCCGCCGCCCGTGACGGTCTCGCCCGTCAGCAACGAGGTCCATTCGCCGGCGGGGAGGTAGAACTCGACCTCTCCGTCTTCGGTGAACACCGGGGCGACGAGCAGGTCGGACCCCAGCATGTACTGCCGGTCGAGGTAGGCGGTCGCCGGATCCTCGGGGAACTCCAGCACCATCGGCCGCATCAGCGGCACCCCCGTCGCCGCGGCATCCAGCCCCTGCTGGTACAGGTACGGCATCAGGCGCATCTTGAGGTGCGTGAACTGCCGCGTCACCTCCACGGCCTCCTCGTCGAACGCCCACGGCACCCGGTACGAGCTCGAGCCGTGGAAGCGCGAGTGCGACCCCAGCAGCCCGAATGCCGTCCAGCGCTTGAAGACACCGGCATCCGGCATGCCTTCGAACCCGCCGATGTCGTGGCTCCAGAACGCGAACCCCGAGAGCGCGAGCGACAGGCCTCCGCGCAGCGTCTCGGCCATCGACGTGTAGGTCGAGGTGGAGTCGCCGCCCCAGTGCACCGGCATGGTCTGGCCGCCGGCGCTCGCGGACCGGGCGAACAGCACGGCGTCGCCCTCGCCGCGTGTCTCGGTGAGAACGTCGAACACCGCGCGGTTGTACAGGTCGGTGTAGAGGTTGTGCATGCGCTCGGGGTCTGCGCCGTCGGCCCACACCACATCCGTGGGGATGCGCTCGCCGAAGTCGGTCTTGAAGCAGTCGACGCCCTGCGCGACGAGGCCCCGCAGCTTCGACTGGTACCAGGCGGTGGCGTCGGGGTTCGTGAAGTCGACGAGCCCCATACCGGCCTGCCAGAGGTCCCACTGCCACACCGAGCCGTCGGCGCGCTTCACCAGGAATCCCTGATCGGCGGCTTCCTGGAACAGGGGGGAGCGCTGGGCGATGTAGGGGTTGATCCACACGCAGACCCGCAGATCCTTGTCGTGCAGGCGTCCGAGCATCCCCTCGGGGTCGGGGAAGACCCGCGGATCCCACTCGAAGTCGCACCACTGGAACTCGCGCATCCAGAAGCAGTCGAAGTGGAAGACCGACACCGGCAGCTCGCGCGCGGACATCTCGTCGATGAAGGAGTTCACGGTCTGCTCGTCGTAGTCGGTCGTGAAGCTGGTCGACAGCCACAGCCCGTAGGACCAGGCGGGGACGACGGGCGGGCGACCGGTGAGAGCCGTGTAGCGACCGAGCACGTCCTTCGGAGTCGGACCCGCGATCACGAAGTACTCGAGCACCTCGCCGGACACCGAGAACTGCACGCGCTCCACGGATTCCGAGCCGATCTCGTAGGAGACGTGGCCCGGGTCGTTCACGAGCACGCCGTAGCCGCGGTCCGAGAGGTGGAACGGGACGTTCTTGTAGGCCTGCTCGCTGGAGGTGCCGCCGTCCGCGTTCCAGATCTCCACGGTCTGGCCGTTCTTGACCAGCGGTCCGAAGCGCTCGCCGAGTCCGTAGACGTGCTCTCCGACGCCGAGGTCGAGCTGCTCGTGGACGTAGGCGGATGCGCGGGGAGCTGCGCCGCCCTGCCGTCCGTTGCCGACGATCCCGCGATCGACCTGGGCATCGTCCGCCAGCCGCACGTAGCCCTGCGCCTTGTGGCCGCTGCCGGTCACCCGGCGTCCGTCGACCTCGAACGAGAGGTCCCACGGCTCGCCGGGGGTGATGCGCGCGACCAGGGATCCGGCGTCCAGCACACCGCCGTGGTCGCCGACGGAGATCGAGGCCGTTCCCGTTCCCGCGCCGGGCAGTGAGAAGCCTCCCTGCCGACGTCCGCCGGCGTGATGCGCGATGCGTACGCGGATGACGCCCTCCGCGGGGGAGGAGAGGGTGGTGGTGAGCACGGGGCGGTTGAGGGTGTCGCCGCGTTTCGCGATGACCATCGTGGGTGCGGTGATGACGATGCCGGTCCCGTCCGGCGTCTCGTCGGTCTCGGCGATGTCGTACGCCTCCTGCGCATAGAGCGCGGTGACCCCGGGACGCAGCTGCCAGAACCCGTCGGTGAACTTCATTACTTGACTGCTCCTGCGGTGATGCCCCGGGTGAGGGTGCGTTGGAAGATGAGGAAGAAGATGAGCGTCGGGATGATGCCCAGCAGCGCCGAGGCGCTCGTGGTGGTGACGTCCATCAGGCGGTCGCCCTGGAGCACGCTGATGGCGACGGGAACCGTCTGATTCGCATTCGAGGCGAGGAACGTCAGCGGGATGAGGAACTCGTTCCACGTCCAGATGAAGAAGAAGATCAGCAGGACCGAGAGCGTGGGACGGCTGATCGGGAAGATCACTCGCCACAGGATCTGCCAGCGGCTCGCACCGTCGAGCGACGCGGCCTCCAGCACCTCCTTGGGGAACGTGCCGTAGACGGACGAGAGCAGGTAGGTGCCGAACGCCGCTTGGATGACGGTGAAGACGATGATGACCGACCACACGTTGTCGTACAGTCCGACGGACTTGAACATGTAGTACAGCGGGTAGAGCAGAGCCTCCTGCGGCAGCAGGTTGGCCATCAGGAACAGCAGCACGATCCACGAGCGACCGCGCACGCGCCCGATGCCGATCGCGAAGGCGTTGAGCATCGAGATGACGACCGCGAGCACCGACACGATCCCGGCGATGAAGATCGAGTTCCAGACCTTCTCCGGGAAGTTCACCCGCTCCCAGAAGGTGATGATGCCGCCGAAGTCGAGCGACTCGGGGAGGGCGAGGGGGCCGGAGGTGGCGTAGTCGACGGGCGACTTGAACGAGTTCACGAGCACCAGATAGGACGGCGCGATGACGAGCAGTGCGCCGACGATGACGAGTGCCAGCAGCAGCCAGTCGATCGGTCGCTTCTTGGTCATGCCGCCGCGCGGGCGCGTCTTGGCGGGCTTCCCGGTGACGATGGCGGTGGTGGCGTGCATCACAGACCCGCCCTTTCCTTGCGCTCGAGGGAGTTCTGGACGCGGATGAAGATGATCGACACGATCACCACGACGATGGTCAACACCGTCGCGATCGTGGCGCCGTAGCCGACGTTCCGCTTCGTGAAGAACTCCTGGTAGGCGTAGTACGCGGGCACCAGGGTGGCACCGGCAGGGCCGCCGCGGGTGATGATGTAGACCGGACCGAACACCTTGAGTGCGGCGATCGTGCAGGTCAGGGTGACGACGAAGATCTCGGGGCGGATGATGCTCATCGTGATCGCCGAGAACCGCTGGAACCAGTTCGCGCCATCGAGCTCCGCGGCCTCGTACAGCTCGGGGTCGACGCGCTGGAGCGCGGCCATGAAGACCACGACGGGGTAGCCGAGCTGCACCCACACCATGACCACCATGAGCACGATGAGCGCCGACGGCATCTGACCGAGCCAGTCGTAGGCGGGCAGGCCGAACCACCCGAGCATCTGGTTGAGGGCGCCGTCGCTGCCGGGGCGTACGATCCAGCCGATCACGATGCCGGCGACGGCGATCGGGAGGATCTGCGGGAGGTAGTACGTGGCCCGGAGGAAGCTGCCGACCTTGCCGCCGAACTTGCGTCCGACGACGTCGAACAGGAGCGCGGCGACGATCAGGCCGACGATCGTGGGTACCACGACCATCGCGATGATCATCCACACCGAGTTCGTGAACGAGGTCCAGAAGTCGTCGTCGGTGAGGATCTCCTGCCAGTTCTCGAGCCCGATGAACTCCGGTGTGCGCACCCCCTTCCACTTGGTGAACGTCAGGTACACGTTCCAGATGAGCGGGACGATCACGACGACGAGCAGGAGCACGAAGCCGGGGAGCAGGTAGATCCAGTAGGCCCCGGTCCCACCGCGGCGCTGCGGGATCGACGGCTGTTCGGGCGGCAGCTTCGTGCGGCCCTCGCGGCGGGTGGCGAGTGACATGTTCATCTCCAGGAGGTGCGGGGGCGGCGTCCGTGCGGATGCCGCCCCCGCGGGTCGATCAACGGAAGTCGGCGGTGCCTTCGTCGTACTGCTCGCCGAGGTTCTTGTTCGTGGTCTCGACGTCCTGCACGCCGGTGACGAGGCCCTGCAGCTCCTGCACGATCACGTCGTAGAAGCCGGGCGCGGGCCAGTCCGGGTAGAACGAGAGGCCGTCGGCGTCGAGGACCCCGTTGAACGTCTCGATGAGGGCCGCGCTCTTCTCGTCGGTGATGTCGGCGGTGTCCGCCGCGACGGGGAGACCGCCGTTGTTGCCGATGATCGCCTGGATCTCCGGGCGCATCGTGATGTCGATGAACTCGTAGGCGAGGTCTTTGTTGGACGCGTTCTCGGGAACGACCCAGAGGTTGCCCGAGGAGCCGAGCGAGAGGTCCGCTCCGGGGAACGCGGCCATCGACCAGTCGAAGCCGGTGGCCTCGGCGACGAAGCGACCGAACCACCACGAGCCCGAGACGAAGATCGGCGACGAGCCGTTGATGAACGAGACGCCGGCGTCTTCGGCCTTGACCGACGAGACATCGGAGGCGATGTAGCCCTTGTCGACGTACTCCTTCAGGGTCTCCGTCGCCGACGTGACCTCGGGACCCTGCCAGTCGACGGGCTCCTTGTAGAGCTGGTAGTCATCGACGAAGCCGCGGTCGGCCTCGAGCAGCGCGAGCTGATACCAGAGTTGTCCCAGCGGGTACTCGGCGCCGGCTTCCGCGAGCGGCGTGACGCCCTGGGCGACGAAGGCGTCGAGCACGTCGACGAACTCCTCGTACGTGGTGGGAATCTCCAGCCCTGCTGCGGCGAAGGCATCCTCGTTGTAGTAGACGCCGACGAACTCGCCGTAGTTCGGAACGCCGAACCAGGTGTCACCGCCCATCACGCCGTCTTCCGAGTACTTGGCGGTGGTCTGCAGCGACGGCGCCAGCTTCTCGTCCCATCCGTACTCCTCGACCGCGTCGGAGATGTCGGCGATCAGGCCGGTGGAGGCGAGGAAGCCTGCCGTCGCGTTGCCCTTGTTGAACTCCATGAGGTCGGGCGCGGCGTCGGTGTCGAGCACCTGGCTCGCCGTCTTCTGGATCTGCTCGAAGGACTTCTCCTCGAACTCGACCTTCGCTCCGGTCTCCTTCTCGAAGATCTTGATGGACTCGGCCCAGGCCTTGCCCATCGCACTGTCGGCGCCCTCGTAGTGCCAGAGCTTGAGGGTCTGACCGTCGCCGCCCTCGTCGCCTGAACCGGCTGTACAGCCGCTCAGCGCGATGCCGGTCGTCGTGAGCGCGGCCACCAGGGCCAGCGCCTTCGTCCTGCGGGTGCTGCGTGCCATCGTCGGCACTCCTTTCTCAATGGCCCCATGGGCCGGACACTTCACTGGGTCGGATTGTTCAGTTGTGGGCACGGCATCGTCGAAGCGTTTCGATCGCGAACATGCCGGCGAGAGGGTGAGGAGGGTGGTCAGTCCTGGGCGGGGGAGACGGAGCCGACCGAGCGGTACTCGGGCGGGATGAGGTGGATCTCCGCGGGCGCGAGCGGGTCGTCCAGACGGCGGATGGCCAAGTCGACCGCGATTACGCAGGATCGCTGCGGCACCAGCGGGATCGTGTCGACGGGCACCGGCAGTGCCGAGGTGTCGAAAGATGCGGCAGCGGAGACCACCGAGACGTCGTCGCCGACCCGCAGTCCGTGTTCGGCGAGCACGGACAGCAGCACCTGGTGCACGTCGTCGACGGCGTGCACGATGAACGCGCGGTCTCCGCGGGCGAGCGCGGCCTCCGCGGACGCGCGCACGGTGACCGCATCCGTCACCGCCGCACCCGAGGGGGACCAGTCGAGAGTGACGCCACGGGCGGCGGCCTGCTCCTGCGCGCCCCGGAGCAGGCGTCGGGGGAAGTTCGACTTGCGGTACGAGACCTCGGTCTGCCCGAGCAGGGCGATGCGTCGGTGGCCCGCGTCGGCGAGACGGTCGACGGCCAGCTGGCCGGCCGCCTCGAAGTCGAGGTCGACGCAGGTCAGGCCGTCGCGGTCGTCGGGCAGGCCGATGAAGATCGTGGGCGTGCCGACCGAGCGGGCGATGGGGACGCGCTCGTCATCGGGGGCGACGTCGAGCACCAGGATCGCGTCGACGAGGTTGCTCGCCGCCACGCGGTTCATCCCCTCGGACGCCTGCTCGTCAGTGAGGAGGAGGATGTCGAAGCCCTGTCGCCGGGCGGCGACCGCGGTCGCGAGCACGAAGGCCATGTGGGTGGGCGCGTGCGTGTCGGCGCGCAGCGGCTCGGTCAGGGCGAAGATGTGGGTGCGCCGACCGGCCAGCATGCGCGCGCCGGCATCGGGCTCGTAGCCGAGGGCCTCCACGGCATCCTCGATGCGCATCCGGGTCTTCTCCGAGACCGGGCGCTTGCCGCTGAGAGCGTAGGAGACCGTGCTGATCGACACACCGGCGGCGCGTGCCACCTCATGGATCGTCGTCATCGGGACTCCATTGTCATCGTGCGGGAAGCAATCGTCGAAGCGCTTCGCTCACGCTTCTCCAGCGATGATAGACACGACCCGTCGCCCTGCGCAAGCCTTTTGTGGTCATGCGCAACAAATACGCTTCCGCAACCGTGGGAGCGATCCCGCGGTCTAGGGCGACGAGGTCTCGATGGGGGAGGGGATTCGAGACCCCGCCGCCGGCCTAGGACGTGACGCGGATCTCGGCGATGACCTCGCCGTACGCGGTCTCGCCGACAGGCGTGAAGCCGACGCGGTGGAAGAAGGTCTCGGGCCCGCCCTCGCCGGCCTCGTAGATGACGTTGACGTGGTCGACGTCGCGCGCCTTGGCCTCTTCGACCAGCGCCTCGACGGCGAAGCGGCCGACGCCGCGACCCTGATCGTCGGCGTCGACGTTGATGCGCCACAGCACGGAGCGGAAATGCTCCTCCGGTGCTTCGGGATCGAAGTTCGCGCTGACGAAGCCGACGACCTCGTTGCGGTCGAGGATCACCCGCTGCCAGGAGGTCTGCGGGTTGATGACTGTGGCTGCGATCCCGTACGAGACGGGAGCGAGGAACTGCTCCTGTCCGGGCTTGAGCGACAGGTTGTTCACGGCGACGATCGTCGCAGCGGAGAGTTCGACCATGCGCAGTTCGGACATGGACCCAGGCTAACCCCTCGGGCCGGAACCGACACGTCTCGGTCGAACATTTCGTCCAGAACTGGCCGATCGTCACCACTCGCCGGACGTCGGTGAGAGGCCGGGGCAACGGGCCCGAAGCCACTCAGGTATCTTGGTATCGAGACAAATAGACCACAAGAGCGGAGAACCTCCCGGTGACCGACGAAGCCATCATCTACACCCACACAGACGAGGCGCCGGCACTGGCCACCGCCTCGTTCCTGCCGATCATCCAGGCCTACACGGGTCAGGCGGGCATCGACTTCGAGACCCGCGACATCTCGCTGGCAGGCCGCATCCTGGCCGCCTTCCCGCAGAAGCTCACGCCGGAGCAGCAGGTGGGCGACGCGCTCGCCGAGCTGGGCGGCCTGGCCACGCTCCCCGAGGCGAACATCATCAAGCTGCCGAACATCTCGGCATCGATCCCCCAGCTCAAGGGCGCCATCGCGGAACTGCAGAAGCAGGGCTACGACATCCCCGACTTCCCGGACGAGCCGTCGTCGCTCGAAGAGAAGGACGTGCGCGCGCGCTACGACCGCATCAAGGGCTCCGCCGTGAACCCGGTGCTGCGCGAGGGCAACAGCGACCGCCGTGCGCCTCTCGCCGTGAAGAACTACGCGAAGAAGCACCCGCACCGCAACAAGCCGTTCGCCGCGGGATCGAAGACGCGCGTCGCCACCCTGGGGCACGACGACTTCAAGCACAACGAGCGCTCCTGGGTCGCTGCCCACGACGACGTGCTGAGCTTCCGGCACACGGCCGAAGACGGAACGGTCACCGTGCTGAAGGAGGGCCTCAAGGTCTTGCCGCGCGAGATCATCGACGCGACCTTCCTCTCCGCCAAGGAGCTGGATGCCTTCCTCGCCGAGACGCTGAAGACAGCCGCGGCCGACGACGTGCTGTACTCGGTGCACCTCAAGGCGACCATGATGAAGGTCAGCGACCCCATCATCTTCGGGCACGTCGTGAAGGCGTTCTTCGCCGACGTGTTCGCGCAGTACGGCGACAAGCTCGCCGCGGCAGGACTCAGCGCGAACGACGGGCTCGGCTCGATCCTCGCGGGGCTCGCGAACGTGGCGGGTGGCGACGAGATCGCCGCCGCCTTCGACAAGGCGATCGCCGAGGGGCCGCGCCTGTCGTACGTGAACTCGGACAAGGGCACGACGAACCTGCACGTGCCGAGCGACGTGATCGTCGACGCATCGATGCCCGCGCTCGTCCGCAACGGTGGAAAGCTCTGGGGCAAGGACGGGGAAGAGGCTGACACCCTCGCGGTGATCCCCGACTCCTCGTACGCGAGCGTCTACCAGGCCGTGATCGACGACGTGATCGCGAACGGTCCGCTCGACCCGGCGACGATCGGCACGGTTCCCAACGTGGGGCTCATGGCGCAGGCCGCCGAGGAGTACGGCAGCCACGACAAGACGTTCGAGATCGCCGCAGACGGCATCGTCCAGGTGCTCGACAGCGAGGGCACGGTGCTCATCGAGCACACGGTCGGCAAGGGCGACATCTGGCGCGCGACGCAGACCAAGCACATCCCTGTCATGGACTGGGTCAAGCTCGCGGTCACCCGTGCACGCGCGACCGGCGACCCCGCCGTTTTCTGGCTCGACGCGAACCGCTCGCACGACGCCCAGATCATCGCCAAGGTGCACCAGGGCCTCGCGACGCTCGACACCAAGGGCCTCACGATCACGATCCTCGCGCCCGAGGAGGCGACGCGCTACACGCTCGCCCGCATGCGTCACGGGCTCGACACGATCTCGGTCACCGGCAACGTGCTGCGCGACTACCTCACCGATCTGTTCCCGATCCTCGAGGTCGGCACGAGCGCCAAGATGCTCTCGATCGTGCCGCTGCTCGCGGGCGGCGGTCTCTTCGAGACCGGCGCCGGGGGCTCCGCACCGAAGCACGTGCAGCAGCTGGTCGAGGAGAACTACCTGCGGTGGGACTCCCTCGGCGAGTTCTTCGCGCTGGCCGCATCGCTCGAGCACTTCGCCGACCGCACGGGCAACGAGAAGGCCCGCGTGCTGGCCGAGACGCTGGACGCCGCGACCGGCACCTTCCTCGAGGAGGACCGCTCCCCGGGCCGCGCGCTGGGCACCATCGACAACCGCGGCAGCCACTTCTACCTGGGCCTGTACTGGGCTCAGGAGCTGGCGAAGCAGTCGAAGGACGCCGAGCTCGCAGCGGCGTTCGCCCCCATCGCCGCGACGCTCGCCGAGAACGAGGAGAAGATCGTCTCCGAGCTCAACGCGGTGCAGGGCAAGCCGGTGGAGATCGGCGGCTACTACCGTCCCGACGAGGATCTCGTCGCCGCGGTCATGCGTCCGTCCGCCACGCTGAACGGCATCGTCGACGCACTGCGCTGACACACGAGAAGGGGGTGGATGCTTCGGCATCCACCCCCTTCTTCATGTCCGCGGGAGAGCGGTTCAGTAGTAGACCGAGACCTCGAGGCCGACCGGCGACCAGTCGTAGACGTACTTGGCGAGATCGATCGGGAGGTTCACGCAGCCGTGGCTCATCCGCTGGCCGAAGTTGTTGTGCCAGTAGGTGCCGTGGAAGCCGATGTTCGGCGCGAACCAGGTGATCCAGGGGACGTCTTCGGTGCAGTAGGGCGCGCCCTCGTAGCAGCCCATGTCCTGGATGGCCGTGTGCGCGAACACCTTGAAGTTGCCGGCCGGGGTCAGCGTGCCGGGCAACCCGGTCGACACCGCCCAGGACTGCACGACCTCGTTGTTCTGGAACAGGTAGGCGCGCTGCGAGCTCAGGTTGATCTCGATGCGGCGGAACAGGTTGACCGTCTCGAAAGCGGTCTCGCCCACGGTGAGCTTGTAGACCCCGTCGCCGGCGGCGAGCTGCTGAGCGAACTGCTCGGCGATGCCCGACGTGTCGCCGACGGCGCGGCCCACGACGCCCTCCTGCTCGGCCCGCAACACGGTGCCGGCGGAGTCGACGATGTTCGTGGCGTTGACCGGCGCCCGGTCGACGAGACCCGGAAGCGTGTCGACGGTGGCCTGGATGGCCTGGGCGTCGGCTTCGATGCGCAGCTGGCCGTCTTCGTCGACCACGGTCAGCCAGGTGGCTGCGACCGCGGGCTTGACCGGCACGGTGCGTTCGTCGCCGACGTAGAAGCCGATCGTCCCGAGCATCGTGTTCAGCTCGGTGGCGGTGGCGGTGGCGTCGTCGTCGGAGACGGCAGGCAGGGCCTCAGCAGGACCGCCGGGGTATTCGAGAGACGTCTTCCCCGCGGCCACCGCATCGGTGAAGGCGGCGGTGAGATCGCCGAGGTCGATTCCGGTGCCGGGCTCCGAGGCCGTGACGATGTACTTACCGCCGGCGGGGTCGAATGCGACACCGGCATCCACCGGGTCTTGGAAGCTCGACGGCACGGCGCTGCGCAGCGCCGCGGAGGCCATCTCCGCATCGAGGGCGATGTCGGCGGGAACCGGATCGCCCATCCACATGCCGAGGTTCCACAGCGGTCGGGCGGCGAAGGCGGCATCGGCGAGAGCGGTCGCATCGAGGGACGCGCCGAGGTCGGCGCCGGTCAGGACCGCGTCATCTCCGTCGCCGGTGAGCGTGACCTCGGTCTCGGCGAGATGCGTGCTGATCGCTTCGGCCGCGGCGCCCGGTGTCATCCATCCGACCGGGATTCCGGCGACGGTGGTTCCCGGTGCGATGAGTACCAGCGAGGCTGCTCCCGCGCCCAGGGCGACGACGCCGAGTCCGAGCCCGATCCAGAGGCCGAGGCGGCGCTTCTTGGGGGCCGGTTCGACGGGGGCCCACGCCAACGGCTGTTCGCCGGTGGTGGGCGGGACGGCGTCGGTGGCCGAGTCCCGCGGCGTGAGTACGGCGGTGGGCGTGGCGTCGTCGCCGTGCGCCTCGGCTGCTGCGCCCGGCGCAGAAATCAGATCGGTCACGAACTTCACCCCCCGGATCTCAAACGTGTCCTGAGGTCCAATGGTACGGGATGGGAGGTAACGGGGAGGCAACGGTCCGTGATATCGTCCCTCCCCGCGCCAGGTCAGTCGACGATGGCGATGCCGTCGATCTCGACGAGCATCTCCTCGCGGGGGAGACCGGTGAAGACGGTGGTGCGCGACGGGAGGACTCCGCTGGGGGTGTTCGCGGTCACGAAGGCGCCGTAGGCATCGTTCATGATCGGGAAGTCCTCGCGCTTGGTGAGGTACACGCGCAGCATGACGACGTCGTCGAACGTCGCGCCCGATGCCTCGACGATCGCCTTGACGTTCTCGAGGGTGCGAGTGGTCTGCGCGGCCACGTCGCCGGGGAAGAGGTACTCGTTCGTCTGCGGGTCGACCGGGCCCTGGCCGGACACCTGGACGAACGGGCCCTTGCGGATCCCCTGCGAGAAGGTGTGCGCGGGAGCGGGGGCGGCATCGGTGGAAACTCGGATCTTCGCGGTCATGCCGTCCAGCCTAGTAGCCTTGTTAGATGCCTCTACAAATTCCGGATCCCGTTCTCGGCGCCTGGACGAAGGGCTTCCCGGCGCATGCTGCGGGACTCCGACTCTCGGAGGTCGCGGGCGCCGATCTGCGCCTCTCCGACCTGGTCACTCCGGTGCTCACGGTGCATGAGGGCGCACTCGCGCACAACGAGGGGACCGTCTTCGCATGGGCGCGGGAGCAGGGGGTGCTGCTCGCGCCCCACGGCAAGACCACGATGGCGCCGGCCCTCTGGCAGCGGCTCCTCGATGCGGGCGCGTGGGGCATCTCGGTCGCGACACCGTGGCAGGCCGAGGTCGCCGTCGACGCCGGTGTCCCGACGGTGCTGATCGCCAATGGCGTCACGGATGCCGCGGCGGTGCGCCGCCTGAGCGCACTGCTCGCCGCCGATGACGGGCTGCGGGTGCTGTGCTGGGCGGATTCCCTCGCCGGCGTCGCGATCCTGGCGGACGGGATGCGCGGTGCTGAGCGGCCGCTCGACGTGCTCGTCGAGCTCGGCGGCGCGCAGGGCCGCACCGGCGCCCGCAGCGTGGAGGAGGGCGAGCGGATCGCGCAGGCGATCTCGGAGGCTCCCGGGCTGCGACTCGCCGGTGTCGCCGGGTACGAAGGTCCGTTCGGGCCGGATCGCAGCGACGCTTCCGTCGCGGCCGTCGACGCGTATCTCCGGACGATCGTCGAGCTGCACACGCGCCTGGTGTACCCCGCGGACATCCGCCCTGTGCTCAGTGCGGGCGGCAGCTCGTTCCCCGATCGGGCTGCCACGGTACTCGCGCCCCAGGGCGCGGAGGCCGACGTCGTCCTGCGGTCGGGTGCCTTCCAGATCCACGACGACGGGTTCTACTCCCGCATGTCGCCGTTCGGCCCGTTGACCGGAACCGCGCCACTTCGTTCGGCGATGCACGCCTGGTCGCGTGTCGTCTCGCAGCCGGAAGAGGGCCTCGCCCTGTTGGATGCGGGCCGTCGCGACGTGCCGTTCGATCTCGATCTGCCGGTCCCGCAGTCGGTCGACGGTGAGATCACGGCGCTCAACGATCAGCATGCGTTCCTGCGGCTCGCGGACGGCGCTTCGGCGGGGGTCGGCGACGTGGTGCGTCTGGGCCTCTCGCACCCGTGCACGGCGTTCGACAAGTGGCGGGTGGTCGCCGTGATCGACGATCCCGACGCGGATGACCCGCGCGTGATCGGGGCGGTCGCGACATGCTTCTGAGTGCGGAGAAGGCGGCGGCCGACCTGGTGCGGGTCTACCGCGGAGCGACAGTCGTCGACGGGACGGGGGCGGCGCGCTACGTGGCCGACGTCGCCGTCGAGGGTGCCCGGGTGGCCGCGGTGCTGACGAGCGAGGCGGCGGAGAGCCTCGAGCTTCCGGATGGCGCGACGGAGATCGATGCGGCCGGCCTGGTGCTGGCCCCGGGATTCATCGACATGCACGCGCACAGCGACCTCGCCGTGCTGAGCGGCGCTGCCCACGAAGCGAAGATCCGGCAGGGGGTCACCACCGAAGTGCTCGGTCAGGACGGCCTCGGCTACGCCCCGTTGGACGACCGCGCGGCCGCCGTCATCCCCGGCCAGATCGCCGGGTGGAACGGGATGCCGGCCGAGGTGCCGTGGCGGACCGTGGACGACCTGCTCGCCGCGATCGATGCCGCGACGGTGGCGAACGCGGCGGTCCTCGTGCCGCAGGGGAACCTGAGGATGATGGTCGTCGGGCACGAGAACCGTCCGGCCACAGCCGCCGAGATCGCTGCGATGGCCGATCTGCTCGGCGCGGCGTTGGATTCCGGTGCGTTCGGGATGTCGAGCGGCCTCACCTATACGCCGGGGATGTACGCCGACACGGCGGAGCTCGAGGCACTGTGCCGCGTGGTCGCGGAGCGTGGTGGCTACTGGGCGCCGCACACCCGCAGCTACGGCGGGGGAGCGCTCGACGCCTACCGGGAGGCGCTCGATATCGGCCGTCGCACCGGGTGTCCCGTCCACCTCACCCACGCCACAATGAACTTCACCCCGAACCGGGGGCGGGCAGCGGAGCTTCTCACCCTGATCGACGAGGCCATCGCGGATGGCGTCGACGTGACCCTGGACACCTATCCCTATCTGCCGGGAGCCACCACGCTCGCTGCCCTGCTGCCGAGCAGGCTCGCCGCGACGGGCGACCTGTTGCGTGCCGTCGCCGAGCTCGACGCGGCCGGTCGGGAGGCGGTCCGCGTGGAGCTCGAGGAGGTCGGCTGTGACGGCTTCCACGGCGAGAGGGCCGACTGGACGCAGATCCAGATCTCCGGCACGGCCCATCCTGACCTGGTCGACCTGGTCGGTCGGACGGTCGCCGAGATCGCCGAGACCACGGGGCGTCGAGCCGTCGATGTCGTGCTCGACACGATCATCGCCGATGCCGGGGCCACCGGCATCCTGATGCACATCGGCGATGAGGAGAACGTCCGCGCGATCATGCGCCACCCGCAGCACACCGGCGGAAGCGACGGCATCCTGATCGGTGCGCGGCCGCACCCCCGTGGCCGGGGCACGTTCCCGCGCTATTTCGGACACTACGTGCGCGAGCTCGGCATCCTCACGCTGGAGGAGGCGGTTCAGCACCTGGCGGGTACACCGGCCAGACGGCTGGGCCTCGACCGCGACGATGCTCCGCGCGGTGTGATCCGCTCCGGCGCGACCGCCGACCTGGTGCTCTTCGATCCCGAGACCATCGCCGCCGGCGCGACCTTCGACGAGCCGTTCACCCCACCGCTCGGCATCGTCGAGGTGCTGGTCGGCGGAGTGCCCGTGGTCTCCGACGGCGAGCCCACCGGTGCCACGCCGGGGCGGGCGCTGCGGATGCCGCCGGTGGCCCATCGAGCCACGGTGCCGCGCATCGACGCACGCATCGACCCGCTGGCAACAGGTTTCGCTTGGTCGGACGAGACACCCGTGCTCGCCACCGCGGAGCTCGCCACCGTTGCGGGCCGGCTGGGTGGAGTCGGTCGCGACGACGGACGGCCGGGCATCCGCCTCGTGGTCGATGAGACGCTCGGCGCCGATGCCGCAGCGGCGGGTCGCATCGCACCGGAGGCGTTCCGCGTGAGTGTGAGCGCCTCGGGCATCGAGGTCCGGGGTGCGAGTCCTGCCGGCGTGTACCGGGGTGCCACGGTGCTGCGGCAGCTCCGTGACCCGGACGGAGCGACGACGCCGATTCCGGCCGGAGTCTGGGAGGGAGCGCCCGCCTATGCGTGGCGAGGCGCGATGCTCGACGTCGCACGTCACTTCCGGACCGTGGAAGAGGTCCGTCGTCTCATCGACCAGCTCGCGGATCACCATCTCAACGTCCTGCACCTGCATCTCTCGGATGACCAGGGCTGGCGGTTCGAGGTGCCGGGCTTCCCCCGCCTCACCGAGATCGGTGCCCGTCGCGCAGCGACGCAGCGCGGCCACGGTCCGCTCGCGACTGTCGAGCCCGGCGTCCATGAGGGCTTCTACACGACCGCCGAGTTGCGTGATCTCGTGAGGTACGCCGCCGAACGCTTCGTCACGCTCGTCCCGGAGGTCGAACTCCCCGGTCACGTGCAGGCCGCGCTCGCCGCCTATCCCGAGCTCGGGAACACCGACGTCGGCGACCCGGTCGAGTCGCCGTGGGAGCGGTTCGGCGTGAACCCGCGCACGCTCGCGCCCACCGAGGCCTCGCTGGCCTTCGGGCGCGCGGCCATCGACGCGCTGTGCGACGTGTTCGACTCGGAGTGGATCGGCATCGGCGGTGACGAGGTCCCGGTGACCGAGTGGGCGCAGAGCGCCGCGGCCGCCGCGCGTATGCAGGAGCTCGGACTCGCCACCGCGCACGACGTGCAGCCGTGGTTCACGGCCCATTTCGTCGCTCACGTACGCGCCAGAGGTCGCACGGCGCTGGCGTGGGACGAGGTGCTCGAGGGTGACGTGCCCGACGGCGTCCGGATTCTCGCATGGCGTGGCCCGGTCGCGATGCGCGCGGCTCTCTCGCGGGGCATCGAGGTCGTGGCCTGCCCCGACCTCGAGGCGTACCTCGACTACCCGCAGTCCGAATCCGCGGAGGAGCCCATCAGGGTCGGCCCGCCACTGACGATCGAGCGGGCGTACACCCTGCGCGTCGAGGACGGAGCCGTCGGCGGTCAGGCCAACGTCTGGAGCGAGCATCTGCCCACCCGTGATCGGGTCGACTTCGCGATGTTCCCTCGTCTGTCGGCGATCGCCGAGCGGCTTTGGGAGGGTGGTGACCCGGCACCGTTTGCGGACTTCGGTCGACGTCTGCCGACGCAGCTGCGCCGTCTCCGCGCGGCGGGGGTGCGGTATCGTCCACTGGACGGACCTGCACCCGATCAGCGTCGCCCCGGAGTGCCCGGCAAACCACTCACGGTCGAGGCACGCGAGCGCATCGTCGCCGGTCTGGTGACGCGGCTTCTCGAGCGTTCGAAGGACACCTCCGCCGAGCTTCGAAAGTAATGTAACGTTTCGGTAACCCTCCTCGCGCGACCGCGGGGAGAGGTTGCACAAATTTTGTTCGTAAGGTCTACTAACAAACATGTCCGTTTCGGATGAACAGCGTCCCGCGCCGCCGGTAGAGTACCTCGGCGCGAACACGCATGCCTTCGGCCCGGGGCGCCACCTGCGCTCGCGCGCGAAAGTGCTTCCCGAGCATGCACGCGGCCACAACCGTGCACTCGTGCTGCAGACGCTGTATCACGCCGGTGCGATGAGTCGTGCGGATCTCTCGCGAGAGACCGGGCTGACCCGAGTCACGATCTCCGACCTGGTCGCCGAATTCATCGCCGACGGCATCGTCATCGAGATGGGCGTCCGCGAGGCCGTAGGTCCGGGCAAGCCGCCCATCCTGATCGACATCGACCGTGTCGGCCACCAGATCCTCGGCCTCGATCTCTCGGGTCCCAGCGCTTTCACCGGCGCGGTGCTGAGCCTCGACGGCGACGTGCTCGAACGGCGTGAGGTGCCGCGGCCGGACTCGCCCGACGGCGAAGCGGCGTACGCGGCCCTGCACGAGCTCGCCAAGACTCTGGTCGCCGCTTCCACGCAGCCGCTGCTCGGCGTCGGCATCGGAACTCCCGGTGTCGTGCGGCCCGATGGACTCGTCCTCAGCTCGCCGAACCTCGGCTGGACGAACTTCCCGCTCGAGGCGAAGCTCGGCATCGACCTGGATCTGCCCGTCCTCGCCAGGAACGACGCCAACGCGGCGGTGCTCGCCGAATACACGTTCGGGGACGCGAAGGCCGACTTCATGCTGATCAAGATCGGCAAGGGCGTCGGTGCCGGGCTCATCACCGGCAGCCAGCCGCTGCTGGGCAGCCGCTTCGCGGCGGGGGAGATCGGGCACGTCGTCGTCGGCACCGACGGCGGTCCCCGATGCGCCTGCGGCAAGGACGGCTGTCTCGAAGCGTGGCTGAGCGTCAGCCGCCTGCGTGCGGCGCTGGAGTCCGAACCCGACGCTCGCGACGAGATCCTGCGCGACGCCGGAACGCGGATGGCGATCGCCGTCGCTCCGATCGTCGCTGCTCTCGATCTCTCCGAGGTCGTGCTCTCCGGCCCCGCAGATCTGCTCGACGGCATCCTGATCGATGCCGCGATCGAGACGCTGCACGCCCGCACGCTCGAGGGCGTGTTCGAGGACGTAGTCGTGCGCCGGACCCACCAGGAGGACATCGTCCTGCGCGGCGCCGCCGTCATGGTGCTCTCCGGCCAGTTGGGCGTGTCGTGACGCTCCCCTTCGCCACCGCGGAGACCGCGGGGAGCAGCATCCGATGAGTGATGCGCGTGCTGCCGACCCCGCCGGTCGGCGGATTCGAGTGGGCCTGGACGTCGGCGGTACCAAGATCGACGCCGTGGCTGTAGACCCTTCCGGGGAGATCATCGGCCGACTCCGCCGGGTCACCGGCTGGGGAGACGATGCCGTCGTCGAGAGCATCGTGACGGCTGTCAGCGGGCTCGCCGATGACGTCGGATTGTCGCTGTCGGACATCGGCTCCGTCGGAATCGGCATCCCCGGGCTGGTCGACGCCGACGCCGGCCGCGTCGATCATGCGGTCAACCTCGGCGTGGAATCCCTCGATCTCGCCGACCGTGCCGAACAGGCGCTCGGCATGCCGTTCCGTGTGGAGAACGATGTGAAGGCGGCCGCACTCGGTGCGGCGGCCCTGAGCGGGGTTACCGGGTCGATGGCATATCTCAACCTCGGCACCGGCGTCGCCGCCGGCATCGTGATCGACGGCCGCATCTGGCGCGGGGCCCGTGGCACAGCCGGGGAAGTGGGGCACCTCTCGGTCGATCCGAAGGGACGCCTGTGCGGATGCGGTCAGCACGGCTGCGTCGAGACGTTCTGCGGCGGCGGAGCGCTCGCCAAGGCCTGGGGTCGCCCGGGCGCGCTGCCGATCAGAGACATCTTCGACGCCGCGGACGCCGGCGATCCGCTCGCTCTCGCGCTCCGAGAGGACCTGTTCCACGGCGCTGCCGCCGCCGTTCGTGTGCTCGTGCTCTCGGCCGACGTCGAGACCGTCGTCATCGGAGGAGGACTCACGGCTCTCGGCGACCGCCTGGAGGCCGGCGTGCGTGCGGCGCTGCATGCCGGCGCCGACGCGTCGCCGTTCATGCGGTCCCTCCGCCTGGATGAGAGAATCGAACTGCTTCCGGCCGGGTCTCCCGCTGCCGCTTTCGGCGCCGCACTGGTCGGCGCATCCATCACCGAGAAGGAGATCGTCCCGCATGGCTGAGGTCGTCATCGTCGAGAATGCCGAGGCCGCAGGCGCCTTGGTCGCCACCGAGATCGTCGAGCTGATCGAACGCCGGGCGGATGCGGTGCTGGGGCTGGCGACCGGATCCACTCCGCTTCCCGTGTACCAGGCGCTGCGCACGCAGCTCGCGGGTCGCGACGTCTCGCAGGTGCGCGGCTTCGCGCTCGATGAGTACGTCGGCATCGACCCGTCGCACCCGGAGAGCTACCGCTCCGTGATCACGCGCGAGGTCGTCGAACCACTCGGTCTCGACCCGCAGCGCATCCACGTTCCCAACGGCGCTCTCGCGACGATCCAGCACGCCGGCGACGACTACGAGGTCGCCATCGATGCGGCCGGTGGGGTCGACCTGCAGATCCTCGGGATCGGTACCGACGGACACATCGGCTTCAACGAGCCGGGGTCGTCCTTCGCGTCGCGCACCCGGGTGAAGACGCTCACGGAGCAGACCCGCGAGGACAACGCGCGCTTCTTCGACTCCATCGACGACGTGCCGATGCACTGCATCACGCAGGGGCTCGGCACCATCCTGAAGGCGCGGCACCTGGTGCTGCTCGCTTTCGGCGAAGGCAAGGCCGAGGCCGTGGCCGGCGCCGTCGAGGGACCGCTCACCGCGCTCCTTCCGGGCTCCGCCATCCAGCTGCACCCGCATGCGACGATCGTCGTCGATGAGGCTGCGGCATCGCGTCTCGCTCTTGCCGACTACTACCGCTACACGTTCGCGAACAAGCCGGCCTGGCAGGGCATCTGACGCCTGCCCGGCGCGTTCAGCCCGCCAGCGCGGGCCAGGCGATGGGCAGCAGGTGCTCGACGCTCAGGGGCGCCAGGGGGAGTGTCGCGACGTCTGCCGGCGTGATCCAACGCAGTTCGGCGAGCTCCGCCTGGACCGTGACGGCTCCGGGGTCGACGGATGTCGCGAAGGCCGCAGCGACGACACGGTGCCCCGGTTCGTTCGCGGCCGCGGAGATGAAGGTCCCGAGCGGGTGAAGCTCACTCTCGTCGAGCGTGAGTCCCAACTCTTCCTGGAGCTCGCGGATCAGAGTCTGCACCGCGGATTCGCCCGGCTCGGGCTTGCCTCCCGGCTGCATGAACCGCGTGGTGCCCTGCTTGCGGACGACCAGCACCCGGCCTTCGGCATCGACGATCACGGCCGCGCTCACATGGATGTCAGGCATCGGGGCTGAACACCTTTCCCGGGTTGAGGATGCCGAGGGGATCGAACACCGCGGCGATCTGCCGTTGCAGCTGCCACTGGTCGTCACCGAGCTCTTCGGCGAGCCAGCGGCGCTTCAGCACGCCGATGCCGTGCTCTCCGGTCAGGGTCCCGCCGAGGCGGATCGCCGCGCGGAACAGCTCGTCCGCCGCGACCCACACCTCGGGCGGCACGTCCGGACCTTCGAAGAGGAAGTTGGGGTGCAGATTGCCGTCGCCGGCGTGCGCCACCGTCGGGATGGTGAGCGCGTGCTCGCGTTCGATGCGCGCGATCTCGTCGAACATGGCGGGCATCGCGCTGCGCGGCACGGAGACGTCCTCGATGAGCGTCGTGCCCAGCGACGCCATCGCCGCGTGCATCGATCGGCGGATCGCGAGCAGCTGTTCGCCCTCCGCGCGATCGTGCGAGACCACAGTGACCCCGCCGTGGGAACGGAGGATCTCCGCGATGGCGTCGGCCTCGGCACGGGCGGCGGGTCCGTCGGTCTGGATGGTGAGCTGGGCCGCCCCCGGCGTCGGGGCGACGAGACCGAGGAGCGCGTGCACGGCGGTGAGGCTCGCGGCATCCATCAGCTCCATGATCGCCGGTTGCACCCCGGCGGCGGTGACAGCGGCAGAAGCGGAGGCTGCGGCGCGCACGCCGGGGAAGGTGGCGACGACCGTGCACGTCTCTCCGGGCACGAGCCTGCGCAGCTTGAGGGTCGCTCCCACCACGACACCCAGCGTGCCTTCGGAGCCGACGACCAGCGCGGTGAGGTCGAGGCCGGTGACGCCTTTGACGCTCCGGTGACCGAGGTGCAGAAGCCGTCCGTCCGCGAGCACGAGGTCGACGCCCAGCACGGCATCGCGGACGACGCCGTATTTTGCGCAGAGCAGTCCGCCGGCACCGGTGGCGATGTTGCCGCCCACCGTCGAGATGTCGCGGCTGGCCGGGTCGGGCGCCCACCACAGGCCGTGCCGCGCGAGCTCCGTGTTGAGGTCGGCGTTCAGGATGCCGGGTTCGACGACCGCGAGCAGATCGTCTGGTCGCACCTCGCGGATCGCGGTCATCCGCCGCAGGGACAGCACGATCTCGCCACTGCCGGCGTTGGCGGCACCGGCGAGTCCGGTGCCGGCACCGCGGACGACGACGGGGGTGCGCGTGGCCGTCGCGATGCGCATGGTCTGCTGGACGTGCTCGACCCGTTCCGCGTGGACTACGGCGATCGGGCGTCCGGCGGCGGCATGACCGGAGCGATCCGCTCTGGCCTGCTCGAGAACCGCCTCGTCGGTGTCGACGAGCGCGCCGAGCGACTCCTTCAGGAGTGTCAGGACACTCATGGCCGCGCGCTCGACGGCAGGGTCACGACAGGGCGCGCCGACCGCTGAGGACGCCCGCGACGACGGCCACCAGGGCGAACGCGGTGCCGATCAGCGCCTGGCCCATCGACCACCAGGCGATCGTGACGCCGACGTAGATCAGCAGCTCCACGGCGGCGCGGAGGAACGGGTGCACGCGCAGTACCGGGCGCGGAGACAGGAAGAGCGCCCAGACGAGGATCACGAGCACCGGCGCACCGATACCGAGGATGACGTTCCAGGGGAGGTCCCAGCTGGCGAAGCCCCACAGGGCGAGAGAGGCGACCGCAGCGACCAGGACGACGGTGCGGACGACGTCGAGAGCGGAGATGGTCGGGCGCTCGACGCCGGGGACGGGTGCGGGATCCGAGGACATGCACCCAGTCTATTCGGCGGCCGGAGCGTCCTCAGCCGGTGCGGCGGCGGCGGTGTCGGTGGCGGGCGCGTCGGCGGCGGGTGCGGAGTCGACCGGCTCCTCGGGAGCAGGTGCGACCGGTGCCGGTGCGGCCGGTGCGGGTGCAGCCTGTGCGGGTGCAGCCGGCGCGGGCTCGACGGGTGCCGGCGCGGGCTCGACGGGTGCGGGCTCGGCGGGAGCCGGCTGCGTCTCCGCGGCGGTGACGGCCGTCGTCGTGTCGTCGCCCTCGAGAGCCTGTTCCGCCTCCTGCAGGACGGCCTCGACGGCGGGGCCGGATTCGAGTGCCAGCAGAGTCGTGTCGGCGGACGGGCCGACCTTGTCGGCCAGGACGTAGCGGAACGTGACGACGGTCGTGTCGGCGTCCACGACCTGCCAGAAGCTCGGACGAAGATCGATCGTCCCGGTGCCCGCGTCGTCGAGGACGATGCTGTCGCCACCGCCGCCGCTGCCGTCGAGGAGCGCTTCGACCGTCGTTCCCGGTGCGCCGGTGACCGGCACGCTGTAGTGGATGGTGAAACCGCTGAACCAGATGGTCGCAGCGGACCAGGTGGGTGCCTCCGTCGGGACCGCAGGGTCCACAGGATCGACCGGGTCCACCGGATCCACGGGATCGACCGGGTCCACAGGATCGACCGGGTCCACGGGATCGACCGGGTCCACGGGATCGACCGGGTCCACGGGATCGACCGGGTCAACGGGATCCACGGGATCCACGGGAGTCGCGGGGGGAACCGGCGGAGCGATGACCGGGCCGGCGTCTTCCCGCGGCTGCGCCGGCGAGGAGTCTTCCTCAGGAGGAATGACCGGCGCCTCTTCCGGCACGGTCTCCGGCTCGTCGATGACGATCGGCTCGTCGAGGTTCAACGAGGCGTCGGGGCCGACCTGCGAAGTGATCGACGACGGGTCGGAGTCTCCGGCGCTGGGCTGCGATGTGGCCGGGTCCGCCCCGGCGAGTCCAGGAATGATGGTGGCCGCGGCGACGACTCCCGCGACGACCAGCGCAGCGGAGCCCGCGCCGACGAGGGCGCCGATCCCCGTCAACGCGCCACCGGTCGAGCCCGCTCCTGCGGTCGCACCGCCGCCGGCAGCGCCACCCGACCCGGTCCCGCCACCCGAGGAGGCGATGCCCGTCGCTGCCGGACCCGTCGGGTCTCCGGCGAACACCGCTCCGGGGATGCCGGACGGCATGGCAGCCAGAGCCACGATGGGAGTGCCGGCGCCCTGCAGTGTCGCAAGGTATCCGGCCGCGCCGGTGACGCCGAGCACGAGCGGGAGCAGCACGAGGGCGAGGCGCTTGGAGACGTCTTTGGCCTCGGCAGCGACGATCATGCATCGGGCGCACTCATCGAGGTGCAGCTCGAGGCGCTTGTGGTCACGAGTGCTGAGGTTGCCGCGCGAGTAGGCGCCGAGATGCTCGATCGTCCACTGGCATTCGGAGCCTTCGTCGGCGCTGCGCAGATGGGCCTGGATCCAGGCCTCGCGGAGACCTTCGCGAGCGCGGAACGCCAGCTGCGACACCGCGCCGGATTTCATGCCCAGCAGGTGTCCGACTTCCTGCGGCTTCATCTGCTCGATCTCGGTGTACCAGAGCACCTCCTGCCAACGGGAGGGAAGGCTGCGGAAAGCCTGCGCGGTGAGGCTCCGATCGAGCGCCTCGTTCGCGGCCTGGTCGGTGGTGTCGGGGTCGGCGACGGCGTCGAGCTCGTCGATCGCGGTCTCCCGGCGGGCGCGACCCCATCCTGCGGCAGTGTTGCGGATGCTCGTGAAGAGGTAGGCGCGAAAGGAGCCGTTGGGACCGCCGCCCTTGAGGATCGCCTGGTAGATGCGGGTGTACGCCTCCTGGACCAGGTCGTCCGGGTCGATCGAGGAGGTGACCGAGCGAGCGACCGCGAGGCCGGACGGATAGTGGCGACGCCAGAGTTCGCCGAACGCGCCTGTGTCGCCCGAGCGGGCTCGCAGGATCAGGTCGGCGTCGCCGATCGGTTCGTCGTGAGTCGTGTTCTCTTCGTGCACAATCATCCATCTGTCGCGGGCGCAGGTACGTCTCTACAGGGTGAGATGCGTGAGGGCGCCGCTCATCACGCGACTTCATCATTCTCTCGCGAATCTCCCAGCTAAGCCACCCTTCCCTGCGGATTCTGAACAGATATACGGGATCCCGCCAGGCCGACGGGGAGCCCACGGCCCGCGGGAGCACGGCGGCACGAACTTTTTTCCGAAGTCGCGTAATGAACCCGAGGGGTCGCCGTCTCATCCCATAGAGACAGCCGTACGAACTCCACCGGGGGGCGGAGTTCAGGTGCTGGTGTGAAGGACATGCACCGGTCGGGCGGGTCGGGATCCTCGGGGGAGGAGAGCCCGGCCCCCCAGCTCTGCACACGAGGAAGAGACCGCCGATCTGGGGACCGGCGGCCTCCCGCGTGGATCGGTCCTCGGACCGGGGTGGCTTTCCGAAGATTTTCGAGAAGTCGCGTAATGAATCGGTGGGGATGCCGTCTCATCCCATAGAGACAGCCGTACGAATTCCTCCGGGGGGCGGGATTCAGGCAGCGGTCGGTCGGGATCCTCGGGGGAGGAGAGCCCGGCCACCGGCTCTGAGAGGGGAACGGGGCCGTCGATCTGGGGACCGGCGGCCCCCCACCCGAACCTGAACGACCGGAGAGCGCAGGGTTGCGCGTCGCGCGATGCTCTGCTGCCTCTAGGCGTGCAGCCGTGGTCCTGACCACACTCGTGCGACGCGCAGCTCGGCATCCAGCAGTACGGCATCTCCGAGCATCCCGACCCGGAGCCCGCCGAGTTCGGTGGAGCGGCCGATCGCCCGCGCCGGCGTCTCGGTGAGGGCCCGCACGGCTTCAGCGACGTCCACGCCGGCGGCCACCGTGCGTCGCAGCGCGACATCCTGAGTGAGGGTCGACCCGGCGATCGAACCGGTGTCGTCGGTTCGGGCGACGCCGTTCTCGACCGTGACGCTCACCGCTCCGAGGTCGTAGTGGCCGTCGGCGCTTCCGGCCGCGGCCATGGCGTCGGTGATGAGAGCCACTCGGCCCGGGGCGGAATCGAACACGAGCTTGATGACGTGCGGGTCGAGGTGCACGTTGTCGGCGATCGCCTCCAGCACCACACGATGATCTGCGGCGGCCGCGAGTACCGGTCCGGGAGCGCGATGGTGGATGCCGGGCATGGCATTGAACGCGTGGGTGAGGATCGACGCGCCGGCCTCGAATGCGGCGACCGCCATCGCCGCGTCGGCATCGGTGTGTCCCACGGCTGCCGCGGATCCGGCGGCCACGATCTGCCGGATCGCGTCGAGTCCGCCCGGAAGCTCCGGCGCGATCGTCACCTGCCGGACCGTGCCGCGGCCCGCGTCGAGCAGACGCGCGACGTCGGCCGCAACCGGGTGGCGCAGAAGCGCGGGCTCGTGCGCGCCGTGGTGGCCCGGGTCGAGGAAGGGTCCTTCGAGGTGCGAACCGAGGATGTCCGCGTCGGTCTCGGTCAGGTCGGCGATCGCGGCGACGTTGCGCGCGAGCGCGTCGATCGACGCCGTCACGAGCGACACGACCGCCCGGGTGGTGCCGTGCGCGCGATGCAGACCGCGCCCGGTGCGGATCGCCTCCACCCCGTCGTCGAACGATGCACCGGCACCGCCGTGTCCATGGATGTCGATGAACCCCGGGGTGAACAGGGCGCCGGGTCCGGCATCCGCCGCGGCGTCGACGACCTCATCGGCGGGCGACCAGTCGGCGCCGGTGCCGCGAGCCGTGACGGCGCCGTTCTCGATGCGGACCCAGCCGTCTTCGGTGATCTCGCCGCGATCGACGATCCTGGCCGAATGGACGACCAGTGAACCGGTCGCGGAGGAGTGGGTGCTCAACGTTCGCTCCAGGGGATCTCGTCTGCGGGGTGGAAATCGACCCCCTCAGCCTTCCACAGCGGGGCGAGCGCTCCGACCCGCTCGCGGAAGGACTCCCACACCCGCTCGGGAGCGTGCTGCGGCGACCATGCCACCTCCGCCTGGGCGGCCACGCGGGGGAAGACCAGTTGCTCGACGTCGCCGAGTGTGCGCGTGGTCTCGGACCACAGCGGCGCTTCGACGCCGAGGATCGCGGCATCCGGCACGTCGAGGACCGCGGTCGGCTCCCACTCGTAGGCGGAGCGGACGTCGATGATCGCGGCCCAGGTGAGTCCCAGGGGGAAGTCCTCGGTGTACTTCATGTCGAGGTAGGTGACGTCGGCCGCGGACATGATCAGTGCGCCGCCGCGCTCGACGAAGTGCGCGGCCTCTTCCGCATGGGCGCCCTCCGGGGTCGTCTTGCCCCAGTACTGCCCGACCGTACCCTCGGCGATGTTCGCCGCCGATCCCATCTCATGCCAGGCGACCGGTGTCTTGCCCGCGTCGACCACGATCGCGGTGGCGCGCTCGGCGAACAGGTCGAAGTCCGCCTGGGGCGTGCCGAGCGACTCGTCGCCGCCGATGTGGATGTACGGACCGGGTGTCATCTCGGCCAGCTCACGGACGACGTCGCGCACGAAGTCGTACGTGCGCTCCTCGTGGATGCGCACGCTGGAGTGTCCGACGCCCCAGCCCAGGTAGCTCTCGCCGGCGACCGGCAGCGCCTGGCCGAGGCGTTCCGAATCCGCGATCAGGTTGTCGTTCATGACCGGCTCCTCGACGAGCTCCGGGTAGGCGACGCCGATCGCGTGCGTGTGACCGGGGAGGTCGATCTCGGGGATCACGATCATGTGCCGGGATGCGGCGTACGCGACGATCTCCCGGTAGTCGTCCTTCGTGTAGAAGCCGCCAGGGTCGCCGTTCGCCGACGTGCCGGCCGACAGCTCCGTGAGTCGCGGCCAGGAGTCGATGTGCACACGCCACCCCTGGTCGTCGCTGAGGTGGAGGTGCAGATGGTTGAGTTTGAGTGCGCTCGTGCTGTCGATGAACTTCTTGACGTCGTCGACGCCGAAGAAGTGCCGGGCCACGTCGAGCATCACGCCGCGCCGGGCGAAGCGGGGGGAGTCGGCGATGTCGGCGCCGAGGAGCGCCCAGCCGGAGTCGTCCTGCCGGAGCAGTTGCAGCAGTGTCTGCACGCCGTAGAAGAGGCCGGCCTCATCGGCGCCGACGACGACGGCCCGCTCACCGATCTCGAGCGTGTAGGCCTCCGGCGCCGACGAATTCGGGTCGACGAACAGCTCGATCTCGGCGGGGGCCCCGTCGGCGACGGAGAGGCGGATGCCGGTGCGGCGCTCCACCGCGTCGATCAGTTGGGCGGCGGCGGGGGAGGAGCCGAGCACGCGCGTCGTCGCGGTGACGGGCATCCGCCCTTCTCGTGCGGCGGCGGAGACGGGCACGGGCACGAGAGGAAGGGGATGAGGAAGGACCATGAACAAAACCTACCTGCCGCGGCCCCTCAACGGAACGGGGAATCGAATCGATTCTGTGGTGGGGTGGCCATGTCTCCGCGTTCGCCGCCTCGGGCATCCGCTATGCTCGTAACCGTCGCGACTGGCGTCTGGGTGGACTACCACCGGGGAGCGACTGACCACGGAATTCGACCGCGCGCCTGGGCCGATAGGAACACCCCTTTCGAATCCGTCGTCAAAGGAGCATGTCACCATGACCGACCGTTACTTCAACGCCCCGCTCGCCGAGGTCGACCCCGAGATCGCACAGGTCCTCGACCGTGAGCTGAAGCGTCAGCAGACCTTCCTCGAGATGATCGCCTCGGAGAACTTCGTTCCCGTCTCGATCCTGCAGTCGCAGGGTTCCGTGCTCACGAACAAGTACGCCGAGGGATACCCCGGCCGCCGCTACTACGGTGGCTGCGAAGAGGTCGACGTCGCGGAGTCCCTCGCGATCGAGCGGGCGAAGAGCCTTTTCGGCGCCGAGTTCGCGAACGTGCAGCCGCACTCCGGCGCGTCGGCGAACGCCGCGGTCCTGCACGCGATCGCCCGCCCCGGCGACACCCTGCTCGGTCTGTCGCTCGACCAGGGCGGCCACCTCACGCACGGCATGAAGATCAACTTCTCCGGCCGGCTCTACGACATCGTCGCGTACGGTGTCGACCCCGAGACCTCGACCATCGACATGGCGGAGGTCCGCCGCCTCGCGATCGAGCACAAGCCCAAGGTCATCATCGCCGGCTGGTCGGCCTACCCGCGCACCATGGACTTCGCGGCTTTCCGCGAGATCGCCGATGAGGTCGGCGCGCTGCTCTGGGTGGACATGGCGCACTTCGCCGGTCTGGTCGCCGCGGGTCTGCACCCGAACCCGGTTCCGCACGCCCACGTCGTCTCCTCGACCGTGCACAAGACCATCGGTGGCCCGCGCTCGGGCTTCATCCTCACGAACGACGCCGAGCTCGCCAAGAAGATCAACACCGCGGTCTTCCCGGGCCAGCAGGGCGGACCGTTGATGCACGTGATCGCCGCCAAGGCGACCGCGTTCAAGCTCGCCGGCACCCCGGAATTCAAGGAGCGCCAGGAGCGCGTGCTGCGCGGAGCGAAGCTCATCGCCGAGCGCCTTTCGCAGCAGGACGTGAAGGATGCCGGCATCGCGGTGCGCTCGGGCGGCACCGACGTGCACCTGGTGCTGGTCGACCTGCGCGACGCCGAGATCGACGGCAAGCAGGCGGAAGACCTGCTGCACGACATCCACATCACCGTGAACCGCAACGCCGTTCCGAACGACCCGCGTCCGCCGATGGTGACCTCGGGTCTGCGCGTCGGCACGCCGGCGCTCGCGACCCGCGGCTTCGGTGACGCCGAGTTCACCGAGGTCGCCGACATCATCGCCCTCGCGCTGCTCCCGGGTGCGGATGTGGAGTCGCTGCGCGCCCGCGTCGACGCCCTGGCCGCCGCGTTCCCCCTCTACCCGGACCTGCAGCAGTGACGGCGAAGATCCTCGACGGGAAGGCGGCTTCCGCCGCGATCCGTGCCGAACTCACGGAACGCGTCGCGGCGCTGAAGGAGCGGGGCGTCACCCCGGGCATCGCGACGGTGCTCGTGGGTGCAGACCCGGCATCGCAGCTGTACGTCGGCATGAAGCATCGGCAGTCCGAGGCGATCGGGATGAACTCGATCCAGCGCGAGCTGCCGGCGGATGCGACGCAGGCCGAGGTCGAGGCACTGATCGACGAGCTCAACGCCGACCCCGCGTGCCACGGCTACATCGTGCAGCTGCCGCTGCCGAAGCACCTCGACACCGACGCCATCCTCGAGCGGATCGATCCGGCGAAGGATGCCGACGGACTGCACCCGACCAACCTCGGCCGACTGGTGCTGAACGTCAACGGTCCGATCCACACGCCGCTGCCCTGCACGCCGCGCGGCGTGATCGAGCTGCTGCTGCGCAACGACTACGACCTCAAGGGCAAGCACGTGGTCGTGGTCGGGCGCGGCGTCACCATCGGCCGTTCCATCGGGCTGCTGCTCACTCGCCGCGACCTCAACGCGACGGTCACGCTGACGCACACCGGCACCGTCGACATGCCGCGGTACCTGCGTGAGGCGGACGTGATCGTGGCTGCGGCCGGCGTCAAGCACCTGATCCGCGCCGAGGACGTCAAGCCCGGTGCCGCCGTGCTCGACGTCGGCGTGACGCGCGAGACGCACCCGGAGACCGGCAAGAGCCTGGTCTTCGGTGACGTCGCCCCCGGCGTCGCGGATGTCGCTGGTTACATCTCGCCGAACCCCGGCGGTGTGGGGCCGATGACGGTCGCCCTGCTCATGACGAATGTCGTCGAGGCCGCCGAGCGGGTCGTGTAGCCGCCGGTCGCCGCAGATACGCACGATGTCGCAGGAATCCGTGAGATTCCTGCGACATCGTCGTTTGACTGCGAGGTGAGGCCGGTCAGCCGAGTTCGTCGAGCATCCGTCGCTGCTCGGGCGTGAGCCCGTCGTTGAGCTCGTCGCGGGCCGCGGTCGTCTCGGGGGACTCGGGTGCGGCCGTCGTGGAGGCCGTCGCGGGTGCGGACTTCGAGCGTCCGCCCGTCACCCGCGCCTGCACGGAGTCGTAGATCTCCGCGGCCTTGGCCCGCATCCGGTCGTCGATCTGGTCGTAGATCATCCAGCCGAACAGCAGGGCGAGCGGCGGCAGCACGAACGCCCAGAAACCCGAGGCGCGCACGCCGCTCAGCCACACCGTGAGCACCCAGACGATGAGCTCGACGAGGTAGACGAGCACGTACTGGACGATCTTCTCGCCGGTCTTGGTGCGCTCCGCGGCCGACTTCGCGGCGGACTTGCGGAAGGCACCGGCGATCAGCGGCTTCACGAAGAGTGCCGCAAGGGTCAGGATGACCGATGCCCACAGGGCATTGAACCCGACGGAGACGCCGGGCAGCAGCAGACCGATCAGGAGCAGCACCGCGACGTTGAACACGTAGAGCGCGGCGAACCGGACGATTCCGTTCTTCATGCGACCAGAATCCCACAGATCGCGGTGACGCGGATGCGGAGCGGCCGCCCCGCGCGGTCAGCCCTGTGGGTGCAGCGTGCTCTCGATGCCGCTGATGCGGGCCTGCTCGTCGAAGCGGAACGTCGCCGTGCCGGTGGTGTCCGACACGGACGCGCCCGAGAAGGCCTCGTCGGTCCAGGTCAGGGTCCAGCCGGCGAGTCGGGCGAGGTCCCAGACCGCGGTGCGGGCGTCGGGCAGGTCTGCTCCGGCGAGCACACGGGGGAGGGCGACGACCGCGTCGGCGACGGTGAGCGGTGCGAGCGGTGCGTCGAGCAGGAACACCGCGCGGGTGCCGTTGCCGACGGGCGCGGAGTAGTACGGGGAGCGTCCGGTCAGCTCGACGGCGACGCCGCCGATGGTGTGCGCCGCCTGCGCGATCCAGTCGTCGTCGCCCGCGCCCTCGGGGAACGGCACTTCCGAGTTCGTCAACTCCGCGATGCCGTGCTCGGCGCCGTATGCGTGCAGCTGAGCGGCGACGCCCTGCGGGTCCCCGTTGGGGTGCGCCCAGGCCCACAGCAGCGAACGGGGTCCTGGCGCGATCGTCGCGATCAGATGCGCGCGGGCGACGAGCTGCCTCGAGGGGTCGTCGTTCGCCGTGAAGGTGAGCGTGCCGGCGGCCATGTCCGCGTCCCAGCGGTGCTCACCGAGCGCGTCGGCGGCGGCGGAGAGGGCTTCCTGTCGGAGTGCGACGAAGAGGGCGGCACGGTCGGCGAGGGGCTGGAGCGCGGCGAAGGTCATGCCGACAGTCTCGCCGGAAATGCTATGAATCCGCTAGCTCGCACACCGTTCGTGTGAGCGGCTCAGTAGCTGGCGCGCGCCGCCCCGTCCGCGGCGATGAATCGCGCCGCCAGCGCCTCGGATGCGCGGGCCAGCAGGGCGACATCCGCACCCACGGCCACGAAGTCCGCGCCCGCGGCGAGGTAGGCATCAGCGGCGGCGGGGTCGAACGCGTTCACGCCGACGGCCTTGCCCGCGGCCTTGACCGCGGCGAACACCTTCTCGACGGAGGCCGTCACATCGGGATGCGTCTGCTGACCGAGGAGTCCCATCGATGCCGACAGGTCGGACGGTCCGACGAAGACGGCATCCACGCCGTCGATCGCGGCGATGTCGGCGGCGGCCTCGACCCCTGCAGCCGTCTCGATCTGCACGGTCAGCGAGACGTGCTGCGCGGACTCCTGCAGATACCGATCGACGCGGTTCCACCGGGCGCTGCGGGCCAGGGCGCTTCCCACTCCGCGTACGCCCTCCGGCGGGTAGCGGGTGGCGGCCACGGCGGCGCGGGCCTCATCGGCTGAGGAGACCATCGGGACGATAAGATTCTGCGCCCCGAGATCGAGGATCTGCTTGATCGCGACCGTGTCGTTCGACGGCACGCGCACGAGCGGGGCGATCGGATAGGCGGCGACGGCCTGCAGCTGCTGCAGCACGGAGTCGAGCGTGTTCGCCGAGTGCTCCATGTCGATCAGCAGCCAGTCGAGCCCGGACCCTGCAGCGACCTCCGCGAGAAGCGGGCTGCCGGAGCAGACCCACATGCCCACGAACGGGTGATCGGAGTCCGCGAGCTGTTCGCGGAAGGAGGGGTCTAGACGAAGCGGCATGCGATTGTTCCCATCGGTCCGTAATCGCACAGCACTTCATCGCCACGCGACACCCACATCGGGCGCGTGAACGATCCTGCCAGGATGATCTCGCCTGCTTCGAGACGCGCGCCGTGCTGATGGAACTTGTTCGCGAGCCAGGCCACGCCGGTGGCCGGATGGCCGAGCACTCCGGCGGCGACGCCGGTCTCCTCGATCTCGCCGTTGCGGGACAGGACGCCCGGTACCCAGCGCAGGTCGATCTCATCGGGGCGCTTGTGGACCGTGCCGAGCACCATCGCCCCGTACGCGGCGTTGTCGCTGATCGTGTCGACGATCGTCCGACCCTCCAGCTCGATGTGCGAGTTGAGCACCTCGAGGGCCGGCACGGCATAGTCGATCGCCGCGAGGGCGTCTTCGAGAGTGCAGTCGGGGCCTTCCAGTGGGCTCTTCAGCACGAAGGCCAGCTCGACCTCGATGCGCACGTTCGAGAAGTGGTCCACCGGGATCTCGGCGCCGGACTCGTAGACCGTGTCGTCGAACATCACGCCGTAGTCCGGCTCGGTGATGCCCGTCGCCTGCTGCATCGCCTTGGACGTCAGCCCGATCTTGCGTCCGACGAGCCGACGACCCGCCGCGAGGTTCTGGTCGCGCCAGACCCCCTGGATCGCATACGAGTCCTCGACCGTCGCCTCCGGGTACCGTGCGGTGATGCGCGGGATCACGCTGTGCGTGCGATCGGCTTCGGCGAGCTCCGCCGCGATCGCCGAGATGGTCTCGTCTGACAGCATCGGTGCCTCCTAGAGCTGGTGGCCGAGCTTGTACTCGCCCTGCTTGTACTCGGGCATGTCCTTGTCGTCCTCGGCGCGGGTGTACGAGAAGCCGTCGGCGCCGATGGTCACCGCCATCTCGCTGGAGTCGGTGCGGGCGACGACCGGCTGTGGGTTGCCGTCGAGGTCGAGCACGAGCGAGGCATCCGTGTACCAGGACGGGACGACGGGGTTCCCCCACCAGTCGCGGCGCTGGTTGTCGTGCACGTCCCAGGTGACGACCGGGTTGTCGGGGTCGCCCGTGTAGTAGTCCTGCGTGTACACCTCGACGCGGTGTCCGTCGGGGTCGCGCAGGTACAGGTAGAACGCGTTCGAGACGCCGTGGCGGCCGGGGCCGCGCTCGATCGCATCGGAGCGGCGGAGCGCGCCGAGCTTGTCGCAGATCGCGAGGATGTTGTGCTTCTCGTGCGTCGCGAAGCACACGTGGTGCATGCGGGGCCCGTCGCCGCCGGTCATGGCGGTGTCGTGCACGGTGGGCTTGCGGCGCATCCACGCGGCGTAGACGGTGCCCTCCTCGTCCTGGATGTCTTCCGTGACCCGGAATCCGAGGTCCTGCATGAAGCCGACCGCGCGCGGCACGTCGGGGGTGACCTGGTTGAAGTGGTCGAGACGCACCAATTCGCCCGGGATATGGAGGTCATAGCGCCACGACATCCGCTCGACGTGCTCGGTGGCGTAGAAGAACTCGTACGGGAAGCCGAGCGGATCGACCACGCGCACGGAGTCGCCGATGCCCTTGACGAAGCCGTTCTCGTTCCGACGCACGTCGCAGCCGAGCTCCGTGTAGAACTCGACGGCGCGGTCGAGGTCTTCGGGCGTGCGGACCCGGTAGGAGAAGGCGGCGACCGCGGCGATCGGTCCCTTGCGCAGCACGAGGTTGTGATGGATGAACTCCTCCGTCGAACGCAGGTAGAGCGCCTCGTCGTCTTCTGCTGTCACGTAGAGACCCAGCACGTCGACGTAGAACTGACGGGAGGCCGCGAGGTCGGTGACCACGAGCTCCATGTACGCGCAGCGGAGGATGTCCGGCGGCGTGCTCTTCGGTGTCGCCACGGGGTTCTCCGAGTGGATCGGCGCCTCCTGGGAGACGTAGAAGCCGGAGGAGGTCAGGGTCATGTCTTCGCGGTGTGTCATGTCAGCGTCCTTGCGTGATCGGGCAGACGGGTTTCAGTTCTTGCCGAAGGTCGGGTTGTGGGCACCGCCGAGCGTGATGTGCACGCTCTGCTGGTCGGTGTAGAAGTCGATCGAGCGGTACCCGCCCTCATGACCGAGGCCCGAGGCCTTCACACCGCCGAACGGAGTGCGCAGGTCGCGCACGTTGTTGCTGTTCAGCCACACCATGCCGGCCTCGACCGACTGCGCGAAGTTGTGTGCGCGCTTGAGGTCGTTGGTCCAGATGTAGGCGGCGAGCCCGTACTTGGTGTTGTTCGCGAGGGACAGCGCCTCCTCGTCGGAGTCGAACGGCGTGATCGCGACGACCGGGCCGAAGATCTCCTCCTGGAAGATCCGGGCGTCGGAGGAGACGTCGGCGAACACGGTCGGTGCGACGAAGTTGCCCTCGTCGAAGCCCTCGGGGCGACCGCCGCCGGCGACCAGACGTCCTTCCGTCTTGCCGATCTCGACGTAGCTCATCACCTTCTCGTAGTGCTCGGGGTGCACGAGCGCGCCGACCTCGGTGGCCGGATCGTGCGGGTAGCCGACCTTGACGCGCTTCGCCTGCGCCGCGTAGCGCTCGACGAACTCCTCGTAGATCGAACGCTCGACGAGGATGCGCGATCCGGCCGTGCAGCGCTCGCCGTTGAGGGAGAAGACGCCGAAGATCGTGGCATCGACCGCGGCTTCGAGATCGGCATCGGCGAAGACGACGGCGGGGGACTTGCCGCCGAGCTCCATCGACAGGCCCTTGAGGAAGGGCGCGGCGTTGCCGAAGATCAGCTGGCCGGTCGAACTCTCGCCCGTGAAGGAGATGAGCGGCACGTCGGGGTGCTTCACGAGAGCGTCGCCCGCGTCTTCGCCGAGGCCGTTCACGAGGTTGAAGACACCCTGGGGGAGACCTGCCTCTTCGAAGATGCCGGCCCAGAGCGAGGCCGAGAGCGGCGTGAATTCGGCGGGCTTGAGCACGACCGTGTTGCCGGTCGCCAGTGCGGGGCCGAGCTTCCAGGACTCGAGCATGAAGGGGGTGTTCCACGGGGTGATGAGCCCGGCGACGCCGATCGGCTTGCGGTTGACGTAGTTCATCTGGCGCCCGGGCACCTTGAAGGCGTCGTCGGACTGCGCGACGATCAGGTCGGCGAAGAAGCGGAAGTTCTCCGCGGCACGGCGGGCCTGACCGAGCGCCTGCGTGATCGGAAGACCGGAGTCGTAGGACTCGAGCTCAGCGAGGCGCGCGTCGCGGGACTCGACGAGGTCGGCGATGCGGTGCAGCACGCGCGAGCGCTCGCGGGGGAGCATCCGCGGCCAGGGTCCTTCATCGAAGGCGCGCTTGGCGGCGGCGACGGCGAGCGCGATATCGGCCTTCTTGCCGGCGGCGGCCGTCGTGTAGGTCTGGTTGGTGACCGGGTCGAGCACGTCGAAGGTGTCGCCGTCGACGGAATCGACGAACGCGCCGTCGATGTAGTGCTGGATGTGGTCGGGGAGGTCGGCGGGGATGCGCGAATCGGTCATGAGTGTTCTCCGGTCGTCTGGGCGGAACGGGTGTGCAGGGCGTCGAGGAACGCGTCCATCGTGCGCCAGCGGTGGTTGCGGGCGGCGAGTTCGATCTCGAGCGGGTCGGCGCCCGCGCGGATGAGCTCGAGGATCTGGGTGTGCTCCTCGACAGAGTGCTGGGCGCGTCCGGGGACCGACGCGAAGGTCGTGTCGCGGATGCCGGAGAGCCGAGACCAGCCGCGGTGCACCAGATCGAGCAGATGAGGGTTGGGGCACGGCTCGAACAGCACCGAGTGGAACTGGCGGTTGAGCTCGGTGAAGGCGTGGGCGTCGAGGTGGTCGAGCATCTGCGCCATGCGCTCGTTGATGCGGGCGGCCTCTTCGAGGGCCGACTCGTCGAGCAGGGGAGCGGAGAGCGCGGTGGCGCACCCCTCGACGAGGCCGAGCGTCTGCATCGTGTGTGCGTATTCGCTCTCGTCGACCAGGGTCACCCGCGCTCCGACATTGCGCTCGAACGTGACGAGCCCTTCGGCTTCGAGGCGGCGGATCGCCTCGCGCACGGGGACGACGCTCATCTTGAGGTCTTCGGCGATCGAGCCCAGCACCAGCCGGTAGCCGGGGCTGAACATGTGTCCCGTGATGCGCGAGCGGATCCATTCGTACGCGACCTCGGACTTGCTGGCCGTCGTCATCGTCATCGGGTGCTCCGATGGGCTGTGGCCTCCTCATAGCGGGCACGCCACTCGGCGTTGAGCGGGAACAGGCCGTCGACCGGGTGACCGGCGGCGACCTGCTCGGCGATCCAGGCGTCTTCGACCTCCTGCGCCACGGCGTCGGCCGCGACCTCGGCCGCCAGGGACGGCGGGATGACGATCACGCCGTCACCGTCGCCGACGATGATGTCGCCGGGCTGCACGGTCGCGCCGCCGCAGGAGATGGTGACGTCCACGTCCCACGGCACGTGCTTGCGGCCGAGGACCGAGGGGTGCGCGCCCTGCGAGAACACGGGGAGTCCGATCTCGGCGACCGCGTCGAAGTCACGGACCCCGCCGTCGGTCACGACGCCGGCAGCGCCGCGGGCCTTCGCGCGAAGGGCGAGGATGTCGCCCAGCGTGCCCGTGGTGGCGTCGCCGCGGGCCTCGATCACGATGATCTCGCCGTCATCCACGGCGTCGAACGCCCGCTTCTGGGCGTTGTACCCGCCGCCGTGGGCCTTGAACAGGTCTTCGCGGAACGGCACGAACCGCAGGGTCTTCGCGGTGCCGACGATCTTGCTGCCGGGGATGTTCACCGACACCCCGTCGATGAAGCAGGAGTGGTGTCCGCGCTTGCGGAGCTGGGCGGAGAGCCCCGCCGTCGGAGCTTCGAGGAGCAGGGCTCGCAGTTCGGGGGAGAGGCGTGAAGGGTCAGGAATCGCCGCGTCGGCAGGGGCGGGCGCGGCATTCTGCGACCCCTCACCGGTGGGGGGTGCGAGCCCGGCAGCCTCGGCCGAGCCCCACGCCTCGGTGCGCTGCAGGTCGTCGACGGCGGGAAGTGAGCCGAGGTCGCCGTCGAACGGGACATCGCCCTGGGTCACGGTGGTGACCAGACGGCCGGAGGTCGGTGCGCCGGGAGCATCGGGAGCATCCACCTCGACCTCGACGACGTCGCCGGGGACGATGACCGAGGAGCCGGCAGGGGTGCCCGTGAGGATCACATCGCCCGGTTCGAGCGTGAAGTGCTGGGAGAGGTCGGCGACGAGTTGCGCGAGCGGGAAGATGAGCCCGGCCGTGGTGTCGTCCTGGCGGAGTTCGCCGTTGACCCAGGCGCGCACGCGGAGAGCCGCGGGGTCGACGGTGCGGGCATCGATCAGCTCGGGGCCGAGAGGGGTGTAGCCGTCGCCGCCCTTGGAGCGGACGTTCGAGCCCTTGTCGTTCGCGCGGAGGTCGTACAGTCCGAGATCGTTCGACGCGGTGAGCCACCCCACATGCGCCCAGGCCTCGTCGAGCGAGACGCGGCGGGCTGCCGTGCCGATCACGAGGGCGATCTCTCCCTCGAAGGCGAGCAGCTCGGTGCCGGCGGGGCGTTCGACCGAACCGCCCGAGACGCCGACGGAGCTGGCCGGCTTGAAGAAATAGGAGGGGGAAGCGGGACGCCGGCCGCGTTGATCGGCGCGGGAGGCATAGCTCAAATGAATCGCGATGATCTTGCCGGGGCGGTCGATGGTATCCGTCACGGGGCGCCTCCTCGCGCTCGTCTGCGTGGTCGTGCAGGACGCCTTGTGCGTCGTATTCGAAATCATATATCATCGGTTCACCCCTCGGCAAGCACTCCGGATCCGCATCCGCTGCACGCCGTGACAATGCGGTCACAACCAAAGGAGACACCCCCATGAGCGGGCAGTCACAGGATGGGTTCACACCCACCGGAACCATCGCGACAGCGGCCGATCGGCGCCGCGTCGTGTTCGCCACCGTCGTCGGCACCACGGTCGAGTGGTACGACTTCTTCATCTACGCCACGGCCGTCGGACTCGTGTTCGGCCAGCTGTTCTTCGAGCCGCTCGGTGCGGACAGTGCACTCATCGCCTTCGCCACCGTCGGCGTGAGCTTCCTCTTCCGCCCGCTCGGCGCGTTCCTCGCCGGACACTACGGCGACAAGCTCGGACGCAAGACCGTGCTCATGTGGACGCTGATCCTGATGGGTGCGGCGACCGCCCTCATCGGCCTGCTCCCGACATACGAGACGATCGGCATCATGGCGCCGATCCTGCTGGTGCTCCTGCGCATCATCCAGGGCATCTCGGCCGGTGGCGAGTGGGGCGGCGCCGTGCTGATGGCGGTCGAGCACGCTCCGCGCAAGAAGCGCGGCATCTTCGGGGCTTCGCCGCAGATCGGCGTTCCCCTCGGCCTGCTGCTCGCCTCCGGTGTGATGGCGCTGATGACGGCGATCGCCCCCGGTGACCAGTTCGCGATCTGGGGCTGGCGTGTGCCGTTCCTCCTCAGCGTGGTGCTGATCCTCGTTGGCTACTACGTACGCCGCAAGGTTGAGGAGAGCCCGGTCTTCACCGAGCTCGCCGCGCGCAAGGAGAAGGCGCGGATGCCGATCGCACAGCTGTTCCGTAAGCACTCGCTGCTCGTGATCGTCGCGGCGCTCGTGTTCGCGGGCAACAATGCGGTGGGCTACATGACCACGGGCGGGTACATCCAGGGTTACGCGACCAACCCCGACGGGCCGATCGGCCTCGAGCGCGGTCCGGTGCTCTGGGCTGTCGCCGGCTCCGCGGTCACGTGGCTGCTCACCACGCTGCTCGCGGGCTGGGTCTCCGATCGGATCGGCCGCCGCTCGACGTACCTCATCGGCTGGGTGCTGCAGCTGGTCGGAGTCTTCACGCTGTTCCCCCTCGTGAACACCGGTGAGATCGGACTCCTGTTCGCCGGCCTCGCGATCCTGACGATCGGTCTCGGTTTCACCTACGGGCCGCAGGCGGCGCTCTACACCGAGCTATTCCCGGCGAGCATCCGCTTCTCGGGCGTCTCGATCTCGTACGCGATCGGAGCGATCGCCGGCGGCGCGTTCGCTCCGTTGATCGCGACGGCCATCGTGAGCAAGACGGGGTCGACGGCAGGCGTCACCTGGTACCTGGCCGGCATGACGGTCCTGGGGCTGGTCGCGACGCTCCTGCTGCGTGACCGCTCCGGCATCCCGCTCGGCCCGGATCACGAGGATGAGCAGTCGGCCAGCCCGATCCGTGGGCTCGCGAAGGCCTGAACAGGCACGCGGAATCCGATCGAGAGCGTGCGCCCCGGTGGGCGCACGCTCTCGTCGTTCCGCCCTCGCCCTCGCCTCGACCGGGTCGTCAGCCGTCGAGCGCCTCGCGGATGACGGCGGCCGAGCGGTGCAGTCGTGCGGCGATCTGGGCGTCGTCGAGATCCGTCGCGACATGCACCACGGCGATCGCGGCCAGGCGCTGACTCCGCAGGACCAGCGGCACGGCGACGGATTGCACGGTGGGGATGACCTCGTCATGGCTGGTGGCGTAACCGCGGAGCTTCGTCGCCGCCACGTCCGCGGGCAATGACGCGGGCGCTTCGGCGGGCCATTCGGTGCTCGGCAGCTGAGCGAGAATCGCTTTGCCCGGGGCGCCGACGGTGATCGGATGCCGGGCGCCGGGGCGCTGGGCGACGCTCGCGACGGCATGCCGCGGTTCGACGCTGGCCAGCGTGATGCACTCGGCCCCGTCGAGCACGGCGAGGAAGCACGTCATCCCGAGCTCGTTGGCGATCGCGGTGAGTTCGGGGAGTGCTTCGGCCTGCAGATCGTGCGCGACGCCGGCCGCGAGTGCCGCCATCCGTGCGCCGAGGCTCACCGCCCCGGCCGCGTCCCGCGTGACGAGGCCGTGGTCCTCGAGCGTGCGCAGCAGGCGGTAGGCGATCGAGCGATGCACGCCGAGACGGGTCGCGATCTCGTCGATCGTGAGGGGGCCGCGGGCGTCGGAGAGGACTTCGAGGATGCGGATGCCGCGGCTCAGCGTCTGCGATGCGGGGGAGGTGCTCGGGGTCTCGGACATGCGTGCGCTCCCTTGCGGTCACCGGCGCGGCGGTTTAGGCTGTGTTCAATAGTAGAACAGTGTGTTCGAATATAGAACACACACCCCCCGAGCGCAAGACCCGAAGCGCAGGACCGACGAAGAAGTCCGGAAGGAATCGACGACGATGCAGTTCCACCACCACGGCTACGTCTCCGCAGACCCGCGCGTGCAGGACGCCGCCGGCGTCGGGCTCGACCGGCCGACCGACCTCCCCGATGAGATCGACGTGCTGATCGTCGGTTCCGGGCCGGCCGGGATGCTCCTCGCCGCCCAGATGTCGCAGTACCCCGGCATCTCCACCCGCATCATCGAGAAGCGCGACGGCCGCCTCCCGTTGGGACAGGCCGACGGGATCCAGCCGCGCAGTGTCGAGACCTTCCAGGCGTTCGGATTCGCCGAGCGGATCATCGCCGAGGCCTACAACATCGGCTGGATGAACTTCTGGGGCCCGAACCCCGACAAGCGCGACGAGATCGTCCGCACCTCGCGCACCGCCGACTACGCGTACGACATCTGCGAGTTCCCGCACCTGATCGTGAACCAGGCGCGCGTGCTGGACTACTTCGCCGAGGCGGCCGCGAACGGCCCCGGCCGCATCGCCCCCGACTACGGAGTCGAGTTCGTGGGGCTCACCGTGCACGAGGAAGGCGAGTACCCGGTCGAGGTCCGCATCCGCTACGTCGCGGGGGAGCGCGCAGGGGAGGAGCGGACGATCCGCACCAAGTTCGTCGCCGGGTGCGACGGCGCCCGCAGCGGCGTGCGACAGGCGATCGGGCGCACGCACGTCGGTGCCTCGGCCGCGCACGCATGGGGCGTGATGGACGTGCTCGTCAACACCGACTTCCCGGACTGGCGGACCAAGTGCGCCATCAACTCCGAGGCCGGCAACATCCTGCACATCCCGCGTGAGGGCGGCTACCTCTCCCGCATGTACATCGACCTGGGCGAAGTCGCCGCCGACGACGACCACCGGGTGCGGCAGACGCCGATCGAGGAGATCATCCGCCGCGCCAACGAGATCCTCCACCCCTACACCCTCGATGTGCGTGAGGTCGCCTGGCACAGCGTCTACGAGGTCGGCCACCGCGTCACCGACGGGTTCGACGACGTGATCGACGAGTCGGGACGCACGCCGCGCGTCTTTCTCACCGGCGACGCCTGCCACACGCACAGCGCCAAGGCAGGCCAGGGCATGAACGTCTCGATGCAGGACGGCTTCAACCTCGGCTGGAAGCTCGGCTCGGTGCTCACGGGTCGCGCTCCCGAGGCGCTCCTGGCGACGTACGGCGCCGAGCGACGTCCGGTCGCGCAGCAGCTCATCGACTTCGACCGGGAATGGTCGACCCTGATGGCGCGCAAGCCCGAGGAGATCTCCGACCCCGACGACCTCGCGACCTACTACCTCGCGACGGCCGAGTTCCCGTCGGGGTTCATGACGCAGTACACCTCGTCGATGATCACCGGCGCCGACGCCCACCAGTCGCTCGCCGTCGGCTATCCCCTCGGCAAGCGCTTCAAGTCGGCCGAGGTCATGCGCGTGGGCGACGGCAACGTCACCCACCTCGGACACCATGCGAAGGCGGACGGCCGCTGGCGCGTGTACGCCTTCGGCGACCGCACCGGGGAGGGGCTCGCCGCCTGGGCCGCCGATGCCGCCCCGTTGTTCGCGCGCTTCACTCCGGCGGATGCCGACGTCGACGCCGTGTTCGACGTGAAGGCCGTGTACCAGCAGCCCTTCGAGGAGGTGGAGGTCACCTCGGCGCCGGACCTGTTCCAGCCGAAGACCGGTCCGCTCGGCCTCACCGACTGGGAGAAGGTCTATGCGGCGGGCCCCAGCAAGTGGACCGAGACCGACATCTTCGCGGCGCGAGAGCTCTCGCGCGACGGCGTGGTGGTCGTCGTGCGACCCGACCAGTACGTAGCGGCGATCCTGCCGCTGGACGCGGTGGACGAGCTCGCCGGGTTCCTCGACGGGGCGCTGCTCCCGGCCCGCTGAATCTCCTCGGCATGACACGTGTCATGCCGAGGAGATGACACCTCCCTCCGGTGTCGTGAGGCTCCTGCCGCGAGGCTGGAGACATGAACAACTCCTCCGTGGACGGGTCGGCGACGCAGGTCACCGCGCGTCCGGCATCCGAAGCCTCGAACCATGATCCGGTCGTCCTCGAGCTGAACGGCGTCACACGCCACTTCGGCTCGGGCGACCGCCGCGTGCAGGCCGTCGGCGGGGTCGACCTGTCGATCCGCCGCGGCGAGGTCGTCGCGCTGCTCGGCCCGAACGGCGCGGGCAAGACGACGACTCTCGACATGCTCCTCGGGCTCACGCAGCCCAGCAGCGGCAGCGTCCGGGTGCTCGGCGTCACGCCGGAGCAGGCGACCTCGAGCGGAGCGATCGGCGCGGTGCTGCAGACCGGCGGCCTGCTGGGCGACCTGACCGTGGGCGAGACCGTGCGCCTCATCGCCTCGCTGTACGGAGCGGAAGCGGCCGCGCGGGTGCCCGAGGTCATGGCCCGTGCCGACCTCGAACACCTCGCCCGCCGCCGCGTTTCCAAGTGCTCGGGGGGAGAGCAGCAGCGGGTGAAGTTCGCGCTCGCGATGGTGTCCGACCCCGACATCCTGGTGCTCGACGAGCCCACGGCCGGGATGGACGTCACGGCCCGGCGGCACTTCTGGGACGTGATGCGGGCCGATGCGGATGCCGGACGCACGATCATCTTCGCCACGCACTACCTGGAGGAGGCAGAGCAGTTCGCCCGGCGGACCGTGGTGATGCACCGCGGCGCGGTCGTCGCGGATGCGCCCACGGCTCTGCTGCGAGCGAGTCTGGGGGAGCGGAGCGTGTCCGCGACGGTCGGAGAGGACGGCGCCGCGCTCGTCGCGACGCTGAGCGCGACCGATGGCGTGGTCGACGTGCGGCTCGACGGAGATCGTCTCAGCCTGCGGGCCGCGGACTCCGACGCCGCCGCCCGCATCCTGCTCGACCACGGCGCTCACGACCTGGAGATCGCCGCACCCACCCTCGAAACCGCCTTCACGGCTCTGACGGAGAACTGACATGCTCGTCTCACCCACCATGCTGCGCATCGAAGGCGTCCGCCAGCTACGCAACCCCTACACTCTCGCGTTCACCCTGGCGATGCCGGTCGCGATGTACCTGCTGTTCGGAGCCGGGATGGGCTTCGGCTCGCTCTCGGCCGGGCACGGCAACGTCTCGTTCTACGTGATGACCTCCATGGCCGCCTACGGCACGGCGGTCGCGATGAGCTCTCTGACCTCGCTCGCCGCGACCGAGGCGAAGCAGGGCTGGGGGCGCCAACTCGCCATGACGCCGCTGACGACCGCGGGCTATGCGCTGACGAAACTGCTCACCTCCGTCACCTTCGCGGCGCTGGCACTGGTGGCGGTCTTCGCCGCAGGCATGATGACCGGCGCGGAGGTCGAGGACGGCTGGCGCTGGGTGGCGACCGCGGGCATCATCCTCGGGATCGGCCTGATCTACGGCCTCTTCGGGCTCGGTGTCGGCCTGTTCTTCAGCTCCGACTCGGCCGCGGCGCTCGCCTCGATCTCGATGACGTTCTTCGCGTTCTTCGGCAACGTCTTCATGCCCCTCGACGGGGTGATGCTCGACATCGCCCGGTTCACCCCTCTCTACGGCTTCGTGGCCCTGAGCCGCTGGCCGTTGACCGACGGCACCCTCACCACCGGACAGACGGATGAGCTGTGGATGCTGTTCCTGAACGTCGCCGTGTGGCTCGCACTGTTCGTGCTGCTGGTCACCATGGGCATGAAGCGTTCCCGGGCGCGGCAATAAGACGCCGGCCGGATCGGGCGACGACAGTAGGTTGGACGGATGACGCAGCACTCGAAGCGGGCCTCCTCGGAAGCATCCGAGGAGGCCCGGCGGTTCGCCGCCCTGGGAGCCCCGCCGACTGCATGGGCAGCTCCGGGAGCGCGCCCCCCACGCGGACCGGTGGGAAAGGACCCCTGGGCGCGGTTCGGCTGGCTGATGGCCGTGATCTGGCTGGTCTTCCTCGTGTACCCGGTGATCGCACTGCTGCGCTCGGAGGCGCCGCTCGCGTGGATCGTCGTCGGCTGGATCGCGCTGGTCACGTTCGTCGTGCTGTACGTCACCGGCTTCATGCACGGCATGCGCGGCGGTGGAGGACTGGGGCGACCACCGTCGACACGGCAGTGGGTCACCTTCGCGATCCTCATCGTCTGCGCGCTGGTCTCCGTGCCGGCGGAGGGCGGATCGGCGCTCAGCTTCCTGCCGTTCGTCATGTCGTTCGCCTCGTACGGCCTGACGCGCGTCTGGCACTGGATCACGACGATCGCGGCCATGACGGTCGCGGCGCTGTGCGTCTTCCTCCTCCCCGGAGGCCTCAGCTACCTGTCGGTGCTGGCGATCATCGGCCTGCTCGGCGTGGTCAACACGGTGACGACCTGGCTCATCATCCGCTCCGCCGAGGCCGAACAGCTCGGGCTCGAGCTGGCGACGAGTGAGGGCCGCGAAGCGGTCGCCCGTGACGTGCACGACCTGATCGGCCACTCGCTGACGGTCGTCGGTCTGAAGGCGCAGCTCGTGCGACGGCTCATGGACTCCGATCCGGAGCGCGCCAAGGCCGAGCTCGCCGACATCGAGCGACTGACTGCGGAGGCGATCGCCGGGGTGCGGTCGTCGGTTGCCGGTGCACGGGCCACGACGCTCGTCGAACAGCTCGCGTCGTCGCGGGACTCTCTCCGCGCGGCCGACATCGATCTGCGCGTCGACGGGGAGCCCGCTGCTCTGTCGCCGGTGCAGGCGATCACCGCGAGCTGGATCCTGCGCGAGGCGACGACCAATGCGCTGCGTCATTCCGAGGCCCGCACGGTTCGAGTGCTGCTGGCGCCGGGGCGACTGGTCGTCGAAGACGACGGGGTCGGCATGAAGGACGGCGCGAGTGACGACTCGGGCAACGGGATCCGCGGCATGCGCGAACGCGCGGCGGAGGCGGGTGCGGGTTTCATGATCGCCGCGGCGCGTGAAGCCGAGGGCTCAGGGACCCGGGTAGAGGTGACCTGGTGACGGCCGCGGGGGAGGCCGGCGGCATCCGGCTGCTGATCGCCGACGACCAGGCGCTGGTGCGTGGCGCGTTGGGGGCGCTGCTCGATCTGGAGCCGGATCTCACCGTGATCGGCATGGCTTCCGATGGTGCAGAGGCGCTACGGCTCGCGGAGGAGCTGCGACCGGACGTGTGCCTGATGGACATCCAGATGCCGGGCATGGACGGTGTGGAGGCCACGCGCCGCATCCGCGAGGCGAGTCCGGAGACGCGCATCCTGGTCGTGACCACCTTCGCGCGCCCCGGCTACCTGCGGTCGGCGCTGGATGCCGGAGCCGGCGGATTCATCGTGAAGGACACTCCCGCCGAGCAGCTGGCGGAGGCGGTTCGTCGGGTGCATTCCGGGTTGCGCGTGCTGGATCCGGTGCTCGCGGCCGACAGCCTGTTCGACGGCGCGAACCCGCTGAGCGACCGCGAGCGTCAGGTGCTGCGCCTGGCCGCCGACGGGCGCTCGGCGGCGGCCATCGCGGCGGAGGTGTTCCTGTCGGCCGGCACCGTGCGGAACCATCTCTCCGCGGCGATCGGGAAGACGGGCGCGGCGAACCGGGCGCAGGCGGTGCGGATCGCGCTCGACAAGGGCTGGATCTGACGCTCAGCTGTCTTTTGCGGATGCGGACTGCGCCTGCTGTGCGGCGGCCTGCTTCTGCCGTGCGAGCCAGGTGTGCCCGGCGATCGCGGCCCTGACCTCGGCGGAGTAGTCCCTTCCCCCGTCCGGGTGACGGAAGAGGTTCCTCCGGTGGAAGGGAGACGCCTCCCGATGCGGCCCACTGCGGTCGATGCGCCGGGCGAGTTCGGTGAGGCTGTCGCGGCCGGCTTCGTGGTACTCCTGGCGCTCGGCCTCATCCAGGCGGATCAGGCACGAGTCGTCGGCCATCGAGGAGATCGTGTACCGGGAGTCGAGGTACAGGTCGCCGTGCTGTTCGACCAGGAACCACAGGCCCGGCTCGTGGTCGACGTAGCGCATCGCATCGCGCACCTCGGCGATGCGATCGGCGTCACCCCACTCCTCGACGGGAGGGATGGCTTCGAGGGGCCGTCGCATCGCGGCATCCAGCGGGTGATACCCGAATGTCGGAGGGGCGTCGCGATACAGGGTGAGGCAGGCGACCCGGCCGCATGCGGTGCACGTGACCTGGCTCTCCACCCGCTCCATGAGGGCGGAGGCGTGCAGCAGTCGGAGGTCGGCGAGGCTCACGGCTCCGCTGGACTCCTTGAGGACTCCTGCTTCGACCCCCGCCACGAGAGTGTCGACCGTGCCGTCCAGATCGAAGGACCCGTCGCCGGTGCGCACGATCAGTTCGCGGCACACCGGGCAGCCCTCGTCGGCCGGGCGGCATGTCTCCTTCGGATCGTCCACGGTGAACGCCACCCGCTGCAGGTCGCCGGCTCGACGGCCCCCGTGCTTCACGAACTCCGGGCGCAGATACGCTGCCTCGAGGACGAAGTAGCGGTCCCCGTCGGCGAACCTCCAGGGGACGTCGAACGTCGCCTTGAAGTCGGCGAAGGTCGCATCGTTGTCGACCCCCGGGAGCCACTCCGCGGCGTCGAGGCCGCGCGGAGCGGACGGCGTCGGCGCGAGGTGCAGGATCACGGCGACGACCGCGTCATCGTGCAGCACGATCTCGCCGCCGGACCCGAACAGCAGATGCTGCGAGAGCACGGCCGGTTCACCGATCCGGCGCTCCGTCGTCTCCACGGGTTCGGTGCCCAAGGCATCGATCAGGCGACGCACGGGGGCGTCGTCACGTGCCAGGCAGAGGGCGTCGAGAATCAGGGGCATCCGGTCATGCTCTCGACGTCGCGTCACCCGACCAGTATCGGTCACCGACCGCTCTGGTGCGATGTCGGTGGCCGCGCGTACCGTGGACGCCGATGGGCGACGGCGCCCGACAGGAGGAGTGCGTGATGGATTGGAAGATCGAACTCATCTTCGTCCCGGTCTCGGATGTCGACCGGTCGAAGGCCTTCTACGAGAAGATCGGCTTCCACGCCGACCACGACCAGACCCCCGTCGAGGGGCTGCGGTTCGTGCAGATGACTCCACCGGGTTCGGCCTGCTCGATCGCCTTCGGCACGGGCCTCGGGAACGATCTGGAGCCGGGGCAGCAGAACTCGATCCAGGTCGTGGTGCCCGATGCCGATGAGGCGCTGGCGCACCTGCGAGGTCTCGGCGTCGACGCACGAGGCGTCGAGGACATGGACTGGGGGCGTTTCGTTTCTTTCGACGACCCCGACGGCAACAGCTGGACGCTGCAGGAGCTGCCTGACTACGGCGCCCAGGCCTAGGCGGTGGTGGTCGCCGGCGTCGACGTGGTGTCGGCGACCACCTCGACCTTGAAGCCCGCGGCATTCTCGAGCCAGCCCGCGTAGTGCTGCTCGCCGCCGGCGTGCGGGTAACGCTCGGCGTAGAGCGGGTGCCAGCCGTGCGCCGGGGCCTCGGACATGAGCGCATCCACGGAAGCGGGGTCGCCACCGTGGAACGCCAGATGATTGAGCCCGGCGCGCCGGCGGTCGTGCGCGCCATCCGACAGATTCGGAGAGGTCGTGAAGGTGAGGTAGGTCCCGCCCGCAGCCCAGGACTCGCCGTCGGCCCACTCGCTGTCGAGGGTGAAGCCCAGACGATCGAGGATCCAGCGCCATTCCGTGCGCACGGCATCGAGGTCGGCGACCCACAGTTCGACGTGATGGAGACCCGGCATCATCCGAGTCTGCCAGTCGCGTCAGGAGTTCACGCGGATGATCTCCTGCTGGTACGGCGCGATGACGTCCCCGGAGATGCGCAGGTCGAGGAGCAGGAAGCGGCGGGTGGAGGGATCCTCGGCGGTCCAGCTCTCGAGGCGGTCGAGGTCGGCGAGCGTGCGCACGACGACGCCCTCGGCTCCGACGGCCGCGCCGAAGGCGGCGAAGTCCACCTCGGGGATGCGCATCGGGCCCTCGGCGAGGCCCTTGAGCCCGTACAGGTTCACTTCGGCGCCGTATGCCGCGTCGTTCCAGACGACGGCCATGCCCCGGCCTCCGGCCGCGCGGACAGCGGATTCGAGGTCGGCGATTGCCATCAGTCCGCCGCCGTCGCCGGAGGTGAGCACCACGGTCGATTCGCGCCGAGCCAGAGCGGCCCCGACGACGCTCGGCCAGCCCTGCCCGATGGACTGGAACGCGGTGCCGATCATCATCATGCGATCGGGCGCGGCGACCGGCCAGTACATGTTCGCCCAGCCGATGAAGTGGCCGCCGTCGGACACCACGACACGATCCTCGGGGAGCAGTTCCGCGATACGACGGGCGGCCGATCGCGGGTCGAGGCGTCCGTCGGCGGCGAGGTCGTCACCGGCGTCGTACGCTCGGGCCGCGGCGACGTCGACGCTCTCCCGCCACGGGCTCGACGACAGGGAACCACCGAGCCGGGACACGAGAGCCTCGGCGGCCAGGCGGGCGTCCGCGCGTACGAAGCCGCCGACGTGGGCATGGGTGGCGGCGGGGGCGATGTCGACCTGGAAGACCCGCGTCCCCGGCGCGAAGAGTTCGCCGAACCGCATCGTGAACTGGTTCAGGGAGGCGCCGAACACCACGGCGACATCGGCGGTGCGCACGAGGTCCATCGCGCCGTCCGCACCGAAGCCGCCGGTGACGCCCAGGTCGTACTGCGTTTCGGGGAAGATGCCCCGGCCGAGAGCCGAGGACGCCGTCAATGCGCCGGTCGCCGCGGCGAGCTCGCCCAGCGCGGCGCCGGCACCGGAGAGCCACGCGCCGCGACCTGCCAGGAGGAAGGGTCGCCGGGCGGTGCGCAGAGCATCAGCGATCTCGTCGAGCATCCCGTCGGCGAACTCCCCGCGGGGCGCGAGCGGAGCGGGCACCCGCGGTGACGGGGCCGCCGGAACCTCGCCGGCTTCGAGCGCCGCGACGTCGTAGGGGATGGCGAGGACGACCGGGACGCGATAGGTCAGCGCGTGCTCGATGGCGATGATCGTCGTGGCCGCGGCATCCGCTCGGCCGACCGTATAGGTGCGGGCGCCGACGGCCGAGGCGAGGGCGATCTGGTCGACGTCCCACGGGCGCGGGCCGGACGTGGGCTCGTCACCGACCACGAGCACGAGCGGGACGTGCGCCTGCACGGCCTCGGCGAGGGCGGTCAGGGTGTTGGTGAATCCGGCGCCGTACGTCGAGGTGCCGGCGGCGATGCGCCCGGACGCGCGGAAGTGGGCGTCGGCGGCGACCACGGCCCCCTGCTCGTGACGGACGGCGGTGAAGGAGGCATCCGTCTGCGTCTCGATGGCGTCGAGGAAGTAGGCGTTGCCGTTGCCCATCACGCCGAAGACGGAGTCGATGTGCTGGGCGAGGGTGAGGGCGACGTGTGCGGAGACGGTGGGCATGCGAAAGCCTTTCGAGACAGGGACGGAGGAACTGTGGGATCCGTATGTGTCTCGCCTCCGCGTCTTCGCGAAGTGCTTCGTGCCTCTTTTTCAGGCACCGGCCGGGCCGGACCCGCTCAGTCTACCGGCGAGAGTGCATACCGGGATGCGGGAGAATGCAGAGATGACGGATGCGGCGCTCGAGCGCGAGACACTGACCTGGGACGGCTTCGGAGCGGCGACACGGGAGCTGGCGCGGAACATCCTCGCCACCGGCTTCGAACCGGAGGTGGTGGTGGCGATCGCCCGCGGCGGGTTGCTCCCGGCCGGTGCCATCGCCTACGGGCTCGGTGCCAAGAACTGCGGCGCGATCAACGTCGAGTTCTACACCGGCATCGGCACGGTGCTCGATGCGCCCGAGGTGCTTCCGCCCGAGCTCGACATGGCGTATCTCGACGGCCGCCGGGTGCTGCTCGTCGACGATGTGGCCGACTCCGGGCGCACGCTCGCGCTGGCCGTGCAGCTGCTGCAGGAGAAGGGCGCCGACGTGCGGTCGGTCACGATCTACACCAAGCCTTCGACGATCATCCAGCCCGACTTCGCCTGGAAGGGCACCGACCTGTGGATCAACTTCCCGTGGTCGTTCCAGGGCACGGTGCGCGAAGAAGATCTGGGCCTCGCGCCCTCGGCCTGAACCGCGGCTCCCTCGGGTCAACCCCGCAGCAGCGACCGCAGCGTCTGGATCGTGTCGGCTTCGGCCGCGGTCTTGTCCGGACGGTAGCCCTTCACCCGGGCGAAGCGCAGCGCGATGCCGCCCGGATACCGCGGAGAGCGCTGCACACCGTCGATCGCGATCTCGACGACGATATCGGGGCGCACGAAAACGGTGGATGCCGTGCGGTGCGACTCGTGCTCGGGGAACTCGGCGGTCTGCCACCGCAGCAGCTCGTCGGTGAGTCCCTTGAAGGTCTTGCCCACCATGACGAACCCTCCAGGGTCGCCGAACTCGCCGTCGGGGTCGCGCGCGCCGAGGTGCAGGTTCGAGAGCCAGCCCCGACGACGCCCGGAGCCCCACTCCGCGCCCAGGACCACCAGGTCGAAGGTCAGCACCGGCTTGACCTTGACCCACGACTTGCCGCGGCGCCCGGCGGCGTAGGGGGCGTCGATCGCCTTGACCACGACCCCCTCGTGCCCGGCGGCGAGGGCATCGTGCGACAGCTGCTCGGCGGCATCGGCATCGGCCGTGACGATGCCCGGCATCCGCCATTCGCCGGCCACGCGTTCCAGCTCGGCCAGCCGTGTCGAGAGCGGCTCGTCGAGCAGGTCGCGTCCGTCGACATGCAGCACGTCGAAGAACCAGGGCCGCAGCACGAGCTCCCGCGAGACCTCGGCCCCGAACCGCGACATGGTCTCCTGGAACGGTCGCGGCCCGCCGTCTTCGTCGAGCGACAGCGTCTCGCCGTCAAGGATGACGTCGTGCACCGGCAGTGACCGCACGATTTCCACGATCTCGGGCACCCGGTGGGTGATGTCGGCGAGGCTCCGCGTGTAGACACCGACCTCGTCGCCGTGGCGATGCACCTGGATGCGGGCACCGTCGAGCTTGTATTCGACGGATGCCTCGCCGGTGACCTGCAGCGCCTCCGATGCGCTCGCCGCGGTCGATGCCAGCATCGGCAGCACCGGACGCCCCACCTGAAGCCCGACCGCCTCGAGGTCGCCGGGGGCGCCTGTGAGGGCGATGCGCGCGGTCTCGCCGAGGTCGCCCGACAGCATCGCCGCGCGTCGGACGACGGCCGCCGGACGGTCGGACGCCCGGGCGATCGCGTCGAGGAGCACGCCCGACAGAGCGCCGGTGCGGAGCTCACCGAGCATCGCGCGCACCAGGAAGTCCCACTCGGCGGCGGTCGCTCGCGAGCCGAGATCGACGAGGATGCCGGTGCGGCCCGCCGCCGAGCCCGAACCGGACGTCGAGGCGAGGGCATCGAGCGAGTCATCGACATCGCCGACCGTCAGGGTGGATTCGTCGGCGTGGGCGATCTCGATGGCCGAGAGCCCGCGCCAGCCGACGCCCAGCCTGCCCTGGCGCGGTGACGCGAGGAGGAGACCCATGACGATCGGGAGCTCGGACGTCTCGGCGCGCGCGAGAAGTTCGGCGAGGGCATCGATCTTGGCGAGCCGGGACGACGTGGCGCCGACGCGGTCGGTCGTGGTGACGAGCTCAGCGAGCATCATCCGAGCATTCTCGCACCGGCCTCCGACATGGGGTCGGTGCCGGGTCTCAGCGGCCGCGGAACTCGGGCTTCCGCTTCTCCTGGAACGCGGCGAACCCTTCGCGGTAGTCATCCGTGTCGCACAGGGCGGCCTGCGCCGCGTTCTCGATGCCGACCGCACCCCACAGCGCGAGTCGCTCGTCGCGGATGCGCGCGATCAGCTCCTTGCTCGCGAGGAAGGCCGCCGTGGCGCCGCGGGCGGCCGTCGCGGCGGCGTCCGTCGTCGCCTGGACGACCTCGTCGTCGGGGAAGACCCGCGAGAAGAGGCCCGAGGACACGGCCTCGGCCCCGCTCATCAGGCGTCCGGTGTAGATGAGGTCGAGCGTCTTGTGGGCCCCGAGGCGGTCGAGGAATAGCGCATGACCGCCGGAGTCGAGCGTCGCACCGAGCGCGGCGAACGGGGAGCCGATCTTCGCGGACTCGGCGACGTAGACGACATCGGTCGCGATCAGCAGTCCGAGCCCGACCCCGAGGCAAGCGCCGTGCGCGACCGCGAAGGTCGGCGCAGGGAACCGCGCCATCCGCTGCAGCAGCGGGGTGACGAGCCCGCCGAGGTACCCGAGCACATCGTCGTTCCGCGGGTCGACGCCCGAGATGTCCCGGCCGGCGCAGAACGCACGCCCCTCACCGCGGAGCACCAGCGCGCGCACGCCCGCGACCTCCGCGGCCTCGTAGGCGGCATCCAACTCGGCCAGCGCCCGCTCGTCGAGAGCATTGAGCTTCGCCGGCGCATTCAGCGCGATCGTCGCGACGTCGTCGGCGACGGTGAGGTCGATCATGGGGGCTCCTGGTCAGACGTCGTAGTCGACGACCACATGGTCGCTGGTCGGGTGGGACTGGCACGTGAGGACGAATCCGCGTTCGAGCTCGTCGGGCTCCAGCGCGTAGTTCTCGGTCATGGTGACGCTGCCCTCGAGTACCCGCGCGCGACAGGTGCCGCAGACCCCGCCTGCACAGGCGAAGGGCGCATCGGGGCGTACACGCAGGGCGGCGTTCAGTACCGACTCGTGCGCATCGACCGGGCTCTCGACCGTCGATGAGACACCGTCGAGGGTGACCTCGATCCGCACGGTCTTCTCGCCGGCGCGCACCTGCACCGGTCGGGCCGCGCGAGCGGGCTCGTCGCCGGTCGTGAAGAGCTCGAAGCGGATGTGCGACCGGTCGACGCCGACGTCGGCGAGCACCTCGCGACAGAGGTCGACCAGGGCGAGCGGTCCACAGAGGAACCACTCGTCGACGGTCGCGGGCGGGATGAGCGTGCCGAGGATCGTGCGCAGCTTCGCGTCGTCGATCCGCCCCGACAGCACCGGGGCCGCCCGCTGCTCGCGGGAGAGCACGTGGTGCAGCACGAGCCGCGTCGGGTATCGATCCTTGAGGTCGGCGAGGTCCTCGAGGAACATCACGTCGAGCGTCGCCCGGTTCGTGTAGAGCAGCGTGAACTGCGCCGTGTCCGACCGGGTGAGCACCGTGTGCGCGAGCGCCATCAGCGGCGTGATGCCGGAGCCGGCGGCGATCCCGACCACGTGCCGGTCGTCGAGGTCGGGAAGCGCCGAGGTGAACGTGCCCTGCGGGCTCATCACGTCGATCTCGAATCCGGCGTGCAGACCGGTCTGCGCCCACGTCGAGAACAGTCCGCCCTCGTCGCGCTTCACCGCGACGCTGAGGCGCGTGTCCTGCCCGTCGTCGCGGTGCTCCGGCGCGCGGCACAGCGAGTAGGAACGCCGCACCTCGACCCCGTCGAGGGTCGTGCGCAGGGCGACGTACTGGCCGGGCAGATGGTCGTACTCGGCGGCCAGGGCAGCGGGCACCGTGAACGTGACCTCGACCGCGTCGTCGGTGAGCGGACGCACGTCCTCGACCGTGAGCGTGTGGAAGCGGGCGCGCTTTCGAGGAGCGGTCTCGCGGGAGGTCGTCGCGCGGGGGACGGATGCCGGCGCGGACGTGAAGAGCGACATGTCAGTGCACCTTGAAGTGGTCGAAGGGTTCGAGGCAGGCGCGGCATTCGAACAGCGCCTTGCACGAGGTGGAGCCGAAGTGGGAGACCTCGCGGGTGTCGAGGGAGCCGCACCGCGGGCAGCGCACGCTCAGCGCGAGCCGGATGGGACCGGTCGACACCGCGGCGCGGCCGGACGGCGGAGCGATGCCGTACGCCGCGAGCTTGGCCTTGCCAGCATCCGACATCCAGTCCGTCGTCCAGGCAGGCGAGAGGACGAGCCGCACCTCGACCTCGTCGAACCCGGCGGCGGTGAGCGCGAGGATGACGTCGTCGCGGATCGTGTCCATCGCCGGGCAGCCGCTGTAGGTCGGGGTGATGTCGACCCGCACGCGATCGCCGTCGGCCTCGACCGCGCGGAGCACACCGAGGTCCTCGATCGTGAGGACGGGCACCTCGGGGTCGGGGACCGCAGCGGCGATGCGCCAGGCATCCTGGGTCGGAGTGAGGGTCACCATGACGCCCCCGGATGCCGCCGTGCGAGCACCTGCATCTCGGCGAGGATGTGGCCGAGCGGCGTCGCGTGGGCACCGTGTCGTCCGCCGGCGGAGGATGCCGCGACCGCCGGGACCGACAGCTCCGCCTCGGCGAAGACCGTGTCGACCACGCCGTCGAATCCGGCGCGGAGGCTCGAGGGGCGCGCCGCCGCGTCACCGAGGCGGTCGATCAGGTCGTCGTCGCGGAACAGCTCGTCGACATACGGCCAGACGTCGCCGATCGCGCGGACGATCCGGGTGCGGGACTCCTCGGTGCCTCCGGCGAGGCGCAGCATCCACTGCACCGCGTGGTCGCGGTGGTAGTCGACCTCTTTGAGGGACTTCTCCGCGATCGCCGCGAACGTCTCGTCGCTGCTCGCCCGGAGGGCCGAGTACAACTCGAACATGTAGGTCGCCACCACGAACTGCCGGGCGATCGTCTGGGCGAAGTCGCCGTTGGGCTGCTGCACGATCCAGGCGCAGCGGAACCCGGGCTCGTCGCGGAAGAAGGCCAGGTCGTCTTCGCTGCGCCCGTCGTACGACCCCGCGTAGTGCAAGAAGGAGCGCGCGTGCCCGAGCAGGTCGAGGGCGATGTTCCCGAGGGCGACGTCTTCTTCGAGCTCGGGGGCCCGCGAGATCCAGGCGCCCAATTGCTGGGAGAGGATGAGCGCGTCGTCACCGAGGCGCAGCGCGTACTCCGCGATGTCGGCCGATGCCGCGACCGCGCCGGTGCCCGAGAGCTCCTGCGAGAGGCGGAGCTCATCGACCGAGACGTCACCGTGGACGTCGATGTCCTCGTGCGCGGTGTTCGGGTGTGCGGTGCTCACAGGTGCGGCACCCCCTCGGAGGCCGTGTAGTACACGGCATGGCGGTAGTTCTTGCCGGCGGGACTCTCGAAGTAGGCGCCCTTGGCATCCGGATCGCTCGTCGTGATCGCCTCTGCCGGCGCGACCCAGATCGACACGCCCTCGCCGCGACGCGTGTAGAGGTCGCGCGCGTTGCGGATCGCCATCTCGGCATCCGGGGCGTGCAGTGAACCGACGTGCACATGGCTCAGTCCGCGGTTCGCGCGGACGAACACCTCCCACAGCGGCCAGGGTTCGCGTTCGTCGGCTCCCGGAGTCGCCATCACGCCACCGCCTTCGTCTTCAGGGACTGCTTGCGTGCATACTCGGCCGCGGCCTCCCGCACCCAGGTGCCCTCTTCATGCGCGGTGCGACGACGCTCCAGCCGCTCGGCGTTGCACGGACCGTTGCCGCGCAGTACTTCGAAGAACTCGTCCCAGTCGATCTCGCCGATCACGTACTGCCCGGTCGCCTCGTCGAAACGCAGGTCGGGATCGGGCAGGGTCACGCCGAGGATCTCGGCCTGCGGCACGAGCATCCCGACGAAGCGCTGACGCAGCTCGTCGTTCGTGAAGCGCTTGATCTTCCACTTCATCGACTGCGCGGAGTTCGGGGACTGGTCGTCGGGCGGCCCGAACATCGCCAGGCTCGGCCAGTACCAGCGGTTCACGGCATCCTGTGCCATCTCGCGCTGCTCGTCGGTACCGCGCATGAGGGAGAGCAGGATCTCGAAGCCCTGGCGCTGGTGGAACGATTCCTCCTTGCAGACCCGCACCATCGCGCGTCCGTAGGGGCCGTACGACGCCCGGCACAGCGGGACCTGGTTGCAGATCGCCGCCCCGTCGACGAGCCAGCCGATGGCGCCCATGTCGGCCCAGGTGGGGGTCGGGTAGTTGAAGATCGACGAGTACTTGGCCTTGCCGCTGATGAGCTGGTCCATCATCTCGTCGCGAGTGGTGCCCAGGGTCTGCGCGGCGGAGTAGAGGTAGAGGCCGTGGCCCGCTTCGTCCTGCACCTTGGCCATCAGGATCGCCTTGCGCTTGAGGCTCGGGGCGCGCGTGATCCAGTTGCCCTCCGGCTGCATGCCGATGATCTCGGAGTGCGCGTGCTGGGAGATCTGGCGCACCAGGGTCTTGCGGTACGCATCGGGCATCCAGTCGCGCGGCTCGATGCGCTGCTCGTTCGCGATGAGCTCGTCGAAGAGACGTTCCTCATCGGAGATCTCGCCCACGAGGGACAGGTCTGCGGGACTGGTCATCATCGACTCCTCGGCATCAGGTCATCTTTACTGACCGATCGTTAGGTAATTCTGACACAGCGGATGGCCGGTTTCAAGACGGCCCTGAGGGCGGCTCAGTGCGAGCGGGAGATCAACTCCAGCAGAGCGCGCCCATATGCTTCGGACGGATCAGGATGCTCGAAGACCGAAGTGGCGTCCGCGATCTCGATCTCGACCCGGAAGGTGTCCTCGACGCGCGACAGCGAGCGGAACGTGCCGCGCAGCAGCTCGCGCAGCTGATCCTCCCGCGGCAGCCACACCGCGTCGGCGAGCGTCACCGCGTCGAGCGCCCACTCGGTCGTGCCGTTGAAGGCGAGGTCGGTGCCGCTCGGGGTCTGTCTGGCCTCGATCGTCATCTCGCTGACCGTGAAGATCTCGGCCTCGGCCTCGAGCTCGACCTCATCGGGGAGATCGAGCTGGAAGCGGTCGCCCTCCGCCGGGTGCCAGACGAGTCCGGCCTCTCGAAGGGTGACGGCGAGCTCGCGAGTGATCATCCCTTCACGCTAGACGACGGAGGATCGCCCGGGATGCGAGCGGGCTGGGGATGAGGGGCCGGTCGTGTCGGCGGGGTGAGGCAGAGTGGGGGGATGACCTCCCTCGCTCCTGCCGACACCCGGGGCGCCGCGCTCGCCGCTCTGCGCGAGCTCGTCGGGCGCCCGGATGCCGACTTCCACGACGGCCAGTACGAGGCGATCGAGGCGCTGGTCGAAGGGCGCCGGCGTGCGCTCGTGGTGCAGCGCACGGGATGGGGCAAGTCCGCGGTGTACTTCGTCGCGACGCTGCTGCTGCGACGTCAGGGCGCGGGACCGACCGTGCTCGTCTCGCCGTTGCTGGCGCTCATGCGCGACCAGATCGCCGCCGCCGAGCGGGCGGGAGTGCGTGCGGTCGCGATCAACTCGACCAACGCGCATGAGTGGTCCGACGTGCTCGCGCAGCTCGATCGCGACGAGGTCGACGTGCTGCTGGTGTCTCCCGAGCGGCTCAACAACCCTGCCTTCCGCGAGCAGCAGCTGCCGGCGCTCGTGCGTCGCATCGGGATGCTCGTGGTCGACGAGGCGCACTGCATCAGCGACTGGGGCCACGACTTCCGCCCCGACTACCGGCGGCTGCGTGATCTGATCGCGCAGATGCCGGCGGACGTGCCGGTGCTCGCGACCACCGCGACCGCGAACAGTCGGGTCGTGGCCGATGTCGCCGAGCAGCTCGGCAGCCTCCAGGCGGGCGAGGGCGACGCGGCGCCCGTGCTCACGATCCGCGGGCCGCTCGCGCGGACCTCGCTGCGTCTCGGCGTGCTACGGCTGCGCGACTCGGCGAGCCGCCTGGCCTGGCTGTTGAGTCACCTCGACGACCTGCCGGGGTCCGGCATCATCTACACGCTGACCGTCGCCGCGGCGGTCGACACGGCCCGGCTGCTGCGTGATCACGGGCACGACGTCCGCGCGTACACCGGGCAGACCGACACCGACGAGCGCGCGGAGTCCGAGGGGATGCTCAAGCGCAACGAGGTCAAGGCGCTGGTCGCGACCAGCGCCTTGGGCATGGGGTTCGACAAGCCCGATCTGGGTTTCGTCCTGCACCTCGGTGCCCCATCCTCGCCTGTGGCCTATTACCAGCAGGTCGGCCGTGCCGGTCGAGCGAGCGAGAGCGCCGACGTGCTGCTGCTCCCCGGCGTCGAGGACCGCGACATCTGGCACTACTTCGCCACCGCGTCGATGCCCGACCGGGAGCGGGCGGAGCGGGTGATCGGCGCGCTCGGCGATGCGCCGATCTCGACGCCGGCACTCGAGGCGATGGTCGACATCCGGCGGACGCCGCTCGAGCTGCTGCTCAAGGTGCTCGACGTCGACGGTGCGGTGCGACGCGTACAGGGCGGCTGGGTCTCGACGGGCGAGCCCTGGACGTACGACGAGGAGCGCTACGAGCGCATCGCCGCCGAGCGCCTCGCCGAGCAGCAGCACATGATCGAGTACGAGCAGACCGACGGATGCCGCATGGAGTTCCTGCAGCGCTCGCTCGATGATGACACGGCCGCTCCCTGCGGGCGATGCGACAACTGCGCGGGCGGATGGTTCCCCCGCGAGATCGGGGAGTCGGCGACCACCCAGGCCGCGGAGTCGCTCGACCGGGTCGGTGTCCCGATCGAACCTCGTCGTGCTTGGCCCACCGGTGCCGATCGGTTGGAGGTGCCGGTCAAAGGCCGCATCCCCGCCGACGAGCAGGCGGGCGAGGGGAGGGCGCTGGCCCGACTCACGGATCTCGGGTGGGGAGGGGCGCTGCGCGAGCTCTTCGCCGCGGGGGCGACGGATACCCCGGTGACGCCGCAGCTGCTGCAAGCCTGCATCCGGGTGCTCGCCGGGTGGGGCTGGGACGAGCGGCCGGTGGCCGTGGTCGCCCTGCCGTCGCGGTCGCATCCGCTACTCGTCGACTCGCTCGCGCGCGGCCTCGCCGACGTCGGACGACTGCCCTATCTGGGGGCGCTCGAACCGGTCGGCGGCGGCCCGACCGGCCAGCCGGGCGGGAACAGCGTGTTCCGCCTCGGCGGCCTCTGGGATCGGTTCAGTGCCGAGCACCTCGACGTTCCGGCGGGGCCGGTGCTTCTCGTGGACGACCTGGTCGACAGCCGGTGGACGATGACGGTCGCCGCCCGGGTGCTACGGCAGGCCGGCGCGACGCAGGTGCTGCCGTTCGCGCTGGCATTGCGCGGCTGAGTCAGGGCCGGACCGGCGATCGGCGTCAGTCGTCGGCGGGCGCGATGCGGGGCGGCCACGAGGTCGCTCCGAGTTCCCGCGAGATGTTCCTGGCGGTCTCGCGCAACGCGTTCATGATCGCGTCGGAGGCCGGCGTCTGCGATGTCGGCAGCACGACCGCTACCGCCGCGACGATGTCGTTCGAGGCGTCGGCGACGGGGGCGGCGAGCGAGGACTCGCCCAGCACCGCTTCATCGAACTCGCCCGCGGTGCCGCGCTCCGCGATCGCCGGCAGCTCCAAGGTCAGGCGGGCGACGTCGGTGATCGTGTCGCCCGTGAGGCTGCGTAGCGGCTGCTCGAAGACGCTCTGCTGGAATCCCTGGTCGTAGGCGAGCAGCACCTTGCCCATCGCGGAGGCGTGCGCGGGGATGGCGACGCCGGTCTCGAGCATCTGCTGGCTGTCGTCGGGACGAAGGTTGTGGTGGATGACGAGCACGTCGGTGAAGTGGGGGGCGCCGAGCCGCACGGAGAGGTCGGTGCGACGAGCGAGCTCCTGCGTCCAGCGCATGGCCCGCGCGCGCACGTCGAGGGTGTCGAGGTACACGTTGCTCAGGCGCAGCAGCGTCGGCCCGAGCATGTAGCGCTGGCCACCGCGCTCCTTCGCGACGAGGCCGTGCGAGCGCAGCGACTTCACGATCCCGTGCACGGTCGACGGCGGCAGGCTGAGGGCTGCGGCGAGGTCGGTGATGCCGAGGTGGCGTGCTCCCTGGAGCAGTTCGAGGATCTTCGCCGCGCGGTCGATCGCCTGGATCACGGGGGAGCCTCCTTCCGGTGCGTCGTCGAGCCGGTGCGTGTGCCGCCGGTCTTCAAGATGATCTTGACAACCCGGCAGGCTCCGAGCATATTCGACATTAACGAATTGCTTTCGGATTGCGCGAAAGAAATCCCGAGGATCAAAGGAGATCGAACGATGAAGAAGCTCATCAACGCCCCCGAGGACGTTCTCGTCGAATCCCTGAAGGGGGTCGCGCTCGCTCACCCCGAGCTCTCCGTCGACCTGGAGAACCACGTCATCACGCGGGCGACGCCCAAGGCGCAGGGCAAGGTCGCGATCGTGTCCGGCGGCGGTTCGGGCCACGAGCCCCTGCACGGCGGCTTCGTCGGCACCGGGATGTTGGATGCCGCCGTGGCCGGCGAGGTCTTCACCTCCCCGACGCCGGACCGTGTCCAGGTCGCCACCAAGGCCGTCGACCGCGGGGCCGGCGTGCTCCACATCGTGAAGAACTACACCGGCGACGTGCTGAACTTCGAGATGGCCGCCGAGCTCGCCTCCATGGAGGGGATCGAGGTGGGCAGCATCACGGTAGACGATGACGTCGCCGTGCAGGATTCCCTGTACACGGCAGGTCGCCGCGGCGTGGGTCTGACTGTGCTGCTCGAGAAGATCGTCGGTGCCGCCGCGGAAGAGGGCCGCGACCTCGCCGCTGTCGTGGAACTCGCCAAGAAGGTCAACGGCCAGGGTCGCTCGATGGGCATGGCGCTCACCAGCTGCACGGTTCCCGCCGCGGGCAAGCCCACCTTCGACCTCCCCGACGACCAGATGGAGATCGGCATCGGCATCCACGGTGAGCCCGGTCGTCATCGCGAACCGCTCGCTCCGGCATCCGACATCGCCCGGCAGCTGGTGGAGCCGATCCTCGCCGACATCGATGCCGCGGGCCCCGCGATCGTGATGCTCAACGGCATGGGCGCGACACCGCTGATCGAGCTGTACCTGATGTACGCCGAGGTCGCGGCGATCCTCGAGAAGTCCGGGGTGCAGATCGCGCGGAACCTGGTCGGCAACTACATCACCTCGCTCGACATGGCGGGCTGCTCGGTCACGGTGCTCAAGGCGGATGACGAGCTGCTGCGCCTGTGGGACGCCCCGGTGAACACCCCCGGCCTGCGGTGGGGTGCGTGATGGCGGCTGTCGACACCGCTGTGCTCGCCGACTGGGTCTCCCGTTTCGGCGCGGCTGTCACGGAGAAGCGTGACTGGCTCACCGAACTCGACTCGGCGATCGGCGACGCCGACCACGGCGCGAACATGGCCCGCGGGATGAGCGCGGTGAGCGAGAAGCTCGGGGCGAGCACTCCGGCCACGGTCGATGAGCTGCTGAAAACCGTGGGCATGACGCTGGTGAGCTCCGTGGGCGGGGCGAGCGGACCGCTCTACGGCACGTTCTTCCTGCGGATGGGGATGGCGGCCGGTGCCGTGTCGGAGCTCGACGGGCCGGCGCTCGCCGCCGCCCTGCGCGCAGGACTCGACGGCATCGTGGCGCGAGGGAAGGCCGAGGCGGGCGACAAGACGATGTTCGACGCGATGGCTCCGGCCGTCGATGCACTCGACACCGCGCTCGCCGGAGGTGCGTCTGTCGTCGATGCCGCGAGGACCGCAGCGGATGCGGCCGCGGCCGGCCGCGACGCCACGCTCCCGCTCGTCGCCCGAAAGGGCAGGGCCAGCTATCTCGGCGAACGCAGCGCCGGGCACCTCGATCCGGGAGCCGCATCGACGGCGATCCTGTTCGACACGCTCGCCGCAGCGGTGGAGGGCAGCGCCGGATGATCGGCATCGTCGCCGTCTCCCACAGTGCACGGCTCGGGGAGGCGGCCCTGGAGCTTGCCCTGCAGATGGTGCAGGGCGGCGGGGTGCGCGTGCAGGTCGCCGCCGGCGCGGGAGTGGACGGCGACGGCACGCCGATCCTCGGGACGGATGCAGTGGCGGTGGCCGCCGCGATCGACGAGCTCGCGGCGGACTGCGACGGCGTCCTGGTCCTCATGGATCTCGGATCGGCCGTGCTGAGTGCCGAGCTCGCACTCGAGCTGCGTGCGAGTGACGTGCCCGTGCGCCTCGTGCCGGCTCCGTTCGTGGAGGGGCTGCTCGCCGCGGTCGTCTCCGCCGCGGCGGGGGGCGGGCTGGACGCGGTCGCGGCGGAAGCGACCGCCGCACTCGGCGCGAAGACCGGGCAACTCGGGGTGCCTGACGACGCGGCGCCGTCGCCCGACGCCGAGCCCACATCCGGTGTCGCAGAGGATGGGGGGCCGACCGGCGAGGAGATCGTCCGACGGGTGCGGGTGCGCAATCCGCTGGGCATCCATGCGCGCCCCGCCGCGCTGATCGCCGAAGCCTCGGCGGGGGCCGATGTGCGGCTGCGTCGTCTACCCGACGGTCCCGACGCGCCGGCCGCGAGCCTCTCTCGACTGCTGATACTCGGGGCTCGGCAGGGCGACGAACTGGAGCTGGTCGCGCGCGGCCCGGAAGCCGACGCGGTGCTGGAGAAGCTGTCCGCGCTGTTCGACGACGGCTTCGGCGAGGGGACGGACGAAGCAGCACCGACGGCGGCTGCGGCGGCCTCGGGATCCACCGCCCCGCTCTCCGACGCCCCGGCGCCCGTCATCGCGTCCGGCGCGGTGTTGCGGGGCCGCGGTGTCAGTCCCGGTCGCGTGGCCGCACCGCTCGTGCACCTCGCGCCGGCGGTCGGCGAACCGGAGGCGGGCGAGGTCGTCGCTTCGGCCGACCGCGACGCCGAGGTCTCGGCGATCGAGTGGGCCGCCGTGGCCGTGGCGGATCAGCTGCGCGCACGGACGTCTCAGGCGACGGGGGAGACCAGGGCGATCCTCGATGCGTCGCGCCTGCTGGCCTCCGACCCCGAGCTGGTCTCGGAGGCGACGGCGCTCGTCCGGTCGAAGGGCCGCAGTGCGGCGCGCGCGATCTGGGAGACCGCAGCGGCGCACGAGAAGGGTGTCGCCGCGCTGGGAGGCCGGATGGCGGAGCGTGTCGCCGACATCCGCGACGTGCGGGACCGGATCATCGCCGAGATCCTCCAGGTCGACATGCCCGGGGTGCCCGAGCGCGATGAACCGTTCGTGCTCGTCGCGACCGACCTCGCGCCCGCCGACACCGCGGCCCTCGCCGGAGGGCACTGCGTCGCGCTCGTCACCGAGCAGGGCGGGCCGACTTCGCACACCGCGATCATCGCGCGATCGCTCGGTCTTCCCGCCGTCGTCGGCGTCACCGGCGCGGTCGGCATCCCGGTCGGCTCGATGCTCCTCGTCGACGGCGGGCGCGGCACGGTCGAGGTCGATCCGCCCGCCTCCCGCGTCGCCGAAGCAGAGGCCGCCGCGACCGCCGTGGAGTTCGACGGATCCGGGCGTCTCGCCGACGGGCACCGCGTGGCCCTGCTGGCGAATGTGGGCGGTGCTCCGGATGCCGTGAACGCCGCGGCGGCACGGGCGGAGGGCGTCGGCCTGTTCCGCACCGAGTTCTGCTTCCTCGACCGGACCGAAGCGCCGACGGTCGAGGAGCAGACCGCCGCCTACCGCGGTGTCCTGGCCGCATTCCCCGATCGCAAGGTCGTCGTGCGCACGCTGGACGCGGGGAGCGACAAGCCCCTCCCGTTCGCGAACTCCGACGAGGAGGACAATCCGGCGCTCGGCGTGCGGGGACTCCGGATCGCGCGCCGCCGGCCGCAGCTGCTCGCGGACCAGCTGCGCGCGCTCGCGCTCGCCGCCACCGCGGAGTCGGCCGAGGTCGAGGTGATGGCCCCGATGGTGGCCACCGTCGAAGAGGCCAGGGAGTTCGCCGATCTCGCGCGTGCGGCGGGGATCGGCCGCGTCGGCATCATGATCGAGACACCGTCGGCGGCACTTCTCGCCGCCGAGCTGTTCGAGGTGGTCGACTTCGTGAGCCTCGGAACCAACGACCTCGCGCAGTACACGCTCGCCGCCGATCGGCTGCTCAGCGACCTGGGTGATCTGAACGATCCGTGGCAGCCCGCGGTGCTGCGCCTGATCGGCGTGGTCGGAGCGGCGGGGCGTGCGGCGGGGAAGCCGGTGGGTGTCTGCGGAGAGGCGGGTGGGGACCCGACCCTCGCTCCGGTGCTCGTGGGGCTCGGGGCCACCTCGCTCTCGATGACCCCGAGGTCGCTCGGACGAGTCGCGGAGGCGCTCCGTGATGTGACCGAGGAGGGGTGTCGTCGCGCCGCCGAGGCCGTGCTCGAGGCCGCCACCGCGGACGAGGCCAGAGCCGTGGGCGCCGCCGCTCTGCAGCGTGCCGATGCTCGGTGATCGCACCGCATATGCGTGCTCCGGCATGTGCAGAATCTCATTCTGATCGCGACGTGGAACGAGCGCCTCAGATGCCCGGGGCGAGGCTCTAGGCTCTGCTGCACGGGGGTGCGCCGATGCCGGCGCCGAGTGTGGATCGGAGTGGGACATGTCGCGGTCGAGGACGTTCGTGCAGGGCCTGATCGGTGTGGTCGCGGTCGGGGCATTGGCGGCTCTTTCCGGGTGCGCTCCGACTCCGCAGTCCACGCCCACACCCGAGCCCACGGCCGCGCCGGAATCCCCGGCTCCCGACCCGTATGCCGGACCCATCGCCTTCGTCGGCGACGAGCTGGACTGGTTCCTGCTGAGTGCCGAGGAGATCTCCGGTCTGCTTCCCGATGTGGGTGACGTCAGCCCGGCGGTGCCCTCCCTGATCCAGGTGTCCGACGGGGGCGGCTACGAGCCGGATCCCTCCATCTGCAACGCGGTCTACGCCGAAGCCTCGCTGGGCTCCATCGGTGCACGGTCCGTCACGTGGACGACGACCGTTTCCGAAGGGCGAGACGGCTGGCTCCACGTGATGCAGTTCGCCGATGAAGCGGCCGCCACGGCGCGCATGGACCAGTACGCCCAAGCCGCGGAGCAGTGCGGTGAGTTCACCTTCGGCGGGGCGCCTTCTTCCTTCGCCTCGTCGACGGCCGAGGGCGACGGGGGCGTCCGCGCCATCGCCGGATCCCTGGTCCTCACCTACCCGGGCGGCGACGGTCACTCCCTCTACAAGACCTACTCCTCGGTCGGAAACGTGGTCGTCGAGATGTGGCAGCCCTTCGCGGGCGAGCCCGCGTTCGACACGGAGGCCGCCGCAGCGCTGCTGCGCGATCGCGCGAGCGAGGCGCGGGCGAAGCTGATCGACGAGCTGACGGAGAACCCGCCCGTTCCCGTGGACGTCCCCGCCGCCGACGCCGCGGCGCCCTGGAGCGAGTGGGAGATCACGACGGCGGGGGTCGGCCCGGTGCGCCTGGGCGTCGAGCTCGATGAGGCCATCGCCGCCGTGCCCGGAGCTCGGGTCGCGGAGCCCGAGTGGCCGGGGGCGCCGACGCGATTGATCTCGGCCGATGGGTCGGCCTCGCTGGTGCTCTGGACGCAGGACGAGTCGACCGTCGTCGCCGGGGTCTCCGTCGGCATCGCGAACGTCGCAGGGGACCTGACCCACGATGGCGCGTCGCTTCCGTCCGCCGGCGGTGTGCGAGTCGGCGATCCCCTGAGCGCCGCGGCAGCCGCCTTCCCCGAGGGGACGGCACTGCGCATCGTCTCGTCGGGCGAGTACTTCTACGAGTGGTCCAGCCGCGAGGGCGTCGTGATGCGGTTCCGCCTCGATCGTGACTCGACGGCCGACGCAGCCGCGGTGATCACCGGCATCACGGTCGACGACGCCACGCTCGCTAAGCCGCTGGTCTTCGGCTGACCCGCGTGCGGCGAAACGCCGCGGACCACCCTTCTTTACTGACCGAGCGGTCAGTTAGTATGGGCCTGTCGGGCGCTGCTGCGGTGGCATCCGCGCGACGAGGAGGTCGACGATGACGGATGCGACGCCGCAGGCCACGGACGCCGTGCGCCCCAACCGCGCCATGATGGAGCGCGATCGTGCGTCCGCCTCGCTGGGCCTCGTCGTGGAACGCGATGATCCCGGACACGCCGTGGTCTCGATGCGCGTGCGCGACGACATGACCAACGGGTTCCACATCACCCATGGCGGCTTCGTCTTCGCCCTGGCCGACACGGCCTTCGCGATCGCCTGCAACGAGGACGATCGGGTCACGGTGGCTGCGGGCGCCGACATCTCCTTCCTGAAATCCACCGTCTCCGGACAGACGCTGACCGCGACGGCCGTGCGGCGCACCCGCAGCGGCCGCTCCGGCATCTACGACGTGACGGTCGTCGACGAACTCGGCGATCCGGTCGCGGAGTTCCGTGGTCGCTCGCGCACCACCGACCAGACCTACTGACCCCGTGCTGCCGCTCCCGGCCGACAGCGCGATCCGATGCGAGACTGTGGGGATGTCCGAGATGCAGAGCACGCGACGAGGCCGCCCCGGGTACGACCAGCAGGGCATCCTCGCGGTCGCCGTCGCCGCATTCAACGAGCACGGGTACGACGCGACCTCGATCGGCATGCTGGCCGAGCGGCTCGGCCTGTCGAAGTCGGCGATCTACCATCACTTCGGATCGAAGGACGAGATGCTCGACCTCGCCCTCGACGCCGCGCTCGGGGGGCTCGAGGCCGTGGTGGACGACCCGCTCCCGGCCACCGTCGATCGTGACGATTCCCGCGCGGTCGCCCGCCTCGAGCACGTCCTCCGGGGTGCCGTCCACGTGCTGGTGGACCAGCTCCCCGCCGTGACGCTCCTGCTGCGAGTGCGCGGCAACACCGATGTCGAGCGCCGTGCGCTCACTCGTCGTCGCGCGTTCGACCGCCGGATCACCGCGCTCGTCTCGGAAGCACAGGCCGAAGGAACGCTGCGCGCCGACATCGACGCCAGCGTCGTGGCCCGCCTGGCGTTCGGAATGATCAACTCGATCGTGGAGTGGTACCGTCCGGGCGGACGCGAGGGCGCGGACCGTCTTGCCGATGACGTCGTCGCCATCGCCCTCGACGGCCTGCGCCGACGATCCGACGATCCCGCGAGCGCCCCGGTCTCCTGACCGGCGCGCCCGCCGGGGATCAGGCGGCTGCGGCCTGCTCCTTCGCGACGAGGGTGAGTACGTCGTACGTGGCGACGATCTCGTCGCTCTGGTTCTTCAGCACCGCGTCCCAGCGCACCTCGCCGTACTCGTCGGTCTCGCGGGGAGTGATCTGCTTGGCGGTGAGCTCGACGCGGATCTCGTCGCCGGGGGAGACCGGGGTCAGGAAGCGCAGGTTCTCCAAGCCCGAGTTCGCGAGGACGGGACCGGGCGCCGGGTCGACGAAGAGGCCGGCAGCCCACGACACGAGCAGGTAGCCGTGGGCGACGCGACCGGGGAAGAACGGGTTCGCCGCCGCGGAGGCCTCGTCCATGTGCGCATAGAAGGTGTCGCCGGTGAACGCCGCGAACGTCTCGATGTCCTCGAGCGTCACCGTGCGCGAGCCGCTCGCGACCTGATCGCCGATCCGCAGCTCGGCCAGCGACTTACGGAAGGGGTGCACGCCGCCGCTCTCCTGGTACGGACGCGCCACCGTGCCCTGATGCCAGACCCCGGTGAGGGCGGTCAGCATCGCGGGGGAGCCCTGCACCGCGGTGCGCTGCATGTGGTGCAGCACCGCGCGGATGCCGCCGAGCTCCTCGCCACCGCCGGCGCGGCCGGGGCCGCCGTGCACGAGGTTCGGCAGCGGCGAGCCGTGACCCGTCGAGCTGCGGGCGTCGTCGCGATCGAGGAACAGCACTCGTCCGTTGTACGCGGCCATGCCGGTGGCGAGCGCGACGGCGACCTCGGGGTCGTGCGTGGCGACACTGGTGACCAGCGAGCCGCCGCCGCGCGCGACCAGGGCGCTCGCCTCGTCGAGGGTGCGATAGCCGACGATGCTCGAGACCGGGCCGAACGCCTCGATCTCGTTGACCGCCGCGCTCTCCGGGTCGGAGAAGCGCAGCAGCATCGGCGCGAGGAAGGCGCCATCCGGAGAGGGCCCCTCCGTTCCGTCGCCGTGCCGCACGTCCGGAGCGTCGGTCGAGCCGATGACCAGCTCGCCGCCGCCGTCCTGCAGCCGTGCCACCTGGCGCAGCACCTCGTCACGCTGCGCGGTCGAGGCCAGCGGCCCCATCGTGACGCCCTCCGCCCGAGGGTTGCCGAGCACGATGCGTTCGGACAGTCGTGCCCGCACCGCGCCGATCACGTCGTCGACGGCACCGACCGGCACGATCGCGCGTCGGATCGCCGTGCACTTCTGCCCGGCCTTGCTGGTCATCTCCGCCACGAGCTGCTTCACATACGCGTCGAACTCGGGCGTGCCAGAGACGGCATCCGTCCCCAGGATCGATGCGTTGATGGAGTCGGTCTCGCTCGTGAAGCGCACGCCGCCGGTCTGTACCGCATCGTGGGCGCGCAGCCCTTCCGCGGTCGACGCCGATCCGGTGAAGGCCACCAGATCGCCCAGTCGCAGTTCGTCGAAGAGACCGGGGACACTGCCCGAGACGAGCTGCAGTGAGCCCTCGGGTAGCAGGCCGGACTCGACCATGATCCGCACCATCGCCTCGGCGAGGTACCCGGTCGGCGTCGCGGGCTTCACGACGGTCGGCACACCGGCCAGGAAAGCGGGCGCGAACTTCTCCAGCGAGCCCCAGACCGGGAAGTTGAAGGCGTTGATCTGCACCGCGACGCCGGGGAGTCGGGTGTAGATGTGGCGCCCGAGGAACGAGCCGTCCCTGGACAGGTTCTCCACCGCGCCGTCGACGTAGACCTTCGCATTCGGCAGCTCCCGCCGGCCCTTGCTGGAGTAGGCGAACAGCACCCCGATGCCGCCGTCGATGTCGACCCACGAGTCCTGTGCGGTCGCGCCCGTGCGGCTCGAGATCTCGTACAGCTCGGCCTTGCGCTCCGTGAGCGCGAGCGCGAGCTGCTTGAGCCGCACCGCGCGCTGGTGGAAGGTCAGCTCACCGAGCGAAGCCTGCCCCGCGGTGCGGGCGTAGGCGAGAGCCGCCGAGAGGTCGATGCCCTCGGTCGACACGCGGGCGACGATCTCGCCCGTCGAGGCGTCGCGCACCTCGGTCGCCTCGGCGTCGGCAGCCGGCGACCACCAGGATCCCTGCAGGTAGCTGGGGAGGATCTCGGTCATGTCAGTTCCCTTCATGAGGCGTCCCATTCGTAGAAGCCGCGTCCGCTCTTGCGCCCGAGGTGCCCCTCGGCGACGAGACGGCGCAGCAGCGCCGGTGGTTCGAAGCGTTCGCCGAGGTTCGCGGCGAGGTACTCGGAGATGCCGAGCCGCACATCGAGCCCGACGATGTCGGTGAGGCGGAGCGGCCCGACCGGATGCTTGTAGCCCAAGGTCATCGCGGCGTCGATGTCTTCGGCGGAGGCGACGCCCTCTTCGAGCATGCGGATCGCCTCCAGGCCGATCGCGACGCCGAGTCTCGACGACGCGAACCCGGGGGCATCGGCCACAATGATCGGCGTCTTGCCGAGGGCGTGCACCCAGGCCCTCGCATCGTCGACGAGCGGGGGAGCGGTGGCCGCGCCGCGCACGATCTCGACGAGGGTGGACGCGGGCACCGGGTTGAAGAAGTGCATGCCGAGAAAGCGCGACGGGCGATCCAACACTGCGGCGAGCTCATCGATCGAGATCGACGAGGTGTTCGAGGCGAGGACCGCGTCGGGCCCGAGCTGGGCTTCGACGCGGGTGAGGGCGTCGACCTTGAGGGCCAGAACCTCGGGCACGGCTTCCACGACGAGGTCGCACGGCGCGAACAGCGCGAGATCCGTGCCGGTGTCGAAGCACGCACGGTAGGCGTCTCCCGGTTCGACCGCGGTGCCGCGGGTGATCGAGGCGTCGATGGAATCGAGCACGCGGTGGGCGGCTGCCGCGGCAGCATCCGCATCGCGTTCGACGACCGTCACGCGCGAACCCGCCAGCAGGAACGCGTGGGCGATGCCGGCGCCCATGCGCCCGCCGCCGAGCACCCCGACGTGCGCGGGAGCGTGGGGCGTGGCCTCGGTCATCGGTCTCTCCGTTCCAGGAAGTCGGTCATGCGTCGGAACTTCTCCGGGCTCTCGAAGAGCTCGGCCTGGGCTTCCAGGTCGGCGGCGGGGTGGCGGTCGCGGGGCTCGCGGAACACCCGTTTCGTCGCGATGGTGGCGGCCGGGTCGTTGCGGGCGATCCGGTCGGCGATCGCCTCGGCCGCAGCCAGCAGTTCCTCGGGGTCGTGGATCGCCGAGACGAGGCCGATGCGCAGCGCCTCCTCGGCCTTCACCGTGCGCCCGGTGAGCAGCAGCTCGATCGCCCTGGCATCGCCGACGATCTCCTTCAGCCGCCAGCTCGCGCCGGCCGCGGCGAGGATGCCGAGGCCCGTCTCCGGGTTGCCGATCGCGAGCGAAGGCGTGGCGATGCGGATGTCTGCCGCGTAGGCGAGTTCGGCGCCGCCGCCCAGGGCATAGCCGTCGATCGCTGCGATGACCGGCATCGGCAGCTCGGCGACCCGGACGAAGGCGTGCGCGTTGATGCCGCGCAGCGCGTCGGCGGCCCGGCGTTCGCGCAGCTCGGCGATGTCGGCGCCGGCCGCGAAGACGCCGTCGGCGCCGACGAGGATCAGGGTGCGCGGGGTCTCCTCGAGCTCGTCGCAGAGGAGGTGCAGGGCATCGATCGTGGCCTGGTCGATCGCGTTGCGCTTGTGCGGACGGTGGAGAGTGGCGACCACACGGTCGGGGTGCCGCTCGACGAGCAACGGCTCTTCGGGATTCGCCGGGCCGGGCATCACGCCTTCTCCAGGATCACGGCCGCACCCTGACCGACGCCCACGCACATCGTCGCGAGTCCGTACCGCGAGCCCTCGCGCTCCATGCGCCCGAGCAGTGTGACCAGCAGGCGGGATCCGGACGAGCCGAGCGGATGGCCGAGGGCGATGGCCCCGCCGTCGGCATTGACGCGCTCGTCGTCGAGGCCGAGCCGACGGATGGAGGCGATCGACTGTGTGGCGAAGGCCTCGTTGAGCTCGACGGAGCCGATGTCGTCGATGGTGAGTCCGGCGCGGCGGAGCGCCTTCTGCGTCGCGGGCACCGGGCCGAGGCCCATGACCTCCGGTGCGAGACCGGCACTGGTGCCGACGACGATCCGGGCGCGGGGCACGAGACCGTGGCGCTCGACCGCCTCGCCGCTGGCCACGACGATCGCCGAGGCTCCATCGTTGAGGGCGCTGGAGTTCCCGGCCGTCACGACCTGGCCGCCGGCGACCACGGGGCGCAGTCGGGCGAGCGCCTCGAGCGTGGTCTCGGGCCGTGGCCCCTCATCGATCAGCACCTCTCCGGCTGCCGTCGGCACTCCGACGATCTCGGGGGCGAAGCGTCCGGCGGCGATCGCGGCGGCGGCGCGCTGCTGCGAGCGGAGAGCGAAGGCGTCAGCCTCGTCGCGGGTGACCCCGTCGAGACGGGCGACCTCCTCCGCGGTCTCCGGCATCGTGTAGGTCGTCTTGTCGCGGGCGACGAGGCGCGGGTTCGGGAAACGCCAGCCGATCGAGGTGTCGAAGGCCGCGCCCGGTTTGGACCAGGCCTTCTCCGGCTTGGCCTGTACCCAGGGCGCACGGGTCATGGACTCGACGCCGCCGGCGACGATGAGGTCGGCATCGCCCGCGCGGATCGCCTGCGCGGCCATGGTCACGGCCGACATGCCCGAAGCGCAGAGCCGGTTCACCGTGATGCCCGGAACGCTGTCGGGGAGCCCGGCGAGCAGCACCGCCATCCGGGCGACATTGCGGTTGTCCTCGCCGGCCTGGTTCGCCGCCCCCAGGATCACCTCGTCGATGTCGATCTGCGTCGCATCGATGCCGGCCCGGCGCACCGCTTCGGCCACCACGATCGAGGCGAGGTCGTCGGGGCGGACGGTGGCGAGCACGCCGCCGTAGCGCCCGACCGGGGTGCGCGCCCCTCCGACGAGGAATGCCTCGGTCATGCGGATCTCCTGACTTCGTCGTCTCGGCGGGGGCTCGTCGCCCTCTCGCGCGGCCAGGAATTACTGACCGATCGTATGGTAATTATGGCACACGCGCCGCGTCGGCCCGAGGGGCTTCGGGCGGTCTCAGACCCGCACGAACGCGCGCAGCGGATGCTCGATGAGCTCGGTGACGCGCCGCAGGAATCCCGCCGCGTACCCGCCGTCGCACACGCGATGGTCGAACGCGAGCGACAGCTGCACGATACGACGCGCGACGATCGCCCCGTCGACGACCCACGGCCGCTCGATGATCCGGCCGATGCCGAGGATGGCGACGTCCGGGTGGTTGATGATCGCCGCCGAGCCGTCGACGCCCAACCCGCCGTAGTTGTTGAGGGTGAAGGTCGAGCCGCGCAGGCGTTCCGGCGGCATCGTGCCTGCTCTGGCCGTGGCGGTGAGCTCGCGCAGTGCCGCATCGAGCTGCTCCACGGTGAGCGCATGCGCACGGGGGACGACGGGGACCAGGAGTCCACGTTCGGTGTCCGCGGCGATCCCGAGGTTCACACCGTCGAACGCGATCAGCTCCTCGCCGCTCTCGTCGAGTCGCGAGGCCAGCACGGGGTAGTCCTCGAGGGCGAGCAGGACGAAGCGCGCGAGCAGTGCCGTGACCGAGGGGGCCTTGCCGCCCTCCGGGGCCATCTGCGCGCGGAGGTCCCATAGGGACGTGGCATCGACGTCGACCCAGACGGTGGCCTCGGGGATCTCGGTGCGACTGCGCGTGAGCTTCGCGCTGACCGCGCGCCGCAGCGGCGACATGCGCTCGCGGGAGACGACGTCGAGCCCGTCGACGGACTCACCCGTCCCGTTCGCGGCGCGGTGATGCGCGGCGGCGCCGTCGACGGCGTTCTCGACCGCGGCCTGCAGCACGTCGGCGCGGGTGATCGCCCCGTCGGGGCCGGTCGCGGCGATCGTGTGCACATCGAGACCGAGGTCGCGGGCGAGGCGACGGACGAGAGGGGAGCGCACGGCCACGGGGCGGCGGGCGGATGCAGCGAGGGCAGGGGTCGCGTCGGGGGCAGCGACGGCGGCGGCCTTCGGTGCGGGTGCCGATGCCGGTGCCGGTGCGGCCACCGGTGCCGGTGCGGTCGGGCGGTCGACTCGGACCGACGCGGCGGCCGGCCGTCGCCGCCCCTTCGTGGTGTGCGCCGTGGTGCCGTAGCCGATCAGCACGTTCCCGGATCCGGCGCGTTCCTCCTCGCGGTACGCCTCATGCTCGGGGGTGCTCGACGCTGCAGACCCGGCAGCATCCGGAGTCGTTCCCTCCGCCGCCGATGCCGATTCCGGGTCGGCGACCTCGAGCACCGGTGCACCGACGTCGATGGTGTCCCCGGCGGTGCCGTGGAGAGCCGTGACGACGCCGGCGAACGGCGACGGCAGCTCCACCACGCTCTTCGCGGTCTCGACCTCGGCGATCGGCTGGTCGGTCGTGATGGTGTCGCCCACCGCGACGAGCCACGTCACGAGTCCCGCCTCGGTCAGGCCCTCGCCGAGGTCCGGCAGGCGGAAGATGTGCGTGGACGGCTTCAGTGGGGCGCTCATACGTCGTCCTCCCAGTGCAGGGTGTCGATCGCATCGAGCACGCGGTCGACATCGGGCAGGTACCAGTGCTCGAGCTTCGGAGGTGCGTAGGGGGTGTCGAACCCCGTGACCCGTCGGACCGGGGCCGCGAGGTACTCGAAGCAGCGCTCGAACACGCGGGCCTGGATCTCCGAGGCGACGCTCACATATCCGGGGGCCTCGGCGATGACCACGGCACGGCCGGTGGACTTCACCGCGGCGGTCACGGTCGCGTCGTCGAAGGGGGAGAGCGAGCGCACGTCGACCACCTGCACGCTGCGCCCCTCGGCGGCGGCGACATCGGCGACCTCGAGTGCGAGCGGCACGGAGGCGCCGTAGGCCAGGAGCGTCACATCCGTGCCCTCGCGGGCGATACGGGCGGTGCCGAGTTCCGTGGTGATCGAGGTGTCGACTTCGCCCTTCGACCAGTACAGCTTCTTCGGCTCGAGGAAGATCACCGGATCCGGCGAGGCGATCGCCGCGCGCAGCAGCGAGTAGGCATCCTGCGGCGTCGACGGACTGACGACCGTGAGGCCGGGGGTGTGCGCGTAGTAGGCCTCGGACGAGTCGCAGTGGTGCTCCACGCCGCCGATGCCGCCACCGAACGGGATGCGGATCACCAGCGGCATCCGCATCCCACCGCGTGTGCGGTTGCCGAGCTTGGCGACATGGCTGACGACCTGCTCGAACGCCGGAAGTGCGAACGCGTCGAACTGCATCTCCACCACGGGGCGCATCCCGTTCATGGCCATGCCGACCGCGGTGCCGACGATGCCGGACTCGGCCAGGGGTGTGTCGAAGCAGCGCTCCTCGCCGAACCGCGCAGTGAGGCCGTCGGTGATGCGGAAGACGCCCCCGAGCGCCCCGACGTCCTCACCGAAGACGACCACATCCGGGTCGGACTCGATGGCGTCGGCGAGTGCTCTGTTCAACGCGGCGGCCATGGTCATGGTGGTTGCCGTGGGGGACTCGACCTCGGTGCGGGTGTCGTCGTGTGCGATCGTCATCGGTGGCCTCCGTTCGGGGTGATCTCTGCACTCGCATCGGCGAGGCGCGAGCGCTCGATCTCGTCCCGTAGCAGGTGCCATTGCTCGTCGAGCTGTGGCGAGCGTGTCGTGGTGACGAAGCGGAACAGGTCTTCGGGGTCGAGATCCGCGTCGGTGTTCAGCGCGGTCCGCATGGCCGCGGCGATCTCCTCGGCTCCGGCGGCGAACCGCTCCTCGGCCTCGGCGTCGAGGGCTCCGGTACCCGTGAGATGGGTCCGCAGGCGGAGCAGCGGGTCGCGGGCGGTCCAGGCCTGCACCTCATCGCGTTCCCGGTAGCGGGTGTCGTCGTCGGCGTTGGTGTGCGCCTGCATCCGGTAGGTGTGCGCCTCGACGAGCGAGGGGCCGCCGCCGGCGCGGGCGCGGTTCACCGCCTCGCCGAGCACGGCGAGCACGGCGGCGACGTCGTTCCCGTCGACGCGCTGTCCCGGCATCCCGTACCCGATCGCCTTGTGGGCGAGGGACGGCGCCGCGGTCTGCCGCGAGAGCGGGACCGAGATCGCGAACCCGTTGTTCTGCACGAAGAAGACGACCGGCACCTGGAAGACGGCGGCGAAGTTCATCGCCTCGTGGAAGTCGCCCTCGCTGGTGGCGCCGTCGCCGCACAGCGCGAGCACGACCGTGTCCTCGCCGCGGTGCTTGGCGGCCTGCGCGAAGCCGACCGCGTGCAGCAGCTGGGTGGCGAGCGGAGTGGCCTGCGGCGCGACCCGGTGGGCGCGCACGTCGTAGCCCGAGTGCCAGTCGCCCTTGAGGAGCACCATCGCGTCGGCGGGTTCGACTCCGCGGGCGATCACCGCGACCGAGTCGCGATAGGTGGGGAACAGCCAGTCCGTGCCTCCGAGCACCATCGCGGCGGCGATCTGGCACGCTTCCTGCCCGTGCGAGGACGGGTAGACGGCGAGGCGTCCCTGACGCACGAGCGCGCCGGCCTGGTCGTTGATGCGCCGGCCCTCGACGAGGCCGCGATAGGCGGCCAGCAGGGTGTCGCCGTCGGGGAGCGCGTAGTGCTCGTCCGCGACAGGCTGTCCGTCCGCATCGATCAGTTGCACCGCGGTGTCTCGCGGAAGCATGTCGGTGTGCAGCATGCGCTCGTCCTCCTTGGCGAACTCGGTGGGGACAGCTTGCCTCTGTGGGCGACAGTCATCCAAGATCATCCGCGAAATACTGGATGGAAGAGCGGCAGATGCGGCATTCTTGATCGAAGTGTCAGATTTTCTGGCCTGAGGAAGGGGTGTCATGATCGCGCTGGACGACACGGACCGAGCGATCCTCGAGGAGCTGCGTCGCGACGCGCGCTCGTCGATGACGGCGATCGCGGATGCCGTGCACATCTCGCGCGCCGGTGCGCACGCGAGGATCAAGCGCCTCACGGACGCCGGTGTCATCACGGGATACACGGTCCGCACGGATCCCGTCCTGCTCGGGCACCATGCGAGCGCCTACGTGACCCTTGCCATCGAGCAGGCGACGTGGCAGGCGGTGAGCGACCGGCTGCGCGCGATCCCCGAGATCGAGCACATGGCGCTCGTCGGCGGTGACTTCGACGTGATCCTGTTGGTGCGCGCCAACGACGCCCGCGACCTGCGTCGAATCGTGCTCGAGGACATCCAGGCGATCCCTTCGATCCGCTCGACCCGGACCACGCTGATCTTCGAGGACTACACGCGGGAGTAACGGGGACGCGGGCGCGTTCTGCGGTGCGGGTGGGTTCTGGGGCGTGGTCTGCGGCGGCGGGGTCTGCGGCGAGTGTGGACAAGTGTTGAGTCGGTGTTTCTGTGGAGGGCGTGTCGGTGTTTCGCGTGTTTCGGAATATTGCTCTGAA
>NZ_PCPG01000014.1 GCF_002979655.1 Microbacterium sp. MYb45
GCGTCGCCGACATCGGCCCCCTGTGCGGCGATCCCGTAGATCGCCTTCAACGTGGGCACCCCGGTCTGCACGCGGATGGCCCTGTATCCCTGTTCCTGGTGCGCGCGGATCGAGTCGAACAGCTCCGGCAGTTCCTTGCCCGACGCGTGCCCGTACGCCATCAGGCCGTTCCGCGACGCTCCCCCGAGCAGCTGGTAGACGGGGAGGCCGGCGACCTTGCCCTTGATGTCCCACAGCGCCATGTCCACTGCGGCGATCGCGGCCATCGTCACCGGGCCCCGCCGCCAATACGCGCTCCGGTACAGGAACTGCCAGGTGTCCTCGATGCGCGACTCGTCCGCCCCGATCAGCAACGGCACCACGTGCTCGGTCAGATACGCGACGACGGCGAGCTCCCGGCCGTTCAACGTCGCATCCCCCAGCCCGGTCACGCCGTCGGTGGTCGTGATCTTGAGTGTGACGAAGTTGCGGTCGGGACTCGTGACGATCACGTCAGCCCTGTCGATGGTCATGTGCTTCTCCTCTGCGTGAAGGCGGTAGGTCAGGCGTCCGCGCCGGGCTTGCGTCCGTCGAGCCCCCGCCAGCGCTGGCGCAGAGCGAACGCGGCGGACTTCGGCCGGCGCTCGCGGGTGAAGATGCCCTTCTTGTTGCCACCCACGCGGTGCAGGCCGTTCGTCGTGGCGAAGTCGGCGAAGTTCCAGATCTGCTCGCCGACGAACTGCGGGAAGCGATCGAAGACGCGGTGGTACATCGCGAGCAGGTCGGTCTGGTACTCCTCTGTCCACACCTGGTCCCACACCGAGTGCAGACCCGGCATCGTGTCAGCGCCGTACTCCAGCATCATGATCGGCTTGCCGGTGCGGTCGATCCAGCCTTGGATGTCGCCCTGCAGATACATCTCGGCCGTGGCGAGGTCGCCCGCGTTGATGTACCAGCCGTAGTAGCGGTTGAGGCTCACGACGTCGAACAGATCGATGATCTGGTCGTTCTTGAAGGTCGCGAACATGACCATCGAGTAGGTGATCGGACGCGTCGGGTCGAGCTCGCGCACCAGGTCCACCAGCGGCTCGAAGTACTCGCGTGCGCCGTCTTCGTTCGAGGCGGGCTCGTTGGCGATGCACCACAACACGACGGACGGGTGGTTCTTGTCGCGTCCGATCAGCTCACGCAGGTGCTGCGCGTGCGCCGCGTGCGTCTCCGCCCCGGCATACTGCTCCGAGAAGGTGGGGAACGGCGGGGTGCCGCTCAGCCCGCCGACGACACCCATGTTCAGCCCCACGGCCGCTGTCTCGTCGATCACCAGGATGCCGTGGCGGTCGGCGAAGTCCAGGACGTCCTCGGCGTACGGGTAGTGCGAGGTGCGGAACGAGTTGGCGCCCGTCCACTCCATCAGCTGGAAGTCGTGCACCATGTAGGCGTCGTCATGACCCTTGCCACGCACGAACGTGTCTTCGTGCTTGCCGAATCCGGTGAAGTAGAACGGCTCCCCGTTGACGAGGAATTCCTCGCCGCGCACCCCGACCGTGCGCACTCCGACGGCCAGCGAGTACGTGTCGAGCACGACGCCGGCGTCGACGGCCTCGACCGTCAGTTCGTAGAGGTAGGCGGCGCCCGGCTTCCAGAGCACGACGTCTGCGATCTCGAGACGTCCCTCCGGGCCGGATGCCGTCGCCACGACGACGCCGGTGGCGTCCGCCAGGCTCACCCGCACGTCGGCACCGCCGACCGTCTCGACGCGGTAGTCGACAAAACCGGTCGAACCCTCGAAGGTCGTCACGACCGTGACGTCATCGACGTGCACCTGCGGCAGTGAGTACAGCGACACCGATCGGGCGAGGCCCGCGTAGTTGTAGAAGTCGTGGAAGTAAGTCTGGGTCTTGGCACCGGTCATGCCGACCTCGATCTTGCCCGGCGGGATGGTGGTGTTGCTGAGATCGGGGCTGACCGCGACCGTGAGCCGGAACGCGGTGCCCGGCTTCACGACATCGGTGACGTCGATGTCGAACGGTGTGTACCCGCCGACGTGTCCACCGACGAGCTGGTCGTCGACATAGACCTTCGCCGAGTGCGTGGCGGCGTCGAAACGCAGGAGGATCCGCTCCCCCGCCCAGCCGCGCGGCACCTGCACCGACCGCTGGTAGTAGACCCAGCCGACGTGATCGCGGATGGCCGGATCGGTGAAGAGATCGTTGTAACTCGCCGGAACGGCTGCTTCGAGAGGCGTGTCGAGAGCGGCGAGCCAGGGCTCCTCCGGGAGGCGGGAGTCGATCCCGAACTTCCAGACTCCGTCGAGCTTGACGAGGTCACGGGTCGCGGTGGCGATGGGCTTGAGCATCAAGGGCCTTTCGTGCGCTTCTTTGCGTTCTTGGTTTCAGTACAGCAGAGTTCAGAAGAAATGGCAACCGATTGCCAGTCAGATGGTCTCCCCGGCGTCGGCGAGCAGAGTGCTGCCCGTCATGACCATCGAGAGGTCGCTGGCGCAGAACAGCACTACGCGTGCGATGTCGTCGGGGGTTCCCTGACGGCCGATCAGACTCTGCGACATCGCCGACGGCATGGTGGAGGGATCGATGCCGGCGGCCGCCATCTGCTCGATCGCCGCGGCCGCCATCGCCATGTTCCCCTCGGTGGGCACGTAGCTGGGGGCGACACCGAGCACGCGGATGCCCTGGGGTGCGAGCTCGAGGGCGAGCTGCTTCGTGAGCCCCCGCACCGCGTGCTTCGACGAGACGTAGGCCGACAGGCCGGGCGCAGTCCCGCGGAAGCCCGCGGTCGAGACGATGTTGACGATCACGCCGCCCTGCGGCATCCGACGGGCCGCCTCGCGCGCGCCGTTGCGCACACCTCGGGTGTTGACCGCGAAGACCTGCTCCCAGGTCTCGTCGCTCATCTCGAGCAGCGACTGGCTGGGGAAGATCCCGGCGTTGTTCACCCAGATGTCCGGGACACCGACCTCAGCCGCCGCGGCGTCGGTCGCCGCAGCCATCGACGCCGCATCGGTCACATCCATTCGCACGCCCACCGTCCGCACCGAGAAGCGCTCGCCGATCTCGCCCGCCGCCGCGCGCGAGCGACCCTCGTCGACGTCGGCGATCACGATGCTCGCACCGGCCTCGGCGAGCCGATCCGCGATGGCACGGCCGAGGCCCTGAGCGCCTCCTGTGACGAGCGCGGTGCGGCCCGCCAGATCGATCAGCGAGGCGAGGGGGTTCGACGAGACATCAGGGAAGGGAAAGGACATCATTGCTCCGTTTCGAATGGGCGGTGATCAGCGGACGCTGCGCACCGAGAGGGTGATGACGAGCCCGCCGGCGAAGGCGAGCGCGGCAGCGAGGATATACAGCGCGGTGAAGTTCTCGGCTCCGGCGCCGATGGCCAGCACCGCCCCGCCGAGCACTGGGGCGAAGACCCCCGGGATCTTCTGCGCGAACAGGGCGATGGCCATGTAGCGGCCAGCTTCCCTCTCGCGATCGGGGAGCACGTCGAGCAGCAGCGCCTGGGCGACGGCCGAGAAGGTGGCGATTCCGAGAGAGTTCAGCAGGGTGCCGACCATGAGAGTCGGCAGATCGTGGGCGAACGCCGAGACGCTGCATCCCGCCGCGAAGAGAGCGGCTCCCGCGAGGATGAACGGCTTGCGCCTGCCCACCCGATCGCTCAGCCATCCGCCTCCGAGTGAGCCGAGGGTGGCCGTCACGATGCTCGACGCCGAGACGATCGCGAGCACTCCGGCGACATCGGGTACCCGCAGCTCGAGTCGCTGGGCGACGAAGAACACGGTGAAGCTGGTGGTGAGGGTCAGCCCCGAGAAGAAGATGAAGCGGCCGAGCCAGTTCCAGGCGAAGTCCGGCGCCGTCCGCGGGTCGAAGCCGTAGCTGCGCAGCAGTCCGCCGACGGTCAGCCGCCGCTCGAACACCATCCCCCTGCTGTCGGGATCGCGCACGACGGCGAGGAACGCGACCACCAGCACGACGCCGATCGCAGCAGGGAGCGCGAACACGAGGAGGACCTGGTCGCGGAAGAATCCGACGAGGATGATGCCGACGACGGGCGCGACCTGCATCGTGACGCCCGTGAGGCCCGAGACGCGACCGCGTTGGTGGGGCGGCAGGCGATCGGCCTGCCAGTTCCCGAGCGAGGCGGCCGCGGTTCCCCACCCGACGGTCGAGAGCGTCCATCCGATCGCGAGCACGCTGAGATTCGGGGCGAGGGCCATGACCGGCACCGAGGCCGCGCCGATCAGCAGACCGATCACGGTGAACGGACGCCGCCGCCCCCAGCGGCTGCGCAGCCTGTCACTGAGGACACCGGTGAGCGGCGCGAGCACCAGAGTGGCGGCCGACCCGACCGCGAGGACGACGCCGAGGGCTTCGGTGCGCCCGGGCGCCAGCTGATCGAGACGCACGGCAAGCGAGTACGCCATCGGCACGATCATCGCCATGCCAGCCCCGAAGGTCGCGGCGACGAGCAAGACGATCGACCACGCCGAGACGTTCCCCGCCTCGATCACATCGGAAGAAGGATCCGGCACGACCGCAGAGGGAGGCTGCGGGAGCGCGAGGTTGCCCTCGGGAACGCGCCCCGCAGCCCCCGCAGGGCCTTCGCCCTGGGAATCGTCGACGTCGACGGTCATCTGCTCGGCCTCTGTGCGTGGCTTCGGTCAGGCCAGACCGTTGCGCTTCGCGACCTCGCCCAGCCAACCGAGGCTCGGCTTGGGCGTGCGGACGAACGTCTCGCGATCGACGGCGATCAGGCCGAAGGTCGGAGCCCAGTGACCCCACTCGAAGTTGTCGAGCAGCGTCCAGTGCAGGTAGCCGCGCACGTCGATGCCCTCGTCGATCGTGTCGGCGAGTCCGCGCAGCGCAGCATCCGTGTAGCGGATCCGCTGGGTGTCGTCGGCCGTGGCGATGCCGTTCTCGGTCACGATCACGGTGACGCCCTCGGAGACCTCCCATGCGTGGCGCACGGCCATGGCGAGCGAGTCGGGGCGGAAGGCGGTGCCGACGAGGGTGTTGTCGGGGTGCGGCGGGTGCGGCACAAGACCGTCGGCATCGACCTCCTGCGACGAGTACGCCTGCACTCCGACGAAGTCGTCGCCGCGGGACCCCTCCCAATAGACGTCTTCCTTGCCGTAGCGGATCTGCTTCAGCTTCTCCTCGCCACCGGGGGCCGCGGTGAGCGCGCCTGCGGCGATGGTCCAGCCGACCTTGGCGTTCGTCTTGGCGCGCACGATCTCTCGGGCGGCATGGTGGATCTCGACGAACGCGCGGCCGATCTCGGGGTCTGCGTCCTGGAGGAAGGAGCCGTGCTGCTTCTTCTCTTCTTTCTTTTCCGCAGGTGCGTCACGCTCGACTGCATCCGCCTCGACCGTGGGGCTCTGCCACTGTCCGCCCTGAGCGGCCATGCGGCGCATCGCCGTCATGATGGCCGCCTGCATGTTCGGCTCGTTCATGGTCGCGACCCACTCGACGCCGTCGAGGATCGTGGTGGCCTGGGTCACGAAGCTCAGGAAGCGATCCTTCGCCTTCGGCGACGTCCACCCGCCGTCGTTCGCGAACCAGCGCGGCGTCGTGAAGTGCTGCAGCGTGACGAAGGGGGTGACATCGCGCGAGAGGCAGTAGTCGATCACTCGACGGTAGTGCGCGAGCTCTGCGCGAGAGAACTGGCCCTCGATCGGCTCGATGCGCGACCATTCCAGGCTGAAGCGGTAGGTGTCGAGGCCGGCGTCGGCGAGCAGGTCGATGTCCTCGCGGAAGCGGTGGTAGCTGTCGACGGCGTCGCCGGAGGGTTCCATGCCCGGCATGGTCAGCTCGCGCTCCCACCAGTCGCTGTTGACGTTGTTGCCTTCGATCTGGTGTCCGGCGGTGGCGGCGCCCCAGAGGAAGCCGGTGGGGAAGTTCGTCATTGAGGGATCCTCTCGATCGTGAGCAATCGTGACAACCGATTGCCAGCTAACGGTAACATAAAATAGTAAGTCCTCACTATTTTTCTCGCCGGAGGTATCGATGGCCCAGTACGCCAAGACCGCAGCCGTCCGCCGCGGCATCCTCGACGCCTGCCTCACGATCTTCGGCGAGTCCGGGTTCCACGGGGCCTCGATGGCCGAGATCGCTCGTGGGGCGGGCATCAGCCACACCGGGCTGCTGCATCACTTCCCCCGCAAGGAGGACCTGCTCATGGCGGTTCTCACGCTGCAGGACGAGCGCAGCGCCGACTATCTCGCACGCAATGAGGTCTTGAGCGCCGGAGCCGATCCGCTCGATGTGCTCCGCGGCATGGCTACGACTTTGATCGAACGGGATCAGCGGGTCGGCCTGGTGGAGCTGAGCGCCGTGCTCACCGGAGAGGCCACGGCGCCCGCTCACCCGGCGCACGACTACTTCGAGACGCGCTACCGCAACATCCGCTCGTTCGTGACTCGCCTGTTCAGCCGGCTTGGTGATGAAGGGCGCCTGTCGACGGACCTGCCCCCGGCACACCTCGCAGCGATCACGATCGGCGCGATGGACGGGCTGCACACGCAGTGGCTCTTCGATCGTTCGGCGATCGACGTAGATACCTGCGTCACGTCGCTGATGTCGACCTTCGTGCCGGAGCTGCGGCCTCGCTCGCAGGACTGATCACTCCGCAGCGGCACCCGACTCGTACTCGAAGCGACTGACGACGACCTGGTCTCCGAGAGCCTCGACACCGATGACCCTGCCCGTGAATCCACCGGCCACCTCGGTCGACAGATAGCGGCCGTCGAGTGTGGCCAGTTCGACGAATCCCTCCGCCGAGACCAGGCCGGTGCGCAGCAGGTCGGGTCCACGACGCGCACCGCGCTCGGCTTCGAACTCCGTGGCTCTGATCTCGAGCACCGCATCCACCGGAGCTTCCGCGCGCGCGACGACGTCGCTCAGCGGCCCGATGACGATGCGTGCGCGCACCTCTGCGCCGCGGCGTTCGATCAGCAGCTGGTGCGCGTCGTCCATGCGCACCGAGAGCGCGACGTCGCCCGTCGCGTGCAGGCGGGCCGACCAGAGTTCGTCTTCGGCACGCACCGCGAGCAGCCTTTCGGCACTCTCGGCGAGCGCGTCCCTCCCCCGCTCGAGGAGCAGGCCGTCGGTGCTCGTGCGGGCGAACGACGACGGTGAGATTCCCGGCGATATCCACCGCGGATGCAGTTCCTCGCCTCTGAAGTCCTCGACGAACGAGGTCTTCGCAAGCGGCACCTCGTAGCGCGCTTCGTCGATGACGGGCCACGCGTCGACCCAGTCCACCCCCGCGAGGAAAGTCTCGCGCCCGTTGGTGTGCCAGCGCGGGAAGGTGCCGCGGGGCCGGGTCGCGAGGAACACGAGGGCCCAAGTGCCATCGGCGAGCTCGACGAGATCGGAGTGCCCTGTCGACTGCACGGCCGCGCTCGTGCTGCGGTGCGTGAGGATCGGATTCGTCGGCGCAGGCTCGAAGGGTCCGCTGATGCTCGAGGAACGTGCGACCGTCACCATATGGCCGGGCCCCGTACCACCCTCGGCGACCAGGAGGTACCACCACTCCCCGCGGCGGATCAGGTGAGGCCCTTCGGCGTGCGCGCCGCCCGTTCCCGCCCACAGCGACCGCGGCTCCGACAGCACGTCACCGGTCAGCGGATCGATGACGGCCTGCGAGATGCCGCCGCGCATCACGTCGCTCCAGGTCACGAAGCAGGTGCCGTCGTCATCCCAGGCGATGTCGGGGTCGATGCCGATGAGACCGGCGACGTAGACGGGTTCGCTCCACGGGCCGGTCGGGTCCTCGGCGTGCACGAGGATGTGTCCGCGCCCGACCTCGTGGATGTTCGTCGTGATCATCCAGAACCGGCCGTCGTGATGCCTCAGTGTCGGGGCATAGATCCCGCCGCTCGCGCCCGCGAGTCCGGTGCGCACGTCGAGGTGCTCGGGGCGATCGAGGATGTTGCCGATCTGCGTCCACGAGACCAGGTCACGGGAGTGGAACAGCGGCACGCCCGGCGAGTACTCGAAGCTGGAGTTCGCGAGGTAGTAGTCGTCGCCGACGCGGCAGATCGACGGATCCGGGTGGTAACCGGGGATGATCGGATTCTGGATCATGATGCCTCCATGATTCGGCGGCGCTCGAGGCGCCGATCGCGCTGACGTGCAGGGTCAGCGACCGGCGCCGCGAGCAGCAGCTTCTGCGTGTAGGGATGGTCGGGGGTCGAGGTCACATGCTCGGCCGATCCGGTCTCCACCAAGTCGCCGCGGTACAGCACGGCCACCCGGTGACTGATGTGGCGGACGACCGAGAGGTCGTGCGACACGAAGAGATAGGCGACCCCGGTCGCTCGCTGGATCTCGACGAACAGATCGAGCACGCGCGCCTGGGTCGAGAGGTCCAGAGCAGACACCGGCTCATCGCACACGATCAGGCGAGGCTCGGGAGCCAGCGCGCGCGCGATGGCTACACGCTGACGCTGACCGCCCGAGAACTCCCGGGGCAGTCGCTCGACGGCATCCGAGGGCAACCCGACCTGGTCGAGCAGGGTCTTGACCCGCGAGCGGGCATCCTTCGCCGTCGCGCCCTGGATCACCAGCGGCTCGGCGAGGATGTCGCCGATAGTCATCGACGGGTTGAGCGACGTGTACGGGTCTTGGAACACCACCTGGATGTCACGAGACAGGCGACGGCGATCCCGAGGTGAGATCCCGGCGATCGACGTCCCGTCGAACCGGATGTCCCCGCCGGACGGCTTCACCAGGCCGAGCACCGCGCGTCCGATCGTGGTCTTGCCCGATCCGGATTCGCCGACCAGCCCCAGGGTCTCCCCCGGCGCGACGTCGAGCGAGACGCCGTGCAGCACCTCCACCGGTTTGGCCCGCCATCCCCGTCCAGGGAAGGCGACGCGAAGCTCATCGACCTCGAGGAGGCTCATCGGTCAGTCCTTTCATCGGAGACCGCGACGGGCGGATCGGTGCGAACCGTGCTCTCGTCGAGGATCGAACCGAGCAGCATCTTCGTGTACTCGTGCGTCGGGCGCGAGAAAACCTCCGCAGCGGTGCCGGACTCGACGATCACGCCGTTCTGCATCACCGCGATGCGATCGCAGAGGTCGGCGACGACGCCGAAGTTGTGAGTGACCAGGAGGATCGCCATGTCGAGCTCGGACTGCAGGTCTCGCAGCAGGTCGAGGATCTCGGCCTGCACCGTGACATCCAGCGCGGTCGTCGGCTCGTCGGCGATCAGCAGCTTCGGCCGACTCGCGACGGCGCCGGCGATCAGCACTCGCTGCGCCATGCCGCCCGAGATCTGATGGGGGTAGGAATCGAAGGTGCGCTTCGGGTCAGCGATGCCTACCCGCTCGAGCAGCGCGAGCACCCGACCGGATGCCTCCGCGCGCGTCACACCGAGCGCCGACCGCACGCCCTCGACGAGCTGTGCGCCGACCTTGTACGACGGGTCGAGGTTCGACATGGGTTCCTGGGGGATGTACGCGATCTCCTTACCGCGCAGCGGACGCATCTGCGCATCCGTGAGTCCGACGAGCTCGCGCCCGTCGAAGCGGATCGACCCGCGGGTGATCACCGCCTCGTTGGGCAGCACCCCCAGCGAGGCGAAGGCTGTCTGTGATTTCCCCGACCCGGATTCGCCGACCAGCCCGACGATCTGTCCGCGGGCGATCGACAGGTCGACGCCGCGTACGACCTCGTTCAGGCCGCCGCTCGGACGCGGATAGGCGATGGCGAGGTCGTTGATCTCGAGCAGCCCCGTCCGCGCGGCCGTCGCCTCTCCGGCACTGTCGAGCACACGCTGACCGCGACCCACCTTGGCCGGTTTCGGCATGGATCCTTCGAGGATGTCGCGCAGAGCGTTCCCGAGCAGCACGAGTGACGCCGTGATGACGCCGAGCAGCAAACTCGGCCAGAGGAACTGTGTAGGAGCGATGTAGAGGTTGCGGAAGCCAGACGAGATCATCGAGCCGAAGCTCGGGATCTGCAGCGAACCGACGCCGAGGAAGGCGAGACCCGACTGCACCGCGATCGCAGAGCCCGCCATGAAGGCCGCGGCGATGATGATCGGCCCTCTCACGACGAAGAGCACGTGGCGACCGAGGATGCGCAGGTTGCCGAGCCCCGACACCCGGGCGGCATCGACATAGAGCTCGTTCTTCACCCCCAGCACGAGATTGCGGACGATGCGGTAGATGCCCGGCGACAGCAGCACGCCGAAGATCAGCATCGTGAAGCGGTAGTCACCGCCGGTGACCGGCATCAGGATGATCAGCAGCAGGATGCCGGGGAACGTCATGATGAGGTTGAACAGCCACTCGGTGGTGGCCCGCGTGACGGTACCGAAGTAGCCGCCGATGAGACCGGCTACGACTCCGACGACCAGAGCCACACCGGCTCCGATCAGAGCCGAGATGGCCGCCGTGTTGATGGAGTGGAGCAGGCGCGAGAGGATGTCGCGACCGGCCTCGTCGGCACCGAGCAGGTACCCGGGGGTGCCGACCGGCGCGTTGATCATCGAGAGCTCGGCGTCGTTCGGGCCGTGCGGTGCGAGCCAGGGCGTGAGCAGACCGAGCAGGAAGATCACGGCGAGAAGCCCGAGCGTCACGACCGCCTGCGGGTCGCGCAGAATACGGCGCCAGGTCGACGTGCGGGTCTTCGCCGCATTCTCGAGGGTGACGAGCACCTCGGTGCTGGGAGGCGTCACGGTACCGGTGGTGGTCTGGGGTGGGCGTTCGTCGCTCAATGGACTCTCGCTTTCGGGTTCAACCAGCCGTTGGCCAGGTCGGTGAGGAGGTTGACGACGGTGACGAGCAGCACACCGAAGGCAGTGATGCCCATGATCACGGGGATGTCGCCCTGAAGAGAGGCGTTGAACGCGAAGCTGCCGTAGCCCGGAAGAGCGAAGACGTTCTCGATGATGAGTGCACCGCCGAACATCTGGATGAACTCCAGCGACATCACCGTGAGCGCCGGGCTCGCGGCGTTGCGCAGCGCGTGCTTGATGACGATCGATGTCGTCGACGATCCCCGCGTACGCAGGGTTCGGATGTAGTCGCGACGGAGCTCGTCGATCATGCGGCCACGTACCTGAGCCGCCATGTTGGCCACACCGCCGATGGTGAGCACGATCACCGGGATCGTGATGCTGCGGACCCATGCAGCGGGATCCTCCGCGAACGGAGTGAATCCCGTTGCCGGAAGCCACTTGAGCTGCACGGCGAAGACCACCACGAGGACGATCGCCAGAAGGAGCCCGGGGACGATGTACCCGATGAGGGAGATCCCCTGGGCGATGCGGTCGACGATCCCGCCGCGCGATGCCGCCCAGACTCCGAGGAAGACGGAGAGGATGACCGTCAGGATCAGCGCTGGGACGATGATCGAGAGCGTGACCGCGAGCCGCTGCAGGACCGACGGACCGACCGGCAGCGATGTGTACACGGAGACACCGAAGTCGCCCTGCACGGCGTGGATCAGCCAGTCGAAGTACTGCACGAGGACGGGTCGATCCCACCCCTTGGCGGCGATCAGATCGTCGACCACCTCGGGCGTCGCCGACGTGCCGAGGATCGCCTGAGCCACGTCACGGAACGAGGTGCTGAGGAGCAGGAAGGTGATGAGGGTGACCAGTATCGCGAGTACGACGCCGGCGCCGAGTCGGCGGAGGATATAGCTGAGCATCAAGAGACTCCCGGTGTGTGGTGGGGATGCGGCGCGCCGCACCCCCACCCGTCACTCACTCGGTGACGTCGAACTGTCGGATGGTTGCGAGCGTGTTCGCCTTGCCGACGTACGTGATCCCGTCAGCGGTCGCCCACGTCGCGCCGATGTAGGCGATCGGGGCGACGAGCGCCTGATCCACGACGTACTCGTTCAGCTCCTTGTAGACCGGGAGAGCATCCGCGAAGTCGACGGTGTTGTTGATCTCGTCGAAGTAGCCATCGAGCGTCGGATCGGTGTACCCGGTCGGGTTGCCGAAGCCGGCGGCGCCGATCGTGGTCGCGAGATCTGCCGAGTCCGAGTTGAATCCGAGGATCTGGTAGTACAGCCCGTAGTCACCGGAACGGGCAGCTGCCTGCGCCTGCTGCGGCGGCACGGTCACCCACTCGAGGGTCAGACCGATGTCAGCGAACGCCTGCGTCAGCACGGGCTCGATAGTCGTGCTCAAGAAGGTGCTCGGGATCTGGAAGGTCTCGCCGGCGTAGCCCGCCTCTTCGACGAGCTCCTTGCCCTTCTCGGGGTCGTACTCGTACTCGTCGTTCAGCTTCTCGTCGTAGATCTCGCCGAACGGGCTGACCAGTTGAGTCGTGGCGATGCCCACTCCGCTGAAGATGCCCTTGAGAACGCCCTCGCGGTCGATCGCCATGTTGATCGCCTGACGAACCTTCACGTCACCGAGCGCGGGGAACTTCTCGCCTGCGCGATCGAGGATGTTGAGGTAACCCACGGCCACCGCGTCGTTCACCGTGATGGTGAACTTGCTAGCGTCGAGCTGCGAGACGACCTGCGACTGCACGGTCGCCGCGTTGAGCTCGCCCGCCTGCAGTGCATTGAGCGATGCCGTCGGATCCTGCAGCACCTTGACGGTTAGCGTCTTGAACGGCACGTTGTCGGCATCCCAGTAGTCATCGCGCTTGACGAGGACGTAGCTGCTGCCCGGGACCGTCTTTCCGACATCGAGGGTGAACGGGCCGGAGCCGATTGGATCCGTGGCCGTGCGCTCTTCGTCCATGGTCGCCGGGTCACCGATGGCGCCGGGCCCCTGGGCGAGGTTGTCGAGGAACTGGGGGTCGAATGCCGAGAAGCTGATGACGACCGTCTTGTCGTCCTCGGCCACGACGTCGGCGACCGCGGCGAGGCGGCTCTGCACGGCTCCCGGCGTCGCCTTCGAACGCAGCAACGTCGCGGTGACGGCCGCAGCATCGACCGGGTCCCCGGAGCTGAAGGTCATGCCGTCGCGCAGAGTGAGGGTCAGCTGAGTGCCGTCCTCGTTGTACTCCCACTTCTCGGCGGCGCCTGGAAGCAGTTCACCGGTCTCCGGGTCCTTGCGCAGCAGGGTGTCAAGGACCGACGACCAGACGAACATCTGCTGTCCGTCGACGATCTGAGCGGGATCGAGCGAGTTGGGGGCAGACACCGCGGCGACTGCGAGGTCCTTCTCGACGACGGCCGCCGACGTGCCTTCGGGCGTCGAGTCGGTTCCGGCAGCGCAGCCGGTGACCGCGAGTGCGGTGATGAGGATCGCAGCGGGCAGAGCCACACGGCGACGGTGCTTACGGGTGTTCCACATTGTTCATACTCCTTTGGATGAAACGACATGATGCGCAACCGCTTGTCACTGAGGGTGAAGCGGACAAGGACGGCAGCGGCTGGTGCCAGTAAAGCAGGGTTTGGGATTGATGACAACCGATTGCCAACTTGTTACCGAAGCGTGAGATCGCCGATCGATCGTCGGCTCGCGAGCACTGCGTCGACGAACCCCGCGTCGGCGCTGAGCACGGGGCTGAGGTCGGTTATCGCGCATTCGACGGACGAGCGGTCCGTTCCCCGTCCGTCGATCGCCAGCCATGCGGCTACGACCTTCGCACACGCGTCGGCGGAACGTCCCGCGCTGCGTTCACGCTCAGCCACCGGCGCGATACGCACCCGCATCTTGGTATCGGCATCGAGACCGATCTGCGCGAGAAGATGCCGGATGCGAGGGTTTCGGAAGCGATCGAGCAGCGCCAGGCGGTACTCCCGCAGTCCGAGTTCCGGGGGAAGATGTCGGCAGGCTTCGTCCCAGTACGCCTCGACAGCACGAAGACAGTCCGCGTCTGCGATGGCGTCGGAAACCGTGTGATTTCCGCGAAGCCGACCGAGCGAGGCGAGAAGGGTGTGAGCACCGTTCAGCAGCCAGAGTTTTCGCGCCTCCCACGGTTCGAGCTCGTCGGTGAAGCGAGCTCCCGCCGCCTCCCACTGCGGTCGGCCCGCAGGGAACTCCCCGGCGATGACCCAGTCGGAGAACGGCTCGGCGACGACCGGCGCACGATCACCGTAGCGCTCCGCGAGCTCAGCCGCCTCATCGTCCGTGAGTCGGGGCGTGATCCGATCCACAGAACTCGACACGAACGACACGTGCGCATCGATCCAGTCGACGAGACCCGGCACCCCGGCTGCCACTGCGCGGACCGCATGTCGGAGCACTTCCCCGTTCTCAGGCAGGTTGTCGCAGGAGACCAGAGCGACCGCCCCGGAGTCCGCGCGCCGGCGCGCCTCGAGACCGAGCACCAAACGACCGATAGCGGTGACAGGGCGCACGCTGGCGAGGCCATCGCCGACCGAGTCTGCGAGCAGGGCTCGATCGAGAGACGCCTGCTCATCGGCGTAGGCGGCCTCGGTGATCGTCAGACTGACGATGGCTGTCGCGGGAGCTGCGAGGTCGTTCACAAAGGACGGGATGTCGGTGCCCGGATGGGCCCGGACGATACTGCCGATCCGTTCCGCATCGTCGCCTTCCGGCGAGCGCACGACCAGTGTGTAGAGGCCGTCCTGGGCGGTGAGGTCATCCGCGAGGCCGGCGCTTCGTCCGGTGTACGCCGCGATCCCCCACCCCGCTGCATCCGCGGCATGGGCCGTATACCAGGCCAGATGGGAGCGATGGAAGGCGCCGAGCCCCATGTGCACGATCCGCACGGGCGGAGCCGGCGACTCGCGCACGCCGAGTGTCGTGGCGCTCACAGCTTGAACACCCGCTTCGGCTGCGGACCGACGATGTCGCCGATGATCGCGGCCGCCGCCTCCTCGCTCACCCGACCCTCGGCCACGAGGCGGGCCAGGAAGGCGGCATCCGCCCGGCGAGCCGTGTCGTGCCGGGCGGGGATCGAGAGGAACGCGCGGGTATCGTCGATGAACCCTGACCCCCGCGAGAATCCTGCGGTCTCGGTGACCGCCGACCGGAATCGGGCCATCGCGTCGGGGGCGTCGAGGAACCACCACGGCGCGCCGATATAGACGCTCGGATAGAAGCCGGCCAGCGGCGCGACCTCCCTCGAATAGACAGTTTCGTCGACCGCGAACAGCACAAGGTGCAGGTCGCGCTCGAGCCCGAACCGCTCGAGCAGAGGTCGCAGGCCGCCGACGAAGTCGGTGCGACGGGGAATGTCGTGGCCGGTGTCGGGCCCGAACCTCCCTGAGGTCGCCGTGTTGTGGTTGCGGACGACCCCGGCGTGAATCGTCATGACCAGACCGTCGTCGACGCTCATCCGGGCCATCTGCAGCAGCATGTGGGCACGGAAGGCGTGGCGATCGGCGGCATCCGCATCTCCGGCCATCACTCGGGCGAACAGCGCCTGCCCCTCGGCGGCGTCGAGATCGAGGGTGTCGGGGACCTCGACGCCGTGGTCGGCCGAGACGGCCCCGTGTTCGATGAAGTACCGCCTGCGCTGTTCGAGCGCTGCGAGGTAGCCGGCGAAGGTGCTCGTCTGCCCCGTGGTTTCGAGCAGGCGTCGGACGTTCTCGGCGAAGCCCACGGCGTCCGGGTCGAGGTAGCGGTCGGGCCGGAAGGTGGGAACGACCCTGCCGACCGCGCCCTCGGCGGCGAGCGCCGCGTGCCCTGCAAGGTCGTCGAGCGGATCGTCGGTCGTCGCGAGCACCTCGATGCCGAAGCTGTCGAAGAGGGCGCGTGGGCGCATGCCCGGCTCGAGGAGCTTGGCGGCGATGTGGTCGTAGGCGTCGTCAGCGGTCGCGGCCGTGAGCGGCGTCCGCAAATCGAGCACGTTCTCGAGCGACTCGGTCAGCCAGTACCCCGACGCCGTGCCGGCAAACAGCGGCCAGCGCTCGGCGAACAGCCGCCACACCTCCCGCGGATCTGCGGGCGCCCCGCCGACGCCGAGCTCATCGAGCCCGACACCCGAGGCATGCAGCAGCCGGGTGACGTAGTGGTCGTGCGTGATCAGCAACGATGCCGGGTCGGCGAAGGGGCGGTCCTCGACGAGCCACTCCACGGGCACGTGGCCGTGCGGCGAGACGATGGGCGCGGACGACACGCGCTCGTAGAGGGATCGTGCGACGGAGCGCGTCGCCGGGTCGGCGGGAAGCAGGCGGTCGCGGTCGCGGCGTTGCGGCTGGAGCATTTCTCTATCAGACCGGTTTCCGGTGATTTTGTCAATCGGTTGCCAAATTCCTTGCTCTCCTGCCGGCATACCCCGACGAGACGGCTGGCGTACGATCGGGGAACCGGATGCCGGTCGCAGCGAGGGGAACCGCACACCATGTCGATGGACGATCCGACCACACCCGATGAGGCGCCAGGCAGCGGTGGCGCCCCTGCCCGCCGAGCGACCATCTACGACATCGCACAGCGGGTCGGCCTCAATCCCTCGACCGTCTCCCGCGCTCTGAACAAGCCGGGTCGCACGAACGCGTCGACCGAGGAGAAGATCCGCGCAGCGGCCGCCGAGCTCGGCTACCGCGCCAACCCGATGGCGAGAGCTCTTCCCACCGGGCGCTCGGGCACCTTCGCGATCGTGCTCCCCGATATCACGAATCCGGTGCACTTCGAGCTGATCCGCGGCGCGGAGCAGGTCGCGCGCGCCGGCGGCTTCACCCTCGTCGTGTCGGAGACCGAGGCCGCAGCAGACATCGAACGAGAGACCATCGAGACTCTGCAGTCGTCCGTCGACGGTCTGCTCGTCGTCGCGTCGCGCCTCGACGATGCAGCCCTCGCAGACCTGGCTCGCGTGAAGCCGATCGTGGCGGCCAACCACTCGGCACCGTCCCTGCCGAGCGTCATCCCCGACCTGGCGATGGGACTGACCGCAGCCATCGACCATCTGCGAGATCTCGGGCATCGGTCGGTCGCGTACCTCGGCCTGGGCGGCCTGCAGATCAATCGCTCCCGTTGGGAGCTCACGCTCGACCTGGCGATGTCGCGTGACATCTCGCTGGTGGAGATCGCCGTGGACTCGCCGACCGTAGACGCAGGTGCGGATGCGCTCCGGCGCGTGCGCGCCAGCGGCGTGACCGCCGTTCTGGCTTACAACGACCTGGTCGCTCATGGTCTGCTCCGAGCGGCCCGCGGCGCCGGCCTCACGCTGCCCGAGGCGTTCAGCGTGATCGGGTTCGACGACATCTTCAGCGCCGAGCTCGCCGTCCCCGCGCTGACGACACTCCGCTCTCCGCTGCGGGAGATCGGCACGAGGGCCATGGAGACACTCATCGACCCCGAGCGGAATCGCATCCCCTCGAAGGTCGTCCTTCCGCTGGATCTCGTCGTGCGCGAGTCGACTGCACGACCCGTCGAGCGACCTCAGTAGGGACGAAGCGTCCCATCCATCAGCGACAGATGGGACGCTCACGGCCCCTCACCCGCCGTTGGACTGCCGGATGCCCTCCCCGTAGGCCTCGAAGGTGTGCACGAAGCCACCGGCTGGGCCGCTGACCACCACGTAGCCATCCGTCGTGCCGGGCGCGATGGCGATGTTCGTCGCCGACTCCAGCCCCTCACCCGGCACGCGGATCCTGCCGATCTGCTCACCGGTCTTGGCGAAGACCACGATCTCGGCCTTCTCGTGGAACATCTGATAGATGTTGCCCTCCGCGTCGACCGCGGTCGAGTCGATGCGTCCGATCCCGCCGTCGACGTGGATCGCGGGATACGCCGAGACGACCCGGGTGCGCGTCTCGTCGAGAGCGAAGTAGTCGATCCGGTTCGCGTTGTACTGCGCGACCCAGAGCCCCGCATCCTCCTCGTCGAAGACGATGCCGTTCGGGGAGGGCAGATCGCCCGCGAGGGTCGACGCCTGCCCGTCGGCGCCGATCCTCACCACACGCCCCGGGGTCTCCCATCCGGGACCGTCCATGCCGCGGGTGTCGGTCACGAACATCGTGCCGTCGGGATGGAACGCGATGTCGTCGGGCAGCATCGCGATGCCGTCGACGTCGCCAGAGAAGTGCACCTGCGGGTCTTCTCCCTCTGCCGTGATGCTCATGACGCCACCGCCGAGGAAGTCGGTGAGGTACAGGCGACCGTCACTCGGGTGGAACTGCGCCGAGGTGAACGCGCTCGTCTCATCGGTGAACACCTGATCGACCGTGCGCTCCTCGACGTCGACGCGCAGGACCTTCGCCTCCCCGGCGGGCGCCATCACGTCGACCATGAACAGCGGCCCGTCTTCGTGAAAAGTCGGCCCCTCGAGCAGCGTCCCACCGGTGAGCTCATGCGGCTCCGTCACCTGGAGCAGCTCTTCCGAGCGCTGTTCCGCAGCAGGCCCCTCGGCCGCATCCGTCTGCGCCGCATCCGGAGCGGCGGGCGCACACCCCACCAAGAGGGCCACCACCCCGACCGCGCCTGCCGCAGTCGCCAGCACCGCCCTCATGCCGACACCCCGATCTCCGCCGACTCGCGCACGCGTTCGTCCGCATCGTCGACGACGAGCAGTTCCGCCATGTCTCCCGCACGCCACTCGCGCAGCAGGCGGTGGAACGCGACCGGTCCCGGCGAGTACGTGAGCCCGCCGATCGTGCGCGAACCCTCTCCGTTGTAATAGCCGGGCGTGCACTGGGCCTGGAACTCCGATACATCTCTCGAGGTCTCCACGACCGTGCGGCACCAGGCGTCCTCGGCCTCGGCGGTCGGCTCGATGCGGCGCGCACCGACCTGCTGCGCACGCGCGATCACAGTCGTGATGTGCAGCGCCTGCTCCTGCAGGATGTGCACGAAGTTCACCGAGTTCGCGTTCTGCATCGGGCCGAGCTGGAACAGGTTGGGGAACCCGTGGGTGGTGAATCCGTGCAGCGTCCGCGGCCCCATCCCCCAGGCCTCGAGAAGGGCTCGACCTCCCCGCCCGGACACGGGCAGGGTGCCCGACACCACCCCTGAGACCCCGACGTCGAATCCGGTGGCGAAGATGAGGCAGTCCACCTCGTACTCCGCGTCGCCGACCACGATCGACGTCTCCGTGAGCGCCGTGATGCCGTGCGTGTCGGCCGTGTCGACGAGCGTCACGTTCGGGCGGTTGAAGGCCTGCAGGTAGAGATCGCTGAACCCCGGCCGCTTGCACATGTACCGGTACCAGGGCTTGAGGGCGTCTGCGGTGGCGGGGTCATCGACGGTCGCATCCACTCGAGCTCGCAGAGAATCCATCTTCGCGGCGTCATCGAGCTCCTCCTGCAGCAGGCGGTCCTCCTCCGTCAGAGTCCCGTCGACACTGCCGGAGAGGATGCTCCGCTGCAGCCGCTGCGTCGACGTCCACCCGTCCTGCACGAGGGGCTCGACGGGCTCGCCGGCCAGCACCTCGAGGAAGTTGTCCATCCGCTTGCGCTGCCAGCCGGGAGATAGCGTCGCCACCCACTCCGGATCCGTGGGCCGGTTGTCACGCACATCGACGGTCGATGGCGTGCGCTGGAAGACCAACAGCTCACGCGCATGCTCGGCGAGGTGCGGGATCACCTGAAGCCCTGTCGCGCCCGTGCCCACCACGGCGACCCGCTTGTCGGCGAGCTTCGTCAGCCCGCCGTCCGCCGATCCGCCCGTGTAGGCGTAGTCCCAGCGGCTGGTGTGGAAGGTGTGACCCGTGAAGCGCTCGAAACCCGGGATGGCGGGGAGCTTCGGCTGCGTCAACGTGCCGGAGGAGGTGATCACGTAGCGCGCGCGGAACACATCGCCTCGGTCGGTCTCGATGGCCCACTCGGATGCATCCTCGTCCCAGGTCAGACCGGTCGCACGGGTGTGGCCGATGAAGTCGCGGTAGAGGTCATAGTGCTCCGCGATTCGGACCGCATGCTGACGGATCTCTTCGCCCGGCGCATAGCGCCTGCTCGGGATGTAGCCGGTCTCCTCCAGGAGTGGCATGTAGACGTACGACTCGATGTCGCAGTGGATGCCCGGGTAGCGGTTCCAGTACCAGGTTCCCCCGACGTCTCCTGCCTCGTCCATGAGGCGAACAGAGTCGATCCCCGCATCACGCAGCCCGGCGCCGGTGAGCAGCCCGCCGAAACCCGCTCCGATCACGAGCGCCTGGACGCGGTCACGCAGCGGCTCGCGCTCCACGCGCGGCGTGTACGGATCCTTCGCGTAGTAGCCGTATTCGCCGAGAGCCGATCGATACTGGGTCGCTCCATCGGGGCGGACCCGCCGCTCCCTCTCCTGCGCGTACTTCTCTCGCAGCGCCTGGAGATGCTGGGTCTCACCCTCGGTGCTCTGTGCCTCGTCCGTCATGGTTCCGTCCTCCTGTCGCCGGGGCGCGGGCGCAGGTCGGCGCGAACTGGGGACGGCGCGAACATGAACCCGACACGACCCCGGATCGGTTCCTTGTCAGAAGGTTAGCCTGAGGCTAAGTAAATATCGCTGGGAATACCCCCAGAGCGCGTTACGGTACAGGTGTGAGCGATGACCGGAGGCGTGCGGAGGCACTGGAGAACATCGATGCCCTCACCCTGGCGGTCTCGGTGCGCTCACTTCCCCGGATGATCGGCTCCCTGCTGAGCACGCAGCTGACGATCCAGCAGCTCAAGGTGCTGACATCCATCGTCGTGTCGGATCGCAGCACGATCAGTGGCCTCGCGTCGTCGTTCGAGGTGTCACTCGCGACGATGTCGAAGCTCGTCGAGCGGCTCGTCGACCAGGGGCTCGTCGAACGGCTCACGGATGCCGTCGACCAGCGCGTGCGACGCTTGATGCCCACGCCTCTCGGGCGAGATGTGATCGGGAAGATCATGGCGGCTCGCCCCGAGATGGGCGCGGACATCCTTGACGGGCTGACGATCGACGAGCTGGAATCGCTTGCCGTCGGCCTGCGGGCGATCAATCGACAGCTGCAGGCCGCGGCGACACGCGACGGCTGATCCGCGCCCTCAGCGAGCCCCGGCGCGACCGCCCGTGCCCGAGAAGGAACCGGGTCCGGCCGCCCGCGTCGTCCCGTCGGGGAAGACCACGGTCGCGCGACTCCCTGCCGGGATGTCCGCCTCGACCACCAGCTCGTCCCCCTCGATGCGCCACTCCACCCGGATCCGCCCCTGAGGGCTGTCGAGGTGTCCCTTCGCCCAGGTGACCCCGCCGCCCGGGAGCGGCGCGATCGTGAACGACTCCCAGGCGATCGACCCCGGACCCTGACGGAGACCGAGCGTGTGGGTATGCAGGAAGCGGATGACCGCACCCTTGCTGTAGTGGTTCAGTGACTCATGGGCGACACCTTCGCCGTCGATGCCTTCCCAGTCCTCCCAGACCGTCGTCGCACCCCTGTCGATCATGTACATCCATGAGGGTGCGCTCCGCTGGAAGAGCAGGTCATAGGCGACATCCGCATGCCCACTGTCGGCGAGCACCGGCAGCAGGTCTCCCGTCGAGAGGAATCCGGTGCCGAGATGGGTACCGGCGTCGCGGATGAGTTCAACGAGGCGCTGCGCGGCGGCCGGGCGCAGCGATTCGGGAATGAGCCCGAACGAGAGCGCCCGCACGTAGGCGGCCTGGGTGTCCTGCACCGTACGCCCGTCATCGGTGACGAACTCGGTACGCCACGCGTCGAGCACGCGCTCGGCGATCGCGGCATACTTCGCCGATTCGCCCGTTCGGCCGAGCACGGCCGCGGCATCCGCGAGGATATGAGCGGAGCGATACAGGTAGGCGGTTCCCACCTCTCCCTTGTCGGCCATGAACCAGGCCATGGGGTTCGTCTTGATCGGGTCGAGACGCGACCCGTCCTCCGCCTTCGCGACGGGCTCGGTCCACTCCCCCCAGTGGAATGTGCCGTCCCACAGATACTCCTCGTGCGGCTGCGGCTCGGCAGAGCGCTCGACGCGAGAATGATGCCGATTCGCACGGGCGGCCCCGAGCTCCCACTCCACCCACCGCACCATCGCGTCCCAGTTCTCCTCGAGAACTCGAACGTCGCCGTATGCGGAGTACATCTCCCACGGGACGAAGGTGATCGCGTCACCCCACCCGGAGGAGCCCGTCATCATGGCGAACTGGTCGTCGAGCTTGTGCTTGATGCGACGGCCGTCAGGCGAGAAGTTCGCGACGCGACCGTCGTCGAGCTGATCGTCGCGCACCGACTGCAGCCACTTGCGAGTGAATCCGAGCACGTCGTACAGGCGCGCAGCGGTCGGCGCGAACACCTGGTAGTCGCCCGTCCACGCTAGACGCTCACGGGTCGGGCAGTCGGTCGGCACATCCACCGCATTGCCGCGGAAACTCCAGTCGGCGATGTCGTGCAGCCGGTTGAGGTCGGGATCACTCGACTCGAAAGATGCGGTGCGACGCAGATCCGTCTGCACGACCTGCATCTGCGCGGACGCCGGGTCGAACGGAGCGCCGTGGCGCGTGATCCTGGCGTACTGGAATCCGTGCACCGTGTGACGCGGCTCGAAGATCTCTCCGCCTCCGGCGGAGACCACTTCGTCGTGCTGCACGAAGACGACGTCGGGCTCCCCCGGCTTCGTGGAATCGAGGTGCGACGTGTCGAGATCGCCATCCGGCCCCACGTACTCGCCGTAGTCGACGACGGTGCGGATGCCCGCAGGCCCCAGATCCGCCAGCCGCAGCCAGCCGGAGGCGTTCTGACCGAAGTCGAGCACCCAGGTGTCGTCCGCGAGGCGGGTCGCGTTCACCGCGTCGCGCGTCTCCACGACCCGGACGGGTGGAGCCGGCGACCACGAGATCGACGGACCTTCGACCGCGCCGACGATCACGGCTTCCGCAGACCCGGCATCCGCACGGAAATCGGTCGTCTGCCCGTCCATCAGGTCGGCGCGGATCACTCTGGACCGAGCGCTGGTCCAGTCTCCGTCGGTGCGGATCACCTGTCGCGAGCCGTCGGAAAGCCCGAGGTGAAGTTCAGCTCGCGCTGCGAGAGTCGTGCCCCACCCCGCCGGCAGACGGAACGCCCCGACCTGCCCGCGATACCAGCCGTCGGAGAGCTCGATCTCGAGCGAGTTCTCGCCATCGCTCAGCATCCGTGTCACATCGGCAGCCTGTGCGTAGAGGGTGCGGTCGTACGAGGTCGACCCCGGCGACAGCTCGGCCGTGCCGACCCGCTCGCCGTTGATGCGAGCTTCGTAGACGCCGAGTGCGGTCGAGTACAGCCGCGCCGAGACGATGCCACTGGCCCCGAAGGTGTGAGCGAGCGTGTGAGCACCCCGCGCCCCGTATCCGGGATCGTCGTGTTCGACGGGACTGATCCACTCGGCGGTCCAATCCGCGTCGAGCAGTCCGCACTCGAAGGATGCCCAGTCCGACCATTCCGAGAGACGATCCCCGTGGTTCGCACGTGCGCGCCACTGGACCCGCTGACCGCTCGACAGCGGAACCCACGGCCAGTCGATGAAGAGGTGCGCGTCGGCGCCGAGCGGCACCAGTGCCCGACGCTCACCGTCGACGATCGCCTCGAGCTCGAACCCGGTCCACGCCGCCGCGGCGACCGGGACCGTGAACGACAGCCGCGGCGCACCCTCGGAGACGGTGAACTCGTCGCCGCCGCTGTCGATCCGCAGATCGTAGGGCGCGGTGGGCACGGATGCCGGGTTCGATGTGAGCGTCATCTCAACGCACTCCCTTGACCTTGAACATGATGATCAGACCGCCGATGAGGGCGAACACTGCGCCGATCAAGTAGAGCAGCGTGTAGTTCTTCTCGGCGCCCACGGCCCCGATCGTGATGATCAGCGGAGCGACCAGCGGGGCGATCGCGCTGGGGATCTTCTGGGCGAACGCCACGACGGCCATGTAGCGGCCGGACTCGGCGCGGTCGGGAATGATCGCGTACACGATCGCCTGGTCGACGGTGGCGAACACCGCGATCGCGAGCTGCATGAGGACGGCACCGATGATCAGCTGCGGCAGCGACCACGCGAAGGCCTCGGCGAGCGCACCGCCGATGAAGATGAACGCGGCGATCAGCACGAAGAGTCGACGTCGCTTGAGCTTGTCCGAGAGGAAACCTCCCAGCAGCGCGCCACCAGCGGCGGCGACGACTCCGAGCATGCCGACGGTGGCGACGACACCCGCGACCTCGCGCACCGGCAGGTCGAGACGCTGGGCATAGAAGAACGTGCCGAAGGTCGTGTTGAAGTACAGGCCGATGAAGAACACCATGCGGCCGACCCAGTTCCAGGCGAAGTCCGGGTACTTGCGAGCGTTGAAGCCGTAGCCCGCGATGACCTTCTTGAGCGTGACGCTCGAGTCGACGACCAGGTCCTTCGAGCTGCCCTCCTTCTTGAAGGTCGGGAGCAGCACGAGCAGCACGACGCCGATCACGGCGGGAACGAAGAACACCAGGAAGGTGCTGTACGACACGGCGTAGGCGATTCCGATGCCGAGCACCGGCGCGACCTGGGTCATCAGACCCGTCAGGGCCGAGACCTTGCCGCGCTGCTCCTCGGGCAGCTTGTCGGCCTGCAGAGTCTGGATCGCCGCGCCGGCAGTCGACCAGCCGGTCATGGCGATGACCCAGCCGGCACCGACGAGCAGCAGGTTGGGGGCGAAGCCGATGATGACCGCGCCGACGAGACCGAGGGCAGCGCCGAGGAACAGGAAGGGGGTGCGTCGCCCGAAGCGCGACCGGGTGCGGTCGCTCCAGATGCCGATCATGGGGCTGAGCACGAGGAAGATGAGCTGCGCGGTGCCGGTGACGTAGCCGAGCACCTCTTCGTGCCCCGGAGCGAGCTCGGTGATGCGCAGTGCGAGCCCGTAGGCCAGCGGCACCATCATCGCGATGGATGCACCGAAATTGGCCAGCATCAGCCAGAAGATGTACCCGCCGCTGACCTTGGCGGTCGGCTCGGAGCCGACGGGGGTTCCCTCCAGCGGAGTGCCGTCAGGCGTGTTCCCGCCTACCGGCTGTGCCGCAGCGATCGAGTCGATCGTGTCGCTGCGGTCGAATTCACTCTTGGTCACCTGGACTCCTTCATCGTTCAGTGATCCGCGGCGCCCATCAGTGGGCGTCGTCGCGAGATGTGATCGAAATCCGTTTGGCAACCGATTGTCGATCCTGAGCGATAGTAACCACTTTGGTAACAGAAGGCAAAAGTGAGAGGGTGGGAACATGACGTCGCCGCTGACAGCCGAGCCCTCCCCGCGCCGCCGAGGGCAGAGTGCTTCCACCCCGGCGAGACGCGCGGAGATCGTCGAGGCCGCGCTCGCGAGCTTCGCCGAACACGGCTACGAACGGGCATCCCTCCGTGACATCGCCAGTCGCGCAGGCCTCACCCACGCGGCACTGCTGCGCCATTTCTCCGGCAAGGAGGAGCTGCTGCCCGCCGCCCTCGCCCAGCGCGAAGAGCACGAGGAAGACCTCGCCGCTCGGATCATGACGGCGCACGTGCCCGGCGAGCAGATCCTGAGCGCTGTACTGGCCGACGAGTTCGCGCACCCCGACTTCCAGCGCAACTGGATGGCACTCACGGTGGCCGCCACGAACCCGGAGCATCCGGCGCACGGCTTCTTCCTCGGACGCCGTGAGCGCATGCGCTCGCGCTTCACCGACGGCCCGCTGCCCACGAAAGAGGATGAACTGCTGACGGCGGACGAGAAGATCACCCTCGTCCTCGCGATGGTCGACGGTCTTCGCATTCAGGCTCTGCTCGACCCGACGCGAGATGCCCTCGGGCTGCTGGCGACCTTCATGAAGCTCATCGCTGCCCAGCCGCCCACGGCATCGTCGGAGGGCGCGCAGTGAACGAGCGCCCGCTGAAGGCGATCCAGCAGATCCAACTCGGCACTGTGCTCTCGACCGAGCAGCAGGCACGCGAGACGCTGGGGCTGCTCGAGCGTGCCGGGTTCGAAGGCATCGAGCTGAACGGCTTCATGACCCGCCCGACGCCCCTGTTCGTTCGGGCGCTGACGAGAGCATCCGGGATGCCGGTCGGCCGCGGCGGACGGCTCGATTGGCCGGAGCTCATTCGCGGCACGTCACTGAAGGTCGTCGGCCTCCATGAGGACCTCGGCACTGTCGAGCGCGAGCCGGATGCTGTGATCTCGCGAGCGGCGAGCTTCGACACCAGACACGTCGTCATCACCGGCATGCACCGGTTCGACTACACCGACGAGGCACAGGTACGAGATCTTGCCCTGCGGCTCAACGTCGCGGGCCGCATGCTCGCCGCCGGCGACGTCTCCCTTCTCTACCACAATCACAATGTCGAGTTCCGTCGCCTGCCATCGGGGCGCACGGCATTCTCCGTCCTCATCGCAGAGACGGACCCCGCAGCCGTCAACTTCGAGTTCGACTGCTATTGGCCGACGACGGCAGGGGTAGACGCCCTCGCACTCATGCGCGAACTCGGCGAGCGGGTCGTACTGTGCCACACCACCGACCGCGGCACCCGCCGCAGAGGCTCTTCGCTGACCCCGATCGACAAAGCGGATGCCGTCGAGCTGGGCCTCGGGAACATGGACATCCCCTCGTTCATCGAGCAGGCGAAGCTCGCGGGAACACGGGCGGTGATCCTCGAGACACATCGCAACTGGATCGAAGGATCACCGATCAGAAGCTTTCAGACGAGCGCCGAACTCCTGAACCGTCACCTCTGACCGCGGCCACCACCTCATCCCGTCACCAACCGTGAGGCCGCCGCGTACGTTGTCACTCGGAGACGGTTACCGCTGCGTTACCGCAAACCTCCCTCCGAGCATGACGAAGGCCCCTCATCCCAGTGTTTCCAAGGGATTCGGGGCCTTCGCGGTGGCGGTGACGGTGGGATTTGAACCCACGGTAGGGGGTTACCCTACACAACTTTTCGAGAGTTGCACCTTCGGCCGCTCGGACACGTCACCGCGGAATAGCTTACGCGACGCGGGGCGAGCGCGCGAATCGAGCGATGCGGGTCACCAGGCGGCGGCGACCTCGGCGTGGGTGCGCAGGATGCCCTCGGTCGAGCCGGCGGGTGCGCGACCGATGCCGCACTCGGTCGCGACGCCGAACTCGCCCGCGTACGGGGTGGCTGCGGCGATGCGGCGCGCGGCCCCTTCCGCGCCGTCCTCCCGGTGCACGAGCCCGAGATACAGCTCGTTCACGGGCGCGAGGTCGGCGAGCGGCGCGAAGTAGGCGGCATCGTCGTGAGCGATCGGCACGGGCAGGTGGAGCCACGTCAGCGGGCGGGCGGATGCCGCGGCCACGGCGTTCGCATAGCGCACGAGGTTCGCAGCATCCGTCGGCTCGAAGAAGTGCTTCTCCCCCGCGTCGCCGTAGCAGAGGTGCACGCCCACCTCGACTCCTGCGGGCACGGCGTCGACCAGCGCGGCCAGGCGCTCGACGAGCCCGTCGAACGGATCGCCGGGCCACCATGCCTCCATGACCGCGCCGTAGCCGGCCGCGCGCTCGATGATGCCCATCTCGCTGGCGACGTCCCACTGCACCGCGAGGTCCTCGTGCGGGATCGCCGCGAGGACCTCATCGAGCTCCCGGAGGATGGCTGCGGTGTACACGGGTTCGATCGCGGCCCGATCGTCGCCGTGGAAGAACGAGGAGATCACGGCCAGCGGGGTCGGCAGCGACACCTGGAATCGGATGCCGGCGGGCACAGCTCCCTCGGCGCGGAGACGCGCGAACACGGCGTACGACTCGATCGCAGCGGCGGCGTAGCCGAGCGGCGGCAGGGCGATGCTCGCGGCATCCACTCCCTCGGCGATGCGCAGGCCACGCGCGTCGATCCCTGCGGGGAACGGGATGGGCTCGTCGCCGATGCGCTCGATGCCGTCGGCCCGGCCGATCACGTCGGGCTGGAACATGATCCAGTGGAATCGCGTGCCGACCTCGCCGTCCGGGATGCGGCGGAGCCGATCGCCGAGAAGCTCTGCCGCCGTGCGCATCGTGGTCTCGGCGTCGTCGAAGTTCACACTGCCCACGAGGAGGGCGCCCTGCGGCTGAGTCATGCCCTCAGAATATCGGCGCGCAGGACCGGCGCCCTCGTGCTTTTGCACGGCGGGATCCCTCCGCGCGCGCGGCCGAACCGGGTTAGGATTGCCTAAGAACCCGCCGCCTGTGGGGGCAGCGATGACGGGAAGGGTACTCATCATGGGCTTCATCACGTCCGAGGCACTGGCCGAGACGGGCTACGTCGTCCTCGACGACCACACGTCGGCCGCCGATCCGGCCGAATGGCTCGATCTGGAGTACGTCGGGTGGCGCTCCTCGGGCATCACGCGCTTCGCCCCGCTCACCAGCTACGCAGGCGACGTCGACTGCAACGGCTTCTGGAACCACACCCCGCCGCGGGCCGACAAAGACGGCGTCTGGGTCGAGTCGCAGATCGCGATCGCCCCCACGCTCCAGCGCCGGGCACAGGAGCCGGGCTCCGGCATCGGCCGCTGCCGCGTGATCGAGCTGCAGCCCAACGAGTACGCCGACGCGATCTACAACCTGCATCAGGACGACAACAACCGCCTCAACGAAGAAGGCACCGGCTGGGTGGTCCGCGGGTTCTTCAACCTCTCGGACGACACCGAGTCGATGCTGATCCTGCGCTCCGACCGCTTCGACCCGGCGACCGAGATCCGCCTGCCGCTGCGCGCGGGCTCGCGCATCATCGTCGACACCCAGCGCTTCTGGCACGCGGTCTGGCACCGCGGCACCGCCCCGCGCTACGCCCTCATCACGTCGTGGACGAGCGGACCCGAGCTCGACGCGTACATCGCCGCGAACCACGGCGACCCGCATCCGCCGACCGTCGACCTCGACCCTCAGTTCGTCGACGACGCGCAGGTCGAGCTGCACCGCCGCATCGAGGAGCGCCGCCGCGCCTTCGAGGCACAGGGCATCGTGATGGAACCGCCCGTCGACATGAGCGTCTGACCGCTCATGTCCGGCACGCTCGACGCTACCCTCGGCCTATGACCTCCGCCGCCGTGCTCACCGTGTCCGATCGCGGTGCGGCAGGCACCCGCGCCGACACGGCCGGTCCCCTCGCCGTCGCCGCGCTCCGCGAAGCGGGGTTCGACTGCGCCGACCCTGTGATCATCCCCGACGGCGCGGATGCCGTCGAGCAGGCGCTGCACGAACTCCTCGCCCGCGGTCTGCGGCTCATCGTCACCACCGGCGGCACCGGCATCGCCGCGCGCGACGAGACCCCCGAGGGCACCGCACGCGTGCTCGAGCGACAGCTTCCGGGAATCCCGGAAGAGCTGCGGCGGCAGGGTGCCGCGAGGTTCCCCGCCGCGATGCTCAGCCGCGGCCTCGCCGGCACCGCGCAGGGCGCGCTGATCGTGAACCTGCCCGGCTCCCCCGGCGGCGTCGCCGACGGCATGCCGGTCATCCTGTCGGTCGCCCCGCACGTGATCGCCCAGCTCGACGGAGAGGACCACCGATGACCGTCACCCTTGCCGCGATCAGCGACACAGCCCTGTCTCTCGATGCGCACCTCGCCGCGGTGGACGACGCCCGCGCGGGCGCGGTCACGACGTTCCTCGGACGCGTCCGCGACCACGACCCGGATGCCGCCGGCGAGGTCGTCGCCCTCGAGTACTCCTCGCACCCGGATGCCGAGCGGATCCTTCGCGACCTCGCCGAACGCGCCGTCGCCGCAGGTGTCAGCGGAGAGGCGATCGTCGCCGTGAGCCACCGCATCGGCCGCCTGCCCGTCGGCTCGGCCGCTGTCGTCGTCGCGGTCGCCGCCGCACATCGCGACGAGGCGTTCGTGGTGTGCCGCGAGATCATCGAGGCCATCAAGCGCGAGCTCCCGGTCTGGAAGCGTCAGGTCGAGGCCGACGGCACCACCGCCTGGAAGGGTATCGGCGGCTGAGCCTCAGCCTCCGGCGAACGGAGGCAGCACGTCGACGGTCCCCACCCCCGCCAGCGCGAAGTCGTCGTCCACCCTGGCGCCGTCCACGAGCAGCGCACAGCGGTCGAGGATCGCTCCGAGTGCCGGATGCGCGTCCACCAGCTCGGCCCGCAGCGCGCCGAGGGTCACAGCATCCGAGGGCTCCGTCGCCCGGCCCGCCGCATCCTCCGCTGCCGCGAAGTAGCGCACCGTCGCCATCAGCTCTGCTCCTGAGCCGCATGCGCGTTCGCGAGCTCGACGATCGCGGCGACCGCGGCCCGCACATCGTCGGGCGAGCCGCCCGCACGACCGGCGACCAGACCGGCGACGAAGGCGCTGAACGGCGCGGCCGGGCGCGCGACCCCGTTCGCGACATCTCTCGCGAGGTCGAGGATCAGCGCGACCGGCACATCGTCCGCCCCCAGGTCGAATCGTTCGCGCAGCTCGGCCGCCCAGGCGTCGAGCGCCTCCGGAGGAAGAGTGCGGCTGTTCTCGGTCATGGCGTCTCCTCGAATTCCTGTCGTGCGCGAGCCAGGTCGGCGGGCGAGTCGATGTCGGCGGTGGTCCCCTCCTGGTCGACGACCCACTCGATGGCGAGACCGCCGAGGAGGGCGTGGACCGAGGCGTTCCGGTCGGTCTCGATCACGTCGAGCGCGCCGCGGACCGATGCCGTGCGATACAGGCCGGCCAGCCACTGCGGCTGCCCGTCTGCAGAGAACACGACACCGTCGACGGATGCCGCTGCCCCCGCATCATCGGCGCGGTGGGAGAGCAAGCCGTGCACGACCGCATCCGGTCGCGCGAGGTCCCCGGCGAGGATCAGCACCCTCTCCGCCGGCATCCGCGCGAGTCCCGCAGCGATCCCCGCCACCGGGCCGCCGAGCGGCGGCTCCTCCCGCGTCCAGACCACGTCGGCCGACTCCTCGAGCACCGGACCGACCGCCACGATCGGCCCGACCCCGCCTGCGACCAGCGCTTCCACGGTGCGGGCGAACAGCGATCGCCCCTCCAGCGTGAGAAGAGGCTTCGCGATGCCGCCCATCCGGCGACCCTCGCCGCCGACGAGCAGCACGGCGCCGACCCCGGCGTGCGGCGACGTGGTCACTCCCCGGGCCTCCGCCAGGACCCGCTGCGCCCACCCTCCTTGGCGACGATGCGCACGTTCTCGATCGTCACGGCGCGATCCACACCCTTGATCATGTCGACGACGGCGAGAGCGGCGACCGAGACGGCGGTGAGCGCCTCCATCTCGACCCCGGTGCGATCGGCCGTGCGCACGGTGGCGCTGATCCGGATCCCGGTGTCTTCGATGTCGAGGTCGACGACCGCGCCGTGCACGCCGATGACATGTGCGAGCGGCAGCAGTTCGGGCGTGCGCTTGGCCGCCTGGATGCCGGCGATGCGCGCCACCGCGAGCACATCACCCTTGGGCACGGTGCCGTCACGGAGCAGGGCGACCGTCTCCGGCGCGCAGCGCACGAAACCCGCGGCGGTCGCGGCCCGCACGGTCGGCTGCTTCTCGGTCACATCGACCATGCGCGCATGGCCGGCCGAATCCAGGTGGGTGAAGGTCATGACAGCTCCAGCACGTCGATGAGGTCGCCGACTGAGACCTGTTCGGTCTCGGCGGCGACGATGGCATAGGCGGTGGCGGCCCCGAGGCCGACCGCGAGGTGCGAGCCGGATCCCCCGCGGGTCGCCGGATGCACGCGGCCCTCCGCGTCGATCACGGCGGGCAGATACTGACGACGACCGGGAGGGGTGCGCCACCCGACGCCCGCGGCGAGACGTCTCCGTGGGCGCTGGATATCGCGGCGACCCTGCAGACGCAGCAACGCCGGCCGCACCAGCACCTCGAAAGAGACGGCCACGCTCACCGGATTACCGGGCAGGCCGAACAGCAGCATCCCCTCAGCCGTCGCCCCGAACCCCTGGGGCTTGCCCGGCTGCATCGCGACCTTCACGAACTCCATCGCGTCGCTCAGCCCCTGCCGCACCGGCTCGTATGCACCGGCGCTCACGCCCCCGGAGAAGATCACGGCATCGAGCCCGAGCGCGGTCGCACGGGCCACAGCCTCGGCGGGGCCCGCGCCTTCGTCGCCGACGACCTCCCGGAACACGACCTCGGCCCCGGCCTCGGCTACGAGCCCGGCGAGCAGCAGCCCGTTCGATTCCGGAATCTGCCCTCGGGCCAGCGGCTCCCCCGGCGGGACGAGCTCGGCGCCGGTCGAGACGATGGCCACCTGCGGCCGCGGGGCGACGGCGACCCGAGCGATGCCGACGGATGCCAGTGCGGCCAGCTGCCGGGCGCCGAGCAGCGTGCCCGGCTCGAGAACGACGGCGCCGACCGCGGCATCGGCCCCCGCCCGCCGCACATGCGCGCCCTCCGCCGGTGCGCGAACCACCCGGATGTCCCCCAGCGAGTCGGCGAGGCCACCCACGGTGTCTTCGAAAGGCACGACTGTGTCGGCCGCAGCCGGCACCGGAGCGCCGGTCATGATGCGGGCGGCCGTGCCCCGAGCGAGTGGGGGATCCTCCGCGCTGCCCGCCGGGACGTCCGCCACGACCCGCAGCACGGCCGGATGCTCCGAGGATGCCGTGGCGACGTCGGCGAAACGCACCGCGAAGCCGTCCATCGCGGAGTTGTCGAACACGGGGACGGGGTTCTGCGCGCGAGCAGGCTCCGTCAGCGTGAAGCCGATCGCCTCGTCCAGAGTCCGGGTGACCGCCGGACGACTCCGCACGGCGGCGAGCACCACAGCGAGCTGCTCTTCGACCGTGCGCATGCCGCTCATCGCGCGCTCCAGGCGTCCATGCCGCCGGTCAGCACCACGGCGTCGACCCCGGCGTCCCGCAGGGCTGCCGCAGCGCGCACTGCCCGTAGTCCGCGCTGGCACACGACCACGATCCGGCCCTCGGCGGAAAAAGCCTCGGGACGACCGAGCACTTCCGCCAGCGGCGCGTGCCGGGAGCCGGGGATCGCCCCGAAGGAGACCTCATCCGCCTCGCGCACATCGAGCACGAACGCTCCGGCGGTGACCTCGTCGTCGAGTGCGTCCGCGGCGACGTGAGGTACCGCCGGGCGCGCGGGAACCGAGGTCGCCTCGCTGGTCGTCGCCGCACCGGCCCTCTCCGCGCGCCCGCGCAGCGGAACCTCACTCATCCGTCCCCGCAGCGCGTCGATCAGCAGCACGCGACCGAACAGCGGCTCCCCGATGCCGGCGATGAGCTTGATGGCTTCCATCGCGAGCACCGAACCCACCTGGAGGCAGAGCGCCCCGAGCACTCCCACCGCCGCGCAGCTCGGCAGTTCGCCGACCCCCTCGGGCGGGTACAGGTCGCTCAGCACGACCGGCGGCACTCCGGCGGGTGGTGCCGACCAGAACACCGTCACCTGCGCGGCGAACTCCTGCACCACACCCCACACCAGCGGCACCCCGAGCCGCTCGCACGCGGCAGCGACGAGCGTGCGGGTCTCGAACGTGTCGGACCCGTCGATCACGAGGTCGGCCTCGGACAACAGCGCCTCGGCATTGGCCGCGGTGAGTCGTTCGCGCACGGGACGAACGGTCGTCTCCGGCGCGAGATCCGCCGCGACGCGCACCGCGCTGTCGACCTTGGGCGCGTCGACGTCGGCCAGGCGGTGCAGCACCTGACGCTGCAGGTTCGAGAACTCGACCACGTCGTCGTCGATGACCGTGAGGGTGCCGACGCCGGCTGCGGCGAGCGCGAGCACGACGGGAGATCCGAGCCCACCCACACCGACGACGGTGACGTGGGCCGCGCGCAACCGTCGCTGTCCGATTTCGCCGAGGTCGGCGAGGACGAGGTGCCGGGCGGTCCGCTGTGCTTCCGCGGCGCTGAGTGCTGCGACGGGCTCGACGAGCGGAGGCAGCGGCATGCGCTCAGGCTACCCCGGGACGCGTGGCAGCGGGCCCTCCGAGCGCCGGAGAAATCCCCCGCCGAAGGACCGATGATGCGGCAGATCTCCGCGGATGCGGAATATGCACGGCAGATGGCCTGGATCTGCGGAACTCGCGCCTTTAGGCTCGGTCTGTGACCACCTATCGCATCGCCGAAGCCGCACGGCTGCTCGGCGTGAGCGACGACACGGTGCGGCGGTGGGTCGACCAGGACGCACTGCCGGTCACCGCCGACAGTCCCGCCCGCATCCCCGGTGCGGCCCTCGCCCAGCACGCGGTCGCCCTCGCCGCGGCCCCACCCACTCCGGGCGATGTGCTCTCCAGCGCCCGCAACCGCTTCACGGGACTCGTCACCCGCGTGCAGATCGACGGCGTCATGGCGCAGGTCGACATCCAGGCGGGTCCGCATCGATTCGTTTCCCTGCTCTCGGCCGAGGCCGTTCGCGAGCTCGATCTGCAGCCGGGGTCTCTCGCCGTCGCGGTGATCAAGGCCACCACCGTGATCGTGGAGACGCCGCGGTGAACCACCGGCTCCTCACCGGGTCGGCAGCGCTGGTCCTCGCCCTGCTGCTGGGCGGCTGCTCTGCCGTCTCCTCCGCCGATCCGTCGCCCTCCCCCGCCGAGGGAGAGCTCACCGGCGAGGTCACCGTCTTCGCCGCGGCCTCGCTGAGCCCGGTCTTCGACGAGATCGCCGCGGCCTTCACCGCGGAGCACCCGACGGTCGACGTGGCTCCGATCGTCTACGACGGGTCGAGCGTGCTCGTGACGCAGCTCGCCGAGGGCGCACACGCCGATGTCCTCGCCACCGCCGACGAACGCACGATGCAGACGCTCATCGACACCGGCCTCGCCGACGACCCGGAGCCGTTCGCGACGAACACCCTCGTGGTCGCGGTGCCCGCAGGAAACCCCGCCGGCATCACCTCTCTCGCCGACCTCGCAGACGCGACCACCGTGCTGTGTGCGCCCGAGGTGCCCTGCGGGGCGGCATCGCAGACGCTGCTCGACGCCGCCGGCGTCTCGGTCACGGCGGCGAGCCTCGAGCAGAACGTCTCCGCGGTCCTGCAGAAGATCGTCGCCGGCGAAGCGGACGCCGGTCTGGTCTACGCGACCGACGTGGTGGGCGCAGACGTCGAGAGCTTCGCTCCGGAGGGCAGCGACGAGGTCGTGAACCGCTACCCGATCGTCGCACTCGACGGAGCCACGGATGCCGGAGGAGCATTCACCGAGTTCGTGCGGGGTCCGGTCGGCCGCGGGATCCTCGCCGACCACGGCTTCGGTACGCCGTGATCGGGGATCGGCCCGCGAGGCGGAGCATGACGGGGATGCGACGGGTCGACACGGGAGCGGCGCCCCCTTTCCTCCTCGTCGCGCCCGCCGTGCTCGGCATCTTCCTGCTCGCGCTGCCGCTGGTCGCCCTGCTCACGCGCGCGTCCTGGTCGACCTTCTGGACCGACATCACCTCCACGGTGGCACTGGATGCCCTCCGCCTCTCACTCATCACCGGACTCGCCGCGACCGCGCTGTGCATCGTGCTCGGCCTCCCGCTCGCGCTTCTCATCGCCCGCTCGGGGCCGCGCACCTCCGCCCTGCTGCGGGCTCTCGTCGCGGTGCCGCTCGTGCTCCCGCCGATGGTGGGCGGGGTCGCCCTGCTGTTCCTCCTCGGCCGCTCCAGTCCGCTCGGGGGCCTCATCGCCGCGTGGTTCGGCACCGGCATCCCGTTCACGCCGGCGGCCGTGGTGCTCGCGCAGGCGTTCGTGGCGCTGCCGTTCCTGGTGCTCGCCGTCGAGGGGACGATCCGCAGCACGGGGAGCCGATACGAGCGCACCGCTGCCACACTCGGGGCCTCGCCGAGCACGGTGCTGTGGCGGGTCACGCTGCCCCTCGCCGCGCCCGGCATCGTGGTCGGGGTGATCCTCTGCTTCGCCCGCGCCATCGGCGAGTTCGGGGCCACGGCCCTGTTCGCCGGCAACGCCCCCGGCGTGACGCAGACCATGCCGCTCGCGATCTACACCGCCTTCAACGGGGCCGGTGCCGGCCGCGAGACGGCGGTGGCCCTGTCGATCCTGCTGCTGGGGACCGCCGTCGTCGTGCTGCTGCTCGTGCGGGCGTGGCGGCCGGGGGCCCTCCGATGACCGGCGACGTCGGCTCGCTTGACCACGGCGCCCTCGACACTCACGTCATCGTGCGGCATGCGGGTCTCGATGCCGCGCTCCGCGTCGCCGCGGGCGAGTTCGTCGCGATCATGGGCCCGAGCGGCGCCGGCAAGACCTCCCTCCTGGAGGCGGTCGCCGGGCTCGTGCGACTCGACGAGGGGCACGTCGACCTCGATGGGATCCGCCTCTCCGGACCGCGGCAGCACACGCCGCCGTCACGCCGTGCGATCGGCCTGCTCGGGCAGGACGCCCTGCTGTTCCCGCACATGACCGCGGCAGAGAACATCGCGTTCGCCGCCAGGGCCGCCGGACGCACCCGCGAGGAGTCCACCCGACGCGCGACGGAGTGGCTGAACCGCATCGGCCTCGCCGGGTATGGCGATCGGCGGCCCGACGAGCTCTCCGGCGGACAGCGCCAGCGCATCGCCCTCGCCCGAGCCCTCGCCGCCTCGCCGCGGCTGCTGCTGCTCGACGAGCCGTTCACCTCGCTCGACGTCGAGGCCGCGGCCCAGCTGCGCGAGGTCGTGCGCGAACAGCGCGGAGCCACCACGACGATCCTCGTCTCCCACGGCATCCTCGACGCCCAGGCTCTCGCGGAGCGGCTGGTGATCGTGCAGGCCGGGCGCATCGTTCAGGATGCCGCCGTCGCTGAAGTGCTCGCTTCCCCGGCGACCCCTTTCGCGGCCGCCGTCGCCGATTCGGCACGCTGACTTCCGCACGCGCCGCGCCTGCCGGAAGCTGAGCGGCGAGCGATCAGCCGCCGATGGCGTTCATCCCGCGCGCGGGCTGCAGGAATGAGGGGTCGTTGATGGCGTGACCGGGGAGCTTCGCCCACACGCATCCGCGGAGCACAGCGTCGATCGCCGCGTCGGAGTCGCCGCCCCCAAGCCGGTCCGCGCGCAGGACCGGGAGGAGGTCGAACTCATCGGCGGAGAACAGGCAGTTGCGCAATTGTCCGTCGGCCGTGAGCCGCAGGCGGTCGCAGTCTCCGCAGAACGGGGCCGTCACCGACGCGATCACGCCGACCGTGTGCTCGCCGTCCAGCAGCCACCGCTCGGCCGGCGCACCCCCTCGGCCCGGCATCTCGGACAGCTCCCACCGCTGCGAGAGCGCGGCGAGGATCTCGTCTCGCGTCACCATCGTGCCGCGATCCCACTCATGCCCCGCGTCGAGGGGCATCTGCTCGATGAAGCGCATCTCGGCACCGTGCGCGATCGCGAAGTCGACGAGGTCGCAGAGCTCGTCGTCGTTCACCCCCCGCATGGCGACCGCGTTCAGCTTGAGTGGACGAAGGTCCGATGCGGCCGCCGCTTCGATACCGCGGCGCACATCATCGAGCCGGTCGCGGCGGGTCAACGCGGCGAACCGCTCGGGCCGCACGGTGTCGATCGAGATGTTGAGACGCTGCAGCCCGGCCGCGATCAGGTCGTCCAGCGCGTCGTCGAGACGGATGCCGTTCGTCGTCATCGCCACCTGCACCGGCCCGTCGACGGACTCGATCGCGCTGAGGCGTCGCACCACCTCGACGATGTCGCGCCGCAGCAACGGCTCCCCGCCGGTGAGCCGGAACGTGGTGATGCCGGCCGCGGCGGCGACGCGGGCGACCTGCACGATCTCGTCGACCGAGAGGATCGACTCGCGCGCGAGCCATTCGTTCCCCTGCTCCGGCATGCAGTAGGTGCAGCGCAACGAACAGCGATCGGTGAGCGAGATCCGAAGGTCGCGATGGACACGACCGTGCGTGTCGACCAGGGGCCCGTCGGCGCGCATCTCGGGCACGACGGGAACGCGACGGCCGATCTGCACCGGGATCGCGCTCATGGCCTCTCCCTTCGCGGACGGAGTGATCTTCTTCCGAGCGTACGCCGCCTGCTCACGCGAGTTCCCCGGACTCGAGCCGGCCCGCGAGCTGCGGGGTGTGCGTGTGCAGCATCCGCCATACCGTCAGATGCATCCATACGGCGCACGCCGCGGTCAGGACGAAGAGGATCGCGAAGGTGCTGGTCGGAAGCCCCGTGAGCGCCAGGGTGTAGGCGAAGACCGGCGGGAGGATGAAACCGCCGAGACCACCGAGCATGCCCACGAGCCCGCCGACCGAGCCCACATCGGCGGGGAAGTAGTCGGGAATGTGCTTGTACACGGCGGCCTTGCCCACCCCCATCGCGCATCCGAGCACGAAGACCAACGACGCGAAGGCCGCGAGCGGCATCGCGAACGGCAGCGCCGTCGCCGACCCGTCGACGGTCTGCACGACCAGGTGTCCCGAGGGCAGCGACAGGAAGAAGAGCACCGCCAGCATCACGGTGAACGTCGCGTACATGACGCGTCGAGCCCCGAACCGATCGGAGAACCACCCGCCCAGCGGACGAAGCAGCGAGGCCGGGAAGATGAAGCTCGCCGTCAGGAGCGCAGCCACCGCCAGATCCAGACCGTAGTTGTCGACGTAGTACAGCGGAAGCCAGGCCGAGAGGGCGACGTACGCGCCGAAGACGACCACGTAGTAGAGGCTGAAGCGCCAGACGCGCAGATGCTTCAGCGGTCGCAGCTGCGAGCGCAGCGACCGCCCTTGCCCGGGGAGCAGATCGGGACGGGGCGCGAGGAACCACACCAGCACCGCCATGATCACCAGGAGCACGGCGTACATCACGGGCACGAGTCGCCATCCGCCCACGATCCAGCCGAGGTAGGTGGAGCCGGCCGTCGCCGCGATGAGCCCCGGGCCGATGAGCTTCGTCACCGACGCCCCGACGTTGCCCGCACCGAACACGCCGAGGGCGAACCCCTTCCGCGCATCGGGCCACCAGGCGTTGTTCCACGAGACGCCGGCGCTGAACGAGTTCCCCGCGATGCCGACGAGGAACGCGAGTACGAGGAGTACCCCGTAGTCGTGCGCGAAGGAGACGAGGAACGTCGGCACCGCGGCGGCCAGCAGCATGACGGCGAACACCCGACGCCCACCGAAACGGTCGGTGATGATGCCGGCCGGCAGCCGCCAGATCGATCCGTTGAGCACCGCGACCGCGGTGAGCCAGGAGAGCTGCACATCGGACAGCCCGAACTCGTCTCGGATCGGGATGCCGAGGATGCCGAACATCAGCCAGACGGCGAACATCAGCGTGAAGGCGATGGTGGAGAGCGTCAGGACGCTCACAGCACCCGGACGCGGGGTGACAGACACAGCGGTGGTCCCTTCCGAGGCCTAGAGCTTGCGGAGCTTGTCGGGATCCGGTGCCTGCACGGGGTCCCAGCCGCGGCGCACCTGCCGCGCACCGCGCTGGTCGTCACGGGACCGGTACACGATGTAGGGGCGGAACAGGTACCCGACCGGTGCCGAGAACACGTGCACGAGACGCGTGAACGGCCACAGTGCGAAGAGCGCGAAAGCCGTGACGACATGGATCTGGAAGAGCAGCGGCACGTCGGTCATGAGTTCGGGCTGCGGCTGGAAGAAGAGGATCGACCGGATCCACGGCGAGATCGTCTCGCGATAGTGGAAGCCGGAGCCGAACACCTGGAACACCACCGTCGCGAGGGTGCCGAAGCCGAGCGTCGCCCCGAGGAACACGTACATCACCTTGTCCATCGCCGTGGTGGCGAGGAACACGGGCCCGACCGTCCGCCGTCGGTAGATGAGGATCGCCAGGCCGGCGAGCGTCAGGATCGCGGCGATCGTTCCGAGCGACGTCGCGCCGAAGTGGTAGATCTCCTCGGAGATGCCGATCGCGTAGAGCCATTCGCGCGGGACGAGAAGACCGACGACGTGCCCGGCGATGACCATGAGGATGCCCAGGTGGAACATCGGAGATCCCCAGCGGAGAAGCCGGTTCTCGTAGGTCTGGCTCGAACGCGTGGTCCAGCCGAACTTGTCGTACCGGTAGCGCCAGATGTGGCCGACGATGAAGACGGCGATCGCCGCGTACGGGATCGCCACCCAGAGGATGAAGCCGGCCGCGTTCATGACTCTCCTCGCTGCGACACGGGTGCGAAGGGTGCCAGGTTGCCGAGGAAGCTCAACCCGACGGTCTCGGTGGGAGGCCCCTCGCTCACGAGCGCGAGGAATCGTTCCCGGGTGCGGGCGTCGACGGGCGGAAGCGACAGCGTGATCGCACGTACCACGGCGGCCCATTCGCTGCCCATCGCCTCGAGGGCGGCCCGCAGCACCTCGATCCCCTCACGGTGCGAGGCGATGAGTGCCTCCGCGATCGGCGAATCACTCAGGGCCGAGAACTCCAGCACGGCCGGCAGATAGTCCGGCAGCTCCTGCGCGTCGAACTCCCACCCTGCCGCACGATAGGCCTCGAGGAACGTGACGAGCGCTGTCCCTCGTTTACGGGTGTCCCCCGTGGCGTAGTAGCTCAGGTAGAGACTGCATTTGCGCTTGAGGTCGAACGTGACCACGTACCGTCGCTGCCACTCGGTCGTGCCCGCGGCTGTCGCAGCCGCGATGAACCCCGTCAGCGCTTCCGCGATCGCTGTGGGCAGAGCGGCCGCACGCTCCTGCAGGAGCGGGAGCCGGGCGAACCAGGCATCGTCGGGATAGTCGAGCAGCAGCGACGCGATCATGTGCGCGGTCGCACGCCGATCGGCGGAGAGCGCCACCGGGGCGATCTCCGCCGGCAGCTCGCGCCGCGGGGTCACGCGCGGCAGGATCGTGCTCATGACTCGTCCCCTCCGTCGGGATCGCCCTTGCCCGTCGTGCGCACGGGCCCTGTCGACTGCGGAGGGAACAGCCCATCCGTGCCGCCGTTGCCATCCCAGTTGAGGAGGTTCACGCGGCCGGGCGTCGAAGGCCGGTCCGCGCTCTGCCGATCGGCCAGCATGTGGAAGTTCTCCACGGCGACGGGAACGGATTGGCCGCTGGAGAGTCCGAACGGCCCCGCCCCGCCCATGCCGGGCCCGCCGTCGAAGTCGAGCGAGCACGCCATCTCCTCCAGCGAGTGTGCCTGCTCCGCATGGGCCGAGGGGATGACGTAGCGATCCTCGTACTTCGCGATCGCGAGCAGGCGGTACATGGCCTCGACCTCTTCGCCCGTCATCCCGACCGCCTTGGCGATGCGCTCGTCGCGCACATCGTCGATGCTGACCCCGCGCATGTAGGAGCGCATCGCCGCGAGCCGACGGAGCGCATGCTCGACCGGCCCTCTCTCCCCTGCACTGAAGAGCTCGGCGAGGTAGCCGAGCGGGATCCGGAGCTTGTCGATCGCCGCGAACAGCGTGCGCGCGTCTTCACCGTCGTTGCCGGAACCCGAGATCACGTCCACGACGGGCGAGAGCGGCGGGATGTACCAGACCATCGGCATCGTCCGGTACTCGGGGTGCAGCGGCAGCGCCACCTCGTACTCCTGGATCAGCCGCCAGATCGGGCTGCGCTGGGCGGCCTCGATCCAGTCCTCCTGGATGCCGTCCCGTCGCGCCTGCTCGATCACGGCCGGATCGTTCGGATCCAGCAGGATGCTGCGCTGCGCCGCGAGGAGTGCCTTGTCGTCCTCCACACTCGCCGCCTCTGCCACGCGGTCCGCGTCGTAGAGCACGAGCCCGAGATAACGGAGCCGCCCCACGCAGGTCTCGGAGCACACGGTCGGCAGGCCGACCTCGATGCGCGGGTAGCACATCGTGCATTTCTCGGCCTTGCCCGTCTTGTGATTGAAGTAGACCTTCTTGTACGGGCAGCCGGACACGCACATCCGCCATCCGCGGCACTGGTCCTGGTCGACGAGGACGATCCCGTCTTCCGCACGCTTGTACATCGCGCCCGAGGGACAGGAGGCGACGCACGACGGGTTGAGGCAGTGCTCGCAGATGCGCGGCAGGTAGAACATGAACGCCTTCGAGAACTCCGCCTCGACCTGCTCGCTCATCTTCTGGAGGATCGGGTCGTCCTGCATGGTCTCCATCGACCCGCCGAGGTCGTCGTCCCAGTTCGCCGACCACGAGATCTTCATGTTCTCGCCGGTGAGGAGGCTCTTCGGCCGAGCGACCGGCACCTGCGCACCCTTCGGCGCGTTGATGAGCATGTCGTAGTCGTAGGTCCACGGCTCGTAGTAGTCGTGGATCTCGGGCAGCTTCGGGTTGGAGAAGATGCGTGCCAGCTTCGCCAGACGACCGCCGCTGCGCAGCTTGAGGCGCCCCCGCTTCGTGCGCGTCCACCCGCCGCCCCAGCGCTCCTGGTCCTCGTAGCTGCGGGGGTAGCCGACGCCGGGGCGGGTCTCGACGTTGTTGAACCAGACGTATTCCACACCGGTGCGATTGGTCCAGGCCTGCTTGCACGTGACCGAGCAGGTGTGACATCCGATGCACTTGTCGAGGTTCATCACCATCGACATCTGCGCCATGACCTTCATCAGTACTCGACCTCCTGGTCGCGACGACGGATCGTCGTGATCTCATCTCGCTGATTCCCCGTCGGACCGAGGTAGTTGAACGCCCACGCCAACTGCGCGTAGCCCCCGATCAGATGGCTGGGCTTGAGCAGGATGCGCGTGAGGGAGTTGTGGATACCTCCGCGCTGACCGCTCGTCTCGGCGATCGGCACATCCACCGTGCGATCCTTCGCGTGGTACATGTACACCGTGCCCTCCGGCATCCGGTGCGAGACGTTCGCCCGTGCGACGACGACGCCGTTGCGGTTGTACGACTCGATCCAGTCGTTGTCGCGCACGCCGATCTTGTCGGCGTCCTGCGGGCTCATCCAGATGGTGGGACCTCCCCGCGACAGCGACAGCATGAAGAGGTTGTCCTGGTACTCCGAGTGGATGGACCACTTGGAGTGCGGAGTCAGATACCGCACCGCGACCTCAGCCTGGCCCGTCGCACCTCGTTGGGTGCTCCGCCCGGTCGCGCCGACCTTCGGGTCGTCGAACAGCCGGTGCATGTCCAGCGGCGGCCGGAACGTCGGCAGGTTCTCGCCGAGCTCCTCCATCCAGTCGTGGTCGAGATAGAAATGCTGGCGCCCGGTCAGGGTGTGCCACGGCTTCAGATGCTCGACGTTGATCGCGAAGGCCGTGTAGCGCCGCCCGCCATGCTCCGATCCGGACCACTCCGGCGAGGTGATAACGCTCCGCGGCTGCACCTGAACGTCGGCGAACGTGATGCGCTTGCCCTCCTCCTCTTCGGCGAGGAAGGCCATCTGCTGGCCGGTCCGCTTCTCGAGCTCGCGGAACCCCTGTACGGCCAGTCGGCCGTTGCTCGTTCCGGAGAACGCCAGGATCATCTCGCAGACGCGCTTGTCCGTGTCGAGCCGCACGCGCCCGGCCGCCGGCCCGGATGGGAACACCCCGTTGGACTGTGCCAGCGACGCGATCTCCCTGTCGGGTCGATAGGTGATCGCCTTCGTCGTCATGCCCAGCTTCGCGGTGAGCGGTCCGAGCGACTTCCAGCGCGCGGCGAGCGCGGGATAGTCGCGTTCGACGGGGATGAGCTTCGTCATCGTCACGCCCGGCACGAGAGGCGCGTCCTGCGGGACCACGCCGTGCGCGTACGCCATCACGTCGGGGGTGTCGTGCTGCAGCGGGGAGGCCACGATGTCGCGGCGCACACCCAGATGCCCCTCGCAGAGCTCGCTGAATCGCTCGGCGAGCTCGCCGAACAGGTCGTAGTCCGTCTTTGTCTGCCACGGCGGGTTGATGGCCGGGTTGAACGAGTGCAGGAACGGATGCATGTCGGTCGACGACAGGTCGTACTTCTCGTACCAGGTCGCCGCGGGGAAGACGAGGTCGGAGAACAGCGTCGTCGAGGTCATGCGAAAGTCGGCCGTCATGAGCAGATCGAGCTTGCCGACCGGTGCGTCCTCCCGCCACACGATGTCGCGCGGACGAGAGCCTTCCTCCGTCTCGGAAGCGCGGATGGCCGAGTCCGTCCCGAGCAGGTGCTTGAGGAAGTACTCGTTGCCCTTGCCCGACGACCCGAGGATGTTCGCCCGCCACACCGACACGACCCGGGGGAAGTTCTCCGGTGCGTCCGGGTCTTCGACGGCATAGTGCAGTGATCCGTCGTTCAGCGAGTCGACGATGTGCTGCGCGGGCTCCTTGCCCGCGACTTCGGCCTCGTCGCACAGGTCGAGCGGATTCCGGGAGAAGGTCGGGTAGCTCGGCATCCATCCGCGCTTGACCGACTCGACCAGGCAGTCGGCCGTCGTGCGGCCGGCGAAGGCCCCGCGTGCGAGAGGCGACGAGAGCTGATCCGCGGGCAGCCCGTCGTAGCGCCACTGGTCGGTCGCGAGGTACCAGAAGGCCGTGCCGATCATCTGCCGGGGCGGGCGGTTCCAGTCACCGGCGGTCGCATACTGCGAGTACCCGGTGATGGGCCGCACCTTCTCCTGGCCGACGTAGTGCGCCCACCCTCCGCCGTTGACGCCCTGACACCCCGTCATGGTGGTCAGCGCCAGGAACGTGCGGTAGATCGTGTCGGAGTGGAACCAGTGGTTCGTCCCGGCCCCCATCAGGATCATGGATCGACCCCCGGAGCGTTCGGCGTTGTCGGCGAACTCCCGACCGATGCGCGTCGCCTGCTCGGCGGGCACGGCGGTGATCTCTTCCTGCCACGCCGGTGTGCCCGGAGACGTCGGGTCGTCGTAGCCGGTCGGCCATTCTCCGGGGATGCCGTCGCGACCGACACCGTACTGCGCGAGCATGAGGTCGAACACGGTCGTCACGAGCTTGCCTGCGACTTCGCGGGTCGGTACTCCGCGGACGACGACTCCGGAGCCGCCGGCGTGTTCGGCGCCGGCCTCGGGCGGGAGGTCGAAGCGAGGAAGGGCGACCTCGGCGGCCGCTCCATCCCACGACGCGAGGTCGGCGATGGAGAGCGGAGGTTCGACGCCCTCGAGGTCGAGGTTCCACTTCCCCTCGTCCTCGGGCGTGAACCGGTGTCCGAGCGACCCGTTCGGCACGACGGCGTCGCCGTGCTCGTCGAGGAGCACTGTCTTGAAATCCGCGCGAACGGCGGCAGCCTCTGTACCGCCGAGGTCGCTCGCGGTCAGGAACTTTCCGGCGACGAGCTTGTCGCCGTTCCGCTCGAGCGTCACCAGGTACGGAGCATCCGTGAACCGGCGCATGTAGTCCTCGAAGCGTTCGGTGCGCTTCTGCACGAAGTGCTCGGTGAGGATGACGTGCCCCATCGCGAGCGCCAGTGCCGCATCGGTGCCGGGGTGCGGAGCGACCCACTCATCGGCGAACTTGGTGTTGTCGGTGTAGTCGGGCGAGACCGTGACGACCTTCTGGCCGCGGTAGCGGGCCTCGGCCATGAAGTGCGCATCCGGTGTTCGCGTGACCGGCACGTTCGAGCCCCACATGATCAGGTATCCCGCGTTCCACCAGTCGGCGGACTCGGGCACGTCGGTCTGATCGCCGAAGACCTGGGGGCTCGCGACGGGCAGATCCGCGTACCAGTCGTAGAACGAGAGGATCGACCCGCCGAGCAGGTTGAGGAACCGGGCTCCGGCGCCGTGCGACACCATCGACATCGCCGGGATCGGAGAGAAGCCCGCGACGCGGTCGGGGCCGTAGGTCTTGACGGTGTGCACATGGGCCGCCGCCGCGATCTCGAGCGCCTCGTCCCAGGTGGTGCGCACGAGTCCGCCCTTGCCGCGCGCGCTCTTGTACGAGCGCGCGGCTTCGGGGTCTTCGACGATCGACGCCCACGCCGTCACGGGGTCGCCGTGGTGCGCCTTCGCCGCCCGATACAGTTCGGCGAGCGTGTCGCGGATGTAGGGATAGCGCACGCGGGTCGGCGAGTAGGTGTACCAGCTGAAGGCCGCGCCGCGCGGACAGCCCCGCGGCTCGTACTCCGGCGAATCGGGGCCGACCGAGGGGTAGTCGGTCTGCTGCGCCTCCCACGTGATGATGCCGTCTTTGACGTACACCTTCCACGAGCACGACCCGGTGCAGTTGACGCCGTGCGTCGACCGCACCACCTTGTCGTGCGCCCACCGGTCGCGGTAGAACACATCGCCGGAGCGGCCTCCTTCGAGGAAGAGCGATCGAAGGTCTTGTGAGACCTCGCCGCGACGGAGGAACCGCCCCATGCCGAGCAGCGCGTCGGCGAGGGGACCATCGGTGGCCGGATGGATGTCATGCGTGGTCGGTGTCATGGCGCAACTCTCAGATCGTGCGGTCAGCTCTTGGCGGGCGCGCCCGGACGCGCGTAGTAGTACCAGGTCAGCGCCGTGCAGAACAGGCACCAGGCGCCGCAGATCACGAAGAACGCGAACGGGGCGACGGCCGACAACGACATCCCGACGATGAACGGTCCGAACGCCGCCACCGCCGAGGTGAAGCCCACGACGCCGCCCGCCTGGCGCTTCGGGAACAGCATCGGCATCTGCTTGAACGTGCCCGCATTGCCCAGGCCGGCGAAGAAGAAGATCGTGATCATTCCGGCCATGAATCCCCAGAACTCGTTCACGTCCGTCGGCGCGAGGAAGAACAGCGTGATGATCGTCCCGGCCGTCATGCCGATGCCCGAGATGAACGTGAACGGCGCCCCGCCGAACCGGTCGCACAGTGGGCCGGCGACTGCGCGCACGAGGGCGCCGAGTGCCGGACCGATCCACATGTAGGCGAGCGGGTCCGGCGCGTTCTCGAACCCGCCGTAGACGTTGACGATGATGAGTCCCATCTGCGCCGCGAGCCCCGCATAGGCACCGAAGGTCATCATGTAGATCGCGGTCATGATCCACGTGTGCTTAAGGCGGAAGATGTCGAGCTGATCCCGGAAGTTCGCCTGCACCGGAACGCGCCGGAGGAAGACGAAGGCGAGGATGCTCGCCAGCACCGCCCAGGGGATCAGGACGAGGCCGCCGTTGTGCAGCCACATGTTCGCACCGCCGTCGACCGTGGACTGCGGGTCGAGGAACCAGGTGCCCAGGAGCCCGAAACCGATCACCCACGGAACCAGCACCTGGACGACGCCGATGCCGAAGTTGCCGATGCCTGCCTGGAGCCCGAGCGCCGTGCCCTGCATCCGCTTCGGGAAGAAGTAGCTGGTCGACGGCATGTAGCCCGAGAAGACGCCGCCGCCGATCCCCGCCGCGAAGGCGAGCGCCAGGAGCACTGCATAGGGCGTCGACGTGTCGCGCACCGCGAGCGTCCACCCGAGCATGGGGAGGGCGAGCAAAAGCGAGCTCCATCCCACCAGCGCCCTGGTGCCCACGATGGGCGGGAGGAACATGAAGGCGAAGCGGAGGAGACCGCCGGCCAGACCGGGGATCGCCGCCAGCCAGTAGAGCTGCCCCTGGTCGAGGTCGAAGCCGATGGCGTTCAGCCGTGGGGCGATCGCGCTGACCAGGTACCAGGTCGCGAAGCCGAGCAGCAGCGAGTAGGTCGTGATCCAGAGCGTGCGCCAGGCGAGGGATCTGTCCCACGTGGCATCGTCTTCCGGATTCCAGTTGGACAGGTCCTTGGCGAGTGCTTCCCCGGATTTCACGTGCACGATCCCTTCAGAAGACGCAATGTAACGTGTTACATCCAGTATCGTCCGCAGTGTCGTCGTGAAGTGCACTCCGAACCGTGTTTAATCGACGCCCGCAGCAGATCTCCCGCGGTGACTCGTTCCCGGCTCGGGCCGGTCCGCCGCGGCAGTGCGCCCAGTATCCACCTGGCACTGCCGCTCGACAAGGGGTTCTGCGTCGACCCCGGAACTGCGCCTCGGCTCAGCGCGTGCGCCCACCCTCGAGCCGCACGACGCGATCGACCGTGCCTGCGGGCGGTGCCACGTGCGAGATCAACAGCACCGACTGCTCCCCCGCCGCCTCGAGCAGGTCGCGCAGCAGCGCGTCGGACGCGTCGGGGTCGACTCCCGCCGTGGGCTCGTCCAGCACCAGCACGGGGAACCCACGCAGCAGGGCGCGGGCGAGCGCGAGGCGCTGCGCCTGACCACCCGACACGAGCACGCCACGGTCGCCGACCCTCGCGTCGAGGCCACCACGCTCCCGGGCCCACTCCCCGAGGCCGACCCGGTCGAGCACGGCATACAGTTCGTCGTCGGTCGCCGTGTCGCGCGCGAAGAGCAGGTTCTGGCGGATGTCCTCATCGAACAGCTGGGGGCTCTGCTCGCAGAGGCCGATGGCCCGACGCAGCGCCGGTCCGGACATCTCCGCCGCGTCCTGCCCGTCGATCAGGTACTCGCCCTGCACGCGGAGGAAGCCGACGAGCGCAGCCGCCAGCGAGCTCTTCCCCGCCCCGCTCGGCCCTGCCACCAGCACCCGCTCCCCTGGCCGCAGATCGAGGTCGACCCCCGTGAGCGCAGGAGCACCGCCGGGCCAGTTCGCGCGAACGCCACGCATCCGGATCGTCGGCGTACCGTCAAACTCGACGTCGTCGCCCGCGTCTGGGCGGAGCTCGTCGGGCATCCGCTCCGGCAACGTGTCGACGATGCGCTCCGCGCTCGAACGGACGCTCCGCCATGACGCCGCGGCCACCGGCACCGCGCCGAAGATCTCGAACACCACCATCGGCACCAGGACTGCGACGGCCAGCCACGGCCCGTCGATGGAACCGTCGACGAGTCCGGGCGCGGCAGCGGCGAGCGCCCACACGGATGCCGCGCCGGCGACCGCAGAGACGACGCCCGCGGCGATGGCCTGCGCGAATGAGGCGCGGTCGACGACGCGTCGCAGGGCGGAATCCGCCGCCGCGATCCGCTCGCGCGCCTGCGCCTCGGCACCGTAGGCCAGGAGCACGTCGAGGCTGCCGAAGTAGTCGACCAGCGCGGCCGAGAGCTCGGCCCGTCGCACGGACACGAGCGCTTCGGCACGCGAGCCGAACACCCAGCCGAGTCCGATCGCCGCGGCCGCAGCGGCCAACAGGCACACCGCCAGCGTGAGGGCGGCCGGCGGCGAGACGAATGCGATGAAGCCCACGGCCCCGACCGCCACGACCGCGGCGACCCCGAGCGGCTGCACCACACGCAGCGGCAGGTTCTGCAGGTTCTCGACGTCGTCCACCAGGGCGGTGAGCATCTGTCCGCGATCCGTCGCACCGAGACCGGCCGGAGAGAGCGGTGTCAGTCTCCGCACCATGTCGGCCCGCGTCGAGGCGAGCTGTCGCAGCGCAGCATCGTGGCCGCTCAGCCGCTCGAGATAGCGGGTGACGGCGCGGGACACCGCGAAGAACCGCACGCCGACGACCGCGATCGACAGCGGGACGAGCGAGTCGACGATGGACGCGCTCACGATCAGCCAGCCGCTGACCGCCAGCAGGCTCACGGCGGCGGCGGCCGACAACACGCCCCAGACGAGGCCGGGGACGAAGCGTCCGATCGGCGGCTGCGCGAGCTGCAGGACACCGCGGATCCGTTCGCGACGTGTCGACCCGCTCATGCGTTCACCCCCAGCGTCACGATGTGATCGGCGATGTCCCGCGCGGTCCGACGGTGCGACACCAGGAGGATGCTCGCCCCGGCATCCGCTCGTGCGCGCAGCGAACGCCAGAGCCGGTCCTCGGTGTCGGGGTCGAGAGCACTCGAGGGCTCGTCGAGCGCGAGCATCCGGCACGGGTCGGACGCCTGACGGTACAGCGCTCTGGCGACAGCGACGCGCTGCGCCTGACCGCCCGACAGACCGCTGCCCTGCACGCCGAGTTCGAGGGCGGGGTCGATGCCCTCCGCACAGGCGTCGTCGAGCGCCACTCGGATGCGGTCGGCATCCGGTTCCGGATCGCCGAGTGCGACGTTCGCCGCCACCGTCCCCCGCATCAGCCCCGGAGTCTGCCCGGCCCAGGCGAGCCAGGCCGCCGGGGAGAGCCCACGGAGGTCGTGCCCGGCGAAGGTGGCCATCCCGTCGAAGTCGGCCGCGCCCCGGAGTGCCGCGAGCAGGGAGGACTTGCCCGCGCCGCTCGGCCCCTCGATCAGCGTGATCGTTCCGGGCTCGGCGGTGAACGACACGGGAGGCAGGTCCCGCACGCGCAGCCCTTCGACCACGAGGGCTCCCGCATCCGCCGGTCCCGCCGGCCCCACCGGTCCCGCCGGTCCCGCCGGTCCCACTTGCAGGATCGATTCACGGATGCCGGACGATTCGCCGGCGATTCCTCCTGCATCCGTGGAACCGTCCTGCATCTGTACCCGGGCCCGCGCCGCGTCGAGCACCTCGAACACGTCTTCGGTCGCCGCGACCCCCTCGGCGGCCGCGTGGAACTGCACCCCCACCTGTCGGATCGGCAGGAACGCCTCGGGTGCGAGCAGCAGCACGAACAGCCCGACCTCGAGTGTCAGGTCGCCCGACAGCAGCCGGAACCCGACCGACACCGCGATCAGTGCGACCGCGAGCGAGGCCAGCAGCTCCATCGCGAAGCCGGACAGGAACGAGAACCGCAGCACCTTCATGGTCTCGCGGCGATACTCGTCGGCGGTGACCTCGATGCGGTCGGCAGCGCGCCGATCACGCCCGAACAGCCGCAGCGTCGACAGCCCCTGCACCGTGTCGGCGAAGCGGGCGGCGAGGCGCTGCAGCGTCTGCCACTGCCGCGTCTGCACGGTGCGGGTCGCCATCCCGATGAGGATCAGGAACAGCGGGATCAGCGGCAGGGTGATGATCGCGGTGAGCCCGCTCGGCCAGTCCTTCCACCACATCACGGCCACCACCACCGGCGTCGCGATCACGGTCAGCACGAGCTGCGGGATGTAGCGGGCGAAGTACGCGTCGAGCGCTTCCAGTCCGTGTCCCGCGGTCACGGCGAGCTCGGTCTGGTTCCGCTGCGCGAGCCACCCCGGTCCCAATCGACCGACTGCGGAGATCAGGGCCGAGCGCAGCTGCATCCCGGTCTTCGCGGCGGCCCGGGTGCCCGCGGCATCCGAGGCGGCGATCAGCAGCCCGCGCAGCAGCGCCGTGAGCAGCAACCAGATCAGGGATGCCGAGACGTCACGCCCCGCGATCGCCCCGGTGACGGCATCCGTCAGCAGCCAGGCGAAGACGATAACGACCGCCGTCTGGACGACGCCGATCAACGCGGATGCCGCGAGGAACCCCCTCGCGGCACCCGCGTAGCGCAGCAGTCTCGGATCGACGGGTTTCACGCGTGCGCCGGAGCCCCCTCGATGGACTTCCGGGTGACGCGCTTACGGAACACCCAGTAGGTCCACGCCTGGTACGCGAGCACGAGCGGCATCGCGATCAGGGCGGTCCAGCTCATGATCTGCAGCGTATACGGGGTGCTGGATGCGTTGGCGATCGTGAGGCTGTAGGCCGGGTCGATCGTCGACGGCATCACGAACGGGAACAGGGCGGCGAACAGCATCACCACGGCGAACAGCACCGTGAGCATGCCGGAGAAGAACGCCCAGCCGTCGCGCCGAACGAGCGAGAGCCCGACAGCTGCGATGAGACTGACCGCCGCGAGCGCACCGGCACCGATGACGAGCCAGAGTAGCGGAGCCTCGCGCCCCATCGCGATCGCGACCGTCCAGATCACCGTTGCGGCCGCCACGAGGATGGTCGGGATGGCCGCCCTCTTCGCCAGGCGCCGCGCATCCTCGTGCACCTGACCGTCGGTCTTGAGCGCGACGAAAAGCACGCCGTGCAGGAAGAACAGCAGCAGCGTGGTGACGCCGACCAGCAGGGCATACGGGTTCAGCAGCGCGAAGAAGCCGCCGACGTAGATGTGGTTCTCGTCGATCGCGACGCCCTGCACGATGTTGCCGAAGGCGACGCCCCACAGCAGCGCCGGCACGACCGAGCCGATCACGATCATCCGGTCGAAGCCGGCCTTCCACTTCGCGCTGTCGCGCTGGTGCCGGTACTCGAACGAGACGCCGCGCAGGATCAGCGCGAGCAGGATCAGCAGCAGCGGCAGGTAGAACCCGCTGAACAGCGTCGCGTACCACTCGGGGAACGACGCGAACAGCACGGCGCCGGCGACGATGACCCAGGTCTCGTTGAGATCCCAGACCGGACCGATCGTGTTGATGACCTGACGGCGCGAGACGTCGTCCTTGCCGAGGAACGGCAGCGACATGCCGACTCCGAAGTCGAACCCGTCGAGCACGAAGTAGCCCACGAAGAAGAAGGCGACGATGAAGAACCAGAGTGTTGCGAGATCCATGATGCTCCTCCCTCTCAGTAGACGACCGACGGCAGCTGGGCCGTCTCCTCGTGCGGTTGCTCGTCGGTGTCCGGTCCCTTCTGCGCGGCCCGGATGATGAGGCGGATCTCGACGACGGCGAGCGCCGCGTAGATCGCCGTGAACGAGATCAGCGAGATCAGCACCTCGAGGCCGCTGACTCCCGGCGAGACACCGTCCTGGGTGGTCATCAACCCGAACACGATCCAGGGCTGTCTGCCCATCTCGGTGAAGACCCAGCCCATGATGTTGGCGGCGAGCGCGAGCGGGAACGACCAGATCGCGAGCTTCCACATCCACTGCGCCGGGGGCTTCTTGGCGCCCTTGCGGGTCAGCCAGAGGCCGGCGACGGCGACGAGTGCGGCCGCGATGCCCAGGCCGATCATCCAGCGGAACGCCCAGTACGTGATCCACAGGACCGGGGCGAAGTCCTCGAGCCCCGTCGCGGCGTACGTCTGGGCGTACTCGGCGTTCAGGTCGTTGATGCCGTGCACGCACGCGTCGAGCGTGTGCGTCGACAGCAGCGACAGCAGGTACGGCACCCGGATCGAGAACAGCTCGGAGCTGCCGTCCGGCGTGCCCAGGGTGAAGAGGCTGAAGGAGGCATCCGGTCCGCAGACCGTGTTGAACGTCGCCTCCGCTGCCGCCATCTTCATCGGCTGCGCGGCGTACATCGCGAGTCCGAGCTGGTCTCCTGTGAGCACGACCCCGGCGGTCGAGACGATCATCGCCCACAGCCCGAACTTGAGCGAGATGCGCATGGTGTCGAAGTGCTGGCCGCGCGAGAGATGCCAGGCCGACACCGAGATGACGACACCGGCGGCGAACATGAACGCGCCGAAGATCGTGTGCGGGAACGCGGCGAGCGCGACGGGGTTGGTCAGCAGGGCCCAGAAGTCGGTCAACTCGGCACGGTTGGTCGCCTCGTTGAAGGTGTAGCCGACCGGGTTCTGCATGAACGCGTTGGCCGCGATGATGAAGTACGCCGAGAGGATGCTGCCGATCGAGACGCACCAGATCGTGGCGAGGTGGAGTTTCTGCGGGAGCTTGTCCCAGCCGAAGATCCACAGTCCGATGAACGTCGCCTCGAAGAAGAACGCGAGGAGCCCCTCGAAGGCGAGCGGGGCGCCGAACACGTCGCCGACGAAGCGGGAGTAGTCCGACCAGTTCATGCCGAACTGGAACTCCTGCACGATGCCGGTGACGACGCCCATGGCGAAGTTGATCAGGAAGATCTTGCCGAAGAAGCGGGTCAGGTGCAGGTACTGGACCTTGCCGGTGCGCACCCACGCGGTCTGGAAGATCGCGGCCACCAGGGCCATGCCGATCGTCAGCGGAACGAAGAGGTAGTGGTAGACGGTCGTCAGCCCGAATTGCCATCGGGCGAGAGCGAGCGGATCAAGCCATTCCATGCGCTACTCCTGTTCTGTGAGGCCGTTGCCCCGCGCCGTGACGCCGCAGCGTCGTTCCCTCAGCCATCCGCGCCGTGGCGTCGCGCAGCTGGACGGTGCAATCCGATGCGAGGACCGCGTCGCGGACGCACTCGGCTTCGAGTGGTCCGCCGGCCTCGTTCAGCACGCTCTGCATGAGCTCGAGATGCACGCGGCACAGCATCGGACGGTCCTCCGACCGACTGGCCGCATGCGGGCACGGGCTGAGGTCGACCGAGAGGCTGCCGTCGTCGACGACCGGCTCGAAGCCGCTCTCCTCCAGGTGCTCCACCAGCGCGTCGAGCTGATACGTGGCCTCACGGCCGAGGTCGGACGCCGCGTCGGGAATCATGCTGCGCATCAGGTCCCCGCGGCGTGCGGCCGCCTTCGCCTTGTCGCGCGCCACCGGGCTGGATGCCCCCGGCGCGCCTGTGGCGGCCCGGTAGAGGGTGCGCGGTCGCCCCCGCGTCGTGCGGTGCTCGACGGTCGGGATGACGTGGCCGCCTTCGATCAGGCGCTGCAGGTGCTCGCGGACCGTGTTGGGATGCAGACCCGTGGCCTCGCACAGCTCCGCGATCGTCAGTTCGGCGCGCGCCCTCGTGCTTCCCGCCTCGAAGAGCAGGTGCAGGATCTGCACCCGGGAGTAGCTCGTATATCGGCCCGCAAACGGACCCGCCGTTGGCCATGGTCCCAGTATCCCGTGATACCGGGACTTTGCACCGGTGTCCGGCCGTGAATAAACACCTGGTCGATAGGGATGTCCGATCCCGGCGATAGCCTGGCAGCATGGCCACCCGAAAACCCGCTCCTCCAGCCTACGTCTGCACGGAATGCGGGTGGACCACCGCCAAGTGGGTCGGCCGCTGCGGCGAATGCCAGCAGTGGGGCACGGTTCAGGAGCAGGCAGCGCAGACCGGCATCCTCCGACGCGTCGGCCCCGTCGCTCCGACGGCGGATCGCGCGGCACGACCGATCACGCAGATCACGACGCAGGATGCTCCGCGGCGCTCGAGCGGCGTCGGGGAGTTCGACCGGGTGCTCGGCGGCGGCATCGTGCCCGGAGCCGCGATCCTGCTCAGCGGCGAGCCGGGCGTCGGCAAATCGACGCTATTGCTCGAGGTCGCGGCCCAGGCGGCTCGCGGCGGTCGCCGTGTCCTGTACGCGAGTGCCGAGGAGTCACCGGGCCAGGTGCGCCTTCGCGCCGAACGTACCGGCGCCCTGCACGACGAGCTGTACCTGGCGAGCGAGACCGACCTGGCGACCATCCTCGGCCACATCGACGAGGTCAAGCCGCAGCTCGTGATCGTCGACTCGGTGCAGACCGTCTCGTCGTCGCTGATCGACGGTGCCGCCGGGCAGCCGAGCCAGGTGCGCGAGGTCGCGGCGACCCTGATCCGCATCGCGAAGGACCGCGATCTGCCGATCATCATCGTGGGCCACGTGACGAAAGACGGCCAGGTCGCGGGGCCCCGTGTGCTCGAGCACCTGGTCGACGTTGTGTGCCATTTCGAGGGCGACCGGCAGACCTCGCTGCGCTTCATCCGCGCGCTCAAGAACCGCTTCGGTCCGACCGACGAGGTCGGCTGCTTCGAGATGACGGGTGACGGAATCGCCGAAGTCCCCGATCCTTCTGGGCTCTTCCTCTCGCAGGGTGCCACCGAGCCGGGAACCTGCGTCGCGATCTCCCTCGAGGGGCGCCGCGCGCTGCCCGTCGAGGTGCAAGCACTCACGGTGCCCAGCAACGCTCCGAATCCCCGCCGCATCGTGCACGGGGTCGACTCGTCGCGCGTGGCGATGGTGCTGGCGATCCTCGAACGGCGCGCGAACATCAAGACGAGCACGCTCGACGTCTACGTGTCGACCGTGGGCGGCGTGCGCTTCACCGAACCGGCCGCCGACCTCGCCATCGCCATCGCCGTGGCCGGCTCCATCCAGCAGTTCTCGGTGCCGCGCACGGTCGCCGCCGTCGGCGAGCTCAGCCTCGCGGGTGAGATCCGTCCGGTCACCCAAGCGGCGCAACGTCGATCCGAGGCCGCCCGTCTCGGTTACGAGCAGGTCGTCGACGACCGATCGAAGACCCTCCGCGCCGCGCTCGGCGATGTCCGCGCCCGCAACACGTCACGCCGTTCCGATCGCGACGTTCCGCCGTTCTGATCGACCCCGGCGGGTCGCTACAGCCCCCGAGGGCCTCGGCTCTCAGGCGTCGAGCGCCTTGAGCAGCTCGACCGGGTCCGCCTGCATCGGATGCGGGCCCGCGATGTCGAGGAACACGGTCGTGATCGGATGCGCCGCCAGGAAGCTCCGGAGCCAGTCTGACGTGTAGATGCCCACGCCGGGCGGGAGGTTGGCGGGCTTGTTCTTCGCGTCACTGAACAACAGCAGCGCGAGGTCACCGGTGTTCGCGTCACGGTAGGTCCATACCTCTCCGCTGTCGAGCGGATTGTCGCGGGCTCCCGGCTTGATCAGCGGCACGACCGTGGTGCCGTTACGGAGGGCGAGGGCGACCGCTGCGACGTCCTGCTTCTCGAGCGCCAGGGCCAGAGCCTCCGAACGGAAGTCCTCGGGGGCGGGCTTCTTCTTCCCGGGTTTCGCCTTCTTCGCTGCCATGCATCCAGCTTATGCAGAATCGACAGCGGAGATGTAAGGGGCCCTCTCGAGTCCTCCATTGGGGACTGGGGTACTCGAGAGGGCCCTCGGACTCTCGGTGCGGCGATGTCGAAGCGCTGGGGACGCTGTAGTTCGACGCCACTGGGGATGGCATGTTGCCGCATGATGCGGAGAGTCACCTCAATGGTATCCCAAAGATCCGCGCCTGTCTGCCTCAGACAGCCGAGGATGCCAAGGTCGCGCCTTTCCGCATGGGAAGCCGCTCAACGCGACGCATTTCGAAGGCGCTGCGGCGCGATCACTTCGAAGTGCGAACAGCGAACTCGAACGACGGGTCAGTACAGGAGGATCTGCGTGGTCGTGAGGCTCGTGAACCCGCCGATGGAAACCTCGACGTGGTACGAGGCTCCCCCGCCGGGAGCGCGCTGACGGTTCTCCTGGTCGCAGGTCTCGACGCTCGAGCGGGTGCGATCCCAGGTCACCGGGTCTTTGCTGGTGACGGTCGTGCCGGCGGTGAGCGTCGCGATCATGCTGCTCGGGTTCTCCTGGCAGTCCGTCGACCGCCACCAGACGTCGGCGCCGCTGGAGATCGTGAAGACCTGCGTCGTCGAGCCGACATCGAGCGTGCAGTCCTTCGTGCCCTTGTTGGTCAAGGAGATGGAGAGCTTCGGCAGGACACCCGCGGCATAGGTCTCCGCGTCCGTGACCGCCGAGACCTCGACGTCTTTCGCCTCGCAGGCGACGATCGCCGGCGTCTGCTCGGACGAAGGGCTCGGCGACGGCGACTCGGCGTCGGTCGTCGGGGTCGTGGTGGGCGTCTCCGACGACGAGGATGTCGGCTTCGGAGAGGCATCCGCGGCTGCCCAGGGCTTCGCGATCAGGAGCCAGATCCCGATGCCGATCGCGGCGACGAGCAGGATGAGCCCGATCACCACGACCAGTCGCCGACGACGATAGACGGCAGCGGAAGGACGGGGCATGGTTCCAGGTTAAGCGATCCCGCCCGTGCAGCCTGGGAGGCCGCGGCGGTGGTCTGCCGTGGGCCCTCAGAGCACCTTGAGCATGCGCGTGTTGCCGAGCGTGTTCGGCTTGACGTGCGCGAGATCGAGGAACTCCTCGACACCCGCGTCACCGCTGCGCAGCAGCTGGGAGTACACGTCGGGGTCGACGACCTGCTCGCCGATGGGAGTGAAGCCGCGGCGGCTGAAGAACTCGACCTCGAACGTGAGGCAGAACAGGCGCGACAGCCCGAGCGTGCGCGCGTTCTCCTCGAGACGATCGACGATGGCCCGGCCGACCCCGTGGTGCAGCCAGTCATCCTGCACGAGCAGGGTGCGCACCTCGCCGAGGTCTTCCCAGAACACGTGCAGCGCGCCGCAGCCGATCAGCACACCGTCGGCTTCGGCGACCACGAACTCCTGCACCGCGCCGTAGAGCACCGCCAGATCCTTGCCGAGCAGGATGCGCTGCTCCACGAGGGGCTGCAGCAGGTTGCGGATGCCGACGATGTCGGCGCTGCGGGCCGGTCGGACGATGTACTCACTCACGGGACAAGCCTAGAACCCACGACCCGTCGCCGCCTGTGCCGGACACAGGAAAGGGGCGGATGCCGCAGCATCCGCCCCTTTCGCGATTCAGCCTTCGTGATTCAGCCGGAGGTCACTCCCCGCTGGCGACCGCCAGGTCGGGGGTGCCGGCGATCGCGCCGCCGCCGGTGTTGGCACCGACCGCGACCTTCTCGCCGCGCGGGCCGTGCTCGAACAGGAACTCCCCGTCCTTCGCGTCGACCTTGACGTGGTCACCCGAGTTGAGCTCACCGTGCAGGATCTTCTCCGACAGACGGTCCTCGACCTCGTGCTGCATCGCGCGACGCAGCGGTCGGGCGCCGAGCGCCGGGTCGAAGCCGATCTCGATGAGACGCTCCTTGGCGGCCTGCGACAGCTCGATCGTCATGTCGCGGTCCAGCAGACGCTCGCCGAGGCGCTTGGCGAACAGATCGACGATCTGCACCAGCTCGGTCTTGGACAGCTGCGGGAACACGATGATGTCGTCGACACGGTTGAGGAACTCGGGCTTGAAGTGCCGCTTGAGCTCTTCGTTCACCTTGCCCTTCATCCGGTCGTAACTGGTCGAGTCGTTGCCCTCGATCTGGAAGCCGACGGGACCGCCCGCGATGTCACGTGCACCGAGGTTGGTGGTCATGATGATGACCGTGTTCTTGAAGTCCACGATCCGACCCTGGCCGTCGGTGAGCCGACCCTCTTCGAGGATCTGCAGCAGCGAGTTGAAGATGTCGGGGTGGGCCTTCTCGATCTCGTCGAAGAGCACCACGCTGAACGGCTTGCGGCGCACCTTCTCGGTGAGCTGGCCACCCTCTTCGAATCCGACGAATCCGGGAGGGGCACCGAACAGACGCGAGACCGTGTGCTTCTCACCGAACTCGCTCATGTCGAGCGAGATGAGAGCCGCCTCGTCGTCGAACAGGAACTCGGCGAGCGCCTTGGCGAGCTCGGTCTTTCCGACACCCGTGGGGCCGGCGAAGATGAACGAGCCCGAGGGACGCTTCGGGTCCTTGAGACCGGCACGCTGACGACGGATGGTCTTGGAGAGGGCGGCGATCGCCTCTTCCTGACCGACGACGCGCTGGTGCAGGGCCTTCTCCATGAAGACGAGTCGGCTGGACTCCTCTTCCGTGAGCTTGAACACGGGGATGCCGGTGGCCTGTGCGAGCACCTCGGCGATCAGACCCTCGTCGACGACCGCGGAGGTCGCGACGTCGCCCGCACGCCACTGCTTCTCGAGACGCAGACGCTCGGCGAGGAGGCTCTTCTCCTCATCGCGGAGGGATGCGGCCTTCTCGAAGTCCTGCTCCTCGGAGGCGACTTCCTTCTGCTCGCGCACCGTGGCGATCTTCTCGTCGAACTCACGCAGCTCGGGCGGGCTCGACAGGATCGACAGACGCAGGCGTGCGCCGGCCTCGTCGATCAGGTCGATCGCCTTGTCCGGAAGGAACCGGTCGGAGACGTAGCGGTCGGCGAGGTTCGCCGCGGCCACGATCGCACCGTCGGTGATCTGCACCTTGTGGTGCGCCTCGTAGCGGTCGCGCAGCCCCTTGAGGATGTTGATGGTGTGCGGCAGCGTCGGCTCGTTGACCTGCACCGGCTGGAAGCGGCGCTCGAGCGCCGCATCCTTCTCGAAGTGCTTGCGGTACTCGTCGAGCGTCGTGGCACCGATGGTCTGGAGCTCACCACGAGCGAGGAGCGGCTTCAGGATGCTGGCCGCGTCGATCGCACCCTCGGCGGCACCCGCACCCACGAGGGTGTGGATCTCGTCGATGAAGACGATGATGTCGCCGCGCGTGCGGATCTCCTTGGTGACCTTCTTCAGGCGCTCCTCGAAGTCACCGCGGTAGCGGGAACCGGCGATGAGAGAGCCGAGGTCGAGCGAGTAGAGCTGCTTGTCCTTCAGCGTCTCGGGAACATCGCCCTTGACGATCGCCTGGGCCAGACCTTCGACGACGGCGGTCTTGCCGACGCCGGGCTCGCCGATCAGGACGGGGTTGTTCTTGGAACGGCGGGAGAGGATCTGCATGACCCGCTCCGCCTCCTTCTCGCGCCCGATGACCGGGTCGAGCTTGTTGTCGCGCGCGGCCTGGGTGAGGTTGCGACCGAACTGGTCGAGCACCGCGGAACCACCCTGGGTGCCGGCAGGCGAGTCGTTGGTCTGCGCGCCGACGGATGCCGGCTCGCGGCCAGGGGCTCCGGAGAGCAGCTGGATGACCTGCTGGCGGACCTTGTTGAGGTCGGCGCCGAGCTTGACGAGCACCTGAGCGGCGACGCCCTCGCCCTCACGGATAAGGCCGAGCAGGATGTGCTCGGTGCCGATGTAGTTGTGGCCGAGCTGCAGGGCCTCGCGGAGGCTGAGCTCGAGCACCTTCTTGGCGCGCGGCGTGAACGGGATGTGCCCGGTCGGCTGCTGCTGACCCTGGCCGATGATGTCCTGCACCTGCTCGCGCACGGCGTCGAGGGAGATGCCGAGGCTCTCGAGGGCCTTGGCGGCGACGCCTTCACCCTCGTGGATGAGGCCGAGCAGGATGTGCTCGGTCCCGATGTAGTTGTGGTTGAGCATCTTCGCCTCTTCTTGGGCGAGGACGACCACTCGACGGGCTCGGTCCGTAAATCTCTCGAACATGCTGTGACTCCTTATTCGCACGGGGCGAAGACGCGTGAAGCGCTTGTACATCGAGAGTAACCACCACATCGGGCACGTATGCCCGTGTTCGCCGTGGGCATACCGGGGCTTGACCGTGTTATCGACAGTCGTTATGTTAACGACAGTCGATAACAACCGAACTCAAGGAGGCAGCGATGCGCACCAGAGAAGGACGCCCCTCACTCGTCGACGGGATCGCCCTCGGACTCATCGCCACCGGCGCCGTCAGCGTCGGGATCGGCGCGATCGTCGCCGTGACCTCGGCCGCATCCGAGATCTTCGGCACCGCGCCGACCGTGTCGATGCCCGTGCACGACGTCGACCTGACCGCGCTGGACGGAGTCTCCGGCGTGAGCGCGGCGACGGTCGACACCGCGCTCGTCACGGTTCCGGCGATGCCTTCGGGGGCCCGCTGGATGCTGCTCCTCGAGACGCTGCTCCCGGCCCTCGCGACCGTGGCGCTGTGCGCCGGCGTCTGGTGGCTCGGCGTCTCCCTCATCCGCTCACGGCCCTTCCGCGCATCGCTCGGCTGGATGTTCGCGGTCGCCGCAATCCTGATGATCGCCGGCTCGTTGTTCGGACAGTTCGCCGGCGGCGTCGGCCGGGCCATGATCGTGCAGGACCTCGCCACCACCGATCCGCAGGTCGAGGACGTGCTGTGGACGCTCCTCGTGCAGTTCGACCTCGCACCCGTGGGCTGGGCGTTCGCCCTCGCCCTCGTCGCCGGTCTGTTCGAGATCGGCCGAAGACTGCAGCGCGACACGGAAGGACTCGTCTGATGACCACGACGAACACGACCACCAGAGCCACCCGATCCGAGACGGCGGATGCCATCACCGTGATCCTCTACGCCGCCGCGGCGCTGGTCACGGTCGCGTTCGCCACGATCCTGCGCGTCGCGCGCACGTTCCGCGAGACCGGAATCGCCTGGACGATCCCGATCGACCAGCAGCCGATCTCGGCGACGACCGACTCGGGCGCCATCTCGATCGAAGGGTTCGCCGACGAGGCGATGATCATCGCGAGCGGCGTGGACACGGTGTCGATCGTCGCGATCGTCGCCGCCATCGCGCTGTGGGCTCTCGCGGCGCTCCTCGTCATCGCGAGCGTGACCCTGGTCGCCTGGAACTTCCTGCGCGGCCGCTTCTTCGTCCGCGCGAACGTGTGGGCGTTCAACGCGATCGGCTGGACGCTCGTGGCAGCGCCGATCCTGATCGTGATGCTGGAGACGATGGGGCGCAACGGCGTGACGAGCGCTCTCGGTCTCGGCGACGGTGAGCCCGTGCATCTGGTCGAGTTCTGGACGATCGCGCCGTTCTTCGCCACCGGGGTGACCGTCGGCCTGGTCGCCGTCGCATTCCGCCGCGGCATCCGCCTCCAGCACGAGAAGGCGGCGCTCGAGAAGGAGACGGAGGGACTCGTCTGATGCTCACATTCGGATCTGACGAACTCGGACAGTCCCTGCTCTACATCGGGATCGGGCTCGCGGTGATCGCCCTGATCGTTGCGGTCGTCGTATGGAACAGTCGCCGCCGCGGGAGCCGCACCGTCGCCCTCGATGCCGCCCTCACCCTCTCCGCGTGGTGGATCCTGCTCGGGCTCCTCAGCGCCGTGGTCTACATCATCAAGGCGTTCACGGTCGACTGGGCCGAACTCAACGGCCAGACCTACGTCTACATGGACTGGCCGGCGAACCTGCCGTGCTCCGAGTTCGGCGACAGTGGCACGACGATGCTCAGCTGCCGGGGAGAGAGCCTCTCGGAGTTCACGGTCGGGAACGCCTCGCTCGGGCTTCGCCTCCTCGCGGCAGCGGCCCAGCTGAGCACCCTCGCGCTGACGACCATGCCCGCCGTGATCCTCGCGGTCATCTGCTTCCACACGCTGCGCGGACGCGTGTTCTCGCGCACGGTCACGCGGGCTCTCGTGGGTGGCGCCATCGCGGTCCTCGTGTTCGGCGTCGCGGCCGACCTGCTGAGCGGCATCGCCGCGACCACCGGCCTGCGCGAGGTGTTCCCGCCCGACAGCGAGTGGTACCCCTCGGCCTATCAGCTCACCGTCACCCCTCTCCCCTTCGGAGCCGCGCTCGCGCTCGTCGCCCTCGCCGCCGTCTTCCGCCAGGGCTCGCGGCTCGAGCAGGACAGGGCTCGCCTGCAGGAGGAGACCGAGCGTCTGCAGAAGGACACGGAGGGACTGGTGTGACCCCGGCCGAGAGCGACGACGAGCTCACCGGCATCCACTGCCGGCTCGACGAGCTGCTCGCCGACCGGGGGATGACGCTCACAGAGCTCAGCGCCACGGTGGGGGTGAGCATCGTGAACCTGTCGGTGCTGAAAAACGACCGAGCCCGCGCCATCCGGTACTCGACACTTCGCGCGATCTGCGAGGCGCTCGACTGCGAGGTGGGTGAGCTGCTGGTGCTGGCTCCGCGCTGACGCGACACCCGCGTCATCGTTCGTCATATCCGCCCAGGGAATTCCCAGGCGGTCATAGCGTTGGGCCTCAGGGCGCGCACTCGGCGCGCCGTGATCCTGGAGTCCCCACCCTCATGAGCACCACCGCACGCGCCCAGAAGGCGCCTGACACCCGCGGGCCGGTCCGGAAGCTGCTGACCTCGTTCGGCTTCCAGATCCTCGCAGCCCTCGTCCTCGGCATCGCCGCCGGTCTGATCGGCCGCCAGCTCGGAGCCACGGCGGAGAACCCCAACGGTCTGTCGGCCACCCTCGACACCATCGGCAACTCGTATGTGACGCTGCTGCGCGCCGCTGTCGTCCCGCTGATCTTCACGGCCATCGTCGCCAGCATCTCGAACCTGCGTCGCGTGCAGAACGCCGCACGCCTGGCCGGCCAGACGATCCTGTGGTTCGCGATCACCGCCTTCATCGCGGTCATCATCGGCATCGTGCTGGGTCTCGTGATCCAGCCGGGCAACCGCGCCGGAGAGGGTCTCGAGACCGGGGAGCCGTACACCGTGGGCACCTGGTGGAACTTCCTGCTGGGCCTGATCCCGCAGAACTTCCTCGGCCTGACGGTCAACACCTCGCCCGGTGCAGCCGACGGCACGTTCTCGTCGAGCGTGGGCTTCAACATCCTCCAGGTCATCGTGGTCGCGGCCGTCATCGGAATCGCGGCACTCAAGGCCGGCAAGAAGGCCGAGCCCTTCCTCATCTTCACCGAGTCGCTGCTGAAGGTCATCCAGCGCGTGCTGTGGTGGATCATCCGCATCGCCCCGCTCGGCACCTTCGGCCTCATCGGCTCGGCCGTGATCAAGTACGGCTGGGAGAAGCTCGCCTCGCTCGGCTGGTTCGCGGCCGCCGTCTACATCGGCCTCGCGCTCGTGCTGTTCGTCGTCTACCCGATCCTGGTGCGCACGCACGGCCTGTCGATCAAGCAGTACTTCTCGGGCGTGTGGCCCGCCGTGCAGCTGGCCTTCGTCAGCCGCTCCTCGATCGGCACGCTGCCCCTCACCGAGCGCGTCACCGAGCGCAACCTCGGCGTCCCGCGCTCCTACGCGTCGTTCGCCGTGCCGCTGGGCGCGACCACCAAGATGGACGGCTGCGCCGCGATCTACCCGGCCATCGCCGCGATCTTCGTCGCCCAGTTCTTCGGCATCGAGCTGAACTTCGTGCAGTACCTGCTGATCGTGATCGTCTCGGTCGTCGGCTCGGCGGCCACCGCCGGTACCACCGGCGCGGTCGTCATGCTCACGCTGACGCTGTCGACCCTGGGCCTGCCGCTCGAGGGCGTCGGGCTGCTGCTCGCGATCGACCCGATCCTCGACATGGGCCGCACCGCGGTCAACGTCGCGGGCCAGGCGCTGATCCCGACCATCGTCGCCAAGCGCGAGGGCATCCTGAACGAGGAGCTCTACAACGCGCCGCGCGAGGGCCTGCCCTTCGCCGACGACTCCGGCGACGACGACGCTCCCGAAGCGGATGCCGCCACGGACAAGGAGCCGGTCGGCGCACGCTGACCCCATTCCCGCCTCGCACAGAGCGCCCCGCCCCTTCTCGGGACGGGGCGCTCTGGCGTTTCAGGTCAGGCCCGGCTCTGCTGACGGGTCGCGCCGCGGGTGTCGAGCGCGAGCTCCTCAGCATCCATCGCGGCGATCAGCTCGCGCATGACCTCTTCGTCGAGGTTGCCCGCGTCGCGCTCGGCGAGGAGGATCTCGCGCCGCACCTGCAGCCATCCCCGGGACAGGGCGACGAGGTCTTCGTAGGACGGGCGGCTTGCGGCATCCTCCACCTTCTGCGCCTCGTCGGTGTCCTTCTCGACCCGCGTCATGCGCTTCGTGAACGCGTCGAACACACCGAGGTCGACCTCGCCGTACTTCGCCTCCCACTCGACGCGCCTCTCGGCGAGGAACTTCTTCCCGGCCTCGCGGCTCTTCGCCCGCACTTCGGCGAGCGCCGCTTCGTCTTCCTTCTCATCGGCGTCGCTGGCGATCCCGAGGCTCCGGATGAGCAGCGGCAGCGTGAGCCCCTGCAGCAGCAGCGTGCCGACGGTGACGATGAAGGCGACCACGACGATGGCGTGCGAGGCTTCGGCGTCGAGCGTCGCGAGGTCGGCGGCGGCCACCGCGATCGCGAGGGTGACCACGCCGCGCATGCCCGCCCAGGAGATGACGGCGCTGTCCTTCCAAGTGAGCTTGAGCCCCGCCATCCGGTCGCGCACGATCTGGCTGCGAAGCTCGTCGGCCGTGTAGTCCCCCCAGCGCCGGGACTTGCGGTGCCGCTTCTCGAACTCGCCGCTCTGCACACCCCGGTCCCACCGTTCGAGCTTCCGGCGGTCCTGGAAGTTCGCCCAGGCACTCGTCGGGTAGATGTAGAGCGGCCGCACGACCAGGACGACCAGCAGCACGGCACCGGAGAGCAGAAGGATGTGTCCGACCGACTCGCTGCCGAGATCGCGGAGCACGCGCGGGAACTGCAGCCCGATGTAGGCGAACACGAAGCTCTCCAGCAGCAGGTCGGCCGAGAGCCAGAGCGGCTTCTCCTGCTGACGGGTCGTGTAGTCGGTGCGCGGGGAGTTGTACCCGACGTAGAGGCCCATGGCGACGACGGCGAGAACGCCGGAGCCCAGCAGATGCTCGGCGATCGCATAGGCGCCGAACGGGGCGAGGAGCCCGAACGTGCCGATCACGACCGCATCGCTGATGCGCATCCGCAGCTGGTGCAGGACGATCCCGAACACGAGGCCGATGCCGACTCCGATCGCGACGGCCAGCAGGAACTGCCCGATCCCACCCCAGACCGAGACCGTGGCACCGGCGAGGATCGCCGCGAACACCCGGTACAGCGTGAGCGAGGTGGCGTCGTTGATGAGGCTCTCGCCGGAGAGGACGGTCATGATGCGACGCGGCAATCCGAGCCGGCGACCGATCGCCGCGGCGGACACCGCATCGGGCGGGGCGACGATCGCACCGAGCAGCAGCGCACCGGGGAGGGTGAGAGCAGGGAAGATCCACCAGGCGACGAAGCCGACGGCCAGGGCCGTGATCAGCACGAGCCAGATGCCGAGTCGCCGGATCTGCGGGAGGCTGCGCTTGAACCCCACGAACGAGACGTCGAGCGCGGCCGAGTACAGCAGCGGCGGCAGCACCAGGCTGAGGAGCAGGTGCCCGTCGATGTCGATGTCGGGGACGAACGGGAGGAACGAGACGGCGAGCGCCACGACCGTCACCAGCAGCGGCGCCGGCCACCCTCGTGAGCGCGCGAACGCCGCCACCGCGACCGAGCCGACGAGGACGTAGAAGATGCCTGCTTCCATGAGGGAAGCGTATCGCCGCCCTGCATGGCTTCCCGGCGCTCAGGAGCGGCGGGAGGTGGGCCTTTCCCGATCAGAGGCGGACGCGGAATCGTCGGCGAGGGATTCGCGCAGGTCGGCGTTCTCGTCCTGCAACTCGAGCACCCGGGCGATCCCGACGATGTTGAGGCCGTCGTCTCGCAGCTGCGCCGCGCGCCGAAGCCGGTCGATGTCGTCGTCGCTGTAGCGCCGGGTGCCGCCCTTGCTGCGCGCCGGCAGGAGCAGACCCTTGCTTTCGAACAACCGGAGCGTCGCCTCGGGAAGGTCGACGAGCTGAGCTGCCACGGCAATGCCGTAGAGCGGTGTGCGTGAGTCGCGGTGCGTCATCCTGAAAAGTCCCTCAGCTCGGGTTGCGAGTTCTCCGAAGTTGTTCTATAAAAAATCTATAGCACGAGATGCAGATAACCTGCATCGAATCACCGCCCAACTGGGCCGCACGAAAGGAGACACCCCATGGCACTCACCTTCGATCCCTTCAGTCAGCTCGATCGCTTCGCCGCGAGCGTGCTGGACTCCGTTCGCGCACCCCGGCTGATGCCGGTGGATCTGTACCGCGACGGCGACCGGTACATCCTGCACGCCGACCTGCCGGGAGTCGATCCCGGATCGATCGACGTCGACCTCGACGGCGGCCAGCTGACCCTCCGGGCGCAGCGCACGGCCGACAGTCGAGAAGGAGTGCGCTGGCTCGCCCGCGAGCGCGGTGCCGGCTCGTTCCTGCGGCAGTTCTCGCTCGGCGAGGGCGTCGACCTCGACGGCATCAGCGCCTCGTACGACAGCGGCGTGCTCTCGGTGATCATCCCCGTGAGCGAACGCGCCAAGCCGCGCAAGATCACCGTGGAGTCGACCGAGCAGCGCCAGGCCATCGACGCCTGACCTACCGGGGGTGGCGCCGCGCGCGCCACCCCCGCCACGCCGCTCGCGGCCTGATCGGGGAATGCCGGAGAGCGGCGGCGGGTTGTCACTCGGGATGAATGACGTCGCCCTCTCCGTCCTCGACCTCGTCCCGGTGCGCACCGGTCAGACCAGTGCCGAGGCCATCGCCGCCTCCCTGTCCCTCGCCGAGACCGCCGACCGGCTCGGCTACCGCCGTTACTGGTTCGCCGAGCACCACAACATGCCGTCGGTGGCCTCCACCACTCCCCCCGTGCTGATCGCCGCGGCGGCCACCCGCACCTCGCGCGTGCGCCTGGGCTCCGGCGGCGTGATGCTGCCCAACCACGCCCCGCTCATCGTCGCCGAGCAGTTCGCGGCGCTCGAGGCCATCGCCCCAGGACGCATCGACCTGGGTCTCGGCCGCGCCCCCGGCAGCGACCCCGTCATCACGCAGCTGCTACGCGGCTCGGGCACCACGAGCGATGTCGAGCAGTTCCCCCGCCACGTGCAGGACATCGCGGCGCTGCTCTCGGCCGAGGGCGCTGCGCTGCGGTTCACCTCGGGCGGCGAGTACACCGTGCGCGCGACACCCGCCGCGACCGGCACCCCCGAGGTGTGGCTGCTCGGGTCGAGCGACTACTCGGCACAGCTGGCCGCCTCGCACGGCCTGCCCTACGTCTTCGCGAACCACTTCTCGGGTCAGGGGCTCGAGCGCGCTCTCGACCTGTACCGCACCGGCTACCGTCCGAGCGAGGAGCACCCGGAGCCGCGCACGTTCCTCACAGTCAACGCGGTCGCCGCGCCCACGCAGGAGGAGGCGGAGGCACGCGCCCTCCCGCAGCTGCGCATGATGGCGCGACTGCGCCTGAATCAGCCACTCGCCGCGCTCGAGACCGTCGAGCAGGCGGCCGCCGCCGAGACCGACGCCGCGACCGACGAGGTCGTGCAGGCCGCCCGCTCGCGCTGGTTCGTGGGTACGGGCGAGAGCGTGGCCGCGGAGATCGGCGCCTTCGCCGCACGATACGGTGTCGACGAGGTCATGCTGTCGCCGGTCGCCGGCGCCTACGATGCCGAACCGAACGACGCACCGACCGGTCGCGCACAGACGCTCGAACTCATCGCCGCCGCGCGCTGAGCTCCTGTCAAGCCCTGGCTTTCCCGCCGGTACAGGCGTAGCGTCACGAACAGTGCCGTCGACAGGGGCGCGGACCCTTCGGCGATCGCACTGTCGACAGCAGCAGAAGGAGTTCGATGATGAGCACCACCAAGACTCTCGCCCTCTGGGTCGCCTATGGCCGCAACGGCGTCGTCGGCAGCATCCGCCACGATGACGCCGGTTACACGGTGACGATGGCCGGCTCCGACGAGGCGACCGGGACGTACCCGAACCTCGCTTCAGCGAAGGGCTCCCTGCATTCCCATATGGCTCCGGGCAGCGACTGGCCCCGCTTCCAGGAGCACTGAACCACGGCATCCGCCTGACCGTGCTGGGCGGTCGGGCGGGTGACGTCAGACGTCGGGCTCGCCGGAGAGGATGCCGCGCAGCCAGTCGCGCGCCTCGATGAAGATGTCGTCGGAGTAGCGCTCGGGGTAGTGCACGATCTGCCGGTCGGCGCGCGGATACGAGCCGAGGAACACGACCCGAGGGCTGAATCGCCGGATGCCGAGCAGCGCGTCGGCCATGCGCTCGTGCTCGATGTGACCGTCGGCGTCGATGACGAACCGGTAGCGACCGAGCTCGTCGCCGATGGGCCGCGACTCGATGAGCGACAGGTTGATGCCGCGGGTCGAGAACTGTTCGAGCATCTCGAGGAGCGAGCCGGGGTGGTCGTGCGGGAGTTCGACGATGAGCGAGGTCTTGTCCGCCCCGGTCGGCTCGGGCGAACGGGTCGTGCGGGTGACGAGGACGAAGCGAGTCACGGCCTGGGCGTTGTCGCCGATGCCCTCCGCGAGCACGTCGACGTCGTAGTGGTTGACGATGCCGGGTGCCGCGATGGCCGCCTGCGCGGGCAGCGTGCCGTCGAGGACGCCGATCGCGGATGCGACGTTGCTCGATGCGGGCACGTGCGAGTGCGAGGGGAGATGGGCGCCGAGCCAGCCGTGGCACTGGGCGTACGCGACCGGATGCGCCGCGATCACCTCGACCTGGTCGAGCGTGGTCCCCCGCGGCGCGACGAGCACGAAGTTCACCCGCACCAGGTATTCGCCGATGATGCGGAGGCCGGGGAGCGTCGCGAGGGCGTCCTGCGTGGTGGAGACGCCGCCCTCGATCGAGTTCTCGATCGCGATCATCGCGGCGTCGCTGCGGCCCTCGAGCACGTCGGCCAGAGCTTCGCCCACGTTGTGCACGGAGCGCCACTGCTGACCTCGGGCTTCGGCCACCTGTTCCAGCGCCGCCTCCGTGAAGGTTCCCGCAGGGCCCAGATAGCTGTAGGTACGGCGTTCAGTCACGGGTTTCACCTTATCCCCCAGCTGACAGACCGATATGCGGATGACTTCGCGGATGCGATCCTGCCGATCAGGGGGCAGACTGAAGAGATGACCAGCCGTGCCGGCCTCCCCGCGGAGGAAAGTGACCTGATCGACGTCGACGAGCTGATCGCCGCCTACTACGACCGCGCACCGAACCCCGACGTCGCCGCCGAGCGGGTCGTGTTCGGCACCAGCGGCCACCGTGGGTCGTCGCTGTCGAACAGCTTCAACGAGAACCACATCCTCGCCACGACGCAGGCGATCGTGGACTACCGGGCCACCCAGGGCATCGCCGGTCCGCTGTTCCTCGGTCGCGACACGCATGCGCTGTCACTGCCGGCCGAGCGCAGCGCGATCGAGGTGCTGCTCGCCAACGGCGTGGACGTGCGCGTCGACTCGCGCGACTCGTGGGTGCCGACGCCGGCGCTCAGCCACGCGATCCTCACGTACAACCGCGGCCGCGCGGCGGACGACCCGGGCCGCGCCGACGGCATCGTCGTGACCCCGTCGCACAACCCGCCGCGTGACGGCGGCTTCAAGTACAACCCGCCGCACGGCGGACCCGCCGACACCGATGCCACCGGCTGGATCGCCGACCGGGCGAACGCCCTGATCGCCGCGGGGCTCGAGGGCGTCAAGCTGGTGCGCTTCGCCGACGTCGACTGGGACGGGCTCAACGGCTACGACTTCCGCGACGCCTACGTGCGCGACCTGCCCTCCATCATCGACATCGATGCGATCCGCAACGCCGGGGTCAGCATCGGCGCCGACCCCCTGGGCGGAGCATCCGTCGAGTACTGGTCGCTGATCGCCGAGATGCACGATCTCGACCTCACCGTCGTGAATCCCGAGGTCGATCCGACCTGGCGCTTCATGACCCTGGACTGGGATGAGAAGATCCGGATGGACCCGTCGTCGCCCTCGGCGATGGCCTCGCTGGTCGCGAAGAAGGGCTCATACGACGTCCTCACCGGCAACGACGCGGATGCCGACCGGCACGGCATCGTCACCCCGGATGCCGGGCTGATGAACCCGAACCACTACCTGGCTGTCGCGATCGACTACCTGTTCTCGCACCGGCAGGACTGGCCGCGGGATGCCGCGATCGGCAAGACGCTCGTGTCGTCGATGATCATCGACCGCGTCGCCGAGTCACTCGGCCGGCGGTTGCTGGAAGTGCCCGTCGGATTCAAGTGGTTCGTGCCCGGTCTGCTCGACGGCTCGGTCGCGTTCGGCGGCGAGGAGTCGGCCGGCGCATCCTTCCTCCGTCGCGACGGCTCCGTCTGGTCGACCGACAAGGACGGCATCCTGCTGTGCCTGCTGGCCGCCGAGATCATCGCCGTCACCGGCAAGACGCCGTCGGAGCGGTACCGCGAGCTGGAGGCTGCCTTCGGCGCATCCGCCTATCAGCGCGTCGACGCACCGGCGACGCCCGAACAGAAGGCGACGCTCGCGAAGCTCGCTCCCGAGGCCGTGACGGCGACGACTCTCGCCGGTGAGGACATCTCAGCGAAGCTCTCCCACGCACCGGGCAACGGCGCGGCCATCGGCGGGCTCAAGGTGCAGACCGAGCACGCCTGGTTCGCCGCCCGACCGTCGGGCACCGAAGACGTCTACAAGCTGTACGCCGAGAGCCTGCGCGGCCCGGAGCACCTCGCCGAGGTGCAGGCCGAGGCGCGCGCCGTGGTTTCGGCTGCGCTCGAGGGCTGAGGCAACCGCCACCAAACGGGTATGTCCCCCAGAAGGGGGACATACTTTTCTCACCTCTACCCGTATCGTCAGTAATGTTTTACACATCACTCACGATAGGGAGAGGCCATCACTATGGAAACGAAGAAGCAGATTCGACTGGGGCTGATCGGAACGTTCAGCGCGATAGCACTGGTCGCGCTCACCGCGCTGCCCGCCGCCGCGATGACGACGTACTACGGCCCGCACGACTGTTACTGGCCCATGCACGCGTATGTGGAAGGCTCCGCTACGAACACCGTGACGCTGAAGATCACCGGGACGGCGCGAACGGGAACCAAGTCCGGAACCTGGGGCAACGGCGCCGTCGCCACCCGCCGCTACGTGAACAGCCCCAACGAGGATCAGCAGAGCGGATCAGCGTACACGAGCGCCTCCCGTTGGGTATATCAAGGCTACGACTGCAGCTACTGAGGTCGGTGATGAAGCGAACCGCAGCGGTGCTACTCAGCGCAATCATCGCAACCCCCGCACTACTCCTCGGAGGATGCGCGAGCTCAGCCCCGGAGCCGCGCGCGACTGCGGAAAGCGTGGATCTGGGGATCGATCCAGAGTTCGGCAGCACCATGGCGTCATGCATGGTCGATCACGGATGGGACGCGGACGTCACCGGCGACGGCGGAGTGTTGAGCAACGTCCCCGATGGACAGGAAGAGCCGTATGACGCAGACCTCGCGGAGTGCGCGAAGGAGAACGGACTCGACAAGATCGCTCCCGCACTCACCGAACCCGAGTTGAGGCTGCTTTATCTCATGGAGCTGGACACGGCCGAGTGCATCCGCGGTCAGGGCCTCGATCCAGGGAGCCCACCGAGCGAGCAGACCTTCGTGGAAGGTGCACTCGCCGATGGGAACGCATGGGACCCGTACGCGGAGGTGTACACGACCTCGAACTCCCAGGTCACCGAAGACGAGTACTTCGCACTTCTCGAAGAGTGCCCTCGGCCGGGATACTAGATGTCGTCATCACCTGTCGACTCGGCATACCGCGAGGACATCGCCGGACGGCCTCGCGGTCGCCTGCGCGGTGCGATGATCCTCGCGGCCATCGCCCTGCTGGTGATCGGTGCCGCGAGTACTTGGGCCGTCGTGACGATCCTCCGTCCCGCCGACGATCCTCTATCCTCGGCGGGACACTCCTTCGTCGCGGTGGAACACGGCAGTGTCGGGTACGCGGTGAGCCTCAACACGATGACTGAGTGGGCGCAGCAGCCCATCGGCACCAACCGTGCCGCCGGTATCGTCACGGATATCGCCGTCGAAGCAGGCACCGCGGTCACCTCCGGCACGGTGCTCTACACCGTCGATCTGCGTCCGGTCGTCGTCGCTCAGGGCGCCGTTCCGATGTTCCGATCCCTCGGTCTCGACAGCGCGGGCGCGGACGTTCGCCAATTGCAGGAGATGCTTCGCGACAGCGGCCAGTACGGCGGCAGCATCGACGGGGTGTTCGGCGAGGGAACCAAGGGCGCCGTCAGCCGCTGGCAGAGGACGCTTGGCGCACAACCGTCGGGGATGGTCGACGTCGGTGACGTCATCTTTGTGCCGTCGCTACCCGCGCGCGTGACGCTCGACACCGCCGTGATCAATCGCGGGGCAACGCTCACCGGGGGCGAGAGTGTCGTACGCGGACTCTCGCCCGCTCCGACATTCCAGATCCCCGTCACCGAGGCTCAGGCGGCGATGATGCCCACCGGAACGAAAGTCGAGATCACCTCTCCGCGCGGAGAGACATGGGAGGCGACCGCCGAAGAACAACTGCGCGGTGACGAAGGCGCCATTGATATCCGTCTGAGCGCACCGGACGGAGAGTTCATCTGCGCAACCGCGTGCAGCGAGATACCGCCTACGGGCACGACCGCCCTCCGTTCACGGATCATCGTCGTCGCCGAAGTCGAAGGACTTGTCGTGCCCTCTGCGGCGCTGGTGACCGTCGCAGACGGATCGACAGCTGTTGTCGATGAGGACGGGCGTGAGGTCGCGGTGAAGGTCGTTGCGTCTGCGAAAGGGATGTCGGCGATCACCGGAGCGCGGCAGGGGTTGCGTGTACAGATCCCCGGGAGTGCGACGAAATGAGTCCCGCGACCGGCATGAGGTTGCGCGCCGATGACCTGACCTTCCGGTACGACGCCGATCATCCGCTCATCGAAGGCTGGTCGGCAGAATTTCCCGCCGGTTCGACAACGGCGCTGACGGGCCGGTCTGGCCGCGGAAAGTCAACGGTGCTGTACCTGCTCGGCCTCATGCTGAAGCCGAGCAGCGGGGAAGTGTTGATCGATGGGACTTCGAGCCGTGTGTTCCGCGATGCGCAGCGCGCGCATCTGCGCGCCGAAAGGTTCGGATTCGTCTTTCAGGATGCCGCCCTCGACACCACGCGATCCGTGCTGGACAACGTCACTGAGACGGCTCTGTACCGCGGACTGCCTCGACACGCTCTCGAGCCGCGAGGACACGAGCTTCTCGCGCGGTTCGGTGTCGATGTGCCGGCGCAACGCAAACCCGGGCAAGTGTCCGGGGGTCAGGCACAGCGCATCGCTCTCTGCCGGGCTCTCCTCAACGCGCCGGACATTCTCTTGGCCGATGAACCCACGGGAAACTTGGACCCGACGACGGCAAGCGTCGTCGTCAAGGCACTGCAGGATCATGCCCGCGCGGGGGCCGCTGTCATCATCGTCACGCACTCCCCCGAGGTCGCGAGCGCGTGCGACCGGGAGATCACACTGTGATCGGTCCTGTTCTCCGCGAATCGCGAGCGGCGATCCGCTCCCAACCGGTGGCTTCCATCATCACGGTCCTGATGGTCGTGGGCATGATCGTCGTCGTCATGCTCACCACCGGGCGCACCGTCGGAGCCGAGCAGAACGTTCTCAACTCCATCGACTCTGCAGGCACGCGCTCGATAACGATCCGCGCCGATCCCGATTCCGGCCTCACCGCCGACGTTCTCGACCGAATCGACGGGATCGAAGGGATCGAGTGGGCCGCGGGCTTGTCGGCTGCGGTGGATGCCACCAATTCGCGCGTGCCAGGCGGGGCGCACGTTCCCGTTCGCCTCGCCTACGGCGCCGACCTCGAGCGACTAGGAATACCCCATGAGTCCCCGTTACCAGGCGCCCTGGTTTGGGAGTCGGATCAGGCAGCGGAGCAGCTCGGCACTCCAGACTTCGTCGGTGGAGTCTCAATCGTCGACTCGGGCGGCGCCTTCGGCATAGGCGGGCGACTTGAGGTTCCAGAATTTCTTCGGAGATTCGAGCCTCTGGCGCTGGTCCCACACCCCGTCGATGGCGACGAGCGAATCGCTGTCCTTATCGTCATCGCCACGTCACCCGAACTCGTCGGCCCGATCAGTGAGACAGTCGTATCTCTGCTCGGCGTCGAGGACGCCTCGAAGACGAAGGTACAGACGAGTGAGGCGCTGGCCGATCTGCGAGGACTAATCGACGCGCAACTCCGCGGATTCTCCCGAGGCCTCGTGATCGCTCTCCTCACTCTGACCGCCCTTCTGGTCGCTGTTCTGCAGTACGGCCTGGTGCTGATGAGGCGAAAGGATTTCGGCCGGAGGAGGGCGCTCGGGGCGAGTCGCGCGCTCATCATCACCCTCCTCCTGATGCAAACCGCGGTGCTCTGCGTCATCGGCACCGGGATCGGAATCGGCATCTCGCTCGTCGCGCTCGCCGCGAGTGGCGACCCCTGGCCAGGGGCGACCTTCACCGGAGCGCTGGCGGTGGTCGCTGTGAACACGGCTCTCGTCGCTGCCATCGCTCCGGCGATTCTGGCGAGCCGTCGAGAACCGATCAACGAACTCCGAATCCCGTGAATTCTGTCGCCAGAACAGGGAGCGCGCGACCTCAGGACTCCGCGGCGCGAGCCAGCACGACGCCGGCCTCGCGCAACCAGCGCGCGGGGTCGGCGAGAGCTGCCTCGGAGGAGCCGGCGAGATCGGTGAGAGACACGGATGCCGCGAACAGCGCGGTGTCGGCATCCGCGGTGATGCGTCCGGCGGCGAGTAGCGCGCGGGTGCCCGCCGCAGCGGCGAGGCCGGCGAGGAACGAGGGCACCTTGCCGTCGCCGGACTGTCCGTCGTAGGAGCCCTCACCGGTGATGACGATGTCGGCGCCGGCGATCGCGTCGGCGAGGCCGATGAGCTCGGCCACCTCGGCGGCGCCGGGAGCGAGCACGCCGCCCCACACGACGAGGGCGGCACCGGTGCCGCCCGCCGCGCCGTTGCCCTCCCCCGCCGGATCGATGCCCAGCAGGTCGGCGAGGCGGCGCAGACCGTCGTCGACGAGCGCGATGTGCGCCATCGCGCTCAGCCCCTTCTGCGGCCCGAACACCGCGGCCGCACCCCGGGGACCGGTGAGCGGGTTGGTGACGTCGGTCAGCACGCGCACCTCGGGCGCCGGTCGCAACCCCGTCAGGTCGACCGAGGCGATCTCGGCGAGCCCTCGGGCACCGCGGGCCACGGGAGCGCCGGACGCGTCGAGGAACCGCGCACCCAGCGCGGTGAGCATCCCGGTGCCGCCGTCGGTCGAGGCGCTCGATCCGATGCCGACCACGAGAGACGAGACGCCGTGGTCGAGGGCTGCGGCCATGGCCTGGCCGAGGCCCGTCGTGTCGGCATCCCAGGGCCGCAGCTCGTCGAGGAGTTCGATTCCGGAGGTCGAACCGAGGTCGACCACCGCGGTTCCCGCGGGCGCATCCTCGCTCGGCGGCAGCAGCAGCCACGAGGTGTCGACCCGCGTTCCGGCGGGTCCGTCGACGACGACCCGCATCCGGACCGCGCCGGAGACCGCGGCCTCGAACGCGGCGACCGTGCCCTCCCCGCCGTCGGCCATCGGCCGATGCACGAACTCGGCGGTCGGATCGACCGCGGTCCACCCCTCGGCGAGCGCGGCCGCGGCATCGGCCGCCGTGATCGTGCCCTTGAAGCTGTCGGGCGCCAGCACCACGCGGGTCATCGGGTGATCGCGGGAGTGCTCGCCCGCACGACGACCTCGACCGGGAGCGGCGACTGTTCCCAATCGGCGTCGACCGTCGCACGGAACGCCTGGTAGCCCACCTCGGTCAGCGGTACGCGGACGGTGGTCAGAGCCGGTGACACATCGCTCGCGGCCGGCACGTCGTCGAAGCCGCAGACCGCGATGTCCGCACCGATCTCACGACCGGCGTCGCGGATGGCCGACATCGCACCGATCGCGACGACGTCGCTGATCGCGAAGACGAGGGTTCCCGCCGGCACCCCGTCGGCGAGCGCGGCTGCCATGCCCGCACTCCCCGATTCACGTCGGAAGTCGCCCCGCCGCACGCTCTCCACCACGCCTCCGGAGGCCTCGAACCCGGCGCGGAAGCCGGCCAGGCGATCGTCGGAGGTACGCACACCCTCGGCGGCGCCCAGGATGATCGCCGAACGGTAACCGAGCTCAGCCATTCGCCGCGCCAGCGTCTCGGCACCGGAACGGTTGTCGATCTCTATGCGCCGATCCGCGTCGCCGTCCGGCCCGAAAGCGACGACCGTGCCGCCCAGGCGGGCGAACTCGGCGAGCTCGTGCGCGGTGTCGACCTCCCTGGGCTCCTGCGTGCGCGAGGCCGCGAGGATCAGCCCGCGCGGACGCTGGCCGCGCAGAGCACGCACGATCCGCGCTTCCCGCTCCTGATCGCGTTCGGTGATCGCGATGGTCACGACCAGTCCGTGCTCGTCGGCACCACGCGCGACGCCGGATGCGATCAGCCCGAAGTAGGGGTCGGCGATGTCGGCGACGAGCAGGGCGATGACGGGAGACGTTCCCCGGGCGATCGCCTGGGCGGAGACGTTGGCCGTGTAGCCGAGTTTCGCCGCCGCGGCTTCGACGCGTTCGCGGAACGATTCGGCCACCTTGCGCTCCGAGCCGTTGAGCGCGCGCGAGGCCGTCGCCAGGGAGACACCGGCTTCCCGCGCCACATCGTGCAGCGTGGGCGCGGGGCCGCGGGGATGACGCGAGGCGCGCTCCGACGACGGCCGCTCCGCGGGCGATGCGGGGTTGGTCATGTCTCCGAGCCTACTTCCCGGAAATTCGTCACGCGGGCCTCTCCAGATAGTCGCGCAGCGCTGCCGCCTCGCGGGCGAGCAGGGCCGGATCGTCGCCGGGCACGAACTCGAGAAGCGCATCCCGTGGGGGCGCCGCGGCCGATGCCGCCGCCGCGAAGAACCGGGTCCACAGCGCGTCCCGCGCGCGCAGGGGCAGCCGCTCGTCCTGTGGCCACCAGGAGAAGACGTGGGCCGCCCGCGTGTGCGCGGCGAGCGCGAGGTACTCCTCCAGCACGGTGTCGACGGAGGCTCCGACCGTCGGCTGCCAGTAGGTCGACAGCGCCGGGCTGCCGACCTCGGCGAGGAGCCGCAGCGTCGTCGGCGCCGTGTCGGCGAGCGTGCGGGAATGGAACTCGAGAGCGAGGGCGATGCCGCGGCCCGCCGCCTCTGCTGCCGCGGCCTGCAGTCGGTCGACCACCGCGCTCCAGTCGACGGGGGTCGCGGCATCCGAGCCGATCCTGCCTGCCCAGACGCGCACACGATCGGCTCCGAGGGCCTCGGCGCTGTCGAGCACCGGGGTCAGGGGCTCGTCCGCTCCGGCGCGGAAATACGACCCGTACGACGCAACCGCGAGGCCCGCGTCCGCGGTGAGGTGGGCGACTTTCCCGGCGCGTATAACGTCTCCCGACGGCACGTGCACATCGCCGCCCCACTCGATCGCCTCGAGCCCGGCATCCGCTGCGAGCTCGATGATCCGCTCGGGCGCGAGCGCGCGGAAGGTCACCGAGCACAGTCCTGGGCGGGTGCGGGTCATGGCGTCATCCTCTCAGTCCCGTTCCTGCCGGCGACCGGCGGGCGTCATCCGAGGTGCGGGGAGACAGCCGCGGCGAAGGTGTCGGCCGTGCGGCGCACGACGTTCGAAGGAGCATCCGCCCAGATGTCGGCGTTGAAGATCTCGACCTCGATGTCGCGGTCGTACCCGGTCGCGATGACCGCACGGGTGAGCGAGCCGAAGTCGATCACCCCGTCGCCGGTGTAATGCCGCGAGAGCAGCACGTCGGACGGGAGGGGCGTCTTCCAGTCGCACACCTGGTAGGTGGCGATGCGGCCTTCACGCCCCGCGCGGGCGATCTGCTCGAGCACCTGCGGGTCCCACCAGATGTGGAAGGTGTCGACCGCGGCGCCCACCACCTCGGGCTCGAAGTCGGCGGCGATGTCGAGCGCCTGACCGAGCGTCGAGACGACCGCACGATCGGAGGCGAACATCGGATGCAGCGGCTCGATCGCGAGTGTGACCCCCGCGGCCTTCGCCTCGGGAGCGAGAACGCCGATCGCATCGCGGACACGCTCGCGCGCCCCGATCAGGTCGCGCGACCCCTCGGGCAGGCCACCCGCGACGAGCACGAGCACCGCGGTCGAGCCCTCGGCACCGGCGGCGGCCAGGGTCGCAGTCTCCTCGATCGCCCGACGGTTGTCGTCGAGCGCGGCCTCCCGCTCCGCCCCGACGGGCAGCGTGAAGAACCCGCCACGGCAGTGGGTCGTGAAGCGCAGCCCCGAGTCCGACAGCATCCGGGCCGCGATGTCGAGGCCGACCTCGTTGACCGGCTCGCGCCACAGTCCGATCGCCTGGATGCCGGCGTCGGCGGTGACCCGCAGGGCCGTGGCCAGGTCGGCGTACTTGATGGTCGCCTGGTTGATCGACAGGCGCGGATCCACGGCGCTCACGCGTCCACTCCGTTCAGGCGCAGCATCCCGTGCCACCGTTCGCGGGCGAGGTCGGGCTGCTCGAGCGCGAGCGAGGCGTTGGCGAGCTCGACGATGCGGCTCAGATGCGGCAGGCTGCGCGCGGAGTGCAGGCCTCCCACCATCTGGAACGCGGGCTGATGGCCGTTGAGCCAGGCCAGGAAGGCGACGCCGGTCTTGTAATAGAAGGTCGGTGCTGCGAAGACCTGTCGGCTGAGCTCCTCGGTCGGGCCGAGGATGCGCAGGTACGCCTCCGGGTCTCCGGCATCCAGCGCCTGGATCGCCGCCGACGACACCGGGGTGATCGCCGCGAACGCCCCCAGCAGTGCGTCGGAGTGCCCCGCGCCGTCGCCGACGGTGTCGCCGCCGATCAGGCCCACGTAGTTGAAGTCGTCGCCGGTGAACATGCGCACGCCCTCGGGAAGCCGCTCGCGCACCGAGATCTCGGACGCGGCGTTCAGCAGGCTCATCTTGACGCCCGCGACCTTGTCAGGGTTCTCCGCGATCACATCGAGCAGCACTGCGGATGCCGTCTGCCAGTCGTCGGCGCCGAAGTATCCGGCCAGCTCGGGGTCGAAGGCCGTGCCGAGCCAGTGCAACACCACGGGAACGGTCGCGCGCGACAGCACCTCGCGGTAGACGCGGCGGTAGTCGTCGGCATCCGTCGCGACGCGGGCGAGGTGGCGCGAGGCCATGAGCACGGGGCCGGCTCCCTGCTCCTCGGTGAAGTGCAGCTGCTCGAGGTAGGCGGCGATGACCTGGTCGATCGAGATGTGCGTCTCGGCGACATGGTCGGTGTTGACGCCGACGACGACCGAGCCGCCCTCCTCGCGGGCGACCTCGGCACTGCGGGAGATCAGCTCGCGAGTGGCCGCGGCATCCAGTCCCATGTTCCGCTGTGCGGTGTCCATGGCGTCGGCGACGCCGAGTCCCCACGAGTACACGTTGCGCCGGAACGCGAGCGTGGCATCCCAGTCGATGTCGGCCGGCTGCCCCGGGGTGTTGTCGGCGTGGACCTTCGGCACCACGTGCGCCGCGGCATAGGCGACGCGGCTCTGCAGCGGGGCGGTCGGACGGGTGTACGCGCCCGAGTCGTTGAGGGCGACGTCGGCGGTCTCACCGGTCACGCGGAGAAGTCGGAGGGTGCTCATGCGCGCCTCAGCCCAGGGTCAGCGGCTCGAGGGCGATCTTGCGCCCCTCGGCACTCGAGGTCAGACCGGCCTCGGCGAACTGCACGCCGCGGGCGCCGGCGAGCAGGTCGAACGGGTAGTCGGTGCCCTCGACGTAGGAGACCAGGTATTCCTCCCACTGCTGACGGAATCCGTTGAGGAACACGTCGTTGGTGGGCACCTTCTGCCAGTCGGCGTCGTAGTCGCGGGTGTCTTCCAGGTCGGGGTTCCAGACCGGCTTGGGCGTGGCGTTGCGGGGCTGGATCTTCGCGCCGAACAGCCCGACGACGGCCGAGCCGTGCGTGCCGTCGACCTGGAACTCGACGAGCTCGTCGCGGTTCACCCGCACGGTCCACGACGAGTTGATCTCGGCGATCACGCCGCCCTCGATCTCGAAGATGCCGTAGGCGGCGTCTTCGGCCGTGGCGGTGTAGTGCTCGCCCTTCTCGTCCCAGCGGTCGGCGATGTGCACGGCCGCCTGCGCGTAGACGCTCTTGACCTCGCCGAAGAGGTTCTCGAGCACGTAGTTCCAGTGCGGGAACATGTCGGTGATGATGCCGCCGCCGTCTTCGGTGCGGTAGTTCCAGCTCGGGCGCTGGGCCGGCTGCCAGTCGCCCTCGAACACCCAGTAGCCGAACTCGCCGCGCACCGAGAGGATGCGGCCGAAGAACCCGGAGTCGATCAGGCGCTTGAGCTTCTGCAGGCCCGGCAGGTAGAGCTTGTCGTGCACGACGCCGGTCTTGATGCCTGCGTCCTTCGCGAGGCGGGCGAGCTCGAGCGCCTCCTCCAGAGACTCGGCGGTGGGCTTCTCGGTGTAGATGGCCTTGCCCGCGGCGATGGCCTTGCGGATCGCGGTGGCGCGGGCCTTGGTCACCAGGAAGTCGGCGTAGATCTCCCACTGGGGGTCGGCGAGAGCGGCGTCGAGATCGGTCGTCCAGTCCTCGATGCCGTGCTTCGCGGCGAGCTCGGCGAGCTTGGCCTCGCTGCGGCCGACGAGGATCGGCTTCACCGTGATGCGGGAGCCGTCGGGCAGCTCGATGCCGCCCTCCTCGCGGATCGCGAGGATCGAGCGCACCAGGTGCTGCCGGTATCCCATGCGTCCGGAGACGCCGTTCATGATGATGCCGATCTCGCGGGTGTTCGCCTGGGTCATGGTGTTCCGTTTCTTTCGCGGGAAGCAGTCGCCGCTTCCTCTCGACCGTGAGTGGAAAGCGCTTTCCGAGATCATGCCACGAGACGAGAGTCGAACGCAACCGCGACGCGAGATGCCCGGCGAGGACGTACGTTCAGCCGGCGTGCTCGGCGCTGAAGAGCTCGCCGATCATGTCGTAACCGGCGCCGCGGGCGAACGTGTCACTGTCGGCAGGCACCGAGACGACTTCGGGCGAGACACCGTCACCGAACGCGTACTCGCCGGCGAGGGCGTCACGGCATCCATCCTCGAACGGGGTCGCCGCGACTTCTTCCGCGAGCACCAGCACCACCCGCTCCGGCCCGAACATCTTCGCGGCGTTCGCGATCGCGGTGCCGAGCAGCGCCCCGCCACCTCGGAGCACATCCGCAGCCGCCGGAGAGGAGAGATCAGCGGATCCGCGCGCCTCGAGCTCGCGACGAAGACCCCAGACACTGCTGGTCGTCTCCAAGCAGCCCACGTTGCCGCAGTGACAGACCGCACCACCCGCCCGCGTGCCGATCGCCGAATGCGCGAAGCCGCCTGCGCCGCCGCGGTAGCCCCGATGGATGCGCCCGTCCACGAGCAGCGATGCCCCGAGACTGGCACCCACACTGAAGACGATCACGTCGCGCTCGGCGAGGTCGGGGTCGAGAAGCAGGAGCCCGGTCGCGAAGCTGTTCACGAGGCTGTCGATGACGACCCTGGACTCGAGCCTGTCGGCTACCAGGGCGGCGAACGGCACGTCCTGCCAACCGAGCGCGCCGCTGTGGCGGACCACGCCGCGCGGCCTGTCGACGACCCCGGAGAGGGCGACGCTCACGCCCCGCAGCATCGAGCCCTGGTGGCGCCCGAGAAGCGCGGTCACCGCCGCAGCGATCCCGTCAGCGGCAGCATCCGGGTCCGTGGCGGGGAGCGCCTCGGTCACGGTGGCGATCACGTCGCCGCGCAGGTCGACGAGCGCGACCTCGACCGACTCCCGCGAGAGCCGCACGCCTGCGGCCACGACGGCATCCGTACCGAGTTCGAGAAGTCGTGCGGGTCTACCGCCCGTGCCGCGCAGCACGTCGGTCTCGCGCAGCAGCCCGTCGCGCACGAGCTGGGCGGAGATCCCGGTGACGGTCGCAGGACTGAGGCCGGTGACGCTCGTGATCTCGGCTCTCGAGGTGGTCCCCCGGCGTCGGACGACATCGAGGACGAAGGCCTCGTTGATCTCACGAATGAGCGCCTTGCTGCCGATCCGACCCGCGAGCCGTTCGACGATCACCCCGTCACCCATGCCACTCCTTCGTCGCTGCCGATGCTCCCATCCTATTATTTTTGTCATTGACAAAACGAAACGCCGATGCTTGACTTCTGGGCATGTCGAACACCGTGGTCCGAACGGACTCTCCCGCACCCCCTCCCGCAGAGCACCTGCTGGTGAGCATCTCCCCTGCGGAGCGCGCGGCCTTCTTCCCGACATCGGCAGAGCACGCCTTGCGCTCCGTCGCCACCGACATCCGCGTCGTCGCCCCCGACGCGCTCGCCACCTCCGCCCTGGCACGGACCGAGCTCGCCGTCGTCGCCTGGGGCTTTCCCCGGCTCGACGAGGAGATGCTCTCGCGCATGCCGAACCTGCGTCTCGTCGTGAACGCCGCGTCCTCCGTGCGCAGCCTCGTGAGCGACGCCTTCTGGGCCTCCGGAATTCCGATCACGCAGGCGGGCGCGGCGATGTCGCCCGCCGTCGCGGAGATGTCGCTCACCCTCACACTGTCCCTGCTGCGCCGCGCGCACCGCATGGATCACGCGCTTCGATCCGGACGCCCCTGGGACGATGCCCGCACGATCGATCGCGCGCGCGAGATCTCCGGGGCGGTGGTCGGCGTCATCGGGGCGTCTCGCACCGGGCGCGAGTACATCCGCATGTGCCGTGCACTCGGCGCGGAGGTGCGGGTGTACGACCCCTACCTCCCGCCCGACGACGAACTCGCCGCCGCCGCGGTCGACCTCGACGTGGTCCTGTCCGACAGCGACGTCGTCGCGATCCACGCGCCCGCCACCGCCGAGACCGCGGGCATGATCGGCGAAGCCGAGCTCGCGATGATGCGTGACGGGGCCGCCTTCGTGAACACCGCGCGCAGTTCCCTGATCGACATGGATGCCCTCTTCCACCACGTCTCGAGCGGACGCATCGATGCGGCGCTCGACGTGTTCGACGCCGAACCCCTCCCGACCGACGACCGCTGGCGCGCGCTCGACAACGTGCTGCTGACAGCCCACGTCTCCGGAGCCACGGCCGAGTCCCGTGCACGGGCCGGAGCGATCGTCGCGGACGAGATCACCCGCTTCCTCGCGGGGCAGGAACTCCGGCACCGCGTCACGCGCGAATCGCTCGAGAGGATGGGCTGACATGGCGCGCAACATCCTGCTCCTGCACTGCCACGACCTGGGCCGCTTCCTCGGGGCATACGGCGTGACCACCGTGACCACCGTGCATCTCGATGCGCTCGCGGCCGAGTCGACCGTGTTCACCTCCGCCTTCGCCACGTCACCGCACTGCAGCCCGGCGCGCGCCTCGCTCTTCACCGGCGCCTACCCGCAGCAGCACGGAGTGCTCGGCCTCACCCACGAACCGTTCGGGTGGGACCTCACGGATCCGACGACGCACCTCGCCCACCGCCTCCGGCAGCACGGCTACCGCACGGAGCTCGTCGGCGTGCACCACGAGTCCCGCACGCACGCGGATGCCGAGATCGCTCGCCGCCTCGGCTTCGATCAGGTGCGCTCCGGAGGCGACCGCGACGTCGTCGTGACCCGCACGATCGACGCGCTCACGCGCGCGGCGGCATCCGGCGAGCCGTTCTATCTGCAGGCCGGATTCCACGAGCCGCATCGCGAGCCGTCCGACCGCGACCGCGCCGGCATCATGGGGTTCCTCGGCGATGCCGTGCAGCCGGATGCGACGCACGGCATCTCGGTGCCGTCATACCTCGCAGACACGGCCGATGCGCAGGAGGAGATGGCCGAACTGCAAGGTGCCGTGCGCCACATGGACGAGGGGGTCGGAGCGATCCTCTCGGAGCTGGAGCGACTCGGCCTCGCAGACGACACCATCGTGGTGTTCACGACCGACCACGGGCTCGCCCTCCCCCGCGCGAAGTGCACGCTCTACGACGCGGGGCTCGGCGTGGCACTGTTCCTGCGCGTGCCCGACCGCCCCCGCTGGCAGGGGCGCCGCGTCGGACAGCTCGTGAGCCACGTCGACGTCGTCCCCACCCTGCTCGAACTCGCCGTCTCCGACCTCCCCGCCGACGTCGCGGGGACGAGCCTGGTGCCCCTCGTCGAACACGACGAACCCGCCCGCACCTTCACCTTCGGGCAGCTGACCTATCACACCTACTTCGATCCCAAACGGTCGGTCCGGTCCGCCGATGCGAAGCTCATCCTCAACCTCTCGAACGCTCCGCGCGCCATGGACCCGACGCAGTCCTGGATGCACCGCAGCGTCCCGATCGACCTCACCGGCCCCACGATCGGCACGAGCCCGGTGATGGAGTTCTATGACCTCGCCGCCGACCCCGACGAACTCGTCAACCTGATCGACGATCCCGATCGGACGGCCCAGGTGTCCGAATTCGCCGCCGCACTGCGCCACTGGATGCAGGAGACCGCGGACCCACTGCTCACCCACCCGACCTCACCGCGACACGCCCTCGCACTCGCCGGCCTCGAACAGATCGCGAGCGCACACCACGATGCGCCCGTCGAACTTCCCCTCTGACCCCCCTCTTCCCGAAGACCGACCAGCCCCCACCTGTACCCGAGAAAGAGATCACTGCAATGACGCACCGCATCGCCCGAGCGACCGCCCTGACGGCAGTCGCGGCACTCGCCCTCACCGCCTGCTCCTCCCCCTCGTCCGCGCCGGAAGGCGCCTCCGACGGCGAAGTGAAGGGCGAAGTGACCCTGTGGATGTACCCGGTCATCCGAGACGAAGCCGCCAGCAAGGACTTCTGGGAGCAGACCGAGACCGATTTCGAGAAGGCGCACCCCGATGTCGACCTGAACATCGAGCTGCAGACCTTCGACAAGCGCGACGAGCAGATCTCCGCCGCCCTGGCCGCGAACTCCGGCCCCGACATCGTCCTGATCACTCCCGACCAGGCAGCGACCTACCTCAACGTGGGCGGCCTGCAGCCGGTCGACGAGGCCATCGCCGAGGACCGTGACGTGTTCTTCCCCGCGACGCTCCAGGCCGCGACGTTCGAGGACGAGCTGTACGGGGTTCCGCTGTTCCAGAACGTGTTCACCACCGCCTACAACAAGGCCGTGTTCGACGACGCGGGGATCGAGCTGCCGACCACGTGGGACGAGATCCGCGAGGCGGCGCCAGTGCTGGCCGATGAGGGGGTGGCCGTGATGGACTACCTCGGCACCCCGGAGCAGACCCTGAACCTCAGCTTCTACCCCTTCCTGTGGCAGGCGGGCGGGCGGGTCTTCTCCAAGGACGGGACGAAGGTCGCCTTCGACTCGGATGAGGGCGTCGAGGCACTGCAGTTCCTCGTCGATCTGCAGGAGGAAGGCGGTCTCCCCAAGGATGCCGCCACCCAGGCCGTCGGCATCGAGGGCTCACCCCTCGCAGCCGGCACGGTCGGCATCCGTCCCACCACGTCTCCCGCCGAACTCGCGCAGATGCGGGCAGCCCTCGGTGAGGATGCCGTGGTCGTCGGCGCTCCGCTCGAGGGCGAGGAGCAGGCCACCTACGGCAACCCCGGGCTGCTCTCGCTCACATCCATCAACAAGCAGGAGAACAGGGCTGCCGCCTACGAAGTGCTGTCGTTCCTCACGTCGAAGGACTTCCAGACCGAGCTGAACACCGCGGCGGGCAACTTCCCCACCCGCACCGACGTCGCCATCGGCGGCGACGAGGCCGACCGCGACGCATACGAAGCGGCCCTGGCGGTCGCGAATCCGGGCGAGCCCAACCCGTCGGCCCGTCAGGTGATGGCTGTCCTCGCCCCGTACATCCAGTCGGCGCTCCGCGGCGACCTGACGCCGAAGGAGGCGCTCGACAAGGCCGCCGCCGAGGCGCAGGACGTCCTCGACCGCTCCTGACCGTCTCGCGCGGGGGCTCCGGCCCCCGCGCACTCCCCCCGAGAGGACGCCATGTCCGTCACCACCGCATCGCGCCGGGCCCCTGACACCAGGGCCGCCGCCGGCCGTGCCGCACGCCGCCGCGAGGCGTGGGCCGGCATACTGTTCGTCCTCCCGACCCTCGCGATCTTCGCCGCCTTCAAGTTCCTGCCGATCGCCGGGGCCGGGGCGATGAGCCTCACCCGCTATCGCCTGAACGGCGACATCGAGTTCCTCGGTGCCGACAACTACACGCGACTGTTCGCCGATCCGCACTTCTGGCAGAGCCTGTGGGTCACCCTGCTGTACGTGGTGCTGTTCGTACCGCTGATCATCGTGGTCTCCCTCGCCGGGGCCGTGCTGCTCAACCGTCTCGTGCATCTGAGCGGCCTGTTCCGCGCCCTGCTGTTCGTGCCCTACCTGAGCTCGTTCGTACTCGCCGGCATCGTGTGGAAGTGGATCTTCGCCTCCGACGGCCCTCTCAACACCGCGATCACCTCGGTGGGGCTCGACCCGGTCCCGTTCCTCACCGGCGACCAGTGGCTGGTGCTCGCGAGTCTCGCCGTCGTCGCGGTGTGGAAGGGCTTCGGATACTCGATGCTCATCTTCCTCGCCGGACTCAAGGCCCAGCCGGCCGAAGTGCACGAAGCGGCCACGATCGACGGCGCCGGGGCCTGGAAGTCGTTCTGGCACATCACGCTCCCGCTGCTGAAGCCCGTGCTGTTCTTCGTGCTCGTGATCGAGACGATCGTCGGCTTCCAGGTCTTCGACACCATCTACGTGATGACCGGCGGTGGCCCCGCCCGCGCCAGCTACAGCCTCATCTACTTCCTGTACGACCAGGGCTTCAAGTTCTTCGACTTCGGGTACGCCGCGGCGGTCGGCATCGTGCTGTTCGTCATCGTGCTCGTCCTCTCGCTCATCCAGCGGGGATTCTTCGAAAGGAAGGATCGGTCATGACCTCCACCGCCCTGACTCCGGCCGCAACAGCGGGGAGCATCCGTCCGACCCCGCCTTCGGCGACTCCCCGGCCGCCGCGTCGGCGCCGCTCGCGCGGGCAGACCTGGACGCTCGTCTCGCTCATCGTGATCTCGCTGTTCACGGTCGCCCCGCTGCTGGCGGTCGTGATCCTCGCACTGTCGCCCGCAGACGCCCCCACGATCCCGCACGCGATCCCGGAGGCGCTCACCTTCGACAACATCATCCGGATCTTCCGGGTGGGCGAGTTCCCTCTCTGGGTGTGGAACTCGACCGTCTACTCGGTCGTCTCGGTCGTCGTCGTCCTGTTCACGGCATCCATGGCCGCCTACGCCCTCGCCCGCAAGCGATTCCCCGGCCGCAACGCGCTGCTGTGGTCGATCGTGGCGACGCTGATGGTCCCGATGCAGGCGACACTCATCCCGACCTTCATCCTGGTCGCCGGCGCCGGTGGCGTGAATACGCTCTGGGGCCTGATCCTGCCGACGCTGGCGAACGCGCAGGCGGTGTTCCTGATCCGTCAGTTCGTCGCCGACATGCCGGACGAGCTGTTCGATGCGGCGCGCATCGACGGCGCCGGCGAGTGGCGGACCTTCGTGTCGATCGTGCTGCCGCTGATCAAGCCGGTGCTCGCGACGCTCGCCATCTTCGTCTTCCTGTGGCACTGGAACGACCTGCTCTGGCCACTCGTGGTCGGACAGTCCGACGAAGCGCGCACCCTCACCGTGGGTCTGGCCACGCTCAACACCGAGACCGTCTCGACCTCGAACATCATGGCGGCCGCGCTGATCAGTTTCGTGCCCTGCTTCGTGATCTTCATCTTCCTGCAGCGGCACATCGTCGAGAGCATCACGGCGAGCGGGATCAAGGGATGAGCGCGCAGGATCCACTGCGCTTCGGGCTGATCGGCGTCGACTCGTCGCACGCGCTGCAGTTCACGAGACTGCTCGGCGACGGGCGCACCGGACGTGTCGCCGGCGGCACGGTCGTCGCCGCCTGGCAAGGGCCGACGTCGACCGACTTCCCGCCCAGCCGCGACCGCAACGACGCCAATGCGTCGACACTCGCGGAATCGGGGATCGCCCTGCTCGGCTCCCCCGCGGAGGTCGCTGCTGCCGTCGACGTGCTCCTGCTGGTCTCGTCCGACGCCCGCACCCGCCGCGACCAGTTCATGAGCGTCGCGGGATTCGACCTGCCGGTCTACGTCGACACGCGCTTCGCCGCGAACCCGGAGAATGCGGAGGCGATGCTGGCCCACGCGGAGGCCTCGGGCTGCCTCGTACTGAGCGGGTCGCCGAAGCGCTTCACCCCCGAGTTCCGCGCAGCGACCACCACCGGGGCCACCTCTGCCGCCCTCACCGGCCCGCTCGTCGTGCAGCCGGGGCATCCGGGACTCTCCTGGTACGGCGTGCACCTGGTGGACCTCGCCGTCGCCGCCCTCGGGCCGGACTGCGTCAGCATCGAACCACGACGGGCCGACCTGCTGCTGACCTGGTCCGACGGACGCACCGCGACCATCGGCGGCCCCGCGGAATGGAACCCGTGGACGCGCGGGCAGCTCCGCACCGCGCGCGGCGCAGCCTCCTTCGAGATCGAAGCGAATGAGGACATGCTCGCCGGGCTTCTCGAGTCGATCATGGCCTCGAGCCGCTCCGGCACACCGAACATCGACCGCGCCGAGGTCCTCGCGATCTGCCGCATCGTGGCCGCCGGGAACGAGGCACTCGAGTCCGGCGCCACCGTCCGGATTCCCGAGCGCACAGCCTGAGGACGCTCCGACCCCGACCGCCGACAGGCCCGCTCAGCCCGCGCTGTCGCGCTCGACGAGCTCGGTCGGGATGACCGCGGAGCACTCGGACCGCGGAGCACCCTCGATCGCATCGACCAGCGCTGCGACCGCACGGTGGGCGAGGGCGGCGAAGTCCTGCCGGATCGTGGTCAGCGGCGGACGGTAGTTCGCCGCATCCGGCACGTCGTCGAAGCCGATGACCGCGACATCCTCGGGCACCCGGCGGCCGGACTCGGCCAGGGCGCGCATCAGTCCGAGCGCCATCTGGTCATTGGCGCAGAAGACCGCGGATGCTCCGGCGAGCGCTCCCCCCGCCGAGTATCCCGAGTCGGCACTCCAGTCACCGCGGACCACGGCGGGCGGGTGGATGCCGGCGGCGATCAGCGTCTCGCGCCATCCCCGCTCACGCTCGACAGCCGCAAAGGAATCCTCGGGCCCGGCGAGGTGGTGCACCGTCTCGCGTCCGAGGGCGAGGAGCCGAGCCGCAGCCGCAGCCGCACCGCCCGCATGGTCGCTGTGCACGGAGGTGACCCCCGCGTCGGTCGGCGCATCGACCACGACCAGGCGCAGTCCCGCGGGGGGCTGCGTCGCGGGAACGAGTGCCGATGCCTCGTTGAGCACGATCGCGCCGTCGACCTCCTGCTCGGCGAGCCGCTCGAAAGCCTCGGCGACGCCGTCGGTCGCGGTCACGAGCGTCAGGGCGTAGCCGCGTTCCGCCGCCGCTTCGGCCGTGGCCTGCAGCATCCGCGAGTTTCCGACCGTGGCGAGGGTGGTGACGACGAGGCCGATGGTCTGCGAGCGTCCGGTGCGCAGGGCGCGGGCGGCACGGTGCGGGCGATACCCGAGGTCGGCCATCGCGCTCTTGACGCGGGCGCGGGTGTCCGGGTCGACACGCGGGCTGCCGTTGACGACGCGCGACACGGTCTGACCAGAGACCCCGGCGCGGGCGGCGACCATGGCCATCGATACACGCCCGGACGGTGATGCGTGCCGTCCCGAGCGCGGTTCCCCGACCAGGTCGCGTTCGTCTCCCACGCACTTTCTCCGTTCGCCGCCCGTGCACAACTCCGCAATGTTGACGTTATCACGGCCCTGTGGCTACCATGTTTACGTGAACACGCACAATCTTCCTGAGTTGCGCACCGAGACCCTCGGCGCCGGCGTCGTCAAACGCGCCACCACCCTCGCCGACGGCCGCGACCTCATCTACTACGACGATCCGGGCACCGCGCTCGGAGCCGAGCGCGCCGTCGATGCCCGCACGCTCGACCCGCGTCCCGACACCGCCACGATGCGCCTCGACGTGCTCACGGGCGACTGGATCACGGTCGCCGCCAACCGGCAGAACCGCGTCATGATGCCCAGTGCCGAGGCCGACCCGCTCGCACCGCAGACCCCGGGCAACCCCTCCGAGGTGCCGTCCCGCTACGACGTCGCGGTGTTCGAGAACCGCTCCCCCGCGTTCGGCCCCGCCCTCGCCGAGGCCGTCGGCACCGCGCCGCAGGCATCGAACGCGCCGCGCGGCCTCGACGACCTCGCCGCCCTGGGCCTCGGTCGCACCCGTACGTCGGTCGGCCGCTGCGAGGTGGTCTGCTTCAGTCCCGACCACTCCGGCTCCTTCGGCACGCAGTCCGTCACCCGCGCCCGCACGGTCATCGAGGCCTGGGCTGACCGCACGACCGCGATCTCGAAGCTGCCCGGCATCCAGCAGATCTTCCCGTTCGAGAACCGCGGCGAGGCGATCGGGGTCACCCTGCCGCACCCGCACGGCCAGATCTACGCCTACCCCTACGTGACGCCGCGCACCACGCGACTGCTCGAGTCGATCGACCGCACCGCGCCCGACCTGTTCCAGCACATCCTCGAGTCCGAGCAGGCCTCCGAGCGCGTGGTGTTCCGCGGCGAGCACTGGACGGCCTTCGTCCCCTTCGCCGCCCGCTGGCCGCTCGAGGTGCACCTGATGCCGCACCGCCACGTGCCCGACTTCGCCGAGACGACCGAGGCCGAACGAGACGAGCTGGCCCCGCTCTACCTGCGCCTGCTCCGCGGCGTCGATGCCCTGTACGACACCCCGACCCCGTACATCGCCGCCTGGCACCAGGCGCCCGTGCACATCGGCCGCGACACCGTGCGCCTGCACCTGCAGCTGACGAGCCCGCGCCGGGCCGCCGACAAGCTGAAGTTCCTCGCCGGGTCCGAGGCCGCGATGGGGGCGTGGGCCGCCGAGGTCCCGCCGGAGGTGGGCGCCGCACGCCTCCGCGAGGCGATCGAACGCTCATCCCCGAACCAGACCCCGAACCCGACCTCCGACGGAGCATCCGCATGACCGCCGCCCACGACGACGCCCGCGCACTGTTCGCCGACCTCACCGGCCGCGAGCCCGACGGCCTCTGGTCGGCACCGGGCCGCGTCAACCTCATCGGCGAGCACACCGACTACAACGACGGCTTCGTGCTGCCGTTCGCCATCCCCCAGCGCACGGTCGCCGCAGTCGGGCTGCGCGGCGACGATCGCGGCCGGGTCATGGTCGGTTCGACCTTCGCCGAGGAACCGGTGGAGGTCGGCCTGGACGAGCTCGACGGACTCTTCCCGACCGCGCCGGGCACACACCCCGCCGTCCCGGAGTGGGCCGCCTACCCGCTCGGAGTCGCCTGGGCGCTGCGGCGCGAGACCGCCGAGGACGGCCCGTTCCGCGGCCTCGACATCGCGATCGCCTCCGACGTGCCGGTGGGGGCCGGGCTCTCCTCCTCCGCCGCGATCGAGGGGGCGACGGCATCCGCCCTCAACGAGCTCTGGGGCACCGGCCTCGACGCCACGACTCTCGCCCGCGTCGGACGCCGCGCCGAGAACGAGGCCGTCGGGGCCCCCACCGGGATCATGGACCAGATGGCGTCCATGCTCGGTCAGCCCGACACCGCGATCTTCCTCGACTGCCGCTCGCTCGAGGCCCGGCCGGTGCCGCTCGGCATCGCCGAGGCCGGACTCGCGATCCTCGTGATCGACACCCGCGTGAAGCACGCCCACTCCACGGGGGGCTACCGCGAACGCCGGGCGTCGTGCGAACTCGGGGCATCACTCATGGGCGTGCCCGCCCTGCGCGACGTGTCGATCGCCGACCTTCCCCGCGCTCAGGAGCTGATGGACGACGTGACCTTCCGCCGCGTGCGTCACATCGTCACCGAGAACCAGCGCGTGCTCGACACCGTCCAGGTGCTGCGGGAGAAGGGCGCGAGAGCCATCGGCGACCTCCTCGTAGCGTCGCATGTGTCGATGCGGGACGACTTCGAGATCTCGACCGTCGAGCTCGACACCGCGGTCGACACCGCGCTGGCCGCCGGCGCTCTCGGCGCCCGCATGACCGGCGGCGGTTTCGGCGGTGCTGCGATCGCGCTGATCGAGCAGGATGCCGTCGAGGCGGTGTCGGGTGCCGTGACCGCCGCGTTCGCCGCCTCGGGATTCGGCGCCCCGCACCTGTTCACGGTCACCCCCTCCGCAGGTCCGCTCCGCGACGCCTGAGAGAATGATCGATCGAGCCGCGACCACTCCGCGGCAGGAGAGGAACGCAATGTCCTGGATCGTCACCGGCGGCGCCGGCTACATCGGAGCCCACGTCGTCCGGGCCCTCGCCGAAGCAGGGCTCACCCCGGTCGTGCTCGACGACCTCTCCAGCGGCGTCGCGTCGTTCGTGCCCGAGGGCGTGCCGTTCGTGCAGGGCAGCATCCTCGATCGCGACCTGGTCGAGAAGACGTTGCGCGACCACGACGCCCAGGGCGTCATCCACGTGGCGGGATACAAGTACGCGGGCGTCTCGGTGCAGCGCCCGTTGCACACCTACGCGCAGAACGTCGAGGGCACCCGGATCATCCTCGAGGCGATGGAGGCCGCCGGAGTCTCGAACATCGTGTTCTCCTCTTCGGCCGCCGTGTTCGGCACCCCCGACGTCGCGCTCGTCGTCGAGGACACCGCCAAGAAGCCGGCCAGCCCCTACGGCGAATCGAAGCTCATCGGCGAGTGGCTGCTGCGCGACCAGGCCATCGCGACGGCCGACTCCGCGCGCCCGCTGCGGCACACCTCGCTGCGGTACTTCAACGTGGTGGGCTCCGCCGATCCGACGGTCTACGACGTGAGCCCGCACAACCTCTTCCCGATCGTGTTCGAGGCGCTGCTCGCGGGCAAGACCCCGAAGATCTTCGGTGACGACTACGACACCGCCGACGGCACGAACGTGCGCGACTACGTGCACGTGGGCGACATCGCCGCCGCCCATGTCGCCGCCGCCCAGCGCCTCGCCGACGGAAGCACCATCGAGCCCGCGTACAACCTCGGCTCCGGTGACGGGCTCAGCGTGAAACAGATCATGGATGCCGTCGCCCGCGTGACCGGCATCGACTTCACGCCCGAGATCGGCCCCCGCCGCCCCGGCGACCCCGACTGCATCGTCGCCACCGGCGAGCTCGCCGCCCGCGACCTCGACTGGACCATGCGGTACACGGTCGACGAGATGGTGCGCACGGGGTGGGAGGCGCGGCAGGCTGCATCGGTCTGACTCAGACGTCGCGGGCGCGGATGGGGTAGAGCCAGAAGCACAGCCACGCGAGGGCGGTGAACCCGAGCGGGATCACGGCGAGCATCAGACGGATTCCACCGTCGACGCTCTCGGGCTGCGCGTCGCCGAGCGTGGCATCGAATCCGGATACCGTCAGCACCACCGCGGCCACGATCGCCTGCAGCACCACCGATCCTCGCACCACGAAGCCGTTGACCCCGAAGTAGGCCCCCTCGCGGCGGTGCCCGGTGCGCACGGCATCCTCGTCGATGATCTGCGCGAGCATGACCTCGAGCAGCTGCAGCAGGCCGCCGACGCCCACCCCGACCGCGACGCCGACCAGCACCGCCCCGAGCACGTCCGACGGGGCGAGGTAGCCGAGCACGGCGACGCCGAACACCGTCACGCTCCACAGCACCGCCGTGCGCGGCGAGGTGCGGCGGACGACCGCGCTCCACAGCACGATCGACGGGATCGCGGTGACGAAGATGGCCCCGAGCAGCAGACTGCCCTCCCCCTCGGCAGCCCCGAGCGAGTACCGCACGTAGAACGGGATCGCGGCGAGGATCACCGCGATCGAGGTCTGCACGAACAGCGACCCGAGCACGTAGGGGACGAAGGCCCGATTGCGGAAGGTGTACTTCAGCTGGTCGCCCCACCGCATGGCCTCGGACGCCGCCTCCGGGACCCGGCGCTCGATCATCCCGCCGAGGAACGACCACACGAGCAGCACCAGGCAGACGGCGCCCAGCACCAGGGCCATCCCCGGCCAGCCGAGCGCGCTGTACAGGGCGGGCGCGCCGGCGGTGCCGAGGACCATGCCGAGGATCGCGAAGATCTGCCGCGGCACGTTGCCTCGGGCGCGCTCCTCGGTGGTGCGGAAGATCTCGGGGAACAGGGCCGAGATGTTCAGCACCACGACGACGAACGCGATGTCGTACACGGCGACGACCACGAGGAACCACACGATGAGGCCGGCCGCCGGGAGCTCGGGCGGCATCCACACCAGCGCGAAGGCGACCACGAGCGGCACGATGCCCAGACCGATCCACGGGATGCGCCGACCCCAGGGAGTGCGCAGCCGGTCGGAGATCGTGCCGACGACCGGATTCAGCACCGCGTTCAGCACACCGTGGGCGATCATCGCCGCGGCCACCCATCCGGCTGGGACAGCGAGGTGTGAGACGTAGAAGTAGACGATGAAGGCCGAGAAGGTCTGCGCCATCAGTTGGGTCGGGAACCCGGATGCCCCGAATGCGATCGTCTGCGCCCTGGTCGGCGCCGCATCCAGCCGTCGATCGCGCAGGCGTTCGCCCAGAACCGTCATCGCGCGGACGACCGCTGCAGGTCGCGCAGGTCACGCCAGCCGATGCGCACGAGAGCCTCGTCTTCGATGGCCTGCAGCACGGCGGGGTCGGTGAGCAGACGCAGCTCGTACCCACGCTTCGCCGCGCTGAAGTCGACCGCGGCCCGGAGCTCGTCGTCGTCGATCATCGGGTGCAGGTAGATCTCGGTGACGCCGGCAGGAACAGCGCGCAGCAACGCGATGAAGCCGTCGCGCACCTGCTCGTAGGTCTCCTCGTCGGGCTCGCCCTCGCGGAGGAGCTCGAAGGGATGCGACCAGAGCCGATCGATGATCTCGATGCCGCTGGCGTCCGCTGCGGCCGCCGCGTCGTCGAGCTTGGCCTGCAACGCGGCATCCTCCCCCACCCCGTCCATCGTCCGCGGCAGCCGGAACGGGAGGCCGTTGCGGGCGGCGAGCTCGAACACCGGGCGCAGGAAGTCGTGGCCGGTGACGAGGCCGTAGACCGAGCCCATGTGGTTGTCGAGGTGCGTCACGTCGACCCCGGCGTCGAGCGCGGCCTGCAGCTGGGCGGCGAGCTCGGCGGCGACATCGTCGTCGGTCGCATCCCGCTCGACGGTCGCGACATCAGCGGGGAAGAAACCGTCGGCGTCGACGAGGCTCGTTCCCGTGCCGGTCAATGGGCGCCAGCGGTAGCGTCTCCACTCGCTGGTGAGCACCAGGTGCACGCCGACGTCGAGGTCCGTGCGGGAAGCCGCGAAGGCCAGCGCTTCGGGCGACCACGAGCACGGGACCATCACGGTCGTCGAGTCGATGTGCCCGGTCGTGAGCAGCTCGACGATCGCGGTGTTCGCCGCATGGCACATGCCGAAGTCGTCGGCGTTGAGGATGATCGCCCGCGCGCCGGGTGCGAGGCCGAGGCGGTCGGCGAGATCGGAGGGAGCGGTCATCAGAGGTCCTGTCGGGTAGGGACGGGCGATCGGGGGCGACGATCGGGGGTGCTCAGCGGCCGGGCTTCGGCGTCGGCGTCAGGATGCGGGTGAAGAGCATGCTGCGGAGGGCGGATGCCGCTTCGTCGACGGCGCCGACCAGCGGGGCTTCCGGGCCGAACGAGGAGACCAGGAACCGCAGCGGCAGCTGGGCGGCATACTCGTCTGCGACGCGCTGGATCGCGTCGACCAGCACGGGATGGGCTGCCGTGCCGCTGAGGATGAACGCCTCCGGGTCCAGCACCAGGCCGATGCTGCCGGCCACGAGGACGATGCGCTTGCCGATCTCGGCGACGACCCGGATCGCGGCTTCGTCACCGCGACCGGCGGCTTCGAGATGGTCCTCCAACGTGGCCTCGGCGTCTCGCCCTTCCCCGAGTGCGAGATCTCCGACCACGGCGTCGCTCACGATGGGCGCCCCGATCGGGAGCGGAGTCTGCGGCAGGTACATGACCTCGCCCGCGACACCGGAGAATCCGCGGTGCAGTGCGCCGTCGATCACGATGCCGGCACCGAGCCCGTCGTCGAGGAGCAGCAGCGCGAAACTGGCGAGGTCGCCGCCCACGCCCGCCGTGAGCTCGGCGAGGGCGGCGAGGTTGACGTCGTTCTCGATGCGTACCGGGCAGCCGAGCGATGCGGTCAGCGCAGCGCGGAAGGCGCCGCCGTCCGGACCGAGATCGTCGCGGATGCCGCCATCGGCGGTGACGATCCCGGGAATGCCGACGACAGCGAGGTGGATCGCACCCTTGGCCGCCTTCACCGAGCCTCGGCAACGGTCGACGAGGGCGACGATGTGCTCGACGCGATCCTCCTGCAGCGGTAGCACGGCGTGCTCCTCTGCGTGCACGACTCCGCGGGCGTCGACGAGCACCACGTGCGCGGCATGGTGGTCGATGTGCACGGCGGCGGCGAACCCGAGCCGCGGATGCAGGGTCACACGACCGGCGGCAGGCCCCCGCGTCTCGCGGTCGATGCCTGCCGAGGCGACGGCGCCCGCTGCCTCGAGCATCCGCAGCACCTGGGTGACGGCCGTGCGGGACAGCCCCGTCGCCGACATCAGCTCCGCGCGGGTCTGCGGACCGCTGCGCGCGAGCGCCTCCAGGATCGCGCGACCGTTGAGCGTGCGTAGCAGGCCCTGCGGTCCCGCGAGTGGTCTGGACATGTGCTCCGGCGTCTACCTCTCAATTCACGGACGGCCCCAGAAACGGGGCCCGGCGCAATGCCCGCAAGCATGCCACATCGTGTCGCACAGGTCGACAGTTCACGCCGAGCCCGGTCGTGGCCGCTCATGCTCTGAGCGCGGTCGAGCGGCAGGCCGCAGGTGCGGGCCGTGGCGTCGCAGATCGTGGTGTCGGGGGTTGTGGGGTGCGCCAGCGTCGGGTGGGGTCCCACCAGGCGGGTCCGCGGACGTGGGGTGTGCCGTGGCGCATGCGGATCTCCCATCCGGAGGTGTCGA
>NZ_PCPG01000015.1 GCF_002979655.1 Microbacterium sp. MYb45
GGCGGGGTGAGCGGGGTGTGCTCGCCCGGGGCGCCGTTGTTGTCGGTGGTCATCGTGCCACTCCTGTCTGGCCGGTCGGCGGCGTCGGGCCACCGGTGTTCTCGATGTGGGCGAGGGCGGCGAGCACGCGGCGGTTGCCCGACTCATCCTGCTCGAAGCCCAGCTTCTGGAAGATGGCGGTGATGTGCTTCTCGACACTCGCCTCGGAGAGGAAGAGGAGACCGGCGATCGCCTGGTTCGACTTCCCCTCCGCGATCAGCGCGAGCACGGTGCGCTCCCGTTCCGTGAGACGCATCATCCTGTCGTCACGGTTGCGCCGCGTGAGCAGCTGCGCCACCACTTCGGGGTCGAGCACCGTGGCACCCTCGGAGATGCGCTGCACCGAGGCGAGGAACTCCGAGACGTCGGCGACGCGATCCTTGAGCAGGTATCCGAGCGGACCACCCTGCGCCGCGATCAGGTCGGAGGCGTAGCGCTCCTCGACGTACTGCGAGAGCACGAGGATGGCGAGCGACGGATGCGTCGACCGGAGTCCGAGCGCCGCGCGGATCCCCTCGTCGGTGAACGTCGGGGGAAGCCGGACGTCCAGGATGCACAGGTCGGGTGCCGTGGTGGCGACGGCCTGGTCGAGGCCCTCGATGTCGGGGAGAGCGGCGACCACCTCGTGGCCGGCGTCTTCGAGCAGACGGACCAGTCCTTCGCGGAGGAGGACGGAGTCCTCGCAGATCAGGATGCGCACGGTACGTTCACCTCCAGGCTGGTCGGTCCGCCCTGCGGACTGTCGAGGCGGAACGTCCCGCCGGCGGCGAGGATACGGTTCGCGATGCCGTCGAGGCCGCCACCCGGCTGCACCTGCGCGCCGCCGATGCCGTTGTCCTCGACCCGCGCCCAGAGCGTGTTCCCCTCGCGGAGCCGCACGATGACTCGGGCTTCACTGGCCCGCGAGTGCTTCGCGGCGTTGGTAAGTGATTCCGCGATCGAGAAGTACACGGCGGCCTCGGCCTCGCGACTGCATCGTCCGTCCATGCGCACATCGAGGTGCACGGGGATGTGCGATCGGCTGGCGAGGGCCGACAGCGCGGCGTCGAGGCCGCGGTCGTCGAGCACGGACGCGTGGATGCCGCGGGCGAGCTGCCGCAGCTCCGTGATGGCCGCCTTGGTCGAGGTGTGCGCCTCGTTGATGAGTTCCTTGGCAGTGTCCGGATCGCTGTCGATCTTCTGCTGAGCGAGGCCGAGCGTCATACCGACGGAGACGAGCCGCGGCTGGACGCCGTCGTGCAGGTCGCGCTCGATGCGTGTGCGCTCCAGATCGGCGGCGCGGACCGCTCCTTCCCGCTGGGCGGTCGAGGTGCGGACGCGTTCGGTGAGCTCCGTCTCCTTGCTGCGGACGACGATCGCCAGTGACAGCGTGCGGTGCAGCAGCGCCAGGCCGATCATCCCGACCACGGAGGCCGCGATGCCGAGGATACCGACCAGCGGTGCCCAGGCGACGGGGATGCCTCCGCCGCCGAACGGTCCCATGACCGCGTCCGCCGCGGTGAGCGGGGCGAAGGAGATGATGATCGACCACACCAGGCTCCAGGCGAGCCGCAGCACGATGAAACCGAGCACGGCCGAGATGGCGAAGTTCGCGACCGCTCGCCACATGCGGGGGTCGATCGCCTGGCGCCCGAGGGAGCGCAGCCAGCCGACGAACCCGGGGCGGTCGCGCTGCTGCAGTCGCAACGGGGTGATCGGGGTGCGGTAGAGGGCACCGACACGGGCGACCTCGAACCACCCGAGTCCGTACAGGGCGTACACGAGCCCGACGAGGAGCACGAGGCCGATGCCGGCGGCGAAGAGCAGACCGAGGCCGGTGCCGAGGAGTCCGCCGAGCATGCCGAAGATGGCGCCGCCGAGCGCGCCGACGCCTGCGAGGTGCAGGATCGTGAGGAAGATGCGCAACGGCGGCTTCACCGCCGTGGCGGGAGCCGGGGTCGCAGTCTGAGTGGTCATGGTTCCAAGGTACGGCGGGGCAGACACGCATGACACCGAGTCAGCCGGACGCTCCGCTTCGGGTTTTCCATAACCCGTCGTGGGTGCTTTCCGCCCCTATCGAGCGCGATGTCCATCTGCTTCACTGGCTGCATGGCAGCCCACGAAGGTGAACCTCACGGCGCAGGTCTCGGTCAACGACTGAACTGGTTGCGCGCGGGAGTGCTCGGCGCGAACGACGGCATCGTCTCGGTCGCCTCACTGGTCGTGGGCGTGGCGGGCGCGACGACCGACAACGCAGCCCTGCTCACCGCGGGGATCGCCGGACTGATCGGCGGGGCGATCTCGATGGCGCTCGGAGAGTACGTCTCGGTGAGCAGCCAGCGCGACAGTGAACGCGCGCTGATCGCGAAGGAGAGTGAGGAGCTGCGCACCATGCCGGCCGCCGAGCTGGCCGAACTCACCGAGCTCTATCGCGACCGGGGCCTCTCCGAGGAGACCGCACGTCAGGTCGCCGAGGAGCTCACCGCACACGATGCGCTCTCCGCCCACCTGGAGGTCGAGCTGGGCATCGACCAGGACGATCTCGTCAATCCGTGGCACGCGGCGCTCTCTTCGGCGGTCGCCTTCACGCTCGGAGCTCTGCTCCCGCTACTCGCCATCCTGCTGCCGCCGCCCGAGTGGCGTGTTCCGATCACCTTCGTCGCCGTCCTGATCGCCCTCGCGATCACCGGTTCACTATCGGCGCGGATCGGCGGGTCCCCGCCCCTGAGGGCATCTATCCGACTGGTCATCGGTGGAGCGCTCGCTCTCGCCGCGACCTGGCTGATCGGCACGCTCCTCGGCACGACCGGCGTCGTCTGAGCGCCGAGCACACCGGGGGACGACGAAGGGCGGATGCCGCAGCATCCGCCCTTCGGGAATCCGGTTCGAGGATCAGTTCGACATGAACCCGACGAGCAGTCCGCCCGTCACCTTCACCGCGAGGTTGTAGATCCCGGCGACGACGGCGCCGAGCACGGTGAAGACGATCAGGTTCAGGATCGCCACGACCGCGGCGAAAGCCATGACCTGCGGCAGACCGACGACCTCCGAAAGCACGAACTCGTTGCCGGTGATGCCGAGCAGGAATCCCTCAGCGGTCTTCATGATCCCGGTCGCCTGGAGCACCAGGAAGATCAGGAAGAACGCCACCATCGTGACCACGGCGAGAGCGACCGCTCCGAGGAACGAGAGCTTCACGGCCGACCAGAAGTCGACGTAGACCAGACGCAGGCGGACCTGCTTGCCACTGGTCTTGCGTGTCGACTTCTTCGCCAGCTTGTCGGCCACTGTACTCATGCGTCTGTATCCTCGGGGGTCTCTGTCGTCTCAGGTGCCTGGGTCTCGGCATCCTCCGCATCGGCCTCGTCTTCGGCGAGGCCACGCTCGCCATTACGGGCGATGGCGAGGATGCGGTCGGCCTCCGTCGTCCGGGCGAACACCACTCCCATGGTGTCTCGACCCTTGGCGGGGACCTCGGCCACGGCAGAGCGTACCACCTTGCCGCTGGAGAGAACCACCAAGACCTCGTCGTCCTCGGCGACGATCAGACCACCCGCGAGAGTGCCCCGATCGTCGTTCAGCTTGGCGACCTTGATGCCTGTTCCACCGCGTCCCTGGACCCGGTATTCCTCGACCGCGGTGCGCTTCGCGTAGCCGCCGTCCGTGACGATGAACACGAACTTCCCGGGGGCGGCGACCGACGCCGACAGCAGGCAGTCCTCGTCGATCTTGAACTTCATACCCCGCACACCGGCCGTCGCCCGACCCATCGGACGCAGCGCCTCATCGGTCGCCTCGAAGCGCACCGACATGCCTCGACGGCTGATGAGGAGGATGTCGTCCTCGGCGTTCACGAGGAGCGCGCTGACGAGCTCGTCCTCGTCGTTCAGACGGATCGCGATGACGCCGCCTTGACGGTTGGTGTCATACGCCTCGAGGCGGGTCTTCTTGACCAGACCCTCGCGCGTGGCCAACACCAGGTAGTCGGCGACCTCGTAGTCGCGGATGTCGAGCACCTGAGCGATGCTCTCGTCGGGCTGCAGCGCCAGCAGGTTCGCGACGTGCATGCCCTTGGCATCGCGTCCGGCCTCCGGCACCTCATACGTCTTCGCGCGGTAGACGCGACCCTTGTCGGTGAAGAAGAGCAGCCAGTGGTGCGTCGTCGTCACGAAGAAGTGCTCGACGATGTCGTTCGCACGAAGCTGCGCGCCCTTGACCCCCTTGCCGCCACGGTGCTGGGAGCGGTAGTTGTCGCTGCGCGTGCGCTTGATGTAGCCCTCGCGCGTGACGGTGACGACCATCTCCTCCTCGGCGATGAGGTCTTCCATCGAGACGTCGCCGTCGAAGCCGTGCAGGATGTGCGTGCGGCGCTCGTCACCGAAGCGGTCGACGATGCCGGTCAGCTCTTCACGGATGATCGTGCGCTGACGGCCCTCGTCGGCGAGGATCGACTTGTAGTCGGTGATCTGTGCTTCGAGCTCGTTCGCCTGGTCGATGATCTTCTGACGCTCGAGTGCAGCCAGACGGCGCAGCTGCATCTGCAGGATCGCGTCGGCCTGGATCTCGTCGATGTCGAGGAGCTCCTGGAGTCCCTCATTCGCATCGGCCGTGGTCTGCGACCGACGGATGAGCGCGATGACCTCGTCGAGCGCGTCGAGCGCCTTCAGGTATCCGCGCAGGATGTGCATGCGCTTCTCGGCCTCGCGCAGACGGAACTCCGTGCGCCGGACGATCACCTCGATCTGGTGCGTGATCCAGTGCGTGATGAAACCGTCGATCGCGAGCGTGCGCGGCACGCCGTCGACGATCGCGAGCATGTTCGCGCCGAAGTTCTCCTGCAGCTGCGTGTGCTTGTACAGGTTGTTCAGCACGACCTTCGCGACCGCGTCGCGCTTGAGCACGACGACCAGGCGCTGACCCGTACGGTCGGAGGACTCGTCGCGGATGTCGGCGATGCCGGTGATCTTGCCGTCGCGGGCGAGGTCGCCGATCTTCACCGCGACGTTGTCGGGGTTGACCTGGTAGGGCAGCTCGGTGATGACGAGGCAGGTGCGGCCCTGGATCTCTTCGACGTTGACGACGGCGCGCATCGTGATTGAGCCGCGGCCCGTGCGGTACGCCTCGTGGACGCCCTTGGTGCCGAGGATCTGCGCGCCGGTCGGGAAGTCCGGACCGGGGATGCGCTGGATCAGGCCGTCGAGCAGCTCCTCGCGGGAGATGCCGGGGTTGTCGAGTGCCCACAGCGCCGCGGCCGATACCTCGCGCAGGTTGTGCGGCGGGATGTTCGTGGCCATGCCGACCGCGATACCGACCGAGCCGTTGACGAGCAGGTTCGGGAAGCGGGCCGGCAGAACCGTCGGCTCCTGAGTCTGACCGTCGTAGTTGTCGGTGAAGTCGACCGTGTCCTCTTCGATGTCGCGCACCATCTCGAGCGCGAGCGGGGCCATCTTGGTCTCGGTGTATCGAGGAGCCGCGGCGCCCATGTTGCCGGGAGAGCCGAAGTTGCCCTGGCCGAGAGCCAGCGGATACCGCAGAGACCACGGCTGCACCAGACGCACGAGGGCGTCGTAGATCGCCGAGTCGCCGTGCGGGTGGTACTGGCCCATGACCTCGCCCACCACACGGGCGCACTTCGAGAACGACTTGTCGGGGCGGAAGCCGCCGTCGTACATGCCGTAGATCACACGGCGGTGAACCGGCTTGAGGCCGTCGCGCACGTCGGGGAGGGCACGCCCGACGATGACCGCCATGGCGTAGTCGAGGTAGCTGCGCTGCATCTCGAACTGGAGGTCGACCTGGTCGATCTTGCCGTGGTCGTGTTCCGGCTCGGTGCGTTCTTCGTCAGTCATCAATCAATCTCTCTGTCACACATCTGGTCTGAGCCCGCGGGGCGTCAGATGTCGAGGAAGCGGACGTCCTTGGCGTTGCGCTGGATGAAGCTGCGTCGGGACTCGACGTCTTCACCCATCAGCACGCTGAAGATCTCGTCGGCGGCGGCGGCATCCTCGATGGTGATCTGCTGCAGGGTGCGCGTGGTGTGATCCATCGTCGTCTCCCACAGCTCCTTCGGGTTCATCTCACCGAGACCCTTGTAGCGCTGGATGCCGGCGTCCTTCGGGATCCGCTTGCCGTTGTCGAGGCCGTGCTTGAGCAGAGCGTCGCGTTCGGCATCGCTGAACACGTACTCGTGCGGGGAGTTCGACCACTTCAGTCGGTACAGCGGCGGCATCGCGAGATACACGAAGCCGGCCTCGATGAGTCCGCGCATGTAGCGGAACAGCAGCGTGAGCAGCAGCGTGGTGATGTGCTGGCCGTCGACGTCGGCATCGGCCATCAACACGATCTTGTGATAGCGCGCCTTCTCGATGTCGAACTCTTCGCCGATGCCCGTGCCGAAGGCCTGGATCATCGCCTGGACTTCCTTGTTGCCCAGGGCCTTGTCGAGACGCGCGCGCTCGACGTTGAGGATCTTGCCGCGGAGCGCCAGGATCGCCTGGGTGTGCGGGTCGCGACCCTGCACGGCGGAACCACCGGCCGAGTCACCCTCGACGAGGAAGATCTCGCTGATCGACGGATCCTTGCTCGTGCAGTCCTTGAGCTTGTCCGGCATGGCCGCCGACTCGAAGACGCTCTTGCGACGTGCGGTCTCGCGGGCCTTGCGGGCGGCGAGGCGAGCGGTCGCCGCGTCGAGAGCCTTGCGGATGATGTTCTTGGCCTGGACCGGGTTGCGTTCGAACCAGTCTCCGAGCTGATCGCCGACGACCTTCTGCACGAAAGCCTTCGCCTCGGTGTTGCCGAGCTTGGTCTTGGTCTGACCCTCGAACTGCGGCTCGCCCAGCTTGATCGAGATGACCGCCGTGAGTCCCTCGCGCACGTCGTCGCCGGAGAGGTTGTCGTCCTTCTCCTTGAGGATGTTGTTCGCACGGGCGTACTTGTTCACCAGGGTCGTGAGCGCCGCGCGGAAGCCTTCCTCGTGCGTTCCGCCCTCGTGGGTGTTGATCGTGTTGGCGTAGGTGAAGACGTTCTCGGTGTAGGAGGTGGTCCACTGCATGGCGACCTCGAGGGAGATCTTTCGCTGCGTGTCCTCCGACTCGAACGCGATGATCTCGTCGTTCACGACCTCGGCATGGCGCACCTTGTTGAGGTACTCGACGTAGTCGACGAGTCCGCGCTCGTAGAAGAAGACATCGCCGGGCTGCTTCGTGATCGTCGCGCCCTCTTCCTCCACCTCATAGGCCGAGGACTCGCGCTCGTCGCGCAGATCGATGCGCAATCCCTTGTTGAGGAACGCCATCTGCTGGAACCGCGTGCGCAGTGTGTCGTAGTCGAAGTCGATCGATTCGGTGAAGATCGACGCGTCCGGCCAGAACGTGATGCTGGTACCGGTCTCGTCGGTCGCCTCGCCCTTCTCGAGCTTCTGCTGCGGGATGCCGCCGTCGGCGAAGGAGTGGCGCCAGACGAAGCCCTTCTGCTTGACCTCGACGTCGAAGCGGGTCGACAGCGCGTTCACGACCGAGGATCCGACACCGTGCAGACCACCGGAGACGGCGTAGGCGCCGCCGCCGAACTTTCCACCGGCGTGCAGGATCGTCAACACGACCTCGACCGTCGACTTGTTCGGGTCGGAGGAGTGCGGGTCGACCGGGATGCCACGACCGTTGTCGACCACGCGCACGCCACCGTCGGCCAGCATCGTCACCGAGATCGTGTCGGCGTATCCGGCGAGTGCTTCATCGACCGAGTTGTCGACGATCTCGTAGACCAAGTGGTGCAGACCGCGCGGACCCGTGGACCCGATGTACATGCCGGGTCGCTTGCGCACCGCCTCGAGGCCTTCGAGGATCTGGATCGAGTCGGCTCCGTACTCGCCGGGCTGCTTGATCTTGGGAGAGATCGTGTTGCTCGTGGTCTCGGAGCCGTCGATGGGGTCGGAGGTTCCCCCGGTGTTCGATTCCGTCTCGTCAGCAGGGGATTCAGGCGTCATCAGAGGGCATTCTCCACATCGATATCACGAACTCCCATTCTAGCGGGGTTTCGTCGGGAAATGCCGCTCAACGGCCGTGTGTGGCCCTCTGAGCGTTGTGGACCCCATTCGTGGTGTCCTACCCGTAGGTGTCGCGCGGGCCCCGCCCTGGAACGACTCTGGGACCCCATTTCCAGGAGGGGACGTCCGGTCCGATGAAGCGGAGGTTCTCGACACCCGCGTCGGGATAGCGACGGCCGATCTCGGTGAGGATGGTCGCCCGCATGAACTGGAGGTTCTTCGCCCAGGCCGTCGAGTCGCACTTCACGGTGAGCAATCCGCGCTCGAGAGAGACCGGTTCGGAGTGCTTCGCGGTATCGGCGCCCGCCAGATCGGCCCACTGCCGGACCAGGTCCTCACGGGCGAGCGTGATCTGCCAGCCGGAGTCCCGACTCAGCTTGTCGAGCACCGCGCCGAGTGCACCCGGATCCCGACCCGGGGTGAACGGCGCGTTGTCGTCGTCGGTGACGATGCGGCGCTTGCGCTTCCAGCTCTTCGAGCTCGGCTGCAGCCCGCGCAGGCGCAGGTACGTGCCCACCGTCTCCGGCACTTCGACCGGCGGAGTCGACGCGGCGTCAGTCATCCGCAGCCTCCCGCTCGTCGCTGATCGTCCCGGCACTGATCCGCACCACGTGGGCATGCAGCACCTCGGGGATATCCTCCTCCACCGCCGCCGTGACCACCACCTGCTCGTAGCCCGCCGTCAGGGTCGCGAGTCGCTGTCGTCGGTCGGCATCGAGTTCGGCGAAGACATCGTCGAGGATCAGCACCGGATCTCCGGCGGGGGACTCGCTGCGCAACAACTCGGCGGACGCCAGTCGGAGCGCGAGCGCGACCGACCAGGATTCGCCGTGTGAGGCGTAACCCTTCACCGGGAGATCACGCACACGCAGGACCAGGTCGTCACGATGCGGACCTGTGAGTGTGAGACCGCGATCGAGCTCGCTCGACCGCTTGGCTGCCAACGAGGCACGGAAGAGTTCCGCGATGTGCTGCGGATCACTGAGCTTGCCGCTGGCAGGGGATTCCTCCGCGCCCGACGCTCCGTCCTCTCCCTCTTCGGGATCCCCACCGCCGACCGACAGCGCCCACTCCAACTGCGGACGATGATCGGCGCCGGCGATGGCCTCATACGCGTCGGCCACCGGCTGCTGAAGATCCGCAGCCAACCGCTGGCGCACCGTGATGATCTCGGAACCGAGTGCGACGAGCTTGTCATCCCAGACATCGAGCGTGCTCAGACCCTCACCGCGGATGCCGCGGGCTCGCGCCGACTTGAGCAGGGCGTTGCGCTGCTTGAGCACGCGGTCGTAGTCCGCGAGCACGGCCGAGATGCGGGGGATACGCTGAATGAGCAGCTGATCCATGAATCGGCGGCGCGCGGAAGGATCGCCACGCACGATCTGCAGATCTTCCGGGGCGAAGAGCACCACATGCGCGTAGCGCGGAAGCTCGTTCGGCTTCGACGGCGAGCCGTTGATGCGGGCCTTGTTCGACCCCTGCCGATTCACCTGCACCTCGGCGAGAACCCGCCGTTCGCCATGCGAGAGCCGCGCACGGATGACCGCGAACTCCTGGCCGTCGCGCACCATCGGCGCATCCGACGACACCCGGTGCGAACCGAGGGTCGCGAGGAAGACCACCGCCTCGGCGAGATTCGTCTTGCCCTGCCCGTTTCGACCGACAAGCACGTTCGGGCCGGGGTGGAGCGCGAGTTCAGCGGTCGCGTAATTGCGGAAGTCGACCAAGCTCAGGTGTTCCACGATCACGCTGTCAGCCTACCTTCGGGCTCTGACATCTCCCTCCGGCGGATTCGAGCCGGCGGCCGCTCGAGTCCGTCGAGCAGCCGCCGGCCGTTGATCACGGAAGCGGTCCGTAGAGCGACGGCGAGGTGCGGGCGCCCGTGGTCTTCTCGAACGCATACGCGAGCCCCAGCAAGGTGCCCTCGTCGAAGTCCCGTCCGAGAAACTCCAGGTTCACGCCGCTGCCGGGAACAGACTCACCCTCGATCGTCCGACCCATCGGAACGGTCACGGACGGCATCCCGGTGTTCGGGCTCAATCTCATGTTCGTCCCCTGGGTCCCATATGCGTTCGTGCTCGGATAGACGATCGCGTCGAGATCGAGATCCTCCATCATCTGGGTCACGAGGGTCTTGCCCGCCGCGATCTGCACCGTGTGCGAGCCGGTGTCGCCGGCCCACGCCTCGTACGTCGCGTCGGTGACGGCGTTGCGTGCCTCGTAGATCGATCGCCGAGACGTCACGAAGCTGTTCGTCGCGAGGATGTCCGTGAGCGTCCGTGCCTCGACCTCGGGACCGAGATGGGTGGCGATGTACTCGTCGAGGTCGTGTCGGAACTCGTTCGTCGATCCGGATCCCTCGTTGAGCACGGCGGCGAAACCTGCCGGCGGCGTCACGGGCACGATGGTCGCGCCCTGGGCGGTCAGCGCCGCAGTCGCCTCCGAGAAGAGGCGGACGGTGCCGGAATTGGTCCCGACCATCGAGGGGATGAAGGCGATGCGCGCACCCTGCAGCGCATCCGGGTCGAGGAACGAGGTGTACGAATCGGGGACCAGTCCCTGCTGCCGTGCGGTGACAGGATCGGCTTCGTCGACTCCGACCACCGCGTCGAGTGCGATGGCCGCGTCGATGACCGATCGGGCCATCGGTCCGCCCGTGTCCTGCGAAAGCGCCAGCGGGATGATGCCGTCACGGCTCGCCAAACCGACGGTGGGACGAACTCCGACGAGCTGGTTGTACGACGACGGGACCCTGATCGATCCGCCGGTGTCGGTGCCGAAGCCGAGCGCGGCGAAATTGGCCGCGACGGCGGCGCCCGTCCCTCCGCTGGACCCGCCGGCCGTCTTCGTGGTGTCGTACGGGCTCGCCACGAGAGATGTCGAACCCGGTTCCTGGAACGACGAGAACTCGGAGACGAACCCGTAGGCGAACTCGTCGAGGCTCGCCTTCGCCATGATCACGGCACCGTCGCTGCGGAGACCGCTGACCATCGAGGCGTCGTTGGTCGTCTGGTTCTCGTTCCAGCACGCGCATCCACCGGTCGTCACCATGTCGACCGTGCCGTAGTTGTCCTTCAGCGCGATCGGAACACCCAGCAACATGCTCGTCATACCCTGGGACGCACGGATCTCATCGGCCTCCGCTGCCGTATCGAGCGCCTTCGGGTTCACCGTGATGATCGAGTTGAGCGGACGACTTCCGCCCGGTACGACGGCACGGTCGTATGCCTCGATCCGATCGAGGTACTCCTGCGTGATGCTCTGCGAACTCGCGACTCCCGCATTCATGGCTGACTGCATGTCGATCACCGTCGCTTCGACGAGCTCGAAGGGCCCGTCGTCGTAGATGATGCGCTGCGACAGATCTGCGAGATCGAGAATCGTGAGCTCACCGTCGGCATCGGTATCCAGGATGGACACGCTCGACCAGTCTGGCGAGGCTGTCGTCAGACCGAGCGAATCCCCTGCGATCTCCAGGTCTTCAGCCGTGAGCACGCAGGCGTCGGAAACGGGTGGGAGCTTTTGGTGGCATGCGGAGCGTCTTTCGTCTGAAGAGACGAGCGCGGCCGCACGGCTATGCGGAGCAGCCGTGCTCTGGGGCACTGCTGACTCTCGCAGCCTGGTGTTTCGTGTTCCGAGCGTTGCTGTTTCCGACAGGTAACGGTCGAAAACCTCAGGATCAGCGCAGGAGGAGGTTCGGCTGAAGAAGGTACTTGAACGAATCGAGACCGGCCTGATCGACCGAAGTCTGGCTCGTGATGAGCACCGGGCTGAGCTTGTTGGCGTTGTCGCTCGACGTGAAGGTCACGCGGACGAACTCGCTCTTCACCGCACCGAGAGCCTCGATCAGATACTGCGGGTTCAGGCCGAGCGTGACTTCGTCGCCGCCCGAGAGAATCGCGTCGACGGACTCGGAAGCCCTGGCGTGCTCGCTGCCCGAAGCATCCATCGTCACACTGTCGTTCGAGAACGTGAAGCGAAGCGGCGCGGCACGGTCGAGCACGAGCGACACACGCCGGACGGCCTCGACGAGATCAGCGGTGTTCACGACCGCGTAGTGGTCGGTCTGCTCGGGGAAGAGGCGGCGGACCGGCGGGAAGTTGCCTTTGATCAGCAGCGATGTGACCGTCTTGTTGCCGGCGGTGAACGCGATGATCTCGCGGTCCCCTGCTCCGGAGAAAGCGATCTGGATGGTGCCGGCGTGGCCGAAGGTCTTTCCGACCTCGAGCAGCGTACGCGCCGGAACCAGTGCGGTCGCCTCGACGGATTCCCCGTCCCACGGAACGTCACGGAGAGAGACCCGGTAACGGTCGGTCGCGACGAGGCTGAGGCTGTGACCCGACACCTCGAGCTGCACGCCGGTCAGCACCGGGGTCACGTCGTCGCGGGAAGCCGCGAATCCGACCTGCGAGATCGCCGTACCGAAGTCATCGGCAGGAACGACACCCGAAGACCCGCTCACCTCGGGGATCGACGGGTATTCCTCGACGGGCATGGCCGCGAGGGTGAACCGGGCGGAGCCGCAGGTGACGGTGATGCCACCGTCTTCTTCGACAGCGATCTCGATCGGAGCGTTCGGAAGCCGGCTGGCGATGTCGGAGAGAAGTCGACCGTGCACGAGGATCGTGCCCGGGGTCTCGACGGTGGCTTCGATCGTCGTCCGTGCGGAGGCCTCGTAGTCGAAAGCCGAAAGTGTGAGTCCGGAACCGTCCGCCTCGATCAGCACACCGGCCAGGATCGGCTGCGGGTTGCGCTGCGGCAGAAGCTTGACGACGAACGAGACAGCCTCGCTGAAGACATCGCGGTTGACCTGAAACCTCACTGGTGCTCCCTTGTCGTCGAACTGTGACGCGTTGTCGTCGGCCCTGCCGGTGCAGGGCTTCCCATGCTAGCCCCCTGTTCGCCCGGATCCCTACGCCGGAGTTCTTGTCGTTCGTTCGACGGTTCTCCCCACCGTCTGGTGATGGGATCGCGCCTTGAAAGACTTAACTCCTTAACGGTGTTAACAGCTGTGGATACTGTGGATAACTCGGTGGATAGCAAGAGCGAGTAAGGAACTACACGCTTGTCAGTTGTGGAATCCCTGAGGAATCCGCGGGCTGGGGCCGACTACGGGTGCGGAGGCTCCCCCATAGTTATCCACAGGTTTGATCGATTGACCCACATTCGTCCCGATCAGACTGACAGTCATCCACAAGTTATCCACATGTGCATAGAGGCATCTATCCGGCGCCGGGAATGCCTGTCAGGACGCGAAAAGGGGGACCCAGCACCCCTTCGGATGCCGAGTCCCCCTCATACCCGCGTGTCGCGGCGTCAGCGACGCCCGAGCTGCGTGGTGATCTCGGTGACCTGGTTGTAGATCGAACGTCGCTCCTTCATGAGCTCGCTGATCTTCTTGTACGCGTACATGACGGTCGTGTGGTCACGGTTGCCGAAGAGCTGACCGATCTTCGGGAGGGACAGGCTGGTGCGCTCCCGACAGAGGTACATGGCGATCTGTCGGGCGGTGGCGATCTGCTGCGATCTGCTGGAACCGTAGAGGTCGTCGACCGTGAGCTTGAAGTACTGCGCCGTGGCCGTGATGATGTCCGTCGGCGAGATGATGTTGTCCTCGGCCGTGTCGATGATGTCGCGGAGCACGGTCTGGGCCAGCGAGATGTCGAGTGCCGATCGATTCAGGCTGGCGAAGGCGGACACCCGGATGAGGGCTCCTTCGAGCTCACGGATGTTCGAGGAGACCACGGTCGCGATGTACTCGAGGACCTCGTCGGGGATGTGCAGCGCCTCGCTCTGCGCCTTCTTCCGGAGGATCGCGATGCGTGTCTCCAGGTCGGGAGCCTGCACGTCGGTGATCAGACCCCATTCGAAGCGGCTCCGCATCCGATCCTCGAAGCCGGTGAGATGCTTCGGGGCGACGTCGCTGGTGATGACGACCTGCTTGTTGTGATCGTGCAGCGTGTTGAAGGTGTGGAAGAAGGCTTCCTGCGTCTCGGCCCGCCCCTGCAGGAACTGGATGTCGTCGATCAGGAGGATGTCGACGTCGCGGTACCTGGCCTGGAACGCGGCGCCACGGTTGTTCGCGATCGAGTTGATGAAGTCGTTGGTGAACTCCTCACTCGAGACGTAGCGAACCTTGACCCCGGCGTAGAGGGACTGCGCGTAGTCACCGATCGCGTGGAGGAGGTGCGTCTTCCCGAGGCCGGAGTCGCCGTAGATGAACAGCGGGTTGTAGGCCTTCGCGGGGGCTTCGGCCACGGCGACGGCGGCCGCGTGGGCGAAGCGGTTCGACTGGCCGATCACGAAGTTGTCGAAGGTGTACTTCGGATTGAGCCGTGATTCGTGGCGCAACTGTGTCGGCTGCTCCATCGGCGACTCCACACGGACCTGCTCGTGTCGCCCGAAATCGCCCACCGCGATCGGCGCCGCCTGCTGCTCGGCCAGCTCGTGATTGACCACGACCCGATATGAGGTCACTTCCTCGCCGATGTGCGAGAGCGCCTCCATGATCGGCAGCCGCAGGCGCTTGTTGATCTGCGCGGCGGTGAGATCGTTCGGCACCTCGAGGTAGAGCGTCGCGGACATGACGCCGGCCGGGACGGCCAGACTCAGAAATCCCTGCAGCTGGGGAGTGACACGATCGTCATCGACCAGAAGCTCCTGCACCGTGGTCCAGATGGGGACGTCGGGCTGGGCAGGTGATGACATGACGCTCCGGACGAGGAATCGAGGCGGGGTCGACGTGCTGTGCCCCTGTGGATAACTTAGGATGCCACGGTAGTCACCGCGGCTGTGAACGGCAACCTGCCCTTGAAAATACGCGCGCGTGTTGTGCTCGCCGGGCGAGCCCCGGTTGTGGATAATGGCTGTGCGGTTCGTGCCGGTGGTCGACCACGGAAGCGCGCAGATTTGCTCTGCGCGCCGGTAAGACGTACCCTAAGTCGGTTGACTTATGCCTTTTTCGGCAGTTCCCCATGTCTCCGGTCGAAGTGAATCCGGTGGCAGCATTCCCGGAGTGATTCCATGAGCAAGCGCACTTTCCAGCCCAACAACCGTCGTCGCGCCAAGAAGCACGGCTTCCGTGCCCGCATGCGTACGCGTGCCGGCCGCGGCATCCTCGCTGCCCGCCGTGCGAAGGGCCGCACCGAGCTCTCTGCGTAGTCCACTGTGCTCGCCCGCCCGTATCGGCTGACCCGCGGGAGCGACTACCGTCTGGTCGTTCGACGCGGATCCCGTTGTGGCGGGGCGCGCGTCATCACCTCGATGTTGACGACGGGCGAGAGCAGGGCCGCGAGGTTCGGATTCATCATCAGCAAGCAGGTAGGCACCGCTGTAGTGCGCAACACCGTGCGTCGGCGACTCAAAGCCGTGTGCGCGGAAGCGCTGCAACGCGTTCCCGAGGGCACGGATGTCGTCATCCGTGCCCTTCCTGCGTCGGCGACGGCATCCTTCGCGGAACTCCGCGCCGATGTTGATCGGTGTCTGAGCCGACTCGCCCCAACGGTCGCGGTGTCGGCATGACCGCTCTCCCGGCCTCGTCCATCGGGACGGCGCGCATGCAGTCGCAGGATGTGCTTCGCAGCGTTCCCCTGGTGCCGCGCAATCTGGTGCTGGGATTCCTCACCGCCTATCGCAAGGTGATCTCCCCTATGTATGGAGATGTCTGTGCGTACTACCCCAGCTGTTCCGCCTACGCTGTAGGTGCGGTGCAGCAGCACGGCGCGGTGAAGGGGGCGGTGCTCTCGGCATGGCGCATCCTCCGCTGCAATCCCTGGACCAGCGGTGGCGTCGACGACGTCCGTCCGCATGAACACTTCCGCTACGACCTGACTGCACACGGTTTCGTCGTCCCTTCCCGAAAGGACTGATCGGTGGGTCTTGACCTTCTGCTAGCCAGCTCCACTCCCAGCGATGCACCTGCTGCGGGTGGCTTCGATCTGATCGGCACCATCCTCTGGCCGCTGAAGTGGGTCGTCGAACTCATCCTCGTCGCCTGGCACTGGCTGCTGACCACCGTCGGCCTTCCCGCCGCATCTGGTCTCACCTGGGTGTTGTCAATCGTCGGACTCGTCATCGTCGTCCGTGCCGCCCTGATCCCGCTGTTCGTGAAGCAGATCAAGAGCCAGCGAAAGATGATGGAAATCGCTCCTGAACTGCGAAAAGTTCAGGAGAAGTACCGAGGTAAGAAGGATCAGCTCTCTCGCGAGGCCATGAGCCGCGAGACGATGGCCCTGTACAAGAAGCACGGCACGACGCCGATGTCGAGCTGTCTGCCGCTGCTCGTGCAGATGCCGATCTTCTTCTCTCTTTACAGCGTGCTGAGTGACGTCAGCAAGCACGCCAAGGACAGTGTCGGTGGCGTCGGGTTGCTGAGCCCGGAGCTCACCAAGGAGTTCTACGACGCGAAGCTCTTCGGAGTCGCTTCGCTGCACGAGACCCTGGGCAACGCGGTCGACGCGCAGAACACGACCGCGATCGTCATCCTGGTCACGCTCGTCGTCCTCATGATCGCCTCGCAGTTCTTCACGCAACTGCAGATCATCTCGAAGAACCTGTCGCCCGAGGCCAAGACCGGCCAGGCGTACCAGATGCAGAAGATCATGCTCTATGTCCTTCCGCTGGGCTTCATCTTCTCGGGTGTCTTCTTCCCGCTCGGTGTCGTCGTGTACTGGTTCATCTCGAACCTCTGGACCATGGGACAGCAGTTCCTCGTCATCCGTGAGATGCCGACTCCCGGCTCTGAAGCCGCCAAGGCCCGTGAAGAGCGCCTCGCTCGTAAGGGCAAGGCGATCGACTCCTCCGGCAAGGTCGTCCCGATGGCCGCATACGAGGCGGAGCAGCAGCGTCTGCTCGAAGAGGCCGAGAAGGCCAAGGCGGAAGCACCGAAGCGTCAGCAGCCGGTGGGTAAGAAGCGCGCGAAGAAGAAGGGGAGCGGCTCATGACTGAGACCATGACCGAGAACACCGAGCCCACGGTGGCTCAGCTCGAGAACGAAGGCGACGTCGCGGCGGACTACCTCGAGGAACTTCTCGACATCGCCGACATCGACGGAGACCTGAATCTCGACGTCCGTCAGGGCCGCGCCTACGTCTCGATCGAAGCTGAGGGCGACGGGCTGTCCCTGCTCTCCGCCCCCGATACGGTGCAGGCGCTGCAGGAGCTGACCCGTCTGGCCGTGCAGAGCAAGACTGGCTCGTTCTCGCGCCTCATCCTCGACATCGCCGGCTCGCGCGACACGCGCCGTCGCCAGCTCGAGACGCTCGTCGACGCTGCCGCAGCCAAGCTCGATGAGGGTTCGTCCCAGGCCTCGCTGCCCTCGATGTCCAGCTATGAGCGCAAGCTCGTGCATGACATCGCCGCGGAACGGGGGCTCGTCTCCGAGTCGTACGGCGAAGGCGCTGACCGGCACACGGTTCTCCGCCGTCGTTGATGTTTCACGTGAAACATCGATTCTGTGTGAACCTTCATGAGTGAGATCGAGCAGGAACCGCCGATCTCCGCCGAGCTGTTCGGAGATCGCATCGAGATCGCGCGGGCGTTCACAGCAGCGCTCGCACGTGAAGGGGAGGAGCGAGGACTCATCGGTCCTCTAGAGCTTCCTCGCCTGTGGACGCGCCACATCCTCAACAGTGTGATCGCCGCGCCTCTCTTCCGCGGTTCTGTTGCCGACATCGGATCCGGTGCGGGCCTTCCCGGGATCGTGCTCGCCATCGCTCGTCCTGATGTGGAGTGGACGCTCGTCGAACCGATGGAGCGTCGGATCACCTGGCTCAATGAACAGGTCTCGGAACTCGGGCTGACGAACACGACCGTGCTGCGTGCGCGGGCTGAAGACGTGCCCCCCGCAAGTTTCGATGTCGTGACGGCGCGCGCGGTGAGCGCGCTGCGGACTCTCGTCCCGATCACGGCACCGCTGGTGCGCGACGGGGGAGAGCTCATCCTTCTCAAGGGTATGAATGCGGCGAACGAGGTAGAGGCTGCTCAGAAGCAGATCAAGAAGTTCCGTCTCTCTGACGTACGGGTGGAAGTACTGGGAGAGGGCGTGCTGCCGGAGACGACCCGCGTGGTTCGAGCTCGAGTGCGCTGAGCTTCTGCCATCAGATAAGCGGGGTGTTTCACGTGAAACACCCCGCTTCCTCGTATCGGGGTGGTCGCGAAGCATCGATGTTTCACGTGAAACACCGCGATAGCTGTAGCTGGCGAAGCCTTCTCATCTACCGGTGGACACCGCTCGGCCGCCGGATGCCGTGCGGGAGAAACCCGGTGTGCATTCGGCCGCCCGTGGGGACTTCACGCAGTCGACCGTGGTCTTCCCTGCGAGTAGGAAGGAGTTCGCGGCTGAGATGGGGACGGTGCACGGAGTGCTACCCATCGACGCGACGCATACCTGCAGGCCCGGGATCGCCGTGCGCGGTGTTTCACGTGAAACGGGGCGATCCGTCCCGCGGAGGATGATCTCGTCTCCGGTCCCCGTATCCGTATATCGATGGCGGGTATGACGAACGGGGAAGGCGTCGTGATGGCTGCGAAGGCTGCGGTTCCGGGAGGTAGTGCCCTGTGAGGACCGGGGTGGCTCCCGCTGGTCTGGGCGCTGTTCCCCTCGGCCTCGTCTCGAGCGGTCGCGACCCATTCGTCGTGAGCTTCACCGGTGCTGGTCGGAAGGCGGCGCCGGAACGAGCGGTGATGCCGGCGTGCGGACGGTACGTCGGTGAAGTCGGAGGAACGGCCCACGGTGTCGATAGCACGGCGAGTTCAGAGGGACCCCTGCGAGGTGCCGCGGTTCTCCTCTGCCTCAGCGTGGTGCCGGAGGCGGACGTGGGCGATGTTTCACGTGAAACGTCGCTCTGCGGGGCAGTGTGCCCCGACGGAACGGGTGTGGCGTACGACGGTGCGGCCACCCGCTGCGGTTCAGACACCGCAGTGTCGCCGTGCTGGTGCGCGCGGGTGGGGGAGTGGTTGCCGTCGTTGTCGTGCGCGGCGCGCTCGCACAGCTTCGCTCCAGTCTCTGCACCACACATGCCGAGCCCGCTGCCCGGGTGGCTTCTGGCTATCGTCACTCCTTCCGCCGCATCAGTTGCCAGCGCGAGCGGCCGACCACTCCCTCCCAGCCGACCAGATTGCTCGTGAGGGTTGTCGGCCCCCGTGCCCGCCTCATGAGGAAGTGAATCCGTCATCGTTTCACGTGAAACGTCGATCCAGGTGCGTGGTGCGGAGAGCATGGATCCCGTCTCGCCCGGTCGCGGTGACCCTCGGAAGCGAGCTGTGCGGGCTCGCTTCCTGCGGAATCGGCGGCCCGTCGTGGGCTCGCGTAAGCCGGTGTCGCCCGCAGCGATTAGAGTGGAACGCGGCCCCGAAAGGAGTGGATGTTTCACGTGAAACAATCCGAGAAGACATCGACGAACGAATCGTTCGGGATGGATACACCGCTCGCGCGGGAGATTGCCGACCTTTCGGCCCGGAGGCGCGCGCTGGAGGCCGCATCGGTCGAGTTCACCGGCGAGACGCGCGTCCTGACGGTGTCGAACCAGAAGGGCGGCGTGGGGAAGACCACGACGGCCGTGAACATTGCGTCCGCACTCGCGGGCCTGGGGGCGAAGGTCCTGGTCATCGACCTCGACCCGCAGGGCAATGCGTCGACCGCGCTCGGTGTTCCGCACAGCGCCGACATCCCCAGTGTCTACGACGTGCTCATCGAGGAGTTCCCCCTCGCCGATATCGTCCAGCCCAGTCCCGAAGATCCCAATCTCTTCTGCGCGCCCAGCACGATCCACCTTGCAGGGGCGGAGATCGAGCTCGTCGCACAGGTGGCCCGCGAACACCGGTTGCGCCGCGCGCTCGTGGACTACCTCGCCGACAATCCGATGGACTTCGTGATCATCGACTGCCCGCCGTCGCTGGGGCTCCTCACGATTAACGCCTTCACGGCCGCATCCGAGGTTTTCATCCCGATCCAGTGCGAGTACTACGCGCTGGAAGGACTGAGCCAGTTGCTCGGTAGTATCCAGATGATCCAGAAGCATCTGAATCCCGACCTGCATCTCTCCACCATCCTGCTCACGATGTTCGACGGCCGCACCCGCCTCGCCCAGCAGGTCGCTGAAGAGGTGCGCACGCACTTCCCGGATCAGGTGCTGGAGACGGTGATTCCGCGCTCGGTCCGTGTATCTGAAGCGCCGAGCTTCGGACAGACCGTGATCGCCTATGACGGACAATCCGCCGGCGCCATCGCCTACCGCGAGGCCGCTGTCGAGATCGCATCGCGGACAGCGACGCAGAGCAAGGAGAAATGATGGCCAAGCGCACTGGACTGGGTCGGGGTATCGGGGCCCTGATCCCCACGGCTGATCAGGCGGAGCGTCCCGTCGATGTGTTCTTCCCTGGTGCGAGCCTGCGGCCGGCTGCCACGGAGGCGACGGTCGGGCCGGATGCCGAGGCACCCGCGCTGGAAGAGGTGCCGGGGATCCACCTGGTCCAGGTCGACCCGAACGCGATCGTCCCGAACCCGCGCCAGCCGCGGACGCACTTCAACCCGGAAGACCTCGCGGAGCTGGTGCACAGCGTGCGCGAGTTCGGCGTGCTGCAGCCCGTGGTCGTGCGCAAGAACACCGAGGGCGAGTACGAGTTGATCATGGGGGAGCGGCGCACCCGCGCCGCTCGTGAGGCAGGACTCGAGACGATCCCGGCCATCGTCCGCGAGACGGCCGATGAGGATCTCCTCCGCGATGCCCTGCTGGAGAACCTCCACCGGTCCGAGCTCAATCCGCTGGAAGAAGCATCTGCATACCAGCAGCTTCTGGAGGACTTCGGCATCACTCAGGAGGAGCTGGCCACGCGCATCGGCCGCTCACGTCCCCAGATCAGCAACACGATCCGGCTCCTGAAGCTGCCCGTCCCCGTGCAGCAGCGCGTCGCGGCCGGGGTGCTGACCGCTGGTCACGCCCGCGCGATCCTCAGTCTCGAGAATCCCGAATCGATGCAGCGCCTCGCCGACAAGGTCGTGAACGAAGACCTCTCCGTGCGCGCCACGGAAGAGGCTGCGAAGTCGCAGCCGTCGGCCGGCAAGACGACGAAAGCGACGCCCGGAGCACGGCGGGCATACCTCGACGAGGTCGCCGGAAAGCTCGGTGACCGGCTGAACACTCGCGTCAAGATCGCACTCGGTGCACGAAAAGGCCAGGTCACGATCGATTTCGCTTCGATTCAGGATCTCAATCGAATTCTCGAGGAGCTCGGCGAGAGCGGCTACGGCTCCGCCAGGTAACACCCACCGTCGTCCGCCCTTCATCTAGACTCGCGTCATCTCGACGTCGAGGGGGAGTCAGTCATGTCCAGAGCAACAGGTCCAGCTGCCATCAAACGCCGTGTGATCGCGGTGAGCATCGCGGCGGCGTTGGGTGGTTTCCTCTTCGGATTCGACACGGCCGTGATCAACGGAGCGGTCGACGCTCTCGCCGGTGACGTCTCCGGGTTCGACCTCGGCACCGCACTGAAGGGCTTCGCCGTCTCGTCGGCCCTCATCGGCTGCGCCGTGGGTGCCTGGTTCGCGGGACCGGTGTCCAACAAGTACGGCCGTATCCCCGTGATGGTGGTCGCCGCGGCGATGTTCTTCATCTCGGCGATCGGATCCGGACTCGCGTTCGGTGTCATCGATCTGATCGTCTGGCGCGTGATCGGTGGTCTCGGCGTCGGGGCGGCATCGGTCATCGCCCCCGCCTACATCGCGGAGGTCTCGCCGGCCGCCGTGCGCGGGCGCCTCGGCTCCCTGCAGCAGCTCGCGATCGTGACCGGTATCTTCGCGGCTCTCCTCTCCGATGCGCTGCTCGCCAACCTCGCGGGAGCGGCCGACCAGCCGCTCTGGGGGCTCACGGCCTGGCGATGGATGTTCATGGTCGCCGCGATCCCCGCCCTCGTCTACGGGCTCATGTCGCTGCGTCTGCCGGAATCGCCGCGGTATCTGGTGCGCAAGGGAGAGTTGGAGCGGGCCGCGAAGGTTCTGGAGACCGTCACGGGGACCATCGACACCGATGCGAAGATCAAGGAGATCACCGGGACGATCAACACCGAGCGCTCCGAGTCTCTGCGAGACCTTCGGGGCAACAGGTTCGGACTGAAGCCGATCGTCTGGATCGGCATCCTGCTCTCGGTGTTCCAGCAGTTCGTCGGCATCAATGTGATCTTCTACTACTCGACGACCCTGTGGCAGTCGGTCGGATTCGATGAGTCGAGCGCCCTGCTCACCTCCGTCATCACCTCGGTGACGAACATCGTCGTGACGATCGTGGCGATCCTGCTGGTCGACAGGATCGGGCGGCGCATCATGCTCCTCGTGGGTTCCGTCGGTATGACGGTGACGCTGGGACTGATGGCGGTCGCGTTCTCGTTCGGCACGCTCGACGCTCAGGGGACGGCGACGCTTCCGGACCCGTGGGCGACCGTCGCCCTGATCTGCGCGAACGGCTTCGTGGTCTTCTTCGGCGCCAGCTGGGGTCCGCTGGTTTGGGTGCTGCTGGGCGAGATCTTCCCGAACTCCATCCGCGCCGGTGCTCTCGCGGTGGCTGCGGCAGCACAGTGGGTCGCGAACTTCTTCATCTCGACCACGTTCCCGGCCTTCGCCGAGATCGGACTCACGTTCGCCTACGGCTTCTACGCGTTCTTCGCCCTCCTGTCGTTCTTCTTCGTGTTCTTCAAGGTTCCCGAGACCAAGGGCAAGGAGCTCGAGGAGATGACCGAGAACATGAAGGTCGTGCGACGCGGGGGTCCGCAGCAGACGTAGGCTGGATGTATGACCGAGTCCGTACAGCGCCGCGCCAGCCTGGAAGTGCTGCGCGCGGAGGCGGCAGACGAGCTCGCGGTCCTCATCCAGGAGCGACTCCTCGGCGGGGAGGACCCCTGGGAGTTCATGGAGGAGCTGCCGAGCGTCGACGAGCTGGTCGTCTACCTCCTGCGCGCCGACAACATCAACGCGAACGACGGAGTGCGCCCGAACGCCGCTCGGCACTACCGTGTGCTGCGTCAGATCGCCCTCGAGTACCCCGAGCTCACCTCGGCCGTCTGGGGGCTTCTCGACGAGAAGCAGCGCCACCGACGCTGGGACCCCAGCGTCGCAGACGCCTCCTGACCGCCTGCGGACACGAAAAAGGCCGCCACCCCCGGGGGATGGCGGCCTTTCGACGTCAGAGGATCAGCCGATGAATGCGGCGAGGTCCTTCTCGAGCGCGAACTTCGGCTTCGCACCGATGATGGTCGTCTTGACCTCACCACCGTGGAAGACCTTCATCGCCGGGATCGACGTGATCTGATACTTCATCGCCAGCTCGGGGTTCTCGTCGACGTTGAGCTTGAGGATGGTGATCTTGTCGGGGTTGTCGGCCTGGATCTCGTCCAGAACCGGCGCGACCATGCGACACGGACCACACCACTCAGCCCAGAAGTCCACCAGCACCGGACCGTCGGCCTGCAGAACGTCCTGCTCCCAGGTCGCCTGGCTCGTAGCCTTTGCACTCATCAGAGTTCTCCTTGATTGGGGTTCGCCTGCTACAACAGCAGACGAGCGAAAAGTGTTCCCGCCGCCTCAGGCGACGATGATCTCGGCAGCCTCTGCGGCCGGAACCTCGACCGAGGCATCCTCGAGATCCGCGAGGAAGTGCTCCGCATCCAGGGCCGCGATCGTTCCGGTGCCGGCAGCCGTGATGGCCTGGCGGTAGGTCGGGTCGATCACGTCGCCGGCGGCGAACACACCGGGAACCGAGGTCTTCGACGAGCGGCCGTCGACCCAGATGGTGCCCTCGGGCGTCAGCTCGAGCTTGTCGTGCACGAGGTGCGTGCGCGGGTCGTTGCCGATCGCGATGAAGAGTCCGTCGATGGGAAGGTCGCTGAGCGTGCCGTCGACCGTGTTGCGCAGCTGCACACCGGAGACGGAATCGCCACCGAGGACCTCGGCGACCTCGCTGTTCCACACGAACTCGATCTTCTCGTTCGCGAAGGCGCGCTCCTGCATGATCTTCGAGGCCCGCAGGGTGTCCTTGCGGTGGATCACGTAGACCTTGGAGGCGAAACGGGTGAGGAACGTGGCCTCTTCCATCGCGGAGTCGCCGCCGCCGACGACGGCGATCGTCTTCTCGCGGAAGAAGAAACCGTCGCAGGTGGCGCACCAGGAGACGCCGTAGCCGGAGAGACGCTCCTCGCCGGCGATGTCGAGCTTGCGGTAGGCCGAGCCGGTCGCGTAGATCAGCGACTGGGTCTCGTGCACCGCACCGGAGCCGAGCGTGACCGTCTTGACGGGGCCGGCGAGGTCGAGCTCAGTGACGTCGTCGTACAGGACCTCGGTGCCGAACTTCTCGGCCTGCTCCTGGAACTTCGCCATCAGCTCGGGACCCTGGATGCCCTCGGGGAAGCCCGGGTAGTTCTCGACCTCGGTGGTGTTCATGAGCTCGCCGCCGACCTCGACCGAACTCGCGATGAGCAGCGGCTTGAGGTTGGCCCTGGCCGCGTAGATGGCAGCCGTGAATCCGGCGGGGCCGGAGCCGATGATGATGACCTGACGCATGTGCTCTCCGTCTTAGAAACTGCGGTCGAATGACCTTCGACTGCTTCAACCCATGGTAACCGCGGGGCATTCCCTCCGCAGTGTGCGCCACCGGGCTGGGAGACGCCTCCGCGCGGATCAGCGGCCGGGCAGGAAACGACGCACGAGGCCGCCGGCCGCCTTGAGCTCGGGGGCGCGCATGAGGGCGAGGATCGCGACGTAGACGACCACGACCGTGAGGCCGATGATCGCGGTCGCGAGGGTCGCCGGGATGACACCGGACGTCGCCCACCCTGAGGGGCCGCCGAGGAGCAGATACACGCCCCAGCCGGCGAAGCCGGCAGGGACTCCCGCCACGGCGAATCGCAGGATGGCGAGCATCCAGGACCCCACCCCGAGCCCACCGATCTTCCGGTGCAGCAGCCAGGTGGCGACGACCGTCTGCAGGGTGCTTGCGATGGACTGACCGAGGGCGACGGCTGCGGCGAGCTGGGTCAGCGGGATCACGTCTGCGGCGAGGAGCCCGGCCGCGGCCAGAGCGGTGATCACGATGAGCACGCACTGGAAGATCGTGAACCAGAACGGCGTTCGGGTGTCGTCGTAGGCGTAGAACGTGCGCTGGACGATGAAGAGGATCGTCAGCGGAATCAGGCTGATCAGGTAACAGAGCAGCACCAGGGCAGCGCCCTGCGCATCGGGCGCGCTCTCTGTGAAGACGCGCGAGGCGGGAATCGCGGCGGCGGCTACGGCCGCCACTGCGGCGACGATGAAGAACAGGAGGGTGCGGATGCTGCGGGAGATGTCTCCGCGCACCTCGTCGTGACGACCGGCTGCCGCATGCTCGCTGATCTGCGTGAAGTACGGCGTCCCGATCGAGAGCACGATGACCGAGTACGGCAGCATGAAGATCAGCCAGGCATTGCCGGTGACCGCGAGCGAGGCACCCGATTCGGAGGCGGCGCTGACGATCCGTCCCTGAAGGATCCCTGCCGCGAGCGATGCGAACGCCATGAGGAAAGTCCAGCCGGCGAGCTTTCCGACACCACCCAATCCGACGCCGCGCCAGTGGAAGTCCGGGCGGAGTGCGAGACCGGTGCGCCGCCAGAACAGCAGGAGCACGAGGGCCTGGATGGCGATGCCGAGGGTCGCGGTCCCGCCGAGTGCGGCGATCATGTCCGGCGTCCAGTCCGCAGCGCTTCGGGACACGGGCGAGAACACCCATCCCAGCAGGAGGAAGCCGATGATCGAGACGATGTTGTTGACGACGGGGGCCCACGTGAACGGGCCGAAGATGCGGCGGGCATTCAGTGCTTCGCCGAGGAGCGCGTAGAGGCCGTAGAAGAGGATCTGTGGAAGACACCAGTACGCGAGAGCCGTCGCGAGCGCCTGGGTGGCGGAAGGGAGGCCACCCGCGACGAGCTGGATCAACCAAGGAGCGGCGATCGTCGCGACAGCGGTGACGGCGACGAGCACGACGGTGCCGAGGGTGAAGAGCTTCGAGATGAACGCGTTGCCGCCGTCCGCATCCGCGGCGGCCTTCACGATCTGCGGCACGATCACGGCCGTGAGGATGCCGACCGAGATGAGCGAGAAGACGCTATTGGGCAGTGTGTTCGCGGCGGCGAACGCGTCGGCGGGACCCGACTTGTACGAGCCGATGACGCCGACGAGGACGATGCTGCGCAGCAGGCCGGTGAGGCGGGAGACGAGAGTGCCGGCGCCGATGACGGCGCTCGCGCGGCCGAGGCTACTCACGCGTGTCTTCTGTCGTGGTGGCGTCCGGGCGGGCTTCCACGGCTTCCTCTTCCTCCAGGGCTTCGATCTGCGCTTCGACTGCTGATTCCTCGACTGCCTCACGCCGCTTGCGACGCACGGTGCGGATCACACCGAGCGCGATCAGCAGCACGATGATGCCGCCCAGGACGACGAGTCCGATCGTCTCCCACTCCGCACGCACCGCGACCCTGAGCGTCTGATCACCCTGGATCTGCACGCCCGTGGGGCTGTAGAGACTGAGTCGGAGGTCGACCTCGCCGCTGCCCACGCGAGCCGACACCGGAACCTTGATGCGTGTCGTGGACTGGGCCTGCACGATCGTCTCGTCCGGGGACCTGACCTCGAGGCGCGGATCCGTCGGCGAGACGAAGAGCTGCACCGTCACAGGCCACGGAAGGTCGTTGCGCACCGCGATCGGCAGATCGGCGTTCGCCGTGAGCAGCTGGATCGTGCTGGACGGGGGGATGTTGACCGCGTCGAGCGTGGCGCTCGTCTGTGCTTGATGATCCGCGAAACCCTCGGCGAACGCGGCGGCCGATGTTCCGACCGACAGCGTGCGCAGGATCCGGATGCGTTCGGGGCTGAGCAGCACCTGGGGGTCGGCGAGGATCGACGAGAACGCGGTGAGCCGAGACTCATCGGCGAGGAGTGTCGTCACGGCGGCGGATCGCGCAGCATCCGGTTCCCCGGTGACCGTGACCGGAACGGGCGCCGCTGCCCGGAGCGTCGCGAGCTCGAACCCGGTCGAGTCGGCGGCGGTGATCGCGTCGCGCAGCGCGTCGGAGGAGCGGTTCTCGTCCCGGTCCAGGCCGATGAGCAGGGGAGCGGTGGGGGCGGCACGCTGTGCCAGCTGGAGGAGGGCGGCCGCCTCGGCGAGAAGTCGCTGACGGTCGGCGGGATTCCGCGCCGCCGCCACCCGCGAGAGCACGTCGGAGGTCGCGGCGTCCGTGACCAGGAGGTCGTTGCCGCCGGCTGTCGCATGAGCCGTGCTCTGTCCGCCGACCGCCGTCGAGGAGACGATCGTCGTGGTGTCGGCGCCCACGTAGCCGGCGAAGGCGGTCAGGTCGGCGGAGGTGGGGGTCTGCGGCCACAGGATGTGCGGCAGAGCGCCGTCGATCGCCGTGAGTTCGTCATCGCTGGGGAGTGCCGGAGACTCCGTGGCGCTCGGGGTCGGACCGGGTGTCGCATCAGGCGCGTCGGTCGGTGCGGCCGTTGCCGGGACTCCCGGGAAGTTCGCGGGATCGAGCAATGGGGTGAGAGCCCGGGGCTGCAGCAGCTCAGGCAGACCCGCCTGCGCCTGCGCCGTCGCATCCGCATCACCGAACTGCAGCGCGAAACGCGCGTTCGGGAGGTTGTCGAGTCGTGTCAGCCAGTCGCGGGCGGTCTCCGGGGCGGCGGTGCCGAGCGCCCGGATCGCGGCGGGGATGGACGGGTCGATGGCCAGCACGGCGGTCGTCCCGGCGACGCCGTCGAGCTGTGCGGTCAGGGCTCCTTCGGGAGCGGTGAGCTCCGAGAGCTCGGCGGCCGTCAGCAGTGCGCCGCCTTCCGGCGTCGCCGTGACGGGAACGAGCACCCCGACCTGCGCGGTCTGGGGGGCGGCGATCACCAGCACACTCGTCGCGGTCGCATCCACGGCCTCGGCGTCTGCGGCATCGCCGGTCGAGGCAGTGAGTTCCGCGCGCAACGGGTAGACGCCGGGCGCGAGGTTGCCCAGGGTCGCCTCGGACACGAAGATCGTGGTCGTCGCCGACGCACCGCCATCGATCGGGTCGGTGTCTTCGGCGCCGATGGAGGCGAAGGCCCCTGTCGCCTCGCCGTCGTCGAGCCAGGTGGAGACGGCCGCAGCATCGGTGAGCGGGGTGCGATTGAGTTCGACCTCGACCTGACCCGTGGTGAGTGCCGCGTCAGTGGCGTTCTCCACGGTGACGATCGCCGACGTGGACGACCCCGGTGCGACGAGCCCGCGAAGACCGGCCGAGACATGCAGCTCGACGTTCTTTTCGTCGTCGGATTGCGCCTGATCGGCGGCGACCGCGGCGCTCGGTGCGACGAACGCACAGCCGCTCACTGCGATCGCGAGAACAGCGGTCGCTCCTGCGAGCCGTCGCAGGCGCGCACGGAGGCCGATGTCGGGGGTGATCGCGGTCATGAAGGTCTTCCTCGAACGCCCGGGAAGAGGCTGCTCGTGAGTACTGACCTAGTGATTCTAGGAGGCTCTGCGAAAGAGAACCCTGAAGACGCGTAGAGTGACGGCCGTGTCCGACACCCCCGCACCGGTCCCCGACCCTCTCCGCACGGCCGCGCTCGCCGCGGATCTCGACGCTGCGGACCTCCGCTCCGAGCCGCTGCGGCGCCTGTGGGGTGAGGAGGCGGACGACGCACTCGCCCGCGGGATGCGGGAGCCGATCCTGAGGGCCATCGACGGTGACTCCGGAACGCTCGCCACGCTCGGGCGTCTGCTCGTGCTCGGAATGCCACAGCCGCGTGCCCACGTCATCGACGCGTTGCCGCGGCTCGGAGTGGACGGACTCGTGGCGCTCGGTCTCGCCGAGGCGGACGCCGACACGGTGACGCCGACGGCCCTGCTGCGACCGCAGTCGTTCGTCGACGCCGACGGGGTGGGGGAATGGTGGATCGCGAGCGATCTCGATGAGGTCGCCCTCGACGCCCCGTTGCCCGCCGACCACGTGCTCGGTGTCGGCGGGGCATCGCGCACGCTCGCCGAGACCATCGTCCCGATCGAAGTGGAGCGCGCGCTCGACCTGGGCACCGGATGCGGCATCCAGGCGCTCCTCGTCGCACGACGCGCCGGCACGGTCGTCGCGACCGACATCTCGACCCGTGCCCTCGCGTTCGCCGAAATCAACGCCCACCTCAACGGGGTGACGAACATCGAGTTCCGCCACGGCAGCATGTTCGAGCCGGTGGCGGGGGAGGCGTTCGACCTGATCGTCTCGAATCCTCCGTTCGTGATCACCCCGCGCGTCGAGGGAGTGCCCGCATACGAATACCGTGACGGCGGACTCGTGGGAGATGCGCTGGTGGAGCAGTTCATCCGCAGCGCCCCTGCCCACCTGACCCGGAACGGCATCGCGCAGCTGCTCGGCAACTGGGAGTCGAAGGCCGCGATCACCGGGCTCGCACGTCTCGAAGCCTGGGTGCCGGCCGAGCTCGACCTGTGGGTGATCGAGCGGGAGGAACTCTCGCCTCTGGGCTACGCGGAACTGTGGATCCGCGATGGGGGGACCACGCCGCGCGACCCCGGTTTCACGCCGCTGCTGACCGCATGGCTCGACGACTTCGCCGCCCGTGGAGTGACCTCGATCGGCTTCGGCTACGTGCTGATGCGTCGGGGCACCTCGGGCGAACCACTGCGGCGAACTGAGCGCATCGCCCAGCCCGTCGCGAACGTCGGGGCCGCCTTGGCGACGGGCCTCGCGGCGCAGGATGTGCTCGCCGAAGGGCTGCCGGCCACCCTGGTGGTCGCTGCCGACGTCACCGAGGCGCGGCATCTGATGCCGGGTGACGATGACCCGAGCGTGATCGAGCTGCGTCAGGGCGGCGGCTTCGGTCGCACGATCTCTGTCGACCCTGCTCTCGCCGGTTTCGTCGGCGCCTGCGACGGAGAACTCACCGTGGTGCAGATCGCGGCCGCGCTGGCGGACCTCTTCGAGGTGCCGCTCGCCGACCTGTGGGCCGACCTCGAGCCCCGCATCCGCTCCCTCATCCTCGACGGCATCCTGCTGCCGGGGGAATAGTCCTCAGATTCATGCGTTGGAATAGATCATGAAGGCTTTCGGATTCCTCTCTTTCGGTCACTACGCCGACGTGCCCGGCTCGGCGACCCGCACCGCGGGCGACATGTTGAAGCAGACGATCGAGATCGCCGAAGGAGCCGACGAGATCGGTGTGAACGGCGCCTCGGTGCGCGTGCACCACTGGGCACGTCAGGCCGCCTCCCCGATGCCGCTGCTGTCGGCGATGGCCGCGCGCACGAAGCGCATCGAAGTCGGTACCGGCGTGATCGACATGCGCTACGAGAACCCCTTCCAGTTCGCCGAAGAGGCGGCCGCCCTCGACTTCATCGCCGACGGCAGGATCGCGCTCGGCGTGAGCCGTGGTTCACCCGAGACGGCGCTGCGCGGCTATGAGACGTTCGGCTACGTCGACGAGGAGGACCCGGAGCGCGGCAGCGTGCTCGCGCGGGAGAAGTTCGACCTGTTCCTGCGGGCGATCGACGGAGAGGGCCTCGCTCCGGGCGACCCGCGCATGGTGGGTGCCGGTCGGTACCTCGCGATCGAGCCGCAATCGCCGACCCTCCGCGACCACATCTGGTGGGGCTCGGGTTCGCGCGCCACGGCTGAGGAGACGGGACGCAAGGGGCTCAACATGATGAGTTCCACCCTCGTGACCGAGGCGACCGGTCAGCCGTTCCACGAGCTGCAGCGGGAGCAGATCGAACTGTTCCGCTCCGCATACAAGGAGGCGGGGCACACCGGCCGCCCGCGGGTCTCGGTCAGCCGCAGCGTCTTCCCGCTCGTCTCCGACATGGACCGGGCCTACTTCGGCCTGCGCAGCGAGGAGAACGCCGACCAGATCGGTGTGATCGACGGCTTCCGCTCGACGTTCGGCAAGACCTACGCCGCCGAGCCGGACGTGCTCATCGCGCAGCTGAAGCAGGACGAGGCCGTGATGGCGGCCGACACCCTTCTGCTCACCATCCCGAACCAGCTCGGCCCGGAGTACAACCTGCACGTGCTGGAGGCGTTCGCGACGCACGTCGCACCGGCGCTCGGCTGGAAGCCCAACACGGAGGGACCCGTCCAGGGCGACGCCGTCTGACGCGGCGCCCGCCCGCTGGCCGGCACCCCGTATCGAGGAATTCACTTTCGGACCGCACCGGTATATCAGTACGCTGACCGCATGCGTGCCTCTCGCAGAGCGACCATCGCCGGAACCATCGTCCTCATCGCGGTGCTCGTCGGCGCCCTCCCGGCTTCGGCCGCGACCGTCGCCTCCTGGGCGACCTGGCAGCCGCTCGTCGGCGTCGGCGGGGCATTCACGACATCGGTTGAGGTGGCCGCGCAGCCGGCGATCAGCGCGACCGTCTCCAGTGATTCACGGGGTGGCGCGCAGATCGGCGTCATCAGCGGGGCCTCGACCTGGCTCTCGGAGGGCACCGCGATCGGTGCGAAGTACGGTTCCAGCAGGAACCAGCCCTACCTGAACCTGCGCCCCCGGGCCGACAACGCCACGAGCCCCTCGACCACGACGTACTCCTTCGCGACGCCGACCCCGACCTCGGGATGGGCCTTCGCAGTGGGGGACATCGACGCGGACTCGGTGCGCATCCAGGCCGTCGCCCCCGACGGACACGTGCTGGATGCGACGGAGATCGGTCTGCGGGACCGGTTCAACTACTGCGCGGAAGGAATCGTCGGCAAGCCGTCGTGCACCGGTGCGGCCGATGATGTGCCGAGTTGGGATGCGACGACTCTCACCCTCACCGGCAACGCGGCGGCCGCGGACACCAGCGGCGCGGCGGCCTGGTTCGAGCCGAGCACCCCGATCAGCTCCCTCAGCCTGATCTTCACCCGTCGCTCGGGTCTTCCCGTGTACCAGACCTGGTTCGCGTCGATCGCGCAGGACATCACGGGCACCGTCACCGACACGGGGGCGCCGACGCCCGGCGTGACCCTCACGCTGACGGACGCGAACGGCACAGTCGTGGGGACCACGACGACCGCGGCAGACGGCACGTACTCGTTCCCCGGGTTCGTCGCCGCTGACGGTTACACCGTGCGCGTGACCCCGCCTGCGGGCAAGATCTCGACCGGGCCGACCACGGTCGCCGTGAACCTCAGCGGCGGGGACGCCGTCGCCGACTTCGGGCTGCGCGACATCGTGCCCGTCGCGGTCTCCGGAACCGTGACCGACACCACCGGTGCTGCGGTCCCCGGTGCGACCGTGACGATCGACGGCCAGACCACGACGACGGATGCCGACGGGAACTACCTGTTCGACCAGGTGCCCGTCGGGACGCATCCCGTGTCGATCACGACCCCGCCCGGCTACACCGTGGCCACTCAGCCGCCGCCGGTCACCGTTCCAGCGGGCAGCGAGGTGCCGATCACGGACGTGGACTTCGTGGTCGCCGAGAACGCCGACCTGCGCGGCACGGTGCGCGCCAACGGATCGGGCGTGGCCGGCGTCACCGTGACCGCGATCGCTCCCGGCGGGGCGACCCTCACACGGGTGACGGATGCGTCGGGGGCGTACTCGTTCCCCCGACTCGCTGCCGGTGACTACACGATCACGATGACGACGCCCGCGGGATTCGTCGCGACGTCTCCGGCCACGCGGAACGAGCAGGTGGCCGCGGTCGACGTGGAGAACGTGGACTTCGAGCTGGCGCGCCTCGGCGCGATCGACGGCACCGTGCGCGATGACGACGGTGCCCCCGTCGCGGGCGTGGTGGTGACACTCACCGGACCGGGCGCGCCGCAGCAGCTCACGTCCGACGCGGACGGCACGTTCGGGCTCGGCGCCCTGCCGCCCGGCGCCTACACCCTCACGGTTGTGCCCCCGACGGGCACGAGCGTCGTCGGCTCGGCGACGCGCACGGTCGTGATCACCGCCGCCGGCGACGTGATCGCCGAGCAGGACTTCACGCTCGCCGCCGATGCCGTCGTCGTGCCGCCGGACCCGACCGACCCGCCGGACCCGAGCACTCCGCCGACCAGTGGGGGCAACGGGACCGACCCGCTTCCCGCGACAGGACTCGGGCCCGAGACGCTCGCCTGGGCGGCCGGCGGTGCGGCCGTTCTCGTGCTCGGCGCGACACTCCTGATCCTCGGCCGCCGGCGCTCCGCGCGGAAGTAGCCCGGGCGGAGAGTCGCACCCGCGTCGCACAGTCCCCCGGGAATCGTGCGACCGCGGGCGAAGACTGCGACCGTGGTCAGCTGCTCTTCGGCGGGCCGAAGAGCTCCTCGCCGTGCTCGTGGAGCAGCTTGTACGCGTCGGCGAAGGTCTCCGGCTCCTTCTCGCCGGGTTTGCCGTACCGGGCCAGAAGCAGCCCGAGCAGCCCGCGTGCCGGCGGCGTCAGGGGCTTGAGGTGCTCCTTCACGTCGGGTTGCGGCACCGCCTCCTCCGGGTTCGGCGGCGTGTAGGAGGGCTTCGTCGTGGGCCAGTCGGCCGGATGCCGGGGCTGATCCAGGTTCACGACGTTGAACAGTGTGTTGGCCGAGGCGTCGCGGTCGTTGAGCGGCTTCAGACCGTGCAGACGCGAGAGCGTCGCCGTGACCGAGCCGTGGTGCATCTCGTCGTGGACGATGGTGCCGCGCTTCGTGTACGCCGACACCGCGATGGCCGGGACGCGGCATCCGAGTCGATCGAAGGTGAACCCCATCTCGCCCGCTCCGGTGTCCTTCGTCGGCTTCGTCGCCGCGGGCGGCGGCACGTGGTCGTAGCATCCGCCGTGTTCGTCGAAAGTGATCAGCAGCAGGGTGTTGACGGCGTTCGACCCCGTCGGCGAGGCGCTCGTGCGCACCGCCTCGTAGATCTCGTGGATCAGCAGATCACCGGCGCGCACGTCGGAGATCGCGCTGTCGAAGACTTCTTCGCCCTCGACGAAGCCCTCCCGGGGTGAGCCGAACGGCGGGTGGAAGTCGTTGTGGTCGTAGACCATCCGCGGCTCGATGAAGGCATACGCGGGGAGCTTGCCGTCCTTCACATCGGCGTAGAAGTCCTCCATCGTGCCGAAGTGGTCCGTGCGCCAGTACTTCTCCAGCACCGGGGCATGCAGCATGCCGGTGAAGGAGACGAGCTGGAGCTTGTCGATGTAGATCTTCCAGTCGAGCTTCTTCTCCTCGAGCCGGTTGAACACCGTCGGGGCGGCCGGTGCATCGATCCACTTGTCGTAGCCGCCGCCGGCCTGGTTCGTCACGAAGCCGTGCGACGTCGAGGCGTGGAAGAAGGAGCGATTGCAGAACGTCTGCGACGGGACGCCGGCGTACCAGTGGTCGAACACCGCGAACTCGGCGGCGAGCGTCGACAGCACCGGCAGCATCGCGGGAGAGAAGGAGCCCATGATGTGCTTCGCCTCGTCGACGCTCGGCTCCTTGCCCTTGCGCAGCCGACGGAAGTTGATGATGTAGTCCTGGAGGAACCCCGACATCGAGGCCTTCTCGCCGTTCGTCGGGGCGTTGTAGGGCGCCTCCATCTGGTCGACGAAGAGCTCGGCATTCGACTTCGGATCCACCGTTCCGAAGATCTGGGTGTTGACGTGCGGATACTCCTCACCCGGATCGGGATCGGGGTGGCTCATGATGCGATCGGTCTCGCCCTCGTAGACGTGCGCCTCGACCACGGTGCCGTCGGATGCCTTGTTGCTGTGCGTGCCGAACGCCAGGCCCTCGAACTTCTCACCCGCAGGCAGGTTCTCCTTCGAGTAGAGATACCCGAGGAGATTGTCGAACGAACGGTTCTCGCCCATCACGACCACGACGTGGTCGAACCCCGGCTCACTGCGCGGGGTCAGCGCGGCGTACGGGTCCGGATCGTCGGCGAAGCCGTCGCGCGCGCCCGCCGCGACGGATGCTCCGATGGCAGCGCCACCCGCGCCACCGACGACCGCGCCGGCGAGGGCCGCCCCGCCGATCTTGAAGAAGCCTCGGCGGGAGGTATCGGGTGCGGGGGAGGACTGCACGTCATCGTCGGCCATGCCGCGATCCTATGGCCGCGGCGTCTCATCGCCGGGGGATGCCGCGGAACTACTCCTGGTGAAGAGGCGTCGGGTCGGTGATCGAGGGTCCGGGCCTTCAGGCGGCGGCGATCCAGAGCAGGGCGCCGTCGCGCCAGCCGAGACCGGCGGTGCCTTCGGGGATCGGATCCTCGTGCCGGGGGCGCACGACTCTCATCCGCTTGCCGGCGAGCTCGACGATGTAGACGATGTCGGCCCCGCGATAGACGTGGGCGATGACGTCGACGCTCACCGGGGCGTCCGCGCCGACGGTCGGGGACAGGTGCAGGTCCTCCTGACGGAGCACCACCTCTCCGCCGCCGTCCGGGCCCGCACCGGTCAACGGCATCTGGATCCCGGTCCCGTCGAGGGTCGCGACAGCGCCCGAGCGGGTCGCCGGAAGGAGGTTCGCCGCCCCGATGAAGTCGGCGGCGAACGGGGTGCGCGGTGCGCCGTAGAGCTCGGCCGGTGCACCCTCCTGCTCGATCACACCGCCGTTCATGAGGACGATCCGGTCGGAGAGGCTCATCGCCTCCTCCTGGTCGTGCGTCACGAACACGGTGGTGAGCCCGAGGGTGCGGTGCAGTTCCTTCAGCTCGACCTGCATGTCTTCACGCAGCCGGGCGTCGAGGTTCGACAGCGGCTCGTCGAGCAGGAGCACGCGGGGCTCGAAGGCGATGGCGCGGGCGAGAGCGACGCGCTGCTGCTGACCGCCCGACAGCTGCGCCGGCATCCGATCGGCGAGGTGTCCCATCTGCACGCGCTCCAGAGCCCGCACGGCCAGCTCCTTCTGCTCGGCCTTCGACTTCTCACCCGACATCCGCAGACCGAAGCGCACGTTTTCGACGACGCTCATGTGCGGGAAGAGCGCGTAGCTCTGGAACATCATGCCCAGGTGCCGCTTCTCGGGCGGCAGCTTCGTCACATCCTGACCCGCGATCTCGATCGTGCCGCCGCTGGGCGACTCGAGACCCGCGATGCAGCGCAGGAGTGTCGTCTTGCCGCAGCCCGAGGGACCGAGGAGGGAGACGAATTCGCCGGACTGCATCGAGAGGTCGATGCCCTTGAGCACCTTCGTCCCCTTGAAGTCCTTGGTGAGTGAGGTGATGGTGAGTGTTGTCATCAGACGAACAACCTTCCCAGGCCGATGATGCGTTCGAGCACGATCATGAGGACGACGGTGAGCAGGACCATGAGAGTCGAGACGGCCGCCACGGTGGGCGACGTGCTGAACTCCAGCTGGCCGTAGATGGCGATGGGGAGCGTCTCGAGCTGCGGGGTGCGCAGGAAGAGGGCGATGACCGCATCGTCGAACGAGATGTTGAAGGCGAAGAAGGCGCCGGCCGCGATGCCGGGGCGGGCGATCGGGAGCACGACGAGCCGGTAGCGATTCCAGGTGCTGGCACCGAGAGTGCGCGCCGCCTCCTCGGTGAAGTGGTCGGCGCGGGTCATCACGCCGGTCACGGTGCGCATCACGTAGGGGATCGCGATGACGATGTGGATCGCGATCAGCACGCCCACGTTGGGTGACCCGATCGTGAGCGACGCGATGGACAGGGCGCCGATGGCGAGGATGATCGTGGGGATCGTCAGTGGCGACATCAACAGCGCCTGGATCGCCGCACCGCCGGGAACCTTGAAGCGGGTGAGAGCGAGGGCGGCTGCGGTGCCGATCGCGGCCGCGAGGATCGCGACGGTGATGCCGACGAGCAGACTCAGGCGGAACGGCTCGAGGTACGTGTCGGAGGTGAGCGCCTCGACGTACCAGTCGAGTGTGAAGCCCTGCCCGGGGAACGTCAGGAAGCGGTTCTCGCCGACCGAGGCACCGGCGACGACCATGAGCGGCACGAGCATGTACAGCGTCACGACGACGCCGAGGACGATCGCGAGGATCCTGCCGAGGATCGGAACGGAACGGACCATGGTCACACCTTCTGCTTCCCGAGCCGGGACGTCGCTGCGAGCACGAGCATGACCCCGGCGAACAGCAGCACGGCCTGCGCGGCCGCGAACGACCAGTCGAGGTTGGTGGTCGCGTCGACGTAGATGGTCTGCGCGAATACGGGGATCTGGGCTCCGCCGATGAAGCGGGGGGTGATGAACGAGCTCACCGACAGGACGAACACGAGCGAGGCACCGGCGACGATGCCGGGTACCGCGAGGGGGAGGACGACGTGTCGCAGCGTGCGCCAGAATCCGGCGCCGAGGGTGCGGGATGCCTCTTCGAGCTGCGGGGTGATGCCGGAGATGACGCCGAGGATGCTGAGCACCGCGAAGGGGAGGAGCACCTGCACCATCGCGATCACGACGCCGGTCTCGGTGCCGAGGAAGCCCTGGGTGCCGCCGACGAGGAACTCCGCGCCGGGGATCTGCATCATCAGCCCGGAGGGTCCCATCAGGACGACCCAGCCGAACGTGCGGACCACGACGCTCGTCATGAGCGGGAGGATCACGACGATCAGGAGGAAGGAGCGCACCTTCGATCCGGCTCGGGCCATCACATAGGAGAGGGGGATGGCGATCACGAGGGTGATCACCGTCTGGATCACCCCCAGGCGGAGCGAACGCAGCGCCGCCTGGAGGTGATATTCACTCGTGAACAACCGGGTGAAGTTGTCGAGGGTGAACCCGCCTGCCGACGATTGCACGCTCATGAGGAGCATGCCGGCCACCGGCGTGACGAAGGCGAGCGCGAGCAGTGCGATCGCCGGCAGGAGCAGGAGCCAGGGCTCCCTACGGGTTCGGACGCTCATTTGGTGATCAGCGCATTCCACTCGTCGGTCCAGGACTGACGGTCGGCGGCGATGTCGCCGGGCGCGTAGACCACGACCGTGTCGAGCTCGTCACCGGTGAGGACCGCATCCGCCGCGTCGTCCGAGAGCTCCGCCTTGGTGTTGACCGGCGAGTACCGCATGTTCTCCGCGAAGACGGCCTGCGCTTCGGGGCGCAGCTCGAAGTCGATGAAGAGCTTCGCGAGGTCGGGGTTGTCCCGGCCCTCGACGACGTTCGCCGTGATGAGGGAGGCGGTGGCGCCCTCCTCGGGGACGATGAACTCGACCGGAAGACCTGCGTCCTGCAGGGTGCCGGCGTAGTCCATCGCGTACGGAGCGATCCACGTGTCGCGCTGGGCGAACGCGGTCTGCAGGTCGGGCGACGTCGGGACCACGATCGCGTCGCCGGCCGAGGCGAGTGCCCCGAGGTCGGCGATGGCCTTCGAGGGGTCGTCGATTCCGCCGCCGAGAGCATCGGCGACGCGGAGCATCGAGAGCACACCGTACGTGTTCGAGAAGTCCGTGAGGGCGACGTGACCGGCGTACGCGTCGTCGAACAGGTCGAGCCACGAGGTGGGCGCCGGAGCATCCGCCTCGGTGTTGTAGACGAGTCCGATCGGCGCCAGCTGGATGACGGGGCCTTCGCCCCGCTCGAGGCCTGCGGTCGCGAGGTCGATCAGGTCACCGGACTCGGACAGGTCGTCGGCCGCGATCGGGGCGATGAGCCCGTCCTGAGCGGCCGTGAACTCCTGGCCGCCCGAGAAGTGCACGACATCGATCTGGGGGCTCGCCTTCTGGGCGGTGACCTGTGCGAGGGCGTCGGCGCTGTACAGCGTGATCAGCTCGACCTTGGCACCGGTCTCCTCCTCGAAGGGATCGACGACGGCCTCGATGAAGGCCTTCTCCCAGTCGCCGCCGAACGAGGTGACGACGATGGTCTCGCCGGCGAACTCCTTGTCGCCGGAGGATGCGGTGTCGTCACCGGATGCACAGCCGGCGAGGACGAGGGCGCCGGTGGCGACGAGCGCCCCGGTGGTGAGGATTCTTCGGGTATTCATGCACTGCTCCTTCGGGATGGGTCCAGCACTGAGTGAACGCCTTAGACCAGGCGTCCGATGGTGAGCTGCTTCGCTCCGTCGATGCGGATCGCGGCGCTCTCCTTGGCGAATTCCGCGAGTCCTTCGGTGATGCCGCCCCAGATGTTGACGGGTGTCCATCCGAGCGGGCCGAGAGTACGGGCACCACGATCGTAGAAGACTCCGATCTCGTACCACTCGAACGGCAGGCCGCCCATCTGCATCGGACGCTGCCAGTACCACTGCAGGTCACCCGGTGCGGGCACGACCTGCTGGTTCTCGAACGGCACCTTCTCGGGGTCGAAGTTCTGGGCCTCTTCGGGAAGGCCGACCATGACCTCGGGTCCGGCGTACATCGCGTGCATGGCCTGCATGGTGACCGGCTTCTCCAGCGCACCCCACATGGCTTCGCAGGTGCGAGGGGCGAGGTCCTCGAACAGGGTGGCGACGGCGCGGACGCCGTTCTCGTACTCGAGGAAGACCTGCTTGGTCATCGTGTTCCTTTCTCTGCAGCGGGGTGTTCCGCTGCGCGTTCACGGGCGGCCGAGACGAACGCCGCGAACAGCGGCATCTCCTCTGCGGCCTCATCGGGGGCGATCATCTTCTCGGGGTGCCACTGCACCGCCCAGAAGGGCCAGTCGTCGTCGGCCTCGACGGCTTCGACGATGCCGTCCGGAGCCCAGGCGACCGGATGGAGGCCGGGCGCGGTGACGTCGATCGACTGGTGGTGGATGGTGTTCACGACGCGGTTCCGCGTGCCGTAGAGCGCCGCGAGACGGCTGCCTTCGGCGAGCGTGATCGGATGCCGTGCCGCCAGCTGCTGGTCGGCGCCGCGCACGGGCTGGTGGTCAGCGGTCGTCGGGATGTCGACGATCAGCGATCCTCCGAAGGCGACGTTGCTGACCTGGAGGCCGCGGCAGATCGCCAGCACCGGCAGACCGCGTTCACGGGCTCCGCGGGCGAGCGCGAGTTCGTAGCCGTCGCGCGAGGGGTCGTAGTTCTTGCCCTCCTGCGGCGCGGCGCCGTAGCGCGAGGGGTGCACGTCTTCTCCGCCGGAGAGGACGAGCCCGTCCAGACGGTCGAGCACCTCGTCGACGCCGGCGGTCGGTGGCAGCAGCACCACGGCGCCGCCGGCGGCCTCTACGGGTGCCGCGTACTCGGTGCCCAGGCTGTGCGCCGGACGGCCGCTGCCGAGGTCGGTGTCGATGAACCGGCGCCAGGTGGTGATGCCGATGAACGGGCGGGTCACGAGAGCTCGATCCAGGTGGTCTTCAGGTCGGTGAACTTCTCCAGGGCGTGCAGGCTCTTGTCGCGGCCGAAACCCGATCCCTTGACGCCGCCGAAGGGGATCGTCATGTCGCCCTCCTCGAAGCAGTTGACCCAGACGACTCCGGCGCGCAGGCGCCGCGACAGGGTGTGCACGGCGTTGAGGTCGGTGCTCCAGAGGGCGGCGGCCAGACCGAACTCGGTGCCGTTCGCGATCGCGAGCGCGTCCTCCACGTCGTCGTACGCGATGACGGAGAGCACAGGACCGAAGACCTCGCGCTGGGCGACCTCGTGTTCGGGGGTGACGCCGAGCACGACCGGGGCGAAGTAGCTGCCGCCGTTGACGGCCCGGAACCGCTCGGCACTGCCGGCGGCGAGTTCGCCGCCCTCGGCCTGGGCGCGCTCGACGAATCCGGCGATCCCCGCGAGTTGCCGCTCGCTGACGATTGCGCCCATCGAGGTGGCGACGTCGAACGGGTCGGCGGGGAGGCTCGTGCGCGCGACCTCGGCCGCGATCTCCAGCGCGCGGTCGCGCTGAGCCCGCGGCACCAGCAGGCGGGAGGATGCCGTGCACATCTGCCCCTGGTTGTAGAAGCAGCCGTCGGCGGTGGCGCGCACGGCCCGTTCCAGGTCGGCATCCGGCAGCACCAGGCTCGCGGTCTTGCCGCCGAGCTCGGGCCAGACGCGTTTGCCGTTGGACGCGGCCGAGTAGCCGAGGAACTTCCGGCCGACCTCGGGCGAGCCGGTGAAGGTGACCACGTCGACGTCGGGGTGTTCGCCGAGTGCGCGGCCGGCGACCTGGCCGGTGCCGGGCGTGACGTTGAGGACGCCGGCGGGGATCCCGGCCTCGACCGCGAGCTCGGCGAGACGCAGCGCGGAGAAGGTGGTGTGCTCGGCGGGCTTGAGCACGACGCTGTTGCCGACCGCGAGGGCGGGGGCGAGCTTCCACGCGGTCATCGTCAGCGGGAAGTTCCACGGCACGACGGCGGCGACCACTCCGGCCGGCTCGCGGGTCACGAGGGCGAGGCTGTTCGGCGCGGTGACCGGCATCTCGTCGAGCACCTTGTCGGCGGCCTCGCCGTACCAGCGGAAGCAGTTCACGACCGCGCGCAGCTCGGTCTGCAGCGCCTCGCGGATGGGCTTGCCCATCTCGAGCGAGATCGTGAGGGCGAGCTCCTCGGCGTTGTCGTGGATCTTCTGCGCGAAGGCGATGAGCAGCTGGCCGCGCTCACGGGGCGCGATGCGCGACCAGACGCCGGAGTCGAAAGCGGCGCGGGCCGAGCGGACGGCCCGGTCGACGTCACCGGCAGAGGCGGCCGTGATCGGCGGGAGCGCACGACCGTCTCGCGGGCTCACGGGAGTCAGAGGCTCGGCCGAGCCCGCCTCCCACGCGCCGTCGATGAACATGCGCGTGTGCAGGGGCAGCGTCGCCGCGCGATCCGCCCAGTCGTCTCCAGTAGCCGTGAACACGATCGTCCTCTCCAGGGGTGATGGCCCTGGAGAGGATACTCGCCCTATTTCGCCACTAGGTCAAGCCATTGAGAACGATCTCGCCATTTCGTTACATGCCAGTAACAGAATCGGCCTACAGGCGGATGGCGCCGGTCGGCATGTCATTGGCCAGCGCTTCGGGGGCCTCATCGACGATCAGCGATCCGCGCAGCACCGGTGTGATCACCACCAGCGACTCCACGACCTCGAGTCCGTCGTGCCCCGCCACCGCCGGGCCCGTGAGGAAGCGGTAGAACTCGTCGGCATCCTTCACGAGCACATTGGCGAGCAGCTGCGAGGTTCCCGTCGTGGCCGCGATGAACTTCACCTCGGGAGCGGCGGCGAGGGCCGCGCCCACCTTCTCGAGCCGAGCCATCGGCACGCGAAGCCATACGAGCGCCTCGAGTCCCAGACCGAACAGGCTCGGCACGACCTCGGTGCGCGGATGCATCAGTCCGCGGCGGCTCAGCGACTCCATGCGTCGCCGGGTCGTCGTGACGTTGAGGCCCAGGGCGCGGGAGAGTTGGGCCACCGGCATCCGTCCGTCCTTCAGGAGGAGTCGGATCAGAGCCTCTTCGTCGTCGCTCAGGGAGTCGGCGGGGTCGACCTCCGAGCCGGACGACTCGTCGAGCATGCGGGCCTGTTCGTCGGTCAGTACGCCCGCACGCCAGTCGTGCCCCGAGCGGAAGAACTTCAGGACAGTGGTGACGTTGATCGAGTCGATGCCCTCGAGCTCGGGGAAGTCGGTGAACAGCAGCTCGCGGATGGAGGCGTCGTCGTGGGGGAGCAGCATGCCGGCGATGTCGCTGCTGCCCTCGAGCACCGAGACCGACGAGGCGTCGGCGCGGCGGGCGAGGGTGCGCGCCACATGCCATAGCGCGTGCGGCTCAGTCGTGATGCGGAACAGCACCGCGCGGGCGTGCAGCACGCGGGCGGGGTCGACGTAGGTGGAGACGCGGACCAGTCCGCGATCGAGCAGCCGCTGTCCCCGACGGGCGACGGTGCGCTCGGGCAGGTCGACCACGCGGGCGATCTCTCCCCACGACGCACGGCCGTTCACCTGCAGGGCCGCGGCGACGATCCGATCGGTCTCGTCGGCCATCACATCGTTCGCGGGCACGGGCTCTCCTTCAGCGGGACGGACTCGGTGGAAGGTTATCCCAGTCCGGGCACGCGCTGAGGCGTCGGTGGTCTCCTCGGCGCGGCAGAGTGGAGCGTCGCCGATGACCCATACTGAACCGATGAACCTTCCCGGACACGCTTTCAGCACCACCACCTGGGCAGAGATCGAACGCACCTTCCACCCGGGAATCACGGGGCAGGCGGTGTGGCGATCACAGCAGATCGGAGACACCCGCATCCGCATGGTCGAATACTCGCCGGGCTACGTCGCCGACCACTGGTGCTCGCGCGGCCACGTGCTGTTCGTCGTCGAGGGCACCCTCGAGACGGAGCTCGAAGACGGTCGGACCTTCACTCTGCACGCCGGGCAGAGCTATCAGGTCGGCACGGACATGGAAGCCCATCGCTCGAGCACCGAGACCGGCGCGCGTCTGTTCGTCGTCGACTGACGTCCGGCGTCCTCGCCATCCCGACCATGTGGGAACGGCGGGCGCCGCCGAGGTCGAAACCCCGACGGCGCCCGTGGATGCTGCGGACTACTCGGCCTCGGTCACCTCGACTGTGGCGTGCTGCCGACGGCGGCGCATCGCGAACAGGCCGAGGCCCGCCGCGAGGAGCACGACCGCTGCGACGATGTACGGGACGCTGTCGGCACCCGTGGTGGCGAGGTCGCCGTCCGCGCCACTCGAACCGCCCGAGCCGTCACCTGGCGTGACCGCTCCGCCGCCGGACACCGCGGTGACGGTGACCGAGGCCGTGACCTCGGTGCCGTCGGGCAGGATCGCGGCGAGCGTGTGCGCCCCGGCCGGGGTGTTGGCCGGGATCGTCACCGTGCGCTGGAACGAGCCGTCCGCACCGGCGGTCACCGTGCCCAGCTGCACCGGGTCGGAGCGCAGCTCGAGTCGCAGCCCGGCTCCTTCCGCGAAGCCGCTGCCCGAGACCGCGAGAGTGCTGCCGGCCGTGACCGATGCCGCGCCCAGCTCGATCTCGGCGGGAACCTCGGGCTCCGGCGTGACCGGAGGAGTGACGCCCTTCTCGGTGACCCACTTCTCGCCCGCATCCGACTTCGTCACCGTGAACGTGTCGTAGACGGCGCCGACGGGAAGGTCGGTGGTGGCATCCGGCTGCTTCTCCGCCAGGTACGAGCGGTAGACGAGCTGATTCTTCGAGACGTCGATCACCTGGTAGGTGGTGACGCCCTGGCCGCGCAGCACCTGGGTGGCGCCGTTGTTGGTCCAGACGTTCTTCTCCGGCGTCTCGAGCTCGTAGTGCTTCGCGCCGGAGTTCGACACCACGTAGACCGGGCCGGTGGTGATGCCGGGCGTCTCGGTCGCGTCGGTGTTCACGTAGCCGCGGGCGTAGGTGTGGTCGTGGCCCATGAGCACCAGGTCGATGTCGTTGCGCTGGAACACGGGGACCCAGTCGGCGCGGAGCTTCGGCTCGTCGCGACTCTCGGATGCCGAGAAGACCGGCTGGTGGAAGGTGACGACGTTCCACTTCGACGGGCTGTTCTGCAGCAGCAGGTCGAGCCAGGCGCCCTGGAAGCGGATCCACAGCTCCTCGCCCTGGGCGATCGGGCAGTCGGCACCCGTGCACGACGGCAGCGCCGGCGGGGTGAGGAAGGTCGCGTCGCGCGTCGCGTTGAGCGTGATGAAGCGCACGTCCTGGTAGTCGGTGTAGTACGCGGTCTCGGCGGCGAAGGCGCTCCAGTGCTCGAAGAGAGCGCGGTACTGGGCCGCGACCTCGGTGTCACCCTTGGCGAGATCGGCCAGTTCGCCGATGGAGCTCATCGACGGGTTGTTGTGCGGGTACTCGAAAGCGGCCTTCCACGCGGTGAGCAGCTTGTCGCCCGAGTACTCGTGGTTGCCGGGGGCGGCCATCACGTTGGTGCGCACGGCCGAGTCCTTCATGCCCTTGAACCAGTTGACCCATTCGTCCTCGTTGCTGGACTTGTTGATCAGGTCGCCCGCGTGCACGGAGCCGATCGAGCGCGGAGCGTTGGCCTCCGCCTGCTTCACGACGCTCGGCCACGTGGTGTCGAGTCCGATCTGCGCGTCGCCGTAGTAGATGAACTGGAAGTCGGTCGCCTTCGGGTCGGCCGTGCGGAACTCGTACCAGTCGCTCCAGCTGCCGGGCAGGCCGACGCGGTAGCGGTATTCGGTCGCCGCGGTGAGACCGGTGACGGTCGCCGAGAAGTGCTTGTTCGGGTTGCCGTTCACGACACCGGCGTCGTACGCGTCGACGGTGCGGACGTCGCCACCCGCGGTCGGCGCGATCTCGACCTGTCCGACCGTGTGCGACGCGTCGCCGGCGAGCCACGAGAACGCCTGCGAGATGGCGGGCTGCTCGGTGGGGCTCAGGATGACGCGGGTCGGCGGGGCGATCACGGGCGTACCGGGGTCGGATGCCTTCACCAGGGTCAGCGACGACATGTCGAAGTAGATGTCGGAGCTGGTCTCGCGGTCCTGGAACAGCGAGACGGCGATCGTGTTGGTGCCGTCATGCAGCAGGTCGCCCTCGGCGCTGAACGTGGTCGTCAGCGGGTCGCCGTTGGAGTCGCCGGCGTACTCGACGTTCTTCGTGTCGGTGATGCGGCCGTCGACATAGCGGGCGACCTCTTCGCCGTTGATCCACACGATCACGGCGTCGTCGTAGGTGATGGTGCTCTGCAGCGCCGCGACCTGCTCGGCGACTCCCGCCTCGAGCTCGAACGTCGTGCGGAAGAAGTACGTCGGCACGGTCGGCGCCTTCACGCCGTCGAGGTAGTGGTTCAGGAGCGTCTTCGGCGTCTGCGGGCCCACCGATCCGAGCTTGCCGTTCTTCGCGCCGAACGAGCCCGCGGCCGTCTTCCAGCTGCCGTCGTCGAACGCCGGGAGCGTCCAGTCACGGAGCGCGGCCGGTGCGGGCGACGGGTCGGATCCGTCGTCGAGGTAGTGCCAGGCGGTGTCGCCGGTGACCAGTGAGCCGGTCGGCACCTCGGGCTCGGGGGCGGCGAGGGCCGCGGGGGCGACGACAGCGCCGCCGAGCAGCGCGAGGAGCGCGACGGACGTCAGTCCGTGACGCCGCCAGCGCACCGCAGGGGTGGGGGAGGTCATGTCAGTCCTTCATGGGGGTGGGTTTCCGTGCTCAGCCGCACGGGGCTCCTCCACCCCATCGGTGTCGGGTGACGGGAGGCTGGCCCTCGGGCGACCGGGAGGTGAACGGTGTGGGCGGCACCTGCCGAAGCCCCACCGGCCCGCCCCGGTACGCTGGAACCCATGCTCAACATGGCTGACGGCCTCGCCCGTCTCGGTGCGCTCGCCGAGAACCCGGTCGTCCGCACCCTCGCGACGGCGTTCGCGGATGCCGGCTTCGATCTGGCCGTCGTGGGCGGACCGGTGCGCGATGCGCTGCTGGGTCGGGCGACGCACGACCTCGACTTCACGACGAACGCCGCGCCCGACGAGATCCTCGCCATCGTCACGCCGATATCGACCGCGCAGTGGGACATCGGGCGCGCGTTCGGCACGATCGGCGCGCGCGTGCAGGGCGAGCAGGTCGAGATCACGACCTATCGTGCCGACAGCTACGACGGCGTGACCCGCAAGCCCACGGTCGAGTTCGGCGACACGATCGACGGCGACCTCGTGCGCCGCGACTTCACCGTCAACTCCATGGCGCTCCAGGTGCCCGCCGTGAAGCTGGTCGATCCGACCGGCGGCGTGGAAGACCTCATCGCCGGCATCCTGCGTACACCGGCCGACCCGCGGATCTCGTTCGGCGACGACCCGCTGCGGATGCTGCGTGCGGCCCGCTTCAGCGCCCAGCTCGGATTCCGGGTCGAGGAGGCCACGGCTGAAGCGATCGCCGAACTGCGCGAGACCCTCAAGATCGTGAGCCCGGAGCGCATCCAGTCCGAACTCGTGCGCCTCATGCAGACCGACGATCCGGTGCGCGGCATCCGGGTGCTGGTCGACACCGGCCTGATCGACGAGTTCCTCCCCGAGGTCACCGAGCTGCGCCTCGAGGTCGACGAGCACCACCACCACAAAGACGTCTACGAGCACTCCCTCACCGTGCTCAGCCAGGCGATCGAGCTCGAGCACTCCCGGCATCCGGGCGCCGCCCCCGATGTGCCGCTGCGCCTCGCCGCGCTGCTGCACGACATCGGCAAGCCGCGCACGCGCAAGCTCGAGCCCGGCGGTGTGGTGACGTTCCACCACCACGACGTCGTCGGGTCGCGCATGGCTCGCAAGCGCCTGCAGTCCCTGCGGTTCGACACCGACACGACCGATGCCGTCTCCACGCTGATCGAACTGCACCTGCGCTTCTTCGGCTACGCCGAGGGCACCTGGACGGATGCCGCGGTGCGGCGTTACGTGCGCGACGCGGGTGACCTGCTGGAGCGCCTGCACATCCTCACCCGCGCCGATGTCACCACGCGCAACAAGCGCAAGGCCGGTCGCCTCGCCAGCGCGTACGACGACATCGAGTCGCGCATCGCAGCGCTGCGCGAGCAGGAGGAGCTCGACTCCATCCGTCCGGAGATCGACGGCAACCGCATCCAGCAGGTGCTCGGTATCGCTCCCGGCCGTGAGGTGGGCGAGGCGTACCGGTTCCTGCTCGATCTGCGGTTGGACGAGGGCGTGCTGGGTCCCGATGTCGTCGAGCAGCGGCTGCGCGAGTGGTGGGCCGCGCGGGGCTGATTTCTGGCGTCAGCGCAGTTCGGGGACGATGATCTCGACTTCGTCGGACACGAGCTCGAAGTCCTTCGGGTTGAACGTGAGGACAGCGGCGCCGAGCGCGTAGGCGTGACCGGCCAGCATGATGTCCTTACTTCGGGCGCGGGCGGGACGGTTCAGGATCACCCGTGACGCGAGGCGCGCGTAGCCATCGGCGGCGGCTTGATCGAACGGAAGCCAGTCGGCTTCGAGCAGTGCCGACAACCGCATCAGTTCGTTGCGTCGACGGCGACGGAGAGCCGGATCTGTCGCCCGCTCGACTCCGAGTTGCAGCTCGGAGTACGCGATTGCACTGAGCGCCACGTCAGCCGGCGGCAATCGGACGGCATCGAGCCGGATGAGGACGTTCGTGTCAAGAAGGATCACGGCTCTCCCACGGATCTCTGAAGGAGTCGAGGAAGAACGGGTTCTTGCGGTCGGCCTCCAGTTCGGCCAGCCATTCCTCCCGCATCTTGTCCTGTTCCGGAGTCGACGGGTTCGCATCGACCCTCGCCATCACCTCGCTCGAGGGGACCGAAAAGCGTCGTGGCCGAGGCGCCCGCTGCTGGAGTTGCGCCTCGAGCCCGCTCTCGTCGCCCTGCGCCAAGCGCGTCAGCACATCTCGCACCTCGGCCTCCATCGAGCGGGAGTTCCGCCGGGCACGTTCCTTGAGCGCGACGACGACGTCATCGCTGAGATTGCGGATGGTCACGGTTGCCATGTCTGCCTCCTGACAGCAGAATGCTAGCACCCGGCCCGCGGCAGCGTCACCCCTCGCGACGACGCTCCAGCTCGGTGAAGACGACGCCGCTTTCGTAGGCGACCGTCTCGACGATGTCGAAGCGTTCGGGGCGATACGGGCGCTCGCCGAACAGCGGGATGCCCGATCCGAAGAGCAGGGGTTGCCGCTTCAGCACGAGCCGGTCGATCTCGTCAGCGAGCGATGCGGCGAGAGCGCCGCCTCCGCAGAGCCAGATGTCGGCGCCGTCCTCCTGCTTCAGCCGCCGCACCACCTCGACCGGATCCTCGGCCGTGGCCTCCAGGTTCTCGGCCTCCGCGGTCTTCGTGCGGCTGAACACGATCTGGCGGAGGTGCGAGTACGGGCTGGGCAGGCCGCCCACCTGATAGGTGTTCCAGCCCATCAGTACCGTGTCGAAGACCTCGCGCGTCTGGGCGATGCCGAGGGCTTCGGCCGCGACGGTGGGGAGTGTGTCGGCGAAGCGGTCGTTGATCCCGTCCATGTGGTCTCCCTCGATGAGGAAGGCGTCGAATTCACCGTTCGGCCCGGCGATGTAGCCGTCGAGGGTGACGGCGGCGTAGTACACGAGTTCGCGCATGATGATCCAATCACTACAGATGTAGCAGTTACAGTACAACAGACGTAGTGATTGCGCTAGTCTCATGTCATGGCGAAGAACGACTCCCGGCGACGGACGATCGCGGATGCCGGACTCACGGTGCTCGCCCGAGAGGGCTCGCGCGGGCTCACGCACCGCGCGGTCGACGTCGTCGCCCAGGTCCCGACCGGCACGACCTCGAACTACTTCCGCAGCCGCGATGCCCTGATCGAGGGACTCGTCGAGCGGATCGGGGAGCGCCTCGCACCCACGCCCGAAGATCTGGAGCGACGCGCGACGGCCGAGCCCGGTCCCGCGCTGTTCGCCGACTACATCCGCGACATCGTGCGACGGCTGACCGAGGATCGGGACGTGACGCTCGCCCTGTTCGAGCTGAGGCTCGAGGGCGGGCGGCGGCCCGAGGTCGCCGCGGTCCTCGGCGCCTGGCAGCGGGCCGGCTTCGACGGCGACGTCGCGTTCAACGCCGCGGCCGGCCTCCCCGGCGGACGCCGCGAGATCGCCCTGTTCCACTACGCCATCGATGGGCTGCTGCTCGACAGGCTGACCACGCCGATCGATCCGGAGACGTCCACCGACGACGTGATCGACGACCTGGTCGCGGGGCTCATCCGCTGACACGGCGGGTGTTCCCTCGTGGGCGTGCTGCTCATACACTGAGTCAACGCACATCTTCGACGATCGGAGACCGCTGTGTCTGCGCCGTGGCAGGTATCCCGCGAGTCGCTTCCGGCGACATCGCGACTGATCGTCGAGCGTGCGCACGAGGAACTGCTGGCCGGCAACCTCGAAGACCGAAGGCTGCAGGCGGTGCGGCCCCTCGTGCGCGAGTCGTGGGAGCGGTCGTGGCGGCGAAGGGTCGGGCCCGAGGCCGCTCCGCCGCTCGAACTCGTCAGCGATGAGCTCGACGAGTACCGTCTCGCGCATCCGCTGGCGTCGGCCATGGACATGATCCGCGCATTGCTTCTGCCCGGCGAGACCGAGGACACCGGCGTGATCATCGCGGTGGGCGATCAGGCCGGGCGCCTGCTGTGGATCGAGGGCGACGACCAGCTGCGTACACTCACCGACGACATGGGTTTCGTCGCCGGCGCGAACTGGTCGGAGGATGCCGTCGGCACGAGCGCGCCCGGCACCGCCCTCGCTCTCGGCCAGTCCGTGCAGATCCGCGGCGCCGAGCACTACAACCGACTCGTGCATCCGTGGTCGTGCACGGCTGCACCGGTGCGCGACCCGGAGACGAAGCGGGTGCTGGGTGTGATCGACATCACCGGCGGTCCGGATGTCGTCTCGCCGCAGGCGCGGCTGCTGGTCGATGCGACCGCCCGTGCCGTGGAATCGGAGCTGATGGTCGCGCGGCTGCGGGAACGGAGCGAGGCCCCCCGGAACAGGCCGACGACCTCGAAGCCGCGCACCCCCGTGACCGCCCGGGCGACGCTGCATGTGCTCGGACGGGACCGCGCGCGGCTGGAGACGGAGTCGGCGCACGAGGAATCGATGATCGAGCTCAGCGCGCGGCACGCCGCCATCCTGCTGATGCTCGCCGTGCATCGTCAGGGGCTCTCCGCCGAGCGGCTGTGCGAACTCGTCTACGGCTCCGGCGTCTCGCCCGACACGCTGCGGCCCGAGATGGTGCGTCTGCGCAAGGTGCTCGAGCGCACGGCACCCGACCTGGTTCCGGAGTCGCGTCCGTACCGGCTGCCCGTCGCCCTCGACACGGATGCGCACGATGTGCTCTCCCTGCTCGACCGCGGCGCGCACCGCGTGGCGCTCACCGCCTATCGCGGACCCGTGCTGCCCGAGTCGACGTCTCCCGGGGTCGAGGACTTCCGCGAATCGGTGCGCGCGGCGCTGCACGAGGCGATGCTGTCGGAGGCGAGCCTCGACGTGCTGCTCGCCTACGCCGAGATCCCGGAGGGGCAGGGGGATGCCGAGGCGCTGCGCCTCGCCCTGGAGATGCTTCCGGCGCGATCGCCGAAGCGCGCGGGAGTGGTCGCACGCATCGAGCGCCTCGCCGCCGACTGAGGCCTCGCAATATATTGCAACGTTGCGCATCGGGGTGCAACCTTGCGCGCCCTACCGTCGGAGCACAGCCGCGAACCGAAGCGCGGCTCCGTCGAAGGAGACCCCCATGAGCATCGTCGAAGAAGACGTGTCCCTCGCCTACGCCGCTCCCGGGCAGCCGGGTGCCGTCGCGAACTACCGCCCGCAGTACGGCCACTACATCGGCGGCGAGTTCGTCGCCCCCGTGAAGGGCCAGTACTTCGAGAACATCAGCCCCGTCAACGGCAAGCCCTTCACCGAGGTCGGCCGGGGCACCGCAGAAGACATCGACCGGGCCGTCGACGTCGCCTGGAAGGCCTTCGCGAGCTGGGGCAAGACGAGTCCGGCCGAGCGATCGGTGATCCTCAACCGCATCGCCGATCGGATCGAGCAGCATCTCGAAGAGATCGCGGTCGCCGAGACCTGGGAGAACGGCAAGCCGGTTCGCGAGACCCTCGCCGCGGACATCCCGCTCGCCGTCGACCACTTCCGCTACTTCGCCGGGGTGCTCCGCGCGCAGGAGGGCGGCATCAGCCAGCTGGACGAGAACACCGTGGCGTACCACTTCCACGAGCCGCTCGGGGTGGTCGGTCAGATCATCCCGTGGAACTTCCCGATCCTGATGGCGGTGTGGAAGCTGGCTCCCGCGCTCGCCGCAGGCAACTGCGTCGTGATCAAGCCGGCCGAGCAGACTCCGGCATCCCTGCTCTTCCTGTTCGACATCATCGGCGACCTGCTGCCCGCCGGTGTCGTGAACATCGTCAACGGCTTCGGCATCGAGGCGGGCGCTCCGCTCGCGCAGCACAAGCGCATCCGCAAGGTCGCCTTCACGGGAGAGACCACGACCGGCCGTCTCATCATGCAGTACGCCTCGCAGAACCTGATCCCGGTGACGCTGGAGCTCGGGGGCAAGAGCCCGAACGTGTTCTTCGAGGATGTCGCCCGCTCGACCAGCGACCCGTTCTACGACAAGGCGCTCGAGGGCTTCACGATGTTCGCTCTGAACCAGGGCGAGGTCTGCACCTGCCCCTCGCGCGCACTGATCCAGCGGTCGATCTACGACGGCTTCCTCGCCGACGGGCTGGAGCGGGTCGGCAAGGTCGTGCAGGGAAACCCGCTCGACCCGGCGACCATGATCGGCGCGCAGGCGTCGAACGATCAGCTGGAGAAGATCCTCAGCTACATCGACATCGGCAAGCAGGGCGGAGCCAGGCTGCTCACGGGCGGCGAGCGGGTCGACCTCGGCGGCGATCTGAGTGAGGGCTTCTACGTCGCTCCGACCGTGTTCGAGGGCACGAACGACATGCGCATCTTCCAGGAGGAGATCTTCGGGCCCGTGCTGTCGGTCACCTCGTTCGACGGTTTCGACGACGCGATCTCGATCGCCAACGACACCCTCTACGGCCTCGGCGCGGGAGTGTGGAGCCGCAGCGGTGACACCGCCTACCGCGCAGGGCGAGCGATCGAGGCCGGACGCGTGTGGACCAACACGTATCACCAGTACCCCGCGCACGCCGCATTCGGCGGATACAAGCAGTCGGGCGTGGGTCGCGAGAACCACAAGATGATGCTCGACCACTACCAGCAGACGAAGAACCTCCTCGTCTCCTACGCGGAAGGGCCGATGGGCTTCTTCTGAGCTCGAATCCGGGCGGGCGCTCCGGCGTCCGCCCGGACCCATCCGTGAAGGGCGGAACCATGGTCAGCATCGGCACCTATCAGCGGGTCGACGTGACAGACGCCGCGGCATCCCTCGTCCGCGACCTGACCGCGCAGCACGGGCCGCTCATGTTCCATCAGTCCGGCGGATGCTGCGACGGGTCATCACCCATGTGTTATCCGGTCGGGATGTTCATCACGGGCCCGGGCGACGTGCTGCTGGGGTCTCTCGATGCCGGGCTCGAGGCGCCCGTCGAGATCTACATGTCGGAGTCGCAGTTCGAGTACTGGAAGTACACCCACCTGACCATCGACGTGGTACCCGGTCGCGGTGCCGGCTTCTCGGTCGAGGGCCCGACCGGGATGCGGTTCCTGATCCGCTCCCGGATGCTTAACGACGCGGAACTTGAGTACTTCGGGTTGGCGGCGTCGGGGACCTGAGCCATCCGCCCTCAGTAGACCATCCCCATCGCGACGCGCACCTCTTCGAGCGTCGCGTCTGCGATCCCCCTGGCGCGCTCGTTGCCTTCCCGGAGCACGCCGGCGGCATCCGCGACGGTGATCGAGGCCCGCTTCGCGCGGTGATCGGCCAGGAACTCGTTGACCGCCTCGGTGGTGAGGCGTTTGAGGGCGCCCGCACCGGCATCGCCGAGGTCATCCGCGATCTCCTGCGGGGTGCGACCGAGCACGACGGCCGCCGTCGCAAGGAGCCCTGCGACCCCTGGCCGGTTCGCGGGGTCGTAGGTGATGGCGCGTTCGGAGTCGGCGGGCGCACGCCGGATGGCGGCGGCGGTCTCGTCCGCCGTCATCCCCAGCGCGATCGCGTTGCCGTAGCTCTTCGACATCTTGCGGCCGTCGAGCCTGGCAGCTCCGGGGCATCCGTGACGAGAGCGGCAGGTTCGGCGAAGACCCGACCGTAGCGCTCGTTGAAGCGGCGAGCGATGGTGCGGGTGATCTCCACGTGGGGCAGGTTGTCCTTGCCGACGGGGACGAGATTGCCCTTGCAGAACAGGATGTCGGCCGCTTGGTGCACCGGATAGGTCAGCAGCAGACCGCTCAGCGTCCGGCCGGATGCCGCGAGCTCGCTCTTGACCGTCGGGTTGCGATGCAGCTCGGCCTCGGTGACCAGGCTCAGGAACGGGTGGAGCAGCTATGGAACCACGGTAAGTGTCACGCCGCGCTCTGGCTGGGCGATCACGCCGTTCTCCAATTGGTGGGCCGAGTACGAACTCTGGGTGAGTGGAATTTACGAGGGCCACAAGTTCTACAACCAGCTGCGTTGCCATGTCGATCTTGCACCGTTCAAGTCTCCGTGGAACCTCGACGCCTGGCGGCCCGACGTAAGCTACAGCAACGTCCTGGCGAGGTCATGCAACCCATAGGAGTGATCGTGAAGCAGAAGACCCGTCGGGTGATGGTCGGCATCGGCCTGCTCGGTGTCGCTGTCATCGTTCTCGCCATCGTCATGGCGGTGCTTGACGGTTACGTCTCAGACGCAACGCACGGGACCGGCAACCTCGCACCCGCCGCGCTCACGTTCCTTCTCGGCGCATGTCTCGCGCTCCTGGGATTCGGCAGCGTTCTCTTCCGTAGAGAGTGATCCGACTTCCCTGACGACGATGAATGCGGGAGTGGGTCAGACACGCTCCCGCATTCCTCATTCCTATCGGCTGACTGCGGGGACTTCTCTGTCTGACCTGACGCTGAACTGCGTCAGCGCGGCAGTCGCGGAACCGCGTCGACGAGCGCCCGCGTGTACGAATCCTGCGGGGCGTGCAGCACCGCCGCCGTCGGGCCCTGCTCGACGACACGGCCGTTCTGCAGCACGACCGTGCGGTCGCAGGCCGCAGCGATCGCGGTGAGGTCGTGCGACACCATCACGAGAGAGAGGCCGTTCTCGCGGCGCAGCCGGTCGAGCAGTTCGAGCACCTGCACCCGGGTCGTGACGTCGAGCGCACTCACCGGCTCGTCGGCCAGCAGCACCCTCGGGCGCGACACCACGGCCCGCGCGATCGCGATGCGCTGACGCTGACCGCCGGAGAACTCATGCGGGTACCGGCGCGCGGTGTCGGCGGGAAGCCCGACCGAATCGAGCGCCTCGGCGATGCGGCGCTGGGCGTCGGCACCGGACGCCAGGCCCAATGACCGGAGCGGCTCGCCGATGATCCGGTCGATGCGCTGGCGGGGGTCGAGCGACGAGTACGGATCCTGGAAGACGGGCTGCACACTCGCGCGGAACCGCCGCATCTGCGCGCGGTCACGCAGCGACAGGGGAGCGCCGTCGAACAGCACCTGGCCATCGCGCGGAGCGGCGAGGCCGAGCATCAGTCGCAGGATCGTGGACTTGCCCGCACCCGACTCGCCCACGAGACCGAGCGAGTCGCCGTCGGAGAGGCTCACCGAGATGTCGTCCAGCACCCGGCGGGAGCCGTACGCGAATCCGGCGCCTTGCAGTTCGAGGATCGTCATCGCGTGCCCTCCCCGGCGTCGAGGTACGCGTCGAGGGCGCGGGCGCTGTCGACCAGCATCCGCGTGTACGGCTCCGCCGGCTCCTGCAGCACCTGGGCCACCGGACCCGCCTCGACGACACTTCCGTCGCGCAGCACCACGATGCGATCGACCATGCGGGAGACCACGGCCAGGTCGTGGCTGATGAACAGCAGCGCCATGCCCCGCTCGGCGACCAGCCGCTCCAGCAGCGCGAGCACGCCGTCCTGCACCGTGACGTCGAGCGCTGTCGTCGGCTCGTCGGCGATGAGCAGTTGCGGTTTGGCGGCGAGAGCGATCGCTATCGCCACGCGCTGACGCTGACCACCCGACAGCTCGTGCGGGTAGGCGCGCGCGAACCGTGGTTCTGACAGGGCGACCTCCTCGAGCGCCGCCGCGACAGCCGCACGCAGCTCGGTTCCGCGAAGTCCGAGATGGCGGCGCAGCGGTTCGGCGACCTGCCGGCCCACCCGCATCAGAGGGTCGAGAGCGGTCAGCGGCTCCTGGAAAACGATCTGCGCCACCGGGCCGCGCAGCGGCTGGAGGTCGGCGTCCCGAGCGCCGACGACCTGATGCCCGTCGAGCAGCACGGAACCCGATGCGACGAGGGCATCCGGCAGCAGCCCGGTGACCGCCAGCGAGGTCAGCGACTTGCCGGAGCCAGACTCGCCGATCAGCCCCAGGCGCTCGCCGGCCCCGAGCGAGAACGACACGTCGCGCACGAGCACGCCGGACGAGGAGCGGACCGTGAGACCGGTGACATCGAGAAGGCTCATCGGCTCCTCCTGCGGGTCGGGTCGGCGAGGTCACGCAGACCGTCGGCGAGGAAGTTCACACCGAGCACGAGCGCGATGATCGCGACACCGGGAGCGATCGCACCGACCGGAGCCGTGAGCACGGTGCCCTGCGCCTCCTGCAGCATCCGCCCCCACGAGGCGTTGGGCGGCGGCGCGCCGAGGCCCAGATACGACAGGCTCGCCTCCGCGAGCACGGCAGCGCCGAACTGCAGCGCGAGGCTCACGGCGAGCGTCGGCGCGATGTTCGGCAGCACGTGCTGGAACACGATTCCGATCACGCTCGTGCCGCTCGTGCGGGCCGCCGTGACGAACTGCTCCTGCAGCACGCGACGCGCGAGGATGCGGGTGAGACGCGCGACCACCGCCGACATCGCGAGCCCGATCGCGAGCACCGCCGACCACAGGGACGCACCCTGGACGGCGACCACCAGCATCGCGAGCAGCAGCACGGGGAAGGCGATCACCACGTCGAGTCCGGCCGAGAGCGTGTCATCGACCCAGGGCCGGGCGAAGGCGGCGAGGAGGCCGATGATCGTGCCGAGGACAGCCGCGATCGCGACCGAGCAGGTTCCGACGATGAGGGCGATCCGCGCGCCCCACATCAGCTGCGAGAGCAGGTCGCGACCGAGTCGGTCGGTTCCGAGCAGGTGCAGCGTGCTCGGTCCTTCGAGACGGCCGCCGCTGGTGTCGGCGAGCGGGTAGGGAAGCCAGAACAGGGAGACCAGCGCCATCAGCACGATGAGGCCCGTGAGCACGATCCCGATGACGAGGGTCGCCTTCGGACGCCGGCGCACGGGAACGGATCCGGTGATCAACTGTTCGGCGACGCGGCTCATCGGTTCCCCGAGACGCTCGTGCGCAGGCGCGGGTCGATCAGGCGCTGCACGATGTCGGCGGCGAATCCGACGAGCAGAACGAAGAGGGTGCTGACGACGAGGACGCCCTGGATGACCTGGAAGTCGTGCTGCTCGATGGCCGACAGCAGCAGGCTGCCGAGACCGGGAAGGGTGAACACGCTCTCGACGACGACCGCGCCGAGCAGAGTCGTCGACAGCTCGATGCCGAGGATCGCGACGACCGGCACCGCGCCGTTGCGCACACCATGACGCAGCAGCGCCTCTCCCATGCCGGAGCCTCCGGCGCGAGCGGTGCGCAGGTAGTCGCTGCCCAATACGTCGAGAGTGGCTGAGCGCACATATCGGCTGAGGGAGGCGCTCATCACGATCACGATCGTGGTGATCGGCAGGGCGAGCGATCGCAGCGCATCGGCGGGGTCCTCCCAGTCGTCGCGGGGGAAGCCGCCGGAGGGCAGCGCGCCGAGTCCGAGCGCGAACACCCAGACGAGCACGACGCCGACCCAGAACACCGGGACGGCAACACCGAGCTGCGCGAACCCCGAGAGCACGATGCCGTACCAGCGGTCGGACTTCACGGCCGCGGTGATGCCGATCACGAGGGAGACCAGCAGGGCGATCGTGAAGGCGATGAGCGTGAGCGGAATGGTCACGGCGAGGCGGTCGGCGATGTCGGGTCCGACGGGACGCGAGCTCAGGAACGATTCACCGAGGTCGAAGCGGAGCAGCTGCCCCGCCCACGTCGTGAACTGCTGCAGCAGGGGCTGGTCGGAGCCGACCTGCTCGCGGGCCGCGGCGATCTGCTCGGGGGTCGCGTTCACCGAGAGCAGCGCGTTGGCCGGGTCGCCGGGAAGCAGGCGCAGCAGCACGAAGATCGCGACCATCGCGACGACGAGCGACACCACGAGGAACGCGAGGCGGCGCAGCAGGTAGGCGAGCATGTGTTCTCAGGATGACGAGGGGATGCCGACGCGCGGCATCCCCTCGCGCGTCAGGACTTGACGATGTCGTAGGCGAAGAACTGCGAGTTCAGGCCGTTGACCGGGTACCCGCTGAGGTCACTCGAGGCGACCACGATCTGCGGGTACAGGTACAACCATACGCTCGCGGCATCCGCGGCGATCTTCTCGTTTACCTGCTTCAGCAGGGCCGTCTGCTCGTCGGTCGTGGTGGCCTGTTCGGCGTCGGCGACCCACTTCTGCACCTCGGCATCGTTGTAACCCCAGTAGAAGTCGGGGTTGCCGTACCAGACCACGTCGCGGTCGTTCACGTGCTCCTGGAGGGTGGCTTCGAAGTCCTGCTCCTTGAAGACCTTCGTGTACCACTCGTCGGCGCTGATCGTGTTGATCTCGACCGTGATGCCGACCTCGGCGAGCTGGGACTGCAGGAACTCCGCGACGGCGGGGTGCGGGTCGTAGCTCGGGGTGTCGAGGGTGAACGTGAAGCCGTCGGCGTAGCCGGCCTGGGCGAGCAGGTCCTTCGAGAGCGCCACGTCGTACGGGTTCACCGAGGTGAGGTCTTCGTACCAGGGGTCGGTCGGCGGAACCATCGAGCCGATCAGCGTGCCGTAGTCGCCCCAGATCGATTCGAGCAGCTTCTTCGTGTCGATCGCGGAGTAGATCGCCTTGCGCACGAGGGCGTCGTCGAAGGGGGCGACGCGGTCGTTGAACGCGAGCAGCTCCTTCGTGGTCGAGGTGCCCTCGCTGATCACGTACTCGTCGTTGTCGAACTGCGCGAGCGAGTCGGGGCTCTGCACGCTGGTGATCACGTCGATCTCACCCGTGAGCAGCGCGTTGTTCTCGGCCGTCGCGTCGGTGAAGTACGTGTAGACGACCTCGCCGTTCTTGGCGGGCTCGCCCCAGTAGTCGTCCCAGCGATCGAGGGTGAGGGTCGAGCCCTTCTTCCACTCGTCGAGCGTGTACGGACCGGTGCCGTCTTCGGCGCTGGTGATGTCGCCGGCCTCGTCGTTCACGATCCAGACGTAGCTGAGGTTGTAGAGGAACGAGATCGACCGCTGCGACAACGTGAAGACGACCGTCGTGTCGTCGGGGGTGGCGATGTCGGCGATCACGCCGAAGCTCGACTTGCGCGCGGAGACCGAATCCTCGGCCGTGACGGCCTCGACGCTCGACTTCACGTCGGCGGAGGTGAGTGGGTCGCCCGAGTGGAAGGTCACGTCGTCGCGCAGCGTGATCGTGTAGGTCAGACCGTCGTCGGACACCTGGGCGTCTTCGGCGAGCAGCGGCTCGACCTCACCGTCGTCCGTCAGCCGGTACAGGCCCTCGTAGACGTTGCCGGTCAGCGCCTCGGTCACGCCCTGGCCGCCACCCTGGGTGTTGCTGAGGTTGGTGGGCTCGTACAGCGAGCCGATGAAGACGGTGGCGTCTTCGCTCGAGGCGTCGTCGGTCGTGCCCGACGCGCAGCCGGCCACGAGGGCGAGCGTGGCGACGGCGCCGAGCGCGCCGAGGATGCGAGTTCTTCTCATGACTACTCCAGGGTGAGAGTGTGCGGCTCAGGCCGCATAGATGTCGAAGCCGTCGCGGAAGACGACGTTCTTCTCGCCTGCTCGGATAGGCAGGGGGAAGCGGTTGGATGCCGGCGGCAGCGGGCAGTTGTACTGGGCGCTGAAGCCGCAGGGCGGCACGAACGCGCGGTTGAAGTCGAGGGTCACGGAGCCCTCGTCGTCGCGCAGCTGCACGAACAGGAAGCGACCGGATCCGTAGGTCTCCGAGCCGTTGGTCTCGTCGCCGAAGACGAGCAGCAGCGTGCCGCCGTCGTCGAACGCGGCGAGGTCGTACTCGCGGCCGTTCAGCTCGAGGCGGATGTCGCCGGGGACGACCAGGTCGCGTGTGCCGCCGTTGTCGCGGATGTGCTCGAATGAGACCCGGCGGTCACCGGAGACGGGGGTGAAGTGGCCCTCGAGCACCCACGCCGGGTCATACTCGTACGTGTCGATGCGGTCGAACGCGCGAATAGCGGGGGCGTCGGCATCCCAGACGCGCAGGCCGTGTTCCGCCTGGCCGGTCTCGATGTTCGTGCGCTGGATCGGCGTCACGGTCTCGGTGGGGGACGCGGCGCGCTGCGCCGCATCCAGGTCGGGGAGCTCGCCGGTCCAGCGCGTCTCGACCAGGGCGAGGTTGCCGGTGGCAGACGTGACGGAGGCGCGGCGCTCGGCCTGCCACTGGGTGTGCTCTTCGCGTTCAGACATCACTTTCAATTCTCCTGCATGCAGAACGGGGTGGGGCCGGGCTCGTCACTCGGGGTAACGAGGTCTCGTGCTCAGCCACGGGTTCGTCAGTGCGGTCGGATTATCACGTAGCGTTATAGCTCATGACTCTTTGTCCTGGAGTCTGCTGGACAACGGAAGAGCACCATGCATATCCGGAATGTCTGATGGGTACTTCACATGCTGACGATGGAGAGGAATGAAGCCGTGAGTGCAGAACGTAAGCCCATTCGGGCGCAGTCGCTTGGTCGTGCGTTGGCCGGCTGGATCTTCGTTTTCCTCGCCGCGTGCATGGCGTTTGGTGCAGCCGCTACCGCAGTCGATGAGGGATGGCGGATCTTCTTGTTCATCGATGGCGTCGTACTGGTTTTGGGACTTGTCGTTCTCATGTCGATGTGGATCCTTCGCCGACGTCGCACGGTTGCGCAGGCGTGACGCGCTCTGGGCCTGCCCGGTAGGTGGCTTGCCCCACACGGGGGCACCTCCGCCTTTTATCGGGAGATGCCGGGGTAGGTCTGATGTGAGGACCGATGGGGATGCGTCGCGCTGCGCGACGCATCCCCATCGGGGCCGAACCCGTCACCCGGGATAACGAGTTCCGTCGCTCAGCCGCACGGAGGCTCCCATGTGTACGGCGATCTGCCGTACACTCGACTTCATGAGCACCTCGACTTCTCCGCTGAAGAGCGCCCGTCTGGAGTTCCGCGTCACGGCGGATCAGAAGGAGACGATCGAAGAGGCGGCCGCGATCGAAGGTCGTACCGTGACCGACTTCTCGGCTTCCGTCCTCGTGGAGCGAGCACAGGAGGTCATCGAGCGCGAACGCCGATTGCTCGTCGATGCCGTGCGGTTCGACGCCTTCATCGAGGTGATGGAACGCCCGCCACGCACCGTCGAGGGCCTCCGCGAGCTGCTGAGACGTGAATCCGTCTTCGTTGACTGAGTTCCTGACGCCGCGGCCCCTTGCGTCCGGCGACAAGCTGTCCGACTTCCGCTGCGGCGAGGAGAGCCTCGATATCTGGCTGCGCGGCCGGGCCCGCTCGAATGAGAAGAGCGGCGCCTCGCGCACGATGGTCTCGGTCACGCGGGAGGGGAGGGTTGCGGGGTACTACTGCCTGGCCTCCAGTGCCATCGATCGCGGCGATGGGCCGCCACCACTTGCGGTCGGCATGCCCGGGTCTGTTCCCATCGTGCTGCTCGGCCGCTTGGCCGTCGACCGGGAGTACTCGGGTCGCGGCTTGGGATTCTCGCTTCTGCAGCACGCGACGATGCGGGCGCTCGAAGCCGCAGGCGCCATCGGCGTGCGCGCGATCCTCGTGCACGCGATCAACGACGAAATCGTCCCGTTCTACGAGCGGTTCGGCTTCACCGCCTTCCCGGATGCGCGTCGCACCCTCTTCCTCGTGGTGAACGACGCCCGCGCGACCCTCGCGCTGTGACGGGGCTGTCGAGTCCCCCGGAGTGACGCACTCGGATGCTCACGCGAACGGGAGTCTCGTACTCTGACACGAACCGTGAGGAGAGAAATGGACGACCAGCGCCGCAACCGGAGCCTGCCGGGCGACCACGTCATGTGGTTCCACGTCTTCGTGTCGGTGGTGGCTGCGCTGTTCATCTTCATGAGGATTCTCGAGATCGCTGGGTGCACGGCTCGCTGCGACTATCCCGCAATAGGCTCGTCCACTCACGCGTTCTGGTGGACGGATCTCTCGCTCTTCATCGTCGCCGCAGGCTCCTACGGTTACTTCAGGTCTCGAATCCGAAGGTCCTGGATCATCCCGACGAGTGGCGTCGCCCTCACGCTGATCGCGTTCGTCGTCGCCAACATGGCGCTGAGCGCCGCGTTGGGCCAGTTGTAGGGCGAGAGGCAGCGAAGGCAGACGTCACGGGTGGTCGGGGTCCTCTAGTCAGCGGGAGACAGCCTCGTCGCCGTGATCTCGGCATCGACCGCCGCGCGCAGCCACGCGGCGTAGCGGTCGGTCGTCCAGCCGGACTGCGCGACGAGCTGCTGGTAGCTCTCGGGGGAGAGCAGGAACGACAGGGCGTCGGCTGTCGTCGCCTCATCGATGCCGGGGGCGGCGATGCCGCGCCGCCGCAGTTCCGAGACCAGCATGCGGTAGTCCGCGCCGCGTCGCTCCAGGATGCGGTGCAGGGCGGCGTCGACGACCGGGTCGGAGAGTGCGGCACCGAGCAGCACCGTCCACAGCCCGTGACCTCGCGCGTTGGCAGTGGTGATCTGGGTCAGCACGACGTCGAGGAAGACCTCGTCGGGAAGTTCGAGCAAGCCGGCGGCGACCTCGGTGTCGGCGAGGGAATCCGCGCCCTCCGATCCCGAGAACGTGGTCTCGAATGCGGCGATCAGCAGCTCGGCCTTCGCGGCCGTCGTCTTCACGGTCTCGGCGGACACCCCCGCCTCCCGGGCGATCGCGGCGATCGTGGTCGCCTGATACCCCTGCGTCGCGAACAGGCGGGCGGATGCGGCGACGATGCGCGAGCGGGTCTCCTGCGCCTGGCGGGCGCGCAGTTCCGATCGATAGGCGCGGGGGGCGGCCTCAACCATTGACTTTCCTAACGGGGTGATGAATACTACGACGGTACATTCGATCTTAGGGAAAGAATCCGCCATGTCCCGCTACCTCATCACCTGCACGCCCGCGCACGGCCATGTCGTGCCCTTGCTGCAGATCGCTCGCCACCTCCTCTCCCGCGGTCACGACGTGAGCTTTCTCACGAGCAGCCGCTATGCCGAACGCGTGCAGGCCGCCGGTGCGCGCTTCCTCCCGCTGCCCGTCGACGCCGATGTCGACCTCGACGACGCTGATGGCGCGTTCCCCGAGCGTCGGGGGCTCACCGGTCCCGCAGCCCTGCGGTTCGACATGAGCAACCTCTTCGTCCGCCCCGGCGCCGCGCAGCTCGCCGCGGTCCGCGCCGAGCTCGAAGCCCGCCCCGTCGACGCCGTCCTCACCGAGCCGCTCTTCGTCGGCGGGGCGCTCCTGCAGCTGCTGCCCGCGCACGAGAGGCCGCCCGTCGTGGTGCTCGGCATCTTCCCGCTCGGGGCGCGCAGCGCCGACACGGCGCCGTTCGGGCTCGGTGTCACCCCGATGCCCGGCCCCCTCGGCCGCTTGCGCAACGCCGCCCTCCGCACGGTCGCCGAGCGCGCGATCTTCGGTGGAGTGCAGAAGGAGGCTGACGCGATGGCGCGTCGTGAGGTCGGCCGCGACCTGGGCGGCTTCGTGCTCGACTGGGCGGGCCGCGCCGACGCCTACGTGCAGTTCACCGTGCCCGAGTTCGAGTACCCGCGCCCAGACCTTCCCGCCACCGTGCACTTCGCGGGCCCGCTGCCTCCGACCCCGTCCGACCCCGTCCTGCCGGAGTGGTGGTCCGACCTCGACGGTTCACGGCCGATCGTGCACGTCACGCAGGGGACCATCGCCAACTCCGACTTCGGGCAGCTCGTGCAGCCGACCATCGCCGCGCTCGCCGCATCGGATGCCCTGGTCGTGGTGTCGACGGGTGGGCGCCCGGTCGATGCACTGGCCGGAAAGCTGCCCGACAACGTGCGCGTCGCCGAGTACCTTCCGTACGACCGTCTGCTGCCCCTCGTCGATGTGCTGGTCACCAACGGCGGCTACGGCGGCGTGCAGCAGGCGCTCGCGCACGGGGTTCCGCTCGTGGTCGCCGGGCAGACCGAGGACAAGGTCGAGGTCTGTGCGCGAGTGGGCTGGTCGGGTGCCGGGGTGAATCTGCGCACCAGCACCGCGACGCCGGCGCAGGTCGCGCGCGCCGTGGAGCGCGTGCGGTCGGACTCCTCCTATCGCGCGAACGCCGAGCGGATCGGTGCGGCCATGCGCGATGCCGATGCGTGGCGAGAGCTGGACCGATCCCTCGACGAGCTCGCGGGTCGGTGGGCGCGGGTCCGGGGCGGCGCCCGGAGCTGACCCCGCGCTAGAAAGCGCATTCCGGCGCATGGATGCAACGCGTTGCAACCCCATCCGGTATACCATTCGGGTATACGCCCAGCAGTGTCAGTCCCCAGCTGACGGTGGGCGGGGCGGCTCAGCCGCCATGCGGAGGGAGAGTCGATCTTCTTTCGATCCCGAGGGGGGATGGGGTGGGAGTTCGGTCCCCAGCCGACACCCACCCCCACACTCGGACTCCGCCTCAGTTCATGCGACTCATGAACCAGAACGCCGCGAACACGATCACGATGATCAGCGGCAGCCACGTGCCACCGCGCTTGAGCCGTCTTCCCTGCGGAGCGACCCCCGGCGGAGGCGTGAGCAGGCCCGCCGGCGCAGCGAACGGCAGCGCCCGGCCCGGAACCGCAGCAGATGCCGTGGCGCCCGGGTTCTCGGCGACCAGGCGCTCGTCGCGCCACCGCGCCCACTGATCGAACTTCGTCAGCAGCGCGCCGACCGTGCCGAACAGCCAGGCCCAGGTGGCGGGATCGAGCGTCGACACCTTGCGCTGCGTGTACAGGAAGAGCCAGTCGTCGACGATCTCGACGTCGAGCTGCGCGGCGTTGTCGATGAACCGCGCCATGATGTCGGGCGTGAACAGGTAGAGCGCATCGCGTTCGTAGCCGGCCGGGCAGTACAGGGTGAAGTGCTGGTCGAAGTCGCCCTCGAGCGACAGGCGCTGCTCCTTCTGGAACGAGGCGGGCAGGTTCGAGCCGAATCCGTTGTTGCCCTTCGCGTCGAGCACGATGTTCGGCAGCGGCACGTCGAGCTTCACCGCGACATAGCCCCAGCGGTAGGTGGTCGAGTTCTTGCCCGACTGCACCGTGTACTGGTAGTTGCCGAACTCCACGAAGCGCGGCCTCGTGCCCCGGAGCAGGTCGGTCGACTGCCGCGACCGGCCGAGGCTGAAGATCATGCCGGGCAGGGGAGGGTCGGCCACCTTCGGCTCGTACGACATGCCGTTCGCCTGCGCGAACCGATGCAGCCGGTACCGCGTGGCCTGCGCGTTGCGCACGCCCATCCAGATCATGACGCCCGCGGCCGCCAGCAGCAGGACGATCAGCACCAGCGGGATCGCCATCGCCGACGGGCTTCCGCCGAGCGACGCGATGCTCACGATCACGCTGACCATGACCGGGATCAGTACGACCGCGGCGATCGCCACGGCGACGATGCCGATGACGGTGGATGCCGACGTCCGCGACGACGGACGCGAACGCAGCTCCGCGGCGAAGGCCCGCACGGCGGCCGCATCGACCGGGTCGGTGAGCGGTCGCGCGTCGAAGGTCGCCTGCGGCGAGGTCATCGGTTCACCGTGTCGGCGTCCCAGGTGAGGTCGGCGCCCTCCGGGATCGCGAAGGCCTCGAGCCGCTCGTCGGCGCAGAGCGCGTCGATCAGCGCGGGGGAGCCGGCCACGATCGTCGAGTCGAAGTCGACCTCGCTCACCATCACCCAGGTGTGATCCTCGGGCCACAGCAGGCTCGGGCTCTGGGGCGGCCGGGGGAACCCGCGCTCCTCGGCGGCGCGGTCGCGCCACGGGACCTGCCGGGCCCACTCCGGGTCGGCGAAGGCGCGCGGCGGCGCGGAGAACAGCACGTGATCGCGCATCGGGAGCCGGAGGCGCGGTCCTTCGGAGATCTCGCGCGAGAGGATGCCCTCCTGCCAGGTGGGTTTGCGGAAGACGTTGTTGAACGGATCGTGCGTGCTGCGATCCAGCATCGCCTGATGGTTCGGGTCGTCCGTGAAGGTCGGGGAACCGCCGGACGGGGTGATGCCGTAGAAGCCGAACAGATCGCCGCGTCCCTCCCAGAGCGCGGCGTAGCCGGCATCCGGAGTCTGCGTGTGGTCCACGAGGTGCGTCGCGATGGCCGCCAGGTGCTCCGGGGCGAGCTCGCCCTCCAGCGGGGCCGAGAACTCGCGACCGTCCGGAGCGATCCGCGTTCGCCAGTCCCCATCCGTCGGGGTCCGCACGATCCGGTGCCACTGCGCCAGCGGGTGCAGGGTCGTGTCGAAGGTGGCGGCCGTCTGCGCCCAGGTGGCCGGCTCGTCCACGAACCGTCCGACGAGCGCCTGCTGCTCGGCTTCGGGCAGCCGGTCCCACTCGTCCGAGGTCGGCACCGCACGGTCCGGGAGCGAGCGGACGATCGCCGGATGCAGGATCCGCGCATAGGCGGCGAAACCGCGCGGGACCACCGAATGCATCGTCTCGAGGTCCGTGTCGAGTCGCTCGCGCACCCAGGCTCCCGCCGAGGGATCAGACATCCACTCCATGCGACCACGCTACCCGGCCGTAAGGTGAGAGCCGTGTCCCCGACAGCCGCGCCTTCGTCCCGTGCGTTCGCCCCGGAGTATCCGATCCGCACCGAACGCCTGATCCTGCGTCCGATCACCCCCGATGACGCCGCCGCCATGCACACCTACAAGTCCGACCCGGATTCCGTGCGCTACGTGCCTTACGGACCGCTGGAATTCGCCGACATCGAGCGGCGCATCGCCACGATCTGGTCGAACACGCGCTTCGACAACGAGGGCGACGCCGTGAGTCTCGCCGTCGAGGAGCGTGAGACCGGCGAACTCGTGGGTGACGTGGTGCTGTTCTGGCGCAGTGAGAAGGACCGTGCAGGCGAGGTCGGCTACATCTTCGACCCTCGCGTCGCCGGCCGCGGCTACGCGACCGAGGCCGTCGCCGCACTGCTCGCGCTCGGCTTCGACGGACTCGGCCTGCACCGCATCGCGGCACGGATCGACGACCGCAACACGGCATCCGCGCGGGTCGTCGAACGGCTCGGCTTCCGGCGCGAAGCGCGGTTCGTCGAGAGCGAGTGGTTCAAGGACGAGTGGGCGACCCTGCTCGTCTACGCACTCCTCGAAGACGAATGGCGCGGTCGTGACGGCGGGAAATGACGAGACGGCGTGCGATCGGTGATCGCACGCCGTCTCGGGCCGCCTTCGGCTACTGCTTGAGCATGGCGACCGCGAGCTTGTGCTCGTCGTCGATCAGGTGGGAGTGGTCGTCATCACCGAGGTCGATGCGCACCCACTCGATCGTGCCCGTGAATCCATTGCCGGTCGCGCCGTAGTCGGGCGACACCGGAGAGGCCAGGTCGCTGCCGACGTCGACCGTCTCGTCGAACGTGAACTGGAACGGGATCGTCTTCTCGACGCGACCCTCACCGATCTTCTCGTCGCCGGCGTAGAGGGTGACCGTGCCGCCCTTGGCGAGCCCGCCGCCGTCGTACGCGAAGTGGGCGCGCACCTCTTGTTCGCCGGTCGGGACCGGGGAGTCGGAGCGCACGATGTCGACATCGATGCCGAGCAGGTTGTACGCGAAGGCGAGATCGCCGTCCTTCGCATAGAACGACCAGCCGCCGTAGGCGCCGCCCTGGGCGATGAGCACGCCGTCGGCACCCGCATCCGGCACCGAGACCTGCGCCGTGACGGTCCACGACTTGTTTTTGATGTTGATCGTCGAGTTCTCGCTCATGCGCTTCATGCCCGGGTAGAACTTCTGCGAGTCACCGGTGATGAGCTGCGGGCGCCCGGCGATGTCGGGATTCATCCGCTCGGCGGACCGGATGTCGAGCGGGAGCACGTTGAAGCGGGCCGCCTGGATGAGGAACAGGCGCTGCAGGTGCGCCAGGCGCTCGGGCTCCGCGGCGGCGAGATCGTTCGACTGGGTCCAGTCCTCCTCGACGTTGTAGAGCTCCCAGACGTCGTCGTCGAGACCGTGGGACGAGCCGGCCCAGGGGTCTTTGTGCTTCGCCACCGCGGTCCACCCCTTGTGATAGATCGCACGGTTGCCGAGCATCTCGAAGTACTGCGTCTCGTGCTGCTCCGCCGCATCGGCATCCGCGAAGGTGTAGTTCATCGGGGTGCCCTCGTAGGGGCGCTGGGTCACTCCGTTGACGGTGGTCGGCTCCGGGATGCCGGCTGCGGCGAGCACCGTCGGGGCGACATCGATCACGTGGCTGAACTGGTTGCGGATGCCGCCCTTCTCCACGCCGCCGTTCGGCCAGCTGACGATCGTGCCGTTGCGGGTGCCGCCCCAGTGGCTGGCGACCTGCTTCGTCCACTGATACGGAGTGTCCATGGCGTGCGCCCAGCCGACCGCGTAGTGGTTGTACGAGCTCGGCGTGCCGATGTCGTCGATGTGGTCTGCGACGTACTGCTCGGTCTCGATCTCGTTCATGTGATTGATCGTGAAGCCCTCGTTCGTGGTGCCGTGCATCGATCCCTCGGCGCTCGCGCCGTTGTCGCCGATGATCACGTAGACCAGCGTGTCGTCGAGGATGCCGAGCTCTTCGTACGCGTCGAGCAGGCGTCCGACATGGTGGTCGGCGTAGGCGAGGAACCCGGCGTAGACCTCCATCTGTCGAGCCAGGGCCGGCTTGATCAGGTCGCTCATCTCGTCCCAGGCGGGGATGCCGGGGCTGCGCTCGGTGAGCACCGCGTCGGGCGGGATGACGCCGAGTTCGAGTTGGCGGGCGAAAGTCTCCTTGCGGATCTCGTCCCAGCCCTGATCGAACTGGCCCTTGTACTTGTCGGCCCATTCGGCGGGCACGTGGTGCGGAGCGTGCGTGGCGCCGGGAGCGAAGTAGGTGAAGAACGGCACCTCGGGGGCGAGCGACTTCTGCTCCCGCACCCAGGCGATCGCCTTGTCGGTCATGTCGCCCATGAAGTGGTAGCCGTCCTCCGGCGTCCCCCAGGGTTCGATGGGGGTCGTGTTCTCGTAGATGGCCGGGTACCACTGGTTCGTCTCGCCGCCGAGGAAGCCGTAGAAGTACTCGAAGCCGTTGCCGGGCGTCGGCCAGCCGTCGAACGGTCCGATCGCGCTCGCCTGCCAGACCGGGACCTCGTGGCACTTGCCGAACTGCGAGGTGTTGTAGCCGTTGAGCTTGAGCGTCTCCGCCAGCGGCGCGCAGCTGTTGGGCCGCAGCGAGTTGTAGCCCGGCGCCGAAGTGGCGATCTCGGTGATGCCGCCCATCCCGACGGTGTGGTGGTTGCGGCCGCTGAGCAGGGCCGCCCGAGTCGGCGAGCACAGGGCGGTCGTGTGGAAGCGCGTGTACTTCAGGCCCGCGGCCGCGACGCGCTCGAAGTTCGGCGTGTGCACGGGGCCGCCGAACGCGCTGGACGCGCCGAAGCCGGTGTCGTCGATGAGCACGACGAGGACGTTCGGCGCTCCCTCGGGCGGGCGCACCGGCGTGATGGGCGGGAATGAGGTGTCCGGATCGGTCGCGTCGTAGGTGACCGTGCCGGTGTAGGCGAGGTCGGGGATCGGAAGGCTGGAACGCTGCAGATCGGGCATGACACTCCTACGGCTCTCGGCGACAGGGCACACGTCGCCTCTTGCCGCACAGCCTAAGGACGGTAGCGAGGAGCCCGGCGGCCGGCTCACCCGGCGCGGGTGATGGTGCCAGGCGCATCCCGCATAATCGAGGGTGTGACTGCGACAGCAACCCTTCCTTCCCTCGACGGCCGCCGCTTCCGGATGGTCTCGTCCACGACCTCTGCAGTCGACCCCGAATCGCCGAGCATCTTCGAGTACTTCGAACGTGACGGCGCGATCTGGGGTGGATACGAGGGCGACACGGTCACGTTCGGCAAGTTCGTCGGCACGCGCACCGGCGACACGATCTGGGTGTCTTTCGTGCACGTGCTCAAGGCCGACGGCACCGTGGTGACGGGGGACGGCGAGAGTGAGCTCGAGCTCACCGACGACGGCGGCATCCGCCTGGTCGAGCACTACGAGATGCACGGACTCCCGCAGCTCAGCGTGTGCGAGGAGATCGCGGCCTGACGCCGCAGCGGGTCGCGGGTCGCGGGGCTCAGCGCGGGGGCAGCGCGTCCCGTCCGGCGGTGGCCGGCGTCCAGCGCGTCATCCCGAGCGGGATCTCGGTGCTGCGCTCGGGCAGATCGGCCGGCAGCAGGTAGGGCCGGCGGATCACCTCGTCGAGCACGACCACGCTGACCACGGTCCGCACCTCCGGCAGTTGCGCGATGACCCCGGTGGAGAACTCGTGCACACCGCTCACATCGACAGCGCGGATCAGTAGCATCGCGTCGTGCTCTCCGGTGGTGATGGCGCACCACTCGACATCGGGCATCTCGAGCACGCGCTCGCGGAACGACGCCCAGGCCTGCGGCATCACCGTGACGAACACGAGTGCGCCGATCGAGAGTCCGGCCTTGGCCTGATCGACCCGGGCGCTGAAGCCCGTGATGACGCCGTCATGCACCAGCGACTCGACCCGTGTGTACGCACTCGCGCGGGAGATGCCTACCTTGTCGGCGAGAGCGGCGATCGAGACGCGACCGTTATCACGCAGCACATCGAGGATTCTGTATGCCGTCTCGTCCAATGGGGCGGCACTTCGTCCAGAATGCTTCGACTGATCCGCATCCTTGCTGGACATATTGCTCCTCACGACCGACGTTCTGGACAGAGCGTGCGGGGACCACGCCCACTCGCTGGACACATCGTCGCATATGATGCGAATCTGAACCCCGGTCGTCCACATCGGTGGCGACTCACCCGAATGTACTCCTCGCCCCTGGAGGTCCTCATGTCGTCACGCCGTATCACGCCGGTCATCGCGCTCGGAGCGGTCGCGATCTTCGCGCTCGCCGGATGCTCGGGAGGGAACTCGGCCGGCAACGGCGACTCCTCCGGCTCCGACTCGCTCGTCATCGACACCGCGTTCTCGATCGAGACGGCCGACCCGGGGCACACCTACGACCCGACCGGCAACATGATCGCGAAGGCGCTGTACGAGACCCTCGTCGACTTCGAGGGGTCCGACGTCTCGACCCCGGTGCCCGGACTCGCCTCGTGGGAGCAGAACGACGAAGCGACCGAGTTCACGTTCACGCTCGAGGGTGACCGCGTCTTCTCCGACGGCTCGCCGATCGAGGCGAAGGACGTCGTCTTCTCGCTGCAGCGCATCCAGGGCATGGCCGACGCCAAGCCGAACTTCCTGCTCGGCGGCCTCACCATCACCGAGGTCGACGACAAGACGATCCAGATCACGTCCGAGACCCCGCTGCTGCAGCTGCCCGCGATCCTCGCGAACCCGGCGCTCGGCATCGTCAACTCCGACGTCGTGATCGAGAACGGCGGCACGATCGACGGCACCGACTCGGCGCAGAAGTTCCTCGACGGCGAGTCCGCGGGTTCCGGTCCCTTCGTCCTCGACACCCTCGACCTCAGCTCGCAGGTCGTGCTGACGAAGAGCGACGAGTACAACGGCGACGAGGAGGCGGCGTTCACGCGCGTCGTCGTCCGCAACGTCTCCGAGAGCGCCACGCAGCTCGCGAACCTCAAGGGCGGCGACTCGATGGTCGCCATGGACCTCAACGGCGACCAGGTCGCCGGCCTCGGCGACGGCGTCACGGTCGACTCGGTCCCCTCCGGGCAGACCATCTTCCTCCTGCTGAACCAGTCCGAGGCCGTCGCCGGTGAGCTGGCGAACGTCAAGATGTCCGAGGCGATCCGCTACGCGCTCGACTACGACGCGCTGCTCGAACTGGCCGGCGCCGGCTCCGTGCAGGCGACCGGCGTCATCCCGCCCGGATTCGAAGGCGCCCTGGAGTCCGGCGTGGATCAGGACCTGGACAAGGCCGAGGCGGCACTCGCCGAGGCCGGTTACACGGGTCAGACCCTCCAGCTGAAGTTCCCGAACGACTACCCGGTCGGCGGCGTGGAGTTCACCCCGCTCGCCGAGCGCATCCAGGCGCAGCTCGAGGAAGCCGGCATCACGGTCGAGCTGGCCCCCGCGCCCTTCGCGACCGAGCTCGACTCCTACGTCAACGGCACCGAGGGCTTCGGCCTGTGGTTCTGGGGTCCGGACTACGCGGACTCCGCGAACTTCCTGCCCTTCGCGCCCGGCCTGAAGGTCGGACTCCGTGCCGGTTGGGCTGCTGAGGCCAACCCCGAGATCGCCGGAATCGCCGCCGGTGCTGCCGCGGCGACCGACCCCGAGCAGCGCACGGCCGCGTTCACCGAGTTCGCCGAGGCTATGCAGGCCGAGGGCCCGTTCGTCCCGCTGATCGTCCCGGGTCGCAACATCTCGTCGGCCGACAGCGTGAGCGGTGCGGTGTACAACTCCGTCTGGGAGATGGACATCGCCGAGATCACGCCCGCCGGCTGAACGGAAATCCCATGACGACAGTGGCGGTGCAGAGGCAGGCGCAGCGGCGCCGATCGCCTCTGGTCGGATACCTGCTGCGGCGGGCGGGCACCTCCCTGCTCCTGCTGGTGGGCGTGACGATCGTGACGTTCGCGCTCACCAACCTGGTGCCGGGAGACCCGGTCTCGGCGGCGCTCGGTGAGGGCGCCTCGCAGAACCCGGCGACGCGCGAGGCGTTCATCAAGGCGAACGGACTCGACCAGCCACTGTTCGTGCAGTACTTCATCTACATGGGGAACCTGCTGCGCGGGGACCTCGGCACGTCGCTGGTGACCGGACGCCCGGTCACCAGCGACCTCGCCACCGCGGTGCCCGCGACCATCGAGATCGCGATCGGCGCGATCATCGTCAGCCTCGCGGTCAGCATCGTGCTCGGCACCCTCGCCGCCTACCGTCGCGGCCTCGTCACCGACCAGGTCATCCGGGTCGTGACCCTGGTCGGGCTGAGCGTGCCGACCTTCTGGCTGGCGCTCGTCAGCTTCTACGTCTTCTTCCTCGAGCTGCGCATCGCGCCGGGATCCGGCCGCATCTCGCCGTCGATCACGCCGCCGCCGCGCGTGACGGGCCTCTACACGGTCGACTACCTTCTGAACGGCGACGCTGTCGGCTTCTTCGACGCCCTCGCGCACCTCGCGCTGCCGGTCATGGTGCTCTCGCTCGTGACGATCGGACTGCTCACCCGCTTCATCCGCACCTCGGTGCTCGAGGTCCTCGGCAGTGACTACGTGCGCGCCGCCCGGGCCAAGGGGCTCCCCGCCATGCGCGTGATCCTCGACTACGTGCTCCGCGGAGCCTCGCTGCCGATCCTCACCGTGGTGGGTGTCGCGTTCGGGGCACTGCTCTCGGGCACGGTGCTCGTCGAGTCGGTGTTCGCCTGGCCCGGCCTCGGCACCTACGCCTACAACTCCGCCGCCAACCTCGACCTGCCCGGCATCATGGGCGTCGGTCTCGTGGTCGGCATGATCTACCTCCTCATCAACTTCATCGTCGACATCCTCTACGGCGTGCTCGACCCGAGAGTGAGGATCGCATGAGCCGCATCGCCGCCGCCACGCCCGCCGGCCGCTTCCGCTTCCGCTGGCCCCGCGCCTGGCGCACCCCGCTCGGCATCATCGGCACCGTCATCGCGGGCGCCTGGGTGATCGTGGCCTTCACCGCGCAGTGGTGGGTGCCGTATCCGCCGAACGCCCAGGTGCTGCCTCGCCTACAGGCGCCGGGCATCGACACGCTGCTGGGCACCGACGGCAACGGCCGCGACATCTTCTCGCGTCTGATGACGGGTGCGACCGTGAGCCTGCCGCTCGCGCTCATGCTCGTGATCGCCGCGATGATCATCGGCACCGTCATCGGTGCCGTCGCCGGATACTTCGGCGGCTGGGTCGATGAGACCCTGATGCGCATCACCGACCTGTTCATGGCGTTCCCGACCGTGATCCTCGCGATGGTGGTCGCGGCCTCGCTCGGCCCGTCGCTGTTCAACGCGGTGATCGCGGCGATCGTGGTGTCGTGGCCCCAGTACTCCCGCGTCACCCGCAGCATCGTGCTGGGTCTGCGTGGACAGAACTACGTGATCGCCGGACGGCTGCTCGGGCACTCGCCGGCCCGCACCCTGTTCGTCGACATCCTCCCGAACATCGCCGGGCCCGTGCTGGTGCTCGCGACGCTCGACATCGGTGCGGCGATCCTGCTCCTCTCCGGACTCTCCTTCCTCGGTCTCGGCGCACAGCCGCCGACCGCCGAGTGGGGCTCGATGATCTCGGGTGCGATGCAGAACTTCGACGCCTGGTGGCTCGGGGTGTTCCCCGGCCTCGCGATCCTGACCGTCGTGCTGGCGTTCAACTTCCTCGGAGACGCGATGCGCGATGTGCTCGACCCGACGGCCGAGATCACGCACGAGAAGGCCGCGGAGCACAAGGCATCGGCGACGGGGGTGGCGGCATGACCTCCGTGCAGGGATCCAGCGTGCTCAGCATCCGCGACCTGACCATCGACATCGGCCGTCCGCTCGTCAAGGGCGTCTCGCTCGAACTCGAGGCCGGTCGCATCCATGGCCTCGCCGGCGAATCCGGCTCGGGCAAGACCCTCACCTCGCTCGCCGTGCTGGGACTGCTGCCCCGGCAGGCGAAGACCGGAGGATCGATCCTCCTCGGCGGCGAGGAACTCGTCGGGCTCAAGCGCCGTTCCCTCAACCGGGTCCGCGGCAAGCGCATCGCGATGGTGTTCCAGGACCCGTCGGCGTCGCTGCACCCGCAGCTGCCGGTCGGCCGCCAGCTCACCGACCACATGCGCGTGCACCTCGGGCTCAAGGGTGCGGCGGCACGAGAACGGGCGATCGAACTGCTCGAGACCGTGCAGGTGCCGAACCCCGCCGAGGCCCTCAAGCGCTACCCGCACCAGTTCTCCGGCGGACAGCGCCAGCGCATCGCCATCGCGTGCGCCCTGGCCTGCGACCCCGAGGTGCTGCTGGCCGACGAGCCGACCACGGCCCTCGACGTCACGGTGCAGGCCGGCATCCTGAAGCTGCTGCGCGACCTCGCGGTGGAGCGGAACCTCGCCGTGCTGCTCGTGACGCACGACCTCGGTGTGATGAGCGCGATCGCCGACCGGGTGGCCGTCATGAAGGACGGACGGGTGGTCGAGCTCGCCGATCGCGAGACGCTGTTCCTCGACCCGCAGCACGACTACACGCGGATGCTGCTCGCGGCTCTGCCGGGTTCGCGCATCGATGAGGCACCGGAGCAGGAGGCCGCAGATGAGTGAGGTCCGAGTCCTCGACGCGCAGGACGTGGTCGTGCGCTACCCCGGCAACCCGCCCGTGATCGCCGTGAACGGTGTGTCGATCAGCGTCGCCGCCGGGGAGACCGTCGCGCTCGTCGGTGAGTCCGGCAGCGGCAAGTCCAGCCTCGCCCGCGCCGTCGTCGGCATCGAGAAGACCGCCGGCGGAACGGTGCTCTTCCGCGATGAGCCCGTGGCACCGCTCGGCATCCGCCGTCGGCCCACCGCGATGACCGGCATCCAGATGGTGTTCCAGGATCCGGCGACGTCGCTGAACCCCCGCCGCCGAGTGGGCGACCAGATCGCCGACGGCATCGCGACCGCCCGTGCGCGCGGCGCCGAGGGATCGACCGTGGACGAGTGGCTCGAGCGCGTCGGCCTGCCGACGACCGTGAGCACTCGCTTCCCGCACCAGTTCTCGGGTGGGCAGAAGCAGCGCATCGCGATCGCCAGGGCGCTGGCCGCGCGGCCATCGCTCCTCGTCGCCGATGAGCCGATCTCGGCACTCGACGCCTCGACGCAGACGAGTGTGGCAGGCCTGATGCGTGACCTGGTCGCGGAGTCGGGAGCCGGGATGCTGTTCATCTCGCACGACCTCGCGGTGGTCCGCCGCATCGCCGACCGCACGTTCGTGATGTTCGGCGGGCGCGTGCTCGAGTCGGGGCCGACGGACCAGCTCTGGGCGGCGCCGCAGCATCCGTACACGCAGGCTCTGCTGGCGGCGATCCCGGAACCCGACGGTGCCGGCCGCATCCCCGCCGCGCCTTCGGTCGATGACCGCACGGTGTGGGCCGAGATTCCGCCGGTCATGTACTGAGCGGCCATGTACTGAAACGCGTGACACGAAGGAGATCTCCCGACCTGAAGGACCGGATCGGGCACGAGCTCCTTCAAATCGCGCGATCTCCTTCACTCCGCGTGACCCGGAGTTCCGCGTGACCCGGATTTCCGCGTGACCCGGAGCCTCGCGGGGATCCCCGAACGCACTGCGGGCCGAGGCGAATAGCCCCGGCCCGCAGCATCAGCTCCGCATCAGAGCGGTGCGACGATGTCCTGCTTCACGTCCCACTCGGTGATCTCCATCGCGACCTCGACCGACTGGCCGTCGAGCGAGGCGGTGCTGGTCGACGCGAGGTTGACGTAGTCCGCCGTGACCTCGAAGACGACGTCGACCGTGGTGCCCTGCTGGTCGATCGTGCCGGTCAGGAGGAAAACCTCCTCGCCCAGGCGCTCGCCGGTGCCGGTCACCGTGAACTCGCCGGTCATGGCCTCGGCGGCGGCAGCCGGGTCGAGCGACGTGACGTCGGCGGCGGCGGCGCTCAGCGCGGCGATGACCGGGTCGCTCGACTTCGGATCCGCGACCTGCCACTCGCTCGTCGCGGACTTCACCCAGACGTCGTCGCCGATGGCGACCAGCGAGCCGGCCGGAGAGATCGACTCGAGGGCCTTCTCCGACGGGTTGAACTTCGCCGTCGACTCGATGCCCATGACGGTGGTCTTCGCCGCGTATCCGGCGGTGTCCGACATGGCGTCGGCGATGCAGGCGCCCAGCGCCTTGCCGTCGACGGTTGCGTCCACCTTCAGCTCAGGGCAGTCCGTCGCCGGAGCCTCGGCTTCCTGCGAAGCACCGCTGCTGGGCTTCGACTCGGCCGGCTTGTCCGATCCGCCCGACGAGCATCCGGTGAGCAGCACGGCGGCGGCGAGAATCACGCCGACCCCCCATTTGTTGACGCGCATTGGCGTCCCCCCTCTGGTCGAGTGCCCGATGACCGTCACCGGGCACGCCCTCCAGCATGCCAAGGGCGGGCGCCGACCCGTGCGGGCGACACGGAGGAATCTCCGCTAGACTGTCGAGGTTGTCTGCTTTCCGGCGTCCATTCGGGATTCCTGGGGCGGGCACGTGCACACACCCTCCTGCTCCCGGGAAAGTCCCGAGAGCCGTTCTAGTCCGAAGGAGGTGGGTAAGTGACGCACCAGTACGAACTCATGGTCATTCTGACTCCCGAGATCGACGAGCGCCAGGTCGCACCTACGCTCGACAAGTTCCTGAAGGTCATCACCAACGATGGTGGCTCGATTGACAAGGTCGACATCTGGGGTAAGCGCCGTCTGGCCTACGAGATCCAGAAGAAGAACGAAGGCATCTACGCCGTCGTCAACTTCACCGCTACCAGCGAGGCCACGCAGGAGCTCGACCGTCAGCTGAAGCTGAACGAGCAGATCATGCGCACCAAGGTCCTCCGCTCGGAAGAGGCTCAGGCGATGGTCGCTTCGGAGGCCAAGCGCTCCGAAGAGAAGGCTGCTCGCAAGGCCGCCAAGGCTGCGAAGGCCTGACGTCCATGGCCGGCGAAACCGTCATCACCGTTGTGGGAAACCTCACGGCCGACCCCGAGCTGCGCTACACGCAGAACGGGCTGCCGGTGGCGAACTTCACCATCGCTTCGACGCCTCGGAACTTCGACCGTGCCGCGAATGAGTGGAAGGACGGCGATGCGCTGTTCCTCCGTGCATCCGTCTGGCGCGAGTTCGCCGAGCACGTGGCGGGTTCGCTGACGAAGGGCATGCGCGTCATCGCGCAGGGCCGTCTGCGTCAGCGCTCCTACCAGGACCGCGAGGGCAACCAGCGCACCGCTATCGAGCTGGAGGTCGACGAGATCGGCCCCTCGCTCCGGTACGCGACCGCGCAGGTCACCCGTGCGGCCTCGACCGGCGGTGCCGGCGGTGCCGGTGGCGGCGGACAGGCTCGTCCCGCGCAGCAGCAGGTGTCGGAAGAGCCGTGGTCGACCCCCGGTTCCTCGACGAGCGCAGACGCCTGGAGCACTCCGGGCAGCTTCGGCGACGACACCCCGTTCTGAACAACTTCTGGATCCGGCCGCCGAGCTCGTCTCGGAAACCGGCATCCGCTCATCACTAAGGAAAAACAATGGCTGGAAAGTCGAGCGGCGACCGCCGCAAGCCGCGGAAGGGTGGCAAGCCCACCGCTCCCGCGAAGTCCATCCGGGTCGGTGTCATCGATTACAAGGATGTCGCCACCCTTCGCAAGTTCGTCTCGGAGCGCGGCAAGATCCGTGCCCGTCGTATCACCGGTGTCTCGGTGCAGGAGCAGCGTCTGATCGCCACGGCGATCAAGAACGCGCGCGAAATGGCGCTCCTGCCCTACGCTGGCGCCGGCCGGTAAGGGGTATCGAGATGGCAAAGCTGATTCTCACGAACGAGGTCGCCGGGCTGGGTAGCGCCGGTGACGTTGTCGAGGTCAAGAACGGGTACGCCCGGAACTTCCTCATCCCGCAGGGCTTCGCTACGGCGTGGACCCGCGGTGGCGAAAAGCAGGTCGCTTCGATCCAGGCCGCGCGTCAGGCACGCGCGATCCACGATCGTGACGACGCTGTCGCGCTGAAGAACGCTCTCGAGGGCACCAAGGTGCGTCTCGCGGTCAAGGCCGGCAAGGAGGGTCGTCTCTTCGGCTCCGTCAAGACCGACCACGTCGCGGATGCTGTCGCAGCCGCCGGCCTGGGTTCGATCGACAAGCGCAAGGTGCACATCCCGTCGCCCATCAAGGTGACCGGTGACCACGAGGCGACCGTGCGTCTGCACGAAGACGTCACTGCAGTCATCACGCTGCAGGTCGTCGCCGCCAAGTAAGGCACTTCCCGGAACGCCCCCTGTCCTTCGGGACAGGGGGCGTTCTGTGTGTGTGTGGCGTGTGCTTCCGCGGTCTCGGCGGTACGGATGTCGGGAGTTTGCACGGATGTCGGGCGAAACGCGGCAGTCTCTCCCGACGGGTGTGCGAGCTCCCGACATCCGGCACCGCGGCCGGCACCGGGCGTCGCCGGGTGGGTGCGACGCGGCGGGACGCCGACCACGACGCGGGTGATTTTGGATCCAGAATGCAGAGTTCGGGGCGTTGATCCGATAACCTCGGCCCATGGTGCAATCAGGAAACGCCGTGTCGCCCAAGGAGCGGGCCGAGGCGCTGCAGAAGCTCGCGCAGCGGCATGGAGCCGGATACCGGTCGGTCGGAGCGATGGCGTATGACATCATCCGTGATGCAATCCTCGACGGCACGCTCCCGCCCGGGATGAAGCTGCGCCAGGAGACGCTGGCCGAGTCCATCGGTATCTCGCGACTGCCCATCCGCTCGGCGCTGATCCAGCTTGAGGCCGACGGGCTCGTGATCTTCCACGCCCGCCGCGGGGCGATGGTGCGTGCGCTCTCGGTCGAGGAGGCCACGGAGGTCTACCACCTGCGCACTCTGCTCGAGAAGGAGGCGCTGCGGCTGGCGATGGCCGAGATCACGCCGGAGCGGGTCGACCGCCTGCGTGAGCTCGCGAAGACGGCCGACGACATCTCCGAGGGCGGCGAGTTCGTCGAGGCACGCACCGAGTTCTACGCGACGCTGTACGACGCCGAGTCGCGTCCGCTGATGTGGGAGATGATCGAGCAGCTGCGCCTGAAGCTCGGTCGCTATGTGCTCGGCTGGCGCCTGGTCTCGCCCGGCGCCCACGACCATTCGCACAGTGAGCTCATCGACGTGGTCGCGGCGGGTGATGTGGACGAGGCGCTGCGCGTGCTCGAGTCGCACCTGAACCACGTGCGCGACGGAGTCATCGCGCTGCTGGATGCCGCGGCCGCGGAGGGCAGCGAGGGCGTCTGACGTTAACGACGCACGCCTCGCCGCGGACGGATGCATGACTCCAGCACGGATGCATGACCAGGGTCACCGGTCTGGCCATGCAAGTGTCCCGGAGTCATGCAGGTGAGACCGGGCAGGTGAGACCGGGCAGGTGAGACCGGGCAGGTGAGACCGGGCAGGACGGGACGGAGCGGTCGCGTCAGGTGACGGTGCCGCGGCGGGCGAAGCGCGGTTCGCGCCAGATCTCGGTGCGCAGCACGTCTTCCAGCACGTCGACCGCATCCCACACGTCGGCATATGAGGTGTAGAGCGGCGTGAAGCCGAAGCGGATGAGGTCGGGCGCCCGGAAGTCGCCGATGACCCCGCGCTCGATCAAGGCCTGCATCACCGCGTAGCCGTCTTCATGGCGGAGCGACACCTGGCTGCCGCGGCGAACGGACTCGCGCGGGGTGACCGGCTCGATGCGCCAGTGGGGCGTGAGCCGCGTGTCGACGAGCGGCATGAAGAGCTCGGTCAGCCGCAGACTCTTCTCGCGGACGAGTTCCATGTCGACGTCGTCCCAGATGTCGAGGCTGGCCTCGAGTCCGGCGACCGACAGCAGCTGCGGCGTGCCGACTCGGAAGCGCTCGATGCCCGCGGCAGGAGCGTAGTCGACGGTGAAGTCGAAGGGGCGGGCGTGGCCGTGCCAGCCGGTCAACGCCGGACGCGCCGCGTCGTGGTGCCGGGTGGCCGCCCAGATGAACGACGGCGACCCGGGACCGCCGTTGAGGTACTTGTAGGTGCAGCCGACCGCGAAGTCGGCATCCGCTCCGTTCAGGTCGATCGGCACGGCACCGGCACTGTGGCACAGGTCCCACACGACGAGGGCGCCGGCGGCATGCACCTTGCGCGTGACCTCGGCCATGTCGTGCATCCGACCGGTGCGGTAGTCGACCTGGGTGAGCACGACGACGGCGACGTGATCGTCGAGCACGTCGTCGAGGGTGGGGCCGTCGTCGGAGATGAGCCGGCGCTCCAGGGGTGTTCCACCGCCGAGCAGCTCCTGCACCGCCTCGAGCATGTAGAGGTCGGTGGGGAAGTTGCCGCGTTCCGCGACGATCACGCGTCGGCCCGGCCGCAGCCGGACAGCGGCGACCGTCGCCTGGAACAGGCTCGCCGACGTGGAGTCGCCGAGCACGACCTCGCCGGCATTCGCCCCGATCAGCGGCGCGATGCGGTCGCCGACCGTGCGCGGCTTCGCGAACCACCCCGCGTCGTTCCAGCTGCGGATGAGTCCCGTGCCCCACTCTTCGGTGATCACCCGCTGCAGGTGCGCGGCGGTGTGCCGGGGCAGCACGCCGAGCGAGTTGCCGTCGAGGTAGATCACGCCGTCGGGAAGCACGAAGCGCTCGCGCATCGGCGCCAGCGGATCGCTCTCGTCGAGGGCGGTGCACGTCGCCCGGTCGATGGCCGGGCGGGTGGAGGTGGTGCTCATGAGGGTCCGTTCGAGGTCGGGATCAGCGGCCGAGGAAACGCAGGGCGTTGTCGCGGCGGATGGCGCTCTTCTGCGCCTCGTCGAGGAAGTCGGCGCGGTCGACGACGCCGCCGACGGGCCGTTCTCCCAGGGGATAGGGGTAGTCGCTGCCGACCATGACCTGCGAGGTGCCGAGCGTCTCGACCAGCACCCGCAGCGCGATCGGGTCGAACACGACGCTGTCGACGCTGAACCGGTCGAGGTAGGCCGACGGCGGACGCTCGCTCACACCGATGAGGTCGGGCCGCTGCTGCCAGGCGTTCTCGAAGCGGCCCAACCAGAACGCGAAGGATCCGCCGCCGTGCGCGAATGCCAGCCGCAGCGTCGGCGGCACGCGGTCGAAGACGCCGCCCAGGATGAGGGCGATGATCGACAGGTGTGTCTCGGCGGGCATGCCGGTGAGCCAGCGCGCCATCCACCGGTCGAGCCGGGGAGAGCCCGCCATGTCCCACGGATGCACGAAGACGGGGATGCCCCGCTCGGCGCAGTGCTGCAGGAACGTCACGGTGCCCTCGTCGTCGAGGTCGCGGTCGCCGACGTGGTTGCCGATCTCGACCCCCGCATGGCCGGAGGCGATGGCACGGTCGGCCTCGGCGCACGCGGCATCCGGATTCTGCAGCGGCACCTGCGCGAACGGGATCAGCCGATCGGGGGCGGGTGCGCAGATCTCCAGAGCGAGGTCGTTGAAGATGCGCGCGACCTTGACCGCCTCATCGCCCGACTTGTCGTACGAGAAGAAGACGGGCGTGGGGGAGACGACCTGCATCTCGACGCCGTCGGCATCCATGTCGGCCAGTCGCACCTCGGCATCCCAGCAGTCGTCGCCGATGCGTCGGAACTCGGTCTCGCCGAGCATGATCATCGCCTCGCGCTCGGAGTCCACGCGCAGCGTCGGCCAGAGACCCGGCCCGACCTGCGATGACAGGTCGGGCCAGGAACTCGGCACGAAGTGGGTGTGGACGTCGATCGTGCCCAAGGGGCTTCAGCCCTTGCCGGGATGGACGGCGCCGCACTCCGGGCAGGTGCGCCCCTCTTCGCTCTCATAGAAGTCGCGGAACACCGGCGGCAGGTCTTCGACTATGTCGCGCACCTGCAGCTCGACCTCGTGCACCTTGGCGTTGCAGTTCGGGCAGAACCAGGCGAACTTCTCGAGCGTGCCCTCTTCGCGGATGCGTTCGATCACGATGCCGATGGAGCCCTCTTCGGGGCGCTGCGGCGAGTGGAAGACGTTGCCGGGCAGCAGCCACATCTCGCCCTCGCGGATGTCGATGCGCTGCAGGCCCTCGGGGGTCTGGATGTTCACGTGCATGTTGCCGCGGTACTGGTAGAACCACTCCTCGTACGGATCGAAGTGGAAGTCGGTGCGCTGGTTCGGGCCGCCCACGACCTGCACGATGAAGTCGCCCATCGGCGTCCACGCGGCCTTGTTGTTGACCGGCGGCTTCAGGAGGTGCTCGTTCTCCTTGATCCATGCGGGGAAATCGATCACGGGTGGGATGACGGGTGGGATGGTGCTCATTTCTCCTCCTCGAGAGTGGCAGCGGTGGTGCGGTCGACGGTGGTGCGGTCGGTGATGGTTTCGGTTTCGGGGCGGCGCGCGATCGCCTGGATCTCGATGCGCAGGTGCGGATGCGGCAGGGCGTGCACGGCGACCGTGGTGCGGGCCGGGCCCTGCTCGTCGAAGTGCTCGGCCCAGACGGCGTTGTAGGCGGCGAAGTCGTTCATGTCGACGAGGAAGGTCGTCGCCTGCACGAGGTCATCGAGCCCGCAACCGGCGGCGGCGAGTACCTCGCGGATGTTCTCGATGACCGCGCGGGTCTGCACGGCGACGTCGAGGCGGGTGGCCCCGAATTCGTCGGCCTCGGCGCCGGCGATGGTGTTGTCGGGGCGCCTGCTCGACGTTCCCGAGACGAAGACCAGGTCGCCCGAGACCTTGACGTGCGGGAAACGACCTCTAGGGGTCGCCTTGCCCTCCACGAGGATGCCGCCTGATCCGGTCATCGTGCTTCCTCCTGCGCGAGGCTGTCCGCCCCGTCGTGCGTGCGGATGCCGACACGACCGAGCCCGGCGATGGTCGCCTCGACGACGCCGTGGTCGGGGAGCGGAACGGCGGCGGTCGCGGCGCCGGCGAGCAGCACCGTGCCGGCGCGCAGCGTGAAGCCGTGGCGGCCCGCGAGTCGTGCGGCGGCGGCGATGGCGCGGCCGGGATCGCCGAGGATCGCGGCGGTCGAGCCGGTGGCGCTCACCCGGCCGTCGACCTCGAGCTGCACCGCCCGGTTGTCGAGCGCGCCCGCCTGTGTGAACGCGGTCCACGGGCCGATCACGTAGGCGGCGGCCGAGGTGTTGTCGGCCACGACGTCGGCGAGGCTGAACCGGAAGTCCCGGTACCGGGAGTCGATGATCTCCAGCGCGGGCGCGACCGCGGCGACGACCTCCGCCAGCGGGCGACCCGCCGTGGAGCCGTCGATGTCGGCCGCCAGGAGGTACGCGACCTCGGGCTCGATGCGGGGGTGGATGGCCGACCGGCGGTCGAACACCGCGCCGTCGTCGAGGCGCATGGCATCGGTGAGCGTGCCCATGATCACGTCGTGCACGCCCATCTGCTGCGCCTTCGCCTGGCTCGTGAAGCCGAGCTTGAGGCCGGTGATGCGCTCGCCGCGGGCGACCCGACGGGCGATCAGCGCATGCTGCGTGGCGTAGGCGGTGTCGAGGCCGACGTCTGCGGCCGAGGAGACCTGGCTGATCGGGCTCGCGGTGCGTTGCGCGGTGTCGAGCGCGGCGGCGAACACGGCGTCGGCGGTCACGAGGTCACCCCCGCGCGGGCGGCGACGAGGTCGAGGGCGACGTCGACGATCATGTCTTCCTGGCCGCCCACCATCCGGCGGCGGCCGAGCTCCACGAGGATGTCGCGGGCGTCGAGGCCGTGCTTCGCGGCCGCGCGCTCGGCGTGCAGCAGGAAGCTCGAGTACACCCCCGCGTAGCCCAGAGTGAGCGTCTCGCGGTCGACGCGGACGGGGCGGCGCTGCAGCGGACGCACCAGCTCTTCCGCGGCATCCTGCAGCGCGAACAGGTCGCAGCCGTGCTCCCACCCGAGCAGGTCGACCACCGCGATGAAAGCTTCGATCGGACAGTTGCCCGCCCCGGCGCCCTGCCCTGCGAGAGAGGCATCGACCCGGTACACGCCGTGCTCGACTGCCGTGACGCTGTTGGCGACACTCAGCGAGAGGTTCTCGTGGGCGTGGATCCCGATCTGCGTGCCGGGGTCGAGCATCTCGCGGTAGGCGTCGACACGGTCGGCGACATCGCGCATCGTGAGGCGCCCGCCGGAGTCGGTGACGTACACACAGTGCGCGCCGGCCGCCTCCATGATCTTCGCCTGCTCGGCGAGTCCGCGCGGGTCGTTGAGGTGGCTCATCATCAGGAAGCCCGACACATCCATGCCGTGCTCGCGCGCCCAGGTGATGTGCTGGATCGCGACGTCGGCCTCGGTGCAGTGCGTCGCGACGCGCACGCTCGCGACACCGAGATCGCGAGCGCGGGCGAGGTCGTCGATCGTGCCGATGCCGGGCAGGATCAGGGTGGTCAAGACGGCGCGGTCCAGCACCTCGGCGGCCGCCTCGATCCACTGCCAGTCGGTGTGCGCACCCTGCCCGTAGGCGACGCTCGAACCGCCGAGGCCGTCACCGTGCGCGACCTCGATGGCATCGACACCCGCAGCTTCGAGAGCACGGGCGATGCCCTGCACCTGGTCGGTCGTGTAGCCGTGGCCGATGGCGTGCATGCCGTCGCGGAGGGTGACGTCCTGCACGTACACGCGGGGAGGAGTGGTGGTCATGCGGGAACCCCTGTCCGTTCGGCGACGAGTCGCTCGGCCGTGCGCAGGGCGGCCGAGGTCATGATGTCGAGATTGCCCGCGTACTCCGGAAGATAGTGGCCGGCGCCCGCCACCTCCAGCAGGACGGTCACGCGCGTGCCGCGGAACGGGCGATCGAGGGCGGGCACGTAGGCCTCGTCGACCTCGTCGAACTGCACCTGCTGCTTGAGCCGGTAGCCCCCGACGTACGCCTGTACCTCGGCGACCATGTCGGCGACCGAGGCGCTGACGGCATCGCGGTCCAGCGCGGCGGGGTCTCCCTCGACCAGGCAGAACACGGTGTCGCGCATGATGAGCGGCGGGTCGGCGGGGTTGAGCACGATGATGGCCTTGCCGTGGTCGGCGCCGCCGATCACCTCCAGCGCGCGGGCGGTGGTCTCGGTGAACTCGTCGATGTTGGCCCTGGTGCCGGGACCGGCCGACTTCGAGGCGATCGAGGCCACGATCTCGGCGTAGGCCACCGGGGCGACGCGCGACACCGCGGCCACCATCGGCACCGTGGCCTGGCCGCCGCACGTCACCATGTTGACGTTGGTCGCACCGAGGTGCGCCTCGAGGTTCACGACCGGCACGACATACGGACCGATCGCCGCGGGGGTCAGATCGACCATCACCCGTCCGGCGTTGCGCACGAGCGCGTCGTTGCGGGCATGGGCTCCGGCCGAGGTGGCGTCGAACACGAGCTCGACGTCGGCGAACTCGGGCATCGCGATGAGTCCGTCCACACCCTCGTGGGTCGTGGCGACACCGAGCCGGCGCGCACGGGCGAGCCCGTCGGACTGCTCGTCGATACCGGCCATCGCGACCACGTGCAGCGTGGTCGAGAGTCGCTTGACCTTGATGAGCAGGTCGGTGCCGATGTTGCCCGAGCCGATGATGGCGATGCCGACGGTCATGCCGCAGCCCCTTCCGTCGATGTGCCGGATGCGGCGCCGGATGCGGCGCCGAAGAAGTCGGCCCGCACCTCGCCGAGGCCGTCGAGCCGGGCGCGGTACACCCCGGCGGTCGCGTCGACCATGGGGCCGAGCGCGCCGGAGAGGACGATCTCGCCGGCCCGCAGCGGCTGCCCGCGTCGCGCGACCTCGCGTGCCAGCCAGGCCACCGCGATCACGGGGCTCCCGAGGCACGCGGCGCCCGATCCGGTCGAGACCGGTCGGTCCTCGCGGTCGAGGGTCATGCCGAGCGCGGTCAGATCGAACCCGTCGAGGCGTCGGGGCGTGGTGCCGAGCACGACCGCCCCGCTGGAGGCGTTATCGGCGATGGTGTCGGTGATGCGGATGTCCCACCCGGCCACGCGGGAGTCGACGACCTCGATCGCGGGCAGCACGAACTCGGTGGCCCGGATCACATCGGCGACGTGCGTGGTGGGGGAGTCGAGGTCGCTGCCCAGCACGAAGGCGACCTCGGCCTCGGCGCGCGGCTGCAGGAAGCGCGCGAGGTCGATCGGCTCACGGTCGGCGAACATCATGTCGTCGAGCAGCACGCCGTAGTCGGGGCTGTCGACGCCGAGCTGCGTCTGCACGGCGGGGGAGGTGAGGCCGATCTTGCGGCCGACCACCCGTCGTCCCTCGTCCAGGCGCCGGGCGATGCCGAGCGACTGCACCGCGTACGCGGCATCCTGATCCGTCTCGCCGAGCAGGTCGCGCACCGGCGCACACGGGCGCCCCGACTCGGCTGCGAGCCGAAGCCGTTCGTCCGCCAGGCGCACGGCGTTGGAATCCTGGATACCGGTCACAGTTGCACGCACACGTTCGTCGGCTCGGTGTAGAACTCCAGCGAGTGGTGTCCGCCCTCGCGGCCGATGCCCGAGAGTCCGACGCCGCCGAAGGGGCTCCGCAGATCGCGCAGATACCAGGTGTTGACCCACGACATCCCGGTGCGCATCTGCTGCGCGACGCGGTGTCCGCGGGTGAGGTCGGTGGTCCAGGTGACGGCGGCGAGCCCGTAGTCGGTGTCGTTCGCGAGCGCGATCGCCTCCTCCTCGGTGTCGAAGGGGATGAGGGCGGCGACGGGGCCGAACACCTCTTCGCGCACGGTGCGGTGGCTGTTGTCGAGGCCCGTCCACAGGGTCGGCTCGATCCAGGATCCGCCGTCGAGTCCGTCGCCGAGGGTCGGGATGCCGCCGCCGGCGAGCACGGTCGCGCCCTCCGCGACGGCGAGGTCGAAGTAGGAGCGCACCTTCTCGCGGTGGGCCTGCGAGATGAGCGGACCGGTGGTCGTGGCCGGGTCCTCGGGGCGACCCAGACGCAGGCGGGCGGCGTGCTCGGCGAGACCCGCCGCGACGTCGTCGAAGACCGCACGCTGCACGTAGATGCGCTCGGTGCACAAGCACACCTGGCCGGTGTTGAGATACGTGGAGCGGGCGAGACCGGCGACGGCGGCGTCGAGGTCGGCGTCCGCGAACACGAGAGCGGCGTTCTTGCCGCCGAGCTCGAACGAGACGGGGCGCACGCGGGACGAGACCGCGCGCATGATGGCGGATCCGGTGGACGACTCCCCGGTGAAGGTCACCCCGTCGATGCCCGGGTGCTTCGTGAGGGCCTCGCCCGCCGAGTCGGCGCCGAAACCGTGCACGACGTTCACGACCCCGGCGGGGACGCCCGCCTCGGCGAGGATCTCGGCGAGCAGGGTCGCCGACGACGGCGTCTCCTCCGAGGGCTTGATGACGACCGTGTTGCCCGTGGCGAGGGCCGGAGCCAGCTTCCACGTGAGCAGCAGCAGCGGCAGGTTCCACGGCACGATCACGGCGACGACCCCGAGCGGCTTGCGCACCGCGTAGTTCAGGGCGCGGCGCCCGTCGGGCAGCTCGGTCAGGAACGAGTCGAGACCCGCCGACGAGACCGTGTCGGCGAAGGAGCGGAAGTTCGCGGCGGCGCGTGCCACATCGAGGTCGCGGGCGAGGGCCTCGGGCTTGCCGGTGTCGCCGACCTCGGCCGCGACGAGCTGGTCGGCGCGGCGGTCGATCGCGTCGGCCACCCCGCGCAGCAGGCGGGCGCGCTCGGCGACGGTCATCCGTCCCCAGGGTCCGTCGAACGCGGCGCGAGCGGCGGCCACGGCGCGGTCGACCTGCTCGGTGCCGGCCTCGTGCACCTCGGCGATGACCGAGCCGTCGACCGGGCTGATCTTCTGGAACGTGGCGATCCCCTCCACGCGCTCGCCGGCGATCATGTTGTGGATCGCGCGCGGCGCCCGCCCCGGCTCGGCGGCACGGAGGGGAGGCGTCATCGTCTCGGAAGGCATGGGCTCAGGCTAGGAAGGTTCGAGGGATGCCGACAAATACTCTCTTGATGCACTGCCATGCCCATACGGCTATAGTCCGGATCATGGTCACCGATCGACTGCTCGACGGACGGGTCAAGATCCGCCACCTCGTCCTCATCACCGCCATCGCGGACGAAGGCACCCTGGTGCGCGCCGCCGAGTCGCTGCACATCACCCAGCCCGTCGTCACCCGCGGCCTCCGCGAGGTCGAAGACGTCTTGGGTGTGCCGCTGTTCGAGCGGCTGCCCCGCGGGGTCAGGCCCACGCAGTACGGACACTCGTTCATCGAACGCGCCCGCTCGGTACTCGCCGAACTGCGCGCTGCGGGCGAGGAGGTGCGGCTGCTGCAGGCCGGCCAGCTCGGCACCGTCACGGTCGGCACGCACCTCGCCGGCTCGAACCTGCTGCTGCCGCGGGCCATCGCCGGGCTCAAGGCCGAGCATCCGCGGCTGACCGTGGTGGTGCGCGAGGGCACGCCCGACACGCTGCAGCAGCTGCTGCTCTCGGGCGACCTCGACCTCACGGTCGGGCGGCTCTCACCGACGGTGCCGGTGCGGCTCGAGCAGGAACGGCTGCACCAGGAGCCGATCCGCCTGGTCGCGCGAGCGGGGCATCCGGTGCTCGGCGGGGTCAAGGCCAACTCGCTCGCCGAGTTGATCTCGTATCCGTGGATCTTCCCCGTCGCGCAGACCGCGCTGCGGGCCGAGCTCGAAGCGGTCTTCTTCCACGAGGGGCTGCCGCTGCCGCCCGACCGGGTCGAGTGCACGTCGATGCTGACGCTGCGGACCCTGCTCATCTCGACCGACGTGATCGCGGCCCTGCCGATGTTCATCGCCGTCGACGACCGCGAGCTGCGGATCCTGCCCACGCCGTTGAGTTCCATCCGCCGTTCGGTGGGCGTGACGGTGCCGAAGGATCGGGCGCCGTCGCCCGCGGCATCCGCTCTACTCACCCACCTGCGCGAAGAGGGTGCACGTCTCGCCGAGCTCGAGCGCGAGTACGCGCAGACGGAGCCGCGCTTCGCCGGCTGATATGTCCGAATGGTCATAGCTCTGACCCGTATGGATATTGGACAGCATCGCTCCCGCAGGGTGAACCTGATGAGACGACACGACGTCGTGACGATCTCACCCGATTCAGCCAATGGAGGCGACATGGCCGGCTCTCCCTACGTGCCCGATGCGAAGAAGTACCGCCCGGAGGACTTTCAGCGCGTCGAGGGTGAACCGGCCGACCCGGACCCCTCGACCTGGGGCATGCAGCCCGACGGCACCTTCCTGCCGCCGGAGCACACGCCGTCGGTTCCGCGTGACGTGTTCGTCGACTGGCCGGGCCAGCTCGACTACCGCGACCCCGAGACCTATTCCCTCAACGCGACCGCCGAGGCGTTCTACCCGATCGTGGTGAACACCAGCCACTCGTGGCAGTGCATCTACGACTGGGACGGCCGCCGCCTCATGCTGCACTACGGCGGCGGCAACCACTGGAAGCTCTACGACATCACCGACCCGCGCGACCTCACGATCGTCGATGAGGAGCAGTGGGGGTGGGACGACCCCCGCCCGCAGTTCGGCGCCACCACGGTGCAGTGGAACCAGAAGCTGGGAAAGCACATCGCCATCCAGGCGAGCGAGACCCCGCGGTACTTCCTCAAGGGACGTGTCGCCAACAAGTGGATCGACGACACCGTCGAGGGGCAGCTGAAGGAGTGGGAAGGCCTGCGCGGCTTCCGCACCTGGGAGATGAACGGCCCGAGCCCGCGCGACTGGACGCTCCTCACCGAGGTCTCGACCGACCCGAACCACGGACCGGACGAGATCCAGGAGGGCAACGGCGTGCTCGACCTGCCGGTCTACTACGGCGACAAGTACCTCTTCGTGGCCACCGCGCCCGACAACACGTTCACCAACCAGCCGTACAAGACCACGCTGTGGACGGCGGGGCACGCGGCCTACGACGTCTCCGACCCGGCGAAGCCGGAACTGCTCTCGAACTGGTGGGTGCCCGGGTCCCGTGCCGGCGAGGAGGCGGACTCCGAGTACCTCGCCGACAACGAGCGCTGGAACAACAAGACCTCGTGGTTCGGCTCGCGCATGGGCATCTTCCTGCCGCGCTCGGTCGAGTCCGGGTGGAAGTACGGCTACGCCGCCCAGGGCGGTCAAGGCTTCTTCGTGCTCGACGTGTCCGACCCCACGAACATCAACCACGTCGGCTGGTGCCACCTCCCGGTCAGCGTCGCCGGCACCGAGGGCGACAACGTCGACACCACACAGGTCGAGGAGACGGGCTACGTCTACGTCTCGGGCTACCCGATGAACACCGACTGCTATGAGCCGGCCAAGGAGATCTACCAGATCAACGTGAGCGACCCCACGAACCCGCGGGTCGTGCGCACCCTGCCTCGGCCGACCCCGCCGGCCGAGGCCGCGTTCACCGACTGGGCGCAGCGCCGCGGATCGTTCGGTCCCAAGCGCTCGGGCTACTTCACCAACACGGGCACCCCGCACGGCGGAGTCATCCCCTACGCGTTCTATGCCGCGGGGCTGCAGATCTTCGACGTGCGCGACCCCGAGAACCCGCAGGTCGGTGCGTACTTCGTGCCGCCGATCGGCCTCAAGGACGACGATGACCTGGCCGCACCCGTGCACGGCATCTTCGTCGAGTGGGACCGCAACGTGATCTGGCTCTTCGCCAACCACGGCATCTACGCGGTCTCGACCCCGCTGCTGGGTGAGGTCGTCACCGGCATCCCCGCCACCGACGGCTGAGGCCGCCCCGGAACTTCGGCGTCCGTCCTGCACATCAGGGGCGTGCAGGACGGACACCGGACCCGGCTTCCCGCAGCATCCACGACGATCCCTCCCGAAAGAGATCCATGAACCAGAACGTCCGACCGTGGCCGGCCCTGTGGGCGCTGTGCATCGGCTTCTTCATGATCCTCGTCGACACGACGATCGTGGCGATCGCCAACCCGGTCATCCTCGCGGCGTTCGACGCCGACCTGACAACCGTCATCTGGGTCACCAGCGCCTACCTGCTCGCCTATGCGGTCCCGCTGCTGGTGACCGGCCGGCTCGGTGACCGGTTCGGCCCCAAGCGGGTCTATCTCGTGGGCCTCGTCGTGTTCACCCTCGCCTCGCTGGCGTGCGGGCTGGCCGACAGCATCGGGATGCTCATCGCCGCGCGGGCCGTGCAGGGTTTCGGTGCCGCGCTGATGACGCCGCAGACCATGGCGATCATCGCCCGGGTCTTCCCGCCGCGCGGTCGCGGTCAGGCGATGGGGGCGTGGGGCGCGGTCGGCGGACTGGCGACGCTCGTGGGGCCGATCCTCGGCGGTGTGCTCACCGACACGGTCGGCTGGGAGTGGATCTTCTTCGTCAACGTCCCGGTCGGCATCGTCGCCTTCGTGATCGCCTGGCGTCTGGTGCCTAACCTGGAGGGGCACCCGCATCGCTTCGACTGGCTCGGCGTCGCCCTCTCCGGACTCGGCCTCTTCCTGCTGGTGTTCGGCATCCAGGAGGGCGAGGTCTACGACTGGGGTGTGATCCTCGGTCCGATCACGGTGTGGGGACTGATCGTCACCGGCGTCGTGCTGCTGGTGCTCTTCGTGCTGTGGCAGCGCTTCAATCGCGCCGAGCCGCTCATGCCGCTCGCTCTGTTCCGCGACCGCAACTTCTCGGTCGCGAACGCCACGATCTTCCTCGTCGGGGTCGGCATCACGGCGATGCCGGTGCCGCTCGCCTTCTACTTCCAGGTCGCCCGCGGCCTCGACCCCACACTCGCGGCGCTCATGCTCGCACCGATGGCGGTGGTCTCGGGCGTGCTCGGGCCGTTCGTCGGCAAGCTGAGCGACCGGATCGGCCCACGCTGGGTGACCTTCGCGGCCTTCGTCATCTCGGCTGTGGCCATGGCCTGGTACGCGGCGACCATGACCCTCGACGCGCCCTTCTGGCTCCTGCTGCTCCCCTCCGCACTGCTGGGGGTGGGCGTCTCCGGGATGTTCGGGCCGCTCGCCTCGACGGCCACGCGGAACCTGCCGCACACCCAGGCGGGAGCGGGATCCGGGGTGTACTCGACGACCAGGCAGATGGGGTCGGTGATCGGATCGGCGTTGCTGGCCGTGCTGATGAACGTGACGCTCGCCGCACACATCACCGGCTTCGTGCCCGGCGCGATCCACCCGGGGACCGAGCTGTCGGCTGAGGACGGCGGCGGACTCGCGGCGGCCATGTCGCAGTCGCTGCTGCTTTCGGCCATCGCCTTCGCGGTGTGCGCGATCGTCGTGGTGTTCTTCGAGAAGCCGCGGCCCTGGGGTGCACCGGCCGCCCCGCAGACGGTGAGCTCGGTCGTGAGAGAGGGACGATGATGACGGCACTCGCAGTGGATCCAACATCCAGAACCAGGAAACAGGAGAAGGCTCCGATGACCGAGAGATCCGGAGGCGGCAGACTCGTCGTCGATGCCCTGAAGAAGGACTACGAGCTCGACGGCGCCGCCGTCCCCGTGGTCAAGGACGTCACCTTCACGATCGAGCCGGGGACGTTCTACTCCCTCCTCGGACCGTCGGGGTGCGGCAAGACGACGACGCTGCGCTGTGTCGCCGGGCTCGAGCGGAGCAACGGCGGCGTCATCTCGCTCGACGGCAACGTGCTCTCGACCGGGACCGAGCACGTGTCGCCCGACAAGCGCGACATCGGCATGGTGTTCCAGAACTACGCGATCTGGCCGCACATGACGGTGTTCGCCAATGCGATCTTCCCGCTGCAGGTCGCGGGTTCCAAGCTGCCGAAGCAGGAGGCGCGCAAGCGGGCGATGGAGGCGCTGGAGCTGGTGCAGCTCGACCATCTCGCACAGCGTCCGGCCACCGCGCTGTCGGGCGGTCAACAGCAGCGCCTGGCACTCGCCCGCGCTCTCGCTCATCGTCCGCGGCTGCTGCTGCTCGACGAGCCGCTGTCGAACCTCGACGCCAAGCTGCGCGACACCATGCGCAACGAGCTGCGGAGCCTGCAGCGCACCCTCGGCATCAGTGCCCTCTACGTGACGCACGACCAGTCCGAGGCGCTGTCGATGTCCGACCGCGTGGCCGTCATGAACGGCGGCCGCATCGTGCAGGAGGCCACGCCTCGCGAACTCTACGACCAGCCGGCCGACCGCTTCGTGGCGAACTTCGTCGGCCGCGCGAACATGATCCCCGCCGTGGTGATCGAGCGCGACGGTGCCGGCGACGCGGTGGTCGAGGCGCTCGGCACCCGGCTGCAGACGCCCGTGCCCGACGGCGTCTCGGCGGGCGACGAGGTCACGCTGACCTTCCGCCCCGAGACCGTGCGCTGGCACGAGACCGACGTTGAGCGCCCCAACGTGCTCCCCGTGCGCATCGTGCGGGTGGAGTTCCTCGGCGAGATCGTCGAGTACGAGGCCGAGGTGCTCACCGAGGGCGAGCCCGTCGCCACGATCGTCGGCCGCGGTGCACCGCTGGCGACACCCCCCGAGGGCGGCAGGGTCTTCCTCGAACTGGTCCCGCACGCCTGCCGCGTGCTGGGCGCATGATCCATCCCGCACCACACCCGCAATCACACACCTGATGTCAGAGAGGACATTCAGATCATGAAGAGAACACTGGGAGCTGTCGCCGTCACGGCGACGTTCGCGCTCGCCCTGACCGGCTGCGGCACGCAGAGCGAGGCCGCCTCCGGCGACAGCGCGCTCAAGGGCGATGCCGCCTCGGCCGTCTGTGACGCCGTCGAGGTCGGAGCGATCACCCGCTGCGAGAACTTCTACGACGACTACTGGCCCGAGATCGACAAGCAGCTCGACGCCCTCTACGAAGAGGCGAAGAAGGCCGACGACGGCACCCTGGTCATCTGGGACTGGTACGAGCTGTCGCCGGACGTGATCGCGCAGTTCAACGAGCGCTTCCCCGACATCAAGGTCGAGACCCGAGGCCTCACCTACAACCTGTCGTCGGCGATCATCTCGGCCAAGGCCACGGGGTCGCGCAACACCGACGTCGTGTCCGGTTCGATCACCTCGATGGCCGCGATGTACGACGAGGGCTTCTGGGAGAAGGTCGACTGGGCGAGCTTCGGTGTGCCTGAGGAGTACCTCACCATCGGGGCGCCCGAGCTCATGCCGGACAGCATCAACGGCACGCTCATCCAGTACAACACCGAGAAGGTGGATGCCGTTCCGGAGACGCTCGACGGGCTGCTCGCCCCCGAGTACAAGGACAAGGTGTCGGTCGCCGGATACAACGCGGTCGTCTTCGCCGGCTACGGCATGGCCGAGGGCGAAGACAAGATGGTCGACCTGATCGACGAGCTGATGTCGTCGGGCAACCTGAAGCTGCTGGAGGACCAGGGGGCTCCGCTGTCGAGCGGTGACGTGCCCATCGCCCTGAACCAGACGCTGTTCAACCCGAACCCGGCGCTGCAGGTCTCGCCGTTCGAGCACGCGGGGGTCTGGGCGCAGTTCTCCGGAGTCAATTCCGACGGCAAGAACAAGCCGGGAGCGGCGCTGTGGACGCTGTGGAACGCGTTCGACCCCGACTGGATCAGCCTCCGCATGACGGACGAGCGCTTCGCCAGCACCCAGGTGCCGTTCGCCGGGCTCCCCGCCGACACGTTCGCCGAGTCCACCGGACTCATGAAGACGAACTCCGACGCGCTGTTGCTCGGCCTCGAAAGCGGCGCCGAGACCGAGACGCAGGCCACTCGTGACGACTGGCAGGCCATGATCAACGCCGCCGACAAGGCGCTGAACGGATAACCATGTTCAAGGCAGGACGGACCACGGGGCGAAAGCGCCCCACCTCGATGACGATCGCCATGGTCGTCTCGGGTGCGGTCATCTTCATCCTTCTCGCGGTACCGCTGATCGTCCAGGTGATCACCGCGTTCCGTGGTCCGTTCCTGCCCTTCGGCGTCTCGTCGGCCCAGTGGGGTGTCGAGAACTTCGTCACCCTGTGGCAGCTGCGCGAGGACTTCTGGGGCGTGCTCGGTGCGACCGGCGCCTTCGTCGGCGGCTCCACACTGCTCACGCTGCTGATGGCGTTCGGCCTCGCCTGGATCACCGTACGAACGGATGCTCCGTGGCGTCGGCTCATCTCGGTGCTGGTGATCGTGCCGTACATCATCCCGCCGATCGTGAAGGCGCAGGCCTACCTGCTGATGCTGTCGCCCGAGTCGGGCGTGCTCAACCAGATGCTGCGGCTGCTGCCCTTCGCGAGCGACGTGCCGATCGATCCGTACGCGTTCCCGACCATGATCTTCATCCAGGCGCTCACGAACGTCACGTTCCCGTACCTGATGATCGTGCCGATCCTGACGAACATGGACGGCTCGCTCGAGGAGTCGGCGCGGGTGTCCGGGGCTTCCTGGCCGCAGACCCTTCGTCGGGTGACCCTGCCGATGCTCTGGCCGGGCCTGCTCGGCGTGACCGTGCTCACCTTCATCCTCGGCCTCGGCAGTCTCGAGGTCCCGCTGCTGTTCGGTCAGGAGTCGGGGCGCGACATCTTCGCCCTCAAACTCTGGACGCTCATCAGCTCCAACGCGGGCGAACTGCCCCAGTACGGTCTGGCCGCCGCGTGGGGGCTCGTGTTCCTCGTGATCACGACCATCGCGTTCGCCATCTATCTGCGCGCGACGCGCAACGCCGAGCGCAGAGCCTCGGTGTCGGGCAAGGGCTTCCGGCCCTCGACCATGCGGATGGGACCGTGGAAGATCCCCGTCATGGTGCTGGTCGCCGTGTTCGTGTTGCTCACCGGCATCCTTCCGCTGCTCGCCCTGCTGTGGGCGGCGATCACGCCGTACCCCGTGGCGTTCTCGATCGACGCGCTGCTCGGCAACACCGACTTCGGGGCGTTCGGCACGGTGCTCGCCGACCCGGAGTTCTGGGTGTCGCTCGGACGCACGGTCATCATCGCGGGTGGCAGCGCCACGATCGCGGTCGTGTTCGCCACCGTGCTCGCCTACGGCATCGCGCGCAGCAAGAAGACCTGGTGGGTGAAGGCGATGGACCTGTTCGCGTCGTCGTCGGTCGCGATCCCCGCGACCATCGCCGGCTTCGCGATGTTCCTCACCTTCATGGTGATCAACCCGTACATCCCGATCGCCGGCACGCTGCTGGCGCTCGTCATCGCGTACTCGTACCGGGTGTCGATCGCCTACCGGTCGTCGTACAGCGCCACGCTGCAGATCCGCCCCGAGCTCGAGGAGGCCGCGCTCACCAGTGGAGCCAGCCGGTTCGAGGGGTTCCGCCGCATCATCGCGCCGCTGCTGATGCCAACGGTGATGGCCGTGTGGATCCAGATGTTCATCCTCGGCACCAACGAGTTCACGCTCCCGGCGTTCCTCGCGACCCCGTCGTCGCGCCCGCTGTCGATGTACATCTACGCGATGATCAACCCGCGATCCGCACAGCTCTACGCGCCGGATCAGGGCGCCGCGATGGCGCTGATCTTCACGCTGATGGTGTTCGCGATCGGCTACGGCCTGCAGTGGGCGCTGTCCCGCCGGGCGATCGGTCGGGCGCGGAAGCCCGTCGCCGCCGGTCTCCCCGACCTGGCCGCGACGCCGGTCCCCGCTGCCGATTCCGCGACGGTGACCCTGGCGGTGCAGCGCCAGAGGCGCTGACCCTCCCCCTCGCC
>NZ_PCPG01000016.1 GCF_002979655.1 Microbacterium sp. MYb45
CGACCCCACCCGCACCCCACGACTCGGCGGCCGCGCCCGCTTCGACATCGCCGCCTGATGGTCCGCCTGCGCGGAGAAGCCCCGGCAGGAGTCGCGGTCGGCGTCACCTCAGGATCATTGCGAACGACGCCCGCCGACGCCGGCCTTCCGGAGCTGATCGGCGATGATGATTCCCAGGGCGGTGGTACCGACGCAGCTCGCAAGGGTGATCGAGAAGAACAGGGCCTGCACCGCGAGCGGGAAGCTGCCCAGATCGAACGATGCCCACGCCAGCAGCGGATACACGAAACTGACCACGACCGCGCCGACATAGTGCATCCACGTGCCCCAGTATCGCCAGATCACGAAGAGGAACGGCAGCTCGGTGAACGCCGCCCACCACAGATTCGTCGCCACGCTGCCGAACCCGTAGCCGGAGAACGGCACGATCACGAGGCCGGCGAGCAGACCCACCAGGAGTCCGACCAGCGGGCGTCGCAGCAGACGCAGCGCGATGACCGACGGCAGCATCCAGAGCCCGGCCAGCGCCACGCTCGCGAACGGCGCCACGGGGAAGAGCAGCGTCGACAACCAGTTCGCCGGTGCCAGCAGCAGGCCGCCCGCCACACCGAGCGCCGCGCAGGTCAGCAGGATCGCGGTGGGAAAGCGGAACCGCCCACCCGGCTTTCGCGCGGTACCGCCCGATCCTCGCCGGGGAACCACCGCGTCCGCGCCCGCCGCATCCACCCCGCTCATGCCAGCGGCTCCGCTGCCGCCTCGCGAGCGGCCTTCGAAGCGGGCGAGGCCGCACCGAGCTTCCAGTACCCGCAGAAGCTGACCGCGTTCTTGTCGACACCGCGCTCGCCCACCAGGTGCTTGCGAGCACCCGAGGCGAGAGCCTGCTCACCGGCCGCATACGCGTGGAACGGGGCATCCGGCAGCGCGGTGCGACCCAGCGTCTCCAGAGCGAGTGTGCCGGGGGCGACATCGTGAGGCCGCACGATCCAGATGACCTCGAGACCGGAGGGATGCGCGAACTCCAGAGCATCCTGCTCGCTCGGCACCTCGATGATCGCGGTGCCGGTGGCGTCCGCCGGCAGCGATGCACTGATCGAGGCGATCGCCGGCAGCGCCGTCTCGTCGCCGACCAGCACCACGCGGTCCGTGCCGCGCTGCGGGTTGAAGGTGAGCCCCTCGTCGATGATCAGCACGTGCTCGTCCGGCAGGCAGGTCTCGGCCCAGCGCGATGCCGGGCCTGCGGTGCCGTCGGCCGCCGAGCCGTGCAGCACGAAGTCCACGTCGATCTCGGCGCCCGCCTCCGCCGTCGCCGCACGATAGGCGCGCACGCTGTAGTTGCGCATCACGGGGCGTTCGCCGTCGGGGATGCGCAGGAACTTCAGATACCCGAACATCTTGTTCGCCTTGGCGGGCACCCGCTCGAGGCCGGCGTCGCCGCCGATCGGCAGGAACAGGCGGAACCACTGGTCGAAGCCCATCGGGCGGAACTTCTCGATCTCGCCGCCACCGAGAGTCACGCGGATCCAGTGCGCCGAGAGGCGCTCCGAGCGCAGGACCGTCAGATGGATGAGCTCGGTCGTCTCGGGCTTGACCATCTTGCTGTATGCCATGGGGCGCCTTTCAGGGAAGCTGCCAGGGGAAGAAGGCGACGAAGATGGCGGCGGACGCCAGCAGTGTCACGGGAGTGAAGACCGTGTCCCGCGTGCGGAACGGCACGAGATGCCGCTCGGTGCGGGTGGGATGAGCGCCGAACGCCCGGGAATCCATCGCCAGGGCGACGCGCTCGGCATGGCGGATGGCCCCGGCGAGCAGCGGCACGATGTAGCCCCAACCGCGCGCGATACGGGCGAACGGTCCGCGCCCGCCGTGGTACCCGCGCACCCGATGCGCCGCGCGGATCACGGCCAGCTCATGTCCGAATCGCGGCACGAACCGGAACGCCGCGAGCGCCGTGTAGCCGACGCGGTAGGGCACCCGGAGCTGCTGCACGCTCGCCCGTACGAGGTCGGGGCCGCTGGTGGTGAGTCCGCCGACGAGGGCGAGCGCCATGATCGAGCCGAGCCGCAGCGCGGTCGCCGCGCCGATCACCAGAGCGCCGCTGTACAGCGTCCAGTCGCCGATCCGCACCACCGGCGTGCTGCCGTCGACGAGCCCGGCATCCACCCACAACGAGAATCCGACCGCGATCAGCAGCATCCCCGCGGGAAGCCCGAGGAGGAGCAGAGCGAGCACACGTCGGGTGAGGCGCGCACCGACCAGCAGCAGCCCGTACGCGAGCACGAGGAATGCGGCGGGAGTCGCGAGATCGCGGACGAACACGAGCAGCACCATGGCCGGAGCGAAGCCCGCGACCTTGGCGAGCGGATTCAGGGCGTACAGGAACTGCCGGGGCGAGGTCGCCGTCATCCGGGCATACGGATCGAAACCGCGACCACCGGCGGCGGTGGCTGCGCTACGGGTGCTACTGCCCGTGACCTCGGCGCTCATCGCATCGCCTCGAGACCCGCGGATGCCAGCACGCGCTGCAACGCGGGCATGCGGAGCCCGGCATCGGCGAACAGCTGCTGGTCGCGGAACAGCGATGCGGTCGGTCCCGCTGCCCGCACCCGCCCGCCGGCGAGGAGCACGACGTGCGTGCTGTGCTCTGCGACGAGCTGCAGGTCGTGCGTGACGATCACGATCGTCGTGCCCTCGGCGCGAAGGTTCTGCAGCAGGTCGAGAAGCTCGGCCGCCCGTGCGCGGTCCTGCCCGAAGGTCGGCTCGTCCAGCGCGAGGACGCGCGGCCGCGTGATCAGAGCCGTCCCCACCGAGAGCCGTCGCTTCTCGCCTCCTGACAGGAGGAACGGGTGCACGTCCGCCTTGTGCTCGAGGCCGAACCGCGCGAGCATCTCCTCGACGCGGGCGGCGATCTCCGCGTCCGGCACGTGCCGCAGCCGCAACCCATGCGCCAGCTCGTCGAAGACCGTGTGCGCGATGAACTGGTGCTCGGGGTTCTGGAACACGAATCCGATGCGCGCGGCGAGGTCGCGGGGCGAGGCGACGCCCGGGTCGATGCCGTCGACCGACACCTGACCCCGCGGGGGTGGCACGACGCCCGCGAGCGCCTGGATCAGCGTCGTCTTACCGGCGCCGTTCGTGCCGACGATGGCGGTGAGGCTCCCCGGCGCGAGATCGAGGTCGATCCCGTGCAGGATCTCGGTCCGTCGACGCCGTACGGTCAGCCCACGGGCGCGGATGATCGGTTCGCCAGGATGCTTCGTCTCGTCGCTGCGTTCCTCGCTCGACGACGGAGGCTGTGGTCCGGTCGACGACCGGTCGTGCTCTCCGGTCGTCGAGCGCGCGGAGCGCGAAGAAACGCCCTCTCGCTCGAGCCCCTCGGCCAGCTGCTCCGGCGTGAGCGGCAGCGGATCGAGGGAATGCCCGTGTTCCCGCAGTCGCAGGGCGGCGAGTGTCGCCGCCGGCAGCCAGACACCCATCGCGACGAGCTCGGCGGCATGCTCACGGATGACCTCGGCGGCCGGCCCATTGAACACGACCCTGCCCTCGCGGTCGAGCACGAGGGTGCGCGTCACGAAGTCCATCGCGGCATCGAGGTTGTGCTCGACGAGGAGGATCGCGCGGTCTCCGGCGGCGACCACATCCGCCAGCGCCGCATAGACGTCGTCGATGCCCTGCGGATCGAGGTTGGCGGTCGGCTCGTCGAGCACGATCAGCGGCGAATCCATCGCGAGGGCGCAGGCGATCGCGAGCCGCTGCCGTCCGCCGCCGGACAGGTGGTCCGGATTCTCGTCCCGCCGATCCCAGAGCCCGACCCGGCGCAGCGCCGCTTCGACGCGACCCCGCACGACGTCGAGTGCGAGCAGGAGATTCTCCGGGCCGAACGCCACCTCGTCGTAGACGGTGCCGGTGACGATCTGCGAATCCGGGTCCTGGAAGACCATCGCGACGTGCGTGCTCAGGGCAGCGGGCTGCGCGGCGGCGGTGTCGATTCCGCCGGCCTCGACGGTGCCGACCATGGTCGCCGGAAGCGCGTGCGGGATCAGGCCGTTGAGGGCGAGCGTGAGGGTCGACTTGCCGGATCCGGAGGGTCCGAGCAGGAGGACGACCTCGCCGGGGCCGATGTCGAACGTCACGTCGCGCGGCGAGGGGTGCGCGGCATCGGCGTGGGTGAGCGAGAGCTCACGCACGCTCAGCAGGGGCGCAGATGGGCGCACGGCGGAGTCCCGGGTCGACGGATCGTACCCGTCTAACTTAGCTGAGCCTTACCTGATCCGCCATCGACCGGCACGGGCGACAGACACTGGGGCGACCGGTGCCGACGAGATCAGCGCCGAGCGACTCCGGCCCGGCGCAGCGCCGAGCCGATCGCGAGCCCCACCGCGGTCCACGCGATCGGGCCGAGCACCGAGATCGCCAGGTACAGGATCTGCGCCCACGGCGCCATGACCGACAGGTGCGCGGCGAAGAACACGACGACCGCGACGATGACCCCGATCACGGCGGCCGAGATGAAGAAGCGCCACGGCCCCCAGGCGCGGTAGCGGGTGAGGGCGGCGACGCCCTCCTGGATGAGGCCGAACAGCAGGGCGGTGCCGATGAACCGCAGCGCCCACGCCGGGTTGAAGGCACTCGCGATCAGCGCCGCGAACACGTGCGTGATCAGGGCGACGAGCGGCAGTCGCAGCACCTCCTGGGCGATGATCCCCGGCAGCACGTGCGAGCCGAGCACGAGTCCGTAGAGGAAGAGGAGGGGGCTCGCCAGCAGCACGGGAGTCACCCATCCGGCGATGCCCGCGAGGATGCCCGTGGCCACTCCGATCGCTGCGCAGACGAGCAGTACTCGAGTCGACAGGAGGGGGGTGCGGGCCACCTCTCCAGCTTACTGTCGACCTATCGGGAGGGAGGCCGTGGATAACCCTGGCCGATCGGCGAAGGCCGGTTGGCCGATCGGCCAGTTCTCTCTCCGGCGGCGAAGAGCGGGACTATGTTGGCCGCGGTGCAGCAACGCGGTTGCACCGTGATCATCGGGAGCACCACATGGGTCGAACACCCCTCCGGATGGCAGCAGCCACCACCCTGGCGACTCTGTTCATCGCATCGACGGCAACTACCGGCTACGCGGCGACCGGGGAGGTGACGCATCCCGTCCCGGTCGCAGGCACGCCCGGCCACTACATCGTGGTCATGAAGTCCGATCCGCTCGCGAGTTATGAGGGCGACGTCAAAGGCCTGAAGGCGACGAAGCCCGCCGAGGGCGAGCAGCTCGAGACGCAATCGCAGGACTCGCAGCGGTACGTCAAGCACCTGCAGACGCAGCAGACCGACCTGGTCGGCGACATCGGAGTCACGCCCGACAACACCTATCAGGTCGCGCTCAACGGTTTCAGTGCCGACCTCTCCGGTGAGCAGGTCGATGCGCTGCGTGCGTCGAAGGATGTCCTCGGCGTGTACCCGGACGAGGTCCGGCACCCCGACGCGCAGACGTCCACAGACTTCCTCGGCCTCGGCGACGACCGCAAGGGGCGAGGCGGAGTGTGGCAGCAGACCGGCGGCGTCGAGAAGGCCGGCGAGGGCGTCGTGGTCGGCGTGATCGACACCGGCATCGCGCCGGAGCATCCGTCCTTCGAGGGCAAGAAGATCAAGAAGCAGAAGAAGCAGCAGAGCCGACACAAGGGCAACCAGCCCTACACCGACGGCACCAACGTGTACTTCGACAAGTCCGACGGCGGGCAGTTCCAGGCCGCGATGGTCGAGGGCCAGGACTGGGACACGAGCGACTACTCCTCGAAGCTCATCGGCGGACAGTACTTCTACGCCGGGGCCGAGGCCGCCGGATTCGACTTCCAGTACGACTACCTCTCGCCGCGTGACGGCGACGGCCACGGCTCGCACACCGCGAGCACCGCGGCGGGTAACTTCAAGGTCGACGCCGCCATCGAGGGCGTCGACTTCGGGACGGTCTCGGGCGTCGCACCCGGTGCGAAGGTCGCGGCCTACAAGGCCTGCTACGTCGGGCCGGACACGACCGTCACCACCGACGACATCTGCGCTCTGAGCGACCTCGTCGCGGCGATCGATCAGGCGGTCGCCGACGGCGTCGACGTGATCAACTACTCCATCGGCGGAGGGGCGGCGAGCACCGTGCTGTCGCCGGAGGACCTCGCGTTCTTCAACGCCGCGGCCGCGGGTGTCTTCGTCGCGACGAGTGCCGGCAACGACGGCCCCGACCCGGTCACGGCCGACCACGCCTCGCCCTGGTACACGACCGTCGCCGCATCGACCATCCCGACCTGGGAGGGCACCGTGCAGTTCGACGGGTTCGAGCAGGCCGGAGCCTCGGTGAGCGTGCCGTTCGGTGAGAGCGTCACCGGCCCGTCGATCGCCGCGGTGGATGCCGCCGCGGCAGGAGCGGTCGACCCGCAGCTCTGCCTGCCGGGCACCCTCGACCCCGCGAAGGTCACAGGGCGCATCGTGGTCTGCGACCGCGGCGGCAACGCACGCGCCGAGAAGTCGCAGGTCGTGAAGGATGCCGGGGGCATCGGCATGGTCCTCGTGAACGTGCCGGGTGGCGCGGACTCGCTCGACAACGACTTCCACGCCGTGCCGACGGTGCACCTGAACGCCGTGCACCGCGCCGCCGTGCTCGCCTACGTGCAGGGCGGCGTCGACCGTCCGATCACCCTCGTCGGCGAGAACACCACGGGCGTGACCACCCCGACGCCGCAGATCGCGGGCTTCTCGAGCCGCGGGCCGATGCTGGCCGACGGCAGTGATGTGCTGAAGCCGGATGTCGCGGCCCCCGGCGTCGCGATCCTCGCGGCGACGAACAACGGACCCGACGAGGAGCCGACCTTCGGCATCCTCTCCGGCACGTCGATGGCCTCGCCGCACGTGGCCGGCCTCGGAGCGCTGTACCTCGGTGAGCACCCGAAGGCGACGCCGGCCGAGATCCGCTCGGCGATGATGACCACCGCCTACGACACCGTGCTCCCCGACGGATCGAAGAACACCGACCCGTTCGAGCAGGGTGCCGGTCAGGTCGACCCGAAGCGGTATCTGAACCCCGGGCTGCTGTACCTCAACGGGGTCAAGGACTGGGCGGCGTTCCTCGACGGGAAGGGCCTGTCGGACTTCCCGGGGATCGAGCCCATCGACGGCAGCGACCTCAACCAGGCGTCGATCTCGATCGGCTCGCTGGCCAGCGCGCAGACCGTCACCCGCACCGTCACCTCGACCGAGAAGGGCACCTTCACCGCGAAGGCCTCCGTTCCGGGCGTGAACGTCAAGGTCACCCCGCAGCAGTTGAAGTTCGACAAGCCGGGTCAGACCAAGACCTTCACCGTCACGTTCGACAACAAGAGCGCGCCGGTCGAGGAGTGGGCGACCGGTTCGCTCACCTGGAAGAGTGCGAAGAACTCGGTGCGTTCGCCGATCGCGGTGTTCCCGGTCACGGCGGATGCTCCGGCCGAGGTCACCGGCACCGGCGTCGACGGCAGCACGTCCGTGGAGATCACCCCCGGTCTCGACGGCGACCTGGCTCTGAACCTCTCGGGCCTCACCGCCTACGAGCTCCTGACCGACCCGGACAACCCGGTCGAGGGGCACTCGGGCGATGAGAACTCGGGTGATGCGAACAAGGACGTCGCCTGGATCGTGGACGTCCCGGAGGGCACGACGCTCTCCCGGTTCGACCTCGACTCGTCGGACGACGACGGCAGCGACCTCGACCTCACCGTGTACCGCGTGGTGAGCCCGGACGACCTGCGGTATTACGAGAACTGGCAGTCGGCGACCGGCTCGGCGGACGAGCAGGTCACGGTGCCGGCACCGACCGCCGGCACCTATCTGGTGGTGGCGAACGTGTATGCGACGACGGGGCCGATGACGTGGGACATGTCCTACGCCAACGTGCAGCCCGCCGGCGACGGTGCGTTCACCGCGACGCCGAATCCGATCGCCGCGGTCCGCGGTGAGAAGACGAGCTACGACCTCAGCTGGACCGGCCTGGCCGCCGGCACCCGCTATCTCGGACTCGTCCAGTACGGCGACTCGGCCGTCCGCACCGTCGTCACGGTGACGACGCCGGACGCCGCGAAGCAGGCGCCGCCGACGGATGCTCCGGAGACTCCGGCACCCGAGACGAAGGCCCCGGAGACTCCCGCACCGACTCCGGCACCGACCCCGGCCCCGGAGACCCCGGCACCGGAGACGGATGCCCCGGAGACGCCGAAGCCGGAGTAGCCCCCACAGCACAGCGCCCCGCGGTCTCCCTTCCGCGGGGCGCTGTGTGCGCGCACGGGCATCCGTTCATCGCGTGATCGGCGCCGCTCGTCGCAGCATCCGCTTCCACCCCGGCCTCCGGTCTCCGCGTCTTCCTAACGTGGGGGAACGCAATGTCGCGTATCCCGAGGAGACTCCCATGACCGCACCGGGCACCGAACCCGTCATCGTCACCGACCCGAAACTCCCCTCCGTCGCCCTCACCGAGGAGCATCACGAGAAGGCGAACCGCTGGACTCTGCCGAAGATCATCCTCTGGGCGGCGATCGCCCTGCTGGGTGCCGTCGCGTGGACCATGCTCGCGATCGTCCGCGGCGAGACCGTCAACGCGATCTGGTTCGTGTTCGCCGCGGTCTGCACGTATCTGATCGGCTACCGCTTCTACTCGAAGGTGATCGAGAAGTACATCACCCGCCCCGACGACCGCCGGGCCACCCCCGCCGAGGTCCACCAGGACGGCAAGGACTACGTCCCCACCGATCGTCGCGTGCTCTACGGCCACCACTTCGCCGCCATCGCCGGCGCCGGACCGCTCGTCGGCCCCGTGCTCGCCGCGCAGATGGGCTACCTGCCCGGCACGATCTGGATCATCGTCGGCGTCGTGCTCGCCGGTGCCGTGCAGGACTACACGGTCCTCTTCTTCTCGATGCGCCGCGGCGGGCGCACGATCGGCCAGATGGCGCGTCAGGAACTCGGCAAGATCGGTGGCACCGCCGCGATCATCGCCTCGCTGCTGATCATGCTGATCATCGTCGCGATCCTCGCGCTCGTCGTCGTCAACGCGCTCGGCGAGAGCCCGTGGGGTGTCTTCTCGGTCGCCATGACAATCCCGATCGCGCTCTTCATGGGCGTCTACCTGCGCTACCTGCGCCCCGGCAAGGTCACCGAGGTCTCGATCATCGGCTTCGCGCTGCTGATGGCCGCGATCATCGGCGGCGGCTGGGTCGCGGGCACCGAGTGGGGTCAGGCGATCTTCCACCTCGACCGCACCACCATCGCGTGGGGCATCATCATCTACGGCTTCATCGCCGCCGTGCTCCCGGTCTGGCTGCTGCTCGCTCCGCGCGACTACCTGTCGACCTTCATGAAGATCGGCGTGATCGTCATGCTCGCCGGCGCCATCGTGCTGGTGCGTCCGGAGATCACGGTTCCCGCGGTCAGCATCTTCGGCGAGAACGGCATGGGTCCGGTGTTCGCCGGTCCCCTCTTCCCCTTCCTGTTCGTCACGATCGCCTGCGGTGCGCTCTCGGGCTTCCATGCGCTGATCGCATCCGGAACCACACCGAAGCTCATCGAGAAGGAGCGCCAGACGCGCTTCATCGGCTACGGCGGCATGCTCATGGAGTCGTTCGTCGCGATCATGGCCCTCGTCGCCGCGATCTCGATCGACCAGGGCATCTACTTCGCGATGAACGCGCCGGCCTCGGCGACGGGCGGCACGGTCGAAGGGGCCGTCGCCTTCGTGAACTCTCTGGGCCTGACGGGGGTGAACCTCACGCCCGAGATGCTCACCGGCACGGCAGCGGCGGTCGGCGAGGAGTCGATCGTCTCGCGCACCGGTGGGGCTCCGACGCTCGCCCTCGGCCTCGCGCACATCATGCAGCAGGCCCTCGGCGGTCAGGCGCTCATGGCGTTCTGGTACCACTTCGCGATCATGTTCGAGGCGCTGTTCATCCTCACCGCGGTGGATGCCGGCACCCGCGTCGCCCGCTTCATGCTGCAGGACTCGATCGGCGCCTGGTTCCCCAAGTTCCGCGACGTCTCGTGGCGCCCCGGCGTCTGGATCTGCACCGCGATTATGGTGGCCGGCTGGGGAGCGATCCTCATCCTCGGTGTGACCGACCCGCTCGGCGGCATCAACACCTTCTTCCCGCTGTTCGGCATCGCGAACCAGCTGCTCGCCGCGATCGCGCTCGCCGTGGTGCTGGCCATCGTCGCCAAGCGCGGCCGCAGCTACTTCAAGTGGCTGTGGATCATCGCGCTGCCCTTGGCGTTCACCGCGGTCGTCACCATCACGGCGTCGCTGTACAAGATCGCGTCCCCGGTACCGGCGATCGGCTACTGGGCGAACCACTTCAAGTACGTGGCCGCTCGCGACTCCGGCGACACCTCCCTCGGTGAGCCGGCGGTTCTCGACGCGGTCATCCGCAACACGGCCGTGCAGGGCACCCTGTCGATCATCTTCGTGACACTCGCGATCGTCGTGATGGTCACCGCCGTGATCGCCACGGTGAAGGCCATCCGCAACGGCGGCGGCGAGAACACCGAGGACGAGCCGGTCGCCTCGCGCCGCTTCGCTCCGGCCGGGTTCCTGCCCAGCACCGCGGAGCGCGAGCTCGAGAAGCAGTGGGAGCCGATCCTCGCCGACGAGCGCAAGGCGTCGTCCCACTGAGATGGCCGACACCATGAGTCGGACGGATGCCGCGACCACCCTCCTGCGCGCTCTACTGGGCGCCGTGGGCCGGGTGGGCCGCGGCATCCGCTGGTACATGACGAACCTGATGGGCGACAGCGCCTATGCGACCTATGTCGCCCATCAGCGCCGCGTGCACCCCGACGAGGAGCCGATGACCGAGCGGCAGTTCTGGCGCGAGCGGATGGACGACCAGGACCGCAACCCCGGTGCCCGCTGCTGCTGAGCGCGGAGCGGCCGATCCGAGGCGAGTTATGACCAGCATGCTCGCCATAACCGCAAGTTATGACTAGGATGTTCGTCATAACAGACTGGCGGAGGTGGCGCGCATGGCCGGATATCGGATCGCTCGGGACATGGAGACGTTCGGCGAGCACATCCGCGGATGGCGCATGGTGCTGGGGCTGACCGCCCAGCAAGTCGCCGAGCGAGCGAACATCTCGCGCGACACGTTGCGCAAGATCGAGAACGGCAATGCGACAGTCACGTTCGAGAATGTCGCCCAGGTGCTGCGGGCACTCGGCATTCTCGAGGCGGTCGTGAACGCCGTCGATCCGTTGAGCACCGACATCGGCAGGCTCCGCGCCTCGAGCCTCGAGAAGACGCGCGCTCGATGAGCGACTACGAGGTCTATGGTGACGACCGTGGCGACCTGCAGCTGGTGGGGCAGGCGCATTTCACCAGCGGCAGGTCGCTTGCCACCACCTTCCTCTATGACGCGGCGTACCTCGCCCGCGGCGGCGCGAACATCGATCCGTCGCTGCAGCTCGTTCCCGGACCGCAGTACCAGTCCGGGATGCTGCGGGCGTTCTCCGACAGCTCGCCGGACCGTTGGGGCCGCAACCTCATCGACAAGGCCGAGCGGATAGCCGCCCGCGAGGCCGGTCGCGCTCCGAGGAGCCTCGACGACGTCAGCTACCTCTTGGGTGTCAGCGACGACACTCGCCAGGGCGCGCTGCGCTTCCGTGCCGTGGGCACCGAGGACTTCCTCGGTGCCGAAGCTCATGTCCCTGCGATCGTCGAACTTCCGAACCTCCTGCGCCGCAGCGATGAACTCGCCGGCGACGAAGACTACACCGAGGCGGTCAAGCAGCTGCTCGACACCGGAACCACAGGCCTGGGTGGCGCGCGGCCGAAGGCATCCGTGCGTCTCGAGGACGGATCCCTCGGGTTCGCGAAGTTCCCGCATTCCAGCGACGAGTGGGATGTCATGGCGTGGGAGGCGACCACTCTCGGTCTGTTGTCGGACTGCGGAATCGCCGTGCCAGAATTCCGTCTCACACGCCTGGGAGAGCGCTGCGTCCTCATCCTGCGCCGCTTCGACCGGGACGCGAAGCAGCAGCGGATCGGGTACATCAGCGCCATGACCGCGATCGGAGCCGCCGACGGCGAGCACCACGACTACGTCGAGATCGCCGACGCCATCCGCGACATCGCGCGCTCCCCTCGCGCCGCGCTCTCTGATCTCTTCGACCGAGCGATCGTCAATGTCGCTCTCGGCAACACGGATGATCACCTGCGCAATCACGGTTTCCTCAGCGATGGCAACGCCTGGACGCTCAGCCCCGCCTTCGACGTCAATCCGAATCCCGATCTCGCCCGGAGCCGATCGACCTCCATCGCCGGAGCCGACACACACGACACGGAGATCGAGGGTCTGCTCGCGCTCGCGGACGACTGCGACCTGACGCAGAGCCGGGCTCGAGAGCACATGGCGAATATCTCCGAGGCGCTCTCATCGTGGCAGGATCGCGCGCGCCGAAATCGCCTCCCCGAGAAGGAGATCTCACGCATGAGTGAATCGATCGCACCGAGGCTGGACCTCGTGGCCACGGCCGGTCGAAAGTAGTTGATCCCATGACCGACGTCGTTCTCGCCGCAGTGCTCGGCGTGCTCGGCGGCGTCGTCCTGACGCTGCTGCTGCTGCTCGCCCGTCGGCTCGCCCGCGGGGCGACCGACCTCGGCAGCGACGCGGAGCAGGCGGCGCTCACCGCTCTGCATCAGGCGAGCCTCGCCGCTCCGCACCTGCGCGCGGGTCTGGCGGCCCCCGACGTCGTCAAGGCCGCGCGCCACCTGCGTGTGCTGCTCGGCAGTGCCGCGGTGGCGATCGTCAGCGCCGACGACACCGTCTCGTTCGACGGCTCGTCCGACGGGCTGGAGTCGGCGGCGGTCCGTATCGCCGCGCAGGTCCGGGCCTCCGGGCGTCGACAGGTGTTCCCCGCGTCGGGCCGCGACGACGACCTCGAGGCCGTCGGGGCACCGATCCGCGTCGACGGCCGTGTGGTCGGCGTCGTCGTCGCCTTCGCGGCACCCGTCGGGGCGGCGCTCGTGCGGGCCGCCGAAGAGGTCGCGGACTGGTGCGCCGCGCAGGTCGAGCTCGGGGTGCTCGACTCGTCGCGGACCCAGCTCGCCGAGGCGGAGCTGCGATCGCTGCGAGCGCAGATCTCCCCGCACTTCATCTACAACGCCCTCACGGCGATCGCCTCGTTCATCCTCACCGACCCCGAGCGTGCCCGCGAGCTGGTGCTCGAGTTCGCAGATTTCACGCGCTACTCGTTCCGGCGACAGGGGGAGTTCACCACGCTCGCCGAGGAACTGGGCAGCATCCACTCCTACCTCGAACTGGAGCGCGCCCGCTTCGGCGACCGGCTGCGCGTGACGCTGCAGATCGCGCCGGAGACCCTCGCGACGGTCATCCCCTTCCTCTCTGTGCAGCCGCTCGTCGAGAACGCGGTGCGGCACGGGCTCGAGCCGGGTGAGGGCGGCGGCGAGATCCGCATCGCCTCACGCGACGACGGCACGCACACCGAGATCACCGTCGAGGACGACGGTGTGGGAATGGACCCCGAGGCCCTGCGCGCCACGCTCACCGCGAGCGACGACGGCGTGCACGTCGGCCTCCGCAACGTTGACACCCGGCTGCGCCAGCTCTACGGTGCGGACGGCGGTCTGGTGGTCGAGACGAACACCGGCGCGGGTACCCTGGTGCGCATGCGGGTCCCGAAATCTCAGCCGCAGCACGATCCGGACACCGAGTGACGACGATGCCGACGAACAGCGCACCCCCGGTCGACGTCCTCGTCGCCGACGACGAGAGCCCCGCGCTGGACGAGCTCGTGCATCTGTTGCGCACCGATCCGCGCATCGGCGAGATCCTCACGGCGTCGTCGGGTGCCGAGGCGCTGCGGCTGATGTCGGAGCGCGCGGTGCGGATCGCGTTCCTCGACATCCACATGCCGGGGCTCAGCGGCACCGAGCTCGCGCGGGCACTGCTGACTCTCGCCGTGCCGCCGGCGGTCGTGTTCGTCACGGCCGACGACGCCAAGGCGGTGGAGGCGTTCGAGCTGCGAGCCGCCGACTACCTGCTCAAGCCGGTGCGGGCCGCGCGGCTGCGTCAGGCGGTCGACCGCGTGGTCGAGGTCGGCGGCGACACCGCGGCATCCGGCGACGACGAGGTGCTGCCGGTCACGGTCGGCTCCGCGGTGCGGTTCGTGCGCCGCAGCGACGTGACCTGGGTGCAGGCGCAGGGCGACTACTCCCGGCTGCACACCGGCGACGGCGCGGGGCATCTGGTGCGCATCCCGATCTCCGAGCTCGAGACGCGGTGGACGGATGTCGGATTCCTGCGCATCCACCGCTCGTCGCTCGTGCGCATCTCCGCCGTGACCGAGGCTCGGCTCTCCGGCGCGGATGCCGCCGTCTCGATCGGTGGACTCTCGCTTCCGGTGAGTCGGAGGATGGTGCCGGCCGTGCGCGAGGCGTTGGTGCGCGGCGAGGGCGCGGGATGACCGAGAAACCGAAGCGGGTCCGCGTCACCGCCGATCTCCCCGACCGGCGCCCGGTGCCCCTGACCCGCGGCATCGCACTGCCCGGTGCCCCCGTGGACGAGGCGGATGCCGTCTACGCGCGGGCCCTGATGCGCAGCCAGCTCCGCCTCGCACTGGGGACCGTCGCCGGATTCGTGGTCGTCGTCGTCGCGCTCACCCTGGCGATCGCGCTCATCCCCGAGATCGGACGCATCCTGGTGTGGGGCCTGCCGCTGTCCTGGCTGCTGCAGGCGTACGCGTTCTACCCGATCATCGTCGTCTTCGCGGTGCTGTACGTGCGCACCGCCGGCCGCAACGAGCGCCGGTACCGGGCGCTGCGGGATCGCGAATGAACGCGGTGCTCGACCTCATCGGGGTCGCGCTCGTCATCGTCACCACGCTGCTGATCGGCGTCTACGGGCTGCGCATCTCGCGCACGACGGGAGACTTCTTCGTCGCCTCGCGCACCGTGCGACCGGTGTGGAACGCGTCGGCGATCAGCGGCGAGTATCTGTCCGCCGGCACGTTCCTCGGGCTGTCGGGCCTGGTGCTGCTCGACGGTGCCCGCGGCTTCTGGTTCCCGATCGGCTATGCCGCCGGCTACCTGCTGGTGCTCGCATTCGTCGCCGCCCCGCTCCGGCGCAGCGGCGCGTACACGATCCCCGACTTCATCGAGGCGCGGCTGGAATCGACTTCTGCACGGCGGGTGACCAGCATCGCGGTGCTCGTCATCGGCTGGCTGTACATCGTGCCGCAGCTGCACGGCGCCGGGCTCACCCTGCTCGTCGTCGCCGGTCTGCCGGAGTGGGTGGGGGCGGTGACCGTCGCGGTGCTCGTGGCGGCCGCAGTCGCGGCGGGCGGCATGCGGGCGATCACCTACGTGCAGGCGTTCCAGTACTGGCTCAAGCTCACCGCTCTCCTCGTGCCCGTGGTGTTCATCGCCTTCGCCCTGAGCGGGGGGCCGCACGACTTCGACCCGGCGCTCGTGTTCCCCGTCGAGGCCGGACCCTCCGGCTTCGATGTGTACGAGACGGCCTCCCTCCTGCTGGCACTGCTGCTGGGCACGATGGGCCTGCCGCACGTGCTGGTGCGGTTCTACACGAGCCCGACCGGGGTGTCCGCTCGTCGCACGACGGTGATCGTGATCGGCATGGTGAGCGCGTTCTATGCGGTGTCGAGCACGATGGGCCTGCTGGCCCGCATCGCCGCTCCCGACCTCGCCGTGCCGGGGGTGGCGGACACGGTGGTGCTGTTGCTGCCCTCGCGGGTCTTCCCCGGAATGCTCGGGGAGCTGCTGACCGCGCTGATCGTCGCCGGAGCGTTCGCCGCGTTCCTGGCGACCTCGGCCGGGCTCGTCGTGTCGCTCGCGGGCGTCATCAGCCAGGACGTGTTCTCCGGCTCGGTGCGGTCTTTCCGGCTGTCGGCCGTGCTCTGCGCCCTGGTGCCGCTCGTGGTCGCGCTGCTCACGGCGCCGGCAGGCCTCGGATCGAGCGTCGGCGTGGTGTTCGTGGTGGCGGCGTCGACGCTGTCGCCGGTGGTGCTGCTCGGCGTGTGGTGGCGCGGGCTCACCGCTCGAGGGGCCGTGGCCGGGATGGTGTCCGGCGGGCTGGCCGCGGGGCTTGCGCTGCTCGTGCACGCGGCGGTCGGGGGAGTAGGGGTCGCCGCGCCCTACCTCGCGCAGCCCGCCGCGTGGACCATCCCACTCGCCACGGCCGTGACTGTCGTGGTCTCGCTCCTCGACCCGCGGGGGCCGTCGCCGCGCACGGACCGCTTCCTCGCGCGGGTGCACACCCCGGAACGCGGCTGAGTCAGGGCTGAGTCAGGACCGGGGAGTGCGCAGCGTCCAGGCCGGCCACCAGCCGTCGGGGAGACGCGCGAGGAGGTCTTCGGCATCGTCCAGCTCCTCGGCCGGGAACGACGGGTCGGGTTCGCCGCCGCCCGACCGTCCGCCCCCGTCAGGGGTGCGCAGCTCGGTATGCAGCCAGCGTCGCTGCCCGACGGGGAAGACCTCCCGCAGTCCTCCGGCGGCGATCGCGAGCAGGGTCTCCTCGAGCTGGTCGGCGACACTCTCGGCGGTCTCGTCGCAGGCATCGCAGGTGCAACTGGGCGCGTATTCCCGGGTCAGGGCTCCGGACTGGATGAAGACGGATTCGGCCGTCCCGGTGAGGGTGATCTGCGCCCCTGTCGTGGGCCGCAGGCGCCAGATGTGTACCCCCGACTCGTCGGACCGTCGGTCGACATCGACGTCGTACCAGGTCCCGAGGTGGTCGACCAGGGCATCGACGACGCCCATCACCGGGGCGAACCGTTCCGGATGGGTCACCCGTGAGTAGGCGTCTTCCGGAGGCGAGCCACCAGCCCAGCGGGATCCGTAGGCGATGACACGGCCGGACTCGTCGACGAACTCCGGGATCGCGAGCGCCGGGCGCGTGAACGGCACCGGGGCGACCACGAAGTCGATGTCGACCTCTTCGCGCCGCAGGGCGTCGAACTCCTCGGCGTCGCGGTCGGCCTGCGGCCAGGACGCGAGCATCTCCCGGAACGGCTCGCGCTGCTCCGGGTGCTCGATGATCCCCCTCAGCAGGCCGGCGACCGGGACCGAGATCGTCGAGGTGCCCACCTCGGGTTCGCTCGTGAAGCGCCACCTCGCCGCCGGATGCGCCACAGCGATCGCGTTCCCCAGGAACCGTGCCGCCGCCTCCGCCGTCTCGGGAGCATCGAGGAGTTCGGGGTGCGCGGCAACGAAGTCCCACAGTGCGCCGAGGTCGGCGGCGAGGACGACGGGGTCGGTGCCGGCGTCCCGCGCGAAGGCCTCGAAGAGCTCGAAGCCTTCGACGAATCGCGGGGGCGCGACCGGCTCGGGGCTCGGCCAGATCAGCATGGCGGACATGGCGTCCGGCATCGGCGCGAGCGCGCCGGGAAAGGTGTTCGACGTCGACATCGGGCTAGAGCTTCCGGCTGCGCGGCATGAGCCGTACGTCGGGGAGCGGCGGGGCCGGGATGCGCACGTCGTGACCCTCGACCGCGCCGAAGCGGGGCGATGCCGCTCCCGTCGCGGACTCCGCCTCCCACTCCTCGCGCGCGGCGACGATCTCGTCATGCGAGCGGCCGGCGAAGTTCCACCACATCACGATGTCGTCCTCGAAGGGCTCGCCGCCGAGCACGAACAGCAGGCCGCCATCGCGGCTGGCCACCTCGACCTCGTCGCGGGAGTCGCCCAGGTAGAGCAGCCCGTTCCGGTCGAGCGGATGCTCCGCCACCACGGCATCGCCCTCGACGAGCATGAGGGCGTGCTCCCAGTCGGAGCCCAGCGGCAGTCGCACACGGGAACCCGGGGCGAGCACGATCTCCGCACCGACGATCGGAGTGTGCACCGTGGCGGGCGAGCGCACGCCCGCGTACTCGCCGAGCACGACCGTGGCCTCGGCATCCGCTCCATCGTCAGCCGGGAGTGCGACGGAGGGCAGCTCGGTGTGGCGCTCGAACCCGGCCGCGCCGTGGCGGGCGGAATCCGGCAGCACGACCCAGAACTGCAGGGCGTCGAGGGGCACCGGTCCCTCGCCGATCGAGTACTCGGAGTGGGAGATCCCGTTGCCCGCGGTCATCAGGTTCAACTGACCGCGGCGCAGGTCGGCGTCGCTGCCGAGCGAGTCGCGGTGGCGGATCTCGCCGACCAGGGGCCACGTCACCGTCTGCAGCCCGATGTGCGGATGCGGCTCGACCCGCATCTTCGTATCGGCGGGCCCGAACCGGTCGAGGAAGCACCAGGCGCCGATCGTCGGCAGGTTGCGGTGCGGCAGTGCCCTCAGCAGGTTCATGCCGCGCACCCCGCCGAGCGGCACCTCGCGCGGCTCGAGGATGAGGCGGCGCTGCCCGATCATTCCGCTCGGCCCGTCGGGTCCTCACCCGCGGATCCGGCGGGCCCGGAGGGAGACTTCGGCCAGCGGACCTCAGCGCCCGGCACCTCATGCGTCTCGAGGTACTTCGCGATGTAGGGGCAGAGGGGAACGATCGCCTCGCCGCGCTCGGCGGCATCCGCCAGCGCGGCCGCGGCGAGCTTCCCCGCCAGCCCGTGGCCCTGGAACGCGGGGTCGACCTCGGTGTGGAGGAAGCGGATGGATCCGGGGCGCAGATCGAATGCCGCGAAGCCCGCGAGCACGTCGTCGGAGCGGATCTCGTAGCGCGATGCGTCATCGTCGCGGGTCACGGTGATTTCGGTCATCGGATGCTCCTTCGAACGGGGTGCCTCCAACCTACGCCCGCGTGCGGGGGAGGGGCGGCTGTGGATGAGGCGCCGCCCGCGTCGGCGGGGGTCGTTACGCTGGAGGGATGCCGCAGACTCCCCGTGACCCGTACGCGGATCTGCCGTACGCCGACGAGCCCTACGACGACGGCTGGGAGTCGTCCGCTCCTCCGGAGCCCATGGACTGGGAGCCGCAGGGCGCGGGCTACGAGCCGCCGCTCGACTGGGGGCAGGGTCCGGTCACTCCGGTGGCTCCGGCATCGTCCGCCGGTCGTGCGCCCGCCGTGCGCCACGCCACCCCGAGCCGCTATCCGACTGCGCGCGAGGCGCTGCACACGGTCTTCGGCTACGACGCGTTCCGCGGAGACCAGGCCGACATCGTCGAGCAGGTCATCTCGGGCGGCGACGCCGTCGTCCTGATGCCGACCGGTGGTGGAAAGAGCATCACCTACCAGGTGCCCGCGCTCGTGCGCGAGGGCACGGGGCTCGTCATCAGCCCGCTCATCGCGCTCATGCACGACCAGGTCGATGCGCTGCGCGCCAACGGTGTCAACGCGGCCTACCTCAACTCGACGCAGGCGATCGACGAGCGTCGCGAGGTCGAACGGGCCTACGTCGCCGGCGAGCTCGACCTCATCTACGTTGCCCCCGAGCGCCTGTCGAACGCGCAGACCACGGCGCTCCTCCAGCGCGGAACGCTCAGCGTGATCGCGATCGACGAGGCCCACTGTGTGTCGCAGTGGGGCCACGACTTCCGCCCCGACTACCTCACCCTCGGCGACCTGGGCGAGCGGTTCCCCGGGGTGCCGCGCATGGCGCTCACGGCCACCGCGACCGCCGCGACGCACAAGGAGATCACCGAGCGGCTGCGCCTCGACACCGCGAAGCACTTCGTCGCGAGCTTCGACCGCCCGAACATCCAGTACCGGATCGTGCCCAAGGTCGACCCGCGCAAGCAGCTGGTCGCGTTCATCAAGGCGCAGACCCCGGCGAGCGACGACGGCGCGCAGCCCGCGGGCATCGTCTACGCGCTCAGCCGCAAGTCGGTCGAGCAGACGGCGACCTATCTCGCCGCACAGGGCCTCGACGCGCTGCCGTATCACGCGGGTCTTCCCGCCGAGGTGCGGGCGGCCAACCAGGCGCGCTTCCTCCGCGAAGACGGCGTGGTCATGGTCGCGACCATCGCGTTCGGCATGGGCATCGACAAGCCCGACGTGCGCTTCGTCGCGCACATCGACCTGCCGAAATCGGTCGAGGGGTACTACCAGGAGACCGGTCGTGCCGGACGCGACGGCGAGCCCGCGGTGGCGTGGATGGCATACGGCCTCGGTGACGTCGTGCAGCAGCGCCGGCTCATCGACCAGAGCCCCGGCGACCGCACCTTCAAGATGCGGATGGGGCAGCACCTCGACGCCATGCTCGCGCTGTGCGAGACGGTCGAGTGCCGCCGGCAGAATCTGCTCGGGTACTTCGGCCAGGAGTCGCAGCCCTGCGGCAACTGTGACACCTGCCTCGACGACACCGAGACGTTCGACGGCCTCGTGCCGGCACAGAAGCTGCTCTCGACGATCGTTCGGCTCAAGCGCGAGCGCAACCAGTCGTTCGGCGCCGGGCACCTCATCGACATCCTCCGCGGCGCCTCGACCGAGCGCATCCGGCAGCAGGGGCACGAAAAGCTCGCGACGTACAGCATCGGCAACGACCTCTCCGACCAGGACTGGCGCAGCGTCGTGCGGCAGCTGCTGGCCCGCGGCATCCTGGTCGCCCAGGGCGACTACGGCACCCTCGCGCCCGGTGAGCAGGCGGCGGGAGTGCTACGGGGCGAGACCGCCGTGCCGCTGCGCAAGGACACGATCGGGCGTCCGGCCTCGTCGTCGCGGGCGCGCAAGGCGAGTGCCGCCGATGCGCTGGATGCCGGTGATCGCGGCCTGTTCGAGGCGCTGCGCGCCTGGCGGGCCGAGACCGCTCGCGAGCAGGGTGTGCCCGCGTACATCGTGTTCGGCGACGCGACCCTGCGCGCGCTCGCCGAGCACCGGCCGGCATCTCTCAAGGATCTCGACGGCATCACGGGCATCGGCGCCAAGAAGCGCGAGGCCTACGGCGAGGGCGTGCTGGCGGTCATCGCCGCCGCCTGACCGCCGCGGCCCAATCGCATAGACCCATAGCGTGCGGTCGGGAGATCGGCAAGAACACCTAAGTACACTGGGTACACAAGAGTTCACAGAGGGGCAGCGATGATCGGCGTGAATCCCTTCCGCCCGACAGCCGGAGCCGAGCCTCCGCAGTTGATCGGTCGTGCCGGGATCCTCGATGAGTTCCGCTACGGGCTCCGCATCCGCTCCGGGGCGCCGGGGCTGCTGACCATCTTCACCGGCGCGCGAGGCATCGGCAAGACCGTCATGCTCGGTGAAGCCGAGGACGCGGCGCTCACTCACGGCTGGATGGTTGTCTCGGAGACCGCGACCCGTGGCTTCCTGGGTCGCATCGGCGAGGCGATGCGCGCCGCCGCAGAAGAACAGGGGCAGGGTCCGGCCGGAAGGCGGATCACCGGTATCGGCGCCGCAGGCTTCTCCATCACGACGCAGCTCCCTCCCGAACAGCAAGCAGGATGGCGACAGGTCGGCGAGAAACTTCTCCGACAGCTCGACGAGAACGGAACCGGGCTGGTCATCACCCTGGATGAGATCCACGGGGCAGACCGGGATGAACTCGCTCAGCTCGCAGCCTCGGTCCAGCATTACATCCGCGATGGTCTCCCGATCGCGCTCCTCTTCGCGGGCCTCCCCGCGGCGGTGTCCGATCTCCTCAACGAGGGGGTCGCGACCTTCCTGCGGCGGGCGGACCGGATCGATCTGCACGCTGCAGCCATCGACGAAGTCGAGAACTCATTCGCAGACATCTTCGCCGTCTGGGACACGCCACTCGATCCTGTGCTGATCAGGGCCGCGGCAGAGTCGACGGGCGGCTATCCGTTTCTGATCCAGCTGATCGGTTATCACCTGTGGCAGGTGGCCGAATCGACGGATCGACCGCTCGGCGCCGAAGACGTCGACCTGGCGCTGTCTGCCGCACACCGCAGAAATGCCCGTGTGGTCATCGAGGCTGCACTGTCCGCTGTCTCCCCGAAGGACCTCGACTTCCTCAGAGCGATGGCCGAAGACGATATCCCTGCGACCGCGGCAGACATTGGCCGTCGCCTCGGTGATAAGAAGAACACGGTCGGCAACTACCGCGCGCGGCTCATCGCTGCGGGCCTGATCCAACCAGCGGGCCACGGTCGCGTCGACTTCGCGATCCCCGGACTGCGGGAACATCTCCGCACTCGTTGAGCCTTTGTCGCGGTCGCCCTGTCGCGAGGCGACAACGGAACGCCGGGATATGCCCGCACGCGGTTGGAGGATGCTCACAGCGGAGTTCGCCCGGGTTTGTCGCAGACCTACCATGGGGACACCCCTACTTCCCTGGAGGAATGCCATGGTCGACGCTGCCGTCCGTCCTTCGACGACACCCGATGAATCGCCCGCGACCGCGCTCGCCCCGCAGGTCGATGTCGCCCGAGTCAACGAGGCCCTGATGGGCACCTGGGGCGACGTGCGCCGTCAGGCGCGCGAGATGATCAAGGACTCGGCGTTCTGGCGCAAGGACGAGCTCGGCAAGGACGAGCACCGCGAGCGTGTGCTCAGCCAGCTGCACCTGCTGGTCGAGAACAAGGCCGTGCACCGTGCGTTCCCCAAGTCGCTCGGCGGCGAGGAGAACAACGGCGCCAACATCGCCGGCTTCGAGGAGCTCGTGGTCGCCGACCCCAGCCTGCAGATCAAGTCGGGCGTGCAGTGGGGGCTCTTCGGTTCGGCCGTGCTGCAGCTCGGCACCGCGGAGCACCACGAGAAGTGGCTCCCCGGCATCATGGACCTCTCGATCCCCGGCGCCTTCGCGATGACCGAGATCGGCCACGGCTCGGATGTCGCCGCGGTCGGGACGACCGCGACCTACGACGCGGCGACCGAGGAGTTCGTCATCAACACCCCGTTCCGGGCGGCCACCAAGGAGTACCTCGGCAACGCCGCGCTGCACGGTGTCGCGGCGACCGTGTTCGCGCAGCTGATCACCAACGGCGTGAACCACGGCGTGCACTGCTTGTACGTGCCGCTGCGCGGTGAGGACGGCGTCGACCTCCCCGGCATCGGTCGCGAGGACGACGGTCTCAAGGGTGGCCTCAACGGCATCGACAACGGGCGACTCTCGTTCGACCACGTGCGCATCCCGCGCACGAACCTGCTCAACCGGTACGGCGACGTCGCGGTCGACGGCACGTACTCCAGCGCGATCGACAGCCCCGGACGTCGCTTCTTCACGATGCTCGGCACGCTCGTGCAGGGACGTGTGTCGCTCGACGGTGCGGCATCCTGGGCCTCCGCACTCGGCCTGCACATCGCGATCACCTACGCCACCCAGCGTCGCCAGTTCGACGGCGCGGACGGGCAGGAGGTCGTGCTCATGGACTACGGCAAGCACCAGCGCCGTCTGCTCCCGCGCCTGGCGACCACGTACGCGCAGATCTTCGCGCACGACGAGTTCCTGCAGAAGTTCGACGGCGTGTTCTCGGGGCGCACCGACACCCCGGCCGACCGCGAAGACCTCGAGACGCTGGCCGCAGCGCTCAAGCCGCTGTCGACCTGGCACGCTCTCGACACGCTGCAGGAGGCCCGCGAGGCCACCGGCGGGGCCGGCTTCATGTTCGAGAACCGTCTGGTGGGCCTGCGCGCCGACCTCGACATCTACGTCACATTCGAGGGCGACAACAACGTCCTGCTGCAGCTGGTGGGCAAGCGTCTGCTGACCGACTACGCCAAGCAGTTCCAGGGCAAGGATGCCGCGGCTCTCGCCAAGTTCGCCGTCGGGATGACCGCGGGCAAGCTGTTCCACGGCGCCGGGCTCCGTCAGCTCGGCCAGGCGGTCTCCGACTTCGGTCAGGTCAGCCGGTCGGTCGAGCGGGGCCTCCGCGAGGAGCAGCAGCACGATCTCCTCGCCGGACGCGTGCAGCAGATGGTGGCCGACATCGCCTCCCGCCTTCGCCCTGGGGCGAAGGACAAGGCCCTCGGCGCCCGCCTGTTCAACGAGAATCAGGCCGAGCTGATCGAAGCCGCTCGTGCGCACGGAGAGCTGCTGCAGTGGGAGGCGTTCACCGACGCCGTGCACCAGATCGACGACGCCGACACCAAGAAGGTGCTCACGTGGCTGCGCGACCTGTTCGGTCTGCAGCTCATCGAGAAGCACCTCGCCTGGCACCTGATCAACGGACGCCTGTCGACCCAGCGCGCCGCCGCCGTGTCGAGCTACATCGACCGGCTGTGCGCGCGGCTGCGCCCCCATGCCCTCGACCTGGTGAACGCGTTCGGCTACGAGCCCGAGCACGTGCGGGCGCCGATCGCGAGCGGCATCGAGAAGCAGCGCCAGGACGAGGCCCGGGCGTACTACGCCGACCTCGCCGCCACGGGCAAGGCGCCCATCCAGGAGAAGGCGCTCAAGAAGAAGCAGCGCTGATCGCTCGGCGGCGGGGCGCCGGTCAGGATGACCACTTCGTGAGGTCGATGCCGCGTTCGACGGCCAGCGCCTGAAGGTGCTCGGCGGAATCCGTCTCGACGCAGACGCACGCCTGCAGCCCCGCGGCGTCGTCGTCGCGCAGCAGGTAGTAGCTGGTCGCGTCGGTCAGCAGTTTGCCGTCGGCGTCGCGGAACAGCCAACGCACCTTCACCAGCACGAGCCGATCGGACAATTCGTTCGCGTCGAGGAGCTCGTGCCCGACGGAGGCGAGGCCGAGCTCCCGGTACAGGGGATAGGACTGCTTCAGCCCCGCGACCATCTCCTCCCGGGTGTCCAAGACGCCGGAGACCCGATCGTCGGCGATCATGCCGGGGGTCGACCACAGCTCGACGGCGGCTTCGGCGTCGAACTCCGTCAGGGATGCCGCATAGCGCGCGAGGTACTGTTCGATCCGGTCGGTGTGGATGCTCATGATGTCGAGGGTACGGACCGTTCGCATCGACCGTCAGGGGCCTTGACGGCAGCGGGTGCGTAGGGTGGATCGAACCCCAGAAGAAGGAGTCCCCGTGACCCGCGTCAACGCCTACGCCGCACCCCGCGAAGCCGCCCCGCTGGAGAAGACCGTCATCGAACGACGTGACCTCGGCCCGCTCGACGTGCTCATCGACATCGCGTTCGCCGGCATCTGCCACTCCGACATCCACACCGTGCGCGGCGACTGGGGTCCGCAGAGGTACCCGCTCGCTCCGGGGCACGAGATCACCGGGACGGTCGCTGCCGTGGGAGAGGCCGTCACCCGGCACGCGGTCGGCGACCGCGTCGGCGTCGGATGCCTGGTGAACTCGTGCGGCGAGTGCCGCAACTGCCTGCGCGGCGAGGAGCAGTACTGCACCGAGGGTGCGGTGCAGACCTACGGCAGCTCGGACCGCGACGGCACCGTCACGCAGGGAGGCTACGCCGAGCAGGTCGTGGTGACCGAGAAGTTCGTCCTGCGCATCCCGGATGCCCTGCCGCTGGATGTCGCCGCGCCCCTGCTGTGCGCCGGCATCACGACCTACTCGCCGCTGCGGCACTGGAACGTCGGTCCCGGCACCCGCGTCGCGGTCGTCGGCCTCGGTGGGCTGGGCCACATGGGCGTGCAGATCGCGCACGCACTCGGCGCCGAGGTGACCGTGCTCTCGCAGACCCTGAACAAGAAGGACGACGGCCTGCGGCTCGGCGCCGACCACTATCGCGCCACGAGTGACCGGGACACCTTCCGCGAGCTGCGCTCCTCGTTCGACGTGATCCTCAACACCGTGAGCGCCGTGATCGATGTGCGCTCGTACCTGAGCCTGCTCGACGTCGGGGGTGCGCTCGTGTGCGTCGGCGCGCCTGCCGAACCGCTGTCGGTCGGAGTCATGTCGCTGATCGGCGGCCGACGCTCGCTCGCCGGCAGCAACATCGGCGGCATCCGCGAGACGCAGGAGATGCTCGACTTCTGCGCCGAGCACGGTCTCGCCGCCGAGATCGAGGTGATCCCGGCCTCCGAGATCAACGCCGCCTACGAGCGCGTTCTCGCGTCCGACGTGCGGTACCGGTTCGTGATCGACGCGGCCACCTTCGCCTGAATGTCGGCATTATACGCCTTAATCTCGGTATAGGGGTCAGATCCGATCTCCGTTGCGTAACGTTATACGTGGCCACCGTCTCGAGGTGTGTCAACGAATCGGAGATCGGAGTTCGCATGTGCCCTGGTTTTGGTCGGCGAGAGTTCATCGGCTTCGCGGTGGTGTCGGCGGCATCTGCCGCCGTGCAGTTGAGGCTCCCGGCAACTGATCCGACAGCTCGTCGGGCTCTCGGCGGGGGCCCGCTGCAGACAGCGGTCGACGGGGCTGCGCCGGCACCCACCGTCGCAAAGCCCACCGACGATGCCACCCAGAAGCTGAACGCGGTCCGCGCGAAGTTCAAGGTGCCGACGACAGAGCTTTCGGATGTGGCCGGGACGATCTCCGCCGACGGGAAGACCCCGATCGGAGCGGTCGCGGTCATGGAGCTCGCGGCGGCTTACGCCAAGGACGCGAACACCTCGTGGAGCAAGGCGCTGCAGTTCAGCGTCGACGCGAATGCTCACAATGCGGCCGACACCGACCCGGACGCAGGCTCGGACAGTGGCAAGGCGGCCGTCCTGAATCGCGCACTCTTCGCGAACGCGTCGAACTGCCTGAAGCTGTGCGCGACGGGGATTCTGGGGAATGCGCAGTACACCAGCCCTAACACGATCAGCGGCGTAGCGGGCGGAGGGTACAGCTTCCCCGTGTACCCGTCGGATATGACATACATCGTCAACGGCACGACCAATACACCTGGCTCCGGTCAGGCCGAGGCGCTGCGAGTCCTGAGCAGCGCGCTGTCGAACCGCGCGGTCGTGTGCGACTACAGCAACTTCTGCATCGGGGCGACCAACTCGCTGGCGTCGACGTCCGGGGGGAAGACGCCGCCATCGCAGCAGTGGGCGCAGACGCTCTTCGACGCGCGCTCGACCACCGGATACCAGAACTACCTTCGCGAGGTGAACGCCGACAACTCCCTCCGAGACGCCGAGAAGTACTGGCATGCCAAAGAGTCCGAGACACTGAACCTCCTCAACGAGGGACTCTCGCTTCGTGTGGGAGCAGTGCAGGCGAGCGCGTACCTGGCCACACCCTTCGACGACATGCTCGCCGGCAAATCGCCGGAGCCTGTCGCCGCCTACGATCAGACCATCCAGCACTACATTCTCGCGAAGGCCCAGGCGACCGTCGCCGGGTCTTCGTCCTCGAGCCTGAAGAGCGTCCTCGCATCCTTCGATGCCCTCCTCACCCTGTTCACCGAGAAGCCCGAGGACGTTCCCGGACTCGAGCAGAGCGTGGCCATCAGGAACGTCTTCATGCGGCTGACCTCCTTCGAGTACCTCGGCAAGTCGAGCGGGATCTTCACAGACGATCAGATCAATGAGGCCCTCGGCGCCGGAGGCAAGCTGATCACCGACAACACGACCGTCAAGGCGAAGTTGAGCACTGCGTTGCTCGCGTTCAACAGCAGCGGGATCCTCGGCAGCATCTCGGCGGTGATCGGAGTCACGCGACTCGTGCTCGAGTCCCTGCTGCTCCACGATGCCATCGGCAAAGGCGAGGTCTCTCCGGCTCAGGCCATCGGCTTCACCGCGCGCATCGTCGCTGTGTACTCGTCGTTCGGAGCGCTCAGGAACCTGACGATGTCGTTCCTGACGGCGGCTCCGACAGCGGCGCGCACGGCGGCTCGGATCCTCAGTTGGAACACTGTCTCTCCCGAGATGTATGAGATGACGAGGGGAGCGATGTGGAGCGCGGCGAGGCCCGCTGCAGACATCCCGACCGAGGCGCAGGCGGCGTCGACGAGCTTCGCCGACGCGATGTCCGGTACCTCCGGCAAATTCGTCGATACCGCCGAGGAGACGGTGACGGTGTTCTTCACACAGGCCTCGGCGGAGGCCGGCGCCAAGGTACCTTCCGCTCAACGTGCTGTGGCCTCGCAGGCTCTCACTAGCGCAGTCGAGACCGCGAGCACGCGCATCGTGGAGCAGGCGTCCATCGAGCAGGGAGCCATCCTTGCGAAACCGTCCGCCTCCCTGGCGTCGAAGGTCTTCACCGCGTCGCTCGCGGGGGCGGGCCTCATCGCGGATCTGCTGTTCGTCAGCTCGGACATCGCTGCGATCGTCGCCGGCGGCGGCATGGTCGGGGCTTCCACCTGGCTGTGGCTCGTCTCGGACGGCATCGCCGTCGTGGCGTCAGGAATCGGAGTGGGGATCGCCATGTCCTTGTTCACGGCATCCTCGCTCAACTTCGTCGCGCTCGGACTCACGCTCGCGGCGGCGATCATCGGGCTCATCGCCGGCGCGATCAGTCTCCCGAACGTCGCGAAGCAGACCAGGGATGAGATGACAGCGACGTTCCAGCGCCTCGAGAACGACGGCTATCTGCGGGAGTGGGGCCGCAAGATCGCCTTCATGGCGGTGTACTTCGACGCCCTCAGCCAGGAGGAGCCCGTGCGCTTCGTAGATCCGTCGAAATCGCTCTTCGATGTGCAGGGGAAGGCGTTCGAGATCTTCGCGACGTCCACAGGGGCGACGGACTGGGACAAGTTCAAAGAGTGCCGGAGCAGCCTCGTGGGGGTGGCATAGCCCTCGGCGCATGTCATGTCCGCCGCCGCGGATAGCCTGGGCGGATGACCTCTCTTCTCACGGGCCCGGACGCCCGCGACCGCTGCGCCTGGGTGGGCGACGACGTCGAGTACCGCCGCTACCACGACGAGGAATGGGGTGTGCCCCTGCACGGCGACCGTGCCCTGTTCGAGAAGATGGCGCTCGAGGGCTTCCAGGCCGGACTCTCGTGGATCACGATCCTGCGCAAGCGCCCGCGGTTCCGCGAGGTGTTCGCCGGTTTCGAGCCCGAGGCGGTGTCGGCGTTCGACGAGGCCGATGTCGAGCGGCTCATGGCGGATGCCGGCATCATCCGCAACCGCGCCAAGATCCTGGCCACCATCGGCAACGCCCGCCTGGTGCGCACGATGGCGGAGGGCGAGCTCGACGAGCTGATGTGGTCGTTCGCACCGCCGGCATCCGGCACGCGCCCGGCGTCGTTCGCCGAGGTTCCGGCGGTCACGCCGGAGTCGACGGCGATGAGTAAAGAGCTGCGTCGACGCGGGTTCCGCTTCGTCGGGCCGACCACCATGTATGCCCTCATGCAGTCGGCCGGGATGGTCGACGATCACATGGCAGGATGCTGGCGCGCGTAACGGAGGGTGATGGGGATATCTGCCCATCGAGTGATATTCCGCGACGCGGTTAGGATGTACGAGTGCTCAGCGGCCAGTCGGGCCTGCGCATGAGTAATCGGAGAGTGTGACCCTGGGGGGGAACCGGGCATGAAGGCCTTGTCATGGATGCGCGCGCGACCCAAGACGCTGGCGTCCGCCGCCGGCGTCACCGTCGGCGTCATCGCCATCACGACCATGGCCTTCACCTATGAGGGCTTCCCGACCACCAAGGTCGACCTGAACGACGGCGGCGTCTGGATCACCAAGACCTCGAGCCTGCTCGTCGGCCACTTCAACCACGAGTCCACGATCCTCGACGGCGGTCTGCGCACCACCAGCGAGAACTACGACATCCTCCAGGCCGCCGCCAACGTGCTCGTCGTCGACCAGAGCGCGTCCACCGTGACCGCGATCGATCCGGCCCGGGTCTCGCTCGGCGACTCCACGATCATCCCCTCGTCGGCCAAGGTCGCCATGGGGGCGAACACCGCGGCCATCCTCGATGAGAAGTCCGGTGACCTGTGGGTCGTGCCGGTCAAGGGCATAGCCTCCTTCGAGATCGAGGCGGCGGAGCCCATCGCCGAGCTCGGCGAGAACTCCGACGTCACGGTCGCCGACGACGGCACCGTCTTCGCCCTCTCCGGAGAACGTGGCGAGGTCGTCACGGTCCCGGTCGACAACGAAGGTGCGCCGGGCGAGACATCGGCCGCGTCGGTCGGCGAACTTGACCTGTCGGTGCGCCCCACCATCACCGCCGTCGGACGCACCCCTGTCGTGTTCGACGAGGCGGCCGGAGTCGTCACGACGCCCGGAGGCCTCCGCACCGAGGTCGCGGGCGCGGCGGATGCCGTGCTGCAGCAGGCGTCGGCCGAGACCGACGCCGTCGCCATCGCCACCCCGACCGCGCTCGTACGCGTGCCGCTCGACGGCGGCGAGCCGGAGCAGACCTCTGTGGGCAGTGAGGGCACGGCTGCGGCACCGGTCTGGCTCCGCGGCTGCACCTATGGGGCCTGGGCGGGGTCGGCGACCTTCATCCGCGAGTGCCCCGGCGACAGCAACGACGTGAACGCCCCGATCGACGGCGCCGAGGAATCCGCCAGCCTGACGTTCCGCGTCAACCGCGACGTGATCATCCTCAACGACGCCGTCGGCGGCGCCGCCTGGATGGCCAACGAGAGCCTGCAGCGCGTCGACAACTGGAACGACCTGACGCCGCCCGAGGGCGAGACGGAGAACCAGGAGGACTCGACCGAGGAGACGGTCGAGACCACGCTCCCGGAGCGCAGCGAGGAGAACACGCCTCCCATCGCCGAAGACGACTCGTACGGGGTGCGCCCCGGCGCCACGACGCTGCTGCCCGTGCTCGACAACGACAACGACCCCGACGGTGACGTGCTCGTCGCGGCGCTCGCCGAGGCGCAGCCGTCCATCGGCACCGTGCAGCCCATCAACAACGGCGGCTCGCTGCAGATCACCGTCGGCGAGAAGGCCTCCGGCACCGCCAGCTTCACCTACGAGGTCGACGACGGTCGCAAGGGCAAGGACACCGCGGTCGTGACCCTCGCGGTGCACGACTGGAGTGAGAACGCCGGCCCCACCTCGAAGCGGAAGACCTCGCTCGCGGTCGAGACCGGCGGCACGATCTCGTACAACATCCTCCCGGACTGGATCGACCCCGACGGCGACGACATCTACCTGAAGGAGGTGCTCGCCGCCCCCGGCGACGAGGTCGACTTCAGCAAGGACGGTCAGATCACCTACAAGGCGACCGCGAGCCTGCAGGGGCGTAAAGACGTGCAGGTCACCGTCGCCGACGCCTTCGGCAAGCTCGGCACCGCGACCATCGCGCTCGACGTGCGCCCGCAGGGCTCGACGAACCCCAAGACCAACGCCGACCACGTGATCACGCGGGCCGGCGAGCAGGTCACCGTCGCCCCGACCGCGAACGACACGAGCACCTCCCGCGAGCAGCTGCGTCTGAGCCGGGTGCTCGACACGGCCGGGGCGACGATCGTCCCGAACACGGCGAACAAGACCTTCTCGTTCATGGCCGAGAAGCCCGGCGTCTACTACGTGCAGTACCAGGTCACCACAGGCCCGAAGAACGGCGAGGGTATCGTCCGCGTCGACGTGATGCCCGAGTCGGAGACCGACCTCCCGCCCGTGGCCGTCCGCGACGTCGCACTTCTCCCCACCGGCGGCGACGTGCTGCTGGGTGTGCTCAACAACGACACCGACCCCGCCGGCGGCATCCTCGTCGTGCAGTCCGTGTCGCTGGAGCCGAGCAGCGGCATCTCGGTCTCGGTCCTCAACCACGAGACGCTGCGGATCACGGATCAGGGCGCCCTCGAAGAGCAGGTGCGCGTCAAGTACCGCATCTCCAACGGCTCCAAGTCGGCCGAGGGCGAGGTCGTCGTCATCCCGATCCCGGCTCCGGACGAGCTCCTGCAGCCGATCGCCAACCCCGACACGGCCACCGTGCGCGTCGGCGATGTCGTGACGATCCCGGTGCTCGACAACGACACCCACCCCAGCGACGACGTCATGCACGTCGAGCCCGAGCTCATCGAGCCGTTCGTCGACCCCGAAGACGGCGAGGCCTTCGTCTCGCAGGACACCGTGCGTTTCAAGGCGGGCCCCGAGGCGAAGACCGTGTACCTCACGTACGAGGTTTCCGACTCGCGCCAGCAGAAGGCCGCCGGCTACGTCACCATCCAGATCCTCCCCATCGACGAGGAGAACAACGCAGCTCCCCGTCCTCAGGATCTCGTCGCCCGCGCCCTCGCCGGGACCGAGGTGAACATCGCGGTGCCCCTCGACGGCATCGACACCGACGGCGACTCCGTGGAACTCGTGGGCATCGAGTCGAGCCCCGCCAAGGGACGCATCACGAACGGCCCGAACTACTTCACGTACGAGGCGTCCGACGGGGCGTCCGGTGTCGACGTGTTCAAGTACCGCGTGCGCGATCGGCTCGGAGCAGAGGGCATCGCGACCATCCGCGTCGGCATCGCCCCCACCGAGCAGATCAATCAGCCTCCGTACGCGGTGAAGGACGCGGTGGTCGTGCGACCGGGCCGCGAGATCGCCGTGCCGGTGCTCGCGAACGACTCGGACCCCGAGGGTGACAAGGTGTCGCTCCTCAAGGACGGCCTCGAGCTTCCCGACGGGCTGGAGGCGCGCGTCTCCGGTGACCGGGTGCTCGTGCAGGCGCCGAACGGCCCGACCGAGACCTCGCTGCAGTACACCGCGGTCGACGCGCGTGGTGCCGAAGCCACGGCGACCCTGCAGATCACGGTCGACGAGGATGTTCCGCTGCAGGCGCCGGTCGCCCGCGACGACCGGCTGCAGCCGGTGGACCTGAAGGACGGCGGCCTGAGCGCCGACCTCGACATCCTCGCCAACGACGAGGACCCCGACGGCACCACCGACAGCCTCACTGTCGAGGTCGGTGAAGGGGGAACGCAGCTCGAGAACGGCAAGGTGCGCGTCACCGTCACCGACGAGCTGCAGCTGATCCGCTACACGCTCGTCGACCGCGATGACCAGCGGGCTTCGGCATTCATCTTCGTGCCCTCGCGCGCCGACCTGCGCCCGACGCTCACCTCGACGAAGCCGCTCGAGGTCGTCAGCGGCGAGACCGAAGAGGTTCCGCTGTCGAAGTACGTCACCGTCGCCGGCGGTGGTGACGTGGTGATCACCGAGAAGGCGAAGATCAGCGCGAACCACGCCGACGGCTCCGACCTGCTCAAGGACGCGAATACCCTCGTCTACACCTCGGCCAAGGGCTTCTTCGGACCGGATTCCCTCACCTTCGAGGTGACCGATGGCGATGGGCCGGACGACCCCGAGGGACGCAAGGCCACGCTCAGCATCCCGATCAACGTGCTGCCGCCCGAGAACCAGCAGCCCACCTTCATCCAGGGGCAGGTCAACGTCGCCCCCGGCGAGCCGGCGACCTCGCTCGACCTGGTCGCCCTCACCGACGACCCCGACCCCGAAGACGAGGGCAAGCACGACTACGCCCTCGTCGGCGGCGAAGAGAAGGGCATCTCCGCCCGCATCGACGGTGACGACAAGCTCGTCGTCGAGGCCGCATCGAATGCCAAGAAGGGCACCACGGTCACGCTCAAGATCCGCGTCTCCGACGGCACGACCGAACCGGTCGAGGGCTCGGTCGCGGTCTTGGTCACGGCGTCGACGAGGCCGATGCCGGCGGCGAACACCGATACGGTCGCCGAGGCGGATGCGGGCAAGACGATCACCGTGCCCGCCCTCGCGAACGACTACAACCCGTTCCCCGAGACACCGCTGAAGATCGTGACCGCGGTCGCGGAGTCGGGTTCCGGCGAGGTCACCTTCACCGACAGCGAGGTCACCGTCACCCCGAACGAGTCGTTCGTGGGAACGCTCGTCGTCCGCTACCGCATCCAGGATGCGACCGAGGATGCCGACCGCGAGGTCAACGGCCAGATCGTGGTCACCGTGCAGGATGTGCCGGATGCGCCAGGAGTCCCGGTGATCGCGAGCGTGCAGGACCGCACGGTCGTGGTGTCGTTCTCGGCACCATCGAACAACGGCGCCGAGATCACGAAGTACACCGTGAAGTCGGTCGGCGGCAGCGCGTACACCAAGGAGTGCCAGTCCACCACCTGCACGCTCGACGGTCTCACCAACAACGTCGAGTACACGTTCCAGGTGACCGCGACCAACCGCGTCGGCGAGTCCGATCCGTCCGCCCTGTCGGCGCCCGCACGCCCCGACGCACGTCCGGACACCCCCAACCCGCCGACCCTGAAGTTCGGCGACAAGTCGCTCCAGGTGTCGTGGGTCACCCCCACCACGCCGGGCTCGCCCGTCGATCGGTACACGCTCGAGATCTCGCCCGCGCCGCCTTCCGGCGTGACGCAGAAGGAGGTCACGGGCAACTCGATCACGTGGGAGGGGCTGGAGAACGGCTCGGACTACCAGGTGAAGGTGCAGGCACACAACAAGGCGCCCGACCCCTCCAGCTGGAGCGGCTGGTCGGCGTCCGAGATTCCGGCCGGACCTCCGCTGGCTCCGGCTGCCCCGACGACGGTCGAGCTCTCGCCCGTCGGCAACCAGGCGCAGATGCAGGTGAACTGGACCCCGCCGGACAAGAACGGCGACGCGATCCGCGGCTACAAGCTCGAAGTGCTGCGCGGCGGCCAGGTCGTGCGCACCATCACCCCCGGCCCCGAGGCGAGGAGCCAGGCGGTCGTCGTCGACACCTCGGAGACGGCGTACACCTACCGCATCCAGGCCTACAACAAGGCCGGCTGGGGCGATATGAGCGCCCCGTCCGCACCGCGCCGCGGCGTTATCGCACCGGGCGCGCCGACGAGTCTGAAGGTCACCAAGGAAGCCGATCGGGCACTGGTCATCGACTACCGTCCGGGGTCGAGCGGTGGCGCGTCTCCTGGCGAGATCACCTACCAGTACCGGCTGAACGGCGGCGACTGGAACACGATGCCGGGCAACAAGACCATCGGCGGACTCACGAACGGTCGCGACTACACCGTCGAGGTGCGGGGCGTCACGCGCCTCGCCACAACGGACTTCGACGGGTCGACCTATGCCGGTGCCGTCTCGAACTCGGCGAGGGGCAACCCCCACGGGAAGCCATCCGCACCAGCGGTGAGCGCGGAGTCCCTCGCGAGCCAGGTACGCCTGAACTGGAACGCGAACGGCTCGGCCAACGGCCGCGCCATCGACACGGTGCAGATCAGCATCGACGGAGGCGGATGGCAGGGCGTCGCGGCGTCGGGCCACGTCGATGTGGGCACCTACAGCGAGTACCACTCCATCAAGGCGCGGGCGAGGGACATCACGGGCGCCTGGTCGGATGAAAGCGGGACCGCCGGCAACACGGCGCAGGCGCAACCGCAGCCGCGCTGGTGGGCCTCGCAGGGGGTCGACTCCCGAAACTGCAGTCCCGACACGTGCTACTACCTGAACCTGAACACGGCGAACGTGCCCGCGGGCACGTACATGATCCGCTGCCTCGACAACGGCCAGCCGTACCGCTCGTCGTCCGGACAGGTCTCGACCTACAACCGCTACAACGTGCCTGCCAACGGCACGATCCAGCTCTCGTGCTGGCACGGCGGCATGGGCAGGACGCTGCAGGCCGACATCCAGGGCATCGGCGCATCCGAAGGCACCAGCTGGCCATAGGCCATCGCTCCCGCCACACGAATTCCCCTACGACAAGGAACCCCACACTCATGACAATGACCCCCGAGCAGGCCGCCTGGTTCCAGGGCACCTTCCAGCGACTGGTCGAGAACGTCGACAAGGCGGTGCAGGGCAAGAAGGAGATCGTCGGTCTCGTGATGGCGTCGATGCTCGCCGAGGGCCACGTGCTCCTCGAGGACGCCCCCGGCACCGGCAAGACGAGCCTCGCCAAGGCGCTCGCGGCGACCGTGCAGGGCACCAGCGCGCGCATCCAGTTCACGCCCGACCTGCTGCCGTCCGACGTCACGGGTGTGACGATCTACGACCAGCAGTCGCACCGGTTCGAGTTCCACAAGGGCCCGATCTTCGCGTCGATCGTGCTGGCCGACGAGATCAACCGCGCCTCGCCGAAGACGCAGTCGGCGCTGCTCGAGGTCATGGAGGAGTCGCGGGTCACGGTCGACGGCGTCACGCACGAGGCCGGTCGCCCGTTCCTCGTCATCGCCACACAGAACCCGATCGAGCAGGCGGGAACCTACAAGCTCCCCGAGGCCCAGCTCGACCGCTTCCTGATCAAGACGTCGATCGGGTACCCCGACCTCGCGGTTACGGAGAGCATCCTCGCCGGAGCATCCGACCGCAACCCGTCGGCCGGCCTGTCGGCGATCATCACCACGAGCGCCGTCGCCGACATGGCCGACCTCGCTGCGACCGTGCACGTCGAGCCGGCCGTGCTGCGCTATGTGGCGGAGCTTGCCGAGGCGACCCGTGAGGACGGCGCGATCCGCCTGGGCGTCTCGGTGCGTGGTGCCATCGCGATGATCCGCATCGCCAAGGTGTGGGCCGCTGCGCAGGGCCGCCACTTCGTGCTGCCCGACGACATCAAAGCCCTCGCGCGGCCCGTGTGGCAGCACCGTCTGCTGCTCGACGCCGAGGCGGAGTTCGCCGGTACGAGCAGCGACACCGTCATCGCTCGCGTCCTCGACGGCGTCGCGGCACCTCAGGCCCGAGCAGCGGCCTGATGACCGCGGAGGCTCTTCAGTCGGCGCCGCCGCAGACGGAACGCGACGCCGGATGGCGTGACATCGCGGCCGTCATCGGCGCGCGCGTGCTGACGCGCCTCCGGAAGATCACCGCGGCGATCCGCCCGCTGGCCTGGGTGCTGATGGCCATCGCCGTCGGCTTCTGGGTGATCGGGCAGATCGCCGGCTGGTCGGAGTTCACGATCGCCGCCGCAGTCATCGCGATCGCCGTGGGCGTGTGCGCGCTGTTCCTCATCGGCCGCACCGCCTACGACGTCTCGCTCGACCTCGCCCGCACCCGTGTGGTCGTGGGGGAGCGCGCGGTCGGCGCTCTCACCCTGGCCAACCGCGGCAGCCGGGCCATTCTGCCCTCGCGCGTGGTGCTCCCCGTCGGCTCCGGCCGCGGCGAGTTCGGCATCCAGCGGCTCGCACCGGGGGAGGAGGCGGAGGAGCTCTTCGCCATCCCCACCCAGCGCCGCGGCGTGGTCAAGGTCGGTCCGGTGAGCGTCGTCCGCGGCGATCCGCTCGGTCTCTTCGAGCGTGCGCACCGCCGTGACGATCCGGTCGACCTGTTCGTGCACCCGCGCACCGTGCTGTTCGACGGCCAGTCGCTCGGCTACCTGCGCGACCTCGAGGGGCTTCCGGCCGCGGACCTCTCCCGCGACGACGTCTCCTTCCACGCGCTCCTGGAGTACCAGCCCGGAGACGACCTGCGTCACGTGCACTGGAAGTCCACCGCCCGGACGGGCACGATGATGGTCCGTCAGTACGAGGAGACGCGTCGCTCGCACTTCGTGATCGGTCTGTCCCGCTCCCTCAACGAATACGCCACGGCAGACGACTTCGAGCTCGGCATCTCCGCAGCGGGCTCGATCGGCCTCCGTGCCCTCCGCGACTCGCAGCGCGTCGACGTGCGCGTGCAGGGCCGGGAGCTGCCCGCCGGCACCGGCAAGCAGCTGCTCGACTCCCTCGCCGCCGTCGAGAACAGCAAGGCGAAGGAGGGTGGCATCGCCGACCTCGCCGGCATCGTCTCGGCCACGATGCCGCTCGCCAGCGTGGTGGTGCTCGTGTGCGGCTCCCGCGTGCCCTCCGACGACCTCCGCCTCGCCTGCTCGCGGCTGCCCTTCGGCGCCAAGGTGCTCGCCGTCGTGACCGACACGACCGCGACCGCACCGACGCTGCGGCGCATCGGCGATGCCGACGTCGTCACGGTCGGCGCGCTCGAACAGATTCCCCTCGCTCTGCAGAAGGTGCTCGCATGACCGCGCCCGCCACCGCGTCCGCCCCGCTGGCCCCGCGGCGTTGGATCCTCGACCTCGGGGCGACGGCGCTCCTCGTCGCGACGTCGCTGGTCGGATTCTGGCCGACCTTCGCCGGGCCCTCCTTCCTCCCCGCCGTCATCGGCGGCATCCTGCTCGGCCTCGCGATCGCGGTCGTCGCGACGTGGCGTCGCTGGGGCATCCTGATCATCGCGGGGCTCACCGTCGCCGCGTACTTCGTGTTCGGCGCGGCGTTCGCGCTGCCGCAGACCGCGATCCTCGGATTCATCCCCACGCTCGAGACGCTGCAGAAGCTCGCGCTGGGCACGGTCACGGCGTGGAAGCAGATGCTCACCACGGTCGCCCCGGTGGCAGCGGCCGACGGGCACCTGATCGTCCCGTTCCTGCTGGCGCTCGTGGTGACCACGCTGACCGCCTCGCTCGCACTGCGCCTGTCGCAGGTCGCGTGGGCGCTGCTGCCGGCCGGTGTGCTGCTCATGCTCGTGATCGCGCTGGGCACGCCGGAGCCGGCCTTCCCCCTCGTGCAGGGGCTCGTGTTCGCCGTGGTGAGCATGTCGTGGCTGGCACTGCGTCAGCTCTGGGCGCCGCAGAACATGGCCGTGTCGGTGAGCGAGGTCGATCCGTCCCGGGCGGCGCACATGCGCACTCGGCGCCTGCTGGCCGGAGTGGCCGTGCTGGCAGTCGCGGGCGGGGCGGGCGTCGCCACGGCCGCGGTCGCGACCCCCGCACAGCCGCGTCACGTGTTCCGCGACGTCATCATCCCGCCTTTCGACATCCGCGACTACCCGAGCCCGCTGCAGGCCTTCCGCAAGAACGTGCGCGATGAGGCCGAGGAGACGCTCTTCACCGTGCAGGGTCTGCCCAAGGGCGCCCGCATCCGCACGGCTGTGATGGACCAGTTCGACGGCATGGTCTACAACGTCACCGACGGCGGTCCGACGTCGTCGAGCGCGTTCGCTCCGCTGCGGTCGAACATGGCGCCGGAGGCCGAGGGCGTCCCCGTCACGCTGAAGTTCGAGATCGACGAGTACCGGGGCGTGTGGATGCCGACGGCCGGCGAACTGTCCGAGATCCGGTTCGACGGCGACCGCGCGGAGGACCTGCGCCGCGGCACCTTCGTCAACACGGTGACCGGCACGGCCGTGGCCACGCCGAAGCTGACTGCGGGCGACGAGTACGCGGTCGACGCCGTGATGCCGAGCGAGCCCGACGACGAGCAGCTGGCCGAGGTGGCGTTCGGCAAGGTGTCGATGCCGAAGCCCAGCAACGTGCCGGAAGAGCTGACCTCGCTGGCCGCCGAGACCGTGGCGGGTGCGGAGACGCCGATCGAGCAGGTGCGGGCGCTGGAGACCTTTCTCTCCGAGGGCGGCTTCTTCAGCCACGGCCTCGAGGGCGAGGTGCTGTCGCGTGCCGGGCACACCGCCGAGCGCATCTCGACGCTCGTCGGCGCCGACCAGATGATCGGCGACGATGAGCAGTACGCCGTGGCGATGGCGCTGCTCGCCGGACAGCTCGACATCCCCGCCCGCGTCGTCATGGGGTACTACCCCGACGACGAGCAGGCGGGAGAAGCGGTCTTCACCGCCACCGGCGACAATGTGCACGCGTGGGTCGAGGTCAACTTCGAGGGCGTCGGATGGATGACGTTCAACCCGACCCCGCCCGAGGACCAGGTCCCGAACGACCAGAACACCAAGCCCCGCGTCGACCCGAAGCCGCAGGTGCTGCAGCCGCCGCCCCCGCCGCAGGAGCCGGTCGACCTGCCGCCGACGCTGCCCGACGACCGCGAGTCGGAGGACGAGAGCCTGAACCTCGCCGGCATCATCGGCGCGATCCTGCTGATCGGCGGGATCTCGCTCGCGGTGATCGCCGTGCTCGCCTCGCCGTTCATCGTGATCGGCGCGTGGAAGGCCGCGAAGCGCCGTTCCCGTCGCGCCGCCGCCCGCACCTCCGACCGCATCAGCGGTGGCTGGGACGAGTTGACCGACCGCGCCGTCGACTACGGAGCGCGTCTGGCCCCCGGCGGCACCCGCATCGAAGAGGCCGCCGTCGTGGCGTCCGCGCTGACGGTCCCGCAGGTGACCGCGCTGGCCGAGCGCGCCGACTCGGAGGTGTTCGGTCCTGCCGAGCCCAGCCCGCAGGACGTGGAGTCGTTCTGGCACGAGGTCGATGAGATCGTCGGCGGACTCGGCAAGGAGGCCGGCTTCTGGAAGCGCGTCAAGGCGCGACTGAGCGTGCGGTCCCTGGTCGGCGGCACGGCGGTCTCGAACGGACTGCAGAACCTGAAGGAAGCGGCGGCCGCGCGCGTTCGTCGCGAACCTGGCACCATCAAGAACAGCACGACGACTTCGTCCTCCGAGAGGGAGACCCCATGACGCAGCCAGCGCTCGATCAGATCGCGCCGATCTCCCGTCGCGCGGTCGCCTACGTCATCGACGCCCTGATCGCCGGCGGACTCGGCCTCGTTCTCGGCGGTGGCCTGCTGCTCGCCTCGATGCTCTCGGGTGGACTCGAGGCCTCGATCACCGTGCTCCTCATCGGCGGCCCCATCGTGAGCCTGGTGCTGCTCGCCTGGTTCATCGTGTACACCGTCATGCAGGCGGGCAAGGGCTCGATCGGGATGCGGGCGAAGGGTCTGCGGCTGGTCTCCGCCGCCGACGGAGAGCCCCTCGGGTTCGGACGCACGCTGCTCCGCAACATCATCTTCGGCCTCGCCGGAGCCATCGTCGTCGGATACTTCAGCCCGCTGTTCGACGGCTCGGGCCGCTTCCAGGGGTGGCACGACAAGGTCGCGTCGTCGCTGATGCTCGACGCCCGGGTGCCCGCGCCGGAACCCGTCGTCGAGGAGGCACCGGTGCCCGAGGCGCCACCGCTCCTGCCGGCACCGTCGTTCGAGCGCCTTCCTCCGGCACCGATGCCGGGATTCGCTCCGGCGGCGCATCCCGCAGCCGCACCGGCACCCGCACAGGCCGCGGAGCCGGCCCCGCCCGCTGCCCCGGCGCCGGTTGCCCGGAGCTTCACGACCCCGGTGCAGGACTCCGGCATGATCGCCTACGTCCCCGGTGTCACTCAGCCGCCATCACCCGTGAAGACTCCCGCGCCGGCAGCCCCGGTCGCTCCGGCAGCTCCTGCCGTCGCGAGCGCTGCTCCCGCACCGGTCGCGGCTCCGCCCGCACCGCCGGCGCCCGTCGCCGCGCCTCCGATTCCTCCCGCACCCGCACCCGCGGCTCCGCCCGTGCCACCCGCGCCGGTGACGCCGGCAGCACCGCCGGCACCGCCGACCCCTCCGGCCGCACCCGCCGCCGCCCCGGCTGCCGCGGCGCCGGCCACCGCACCAGCCACAGCCGCCCCCGCGACGGCCGACGACGATCTCGAAGAGACCCGCATCAGCATCCCGGGGCACCGGCTGGTGTTCACGTGGGACGACGGGACGCGCATCCCCGTCTCGCGTCGCACGGTGTTCGGGCGCAACCCCGCCCCCGAGGAGGGCGTCGTGGTCGTGCCCGTGCGCGACGAGACCCTCTCGCTGTCGAAGACGCATTTCGAGGCCGCAGCCGAGACCTCGGGCGGCTGGATCCTCGACCGTCACTCCACCAACGGGCTGACCCTCGTGCGCGAGGGCCAGCGCATCTCCTGCCCCGCAGGCCAGCGCGTGCCGATCAAGCTCGGCGACGTGATCGAGATCGGCGACCGCGTCGTCATGGTCGGAGGATACGCATGACCCGTCCGCTCATCGTCGCCACTGGCGCCGCGACCCATTCGGGCCTGCGCCGCCCGCTCAACGAGGACTCGTACATGGCGAGCCCGCCACTGTTCCTCGTCGCCGACGGCATGGGCGGGCACGAGGCGGGCGAGCGCGCGAGCGCGACCGTCATCGACGAGTTCGCGCGCTACATCGGCCGGGTCGACCTCGAGCTGGAGGATCTGCTCGAGGCGCTGGCCCGGGCCCGGTCGGCCGTCGAGGCCCTGTCCACCGACGGCAGCGGCCGGGCGGGCACCACTCTGAGCGGCGTCGTCGTCGCCTCGGTCGAGGGGATGGGCTACTGGCTCACCGTGAACATCGGCGACTCGCGTACCTACCGCCTCGCCGACGGCGAGCTCGAGCAGATCAGCGTCGACCACTCGGTGGTGCAGGAGCTCATCGAATCGGGCGAGCTCACCGCGGCGGAGGCTGCCACGGATCGTCGCCGCAACATCATCACGCGGGCGATCGGCGCCAGCAGCACCGGCGACGCCGACTACTGGCTCTTCCCGGCGGAGCTCGGCGATCGGATGCTCATCTGCTCCGACGGTCTGACCACCGAGGTCTCCGACGAGCGGATCACGCAGATCCTGGCCGCCGAGCCCGATCCGCAGCGGGCGGCCGACATTCTGGTCGACGAGGCCGTGCAGGCGGGCGGTCGCGACAACATCACCGTGGTCATCGTCGATGCCGTATCGGTGGCGGCGCGCCGGGGGGCGCTGCTCCAAGCCGACGACGTCGATGCCGACACGCGTCCACGAGAAGCCGCAGCAGGAGGGGTTCGCTGATGCAGACGATCTACCGACCGGGACAGTGGTACCTGATCGTGATTCCGGGCGCCCTGGTGGCGCTGCCACCCGACGCGACGGGTGAGACGGTCGCCGCGCTGTGGGATCGGCTGCCGCGCGAGCGGAGCCTCGCCACGGTCATCGACGTGCTCACGACGCAGGCGGGCGGTTCGTTCGCCGACATGCCGCCGTTCGTCGCGGCCGTGCTGGAGGGCACCGACGCCAGGGTCGCCGTGCGCGGCTCGCTCGCCGTGCGGGTCACCGGCGCGGACGCCGAGGCGCAGACGTTCTCCGGCGCCGACGTCACCACCTGGAGCGAGCGCTTTGTTCCGGGGGTCTCGAAGGTGGAGATCACGGTCGACGAGGGCGGCTCCGGATCCGCGCTCCCCGTGCAGAGCGGCATCGTGCTCGCGGCCGCCGTGAGCGCCGACATCGAGCCGGCCGACGCCGAGGCGATCGCGGTCGCCGCGGGCCCGGCGCCCGTGCTCGATCCGGCATCCGCACCGGTGGCCGCGCCCTCCGTCGTCGCTGCGCCCCCGCCTCCGGTGGCCGGCACCTCGGTCCCGCTGCCGCCGCCACCCGGGGTCGGGGCCGTGCCCGTGGTGTCGGTGCCCGCACCCGACGCGGCATCCGATCTGCCCGCCGTGCCCCCGAGCGACGTCGCCGACGAGACACCGGATGCCGACGCCGATGCCGGCGCCGATGCCGAAGCCGCGGCAGACGTGGCCGACGCCGACATGATCGAGTCGACGCTGGTGCCGGGGGAGGCGACCTTCGCTCCGCCGGTCGACGAGTTCGACCACCTGTGGGGCGCGACCGTGCACACCCCGATCGAGGCCGCCGCGGTCCGCCCGAGCGAGGAGCCGGAGACGCCCGCCGTCGACGCCGGTGCCGCGACCGGCGATCACGACGGTGCGACGATCTCCGCCGAAGAACTCCGCAGTCTGCGACAGAGCGCGCCCGCGGCACCCGAGGCTCCCACCGAGGTCATCCCGGTGGCCGCTGCGGCCCCGGCGTCCTCGGGGCGCATCCGGGTGTCGTCGGGGCAGGTGGTGACCCTCGACCGGACGGTCATCATCGGACGCCGACCGCGCTCCACCCGCGCGAGCGGGGCGAACCTGCCGCATCTGATCGCGGTGGACAGCCCGCAGCAGGACATCTCGCGCAGCCACCTCGAGATCCGGCCGGAGGGCGACACGGTCGTGGTCATCGACCTGCACACCACGAACGGCTCGACGCTGCTGCGTCCCGGCGCCGACCCCATGCGACTGCACCCCGGTGAGCAGACTCTCGTCCTGTCCGGGGATGTGGTGGACCTCGGCGACGGGGTGACCGTCGCGTTCGAGGACCTGCCGTGAACCGACGCCCCTCGCCGCCGCCCTCGCTGCCCGGCTTCACCTATGTGGAGCCGCTGGGCACGGGTGGGTTCGCCGACGTGTTCCTGTACGAGCAGGAGATGCCGCGACGTCGCGTCGCGGTGAAGGTGCTGCTCGCCGACCGCATCTCCAGCGGTGCGGCGCAGGAGTTCGCCGACGAGGCGAACGTCATGGCGATGCTGTCGACGCATCCGGCGATCGTCACGATCTACCAGGCGGGCGTCGCCGGCGACGGTCGTCCGTACCTGGTGATGGAGTACTGCCCGCGGCCGAACCTCCAGATCCGCTCCCGCAAGGAGCCGTTCTCGGTGGCGGAGGCCCTGCGCGTCGGCATCCAGGTGGCCGGAGCGGTGGAGACCGCCCACCGTGCCGGGGTGCTGCACCGCGACATCAAGCCGGCGAACATCCTCGTCACCGAGTACAACCGTCCGGCGCTGACCGACTTCGGGATCGCGTCGACGACCGGTGCGACGGGCGAGTCCTCCGGGATGTCGATCCCGTGGTCGCCGCCGGAGTCGTTCGCCGAGCCGCCGCAGAGCGGTCCGCGCACCGACGTCTGGGCGCTCGGTGCCACGCTGTACACGCTGCTGGCCGGACGCTCGCCGTTCGAGCGGCCGGGCGAGCGCAACTCCAGCGCCGACCTGATCGAGCGCATCGAACGCGCCGCCCTGCCGAACCTGGCCCGCCCCGATTCGCCCGACAGCCTGCAGCGCCTCCTCGACCGTTCGATGGCGAAGAACCCCGACGACCGCTTCCCGAGCGCCGTCGCCTTCGCCCGCGCGCTGCAGAAGGTGCAGATCGAGCTCTCGCACTCGGTGACGCCGATCGACATCGTCGACGATCACCCGCCGGCGGAGGACCTGGAGGACGACGGCGACGGCCTCACCCGCGTGCGGGAGATCGTCAGCATCGACCCGGGGATGCAGAGCGCGACCCGGCCGTCGGCGATGACGCAGCCGAAGGGGCCGTCGGTCGTCGTGCCCGACGCTCCGCGCTTCGAGATGCCGCCGCGTCCCGAACCGGCCGTCGAGCAGACGCAGCGTCGCCGGGATGTGGAGGCGTCCGTCCCGGGCGCGACTCCGTCTCCCGCCGCCCCGGTGGTGCCCGATCGCGATGACCGCACCATCGTGCGGCCGCCGCAGGTCGTGCAGCCGCAGGCGCCGGTCGCGGCGCCCCGGATCGAGCCGGCGGCGCCCGCCGCATCGGCCGCCGCGCCCGCCCCGGTCGCCGAGGCGGCCGACCACCCGCAGCGCAGCCGCAGGGGACTGTGGATCACTCTGGCTGCCGTGGCGGTCGTCGTCGTGGTCGTCGGCGGGATCTTCGGCCTGAACGCCCTGGTCGCGAACCTCGGCACCGAGCCGCAGCCCGAGGCCACCGCGCAGGAGGTCGACCCGCAGGACCCGGTCTCCGATGCGGTGCCCAAGGTCACCGAGCTCACCGGCACACGGCAGGGCGACCAGGTGACCTTCACGTGGACGAACCCCGATCCGGTCGAGGACGACAGCTTCATCTGGTCCGAGACGGGTGGTGCGGCAGACGGCGCCGTCCGGCAGGCGCCCGACGAGACGGTCACGTTCACCCCCGCGTCGTCGGGCGAGGTGTGCATCGAGGTGATGCTGCGTCGCGGCGACGGGCGTGCTTCCGAACCCGTCACGGGGTGCGTCGGATGACCGCGCCCGCGGCAGTCACCGTCGAGTTCGCGGGGGAGTACTTCCCGATCGAACCGGGGAGCCGCTTCATCGTCGGGCGCGAGGGAGACCTCGAACTCGACGACAACCTCTTCCTGCACCGCCACTTCCTCGAGATCAGCGACGGCGAGGGGCTCTGGTGGCTCGCGAACGTCGGCACGCGCCTCACCGCGACCGTGACCGATTCGGCGGGCGGTGTGCAGGCGTGGCTCGCCCCCGGTGCGCGGCTGCCCCTGGTGTTCGAGACCACGACGATCGTGTTCAGCGCCGGTCCCACCACGTACGAGCTGGTGCTGCACGCCGCCGAGCCGACGTTCCGCGCCACCAAGCGCGAGCACGACGACGGGGGCGCCTCGACCATCGGCGACGTTCCCCTCACGCAGAGTCAGAAGCTGCTGATCCTCGCGCTGGCCGAACCGCAGCTTCGTCGCGACGGCACCGGCATGAGCGAGATCCCTTCATCGGCGGCCGCCGCCGAGCGTCTGGGCTGGACGGTCACGCGCTTCAACCGCAAACTCGACAACGTGTGCGACAAGTTCGACCGCATCGGCGTGCCGGGTATGCGGGGAGGTCAGCGCAGCTTCGCGACCAACCGCCGCGCGCGACTGGTCGAGCACGTCATCGCCTCACGGCTGGTGAGCAAAGACGACCTCCCGCTGCTGGATGCCCCGCAGCCGAGTGAGGCAGAGGGAGAGAACGAGTGAAGGTACGGCTGACCCTGCTCCGTCAGGGCGCGGCATCCAGCGACATCGAGGTCACCGCTGAGAACACGGCGACGATCGGCGAGATCGCCGCGATGATCGTCCGGGCGGACCCGCTCGGATCCTTCGCCACCGCCGATCCGACCGCGGTGACGCTGGAGGCGTACAGCTCGGTGGTCGCCGGCTCGGGTGACCTGCTCGCGCCGGAGTCGACCTTCGCGCACGTCGGTCTCGCGCACGGAGCGACCGTCCGGGTGGTGCCCGCCACGTATCAGCAGCGCCCGGTGATCGGTCGCATGGAGGTCGGCACGGGGCCGGGAGCGCGATCGATCGCGCTCACCCGCGGCACGATCGTGCTCGGCCGAGACGACACCTGTGATGTCGTGATCGACGATCCGCTGGTGTCCAAGCGCCATGCGCGGCTTGAGATCGGCGATCGCGTCGAGATGATCGACCTGAACTCCGCGAACGGCATCCTGATCGACGGGGCCTCTGTCGTGCGTCTGGTCGCCGCAGAGGGGGAGCTCGCCGTCGTGATCGGCGACACCCCGATCACGGTCAAGGTCGAGCCCGATGCCGCAGCGCCCTCGCCGGCCGTCGCCTCGATCCGCCAGGTCGAGTTCGTGCGATCGCCGCGCGTCGAGGAGCGCTACCTCGGCGAGGAGCTCGACGGCACGGATCTGCCCGTCCCCGCCCGCAAGCAGCCGTTCCCGATGCTCGCGCTCGTCGCCCCGGTGCTCATGGGCGGCGCGATGTTCGCCTTCACCCAGAGCCCCATGTCGCTGATGTTCGTGGCCCTGTCGCCGCTGCTCATGATCGGCACCTGGGTCACGACCAGGAACCAGAACAAGCAGGAGCTCGAAGAGGACAAGAAGCGGTTCGAGGAACAGCTGGAGCGTCTGGACGCCCGCCTGCAGAGCGAGCGCGAACGCGAGATCGACGTGCGACGGCGCGAGGTTCCGCTGCTGCGCGAGGTCAGCGACGCCGCGCTCGCGGCCGGACCCACCATCTGGACGCGTCGAGCCGAGCACTGGTCGTTCCTGCACGTGCGACTCGGTATCGGCGACACCGGCTCCCGCAGCTCCGTGAAGGATTCCAACGGCCGGGATCGTGCGATCCCCGAGTACGTGGAGAAGCTCGACGCGGTGATCGATTCCACCAGGATCGTGCCGCAGGTGCCGATCCTGGAAGACCTCAAAGACGTCGGCGCGCTCGGCATCGCCGGCCTCGGCGGTCGTTCCACGGGATACGCCCGAGCGCTCCTCGCCCAGATCACCGGCCTGCACGCGCCCGGTGACGTCGGCGTCGTGGGCCTGTGGGGCCCGCGCTGGGGTGCGCAGCTCGCCGACGCGAAGTGGCTGCCGCACGCCTGGTCGGCGCAGGCCGCGCTCGGTGTGCAGCCGATCGGCGACGGTCCGTCGTCGGCGGGGCAGATCGTCGCCCGTCTCGAAGAGCTGATCGACACGCGCTCCAGCCGTGGCGGTGAAGCCGTCGAGCTCGGTGCACTCCAGGCCGAGAAGGCCGCGACGAACAGCGGCTCGAAGGTCGGCGAGGATTCCTCGCGCAACCGGAACGACTCGGTGCCGAAGCCGGCGATCGTGGTGCTGATCGCGCCGGATGCGCCGATCGACCGCGGCCGCCTCATCCAGCTCTCCGAGCGCGCCGCCATGCGCGGGATCTTCCCGGTGTGGCTCACCGAGGATGCGGCCGCACTCCCGGCATCCTGCCGCACGTTCGTGGAGCTCGGTCAGACCGACAGTGCGCACTTCGTGCGACTCGGTGAGACGGTGGACAACCTCTCCGTCGACGAGCTCACGCGCGAGCAGTTCGCCGTCTTCGCCCGCGCCCTGGCCCGCCTGACCGACGCCGGCGAGGTGGCCCTCGACCGCAGCGACGTGCCGCGGACCATCTCGATGCTGCACCTCCTCGGGCGCGACATGGCCACCCAGCCCGAGAGCGTCGTCGACCGCTGGACCCAGAACGACTCGCTCCATTCCCGGCGCAAGTCGGGTTCGGCGCGGCGCTACCAGCCGAAGCTGCGCGCCCTGGTCGGCGCCGGCGCAGAGGGTGCGTTGCAGCTCGATCTGCGCCAGCAGGGACCGCACGCCCTGGTGGGTGGGACGACGGGCTCCGGCAAGAGCGAGTTCCTGCAGGCATGGGTGCTCGGCATGGCGACCGAGTACAGCCCGGAGCGCCTGACGTTCCTGTTCGTCGACTATAAGGGCGGCTCGGCGTTCGCCGACTGCACGAGCCTGCCGCACTGCGTCGGCATCGTGACCGACCTGAACGAGCACCTCGTGCGCCGCGTGCTGGTGAGCCTCCGGGCTGAGCTGCACTACCGCGAGCACCTGTTCAACCGCAAGAAGGCCAAGGACATCCTCGAGCTCGAGCGCGCCGGCGACCCTCAGGCCCCGCCCGCGCTGGTGCTGGTGATCGACGAGTTCGCCGCTCTCGCCAAGGAGGTCCCGGAGTTCGTCGACGGCGTGATCGACATCGCGCAGCGCGGTCGTTCGCTGGGCATCCACCTGATCATGGCCACGCAGCGTCCGGCCGGTGTCATCAAGGACAACCTGCGCGCGAACACGAACCTCCGTGTCGCCCTGCGCATGGCGGATGAGACCGACAGCAACGACGTGATCGGCACGAAGGACGCCTCGCTGTTCGACCCGGGCACACCGGGTCGAGGCATCGCGAAGACCGGCCCCGGCCGCATGACCCTGTTCCAGTCGGCGTACGCCGGTGGCTGGAGCCTCGGCGAGAGCGACGGCGTCGATGTGGCGATCGCCGCATTCGGCACCACCGACCAGGGGCCGTGGGAGCTGCCCATCGACGAGAACGCGGTCGTGGTCGATGAGGACCTCGGTCCGAACGATCAGCAGCGGCTCGTCAGCACCATGGTGCTCGCCGCTCAGGCGGCCCAGGTCGAGAAGCCGCGTCGGCCGTGGCTCGACGAGCTGGCGCCCACGTTCGACCAGCTCAAGCTGCCGCAGCGCACCGACGCTGCCCTGCTGCTCGGCGTCGTCGACCAGCCGGAGCGCCAGGAGCAGGTGCCGTTCCATTTCCTGCCCGACACCGAGGGCCACATGGTGATCTACGGCACCAGCGGCGCCGGTAAGAGCGCCGCGCTGCGCACCCTCGCGGTGTCGGCCGGCATCACGCCGCGCGGCGGCCCCGTGCACGTGTACGGGCTCGACTTCGGCTCCGGCGCGCTGCGGATGCTGGAGCCGCTGCCGCACGTGGGCTCGGTCATCTCGGGCGACGACGCCGAGCGTGTGGCCCGGCTGTTCGCGACGCTGCGCAGCGAGCTCGATCGTCGTGGTGACGCCTACTCCGCGGTGGGCGCGGCGACCCTGACCGAGTACCGCGCGCTGTCCGGCAAGTCCGACGAGCCGCGCATCGTGGTGCTCATCGACGGCTTCGCGGCGTTCCGCAACGACTACGAGGCCGTGATCGGTCGCTCCGACACCTACAACGCCCTGCAGGAGGTGCTCTCCGACGGACGAGCGGTCGGCATCCATGTGGTGCTGTCGGCCGACCGGTTCCAGAGTATCCCGAGCGCGCTGAACGCGATGATCCAGCGCCGCGTGGTGCTGCGCATGTCCGACACCGACGCGTACAACATCCTCAACGTCCCCAAGGACGTGCTGAACCCGGAGTCGGTGCCCGGACGCGCGATCGTCGGCGAGAACGAGGCGCAGATCGCGATCGTCGGGGGCACGCGCAGCATGAAGGAGCAGTCCCTCGCGATCGAGCGGATGGCGGCATCCATGTCGCGCCGTGGTGTGCCGGATGCTCCGCCGGTGCGGGCGCTCCCGCTGAGCTACCGCATCGACGAGGTCCCCGCTCTCCTCGGCGACCAGCTCGTGGTCGGGCTCTCGGACGCCGATCTCGGCCCGTTCGGGATCGAGCCGACCGGCACGTTCGTGATCGCCGGCCCTCCCGCGAGCGGGAAGAGCAATGCGCTCGCGGCGATCATCCAGCAGATGCTGCGGGCACGGCCGGGCACGCCCACGCTGTACCTCGGGTCGTCGCGCTCGCCGGTGAAGAACGCGGTGGCGTGGACGGCTTCGGCGGCCGACGGCATCAGCGGCACGGCGGCCGTCGCCGAGATCGTCGAGAAGGCCGAAGCCGGTCTCAAGCCGGTCGTGGCCGTCGAGGGCGTGGCGGAGTTCGCGTCTTCGCTGCTGGAGATGCCGCTGTCCGACCTGGTCAAGCGGGCCGGTCGCGGCGAGCTGCTGCTGCTGTTCACGGGCGACACGAGCGAGTGGACGAGCAACTTCGGTCTGCTCGGCGAGATCAAGCAGTCGCGCCGCGGCGTGGTGCTCCAGCCCGAGACGATCGACGGCGAGCTCGTGCTCAAGGCGCCGCTGCCGCGGATCGGTCGGGGCGAGTTCCCGGTGGGTCGCGCGGTGCTCGCGCAGCGCGGAAAGGTGGTGCGTGTGCAGTTCCCGCTCGTCATCCCCGAGACCGTCTGAGCGCACATCCGAGACCCGATGGGGACTTCTCCCCATTTGCAGACCAGAACCGCTTCGTTAGTCTCGAAGCACAAGAACTCTCCGGCACCCGCCGGGGCGACCGGAAGGTAACACCATGACGAACCTCAAAGTCAGCTACGCCGACATGAAGGATGCTGCTGGCCGTCTCCGCACGGGCCAGCAGGACATCGAAACGCAGCTGAAGAACCTCCGCGCATACGTCTCGCAGCTCGTCTCGGGCGGCTTCGTGACCACGTCCGCCTCTGGTGCGTTCGACGCGTCCTACGCGCAGTTCAACCAGGGCGCGACCGCGACCATCGCCGGTATCGAGGGCATGGCTCGCTTCCTCGACGTCGCAGCCCAGTCGCTGCAGTCGACCGACGAGCAGCTGGCCGCGCAGATCCGCCAGTAATCGCCGCACACCACACGAGGGGATGCCGACCTCGGCATCCCCTCGTGTGCGCCTGCACGACCTTCATCCACTCCGGGGGGAACGATGAGCGACCTCACGCTCGAGAGCAGTCTGCTGGACGCGTCGCGTTCATCGATCAGCGCCGCCATCCAGACGTTCGCGAACGCCGACCGGTTCGGCGACGACGTCGCCGGGCTCACGGGCCACAGCGGGCTCTCCGGCAAGGTGCAGGACTTCGCCGGCAACTGGGATCGCAAGCGCGGCCAGCTGCAGAAGAGCCTGGAAGGCATCCGCGACACCCTGCAGGCGATCGCCGACACCTTCGGTGACCTCGACCGCAACATGGCGAAGAGCGTCACCGACGGGATGAAGCACGTCGAGCGGCCACAGGGCGGCCCGGCTGAGACGCCTCCCACCGTCGGCGGCGGTCCGGATGGGGCCACTGAGCCGACTCCCGGACCTGCTCCCGGCCCCTCGCCGGCTCCTGCGCCGGCCCCCGGCCCTGCGCCCGAACCGATTCCTGCGCCGTTGCCGTCTCTTCCCGACCCCGGTATCGGTGGCGGTCCTGCGCCGGTGCTGCCGTCGCTTCCGGATCCGATTCCCGGGCCGTTGCCGTCGCTTCCCGAGCCCGGCATTGGTGGCGGTCCTGCGCCGGTGCTGCCGTCGCTTCCGGATCCGATTCCCGGGCCGTTGCCGTCGCTGCCGGGTGGGGTCGCCGGCCCCGACTTCCCCGACCTGATCGCGGATCCCCCGCGGGTGGATGTGCCCTCCCTTCCCGGCGCGCCGATCGCGCCCGCCCCGGGCATCGGTCTCCCGACGATCGAGGCGCTGCCCATGCCGTTCCCGGTCGCCGATCTCCCGGCCGCTCCCGAGTTCGTGACCCTCCCCGCCGAAGCCGTGCTGCCTCCCGAGAACCTCATCGCGTTCTCCGCGCCGGCCGAGCGCATCGACACGGTCCTCTCGGATCTCGGCTCCCTCATCGACATGCGCAGCGAAGGCGAGGCTCTCCGATGAACGGTCTCTGGAACCAGAACGACTGGTCGCAGTTGCTCGAGGGCGACCCCGGCACGCTCGAGACCCGCTCCGGTGCCCTGTCCCGTCAGGCCACCGCGATCAACGACGCCGCCCAGGCGCTGCAGGACATCGTCTCGGGTCAGCTGAGCAAGTCGACGACGGCGCTGCGGTCGACCGCCGCCGAGCTGCAGACCTCGATGTCGCAGGCGTATCTGCGCTACGACGAGACCGCCACAGCGCTGCGCACGTACGCCGTGACGCTGGCGCCCATCAAAGAGCAGGCGGCCAGGGACATCCCGGCTCTCGAAGCCGCGCAGGGCCGGTTGGGCACGGCAGAGCACGCGGCCGGCGATGCGCAGCGGCGGCAGTGGTTCGAGGGGCTGAGCAACTCGCCGCAGGATGTCCGTCAGGACACCGCCGACGACCTCTCCCGCGCCGAGCGCCAGGCGACCGCCGCCCAGTCCGACATCAACGCGATCGTCGCTCGTCTCCGCGCCGGAGCACAGAGCAAGGAGGATGCGGCACAGGCCGCCATCCGCGCGATCGAGAGCGTCATCAGCCAGGGCAAGGACTCGGTCCTCGACAACATCGCCCAGTTCTTCGAGGGCGTGGGAGATCTGCTCGCCGGCATCGGGCGTTGGGTCACGGATGTCATCAAGGGGGTCCTCGACACCCTCTCCGACATCTGGAACGCGCTGCTGCCGAAGATCATGGCGGTGCTGCTGCTCGCACTGATCCCGATCGTCCTCGGGCTGGCGGGACTCCTCCTCGGCGGACCGCTGCTCGGCGCCGTGCTCGCCCTCCTCGGCGGTGCTGTCGCGCTGACGATCGGCGGGGTGCTGATCACCCGCATCCTCACCGACGTGCTCGCACCCGGCCCCGAGGTCACCCCCTTCGAGATCAATGAGCGGGACAACCCGATGCCGTCGCGCGCGGACTACGCGAGCGACGCCGAATACCAGGCGGCCCTCGAGGCATGGAAGGACCAGACCTCGACGATCGGCGATCCCTCCCTCGAGAACGCCTTCGCAGAGGCCGGCCTGGTGGACTGGCTCGGTGGCACCTCGCCCGCCGATGAGCAGGGCGTCATCCGCGTCGAGCAGGTCGTCGGGGCAGACGGAGTCACCCGCTGGCGCGTGGTGCTTCCCTCCACACAGGACTGGGTCATGAGCCTCGACGGGATCAACGACGCAGGGGCGACCAACGACCTCGACAGCAACCTCGCGCTCATGCTCACGCCCGAGCTGCAGACGCAGTACGAGCGTGCCGTGATGCAGGCGATGCAGGATGCCGGCATCGATCCGGGCCCGAACGGCGACCCCGTGATGCTCGTCGGGTTCAGCCAGGGCGGCATCATGGCGGGGCATCTCGCGGCGAACCGGTCGAGTGCCTACAACTTCGAGGCCGTGATGGCCTGCGGTTCTCCCATCGATGCCATGCGCATCCCGCCGACGACGCAGGTCATCTCGATGCAGCATCAGGGTGATCCGGTGCCCATGCTCGACACGCTCACCAACGGCGCGGTGAATCCTCGGCAGGAGGAGAACTGGCGCACATTCACGCCTGTCGCCCCCGGTCACCAGCCGGCCGCGATCGACGCCGGCGCGCACAACGCGGCTCTCTACAACATCAGCTGGCAGGAGCAGCTCGCGAATCTGCCTGCCGACGAGCGTGCGAGACTGGAGCAGTTCTACGCGCACGACGGTGCGACGGTCGTGACCGAAGAATATGCATGGAGTGAGTGATGTCCCGACGTCTGACACTGACCGCCGCAGGAATCGGCGTCGCCGGGTTGCTGTTGACCGGGTGCTTCCCGACCGGTGCGCCCGCGCCGGAGAAGACTCCGCCCGCATCCACCCAGGAGGCTGAAATGACCGATCCCGCACCCGTCGTCGAATCGGTGAAGTCCGCGCTCCCCGAGGCGCTGCAGGTCGAGGTCGAACCCATCAGGGACGGCCTCACCGGCGGATGGCTGATCCACGCCGAGGTACCACTGGGCTACGTCGTCACGGGCGATGCGCTGCAGTCGGTACTGGTCGCCGCCTGGAACGCCTCGGAGCCGAAGCCGGCGTTCGTCGCGTTCAACCCGTGGTCGACGTTCGAGGGCAAAGAGGGTGCGATCGAGGCCCAGCGGGCGGCCGACGAGCTCGGCATCGACTGGAGCCCGAGCTTCTCCGTGGGCGTGAACGTGCCGGACTACGAGATCGAGAAGCTCGCCGGTGAGTGAGGTCGCCGTCGAGGCGGCGACGCCCGAGCTGCGCTTCCGACTTCTCGGCGCCTGGCACCCGGTGCTGCTGAACGACCTCGACAGCGGTCCGCTGGTCTCCGACTTCGTCGACGAGGTCTTCGGCCGTCGCGACGAGGATTCGACGCTGCGGGCGCTGACCCGCCGTGACCTCACCGAGGCGGTCGCGAGTGCTCGCGCGCTGCACGCCAAGGCGATGTTCCTGATGACCGAGCTGCGCCCCGGCACGCCGCTGCCGGTGACCCTCACGGTCTTCGAGCAGCCCGATCTGCGGATGTCCCCGGCGATCGGGGTCTCGCCGCAGGCGGTCGTCGCGACGCTCGAGAAGGTCTTCACCGAGCTGCAGCGTCCCCACCTCGACACCGCCCACCGGCTGCAGATCCCCGGCTCCGCGATCCTCCGACTGCACAGCATCGAGGAGCAGAAGCTGGCCGACGAGGAAGACCTGCGTGAGGCTCCGGAGGAGTTGGCGGCTGAGGCGGGGGCGGCCTCGATCCGTCGGCTGTCCGCCGACTACTGGTACACGGTCCCCGGCTCGAAGCAGGTGCTGCTCGTGAACCTCTCGACGCCGGTCGGCGACATCCCGCACGTGCTGCTCGGGTTCTTCGACAGCATCGTCGAGGCGTCGTACTTCGAACTGCCGGCTGCACCGTCGGGGGCGTCCGCCGAAGCCTGAGCCGCCCTGGTCCCAGCGCGGTCAGCGCGTGGCGGCCGCGGCGTCGGCGAGGTGCCGCGCGTTGTGGCTGAGCACCTTGACGATGATGCCGTGGCGGCGGAGTTCCGCGACCGTCCTGGCGCCCTCGTCGCTGTCGCGCCCGAGAGCGGCGATCGACACGACGACCAGCACATCACCGGGACGCAGGGTGCCGATGAGGCGGGAGAGGCGGTCGCTCCAGCTCTCCAGGACGTCGGGGGCGGGGTGACGGAAGCCCTCGATGGGCACGCCGAACCGTGTGAGATCGGCGCGCTGCTCCACGACCGACGGCATGTCGTCGCGGGAGACCACGAGTCCGACCAGGCGTGAGCCGTCGGGGCGGGCGAGCCAGAAGTTCCGGTTCTCCTGCAGTTCCGTGAAGCACTTCGGGCACACCGCCGCGTCATGCGGAAGGTGCAGCGGGCTCGTCAGGGCAGCATCAACGGATGCCGCCTCCGTGGGTTCGATCGTCTCGCTCATCGCGCACCTCCGCGTTCCATTCTGCCCTGTCGCGGGTGCGGATGCAGACCGTTGTCAGGGGGTGCCGTTGTTCGCCGAGTCCGTGATCTCGGCTTCCTGCGTCTCGAATGCGGTGGCGGAGTCGCGGGCGACCACGCCGGCACCGGCGGTCATGCTCTGCAGCTGCAGGAGCGAGGCCTTGGCCCACATGGCCCAGGTGTCGGCGGCGGCCGAGACCGTGGAGCTGCCGCAGCCGGCGAGGGAGAGGTCGACGTCGAGGCTCATGCCCCATGCCGTGCTCTGGAGCGTGCTGCCGGTGGCGCCGACGGCGTCGGAGTCGAACTGGAGATCGGTCATCACGGCACCTTCACATCGTCGGGAGAATAGGTCTCGGTCGGGTCGGGCTGCGGGTCGAAGAGGGCGACGCTCGCGCCTGCGATGTCGCAGTCCTTCGTGGTGACGGAGTCGGTCTCGACGAGGTGGGTGTCGTCGTCGCGGATCACGCGATAGACCACCTCGCGGCCCGAGGTGGGCTCCGGCGCGGAGGTGCGGTCGGCGTCCAGGTACCAGTCCTGCGCCTGGCAGACGGTCACGAGCGCCTCGCCACCCTCCTCGTCGACCGAGAGCGGGATCATCGGAACCGGGCCGGGATAGGTGAAGAACCGGTCGGCCTTCGCCTCGTCGCGCTGCCACTGGGCCGCAGCGTCGATCGCCGCTGCGGTCGTGGTGTCCTGCAGCTCGTCGGAAGTGTAGTCGCGGGTGAACGCGGCGATGCTGAGGGCGGTGTCCGATGCGCGGACGGCCTGCACCCACGGGCTCGACTCGAGCTCACCCGAGGGCTCGCCCGACTGCCAGCTGACCGACGGCGGCTCGATGGCCGCGGGGGTGCACCCCGTCAGCGCGAGACCGATCGTCGCGATCCCGACCACTGTCAGACCCATGAGTCGACGCCTGTACTGCATTCTCAATGCCCCTCTGCCCACGACGAGCTGGCCTCGACGCCTCGCTGATAGTCCGCCAGCATCTCCTCGGCCAGATCTGTCGCCTCCGCCGGGGAGAGCCCCTCCGTCATGCCGAGATCGGCGAGCATCTGCTCGATGGTGTTGATCATCGCGATCTCGCGGCCGGAGGCGCTGTTCTGCTGCTCCTCCAACAGTACTTCGTGCGAATTGCCCCACGCCGCCTCGGCATTGCCGAAGCCCCAGTCGGAGACGCCGCCGATGACGGCATCCTGAACGACATCGATCGCGACGCTGCCGCCCTCGACGAGGACGTCGCCGACGGCCGGGATCGGGATCAGCCCGACGACCGTGCTCACGCCGTCGATGGCCTCCTGGACGGCCGCATCGTGGCGTCCGGCCTCTCCGAGCGCGGCGCCCTCCCCCGATCCGTCGAGCCAACCCTGCAGCTCGACGACGCGCTCGAGGGCGTCCGCGGCGAAGGCGCTGCCGGGAGGAGCGAAGTCGGCGAGCGCGATGAGCGCATCCTGGTACTGACGCACCGACTGGGAGATGACATCCGCGCCGGCCGACGGCGAATCCCCATCGCTCCAGGTCGCGGTGCCGAGAAGCTGGGACAGCTGCGCCTGCGTGACGTTGGGGATCGAACGCGGGTCGGTCGTCCCGATGAGTGCGTCCTGGATCGACAGCGCACTCGCGGTGCGGGGGTCGCTCTCGCTGAGGTTCTCCGAGAAGTACGGCATCGCGACGGAGATGCCCTCTGCGATGCGCACCTGTCCGATGCTCGTGAGGTTCTCCGGCAGGAAGCTCTCGTTAGTGGTGAGCTCCCGCACGATCTGGGTGGTGAGCTCGGCCACGCGGTCCCAGGTCTCCGGGTTGTACGTGTGCGTCGCGTCGGCAGGGCCGCCCGCGGCCTGCTGCGCACCGGCCCAGAGCGCGCCCGGACCCTCGAAGCCGTCGCCGCTGCCGTCGGCACTCCAGTCGCGGTCGCCGTACCAGTACTCGACACGTCCGGGGCCCAGGTCGCCGTCGCCGTACGGGTCTTCTCCGGTCGCCGTGAGCCAGTCCAGTGCCGCGTCGGGGTAGGTGCCGAGCGTTGAGAAGACGCGGCCGGCGAGGTCGTCGACGCGGTTGCCGTTGAGCCCGGTCGTCTCGCCCTCGAGCTGCGCGAGGAAGCGACCGCCCGCGTTCGGCGAGGTGTCGTACCAGCCGCCGTTCTGCATGCTCATCGGGTCGCGTTCGATGCGGTCGATCTCGTCGGCCATGGCCACCGTGAGGTTCACACCCAGCGGGTTGTTCTTCTCGTCGGAGAAGAGGAAGCCGATCGCCGCGACCGCGCCGCCCACGGTCGAGGAGGCGCCCTCGAGCATGCTGTCGGCGAAGTCTCTCGAGGTCGACGGCATCCAGATCTGGGAGCCGGTCGACAGGCCCCCGCGGATCATGGTCGCGAGCGCGAGTGCCGCTGCGGGGTCGAAGCCCTCGGTGATGGCCGCGTCACCCAGGTTGTCGATCATCGAGACGGTGCTCTCGCCGCCGACCTCGAGGAAGAACTGCGACATCACGAACGTGTCTTCGCCCCAGACCGAGAAGAAGTCCTGCAGGGCCTGCACGTTCTCGTCGGTGACGTCGCCCTCGGCGATCTCGTCGGCGAGGTTCGCGAACGCGTCTCCGAGGTTCTCGAAGGTGAGGTCGTCGATGTCGTCGATGCCCGCGGCGCTCAGCGCCGACTGCATCTGGTCCCACCGCGCCGATGCCGGCGGCTGGAGCGCCGTCGTGAGCGTGCTGTCGGCGGTCTCGCGCTGGTCGGCGAGGGTGCGCAGCTGCTGTGCGGCCATCCGCATGTCGTACAGGCCGGGCTTGTTCCCGCTCGGCACCCAGAGGTTCGACCCCAGGGTGGCATTCGGCGCGTTGGGGGTGAAGGCCGACGGCAGGAACGGGCTGTCCTCCTGCTCCGCGGCCTTCCACGTGGCGTAGCCGGTGGCGTAGGCCTGGTGCGCCGCCGTGGTGGCGACGCGGATGCGGTCGACCTCGGTGGCGTAGGCGGAGAGGGCCGACTGCACGGCGGCGAACTCCGTCTTGAGCTCATCGCACAGGGTCTGCGGCTTCGCCAGCGACGTGCGGAACGCGGCGCCCGCGTCTCCGGCCCAGATCTCCTCGGTCGTGCCGGTGGCGGCGTTCGACAGAGCCGTACGCACCGTCTCGGTGCCGGTGTTCCGGTTGCTGACGCGTGTCGCGGCATCGTTGACCGCCCCGGTGTTCCCCCGGCCCGGATGCAGTTCGTCCCACTGAGTCATGTCGTGCGCCCCTCCTCGACGGTGTTCCCGTCCCCCAGCAAATCTAGCGGGGGTGACGAAGACCGGCGATGGGCAGAACTCCCCATGCGCCTCACCGCTCGTGCGCGGTCAGGCGATCACAGCATGCCGAGGGTGCGCACGGCTTCGCGTTCGTCGACCAGCTCGGCCACCGAGGCGTCGAAGCGGGCGCGGGCCCAGTCGCTCAGTTCGAGGCCTTCGACGATTCGCCACTCGCCGTCGACAGAGCGCACGGGGAACGACGAGATCAGACCCGCAGGAACCCCGTACTCGCCGTGCGAGACGACGCCGGCCGAGGTCCAGTCGTCGGTGCCCTGCACCCAGTCGCGCACGTGGTCGATCGTCGCGCTCGCCGCGGATGCCACGGACGACGACCCGCGCACCTGGATGATCTCGGCGCCGCGCTTGGCGACGCGCGGGATGAAGGTCTGATCGAGCCAGGCCGGCACGTCGCCGACGATCTGCTCGAGAGCGTCGCCGACCGGCTTCCCGCCGACGGTCGCGTGCGAGATGTCGGGGAACTGCGTGGCCGAGTGGTTTCCCCAGATGGGCACCCGGCGCACGGTGTGCACCGGAACGCCGAGCGTCTGCGCCAGCTGGGCACGAGCGCGGTTCTCATCGAGCCGGGTCAGGGCGGTGAACCTCTCGGCGGGCACGCCGTCGGCTGCCGCGGACGCGATCAGGGCGTTGGTGTTGGCGGGGTTGCCGACGACCGTGACGCGTACGCCGGATGCCGCGTTCGCCGCGATGGCCGCGCCCTGCGGGCCGAAGATACCGGCGTTGGCCGCGAGCAGGTCGGCGCGCTCCATGCCGGGTCCCCGCGGGCGGGCGCCCACGAGCAGCGCGAGATCGGTGCCGTCGAACCCCACGGCGGCGTCATCCGTCACCTCGACGTGCTCGAGCAGGCCGAATGCGCCGTCCTGCAGTTCGAGCGCCGCCCCCTCCGCGGCGCCGAGTCCCTGCGGGATCTCCAGCAGCCGGAGCCGCACCTTCTCATCGGGTCCGAGCAGGTCGCCCGCCGCGATGCGGAACAGCAGTGCGTAGCCGATCTGTCCGCCCGCGCCGGTGATGGTGATCGTGGTCGTCATGCCCCGAGCCTACGACCGTTCGGCCGATCTCCGCGCGGAGTACCCTCGACGCATGACCTTCAATCCCGACGCCGACATCTCGGGCAACACCACGCGTCGACGCGGCCGCAACGGAGCCATCGCCGGCGGGGTGGGCGTGGGCGTGCTCGGCATCATCGCACTCATCGCCGGACCGCTGCTCGGCATCGATCTGACCGGATTGATCGGCGGCGGCGCGCCCGGCGGCGGCAGCGAACCCGCCGGGGGATCGGTCATCGAGAACTGTGAGACCGGTGCGCAGGCGAACGCCGACGTCGACTGCCGCATGGCAGGTGCGCAGCTCGTGCTTGACGAGTTCTGGGCCGACGAGGTCGAGGGCTACCGCAAGCCCGGATTCATCGTGGTCGACGGGGCGACGAACACGGCCTGCGGTACGGCATCCAACGCGGTCGGGCCGTTCTTCTGCCCCGGCGACGAGACGGTCTACATCGATCCGACCTTCTTCCAGCTGATGCAGGAGCAGTTCGGCGCATCCGCCGGCGAACTCGCCCAGCTGTACATCGTCGGGCACGAGTGGGGTCACCACATCCAATGGATCACCGGGGTCATGGACGATTACCCGAACAACGGCACCGGTCCCGGAAGCAACGGCGTCCGCACGGAACTGCAGGCCGACTGCTACGCGGGTGCCTGGATCGGTCGGATCTCGGAGGAGACCGACAGCAAGGGCGTCCCGTACCTTCAGCCGACCACCGAGAAGCAGCGCATCGATGCCCTGAACGCGGCGTTCGCGGTCGGTGACGACCACATCCAGGAGCAGTCCGGCTTCTCGAACCCGGAGAGCTGGACGCACGGCTCCAGCGAGCAGCGGCAGCGCTGGTTCGCCGAGGGGTATCAGAACGGCCTCGGCGTCTGCGAACAGGTGCTGACGCTGCCGACCGACCAGCTGGATCCATAGCCGCAGCGTGACCCGCTAGCGTTGACGATGAAGTCTGCACGACCGGCCGGGGGACCGAAGATGAAGAAGACGGATGCGCTGTATCCACCGATCGAACCGCACGAGACGGGGGAACTGCTCGTCGGCGACGGCCACCGCGTCTACTGGGAGGTCAGCGGCAACCCCGAGGGCAAGCCGGTGGTGTTCCTGCACGGCGGGCCCGGCAGCGGCACCTCGCCCTGGCAGCGCCGGTTCTTCGACCCGAAGGTCTATCGCATCGTGCTGTTCGACCAGCGCGGCTGCGGACGCAGCACGCCGCACGCGAGCGCGCCCGATGCCGACTTCCGGTACATCACGACCGCGCACCTGATCGCCGACATCGAGCTGCTGCGCAAGAACCTCGGCATCGAGAAGTGGCAGGTTTTCGGCGGGTCGTGGGGGAGCGCCCTCGCGCTGGCGTACGCGCAGGCGCATCCGGATGCCGTGACCGAGCTCGTCCTCCGCGGGATCTTCACGCTGCGTCGCGTCGAGCTCGAATGGTTCTACGAGGGCGGCGCCGCCGCGCTGTTCCCCGACCTCTGGGAGAGCTTCCTCGCGCCGATCCCCGTGCTTGAGCGCTCGCACATGATCGAGGCCTACCACCGGCGGCTGTTCGATCCGGACCCCGCTGTGCACGTGCCTGCCGCGATCGCCTGGTCGACGTGGGAGGCGGCGACCGTGACGCTGACGCCGGATGCCGCGCAGATCGGCGCGATGTCCGACCCCGAGAAGGCGACCGCGTTCGCCCGCATCGAGAATCACTTCTTCGTCCACCGCGGCTGGTGGGAAGAGGGGCAGCTGATCGCCGGGGTCGACGTCATCCGCCATATCCCGACCGTCATCGTCCAGGGGCGGCACGATGTCGTGACACCGATGATGACCGCGTGGGACCTGCACCGCGCCTGGCCCGAGGCCGAGTTCGTCGTGGTCGACGATGCCGGGCACGCGGCCACCGAGCCGGGTACTCAGAAGGCGCTGCGCGCCGCGACCGACCGCTTCGCCCGCGCCGCCCGCTGAGCCTCAGGCCTGCAGTGCCTTCGTCAGCGTCTTCAGGAGTCCCACGACGCCGCCGTTCGCGCGGTGGCGGGTCAGCCCCTCGCTCACGGCCGCGCCGGTGCGCGCCGACACGAACCACGGCGGCTTCGGCAGGATCGTGAGGCGTCCGCCGCCGTTCGCGATCGGCAGCGACCGCGGGAACGGGCGGAACGGTCCGCGGAGCACCGAGCGCTCCACCCCGTCGAGCAGCAGCGCGTTGTGCACGACGCCGATGCCGCTGCCGACGTCGTCGATCGTGCCGCCGGGGAACGCGCCCCAGGTGAGGGTCGGGGTGATGAAGCCGAAGGCGGTCCAGCTGTTGATCGCGATCGAGCCGTAGCGGAGCGCCGCGATGGCCCGCTCGAAACCGGCGCCGAGCGCCTTCTCAGTCGCCGGGTCGATCAGCAGGTTCGCGCCGAGGGTGCCCTGGAGCTTGTCGTTCGCGTGGGCCACGGCGGCATCGAGGAACTCCTGGCCGGTGCCCGCAACGGTGACGACGCCCAGCACCGGCGCGAAGTACTCGGTGGTCTCGAGCGCAGCCGCATCGTCGTCGGCGTCGATCTCGACGAGCAGCCGGTCGCCCAGCACGAGCGCATCGGGGTAGGCGTCGGTCGCGAGCTCCATGCGCGAGGGAGAGCCGGGGTACCAGATGGGGCGCTCCGGGGCGTTGGCGTACGCACGTCGCAGCGCGGCGCGGAACGCATCGGCCTGGTCCCATTCGGACGACATGATGACGACCTGGCCGGCGATGCAGTTGTGGCCGGAGTTCTGCAGGCGCATGGTCGCGATGTGCTCGGCCTGGTAGGTGAGATCGGGGTCGGTCCACGCGCCGGGCACCACGATGATGGGGGAGACCCCGCCGAGTTCGGCGGTGATCGGCTTCTTCAGCTGCGGGCGGTTCTCGCGCCGACGACGCTTCGTCGCGGCAGCCCCTTCGCCCTTCGACGGCCCCCACACGATCGTGTCGAACGTCGCGGCGGAGCCCGTGATGTGCACGTGCACGAGCCCGGGGTGGCCGGTGAGATACGCGCCGACCGCGGGGCCGCCGCGCACGATGCGGAGCAGTCCCGGTTCGATGAGGGGTGCGAGCGCGCGCTTGTACACCGGCACCAGAGCATCCTGCGTGGGGTTGACCTTCAGCAGGGCGGTGCGGTTGTGGGCGAGCAGTTCGTACAGCACGTCGAGCACCGGGATCGAGGTCACGTTGCCCGCGCCGAGCACGAGTCCGACCCCGCCCGGTTCGGTGGGGGTGCGCTGCGCGAGGCCGGCACCCGCGCGCGCGGCGTTCGGGGTGATGCCGGGCTCGAGCCACACCTCGCCGGTGAAGCCGGACAGCAGGAACTTGTCGATGCCGGTCAGGGGGAAGGCGTGCACGCGGGTGCGTCCGCCGGGGGCGCGGTCGATCGTGAGGCCGTCGAGCGGATTCACGCCCTTCGCCAGGCGGGAGAGCGTCTCGATGTAGGCGTCGAGCGCGCCGAGCACACTGTAGGGGCCGCTCAACCATTCCTCGCCGCGCAGCGGGTGCTTCCCGTCGAGCCCCTTGGAGGCGGCGGCCGTGTTCGCCCAGTCCTCGGCGGTGGCTGCGACGCTCGTGCGCACCGCGCGTAGCAGCGTGACGCGCTGGGCGACCGTGAGGGCAGACCAGGTGCGCGCCCCGGACTGCAGGTCATCGACCGCGGCGTCGAGCCGTTCCTGCTCGCCCTCGCGCAGTGACGGGGACTCTGCTTCCGGCGCGCTCTTCGAGGCGGATGCAGGGGCGGGAGTCGTGTTCGCAGAAGTCATCGGCGTCTCCTTCGGACGGGATCCCAGCTTAGGCGTCGGAGGTTCCGACGGCCTCGATGTCGGCGCGACGGAGGCGGTAGCGCCGGAGCGCCAGCAGGCTCGCGGCCATCAGCACGGCGGGAAGGATGCTGAAGCTGAGCACGATGCCCGTGATCGCGGCCTCCGGCTGCTCGACCGTGGCTCCGGCGACGGTGGAGATGTAGCCGGTCGCGGCGAGGGTCAGCGACACCGCGGTGGCGCCGAGCGCGAAGCCGACGGTCTCACCCGCCGTCCAGATGCCGGTGAAGGTGCCGGCCTGTCCCGGACCGCTCGTGCGCTCATCGTGCGAGATCACGTCGGGCAGCATGGCCATGGGCAGCGACTGGAGCCCGGCGTAGGCGATGCCGGCGACCGCGACCGAGGCGTAGATCCAGGCGCCGGGCGCCCAGACCGCGAAGACGAGCGTCGCGGCGGCGGCGGTGAACAGAGCGCTGGCCATCGCGAACGCCCGCTCCTTGCCGACCCGCCTCGCGATGACGGTCCACGCCGGAGTCGCGAGGAGTGCAGGTCCGACGAGGGCCACGAACACGAATGTCACGGCATCCTCGCTGCGCAGCACCCACGTCGCGACGTACTGCGCCCCGGCGAGCATCGTCCCCGTGGCGAGGGCCTGCAACACGAACGTGCCCAGCAGTGCGCGGAACGGCTGGCTGCGCTTCAGGGCCCGGAAGCCCGACATGTACTGATCGCGCCATGTCGAGTCGGCGATCGCGGCGGCCGGGGCTGCCACGGTGCGCCGGGCGGCGATCGTCGCGGTCCGGGAAGCGATCAGCATGCCGATCCCGATCACGAGACCCGAAGCGATGCCCATCAGGAGATACCCCATGACGGGGTCGTCGCCGGCATTGCGCAGCGCGGGGCCTCCGGCGCCGAACAGCAGGATCGCCCCGGTGAGCACGACCACGCGCCAGCCGAGCAGACGGGTGCGCTCGTCGTAGTCGCCGGTCAGCTCGGCGGGCAGGGCGACGTACGGCACCTGGAAGAGGCTGAACGCCGTGGCGGTCGCGAGGAAAGCGAGCAGCACGCTGATCGCCCCGGCGACCGGACCCCAGGAGGGCGGCACGGCGAACGTGAGGGCGAAGAACAGGGGGAGGGCCAGAGCACCGGTCACCATGAACCCGCGACGGGAACCGGTGCGAGCGAGCTGGCGGTCCGACGCGGCGCCGATCAGTGGATCGATCAGGACGTCCCAGATCTTCGCGGCCGTGACGATGAGTCCGGCCGCGAGGGCGGCGACGCCGAGGTTGTCGGTGAGGAAGTACGTCAGCACCAGCCCGGGCAGCGTGGCATAGCCGCCGGTCCCCAGCGACCCGATCGCGTACAGCACGATCGTGCGCGGGGAGAGGCGGACGGATGCTCGTTCGGGCCGAGCCTCAGTGCTCATCGCGCCAGTGTAGCGGCGCGATGGGGGCCACTCAGATCAGTGCGAGTTCGCGCAGCTTCGACTCGACGTCGGCGTTCGACGGCTCGACATGGTGCGAGGCGTCGGGGTACACGACGACCGGGATGTTCGTGCGACCGGAGATCTCCTTCGCGACGTCCGCGGCGGCGGGCTCGGCGACGAGATCGACGTAGGTGTACTCGACCCCGAGCGCATCGAGCTGCTTCTTGGTGCGGATGCAGTCGCGGCACCAGTCGGCGCCGAACATCGTGATGGTGTCGGAGGCAGGAGAAGTCATGTCTCCAGCCTACGGCCGCCCGGACGGAGTGGCGCTGAGCGTCAGCCGGGTGCTCGGCGACCGGTGTCCACCTCGCGGGGCAGATGCTCGACGGGGATCACGACCACGTCCTGCATCTTCCAGTCGATGTCGGCGATCCCTTCTGCGGCGGCGGTGAGATCGTCGAGTGCCACCTTGCGGCGATGCGGCACGACGAACGCCTCGATGTGGAACACCTGTCCCTGATCGCGCATCCGCACTCCGGCCTGCGCGACCCAGGGCCGACTCCGCAGGTACGAGACGATGTCGGCGGCCAGCGGATGCGGATGCTTGCTGTCGTAGGTGCGTGCGCGCTGATCCATCAGGTCGACCACGGCCGTCTTGGTGTTGCGGAAGCCGTCCCAGATGATGCCGAGGGAGATGAAGAGGGCCGCCGCCCCGTCCAGCCACCACGCGCCGACGCCGATGCCGAGCACGCCGACCACCGACGCCACCGTGGTCTGCCAGTCCGCCTTCGCCATGTCGGCGTCGGCATACAGGAGCTTGTTGTGCAGCACCGGGGCGAGCTTCGACTTCGCCGGGCCGTAGAAGAACACGGGCCCGATGATCACGACCATCATGACGCCCACCATGAGCCATCCGAGCCAGATCGTCTGACCGAACAGCTGCACGGTGCCGATCGTGGCGTGCTCGGCCGCGATCAGCCCGGTGACGGCCTCGACGGCGAGATTCAGACCCACGGCGAGGAGCGCGACTCCAGCCACGAGGTGCCCGACGCCCATCGCGCGGTGCAGTCCGTAGGGGTGCTTCTTCGTGGGACGACGGCGCACGAAGAGCAGCGCCGTCAGGAACGCGAACTGCGGGATCAAGGAGAGCATGTCCTCTATCCAGGCTGTCCGCATGGCCTGCGACTCACCCACGACGAGTGCGATCACCGCGATCGTGATCGACGTGTAGACGATCGTGAAGATCTCCCACTTCACCGCGCGACGAACCGCCCGCGCCTGCTCCGGTGGCAGCGTGGTACGGCCGAACTGCCCGGTCTCGGTCATCCGCCGACCTCCTCGTCGAGGAAGGTCTCCAGTGTCGACAGGAAGGCGTTCTCGCCGAGTGGAACCAGCATCACGAGCTCACGCCCGTCGGCGCCCTCGATCCCGCGATAGCCCCGTGTGACACCCGCCCTGTCGATCCACGGGGTGTCGGGGGTGATGCCGCCGGCGATGAGGTCGAGGTCGCCTGCCTCGAGCTCGGTCACGAGGGTCTCCTCCGACGCGACGGTCCACTCGGTGTCGGCGTCGATGCTATCGGCGAAGCGGTCCACGAGATCGACGATCGTTCCGGTGGGGTCGCCCTGGCTCACCTCCACCAGCTCGCCATCCGGGGACGTGCCGACGCGCAGCACTCCTCCCGAGACGGAGTCCAGGGTGCCGTCGGGGTCGGTGGGGATCGAGAGGCCGCACCCCGCGAGAAGGGCGACGGCGGCAAGCACGACGAGGGAGGCGACCGGGCGCCGGATGCGCCGTCGTTGCGTCATCGCAGATCTGTCCACGCCCCGAGAGTGCTCCGCGCGCCGTCGTCCCGCAAAGCCGTTGACGAGTGGCACTGCCGAGCGCTAGCGCCACGCAGATCGGGCGCCGTCTCTTGTGGGTAAGGGTACCCTTACCTATACTCGAAACCATGAGCAGCGCATGCGAGCACCTGCAGGATCCCGACTGGGACGACATCGAAGGTGCCGTGCTCATTGCCGGCGACGCGGCCGATGCCAGCGTCATCGCGAGCATCGCCGCGCGGTTGCCGTGGGACGCGCAGGGCGTGATCATCCTCGAGGCGGCGGCGCGCATCCAGTTCCGCCACATCGACGTGCCCGAGGGGGTGTCGGTGCGCTGGTTGGTGCGCGGTGACGGTATCCGTGCGCACACGCGTGGCGAGCGACTGGCGAACGCGGTGCACGCGTGGTGCGTCGAGTGGACCTGCTCCGAGCCGCCGTCGCAGTGGACCGTCTGGCTCGGGCCGCACACGCCGCCGCATGTCGCGCGCATGGCGCGCAGCCTGCTCGGCGTCGCGAACTGACCGCTCGGCGACGATCCGCTCAGGCGCTCAGGCGCTCAGGCGCTCAGCGGACCGCGGCCACCGCGGGAGCGTTCGCGCCCGCGGTGATCGCGTCGAGGGCGCGGCGCAGCGATGAGCTCGACGTGTGCGCCGTGTACGGGAAGTACACGACCTCGACCCCGACCTCGGCGAACTCGCTCTCCAGGCGCAGCCCCTTGTCGGTGCCCCGCCAGTCGTCGCCCTTGAAGAAGTGCGTGAACTGCACGTCGCGCCACGAGTCCATCTTCGACGGCGTCGTCTCGACGTAGACGTCGTCGACGAACGAGATGTGCTTCACGATCTCCGCACGCTCCGCCGTCGGGATGACAGGCTCGATGCCCTTCACCTGACGCAGCATCTCGTCGCTGACGACGCCTGCGATCAGAATTTCGCAGTGCTGCTTGGCGTGACGAAGTAGATTCAGATGCCCGACGTGAAACAGGTCGAAAGCACCAACGGCATAGCCGATACGCGTCCCCATGATCTCCCCAGATCAGTAATTCCCCAGTAAGCGGATCCCCATCCGCTTCGCGACTCCCACAGCCGCGGTTCGACAGTCTAGCAGGTCTGGGTTTCGTTCCCCACAGCAACCCATGGAACGATGGAGGCCGCACGCGGTGCGTGCGCGGAACAGGGGGCTGACGTGGGGACACCGGTCACGGTCATCGTGCCGACGTTCAACGAACGCGAGAACGTCGCTGAGCTGGTCGCCCGCACCGCCGCCGCGCTCGCCGGGTGGGACGCCGAGATCCTGTTCGTCGACGACAGCACCGACGACACCGCCGCCGAGATCGAACGGGTCGCGGTCGACGCATCGATCCCCGTGCGGGTCATCAATCGCACCGAGAACACGAACGGACTGGGCGGGGCTGTGGTGGTCGGACTCGAAGCCGCGGCATCCGATGTCTGCATCGTGATGGACGGCGACCTGCAGCACCCACCGGAACTGCTCCCCGTGCTGCTGGAGCGTCACGCCGCAGGGGATGCCGACGTCGTCGCGGCGTCGCGCTACATCGGCGGAGGCGACACCAGCGGGCTCGGCACAGCGGTGCGCTTCGGCGTCTCACGCGCGGCGACCTGGCTGACGAGGGCGATGTTCCCGATCCGTCTCGCGCGCAGCACCGACCCGATGACCGGCTTCTTCCTGGTCGACCGGCGTCAGCTCGACCTCACGGCGCTCCAGCCGCAGGGCTTCAAGATCCTTCTCGAGATCCTCGCGCGCAACGATCTGCGCATCGCCGAGGTGCCGATGGAGTTCGCGGAGCGCCGGCACGGCACCTCGAAGGCGAGCCTGCGTCAGGGGGCGACCTTCATCGCGCACCTCGCCCGCCTGCGCTTCGGGAAGATGTCGCTGTTCGCGCTCATCGGCGTCATCGGCGCGGCCGCGAACCTCGGGATCATGTGGGCACTCACCGCCGCCGGCGTGCCCTACGTCTGGGCGGCCATCATCGGCGCCGAGGTCACGATCATCGGCAACTTCCTGCTGCAGGAGCGGTTCGTGTTCGCCGACATGCGCACGGATGCCCGGGCCCTGGGCATCCGCTTCGCCAGCTCCTTCGCGTTCAACAACGTCGAGGCCGCGCTGCGCATCCCGGTGATGGCGCTGATGGTCGAGACCTGGCACATCTCGAGCGTGCTCGCGACGGCGCTCTCGTTGATCGTGGCGTTCTTCGCCCGGTTCCTGTTCCACTCGCTCGTCGTCTACGCTCCGCAGCGGCGGCGCAAGGGCGATGCCGCGGGGGCCGAGCCGCCGACGGACACCGCCGCCCTGCGGGTCATCCGCGCGATCGATGCCGAGGCGATGAAGCCGGGCGAGCTCTAGCTGCTCGCGCCGAGGTATGTCGCGAGGGCGGCATCCGCATCCCGCGGCGTCCATCCCGTCGCCTCGATGCGTCCGAGGTCCAACACGCTGTTGAGCGGACGCGGGGCGATCGGGCCGGCCTGGTCGGCGAAGTACTCCGTGGTGGTCACGTCGGTCACGCCGGAGGGATCATGCCCGGTCAGGCGGTACACGGCGCGCGCGATGTCGGCCCACGAGCGCGGCTCTCCCGCGCCGGTCACGTTGTAGACGCCGCAAGGAGCGGCGGTCGACAGCAGGTGCAGGATCGCCGAGGCCAGATCTTCGGTGAAGGTCAGGCGCCCGATCTGGTCGCCGACGACCCGCGGTGCGATACCCCGCTCGGCGAGCGAGGCCATCGTGCGCACGAAGTTGCGCCCCTCGCCGATGACCCACGACGTGCGGACGATGTAGTGCCGCGGCACCGTCGCGACGACGGCGTCGCCCGCGGCCTTCGTCTGGCCGTAGACGCCGAGCGGGCGCACCGGGTCGGACTCCGTGTACGGGCCCGCCTTCCTGCCGTCGAACACGTAGTCGCTGGAGACGTGCACGAGCGTGATGCCGTTCTCGGCGGCGATGCGTGCCAATGCGGTCACGCCGGTGACGTTCGACGACCAGGCGTCTCCGCGGCCGTCGTCGGTCTCGGCGAGATCGACCGCCGTGTAGGCGGCGGCGTTGATGATCGCGCGATAGTCGCGCCATCGCCGCGCCGTGGCGAGGTCGTCGGCCCGCAGGTCGAGGGTCTCCCGCGTCGTGTACTCCACGTGCTCGGCGTCGCCGAGCGCGGCGCGCAGGGCGAGTCCGAGCTGGCCCGCGCCGCCGAGGACGAGGATCTTCTTCGGCCCGATCGGCGTCACATCGGCGAGGCGCGGGTGCGCGAGGTCCTTGGCCGACACCTCGACGTCGGCGAGCGGGATCGGCCACGCGATGGCCGCGGTCTCATCGGCGAGGTTGAGGAACGAGTACTCGGCGTCGGGCGACCAGTGATCGTTGACGAGATAGGTGTACGCCGTGTCCGCCTCGAGCGTCTGGTACGAGTTGCCGACGCCGCGGGGTACCAGGATCGCGCGCGACGGATCGATCTCCGTCGTGAAGACCGTGCCGAACGTGTCGCCCGCGCGAAGGTCGACCCACGCCCCGAAGATCTTCCCGGTGGCGACCGAGACCCATTTGTCCCAGGGCTCCGCATGGATGCCGCGCGTCGTGCCGACCGCATCGTTGAAGGAGACGTTGTTCTGCACCGGTCCGAAGTCAGGGAGGCCGGCGGCGACCATCTTCTCGCGCTGCCAGTTCTCCTTGAACCAGCCGCGCGAATCCCCGTGCACCGGCAGGTCGACGACGAGCAGGCCGGGGATCGGCGTCTCGGTGACCGTGAGCGCCTTGCCGAACTCCGTCATCACTGGCCCTTCGCCGCGTAGAACGACTCGGTCGCATCCTTCGCCGGCGCCCACCAGTCCTCGTTCTCCCGGTACCAGTCGATGGTCGAGGCGAGCCCCGACTCGAAGTCGGAGAACTGCGGCGCCCAGCCCAGCTCGGTGCGGAGTTTCGTGGAGTCGATCGCGTAGCGCAGATCGTGGCCCGCGCGATCGGTCACGTGGTCGTAGGCGTCCGCGGGCTGTCCCATCTGCGTGAGGATGAGCTCGACCACCGACTTGTTGTCCTTCTCGCCGTCGGCGCCGATCAGGTACGTCTCACCGATCTCGCCCTTGTCGAGGATCGTCAGGACGGCCGACGAATGATCGTCGGCGTGGATCCAGTCGCGCACGTTCTGGCCGGCGCCATACAGCTTCGGACGGATGCCGCGCAGCACGTTTGTGATCTGACGCGGGATGAACTTCTCGACGTGCTGGTACGGCCCGTAGTTGTTCGAGCAGTTCGAGATCGTCGCCTGCACTCCGAACGACCGCACCCACGCGCGCACCAGCAGATCGCTGCCCGCCTTCGTCGACGAGTACGGCGACGAGGGGTTGTACGGCGTGTTCTCGGTGAACCGCTGCGGGTCGTCGAGTTCGAGGTCGCCGTACACCTCGTCGGTCGAGATGTGGTGGAAGCGCCGCTCGTGCCGACGTGCGGCCTCGAGCAGCGTGTAGGTGCCGATGATGTTCGTGTCGAGGAACGGCCGCGGGTCGTGCAGCGAGTTGTCGTTGTGCGACTCCGCCGCATAGTGCACGACCGCGTCGGCTTTCGCGAACAGCCCGTCGACGAGCTCGGCGTCGGCGATGTCCCCCTCGACGAGCTCCACGCGGTCGGCGGGGAGGCCCGCGAGCGATGCCCGGTTTCCGGCATAGGTCAGCTTGTCGAGCACGGTCACGTGCGCGTCGGTGTGCGCCACGACATGGTGCACGAAGTTCGATCCGATGAAACCGGCGCCGCCGGTCACGAGCAGCCGGGTCATCGCTTGCCTCGTTCCAGGAGCTCGAGCAGGTAGGAACCGTACCCGGATTTCACGAGGGCTTCGGCGCGCACGCGCAGTTCGTCGTCGTCGAGGAAGCCCTGGCGCCAGGCCACTTCTTCGGGCACGCCGATCTTCATGCCGGTGCGGCGCTCCATCGTTCGCACGTAGTCGGCGGCATCCGTCATCTGGTCGAACGTCCCGGTGTCGAGCCAGGCGGTGCCGCGGGGCAGCACCTCGACCTGGAGCTTGCCGCGTTCGAGGTACTCGCGGTTGACGTCGGTGATCTCGTACTCGCCGCGAGCGCTGGGAGCCAGGTTGCGGGCGATCTCGATCACATCGTTGTCGTAGAAGTACAGGCCGGGCACGGCGTAGTTGCTCTGCGGATTCTTCGGCTTCTCCTCGAGCGAGATCGCCTGGCCGGCGTCGTCGAACGCGACGACGCCGTACGCCTCGGGCTCGGCGACCCAGTAGGCGAAGACCGCGCCGCCGTCGATGTCGGCGAAGCGCTTGAGCTGGGTGCCGAGGCCGGGGCCGTAGAGCAGGTTGTCGCCGAGGACGAGGGCGACGCTGTCGTCGCCGATGAAGTCCGCACCGATCGTGAACGCCTGCGCGAGCCCGTCCGGCGACTCCTGCTGGGCGAACGTCAGCGAGATGCCGAACTGCGAGCCGTCTCCGAGGAGTCGTTCGAAGTGGGCGGCGTCGTGGGGCGTGGTGATGACGAGGATGTCCCGGATCCCGGCGAGCATCAGCGTCGACAGCGGGTAGTAGACCATCGGCTTGTCGTAGACCGGGATGAGCTGCTTCGAGACTCCCAGTGTGATCGGATGCAGTCGCGTACCCGAACCGCCCGCCAGAATGATGCCCTTCATGATCCCCCTCGTGAAAACGTCGATGTCCATGGTGGCGTCACAGAAGGGACGGCCATCCCCTGCCGTCCGACGACCCCCACAGTCGTACGTCCGACTCTAGCGGGTCACCTCACCGGCGGGTGAGTGGATGCTGTGACGTCCGGTGCGGGATCTCCGTGTCCGTCCCGGAATCGGCTCTTGTCAGGGTGCCTGTGGAGGTCCATAGTTGGCTCGTGGAATCCGAGGGTGGTGCCTCGCTGTCTCTCACTTGGGCTCATCGTGCCGAACAGTCGGTGCCGGCCTGGGAGCGGAGCCATGCCAGGGGAGAGGTCCCGAGCGTCTGGCCCTACGGACTGGATGCGCTGCGTGATCATGCGGCCGTGGCGGTGGTCGATCTCCCGCCGCCCGGTCGGGTCGCTCGTGTGCGAGCGCGGCTGGGCATCGAACCTCGCCCCGTCGAGGGCCTGGCCGTGACGTGGGACGAGAACACCGCGTATCGCCTGCAGATCCTGCATCCCCGCGTCCGCTACGCCACCGGGGTGATCTGGCTCACCGACATGGCGCAGGCAGGTCCCGCTCCGGCCCGCCTGCTCTCGATGCTGGGCGGGGCCGAATCCGCGTGGGTGCTCAGCGAAGGGCAGATCGACCCGCTCCGGCGCCTGCTGGGGAGCCGGGGTCCGCGGGTCTTCCCGATCCCGTTCGGCATCGACAGCGACTTCTTCGGCGCGCAGCCCTCTCCGACGCAGCCGCGGATCGTCAGTGTCGGCAACGACCGTGACCGCGATCCGGCGACGCTCTACGCGGCTCTCGCGCGCGTGCTCGCCGCGCGGCCGGACACGGAGGTCGTGGTGCAGACGGGTTCCGATCTCGTGCCGCCCGAGGGGGTGCGGGTGGTCCGGCACATGCCGCACGCGGAGCTTCGGGATCTCTATGCGACCGCCAGCGTCATCGTCGTCCCGACCAGGCCGAACCTGCACGGCTCGGGGATGACGGTGGCTCTGGAAGCGCTGGCGACCGCCCGCCCGGTCGTCGTCTCGGATACGCCCGGCATGAGTCAGTACGTGAGCGAGGGGCGGACCGGCCACCTCGTGCCGCCGGGGGACGCGGAGCAACTCGGGAGGGCGGTGCTGGGCCTGCTCGATGATCCGCAGCGCGCGGCCGAACTCGGGCGCAACGGCCGGATCGAGGTGGAGCGCAGCTTCACGACGCAGATCATGGTCGCGGCCCTCGTGCAGGGGCTGCTGCAGCGGGTGTGATCGTGGCGGTCGCGCCCCGACCCCGCGGCGCGATGCCGCTCAGCCGCGTCGACGCTTGAGCGCGACGCCTTCGCGGAACGCATCCCGGTGCGCCGGGCCGGCATCCACCCACTCGCGTCGGGACAGGTCGGGTGACCCGGTCAGCGTCGATGCCGCGCGCCACGCGTCGACCACCGTGGGCGCATCGAGATCTCCGTCGTACATGAGCACCCATTCGGCACCCACTTCGCGCGCCAGCGCCTCGTTCGCTTCGTTCCGCGGCACCAGCACCGGACGCGCCATCGACAGAGCGGCGAGCACGCTGCCCGAGTTGTGCATGAACCGGTACGCCAGCACGATGAGCTCGGACGAGGTCGCGAGCTGGACGAGTTCGGCATCGCTCAGGAAATCGAGGTGCATCTCGACGCCGGGAAGTCCCGCGGTCCGCGCCCGGAGGTCGTCGCCGAGCTCGGGGGTGGATGGGCGCCCGCCGATCTTCAGGCTCAGCGTCGGCTCGGTCGTGACGGCTTCCGCGTAGGCATCGATGAATCCTTCGAGGCCCTTGTAGCGGCGGACTCCGCCGAACGATCCGAGTCGACCGGGCACGCGCTCGGCGGACGGGAACTTCGCGTACCAGTCGCGGTAGTGCCCGTGCAGGATCAGGCTGTGCGGCGTTCCCGGCGGGAGCGGCGTCGTCTCGTTGATGACGATCCGGTAGTCGGTGTGGCGGTCGATGAAGCGCAGCAGCCACAGCCGCGGCGCGTTGTCGTCGGGGAGCTCGATGTTGTGGACGGTCCGCACCACCGCGATGCGCCGGGAGAAGCGGTGCCGGAAGACGAGAGCGGTGGTGAGGAGGAACTTCCCGGTGGACTTCCACCAGGAGGAGCCGTGCAGCTTGGCCTCGGGCCAGTGCCAGTGGAAGGCGTCGTAGCGCCCGAAGAGTGCTGTGCCCCACGAGAAGCGCAGCCGTTCGAGGCCCTCGGTGGACCCGAGCGCTTCGTCGAGCATCTTGTTGTACGGGTTCGTCGTCGGGCGCGGTGCGCCGAGCGACTGCATCACGCGGATGGTCGAAGGGGAGTCGGTCATGGTGGTGTCATCCTCCGATGGGCGACGGTACTCGTCGTAGCGGCGGCCGAGCGCGGCCGCGATCGTGCCGCGACCGCGATGTACGAGGCGCGTGCCCCTGGCGTGGTGCGTGATGTTCCGGGTCAGCGCGCCGAAGGCTCGGCGCAGACCGCCGACGATGATCCTGGCGACACCGCCGACCAGGGCGCGAACGCGCAGGATCCCTCGTCGCGCCCGCCCCTCGGTGAGCTGCAGCTGGATCCGCGTGCCGGCGTTCGCCGAGCTGAAGGCACGCTGCGCCGCCCACGCCCGGCTGAGTCGCGCGGCGACGACGAGGTCTTCGGTCTCGGACTCGTTGCACCACACGATGAGGCCGCCGCGCTGAGCCAGCTGCCGGGAGAACAGGGTGTCCTCGCCGCCGCCGAGCCCCAGCGACGGATCGAAGCGCAGGCCGAGCCGGCGGATGGAGCGGAGGTCGAGCAGGAGGTTCCCCGCTGCCGCGACCTGCAGGACCGTACCCGTCTTCCTCGGCGGTCGCCGGAATGTGCCCGAGGCGAGCAGCCAGGGATCGACGTCCTCGTCGAAGACGGAGATGACGCGTCCCATCACCGCGTCGGCTCCGTGCTCGCGCCAGACCGTGAGGAGAGAGGAGAGCCAGGCCTCCCGCGGGATCTCGTCGTCGTCGATGAAGGCGAGGAGGTCGCGGTCGCCGCATTCGTCGAGGATCCGGTTGCGAGCGGCGACGATCCCCGCCGTCGGCTCGACCACGTACCGGACAGGGAGTCCTGTGCCGGTGGCCACCTCGCGTGCCGACCCCTCCGGGTCGTTGTCGACGACCAGCACGTCGATGTCGAGACCGAGGTCGGCACATTCAGCGATGCGCGACGGCAGGGTTCGCAGCAGTGCCTCCAGGAGGTCCGGCCTCCGGTAGGTGGGTATGCCGATCGTCACTGCGATCATGTCGCTCGATTCCGGTCCCCTGGTCATCCGCACCATCCCCATGGCAGTCTCGCGCCTTCACTCCGGCGCGGCCTCATCGTACCGTGATCCCCCTGAAGCCCCTGCCCGGAGGCGTCTCTCGCGTATAGTCGTTCTCCTGGGAGTCGACGTCGGTCGCGACTCTGGGGAATTCGGCCGGCGACCCGAGGTGATCCGTGACGCGGATCCGGGGGGAGAGAATCGCGTGTCAACCGAGCACGGTCGGCTCGCCGTGGTGGTCGTGAACTACGCCTCGGCGAAGCTTCTGCAGCGCAATCTGGTGGTCGTCGCGCGCGAGGCGCGGGCGATCGATCCCGACGCGACGGTGATCGTGGTCGACAACTGGTCCTCCGCTGACGAGCGTCGAGCCGCGGAAGACGTCGCGCGGGAGAACGAGTGGACGCTGATCGCCCCCGAGTCCAACACGGGCTTCGGCGGTGGGGTGAACATCGGCGTGACGCGCGCGCTCGCCGACGGTGCGACCGACGTCCTCGTCATCAACCCGGATGCGCACATCGACCGCGAGTCGCTGCGTCGGCTGGAATCCACCACTGCGGCTTCCCGCACCACGCTCGCCTCGCCGGTCATCTCGGACTCGGACGGGCGTACGTGGTTCGCCGGTATCGATCTCCTGCTCGACGACGGAACGATGCGCGCGCGACGCAAACGCGTGGCGGGCGACCCGCGGCCGTTCGAACCCTGGCTGAGCGGCGCATGCCTGTGGATCACGCGCGAGGTCTGGGAGCTCGCGGGCGGATTCGACGACGACTACTTCCTGTACTGGGAGGATGTCGACTTCTCGCGGAAGGTCGTGTCGGCCGGCGGATCGCTGGCGCTCGTCGAGGACGCGAGTGCGGTCCACGACGAGGGCGGCACGCAGCGCGCCGACCCCGGGGTCTCGCGAGCGAAATCGGAGACCTACTACTACTACAACATCCGAAACCGGATGCTCTTCGCCGTGCGTCACCTCGACGAGGCGGGCGTGCGGCGCTGGCGCCGCTCGATCCCGAGGACAGCTCGCGAGGTGATCCTCCGCGGCGGACGCCGTCAGCTGATCCAGTCGGCCGCTCCGATCCGCGCGTACCTTCGCGGGGTGCGAGAGGCTCGGCGGATCGCACGCACCCCGCAGACCGATCGGAAGGGCAGGAAATGGTCGTAGACGCATACCGACGTCTCGCGCGCGCGCAGAAGGGCCATGCGCGTGGCGCCCCCGCGTACTCCGTGTACGTGAATCGTCGGATCGGGCGAGTCCTCGCCGCCGTCGCCTACCGCATCGGGCTCACGCCGAACCAGGTCTCGATCATCAGTGCGGTGCACTCCTTCGTCGCGATCGGGCTGATCGCCTTCGGACCGGTGAACGTGCCCATGGGCTTCCTGATCGCCGTGCTGCTCGTGCTCGGCTACGCCTGGGATTCCGCCGACGGCCAGGTCGCGCGTCTCCGCGGCGGGGGCAGTCCGCAGGGCGAGTGGCTCGACCATTTCATCGACACGCTCAAGATCGCGTCCCTCCACCTCGGGGTGCTGATCGGGCTCTACCGGGTCCTCCCGGAGGCACCGGTGCTGCTGCTGATCCCGATCGTGTTCAGCATCGTCGCCTCGACGACTTTCTCCGGGATGCTCCTCAACGACCTCCTCAAGGGGAAGCACGCTGTGGCGTCGACCCACGAGCGCGGCGGAGGCACGCTCGTGCGATCGCTCGTCCTGCTGCCCACCGACTTCGGCCTCGTCTGCCTCGTCTTCGTGCTGTGGGGCTGGACGCCGGCGTTCCTCATCGGCTACGGCCTGCTGTGTGCCGCCGCGGTCCTGTTCCTCGCGCTCGCCGCGGTCAAGTGGTTCCGCGAGATCGGAAGGCTCGGTGCCGACGCATGACCGGTGAGAAGATCCTGGTCGTGTGCGCCGCGAACGTCTGCCGGTCGCCGTTGGCGGAGCTCGGCCTGCGGCGGGGATTCGGTGCGGACTCATCTACATCGGTCAGCAGCGCGGGCGTCCGCGCGACCGAGGGTGATGCGATCTGCGAGCTGGTCTCGTCGCTCCACGATGACGAGGGATGGCGCGAACAGGCGCAGTCCCACCACGCGCGGCCGGTGACCATCGAACTCATCGAGCAGTCCACCCTGATCCTCACGGCGTCACGGGACATCCGTGGCGAGCTGGTGCGGCTCGCGCCGCGCTCGCGCGATTGGATGTTCACCCTCAAGGAAGCCGCCCACCTCGGAGCGGGCTTCTCCTCCACGGGGCCCGACCGCGTGGCGGACTACGTCGCGTATCTGGACCGAGCGCGGTCCCGGGCGACGCCGCTCGCCGGCAGCGACGGAGTCGGGAGCAGGATCCGGCGTCTCTTCGGCAACCGGGGCGCCGTCGATCCGACCAGCATCGCCGACCGGCACGGTAGCCGGGGCCACCGGGAGACCCTCGCCGAGGTTCAGTCGTCCACAGCGACGATCCTCGCCCAGCTCGGCGGGCACCGACGGCATGCATCCTGAGCGAAGCCTTGTGGTTTCCCGCTCCCCGCACTATCATTAGCCGATGCCGCGTTCTGCGCGGTGGGGACCGAGGCCGAGGGGGCTTCGGAATGGGGATCTGGGTTCTGGGGAGCTGCAGTGTTCAATGTTTCATCATGCCGTCGTGGGGACGGCACTTCGCGCTCGACACGCGCGATGTTCATCGCGCCTCTGGTGGCGCTCGCACTCGTGACGGCAGGCTGCACGGCAGCCCCTGACGCCTCCGAGGAGCCGACGCCCGAGGGCACCAGTACCACCGACTGGACGCCGCCTGCCGAAGATGAGGCCGCAGGGCCCACCGAGGCACCGTCGCTGACGGAGGAGAGCGGAGCTCTCGACGAGCCGATCGCCCTGTCGACCGACATGGTCGTCACGATCGACAAGATCTCGACGATGACCGTGGAGCCCGAGACGCCGGGCGAGTACGCCGGTCCGGCCGTCGTGGTCGACGTCTCCGTGTCCAATGACTCGAAGAAGGCGCAGAGCGTCGAATCGGCCGTCGTCAGTCTGACGACAGACGACGGAGACATCGGCGTGGCCACGACCGCGGGGCCGAACAAGCCGCTGACGGGCGATCTGGCCGCCGGCGCGAAGGCCACCGGGACCTACGTCTTCATGCTCGATCCGACGAAGGGACGCTCGGTCAAGATCAGCGTCAACTACGCCGCGGGCGAGCCGGTGGCGACCTTCGCCGGCACGCTGTCCTGACCTTCGTGCGCTGTCGCGCATCGATCTTTCATCGCACTTTCGCAATTTCATACTCAAGAAACGTTCTGCGGCTGGGGAGTCACTAATGGGGAACACAACAACCACGAGGCGGGCGCTGGGAGCGCTGGCTTCCGTCGTGACAGCAGCGTTGCTGGTCGCGGGCATGACGACGCTGGGAGCACAGGCCGCTTCGGCTGCTGACGTGTCCCCGCCGCCGCTGCTGCAGCGGGACGACAACGTCGTGACGTCGGATCCGATCCCGACGGTCCAGATCGACAACGGCTACGTCTGGTCGCAGACCGTGATCGGCTCGACCGTGTACGCGGTGGGCAAGTTCGACAATGCGCGTGCGCCTCTGGCGGTGCCGGGGACGAGTCTGACCGCACGGTCGAACGTCCTCGCCTATGACATCAACACGGGCCAGCTGCTGTCGTTCGCTCCGCAGGTGAACGGCGTGATCAAGGCGGTCGCGGCCTCGCCCGACGGCAGTCGCATCTACATCGGCGGGTCCTTCAACTCGGTCAACGGGCAGGCGCGCTGGAACTTCGCCGCGCTCGACGCCGTCACCGGCCAGCTGGTGCCCGGGTTCAATCCGTCGATCGGCGGCAGCGGTGTCTACGCTCTCGCCACCTCCGGGTCGAGCGTGTACGTGGGCGGTCTGTTCACGCAGGGCAACGGCACGGCCCGCAAGAACCTCGCCGGCTTCAACGCTGCCAACGGAGCCCTGCTGAGCTGGGCTCCGCAGAGCGACCTCCAGGTCGACGCGATGGTGATGGATCCGGCCGGGCAGAACGTCATCGCCGCCGGTCGCTTCTCGCAGGTCAACGGCAACCTGGCGATGCGCGGCACCGTCGCGCTCGACAAGACGACGGGTGCCGTCGACACCGCCTGGGCGCTCCCGCAGACCGTCAAGAACGGGTCGATCACCGGCGCCAACTCGGGCAAGGCCGGGATCTTCGGTCTGGCCGCCGACGCCAACGCGGTGTACGGCACCGGCTGGGTGTATGCCGATGCCGCCACCGGGAACCTCGAAGGCACGTTCGCGGCAGAGGCCGGAACGGGCCAGGTGCGCTGGATCTCCGACTGCTTGGGTGACCACTACGGCGTGTACTCGACGGGCAAGGTCGTGTACACGACGAGCCACACGCATGCCTGCAGCACGATGGGGATGCACCCCGAGCAGAACCCGCGCACGCACCGCTACTCGGAGGCGTACACGGCCGACGCGCGCGGCACGCTCGGGAATCAGCCCGCGGCTGGCAGCACGTACAAGAACTGGGCCGGTACGCCGGCGCCGTCAGGCTACGCCTGGACGCCCGACTGGGCCGTCGGCGTGACGACGGGTATGGGGCAGGCCGGCCTCTCCATCACCGGAGCGGGCAACATGATCTCGATCGGCGGAGAGTTCCGCTCGGTCAACAACGGCCGCTTCGAGGGCCTCGTGCGCTTCTCGACGACGCCTCCGGGCGGAGCGAAAGACGGTCCGCGTCTTTCGGGAGCGAACTGGACCGCCACGGCGCAGTCCTTCATCCCGGGGCGCGTGCGCGTCTCCATCCCCTCGAACTGGGATCGTGACGATCTGACGCTCACGTACGAGCTGCGACGCACGGGCACTGCCACGCCGGTCGCCACGAAGACGGCCGATGCGACCTGGTGGAACCGCCCCACGATCAGTCTCGAAGACAAGACGGCGCCTCCGGGAACACAGCAGGAGTACACCGTCGTCGCGAAGGACGGCAACGGGAACGCGGTGAGCAGTCAGGCCGTCAGCGTGGCAGTGACGGCAGGAGCCGTCTCCACATACGTGGACGCCGTGACCGCTGACGAGCCGCAGCTCTATTACCCCCTGGGCGACTCCAGCCAGGATTGGGCCGGTGCGAACACGCCCGTCTTCGGCTCGGGCGTCACGACATCCACGTCCGGCGTCGCGAACACCGCGACGGGAGCATCGACATTCACCGGTTCCTCTACCGGACGCGTCGCGACGACGAACAAGGTCGCCGCACCCTCCGAGTACTCGACCGAGGTGTGGTTCAAGACCAACTCCACCACCGGTGGAAAGCTGATCGGCTATGGGAGCGCCGCCTCCGGCGACTCCACCAGCTACGACCGTCACCTCTACATGACCAACAATGGTCGGCTCGTCTTCGGCACCTATGACGGGAGCACTCGGACGATTCAGAACAGCACGGCCCTGAACAACAACGCCTGGCACCATGCCGTGGCGACGCAGAGCTCTGCGGGGATGAAGCTGTACGTCGACGGCACGCTCGTCGCATCGGACGCCTCCGGTACCACCGCGGAGAACTACCTCGGGTACTGGCGCATCGGCGGGGACAACCTCAGCAGCTGGCCTTCGGCGCCGAGCTCCAAGTACTTCAAGGGAGCGCTCGATGAGGCCGCTGTCTACCCGTACGCGCTGACGTCGGCCCAGGTGCAGACGCACTACGGCGTCGGCAAGGGCTTCGAGGCGCCGACCGCCTCCTTCACGGCGACCGCGACGGACCTCGACGTGGCCTTCGACGCCAGCGCGTCCGCTCCGGCGGGCTCTGCGACGATCACCGGCTACCAGTGGGACTTCGGAGACGATTCTCCGGCGGGCACGGGCGCGACGACTTCGCACACCTACACGGCCTCCGGAACGTACACGGCGAAGCTCACGGTCACCGACAGCAACGGGCTGGCCACGACGACGGAGAAGCCGGTCGTGGTCCAGGCGGCGAACGTGCTGCCGACAGCGTCCTTCGAGCTCACCGGAACAGGACTCTCGGTCTCGGCGGATGCGTCCGCATCCACCGACTCCGACGGCACCATCTCCTCGTACGCATGGAACTGGGGTGATGGGACGACGTCGACCGGTCAGGTCGCCAGCCACGTGTACGCCACGGCGGGCACGCGCACGGTGACCCTCACCGTCACCGACGACCGCGGCGGCACCGCGTCGACCACGCGTCAGGCGGTCACCACTCACGCCGACCCGGTCGCGACGTTCACGTCGACGGCATCGGGCATGACGGTGAGCGTCTCGGCTGCGGGGTCGAGCGCCTCCGACGGGGCCACGCTCTCCTATTCCTGGAACTGGGGCGACGGCACTCCCGCCGGATCGGGAGCCACCGCCGGTCACACCTACACCCAGGCGGGTGCGCACGACATCACCCTGACGGTGACCGACAGCCTCGGCGGGTCCGCGAGCGTCACCAAATCCGTGACGGCGCAGGCTCAGGTCTTCGCGGCATCCGACTCGTTCGGTCGCGTGGTCTCGAGCGGCTGGGGCGCAGCCGATAAGGGCGGCACCTGGGCACCCATGAGCGGTTCCGCCGCTGTCACCTCCGTCGCCGACGGAGTGGGCAAGGTCAACCTCACGCCGGGTGAGACCCGCGAGATGCTCCTGCAGGGCACGTCCCTGCTCGACAGCTCGGCGCGGATCAGCTACACGCTGTCCTCCGGGCCGTCGACGGGCGTCGCCTACGAAGGGCTCGGCGCACGTCGGTCGGGTTCCAACGGCTACCGTGCACTTGCATGGCACCGTGCTGACGGCACCACGTGGCTCGTGATCCAGCGCAACGGTACGGCGATCGCCAGCACCGCCGTCGCAGGGCTCACCTGGACCGCGGGCAGCACGTTCAACCTGGCGATGGATACGACGGGTTCCACGACCACCACCATCCGCGCCAAGCTGTGGGCGGGCGGAGCAGCCGAACCTGCCAGCTGGCAGCTCTCGACGACGGACGCGACTCCGGCCCTCCAGGTCGCGGGAGCGCCCACCGTGTACTCGTACCGTTCGGGTACGGCGACCGGGACGAACCTCGCGAGCTTCGACGACTTCACGCTGAAGAACCTCGGCGCTGCGGTGCCGGATCCCGAGCCCGAGCCCGAGCCCACCAACGTGGCACCGACGGCCGCCTTCTCGGCGACCACCGCAGCGTTGACGGCCAACGTCGACGGCAGCGCATCGACGGATTCGGACGGCACCATCGCCTCCTACGCCTGGAACTTCGGCGACGGAACGACGGGATCGGGCGCAACGAGCTCCCGCGCCTACGCCGCAGCCGGAACCTACACCGTGACGCTCACCGTGACCGACAACAAGGGGGCGACGCACACCGCGACCAAGCAGGTCACGGTCGCGGCGGCTCCTGTCGATCCCGATCCCGATCCCGAGCCCGAGCCTGCTCCGTTGGCAGGCGACGAGTTCGAGCGGACCTCCGGTCCCGGTTGGGGCAGCGCGGTCGTGGGCGGTGCATGGACTATCGCCGGCGGCTCGCAGGCAGCGGCCACCGTGTCGGACGGCCAGGGCAAGATGGCCCTGATCCCGGGAGACACCCGCCACGCGACGCTTAACACGACCTCGATCACCGACGCCGTGCTTCAGACGCAGTTCCGCGTCGATCAGGCGCCGGCAGCGGGCGGCGCCTACATCGGAGTCATCGCGCGTCAGTCGGCCGCAGGCAAGTATCTGGTCCGCGCATGGCTCCGTCCTGACGGAACCATCTGGCTCGTGGCTCATCGTGACGGCACCGTGCTGCTGACGCAGCCCGTGTCAGGGGTCGCCTTCACGGCGAACACCTCCTACACGTTGAAGGTCTCCGTCACCGGTACGTCGCCGACCGCGATCTCGGCGAAGATCTGGGCGACGGGTGGCACGGAGCCGGCGAACTGGCAGCTCAACGCGACGGATGCGACGCCGTTGCAGGGTGCTGGCTCGGTCGGCTTGAGCGGCAACCGCTCGGGGAGCTCGACGGCGGCACTCGGTGTCTCCTTCGACTCGTTCCGGGTGACCGCCCCGTAGCAGAGCGATGCGGCGCACGTGAGGTGCGTTCCCGTCCATCGGTGCTCATGCGCCGGTGGACGGGGCGCGCCTCACGTGTTCTTGTGTGCTGACGTGTTACACATTGAGAGCGTTTCGCGCTGTGACAGATTCGTTCCGCATCACCACCTCCGAGTAGGATCCTGACGCATGGCCACTGCTGTTCCGATCGTGCTCCTCGCAGTCGGAGGTCTCGCCGCACTGGCCCTCGTCGTTCTCGTGCTCCGGATGATGCCCCGCGCGGCATTCGTCGTCTGGGCGTGCGTGCTCTTCTTCGTCCCCCTCTGGGTGGGCGTGAACATCGGCTTCTACTGGGCCGCGATCACGCTTCTCACGGCACTGCTGATCCTCGTCAACTGGTCGATCGTCCCGCTGCGGGCGGCCGATGCGTGGGTGGCGGTGTTCATCATCGTCATCGTCGGCCTGTACGCCTTCGGCTCCGTGGACCTCGCGTCTCTCGTCGCTGCGCTCCTCGAATGGGTGATCCCCTACATCTGGGGCCGCGTGGTGCTGGCCCGGGTCGGCACCGCATGGGTGACTTCGACCATCGCGATCGTCGCCGTGGTCGCCGCGGCACTCGCCGTCGTCGAGTTCTTCACGTCGTTCAACCCGTTCGTGCTCATACCGGGGTCGGGGGTCATCTACGACACCTGGAGCCCGCTGCAGGAGCGCGGAGGGGTCCTGAGGGCGGAGGGTGCTTTCGGGCATTCGATCGCGCTCGGTGCGGCCCTGGCCATGTCTTCGGCGTTCGTCGTCGCGACCAGGTGGCGGCTCGTTCCGAAGATCAGCGGGGTGGTGATCATCGCGGTGGCCACGGTCCTCACCTTCAGCCGTGTGGGTCTCCTGACGCTCGTGCTCACGCTCATCCTGTCCACGTTCCTGATCGTCGGCGTCTCCACTCGTTTCCGGGCGACCGTCGCCGTGGCCGGTGTGATCGGAACGGCCATCGTCATCCCCATCATCGACACGGTCTTCGGGGCAGCGGGGGAGGAAGCGGGCGGCAGTGCGGACTATCGAACGGACCTGCTCGTGCTCCTCGAACAGGTGCAGGTCTTCGGCAACCCGGGCGACTGGCACTCCCTGGTCTCGGGCGACTATTACCTCGGCTACTTCGCCAGATCCGTCGACAATGCGCTGGTCCTCACCCTGCTGAGGTACGGATATGTGCCGACCTTCCTCATCATGGCTGCCGTGGTCTGTGCTGCGTGGATGGCGCTGAGGCGTTCGACGCGAAGCCCCGCAGCGCTCGCGGTCGTCGGACAACTCCCGAGCCTCGTGGTGGTCGCCCTCATCACGCAATACAGCATGTTCCTCTGGTTCTGCGTCGGCTTGGCCATCACCTGGGCCAGAGACTCTGCCGTGCTCCGAGGGCCCGACGAACCGGCCACGCGCGTCGATATCGGCGCACCGGAGGGGCTGCGGCTGCCGAGCAGCGCCCCGCCGTCGTACCCACGAGCGTGAGGGTGCGGAAACGTTGACTCATCTAGAATCGAAATCTCAGGGGGAATGGGGAACCATGGGCGAGAGCCGGGTCAGTCTGCGTGTCATCGCGAGTTCGTTGCGCAAGTTCTGGTGGCTGATCGTGCTGTCCGCCGTTCTCGGCGCAGCGGGGTCCTACGGATACGCGTCGCTGCAGACGCCGCTCTTCCAGGCGACGACCTCCCTGTATTTCGCTCTCAACCAGGGAACCAGCGCCTCCGACCTCAACCAGGGATCGGTGTATACGCAGAGCCAGATGCTGTCGTTCGCTCAGCTCGCCACCAGCTCGCGCGTGCTCGATCCCGTCATCGAAGAGCTCGACCTCGACACCACTGCGCGTGCTCTGGCCCGGGACATCGAGGTGTCGATCCCGCAGAGCACTGTCACGCTCCGGGTCACCGGAATCGCGGACGACGCAGAAGCATCGGCCGACCTGGCGAACGCCGTCGCCGACCAGCTCATCGTGGCCGTCAAGGACGTGGCTCCCAAGGATCCGCAGGGGGAGTCCACGATCACCGCGCAGGTGATCGACGACGCGGTCGTGCCGGAGTTCCAGTTCACCCCGAGCAAGCCTCGTGACGCCCTTCTCGGCGGCTTCCTCGGCGGGGTGCTCGGCCTGGCCGTCGCGATCCTGATCGGGGTGCTCGACACCCGTGTGCGCAACGAGGAGACGCTCACGCAGGCAGGGGGCGACCCCGTGCTCGGTGTCGTGTCGAAGTCCCCGCTGCTGGTCACGCGCGGCATCGCCGTGGCACAGGAGCCGCTGGGGCACACCTCGGAGGAGTTCCGTCGCATCCGCTCCGCGCTCGCCTATGCGAATGTGTCGTCGCGCGTGAAGGTGCTCCTGGTCACGTCGGGCATGCCGGCCGAGGGCAAGTCGACGGTGTCGGTGAACCTGGCCATGACGCTCGCGGGTCTCCGCAACTCCGTGCTGCTGATCGACGCCGACATGCGCCGCCCGCGTGCGCACGAGCACGCCGGCATCGACGGCTCGATCGGTCTCACGAGCGTGCTGCTCGACGAGGTCGAGTTCGAGGTGGCCAAGCACAGCGTCGCCGACAGCACGCTGGACATCCTGCCCGCCGGCACCGTGCCTCCCAACCCCGCCGAACTTCTCACGTCGTCGCGCATGGCACAGCTGCTCGATTTCGCCGCAGCGGAGTACGACTACGTCGTGATCGACTCTCCTCCGACGCTGAGCGTCGCGGACGCGAATCTCTTCGCCACGCAGACCGACGGTGTCATCCTCGTCGTCGACGCGACCAAGACGCGCCGTGCCGCGCTGACGAAGAGCATCAGGTCGCTCGAGTCGGGTGGCGCACGCATCCTCGGGACCGTGCTGAACAGGGCCCGCCCCGACCGTCATCGTAGTGAGTACTACAGCGATTGACCGCCGACCCGGGTTCACGCCATCATGGCGTGTATATCGGCCGGAAGGCGGTGCCCGTTTGTCTTTGCCTCCTGAGCCGGTTACTCTTCATGAGTTGCGAGGGGGACTCGCACTTCACCGCCGGGGTGTAAACAGCGGCGTGGTGCTGGTTGATCGTTGAACCTGCCCCAGAAAACGGTGACATCATGTCCTTTCCGTTCCTTGAGCTCGCCTCATCCCCAAAGAAATCCCGACGACCTCCACAACACCGCCGGCGAGCGGTCGCCGGCGCTCTCGCCGCCGTGCTGGGAGTCACAGCCGCGCTGACGTCTGTACCGGTAGCCGCATCGGCGGATGTGTCGCAGGGAGCGACGCGACCTGCAGCGGCTGCTCCTGCCCCGGTCATCGACGACGACATGGACCGCACCGTCGGCTCCGGATGGGGATCATCGGCCGTCGGCGCGTGGCGCGTCATCGAGGGCGCCTCCAGTGTCACGGGAGACGTGGCTCTGCTGGCGAGCCGTAAGCCGGGGATCACCGCGCGGGCGAGCGTGACCGGCGTCTCGGCAGCCGACGTCGACAGCAAGTTCTCGCTCTCGATCCCGAAGCTGCCCGTCGGCGGTCCGATCTACCTCGCGCAGGCGGTGCGCGTCTCCGGGAAGGACTCCTACGGCGTGCGGGTGCGTGTGCACCCCGATGGCTCGGCCTACGTCTCCGTCGTTCGACTCACTGACCTCACCGGGGTCCAGAGCCTCGCCGAGCGTCGCCTTCCGGTGACCGTGAAGAGTGGAACCTCGCTGGACGTCGCGTTCCGGGTGACCGGCACCAACCCCGTCGCCCTCTCGGCGAAAGCCTGGGTCTCGGGTGCCGCAGAGCCGTCGGCCTGGCAGGTCTCGCACTCGGATGCATCGTCCGCACGCCTGCAGAAGCCGGGTGGTTACGCCTTCGCGCTCTACACCTCTTCCGGGGCGAAGTCGGCAGTGCCCGTCGGCATCGACGACATCCGCGCCACCGCCATCGCTGCTCCGACGCCTGCTCCGGCGCCTGCGCCGGCCCCCACCCGTCCGCCGGCACCGGGGTCGGGGCAGGCGCGGGGGTCG